>JAIYBB010000011.1 GCA_027488735.1 Comamonadaceae bacterium | reverse complement strand
CGAGGTCTTGCGATCCCCCGCTTTCATCCGTAGATCGTATGCGGTATTAGCGTAACTTTCGCTACGTTATCCCCCACGACTGGGCACGTTCCGATATATTACTCACCCGTTCGCCACTCGCCACCAGGGTTGCCCCCGTGCTGCCGTTCGACTTGCATGTGTAAAGCATTCCGCCAGCGTTCAATCTGAGCCAGGATCAAACTCTATAGTTCGATCTTGATAGTTTTTTTTGCCTCTTTCGAGGCTACTCATTAAAAACGGAATTGAAGTGAACTTCACTTCTATCTTCATGAGCGTTTTAAGTCTTGCGACTCGGTTACTAGAACCTTGGCAATTGCCTTAAAACGCCCACGCTTATCGGCTGTAATTTGTTAATGAACCTGATGATCTCTCATCTGCTGCCACTGCGATCAGCGGAGCCTCCGATTATGACACGATTATTAATGTCCTGTCAAACCTTGGGGGTTTTCCCTGCTTTAGTCGGTGCTTTTTTGAAGCACTTTTCAAAAGCTGAGCCCGCTAATATAGCGCACTTTTCGGGGTTTGCACCAGTCTTTGCGATTTATTTCTTGTTGCCACCCATCGCAATTCGCTAAACCCTTGTCAGGGCTTGGTTTTTATCTCTAAAAATAATTCTGTTTGCCCGTGATTTCTCACTGTCCAGCTTGCAGACTTGGCTTTTCAACGGTTTTTTGGCTGTGTTCGTCACTTCACACTGCTGCGATCCAGTCACACTTTGGCGAATGGTCACTCAAACCGCGTTGTGCGGCTGGTCTGATAATGAAACCATGGCCTTAATCAATTTGCAGTCAGCTCAGCTGGCATTCGGCGACGTTCCTCTGCTCGATCGCACCTCCTTATTCATAGAAACCTCAGAGCGCATTGGCCTCATAGGGCGAAACGGCACAGGTAAGTCTTCATTGCTGAAAATCTTGGCGGGCAGGGAGCATCTCGATGATGGCGTCATTCAATTTCAACAAAACTTAAACCTGGCTTACGTGGCTCAAGAGCCTGTTTTAGACCCGAATGTCACTGTGTTTGAGTCTGTCAGCGAAGGATTAGCCGGCTTAAAAGATGTGCTCGATCAATACGTGGCTGGCATTGGCGACTTAGACAGCTTGCAAAACATCATTGAGTTGCAAGACGGCTGGAACTGGGAACAACGCGTCACCGAAACCTTGCAACGCTTGCATCTTGACGGCAATGCTTTGATCTCCAGCCTATCAGGCGGTATGCGCAAACGGGTTGCGCTGGGTCAAGCACTGGTGACCATGCCAGACATGCTATTGCTGGACGAACCGACCAACCACTTGGATCTGGACAGTATTCAGTGGCTGGAAGACCTGTTGATCGAGTTCAAGGGCAGCATGGTGGTCATCACGCACGACCGCACATTTTTAGATCGTGTGTCCACCCGCATCGTTGAACTCGACCGCGGGCATTTGTATTCTTACCAAGGCAATTTTCAACAATACCTGCTCACCAAAGAAGCGGGACTCGCCGCCGAAGCCGTCACGCAGGCCAAGGCCGACAAACTGCTGGCGCAAGAAGAAGTCTGGGTGCGCCGAGGTGTTGAAGCCAGGCGCACACGTTCGGTGGCGCGGATTGCGCGTCTTGAAAAACTGCGTTCCGCTAGGCAAGCCAGACGCAACACCATGGGCCAGGTCAAAGCCAGTGTGGATGCAGGTTTGCCGAGTGGAAAAATCGTGGCCGAACTCACCGATGTATCGCTCGCTTATGGCGCAAAGAAAATTGTGGATGGCTTTGGCGCCACGATTTTGCGCGGCGACAAAGTGGGTTTGATCGGCCCCAATGGCGCGGGCAAAACCACGCTCTTGAAACTCATACTCGGCGAGTTGTTGCCCGACAGCGGCAAAGTCAGGCAAGGCGCTAATTTGCAAGTGGCTTATTTCGATCAAATGCGCAATGCGCTAGACCTGAACGCCACGCTGGAAGATTTCATCAGCCCGGGCAGCGAATGGATTGAGATCGGCAACCAGCGCCAGCACGTGAAAAGCTATCTGGGCGATTTCCTTTTTTCACCCGCTCGCGCCAATTCTCCCGTGCGAAGCCTCTCGGGCGGCGAGCGCAACCGCTTGTTGCTGGCCCGCTTGTTTGCGCGACCTGCCAATGTGCTGGTGCTGGATGAGCCGACCAACGATTTGGACATAGACACACTGGAATTGCTCGAAGAGCTGCTTCAAAACTACGACAGCACCGTATTTCTGGTCAGCCACGACCGCGCTTTTTTGGACAACGTGGTCACCAGCACCATCGCTTTTGAAGGTGACGCAAAGTGGCGCGAATACGAAGGCGGCGTGCAAGACTGGTTGACCCAATCCAACCGCGCCAAGGCATGGGCTGCGCAAACGCAAACCAACGCCAAAACCGCTGACACCTCCAGCAAAGCCAGCAGCGGTGCTCAGGTGCAAGCCAAAACCACTGCGCTTAAAAAACTCAGCTTCAAAGAGCAGCGCGAATACGACAGCCTCCCTGGTTTGATCGAGCAACTCGAAGCAGAACAAGCCAAGCTCAACCGCTTGCTGGCAGACGGCAGTTTGTATGTGTCTGACCCCAAAAAAGCGGCCGACATGGCGGTGCGCATCACGCAAATCGACGATGAAATGCTGACCGCCATGGAACGCTGGGAAACGCTGGGGCAACGGGTCACTGTCTAAGCCAAGAACCCATGTTCAGTGCCCTGAGGTCTCCGGCGTGACCGGTGTGGCCTGCTTTTTTCGCCACAATCTCACCCATGGGAAATTTATATGTAGTGCGCCACGGGCAGGCCTCTTTCGGCGCAGATGATTACGACCAACTGTCTGCCTTAGGCCAGAAACAAAGCGTGCGCTTGGGCGAGTACTGGCGCGAGCGCGGCATGAAGTTTGAAGCGGTCATCACCGGCAGCTTGAAACGCCATCGCCAAACTTGGGAAGGTATTCAACAAGGCTTGCAAGACACGGCGTTAAAAGCCTTGGTGTGGCCCGGTTTGAACGAGTACGACAGCGAGGCGGTGATTCACTGCATACACCCCGAACCGCTGGCCAAACCGAACACGCCCGAGTTGTACAAACACCATTTCGGTTTGCTGCGCAAAGGCTTGCAAGAGTGGATGCACGGGCGCACCCAGCCTGCGGGCATGCCGACCTTTGTGGATTTTGTGCAAGGCATCAGCGACGCATTGGCGCATGTCAGGCAGCACCACACCGGCGATGTATTGATTGTGTCCAGCGGCGGACCTATTTCGACGGCAGTCGGTACTTTGCTGGGCACGCCGCCCGAGAGCATGGTCGAGATGAACATGCGCATTCGCAATACCGCCGTCACCGAGTGCGTTTACAGCCCCAAGCGAACCACGCTGGTCAGCTTCAATACCCTCAACCATTTAGACGCTGAGGCTTACCGGGATTGGGTGACATTCACCTGAGGTTTTTGCAAAAGTCTAAAAGTAACGCTTTAAACGCTAAGCCTGATCAAAGGCCAGCGTGATGCCCGATGAAGTCTTAAATCAGCGGTTCAAACTGAACCATCTCTTGCAGCAACTTGGCCAGTTGCACACCTGCCGCATCCAGCAAGGCCTTGCCTTTGTCAGCCGTTGCCAACGCGGCGTTTCCAGCAGCGCCATGCGGGTTGTAGTCCTGCATATGCCAGCCGAGTTTGGCGCTTTTGCCGTCGCCCAGCAAACTGTAGCTTGCGGCACGGTCTTCAGAAGCAGATGCGAAATGCTGCGCCTCATCCATGCGCACTTTGTGCGGCGCGATCGCCAGCATCAGCGAGGTTTCGATGTCGCCGCCGTGCACGCCAAAGCGATGCTCGTGTTCGCCAAATGCGTCCCATGCGTCACCCAAACGCAGTTGGTACCAGTGGCTTGAAAAAACCGTGAGCCCGCAGTGTCCGCGCAATTCACGCGCGACCACATCCATCAAACCGGCGTTGCCGCCATGCGCATTGAACATCAGCAATTTTTTGATGCCGGTGCGCGCCACGCCTTCGCCGATGTCGCACCATTGCGAAATGAGATGCGCCGGTGACAGACTGAGCGTACCGTCATAAGCCAGATGCTCGCTGCTCAAACCCACGCTTTGCGTGGGCAACACCAACACCGGGTCCGCTGCTTGCAAATGCGTGAGCGCTGCACCCACCATGGCATTGACCAAATCGGTATCCACCGACAACGGCAAATGCGGCCCGTGCTGCTCGGTCGCGCCCAAAGGCAAAACCGCCACCGTGCGCAGCGGGTCGAGTTCGGAAAAATCGGTGCTGACGCAATCAGCCCAGTAACGCGTAAATACCTTCATGCACGCCATCTTAAAGGCTTGGGTAACATGGGCCGCATGTCCTCATTCAAGTCGTTTTTTAAGAAATCTTGTGTCCTTGTTTCGTTGTTGCTCGGCCAAGGCGTTGCACTGTCGCAAATTGCCCCAAGCGCTGTTGTACAAACAGCGCAGGTTCGCGCTGAACTTCTGGCTTATGCGCCACAAGGGGTACAAGCCGGTCAGCCACTGTGGTTAGGCTTGCAATTGCAACACCAACCCGGTTGGCATACCTACTGGCGCAATCCGGGCGACAGCGGCTTGGCCACGCAATTGCAGTGGCAACTACCCTCTGGCTTGCAAGCTGGCAACACCTTGTGGCCAACCCCACAAATGATTCCTGTGGGCAACATGGTGAACCATGGCTTTGAGGGCCGTGTGCTGCTGGCTGCGCCGGTCAAAGTAACTGGTTCTTTCACAGGGCGTGATATCGACATACGGCTGCAAGCTGACTGGCTGGTCTGCAAAGAAGAATGTATTCCGCAGTCTGGACAGTTTGCATTGAGACTTCCGGTTGCCTCCAGTGTGGCCGAGCATGCCAATGCTTTCGAACAACTGTTGGCGGTGCAACCGGCAGTCCTGTCACCATCCAAACAAACCATGTCGTTTGACGCCAGTGCACTGGTGTTGAAAATACAAGGCTTGCCGACCGAACTACAAGGCAAGCCATTAAAGGCTTTTGCCTACACCCCAGAGGTGCTGGCCAGCGGATTGGGCATCAACGGTGGCGGTGAATGGCAAAACAATGTGTGGCAGTTGCGCGCTGGTTTGCACAATATGCGCAGCACTGAACCCAAAGACATGGACCTGCTGCTGGTGGATGACAGCCGTACGCCTGCGCGCTCTTGGCAGGTCACGCTGCTAATGCAAGGCGATTGGCCCAAACAAAGTGTCGTTGCTCCACCGCCATCTGCGCCAGCCGCGCTCAACACCACGACAGCCGCCTCGTGGCCAGGCTTGATAAGCAGTTTGCTGGGGGCTCTGGTCGGCGGCTTATTGCTCAACCTCATGCCTTGCGTGTTGCCGGTTCTTGCCATCAAAGTGTTGTCACTGACCAAATCTTCGTTGACACCTTTGCAACGCAAAGCGATTGGCACTGCCTATGGGCTGGGTGTGCTGGTCAGCATGTTGGCGCTGGCGCTGCTGGTCATGGGCTTGCGTGCGGCTGGCACCCAATTGGGGTGGGGCTTTCAGTTGCAGTCTCCCGTGTTGGTGGCTGGCTTGGCGCTGTTGTTCACAATGATTGCGCTGAATTTGTGGGGCTTGCTGGAATGGCGGGGCAATTGGGGCGGTGGTCTGGCCGCCCAGATGGCCCGACACCCGGTGGTGGATGCGTTTTTATCTGGCGTGCTGGCCGTGCTGGTGGCGGCGCCTTGCACCGCGCCGTTCATGGGCGCATCGGTGGGGGTGGCTTTTACCCTGCCGGCTTGGCAAGGTTTGTTGATATTTTTAAGCCTAGGTATCGGTTTGGCATTGCCATTCACGATGAGCGCCTGGCTGCCCGCCACCGCCGCATGGCTGCCCAAGCCGGGCGCATGGATGCAGGTGCTGCGCCAGACCTTGGCTTTCCCGATGTTGCTGACCGTGGTCTGGCTGCTGTGGGTGTTTTCCAAGCAAGCCGGCGAAGAAGCGGCAGCACTGCTGCTTGCTGCTTTGGTTCTGGCGGGTGGCATGGTCTGGTCGTTGGGCTTGGCCAAACCGGCTGGGCAATGGGTACGTGCGGTTTTCATTGCGTGCTTGTGCGCTGTGCTTTGGCTGTCGGTACCTGTGTGGCGCAACGCGCCTTCATCAGAAGCACAAACAACGGCTGAGGGCAATTGGCAAGCTTGGTCAAGCGAGCGTGTGAACGCGGCCCTGCAACAAAATCAAGCGGTATTTGTGGACTTTACCGCTGCTTGGTGTGTGACTTGTCAGGTGAACAAGCAAACCACTTTGCGCAATTCCCAGGTGTTGCAAGCATTTGCGGATCGCAATGTCTTGTTATTGCAAGCGGATTGGACGCGCCAAGACCCGGCGATCAGCCAGGCGTTGAACGCCTTGGGTCGCAGCGGGGTGCCGGTGTATGTGTTGCATGTGCCGGGCAAGCCGCCGCAAGTGCTGCCCGAGTTATTGACGCCCGACTTGGTGATGCGGGCGCTTGACTTGATTTAATTGGGGTCAGACTCCAATTAATTGATGTGTTCACACCATGTCGGCTCGGTCGCCGCTCACCGCCTACGGCAACGTTCGCGTCGGCCCGACCGCCATGTCGTTTGTCCACTCGATGTATTTCTCCGACAACATTTCTGCGGTGATAGAAACACAGCCTCAACCAAATTCATCACTTTAGGCCGAATCGGAGGGGGTGTTTTTTTCGAGCGAAAGCGCAGAAAAAAAGCGCACCGGACGGGTCGGCCAAAGCGTGTCTTCTAACTGCAGGAATGCCAACCTTAACGGATGGTTCGGCCAAAGCGTGACTTCAATTGGCAAGCGTGTCGTCAACAGCAGAAAGCCAACTCCTCCCCATGGGTAAAACACCCGATAAAAGTGTCAATTTACCCTGTCACAATATCTGCATGACTACCCCACTACTCAACGACAGCTTCCTCAAAGCCTGCCTGCGTCAGGCCACCGATCACACCCCCGTCTGGCTGATGCGCCAAGCCGGTAGGTACTTGCCTGAATACTGCGCCACGCGAGCCAAGGCCGGCAGTTTCATGGGCTTGGCCACCAACGTGGATTACGCCACCGAGGTCACGCTGCAACCGATGGACCGCTATGCGCTGGACGCCGCCATTTTGTTTTCCGACATCCTCACCGTGCCCGACGCCATGGGCTTGGGCCTGAGTTTTGCCCAAGGTGAAGGGCCGAAGTTTGAAAAAGTGGTGCGGGACGAGGCCGCCGTGGCCGCGCTGGCCGTGCCTGACATGCACAAACTGCAATACGTGTTTGACGCGGTCACTTCCATTCGCAAAGCCTTGAACGGCCGGGTACCGCTGATCGGTTTTTCCGGCAGCCCTTGGACGCTGGCCTGCTACATGGTCGAAGGCGGCGGTTCTGACGATTACCGTTTGGTCAAGTCACTGATGTACAGCCGCCCGGACCTGATGCACCGCATTCTGGCGATCAACGCCGATTCGGTCGCCGCCTATTTAAATGCCCAAATCGACGCCGGCGCGCAGGCCGTGATGGTGTTTGACAGCTGGGGCGGGGTGCTGGCTGACGGCGCCTTCCAACAATTCAGTTTGGCTTACACCGAGCGCGTGCTGGCGCAACTCAAGCGCAGCCACGACGGACACATCATTCCGCGCATCGTGTTCACCAAAGGCGGCGGTTTGTGGTTGCCAGAAATGAAACACCTGGACTGCGAAGTACTGGGTCTGGACTGGACCATGAACCTAGGCACGGCGCGCCAGCTGGTCGGCGGCGAGGCAGGCGGTCCGGGCAAGGCCTTGCAAGGCAATATCGACCCGAACATTTTGTTTGCGCCACCCGAACACATTGCCACCGAGGTGCACCGCGTGCTGGACAGCTTCGGCAAACCCCATACCGACACCACAACCACCGGCCCGACCCATATTTTCAACCTGGGTCACGGTATCAGCCAGTTCACGCCGCCGGAACATGTCAGCGCCTTGGTCGATGCGGTTCACAGCCATTCCAAGGCCATGCGTGTGGCGAATCAATGATCCGGCAATGACAACTTTCGCTGGCATCAAGTGAACTTATGCACAAAAATTAATTCCTTCCTATACCTAGGGCATACATTAGAAAAAAAAATTTCACTCGCTTGGTTTTTTTGTAACCCCTTGATTTTGAACGAATCAATAGTCTGCCGATTTTTCGGGCATTGTGTTCAAAGCCTTGATTTATCGGGCTTTCTGCCTCCCACAGGCAAGCTGTCAACAAAGTTATCCACAGAAATTTGGGATCGTTTTCAAATCCCTTGCCAATCAACCACTTAGGCCGGTATATGAAGTTTTCTCTGAATATCCTCGTGCAAATGGGGTATTGACATGCCTGCACTTTTGCAAGTGATGCTGGCCACCCCGGCACACAGCCGTATAAGCGGGCCACTGGTGTACGAATCAGAACAATATTTGCCGCCCGGGACCTTGGTGCGGGTGCCCTTGGGACAACGCGAAACCTTGGGACTGGTTTTGCCGGGTCAGGCATCGGCTTTGCCGGCCCACCAGCAACTCAAACCACTGACCGAAGCCTTGACGGGCATTCCAGTGTTGTCGGCGAAGTGGCTGGATTTGATGACGTTTGCAGCCGGCTATTACCAACGCTCAATCGGCGAATTCGCCATCGGCAGCCTGCCGCCGCAACTGCGGGATGTGAGCCAACTGCAGCTCGCGCGCAAATTGACGAAACGCGGCAAAGCCCAAGAGGCGGTCACTGCCACGCCAGCAGACGACTTCGCGCCAGCATTGACGCCGGAACAAGAAACGGTTCTGGCACGCATGGCACAAGAACCCGGCCCTTTTGTGTTGCACGGCAACACGGGCAGCGGCAAAACCGAGGTGTATTTGCGCCGCGCCGCCGAGGTACTGACGCAGGACGCGCAAGCCCAGGTGCTGATGCTGGTGCCGGAAATCAACCTGACACCGCAACTGGAAGAACGCGTGCGTGCACGTTTTGCGCACTTGGGCGAGGCGGCCATCGTGTCCATGCACAGCGGCATGACACCGGCGCAGCGTTTGAACAGCTGGTTGTCCGCCCACACCGGCCAAGCGCGCTTGGTGCTGGGAACGCGGCTGGCGGTGTTGGCATCCATTCCGCATTTGAAATTGATCGTGGTCGATGAAGAACACGACCCCAGCTACAAACAGCAAGAAGGCGCGCGCTATTCGGCCCGCGATTTGGCGGTTTACCGGGGACAGCTGGAAGGCGCGCAAGTCATTTTGGGTTCGGCCACACCGTCGCTGGAGAGCTGGCACCACAGCCGCGAGCCAGTGGCCGGTGAGGCCGCGCCGCGCTATGTGCGTTTGTCCATGCCCAGCCGTATCGGCTCGGGGCAATTGCCGGTGCTGCGCCGGGTCGACATGGGCAAACAACCGCGCAAAACGCTGGTGTCTGCACCGCTTTTAGAGGCCATGCGCGAGCGCATCGCGCAAGGTGAGCAAGTGTTGGTGTTGCTCAACCGCCGCGGCTATGCGCCGGTGCTGCATTGCCAAGCCTGCGGTTGGAAAAGCGAATGCCCGCATTGCAGCGCTTACCGGGTGTTTCACAAATCTGACCGCAGCCTGCGTTGTCACCATTGCAGCCTGACGCAACCGGTGCCGCGCGCCTGCCCTTCATGCGGCAACCAGGACATTGGCGCACTCGGCCACGGCACGGAAAGAATCGAAGAACATCTGGCCGAGTTGCTGCATGACATGAAGCGCCCGGACGGCATGCCTTTGCGCATTGCGCGCATCGATGCCGACACCACGCGCGGCAAAGGCGAATTGGTGCGCCAGCTGGCCGAGGTGCACGACGGCGACGTTGATGTGTTGGTCGGCACGCAAATGGTGGCCAAGGGACACGACTTCAGACGTGTGACGCTGGTCGCCGCGCTCAACCCGGACGGTGCTTTGTTCAGCGCCGACTTTCGCGCGCCCGAGCGTTTGTTTGCTTTGTTGTTGCAAGCAGCCGGTCGCGCCGGGCGGGACGCAGAACTCTCGCGCGAACAGCCGTGTGAAATGTGGGTGCAAACCTTTCACCCGGCGCACCCGCTGTTTGAAAGTTTGAAGCAACACGATTTCGCTGGCTTCGCCGCCCAACAACTGACCGAACGCAGCCAAGCCGGTTTGCCGCCGTTCAGCTTTCAAGCCTTGTTGCGTGCCGAAGCGCGCACACAAGAAGCGGCGCAAGCCTTTTTGAACGCCGCCAACGGCAGCGGGCAAGCGTGGTTGCAAGCGCAAGGTTTGTCGGTGACGATTTACCCGGCGGTACCAATGAGCTTGCAACGCGTGGCCAATGTCGAGCGTTCGCAAATGCTGGTCGAATCGCATTCGCGCCGTGCATTGCAGGCGTTTTTAAGCCATTGGCAACAGGATTTGCAAGACCTGCGCAACCAGCACAAAGCCGTGATTCGCTGGGCCATGGATGTCGACCCGCTGGTGATTTAAGTCAGCACAGGCAAAATTGTCCTCGCTATGATCACCGGCTTTGCCTGTCACGCGCACCCATCTGTCACCTGCATGTCTGCTTCACTCAATCTCCCTCAGCTCGAAGCGGTTCACCATGTGCAAGGACCTTGTCTGGTGCTGGCCGGTGCCGGTTCCGGCAAAACCCGCGTCATCACCCACAAAATCGCGCACCTGATTCAATTGGGGCTGGAGCCCGAGCGCATCGCCGCCATCACCTTCACCAACAAAGCCGCGGCTGAAATGCGCGAGCGCGCCAAGCAACTGGTCGGGCGCGAAGCTCAAAAAGTATTGATTTGCACGTTTCACGCTTTGGGCGTGCGCATGTTGCGGCAAAGCGGCGAGGTGCTGGGCTTGAAGAAAAACTTCAGCATCTTGGACACCGACGATGTGACCTCGATTTTGAAAGACGCCGGTGGCAGCTCGGACTTGGCCACGGCGCGCCAATGGCAATGGGCGATCAGCTTGTGGAAAAACCAAGGCTTGAACGCCGCCATGGCCGACGCCCAAGCCAGCAACGACAACGAACGCATCACGGCGCGCATCATGGCGCGTTACGAAGAGCGCTTGACGGCTTACCAAAGCGTGGACTTTGACGACCTGATCGGTCTGCCGTTGAAATTGTTGCAACAACACGAGGACGTGCGTTTGCAATGGCAGCAGCAAATGGGCCATGTGCTGGTGGATGAATACCAGGACACCAACGCCACGCAATATGAAATGCTCAAACTGCTGGTCGGCGAGCGCGCCCGCTTCACCGCCGTGGGCGACGATGACCAGTCCATTTACGGCTGGCGCGGTGCGACCTTGGACAATTTGCAAAAACTGCCCATTGAATTTCCGCAACTCAAGGTGGTGAAGTTGGAGCAAAACTACCGCTCCACCGGCGCCATTCTTCAAGCGGCCAACAACGTCATCGGGCCCAACCCCAAGCTCTATCCAAAAAAACTGTTCTCCGAACTCGGCCCCGGCGAGCCGGTGCGTTTGTCAGACGCGGACAACGAAGAACACGAGGCCGAGCGCATTGTGTTGCGCATACAAAGCCTGCGCGCGGGCAACGACACCGGCGCGGGCTTGAGCCATTGGCGCGACTGGAAACATTTCGCCGTGCTGTACCGCGCCAACCACCAGTCCCGCGTGCTGGAAAAAGCCTTTCGCAAAGCCGCGATTCCCTACAAAGTGTCAGGCGGTCAAAGTTTTTTTGACCGTGCGGAAATACGCGATCTGTGCGCTTGGTTGCGCTTGCTGGTGAACAACGACGACGACCCGGCGTTTTTGCGCTGCGTCACCACGCCCAAACGCGGCATCGGCCACACCACGCTACAAAAGCTGGGCGAGTTCGCCACGCAATACCGGATCAGCATGTTCGAAGCGGTGTTCAGCCATTCGCTGGGTGCGGCAATGCCTGCCAAAGCGGTGGGCAGCTTGCAAGCCTTTGGCAATGAAGTGAACGATTTGCAATACCGGGCCCAACACACGCAAGGCAGCGAAGCTGCGCTGGCTTTGCTGCTGCAGTGGTTGAAAGATTTGGACTATGAAAAACATTTGTACGACAGCGAAGACAGCGAAAAACTGGCGGCGGCACGTTGGACGAATGTGCTGGATTTTGTCGACTGGATGGCCAAGCGCTGCGGCGGCGAAATAGACGACACCGCCGGTGTCAGCTTGGTGAGCGAAAGCAAAACGCTTTTGGAAGTGGCGCAAGCCATTGCGCTGTTGTCGACTTTGAGCGACCGCGAGAAAGACCAGGACGTGGTCACCTTGTCCACCTTGCACGCAGCCAAGGGTTTGGAATGGCCGCACGTGGTGCTCGCCGGTGTCAACGAAGGCCTGCTGCCGTTCAAGCCCGAAGAAGACGGCGTCAGCTTGCAACAAGACGCGCTCAACCTCACCCGCATTCAAGAAGAACGCCGCCTGATGTATGTGGGCATCACCCGGGCGCAGCGCAGCCTGGTGGTGAGTTGGAGCAAGCGGCGCAAAAAAGGCCGCGAGATAGTGAACGCCATGCCGAGTCGCTTTATTGCCGAAATGTCACTCGAGCAAGCCACGACCCGCGAAGACCCGCGCGAAAAACTGCGCGCCTTGCGCGCCGAGTTTGCGTTGAAAGTGGAAGCGGAAAAGGCGTTAGCCGACAAGGCAGATCACAAGGCTTAGGCCGCTGTTTGTGGTTTTTTAATCAATTCCAGTATGTTATCAGCGCTAGTCGTGCATTTATGAATACTTTGTGAGTTGCTAAAAAGCATATTCTCTGGAAAATGTTTCCTTTTTAACCAAAGGGAACTTCCAAATGAATGCTTTACTAAAAACTTCGCTGCTGGGCTTGGCGCTGGTGTCCACGGCTTCCATGGCCGAGCTGGCTGACTTCACCGGGCCTGAGGTAGGTGCCACACTTGCCGTCAGCAATGGAAAACTAAAAACTAGTGGTAAATCCCTTAGCGACACAAGTGCAGGCGTTGCTTTACATGGCGGTTACGTCATGGAAGCGACAAAAGACATAGCTGTTTTATTTGGCATTGATTACAACCTCAGTAATGTCAAATCAGGTACGGGTGAATCTGAGGATAAAGAAGGACGCCAAAAAATATATTTTAAAAATCCATACAGTCTGTCATTGGGTGCGGGCAGTTTGGTAAATGACAACACATTGGCGTACGCCAAAGTTTCCTATGAATCTGCAAAATATTCTTACGGTAAAACTAATTTCACTTTAAAAGGTTACGGGCTGGGCGCTGGTGCTAGGTATTTGCTGAATAAAACCACCTATGTACAAGCTGAACTCAAGTACACGAAATACACCAAAGCAGCTGGTAAAAACATCGACGACGATACTGTTTCAAACACTCAATTTAACATTGGTCTGGGCATGATGTTTAAATAGATTTATCTATATATTTTTTCAACCGCCACGCACAGCGTGGCTTTTTTATTTCCGCGCCTTGCATGAATAATGGGCCATGCCTGCTTTTCGTTTTACATCGCCCCACCGACAGCCGACATGAGCGACTTCATCGAGTATTTGCACGAGGTGTTCGCCGGTTTCGGCCAGATCACCACCCGCCGCATGTTCGGGGCGCACGGCATTTACCGTGACGGCTTGATGTTCGGCTTGTACGCGCAAGGCCGTTTGTATTTGAAAACCGATGCCCACAACCGCGCTAAATTCACCGACCAAGGCTGCCAAGCCTTTGGCTTTGTGCAACGCGGCAAGCAAGTGCAACTGTCTTACTGGAGCGCCCCGGATGTCATGTTGGATGACCGCGAACTCGCCGCAGTCTGGGCGCAAAGTGCTTACGACGCTGCCTTGCGTGCGCAAGAGGCCAAGGACCGCCACGCCAGCGCGCCGCCATGGCGAAAAAAATAATTTCAGTTATTCTTCGCACCTGTTTGGCAATACCTGAAAGTCGCTCATGTCGGTTCATACGCTTCCCACTTCATCGGCTATCGACCCCCTTTGGCAAGCCAAAGTCCATCTGGCCGCTGCGCTGCGATTGGCGGTGCTCGATGGTTTAGAAGAAGGCATAGACAACCACTTCACCATGATCGTGCCCGGGCGCACCGACCAGTATTTGTTACTGCCTTACGGTTTACATTGGTCAGAAGCGCGCGCCAGCGACATCATCGTGTTCAACGACGCAGGTGAAACCCTGGAAGGCCAAGGCGTGGTTGAACTCTCGGCCCAATGCATACATGCTCCGCTGCACCGCATCACCGGCGCCAAGGTGGTGTTGCACACCCACCAGCCTTGGGCCACAGCACTCAATATGTTGAAAAACAACCGGCTGCTTGCCGCCAGCCAAACCGCTGCGTTCTTTCACAACCGCATCGCTTATGACGACCATTACACCGGCTTGGCCAAAACCATGGACGAAGGCGAACGCTTGGCCGCATTGCTGCAAGACAAACAGGTCATGTTCCTCAAAAACCATGGCGTGGTGACGGTGGGCAACACCGTGGCTCAGGCTTACCGCCGTTTGTACAAATTGGAAAAAGCCTGCCAAACCCAAGTGCTGGCCATGAGCACCGGCGAAACCTTGGAAGTCATGAGCGAACAAGTGGTGGCTGAAGTGCTGCAACGCTCACCCAACGACCGCCACCCTGTCTCCGAGCGCGAACGCTTGTATTTCGAAGCCATGATGCGGGTGCTGGACCGGGTCAATCCGGGGTATGCGGATTGAGTTTTGATGAACAGTTAATTAGAAACGCTCAACACAGCCCTATCCCCCGCTTTCACCGTCACTTCACCCACCACTGCCGCCTGCGCAAAACCATGTCGCTCAAACACGTCCATCACGGCTTGCACCGCACCCGGCGCACAACTGACCAGCAAGCCGCCGCTGGTTTGCGGGTCGCTCAACAAAGCTTGGTCAATTGCATCAAAACCGGCAACGGGCAATTGCACGTCCGCGCCATAGCCGCTCCAGTTACGCGCAGATGCGCCTGTTATGTGGCCAGCCTGAGCAAGCGCACGCACGCCATCCAGCAACGGCACTTGGGACCAATCGATATGCACATCCAAGCCCGAGCCGCGCGCCAACTCCAACGCGTGTCCGGCCAAACCAAAACCAGTGACATCGGTCATGGCGTGCACATCTTGCATGGCGGCGAGTTCAGGGCCGGGCGTGTTCAAGCGCGTGGTCGTGTCGATCATTTGCGCATAGCCCTCAGCGGAGAGTTGCTCTTTTTTCAAAGCGGCAGACAACACGCCCACGCCCAGCGGTTTGCCCAGCACCAACACATCGCCTGCCTGCGCTGAGGCGTTACGCTTGATGCGGCTCGGGTGCGCCAAGCCCAACACCACCAAACCGTAAATCGGTTCTACCGAATCGATGCTGTGGCCGCCAGCAATCGGAATACCTGCGGCCTGACACACACTTTGCCCGCCCGCCAATATCTGTCCAATCGTTTCCGTGCTGAGCACACTGATGGGCATTCCGACCAGCGCCAGCGCAAAAATGGGTGTGCCGCCCATGGCATAGACATCGCTGATGGCGTTGGTGGCGGCGATGCGTCCGAAGTCAAACGGATCGTCCACCACCGGCATGAAAAAGTCTGTGGTGGCTATCAGCGCTTGCTGGTCATTCAGCAAATACACGGCCGCGTCGTCCGAGGTGTCAATGCCGACCAGCAAAGCGGGCGGCAGCGCAAAGCCTTTCATGTTCGAGAGGATGTCGCGCAGCACGCCGGGCGCGATCTTGCAACCGCAGCCGCCGCCGTGGGCCAAGGAAGTCAATCGGGGTGGTGTGTTGTTAATCAGCATGGGCAAACACCAAATTATTTTCTACAAACTTTTTGCATCAGCAACGCATCCACACTGTCCGGCGCAATGCGGGTGAAACGCAAAGGTGTTTCGTAGTGGTTCATCACCTCACCCGTCGCCTGCACACCCGCATAACGCGTGACCTGCGAATAAGCCAACTTGGCCTGACTGCAATCAATGGTGGTGCGCAGTTTTTCAGAACGCACTTCTTTGCCTTCTAAATTCGTCAGTGGTTGGGCGAAGTCTGTCATTCGCCACAGATTGACTTGCTCGCCTTCTCGTTGCACCGCAGCGTCGTAGAAAAAACGTCCTTGCGCGTCAGTTGTGAGCAACTGCCATTGCGCATGGGCAGGCAGACTGCAGAGCCATCCCACAACAATACTGGCGAAGCCAACACAAGCACGCAGATAAACAGAGCGGTTCCTTGGCAGTTCGCATCCGCACGCAGAGGCTGTCCACTTCACAGGTGCCATGACAAACACCATGGCATCAATTGAGTTTGCGTGGTTCACCGAAATCGCCTACCTGCGGAAACAAAAACGTGGTGCTGCTCGGTCCGATGCCCATGATTTGCACCGTGGCGCTTTCGCTGCCGCCGCCGTCGTAATGGATGGCACCTGCCGGATGCAACATGTAACTGCCCGCACTGAGGGGTTGCGTGGTTTTCGGGTCCCAACTGTCATCGACACCCGCCAACCAAGTGCCTTGCATCACAGTGACGTAGCGGTCTTCGCGGTGGTAGTGCGGCGCACTCATGACGCCCGGTGGAAAAATGACGCGAATCACATAAGGCCCCGGCTTGGACGGGTCGCCCGAGATCACTGCAAATTTGACGCCTTTGCCAGCATCTTTCCACTGTATTTGCTCCGGCTCCACCACAGTGAACGGCTTGTCCAGGTGTTGTGCCATGACCGTTGCGTTGGCAGCGATGGTGGTGATGACTGCTATGGCCAGCGCTTTCACTGAGTGGCTGAATGAAGTCATTTGCATCTCCTGGTTCAATGGGTGGGGCATGGTCCTGCAAGACATTCACGCACAAGCTCGCAAGTCATGCAAGCATCTTAGCCGCAGCGCAGGGGTCCGTGCGTTGGATGTCTATTGACGCTGTCACCCGCCAATCACACCGCCATCTGTTTTTCTAATGGCAACCGTGGCTGATCGCGGACGGTTTTCGTCAATATGGTCCGGCCAACTGGAAAACTGGTTGGGGTATTTGGGGTCGCCTCGGTCGCTTGGTGTTTCGCCCGGGTGTTGGACATTGATGAACAAGGTGGTGCCGTCGGGGGTGAAAGACAGGCCGGTGATTTCACACATATTCGGCCCCGTGAGAAACCGCTTGACTTCACCGGTGCTGGGGTCGCAGACCAGCATCTGGTTGTTGCCGATGCGCTTGAGTTCGCCTTGGTTCAATTGGCTGGAGTGCACATCGGTTTGTATCCAGAGCAAACCACCCGGTCCGAAGGACAAGCCATCCGGACACGCAAAGAAGTCACCTTTGATATTGCCTTTGGCCTGCTCGCGTTCGTTGGCCGGGTCGCCGGCCAGCAGCAAATGGTTCCAGACAAATGTGTCACCCGCAAACATCTGCGTGTCGCGCCAACGGATGATTTGACCCATGGTGTTGTTGGCGCGGGGGTTGGCCGCATCCACACCCGGGTGTTTGTCTTGTCCTCGGTTGCTGTTGTTGGTGAGTGTGCAATACACCCAACCGCTGTCGCGGTCGATGGTCAGCCATTCAGGGCGGTCCATTTTGGTGGCCCCCAGCAAATCGCTGGCCTGTCTGGCTTTGATCAACACTTCGCCTTGGTCGGCAAACCCATTGGCAGCTGTGAGCGGCCCACTGCCGTGCACCAGCGGCAACCATCTCCCGCTGCCATCGGCGTCAAACCTTGCTACGTACAAGGTACCGTGGTCCAGCAGTTCGCGGTTGGCAGCTGCACCGCCCGGCGCGATCTTGTCGCGGCTGATGAATTTGTAGATGTATTCAAAACGCGCGTCTTCCCCCGAGTACACCACGGCGCGACCATCACCCGATTGCGTCACCCATGCGCCTTCGTGCGCACCCCTGCCGATAGCGGTGCGTTTGATCGGCGTGCTGTTTGGGTCCATCGGATCGACTTCGACGATCCAGCCGAAACGGTTGGGCTCGTTCGGATGGCGTACCGCATCAAAACGCTCATCGTGCTTGTCCCACTGGTAAAAACTTTTGGCGCGCAAGCCCCAGCGCTTGTGATGAGCGGAGGGTTTGTCACCCGCCGCAAAGTAAAACGCAAAGTTTTCTTCCCCGGACAAATACGTGCCCCAAGGCGTCATGCTGCTCGCGCAATTGTTCAACGTGCCTTTGATGCGTTGGCCCGCTGGGTCGGCTGCGGTTTGCATCAACTGGTGACCGGCGGCCGGTCCGCCGACGGCAAATTCTGTGTCCATGGTGAAGCGCCGTGCATAACGCGAAGGCCGCACCATCTGCCACCCCTTGTCCGTGAGCTTGGCCTCATAGGCAGACAAGCCATGGGCGTTTTGCGATTTTTTGACCTTTTCTTCGGTCCAGTTTTCTATACCGTCGGAATGAAGCAAGCCGTCATCGGTGTATTCATGGTTGGTCATGATGACGCCATGGGTCGAACTGCCGTTCAAGGGGAAAAACACCAAGCCGTCATGGTGCATGCCCATTTGCGCGGCTTGCTCTGCGGCGGTGTTGGAAGCATCAGCGCGGTAGGCCGGCATATTGCCAGGGATACCTACCGGCTCGCCCCAAGCCGCCAATATATTGAAGCGGTAACCGGGCGGTACTTGCACAAAGTCTTCCAAGCTAGGAGGTATCGCTTGAAAATTCAAACGGCTGATGGTGTTTGATTGCCCGCTTTGCGCTTTGCCAGCGCCCATGTGCGCCAGCAATGACAAACCTGCCAACCACTGCAAACTGATGCGCTTGGCCGGGTCTGACACCTGATGGATGTCGGTATTGGCCGAGCGGTTGCTGTCTTCCATGGTGTCGAAATCTTTGGCCATGCTTGCTTTCCTCTTGTGAACTGTCTTGTCAAATCAATCTCGTGCTTGCCGCGTCATCTTGAAGACTGGTGCAGAGCTTTGCCTGAGTATCGCCAAAGACCATGACAGAAGTTGGATCGCCTGCAAAATGCCCGCCCCAAAAACAAAAACCCCTGCGAGCGATCGCAAGGGTTGATGAATGTGTTGCAACGCTTGGGCGTTGCTGCAGCAGTGAAATTAGCTGGTGCGGTTGGCAATCACCAGAATCGATACCCACAAGGTGATCATTCCGCTGAACGCCACAAAGCCACCAATGTAGACCTTGGCCAATTTGTTTCGGGTTTGTATTGCAAGGCTCTGGTTCATGGCTGACCTTTCTGAAAAGGGTGGGTGGTCAGGGAAGTCTAGTTGGGTTTACATATTTTGACAAGCTTTGTGTCAATAAAAATTGACGCTTGCCAATGAAATATTCATTTTATTAGTATTAAGTTATTATTATTTGGATGCTTAGACCAATAGATTGCCAAATTACCTCGAAAGCGCCAGCGCCTCGGCCTCTTGCTCCATGTACACCCAATCAACGATCTCGTCGTCGGGCGTGTAGCCGGGCACCAACTGTTGCATCATCAAGCGAATCACTGCCACATCGTTGATATTGAGCACCATTTCCAAGGAGCGCAGTTTTTGTTCTAGTTCGTCCCAGCCCATGTGTTCTTCATGCGCCTTCATGATCCGCGGGTGAGACGTGGACCTTGGGTTGTCACCAATCAACAATTCTTCATACAACTTTTCGCCAGGACGAAGACCGGTGATTTCTATGTCGATATCCCCATCGGGATTGTCTGCATTTTTAACTTGCAAGCCGGACAGCTCAATGATTCGGCATGCCAAATCCATGATCTTCACGGGCTGACCCATGTCAAGCACAAACACATCGCCGCCCTTGGCCATGGCACCCGCCTGAATCACCAATTGGGCCGCTTCAGGAATGGTCATGAAGTAACGCGTGATATCCGGGTGGGTCAAGGTGACCGGCCCGCCGTCGCGAATTTGCTGACGAAACCGCGGCACCACGGAACCTGAAGAGCCCAAGACATTGCCAAATCTGACCATGCTAAAGCGTGTAGAGGATGACTGAGTAGCCAGTGCTTGCAACACCAGTTCAGCCAATCGCTTGCTCGCGCCCATGATGTTGGTGGGTCGCACCGCTTTGTCGGTGCTGATCAAAACAAAATCCGCCACCCCGTTTTCAGCGGCGGCTTGCGCGGTACGCAAGGTACCCAGCACATTGTTTTTGATTCCCTCGGATGGGTTGTGCTCAACCAGTGGCACGTGTTTGTAGGCCGCTGCGTGGTAGACCGTGTCGGGTTGCCATGTCGCCATGATTTCGCGCATTCTGTCGACATCTTGCACGGAAGCCAACAAAGGAACCAACACGCTGTTTTTCTGGGTTTGCTTTTCTTCTAACTCTTGGTGAATGGCATACAGCGCAAATTCGCTTTGTTCAATCAACAGCAACTTGGCAGGCTTGACTGCCAAGATTTGTCGACACAACTCGCTGCCAATTGATCCACCCGCGCCCGTGACCAACACCACTTTGCCACTGATATTTTTCACCAGCAAGATATGGTTGGGGGCGACGGCTTCGCGCCCGAGCAAATCATCGATGTCCAATTCACGCAGATCTGACACACTGACTTTTCCTTGGGCCAATTCCGTCATGCTGGGCAAGGTGCGCACAGCCACACGAGCGGCCCGTATGCGGATCAAAATGTCGTTGCGGCTTTTGCGGTTCAGCCCAGGCATGGCCAGCAACACATCGCTGATGCCCAACGTGGCGACCAACTGGTTCAGGTCCACCGGGTTGTAGATAGGCTGCCCGTTCAATACATGGCCATGCAAACGGTCGTCATCATCCAAGAAACCCACCACTTGCATCTCGTGGCTGTTGGCCATGGCAGCGACCAGTTGCCGGCCGGTGCTGCCAGCGCCGTAAATCAGCACCTTGGCTCGGGCGCCTTGTTTCAAAATACTGCGGTACTGGTCACCGAGCCACACGCGTGCAAATGCCCTGGAAGCACCGACAAACAGCAACAACAAAATGGGCTGAATGATGCCAATGGTGCGTGGCACACCGGACACACCCATTGCCGTGAAAATGGATGCATACAGCAAGCCGTAAATGCCAATGGCCTGTGCAACAGCCAGCAATGCAGGCCAGCCGCTGTAGCGAAAAATGGCGCGGTACAAACCCATGACTATAAAAACCGGCAAGGCCAATGCCATAGACCAACCAGTTGTCAACAGCGCGTTGCCAGACAACGCAATAAACTCACCCAGTCTTAGGTAGTAGGCCAGCCACACGGTCAAGACACACAAGCCCATGTCAATGATCAACACCACCATACGCTTTGCAAACCTAGGCAATGACAATACGGGAGCGGCAAATTTAGTCAAAGGCGTGTACATATAAATAATCCTTGATAAAACCAGGAATTTGATTGAATTGATTCAGTGGGTTACGCCGTCTTTAGTGACAACTTTTAATGCAGTCATCCACAAAATCTTCACGTCAAAAACAAGGGATTGCTTTTCTAAATATTCAACATCCATTTCAACTTTTTGCGGGATCGGAATTTCATCTCTTCCATTCACTTGTGCCCACCCGGTCAACCCCGGCACTAATGTATGGACACCTTTTTCAGTGCGTAAAGCCATCAAATCGTCCTGATTGAACAAAGCAGGACGGGGTCCAACAAAACTCATGTCACCCTTGAAGATGCTCCACAACTGCGGCAGTTCATCCAGACTGGATCTGCGCAAAAAAGAACCGATAGGTGTCAACCATTGCTCTGGGTTTGACAGCAAGTGCGTTGCCACCGCAGGTGTGTCAATGCGCATGCTGCGGAACTTGGGCATTTTGAACAGCCGGTTATGGCGACCGATTCGGTCGCTCCAGTAAAGCGCCGGTCCGGGCGAAGTCAGGCGCACAGCAAGCGTCAACATAAAAATTGGCAACGCCAACAACAGGCCCGCGACCAATGCCAAGGTCAAGTCAAAAATTCTCTTCAACGATGCAACCCAAGGGCTGCGCGTTGCAACCCTTCTTCGACTGAAATGGGTGGATGCCAAGCCAAAATACGTTTTGTCTTGGAAATGTCTAATTGCAATGATCCGCACAAGCGCTGGTAAATGCTGGATTTATTCAATGCGAGCGCGCCCAGTTTCAATATCCAAGTTGGCACATAAAACAAGCGCGCAGGTTTTCTCAATGCCAGCCCCATGCGAATCAACAAATCGGCTGTCGACAGATCTTCGCCATCACTGACCAGAAATGTTTGATTGGCCGCTGCCGGGTGATTCATGCAAGTCACGATCAAATCGACCAGGTTGTCTAAGGCGACCAAGCTGCGCCGATTGTTTGTCACTGCAGCCAATGGCAAAGGCAAGCCTTTTGACAAGACGCGCATCATCGAATTGAAATTGGCTTTCACGCCAGACCCATAAACCAGTGGAGAACGGATGATGACCACTTCCATGCCTGTTTCGGACACAATTTGACGGAGTATCTGTTCAGCCTCATGCTTGGAAACACCGTAAGCATCTTCAGGTGCCGGCAGATCTTCGGCGGTAAAAGGCCGTCCTGATTGGGTGAGCTCGCCATTGACCTTGATTGAACTCAAAAAAATAAAACGCTTAACCCCTGCTGTTGCTGCTTGACGCGCAAGCTTAGCCGTGCTTTGTGCATTGAGTTGCAGAAATTCGCCCAATGGGTCTGGGCTCTTGTCATTCATGACATGAACGCGAGCCGCCAAGTGCACAACAGTACTGACCCCTTGCAATGCGGCTTGCCAGTTAGTGGTGGGCAATATATCGCCAATATGCACAGGTACAACACCACTTGGCAGGACGGCATCAGCTTTTCTGATAGCTGCCAACACACTTACGGGTTCATCGTCTGAAGACAATCGGGTGGCCAAAGCACTGCCAACAAAACCGGTGGCACCCGTTAACAAAATCACGGCGTGAGCGCCTTGGGGACTTTGCCTTGCGCCAAGGACATGGCTTCTGACAATAATGCTTCCATTCGATCCATCAAATGGCTGCGACCAAACTCTTTCATCGCATAACTGTGTCCATTTTTTCCCAGTTGCCGCCTTTTTTCTTGCGACATGGCGGACAATTCCAAAACTTTTTTTGCCAAAGCAACGCTGTCTCCAGCAGGGCATGTCAGACCGGCTTGGGCTACTTGAATCACTGCCGCTCCCTCGCCATCCATCATGCCCAACAAAGGCAGTCCCGTCATCAAATATGTTTGAACTTTGCCAGGAATCGTCATGCTAAATACAGGGTCACTTTTGAGCGACACCAACAATGCATCAGCATGCCCATAAAACGATGGCATGCGCTCGATGGGAAAACGACCAGGCATCAGGACTTGGCCTTGCAAACCTCTTCGCATCACTTCAGCGTTTAGCCAGACCGATTTGCGACCGTCGCCCACAATCACCCATCGAATGTGTGAATGTGCTCGCAATTGTTCGGCCGCATCCAACACTGCTGGCATATCCTGGGCTTCACCAATGTTTCCCGCAAACACCACGGTGAAGCCATGCTCCAAAACTGGTATTTCTGGAGCAAGCTTGACACCAGCATCCGTAAATATATCTTCAGCCCAACTTGGGAAATAACGGATTTTGCTTGCGTCATTGCAGTAGTTGGCAATACTGCCCAAGAATCCACGGGATTGACCCAGCACCAAAGTGCAGCGGTTGTATATGTACTGCACAAGGCGGCCAATCCAGCGCAGAACGGTTGGTGAGCGAACAGCACCCACTGCAGCCAAAGTATCTGGCCATAAATCCAGCGCCCAAAACACCACAGGAATTTTTTTGATCTTGCCCAGCCAAACTGCAGGCAAGCCTACGGTCACAGGGGACGGTTCATACACAAAAATCACATCTGCCTGAACACCACGCAGTCTCCATGCGCCATATATGAAGCTACTGATCACAAAGCTGATGTAATTGAGCGCCAAACCCAAACGACTACTGCCACGCGCAATGACAGGTGCTCTGATTATTTTGACGCCTTCAAACGCCATGAATTCATTCGGTTGTTTTTTATATGCGTCAAATACTTTTCCCATCGGATAGTTGGGAATGCCAGTCAACACGGTGACTTCATGACCACGAATACGCCATTCGCTGACAAGATCATTGATTCGAAAATTTTCAGGCCAAAAGTACTGACTGATCACAAGAATTTTCAAGCTGATCTCAATACTTTTTCCATACGACCCGATTCACATAATCCGTGTAACTGTGAATGGTGCGCACTACTTTTTCGCTGACATTGGGCATGCTGTAGTCATCCACCAGGCGAAGTTGTCGGTCTTCTCCACGGGCTTGTGTTTTTAATATTTCAAGGCCTTGACGTACCCGATCCACTTCCAAACCCACCATCATGACGACTGCCTCTTCCATGGCCTCGGGCCTCTCATGCGCTTCTCGCAAATTGAGTGCCGGGAAATTGAGAATGGAAGACTCTTCGTTGATGGTTCCGCTGTCAGACAACACCGCTTTTGCCTGCATTTGTAAGTTCACATAATCGTGAAAACCCAATGGCTTCATCAATCGCACCAGCGGATGAAATTGGGCATCTGTGTTGTCTATCCGTTTTTGCGTGCGCGGGTGGGTAGAAACCACCACAGGCAATCCATGGTCTTGTGCCAAAGAGTTGATGACACTGACCAATTTTGTGAATGACTTGTCGGACTCAATATTTTCTTCACGGTGCGCACTCACCAGAAAATATTCTTCTGCTTTCAAACCCAGTCGATTGATGACGTCTGAAGCTTTTATCTGTGGCAAGTAATGGTGCAAGACCTCGTGCATAGGGCTGCCGGTTTTGATGACCTGGTCGGGTGGCAATCCTTCTCGCAATAAATATTCACGCGCAATCGAGCTGTAAGTGAGATTGATATCGGCTGTGTGATCAACAATGCGTCTGTTGGTTTCTTCTGGCACCCGTTGATCAAAACAGCGGTTGCCCGCCTCCATGTGAAAAATAGGTATTTGCCTGCGCTTTGCAGGAATGACAGCCAAACAACTGTTGGTGTCGCCAAGCACAAGCATCGCATCAGGCAATTCAGTGGCCAACACACTATCCACCGACGTGATCAAGTTTCCAATCGTGTTAGCCGCACTCTTACTGTCTTGGGCACAGTTCAAAAAATAATTGGGCTTTCTTACATTCAAATCATCGAAAAAAATTTGATTGAGCTCATAGTCATAGTTCTGACCTGTGTGCACCAGCACATGGTCACAATATGAATCCAATTTATTCAATACACGCGACAGCCGAATGATTTCAGGTCGGGTACCCACAACAGATATGACTTTGAGTTTCTTCATTCTTTATACCTTGCTGGCTACCGTGTCGGGCTCATGGCGTATGAAGATTTCATTGGCCCAAATCATGACCACCATTTCTTCCTTGCCCACATTGGTGATGTCATGCGACCAACCCGGGATGGTGTCCACAACTTGAGGCTTCGTGCCATTGGTTTTGATTTCAACAAACTCATTGGTCAAAAGATGGCGAAATCGAAAATGTGCTTCGCCTTTGATCACCAAAAATTTTTCGGATTTTGAGTGGTGATAATGACCGCCGCGTGTCACGCCAGGGTGCGATGTGAAGTAGCTGAACTGCCCGCTGTCCTGCGTTTTCAACATTTCAACGAAAACACCTCTTTCATCAGCATACTGAGGCAGCGGATAAACAAATTTCTCTGTGGGCAAATAGCTGATGTAGGTGGCATACAGCGCTCTTATTAAACCTGTTCCCACCCTGTCTGTTGTGAGGCTGGAAATTGAATCACTGAAGGCTTGTATTTGGCGCGCAAGCTCACCCAGCGTGAGCTGGTATTCGGGCTCCACAGTGGCTTGTACGCACCCAGCTTGTGTTGTTTCGATGGCTTTGATGAAAGCAGCGACAACATCGTCTATGTAAACCAGACGCAGTAATGTTGCTTCGTCATTTATATTGATCGGTATTCCGCGTGCAATGTTGTGACAGAAAGTTGCAACGACCGAGTTGTAATTGGGTTTGCACCATTTTCCAAACACCCCAGGCAAACGAAATATCACACAGGGATTGCCAGTTTCGTTGGCCAAATGATGCAATGCTTGTTCTGCAGCCCACTTGCTTTTGCCGTAGGGATTGTTCTGTAATGCTTGGGTTGAAGATGCCAGCAGCAGTCGAATAGAGCGACCACTGTTTGTATGTTCTTGTCGGATGGCCTCACAAAGGGCAGTGGTCAATTCAACATTGACTGTGGTGAATGCTGTTTCATTGACAGGCCTGTTTTCGCCAGCCAAATGGATCACCACATCTGCTTGCGCAAGAAGCTTGGGTAAATCCGCTGCATCGTCACCCTTGACAAATGTCAAGACGGAGTAGCCGTGTAATTCGTTTAAACGAACCACCAAATTTTGGCCAATGAAGCCATTGGCTCCGGTGACCAATATTCTGCGTTTGCCTTCAGCCATTGGACTATTCTTCTTCTTGCAGTTGTCCACCCTGCAAAGTGGTTTGTATGTAGGGCAGTTGCTTCAATATAGCAAGCATGCTGTGTGCGTCTAATCTGGTCGTATTGTGCGATGTGTATTCCAATGCTTCAGATATTCGTAGCTCGCCTTGCTCTACGAATTTTTCATAATTCAGATCTCGTAGATCTGGGGGTACACGGTAATACTCACCCAAGTCTTGAGCCGCCACCATTTCTTCTCGGCTTAGCAATACTTCAAATAATTTTTCACCATGTCTAGTCCCAATGGTATTCACAGCATGCTTGGGTACTTCAAGCAAACTTGTCAGTGCATGCGCCAACACCTCTATGGTTGCGGCAGGTGCTTTTTGCACAAAGATTTCCCCGGTTTTGCCATGCTCAAAAGCATACAAAACCAGGTTGACGGCGTCATCTAGCGACATCATAAAGCGCGTCATGTTTGGATCGGTGATGGTGATCGGCTTGCCAGTGCGGATTTGCTCTATGAATAACGGGATCACCGAACCCCGAGACGCCATCACATTGCCATACCTTGTGACATTGATGACGGTTTGCTCACTGTTGCGTGATTTAGCGATTGCAACTTTTTCCATCATGGCCTTGCTGATACCCATGGCGTTGATGGGATACACCGCTTTATCAGTACTTAAGCAAATGACACGCTTGACGCCGCATTGAATAGCGGCCTCCAATACATTTTCGGTTCCCAGCACATTGGTTTTGACAGCTTCTAAAGGGTGGAATTCACACGAGGGTACTTGTTTGAGTGCGGCAGCGTGGAATATATAGTCCACGCCACGAACAGCATTAAGCACAGATTGAGGATCACGCACATCGCCGATATAAAACTTTAATTTTGAATGGTTGTATTTTTTACGAAGGTCATCTTGTTTTTTTTCATCGCGGCTGAGTATGCGAATTTCTTTGATATCTGAATCTACAAACCGTTTGAGCACTGCGTTTCCAAAGGAGCCAGTGCCACCAGTTATAAGCAGTTTTTTTGTTTTAAACATTTATATCTCTATTTATTATTAATCAATAAATGTTACACGTGGGTCTTTATTTCCAGATTCTGAAGGGATTTTTATTGGTAGTCGTCCTGTTAGTACTATTTCATATTTTTTATATTCCCACATCCGATACACCTCGACTCTTAAATGTGACCAGTGAACACCAACTTTCCCTGCTTTCCAGGCTCCAAGGATAAATAAATGATAAAAGTATAAAATTACGTATCGTCCTGGAATATTCCAGAAATTACGCTTAATCCACATTCTTCTTTCTAGCTTTGTCCCAAAAAAACTTGGTATTACTGAAAGTGCTCCTCCTTTGTATTGATTTATTGCCTCCATAGTTGTATATCTATTTTGTTTAATAATCCAGTGATCTAGATCAGGACTGTCGTGGTGCTCTAAGTATCCCTCAGCATTAATGATTTTTCCATTTACTATTGGATGTTCATTTACAGCAACTTCAGTAAATCGACAATTTCCTGTTCTCCATAGCCTTATGATTGATTGATTTACTGGTAATATTTTTCCCATAAACCAAAGACGTCTTTGCAGAATGATTCCATCTGTACTATTATTTTTTATTATTGAATTTATTGACTTTTTTAGATTGTCTGTTAAGCGCTCGTCTGGGTCGAGTTTCATTGTCCAAGGAGCTGATATTGGCAATTGACGCAAAGCAAAATTCCATTGATCTCCGAAATTTCGGAAGGTTCTTTGAACGATATGAACACCGAATTCCAAGGCAATATCAATAGTCTCATCTTTGCTACAACTATCAACTAAAAATACTTCCTGCGCCCATCCTGAAACGTTGTTTAAAACAGCTCTCATGTTATGAGCCTCATTCAATGAAATCATGACAACAGCAACAGGAACTTCTCCTGGAATCCATCGCCTATTGATTGCAGATACAGATGATCTGATTTTTAAATCATTTACCATTTAATCTTGCAGAATCCATTCCGGCGTGACGCCGCCTTTCAACACCCATTCGTAAGTTTTCAACATACGTTTTCCAATATCAAGCCAAGAATATTCTGCTTGCATCCAAAGTTTTCCGTTGTAGCCCATTTTTAATAGCTCATTCGGGCTTTTTGACATGCCATCCTTGAGTCCTGCTAGAAGTCCCTCCGTATTTATATCTACCCACCAACCTGCATTTTTTTGATTGATTTCAGCCCATGGCGCACCTTTAGAAACGACAACTGGTGTTCCTGCTGCCAGGGCCTCGGCAACCGACATACCGAAATTTTCTGAGTATGTTGGTAATACAAAAAGATCAGCATCTGAATATGCTTGATTTTTTTCTTTTCCATAGAGTGGTCCACAAAATTTGACACGTTTTAAGTCTAGTTTTTTTGCTAGAGCGATCATCTTGTCTAGGTGCCCTTCATTGTCTGGACCTACGATTTGCAAGCGCCATTCTGGGTATTGTGATTGAAGCATTCTCCAAGCTTGGAGTAACATTTCAATGCCTTTTTTAGGATGTATTCGTCCGAGAAACAAGAGTGTTCGTTCGTTTGAATTGTTTTTTTGTAATGCTCCGATATCTATACCGTTTGGAATTACGGCGACAGGCTGGCGAAAGCCTAGACGTCGTATGTCTTCATATTCACTGTAGGCGGTTGCATGAAAGCATGTTGCACTTGACAGAACAGGACGCTGAACCAGCGGCCAAAATAATTTCTTTATTAAAGAACCACTTTGCATTGCCCAATCTGAAAGCGTTCCCCTTGGAGATATTATCAGTGGGACCCCTGCTCTTTGGCAGATCTCTTTAGGATAGACATTTGGCATCATCCAAAGACTGTGGTTGTGTATAAGGTCGACTTTTTTTTCTTTGGTCTGTGATTTCAGCCATGAGTACATTTCCGGTGATCGACCGAGTTTCTTTGGTCCTAGTCCGTATGGAAAAACTTTCATATACGATGCTATAGACGAAGATGGATTTCTGTCTATTGCAGTTAGCGTAACTTGTGCGCCCAGCGCAATTTCTACTTCGCAGAGTCGTACAACTGAGTAGCTTGGTCCACTGGCTTCTTCGTTAATTGTTGGTATGGTGTGAATTAACTTCAATATTGACTTTTTTTAGCTTAATTAATTATTGGTTTTGCATCGTATAACTCTTGAACACAGTTTTTGCCCAGTTCATTCTTTGATTTTTCTCTTTGCAATCAATTTCCTGTATCCACTTTTTTACGGGTATGCTAAATCCGGTTTTTCTGCGCATATAAATTTCTTGCGGAAGTGGATTCTTTGGTGAAAGAGCAAGAAGTGACTTGTTTTTGAATTTATTGAATTTACCTATTAGCGGTGCTAAATTTTTAAGCAAATGTGCGTCTACTAGTGGTGTGCGAAGTTCTATACTATGAGCCATACTCGCCCAGTCGCTATCTCGTAAAAGTTGATTTCTTAAATAAGTCATTGATTCGATCTGGGCCAATTCCATCATTGGATGCTTTGAAGTTTTTCCAACCATATCTTCAAGCCACTGTTCAGGCAAAAAATCACTTGAAATCAAGCTAAGTATTTCATTATTCATAATATTTCTTAACTCTTCTGGAGAACAACTGCTTCTTTGCAGCCACCATCCTCCTTTAATTGTTTGCATCCAATCCATAGCATGCTTCCATCGAAGATTACTTGTTTTTTTTGCTTGTATATTTGCCAGCATTTTGCCTACGAACATTCCTCCAGGGATCTGTCCTAGAGCACGAGCAACTTTTACTAAAGGTGGTATTTTCCGAAAACTTTCATAACCAAGAAAAAGCTCATCTCCACCAATACCGGAAACTACTACTTTTAATCCAATTTCTGCAGCTGCTTTTGATGCATACCAAGTGTTGATGCCATCTACAGTTGGCTGATCCATATCAGCCAATATATAAGGTAGGTCTGACTGGAATTCATTTTTACTGACTTTCCTGACAACATGTTTTATTCCATAATGATCCGCTATCTTTCTAGCAATAGGCACTTCGTCATCATGAGTACCAATAAATTCCTCGTAAGCGATAGTTATGCCAATTAAATTAGAACTTCCAGATTCAATCATTAAACCAGCTAGTGCTCCAGAGTCTATTCCACCTGATAGGAAAATCCCTACGGGCACATCAGAAACCAAATGGCATTTGACAGATTCCAGAAGTTCATGTTTTACTCTTTGTTGAACCTCAATTTGATTGATATTCTCTGGTATTACTGACCAACTGTCTGCAATATTCCAATAGCATTTCGGACCAGAGTATTTACCATCCTCTGTGATTTCTGCCCAGTGACCAGGTGGGATTTCGGAAATTTCGTTGAACCAAGTCTTAGGGCCGGCAACGCTTCCAAGCATCCAATAACTTGCTTCTGACATTGTGTCTATCTCTTTAGATACAAGGCCACTAGCTTGAAGCGCTTTTACTTGTGAAGCAAACAACCATCCAACCTTTGTTTTTGCTAAATAGAGCGGTTTAATTCCATAAGGGTCACGCGCCAAAAAGCATTTTTTTTTGTTCTTATCCCAAATTGCAAAGGAAAACATTCCTCGCAACTGCTCAAGCATTGCTGCGCCTTTTCTTGCATATAGTTTAAGAATTACTTCTGTATCGCTTGTGGTATGAAATTGCTCTCCCAATTCGGACATCGCGACTCGTAATTGTAAAAAATTATAGATTTCACCATTGAAAACTATTACAAAATTTCCACATTCTGATACAAATGGCTGGTTCGACCTAGCATCTAAATCAATTATTGAAAGTCGTCTGTGGCCAAAAAAAACTGAGTGATTGTTCGATTCCCAATAACCAGTAGCGTCCGGGCCTCGACTGAACATGGCATCACACATCTGCCTGATCACAATCTTATAATCAAAAGCTTCAGAGAACTCATGGTCAATAATAACTCCAGTTAATCCACACATCAGTGCTTACTACCAAAGAATTCTGACTTAGACCAATTCAAGGGTTAAAACTTCTTGTAGATGTGATGTAGCACTCTTAGTATCGGACGAGGCAAAAGCATTAATGGAAGTGCCAAATAAAACTCTGGGTATGTCCAGTATAGAGATGCCATCCGAGACATCTTCAGACCCCTCAAAGCAAATCCAGTTTCAAGTCCGATAGCTCTTTCATAAATGACTGCGCGCCATGCGCGCCCATATTGATCAGATATCCCTTTTCGATAAGACACTTTATCTATTTTTCCCTTAAATCTTTTTGATATAAGGGTATAATTGATAGCGTGTACATCAAATGAGTTGTACCATCTACTCTCCCCAGCAGGCTTGGGGAAGCTAAGAAGACATGGTTTTTGAATAAATATGGTTTTTGTATAATCAGAAGTAATAGAAACCAAAACAAGATAAAAGCCAGTTAAAGTAGTTCCAATAAATTCCTTTGCTTTTTCAATTGATTCTTCAATTACTTCTCGCCGGACTATTGTTGCTGAAGGAAAGCCAAGCAAACCGACATTTATTGAAAAAATCTCAGCCGGATTACAAAAAACTTTATCCCCATTTAGGTCTAATCCTTTATCGTTCGGATTGTTTACGTCTCTTGAATTTAGCCATACCATCGCAAACTTTTCCGGAGAATTCAAAATAGATAATACCCGGTTTATTGCATCTTCTGCTAGAAAATCATCGCCAAACCACCAAATATATTCTCCTTTAGCCAATTCAGTGAGGAAGAGTAAAGCTTTGTCGTATCCTCCGAAAGTGCTCTTTTCTCCTTTGAAATATCTTAGCGGGAGGGGGAAATTGGTTATGAATGCATTTACGATAGCCTGAATTTCGTTGTTCGAACTGTCGTCTCGAATAAGAACCTCCACCCCATCAACAGCCTGTCTGCCAACAGCTTCAAGAAAGCTCGCAACAGAATCAGGCTGGTTGTAGGTTATTAGGCAGAGACTGACTTTTATCATTTTTCTTGTTTAGGCGCTACGAATGGCACTCCATTATTTTCCTGCGAAGTATTCCCTGATAAGTTCAACAACATACTTTATTTCTTTCTTTTTAAGGTAAGGATGGCATCCGATATAGAAACCGTTACGGTTGATCCAGCGGGCCACAGGAAAGCGGCTTTCAAAATCATTGCCGAAAAGACGTTTGTACACTGGCTGATTAGTTAATGGAACCATTTCGCGTGTCTCAACATTATTCTTTTCAAGGAAATTGACCAGTTCCGTTTTGGATTCGTTTCTAATAACAATTGGGTACATCATAAAGTTATGTTCGCGGTCGACCGGCACATGAGGTAGCTGTATATGTTCGTTCAATGACGCCAGCTGCTCTGTATAGTACTTGGCAGTTTTGCGGCGACTGTTGATGTTGTCTTCTCGACCTTCGAATTGCGCCACACCAATAGCGGCCTCTAGTTCGGTTGCACGCATGCTGTGCCCAAGTCGCACAAAAGAAAAACGCTTTGCAACGACCAATTCCAATTTTTCTTCGGATAGCCCTTTGTCATCATCTATGTTGAGGTAAATGGAGTCTCGACCATGATTCATGAAACTGCGCATAAGGATGGCTAGGTCTGGGTCGCTGGTCGTCGCAAGCCCCCCCACACCCGTCACTAAAAAGTGAGCAATGTAGGTTGAAAAACATCCAACATCGCCGAAAGAACCAACCTTTTTACCCTTATAGGTAGCGAACATGCATTCACAAGTATCTTCGATTACACGTAATTTATAGGTTCGGGCGAGTTCCATTATCGGATCCATATCGGCGGGCATGCCAAATAGATGAACCGGAAGAATAGCCCGTGTTTTGGGCGTGATTGCAGCTTCGATTAATGCCGGGTTAATGTTATAGGTGAGCGGATCAACATCGACGAAAACTGGTTTCATGTTGTTATAAAAGATGATGTTGGATGTGGCAACGAACGTCACGGCAGGAACGATCACCTCATCTCCATCTTCCCAACAATATTTTTCCTTCATTGCAGCAAGACCCATATGAAGTGCGCTTGTACCACTATTTGAAAAGACGGCGAATTTAGATTGATGCTCTTCGGCAAAAATTTCCTCGAATTTACGGCTCCAAGGCCCATATGACAGACGGTGGCTTTTCAGAACCTCGTTTATGTATTTCTTCTCGAGCCTACCAAATTGGAAACCAGCTGATCCGATTTGATAGTCAGGTATAAATTTTTTCATTTATTAGTTCTCTACTGATAATTTTTTCAAAGTATTTTACTTAATAGTGCTTCATAAACCATTCGATGGTTTTCTGAAGACCTTGATCAAAAGGTGTCCTCGCCTTAAATCCGAACTCATTTTTCGCCTGACTAATGTCAAGTTGGCGGCGGTGCTGCCCCCCGATCTTAGATGTATCCCATTTGATATGACCCTTGAATTTCATCTGCTTGCAAATCTTTTCAGCGAGATCAGCAATGGGAATTTCTACGCCAGAGCCGATGTTGATTGGTTCTGCTTTGTTATAGCTTTCGGCCGCAAGAACAATCGCTTCTGCTGCATCCTCGACATATAAAAGTTCTCGACTTGCGGTGCCATCTCCCCAGACTTCAAGGTATTCCTGCTTAGTTTCTCTAGCTTCTCTTACCCGACGTATGAGCGATGGAACTGCATGAGATGTTGCCGGATCGAAATCGTCTCCTGGTCCGTAAATATTAATAAGTAGTAAGTGGATCGCATTAAGGCCGTATTGATGCCTGTAGGCATCGCCAGCAACAAGCATAGCTTTCTTGCCCAGTCCGTAGGGTGCGGTAATTTTTGATGGATACCCAGCCCAAAGATCAGATTCCTTGAAGGGAATTGAAATTTCATCTGGATATTCGCAAACTGTTCCCAATCCGACGAATTTTTCAACACCAACTTGATGGGCAGCGTGCACCATGTTCAATGACATCATTGCATTGTCGTAAAAAAAATCTGCTTGCTTATTTACATGAGCCCAGAGTCCCCCAACTTTCGCAGCAAGGTGAATCACAATATTCCCCTTGCCCATGATTCTCTTACAGTCATCGAGCCTTCTTAAATCATATTCGGCAGAGCGTGGGACAAAAATGTTATCTTCGTGCACACCAAATTCCGCTAGCTTCAAGCAGACATGCTTTCCCAAAAAACCTGCGCCACCTGTGACAACGAATTTTTTTTCTCGGATATTCATCAAAGTAATTAAAATATGAAATATAACAAAGGTATTTTTGTGGAATCAGACCACATAATTTCCCAGAAACAGCTGACTACCGAAATTTATGCCGAAGCCATGTCCTCCTTGATCATTGTCTGCGCTGATGCGGTAATTATTTCTCCAGAAATGAAGTTAGTATATTTGGCTAAGCGTAATGTAAGTCCCATGAAGGGTTATTGGACCATCGGCGGCAGGCGGTTTGCAGGAGAGGCTTCAATATCCGCTGTTAGACGGAATTTACTGCGAGAAACCGGAGTCGATGCCGACGAGACCCGCTTCAATCCTGTAACGATCCTAGAGGTCATCTGGCGCGACAGAAAGGAAGCGCCGGTCGACCAAGGGAAGCACGATATCATTCAGTTTTTTTCTATAGTTTTGTCAAAAGAGGAACTGCTAAAGGCCAACGCTAGGCTTCTGACGTGCGAATATGAGGCAATGAGCCTGCGGCCGTTCACGTTCGATGATCTCCTGATTCACGACGTGAACCTAGTGATGCGGCACGTTCACAGGGCAATTTTTCCAGATAGTTAACCCAGCCACCATTTGCACTCGTCAGCCCATCCCTTCATACGGTAATAAGTCTTCTCGATACCTTGCTCGATGGTGTACTTCGGTTTCCATCCGGTGAGTCGTTTGAGCAGTGACATGTCACAGCAGAAATTCATTGGTCCAGAAACATTCACGTCCAGATCAATCGTTTGCTTACCGGAGCAGTTTTGCAAGATTTCAGCGATTTGTCCGATGCTGCTTGATGTCCCCGTGCCGAGATTTACCGGGCCTGTATACGGCGTATCCATGAGCAACATAATGGCATCGGCGGCATCTTCCAGATAGATGAAGTCTCGGACAGGTTTTTTGCTCCAGACCGAGGCTTCGTTGGGACTGAGGATTTTTTGGATCAGAGTTGGGACCAAATCGGGTCTTACTAGCTTGGTTGGTCCATATATGTTGGAGCAACGAATAATAATTGTCGGTACCCTATCGGCGTAGAACTCAACAATTTTTTCCGACAGGAATTTGCTAAATACGTATTCGTTTACATAGGGAAATATCGCATGTTTTTCACTTACAGGTAAAGTCAATTTTTTTACGTCATAAAGAAGAATAGATGTGAAACAGATGAATTTATTCAGTTTACGCTTGCTAAAGTAAGCTAAAGTTTTTTTAAGCGGATATACATTTAAATCAATTCCTGCAGTCACACTCGAGTTCAAATAATGATGATCAGAACTTCCGATCAGGAAAATTACATTATCTATCTCTTCAAAATCTAATACAACTAGATCGTCGACACTTTCAATATGTATATGTCGGTTTCCTACATAAGTAGGCGGCGAAGTTCGACCTACAGACACAATATTTGGGTTTTTTTCTAAAATAATAGGCCCTAAAAAGCCACTACCCCCAAATAACAATGTTTTCCCGCTCATATTACTCATTAAATAGATATGGAATAGCTAACATATTCTGAATTACACCAAGCTTTCTGCCCTCTTTGATCAGCGAATGATCTGATACTTTAAAAATTTGATAGCCTAACCCTTCTAACATCTGGTAAGCTTGGATGTAGGTTTGATGGACATCATGTGATTTATCCCAGTTCTCTGGAAAAGAGCCAAGATCTTCAAAAAGTATTACAGGTCTATGCTTGCGGATTGTCTCAAAGCCACTCAATATAATATCTGCGTCACACCAATCACAATCTATTTTTATAAAGTCTACTTTTCGTTCATTTGTACAAATACTGTCCAGCGACTTTACTTCCACTTGAATTTGCATGGACTGCTCTGGTATGTAAGGGGTTACATTTTTTAATGTTGCAGTCTTATTTGTCATTGATTGACTTGGGGCATAAAGTATTGCATTTCCAGATTTTGTTCCAATTGCGAATTTAAAAATCTCTACATTATTAAATCTATTTATATTTATATTTTGGTTTAAGTGCGATAGAAACTCTGGGTGAGGTTCAATGGAAATAACTTTCTTGGCTGTGCTTGCTAATAAAACTGTATATACTCCAATATTCGCCCCAATGTCTATATAAGTTGATTCTTGATTCACAAAGTATGGCAACACCCAGTTTATATCATCTTCATACCCACCAAACCAGTATATATTCCAGTCAATCATATTGGTTGTATTAACCTCTATAAGTGCTTCTTTATATGGAATTACTCCTTTAAAAGGTTTTGGAAAAAGTAATTTGACTAACCTTCCTTTTCCCTTAAAATTAATTTTTCTCAATATCTTTTTAATAATATTCATATTTTTACCTTTTTATAGTATCTCAAAAACATTTAATAATATCAAATATTAGCTTTATCTAATTCATGTCTGATCATTAATTTCAAGACGTCAGAGAAATCCATCTCAGGCTCCCAGCCTAAGTCCGTTTTAATTCTTGTAATGTCTGCTTTTAATTCCCTGGCATCGCTGGTTCGTATCAACTTGTGGGAGCTCGCCACATGTTCTCGCCAGTTCAATCCAAGCTCAGAAAAAACAAAATCAACTACCCATTCGACGCTTCGAGTAATTCCAGTACCGATAACGTAGTCTCTTGCATGTTCGGCTTGTAACATTAACCACATAGCACGCACGAAATCTCCAGCGTATCCCCAATCCCGCATTGCAGCAAGGTCGCCAATTTGGAGTTTTGCATTCTGCCCCAATTTAATTGCGACCGCAGCTGACACAATTTTCTTAGGCAAAAAGTAGTCCGTACGCCTTGGCGACTCATGGTTGTATAGGATTCCGGAACAAGCATAAATTCCAAATTTTTCGCGGTACATGGAGATTAGTGACATTGCAGCACTTTTAAAAAACCCATAAAGGGTGCCAGGCGTATGAGCTGTGTTTTCGCATTGGGGTGAAATTTTTGTATTAAAAAAAATATTACTAGAACTGGCATAAAAAAGCCTTCCTGGATTCGAAGACTCTGCAAGCGCATTCAAGGCGCCTGACAACCCGTCAAGATTCACTGCTCTGGATTTTTTATAATTATCAAGTGAGTAATCAAGTTCATGATTTGAACAAAGGTAATATATTTCATCCGGTGACAACTCCTTGATTATTTTTTGAATAAACACGGGATCCGACGCCGTTCCGGTAACCGGAAGAAAATGTCCACTGTTTTGCAGCGATGAAGGGAAATAAGCTTCGACTGATATTCCCGGATTAGTTGGCCGATAAACAGCGTGTACGCGATATCCTTTTACCAGGAGCAATTCGGACAGATATGAGCCATCCTGTCCTTTAGCACCTATAACGAGTGCGCGCTTCATCTACTCCACAATGTCCTCATCTTATTGACAAAAATAAATTTCCTATGTGAATAGAAAATTTTATATATAGCAAAGAAGGAGGTAACTATGCTTCGAGGTAGGCACAAAAGTAATAGTGCTGGATAACATTCTGCATAGCTCCAGTAAAGTTGTAGCATTTTCAGGCGCTTGCCTTTTGGAGTGTCCCAACCACCAATACTTCCGACAATCATCCCCCTCCAAAGCGATGCAAAATTTATTGATATTGAACGCCTTTTCGCCATACAAGAGTATGGTGCAGGCAAGTCTACTATTAAGTTTCTAAAGTATTCACCGTATACCTTGAATCCGTCGTTAACTATTTCTCCGTTTTTTGTTGTAATCTTCTTAATTTCATCTATTTCAGTTAGATTGCATTCAATTGCAGGACCTCTGAAAAAATAACTCGGCCCCTCGGCAAGAGATCTCAAGAAAATTGCAGTTGATGCGAATGAAAAACCATGGATATGTTTTTTTGCGAAATCTATCGCTTTGAGTCCAATTTCTCTTCTAACGATTTGAGTTGAAATTAAACCTACATTTGTTCCGAGTGTAATCAACGCCTCATCTGGTGACTCAAATTGACCGGATACTCTGTCCACTGCTAAAGTTCCTTTTTTGTCATATGAAAAATTCGCCCATATCGTTGCATATTCTGAGGTTGATATTATTTCTTTAACTTTTTTTATTGCACCTGAAATTATTACATCGTCATCACTAAACCACCAAATATATTTGCCTGATGCTTTTTGCAATAGAAATATTGATGCAGAGTCGACACCAATACGTGGCCCAGAGAAATATTTATAATTTACATTTCCATTTGTTAGTATTCTTTCTGCAATTATTCTAGTCTCTTGACGTTCACTATCATCTCGGATGATTATTTCGACACCATTATTTATCTCTGGTATGAGTTTTGACAGCATCCTTTCCAATTGAAGAGGTCTGTTGTACGTTGGAATACAAATACTTAACCAAGGCTCATACGTTGCATTCTTTGAGTCAGACATGTCAACCATTGCTGATAATCAAAAAATTTGGCATTGACGCAATGAATCTGCCCCCTCTCTTCAAAAATCTTTGTTCTCGTTCAATAAACTCAGGCAGAAAATGCCAAGCTAAAACAAAGTAATAGTCAGGTTGCTGGCGGCGCGATTCTTCTTCTGAAATGATCGGAATGCCTGATGCGACTGTGTACTTTCCCCATTTTGTGGGATTTCGATCGGCAATAGCTTCAACTAATTCCGTAGTTAGGCCATAAAATTGGAGTGTCGTGTTTCCCTTGGTAGACGCGGCATACCCGTGAATAATTTTGCCCACGTTTTTTTCCTGGCGTATGAATTCCAAGGTCTTTTGCTTAGCATCCTGAATGCGCTCGACGAGCGCTTCGTAGGTTGAGGGCTCCTCAAGTCTGAGTTTTTCTTCTTCAATCCTGATCTGCGCAACCCGCGATTGGGTGTCTGAAGATACTATTAGACTGACATTTTTTTTTCGAATGTAGAAGCGGACGCTTCCCTCGTTGATCTCTTCACGCTTCTCTACGTCAAAGATTTCTAGACTATGCCGGTCAAGCAATTTTTCCAGAGATGACATCGTGTAATATTCAAGATGCTCGTGGCAGATGCCATCGAAAGCGTTTCTTTCGAGCGCGAATGGCATGTACATCATCTGGATGATGAAGACTCCATTGTCGTCAAGGCATTGAGATACGTCAGCGACAAAGGTGTTGGGGTCGTCAAGGTCGTAGAACATTCCGATAGCAGTGATCGCCTTAGCCTTTGCTTGGCCGAAAGCAGCCGTCCAAGCGCTGCGATTAAAAAAATCAGCAATGACTTTAGTAGTTCCTTCTTTGCCGTATTCGTAAAGGTTATGTGCCGGTTCGAAACCCACCGTATTTAATCCGGGAACCCTGTAGCTGCGAAGCAAGGTGCCGTCATTAGAGCCAATGTCGATAACGAAATCGCCAGATTCAAGTTTCGAAACTCGGCTTGCGTTATCAGCAATGTCAGCAAGTTCATCGGTCATCGTTTTGTTGATTCCAGAGCGATACCAATAATTTCGATACATCGCCTCACTGGAAACTGTATGCCGAAGTTGGAGCAGGCCGCATCCGCCCTGTTGGGAATCGCACAGAACAAGTTCGAGTGGAGCCATAATGCCGGGTTCAGCAATGGGATCGTCCACAAAATCGGAAACTGCCATGTCCCCAAGCGACAGGACGTCGGCCAAATTATTGGACTGACATACTCGACAGCAAGAAATTCTTTTATACATTTTGGTATTCATAAAAGTCACCAGAGAATTATTAAAACGTTGTTCACGCTAGATACAGCATCGCAAGCATTTGATCTTTCGTTCCTCAACCAGAGCGCAGTATCCTGCTCACTCAACTATTAAATCGCTACCGCACACACTGCTTCATCGGTACCAATAAAAATGACATCTATGCCCTTCTTTTTAATTGTGTTGCATTGGGTCAGTGGCCTGTATCATTCATTAACTTTAGTTCCGATACCTTGGGCGACCTTGATCGCGGCGTTGGTGATTTCACTGGCTGAAATCTCCTGACTGTAGCCCTGAATGATCCTGAGCGACTCCTGTCCGAAGCGTCTGCGTAGAGCGCTGTCAGAAACCAATTTGTACAGGGCATCAACTAGCTTAGGCACATTCTTGTAGGGGAAGCGAAAACCGTTGGTACTAGTAACCAAATCCATCCCACACCCAACAAGGTCGGAGACTATCACTGGCTTGGCATGACACATGGCTTCGTTTACGACAAGACCCCATGTTTCACCGTATCCTGATGGCAGTACAAAAATATCTGCTTCAGCATAGAAACTTGGTAGTTCGGTTTGGTTCTGAAAACCCCAGAAAGTGACTGCTTTGACATTGTGATCTGCAATATAGGCTTCCAAGGAGGACTGCTGGATCCCGCTACCTACGAACCAGAGCTCAGTGTTTGCTTCACCTATTTCCTCTTGTAACCAATGGAATGCTTTCAACAGATCCATAGGCCTCTTTTTCTCAATCAATTTTCCGACGAACAGGATTTTCACGTTTGAATTTGTGATCCTGCCGATTTTTTTTTCCTTTCTTGCCTTGTCATGCATGGTATTGTCGACCGCATAAGGTGCGAAAAATAGTTTTTTCGGTGAGATTCCGAAACTTTCATAAAACAGGCGATTTTCTTGACCGATGTAGGGGAAACCGCTGATTGTAGAAAACAGGGTTTTCAAAATGGCTCTACGAACCTTTCCAGCAAGTCCTTTTTTTGACGCCTCATGCGATAGGGGAGATTCTGAGCAAAGAAGGATAGGTGTACTCGAGATGAAAGCTGCAAGCACCACTAGCCAGTTAGAAAACAGGGCCCAGCCGAAAATCAGGACAACATCGTATTCCTTGCGAAGGATCGGCAGCACGACGCTGGGATTGATACAACCGAAGAAACTGGTTGATTTCTTTTTGGCATAATTTTTGATGAATTGGGATTTATAGCCCTCTAGCAGCGGCAGGTCCCATTTAATCTTGCTACCAAATTCGGGGTCGTAACTTTCGTTGATACCGAAGTCCCAGTAAAAATTCACCAGAAGATCGATGCCTTCATGTTTCGAGATATTGCGTAGCAAGCCGATTTGGTATTGAATAGGATGTGACATGAAAATGCCAAGCCTCGTCATCTGGCAACCATTCTTTCTGCAAGTGTCTTTACGGTTTCACACCAAGCCTGGTAGCTGTAAATTTCCATTGTTTTACTGCGGTTAGATATTCTCTGTTTTTCATTGAGATACGAACTACGGTCGAGCGCATTCAGGATTGCGCGACTGATGGATACTGAATCGTCAGGATTAACCAGAGCTCCCAACAGCCCATCGCGCAGTCCTTCTCGACAACCATAGGCGTCTGAAGCTATGACCTGTGCGCCACAGGCAAGCGCTTCAATGAAAACTATTCCGAATCCTTCATTTTTTGAAGGCAGGATGAACACATCACACAAGTTATAGAGTTCCAGTTTTTGCTCCTCGCTTACTGGACCAATTTGTACCAAGCTTCTTTTTAGGCTTGGGTAATCGGTAAGCACCTTGGTAATGCGATCATCGATGCCCGGGCCAGCAACGACATACCTTGCTTCGGGATATCGCTTCAATACCTCCGGCATGGCAACTAGGACACGGTGTTGTCCTTTTTCTTCGCCAGAAGACAAACGTGACAAGGTTAATATAACCTGATGGTCTTCAAGACCATACTTTTTTTTGAGCTTTTCCCTGCCAGGTATCAGAAAGTAACGCTCCTCATCTACTGAACTGATCAACATGAATAGCTTTTCCGGATCGAGAGGAAACTGACGAGTGACAAGTTGCTTTGTGTACTCGGATATGACAATCACTCTGTCTGCTCGGCAAATTGCCTTTTTATGTATTGACTTGTCGATCCGGATGGCCTCGATACCATATAGTGACAGCGAGTAGCGCAATCCTAGCAGGGTGTTTGCAATTATGGCCATTGGAGAAAAATATAAGTGGCCGCAAACTAGGTAGGTAGGTCGGAAGATTAGAAGACCAAGCAATGTTTCTAGAAAAAACCTAACTTTACTACCCAATCCGCCGACACGGCGCTGAACAGTGTGTACCTTGACTCCAGCTGTTTCAAGTGCGGCAATAAAATCACGATTATATTTTTCAATGCCGCCGATGGAAGACATATCACCGCTTAGAAAAAGGGCTCTCGTATTCATACCGTGACTTATCTGAGAATAGTCTTGAAGTATGCAATGGTTTTCGTCAGACCTTCGTAAAGCTGGACTGTCGGCTCCCATCCAAGGGTGTCACGCGCAAAGGTGATATCTGGTTGCCGTTGTTTTGGGTCATCCTTTGGCAAATTCCGACATATGATTGTAGAGCTTGATTTAGTCTGGGCTATGATTAATTCTGCCAACTGCTTGATCGTGAACTCTACAGGGTTACCAATGTTGATCGGTCCAGTCACCTCTGAATCAGTGTCCATGATACGTATCATGGCCTCGATCAAATCGTCTACATAGCAGAATGACCGTGTCTGACTGCCATCGCCATAAAGTGTGATCGGATCTCCATTTAAAGCCTGAACGATGAAGTTGGACACCACGCGCCCATCATTGGGGTGCATGCGAGGACCGTAGGTATTAAAAATACGCGCAACCTTAATTGCTACTTTATGTTGCCGCCAGTAATCAAAAAAAAGTGTCTCAGCGCAGCGTTTTCCTTCGTCATAACAAGATCTGACTCCTATCGGATTAACGTTACCCCAATATCCCTCTGTTTGTGGATTTACTGACGGATCGCCATAAACTTCGCTGGTAGAGGCTTGGAAAATCTTCGCCTTAGTCCGCTTGGCTAGACCGAGTAGATTGATAGCGCCATGTACGCTCGTCTTTGTTGTCTGAACTGGATCCGATTGATAAAAGAATGGTGAAGCTGGGCAAGCTAAATTGTATATTTCATCAACCTCAACGTACAGCGGGAAGGTAACATCATGTCTTATGAATTCAAAATTATTATTATTTAATAAGTGTGCAATATTAGCTTTGTATCCACTATAAAAATTATCTACGCACAATACATCACAATTATTTAGAATTAGTCTTTCACATAAATGTGAACCAAGAAAACCAGCACCACCAGTTACAAGCACCCTTTTTTTAATCATATTTATTCCATTCTTTATTTTATTTTTTTATTGTATCTATTAAATTAAAAATATTTACAATCTGCTGCCTCATTGTATAGCCTGAGTCTATGCATTTTTTTCTTCCTGCTTTACCTATTTCTATTATTTTAATACTATTTTTTAAATAATAATTTATTTTCAATAACAATTCATGATTACTAGAAAAAAATTCAGCTTCTTGCCCTTCCTTAAAAAATTCTTTATGTCTTTCTGTTCTTTCGGCCAAAAGAAAACCGCCGCATCCTGGAATTTCCATTGACCTGCATGTAACTTGATCTCTATTTATTTTGCGCAAAAAACATAGATTAATTTTCGTTCGATTTATAGTTTTGACATATTCTTCACCATATATGGCAAATTTACTTATAAAAAGATTTGGATGCTTTCCTACCAATTTATTCCATCCGTTACCATACACTATTATTTTAATTCCATTCTCAGCTAACCAAAGCAAAGTTTCTGAGCGTTCTTTTTCAAACGTTCCAATAAATGATATATCTATATCTTTATTTTCAATTTTTTCAAATTCCTGAAGTGGCTTATGTAATTCTTCATTGAATGAATCTAAAAATAATTCGGTTCTTCTTGCGCCAATTTTCATTAATTCATGAAGATTATATTTCTTTGTTGTAAATATCGCATCATAGTATTTAATAGATTTTCGGTAATATATGCTACTATTGTGCTTTGCATACATATCGTCTTCAGATAATGATATTATTTTCGACTCAGGAAATCTTTTTGCTATATTAGTTATAGTACTCGGCTTTATCATATTTGATTTTTCAATAAATACAATGTCTAAAGCTAATTTTTTGATAATTAAATCATTAATTTTTTTATTGATTTTAGCATTATCTAAAGGTAACTGTAACTTGTGAAATATTCTTGCGATAAAACTTTCAGTATGAACACCAGCAATGAAGGGTGTTACTGTATTGCTTAAAGATGATACGTTTGAATAAATTTCATTTATTGTATTATATCTCATAAGTGAACGAGTGCCCTCATTTAAATCACCAATATATAGTATATTTTTATCAATTTTTTTAGTTGGCATTATGTAGATTTTTTCTGAATAATTTTATATTTATTGTTACTAATAATATGATTGGATATACTAAAACAAATATTGATACTATAATAAATTATGAATATTAAAGCCATTCCTCCAATATAGGTAGGAGTAATCCATGACTCAATAAAAACTGCTGAAATTATTGCTTGAAATGATATAAATAAGTAACCAATATTTTTATTATTTATTTGTAATGAAATTTTAGACAGTATTCCAAAGCATATTCCAAGATATATTGAAATTAGCAGCACTCCATTCCAGCCGTAGTTCCAATAAGCTTCACCTGTGTATGTTGGCGCCATTGCACTATGAAAATGTTCATAATTATTGTCATGATATTCAACACTTAATATGTTCCCATATCTGGTGATAATTGGTTTTTCATGCCAAATAACTCTTGGAACTAAAACAGCCCAAAAATCTACTAATGAATTACCAGGACTTCCAGTATCATATTTATTTATTAGATAACCCTGTACCGATGCTACATCAAATCTTCGTGCTATTGAATGTATTCTCTCTTTAAAAGTATTCCTTTCATAAATATTTGGATTATTGATCGTTCCTATCGGATTTAGATATTTTTTTTCACCTACGATTGTTTTTTGAATTACATTCTTTACTATTATAACTCTCTCAATAAAATTATTATTTTGCGCACTATATTCGTGATGAAGTCTCCCTAAAGCTACTATCGGATTAAATATTATAAATAAAAAAACTGAAACTACTATTAAAATAACAAATGACTTAAGATTTCGTGATGTATATATGACGCCGCACACAAAGGCCATAAAAGGAATTATTATTTCAAATTTTGATAATAACAAAGAGCCTAAAATTGTTTGAATTATTAATGCTAGGTAAACCATTAATAATGTTATTTTATTTAACTTATTATGCAATATTCCTAGTATGATAAATATTGAAGGTAAAATAAAGTATGCTTTTGCTAAGAAACTATTCAAAATTTCATTGTCACTTTCAGGGAAATAAAATATTTTTGATATTATTATTAAAAAACAAACTATAATAATTAAATTATGGGTGTTTTTTGAGGTTTCTAAACATATTGTACTTTTCAATTCATTTTTTAATTTATCTATATTATTTATGATAAGAGATGCTACTGTTGTTATTATTAATATAGAGAATGAGTTTATTAAATTTATTTTGAGTATATGTTGATTGGATTCAGTGATAATACTTGGTGCCCATGTATAAACATGCATTCCACCACTTATTACCCCGATACCAAAAAATATTCCTGAACCTATTATATACCAACCTAATGGTGTTAAGATCCAACCTTTATTTATCATTCTGAACCATATATACACTGATAATATGAAGTAAATTAAGTTTGGAGTTAATATTATAGTACTATTTAGTGGTTTGAAGATCATTATTACATTAGATAACGCTAAAAATAAAATCGCGTTAGCTATAGCCAGTCCACATTCTATGTTAATTGATATTTTATTTAGTCTAATCATATTTCACAAAATATTACATTAGTATGATTTATTTACATTATTTTGAATTGTGTTCATCGCCATTTTTCTAAATGATGCACTTTTTTCTATTAATTGATCAAATTTTCCATATGCGATTATTTTCCCATCTTCAAATTCATAAATAAGATCACATTCTTTTACTGTAGATAAACGGTGAGCGACAATAACGATAGTTATATTTTTATTTAAGTTATTTAAGGAATTGAGTATATATTTTTCAGTTGAATTGTCCAATGCACTGGTCGCCTCATCTAACACAAGTATTTCGGCCTTTTTGTAAAGTGCACGAGCAATTCCAATTCGTTGTTTTTGACCACCTGATAGTCGTATTCCCCTTTCGCCCACAATTCCGTTATATCCATCAATGTTTTGTTCTATAAATTCTGATATTTGAGCCTTATTAGCAGCTTCAATCACATTTTTGAAATCTATTTTGTCTTTAGCAATTCCAAATGCTATATTTTCTGCAAATGTACAATCTGCAAGATATATGCTTTGCGGTACATGTGCAATTTTCATTTGAAATGCTCTTAAATCTTCACCTTCGACTAGTTTTCCATCTACTAAAAGTTGGCCACTAGATGGTTTTAGTAACCCCATTAAAATATCAAGAGATGTACTTTTACCACTGCCTGTTCTTCCAACTAGCGCTATTCGGCTACCCTTTTTTATAGTTAAGTTCAATCCATTAATAATATTTTTTTCTGAATTAAAATAATTGAAATTTATATTTTTTAATTCTATTGAAGTTTTAAATGGTACATTTGGCAATCCATTATTCTTCTTTTTGTTTATAGGTTCTTCTAACAGATCAATTATGTCCACTAATGCTGAATAACCTCCAATTATGTTAGACCATGAGCCATAAGCCTGCTGAAGTGCAGGAAGAATACGTTGTGCGCCCAACGCTAGGGCTCCTAAGATCGGTAATGCGCTTGAGATTCCTCCTGATTGATTTGAAAGATATAATGCAAGTATCGCTATCAAAACAATACCAAGAGATTCGATTATTGGTCTAGGACAATTACTGATAAATGTATTTCCTCCATAGGCACGTCGCAAACGCCTATCTGCCTGCTTATAAATACGAGAGTAATAGTCTTGTGTACCCTCAAGCAATACATCTCTAATTCCTCCAAGACCCTCTTGTAGGGCTTTGATAACATATGTTTGCTCTTCATTAATACTAGCTCCATTTGCAAGAATTTTTTTGCGCGTTGCAAGAGAAACTAATAAATAACTTAAACCAAAAAAAATTGTAGCAGTGACTGCTACTGTTGCATCTATAATAATTAATGTTGTAGTAATTGAAATTATAAGTATAATAGAGCTTATTAATGCGATTACTGGAAGGATTATCCAAAAAACAATTCCATTAACACGATGTATAATTGTGTTTATGACGTCACCACTGTTTCTATTTATATGGGTCTCGTAAGGCTGATATAAAGTTGCTTCATATACCTTGGAGCTAATGTCGGCACCACTTGCAAAGGATAAACGCGTGCTAAACCATATTAATATTACCCTGCAACATCCTGCTATTAAAGCTAATATTGCAAAGCTTGCAGATAAAAAAAGTACTAGTTCTGAAGTATTCAAAATCACATATGATTCAAAAAAATTTTTAACTCCAGGATATGTATAAAATTTTTCAGGTGAAATTAAGATGCCAAGAAATGGAATGACAGCGCCTAAACTTATTACTTCAGCTAAACTTGTAAAAATCATTAGCCCGAGCAGCATTATAAATTGTCGTCTACGTCGCCCTCCAAGATGATGCCAAAGCCTTAATATTAACTGTATCAAGTTTTTAATTGAATAATTTAAAAGAGGCTTGGACATTAAAATTTATTCAAATGATCTAAACACATCGTATCCATGTTGCTTATTAAGCTTTTCTTTTTTTGCAATTTCAAGATCTGAATTAGCCATCTCAGCTACTAATTGTTTAAATGTAGTCTTTGGTTCCCATCCTAGTTTTTGTTTAGCCTTTGTTGCGTCACCAAGCAAAGTTTCAACTTCCGTTGGTCTGAAATACCTCGGGTCAATTCGGATAATTACCTTTCCATTTATGTCTGTCCCAATTTGATCAACCCCGTTTCCAGACCACTTAATTTCTATTCCTATCTCGTTTCCAACAGCATTAATAAATTCTTTAACACTATACTGAACACCAGTTGCTATAACAAAATCTTCAGGGTTTTCTTGTTGAAGCATTAGCCATTGCATCTCGACGTAGTCTCGTGCATGCCCCCAATCACGCTTAGCATCAAGATTTCCTAAGTAAACGCTATCTTGAAGATTTAATTTAATTCTAGCTAATGCACGGGTTATTTTTCTGGTAACAAAATTTTCTCCTCTGACTGGGCTCTCATGGTTAAAAAGAATCCCGTTGCATGCGTAAATACCATATGCTTCACGATAATTTACTGTTATCCAATACGCATAAAGTTTGGCAACTGCATAAGGACTTCGGGGATAAAAGGGTGTGGTTTCCTTTTGAGGAGTTTCTTGCACAAGTCCGTATAGTTCTGATGTTGAAGCTTGATAAAAGCGAGTTTTTTTGGTAAAACCCAAAATTCGAATTGCCTCAAGTATTCGAAGTGAACCTAAAGCATCAGAATTAGCTGTGTACTCAGGCTCTTCGAACGAGACCGCTACATGACTTTGAGCTGCTAAATTATAAATTTCATCGGGACATACTTTTTTAATAATATGGATCAAACTACTAGAATCGGTCATATCCCCATGATGCAAGAACATTCGTACATTTATATTATGTGGATCTTCATATAAATGGTCTATCCTTGAGGTATTAAAAAGTGAAGCTCGTCTTTTTATACCATGCACTTCATATCCCTTATTAAGCAAGAACTCGGCGAGGTATGCCCCATCCTGTCCAGTAATTCCAGTTATTAATGCTATTTTTCTTTTGTTATCTGCCATTTTAATCATTTTAATATTCTCTATTATAAATTCGTCCATAGTTATCCATTAGACGAACAATATCATCCTCACCCAAATACCCACCCGATTGAACTTCGATAATTTCCAGTGGCACTGTGCCGGGGTTGGTGAGCCTGTGAACTTCGCCTAAAGCGATGTACGTGGATTGATTTTCTTGCAGCGTGAACTGCTTGTCGCCATTGATGATTTCAGCCGTGCCTTTCACCACAATCCAGTGTTCTGCTCTGTATTGGTGCTGTTGCAAGCTCAGACTCGCTCCCGGCTTGACCTGGATGCGCTTGACCTTGAAACGATCGCCTTCATCCACGCTGTCGTACCAACCCCATGGGCGATGAACCTTGCGATGCATGATGTATTCATCACGCTGCGTGTTTTGCAGCTGTTTGACGATGTGCTTGACATCTTGACTGCTTTTCTTATCTGCCACCAACACTGCGTCTGAAGTTTCTACAACTATCAAATCGCGCACACCCACAAGCGTCACTAAACGATGAGAGGCATGGACCAATGTGTTGTTGCTATCGGTGGTCAGCACGTCGCCATGGCTGGCATTGCCGTACTGGTCCTTGGCCATGGCATCCCATACCGCTTCCCATGCACCCAAATCGCTCCATCCTGCGTCCAGTGGAACCATGCCTACGGTGAAGGCGCTGTTTGTGCTCGGCTCCATGACGGCATAGTCTATCGATTCGGGCGGAATGGCCAAAAACTCTTCTTTGCCCGGGCGCACAAATTGGGTAGCAAGATTTGCATCCGCAATACGCTTGTTCCAAGACTGCGTGGTGGCTTGCAAAATATCTGGTCTAAAGCTTTGCAATGCCTTTATCCACACCGAGGCGCGAAGCACGAACATGCCTGCATTCCAGTAGTAACCGCCTTCGTCAAGGTATTGTTGTGCGATTTCTGCGGTGGGCTTTTCAACAAAGCGCATTACCTCCATGAAAGCTTGCCCAGAATTCACATGGGCTTGTACATAACCATAGCCAGTTTCAGGCGCGCTTGGTTTGATGCCCAGTATCACGATCGCGCCATCATTGGCCTGTCGAATAGCTTCACGCATGGCATCGTTGAAGGCCTTTGCATCCGTCACAGTTTGGTCTGCTGGCGTGACCACGAGTACCGGGTCTTCACCACCTTGTTGTGCCGCCAAAGCCGCCAGCGTCAAGGCGGGCGCCGTGTTGCGCCCGGCAGGCTCCAGCAAAGCAGCACCAATGTCAATGCCGATTTCTCGCAATTGCTCTGCCGCCAGAAATCTGTGCTCTTCACCCGTGACAATGATGGGTTTTGCCACATCGATACCTGAGTCGCCCAGCTCAGATAGCCTGAGTGCTGCTTGTTGGAACAAGCTTTCTTTGCCAGTGAGCGACAGAAATTGTTTGGGGAAACCTGTACGCGACAGTGGCCAAAGACGTGTGCCGGAGCCTCCACACAAAATGACGGGTTGAACTAATCTAATCTTGCCCAAAAAGATCTCGTGTGTATATTTTTGCCGATACATCATTCAAGTTAGAAGACTGTCTATTAGCTAAGATGATGTCGGATTCTTGCTTAAATGATTGCAAATCATTCACAACTCGCGAATAAAAATATGTTCGCTCTTTTATGGCGGGCTCGAAAACGATGACCTCTATACCTTTTGCTTTGATGCGCTTCATTACTCCCTGAATGGCTGAAGCACGAAAATTATCGCTACCTTGCTTCATTACCAAACGATAAATACCTACTACTGGTATTTTTGTGGCATTTTCTGATTGGCATAAACGAGCCACCTCATTAGCAATAAAGTCCTTGCGCGTGGTGTTGGCCTCAACGATGGCGTGAATAAGGTTTTGCGGTACTTCTTTGTAATTAGCGAGTAGCTGCTTGGTGTCTTTTGGCAAGCAATAGCCGCCATATCCAAAACTTGGATTATTGTAGTGAGAACCGATTCTTGAGTCTAAACTAACCCCATCAATTATCTGACGTGTGTCAAGGTCTAATGTTGCAGCGTATGTATCAAGTTCATTGAAATAGGCCACTCGCATGGCCAAGTAAGTATTAGCGAAAAGTTTGATTGCTTCAGCTTCAGTGCTTTGCGTAAACAAGACGGGTATTTCTTTTTTAATTGCGGCTTTTAGGAGCAAATCGGCAAAAATTTTTGCCCTTTCTGATTTCTCACCAACCACTATTCTTGACGGAAATAAATTGTCGTGAAGTGCTTTGCCTTCACGTAAAAACTCCGGGGAGAAAATGAGATTGTCGACATTCAACAAATTTCTAGTCTTTGCGGTATATCCCACAGGTACGGTTGATTTTATGACCATCACTGCTCGTGGATTTATAAGTTTGATGTCGCGGATCACCGCCTCTATCGACTGTGTATTGAAATAGTTGGTCTTGGTGTCGTAGTCGGTGGGTGTCGCGATGATGACGTAGTCTGCCCCAACGTAAGCCTCTTGCTTGTCAAGCGTCGCTCGTATATTCAAGGATTTGTTCTTCAGGAAATCCTCAATTTCTGCATCCTCGATCGGTGATTCCTTCCGATTTATCATCTCAACTTTTTCTGGGAGGATATCTAGACAGATCACATCATTGTGCTGCGCCAAAAGTACGCCGTTTGAAAGACCCACATAACCAGTTCCAACAATGGTAATTTTCATTTATTCTTGATAAGTAACTTTAAACACCAAAAAAAACATAACATATAAGTTTTCACTGTAAATCATTATTTTTACTCGATATACAACCTAGCAATAAATAAATATGTTTGTAAAATATCTTTAAACAAAAGTATAACATGTAAGTAAATCAAAGACGCTACCGCCATGCTGTGGGGTAGTCAGCATGCACGGAACAACGATTCGAGCATGTAAAAAACTGGTGGTGGAGTATAGCAGCACCGCAAACACTCATCCCGAAGGTGTGAGGCTTGTTGTCCTGAAAACACCCCCCGAATGAGGAAATCGGGGCGCTTCCAAGGTTTTGCTCTAACTTCCTCGCTGGTTAGGAGAAATTCCTGCCACCACGCGTGTCGGCCACTGAAGGCCAGCAGTCCTGGCAAGCATATAGCGCCATCTGTCGCGCACCAAGGCAAAGACTACCCAGGGGTTTAAAAATTTGGTAGACTTCCAGATCTTTTAAACCAAACCCTAGGAGGTATCATGATCGCAGATCGCATTCGGCAAGCACGATTGGCTGCTGGTCTGACCCTGGGTGCTTTGGGTGAAAAAGTCGGTGTCTCGCACACAGCGATCCAGAAGTACGAGAAGGGGTTGCTAACGCCTTCTTCCTCTCAACTCCTCAAGCTGGCGCGTGCCTGCGACGTCCGCACCGAATACTTCTTTCGCACCCACTCCGTCGAACTGCTTGAGCCAGAGTTCCGTAAAACGGCGGCCTTTGGCAAGACGGCACAGGATGCACTAAAGATCAAGGTCGTGGAGTTGGTGGAGAAGCGTGTGGAACTTCTCGGGGCTTTTCCAGAATTACCTCTATTGGTGTTCGCCCCTCCGGTCGGACTCCCTGAACACATCCAGGCGCTGGATGAGATCGAAGCACTTGCCGACCAGGCCCGCAACGCTTGGCAGTTGGGAATGAACCCCATTGGAGACCTCACAGACACCCTTGAAGGTCTTGGTCTGCTGGTCATTGTCGTTGATGAAGAACAACCAGGGTTCTCTGGCCTGACCGCCAAAGCCCGCACCGACGATGGTCGGGAATTCCCGATCGTGGCCGTCTCAAAACGGTGGCCAGGCGATCGGCAGCGGTTTACGCTGGCTCACGAACTGGGGCATTTGCTGCTTGAGGGACGGCTGGCTGTTGGCCTTGATGAGGAAAAGGCCTGCGACCGGTTCGCGGGGGCCTTCTTGGCACCACGCGTGGCCGTGCATCAATTGCTTGGGCAGCAGCGCCACGCGCTGGAGTGGCAGGAGCTCTATGTGCTCAAGCATGAGTTCGGCCTATCGATGTCTGGATGGCTGCAACGAGCCAAGCAGTGTGGCGTGATCACCGATGCTGCACATCTCATGATGTTCAAACGCTTTTCGGCCAAGGGCTGGCGCAAGAACGAACCCGGAAATCCATTACCTCAGGAACACCCCCGACTCTTCGATCAGTTGGTATACCGCGCTCTGGCAGAGCAATACATCTCTGAAGCCAAAGCAGCGGAACTGCTGGGCATCCCGATGATGCGCTTCCACAAAGAACGTCAGTTGGAGTCATCGGATGCGGTTGCTCATCAGTGATGCCAATATTTTGATCGACATGGAAGCCGGGGCGTTGATGGGCACGCTCTTTCAGCTTCCCATGCAGTTCGGCATCCCTGACCTGCTGTATTACGAAGAAATTGAACCGGGCAGCCCAGGACTTGAAAACCTGGGCCTACAAATCATGGAGGTCAGCGGCGACTTCGTGGCGTATGCCCAGCAGTTGCCAGCCCAGCACAATCATCTGCTTCCAGCGAAAAACGGTCCCAAGCCCAGTCACAACGACTACTTAGCTCTGGCACTTGCGAAGCAAGAGGTCTGCACCCTGCTGACGGGTGACACCAATTTGCGAATTGTCGCCAACAAGGAGCAGGTCAACGTCATGGGCACCATTGGGCTGTTGTGCGCCATGATTGAAAACCAGTTGCTGACGGTCGACGACGCCTTCAAGGCGCTTGACAGAATGAAGCTTGGTAAGCGCCGGTTGCCCTGGCCAGAAGCCGAAAAAATGCTCAACGCCTTGCGCTGAGCACAACATCCACGGCGACGGAACAGCCACTAATTTCGCGCACGTTCGATCTCCATACGTTTTGCTGTATGGAGATCACCGATGCCAATCAAATACTGCCGTTCCGGCCTTCTATTCTGACCAAGTCAGCCAACGAATCTAGGACCACTAAGACTGCTGGCGTAGCTACCAAACCAAAAAATTCTTAACGAGCGCCCTTGAGATCAGTAACGATCATTTTCCCCCCTTCATTGATGACCATGAATTCGACCTTATCACCAGGCTTCACATTGGCGAGTAACGCTTTGTCTTTGGCTGTAAACACCATGGTCATGCCGGGCATGTCCATGTGCTTAATGGGGCCGTGTTTGATGGTGACTTTGCCAGCCTCAAGGTCTATTTTCTTGACTTCGCCTTCGGTCATCGACGCAGCGGGCTGCGACATATCCATCTTGCTGTGATCCATGGTGGTCTGTGCCATGCTGCTCACAGGCAGCGCGATGCCCAAGGCCAAGGCGGAAACGGTGGTGATTTTCTGGATGATGTTCATGGTTATCCTCGTGGGTAGGTGTTGAAAACAGTGGTGCTGCCGTCGCGCTGGATTAGCAGCACCTGATACGCATCGCGTCGGTTGTCATAGGATGGACCGTCCATGCCTGGCGACCCAACCGGCATGCCTGGCACTGACAGTCCCAAGGCTTTGGGTTTTTCTTTGAGTAGGCGTTGGATGTCCGCAGCGGGCACGTGGCCCTCGATCACATAGCCCTGGATCAATGCCGTGTGGCAAGAGCCAAATTTCTGCGGCATACCAAGGCGTGCGCGTGCGGCGTTGTTGCCTTGATCAATCACAGTGGCAGCAAAACCATTCTTTTCGAGGTGCGCAATCCAGTCTTTGCAGCAGCCGCAATTGGGGTCTTTCCAGACCTGCAAAGTTGCCGGTGCGGCGTAAGCGGTCATGCTCAAAGGGGCCAGTGCCAGCACGGCGATACCCGCGATGCAGGCGCGCCGGGCGGTGAGAACAATCGAGTACTGTCGGGACATGTGGCGCTCCTCGTCAATCGCTCAAACTATTTCTTGTTGACCTTGACCTGACCCTTCATGCCGGCCTCGTAATGACCTGGCATCAGGCAGGCAAAATTCACGGCACCTGCTTTTGTGAACTGCCAGACGATTTCCCCCTGCTTTCCAGGAGCCAGCGTGACTTTGCTGGGTTCATCGTGTTCCATGTCTGGAAACTTGCGCATCTGCTCAAGGTGTTCCAGTAATTCCTGCTGGGTGCCCAAACTCAATTCATGTTTGACCTGGCCTTTGTTTTTGACGATGAAGCGCACCGTCTCGCCCTGCTTGACTTGAATGTCGGCTGGCGTGTAGCGCATGTTGTCCGTCATCTCGATGGTGACGGTTCGGCTGGCCTTGCTGGCCACGCCGGGCTTTCCAATCGCAGTCTCATCACTGTCGTGTCCGTGGCCACCCGCATGGGTACCACCTGCAAAAGCAGCACTGGACAACGCCAGCGCGGCGATCAAGGTTAAGGGACGAAGGGTTCGGGTCATCTGGGTCATTGCGATTTCTCCTGGGTTGAATGAAAAGGATCAGTGGTTGTCGTGGCCGCCGCCGCTTGGCTTGCGCACTTTTACTTCCGTTGGGGTGAGCGGCTTCTCGGCGCGTGGCATGGATTGCCCGCCTTCCGACTTGAAGCGGGCGGGTTTGGCCAGTGGCCCGGTGTATTCGTGCGCAACCGAGCCTTCCGGGTGCTTGAACCAGCCCGGATTGCTGTAATCACCGGGCTTTTGGTCGCGGCGTACCTTGAGCACGCTGAACATGCCGCCCATCTCGACCGAGCCGAACGGGCCTTCGCCGGTCATCATGGGCGCGGTGTTGTCAGGAATGGGCATTTCCATCTCGGTCATGTCGGCCATGCCGCGCTCGCCCATCACCATGTAGTCTGGAATCAAGGAATTGATCTTCTTGGCGATCCCTCGATGATCAACACCGATGAGCGTGGGCACATTGTGACCCATGGCATTCATGGTGTGGTGACTCTTGTGGCAATGGAAGGCCCAGTCGCCTTCCTCGTCGGCGAGAAATTCGATCTGCCGCATTTGGCCGACCGCGACATCGGTGGTGACCTCGTACCAGCGAGTGCTCTTGGGAGTTGGCCCGCCATCTGTGCCAGTGACGAGAAACTCGTGCCCGTGCAGGTGGATCGGGTGGTTGGTCATCGTCAGGTTGCCGATACGAATGCGAACCTTGTCGTTCAACCGCACATTCAATGAATCGATGCCGGGAAAGATTCGGCTGTTCCAGCTCCACAGGTTGAAGTCCAGCATCGTCATGATCTTGGGCGTGTAGCTCCCAGGGTCGATGTCGTAGGCGTTGAGTAGGAAACAAAAATCCCGGTTCACTTCATCGATCAGCGGATGCTTGGCCTTGGGGTGCGTGATCCAGAAGCCCATCATGCCCATGGCCATCTGCGTCATTTCATCCGCGTGTGGGTGATACATGAAGGTGCCGGGACGACGCGCGACAAATTCATACACAAAAGTTTTACCTGGTTGAATGGCGGGTTGATTCAGTCCAGCAACTCCATCCATACCATTGGGCAAACGTTGTCCATGCCAGTGAATGCTGGTGTGCTCAGGGAGCTTGTTCGTCACAAAGATCCGCACGCGGTCGCCCTCGACCACTTCGATGGTGGGGCCTGGGCTTTGCCCGTTGTAGCCCCACAGGTGGGCCTTGAAGCCTGGGGCCATCTCGCGCACCACTGGCTCGGCCACCAAGTGAAACTCTTTTACGCCGTTGTTCATACGCCAGGGCAAAGTCCAACCGTTGAGTGTCACCACCGGGTTGTATGAGCGCCCAGTATTGGGCACCAGTGGCGGCATGGTGTCAGGGCTGGTTTGAATGACGGGCTCTGGCAAGGCTGCAAGTGCCACGCGGCTCACAGCACTGGCTGCAACTGCACCACCAGCGATACTGGCCAATCGGAAAAAATCTCTTCTGGATGTCATTGCTTTACTCTCGTGTTCAATGTCCAGCCGCGCCAGCGCTAGGCGCGCTGGTCATCACGGACAGGGAGGTCGTGGTGGGGCGGCCGATCAACGATGCCTGCAAGGCTGCGTCCGCCAGCCAGTACTGCTGCTGCGCAGCGATGGCGGCGGTCACGGTGCCGACTTGATCACGAGCATCGGCCATCAGCTCAAAGACACCAATCAGCATGCCGTTGTAGCGAAGTTGGTTTTCATCGGAGATCACACGGCGCACGGGCAGCACTTCATCCCGGTAATGCTTGGCCACATCAAATGATGTGCGATAGGCCGAATAACTCTCGCGCAAGTGCGAGCCCGCCGCGCGCACCGTGGCCTCCAGTTGATTGGCCGCCGCGAGCGTGCGGGCATTCCACGCATCGCGCTGCATGCCGCCCCAGTCGAAAATTGGTAAGCGAACCGCCACCTCGAATCCGCGCGGTTCGGTTCGGGTTCCTGCTGCGTTGTCAAATACCGTATTGCGCCGCGCGGTCAGTTCGATGTCGGTGAAGCTGGTGATGATGTTCAAGCCTTGTGCCTTGCCCGCGCCAGCCAGTGCGCTTTGCGCCAAACGAATGTCCAGACGACCATTCGTCGCCAATGCGCCGACCGTATTTGGTTCGAGCGGCGCTTTGGGCAAATCGGGCAGACGTTCGGGCAGTTGGAGTTGTTGCCCCTGCGCCTCATCAAGCCCCAGCAAACGAATCAGTTCCTCCCGGCTCGCGGTCGCTTGGTGTTGGGTAGTCGCCAGGCGGGTAGCGGCATCGGCATAGAAAGATTGCTCACGGGCACGACTGATGCGATTGAAGTTGCCTACCGACTGCATGCGCCGCGCGAGTTCGGCACCGGCCTCGGCGCTTTCAAACACCTGTCGCGCGTAGCTCAGGGCCTGCTGAGCCGCCACAGCGCGCACCCAGGCTTGGCGTACCTGCGTCACACGATCCACCACCTCAGCAGAAAGACGCAATTGCGCCTGCTCGATGCGGCGCTCGGCGATGCCAGTGCGGGCAGGCAAGGTCAAGATATCTAGCAGACCAAACGAGAGCGAGCGCGCCAACTCCAGCTCATCACCAACCACCATGCGCTCAAAACTGAAGATGGGGTTAGCAATGCGCCCGACTTGTGCCGCGTCGGCGGACTCCGCCCAACCTTGCGCCAGCAGGGCTTGCAAGGCGTGGCTGTTGGTCAATGCGAGCTGCACAGCTTCTTTCTGCCCAAGGGGTTTTGCCAGCAATTGGGCAGCGAGCTGTGCGCGTTGCTCACGTTCCTGATTGCTTTGGGCCAAGCTCAATTGCCCGTCAGTGAAGCCGGTGGTCTCGGTATTGACGCGGTTCACGTTCTGCTCAAGGCTGACGCTGGCACAGCCAGACAAAACCCCGATAGCAACCACGGACACCGCCAGCTTGGCGCGATGAGATGAGAGCAAGCGCTTCATTGCTTGCCTCCCTCATGGTGACCGGCATGCGGATTGGCCGCCGGTGGCGTATCGGGCGCTGGCTGTCCAGTTGCGGCTTCCTTGGCGTAGGCGCGCCAGCCGCCAATCCGGCCAACCCGGTCATTGGCCTCACGCCAGGACTGCACCGCCTGATCGGTGTAGCCCTGATAACTCGCCAATGCAGAGGCGTACTGCAACTTGGTCGGCAATGGATTGGCCTGAATTTTTTCCACTGGCGCGGCCAGTGCGGCACCGGTAGCCAGCACGCAGAGCCACGGCAACAGACTTCTGGACAGGGACGAAGGGTTTGGCATCACCGCAGGCTCCTTTCAATTTGTTGAAACATGAGAAGAGTTTGGGCCACCACCCCTGTCAGGAGGGTGATTCCAAGATGACATTTATGTCATCTTGCTGCCATAAAGACAAAATTCTGTCAGACTAACCGGTAGAAATAGATGGAGCAGGCCCGTGAAAATATTGATCGTTGAAGACGAACCGAAAACCGGCGAATACCTGCGCCAAGGGTTGAATGAAGCCGGTTTTGTCGCGGATTTGGCGGCCACTGGCAGTGACGGGCTGCACCTGGCGTTGCATGGCGAATACGACCTAGTGATCCTGGACGTGATGCTGCCGGAACTGGATGGCTGGCAGGTGCTGGCATCACTGCGGCGGCGCGGGCTGGAAATGCCGGTGCTGTTTCTGACCGCCCGCGATCAGGTGGAAGACCGTGTGAAGGGGCTGGAGTTGGGAGCCGACGATTACCTAGTCAAACCGTTTTCTTTTGCCGAGCTGTTGGCCCGCGTGCGCACCATCCTGCGGCGTGGACGAGGCGGCGGACTGGACAGCAATGTCCTGCGCGTGGCCGATCTGGAGCTGGACTTGCTGCGCCGCCGCGTCACGCGAGGCGGAAAGCGCATTGACCTGACGGCCAAGGAGTTCGGTTTGCTGGAATTGCTGATGCGCCGTCAAGGCGAAGTGCTGCCGCGCTCATTGATTGCCTCGCAGGTGTGGGACATGAATTTCGATTCGGACACCAATGTCATCGAGGTGGCCATGCGCCGACTGCGACTGAAGGTTGACGACGGGCAGCCCGTTAAATTAATCCAGACAGTGCGAGGTATGGGCTACGTGCTGGAAGTGCCGCAGGAGCCTTGAATGTTGCGCCGCCTTTCGCTGATCCGCCGTCTGACCCTGTTCTTCACCCTGGTGGCCGCCAGTGTGGTGCTGGGATTGGGCGGGCTGTTCATGACGGCGGCGGACCGTCATTTCATCGAGCTAGATCGCAGCGTACTGCAAGACAAGCGACACCTCATCGACGACATCCTGGCCAGCGCCAATTCTGCCGAGGACCTGCGTTGGCGGCTCTCCGAAGCGCTCAACCATCATCACGGGCTGTTCGCACGGGTGACCACTCCGACAGGCCAGGCCCTGTTTCAGACCGAGGGCTTTCCGGAACCGGATCGCTGGCTGTTGCCTGAGCACGAAACGCTCCTTCATACCTTGACGAGGGAGCAGCACGGACAGCAGCAATACCGCACCCAGCAGTTCCGTGCCCAGGCGCAGTACGCGCCCGAGTCCCCACTGGTGATCACACTGGCCATGGATACGATTCACCATCGGCATTTTCTGGATGATCTGCGGCGCACCTTTGCGGTGTATGCCCTGGCCGCCATTCTGGCCAGCGGGCTGCTCGGATGGGCCGCCGTCTACTACGGTCTGGCCCCCCTGCGCGCGATCAAAGCGCATGCGGCTGCAGTGACGGCGCAACGCTTGCAGGCGTGCATGCCGGTGCAGGCCGTCCCTGCGGAAATGGCCGATCTGGCTCAGACACTCAATCAGATGCTGGAGCGTCTGCAGGACGACTTTCGTCGCTTGTCGGAGTTTGCTTCGGATTTGGCCCATGAGTTGCGCACCCCGATCAGCAACATGCTGACGCAGACCCAGGTGACCCTGGCGACCCCGCGCGAGAACGCCGCCTACCGTGACATCCTGGCCTCCAATGCTGAGGAGTTGCAGCGCCTGGCCCGCATGGTGGCTGACATGCTGTTTTTGGCTAAAACCGAACGGGGTGTGGATCTGCCGCACAAGGAACGCTTCATGGCGGCCGATGAAGCCCGGGCTTTGCTCGACTTCTACGAGGCGGTGGCGGACGACAAAGACATCCGCCTCACGGTGCAGGGCAACGGCAGCATCGAGGGGGATCGCCTGATGTTCCGCCGCGCGTTGAGCAACCTGCTGTCGAATGCGCTACGCCATGCCCCGGCAGGTGGCCACGTCCGGATCATGGTGGCTGAGCGGCCAGCCGGCACCGAGGTTTCTGTGGATAACGATGGCGAAGACATCGATCCCCAGGTGCTACCGCGACTGTTTGACCGCTTCTACCGCGCCGACCCCGCGCGTGCTCATCCGACCTCCGATGGTGCTGGGCTCGGCTTGGCCATCACCAAAGCCATTGTCGAGGCGCATGGCGGCCTGATCAGTGTCACTTCTGCGCAAGGCGTCACGTGCTTTTCCATGGTTTTTCCACACTCAGACGAGTGATGTTTTTCACACATTTTTTGGATTGACCGTTGAGAAGAAGCCAAGCAGCCTCGGCCTCTCTGCGATTAACCAGACCTGGCAAGACTCGGCCTCCTCCGTAAACCCAGCGCCGCAGCTCCGTACTGGCGGCGGTCCAGTCCCTCTGGTTCACCCGACGTCGCAGGGTCGACGTTTGCAAACGTCCCGCCCCAAGGTTAAAAGTGAAGTCAACGATGGCCGAAAGTCGCCCTTCGGGTTCGGCGGCGAGCACCGGGCAGTAGCGCAGCGTCGCGGCGAGCGCCGTTTGCAGGTCGTGCGCCAGATAGACCTCGGCTTCGGTCTCGGTGATCGGCAGGTGCGTCGGCTCGCACAGATGGCCATAGCCAATCGTCCAGTACCCTGCGGGGCAGATGTACGGGTGTGCGCGTCTAGGATCGACCTTCGGCACGCGATGGAATCCCTCGAAGCGCTTGGCCAGCTCGATGGCCGTTTTCGGCACTTCGCTCACGAACGCACCCGGTCGAACACGCGCCCGAGGAACCAGAAGTTCAGTACACCATGCGCAACGCACAGCTGATTGAGGCCAGCGCTTCAGAGCCCGAGGTGTACGTGGCCACAGCCACAGGGTTGCAAGAGATTGGCATCACCACTCAGCCACCACGCACAACACGCGAAGGCACCAAGCAAGCCGTGCTGATCGGGCTACTCAGCCGCGCCGAGGGCGCCACGCTGCCGCAGATGACCGAGGCAACAGGCTGGCAGGTTCACACCGTGCGCGGTGCGATGGCAGGCGCACTCAAAAAGAAGCTGGGGCTAGAAATCACCTCAGAGAAGCAGACCGGCACAGACCGCGTCTACCGAATCACCACCACAACCGTTTGAGGACCTCATGAACCCCATCACTATCACCATCGAATCCATGCCCACGACCATCAACTTCGATGGCCGCGAATTGCAGGTCCAAAAGCTCAGCATCCCGCTGCCCTTTGGCCGCAAGCCTACAGACATCTCCGACATTGCCGCTTGCGGCGTCGAGGCGGTCTACGTGACCGAGATCCGGGAGATGGATCCCGAAGAATTTGATGGCTTCAAATTGAACCTTGGCAAGTCTCGCGACTGGCTCAAAGGCAAGGGAGGCGATTACTGGGATGGCCGGTTGTGCGTGATGGTGCACGCACCTGGTCGCCCTTACTTGTTCATCGATCCATCCGGAGGAGACAGCGTTCGCTATCTCGCGCGTCTGGGCTGATCAGTTGCGAAGAAGCAACTGATCAGAAAGATTAAGCGCGGACACCGGCAGCATCTTTACGCGCATTGCGGAACTGCAGACCTGACGCAAATGTAATCACCAGCACATCTTCATGTCAGAGCCGCTCGACAGAATACAGGACGTGCATTCGCACAAGGTGCTTTGAGTAACGTAGCACCTGTATTCAAGAAAGGACCTGATATGAACACCCGCATCACTTCGCTCTTCGCTGCCGTCGTGCTCAGTACCCTGGCATCGACCGCTTTTGCCACCGACTCGCTGGCAGGCAATGTCGACAAGACCTACCGCCTGAAGGACGGTGGCACCGTATTCGTTTTCAAGGACGGAAAGATGGCAGTGGCCGACAAGTTCGACCGCGCCGTCCATCTCCCCAAAGGCCAAGTCCTGGAGGCGGCTGACGGTCAGAAGATCGTCATGACCAGCATCGAAAGCGCGCGTCTCGACTTCCAGCTGCGCCAAGGTCACGAGAACTGACCTGTCATTTAGGCATGCCCCGTTTGAGGTACTGCCTTTCGTTCCTTTTGGGGGACGATGTCTCACGAGTCTTGGCGATGATCAATCGATCTTGCCAAGGCTCGTGAAATCTCTGCCATTAGAAACAGTGGAAGCTGGGTCGGCAGAAGGTGGATGATGGCGTTATTTTGGTGGTGGCCAAAGATGATCGGACTGTACGTATCGAAGTCGGCTACGGTCTAGAAGGTGCCTTATCTGATATCACCAGTAAGCGAATCATCAGTGAAGTTATCGTTCCCCATTTCAAGCGAGGCGATTTTTTCCAAGGACTTCAATCGGGCGTTGGACAAATCATCTCTGTAATCGATGGTGAACCACTACCAGAACATCAACGCCACTCCAAAAATTCCGATCAAGGACTTCGTCAACTTGTCCCCTTCTTGTTGATTGTGTCTTTAGGTGTCGGCAGTGTATTGCGCAGTGCATTCGGAAGAGTTGGCGGTTCACTCGTCACGGGTATGGTCGTGACTGGCCTTGCCTGGTTGGTTGTCGGATCACTGCTTCTCGCCATCTTCGCTGGCATTGCCGCTATGTTCGTCACGCTGATCGGGGCGTCTACGGTGCTTCACGGATTAGGCGGTATGTCAGGGGGTGGGCGTCATGGATGGGGCGGCGGCGGATTTCGAGGTGGTGGTGGCGGATTCGGCGGCGGCGGCGCATCGGGAAGGTGGTGACTATGCCAATCAAACGTATCTTTCAACATTTGCTGTTCTCAGATTGGCAGGTCCACCGTGTTTTTAAACGTGAAAGCCTTGATGCCATCACAAAAGCGATTCATAACAGTGAACATTTGCATGGCGGTGAGATTCGCTTGGCGATAGAAGGTGGCTTAGACGGCATTCGTCTTCTCAAGGGCCAATCATCTCGCGACCGCGCCATCGAGGTGTTTTCTCAGCTAAGAGTTTGGGACACTGAACACAACAATGGTGTCTTAGTTTATGTACTGCTTGCTGATCGTGCGGTCGAGATCGTTGCCGACAGGGGAATTCATATCAAGGCTGGCGATGAATGTTGGCGGTCGATATGTCAAACCATGCAAGACCATTTCTCCAGATCAGAGTTCGAGACAGGTGCATTAAAAGGAATAGCGGCAATTGCGAATGTGATCGGCCTCCATTTTTCCGCTCATGAAAAGCATGAAAACGAACTTCCTGACGCACCCGTCATGTTGAATTTTAAAAACTAAAAAATACTATGAATAAAAACCAACACGACCATCACGCCCACGAACACGGGCACGTTCACCACAACCCAATAGAACATCCCGACGCGTCTTCTTCTGAGAAATCTAGTAAGAGCAACACCACGGACCTAAAAGATCCTGTTTGTGGAATGACAGTAACCAGGCAGGCTGCGTATCAATCTGTACACATGGGAAGCACATTTTTCTTTTGCGGGACCAAATGCAAAACGAAGTTTGATGTCAACCCCATGTTGTACATGAGCGGAAACGCTGAAAAGTCGCAAATGACATCTGCTGCCGCAGGAACAATCTATACCTGCCCTATGCATCCTGAAATCCGGCAGGATCATGCAGGAAATTGTCCCAAGTGCGGCATGACACTCGAGCCGCTTTTGCCTGAGTTAGAAGAAGATGAAAACCCCGAGTTGCGTGACTTTCAAAAACGCTTTTGGTGGACGCTTCCACTGACCATCGTGGTGACATTTTTGGCAATGGCTGGCCACCGGCTGAGGTGGTTTGATATGTCGGTGCAAAGCTGGATCGAATTTGCTCTTTCGCTGCCAATCGTCGTGTGGGCTGGATGGCCATTTTTCTCACGAGGCTGGCAATCTGTTGTGAACCGCAGTCCTAACATGTGGACGCTGATTGGCCTGGGCACCGGTGCTGCCTTTGTTTACAGCGTGGTTGCCACTGTGGCACCGCAGGTATTTCCAGACTCCTTCATCTCGATGGGCCGAGTTGCCGTGTATTTCGAGGCTACGGCTGTCATCATTTCACTGACCCTTTTAGGTCAAGTTCTTGAACTCAAGGCTCGCTCTCAGACCTCTGCGGCCATCAAATCGCTTCTTGGACTAGCCCCCAAGACCGCACGTCGTCTGCGCCCTGATGGTTCCGAGGAAGATGTGCCTTTGACTCATGTGCATGTGGGCGACCTGCTGCGCATCCGCCCTGGCGAAAAGGTTCCGGTTGATGGGGTGGTGACTGAGGGCAGCAGCGCGGTCGATGAATCGATGCTGACCGGTGAACCTGTGCCTGTGTCTAAGCGGGTGGGCGACAAGGTGATTGGCGCAACGCTGAATACCAACGGTGCTCTTGTGATGCGGTCTGAAAAAGTCGGCTCGGCCACTATGTTGTCGCAAATTGTCCAAATGGTGGCTCAAGCACAACGCTCCAAAGCGCCGATGCAACGCATGGCTGACACCGTGGCAGGCTGGTTCGTGATGGCCGTTGTCACCGTTGCCTTGCTCACCTTTTTGGGGTGGGGCCTGTTCGGCCCCGAGCCCAGCTGGGTTTATGCCCTGATTAACGCAGTGGCGGTTCTGATCATCGCCTGCCCCTGTGCGCTTGGCCTGGCCACACCGATGTCCATCATGGTCGCCACCGGGCGTGGTGCCACCCATGGCGTTCTGTTCCGCGATGCTGCTGCAATTGAGAATCTGAGGAAAATTGATACCCTGATCATCGATAAAACCGGCACGCTGACGGAGGGCAAACCAGCGTTTGATCGCGCGGTGGCTGCCCCGGGCTTTGACGAAACAGAGGTGCTGCGCCTTGCGGCCAGCCTGGACCAAGGCAGCGAGCACCCACTGGCCGATGCCATCGTGCGCGCGGCCCGCGAACGTCATCTGTCCTTGGACAAACCTGAGAACTTCGAGTCGGGTTCAGGAATTGGCGTGCGAGGTCAGGTTGGAGAACGTCAACTGGCTCTGGGCAACACGGCATTGATGGAGCAGCTTGGCGTGGCTGTACATGCACTGGTGTCACAGGCGGAGTCATTACGATCAGAGGGAGCAAGCGTGATGCATCTTGCCGTTGATGGGCAACTGGCAGGACTGTTGGCTGTGTCTGATCCGATCAAGGAAAGCACGCCCGAGGCTCTGGCCACACTCAAGGCTGCCGGTCTGCGTATCGTTATGGCGACCGGTGACGGTTTGACCACTGCCCGCTCAGTTGGCGAACGACTTGGAATCGACGAAGTGCATGGTGAAGTCAAGCCCGCAGACAAACTGGCTCTCGTGGATCAGTTGCAAAAACAAGGCCGTATGGTGGCGATGGCTGGTGATGGCATCAATGACGCACCGGCACTAGCCAAGGCCGATGTCGGCATCGCCATGGGAACAGGCACTGACGTTGCCATGAACAGTGCCCAGGTGACCCTTGTCAAAGGTGATTTGCGCGGTATCGCAGTTGCTCGCACGCTCTCCCAGGACACTGTAAGCAACATGAAGCAGAACCTTATGTTTGCTTTCCTTTACAACGCGCTTGGAATCCCTGTTGCAGCGGGGGTGCTGTACCCCTTGACCGGCTGGCTACTTTCTCCCTTGATTGCTGCGTTAGCTATGAGCTTCAGCTCTGCATCAGTGATCGGAAACGCACTTCGCTTGAGGCGAGGTCACTGACGCGGACCTTATTGTTAAATTCAAACAACAATCTGAATGATTACAGGAATGTAATCAGTTCATCATCTTCATAACAGGTGGTCATTTGCAAAATCAACCTGTATCTTTTGCGTAAGTGCCTACACAAATAATTCGGTCTTAGACATAGATATCTGATGCAAACAGGAAGACTGCAATGAATTCAAACCATCATCGTTTTACTGAACTTTTCCTTCAACTTGGCCTCCCCTCTGATGCCAATGGGATCAAACGTTTTTTAGACACACATAGTCCGCTTGAGTCTTCCATTCGCTTAGAAGACGCACCCTTCTGGACGAATGCCCAATCGACTATGTTGAAAGAAGAAATTCTCAATGATGCCGATTGGGCTGAAGTAGTTGATCAGTTAAATACAGCCCTTCGGCGAGGCACATCATGATCAGCATTAAATCGTCGATTGCTGCAGCTTGTCTAATCCTTGTCTTAACTCCTACCAGCTACGGACAAGAGCACCCAATTGGCACCAATATAGAAGGGCTATTGAAACTCGCAAGAGAGAGAAATCCGGAACTTGCGAGTATGAAGTATGAGGCTGATGCCGCGTCCGAACGAGTTGTACCGGCAGGATCTCTACCGGATCCCAAATTCCGTACGGAATGGCGAGATATCACGCGCATGGGCGAACAGTCACCTACTCTCGCCCCGAATCGCGTTGGAAGCACGCGATATTTGCTCATGCAGGATGTCCCTTGGTTTGGGAAGCGTGAGCTCAAACGTGAAGCAGCTGAAGCAGCTTCTGATGCGGCCAAAGTGCGCGCAGCGAGCACATGGGTGGATTTGGCGTCGAAGATCAAAATTGTTTATGCCCAACTGTATTACTTGGATCAAAGCGAACGCTTGACACAGGAAATTTTGGACTTGATGGTGCGATTGGAGAAGGTTGCCCAGGTTAGATATGCAAGTGGTCTGGCTGCCCAGCAGGACGTCATCCGTTCTCAAGTCGAACAAACTTCTATTCGAAGCGAATTGATCGGGATTGAGGCAGAACGACGTCAATTGCAAGCCAGGATGAATGCTCTAACTGGCCGACAAGCTGACGAACCTTTGGCTAAACCTACTCAAATTCGAGTGCTTCCAACACAAGCAGTTGTAAATTTCTCTTCCTTGGAACAGCGCGCGAAATTGAATAATCCACTGTTAAGAGTCGAAGAAGCGCAGATCAAAGCCGCAGAGAAATCACGAGATCTTGCGTATCGAAATCGATATCCTGATTTCACATTGGGTGCATCACCCATTCAGTATGGCAACTCCGTTCGAGAATGGGAGTTGATGGTTGAAATCAATATCCCATTACAGCAAAACGCTCGTAGGTCACAGGAACGGGAGTCAGAGGCCATGCTTTCGGCATCACGCTCCCGTCGTGAGTTGGTTAGCAGTCAGATTTTGGCTGATCTTTATGAAAGCATAGCGGGGTTTGATTCAGAGCGTCGGTCTCTTACATTGACCACCGAGAATCTTTTGCCGCAGTCAGAGCTGACCTTTCGCTCGGCCCTTGCGGGCTATGAATCCGGGAAGGTGGATTTCGCTACCCTTCTAGATGCACAAAGACAAATCCGTCAAGCCAAGTTGAATCAAGTCAAGGCAGGAATCAATGCACAAATGCGTCTCGCTGAAATTGAGCGCATCGTAGGAGAAGAATTATGACAACGGGCTTGAAGATGGGCGTTGCAACTTTAATCGTTGCCGCTTTGACAGCAGGTGCTGGATATTGGTTTGGAAAACAACAATCCGTCCCGCATCAAGACACACAATCCAAGTCAAGCGCGCTAAACGATGGCTCATCCACAGAGCGCAAGATTCTCTACTACCGCAATCCCATGGGATTACCTGACACGTCTCCGACGCCCAAGAAAGATCCGATGGGCATGGATTACATCCCTGTTTACGAGGGCGAGCAGGAAGCTACCGCTGGCAGCCCAAACCTCATTCGCATCAGCACGGAGAAAGTGCAAAAACTGGGCGTCCGTGTTGAGGCAGCAAGCCTGCGCACATTGAACAAAGTTGTCCGTGCCGCAGGACGGATCGAACCGGATGAACGCCAAACCTACACCATCGCACCCAAATTCGAGGGCTATGTTGAACGGCTCTATGTCAATGCCACAGGTCAAACTGTAGGCAAAGGTCAGCCGCTTTTCGATGTGTACAGTCCCGAATTGGTCTCCGCTCAGCGCGAATACGCCATTGCATCGCAAGGTGTTGAGGCCTTAAAGGGCGCGAATGAGGAGGCTCAGCGAGGCATGCGCGAACTGGCAGATTCCAGCTTGTCACGACTGCGTAACTGGGATATTTCGGACGAACAGGTCAAGGCATTGACTCAATCCACCGGGCCCCGTCGCACATTGACACTGCGATCACCAGTGGCAGGCATCGTGACCGAGAAGAAGGCGGTACAGGGCATGCGCTTCATGCCAGGTGAAATGCTTTATCAAGTCACCAATCTTGCCTCAGTATGGGTGATTGCCGATGTCTTTGAGCAAGACATCGGTCAGGTGCGAACCGGTGCCAAAGCCACTGTGCGGATCAACGCCTATCCAGATAAGCAGTTTTCGGGGGCAATTACATATGTTTACCCGACCCTCAAGTCGGAGACTCGAACCGTTCCGGTTCGCGTAGAGTTGTCGAATCCACTGGGACTTCTCAAGCCTGGCATGTTTGCTCAGGTCGAACTGCCCGTAGACACCAAGCGTTCTGTGCTAACCGTTCCCACGTCCGCCGTGATCGATAGCGGGACACGTCAAATCATTCTTGTTCAAGCGCAGGAAGGACGCTTCGATCCCAGGGAGGTCAAGCTTGGCGCACGTAGCGATGATCGCATCGAGGTTCTGGAGGGTGTGCGAGATGGCGAGATGGTAGTTGTTGCTGCGAACTTCTTAATTGACGCCGAAAGCAACCTCAAGGCTGCGATCGGGGGGTTGGGACACTCGGGACACGGCGCGGCAGCTTCTAAAGGAGGATCGACAGAATCCAAGACCACGGCATCCGTGGGCCATCGTGCAGAAGGAAAAATCGAGGACATCGATACCAAAATTGGTTCGCTGACGATCGCACACGGACCGGTATCCACCCTTAAATGGCCTGCCATGACCATGGAATTCAAGGTTGCAAACAGCAGTCTGCTTTCTGGTCTGAAGCCTGGAATGTCTTTGAGCTTTGAGTTCGTTGAGCGCGGCCAGGGCGAATGGATCATCACCGCCATCAAGCCTGTCACGGCAAGTGCGGCCAATCCACACGCTGGTCACAACTGATCTTTGGAGGACACCATGCTTGCAAAGATCATTGATTGGTCAGGACGAAACCGATTTTTGGTCCTACTAGCTACTTTGTTTGTCATCGTTGGCGGGGTATTCGCCGTCATCAGGACACCACTGGACGCGCTACCCGATCTGTCTGATGTTCAGGTAATCGTTTACACAGAGTACCCAGGACAAGCCCCGCAGGTGGTTGAAGACCAGGTCACTTATCCACTGACCACGGCCATGTTGTCGGTTCCGAAATCGAAAGTCGTTCGAGGCTTTTCATTTTTCGGTGCATCCTTCGTCTACATCATTTTTGAAGATGGCACAGATATTTACTGGGCGCGTTCACGGGTACTAGAGTATTTGAACTTCGCGTCCAGTCGCATGCCCAAGGGGGTGACGCCACAAATCGGTCCTGATGCAACTGGAGTGGGCTGGGTTTACCAGTATGCCTTGCTGGCCAAGGACAAAACCCTGGCTGAACTGCGCACCTTGCAAGACTGGTACTTGCGGTATCAACTCACAAAAGCACATGGGGTCGCCGAAGTAGCTTCCATCGGTGGGTTTGTCCAGACCTACCAGATCACTGTCGATCCTGTGAAACTGCGCGCCTACGGCATTCCTCTGGCCAAAGTGTCTCAGGTGGTGCGGGAATCCAACCGGGATGTTGGTGGCCGTGTGGTCGAAATGGCCGAAACTGAATACATGGTTCGGGGACGTGGCTACCTGCGCGGCGTTTCGGATATCGAGAATCTTGTCGTCAAATCCGACAAGGGAACGCCAGTGCTAGTGCGAGATATTGCACGAGTTGAATTGGTTCCTGATGAGCGGCGCGGTATCACCGAACTCAACGGTGAGGGTGAGGTCGTCTCCGGCATCGCCATGTCTCGTTACGGTCAAAATGCCCTGGAGGTGATCCACAACCTCAAGGAAAAGATCACGGAAGTCTCAGCAGGATTGCCGGAAGGGGTCAGCATCCAAGCGGTGTATGACCGCTCTGATTTGATTCACCGCGCGATCGACACTCTCAAGCGAACGCTGCTGGAGGAAAGTCTGATCGTTGCCTTGGTCTGCGTTGTGTTTTTGATGCACGTTCGCTCAGCTCTGGTGGCAATTTTGATGCTGCCTGTGGGGGTGTTGATCGCTTTCATTGCCATGCGTCTGCTGGACATGAACTCGAATTTGATGAGCTTGGGAGGAATTGCCATCGCGATTGGTGCCATGGTTGATGCAGCCATCGTGATGATTGAAAACGCTCATAAGCATCTGGAACGCTTACCCGAAGATCATGATAACGCGCAACGGGTCGAGGCCATGATCACTGCGTGCAAGGAGGTGGGACCAGCATTGTTCTTCTCGCTTCTGATCATCACCGTGTCCTTTTTGCCCGTGTTCACGCTTGAGTCGCAGGAGGGGCGCCTGTTCTCACCGCTGGCCTACACCAAAACCTTCGCCATGGCGGGGGCGGCAATGCTTTCGGTGACGCTGGTGCCAGTTCTGATGATGCTGTTCATCCGGGGAAGAATCATGCCGGAAGCCAAAAATCCGGTGAATCGTTTCTTGATCTGGGTGTATCGCCCCATCATCGCTGGCGTGATGCACAAGAAAAAGCTAACTGTTGGCGTAGCGCTCTTCGTGCTGGGAATTTCGCTGTATCCAGCCAGCAAGCTCGGCTCCGAATTCATGCCGACACTCAATGAAGGCACGTTGCTTTACATGCCCGCGTCGTTGCCAGGTATGTCGATCACCAAGGCTGCAGAGTTGTTGCAGACGCAGAACAAGATCATCAAGAGTTTCCCTGAGGTGGCTTCGGTGTATGGCAAAGCTGGCCGGGCGAACACGGCCACGGACCCGGCACCGACAGAGATGTTTGAAACGGTCATCAACCTCAAGCCTGTCTCGGAGTGGCGCAAGGGCATGACGACCGACAAACTGATTTCCGAGATGGACAAGGCGTTGCAGTTTCCGGGCGTATCAAACGCATGGACTATGCCGATCAAAGCGCGCATCGACATGCTGTCCACCGGCATTCGTACACCGATTGGCATCAAAGTGTTCGGCAAGGATCTCAACGAGATGGAACGTTTGGCCCGTGAGATTGAAACGGTGGTCAAGCAGGTTCCAGGCACCACATCTGCATTTGCCGAACGCATCACTGGCGGCTTCTACCTGAACATCGAACCAGATCGCACACAACTGGCGCGCTATGGACTGGCAGTAGGTGACCTGCAAGAGGTGATCGGTACCGCGCTTGGCGGAGACATGGTGACCACCACCGTTGAAGGACGCGAACGCTTTGGAGTGACTGTCCGTTACCCTCGCGAACTTCGTTCGGACCCGCAGCAAATCGCACGGGAGGTTCTTGTGCCCACCATGGACGGCGCAATGGTGCCTCTGGGACAAGTCGCTCGGGTTGAGGTGGCCAAAGGTGCACCAGGCATTCGTACTGAAAACGCGCTGCTATCCGCCTACATCTTCGTCGACATTCGTGAACGTGACATCGGCAGTTACGTTGCGGATGCCCGTAAGGCGGTAAACGAACAGGTCAAATTTCCTACTGGTTACTACGTGACCTGGAGCGGTCAGTTCGAGTCGATGGAGCGTGCTGTACAAAAGATGAAGCTGGTGGTTCCGGTGACGCTGCTGATCATCTTCTTGCTGCTGTATCTGAATTTCAAGCGGTTGACCGAGACACTGATTGTCATGTTGTCGGTCCCCTTCGCGCTGGTAGGAGGCGTCTGGCTGATGTGGTTGCTTGGATACAACCTGTCGGTCGCCGTTGCGGTCGGCTTTATTGCACTGGCTGGCGTAGCTGCTGAGACTGGAGTGGTGATGCTGATTTATTTGGATCATGCATGGGAGGAAATAAAGGAAAGACGCATCTCTGAAGGAAAAATTCCTGATACCAATGATCTATATCAAGCAGTCATGGAAGGTGCTGTAGAGCGGGTTCGCCCCAAGATGATGACTGTAGTTGCCATCATGGCGGGCCTATTACCCATCATGTGGGGTACTGGTACGGGCTCTGAAGTTATGAGCCGCATTGCGGCCCCGATGGTGGGCGGAATGATTTCCTCAACTGTGCTGACGCTGGCAGTTATTCCCGCGCTTTATGCTTTGGTTAAAGTTCGGGAGCTCAACTCAAAATGAGTTTTTATTCTCCTAGAGAATTTGACTTGCTTGTGTATTGACCAAGCGGAAACTGCAATCCTGAGCAGTCGCATGTCCGTGAAGAAAGCGATAGGTCACTTCTGATGTTCCTCAAGAAATGAAACTGCTATTAGCGCAACAACTCCTCCCGTGATCGCCACGTCGGCGATGTTGAACGCAGGCCAGTGCGTACCACGCAAGTGAAAGTCCAGATAGTCGACGACCTGCCCGCGTGCGACGCGGTCAAAGCCATTGCCGACGGCACCGCCTAAGATCAGGCTGTACGCCAAGGCCTCAAGACGGCGCACCGGTTTGCTCAGCATCCAGGCCAACCATATTGAAGCCCCCAGTGCGATCGCAAGGAAGAACCAGCGCTGCCAACCTCCGGCGCCAGCCAGAAAGCTAAAAGCCGCGCCCGGGTTCAGAACATGGACCAGATTGAAAAACGGTGTCACTTCAAGTGACCAGCCCAGCGGCGTGGTCAGATCAATGAGACTCTTAGTGGCTTGGTCGATTGCAAGCACGATGAACGCCACGGAATACCAATAGGATTTGCGATTCGGATACGTCATTACTACTTTTCAATTTCGAGGACATCGATGCTTGGCACCGCATGTGACGGCGGCCAGTGCAACTTGAAGGGGCATACGGCTGCGTGAATATCCGGTAGTCAAAAGTGCATCAGCAGCCAGCGGCCTGAACCTGCGCAGCGATTCGAATTGGTGGCATCAGCACATCTCGAAGAGGTTAAAGCAGACGCTCCTTAACTTGATCATCAAATTCATCAAATCATGCATGACAGGAACTTTCACAGGCCAAGTCAGTGCAAGCGACACCGAAAAGTTGTCGCCTACAAAGATGGTTCCGTCAAGTCGCTGCCTTTCCGCAATGAGCACAGAACTTCGCCCACGCTTGCAGGGTCGTTCCGCATTGCGTGCACGCAGAAGGAACCAACGTAGTTCCGCACTGCTGGCAGAAACGAGCCCCTAGCGCGTTCAGCGCCTTGCAGTTCGGGCATGCAACGCCGGCGTTGCCTCCTCCGCTGGTTGGAGGTCCGCCGCTTCCGTACCCACCGCCATAGCCGTGGCGATCACCGTGATGCGCCCCACCATGGTGGCCGCCACCCTGATGACCACCGAAAAGTCTGTCAAAAATACTCATTTATCTTTCCTCTTTCAAGAACGCCTTACAAGGCCGCTAAGGCCAACCAACGGATCTCATCACAATTTTTCGAAACATTCGCACTCGCTAGGGCAATGCAAAGAAGTGCCAAGAAGGTCGTTCTCCGCCCTTACGTCACTTCAGAACAAATCGTGCCGTCGCTGCCTTGCTTGCAAGATTCACCTGCGCGACAACCTTCGTACCGGGCGCGACTTTAAAACTGCCTTTTTCTTCAAGCTTGTCACCCGATGGTTTCAAATCAATCTCTTGCTTGTCGCTACCTGAGAGCAAAGTGATTTTTGCTGTTGCCCTGCTGACATCAACTGGTTTCCCGTGATCTCGCACGTACAACTGAAGCACATCGGGCTTGGCCACGAGCTCGTAGTCCATATCCTTGATTTCCGTGACCAAACCTCCATGGAGAGGCTTGTCTCCATGACCATGGTCATGTTTGTCCGCAGCAAATACGACGCCTGATGCCATCAACATCAAAGCGAAGGTGGTCGAAATCAGTTTCATGAGTTTTCCTTTCAAAAGTACAGGTTAAGAATCAGATCTAAAGACTGGCTTATGAATTCTGCGAAGCAGCCGCAGCCTGCGGATGCACCGGTTCGGCAGTGACGTCCTCCAATTCCTCGTCCGGACGATGGGCCAGCCGATACAGAATCGGAAGCACGAGCAGCGTCAGCAATGTGGAGGACAGGATGCCGCCAATCACCACGGTGGCCAAAGGACGCTGTACCTCCGCGCCGGTTCCCGTGGCGATTGCCATTGGAATGAAGCCCAACGATGCCACCAAGGCTGTCATCAATACAGGGCGCAAACGAGTCAACGCTCCCTCACGGATGGCTGCGTCCAATTGGGCTCCCTCTTCTCGCAAGCTGCGGATGTAAGAAATCATCACGAGGCCATTGAGCACTGCAACACCTGACAGGGCGATAAAACCCACTGCGGCGGAAATCGACATTGGAATGTCACGCAGCCACAGCGCCAAAATGCCGCCGGTCAACGCAAATGGAATGCCGGTAAATACCAGCAGGCCATCCTTGACGTTGCCGAACATTGCAAACAGCAACACGAAGACCAGGAGCAACGACACAGGGACGACGATTTGCAATCGCTGTGTCGCGGACTGCAGGTTTTCAAATGTGCCACCCCAGCTCGTCCAGTAGCCTGCGGGAATCTTGACCTGCGCCAAAGCAGCTTCCGCGTCGGCCACAAAGGAACCGACATCACGGCCACGCACGTTTGCACTCACCACAATGCGACGCTTGCCGTTCTCGCGGCTAACCTGATTAGGCCCCGGTGCCAGCTCGAAGCTAGCCACTTCGGCCAGTTGGATGAAATTGGTTCGTCCTTCGACGCCGCCCGAACCGCGTGGCAAAGGAATCGGCAAACGTTTCATGCTCTCAAGGTCGTTGCGCAAGGACTCTGGCAAACGAACAAGGATGTCGAATCGACGGTCACCTTCAAACAACGTACCGGCCTCACGCCCCCCGATGGCCGTGGCCACTGCATCCTGAATATCAGCCACGTTTAGCCCGTAGCGCGCGGACTTCTGACGATCAATGTTGACTGTGAGCATCGGTAATCCGGTCGTCTGCTCCACCTTGACTTCTGACGCACCAGGGATTTTTTGCAACTTGGACGAAACCTCTTCGGCTGTCTTGTTCAAGACGTCCATGTCGTCCCCGAAGATCTTCACCGCCACGTCGCTTCTCACCCCCGAGATGAGTTCGTTGAATCGAAGTTGGATCGGCTGGGAGAACTCGTAGTTGTTACCCGGTATCTTGCCCACGACCTCCTGCACGGCGGCCAGCAACTCGTCACGAGACTTCCGCGGCTCGGGCCACTCAGACATTGGCTTGAGCATGATGTAGCCATCAGAAATGTTCGGCGGCATGGGGTCGGAGGCAATTTCCGCCGTTCCAGTGCGCGCAAAGACACGGTCGATCTCTGGAAATTTGGCTTTCAGCGTTGCTTCCAGTTGCTGCTGCATCGCCACCGATTGCGACAAACTGGTGCCAGGAATGCGCAAGGCCTGAATAGCGAAGTCTCCTTCGTTCAAGCTGGGCACGAACTCACTGCCCATGCGCGTTGCGATCAAACCGCACAACACCACTGCCACGGCTGCGGCAGCCAACACAACAGCCTTGGCTGCCATCACGCGATCTAGCAAGGGACCGTACCAGCGCTTGGCTTGCACCATCAAGAAGTTTTCCTTTTCGCTGACACGGTTGCCAATGAACAGTGCGACCGCAGCCGGAATGAAGGTCACCGACAAAATCATGGCTCCCACAAGCGCCGCCACCACCGTGAACGCCATCGGATGAAACATCTTTCCTTCGACGCCGGTCAGGGCAAAGATGGGCAAGTACACCACCATGATGATCAACTGCCCAAATAGCAGCGGGCGACGTGATTCCTTGGATGCAAGGAAAACCTCGTGAAAACGTTCCGCCCGAGTCAATGGCCTGCCGTAGTGAGCTTGCGCATGGGCAAGACGGCGAACACAGTTTTCGACGATCACCACCGCACCATCAATGATGATGCCGAAGTCCAGTGCGCCGAGGCTCATTAAATTAGCGCTGACCTTGTAGCTCACCATTCCTGTGAAGGTGAACAGCATCGATAAGGGAATCACGGTGGCCGTGATGATGGCGGCGCGGATGTTGCCGAGGAACAAGAACAGGATCACGATCACCAGGATCGCGCCTTCTAACAAGTTCTTTTTGACCGTGTTGATGGCCTTATCCACCAGGACGGTGCGGTCGTAGACGGTCACCGCATGTACACCCTCGGGCAGGCTGCGGTTGACCTCGATCATCTTCTTGTCGACGGCTGTTGATACCGTTCGGCTGTTTTGACCGATGAGCATGAAGACGGTGCCCAGCACCACTTCACGGCCGTTGTCAGTAGCAGCACCGGTGCGAAGTTCACGTCCGATGCCGACCTCGGCAACATCACGCACCCGAATCGGCACGCCACCCGCACTGCTGAGGATGACATTGCCGATGTCCTCAAGTGTCTTAACCTGCCCGGGGGCTCGAATTAGGTACTGCTCACCTCGCTTTTCGATATAACCTGCGCCCACGTTGCCGTTGTTGCGATCCAGAGCCGTCACAATGTCCTGCAGGGTGACGCCCAACGAGGCCAGTCGCTCGGGTATCGGTGAGATTTGGTATTCCTTTGCAAAACCACCAATCGAATTGATTTCCGTCACGCCGGGCACATTGCGCAACTGTGGCTTGATGATCCAGTCTTGAATCTCGCGCAGATCGGTGGCCGTGTAGGGCTGGCCATCAGGTTTTTTCGCACCATCCTTGGCCTCGACTGTCCAGAGGTAAATCTCACCCAAGCCTGTCGATATGGGCCCCATCGCAGGAGTGATTCCGGGAGGCAGTTTGTCGCGGGCCTCCTGGATGCGTTCATTGACCAACTGGCGCGCGAAGTAGATGTCGGTGCCGTCCTTGAAGATCACAGTCACTTGCGACAGCCCGTAGCGAGACAAGGAACGGGTCTGCTCCAGATTGGGAAGACCCGCCATCACGGTTTCAATCGGGTAAGTCACCCGCTGCTCGGTTTCCAGAGGGGAATATCCCGGCGCTTGGGTGTTAATCTGCACTTGGACATTGGTGATGTCCGGGACGGCATCGATAGGTAACTTTTGGTAGTTGAACACGCCGATGGCAGCCATACCAAAGACCGCCAGCAACACCAACCATCGGTGCTCAATGGCTGCGCGAATAAGTTTTTCAAACATGTATGTCGCTCCGGTATCAATGGGTGTGTTCGGCAGAGGCTTTGCCAAGCTCTGACTTCACGACAAAACTGCCTGCCGACGCATAAGGTGCCCCGGCTCTGAGCCCTTGCAACACCTCGACACGCTTGCCATCACTGCGGCCCAACTGCACAGGCTGAGCGATGAATCCCCCATTCACCTTCAGGAATACGACCGGCTTGTCGCCAACGGTCTGAATGGCATCACTGGCCACTGTCACGGGTACGTCAGCCTCTAAGGAGGTCACTTCCACGTTGACAAACAGCCCAGGACGCCAAGCACCTTTCGGGTTGGACAAGACCACTCGGGCTTTGGCCATACGGGTTTGTTCGCCAATCAGCGACCCAACAAAGGTGATAACGCCAGTAGCGCTGGCATCGAATGCAGTGGCCTTGATGGTCACTTTTTCGCCGACTCTGACCAGCGGCAAGTCCTTGGCTGGCACGTTGATTTCAGCCCAAACCTGCCCCAGATCGGAGACGGTAAACACGGCAGCATCCTCCTTGACGGCTTCGCCAAGGCTGAGATGCTTTTCAATCACTAAGCCATCGAAGGGCGCACGCAATTCAAAGCGGTTAAGCCCCCCCTTAGAAACGGTGGCTAGGCCCAAAGCGGAGAGCTTCTGTTGAGCGTTGGCCACAGCTACTTCAGCCTCGTGCAGCGCTTGCCCTGCTTGCAGGTAGTCCTGCTCTGCGGAAATCTTTTGCTCCCAGAGCCGCTTTTCACGCTCAAACGTGGTACTGGCCAAGGTCAGGCGCTTTTGCGCTGTTTGCAACTCGCTGCGCTGCTCAGACGCAGCCGGGCTGGCAATGACGGCCAGGACCTGCCCCTTCTTGACGGCTTGTCCCAAGCTCGCCTGCACGCTCTCGACCACACCCGCAATGCGCGGGACAACGTGCGATGTCCGGTCTTCGTTCAAGCGAATTTCCCCCGGCATTAGCAGGGCTGTCTTGATTCGTGCAGCCCCTGCTGTGTCGATGCCAATAGATGCCGCTTTAATTTGCGCATCACTGAGTTCGACTTTCCCCTCTTCTTGTTTGAGAACGAACATGAAGGGTTCGTTGGCTGTCTGGGCAACGATGTTGATCTCGAACGCGTGCGGCTCCGGCACGACCTCCCGGCTCAACAGGCTGTCTTTTTCAGTCGCGAAATTGAGTGTCTGTTTCTCTCCGGTCAAACGCGTGATGGTCGCGCTGACCTTTGCAGCGCTGGTGGGAAGAGGCTTGCCTTTGTCATACAACCAGACTCGCAAACGAGGCTCACCGCCTTCCTCAGCGAGTAACGCTTCCAGCCCGAAATCCCCCTCCTTGAACAGCTTGCCTCCATGCGGCCCCTTGGTCGGGGCCTCGTGGTGTTCGCCGTCCGCATGACCCTTGTCGTGGTCGTGTTTGTCTCCACTCTCCTTGCCGTGATGCTCACCATCACTGTGTGCCTTGGCTTCAACGTGGCTGCCGTGACCGTGGCCGTCATCTTCGGCTGTCTTGGTTGCTTTGCCGCCGAGAATGGCGCTGCCCAGTACAACGCCCGTCGCAACGATCACGGCGATGGCGATCAGATGCTTCTTGCTGACATTCAGTTTGTTGGTATCGATTTTCATGTTTATTCCTTATTCGCTGGCTGGGTAGCATTTGCGCCAGATTCGCCGAGCACGCGGTCAATGTCTGCAGCCGTGCGATGCGCCTCAGCCAATGCTTTGAGGTATTGAGACTTGGCGGCAAAGTAGGTGCGCTGTGCGTCCAGCACTTCCAAGAAGTTGAACTTGCCGTTTTCAAATCCGACGGTGGCCGCGTCGTAGGCACTTTTGGCCCCAGGTAAAACATCTTGTTGCAAGACGTCGACTTCCCTACGAATGGATTCCAGCCGCTCGCGGGCTTGCAATACGTCCGTGCTGACTCGTATGTTCAAAGCTTGGAGTTCGTCCCGCGCCTTGTCTTCGCGCTTCAACGCTTCCAACAAGTTCCCCTGATTGCGATCAAACAGCGGCAAGGGGACGGAAACACCGAACAGCAGTTGATCGCGCTGCAGTTCGGTGGGGCGTTTCACCCCTAGGCTGAATGTGACGTCGGGTATCCGTTTGCTGCGCTCTACATCGACCAACGACCTGCGGCGCTCAACCTCCAGCTGCATACGGCGCAGCGTTGGCGAAGTGGACAGGCGCTGCTGGACGTTGTCGAGCGAAGGGACAGCCGGAAGCTCTTCCACGTTGCCCGACACGAGAGTAAATCGCGGTGGGTTGGCCCCTAGCAAACTGGCCAAGCGTGCCCGAGCATTGCGTTGCTCGCTCTGGGCCTGTGCCAATTCGACTCGCACACCTGCTTCGGCTACCCGTGCCTTGGTTTCTTCGACCGGCGAAACCTTGCCAGCTGCCACGCGTTTGGCAACAGCATCGGTAGCGCGTTTTGCCAGATCGACACTGGCCCCGGCCAATGCTGCGCGTTCCTGTTCCGCCAAAGTCTCGAAGAAGGCAGCGACCACGGCGGCACGAATTTCGACGCGGCGCAAGTTCAGTTCTTCGACCGCAATGTCGCGTCCTCGCTCTGCCGTAGTGATACGGGCGGCGCGCTTGCCACCCATTTCGACGGGCAGATTGATCTGCACACTTTGTGTGCGGGTCGCTGCCCTCTGGTCTTCCAGTGAGTACGCCAATTCGGGATTGGGGCGAGCTTGCCCCTGGATCACCTGACCTTGCGTTGCCTCGATTTCCCGCCTTGCGACAGCCAAGTCTAGATTGCTGTCCAGGGCTAAATCGATGGCCTTTTGCAGCGTCAGGATCGTTGCCGCTTCGCTCTGCAAGCCGTTTCTGACGGCTGAAGGATTGTCTTGTGCTGCTGGCAACGCCTGAGCAAAAGCTGCCCCTGCAGCGAGCGCTACGAGCAAACTCGTCGCAGCCGCAACTTTTGAGGTGCGGAGGACAGAGACTGACTTCCGTCGTTTTTGATTTTGATGACTCTTCAACATCCGATTCTCCAGTGATATTCAAATACACGAGGGAATCGGCGGAGAGCGATCCAAATGATCGCCTAAGACGCCATCACATCAACCGCACGAAGCCGTGCTTGATACGGTCACGCGCTAGGCATGCTCGTGGATTGGTGATGACGAAGGGAAAGGAACGCGCTCCCCGCCGATCAGGCGAGGACACGCCACTGAGGGCGTTCGAGGCGTTCAAAAGAGGGCGACGTGAGACGAGCCCCGTACTCTGCTGTATCCAGAGACGAGTCGGCCAGCGATGCAATCGCTACTGCCCCAAGCAAGGCCGACAAACATCCTGCGTGACAGGATGCGCAATCGGGGTCGCCACCGATGGTCTTGACTGAATCGGAAGATGCGTCTTTGCCATCCGCAGTCTTGTGCTGATGGTCATGGTGACCAAAGTGCTTGGCTGAGGTACCGGTTTCGTGTTGGCAATAGCTGGCTGCAGCCGCCCAGCTAAGCTGTAGCGGCACAAATACCAACAAAAGGATTGCCAACCATTTACGCATATGATCAAGAGTATAGCAGCTATAGACTTTCCCGTACATCTTTTTCTACTTGCTCGATTGCTTTCCAAGCAACCTTAGCCCATTGAGGACCACCAGCAAGCTTGCCCCCATGTCCGCAAACACCGCCATCCACATGGAGGCGTTGTCGAAGATGGCCAGCACTAAGAACACCAACTTGATGCCTAGCGCGAGACATATGTTCTGCCAAAGAACAGCGTGGGTGCGCTTCGAGAGCCGTATCGTTTCCGGCAGACGACGCAGGTCATCGTTCATGACCACAACATCTGCGGCTTCCATCGCCGTATGGGTTCCAGCAGCACCCATGGCGAAGCCGATGTCGGCCTTAGCAAGTGCTGGTGCATCGTTGATGCCATCGCCAGTCATTGCCGTGATGCCCAGTCGCTGTTGAAGTTCGCCGATAGCCTGTAGTTTGTCTTCTGGCAGCAGGTTGCCCCGCACTTCGGCTATGCCCGCCAGAGAGCCAACGGTGCGCGCGGTCGCGATGTTATCCCCTGTCAGCATGACCGGTGTCACGCCGAGCGACTTCAGGTCGGCCACCGCTTGGGCGGAGGATGGTTTGATGGTGTCCGCCACCGCGCAGATCGCCATCACACGTTCGCTGTTAGCGAGGAGTGTGACCGTGCGACCTGCCTCCTCATGAACTGCGAGGCGGGTTTCGAGTTCAGCCGAACATTGCCCACGCTCCTCGATCCAGCGGTGGTTGGCCAGCGCGTAGGAATGATTGCCGATAACACCTTGCACTCCACGCCCTGCAACGGCTTGAAACTCTCCCACCTCTTGATCGGCGGTTGACAGCCCCTCTGCGATGGCTTTGGAAACCGGGTGATCCGACCGGCCCGCGAGACTCTTTGCAAGCCCCTCCAGCACCCGTTGATCAAGACCTGTGTCCACGGGCTCGAAGGCCACCAGTTTGGGCTTGCCTTCCGTGATCGTACCGGTCTTGTCCAGGGCCACAGCTTTGATCTTTCGCGCATCCTCCAAGTAAACGCCACCTTTGATCAAAATCCCCCGCCTTGCCCCGGCTGCCAAACCGCTGACGACCGTGACAGGTGTGGAAATAACCAAGGCACAAGGGCAAGCGATGACCAACAACACCAAGGCCTTGTAGACAGCCTGCATCCAGGTCAAGTCCGTGATCCACGGCGCTAGCAACGCGACGGCGACAGCCAGGATGAAAACGGCAGGGGTGTAGATCGCGGCAAACCGATCTACAAAGCGCTGTGTCGGCGCACGGGACGACTGTGCTTGCTCGACTGCGTGGATGATGCGCGCCAGGGTGCTGTCCGAAGCGGGCGCGGTGACACGGAATTCCAAGGCTGCAGACTGGTTGATGGTGCCTGCGTACACTTCGTCGCCAGGAGCCTTGTCTATAGGCAGGCTTTCCCCAGTCACAGGGGACTGGTCGATGGCACTCTGTCCGAGCGTGACGACACCATCGAGTGGAACGCGCTCTCCTGGACGGATGCGCACTGTTGCGTCGACAACGACAGCTTTGACGCCGACGCGCGTCCAACTGCCGTCACCTTGACGCACCTCGGCTTGCTCCGGTGCCAGCGCCAGCAAGCTCTTGATGGCGTTACGCGCCCGGTCCACCGCTCGAGCCTCGATGGCCTCGGCTATGGCATACAAGGCCATCACCATGGCAGCTTCTGGCCACTGGCCTATCAAGAAGGCACCTGTCACGGCCACAGTCATCAAGGCGTTGATGTTCAAGCGTCCTTGCCGCAGTGCGGAAAGCCCTTTACCGTAGACGGAGAAACCCGCCAGGGCGATGGCCACCGCGGCCAGCGCCATTCCAAGGGCTTTTGCTGGCCAACTATCTGGAAAAGCGAATGCCAAGCCTTCAGCCGCCACGGCCAGCCCCAATGCAGCAATCAATTTGCCCCATGAGGCCCAAAAACCAGTTGGCGCAGCGGCAGTAGCTCCATCCGATTTGTCTTCTACTCCGAGTGGTTCCGGTTTGAAGCCCGCTTTGCGAATCGCATCCAGTGCCAACCGCAGAGCATGATCCTCGGCAGCGATGGTCAACTCGCGGTCGCCCAAGTTGAACTGCAAGCCACGAATGCCTGCCACGCCGTCCAGCGCTCGACGGATTTCTGACTCTTCGGACGCGCAGTCCATGTTCGCGATCCGGAATCTATGTGGCTCAACAGCCGTTGCTTTAGACGCCATTGGCCCGCCCACGGCAGGCGATGCAGCGCAGCCACTTCCACAACCGCAGGCAGTGTCAACTTGTTGGCGTTGGTGAGTAGGGTTCATGATCTTCTCCTTGTTGGATGGATTAAAAACCCTGTAGCCACTACAATGTCAAGTACCTACAAATAAAATGGCGCAACTTTCTTGCCACCGCTCAAGGTGAAGATATGAAAATCGGTGAACTGGCCAAGGCGGCTCACACTCAGGTTGAGACGATCCGGTATTACGAACGCGAAGGATTGCTGCCTGAAACGGTTCGCACAGAAAGCAACTACCGCGTGTACGGCGATGAGCATGTTGACCGACTGTCCTTCATACGGAACTGCCGTGGGTTGGACATGACGCTGGACGAAATCCGAATATTGCTGCGCTTCAAGGACTCGCCTCTAGAGAACTGCGCAGATGTCAATGACTTACTCGACGAGCACATCGGCCATGTGGCCGCCCGCATCAAAGAGCTGAAAGCGCTAGAGCGACAGCTCAAGACCTTGCGGGAGAACTGCCGTAAATCTCAACAGGCCAGTCAATGCGGCATCTTGAGTGAGTTGTCCACCGCATCGCATCCCGATCAGGAGTTAACCACCAGCAAGGGGCATGTTCATGGGGCACACAGTCTCAAGGCAAAGCTTTGAACGAAAGGCATCATCTGCTTACATCGGGTCATGACATCAATTTTCTTGATGACGATGGGCGCACTGCTTTGTATGTGGCAGTTTATGAAACTTACTATGGGCTAGCCATACACGCTACTTGAGCGTGGCGCAGATCCAAACATTCCAGACAACGAGTGCGACTTACCTCTGGATATCGCCAAGTACTCGCACCTTTACAGACGAAGTAACAATACAGAAATGGTGGATGCATTGGTGAAGGCTGGAGGAAAGTGCAAGGAAGGCCCGTCAGCTAGGGAGCTCCTTGATGACAAGATCTATGATGGATTTGCACAGGCCAGCGCAATGAAAAACCTTCTTTCTCTGATCGATAAAGCTAAGAAGGATTAGATTCCCATGGATCCAGAAGGATTCCCGACCGCACAAACGACAAAAAGCCCGACCTGTCCTAAGACAAGCCGGGCTTCTGTTTAAGGTTCAATTGCTGATTGTTTTTGGTACCACCGCTGTACCTCAAGCAGCATCAGGGTGGTTTGGGCAGCGTCCTTGCTCAATTGAGCGCAACTCACCGCTCCCGCATCTCCAGCGGTAAGAGATAGAGCGTCGGCGGGGATGCTTGCAGCTCCTGCGGGAGCTTCGGAAACGGCGGACAAATCCCTGTCACCGGCTGTGGTGATGTTGCACACCCCGCCAACATGAGCATCAGGCTGGCGATCAGCCAGTAGCTTTGACCTTTTTGCGTATTCATTCGAGATTTCCTGCGTGATTTGAGATTGGGTCAACCGCACATCGGCGACGCGCTGCTCTTGCCTGGCCTGGGCCAGTGCGATCTTTTGCTTTTCGGCGTCCCAATCCTTCTGGACACGGGACTCGCCAACCTGCATCCCGCAAAGCAGCGCCATGGTCAAGAGAAGTGCGTCAAAGATGTGTGACCAGTTGGCCAGCAAGAATCGATTGAGCCAGTTCATGCCGCACCTCCGTCCAGAGACAGTAGGTTGTGCTGCTTGATCAAGCCAATGACCTTGTCCGCATAAGCCGGGTCGGTGGCATAGCCTGCCTGCGCCAGCGTCTTGGCAAACGCCTGGGCAGTGGTGCAAGCAAAGCAGGCCTTGTAGCGTGGGTTTTGCTTGAGGAAGGCAGCGTGGTCATCGATGCTCTCTTGCCAACTGGCGTACTTGCGCCACTTGGCTGGCACCACAACCCACTGGCCACGGATGAATTCTTTGGTCTGCAGGATCAAGGTTTCACCCCGCCAGCGTCTGTCGGCTTTGATGCCAAAGAGGTTCTTGCCCACCTTGGCCAGTCCTGACTCGCCCCAACCGGATTCCAGGGCGGCCTGAGCGATCGTGATACTGGCGAACACGCCCGTGCGTTTGGCGGTCGCTTGCGCGGAAGATCCGATCATTGCGATGAACTCAATCGGCTTCATAGCAGCTCCTTCACGTCCTTGGCCACCGCATCCAGCGAGTCATCACGGCGCTTGTCGATGAAAGCAAAGGTCCAGCGCACCATCGCCCACCCCGGCAAGCCACAGGCGAAGATCAATCCACCCAGTGCGCAAAGTCCCAGGGTTGAGAACGCCCAGTGATGCAGCCCAAAGTGTTCGACAGTGACAGCGCCGCCGCCAATGCTCGACACCACCGTACTGATCAGTCCTACAGCCCACTCCCGCTTGTTTCGAGGCGGCGTCATCAGCATGACCACCACGGCAGCCAAAGTCGCACCACTTGCGGCGGCGACTGCTGTCCCTCCCAGGGCTTTGTAGGCCACCGCTGCTCCGGCGACCCCACTACTTGTCGGTTCTGGCATTCATTTCTCCAAAAAGAAACCCGCCGGGATTGCTCCTCGGCGGGCGGTTACAAAAAATCAGGTTCAGATCAGGATTGATCGGCGGTATGCACCAACGCGTTTTCGGCCACACAGGTGATTTCCACTTGCTCACCGCGTGGTCGCACCGCGATCACCCGGGCCAGCAGGCTCCATTGCTCGGCAATGCCAAAGGCGAAATGGGTGCGCTCGGCCGAGAGGCCAGTTTCTATGGGGATGTCAGGAAGGTTCGCAAAGACCACTTGCTGCGCATCGCTGCCCGGTGTCACCGCGTGCGGGCCACTGACACCGCCGTCACGACGGCGCAGGGCCATCACGTGTGCCTGACCATCCACGAACGCGACCGGTTCGGACAGCGTGGCGGTTTGGGTGTCCGCATTCCAAGCGACGATCTCGCCGCCCGTACCCCAACTGGGCATGTCGTGGGCAATGGCGATCAGATCGCCATAGGTAGGAATCAGACCTTCGAGCTCGGTGCGCAAAGTGATGATGCGACGACGGTAACGGTTGGCGGCGGCCAGGTACAGCCCCTCGCGCACCGCATGGGCTTCGGTGGTGCAACCAAAGAGCCGAAACTTTGCCGGATTGGTGCTGCTCGAGCCCGGAAGACTCACCGTCACTTCGTCAGGCTTCCATGTGCGACCGCTAAAGAACTCCACCGTCACCGCGTCCGCCGTCTCCTCACCCGGCATCACGTACTGAATCTTGAGACTGTTCTTGACGATGTTGCGCGGACTGAACAGAGCCACCGGCAGCAGCCGGGCTTCATCGCGTACGAGGCGCACAATCCCGCCCTGCAAGAACGGTACTGCTCGCCCACAGCGGGCCACGCGAGTCAGTGCTTCCCACACCGTGACTTGCTGATCAAACACGCCATCGAACTGGTCGCCCCGGTCGGCCCAGACCTGATCGAGTTGGGCCAAGGCGGCTAGATCAATCCGCGCATCAGTCAGTTTGGCGCCGTAGCTGGCACGCAAGATGTCGGCAAAGGCCCAGGCGATTGAGCGCGTGGGCACGGCTGTGGACCAGCCAGAGTCCGCCCACCAGACCGGCAGCTTGCGCGTGACGATGCAGTTGATCAAGCGACTCGATCGCTGCGACAGGTTGTCGGTGGCACGCATGCGGATGGCGAGCAGCGTGACGTTGTCAGGGAACGTGACGCCGCTGGCCAGATAGCCTCGGGCCTCGCCCCATCGCACTTCGTGACCGGCACGTGAGTTGGTGTCTTTGCCATCGAGCCGCGTAGCACGCACTTCATAGCGCCCCGGGCTGACCGGGTATTTGTAGGACATGCGCTGTGGCGTGGTGGTTGCAGAGGTCAAGCTCTCGCTGCCCAGCGTGAACCAGTCGCTCATTGGATCACCCTCTACATCGATGGCCCGGGCTTCCACCTTCCAACTGGCGCTGCGGGCATCCAACCCACCGGCATCATTGGCGAAATAGAGCCCGCGCGGCAACAAGATGTCGATGCCGATGTGAGTCACTTCACTTTCAGCCGGGTTGATGGCAAAGCCGCCGGTCCAGGTGCCAGCCAGCAGTTCCTGCCCGGCCACCTCGGGCGCCGTGACCACATCCGGATTGAACAGCGTGACGGGACTGCCGGGCGGCACGATCTGGTAGGTCACTTCCTCGAACGAGGCGATGGGCGTGTCTTCGATACGGAGTTGCTCGATGTTGTATTCGCCCAGGCCGATACAATGCAACTGGTGCAGGTACTGCTCATTACCCTGGTATTCGCCATAGGGCGTAGCAGCCAAATCCGGATAGACCAGATGGCGACCGTAGATGACCGGAATGGGCTGCGCCAACCGCGCATAGTTGCCTTGGCCTTGCAGGCTGTAAGTGGGCGACGGTTGCGCCAGACTCCCGCCCGACCCGGCAAAGGACGGCATGTTGGGTGTGGGCAGCGGCACCAAGGCGCTGACCAAGGCAGAACCCGCCGTCATGATGATGGCTGACCCCACGGCGGTTGCCAGGTTGCCGCTAAAGCCCAGGCTTGCCCCCAAGGGGCCGCCGTAGACGGTGGCAACTACCATTACCGCAATCATCAACACCGTGCGTAGCGGGTTCTTGCCCCCTCCACCACCTCCCCCGCCCTGCGGTAGGGTGATAAAGATCACCACGCCATCGATGGGTGTGACCGCCCAATCGGCACGCAGAACCGGCGCGCCATTTTTGATACAAACGGTGGGCTGATCGAACTCAGACATACCTTGCCTGCCCAGCCATTGGCGGATGGTCTGGCTCGGGTGAGCGATCATGACTTCGCGCTGGCTGGGCTGAAAAGGGTTGCGTAGCATGATGACGGCGCTCTGATTGACTGCGGTCACTGCGACTCCACAAATTGGTAATAGCCCTCCACCCGCCAGCCATGCAGCAGAAGTTCAGGCAGTTTCTGGAAGACGACACCGGCATCCTTGACGGCATGCAGGACGCCACCACCATCGACCGCTAGCCACACACCAACATGCACCGGGTGGCGGGATTGGCGCAGCAACACAGCATCGCCCTCGATCGGGGTTGCAATGGTTTTCCACCGTTGCCGCTCGGGGTGATCGCGAAAGGTGGTCATCACGATGCGCAGGTCGTTGGCGTCTATCGGAATTTCCGGTAGATAGCGGTCAAAGTGCTCTCGCTGGATGGCTAGGAACAGGCCCCAGCAGTCGAACGAATCCGGACCACGCGCACCGGCCACCCAGGGTCGGCCAATGAGATCGGTTGCCCAATGCATCATCGCGTCAGACCTGGGAAGGTCTTGGCGGTGTAGCTGATGCCGGGGAATGCCTTGTTGCCCACATCGAGCATGCGCGCCCGACCTGTCACCCGGAAAATGTCGGCTTCCACTTCCGTCAGAACCAGGTGAATCGGCGGATCCATCTGCGGCCCTTCCAGATCGGTGGACAGGTAAGGCCGATAGGTGACTTCGATCACCGACTGCGACTCGGCCGCCGCATCCAGGTGGCGCACGATCTCCCGCGAAACGTTGTCTAGCGTTACTGTGATTTCCGGCACCGGCATGGTGTCGACGGGCGGCAGATCCAGCTCAAAGCCCATAGCCACGAACTGCACGCGCTCGCTGGCTTGCAACGGCGCTTGCGATTCCAGCCGTGCCCACAGATCGTTGATGTCACGCACGACGCGGATGGCGACCGTTTGACCCACCTCATCGACGAAGGCGGGATGGCGCAGTTCCAGGGTGTGCAGGATGATCTGCTCCGATGGCGCGCTGGCGTAGGCCTCCTTTATGGCCTCAGACAATGCGGCGTTCGGCATCAGAGGATCACCGGATAAGGAACGTAGCTGGTTTCGCTGTCGTCCTCGGGCAACTGCGCTTCACCGGCATAACCACTGGCCAACACCTGACCGTCATCGAGCAGAAACACCAAGCCCTGCTCGGAGCTGGCCCCATAAGACGAGATGTCCACTACCCTGCGCTGCGCTATGCGCACCAATTCCACACTGCTGCGGTTGGTGGCGTCTCCCAGTCCCAGCGCGCCATTGCCGTTGTATCCCCAGGCGTAGACCGTGCCGTTTTCTAGCAAGGCAGCACCATAGTTGTAGGAACCGGTACCACCATGCACGGCCTTGACCACCGTATTGCCCACCGGCACTTGCACGAAGTTGCCGCTGTTGCTGCCGTTGGCATTGCCCCAATACACACCAGCACCACAGGCCCACAGGGTCTTGTCGGTTTTCTTGAGAAAGGTCAGTGGGTAGTCGTAGCTTCCGGCGTAGACATCAGCCACGTTGGTAGCCGCCTGTACCGGGGTGAACTGGTTGGCGAGGTTGCCGTTGCCCAGTTGCCCGTAGTCGTTAGTGCCCCAGGCGTGCAAGGCGCCGGTGCTGTCCAGCGCAAAAGCATGGACGTAGCCGCCAAAGACCTTGACGAGTGCTTTACCGGCGAGACTCCCACCGGCACGCGGCATGGCGACGTTGGCTTGGTTGGTCGTGCCATCGCCCAGTTGGCCGTTGCCGTTGTACCCCCACGAATACAGGGTACCGTCGTTCTTGACCGCGTAGTAGGCGGTGTAGCGCTCGCGACCAGCTGCCACCTGCGTGATGCCGGAGAGCACCGGCAACTGCACGAAGTTGTTACGCTGATTGGTATCACCCAAGCCGAGCTGCCCATAACCGTTGTAGCCGCAGGCGTGCACCGTGCCATCGCTGCACAACACAAGGGTGCTGTTGTAACCCTCGGTGCCGCAATTCAGTGCCAGCTGAATCACGGTTTTACCGGCTATCGAATTGCTGGCATTGGCGCTCATGTTGACCGGCACCGGCTGGTTCGCCGTGTTGCCTGTACCCAACTGGCCATAACCGTTATAGCCCCAACCCCACAACTGTCCATTCTTGTCGATGCAGTAGCCGTTGGTGTCCTGGCTGTAATAGAGCTTTGACGCCCCCGGAAACCCGGGCGGAAACGCCGTACGTGCCGGGTACGAGCGCGCATAGGTGGTGCCGTCACCCAGCTTCCAGTTGGCGTTACGCCCCCAGGCGCGGATGCTGCCATCGGTCATGATGAGACCAAACTGGCGGTAACTGTGGGGCTGCGTATTGCTGGAGTTTTCTGGCAATTTGAGGGCCTTCGTGCCCGAGCGCACATCGGGTGTCGCCCACACTGGTACGCCTTGCGCCCCCATGGTGAGCACCTGCCCGGACTGCCCGACAGACAACGCCACCAGCTGATTACCATCGAAGTAGATGACCTCGCCCGGCAGATTCGAGACCCCTTGGGTGCCCTGAGCAAACAGATCCCAGGCCGGGGAATTGGCATTCGGTGTCACGCCCGTGGTGGTATCCACCAAGCAGATAAAGCTGTCGCCGTTGTAGCCCACCACATCCTGGCGAGCATAAGTGGCGCTGGCGTCATACGCGCCGCGCCAAGTAAAGGCAATCTTGCCCAGAGAAACGGTTCCCATGGAGCGCTCCTTCAAGAAACAGGGAAATGAAATTCAGTAGATTCAGAACAGGATGGGCGACGGGGCGAAGCGATGGTCGCTGTCGTCATCACCCGTCTGGCCGTATTGACCGTGGCCGGTGGACATGACCTGCCCGTCGGCCGTGAGGAAGTGGTAGGCACCGTTGTGGTGTTCGCCGCCATCGCCGCAGCCCATCGTTCCGGATCGCGAGAAATCCACGATCGGCCGATCGATCAGGACGAAGCGGTTGGGCAAATTGCCCGAGTCGGCATAGCCGTTGCCACATTGCCCAGCGCCACCCATGCCCCAGCCCACCGCTTTGCCGTCAGCTCGCAGCGCCATTGCCGACGACCCATAGCTGCTGCCATACATGCGTAGCTTGGTGACTTGGGTCAGGAAGTCACCACCAATGGTGGTCCAGGTGGTTCGATCTGACCCTCCGCCGATGTGATAGTTGTTGTTGCCGGTGTGACGCACGGTGCCATCCTGCATCAGTGCCAACGTGCGGCCATAGCCGCCAGAGATGGCATAGGCATCCGCCACACCGTCGAGGACCTTGTACGGGAACAGAGGATGGCCGGTCCAGATGCTGCCGGTGTAACCAGTGCCCCAGATACCGGAGGTCTGTCCTTCGTCGTGGCCCCAACGGTAAAGCCCGCCATCCTCCAGAAGGACGCCATAGCTGCGGTAATACTGACTGCCCGTCACCCAATGGGCATCGGACTCGGAACAGAACACTTTCTTGACTCGCTTCTCCGTGCCCCAGGGCATCCAGAGGCGATGGGTGTATTGGTCGCTGCCGAAGCCGCAGGAATTGGACTCCCCGGCGACCCATAACTTGCCGGCAGTGTCGATCAGGTAGCTGGCGGCATAGGTACCGCCTGACAGGAACACCGCCTTGATCGGTGTGTCAGCAGTGAATGGCACAAGTTGCGGCGTGGTCACCACAGAGGTGTGGCCGAGACCCAGGCTTCCCTGTTGGTTAGCGCCCCAAACATAGACACGGCCTTGTGCGTCCAGGCAGGCCAACATACGGTAGCCATACCAGTCATGGCCAGTGACCATCTGTTTGACCACCGCATTGGCCGGCAACTGGCCCGCCCCATTGACGCGTCTCGGTACCGGATTGGCGCTCGCCGTCGGTGAGGCATAGCCGCTATTGCCCCCGGCGTGCCAGAGTCCGCCTTCGGCATCAATAAAGAAGGTGTCATCCCACAGGCACGTCACCGACACGATGCGTGGTGTCCCGGGTGGGAACGCCACTCGAGCTGGGAAGGTACGGCCTATGTCTCCGGTATTGCCAGTACCTTGCTGACCATAGATGGCACGCCCCCATGCCCGGACCGAGCCATCGTTCATGACAGCAGACATAAAGTAATTCGAGCTGTGGTAGTCCGCTGCGGCGCGGTCCGTGTTCATGAGCGCGGTCGAAATCGTTCCGTTGCGGTCGGCCATGAAACGAAACTCCACGCCATCGGTGCCATTGGAGTGAAGGACCATGCTGCCGATGCCGCCCACGGAAACGCCGCCGGTCAGTAAGTGGCCTTTGAGAATTGCGTCTTGCTGACCGAGCGCAAAGGGCTGCGGTTGGCCATGGCGAATGACCCAGGCACCGCCGTCCTTGAGGACCACATCGCCATCACGGTAGTTGAGGTAGGGCGAATAAATGCCTTTCCAGCGATACCCCAGCGCCGAGATATCAAGATTCATAGCTGCACCTCCAGCGCGTTGTCATGGATGGCAAAACTGACACCTTCGGCGAGGGTCCAGGCCAGAAAGTCGTTGGCTTGGAAATCGGCATCACGCCCTTCGGTGAGCAGCAACTCCGAGCCATCGCTGGAGAGCACAAACCCATAAAAGCGGGGCAAGGCAGCGGTATTGACCAGCTCGTAGCCGGATTCATCGGCCTTGACCTTGAGCAACATGCCCTGTGCGCCAGCCAAGGTGTCGGGCAGGCCAACGGCCAGCAACCGTGCAATGACCTGCTGCAATACGCTTTCCGCGTCGCCCAGGATCTGATTTCCGCTGGTCTGGACTAACTGCAGCACGGCGTTGGTCTCGGTGACGCCTTGGCTGGCCGCAGACTGTGCGCGGTCGGCTTCAGTCGAGGCCAGCTCCGCAGAGATCAGCGCATCCTGTGCGGCCGACTGGCTCTGCGCGAGGAGGCCTTGGGCCGCAACGTTGATACGGGCATCGGCATCATTCAGCAGCTTGGCCACGGTAACAACTGCACCACCTTCGGTGCTCACTGTATCGAGTGGACTGCCATGCACGACGGCATGTAGCAGCACGCTGTCGGCCGCCACCCGCGTGACGGCATCGTGCAGATCGGTTTGTAGACTCATAGAGATGTTCCCGGAAAAAATTAGGTTGGCAGGCCAGTCATGCGCAATGGCAAGGTGCCGTGCACCAGTTGATGCAATTCGCCGCCCATGGTGAAGATGTCTTGGGCTTCCAGCTCCAGCAGCAGGTTGAGCGCGCCTTCATCGAGCGTGGGCCGCTCGCGGATTTCCAGTTCGCCCTTGACGTCCCAGCGCCGGGCCGAGCGCAACTGGGCTTCGAACTGGCGGGTAAATCGGGCTTCATGAGGCAAGAGGCCGAGACCACCGAGCAAGGTGATCTCGAACCACTGACCACCCTCGTCGGCGTGGTACTTGTACCAAGCCTCGAACAGGGCGAACTGGGTTTCGGAGAACAGCCAGCGCACAGTGATGCGCGTGGGCGTTTGACGAAAGCGTCGACGCTGGCGCGCCGGGCCCGACTCCATGTCGGTACGCAAAACTGCTTCTTGCGGTGTCAAACCATAGCCATCGACCAAGGGCAGTGGCAGGGTGTTGGGCCAAGTGATATTCATTCAAGCACCCTCATCGCATGGCCCCTGCGGCCGGGTTCAGCCCATAGCGGCGCTCCAGCGTCGGGGCCAATCCAGAACCCTGCGAAATCGACCGGGCCATGCGCGCCTCCATCTGCTCGACGATCACATCGAGCCGCGTGCTGCCATCCGGCTGCTGTTGCTGCTCGACACGGGTTTCAACACCACTGGCTCGGTTAATCACATTCACTTCCACATTGACTTGGGGCTTGGCGGCGACTGCACCGCCCAGCGCGCGTAGCTGACCGGGCGTGAACACCGCCTCGCCCTGGCGAGCGATGATGGGCACTTCCCCTGAGACCAAGCCACCGGTATGAAACCGCCGCGCCCCGGCGAACACACCCATGCCCACCTGCCGCGAAGGCAGCCCATCGGCGCCGAGCAGACCGCCGCTGTGCGCAACATTGGCATTCACGCCCATCAGGTCACCCGAACCCAAGGGCAGTGCGGCACTGGCCGCCGGCGTGAACAGGCTCATGGCCCAGTTCGCCAGCGGCAAGGTGATCGTTCGCTGAATCTGGATTCGGATCAGGTCGCTGATGATGGAATTGGCCAGGCTGTTGAAATCGACCTTGCCGGTCATCACGAACTGGGTGAGCGCATCCTCCATGGACTTGAAGGCGCCGGTCACCGCGCGCTCAGCCTGTTTAGCAGCATTGGTCGCATCCTCGATGTAGGTGCGCAAGGCCGATTTGGCACCGAATTCAGCACTACGCTGGTAATCGGCATTGGCACGAACCAGACTTTCGATGATCGGTAACTGACGCGCGAGGGCGTCGTTAATGGCCTCGATTGCCTGAGTGCGCAGAGCGGCATCCAGGATCTGCCCGGCTTCCTTTCGCGCGGCAGCAGCAGACTTTTCCATCTCGGTGCGGGCCTGCAAAACGGCACGTTCGCTGGCTGACAGATCCAGCATTTCCCGCTGCAGCTGCACGCCTTCGATGCGCTGGCGGTTGCTGCCAATTAGGGTCTCGACAATCTTGCGTGCGTTAGCTTCTTCTTTTTCGTAGGCCTCGAAGGCTTTGTCTTTCTCTTTCTGACGCTCGATGGCTTCGAGGACCTGGATGTATTTTTCGGCTTCGACCGAGACACCCTTGTAGCCCTTGGCTTCAATCTGCAGCGCGCGGGCACGCAGTTCAGCGGCCTCGCCCTCTTGTGCTCGCGTCAGGCGTGCGCGCAACTGGTTCAGGAAGGCTTCGCCTTCGTTGAGCTTTTCTGCCGGCTTGGGCTTTTCGAAACCGGATAGATCCAAACTGGGACTCGGCTTGCGCGGTAGCGTGGGCAGAAACTTGTCGTAGATCGCCTGAACTTCCTTGGCTTGCGCTTCGGTGTCGAGCACAAACTTCTGGCCCATGACTCGCACCGTGCGGCGCTGCTCATCAAAGAACTTGGCGACCCGGTCGGCGTAGCCGGGGTTTTGGTTGATGCTGAAGAGCCGATCATTGGCGGCACGGACATAGTCATCGCGTGCTGTTTGCAGTTTGGCGATTTCCGCATCAATGACCTTGGGGTCGTAGCCCATAGTCTTCATCGACCGCAAGATGTCGCTCTTGAACCAGGTCTCGATGTCTTTGCCGACCACCGATAGACTGTCGAAGGGCTGGGCAATGACTCGTTTCAACAGTACCGCAGACTCGGCAACGAAGGCCAGTCCCGATGCCACGGACTCGAGAAAGGTGAGCGTCGCCTCCCGATTGGCTGTGATGCGTTGTAGCTCATTGCCAAAACTACCCGTCTCGGTCTGCGCCAGGATCACCTGTTCGGTGAAGTCCGCCAGGATCGGAATGACCGCTGCGCCGATCTGGCGCTGCACGCCTTCGAAAATAGCCGACAGCCGAGTTAGGTTGTCGTTGAAGACCTCTGACGCACGGGCCACGTCTTCGGACATCACGAGACCCAGGCGCTGCGCCTCTTCCATGAGCGCCGTAATACCTTCTCGCCCCTGGTTCAGGAATGGAATGATGGCCAGCCCTTCCTTGCCGAAGAGCTTGACCGCCAATGCCGCCTTGTCCGCACCATCGGGCATCCGGGCAAATTTCTCGGCCAAGTCGAGCAGTACGCCTTCGGTCGGGCGGATTTGACCATGCGCATCCGTGACCGAAACACCCAAGGCCTTCAAGGCGGCGCTACCCTCTTGACCATTGACCTGGGCGTCGAACATGGCGACTGACAGTTTTTGCAGCGCCTTGGTCAGCCCCTCCGTGGTGACGTCCGACAGCTTGGCCGCATAGTCAAGCGCGGTGAGCGCTTCGACCGAAACGCCGGTCTTTTGCGAGAGCTTGAAGAACTCGTCGCCAACACGGGCCACCGGCATGACCAGGGCTGTCATGCCAACACCGAGTACTGCGATGCTGGCACCGGCGATCAGACCCGCAGGGCCCAGTTTGCCGAGCACCGATCCGAGCATACCGAGACGATCAGTCGCAGCCTGCAATTGAAACTTGGCATCATTTGCAGCAGACGACAGCAACTTCAGACCACTGGAGGCTGGCTGAGATGCTGACTCAATCTTTTTAAGCGATCGCTCTCCGGCTTCGCCCACGTCTGCCAGTTCGGCTTTGACTTTGCCGCCGTCAATGACAGCCAGTCGAATCGAAAGGTTGCGTTCAGCCATGTGGGTTGTCCGAAGATGGTTTGTTCAATGCTTGCGTCAGGCCCGCCTCAACGGCAGGGAATAAATGGGTCATGGCAGTGGGATCTGCATCCAATGCCTGGCTGGCAGACATCCACGCGTTGAAGTCCATGCCCAGCACTGCGCCTTGAACAGCGCGCACTTGGGATGAACAGACATCGAGCACCGCTAGGGCCTGCCAGCCCTCTTCGGTTCTAGGTGAATTCACCCGGTACGGACACTCAGGACAGGTCGTCTCGCATGCCTCGCAGTACGTGGCCCCGCCACCGAAGTGCCATTCGGTGCGGGCCTTCAGCCGTTTTTTTCAGCGTCCAAGAGATAGAGCGCGGCCAGGTATTCACGCTCGAAGGCATCGGCCACTGGCCACAGCTCCATGAGCGCAGCAATGCCGTCCGGCGTGACGGCTGCGGCTTTGCCTTTGTCGTCACCCACCCCCTCCCAAGCCAAGATGGCAGCCTTGGCCAACTCGGTGATGAGGGTGGCGGTGCGCTCTCCGGCTGCCGTGTGGTCTTTGCCATCGATAAGGGCCGCTGCATGGCGAGCTGCCATGACCAGCGCAGTGGTCGCAGGCTTGACTTTGATGCGCACGCCTTGAACCAGGTCGAGCCAATACGGCTCACGTTTCAGATTGAGTTTGAGCATGTTTGCCTTTTAAGTTCAGTACGCAACCACGTCATTGACGAGTTGCACGGTCAGCATGTGACCGGCTGCGGTGTTCTTGGCAGCCTGCCAGTCGAAGGTGGCCTGAATACCCCCGGGGCCAGAGATCGAGAGCTTGGGCTTAGGCAGGTAGACCTCATGCGCGATGAAGGTCAGGCTCTTGGTTGCGTCAATGACATAGCTGAAGGTCAACTCCAGCGGGGTGTTGTTGGTTGCAGCGTCGATCAATTCCGTATCCGCAAAACGCACCTCCAAGTTGCCCGTCAAGCTCGCCACTGTGGGATCGGCTCCTTCAATCTTTCCGTCGGAGCGAATGGTTTCAATGCGTGCCAGATTGTTTGAATAGGTCAACTGCGCTGCGACCACGTTACCCAAGGCTTGGCCATTCTTTTTGATCGAACCCTGGAACTGGTT
>JAIYBB010000012.1 GCA_027488735.1 Comamonadaceae bacterium | reverse complement strand
GAAAGAATCCAGCTGCGGGCCCAGAACCCGTAAATCACGGCGATGAGGCCGCAGATGAGCGCAAATACAAGCGCTGTAGAACCAGTCATAAGATCTCCTTTTTTGTTTCGCGAAGAGGTGGGGCCACGCAACGGGTTGTATGACACCACCTTTGCGTTGCTTCCTCACACACTCACAGACAAGGGTGATTGGCCAACCCTGTAACTGTAAGTGATTCAAACAGGGTTTTGCCTCTGAACAGGTGCCCAGTCACGGTAAAACTAGGGTAAGTACCGAGGAGCGATGCCATAATTCGGCGTTCCATTCTTTAAAGCAAATTCAATATGTCATTAGATAACGTCACCGCTGGAAAAAACACACCGCATGAATTCAATGTGATCATTGAAATACCCATGAACGCCGACCCGATCAAATACGAAGTCGACAAGGAAACCGGCGCGATTTTTGTGGACCGCTTCATGAGCACATCCATGCATTACCCGACCAACTATGGTTATGTGCCCAAAACCATCAGTGGCGATGGCGACCCGGTGGATGTGTTGGTGATCACACCCGTGCCTTTGATTCCCGGTGTCGTGGTGACTTGCCGCCCGATTGGTATTTTGAAAATGGAAGACGAAGCCGGCATGGACGGCAAAGTGCTGGCTGTGCCCACCGACAAAATTTTGTCCATCTACACGCAGTGGCAAAAGCCCGAAGACATGAACCCGATGCGCTTAAAAACCATCGCCCATTTCTTTGAACATTACAAAGACTTAGAGCAGGGCAAATGGGTGAAGATTTTGGGTTGGGAAGGCCCAGCGTCAGCTATGCAAGAAATTGAAGAAGGCATTGCGAATTACCGCAATCAGCACGCCTGATTCAAACGCTGCGCTTGAACGGATTGCGTTCGTCGAGGTGCTCGAGGTAGTTATCTACGCCTCGTCCCTCGCGGTTTAAAAATTCTTCTACCGCTTTAGAAAAGCGCGGATCTGCCAACCAATGCGCGCTGTGTGTGCTGACCGGCATCAAGGCGCGCGCCATTTTGTGTTCCCCTTGTGCACCACCCTCAAAGCGTTGCACGCCATTGGCAATGCACCATTGCAATGGCTGGTAATAGCAAGCTTCAAAGTGCAGGCAATCCACTCTTTCCAGTGCGCCCCAGTAGCGACCGTAAGCAACCGTGGGTTTACCTTCCTCGTGTTGCAACCCAATCAAACTGCAAGCCACTGGCCGCCCATTGATCTCGGCAATAAACAGCAGCCAGTTTGACGACATGTTGTTTTGCATCTGCTTGAAAAATGCGGGCGTCAGATAGGGCGCGTTACCGTGTTCCAAATAGGTGCGTTCATAGCATTGGTAAAAAAATGCCCAGTCTGAATCGCTGATGGCTGCACCTTGTGAGTGCCTGAATTGCACGCCGGCTTGCGCCACCTTGCGCTGCTCTTGGCGAATTTTTTTGCGTTTCTCTTGGTTCAAACTCGAAAGAAATGCCTCGAAGTCTTGCCACCCCAGGTTTTGCCAATGGAATTGCACAGTTTGGCGTTCTAACAATTGCAACCTAGTCGCTGCTTGCAAGTCATTGGGGCTGCCAAACAAGATGTGCAGCGATGACAATTTTTCTTCATCGCACCAGGAAACCACAGCTTGAAGCAATAAATCACGGTGGTGTTCGCTGTTGGCCAGCAACCGAGAGCCGGGTACTGGGGTGAATGGCACTGCGATCAGCGCCTTGGGGTAATACGCAAGGCCGTGTTGCGCATAGGCATTGGCCCACGCCCAATCAAACACATATTCACCATACGAATGGGTTTTCAAATAAAGCGGGCAAGCCGCCACCATTTTTTCATCCAGCCACAAAGAGAAAAACCGTGCGGTCCATCCGCTGCTTGGTGTGGCGCTTGCGCTCTCGTGCATGGCCAGCAGGTAAGCATGCTGCATAAAGGGAGAGGGGCAGTCTTGTGCTGCCAACAAAGCGTCCCATTGATCGGCGGGTATTTGCCCCGGGTGATCGTGCACCCGAATGCCATAATCATTGAGCTTAATTTTTAATTCATCCATGACGCTTCAACTCAGTGTAGCCCAGCTTAATTTCACCGTCGGTGACATGGCTGGCAATGCCCGCAAAATCATCGAAGCCGCACGACAAGCGTATTCACGCGGTGTGCGGCTTTTGGTAACCCCCGAGTTGGCTATTTGTGGTTATGCCGCTGAAGATTTGTTTTTACGCCCCTCGTTCATTCAAGCATGCCAGCAAGCGGTGTCGCAGGTGCAGCACGAACTGGCGGCCTTGAAGGGCATGTATGTGGTGGTGGGCCATCCCAGTGGCGACGATAAACGCACCCGTTCGGTTTCGGTGCCCCAGCGTTACAACATGGCTTCTGTGTTTTGTGAAGGCCGTTTGGTGACGAGTTATGCCAAACGCGAGTTGCCCAATTACCAAGTGTTTGACGAGCGCAGGTATTTTGTTCCAGGTGAACGCAGTGCCATTTTCAGCGTAGAAGGCGTTCAAGTGGGTTTGCTGATTTGCGAGGACGCTTGGTTTGAGCAACCCGCTCAGGACGCCAAGGACCATGGCGCGCAGTTGCTGGTTGTGATGAATGCGTCACCGTTTCATAAAGGCAAAAGTCAAGAGCGTGAACAGGCCATGCGACAGCGTGTCCAGGCCACTGGCTTGCCATTGGTGTATGCCCATTTGGTGGGCGCACAAGACGAAGTGGTGTTTGAAGGACGATCATTTGCATTGCAGGCCAATGGTCAGGTCGCTGGCAGAGCAGCAGGGTTTGTAGAAGAAGCCTTCGATGTCAAATGCGAGCCATTGCCAAGCAGCTTGCAACTGGCTGCAGACACAGTTTCCTTTGACAACGAGTTGTCTGATGTGTGGCAGGCGCTGGTGCTCGGTGTGCGTGACTACATTGGCAAGAACCGCTTTCATTCAGTCCTATTGGGGTTGTCAGGTGGCATCGATTCGGCGCTCGTGATGGCCATTGCCGTGGACGCACTCGGGGCAGACCGCGTCAAGGCAGTCATGATGCCCTCGCCCTATACCGCAGGTATTTCGGTGACAGACGCCCGCGACATGGCGCAACGCATGAAAGTGAGCTATGAAGAACTTTCTATCGTCCCCATGTTCCAAGCTTTTTTGCAAACGCTGGCCACTGATTTCCAAGGCAAACCGGTCGACACCACCGAAGAAAATATACAGGCTAGGATTCGTGGCACTTTGCTCATGGCGATGTCCAACAAACACGGCGCTATCGTCTTGACCACGGGCAACAAAAGCGAAATGGCTACCGGTTATTGCACCTTGTACGGCGACATGGCGGGGGGATTCGCCGTGATCAAGGATGTGACAAAAACATGGGTCTACCAACTGGCCAACTGGCGCAATGCAAACAATCCATTTCACACCTGTGACGCACCGATCCCTGAACGCATCATCACCAGGCCTCCCAGCGCAGAGTTGCGTGAAGACCAGACCGACCAGGACAGCTTGCCGCCCTATGACATCTTGGATGCGATTTTGGAGCGTTACATAGAGCAAGACCAAAGTCAGCAAGAGATTGAAGCGGCGGGCTTTGACAAGTCTGATGTTGACCAAGTCATACGCCTCATTCGAATCAACGAATACAAACGTCGACAAGCGCCAATAGGGGTGCGCATCACTCACCGAGGCTTTGGCAAGGATTGGCGTTATCCTATTACCAGTCTTTTTCGTGCCTGAGCAGGCTTTTTTCGGCGACAGAGGGGAATCACCATGAAACAAATCACTGCCATCATCAAACCATTCAAGTTGGAAGAAGTCCGCGAGGCATTGGCCGACTGCGGCGTGACGGGATTGACCGTGACAGAAGTCAAGGGCTTTGGCCGCCAAAAAGGGCACACAGAGTTGTACCGTGGCGCCGAATATGTCGTTGACTTTCTGCCAAAAGTCAAAGTTGAGGTGGTGGTGAATTCAACTGATGTAGACCGCTGTGTAGATGCTATTGTGTTGGCTGCGCGCACCGGAAAAATTGGTGACGGAAAAATATTTGTCACAGCTGTGGAGCGCGTCATCCGTATTCGGACCGGCGAAACCGACGAATCGGCTGTTTGATGTTTACGGCAATCAGCCTTTACTGAATGGCGTATGCGGGACTTCAATTGCAGTAAATCAAATACCCTTTAAGCCTGGACTGAGCGACAGTCCTGCTGCCTCAACCAACCGCGGCAGCAATTCATTCAAGTTGTCGGATATAAAAACAAAGTCCATTTGCCAATCAGACACAAAACCGTTGGCAACTGTGTTGTGCATGAAGTGAATCAGGCCGTCGTAATAACCGTTCACGTTCAGCAATCCGATGGGCTTGTTGTGAAATTCCAGTTGTCGCCAAGTCCACACCTCAAATAATTCTTCAAAGGTGCCAATGCCGCCGGGCAAGGCCAAAAATGCATCCGAGCGTTCGGCCATCATGAATTTACGCTGATGCATGTTGTCGACCCTGTGCAATTCGTCGCAAGCTTCATTGGCAGTTTCTTTGGCAGCCAATGCGTGCGGAATGACACCTACGACTTTTGCGCCCGAAGACTTGGCTGAATTGGCAACCGTTCCCATCAAGCCCTGACTGCCGCCTCCATAAACCAACTGGCCATGGTGTTTGCCAATCCATTGGCCGACCTCGGTGGCAGCTTGTGTGTAGGCAGGCAATGTTCCGGGACGTGACCCGCAATAAACGCAAAGAGAAAAAGCAGAACTCATGTGCGAATCATGACAGGTATTGATGACAAGTTTAAGTGGCGGGTTTTTTGTCCGGACGAACATCTACCAAACGGGTGCCGGCCAAATAATCGTGCAAAAACTGACGGTCTGCTCGGAAATAAGTCAAGCAGGCCCAAAAAACAATCCAGAATGGGCAAAACAGCAATCCGATCATCAAGGGGGCCTGCATCAATTGCGCAATGACCAACGGTGGCACAAACCACACCCAACTCAACACGTACCTTGCCCAAGCGCGGCGCTGCGTCAAAGGTTGAGCATTCACATCAAGTGCGCGAATATGCCAAGTCTTCATGGCCAAGGTTTGGCCTTTGTGCCAGAACCAACTGAAGTAAACCCCCAGCACTATAAAAATGAAAATTTGTTGACCTAAGCGGTTTTGTAAGCCGTGCCTGGTTTGGGTCAAGCTACTGAATAAATAACTTGCGATAAAAACCACCGCAAACAACAACATGCCCTCATACACCCAGCAACTCATGCGTCTTGCCAAAGACGGGGTAGGTATGGGACTTGTTGACGTCGCGCTACCGCTTTCTTCAGTTGTCATGGTTTAGCTGAGGGGGACGTTTTTTGATAGGCAGCAGTGTCAAAGGATCAACCTGTGCTTGCGCGGTTTCGATGCGCGGAGGTTTTTCTTGCCCTTCTTTTTTGGTCAAGGGGGTGGCAGTGAGTTTTTCCGGCGCGACAGGTCGGGCAACCCTGGCGGCGCCTTTGGACCAAGCGGGTTTGCCTTGAGAAAGCTTGTTTTTTTCCTCATCATTCAAGGATTGGTAGGCTTCCCATTTGGCCAATTTTTCATCGGTACTTAACTGCTGGGCTTGTGCAAAGTGCAGCCTTGCCTGATAACGCTGCGCCGGAGTCAATGCAGCCCAATGGCGCATGCGTTCTTGTGCAGTGGCTTGTGCCTGAGGTGACATGGAAGGGAAATTTTTTGCAATTGCCAGCCATTTGCGCTTGCGGTTTTCTTCAAGTGTGGGCCATAAGTTTTGTAAGGGCTGAAGAATGAATTGTTGATCAGGGCTCAGCTCAGCCCATTTAGGACCTGCCTCATAAGAGCTGTTGCCAGTCTTGGCTGAAATATTGGCACCAAGTACAGGTTTCGTTGGGGCTGGGCTTGGCTGCGCAATGGCCAAACTGACGCACAGCAAACCGCTGAAGGGTGCAAGCAGCGCGTATTTGGCGAAATGGGCAGGAAACTTTGCGGGCATTAGTCTTTTTGAAGGGTTTTATTCTTCAAGAAATCTACGAAGGCGGGGTCTGTATAGGCTTGTGGCGGGAGATCATCAGCCAAAAGCGCAGAGTCAATTTCTGCCAATTCCAACGCGGTTTGGTCGTTGTGGAATTCATAAAGCAGCATCAAGCCGGCAGCAAGGCATATGAGGGGAATGAAGGAAACGATCAAGCTGTAAATGTCGCGCGCCTTGGAAGGGAAGAGCATTCGGAGGGATCCGTTTGGCTGGATTTGCGCATCGTCAGCATGTTTCAATTCAAACTGAGTGGATCTGCGAGAGGCAATGGCACGCGTACGAGAGGCTCGCAATCTTTCTGTGATTTCGTAGGAAAGTTGTTGATTGCCTTGATCGAGGAATGAAGCAATGCGCTTGCCCAATAGCTGATCCTGGCTGAAATGACGGCTTTTTGAGTTCATGGTTTAAATCCTTTGGCAATCAAAGCTTTGTTTAAAGCCTGAATGGCTCGCGAGCAATGTGTTTTAACACTGCCTTCTGAGCATCCCATGGCAGCGGCAGTTTCTGCCACATCCAGTTCTTCCCAATAACGCAGAAGAAAGGCTTCTCGTTGACGCCCGGGCAAATCTTGTATGGCGGATTCTATTTCTCGAACTGTTTCTGTGCGGGAAAACAGGTCTTGGGCACTTTCAGTGACAGGATTGACTCCATCCGAGCCTAAGATCTCTAAAAAATCGGTACTTTCTGATTCCCCTTCATGCCCGAAATCGTTGTAATTGCTGAACAAGGCGTTCTTGGTTTTTTGTCTGCGAAACCAGTCGAGCGTGGTGTTGGACAAAATACGTTGGAAAAGCATTGGCAATTCTTGGGCTGGCTTTGCGGCGTAATGCTCTACCAACTTCATCATGCTGTCTTGAACAATGTCCAGCGCCGCCTCTTCATTTCTGACATGGTAGAGAGACCGCTTGTAAGCACGCTTTTCAACGCTGGCAAGAAAGTCAGAAAGTTCTTTATCGGAGGCCAAGAGGGTACGTGTTGAAGTGTTTGCGCAATGACATTGCGTGAAAATAATTTGCCTGACTGCTTTTCGATTATGTCATCGCCCGAAGGTTGCCCGAAAGCCAGCGGAAACATGAAAAAATAATGTCATAATTGAAAGCTGTTCCCAAGAAAAAGATCCGAGCTTGGTGTTAAACGCTTATGGCTTGGTATCCAAAGTCTTGATGCGCTTTCAAAAGAAGTAGCAAAAAGGCACCCTGGGTTTTTCGTCTACGAAATTCACAAAGGTTTTACACCATGGAAATCTCTAAAGCAGAGTTGCAGTCTGCGGCTATTGCCGCTGAAAAAAATTCAACAGCTATCGAAATCAACGGATCAGATATTCTGGTCAAAGCCCTGCAAGCTGAAAATGTCAAATACGTCTGGGGCTATCCCGGCGGCGCAGTACTTCATATTTACGACGCCCTGTACAAGCAAGAAACCATTCAACACGTTTTGGTGCGCCATGAGCAAGCTGCAGTGCATGCAGCCGATGGCTACGCCCGTGCAACTGGTGATGTCGGTGTGGCACTTGTCACGTCCGGTCCCGGTGTGACGAATGCCATCACAGGCATAGCCACCGCGTACATGGACAGTATTCCCATGGTGATCATCACCGGACAAGTTCCCACGCACGCCATTGGTTTGGATGCTTTCCAAGAATGTGACACAGTAGGCATCACTCGGCCGATCGTCAAACACAATTTCCTGGTCAAAGATGTGCGCGACATGGTGGACATCCTGAAAAAGGCATTTCATATTGCCCGCAGCGGAAGACCTGGTCCGGTTGTAGTTGATATTCCCAAGGACGTGTCTTTCAAGAAAACCAGTTACTCAGGTTACCCGGCAACTGTAGAGATGCGTTCTTACAACCCGGTTCGCAAAGGCCATTCAGGTCAAATCCGCAAAGCATTGCAACTGTTGTTGGCGGCTAAACGCCCGTTCATTTACACAGGCGGTGGCGTGTTGATGAGTGAAGCATCTGGTGAGTTGCGTGCTTTGGTCGACATGCTGGGTTTCCCTTGCACCAACACGTTGATGGGCTTGGGCGCTTACCCGGCCAGTGACCGCAAATTTTTAGGCATGCTGGGCATGCACGGCACGGTGGAAGCCAACAACGCCATGCAAAACTGTGATGTGCTGTTGGCCGTCGGCGCACGTTTCGATGACCGCGTCATTGGCAACCCCAAGCACTTTGCTCAGAATGAACGCAAGATCATTCATATCGACATTGATCCCTCCAGCATTTCCAAACGCGTCAAGGTGGACATTCCTATCGTTGGCGATGTCAAAGACGTGTTGACTGAAATGATCGGCATGTTGAACGAAACACCCACCAAACCTGACGCCAAATCACTGGCCGCATGGTGGGAAACCATAGAAGCCTGGCGCGCACGTGATTGTCTGAAATACGACCGTCAAAACACCGAAGTCATCAAGCCTCAGTATGTGATCGAAACATTGTGGAACATGACCAAAGATGCAGACGCGTACGTCACATCTGATGTGGGTCAACACCAAATGTGGGCAGCACAGTATTACCGTTTTGACCAGCCGCGTCGTTGGATCAACTCAGGCGGTTTGGGCACCATGGGCGTGGGCATCCCCTACGCCATGGGCATCAAACTGGCTAAGCCTGAGAGCGAGGTGTATTGCGTCACCGGTGAAGGCTCAGTGCAAATGTGTATCCAAGAGCTATCCACTTGTCTTCAATACAACACGCCGATCAAAATCCTCTCTTTGAACAACCGCTATTTGGGTATGGTGCGTCAGTGGCAAGAAATTGAATATTCAGGCCGTTACAGCCACAGCTACATGGACGCATTGCCTGATTTCGTCAAACTTGCAGAGGCCTATGGTCACGTCGGCATGCTGATCGAGCGTCCACAAGACGTCGAGCCTGCATTGCGCGAAGCCAGAAAGCTCAAAGACAGAACCGTGTTCATGGATTTCCGTACGGATCAAACTGAAAACGTGTTCCCCATGGTGCAAGCTGGCAAGGGCATCACAGAAATGCTTCTCGGTAGCGAAGACCTTTAATCCAAACTTAACTTTTTGACGAATCTATTGTCCGTCGAGCCGCCAAGTTACCGCTTGGCGGGGAGGGCGGCGAAAAGAGGAATCCATACACATGAAACACATCATTGCAGTATTGTTGGAAAACGAACCTGGCGCTTTGTCCCGGGTCGTGGGCTTGTTCTCTGCGCGCGGCTACAACATCGAATCATTGACCGTCGCGCCTACCGAAGACCCCAGTTTGTCGCGCATGACTTTGCAGACTTCAGGCTCGGACGACGTGATCGAGCAAATCACCAAACATTTGAACCGATTGATCGAAGTGGTCAAAGTCGTAGACCTGACCGAAGGTGCCTACACCGAGCGCGAACTGATGATGGTCAAGGTCCGTGCGGTGGGCAAAGAGCGCGAAGAAATGAAACGCATGGCGGATATTTTCAGAGGCCGCATCATCGATGTGACCGATAAAAGTTACACCATTGAATTGACTGGCGATGTGTCTAAGAACGACGCTTTTTTGGAAGCTATCGAGCGCAGCGCTATTTTGGAAACAGTGCGCACCGGCGCCAGCGGCATTGGCCGCGGTGAACGCGTGTTGCGGGTTTGAATTGAAACTACATTTAAGGAGAGAGCCATGAAAGTTTATTACGACAAAGATTGTGACTTGAGCCTGATCAAAGGCAAAACCGTGGCCATCATCGGCTACGGCTCACAAGGTCATGCACATGCACAAAACTTGAACGACAGTGGTGTCAAAGTGGTGGTGGGTTTGCGCAAAGGTGGCGCTTCTTGGGACAAAGTCGGCAAAGCCGGTTTGAATGTCATGGAAGTCAATGACGCAGTCAAAGTGGCTGATGTCGTCATGATTTTGTTGCCTGATGAGCAAATCTCTGAGGTCTACAACAACAATGTGGCCCCGCACATGAAGCAAGGAGCTTCTTTGGCATTTGCCCACGGTTTTAACGTGCATTACAACCAAGTCGTGCCACGTGCAGACTTGGATGTGTGGATGGTCGCACCCAAGGCCCCAGGTCACACCGTGCGTTCAACTTATGCACAAGGCGGCGGCGTGCCCCACTTGGTGGCAATTCACCAGGATAAATCCGGCAAAGCCCGTGACTTGGCACTGAGCTACGCCATGGCCAATGGTGGTGGCAAAGCCGGCATCATCGAAACCAATTTCCGCGAAGAAACCGAAACCGATTTGTTCGGCGAACAAACCGTGTTGTGCGGTGGCGCGGTTGAACTCATCAAAATGGGTTATGAGACTTTGGTCGAAGCCGGTTATGCGCCTGAAATGGCTTACTTTGAATGCCTTCACGAACTCAAACTGATTGTGGATTTGATTTATGAAGGCGGTATTGCCAACATGAATTACTCCATCTCCAACAACGCTGAGTACGGCGAGTACGTGACTGGTCCTGAAGTCATCAATGAGCAATCACGCGAAGCCATGCGCAATGCCTTGAAGCGCATTCAAACTGGCGAATACGCCAAGATGTTTATTCTGGAAGGCCGTACCGGCTACCCCAGCATGACAGCCCGCCGCCGTTTGACAGCTGACCACTCCATTGAGAAAGTCGGTTCACAACTGCGCGCCATGATGCCTTGGATTGCCAAGAACAAATTGGTTGACCAGAGCCGCAACTGATGAACTACCCTCATCCCATTTTGGCAAGAGAAGGCTGGCCCTTTATTGGGCTGGCTGCATTGCTGTCTTTGGTAGTGACATGGCTGTGGGGCTGGACAGCAGCCTTACCGGCCTATGTCATTTTGGTGTTTGTCATCCAGTTTTTTCGCGACCCGCCAAGAGCAATTCCGCAACAAGCTAACGCTGTGCTTTCCCCTGCAGACGGACGCATTGTCAAAATTGAAAAAGTGCGGGACCCGTATGCCGACCGGGATGCCTTGCTCATTAGCGTATTCATGAACGTGTTCAATGTGCACAGTAACCGAGCGAGTGTCACTGGCCGCGTCAGAGCCGTTCATTACTTTCCTGGTTTGTTTGTCAATGCGGATTTAGACAAAGCTTCCTCTGAAAACGAGCGCAACGCTGTCATCATCGATACCAATGTGGATGGACAAAACCAAGTCGTCACATTGGTTCAAGTCGCAGGATTGATTGCAAGACGTATTCTTTGTTATGTGCACCCCGGTGATGCGTTAGACAAAGGCCAGCGTTATGGGTTTATCCGTTTCGGCTCACGTGTGGATGTCTATTTGCCCTTGTCTGCTATGCCTTGTGTGGCTCCGGGCGATGTGGTTTCAGCTACCAGCACTGTGTTAGCTACACTGTGAACCCATGAACCAGCAAGAACCCAGCGAACTTAACGAAGAAACGCCGAGCCGCCTGCGAAAAGGCATTTATGTGTTGCCGAATTTATTCACGCTGGCGGCATTGTTCGGCGGCTTTTATGCCATCGTGATGGCCATCAACAACCAGTTTGAAGCCGCAGCCATAGGCGTGTTCACTTCCATGGTTTTGGACAGTTTGGATGGCCGGGTCGCACGAATGACGAACACACAGTCTGCATTCGGCGCGCAGATGGATTCGCTTGCTGACATGGTCTCTTTCGGTGCCGCACCAGCATTGATCACTTTTGTCTGGGTATTAAATGATCTAGGTCGCTGGGGTTGGTTTGCTGCATTTGTTTACTGCGCATGTGCTGCATTGCGTTTGGCGCGATTCAATGTCAACACCACCGTGGTTGACAAGAGATTTTTTCAAGGCCTGCCTTCACCCGCTGCAGCGGCTTTTGTGGTGGGTTTTGTGTGGCTTGTGACTGTTCTGGAAATTTCCAAATCGGATATGGCTTGGGTTTGTTTTGCATTTTGTTTGTATGCGGGCCTCACCATGGTGAGCAATGTTCCTTTCTACAGCTTCAAAGATTTTCAAATGCGCAAGAGCGTGCCTTTCGCTGTCATTGTTTCCATTGCACTCGTGATCGCGGTCATCAATATCCATCCGCCCATCGTTTTATTCGCTTTGTTTTTTGCCTATGCGTTCAGTGGCTATGTGGTTTATGCATGGCGGCGAGCCAAGGGTTTACCGACCAGTGTCATCAGCACCTCGACGGATGAACCGGACGAGAAAGGGCTGCATTAAGAAATCCGTTATGCGGGGACTATTTTCTGTATGCTACATTCCAAACATGATCAATCTGCCAAACCTGCTGCTACTAGGCTTCTTCGGGCCCAGACAGTAACGCTTGCGCGATTATTTCCAAGGCCCGTATGCACCCGCATCGGGCCTTTTGTTTTGGCACCATGCAGGTTAAGCGGGGATTGAAAACTCAGGAGTTGAATGATGGCCGATAAATTGATTATTTTCGATACCACGTTGCGCGATGGCGAGCAGTCGCCCGGCGCATCCATGACCCGCGATGAAAAATTGCGTATCGCCCGTCAACTGGAAAGACTGCGTGTAGATGTCATTGAAGCAGGATTTGCAGCCAGTTCGGAAGGTGATTTTCAAGCGGTCAAAGCCATCGCCAATGCCATCACCGAGTCCATCGTTTGTTCCTTGTCTCGCGCCAACGACAGGGATATTTCCCGTGCCGCTGAAGCACTCAAAGGCGCTAAACATTCCCGCATTCACACCTTCATTGCCACATCCTCCTTGCACATGGAAAAGAAACTGCGGATGACGCCCGATCAGGTGTTTGAGCAAGCCAAACAATCTGTGCGTTTTGCGCGTAACTTGGTGGCTGATGTTGAATTCAGCCCTGAAGATGGCTATCGCAGCGATGTGGATTTTTTATGTCGCGTGCTTGAAGCTGTGATTGACGAAGGCGCAACCACCATCAATGTGCCTGACACAGTGGGTTATGCCGTACCTGAGTTGTATGGGAATTTCATCAAAACATTGCGCGAACGAATTCCAAATTCAGACAAAGCCATTTGGTCTGTGCATTGCCACAACGATCTCGGCATGGCCGTTGCCAATTCTCTGGCGGGCGTGCAAATCGGCGGAGCCCGTCAGGTGGAATGCACCATCAACGGTTTGGGGGAGCGCGCTGGCAACTGCTCTTTAGAAGAAATTGTCATGGCCGTGAAAACACGCAAAGATTATTTTGGTCTGACTTTGGGCATAGAGACTCAACATATTTTGGCGGCCAGTCGCATGGTCAGTCAGACCACAGGCTTTGTGGTGCAACCCAACAAGGCCGTGGTGGGAGCCAATGCATTTGCCCATGCTTCCGGCATTCACCAAGATGGTGTGTTGAAGGCGCGTGACACCTATGAAATCATGCGTGCCGAGGATGTGGGTTGGAGCGCCAACAAAATTGTGCTTGGCAAATTAAGTGGTCGAAATGCCTTCAAACAGCGCTTGCAAGATTTGGGTGTGGAGCTTGAGAGCGAAGCTGAAACGAATGCTGCATTTGCTCGCTTCAAGGAATTGGCCGACCGCAAGAGTGAAATTTTTGACGAAGATATTTTGGCCTTGGTCAGCGAGGAAAGTGTTTCACATGAAGACGACGTGTTTGGGTTTGTGAAACTTTCTCAACGCAGCGAAACAGGCGAGCAACCTTATGCAGCCATTGTGTTCACACATTCTGGACAAGAAGTGTTTTGTGAATCTGCTGGCAACGGCCCGGTGGATGCTTCGCTCAAAGCCATCGAAAAACATGTGCAAAGCGGCGCGGAAATGGTCTTGTATTCGGTTAATGCGATCAGTGGCTCGACAGAAAGCCAAGGTGAGGTCACGGTGCGACTGCAAAACAACGGACGCATCGTCAATGGTGTGGGCTCAGACCCTGACATTGTGGTGGCATCTGCCAAGGCTTATCTCAGTGCGCTCAATAAATTGCAAAGCAAGGCGGAAAGAGTCGCAGCCCAAGGGTGATTGGAAAATGAATATTTTGTTATTAATAGAGGAATTAACTGCTTGAGAAATGAGATGCAAGTCTTTGATATTGCCAGATTTTTCAAATAGCCTTACACTTGCTGACAGTTTGTCAAATCCAGACAAGGGAACCCTTTTGAAAAATATTCGCTCTACATTGGTTGTTTTTGCCTTGGCTTTGAGTTTGGCGGGTATTTCAAATACTTCTTTTGCCCGTGTGCAGTCGGATGTGGTCAAGAAACAATCGGCCAAAACAAAAACTAAATCCAAAGCGAAAGCCAAAGCTAAAACGAAGTCAGCCACCAACCGAAAAAAATCTGCATTAAGGGCCAAATCGGTTGTTCCTAAGCGTCAATCATTCGGCGAAAAAGCAGGTCTGCATTCCCAAGCAGACGAATTGTCATTGAAGTCCAGCGTGGCCTATGTCATTGACCAAGACACCCAAGAAGTTTTATTCAGTAAAAATGACAACGCAGTTTTGCCTATTGCGTCGATCACCAAACTCATGACCGGTGTGGTGATTCGGGAATCCAATTTATCCATGGATGAGCCCATCACCATCACACAAGAAGACATAGACACAGAAAAAGGCAGCACCTCGCGTTTGCGCCCTGGCACCACATTGACCCGCGGTGAGTTGCTGCATCTGGCCTTGATGTCCAGCGAAAATCGGGCGGCGCATGCGCTGGGACGCACATACCCCACCGGTTTGTCAACCTTCGTAACGCAAATGAATTTGAAAGCTCAACAGTTGGGAATGAAAGATACCAACTATGCCGAGCCGACGGGACTGTCCAGCAAAAACCAATCCAGCGCTAAAGATTTGGCCACGCTGGTGGCCTATGCCGCCAATGACCCAACCATGCGCGAGCTGACTACTTCCGTGGGCACTGCCGTGGAAGTTGGGCGCAGAACCTTGAATTACAAATCCACCAACCGATTGGTCAGCAATCCCCAATGGGACATTGACCTGCAAAAAACCGGATACATATCAGAAGCGGGCCAATGCTTGGTAATGCAAGCCAAAATTGCAGGCCGTAAATTGGTGATGGTATTTTTGGACTCTGCCGGTAAATTCAGCAGAACCGGTGACGCAGAACGTGTTCGTCGCTGGGTAGAGTTAAAGCATCCTGCCGGCCCACAAACCTGATTTTAAAATTAGGCTGATGTACCAAGCAGGCTTGGCATCAGTCTCTCCTCAGCCAAAGGGCACGAAACCCAAAGAGGTTGAAATTGCTCTTGCGGTTGCTTGAAGTTTTGGCAACCAAGACTCATCAAGCCTGTCCGCTGGCGCAGAAATAGACAAGCCTGCGATCAATTTGGCTTGGTCGTCATAAATACCAGCAGCCATACAGCGAACACCCAATTCCAACTCTTCGTTGTCTCTGGCGAATCCCCATTGCCTGACTTTTGCCAATTCTTTTTCCAGTGCCAGCAATTGTGTGATGCTGTTTTTGGTGTGGCCAGACAGGCCAGTTTTTGTCGCATAAGCTCGCACCCGACTGATTTCATCGGCAGCAAGAAACAGTTTGCCTACCGAGGTTAAATGCAGCGGAGCTCGTCCACCGATCGCGCGCACCACCTGCATACCGGAGCGCTCGCTGTAGGCGCGTTCGACATACACAATTTCATCGGCTTGCCGCACGCTCAAATTGACGGGTTGTTGTATCAATTGGTGCAACTGTCGCATCGGCATGAGGGCGGCGTCTCTGACATTGAGCCGCGCTTTCACCAGATTACCCAATTCAAGCAAGCGCATGCCCAAACGGTAATGTCCAGGTTCCGGGCGGTCTACATACCTGCCGGCCACGAGATCGTTGAGTATGCGATGCGTGGTCGAGGGATGCAGTTGGGATGTTTCACTGATTTCTTTGAGTGTGGCTGTATCCTCTTTGGCGGCCAACACATCTATCAGTGTGAACATCCGCTCTAGTACCTGAATCGAGGGAGAGGGTGCCGAATCAATGTCTTTTTTTCGCATTGCGGGATTTTAAGACCTCCTGAGTCAAGCTCAGGTCCACACACCGTCTAGAAGCAATTGGTGAGGGTTGAACAGGGCTTTGTAGTCCATTTTGGGGCTTTGTTCGATCCAATACCCCATGTAGAGGTAGTTGAGCCCAAGCTGTCGTGCCTGTTCAATTTGCCACAAGATACAAAAAGTCCCCAACCCTGTGGTCTCTTGCGGATCAAAAAATGTATAGACCGCCGATATCCCATCGTTAAGAACATCCAATATGGACACCATTTGCAATTTGCCCGATGGATTTGCGTCATCGCAAGGGCTGCGAAATTCCACCAATCGAGAATTAACCCGGCTTTGCAACAGAAATTGGGTGTACTGCTCGACGCTGTCTTGATCCATACCGCCGCCAGAATGCCTGCCGTTTTGGTATTTCAAATAAAGGGCGTAATGTTCGGGCGTGTAAGCGAGATTTGAGACTCTCGCTTCTAAATGTTGGTGCCTTGTGAGCGTGCGTTTTTGGCTGCGGTTGGGTAAAAACCTGTCCACATCGACACGAAGTGGAACACAGGCGCGGCAGCCGTCGCAATACGGTCGGTATGTGAACATGCCGCTTCTTCGAAAACCTTTGGCAACCAATTCAGAATAGGTGTCGTTGTGAATCAGATGGCTGGGGGTGGCTACTTGTGAGCGGGCTTGCCGGTCATCCAGATAACTGCACGGGTAAGGTGCCGTGGCGTAAAACTGCAAGGATTGAAGTGGTAAATCTTTGAGATGCGTCACGGTCAGGTCAGTCGATGCCTAAGTGCTTCCAGTATATCGACTCAAATTTCCAAGACAAGGGTGGGTGATTGATGGCCTCGCTCACCCGGGTTAAAAATACACTTCTGGCGATGGGCTTGGCACCAAGGCTGGCCAGATGGCCGGTGTTTTGCTGGCAGTCGATCCAATCGGCTTGCTGCGCACGACACAACGCCACCAAGGCGGCCAGAGCCATTTTTGAACCGTCGGCTTGTGTGCTGAACATGGATTCGCCAAACACCGCCCGCCCGATAGACACGCAATAAAGACCGCCTGCCAATTGGCCATCTACCCAAGCTTGCACGCTGTGGGCATGGCCGTGCAAGTTCAGTTGTGTGTAGGCTTGGATCATGTCGTGGACGATCCAAGTACCGGATTGGCCCTTGCGTGGAAAACGGGCACATTCTTTGATCGTGCCAAGAAAGTCGTGGTCAATTTTTATCTGCAGTCTGTTGGATTCAATCAAACGGCTCAACACCTTTTTAAACGATCGGTGCAAGCGAAATTCATCGACATTCAACACCATGCGCGGGTCGGTACACCACCACATCACGGGTTGTCCGTCGCTGTACCAAGGAAAGCAACCCTGGCTGTATGCTTGTAGCAATCTGGAAACCGAGAGTCCACCGCCAATTGCCAACAAACCAGGTGCCGGACTGTGTTCATCCCAAGCCGTGTGCGGCGCGGGCAATGGGTCATCCGCAGAAAGTTGAATCAGCAGGGGTGGTTGCATCACAATCGGGTAATACCTTTAAGCAGTCAGGAGAAGAAACACCATGGCATTGGAAAACAAACAGTTGGTTTTGATCGAGTATCCGGCAAAAGGGGTGACTCGTCTTGTCTTGAACAACGAAGCCAGCTTCAACGCTTTGTCAACGGCTATGCTCGATGCTATAGAAGCAGCTCTGTCCAACGTGGCTGACGATGATGCTTGTCGCGTGGTGATCCTGGCAGCAAAAGGCAAGGCATTTTCTGCGGGGCATGATTTGCGCGAAATGCGTGAACACCCCAACCATGATTTCTACACCGAGTTGTTCCAACATTGCTCGCGCATGATGTTGCAGATCCAACATTTGCCCCAACCAGTGATTGCACAAGTTCAAGGCATTGCCACGGCGGCGGGCTGTCAGTTGGTCAGCATGTGCGATTTGGCAGTTGCCTCAAGGCTTTCAAAATTTGCGGTCTCAGGCATCAATTACGGTTTGTTTTGCGCGACCCCCAGCGTGGGCTTAGGCAGAAGCATGCATCGAAAACAGGCTATGGAAATGCTGCTAACGGGGGACTTTATCGACGCTCAAACCGCTGTTGACAGGGGCTTGATCAACCATTGCGTGGATGAGGAAATGCTGGAGGAAACAGTGCTGAATGTGTGCCAAAAAATCACAGCCAAACCCGCTGTGGCCGTGCGCATGGGCAAAGCGCTTTTCTACAAACAATTAGAGATGGGTGTGTCATCCGCATACCAATTGGCCGGCCAGTCGATGGCTTGCAACATGATGGATAACGCTGCCCAAGAGGGCTTTCAGGCATTTTTGGAAAAAAGAAAACCCGATTGGCAGGTTTGAGATGAATCAGCGCGGGTTCTCAAAGAAAACAACAGTTGAGTAACTGCTGAATTCAAAATAGACCTTTTTTTCATTGGCATCGACTTGCATGTTCAAGTTTTCGTCCAAGTAACCATAGCCGTAACGGTAATCGCGCGCTTTGCTGTCGTCTGTGCCCAAGGCGGTGCTGATTTTGTCAACCTTTATGAACCGTCTGACCAATTTATCGCCCGCATAAACCTCGAGCACACCATCGGTACCGGTCCAGTTTTGGATATCTCGCCCTAGTTTGTTTTGTTGTTCTTGCGTACAACCCAGCAACACAGAGCCGAACAAGAAAATAAGCACATACTTTGTGAAACTGGTTGGCAAACTCATAAGAATAGTTCTTGGGTCAGGTGTCAAGGCTTGGCGTCGCCAAGGTCTGGGGCTACTGCTTCTGGCTTTTTGTCCCAAAAAACAGCTTTGTCGGGAAATAACCAACGTACGCCACCCCGAGGATCAGTCACATCGCCTTTGAAACGAGGGATCAAATGCATGCTGGTGTGCATGACTGTTTGCCCAGCTGCGAAGCCTTCGTTGACACCTACATTGAACCCTTGTGGATTGAACTCTTCTTGCAACTTGTGTTTGACACGTGCCATCAGGTTCATCATGTCTTCGCGTTCTTGCACAGTGAGGTCAAAAAATGAGGATGTATGCCTGCGAGGAATGATCAAAGTGTGCCCATCAGACACTGGAAAAGCGTCCTTGAATGCAATTGACAAAGTGCTTTCTTCAACGATGCGGGCTTGGGCCAGCGAGCAATAAGTACAGGGTGTCGTTTTATCCATAAGAAATTATGCGCCAACTTGTTCAAGCTTGTCCTGCAGTTCTGCTTGAATAAACGTATCAACAGAAAAATTCTTGCAGTTGATGGCTCGGTCAGAGTGTTGAACTCAAGAAAAGTAATATCCGATTTCACAAATACGTCAATTTATGACGACTTAATCATGACATCTGTCCATAGAGACTGTCCCAAGATCGTGGTCGCGCCTTCAACCCAAAGTGTTACTGTCGACAATTTATCCGTGCCAGTGCAGCACATCAATGTGCTGGACCGCCCGCCCTTTGAGTGCATTTTTTTGTCTCCTCTTTTTGCACGGTTGCGATAAGTTTTGACGCTTTTCCTGAGTAGATTTGGGTTAAAGTTTAAAGGTTCATACATTGGAAATTGGCATGCGTTATTTGCACACCATGGTCAGGGTTACCGACTTAGAAGCATCTCTTTATTTTTACCGTGATGCATTGGGGCTGGAAGTTTTGCGAACTAAAGAAGTGCCTTCAGGCAGATTTACTTTGGTGTTTCTTGCCGCACCCGGTGACAGCCAAGCCCAAGTTGAATTGACCTACAACTGGGATCCGGAAGCCTTGCAAGGTGGTCGCAATTTTGGTCATTTGGCCTACGCAGTTGAAAACATTTATTCCACCTGTGAGCGATTACAGCAACACGGTGTCACTATCTTGCGGCCCCCGCGTGATGGTTATATGGCCTTTGTTCGCTCACCAGACAACATATCTGTCGAGTTATTGCAAGCTGGTCAACCGTTACCCGTGCAAGAACCATGGGCCAGCATGTCAAACACAGGGCAATGGTGATTTGATGTGACTTCAAACAGCGGTTCTGCAGAACAAGCGTCTGTCAATAAACCAGAGTTTTCGCAGGAACTCTTGTCGCAAGTGGCAGCTTTGCCGAGCTTGCCTGGCGTTTACCGTTACTACGATGCCGATGGGCAGGTGCTTTATGTGGGCAAGGCCAATCACCTGAAAAAACGGGTCAGCAGTTATTTTCAAAAATCGCACGATGGCACGCGCATTGGCCACATGGTTTCCAAAATTTCACGGATGGAAACCACTGTGGTGCGCTCTGAAGCTGAGGCTTTGTTGCTTGAAAATAATTTGATAAAAACCCTCAAGCCGCGGTACAACATTCTTTTTCGCGACGACAAAAGCTACCCTTATTTGAAGATCACTGGCGTCAAACCGGTGACACCTGATGCTTTGGGACATCCTTCCCCCAAATCTATTTCAAGAGTGGTTTACTACAGAGGTGCTGTCGATAAGCAGCACGAATATTTTGGACCTTACCCAAGCGTGTGGGCAGTGCGTGAAGCGATTCAGTTGTTGCAAAAGGTTTTTCGCTTAAGAACTTGTGAAGACACTGTGTTTAAAAACCGCACCCGCCCTTGCTTGCTGCACCAGATCAAGCGATGCTCTGGTCCATGTGTGGGCTTGATCAACGAGCAAGACTATCAGCAAGATGTGAAAAATGCGAGCGAACTGTTGGGCGGTCGAACACAAGAGGTGATGAAGTCTTTAGAAAAGCGCATGATGTCTCACGCTGACGCCCTAGAGTTTGAAGCCGCTGCTGATGTGCGCAATCAAATCAATGCGCTGTCAAAAGTGCTGCACCAGCAATCTGTAGATTCTGTTGACGACAGAGATGTTGATATCTTGGCAGTGATGGTTCAGGCCGGTAAAGCATGTGTCAATTTAGCCATGGTCAGAGGCGGCCGACATTTGGGTGACAGTCCATATTTCCCAACGCATGTAGAGGGCGCTCAACCGGTGGAGGTGTTGGAAGCATTCATTGCACAGCACTATTTGGAAATCGCAGCGCCACCCACTTTAATCACAAGCCATGCTGTTGATAAGAGCTTGATACGCGCCTTGAGTGATCAGATGGGCGTGAAGATGCATGTGATTCATCAGCCCAGAGAGCAACGCAAATCTTGGCTGGATATGGCGCAGCAAAATGCTTCTATCAAGTTGAGCAGATTGCTGGCGGAAGAGGGCTCACAGCAGTCCAGAACACGTGCCTTGGTGGATTCGCTGGATCTGGCACCAGAAGACATGGACAACTTCTTGATTGAATGTTTTGATATTTCACACACGGCTGGCGAAGCAACCCAAGCATCCTGTGTAGTGTTCCACCACCACCAAATGCAATCCGCACAATACCGACGCTACAACATCGAAGGCATTACGCCAGGAGACGATTACGCAGCGATGCGACAAGTGTTGACGCGTCGTTATTCCAAGTTGGCTGAAGCCGTTCGTGCAGGTGAGGCACGGTTTCCTGACTTGGTATTGATTGATGGTGGTAAAGGTCAGATCAGCATGGCCAAGTCGGTATTTGAATCGCTTGAGTTGGATATTTCCCGACTGGTAGGTGTTGAAAAGGGGGATGGGCGAAAAGTGGGACTGGAAGAATTGGTGTTTGCAGATGGAAGAGCAAAACTCACGCTTGCACAAGACTCTGCGGCCTTGATGCTAGTTGCTCAAATTCGCGATGAAGCACATCGATTCGCCATCACAGGAATGCGGGCTAAGCGGGCCAAGGTAAGAACCGGATCAAGCAGTTTGGAGGACATCGCTGGTGTTGGACCGCGCAAGCGCGCCAAGTTATTGCAAAGATTTGGCGGTGTCAGAGGGGTTGCGGATGCCAGTGTGCAAGATTTATGCACGGTAGAAGGTATTTCGCTGGCGTTGGCACAATCAATCTACGCAGCATTGCATTGACTTAGATCTTGACTATTTCAAACATTCTGTCCAAACCACCTGTGTCAATAACGATATCTGCAAGGGCTCTGACTTTGGGCTTGGCATGGTAAGCAACAGACAAACCACTGGCAGACATCATGGGCAAATCGTTTGAGCCGTCACCCACGGCAATGCATTCTGAAGGTTCAATGCCCAGTCGTTGTGCTGTGCCTAAAACCATTCTTTTTTTCTCTTCACCGTCACAAATATCACCCCATGCTTGGTGGGTCAGTTGACCAGTGAAAAATCCATTCTTTACTTCCAATTGGTTGCTGCGAGTTTCGTGTATGCCTAATTGCTGTTGCAGTTTTTGGGTGAAATAGTCAAAGCCGCCACTGACGATCAGCGTGTGTAGGCCATGGCGCAGACATTGGCTGACTACATGCTCAACCCCGACATTTAACTGAAGTTTTTCTTCATAGACACGCTGCATGATGCCGACCGGTGCACCTTTGAGAAGCGCCACCCGTTGACGAAGACTCTGTTTGTAATCGGTGATTTCTCCGCGCATCGCAGCTTCGGTGATGGCAGATACTTCATGTTGCAGACCCACCATGCCAGCCATTTCATCGATACATTCAATGTTGATCAGTGTCGAATCCATATCGAAGGCAATCAGTTTGAAGTCTGCCAGCGACAGATTTTCAGTAACAGTGCGAGCCCAAAGACCAGCGCTTCGCTGTGTCAACGGTTTCATGAAGCAACGGCTTTCGAGGGTACGGCCAAGGGGTCACCTAGTGAACGAAGCACGTCTCTGACCATTTGCGCGCGGTCCTTTACTTGTGCAATTTCTTTTTCAATGCGCAACTTGTCGTTACCTGCCAGTTTGATGTGCTTGTTTTTTTGCACCAATTGGATGATGCGCATGCCATCTACTGGTGCATTCGGTTTGAAGTTGATCAACATGACACCGGGGGCAGCATCAATTTTGGCGATGCCATAGGACTTGGCCAGAACACGCAGCCGGTGGGACTCAATCAAGGTGTGTGCTTGGGTGGGTAATTTCCCAAACCGGTCAATCAACTCTTCCATCAGTGCGTCTACCTGGTCTTGGGTTTTAGCAGTAGCCAGTTTTTTATAAAACGACAAGCGCAAATGCACATCTCCGCAGTAATCGTTTGGCAGCAGCGCTGGTGCATGCAAGTTAATCTCGGTGGTGACTTGCAAAGGACTGAGTAAATCCGGTTCTTCGCCATTTTTCAAAGCGCGCACAGCTTCAGCCAGCATTTCGTTGTAGAGCTGAAAACCGACCTCTTGCATATTGCCGCTTTGGTTGTCCCCCAACACCTCTCCCGCACCCCGGATTTCCAAATCGTGCATGGACAAATAAAAACCCGAGCCAAGTTCTTCCATTTGCTGAATGGCGTCAAGTCGTTGAGTGGCTTGTTTGGTCAGCCCTTGTATGTCGGGAACGAGTAAATATGCATAAGCTTGGTGGTGACTGCGGCCCACCCTGCCTCTGAGTTGATGCAGTTGAGCCAAGCCAAATTTATCCGCCCGACTCATCAAAATGGTATTAGCACTGGGTACATCAATACCAGTTTCAATGATGGTTGAACATAGCAAAATATTGAAGCGCTGAGCGACAAAGTCACGCATGACTTTTTCCAGTTCTCTTTCTGGCATTTGTCCATGTGCAATCGCTATGCGTGCCTCAGGTATCAAGGCTTGTAAGCGTTCCAATCGATTTTGGATGGTTTCAACTTCGTTGTGCAAAAAATAACATTGACCGCCTCGTTTCAGCTCACGCAAAACGGCTTCTCGAATGACGCCGTTGTCTTCGGTGCGAACAAAAGTTTTGATTGAAAGACGTCGTTGCGGTGCAGTGGCAATGACACTCAAATCACGCATGCCTTCAAGTGCCATGCCCAGCGTGCGGGGGATAGGTGTGGCGGTGAGTGTCAAGACATCAACCTCAGCGCGCATCGCTTTGAGTGTTTCTTTGTGCTTGACACCAAAGCGATGCTCTTCATCAATGACCAATAAACCCAGGTCTTTGTATTTCACGGATGCGCTCAGCAGTTTGTGCGTTCCTACGACGATGTCAATTTGACCCAGCGCCAGTCCTTCAATGCTTTGATTGATTTCCTTGGCTGAGCGAAAGCGGCTGAGCTCGGCAATCTTCACCGGCCATTTAGAAAAGCGATCGGTCAGTGTTTGGAAATGCTGCTCAGCCAACAATGTGGTCGGCGCAAGAATAGCCACTTGCTTGCCGCCCATGACTGCTACAAATGCAGCCCGCAACGCCACTTCGGTTTTGCCGAATCCAACATCGCCACATACCAAACGATCCATGGGTCGCGGACTGATCATGTCTTGGATGACCGCATGGATGGCTGCACGTTGGTCTGCGGTTTCCTCAAAGCCAAAATCGGTGGCGAAAATTTCATAGTCACGCGCACTGTATTTGAATGCGTGTCCGAGTCTTGCTGCACGTCTGGCATAGATGTTGAGCAACTCCGCTGCGGCATCTCTCACTTGTTCAGCGGCTTTGCGTTTTGCCTTGTCCCACTGCCCTGAGCCTAATCGGTGCAGAGGTGCATTTTCAGGATTCATACCGCTGTATCGACTGATCAGATGCAATTGACTCACCGGAACATAAAGTGTGGCTTCGTCTGCATATTCCAAGTGCAGGAATTCTTGCAACAAGGCTTGGCCTGCGTCATCTAACCCTTGACCCATGTCCATGTTGACAAGACCCCGATAGCGACCGATGCCATGCGAACTGTGAACGACTGGGTCGCCTACTTGCAATTCAGACAAGTCCTTGATCAACGACTCTACGTCACTGACTTGCTCTTGCTTGCGTTTTCTCCTGAGGCTTGGGCCAGCAGCAAACAACTCGGTTTCTGTGACCAGGTCTACACCTTTTTCAAGCCATGCAAACCCCGTGTGCAATTGGCTGACAGCCATGCCAAACGGGGCGGGACTGTTTAAAAAATCATTCAAACTATTGAACAATGTGGGCGACAAGCCCCAGGTGTTGAACAGATCAGTCAAGCTGGTCGACCGGCCCTGCGACTCTGCCAATACCAACACACGTTGCGTTTGAGTTTGCAGTCTGTCTGTCAATTTGGCCGCCGGTTGTTCAGCGGATCTGTCAACAGTGACATCAGGTAACTTACTGACCCAGGTCAATGACTCTGCGTCGGTGCTTGGTTTTAAAGCGAGAACTGCATGTGCGTTGGCTGCATTGAAAAATTGTTCTGTGTTGAGAAATAATTGGGAAGGTGGCAATACTGGGCGATCAGGGTCGCCTTGTGACAAACGAAATCGCTCTTGCGCATCTTGTGCAAACCGATGAATAACTGGCTCTAAGTCACCATGCAAAACCACAGTGGCTTGCGTACCCAAGTAGTCAAAAACAGTAGCGGTTTCTTCAAAAAAAAGCGGTAGGTAATATTCAATGCCTGCTGTGGCTACTCCGTTTCCCATGTCTTTATAAAGACGGCTGCGGGTGGGGTCTCCTTCCAACAATTCACGCCAACGGCTGCGAAACAATACCCTGGCTGCTTCGTCCATGGGAAATTCGCGACCTGGCAATAGGCGCACTTCAGGTACAGGGTAAAGACTTCGTTGCGTATCGGGGTCAAAGGTTCGTATTGAGTCAATCTCGTTGTCAAAAAGATCCACCCTGAAAGGAACCAGTGAACCCATTGGGAACAAGTCGATCAACCCTCCTCTGACGGTGTATTCGCCGGGGCTGATCACTTGGTGAACATGGTTGTAGCCAGCCAATGTCAACTGTGACTTCAAACGCGCTTCATCTAGCTTTTGTTTGACTTTGAAATGAAAGGTATAGGCTGCCAAAAATGCAGGTGGCGCCAATCGGTAAAGGGCCGTGGTGGCCGGCACCATGATGACGTCTGCTTCGCCTTGAGAAATGCGCCATAAAGTGGCCAATCGTTCGCTGATTAAATCTTGGTGCGGAGAAAAATTATCGTAAGGCAGGGTTTCCCAATCTGGAAACAAAACACATCGGCAGTCAGGTGCAAAAAAATCCAGTTCATCCATCAGTCGTTGTGCATCAAAAGCATCGGCTGTGAAAATGGCGGTTCGTCTTCCTTTGGAGATTTCGCGGTTAACCAGCGCCGCTAAAAAAGCGGCATCCGATGAGCCAGGTGGTCGATTGACGCTGAATCGTTTGGTCGTAAGAAGTTCTGGAAGTTGCATGGGTTCAGGGGATGATCAAGCCAAACACCCTCTACAGCCAAAGACCGGGGAGGGTGGTAATTACTGATTCTAGAATGCCCCCATGGAAAACATGAACCAACCGATACATTCCCATGGTCACTGATACCCCAGATCGCCGCTTCCATGTGGTGATTCCTTGTGCCGGCAGTGGCAGCAGAGCCAACATCGGCGCACCCAAACAATATGCTTTGCTCAATGGCATACCCATGGTGGTTCACGCGGTGCGATCTTTTCAAGGGGTAAGGGGTTTGAGCCAAAGCGTACTGGTGGTGGCGCCTGATGATTCAGCCATGGTGGATGTGTTCAAACAATGGCCGCAACCGAAATTCTTCGTGAGTCACACCGGTGGAGCGACCAGAGCACAAAGCGTATTGGCCGGATTGAATGCATTGAAAGCCAAGGGTGTTGGTCCTGATGAATGGGTGCTGGTACATGACGCAGCACGCTGTTTGCTGACCCCTCAATTGATAGAAAAACTATTGCTGGCTTGCTTGGTGGACAAAGTGGGGGGCTTATTGGCTTTACCCTTGCCGGATACGCTCAAGTCAGAAAGCAATGGCCGTGTGGATATCACCTTAGACAGATCTGGCAAGTGGTTGGCACAAACTCCGCAAATGTTCAGACTGGAAATGCTTTTTCAAGCGTTGATGTCAGCGGATGAATCGGTCACAGACGAGGCCAGTGCCATGGAGATGTCTGGCTTGTCACCCTTGTTGGTGCCATCGGCCGCGTTCAATTTCAAAGTGACTTATGCAGAAGATTTACAGATGGCGCAAGCTATCTTGGCCGATAGATCTGTATCAACCGTACTTGCGACCTAGGAATAGACCATGAATCCAGTATTTCGTATCGGGCAAGGGTGGGATGTACACGCTTTGGTTCCTGGCAGGCCCTTGGTCATCGGCGGTGTTCAAATTCCCCATTCGCTGGGCTTGTTGGGCCATTCGGACGCGGATGTCTTGCTGCACGCCATCATTGATGCCTTATTGGGCGCAATGGCCTTGGGCGATATTGGTAGACATTTCCCTGATACAGACATTCAATGGAAAAATGCAGATTCAAAAAAACTGCTGTTGCAAGTGAAGGAAGAAATGCTTTCGCGCCAATGGGCAATCGTGAACATTGACGCGACCGTTATTGCGCAGGCGCCAAAACTCGCAAGCCATTTACCAAGCATGTGCAGACAAATAGCCAGCACACTGGGCTTGGACATGTCGCAAGTCAATATAAAAGCGAAAACAGCCGAAAAGCTCGGTCCGGTGGGACAGGGAATGTCAATTGAAGCGCAAGCCGTCGTTTTGATTCAGTCGGCTCTGTGATTAACTGTCATTTTGCCCGGGACATTTTTTCTTGAAATGGTTCTCTTGGAACAGATAAGCCAACAAAACCCAATGTCGAATCATTTTTTGGTGCTCGGGGTTGAGCTTTAAAAATTGCTTGAGCATCTGGGTGTCACCCATGCATAAATTTTGAAATTGCACGGGTTCATTCAAAGGTAGATTGGATGTATCAGGCCCGAAGAACAAGTCTTGGGGACTGATTTGCAACAGCTCACTGAGCGTTTTGAGTTTGTCTGGCTTGGGAATCGACACGCCAGTCATCCAGTTGCGAGCTGCATGGGCGGTAATGCCTTCTCCCCAGTAGCGAAGGTTGAAGGCGTCAGCCAATTGGGTGGCAGATGCTTTGAGCCCGGCTTGTTTCATGGCAAGCCTCAAGCGCGCGGCAAATGCCTCTGAGGTTGGGTTGAGATTGAGTTTCTTCATGGCCGTAACGATAAACCAGGCCATTCAAATTCTCAAGATATTTCCGCTTACTTTTTCATGAACTGAATATCAGCCGAAAGGGTATCCACTGTTTGATGGAGGCCAACGTGTAATGATTACTGAGCAGCCCATCCACCATCCATGTTCCAAGCCACACCCCGCACGTTATTGCCAGCTACCGAGCACAAGAAAAGTGCCAGTGCCCCGAGCTCTTCTGGAGTGGTGAATTGCATCGAAGGCTCTTTTTCACTCAGCAATTGTTTGGTGGCCTGCGCAATGGAAATATTCATCGCTTTTGCTCTGGTGTCTACCTGATGCTGCACCAAGGGCGTCAGCACCCAGCCGGGACATATTGCGTTACAAGTGATCCCGGTGGTAGCCGTTTCTAAGGCGGTTACTTTGGTCAAACCTACCAATCCATGTTTGGCCGCCACATACGCAGATTTATTGACCGACGCTACCAGGCCATGTACTGAAGCGATATTTAGAATCCGACCCCAGTTTTTAAAACGCATGCCGGGAAGCACCAAGCGGGTGGTGTGAAATGAGCTTGTGAGGTTGATGGCGAGCACATCGTCCCATTTATCAGTAGGAAAATCTTCAATAGAACTCACATGTTGAATGCCGGCGTTGTTCACCAAAACGTCGACTTGGCCCCAAGATTTTTCTATGGTTTCAACCAAGTCTTGGATCTCCAAAGGCTTTCGCATGTCAGCACCATGGAACAATGTTTTCACGCCCAGCGATTGAATATCTTGCTCAGCTTGGCTGTGTTCACCAAAACCATTGAGCACAATATCAGCGCCCGCTTGCGCCAGGCATTTGGCAATCCCAAGACCTATGCCACTGGTGGAGCCGGTTACTAAAGTAATTTTCCCTGATAAAAATTTTTCTGACATGGTCCGTCCGATCTATTACGATGTTGTGAAGTGATTTTCCTATATTCAGTTAGCCACACTGTTTGCACGAGTGTTCAGCGATGCTCTGAGTAAATAATCAGCAAAAACACAGTTGGAAAATGGTTTGAAACGAGCATGTCAGATATTTTGTCGAAAGCGATCGAATTCTCAAAGGTCTTGCTGGCCGAAAAAAAGGAATTCACAGCAGAAGAGGTGCTCAGCCATTGCGATGGTGTTTGTCGCATTCTTGTAGGTATTGGTGCTACGCAGCACATGCAAGCGGCTATTTATTTGGCCCATGTGTGTGATGTGTTGAGCAAACCCAAAGAAACTTTGGCACCAGTTTTCGGTGCAGAACTCACTGATCTTTCAGTCTCAACGCAAAAGATTTTTCAATTGCAAAAAATGGCAGGTGAGTCATCGCTCAAGCCAGTGTCGTCAGCATTGCAAATTGAGCATGTTCGCAGGATGCTGCTTGCTTTTTCTAAAGACTTGCGAGTGATCATGTTGTTATTGGCTTCGCAGTTACAGCATTTGAAATTCATCACATCCCACAAGGCAACAGGACACGATCAATTTGCAAGAAGCGTCTTGACTATTTTTTCACCACTGGCAAATCGACTGGGAATTTGGCAGATCAAGTGGGAAATGGAAGATTTGTCTTTTCGGATGCTTGAGCCGCAAACCTACAAACAAATTGCATTGAACTTAGAGTCAAAGCGCAATGAGCGTGAATTGGAAATTGAGCGTCTGAAAAGTGAATTGCATCTATTGCTATCTGCGGAGTCAATTGTTTCCGAAATTCAAGGCAGGCCCAAAAATATATACAGCATTGTCAAAAAAATGCGTGGTAAATCTTTGGGGTTTGATCAGGTGTTTGATCTGCGAGCCATTCGAATCATTGTCGATAAATTGCCTGATTGCTACCGGTGCTTGTCAATTGTTCATCAACATTACAAACCTGTAGATGATCAATTTGACGACTACATCTCCAAACCTAAAGCTAACGGTTATCAATCGCTTCACACCGTCGTCAGAAATCGCTTTGGCCATGCTGTCGAGATTCAGATAAGAACCAGTGCTATGCATGAGCATGCTGAGTTCGGTGTGGCTGCTCATTGGGTTTATAAAGAAGCAGGCATCAAAGGTTACAGCGGTATCTCCGCATCGTCAGACCAAACGCAACGCATGGCTGTTTTACGGCAGTTGCTGGCTTGGGAACGTGATATGAGTTTGGAAGGCGATTCAAACAGAAATGTGGCTGAAAGAAGCATGGGTGATCGAATATATGCATTGACGCCAGAGGCGTCCATCATCGAGCTTTCACAAGGCGCCACTCCTATTGATTTTGCTTACGCGGTCCATACTGAGCTTGGCCATCGATGCAGGGGTGCAAAAGTTGATGGCGCATTGGTTCCCCTATCCACTCAATTGTTAAATGGTCAAACGGTTGAAATTACTACAGTAAAAGAGGGTGGTCCTTCGCGTGATTGGCTCAATCCAGATTTAAAGTTTATCGGCAGTCAGCGATCAAAGTCCAAAATCCGAGCATGGTTCAATTTCCAAAAAACCCAAGAAACTATTTCACGCGGCAGGGAGTTGGTAGAAAAAATCCTTCAGCGAGAAGGAAAAACTTCTCTGAAATTTGAGGACTTGGCTAGGCAGTTGGGGTTCGATTCAGCCGAACAACTTTTTGAGGTCGTAGGCAAAGACGAGTTCTCATTGCGTCAAATTGAAATTTCTCTGCGGCCTGCGGTGGAGAAAGAGGCGGCAGACGTTAAATTATTAAGAAAATTTCAGTCAACGAAAATTGATTCCTCCCAAGGCAATGTGTTGGTGGTGGGAGTTGATTCATTGCTGACGCAACTGTCAAAATGCTGCCGACCCGCTCCGCCAGACCTTGTCAAGGGCTTTGTCACTAAAGGACGAGGGGTTAGCGTTCATCGCTCGACTTGCACCAACTTTTTACAACTGCAAACCAAGGATCCAGGCCGAGTCATCGAGGTTGCTTGGAACCCATCAAGTGCCAAGATATTCGAGGCGAAATATCCCGTAGACATTCAAATTTTGGCGGATGATCGTCAAGGTTTACTACGCGATATTTCTGAGGTCTTTGCCAAAGAAAAAATTAACGTCATTGGGGTCAAGACGCAGTCTGTCCATGACCAGGCACGAATGATTTTCACGGTGGAAATTCTCGATACGCTTCGCTTGGGGAAAGTGCTCACCATCGTCAGTGCGGTTGCTGGCGTCAAACATGCGCATCGGCAATAACCCACGCTTATGGCCCCAAGCCTTTTGACCAAGTGTTGATGTGGTTTTTCGGTTTCAGTTCCTGCTAGAATGTTTACTTCGGCAACGAAGGCGCGTAGCTCAGCTGGTTAGAGCACCACCTTGACATGGTGGGGGTCGTTGGTTCGAGTCCAATCGCGCCTACCATCTTCTTGGTTATGTTTTCTGCCTGAATACCCCCTCTTTTATTTTTCAGGATGATTCTTGCCTCGTATCAAAGATGCAAATAAACAGCCAACTACTGAAACCAGAGATTCAGTAGAGACGGTAAGACTTATTAAAAAATACCCAAATCGAAGACTTTACGATACAAAAACTTCCAGCTACATCACTCTGCAGGAAGTCAAAGACATGGTGGTTCAAGCTGAGCTTCTCAAAGTGATTGATGCAAAAACTGATGAGGACTTAACCCGAAGCATTTATTTGCAAATTATTTTGGAAGAAGAAGCTGGGGGAGTGCCATTATTTTCTGAAATTGCATTGGCCAATATGATCCGCTTTTACGGACACTCCATGCAATCAATGATGGGAAACTACCTTGAAAATAATATCCAAAATTTTTGCAATTTTCAAAAGCATATGTCCGAGCAAGTTCAACCCATTTCTCCAGATACATGGACGCAGATGATGACCAACCCGAGCCAAGCGGTACAAAATTTTGTGGGTAATTACGCCCAGCAATCAGGCCAAATTTTGTCCCAGATGCAAGAGCAAATGGCCAAAGTTATGGGCTTGAAAAAATGAGCTTCACGCCTAAGGTCGGTTTTGTCAGTTTGGGCTGCCCCAAAGCGCTGACTGATTCTGAATTGATACTCACGCAATTGAGTGCTGAGGGTTATGTGACTTCAAAAACATTTGACGGTGCCGATTTGGTCATTGTCAACACGTGTGGTTTCATTGACGAGGCAGTCAAAGAAAGTTTGGACACCATCAGTGAGGCGTTGGCGGCCAATGGCAAAGTGATTGTCACGGGCTGTCTTGGGGCCAAGTCTGGTGATGATGGACAGAATCTGGTCAAAGGACTTCATCCAAGCGTCTTGGCGGTCACTGGGCCTCATGCTACGCAAGAGGTCATGGATGCGGTTCACCGGCACTTGCCCAAGCCGCATGATCCATTTCTTGATTTGGTGCCTGCCGCTGGCATCAAGCTGACGCCTAAGCATTTTGCCTATCTGAAAATCAGTGAAGGTTGCAATCACCGGTGCTCTTTTTGCATTATTCCCTCTATGCGCGGAGACCTTAAATCACGTCCCATAGGAGATGTGTTGAATGAGGCCTTGGCACTATTGGAATCAGGCGTCAAGGAGTTACTGATCATTTCTCAAGACACCTCTGCATATGGCGTCGATATTCGCTATCAAACAGGTTTTTTTCAAGGTCGTCCTATCAAGTCTCGGGTGTATGAGCTGGTAGAGGCCTTGGCTGAATTGGCCGAACCATTTGGGGCATGGATCAGGCTGCATTACGTATATCCTTATCCAGCTGTAGATGAAATCATTCCCATGATGGCCACAGGTCGTGTGCTGCCTTATTTGGACGTCCCTTTTCAGCACAGTCACCCCGATGTATTGAAGCGTATGAAGCGTCCCGCAAGCGGTGAAAAAAATATCGAGCGCATACACGCATGGCGTAAAGTTTGTCCGCAATTGGTGGTGCGTAGCACTTTCATTGCAGGCTTTCCCGGTGAAACGCAAGGTGAATTCCAGCACTTGCTGGATTTTCTGCAAGAAGCACAGATTGACCACGCAGGATGCTTTGCCTACAGTGCTGTTGATGGGGCAACCGCTAATGACTTGCCTGGCATGCTGGCTTTGGAACTCAGGCAAGAGCGTCAGGCCGAATTCATGGCAGTGGCACAGAATATTTCTGCAAAAAAAATCACAAACCTGATTGGTTCGACCATGCAAGTGTTGGTCGATAAATCAAAATCTCTGGGTCGAGCAGGTGGTGTGGGACGCAGTTACCGCGATGCCCCAGAGATTGATGGCGTTGTTCATTTGTTACCACCTGAAAGAGTGAGCAAAACCTATCTAACGGGTGAATTTATCAAAGTAAAAATATTGGATTCACAAGGATTGGATTTGATTGGAGTGCCAATCTGACTAAATAAACCTGTTGGGGGTTGATGGGGTATGTAAGATTGGTGCCCAGGAAGGGACTCGAACCCCCACGATGTTACTCGCTAGTACCTGAAACTAGTGCGTCTACCAATTCCGCCACCTGGGCATTCAGGAAAGCAGAGGATCATATCAAAAAAAACAACAGCACTCAGACAGGCTTGCTTGAAGAATTCAAGGGCGTTGTCGAAGGCCATCGCGATGGACATGGCTTTGTTATGCGTGACGACGGACAAGTCAATGTTTATCTTCCGCCCAATGAAATGCGTGCTGTTTTGCACAAAGACATTGTCATTGCGCGGGTCACACGGCTGGACAAAAAGGGTCGACCTGAAGGTCGAATTTTAGAAATTTCGCAACGTCCGGCTCACCCGATCATCGGACGTTTGTTGAATGAAAGTGGTGTTTGGTTAGTTGCACCCGAAGACCGCCGCTATGGGCAAGATATTCTGATTCCCAAAACCGCAACTGGAAAAGCGTTGCCAGGGCAAGTGGTTGTGGTTGAGTTGACAGAACCTCCAAGCCTTTATGGACAGCCGGTTGGCAGAGTTCAAGAAGTGCTTGGTGAGATGGACGATCCAGGCATGGAGATTGAAATTGCTGTTCGTAAGTACAGCGTTGCGCATGTTTTTTCTCAAGCGTGTTTGAAGCAAGCTGAATCGCTGCCCGATCATGTCAATGGCAACGATTTTCCAGGCAGGGTGGATTTGACGGATATAGCGCTGGTCACCATTGATGGCGAAGACGCCAAAGATTTTGATGATGCTGTTTACTGTGAACCACTCAAAATTGGTGGAGAAGATGGCTGGCGATTATTGGTGGCAATCGCCGATGTCAGTCATTATGTGGATACCGAAAGCCCGATAGACATCGATGCTTACGAGCGGGCAACCAGTGTGTATTTCCCCAGACGGGTGATACCTATGCTGCCTGAAAAACTATCCAATGGGCTTTGCTCTCTCAAACCCGATGTTGATCGTTTGTGCATGGTCTGTGACATGATGGTCAATGCAGACGGCGAGGTCTTTGCCTATCAGTTTTATGAAGCAGTAATGCATAGCCATGCCCGACTGACCTATACAGATGCCGCCGCTATTTTGTCGAATACGCGCGGACCACAAGCTCAGAAATACAAAGCCATTGTTAACGACTTGATTCACTTACACGACGTTTATCGCGCGTTGTTAAAAGCTCGTCAAAAAAGAGGGGCGGTTGATTTTGATACCACTGAGACCCAAATCATTTGTGATGAAAATGGTCGGATTGAAAAAATTGTTCCGCGTACAAGAACCGAGGCACATCGTCTGATTGAAGAAACCATGCTTGCTGCCAACGTCTGCAGTGCAGACTTTATTCAGCAAAAAAAGCATGCTGCGTTGTTTCGTGTCCATGAAGGGCCAACCCCTGAAAAATTAGAAATTTTGCGTAGCTATTTAAAGTCGTTAGGCATCGGTTTACAAATCACTGAAGAACCATCAACCAGTCAGTTTCAAGCCATTGCATTAGCTACCAAAGAGCGTTTGGACGCACAGCAGATTCACAGTATGTTGCTTCGTTCAATGCAACAAGCCATCTATACGCCCGTCAACAGTGGCCATTTCGGTTTGGCTTATGACGCATACACGCATTTCACAAGCCCTATTCGCAGATATCCAGATTTATTGGTTCACCGCGTCATCAAGTCCATTTTGCGAGGCGATCGATATAAATTGCCAGCTTTGCCCGTGCCTGGCGAGGCCCATGCAAAATTGTCAAGACGCTTGGCCTCTAATGCGGCCAAATCTTCGCAGCCTGCAACTGGCAAAAACATCCATTTATCACCAGAAATTCAATCATGGCAGGCTGCAGGTTTGCATTGCAGCGCAAATGAACGTCGTGCCGATGAAGCCAGCCGGGATGTGGAGGCTTGGTTGAAGTGTCAGTACATGCGCGAGCACTTGGGCGAGGATTTCAGTGGAACAGTGTCAGCCGTCACCGGATTTGGTGTGTTTGTGACCTTGGATGCCATGTACGTGGAGGGCTTGGTTCACATCACCGAACTCGGCGGGGACTATTTCCGCTTTGATGAAGCCCGTCAAGAGTTGCGGGGTGAGCGAACTGGAATTCGCTATGCCATTGGTGCTCGAGTGCGCGTACAAGTCAGCAGGGTAGATTTAGATGGTCGAAAAATTGACTTTCGTTGGGTGCAGGATGATGTGACAGAGTTGCAATCTTTAGGCGCACGAAAAGTCAAAGGAAAAGTGACAGAAGAAAAATTGGTTCCCTTGAAGGGCCAAACCGCATTGCCTCGTCACAAAGCTTCTAAAAAGCCACGCAATGCTAAAGTGGCTTTTGCAACGCCGGCTAAAGCAATGAAGAAAAGTGCGCCTACTGCCAAGGCCCGCAAGAGATAAATCATTCGGGAGAAATTGCATGACCAAAGGAAAAATTGCCATCGTCACAGGAGCTGGAACCGGTATTGGTAAATCAGCTGCGTTGGCTTTGAATCAAGCCGGGTGGAATGTTGTTTTGGCCGGGCGCAGAGAGCAACCCTTGAAGGATGTTCAAAATGCTTCATCACACCCAACCAATTGTTTAGTGATAACAACGGATGTGGCAGACCCTGTTTCAGTTGCAAAATTGTTTGATGCCGTAGTAAAGCAATACGGGCGAGTTGACTTGCTCTTCAATAACGCCGGTGTCAGCGCCCCTGCCGTTCCTCTTGACGAATTAAGTATTGAACAATGGAAAAATGTGGTGGACATCAATTTGAACGGTATGTTTTATTGTTTGCGTCAAGCCTTTAAGGCCATGAAATCCCAAACCCCCATGGGTGGTCGCATCATCAACAATGGTTCAATTTCGGCGACAGCACCACGCCCCAATTCGATTGCTTACACTTCTACAAAACATGCAGTGACTGGGCTTACCAAAGCTGCTGCTTTAGATGGTAGGAAGTTTCATATTGCAGTTGGACAAATTGATATCGGTAATGCAGAAACTGAAATGGCGGCTGTGATGGCAAAAGGTGTTCCACAGGCCAATGGCGAGGTTAAGCCAGAACCCTTGATGGATGTTGCTCACGTAGGTACTTCTGTTCTTTATATGGCTGAGCTGCCTTTGTCAGCCAATGTGCTGTTTCATACAGTGATGGCTACTAATATGCCTTTTGTTGGTCGCGGCTAGAAGCGTTCGATACCAAGGCCTTTGAGGTCGACTTCACAACCTCTGCCTGACACCATGTCGGCAATGGCCCTGGCACTGCCGCAGCTGTTTGCCCAACCGTGGTTCCCATGGCCAGTATTTAACCAAACACCTTTGACGCCTGAGTGTCCCAATATAGGCACGCCATCTGTCAGTACGTCGCGTGTGCCTCGCCACACCTGAACAGCTTCATGGGTTTTGGCTGCACCCGGAAACCAGTCATTCAGCACCTTATAAAGCAGTGCAACGCATTGTTCGGGTGGTTTTTTATTTCGTCCAATTTCAGCAATGCCACTAACCCTGATGCGTTGTCCGGTGCGGGCAATGGAGATATGTTGCTTGGCATCCATCACACCCAAAACAGGTGCGTCAATCAACTGCCTGACAGATGAACTGAGGGTATAGCCGTGTACGGCTAAGGAGGGAATATGTATACCTAAATTTTTAACCAATGGTTTGCTGTAAATGCCCGCACAAATCACGACATGGTCGAATTTTTCAGAGGTACCAGATGTGGTTCGAATGATTAGCGGGGCATCTGGCAGCAAAGGAAGCACTTCTTGTGAAGTTCTGAAATCAGCGCCCAGCAAATGGGCTTGCTGCTTTGCTAGCAATGTGAATTGCCTGCAGTTGGCAATTGAGTCATTGGGAAACAAGATGGCACTGTGGAAAGACTGTTCTTCGGAAAGCGCAGGTTCAAGCTTGCGAGTTTCAGCAGGATCAAGCTTTTTGAAATTGATCCCGTTTTCAGACATCAGGTTCAGTTGGGGTTGGTAATTTTTTAGATCTTTTTCTTGTCTACAAATCAATAAGCATCCTTGGCTGCTCTCATATTGAAAACCATATTGTTCTGTGATGCCGGTCAATACTTCTTGGCTGTAGAAAGCTAACCGTTGCAGCGCTTCTAGTTTTAATTTGTGGAAAGGATGCTTGCTTGCTTGTTGCCATTGCCAAAACCAAGCCAGGGGCATATTTGATAGGCCATGCAAAGAAAGCGTATCTGAGCCGAAGAGCATTTTTCTAAGGGTTTTGAATGGCAGACCAGGCGCTGTCCAAGAGTTGATCATGGCGGGCCCGATGAAGCCTGCCGTTGCAAAACTGGCTTGTTGTGCGATGCCTGAGCCCTTTTCAAACACCGTCACCTCATGCCCATGTGAAGCAAGCTCAAGCGCAGTAGTGACGCCAATCACACCCGCCCCGATAACAGCAATTTTCATATATTCATACCAAAGTAACCAAATTTGTGAGGGGGTGGGCGTGGTGTTGTGTTAAAGTCAGTGGGCTTTGGGTCAGTGAATTGTTGAAATGACTACCCAAGGTAAATCCCAAACCAGTTCACAAAAGGTGTTGCTTTGACGTCAGTTTAGCTGAGTCAACCCAATCACGAACTGGATTTTAGACACAACCTTTGGAGAAATTCATGTCTATTACCATGCGCGAAATGCTGGAAGCCGGTGTTCATTTTGGACACCAAACACGCTTTTGGAACCCAAAAATGTCCCCATTCATTTTTGGACATCGCAACAAAATCCACATCATTAACCTTGAGAAAACATTGCCCATGTTTCAAGAGGCAATGAAATTCACCAAGCAATTGGCTGCCAACCGCGGCAACATTTTGATGGTGGGTACCAAACGACAAGCCAGAGAAATCATTGCAACTGAAGCTGCTCGCGCAGGTGTTCCCTTTGTGGATCAGCGCTGGTTGGGTGGCATGCTGACCAACTTTAAAACTGTCAAAACATCCATCAAACGCTTGAAGGATATGAAAGTTCAGCAAGAAATCGGGCTGGATGCCATGTCGAAAAAAGAACAATTGATGTTTATGCGCGAACTCGAAAAATTGGAAAAAGACATCGGTGGTATACAAGACATGGTGACGTTGCCTGATGCAATTTTTGTCATCGACGTCGGTTTCCACAAAATTGCTATCGCTGAAGCGAAAAAGTTGGGTATTCCTTTGATTGGCGTGGTCGATTCAAACCATTCACCTGAAGGAATTGATTATGTGATTCCTGGCAATGATGACTCATCCAAGGCCGTTACTCTTTACGCAAGAGGTATTGCAGATGCAATTTTGGAAGGCCGAGCCAATGCAGTGAATGATGTTGTCAAGGCTGTTGCTGAAGGTCAAGATGAGTTTGTTGAAGTTGAGACCAACGAACAAGCCTAATCAACCTAAGCTAACTTAAAGGGGCTTTGATGGCCCCTTTTTTGCAACTTAACCAAACACTTGGAACTAAAGAGATTAAAGGAAAATTTATGGCAAATATCACGGCAGGCATGGTGGCAGAGTTACGCGCAAAAACAGATGCGCCCATGATGGAATGCAAAAAAGCTTTGACCGAAGCAGAAGGCGACATGGTCAAGGCGGAAGAACTTCTGCGTGTCAAATTGGGCAGCAAGGCCAGCAAGGCTTCTTCACGCGTCACCGCAGAAGGAGTGATCTCAATCGCCATGAATGGCAAAAGTGGCGCCTTGTTGGAAGTCAATTGTGAAACTGACTTTGTGACAAAGAACGACAGTTTCCTCGCGCTTTCAACTGCGGCTGCGCAGTTGATTGCTTCGCACCATCCGGCGAGCATTGAGGAGCTATCAGCTCTTTCTTATTCGCAAGATGGCTTTGGACCCACCTTGGAAGATGTCCGCAAGGGCTTGGTCGGGAAAATCGGTGAAAACATGAGTTTCAGAAGGTTCCGTTACTTCGATGGAAGTTCTACGCTCACCTCTTACTTGCATGGAACACGCATCGGTGTTGTCGTTGAATTTGATGGCGATGAATCTGCTGCTCGCGACGTTGCCATGCATGTGGCAGCCATGAAGCCTGTGTCTTTGACAAGCGCGGATGTGCCGACGGAACTCATTGAAAGAGAACGCTCTGTGGCCACAGCAAAGGCTGCTGAGTCGGGAAAGCCTGCTGAAATCGCTTCAAAAATGATTGAGGGTGCCGTTCAGAAATATCTCAAAGAGGTGTCTTTGTTCAACCAGCCTTTCGTGAAAAATGACAAGCAAACGGTTGAGCAAATGTTGCAAGCTGCAAAAACCAATGTCAAAGCATTCACCATGTATGTGGTGGGCGAGGGCATTGAGCGCAAAGTCGATGACTTTGCCGCTGAGGTGGCTGCCCAAGTTGCAGCCGCCAAGCAAACCGCTTGATAACCAAAAAGGGGACTTTCCAGTCCCTTTTTTTTTGCAAGTCGTACACTCATTTGCTCGGAGATTTCAATGACACAAGCCAAACCCGCTTACAAGAGAATCTTGCTCAAACTCTCAGGTGAAGCCTTGATGGGTGATGATGCTTTTGGAATCAACCGTGACACGATTGTTCGCATGGTCGAGGAAATTGCAGAAATTACTCGGCTCGGTGTTGAGGTGGCCGTCGTGATTGGGGGCGGGAATATTTTCAGAGGCGTTGCCGGTGGCTCTGTTGGTATGGACAGGGCAACGGCCGATTACATGGGCATGTTGGCAACGGTAATGAATGCTTTGGCCTTGGCTGACACGATGAACAAAGCTGGTCTGGTTGCCAGGGTAATGTCCGCCATCGGTATTGAGCAAGTAGTTGAACCTTATGTCAGGCCCAAAGCCCTTCAATACCTTGAGGAGGGTAAGGTAGTTGTGTTTGCAGCAGGGACTGGCAATCCATTTTTCACAACTGATACAGCGGCAGCATTACGCGGCGCAGAGATCGGGGCAGCCATGGTTTTGAAGGCAACCAAGGTAGATGGCGTTTACACTGCAGACCCCAAAAAGCACCCAGATGCCACCCGTTACAGTCGCATCAGTTTTGACGATGCGATTCAAGGCAATTTGGGCATCATGGATGCCACGGCGTTTGCACTCTGCAGAGATCAAAAATTGCCCATCACGGTCTTTTCAATTTTCAAGCACGGTGCACTGAAAAGAGTCGTCATGGGTGAGGATGAAGGCACTCTGGTGTTTGCCTCATAAACATTCAATATTGCGGGAGAGGAAAGATGACAAGCATCAGTGACATCAAGAAAACCAGTGAGATGAAGATGGACCAATCCATTGCATCTTTCACAAGCAGTTTGAGCAAAATTCGAACGGGGCGGGCCAACCCGGGCATATTGGACTCCATCATGGTTGATTACTACGGAAACCCAACCCCTTTGTCTCAAGTTGCCAATGTATCTTTGTTGGATGCCAGAACCATCAGCGTCCAACCTTGGGAAAAGGGGCTGGGGCCGAAGATTGAAAAAGCAATTCGGGAAAGCGATTTGGGTCTAAACCCTTCTGCAATGGGCGATTTGATCCGTGTACCAATGCCGCCCATGACGGAAGAGCGAAGAAAGGAAATGACCAAAATCGTTCGAACAGATGGGGAGAATGCAAAAATTGCAATACGCAATTTACGACGTGATGCCAACGAAGCCGTTAAAAAATTGGTCAAAGACAAGTTGGCCTCTGAAGACGAGCAAAAACGCGCTGAAAACGACATTCAAAAATTCACTGACAAGCATATTGCAGACATTGATAAATTGATTGCGGCGAAAGAGCAAGAAATCATGGCCGTATAAATGAGACGCCCCTGTCATGCTTAAGCAGCGCGTCATCACAGCAGTTATTTTGCTGCTGTTTTTCTTGCCTGCATTGTTTCATCCATCACCACTTTGGCTGGGGGCGCTAGGAATTTTATTGATTTTGGCTGCTTCGTGGGAATGGGGTCGTTTAAATGGTTTGGGATTTACCTCAGCTTTTGTGATGCCGGCCATTTGTTTGTTGCTGTTCTTAAGCTATTGGTCACAATTTCATTTTCTTTTTATATCAAAGTTTTATTGGTTGGTATGCACAGCTATTTGGTTTTGTACCATTGTTTTTTTTCTAAAAAATGGCAGCTCCAGTTGGAAGTCTTCTTCAAATTTTTTTCGACTTGGTTTAGGTATTTTTTTATTGATTTCCGCTGGGCTGGCATTGTTACAAGCCAAGCTGATCGGGACAGTTTTTCTGACCTCCATTTTGTTACTGGTGTGGACTGCAGATATCGCCGCATATTTTGTCGGCAGAAGATGGGGCAGGCACAAACTGGCACCAACCATCAGCCCTGGAAAAAGTATTGAAGGCTTGGTGGGAGCTGTTTTGGCTGTATGGCTGTTGGCGCTGGCCTGGATAGCTGCATCAAACTATTTGATTTTCGAGCACGACAGTATTTTTACTAGGCTCTTTGTTTTTGGGTGGCCTGCTTTGTTGCTGGGTTTATCTGTGTTGACGATCACAAGTGCTGCTGGCGATTTATTTGAATCGATGATCAAGCGCGCAGCAGGTGCCAAAGACAGCAGTCAATTACTTCCCGGTCACGGTGGTGTACTTGACAGGCTGGACGCACTGCTTCCTGTCTTGCCTCTTGCGGTTCTTATTTCAATGTTTTGAAGACCATGAAAAAAACAATCACAGTTTTAGGCTCAACTGGATCCATAGGCGTCAGCACCTTGGATGTGATTTCCAGACATACTGACAAATTCGAAGTCTTTGCGTTAACAGGCGCCAAGCAGTTTGATTTGATGTTTAGCCAATGCATGCAATTCAAGCCTCAATTTGCCGTCATGGTTGATGCTCATGCCGCGAAGTTGCTTGAAGAAAAATTATCAGCTCACCACATAACGACTCGCGTTCTGAGTGGACCCAATGCTTTGTGCGAAGTGGCAAGTGATGAGCGAGTGGATATGGTGATGGCCGCCATCGTTGGCGCGGCTGGCTTGGCGTCTTGCATGGCAGCTGCGCACGCAGGAAAAAGGTTGTTGTTGGCCAACAAAGAAGCCTTGGTGGTTGGTGCCGAATTATTCATGGATGCTGTCAGCAAGGGCGGTGCGAAACTGCTGCCAATTGACAGCGAGCACTCCGCAATATTTCAGTCCCTGCCTGAGGATCCCTTGGCGTGGCCCACATCTGTGAACAAAATCATTTTGACGGCGTCAGGGGGGCCGTTTCGGACACGTTCACCACAGACTTTCGAAAACATCACGCCTGAGCAAGCTTGCGCGCACCCCAATTGGGTCATGGGCAGAAAGATTTCTGTCGATTCTGCGACCATGATGAACAAAGCTTTAGAGGTGATAGAGGCCAAATTCCTGTTTGGTGTTTCCCCTTCACAAATCGAAGTGGTGATTCATCCTCAGAGCATTATTCATTCAATGGTTCAATTTGTTGATGGATCAATCGTTGCGCAATTAGGGACACCGGATATGCGAATGCCAATTTCTTATGGTTTGGCATGGCCAACCAGGGTGAGCAGTGGCGCTTCCAATATTGATTTCAAGCAAGCCTCACACATGACGTTTGAGTCTATGGATGATCCCGTGCATCAGCTAAGGTACCCTGGTTTGGCATTGGCTTGGCAGGCTCTGTCAGCACCGGCCGGAACCACCGCAGTGTTGAATGCATCTAACGAAGTTGCTGTGGAATTTTTCCTGCAACAAAAAATTCGTTTTGACCAAATTCACGCGGTGAATTTGTCTACCTTGTCAGCGTTGCAGCCAGCTCAACCGGATCATTTAGATGATTTGCTGAAAATAGACGAACAGGCAAGGGCAGTGGCTGTTGAATTTGCAAATAAATTGTCACAAATTTGAGTTAACAAGTGTTCATCAGAGGCGCGGATTTATTGCCGTCTCTCATCACTGATGTATTATCAGATCAATTGCCCAATACAACTTCTGGTTTACCTATGAAATCCCACTTCTTTTCAGGCTTTAAGCAATTCATTTCTGTGCTTTTGGTGTCAGTTTGCATGCTTCAGTCAGCCCTTGCTGTGGAACCATTTGAAATCAATGACATTCGATTGGAAGGACTGCAGCGAGTTGAGCCTGGGAACGTACTGGCAACTTTGCCTTTCAAAGTGGGTGAATCCTATTCGGATGACAAGGGCACATTGGCGATACGAAATTTATTTGCTTTGGGCTTATTCAAAGACGTAAGAATTGAGCTCAAAGGCAATGTGGTGATCGTGGTGTTGGAAGAACGCCCATTGATATCTGCGGTCAATTTTGTGGGGATCAAAGAATTCGACAAAGATACGCTGAAAAAAGCGCTGAAAGATATCGGGCTTGCCGAAGGACGACCTTTTGACAAAGCCTTGTCAGACCGGGCGGAGCAGGAGTTAAAGCGTCAATACATCAACAAAAGTTTGTATGGTGCCGAGGTGGTGACGACAGTTGCACCTGCTGAGCGCAACAGGGTCAACTTGAACTTCACGGTGATTGAAGGTGAAGTGTCCAAAATCAAGGAATTCAAGATCGTAGGTAACAAAGCATTTGACCAGTCAACGATCAAAGATCAATTAGACCTATCGGAACCTAACTACATGTCTTGGTATACAAAGTCTGATAGGTATTCGCAGGCTAAGTTGAATGCTGATCTCGAAAACATCCGATCTTTTTATCTTTCACGTGGTTATTTAGAGTTCAGGGTTGATTCCACGCAAGTTGCAATCTCACCCAACAAACAAGATATCAATATCACCATCAATATCACTGAAGGCTCTCAATTCGTTGTCAGTTCTGTCGAGCTCGATGGCTATTACTTGGGCAGAGACAATGAGTTCAAGTCGTTGATCACTGTCAAGCCCGGTCGCACCTACAACATCACGGATATTGTGGAAACCACCAAGGCATTTTCAGAATATTTTGGAAATTTTGGTTTTGCGTTTGCACGCATTGAACCACGCTCTGAAATTGACAGGCAAACAAACCAAGTAAAAATTATTTTGCAAGCCGACCCCTCGCGCAGGGCTTATGTCAGAAGAATCAATATTTCTGGCAATGACAGAACCAAAGACGAAATCATCCGTCGCGAATTTAGACAAATGGAATCGGCTTGGTATGACGGCGACAAAATACGAAGTTCCAGAGACAGAATTGACAGGTTGGGTTATTTCACAGAAGTAACTGTCGATACCCAAGAAGTCCCCGGCACCCCTGACCAAATCGATATCAATTTAAAGGTGGTCGAAAAGCCCACTGGCGCACTTCAACTTGGTGCTGGTTTTTCCTCTTCAGAGAAATTTTTCCTCTCATTTGGCATCAGCCAAGATAACTTTTTTGGCACCGGTAACTCCGTTGGCATACAAGTAAATACCAGTAAATACAACAAGCTCTATCAAATCAGCACCACGGATCCTTATTTCACCGAAGACGGCGTGTCCAGGACATTGAATTTTTATGACAGAAATTCACGCCCCTATTCTGCTGATTCAACCTACTACAACATTTACTCAACTGGACTGGGTATCAGCTTTGGTGTCCCAATAGCCGAAATAGACACCGTGTTTGTTGGTATTGCTTACGACAAAACCTCGGTCTCGAACGGCTCTGGTCTTCCAACGGCTTATACAAATTCAGGATATGTTGGAAATGATGTGACCTCTGTGCCCGTCACAATTGGCTGGGCAAGAGACAGCCGCGACAGCATGTTGGTTCCTAACAAGGGAAAGTTGATACGACTCAATTCTGAAGTCGGGGCCTTGGGCGACATGCGCTACTACAAAAATTCAGGTCAATATCAACAGTATTGGCCGTTGACACGCAAATACACCTTGGCACTGAACGCGGAGTTAGGTCTCGGCGGCGGTTACAACGGAAAAAGCTTTCCTATTTTCAAGAACTATTATTCGGGTGGTTTAGGCTCTGTTCGCGGTTTCATGCAGAATTCACTTCAGACTGACACCAGTTACACCCGCTATGGTGGAGAATATTCAATCGGCGGGGCGAAAAAAATTCTTTTCAATACTGAGTTTCTCATGCCATTCCCCGGCGTTGGCACTGACAAGACACTGCGATTGTTTACTTTCGTAGACGTTGGCAATGTCTATACTGATGAAGAATCTATCGACATCGCACAACTCAGAAGCTCTGCAGGATTAGGCTTGAGTTGGATTTCTCCAGTTGGCCCGCTAAGGTTCGCCTTTGCCAAGCCGATCAAGAAGTTTGACAACGATAGAATACAACTCTTTCAATTCCAAATTGGGACGGCTTTCTGATGAACTTTTCACTGATTCGCACGCTAAGTTTTTGCCTGTTTGGCATCACATCTTTGGTCCTCCATGCTGAAGATTTTCGGGTTGGTTTTGTCAACACCGATCGAATTTTCAGAGAAGCCAATACCGCAAAGGTTGCACAAACCAAACTTGAGCAGGAATTCTCCAAGCGCGAAAAGGAATTGGTGGAAATAGGCAATTCACTCAAATCTAATTCTGAAAAACTCGAAAGAGACGCCCCCACCTTGTCAGACACACAGCGCTCTTCCCGTCAGCGCCAATTGGCTGATCAAGACCGCGAGTTTCAGCGCAAACGTCGTGAGTTTCAAGAAGATTTGAATGCCAGAAAAAATGAAGAACTTCAACAAGTTCTTGAAAAGGCCAACAAAGTGGTCAAGCAGGTAGCTGAAACAGAAAAATATGATTTGATATTGCAAGAAGCGGTTTATATCAATCCAAAGCATGACATTACCGACAAGGTCATCAAAGTCATCAACAGCGGTAAGTGATGGCGTGTTTTCCCTAAAGTTAGGGTTCATCGTAGACCAACTTGGGGGACAACTTTTCGGGTCCCCTGACACAAACATTTCTCGTCTTTTTCCTTTGGCCCGAGCTGTCGAAGGTGACATAAGTTTTTTAAATCATCCGAAATACTTGCCTCAACTCGAGAGCAGCCTGGCCACCTGTGTGGTGGTTGGTAAATTGCATCAAGCACCAGCAGTCAAACGCGGATCATGCATCGTCACAGACCACCCCTACGCTTACTGGGCAAAACTCACCCAGCTATGGGTTTCACAACAACCGACAAAGTTGTTTCCTCAAATCCACCCTTCAGCTGTGGTTGATCCAACGGCTATCGTTCATCCTAGCGCGCGAATCGGACCTCTGTGCGTGATAGAAGAAGGGGCAAAGATAGGGGAAGGCACTTGGCTTAAGTCTCGCGTGACCGTCTCCTCTTACTGCGAAATTGGGAACCACTGCACATTGCATTCAGGTGTGGTTGTAGGCGCGGATGGTTTTGGTTTTGCGCTCGAGGATCAGCGCTGGATCAAAATCGAGCAACTTGGCAAAGTAGTGATTGGCAACCATGTAGAGATTGGTGCCAACACCTGTATCGACCGAGGTGCGATGGAAGACACGGTGCTTGAAGATGGTGTGATTCTGGACAACCTGATTCAAATCGGTCATAACGTTCGCATAGGAAAGCACACGGCCATGGCGGGATGCTCAGCGATTGCCGGTAGCTCTACGATTGGCGCGTATTGCACCATTGGAGGTGGTGCGGGTGTGTTAGGCCACATCCAATTGACAGACCATGTGCACATCAGCGCTTACGCATTGGTAACGCATTCCATCTCGAAGCCAGGAACCTACAGTGGAATGTTTCCCATCGATGAACATGCTCAGTGGCAAAAGAATGCCGTCTCACTCAAGCAGCTGCATCACTTACGCGAACGCATCAGAAGCTTGGAAAAAAATAACAATCATTAAAGGTTACAAATGGATATCCATCAAATATTGAAACTGCTCCCACACCGCTATCCTTTCTTGTTGGTGGACAGAGTTCTGGAAATTGAAAAGGGAAAATCTATTGTTGCATTGAAAAATGTAACGATGAATGAGCCCTATTTCACGGGTCATTTTCCCCACCGGCCTGTGATGCCTGGTGTGATGATGTTGGAGGCTTTGGCGCAAGCTGCCGCTCTGCTGTCTTTTCATTCTTTGGACATGATTCCAGATGACAAAGTGGTTTATTACTTTGCGGGCATTGATTCTGCGCGCTTTAAGCGTCCAGTTGAGCCTGGCGATGCACTGACCTTGAAAGTTGAGATTGACAGAATGAAGGCGGGCATTTTTAAATTCAAAGCAAGAGCGTTGGTTCTGGAGGAATTAGCTGTTGAAGCAGAGCTTATGTGCACCATGCGTCGTATTGATTGATGACCATGGTCAAGATACATCAGACTGCTGTTGTAGATGTTGCTGCTGAAATAGACAGCTCAGTCACGGTTGGCCCATTCACCACCATTGGACCCCATGTGCGTATTGCTGCTGGTACTTCCATTGGCTCGCATTGCGTTATTGAAGGTCGAACGACAATTGGCGCAGACAACAAAATATTTCAATTCAATTCGTTGGGGGCTGTCCCTCAAGACAAGAAATATGCGGGTGAACCATGCGAACTTGTGATTGGCGACAGAAACACTATTCGTGAATTTTGTACATTTAATATTGGTACAGCCAATGACAAGGCTGTGACTCGGTTGGGTAATGACAATTGGATCATGGCCTATGTGCATTTGGCCCATGATTGCCAGGTTGGAAATCACACCATTTTTGCCAATAGCACGCAGTTGGCTGGACATGTCGAAGTTGGGGACTGGGCCATTCTGGGTGGGTTCACTGTGGTGCATCAATTTTGTCGCATCGGGGCACACAGCTTTACTGCGATGAACTCTTTGTTGTTTGCAGATTTACCACCTTTCGCCATGTGTCAAGGTCAACCTGCCCAGGTCAGGTCTATGAACTATGAAGGCCTCAAGCGACGAGGTTTTTCTCCCAAGCATGTCCAAGCCGTCAAGCAGATGCACAAATTGTTGTACCGAGATGGTTTATCGCTTGCTCAATCGATTGAGAAAATTCAGCTCTTGTCCAAAGACGACGACTCTTTGCAAACCTTGGTTGAATCAATGTCCTCGTTCTTGTTGGCTACTTCAGCAGTGCGTGGAATTATTCGCTGATCCCACATGCAATCAGTCGAATGAAAGCATCTGTTTCTCAAATCGCCATGGTTGCTGGCGAGTCCTCAGGCGATTTGCTGGCCTCCATATTGATTCCTGGTTTGAAAAGTGCTTGGCCATCGGTGTCCTTGGTAGGTATTGGCGGGCCGGCCATGGCAAAGTGCGGCATGGACTCTTGGTGGCCAATGGAGAAATTGTCTGTCCGTGGTTATGTTGAGGTGATCAGGCATTACAAAGAAATTGTGGGCATTCGAAAAGCGCTCAAACACCGACTGCTTTTGTCACCGCCAGATTTATTCATAGGTGTTGATGCTCCAGATTTCAATCTAGACCTTGCCCATGATTTGCGTGCCAAGGGCATACCTACTGTGCAATATGTGTGTCCTTCTGTCTGGGCTTGGAGATTCGAGAGAATCAAAAAAATCCGATCCAGTGTTGACCACGTGCTTTGTATTTTTCCTTTTGAAAAACCATTGCTTGAAAAACATGGCATTGACGCTACGTTTGTCGGCCACCCTTTGGCAAATTTCATTCCAGAGCGGCCCGACAAGTCAGCCGCCAGAATGCGCCTAGGGTTGTTTGACCATGATTTAGTTGTGGCGGTTTTGCCTGGCAGCAGGCGAGATGAAATACACCAAATGACCCCGAGATTTCTTGCAGCAGTTGAAATTCTGCAGGCACAGCATCCACATTTAATTCCAGTGCTGCCGATTGCGCCGGGCATGCTGTCATTGGTCAATCAATATGTGAACCAATTTCCAAAAGTTACGAATTTAAAGTTGGTTGAAGGTCACAGCCATACTGTCATGGCCAGTGCGGATGTCGCCATTGTCACGAGCGGCACAGCGACTTTGGAAACCGCGTTATTCAAATGTCCCATGGTGATTTCTTATGCAATGCCTTGGCTCACTTGGTACATCACACAAAAAAAGCGACTGCAACCTTGGGTAGGCTTGCCAAATATTCTGTGTAGTGATTTTGTCGTGCCTGAATTGCTCCAGCATCAGGCGACTCCACAAGCTATTGCTAGCAGTGTGACAGAGTGGCTATCGCACCCAGAGCGTGTGTTGCAGCTGAAACAAACATTTGCAAAACTTCATGAAAGCTTGCGTGCAGACACAGCAAGTATCGCCAGACATGCCATTGAAAAAATCCTTGCTCGTTAAGCAAACCCCATTGAATTGGGATGCTCCAACTTTAGTGGCGGGGGTGGATGAAGCAGGGCGCGGGCCGCTTGCCGGGCCTGTTTTTGCCGCAGCGGTGATTTTGGATGATTTACTCCCTAATCCAGGTTTGGCTGATTCAAAAAAACTGAGTGCCAAGCAGAGAAATGTTTTGTATGACTACATCAAGGCCAATGCACTCGCCTTTTGCGTGGCGCAAGCAACGGTAGAGGAAATTGACCGACTGAATATTTTGCAAGCCACGATGTTGGCCATGCAACGGGCCGTCAAGGGTTTGCGTTTGAAGCCAGGCAAAGTATTGGTTGACGGAAACCGCATACCTGTTCTGGATATTCTGGCCGAAGCGATCGTCAAAGGAGACGCCAAAGTTCCCTGTATTTCTGCAGCATCTATATTAGCCAAGGTAGAGCGTGATAGATGGTGTGAATCTATCGACACTGAATTTCCAGGTTATGGCTTTGCAAAACACAAAGGTTATGGAACGGCTGAGCATATGAATGCATTGTCCAATTTGGGCCCTACCTGCTGGCACCGCAGAAGTTTTGCGCCTGTTGCCCAGTGGGTCAATGCTCATGATCAGGTCTAACGCCGTGCCACCTAAACATATTTCATCCAAAGACAATGCTATTTATAAACGCCTAAGGCTTGCATTAAGAGACAACACTTCATACAGAGACAAACAGCTTGTGTGGATAGAGGGAGAACATTTGTGCAAGGCTGCTGTTGAGCATGGCTTGCGATTCAAGGAATTGGTACTGCTAGACACTAAGCTGGCGACAGAAACTTTCAATTGGCTCGACCATGCCGACCAGCTTTTGACAATGACTGCACCTTTGATGCAAGGTCTAAGCCAATTGCCTTCTTCGACTTGGCTATTGGCGAGCATTGAGATGCATGAAACGAACAGACCAGACCCCCTTCAATCCATGGTGGTGTTGGACCAAATTCAAGACCCTGGAAATGCGGGCTCTATATTGCGCTGTGCCGCTGCTTTTGGTTTCAATCAAATCATCACAACGCCCGGTACAGTTTCCATGTGGTCTCCCAAAGTTGTCAGAGCTGCAATGGGGTCTCACTTTGGCTTGAAGTTGTTTGAAGCTGTCCAAGTGGCAGATGTTCTGGCATTTGGGCTGCCAGTTTTGGTAACCGATGTTCACCAAGGTACTTTCTTGCACGAACGGACAGGCCCATCTTCCTTGCCATGGCCTTGCGCTTGGGTATTTGGTCACGAAGGACAGGGGATCAGTGACGGTTGGATGCCAAACAATAGTCAACGGATAAGAATCGTCCAGCCCGGGGGTCAAGAGTCTTTGAATGTGGCTGCTGCTGCTGCCATTTGTTTGCATGCCAGTGCTGTTGAACGCATAGAGAAGTTTTAGCGCGGCCTTCGCAATAGACGGGGGATATAATGCAGCACATCTACATCAACCGTACGCCCTTCGCTCGAAAAAAAGCCATTCCCCTTGCATAACATCCAATGAGAGTGCATCTCTTGCGTCAAGGGCGTCACCGAATCTCGGAGATCTGAGTGCTTTTGACTCTTCAGGGAAATCGTCCTCCCGCTATTTTGGCGCTTTCAGACGGCACGGTATTCATGGGGCAATCCATAGGACACGATGGTCAAACTGTCGGCGAAGTGGTTTTCAATACTTCTATGACCGGTTATCAGGAAATCCTGACCGATCCCAGTTACAACCAGCAACTGGTGACCCTGACCTATTCTCATATTGGCAACTATGGTGTCAATCCAGAGGACAACGAATCTTCTGCAGTGCATGCAGCGGGTTTGATCATCAAAAATCTGCCCCAAATCCATTCAAATTTTCGTGCGACCCAAAATCTATCGGATTTTTTAAAGTCAAACCACACGGTGGCAATTGCAGATATGGATACCCGTATGTTGACACGGCACTTGCGCGAAAACGGTGCGCAAAATGGTGCAATTCATGCGTTTCCATCGGGGCATCAAGTCACTGACAAGGATATCCAGCAAGCAATCGCTCAAGCCAAGGCCGCACCATCCATGAGCGGACTTGATTTGGCATCAAAGGTTTCGATTGACCGAGCTTATGCATGGACGCAAACTGAATGGCAGCTGGGCAGCGGTTACGGCGAAATTTCCCACTCTAAATTCAAAGTGGTTGCGTTTGACTTTGGCATCAAGAAAAATATTTTGCGTATGTTGGCGCAAAGAGGTTGCGAGGTCACCGTTGTACCTGCGCAAACCAGCGCTGAAGACGTGATGAAATTAAACCCGGATGGCGTTTTTCTGTCCAATGGGCCAGGCGATCCTGGTCCTTGCCTTTATGCCATTGAAGCCACGAAACATTTCCTTAATCGAAAAGTGCCGATTTTCGGAATTTGTTTGGGCCACCAAATACTAGCGTTGGCAAGCGGAGCTAAAACCTACAAAATGAAATTTGGTCACCATGGGGCTAATCACCCTGTCAAAGATTTGTTGTCCTCTCGTGTTTCCATTACCAGTCAAAACCACGGGTTTGCTGTTGATGAGAGCACGCTTCCTAAACACTTGAGTGCCACCCATGTCAGTTTGTTTGACGGCAGTTTGCAAGGTATCGAAGTTGTCGGGCAACATGCTTTTGGTTTTCAAGGCCATCCCGAAGCCTCACCCGGCCCTCACGACATAGGTTATTTGTTTGACCGATTTATCCATTCCATGGCGGTATAAAAAATATGCCTAAACGTACAGATATCAAAAGTATTTTGTTGATAGGTGCTGGTCCTATTGTCATTGGACAAGCATGTGAATTTGATTATTCGGGTGTTCAGGCATGCAAAGCTTTGCGGGAAGAGGGCTACAAAGTTATCTTGATTAACAGTAACCCGGCAACCATCATGACTGACCCTGCAACAGCAGACGTCACCTACATCGAGCCGATCACTTGGAAAACGGTTGAAAAAATCATTGCCAAGGAAAAACCTGATGCCATCTTGCCCACGATGGGCGGCCAGACGGCTCTCAACTGCGCCCTAGATCTTTGGCACCAAGGTATTTTGGACAAGTACACCGGCGCCAATACTGGAAGACCTATCGAATTGATAGGTGCGACCCCACAAGCGATTGACAAAGCAGAAGACAGACTGAAGTTCAAAGAGGCCATGACGAAAATTGGCTTGGGTTCTGCCAGGTCCGGCATTGCACACACGTTGGATGAAGCTTGGGCGGCGCAAAAAACGCTTGGGTTCCCGGTGGTGATTCGACCCAGTTTCACCCTTGGTGGAACGGGCGGCGGTATTGCATATAACGCTGAAGAATTCGAAATCATTTGCAAGCGAGGCTTAGAAGCATCACCCACCAGCGAATTGCTGATTGAAGAATCGTTGCTAGGTTGGAAAGAATACGAAATGGAAGTAGTCAGGGACAAAGCTGACAACTGCATCATTGTTTGTTCGATTGAAAATTTGGACCCTATGGGTGTTCACACCGGAGACTCGATCACGGTGGCACCTGCACAAACTCTTACCGACAAGGAATACCAAATCATGCGCAACGCCAGTTTGGCTGTTTTGCGTGAGATTGGTGTGGACACAGGCGGCTCTAACGTACAGTTTTCCATCAACCCCGTCGATGGCCGCATGGTGGTGATCGAGATGAATCCACGCGTGTCTCGTTCTTCAGCGCTGGCATCTAAAGCAACAGGCTTTCCCATCGCAAAAGTAGCTGCCAAGTTGGCTGTCGGCTTTACATTGGATGAATTGCGCAACGACATCACGGGCGGGGCAACGCCGGCAAGTTTTGAGCCGAGTATTGATTACGTGGTTACCAAAATTCCGCGCTTTGCATTTGAAAAATTTCCTACGGCTGACAGTCGACTGACCACACAAATGAAGTCTGTGGGCGAAGTCATGGCGATTGGCAGAACATTTCAAGAGTCGTTCCAAAAGGCATTGCGCGGCTTGGAAGTGGGTGCTGACGGCATGAACGAAAAAACCCAAGACCGCGAGGTGCTTGAAAAGGAGTTGGGTGAGCCGGGGCCCGAGAGAATTTGGTATGTGGGCGATGCATTTGCCATGGGCATGTCGGTTCCTGAGGTGTTTGCGCTCACCCGAATTGACCCATGGTTTTTGGTGCAGATTGAAGAAATTGTCAAGATTGAGTTGGAGCTAGAACGTCATCAACTCGCTGATATTTCTGTGCAGGAAATGCGTCAACTCAAGCAAAAAGGTTTTTCTGACAGACGACTGGCCAAGCAATTAAAAACCACTGAAAAAGCCATTCGGCAAGCGCGCTGGGCGATGGGTGTAAGACCGGTTTTCAAGCGAGTGGATACATGTGCCGCTGAATTTGCCACCGACACTGCCTATATGTATTCAACTTACGACCAAGAATGTGAAGCAGCACCCACGAACAAGAAAAAGATCATGGTGCTCGGCGGTGGGCCCAACAGAATTGGCCAAGGCATTGAATTTGATTATTGCTGTGTGCATGCAGCCCTTGCCATGCGAGAAGACGGTTTCGAGACCATCATGGTCAATTGCAATCCCGAAACGGTATCTACCGATTACGACACCAGCGACCGTTTGTATTTTGAGCCACTGACCTTAGAAGATGTGCTTGAAATTGTTGACAAAGAAAAGCCGTTGGGTGTGATTGTTCAGTATGGCGGGCAAACACCTTTGAAGCTGGCTCTCGGGCTTGAAGCAGAAGGCGTACCCATCATTGGCACCAGCCCTGACATGATTGATGCCGCGGAGGACAGGGAGAGGTTTCAGCAGATGTTGCACACCTTGGGATTGCGTCAACCTCCCAATGCCACAGCGCGTACAGAAGCGGAGGCGCTTGAAAAAGCGCAGCAACTGGGATATCCCTTGGTGGTTCGGCCAAGTTATGTCTTAGGTGGTCGCGCCATGGAAATTGTGCACGAGCAGCGTGATCTTGAGCGCTATATGCGCGAAGCTGTCAAGGTCAGTCACGAGTCGCCCGTGTTGTTAGACCGATTTTTGAATGACGCCATCGAGTGTGATGTTGATGCCATTTGCGATGGCAAACAAGTTTTTATTGGCGGCGTCATGGAGCACATTGAGCAAGCAGGTGTTCACAGCGGAGACTCCGCTTGCTCTTTGCCACCCTATTCACTTTCTGCAGCCACTATTGACGAATTGAAGCGTCAAACCACCGCCATGGCCCATGGACTGAATGTCGTGGGTTTGATGAACGTGCAGTTTGCCATCCAAAAGTTAGAGGGTGCCGACGTCATCTATGTGCTGGAAGTCAATCCCAGGGCCAGCCGGACCGTGCCTTTTGTCAGCAAGGCCACTGGTATTCAATTGGCCAAAGTGGCCGCACGCTGTATGGTGGGTCAGTCGTTGGCGTCACAAGGTATCGGGCATGAGGTATTGCCTCCCTATTTCAGTGTCAAAGAGGCTGTATTTCCGTTTGTGAAATTTCCCGGCGTCGACACCATTCTTGGGCCAGAGATGAAGTCTACCGGGGAAGTCATGGGTGTCGGTTTGACTTTTGGCGAGGCCTTTGTCAAAAGCCAGCTTGGTGCAGGAACCAAACTTCCAAGGCCAACCGATGCGGTAAAAAAGGTGTTCTTGACTGTAAAAAATGCTGACAAATCACGCGCTGTAGAAGTAGCTCGCCGTCTTGTTGAATATGGTTTTGAACTGGTGGCTACCAAAGGCACTGCCACTGCGATTGCTGCGGCAGGCTTAGCTGTTATCGCTGTCAACAAAGTCACTGAAGGCCGCCCACATGTGGTTGATATGATCAAAAACAACGAGATTGCGCTGGTCATCAATACCGTCGAAGAGCGTCGCAATGCCATTGCTGATTCTCGCCAAATACGTATTTCTTCACTGCTTGCTCGCGTCACCACATTCACGACCATAGCGGGTGCTGAGGCTGCGGTCGAGGGCATGAAATACCTTGATAATCTCAATATTTATTCGTTGCAGGAAATGCATCTTCAATTGCAATCCTGAGTTTTTCAATTTTTTACCAAACAAAACATGGCAACGATTCCTATCACTAAATTAGGTGCGGAAAAACTCAAGCAAGAACTGCACACCTTGAAAACAGTAGACAGACCTTGGGTTATCAATGCCATTGCTGAGGCACGTGCACAAGGCGACTTGAGCGAAAACGCTGAATACGATGCAGCCAAGGATCGTCAAGGGTTCATTGAGGGGCGCATACAGGAGATTGAGAGCAAGCTTTCCATGTCGCAAATCATTGATCCGGCCAGCTTGGATGCCAGCGGACGTGTGGTGTTTGGCGCCACAGTTGAGTTGGCAGATGAAGCCACTGGCGACCGCGTGACTTACCAAATTGTGGGTGAGGATGAAGCAGATTTAAAATTGGGCCTGATAAACATCAGCAGCCCCATTGCTCGTGCTTTGATTGGCAAGGAAGAGGGGGATATTGCCAGCGTTCAGGCACCAGGCGGTGTCAAGCAATATGAAATTATCAAAGTGTCCTATGTTTGATTTATCTTCTTGACGGATTTTTGTTTGGGTTTGGCGCGTTTGACTTGGCCGCCGGCTGCAAGTCGTTGATTTCCCAGTATGGTGACGCGCTTCATTTCTGGTCGTTGACCGCCTCTGCTGCTGTATTTCAAGACCTTGAATTCACGCGGTCCCGGCATGCGTTCAGCATCAGATTTTTTTTCTTTCTCCGGCTGTGGGCGCCACATCACCAGCAATTTGCCAATGTGTTGAATGGGTGCAGCACTGAGTTGCTCGCAAAGGGCATGGAACATGGTTTCGCGGTTGTCCCGGTCATCGCCAAGCACCCTGACTTTGATCAAGCCGTGTGCATTGAGTCCCAGATCGATTTCTTTCAAAACGGCCGGTGTTGCTCCGTCGTTTCCAATCATGACCACGGGGTCTAGGTGGTGCGCGTTGGCGCGGTGAATTTTGCGTTCTGCAGGGGTGAGTTGTATGGAGGGCATGATGGGTATTATCTTCTCAGTCAGAGGGTCAGACATTGAAAGTTAAAACACAAAGTAAAAAAGTCAATAAATCATGGTTAAACGACCATGTGAACGACCCGTATGTCAAATTGGCAAAGAAGGATGGTTACCGGGCACGGGCCGCCTATAAGCTCAAGGAAATCGATGAAGCCTTGGGTCTTTTTAAGCCCGGCATGGTGATCGTGGACTTAGGCAGCGCACCGGGCGCATGGAGTCAATATTTACGCCGCCGAATGGCGCCTGAAGGCGCTGCATCGGGTGAGCTTGGCGCCACCTTGATCGCTCTGGATCTATTGCCCATGGAGCCTATTGACGGGGTTCATTTTCTTCAGGGTGATTTTCGCGAACCCGAGATGTTGCAACAACTCAACCTCTACTTGGACGCAAGGGCTGTGGATGTGGTGGTGTCAGACATGGCTCCAAATTTAAGCGGGGTGGAATCTGCCGATGCCGCCAGAATGAGTCACTTGGTAGAACTTGCCGTGGAGTTTTGTCAAGCGCACATGAAACCGAACGGGGCCTTGGTCGTCAAGGTATTCCACGGAAGTGGCTACAGCCAATTGGTCAAACTGTTCAAAGAATCATTCAAAGTGGTCAAGCCTTTCAAACCCAAGGCCAGCCGAGACAAATCTGCAGAAAATTTCTTGGTAGGAATAGGTTTAAAGTAATCAAAATTTGATCTTTCATCCCTCCAAAGTGTTTTTCTCTGCAGTGTTAAAAAATCCCTGTTTAGAAATCATTGATTTCGGTCTCATTCCTCTTGGATGTTTCAAAAACCGTACTAAATTCATGGCGCTGTGAGACTAGGTCCATGCTTGTGACTTGAAAAGCCTAAAATGGTCTTCAATTAGTTATTGGCATATCGCCGGTACTTCTCTGACTGGAGTTCGCATTGAACAATCCTTGGTTTTCTAAAATGGCTGTCTGGCTGGTGATTGCTTTGGTGCTATTCACCGTTTTCAAGCAATTTGATACGCGCGGCCAAGCCGGAAATGGCTATCTCGCTTACTCAGACTTCCTCGAAGAAGTTCGAGGCAAACGAATAAAGTCAGCCACTATTCAAGAAGGTCAGGGCGGCACGGAAATCATTGCCACCACGACTGAAGACCGCAAAGTCCGAACCAATGCCACATATTTAGACCGCGGTTTGGTGGGTGATTTGATTGCCAACAACGTCAAGTTTGACGTCAAGCCACGAGAAGAAGGTTCGCTGCTGATGACCTTATTGGTCAGTTGGGGCCCCATGTTGTTGCTGATTGGTGTGTGGGTGTATTTCATGCGTCAGATGCAAGGTGGCGGCAAGGGCGGCGCTTTCAGCTTTGGCAAAAGCAAAGCCCGTATGCTTGATGAAAACAATAACACCGTCACCTTCGCAGACGTGGCGGGTTGCGATGAAGCCAAAGAAGAAGTCAAGGAAGTGGTCGACTTTTTGAAGGACCCGCAAAAATTTCAAAAACTCGGGGGGCGAATTCCCCGAGGATTGCTGCTGGTGGGTCCACCCGGAACCGGTAAAACTTTGCTGGCAAAAGGCATCGCCGGTGAAGCCAAAGTCCCTTTTTTCAGCATTTCAGGCTCTGACTTTGTCGAGATGTTTGTCGGGGTTGGCGCGGCCCGTGTGCGAGACATGTTTGAAAACGCCAAGAAAAATGCACCCTGCATCATTTTCATTGACGAGATCGATGCGGTAGGTCGCCAGCGTGGTGCCGGTCTTGGCGGTGGCAATGACGAGCGCGAACAAACGCTTAACCAGATGCTGGTTGAAATGGATGGCTTTGAAACCAATCTGGGCGTGATCGTGGTGGCGGCCACCAACCGGCCAGACATTCTGGATGCCGCATTGCTTCGCCCCGGTCGTTTTGACAGGCAGGTGTATGTCACATTGCCTGACATCAGAGGTCGCGAGCAAATTTTGAATGTTCACATGCGAAAAATTCCCGTTGGGCAAGATGTGTCGCCCAGTGTGATTGCGCGAGGTACGCCTGGCATGAGTGGCGCAGACTTGGCAAATCTGACCAACGAAGCAGCACTGATGGCAGCACGACGCAATGCACGCGTGGTGGAAATGCAAGACTTTGAAAAGGCCAAGGACAAAATTCTGATGGGCCCAGAGCGACGCAGCATGGTCATGCCAGAAGAAGAGCGCAAGAACACTGCTTATCACGAGTCCGGCCACGCGTTGATTGGCAAGCTGATGCCTAAATGCGATCCGGTTCACAAGGTCACCATCATTCCCCGAGGTCGCGCATTGGGTGTCACCATGAGTTTGCCTGCGGCAGACCGTTACAGCTACGACAGAAATTACATGCTGAGTCAAATCAGCATGTTGTTTGGTGGCCGTATCGCAGAGGAAGTGTTCATGAACCAAATGACCACTGGCGCCTCCAATGACTTTGAAAGAGCGACACAAATTGCCCGCGACATGGTGATGCGCTACGGCATGTCTGAAGCCTTAGGCCCCATGGTTTATGCTGAAAATGAAGGCGAAGTTTTTCTGGGCCGATCAGTCACGAAAACCACCAACATGAGCGAGTCGACCATGAAGAAAGTCGACGATGAGGTCAGAAGCATCATTGACGGGCAGTACAGTTTGGCGCGAAAGTTGATTGAAGACAACGCCGACAAGATGCACGCCATGGCACATGCTTTGATGGAATGGGAAACCATCGACAGCGATCAGTTAGATGACATCATGGCAGGGCGTCCACCGCGCCCCCCGAAAGATTGGACGCCTAGAACCCCTTCTTCAGGTGATGGCTCAGGCGGTACCCCTCCTGTTCATCCAAACACCTCACCTTCCACGGCTTAATGTCTTTGGAAGGTCATAAAAGCATGGGGCATTTGCCCCATGTTCGCTTTTGGAAAACCACTCGCTTCCATCTGTCACTGGCCCATCCGTTGGTGATGGGCATTGTCAACGTCACAGCTGACTCTTTCTCTTCCCAGCAAGACCATTTTTCAACGGCCGGTGTCATTGCCCATGCCCAGCAGTTGCTTCATGAAGGCGCCGATATTTTGGACGTAGGTGGCGAATCCACGCGTCCCGGTGCCCAGGCCTTGACACATCAGCAAGAGTGGCTCCGAATTGCACCCGTCCTGCAAGAGTTATTACGTTGGAATAAACCGATTTCCCTAGACACATACCATCCTGAAAGTATGCAAAAGGCTTTGGATTGGGGCGTTGACATCATCAATGATGTGTGGGCATTGCGCCAACCCAACGCTTTGCAAACAGTGGCCTCTTTTGAATGTGGCATTTGCATGATGCATATGCATGCTGAACCATCCACCATGCAACTCAACCCGATGCAAGAAGATGTTCTGGGGGCGCTAGAGGTTTTTTTTCAAGCACAATTGCAATCAACTTACGCCGTAGGAATCAACAGAGAGCGCATGGTCTTAGACCCAGGTATTGGCTTTGGAAAAAAAGTGTCACAAAACTTCCAGATTCTCAAATACCAACAGCATTTGCTACAGTTTGACTTGCCTTTGATGGTAGGGTGGTCGCGTAAATCTTCATTGGGTCACATAACAGGGCTAGAAGTATCACAACGTTTGGTGCCAAGCATTGCGGCAGCAGTGTTGGCGATGGAGCGTGGGGCCAGTATTTTGCGCGTGCATGATGTCGCTCAAACAGTGGCGGCCAGGGCAGTTTGGCAAGCGTCTGTTTGATTCAAAATTCCTGCGAGATACATACGACATGAAAAGAACATATTTCGGTACCGATGGCATACGTGGAACGGTGGGTCAATACCCCATCACGCCCGATTTCATGTTGAAACTCGCCAATGCTGTCGGACACCATTTAAAGCAAACGGACAATCGACCACAGGTAGTGATTGGCAAGGACACGCGTATTTCCGGCTATATGTTGGAATCTGCCCTAGAGGCTGGATTTAATTCGGCCGGTGTCGATGTGGTACTACTCGGACCCATGCCTACCCCGGGGGTGGCTTACCTGACCAAAGCATTGCGTGCCAATTTGGGGGTAGTGATCAGCGCAAGCCACAATCCTTTTGACGACAACGGGGTGAAATTTTTCAATGCCCAAGGCAGCAAATTGGACGATCACTGGGAGCTGGCGGTTGAGCAACGGCTTGAACAACATTCACAGTGGGTGAGTTCTGCATCGCTTGGCAAAACCCGCCGCTTGGATGACGCTATCGGTCGCTACATCGAATTTTGCAAAAGCACATTTTCTGATGCACTGTCACTCAAAGGCAAAAAAATTGTGGTGGATGCCGCCCATGGTGCTGCTTATCTTGCCGCACCAAAAGTTTTCAAAGAACTGGGCGCAGAAGTTTTTTCTATTGGTTGCGCACCTGACGGTTTGAATATCAACCAAGGGGTAGGAGCTACCCACCCCGATGCTTTGGTGCATGCTGTCAAAACGCACCAAGCTGACTTTGGCATAGCACTTGATGGTGATGCCGACCGATTGCAAGTGGTTGATCACACGGGTCGGTTGTTTAATGGCGATGAATTGTTGTACGTACTTGCCAAAGACAGATTGCAACAAGGCCAAAACGTGAGCGGTGTTGTAGGTACCCAGATGACCAATAAAGGGGTGGCGTTGGCATTGGCCAAATTGAATATCTCTTTGGTCAGAGCCAAAGTCGGTGATCGCTATGTTTTGGAAAAATTACAAGAAAACAATTGGTTGTTGGGGGGTGAAGGTTCGGGCCATTTATTGATGTTGGACAAGCACACCAGTGGCGATGGTTTGATCAGCGGACTGCAAGTCATACAAGCATGTCTGCGTGCAAATACTTCTCTTGCAATGTTGTTAGATGATGTGCAACTTTTTGCGCAGCACATGATAAACGTCAATTTGAAAGACGGTTTGGACTGGCAACATCATGCGCAATTTCAACATGGCTGCTTGGCGCTAGAACAAAAACTGGGTGACCAAGGACGAATTTTGATCCGGCCCAGTGGCACAGAACCCGTACTGCGAATCATGGTTGAGGCACCAGATATGGCCACAGCCAAAACTTCTGCTGAACAACTGTCTCAATTATTGAATTGATCGGATAAGTATGTCTACATCTACGTTGCCGGTGTTGATTGACAGAGACGAAAGTACTTTGGCTTTTAATGAACGTGTGTTGGATATGGCCCGACGCCCGAATATCCCACTCTTGGAGCGCCTGCGGTATTTGTGCATTGTGTCATCCAATTTAGATGAATTTTTTGAAGTCCGAGTTGCTCTGCATTTGCACCAGATCGACAGTAAAAGTCTTGCGGCACCTTATTCGCTCTATTCCTACCAAAAAATATCCCAGGTTGCAAAAAAACTGGTTGAAAAACAGTATCTTGTTTTCAACGATGAATTGATGCCGGCCCTCAGTGCCCAAGGCATTCGTTTGATCACCTTTAACGAGCGAAACAAAGCACAACACAAATGGGTGAAACAATATTTTGATCAAAATGTCAGGCCACTGCTGACACCAGTGAGCCTTGATCCTTCTCATCCTTTCCCCCAAGTTGCCAACAAGTCATTGAACTTTATTGTTCGCCTGTCTGGCAAAGACGCTTTCGGCAGAGAAAACGATATTGCCATTGTCAAAGTGCCAAGATCTTTGCCGCGCGTTATTCGTTTGCCTTTGCAAGCTAACGATAAAACGATTTACATGGTCACATTGTCTAGCGTGATACGCGCCCATTTGAAGGATTTGTTTCCTGACAGGGTCGTTGGACAGTTCTCGCAATTTCGTGTCACCCGTGACTCGGAATTGTTGGTAGATGAGGAGGATGCCAAAAACCTCAGAACTGCGCTTCGTCATGGACTCGAGCATCGCCAATTTGGTAAGCCTGTGCGTCTTGAAGTGTCATCAGATTGCTCGGAACACTTGTCTCAATTTCTGTTGCAGCAGTTCAAATTGCCGACAGATGCCATCTACAGGGTAGATGGTCCTGTGAATTTGGTACGACTCACGCAGTTGATTGATCTTGTGAATCTGCCAGCACTGTTGTTTCCTGAGTTTCAAGCCAGTTACCCCAAGCAGTTGCAACAAGACGAGCCGATTTTCAAACAAATCAGAAAAAGTGATGTACTGATTCATCAGCCTTTCGAATCATTCAAAGGTGTTTTGGCGTTCTTGAAAGAAGCCGTCAACGACCCCAAAGTACTGGCCATCAAGCAAACCATTTACAGAACAGGTACCGATTCTGAATTGATGGAATTGCTTCGTGAAGCGGTGGTCCGTGGCAAAGAGGTCACCGCCGTGGTGGAGATCAAGGCACGGTTTGATGAGGAAGCCAATATCAATTGGGCGGAGCGACTTGAGTCTGTCGGTGCGCAAGTGGTGTATGGCGTGGTGGGTTTAAAGACCCACGCAAAAATGCTCTTGGTGACACGTCGTGAGGGCAACAAATTGATGCGCTATGGCCATTTGTCTACTGGCAACTACAACGCCCGCACCGCGCGGCTTTATACCGACATCAGTTATTTGACAGCCAATCCCGAGATGACCGCAGACATGGACGCGGTGTTTACTCAACTGGCCAGTCAAACGCGAATCAGCAAACTCAACCATTTGTGGTTAGCGCCGTTTCATTTGCAAGAGCAACTGATGGAAATGGTCGACAAGGTTTCAAAGGCTAGCATGCATGGTGAACCGGGTCGAATCATTTTAAAAATGAATTCGCTCACCGATGAAAAACTTGCCAGACAGTTGGTGTTGGCTGGTCAGCGCGGCGTGAACATTGACTTGTTGGTGCGAGGCGCGTGCATACTCCCCGCTCAGCGCGAAGGATTTACAGAGCGTATCAAGGTGCGTTCCATCATTGGCCGGTTTTTAGAACATTCAAGGGTGTACTATTTCCGAACAGGTGAAAAAGAAGATTTGTATTTGTCCAGCGCCGACTGGATGAACAGAAACATGATGAGAAGAATTGAGATCGCTTGGCCAGTGTTGGATAAATCCTTGCGACAAAGAATTATTGATGAATGCTTGGTAGCTTATCTCTGCGACAACACAGATGCATGGGAACTTCAAATCGATGGAAGCTATCAGCGCAAGCAGCCCTCACAAGCGCAACCTCTGTTGAGCGCTCAGATTGAGTTGATGAAAAAATACCAACAGACAAATTGACATGGATCTTTTGCTGTGGCGACATGCGCATGCGCACGATGCATTACCCGGGCAGCCCGACATGGATCGCGCTTTGTCTGGCAGAGGAGAGAAGCAGGCTTGGGCAATGGCGAGATGGTTGAATGAAAGACTGCCAGCAGACACGGTTATTTTGTGCAGTCCTGCAAAGCGAACTTTGCAAACAGTTGCTTTCCTCAACCGTGCTTACAAGGTCTGCGATGACATTGCGCCGGATGCCGATGCATCTGCTTTGCTGAATGCAGCCAATTGGCCCCAAGCGAAACATGCGGTTTTGGTAGTTGCGCATCAACCTTTCTTGGCTGAAACTGTTGCTCGACTGCTGTACCTGAATTCCCCGGCACCTATGTCTTTTCGAAAAGGTGGACTATGGTGGATAAGGCATCAAAAAAAAGAAGGTTTTTCTGATGTTCAACTGGTTTGTGTTCAAAATCCAGAGTTAGTTATTTGATACTCAAATAAAATTCGCTTTCATATTTATATATGCATTAAATGTTGTTGCTTTACTTTAAGATCTGAGTTCACGCTAATCAACTTCCAAAAGGACTTTCATGTTGCACGCCGTTAAAACCCTGTCTATTGTTTCATTGTTGTTGGTCACTATGGGCCTGACTGGCTGCTCGACCCTCAGTTCTGCCTACGATTCAACCGTTAGTTCTGTGTCCGATATGTTCAATTCGGATAAGGACAAAGAAGTGAAAAAAGAAGAGAAAAAATAATCCTGAACGGCTGCACGCTGGCTTGAAAACACATCAGGTGTGAGAAGTCAATCCAAGCTCTCCGATGCAGAGAAATTCAACTCAATTCTTGCGCCACTGGGGTCATGGCAAAACAATTGCCATGGACCCCCGTCGCGTCGCTTAAGCTTATAAGGGTACCCAAGGGCATCGAACCGGGCTTTGAATGATTTCAAGTCTTGTGTGGTGAAAGCCATGTGGTCAATCACACCAGCTGCTGGGTTTGGCACTGGGCGGTCGAAATACAAATGCAATACAGTGGTTTCTCCTGCATACAACCAAGCACCTGGGAAACCTAAATCGGGGCGGTATCCCGCTTTTAACCCGAGTAAATTTTCATAAAAATCCAATGCTGCTTTGGGGTCGGCTGCAATCGCAGTGAAATGGTTCATGCCAGTGATCATGGGAAAAGCATAATCACTTTGAGCGCTGACTGCAATGGGGTGAGGTGCAGGTTTTAAAGAGATAAATTCAATAATTGAATCACTTAATTTGCGCACGATTTGGCGGAGAGGGCGGGATTCGAACCCGCGGAGGGCTATTAACCCTCACACGCTTTCCAGGCGTGCGACTTAAACCGCTCATCCACCTCTCCTAAGTCGTCATTGTAACAGTCGACTCCGAGGGTACACTTTAAGGTTTCACAGTCAAGTACGGGAAACCGGCACGGAGCAATTGATGAAATTTCGTTTTCCCATCGTCATCATTGATGAAGATTTTCGTTCAGAAAATACGTCTGGTTTAGGCATTCGTGCATTGGCCCAAGCCATTGAAGGCGAGGGCTATGAAGTGATGGGTGTCACTAGTTATGGCGACCTGAGTCAATTTGCCCAACAACAATCTCGTGCCAGTGCTTTTATATTGTCGATCGACGATGAAGAATTCACCCCAGGGCCGGATTTAGATCCGGCAGTTTTGAATTTGCGCAGCTTCATCGATGAAGTGCGCCGTAAAAATTCCGATGTGCCGATTTATGTGTACGGAGAAACTAAAACCTCTAGGCATTTGCCGAACGACATTCTGCGTGAGTTACATGGCTTCATTCATATGTTTGAAGACACCCCGGAGTTTGTCGCGCGGCACATCATTCGCGAAGCCAAAAGTTATTTAGAAGGTGTTCAACCACCGTTTTTCAAAGCCTTGCTTGACTATGCAGAAGACGGCTCCTATTCATGGCATTGCCCGGGGCATTCAGGTGGCGTAGCATTTTTGAAAAGTCCAGTAGGACAAATGTTTCACCAATTCTTTGGTGAAAACATGTTGCGCGCAGACGTTTGCAATGCAGTAGAAGAATTGGGTCAGTTGCTTGACCACGATGGTGCTATTGGCGAGAGCGAGCGCAACGCTGCGCGCATCTTCAATGCCGACCATTGTTTCTTTGTCACCAACGGCACCAGCACGTCAAACAAAATCGTGTGGCACCACACCGTGGCCCCCGGCGATGTGGTGGTGGTAGACAGGAATTGCCACAAATCTGTGTTGCACGCGATCATCATGACCGGTGCAATCCCCGTGTTTTTAAAACCCACTCGAAACCATTTCGGCATTATTGGCCCCATTCCAAAAAGTGAATTTGAGCCTGAGGCTATCAAAGCAAAAATCAAAGCCAATCCTTTGCTCAAGGGCCAGGACTACAAATCGATCAAGCCCAAGGTCATGACCTTGACGCAGTCAACCTACGACGGTGTTTTGTACAACACTGAAACTATCAAAACCATGTTGGACGGTTATGTGCCCAATTTGCATTTTGATGAAGCTTGGTTGCCGCACGCTGCTTTCCATCCTTTTTACGGCACATACCATGCGATGGGAAAAAAACGTGCTCGGCCTAAAAAAGCCATGGTGTACTCGACCCAATCGGTACACAAATTATTAGCGGGTATCAGCCAAGCCAGTCATGTGCTGGTGCAAGACTCGCAAGACCATCAGTTGGACAGGCATTTGTTCAATGAAGCTTATTTGATGCACACCAGCACCAGTCCTCAATACAGCATCATTGCCAGCTGTGATGTGGCGGCAGCCATGATGGAGCCTCCCGGCGGCACGGCTTTGGTGGAAGAGAGCATTGCCGAGGCTTTGGATTTCCGCCGTGCTATGCGCAAAGTAGATGCCGAATATGGCAAGGACTGGTGGTTCAAGGTTTGGGGGCCAGACAATTTGGTGGAAGACGGTGTAGGACGCTCTGATGACTGGGTGATCAAGGCAGAAAAAAAAGGTCGCGTCAAAAAAACAGATGCGCCGAATTGGCATGGCTTTGGTGATTTGGCCGACGGCTTCAACATGCTGGACCCGATCAAAGCCACCATCGTCACGCCGGGCTTGCGGTTGGATGGCAAATTCGATGACGCTGGAATACCCGCCAGTATCGTTACCAAATTTCTAGCAGAACACGGCGTGATTGTGGAGAAAACCGGTCTCTACAGTTTCTTCATCATGTTCACCATCGGCATTACCAAAGGACGTTGGAATTCATTGTTGACTGCATTGCAACAGTTCAAAGATGACTACGACCGCAACCAACCGATGTGGCGCATCCTGCCCGAGTTTTGCCAAAAGCATCCCAAGTACGAACGCATGGGTTTGCGAGACCTGTGCCACCACATTCATACTTTGTATGCCAAGTACGACATTGCACGTTTAACCACAGAGATGTACCTGAGTGATTTAAAGCCGGCCATGAAGCCCAGTGATGCGTATGCGCAAATCGCTCACCGCAACACCGAGCGCGTGTCTATCGATGATTTGCTCGGTCGCATCACCACCAGTTTGGTCACTCCTTATCCACCTGGCATCCCGTTGCTGATTCCAGGCGAAGTGTTCAACCAGAAAATCATTGATTACTTGAAATTTGCTCGTGAATTCAATTTGAAATGCCCGGGTTTTGAAACAGACATTCATGGCTTGGTCGAGGAAAAAGACGACATGGGTGTGACCCATTATTTTGCCGATTGCGTCAAACATTAATCCCTTATTGTCAGCCATGAGTTCAACCAAATTTACCTTCACTTCGCACAGCATTCAGGAATGGGAAAAGGCTGCGGCCAAATCAGCGCCTGGGGGTGACATACAAAAGCTCAATTGGGTCACGCCTGACGGTATCACCGTCAAACCTCTGTATACCGCTGAAGATATTGTCAACTTACCCCATACGCACACATTGCCCGGCTTTGCGCCTTTTTTAAGAGGTCCGCAGGCCACTATGTATGCGGTGCGCCCTTGGACTATCCGGCAGTACGCAGGTTTTTCAACAGCAGAGGAATCCAACGCTTTTTATCGCAAAGCATTGGCAGCGGGCGGACAAGGCGTGTCGGTGGCTTTTGATCTGGCCACTCACCGAGGCTATGACTCCGACCATCCGCGTGTCACTGGTGACGTGGGTAAAGCAGGTGTGGCCATTGATTCGGTCGAGGACATGAAGATTTTGTTCGACCAAATTCCGTTAGACAAAGTGTCTGTGTCTATGACCATGAACGGTGCGGTGCTGCCTGTGCTCGCAGGATATGTGGTGGCTGCCGAAGAGCAAGGCGTATCGCAAGACCAATTGAGCGGCACCATACAAAACGACATTCTCAAAGAATTCATGGTGCGCAACACCTACATTTACCCGCCCGAGCCCAGCATGCGCATCGTCGGCGACATCATCGCTTACACGGCCGGGCACATGCCTAAGTTCAACTCGATCAGCATCAGCGGCTATCACATGCAGGAAGCCGGTGCCAATCAGGCTTTGGAACTTGCTTTGACGCTTGCAGATGGACAAGAATATGTGCGCACTGCCATCAAGCAAGGCTTGGATGTAGATGCATTCGCGCCACGCCTTTCTTTCTTTTGGGCGATTGGCATGAACTTCTATCTGGAAGTTGCCAAAATGCGTGCGGCCCGGTTGCTGTGGTGTCGCATCATGCAAGAAGCCGGTGCTAAAAATCCCAAGAGTCTGATGCTGCGCACCCATTGCCAAACTTCCGGCTGGTCGCTGACTGAGCAAGACCCGTACAACAACATTGTGCGCACCACCATCGAAGCCATGGCCGCAGTGTTTGGCGGAACACAAAGTTTGCACACCAACAGTTTTGATGAAGCCATTGCGCTGCCCACAGAGTTTTCTTCGCGCATTGCCCGCAACACCCAACTCATCATTCAAGAAGAGACGCACATCACGAATGTGATTGACCCTTGGGCCGGCAGCTACATGATGGAAAAGCTGACCCAGGACATGGCTGACGAGGCTTGGAAAATCATCGAAGAAGTCAACGCCATGGGTGGCATGACCAAAGCCGTGGGTTCGGGCTGGGCCAAATTGAAAATTGAAGCCGCAGCCGCTGACAAACAAGCGCGTATCGATTCAGGTCAGGACGTGATTGTCGGCGTCAACAAATACAAACTCGCCTCGGAAGATGCCGTGGAGGTTCGCGATATCGACAACGTCAAAGTACGCGATTCGCAAATCGAACGCCTGCACCGCATCAAAGCGGCACGCGACAACGCTGCCGTGGCCAAAGCATTGGATGCACTGACGCAGGCAGCGCAAGACGGCAACGGCAACTTGCTCGACTTGTCTATCAAAGCCGTGCGTTTGCGTGCCACCGTGGGTGAGATCAGCGATGCGCTGGAGAAGGTTTTCGGCAGACACCGCGCAGACACGCAAAAAATCAGCGGCGTGTATGCCGCCGCTTACGACGCGGGTGAGCACGAAGGAGACACCATGGAATACTGGAACGCCCTGAAAGCCGACATTGCTGCGTTTGCGCAAAAGCAAGGCCGCCGTCCGCGTGTGATGATTTCCAAATTGGGTCAAGACGGACATGACCGTGGCGCCAAAGTGGTGGCAACTGCATTCGCTGACCTAGGCTATGACGTGGACATCGGTCCGTTGTTTCAAACCCCCGAGGAATGCGCCAGACAGGCGATTGAAAACGATGTACATGCAGTAGGTGTCTCTACGCTCGCTGCCGGTCACAAAACGCTGGTACCCGCCATCATTGCCGAGTTGAAAAAACAAGGCGCTGACGACATCATTGTGTTCGTCGGCGGTGTCATTCCGCGCCAGGACTACGATTTCCTCTACCAGGCCGGTGTGAAGGGCATTTACGGCCCCGGCACGCCGATTCCTGTGAGCGCCAAGGATGTGCTGGATCAAATCAACAAGGCTTTGCAGGCTTAAAGTCGCCTCGTTATACTGTATTACCGTAATTCAAAAGGAGTCGAACATGGCTGTTTCCGTGCGCATGGATCCTTTGCTGGAAAAAGAACTGGAGCAAGCCGCCAAACGACAGGGCATTACCAAATCGCAGTTCATCATTGATGCGGTTCAGCGTGCTTTGGGACGCAAAAACCCGTATGAGTTGATGCTGGCATTGAAGGCCGAGGAAGAGCAAAGGATCTTCGGGCCAGATGCCAATCCGGCTGACTCGGCAGTAGCCAAGGCCTTTGAGGGTTTCGAGCAGCCCTATGATACAGATCGGTCCCGCGCTCAGCTTTTAGCGAAATTACAGGCCAAGCATGGCATTCGCAGCGATCGTTGATGCCAGCGCCATGGTGGCGTTGTTCGGGCGCGAGCATGCTGAGAGTGCCTATTTCAGCCAATTGTTTGCCCGGGCTGCCAAGGAGCAATGGTCGCTGACAAGCACCTGGCCTTGCGTCACCGAGGCCAGCTATTTATTAGGCTTGCCGCAGCGCTATGCGTTTTTGCGATGGGTGGCTGCCGATGGTTTGTCCATCTATCCATTTGACCAAGGTAATTTAGAAGGTATGACCGATTTGATGCGCCGCTACACCCAGTCACCACGCACCGAGATGGATTTTGCTGATGCGTCACTGGTGTATCTGGCTTCTGATACGGGCGTGAACCGCATCATGACTCTGGATGTTCGTGACTTTTCCCGCTACCGTCTGGCTGATGGCCGCGCTTTTGAGATTCTTTGATGGCTGCTGCAAATTCACCCACCGTGTCCGACCTGCGCAGCCTCACGCCTGATGTACAACGCCGCGCTATGGCCAAGGCCATCACTTTGTTGGAATCGACCCGCGCAGACCACCGCGAGCAGGCTGATGTGTTGTTGACCGAATTGCTTGCGCACACGGGTAACAGCTTGCGCATAGGTTTGAGCGGCGTGCCCGGTGTGGGCAAAAGCACGCTCATTGAAATGTTGGGTCTGTGGCTGATAGAGCGTGGCCATAAAGTCGCTGTGCTGGCCATTGATCCTTCGTCCAGCGTCTCCGGCGGTTCCATATTGGGTGACAAAACCCGCATGGAGCGTCTGTCGGTGCACCCTTCGGCATTTATACGACCCAGCCCCAGCAGCGGCACGCTCGGTGGTGTTGCCGAAAAAACCCGCGAATGCATGTTGGTCTGTGAAGCAGCGGGTTATGACATCGTGATTGTGGAAACCGTGGGTGTGGGTCAAAGCGAAACCGCGGTGGCCGGCATGACAGATATGTTTGTGCTGATGCAATTGCCCAATGCAGGCGATGATTTGCAGGCCATTAAAAAAGGTGTCATGGAGTTGGCTGATCTGATTTTGATCAACAAAGCTGATATCGATGCAGATGCTGCTAACCGTGCGCAGTCATTCATACAAAGTGCTTTGCACCTATTGGGACAACATCACACTGAAGAGGCGCCCCACTGGCAAGCAGAAGTGATGCGCTTGAGTGCATTGCAAGGAACGGGCGTTGAAGAATTGTGGGACAAGGTTTTGCGGTTCAAGCAATTGCAAACCGACAGCGGGCAATGGATAGACCGCCGACAAGCCCAAGCCCTGACATGGATGAACGAGCGGATTCAGTCAGGTTTGAAAGAAGCATTCGCGCAGCATGCAGGCGTGGCTGCAGCGCTGTCACATATGCAACAGGAAGTCATTGCTGGTCGTGTCGCTGCCTCTACAGCTGCACGCCGTCTTCTCGCGTTAGCATGCCGCCCTGAAGCTTAAAGCTGAAAAGAAAACCAAAGAGGATTTGATATGCAGGAAATCATTCATCAACTGGAAGAAAAGCGCGCAGCCGCTCGCATGGGGGGCGGCGAAAAACGCATTGCCGCTCAGCACAGCAAAGGCAAGTTGACCGCGCGTGAACGCCTTGAGGTGTTGCTGGATGAAGGTACGTTTGAAGAATGGGACATGTTTGTCGAGCACCGTTGCACCGACTTCGGCATGCAAGACAGCAAAATTCCTGGCGATGGCGTGGTCACCGGTTACGGCATGATCAACGGACGGCTGGTGTTTGTGTACAGCCAAGATTTCACTGTCTATGGCGGCGCACTCTCAGAGAGCCACGCAGAAAAAATCTGCAAGATCATGGACCAGGCCATGAAAGTCGGCGCGCCTGTCATAGGCTTGAACGACTCGGGCGGTGCGCGTATTCAAGAAGGCGTGGCTTCGCTCGGTGGTTACGCTGAAGTGTTTCAGCGCAATGTCATGGCCAGTGGTGTGGTGCCGCAGATCAGCATGATCATGGGACCATCAGCAGGCGGCGCAGTGTATTCACCTGCGCTGACCGATTTCATCTTCATGGTGAAAGACAGTTCGTACATGTTTGTCACCGGACCGGATGTGGTGAAAACGGTGACGCATGAAGAAGTGAGTGCCGAAGAGTTGGGCGGCGCCGTCACCCACACGACCAAAAGCGGTGTCGCTGATCTGGCATTCAACAACGATGTCGAAGCCTTGTTGATGCTGCGTCGTTTGTACAACTACCTGCCTTTGAACAACCGAGAAAAACCACCGGTGCGCCCCAGCGGCGACCCGACCGAGCGAATGGACATGAGTTTGGACACGCTCGTGCCAGACAACCCCAACATGCCTTACGACATGAAAGAGTTGATTCTGAAAACTGTGGATGATGGCGACTTCTTCGAACTCCAACCCGAGTACGCGAAAAATATTCTCATCGGTTTTGCGCGCATGGCCGGACAAACTGTGGGCATCGTTGCCAACCAGCCGCTGGTGCTGGCCGGTTGTTTGGATATTAAGAGCTCCATCAAAGCAGGGCGTTTTGTGCGCTTTTGCGATGCGTTCAATATCCCTGTCATCACGTTTGTCGATGTGCCGGGTTTCATGCCGGGCACATCGCAAGAGTTTGGCGGCATCATCAAACACGGTGCCAAATTGCTCTACGCGTACGCAGAATGCACCGTGCCGAAAATCACCGTCATCACGCGCAAGGCCTACGGCGGCGCTTACGACGTGATGGCTTCCAAGCATTTGCGCGGCGATGTGAATTTCGCTTGGCCGCATGCAGAAATTGCAGTCATGGGTGCCAAGGGTGCGGTGGAAATCATCTTCCGTGAAGACAAGGGCGACCCGGAAAAACTCGCGGCCAAAGAAGCCGAGTACAAAGCCCGTTTTGCCAATCCTTTTGTTGCAGGTGCGCGGGGTTTCATCGACGACGTGATATTGCCTAGCGAAACCCGCAAACGTATTTGCCGCTCATTGGTGATGTTGAAAGACAAAAAAGTAGAGAACCCGTGGCGCAAGCACGGCAATATTCCGCTGTGAAGCATGCGTTGGAGAAAATAATGTTTAAGAAAATACTGATTGCCAACAGAGGTGAAATCGCCTGCCGCGTCATCGCCACCGCCCGCCGCATGGGCATAGCCACGGTCGCTGTTTACTCTGAAGCAGACCGCAATGCGCGCTTTGTGGCGCTGGCTGATGAAGCGGTGCACATTGGCCCTGCGGCAAGCCGTGAGAGTTATTTGGTCGCAGACAAAATCATTGCAGCAGCCAAACAAACCGGCGCGCAAGCCATTCACCCGGGCTACGGCTTTTTGAGTGAGAACGAAGATTTCGCCAAACGCTGCGAAGAGCAAGGCATCATCTTCATCGGTCCCAAGCACGAAGCCATTGCCGCCATGGGCGACAAAATCGCTTCCAAAAAATTGGCGGCACTTGCCAAAGTCAACACCATTCCCGGCGTGAACGAGGCCATCGAAACCCCTGAGAAAGCGGTTGAGATCGCCAAGAGCATCGGTTATCCGGTGATGATCAAAGCGTCAGCCGGGGGCGGAGGCAAAGGCTTGCGTGTGGCCTACAACGACAAGGAAGCGCACGAAGGCTTCGCCTCTTGCCGCAACGAGGCGCGCAACAGTTTCGGTGATGACCGTGTGTTCATTGAGAAGTTCGTTGAAGAACCACGTCACATTGAAATCCAGTTGCTCGGTGACGCGCACGGCAACGTGGTGTTTTTGAACGAACGCGAATGTTCTATACAGCGCCGGCACCAAAAAGTGATTGAAGAAGCGCCGTCGCCATTCATCAGCGACGAAACGCGAGCCGCCATGGGAGCGCAAGCCGTGGCTTTGGCCAAGGCGGTGAAATACCAAAGCGCGGGCACGGTGGAGTTTGTGGTCGGCAAAGACCAGAGTTTTTATTTCCTGGAAATGAACACGCGTTTGCAGGTCGAGCATCCGGTCACCGAGTGCATCACGGGTTTGGATTTGGTCGAGTGGATGATCCGTGTGGCTGCCGGTGAAAAACTGCCATTCGCGCAAGCTGATATTCAACGTAACGGCTGGTCTATAGAGTGCCGTATCAATGCCGAAGACCCGTTCCGTAATTTCCTGCCGTCCACTGGGCGCTTGATCCGTTTTCAGCCGCCCGAGCAAACCATGGTGCAAGCCGACACCAGCAAATTGATGGGCGTGCGTGTCGACACCGGCGTGCAAGAGGGTGGTGAAATTTCGATGCACTACGACTCAATGATCGCCAAGTTGATCGTGCATGGCCGTGACCGCAATGACGCGATTCAAAAAATGCGCGAGGCATTGAACGGTTTTGTGATTCGGGGCATTAGCTCCAATATTCCGTTTCAGGCGGCGCTGCTGGCGCACCCTGATTTTGTCAGCGGCAACTTCAACACAGGTTTTATTGTCGAGCATTTCGGCAAAGGTTTTCACGCAGAAGACGTGCAGCATGCTGACCACGATTTTCTGGTGGCTCTCGCTGCATTTGTGCGACGCAAATCGCGCGAGCGCGCGGCTTCAATCAGCGGCCAGTTGCCGGGCTATGACGTCAAAGTGGGACAAAAATATGCGGTGATCACACTCAGTGCTAAGGGCGATCACGAGTTCACTGAAGTCGAAGTTGACGATGCTGGTGGTCGTGGTACCGCCGTTATCAAAGTCAATGACAAAAACTACGCCATACACAGCACTTCACGCTTGAACGACATTGCCATCGAAGGCACGGTGAATGGTCAACACTTCACGGCACAGGTTGAGCGCGGTTCAGCCAAAAACCCGCTGGTTTTGCAAGTGCAACACCATGGTCGGCGCATTGATGCGCTGGTGGTCTCGCCGCGCATGGCCGAGTTGTACCGCCAGATGCCTTTCAAAGCGCCGCCTGACTTGAGCCGTTTCGTGCTCTCGCCCATGCCCGGTCTGCTGGTGGATGTGGCAGTGACCGTCGGACAAAAAGTGCAGGCCGGTGAACGCGTGGCTGTCATCGAAGCCATGAAAATGGAAAACGTGTTGTTCGCAGCGCAAGACGGCGTGGTGAAAAGCGTGATGGCTGCTAAAGGCGAGTCGTTGACCGTTGATCAGGTGATTGTGGAGTTCGCATGAGCAGACCGTTTCAGGTGCTAGGCATTCAGCAAATCGCCATCGGTGCAACAGACAAAAAAGCCTTGCAAAAACTCTGGGTGGAGTTGTTCGGTTTGCAAGTCACCGGTCAATTTTCTTCAGAGCGCGAAAACGTGGACGAAGATATTTGCGCTATTGGCAGTGGGCCGTTCAAAGTGGAAGTTGATTTGATGCAGCCCTTAGACCTGGACAAAAAACCGGCGGTGCACACCACGCCCTTGAACCACATTGGCTTATGGATAGATAAACTGCCCGAGGCAGTGGAGTGGCTGACGGCACAAGGTTTGCGTTTTGCGCCCGGCGGTATCCGCAAAGGCGCAGCTGGTTTTGATATTTGTTTTGTTCACCCCAAAGGCAATGACGAATTTCCCGTCAGCGGCGAAGGCGTACTGATTGAATTGGTGCAAGCCCCGCCTGAGGTGGTTAATGCGTTTGCGGCGTTGTCAGCGAACGCTCATTGAGATTACTTCTGTGTGTATCAGCTGAGTAAACAGTGTCAGTTAGATAAATATGACACCTGTGTTGTTCGATTGAGTTTTTTGTTTGCACACATGCCGCACGCCAAACGCTGTGCAACTGACTTCAATCCTCTGAATCGATGTTTTTTTCCTTGGCGCGCGCCAGTGCGGCCTGAACCCGGCTTTGTTTGTGCATTTCAGGCAGACGGGGCACGGCGACGACAGGCGCAGACAAACGCGCTTGCCTGGCCGCATACCGCTGCCTTGCTTGCTCAGCAGCGGATTCAGACCAAGCATCCCAGCCGCTGGCCTCGCCACTGACGTTTTCCAGCAGCATGCAATCAACAGGGCAAACCGGCAGGCAGAGTTCACAGCCTGTGCACTCTGTCTCGATGACGGTGTGCATGCGTTTGTGCGTGCCAATGATGGCGTCCACCGGGCAGGCCTCAATGCACAAGGTGCAGCCTATGCACCAGTTCTCATCAATCCAAACCACGCTGCGCGGGGCTTGTACACCGTTAATCGGGTTAAGAGGAAGATAGGCCTGAGAGGTCACCGCAGCTAAACGGTGTATGCCTTCATCGCCGCCGGGCGGGCATTGGTTGATGGCCGCTTCACCGCTGGTGATGGCATCTGCATAAGCCGCGCAATCGGGGTAGCCGCAACGCGTGCATTGCGTCTGCGGCAACACCTCCAGAATACGGTCAGCCAAACTCACTGCATTCAGGCAGTCGCGCGGCGCCGGCCGCCGGTTGCCACAGTTTTGGCTTTGCTGACTGTTTTGCCTATGGCTTTGACCGCAGGTTTTTTTGCAACTGCTTTTTTGGTTTTTGGCTGATGCGCTTGTATGAAAGCCACGATTTCTGGGTAGACCAGATCACGCCAACGTCGTCCGCTGAAGATACCGTAGTGACCGGCACCTTTGACCTCAAAGTGGTGCTTGTCGCTGGCTGGAATTCCTGCACACAATTTCAGCGCTGCCTTGGTTTGACCCGAGCCGGAGATGTCATCGAGTTCGCCTTCAACGGTCAACAAACCGCAGCCAGTGATGTCTTGCGGGCGCACACGCTCAATCTCGCCGGCATCAGACCGCACGTCCCAGGTGCCGCGCACGAGTTTGAAATCTTGAAACACGGTGGCAATGGTTTCCAAGTAATAGTCGGCGTCCATGTCCAGTACGGCGTTGTATTCGTCGTAGAACTGGCGGTGCTGTTCGGCGCTGGCGTCATCGCCTTTGATAAGGTCTTTGAAATAGTCATAATGGCTCTTCATGTGCCGGTCAGGGTTCATGGCCACAAAACCGGTGTGCTGCAAAAAGCCGGGGTAGACGCGGCGGCCGGCGCCCGGAAAATTGGCTGGCACGCGGTAAATCACGTTGTGTTCAAACCAGTTGTAACTCTTGTTCATGGCCAAGTTGTTGACAGCGGTCGGCGATTTGGTCGCGTCAATCGGTCCGCCCATCATGGTCATGCTCAGGGGCAAGGTTTCACCTCGGCTGGCCATCAGCGACACCGCAGCCAACACTGGCACGGTGGGCTGGCAGACGCTGATGACGTGGCAATGGCCTTGCGTGTTTTGAATATGGCGTATGAAGGATTGCACATAGTTGATGTAATCATCCAAGTGAAATTCACCTTCGCTCAAGGGCACCAGACGGGCATTTTTCCAGTCGGTGATGTATACCTTGTGGTCTTTGAGCAATTGCTTAACCGTGTCACGCAACAGCGTGGCGTAATGGCCAGACAAGGGAGCCACCACCAACACCGCAGGCATGTCATGCAAACTGTGCAGGGTGTCTGCGTTGTCGCTGAAGCATTTGAAGCGCAGCAGATCACAAAATGGCTTGCTGATGTCGATGTGTTCTTGCACCGCTACATCAGAGCCTTTGACATGTACCGAGTGAATGCCAAACGCCGGTTTGACATAGTCTTTGCCAAGGCGATACATCAGATCATAAGACGCTGAAACGCGCTGGACCAAAGGAATTTGTGAAAGGGGTGAAACCGGGTTGGCCAGCATCTTGGACGATGCCAGTGCAAATTCTGCAAAGGGTTCCATCAGTGCCCGTTGGGCTTCATAGAATTGGTAAAGCATGGCTGACACCTCACTATGTGTTTGTTGCGGTGCAATATAACAGCTGAAACAAATTTCTTGCTGACATGCTGTCACCTGTGCAAGCTGGCTGTACGAATAAAGCAGCAAAATGCCCAGAACCTTTGGAGTGATGGATTGAATCAACAAGCTTTTTCAATGGACCGCGGGCATGCCACAGCAAGCCCCTTGCCCGTCTTGTTTTTGGGCCACGGTAGCCCGATGAACGCCATCGAAGACAACGAGTACCGCCGCAGCTGGGTTGAGATGGGCGCTCAGTTCGGTTCAGGACAGCGCTGGCCCAGTCCCAAGTTGATTCTGTGCGTGTCTGCCCATTGGCTAACCAAGGGCTGGCAAATCACAGCCGATGAAAAGCCACGCACCATCCACGATTTCGGCGGTTTTCCGCAAGCCTTGTTCGATCAGCAATACCCGGCGCCGGCTGATCCTGAGGCTGCAAAAGCCATTGCCGCTTTGCTGAGCCCAAGCCCCGATGGCAAAAGCGTGACTTTGAGCAGTGATTGGGGGCTGGACCACGGCAGTTGGTCGGTGCTCAAGCCTATGTTTCCTCATGCGAATATTCCGGTGTTGCAACTCAGCATGGACTACGCGCGCCCTACTGCAGATCACTTTGCCATAGGAAGGCAATTGCAAACCTTGCGTCGCCAAGGCGTGTTGATCGTGGCCAGCGGCAACACAGTGCACAACCTGCGAGCTATACAAATGCGCATGAGCAACCATGAGGCCTTGGACTGGGCACGCAGTTTTGACGACTGGGTGGCCGAGCGGATTTCTGTGGGCGAGCGTGAAGCACTGGTGGATTTTCAGCAGCGCGGGCAAGAATCATCATTGGCGCACCCCAGCTTCGAGCATTTCCTGCCTTTGCTTTACGCCGCAGGTGCCGCCACGGATGACGATAAAGTGAGTTATTTCAACACCGGTTTTCAGCTGGGCTCGATTGCCATGCGCTCGGTGGTCTGGGACAGTGCGTGATGTTTCGAATGGTTCAACTGCCTTTGAAAGCAGTTGAACCTCAATAAATGTTTATGCGCAGCCCAGTTGCGTTGCCAGATCCAGCAAATCAGCAGCAGAGTAGTCCACAGGCGTTTTAGCGACCGATTCACCTAAGCCCGGGCCGTGTTCATCAGGTCTGGAGATAAAAGCGGTTTTCAGACCTGCACGTGCGGCCGCTGCCAAATCGTCAGAGTGCGCGGCCACCATCATGGTTTCTTCCGGTGTGAAGCCCAGCGCCGCAGCCGAAGCCTGGTAGACGATGGCCTGTGGTTTGTAGTCGCGCGCGATTTCAGCGCCGGTGATCGCGTCCCACTGCCAGTGGTTGTGTCTGGCCAGATTGACCATCAAACCTATATGGCCGTTGGAGCAGGGCGCGAGCATAAATTGTTGACGCAGCCGCGTCAGCCCTTGCTGCACTTCCGCCCATTGGTCTAAATGGTGCCAACCGAGGTTCAATTGTTGGCGAGTGGCTTCGTCCACTTGTTGCCAACCTAAACGCTCAAGCACGATGTCCAGATTGCCTCTGTGTAATTCGTCCAGCTTGCAAAAACCGCGCTGACCACTGCGCACTTTTTCCATGGCCGGTTGGTACTCGTTACGCCAAGCATCAGCGAATGCATGCCAGTCGGTCGTCAGGCCAAGCGGCGACAACAAGGCTTTGGCATCTTGCGCAATGCTGCTGCGCCAGTCGACCAAGGTGCCGAACACATCAAAAACCAGAGCTTTGATTGGCATGCGTGCAACCTATTTCAAAACAGTGGCGATGGCTTGACACACATGGCCGATGTTTTGGTTGTTCAATGCAGCCACACACATGCGGCCGGTGTCGGTGCCGTAGACACCGAATTCAGAGCGCAAACGCAGCATCTGGTCTTTGCTCAAGCCTGAGTAGCTGAACATGCCGATCTGACGCGTGATGAAACTCATGTCTTCTTTGATGCCCGCAGCTTTCAAACCGTCGACCAAGCTTTGTCGCATTGTTTTGATGCGCACCCGCATCTCACCAAGTTCTTTTTCCCACAGTTGGCGTAACTCGGGGCTTTGCAGCACGGCGGCAACCACCGCGCCGCCGTGTGTCGGCGGATTGGAATAGTTCGTGCGAATCACAATTTTGAGTTGCGACAAAACCCGCGCGGCTTCGTCAGCCGATTGGCAAAGCACGGACAGCGCGCCGACGCGTTCGCCGTACAGGCTGAAGCTTTTGGAAAACGAAGTGGCGACCAGAAAATGGAGACCGGCTTTGACGAACTTAGAGATGACCGCGCCGTCTTCGGTGATGCCGTGGCCAAAGCCTTGGTAGGCCATGTCCAAAAACGCGGTGAGCTGGCGCGCTTTGACGGCTTCAACCACTTGGTCCCATTGTTCAGAGGTGATGTCATAGCCAGTGGGGTTGTGGCAGCAGGCGTGCAACACGATGATGGTGCCGGGGGCGGCGGCGTTCAAGCTGTCCAACATGCCCTGGAAGTTCACGCCGCGAGCGGCGGCATCGTAATACGCATATGTTTCAACAGTGAAGCCAGCCGACGAAAACAGGGCACGGTGGTTTTCCCAGCTTGGGTCGCTGATCAACACCTTGGCCGAGGGGTTGAGTTTCTTTAAAAAGTCAGCGCCGATTTTCAAACCGCCGGTGCCGCCCAATGCTTGCACGGTAGCGACGCGCTTGGATGTGACGGCTTCGGAGTCAGCGCCGAACACCAGACCCTTGACAGCGGTGTCGTAGGCGGCGATGCCGTCGATGGGCAGGTAGCCTCGCGCCGTAGGTTTGGCCATCAGGGTGTGTTCAGCTTGTTGCACGCATTCCAGCAAGGGCAGTTTGCCTTGGTCATTGAAATACACGCCAACACCGAGATTGACTTTGACAGGTGAGGTATCAGCCGCGAATTGTTCGTTCAAGCCCAGAATAGGGTCGCGGGGTGCCATTTCAACGGCAGAAAAAAGTGACATGGTGTGTCCTTGGAATAAAGGGGGGAAAAGCGAGCAGCGGGAAAAACAGCGCAGACTGCGTTAGGCTTAGCGGTTTGGCAATGATTTTAACGGCTTGCATTTGCCAGTCAGACAACCTACGAGTGTGTGCATGAGCAGTCCCCTAACCATCACCGAAGCACCAACCATAGCCACGCCCGCACCGGGCGAGTGGAAAACCTATGCCGGTTCTCCGTTTGAATTGTTTCAACCCTATCCGCCTGCCGGGGACCAACCGGTTGCCATTACCCAACTGGTCGAAGGCATTCGCGATGGTGAAATGTTCCAAACCCTATTGGGCGTGACGGGCTCAGGCAAAACATTCACCATGGCGAATGTGATCGCGCAAATGGGCAGACCGGCCATCATTTATGCGCCAAACAAAACCCTGGCCGCGCAGCTCTACAGCGAGTTTCGCGAGTTTTTCCCTAAAAACGCGGTCGAGTATTTCGTCAGTTATTACGACTACTACCAACCCGAGGCGTATGTGCCGCAGCGCGATTTGTTCATTGAAAAAGACAGCGCCATCAACGAGCACATAGAGCAAATGCGTTTGTCCTGCACCAAAAGTTTGCTCGAGCGTCGCGATGTGATCATCGTGGCCACCGTGTCGGCCATTTACGGTATTGGTGAGCCTGAGAGTTACCACCAGATGGTGATGACCTTGCGCGTAGGCGATAAGCCGGGCCAGCGCGACATCATTGCGCAGTTGGTGCGCATGCAGTACGAGCGCAATGACATGGATTTTTCGCGTGGGCGTTTCCGTGTGCGCGGCGACACCATCGATGTGTTTCCTGCTGAGCACAGCGAATTGGCGATTCGCATTGAACTGTTTGATGACGAGATTGAAAGCCTGCAATTGCTCGACCCACTGACCGGGCGCGTGATTCAAAAAATCCCGCGCTTCACGGTGTACCCATCCAGCCACTATGTGACGCCGCGCGACAAGGTGTTGGCGGCTGTGGAAACCATCAAGCTGGAGTTGAGCGATCGCCTGAAAGAGCTGGTCGGCATGGGCAAACTGGTCGAAGCGCAAAGGCTCGAGCAGCGAACCCGTTTTGATTTGGAAATGTTGAGTGAAATCGGTCACTGCAAAGGTATTGAAAACTACACTCGGCATTTGTCCGGCGCGGCGCCGGGCGAGCCGCCGAGCACACTGACCGACTATTTGCCCAAAGACGCCCTGATGTTTTTTGACGAAAGCCATGTGCTGATGGGTCAGTTTTCGGGCATGTACAACGGAGACAGGGCACGCAAAACCACTTTGGTTGAATATGGTTTTCGCTTGCCCAGTGCCTTGGACAACCGGCCCTTGAAGCTCGAAGAGTTCGAGCGCCGCATGCGTCAATTGGTGTTTGTGTCCGCCACGCCATCCGACTATGAAAAAACGCATTCCGGCCAAGTGGTCGAGCAAGTGGTGCGGCCCACGGGTCTGGTCGATCCGGAGGTGGAAGTTCGCCCGGCCACCAACCAAGTGGATGACGTGTTGCAGGAAATCCGTATTCGCACCGACAAAAGCGAGCGCGTTTTAATCACCACTTTGACCAAGCGCATGGCCGAGCAATTGACAGATTATTTGACAGACAACGGTGTCAAAGTGCGTTATTTGCACAGCGATATCGACACGGTTGAGCGAGTGGAAATTCTGCGCGATTTGCGCTTAGGTGTGTTCGATGTGCTGGTGGGTATCAACTTGCTGCGCGAGGGTTTGGACTTGCCCGAGGTGTCTTTGGTAGCTATTTTGGACGCCGACAAAGAAGGTTTTTTGCGCTCTGAGCGCAGCTTGATACAAACCATTGGCCGGGCGGCCCGCAACTTAGAAGGCCGTGCCATTCTTTATGCAGATCGGATGACAAATTCGATGGAGCGTGCCATCGGCGAAACCGAACGCCGTCGCAACAAACAAATCGCTTTCAATTTGGAAAACGGCATCACGCCGCGCGGCGTGGTCAAGGGCATACGCGATTTGATAGATGGGGTGTATAGCGACAAATCCGACAAAGAATCCATGCGCATGGAGCTAGAGCAAGCGCGTTTGCAGGATATGAGCGAAAAAGATGTCGCCAAAGAAATCAAGCGCATGGAAAAACAAATGATGGAACACGCCCGAAATTTAGAATTTGAGCAGGCTGCAGCCACCCGCGATCAATTGGGCCGCTTGCGCGCCTTGACCTTTGGTGCCACACCCCAAGATATGGTGTAGTGCCAGACTTGCTAGGGCTATTACCCGACTAATTTGTTTGGCTTTGTGTTATAGTTGACTAATCCAGTCGACAAAATTTCTATAAGGAGTTTTTATGCGTCTCACCACCAAAGGCCGTTTCGCTGTTACCGCCATGATTGACTTGGCTTTGCGCCAGAACAATGGGCCTGTCACCTTGGCCGCCATCAGCCAGCGCCAGCAAATCTCCCTCTCTTACCTCGAGCAATTGTTCGGCAAACTTCGCCGTCACAGCTTGGTCGAGTCCACTCGTGGTCCAGGCGGCGGGTATACCCTAGGTCGTAAGGCGACTGAAATCTCCGTGGCTGACATCATCCTGTCTGTGGATGAGCCTATCGATGCAACCCACTGTGCCGGCAAAGAAAATTGCATGGGCGAAACTGGCCGTTGCATGACCCACGAATTGTGGACATCACTTAACCAGCGCATGATTGACTTCCTTAACTCGGTCAATTTGCAAAAACTGGTGGACGACCAGTTGGCTAAAGGCTTACTGATCGAAGACAAGCCCTCTGTCAAACGTGCCATCACCTCAGCCCCTGTGGTCAAGCCCATTCGAGTCAACGCGCCTAATTCTGTGTTTGCCTTGGGTAACGTATTCAGCAAAGGCTGATTCAGCATGGACATGACGCCTCATTTCCCGATTTACCTCGATTACGCATCCACCAACCCTTGTGACGATCGCGTGGTTGACGCCATGATTCCTTGGTTGCGCGAGCACTACGGCAACCCGGCTTCACGCAGTCACGCTTGGGGTTGGGAAGCGGAAGAAGCGGTTGAAAAGGCGCGCGTACAAGTGGCTGACCTGATCGGCGCCGATCCTCGTGAAATCGTCTGGACCTCGGGTGCTACCGAGTCCAACAATTTGGCTATCAAAGGTGCCGCACAGTTTTACAAAACCAAGGGCAAGCATCTGATCACGGTGAAAACTGAGCACAAAGCTGTGCTTGACACCATGCGTGAACTTGAGCGCCAGGGCTTTGAAGTCACTTACTTGGATGTGCAGGAAGACGGCTTGCTCGATCTCAACAAATTGAAAGACGCCATCCGCCCGGACACATCGCTCATCAGCGTCATGCACGTGAACAATGAAATCGGCGTCATTCAAGACATCGTCACCATTGGCAATATGTGTCGTGAAAAAGGCATTATTTTTCATGTCGACGCTGCGCAGTCCACCGGTAAGGTAGATATCAATATGGCCGATTTACCGGTCGATTTGATGAGCCTGGCCTCTCACAAAACCTACGGCCCCAAGGGCATTGGCGCGTTGTATGTGCGTCGCAAACCACGTGTGCGCTTGGAAGCGCAAATGCACGGCGGCGGTCACGAGCGCGGCATGCGCAGCGGCACCTTGCCTACCCACCAATGCGTCGGTATGGGTGAGGCGTTCCGTATCGCCAAGCTGGAAATGGCGCAAGACATTGCCAAAGCCAAACATTTGTCGCAGCGCTTGCTCAACGGCTTGAAAGACATTGATCAAGTGTTCATCAACGGTCACCTGACACAGCGTGTGCCTCACAACCTGAACATCAGCTTCAACTATGTCGAAGGCGAGTCACTCATCATGGGTATCAAAGGCTTGGCGGTGTCATCCGGTTCGGCTTGCACTTCGGCCAGCTTAGAGCCCAGCTATGTATTGCGTGCACTGGGTCGTAGCGACGAATTGGCGCACAGCAGTTTGCGTATGACCGTGGGACGTTTTTCCACCGAAGAAGAAATCGACTATGCCATCTCCACCATCAGACTGAACGTCAGCAAATTGCGCGACCTCAGCCCGCTGTGGGATATGTACAAAGAAGGCATAGACATCAGCACCATCCAATGGGCTGCCCACTAAAGGAAAAATATGGCTTACTCAGAAAAAGTGATCGACCATTACGAAAACCCACGCAACGTTGGTTCGTTTGAAAAGGGCGACGATTCAGTCGGCACTGGCATGGTCGGTGCACCGGCTTGCGGCGACGTGATGAAGCTGCAAATCAAGGTCAACCCCGTCACTGGCATCATCGAAGACGCGCGTTTCAAAACCTATGGTTGCGGTTCAGCCATCGCTTCTTCATCTTTGGTTACCGAATGGGTCAAGGGCAAAACTTTGGACGAAGCAGCTTCGCTCAAGAACAGCGAAATCGCCCAAGAGCTTGCGCTCCCACCGGTCAAAATCCATTGCTCCATCTTGGCCGAAGACGCCATCAAGGCAGCGGTCGACGATTACAAAAAGAAACACGCCCACTGATATGTCAGTCTCCATGACCGAAGCCGCAGCACGGCACGTGAACCGCTACCTCAGCAAACGCGGCAAGGGTGTGGGGGTGCGTTTGGGTGTAAAGACCACCGGTTGTTCAGGGCTGGCTTACAAGCTCGAATACGTGGACGAACTCGCGACAGAAGATGTGGTGTTCGAAGCCCATGGTTTGAAAATTTTGATTGATCCTAAGAGCCTGCCTTATCTGGAAGGCACCGAACTCGACTTCGTGCGCGAAGGCTTGAACGAAGGTTTCAAGTTCAATAATCCCAACGAACGTGACCGTTGCGGCTGCGGTGAATCTTTTCGGGTTTGATGGTGAGCAGCGGGGTGGTTTCAGGTGCGCTGACACTGGCCAGCAGCGACTTTGAATTGTTCGGCTTACCGCCTCGTTTTCAACTGGATCCCTCTCAACTTGAACTGCAATGGAAGCAATTGCAAAAACAAGTGCATCCCGACTTTTTTTCCTCGCAAGGCGCAGCCGATAAACGCTTGGCCATGCAGTGGTCGGTGCGGGTGAATGAAGCCTACCAACGATTGAAAAACCCGTTGCGCCGCGCGGCGTATTTGTGTGAACTCCATGGTGCACCTATTCGTGCCGAAGACAACACCGCCATGCCGGCCGCTTTTTTGATGCAACAAATGCAATGGCGCGAAGACCTCGACGAGGCCACTGACTCGGTTGCCATAGAAGCACTGCAGCAGCAAATGGCCCTTGAGAAGCAAAAGCTTCTGCAACAATGTGCCGACACGCTAGACCAGCAACAGGATTGGGCGCAGGCCGCACAAACCGTGCGGGCATTGATGTTCATTGAACGTTTTGAGCATGACCTTGACAACCGCTTTGAGCGCTTAGACAACAACTAAAAAGATTCCCCGCACATGGCTTTGTTGCAAATTTCCGAACCTGGGCAAGCGCCCGATCCTCATGCCAGACGCATTGCCATAGGTATCGATTTGGGCACCACGCATTCGCTGGTGGCCAGTGTGCGCAACGGTGTCGCCGAATGCCTCCCTGATGAGCAGGGCAGAGCCATATTGCCTTCTGTGGTGCGCTATTTGGGTGGCGCAAAACGCATGATCGGGCATGATGCTCTGGCGACTCAGTCGCAAGATCCGCGCAATACGATTGTTTCTGTCAAACGCTTCATGGGTCGTTCTCTGTCTGACATCGCCCACCCAGACAATTTTCCATTCGAGTTTGTAGACACACCCGGCATGCTGCAACTTAAAACTTGCGAGGGTGATATTTCGCCTGTGCAGGTCAGTGCTGAAATTTTGGCAACGCTCAGGCAGCGCGCTGAAGACACTTTTAACGACGATATTTACGGTGCGGTGATCACAGTGCCTGCGTATTTTGACGACGCACAAAGGCAAGCCACCAAAGATGCAGCGCAAATGGCCGGATTGAATGTGCTGCGCTTGATCAACGAGCCCACCGCCGCTGCTATTGCTTATGGTTTGGACAACGACAGTGAAGGTATTTACGCGGTCTACGACCTTGGAGGCGGCACCTTTGACGTGTCGATTCTTCGTTTGAGCAAAGGCGTATTTGAAGTCATGGCCACCGGCGGAGATTCCGCTTTGGGCGGCGATGACTATGACCGAGCATTGGCCGAATGGGTGCTCAAAGCCGCCGGCCGTTCGTGGGGAACCGACGAAGACACCTCCCATGTATTGACACAAGCGCGTTCTTGCAAGCAGGCATTGTCCAAAGAACACTCTCAATTGTTTGAGGTCATGCTGAGTGACGGTTTGCTGTCACATATGGTCGGCCGTGAAGAGTTTGAGTTGGCAGTTCAACATCTGACGAAAAAAACCTTGCAAGCAGTCAAAAAAGCATTGCGTGATGCCAATCTGCAGCCCACTGACATACAAGGTGTGGTCATGGTTGGCGGCTCTACCCGCATGCCGCATGTGCAAACAGCAGTAGGCGAACTGTTGCAATGCCAACCCTTGAACAACGTCAACCCAGATGAAGTGGTGGCCTTGGGTGCGGCCATACAAGCCAATCAACTCAGCGGCAACAATCCGGACGGTGAATTGCTTTTACTCGATGTCATTCCCTTGTCGCTGGGCATAGAGACCATGGGCGGTTTGGTCGAGCGCATCGTGCCGCGCAACCAAACCATTCCTACCGCCATGGCGCAGGACTTCACCACTTACCAAGACGGTCAAACCGCATTGGCTTTGCATGTGCTGCAAGGCGAGCGCGATTTGGTGGTCGATTGCCGCAGCCTCGCGCGCTTCGAGTTGCGCGGCATTCCGCCCATGGCCGCAGGCGCGGCGCGCATTCGCGTCACTTTCACTGTCGATGCAGATGGCTTGCTGAGTGTCGACGCGATTGAAACCAACAGCGGCGTGAAAGCGCGTATCGATGTCAAGCCCAGCTACGGTTTGTCGGATGATCAGATTGCCGCCATGTTGCAAGACAGTTTCCATACCGCCGAGTTCGACAAAAACGCTCGCAGTCTGGCAGAAGCCAGGTTGGAGGCCGACCGCATGTGGTTGGCCGCGCAAAGCGCGTTGAACGCAGACGAACATTTGCTGACCACTGAAGAGGCGGCAGCCATTCGCGCATTGATGGCAGAGGTGCTGGCTGCGAAAACGCTGGACACACCGGCAACGATTGAAGCGGCTACAGACGCATTGGCCAAAGGCACCGAAGCCTTTGCCGCTGCCCGCATGAACGACGGCATACGCAAAGCGCTGGCCGGTAAACACATTGGGGCCATGTGATGACAACCATCAAAATTCTTCCGCACGTCGAACTTTGTCCTGAAGGCAAAGAGATTCAAACCTTGCCGGGCAACAGCATTTGCGAGGCTTTGCTGGACAACGGCATCAACATCGAGCACGCCTGCGACATGAGCTGCGCTTGCACCACCTGCCACGTCATCGTGCGCCAGGGCATGGCCAGTTTGAACGAAGCATTGGAAGAGGAAGAAGATTTGCTGGACAAGGCTTGGGGCTTGGAGCCGAATTCGCGTCTGGGTTGTCAGGCGCTGGTCGCGCAGCAAGACTTGGTGATTGAGATTCCGCGCTACACCATCAACCACGCCAAAGAAAACCATTAAGCAATATGCGTCAAATTGTTTTAGACACAGAAACCACTGGTTTGTCACCCGAGGCAGGCGACCGAATTATTGAAATCGGTTGTGTGGAATTGCTCCACCGCAAGTTGACCGGCAACACTTTCCATTGCTACCTAAACCCTCAGCGTGATATCCATGAAGACGCCATCAAAGTGCATGGCATCAGCAATGAATTTTTACAAGACAAACCTCTTTTTTCTAATGTTGCCGAAGAGTTTCTGGCCTTTGTGAAGGATGCAGAAATCATCATTCATAACGCCCCGTTTGATGTTGGTTTTTTGAATGCCGAATTGGCGCGTACCAAAAAACCTGCGTTCAAAGAGCATGTGAAAAATGTGCTGGATACCTTGGCAATGGCCAAAGAGTTGTACCCGGGCAAACGCAATTCACTGGATGCATTGTGCGAACGGTTGGGGGTAAGTAATGCTGCACGCAAGTTTCACGGAGGTTTGTTGGATGCAGAATTATTGGCTGATGTGTATATCCATTTAACCCGTGGCCAAGACGCGCTATTGATAGACGCAGATGAGGCCGCAAACAATGGCACAGACCAAGTACGCATGGACTACAGCGCTTTCAAACTGCCGGTGATTCGCGCAACTGCTGAGGAAATGGCTGCGCATGAAAAATTGCTGGATGAAATTGACAAAGCCAGCAACGGCAAAACCGTCTGGCGGCAAGCGGCTGATCAGTCAGTTGCTTGAATTTCAAACCGCAGCGCGGGTGCCCTGCGTTCTAGTTGCAGCGGGATTTGTGTCAAAATATGCGGCTTACGGATTTATTGCGTGGTTAGCTCAGTGGTAGAGCATCGCCTTCACACTGCTTAATTGCCGAGTTTTTTGTGTCAAAAAAATTGAGAAATTTCTTTTTAAATTCAAGCACTTGCAACGTAAAGTTAAAGTGATTTAAGAAGAAAAAAGTAGTAAAGTCCGACTATACTACTCGTCATAGATTTTTTTAAGTCTTTTCTTAGATTTTGGGTACAAAAAAGTAGGTAGTTTTGAATGTGGCGGTGATAGTTAAGTCACTGAAGTAGCAGAGCAAAAAGCTTGGTGCGTCAAAGTAGCAAGCAGTTAAGAATCTGGGTCGTTAACTCAGCGGTAGAGTGCCACCTTCACACGGTGGAAGCCAGTGGTTCGATCCCACTACGACCCACCAGATCAAAAAAGCACTGATGAACTCAGTGCTTTTTTTTGTTCTAAGCGCTAGCAACTCGCTTGAAAAAACGTATAAATTTTTTAGCCCTACAAGCAATTAATCCGCTGCCCAGCTACTCAGCCCAGCCCACATGCGTAAAAGTGCGCTGTAGGGCTTTTTTGATGCCCGCACGCATTGCCCGATTGGGTTGTGCGTCCGTAAAAAATTGGGCTGCGGAAAATTTAGGTGAAGTACTTTTCAAATCTGGGTGGTGATTTTTACTCGGTACCCACCACCCTAAGTGCTATTCCCAAGGACGCGGTCTACGCTTGCTTTGCAGCTCGCCAATATTCATTTCGCCTTGAAGTGGAGCAGCGTAGAAACGATCAATCATTTCAGGACTGGTTCGTGCGTTTCTCGCGAGCGTCAGCGTATCCACTGTTCTGCCGAACATCAATCTAAACATGATGCTGCTGTGGCGCAGGCTGTAGAGGCTTCGGGGCTCACCCACGTTACTGACTTTTAAACGTGTGGCATCAAGCACGATGTCAAACTGCTTAGCAAGTGATTTGATAGCGTTGTCTCGGGACTTGGCCTGCGTCATAAACACATAGTCAGTAGGTTCAACGGGTCTGCCCAACTCGACTTCCTGTCTGCGGCAGATACGTTCATAGACTTTGACCGCCCACGGCATTGTGGTGATTGGAAAACTGTGCCCCTTGCTTGGTGGCAGAGTGAGCCGCAAATACGTCCACTCGCGTTTGATAACTTCAACGTGCTTGTGCTGCATGTTGCGAATGTCTGTTGGACGGATGTAGCTGTTTACCATGAATACGATCAGGTCTGATAAATCTTTGGTCATCTGATATCGCTTGATCAAACGATCGTTTGGACCAAGTTTGCCTCCTACTTCACAGAAGTAGGTGCTTTCTTCCTTCTCACCGTGATATCGCCACTCAATGCGCTTGCCTGCGAATTTCTTGCTGATCTTTGTGATCTCTTTGTATTCGCCGACGTTGAACCAGCCACGCGGCCTGTCCTCAACGCCAACTCTTGGAAACTCAGGAATATGCTTGACATAGCTGTATCTCGCTGCGTGTTGCAATACCTTGCGCACTAGGCCCATGTAGTTGCTGATCGTTGAAATGCTCAACTTAGGCTCAAGCTTTGACAGCATCTGTAGAAACTCATCTAGAACCTTGTAGTTGATGCTCAAAATGTCCATGTGTCCGAAGAAGGGCAGGATGTGCTTGTCCATTCGCAGCTCTATGTTTTGATAGGTGAGCTTTGCCAACTGCTTGCGCTCAACTTTGGCTCTTTCAAATTCCATGAGCAAGTTGGTGACTTTTCTAAACGGTATGACCTCGGCAGCGTTGGTATCTATCGGCAAACCTTCAAATACTGTGACGCCGTGCATACGCAGGTTGATGTCGTCGTAAAAACGTTTGGCTGCTTCTAGTGCATCTCGCTTGTTTTCTGTCTTGGTTGTGCGTTTGTAGATGTGGCTGTCGGCGTAGTAGCGAACCCACCAATAACTGGATGCTGGGATTTTGAAAATCACAAGCTTGCGAGGGTAGCCAGGGATCCGTGTGATGGTGTCCTGTAGGGGAACAGATCTGTGACGGTTTTGGGAATCGGGTTCAAATGCTCGGACCATGGCTTGTGCTCGCAATGTTTTACATAGTGTGTTTTCTGAAAAGTAGGGCAGTCAACCGGAAATGGCTGGGCCTGTGGCTTTTAGACGATCGGAACGCAAACCCTGCAAACGCACAGATGATTGTTTGCAGGGTGGTGCTTAAGCCGCTTCTGCGGGCTCTGTTTCGTCATCTTCATTTGTGGATTTGGCTTTTGATGAGGATTTAACTTTCCATCGATGTGTTTCATACCAATCCTGAATATCTTGAATTACCTTTGCGTATTCGGCATCGCCATATCCAGCTAGTATTTTTTGAAGCGAGGGCACATCAGGATTCAGGATGGTTGAATCGTCAAAGCCTTTTTCTGTAGCTCGAGTGCTGTTGCGTTGAAGAACATCCCACATATGTGTGATGTCACTTCGCATTGAGCAGATATTCGCGTAATTCGTTATCAATTTGTCCAATGAGGCTAGAGCCGCGTTGGTTAGATTGAAGCCGTCAATTACTTGAGCTGTGTACTTCAGGGTCATGAAAAGATTGGAGTGAACCTCTGCAACTGTGACCAAATAGTCCGAGCTGCTGGTCCTTTGCCAATCTCTTTCTTGACCTCGAATTTCACTAAGAATCACCAATACTCGTTCCAGCTTGTTGATGTCGTAGCTGTGCCTTCCTCCGCTTTTGTAGTACTTGCCATCAGGGATGTGCAACAACTTCTTTAAGTCTTTCAATTTTGGAAGTTCGCTATCAAAATGCGATCGCATCAAAATGATGGTCGCTTTGCCGTGAGGCCCTAAAAATTCACTCATTGCTTTTCTCCTCTTATGGTGGATTGATCCCCGAAGAAATCGGGGATCTGGCACTTAGAAGGGTGCTTGAACAGCGACACCCGCGACGACATGATTGACTTCGGTAGGTGCATTGAGCATTGCCTCAGGTTGAACAGCGCCATTGATTGCAGGTAAGCCGCCAGGTTGATAGCCCTTGTCGCCCGGCTTCATGCCCCAGCCAGAAGTAATGCCAAGTTTTTCGCGCAGTACGTCCAGCTTTTCTTGCATGGCTTCTAAGTCATCTGGCATGCTGGCTTCTGATATCAAGTTCAACAGCTGGGATTCAGTGGCTTGGTTTACTTTGAAAAATCTGACTACTCGCCGTTCATTGCCGCCGGGGTTCACGCAGACAGCAAACTCGAACATGCCTTCTTTTTTGCCTTCAGCCACGGTGTTCAATACGAATTGATCATCAACCTGCACGATGGTTTGGGCCGATTTGGCGTTGGCTTGCAAAATCTTCTTGAGCATCTGAGTTTTGGCTTCCTTGTGCTCTTTGATGCTTTTGTTCGACTCCTCTTCTTCCTTGGTTGCCGTGATCTTTCCGATGCCACCACGCTCCTTGATGTAGTTAGGTAGTTCTTGGGCGGTCAGGTTTTCGTCATGCGCAACTTGTAATACTTTGGAATACGAATAGGCGGTTTGGCGATCCATTGGAAGGATGAAACGCAGGACCGTCGTAATCCAAGGGGTGTTGATCTGAGTCTTGATCTCGTGCTCTGCCTCCATCCGCTCACGCATGCGTTGCAGGATGTGGTCACGAAGGGGTGACTCGTTGATCTGTAAGGCGTAGCTGTAAATGGCTCCCAAGAGGGCATAAAGCTCCTTGGTACCCCTGACAACATAAGTTTCCACATACTGGTCGTTCATCTTGGCTAGGTTCTGGGCTTGTCCCAAAACCATGTCCACTTGAACTTCATTGGCGCTCTTGTCACTGGGGCGGCGGCTGTCAGAACCCCCTAAAGCCCGGTTAATGAGCAGGCCAAAAGCCAACTCGTCTACGGGGGCGGCAGCTGGGGCAGGGCTGGGAGATACCCCATTAAACCCAGGGGGGCTTGTTTGGGCTGATTCTTGGTTCATAAAAACTCCTGTTAAAAAAATAACTTTTCGGACCGTCGGCCAGGATCGACACGACAAGCAAAGGTTAGTTTTCTGGTGGCGGAGTTTTTTCACTTTTTCGAAGGGGCACGAAAAAATGAAAGTTCAAAGGCTGGAATCGTGTAGGCAAAAAAACTTGATCCCTTTTATCGCTTCTGGGCGACTAAGGTCAGAAATCACTGAGCCATTTATTTACGGTACATATCTAGAGCTTTGGTGGCGATGTTTGAAGTGTTCTAAGGAGTTCACTCAAAGTTGCCGCACTGGGATATTTACTTCCAAAAGCGCGTACACGACGTATTGCATGTTTGGTTCAGTCGAGGACATGACTTTTCAGGACTGGTGGATGACTAAGGGTCATGAATTCTTCAGCGAGAGCATCACAACTTTGCAGGTCACGCTGTTTGTAAAGCGCAAGAATATTGATGCGTTTGAAATTACCGTAGATGCCTTCCAAGATGTATCAAGCCAGTTGGCTGGTAAAGAGTTTGGTTTTTGGCTTGACCAGATTTGTCTTTTGAACGCTAGGGAAGGGCTGCTGTCTGAGGCCCCTTTGTCATGGCCAATTTTTCGTAGTCGAATCACGTACGATGCTATTTCGCAGATCTTGAGCATCATGGAAATCCATGATCAAATCATCCGTAATGCGCCCAGAACCAAGCTGTGGCAAATTGGCGAGCAACTACGACTCAATCCGCAGGCTATGCCTAAATTTGGAGACTTTCCAATTGATATTGCAGACAAGCACAAAGCGATGGGTCAGACTGTCAGCAGTTATTTGAGGAAGGGGCGTAGGCTGGTTGACAACGCCTGTAAGGGTGTATTTCCAAAATGTTCATAAGTCTGATGCTATGAGTATTGATCCTTATTATCTGGTCGAGATTTAAATAATTGATCGTCTATTACATATCTATTTTGAGCCCATGGAAACGTATCTGTACCTAAAGGATTTAAAGATAGCGGATTGTGAAGAAAATCAAAATCAACACCAAAATCTTCTTTGTTAAATGTGTAGCCTGCTACTTCATGAATTGCATTCATGACTGCCGAAATGCCTGAATATTTATGATCTGTAAAAGCTTTTTTTTCAACTTTTGATCCAGAATTTTTTACTACAGAGTCTTTAAATGAATAACCTGTTTCAACAATTGAATCGGTTGCAGTATTAATAATCACATTAGGTGGACCGATAGGCAAAAGTGCTTGGACGTGATAGGGTAAGGTTGACCCGAAATACGCGTGCGGTACTTTATTGCAGTTAATCGCAATTACAAAGACGTCACTAGAAGCGACAATTTCTTTTTTCACATACTTTTGGTAGTTGTCAAATTTTGCATTAAGAACATGCAAATACCGTAGCGCAATTTGGTCCGTTGGTACCCAGTTTGCTTTTCCGAATTCAGGTATCGGAATTTGGTCTAGTCCAGTTCCGGGTCCAGGCGCAACTGCTTCAATCCAAAGCTTGTTTTCATTCATTTGAATGCATACATCAGGAGACTCATTTGGTGTCTTGATGACTTTGTAACCTCTTCTTATGAAAGTGACTGAAAGATACATTTCCCAAAACCTTTGATGGAAATGATTTTTCGCATCGGATAGAAAATTTTTATCAGCAAATTCTGAGTAATCTCGCCATAAATATTCAACAAAATCTCTGCATCGTTGGCTATCTTCATTGATTGGGTAATTTAATGACTCATAGTCCAAGTCGTTTGTCGCCCCGGTAGAAAAGAAATTCATTTTTTAATACGTTTCTTCATTAGTACACGACCCCCTTTGGAAAAATCGTTGACAGCACCCATTTTGTCAATTAATGAACCTGGAAGACTTTGCAAAAAAAACTTATGCAATTCCGCGATGAATTGCAAGTCAGCATCTCCAACTTCAACAGGTTTAATTCGATTTGGGTACCGCAATTGCTCATAGGTATCCAGAATGATTAATGTCTCATTTTGCCGAGGATTTAACTTGGGTGCATTTGCTAACTTAAATAACTCCTCATACAAATCTTCAAGCAGATGAGTTTTGGGAAATGAATCAGTTACTTCTTGGAGCCATGCTTTCAAAATCAGCTCAGCTGACATGTGCATCAGATAACCAGCTGAATCAAAATAGACTGGCGATAAGCCATATAGTTCTATTGCGGACTTGTAATGGTCTAAGCCAGCTTGAACCAGATCTTCTGGTTGTACTCCATCTGTAACTGAAAGTCTTTTCATCATTGTTTGAAATGGCTAATCAGCCATTCAATATTTTTAAACTCTAAGCCAACGAACTAGTTACCAATTGTCATCATCGATGCCAAATTTATCGACTTTGGAGTTCGGCCAATCATCAGACTTGTTAAACACAGCTCCCAACCCTGTAGCCGTGCTGCCCATCCTAGTGCTCCCATCGGTGCTGAAGCTGCCAATCTGAGTGAATGAGGATCCATCTGATCCCACCGTAGTGGATCCCATGCGGGTGTAGGTGGTGCCGTCGCTGCTGACACTGGTGTTGTCGCTGACTCGCTGGATGGTTTCACCCTCGCTGGACACTGCTAGGCGACCCAAAATTTGCCAAAACGACATGATTGACTCCTTTAACAACAGATACCGCTATGCTAGGTCTCCATATTAGCTTAAATTGTTCATTGGTACATCATTTTGATTAACTGTAGATGATTCTTATGCTAAAGTGGTATAGAAATAACATTGGGGACAGTTTTGGTCAGTAAACAAGCCGCTGAACAGCTGAGCAGACTCTCACAAGCCCAACGAGAGAGGTTGTTCTATATAGAAGTCAAAGCCTTCTTTTGTGGGGACTTGACCCGTGCTGACATCGAGCGCCGCTTCGGAGTGAAGCCTGCTGCGTCAGCTAGAGACCTATCCAGTTACAAAAGTCTCGCTCCCAACAACCTCGTTTACAACGCTGCTCTAAGAAATTACGAGCCAACAGATCGTTTCAACCCAGTTTTTGAGCACAGTGCTGATCGAGTATTGGCATGGTTCCGAGACGGCTATGGAGACAGCTTGGATCTCAAGATCCAACGAACCGTGCCCTGTGAAGCTGCTTCTGATCTCGTACGGCCAGACTTAGAGACACTGGCTGTCCTGACTCGTGCCATTGCTGGCCGTAGGCAAGTCAAGGTTAACTACTTATCTTTGACATCTGGAGCGTCTACCAAGACGCTTTCACCATTGGCATTGGCAGACACTGGGCAGCGTTGGCATCTTCGTGCCTACGACTGTGAACGTGAGCGCTTTGCTGACTTTTCGATCACACGCATTGTCAAAGCCAAGCCATTAGAGATTGATATTCCATTGAATCAAAGAATTGATGCGGATGTGCAGTGGGCGAGGGTGGTTCGACTTGAATTGATACCGCATCCCGGAGTAGAACATCCTGAGGCTATCGAAGCTGACTATCAAATGAAAGATGGCATGCTTGTGCTGGACATGCGAGCGCCACTGGTTGGCTACGCATTGAGAAGGTGGTCAGTTGACTGCACTTTGCAGCACGAACTCGATCCTAAAACGCATCATTTAACTTTAAGCAATTTACAAACCCTGTACGGTGTCGAAAGCGCAGCCTTGGCGCCAGGGTACTTTGCAATTCAAAGGGGCACCGTTTAATGGAACTTATTGACAACATCAATCGGTTGCTCGGTGATGACTTAAAGAAGTCGCTTAAGCCTCAAGCGCGACTAAAAATTGCTGCCTCATGTTTTTCAATGTATGCCTTCGAAGCGCTTAAGTCCGAGCTAGAAAAGATTGAAGAGCTCAGTTTTATCTTCACCTCCCCTACGTTTGTCGCAAACGAGGTCACAGACAAGGTGCAAAAGGAGCGGCGTGAGTTTCACATCCCAAAATCAGATCGAGAGCGGAACTTGTACGGGAGCGAGTTTGAAATTCAGCTCCGCAACAAGTTGACGCAAAGGGCTATCGCTAAAGAGTGCGCCGATTGGATGCGCCGGAAGGCTAAGTTCAAGTCAAATCGAACAAAAGCGCCCATGCAGCAGTTCGCGTGTGTGCAAGCAAAAGAGGCTTCTACCGCCTACATGCCCCTCCACGGCTTTACAGCTGTGGACCTTGGCTATCAACAAGGCGATGCTGTATCCAATCTGGTCAACAAGATGGATGAGGCCGCATTCACGACTACCTACATCAACCTTTTTGACCAAATCTGGGTGGACTCAGAAAAACTTGAAGATGTCACAGCTCAGATCTGCGATCACATTTCAACCGTCTATCAAGAGAATTCGCCCGAGCACATTTACTTCTTGATGCTCTACAACATCTTCAAAGAGTTCCTTGAGGACATGAATGAAGATGTGCTTCCAAACGATCTGACTGGATACCAGGACACACTAATTTGGAACAAGCTGTTCAACTACCAAAAAGATGCTGCCACCGGCATCATCAACAAGCTAGAGACCTATAGCGGGTGCATTCTGGCTGACAGTGTGGGACTTGGCAAAACCTTCACAGCCTTGGCAGTGGTCAAGTACTACGAGCTTCGCAACAAATCGGTGCTGGTACTGTGCCCTAAGAAGCTGGCAGATAACTGGTTGAATTACAACCGCAACCTCAAGACTAATATTTTTTCAAAGGACCGTTTCAACTACGACGTCCTTTGCCACACAGACTTGAATCGAACCAGTGGCGAGTCATTTGGCACACCGTTGAACCGAATTAATTGGGGCAATTACGACTTGGTCGTCATTGACGAATCGCACAACTTCCGTAACAACGATGCCTACAAGGAAAAGGAAACTCGCTATCAAAAACTGATGAACCGAGTAATCAGGGACGGTGTAAAAACGAAGGTCTTGATGCTATCGGCTACCCCAGTAAACAACCGATTCAATGACCTCCGAAACCAACTGGCTCTTGCCTATGAGGGTGATTCTGAGAACCTAACTAAGAAGCTGCGAACAGGCAAAACAGTTGAGAAGATTTTCAGCAATGCCCAAGCCAGCTTCAATGCCTGGGCCAAACTGCCTCCAGAGCAACGAACTGCAAAGGCGATTCTTGATACATTGGAGTTTGATTTCTTTGAACTGTTGGACAGTGTCACCATTGCTCGATCACGCAAACACATTCAGACCTTCTACGACACAAAAGATATCGGTCCGTTCCCAGAACGACTCAAGCCCTTGTCATTCCATTCGCCTTTAACTCAACGCACTGACGTGATGAGTTTCAACGAGATTTTTGCTCAGCTCTCCTTGCTGAAACTAGCGGTTTACGCACCAATCAGCTACATCCTCCCGAGCCGCCTAAGTAAGTACGAGGATTTGTATGACACAGAAGTTGCTGGCAAGGGTAAGTTGAAGCAGGTTGACCGTGAAAAAAGCCTTCAAGCGTTGATGACGACCAACCTGCTTAAGCGTTTGGAAAGTTCAATTCAGTCGTTTCGTTTGACATTGACCTCTTTACGGGACAACAACGCAAACACGTTGGCAAAGATAAGCGCTTTCAATATAACAGGCGAAGCGGTCAATGTTGATGACCTGACCAGCCAAATGGAGAACCTGGATGCCGATGAAGACGACTTACCAAACCTTGGTGACAGCGAAATTGGTAACAAGGTAAAGATTAGCTTGGGTGACATGGATCTTCCATCTTGGGAGCATGAGCTGCAAGTGGACATGGAAATCATCGACGGTCTGCTGATTTCTATGAACAAGGTCACGCCTGCGGACGATGCGAAACTACAGCATGTAAAGTCTTTGATCCTTGGCAAGCTGGCCAACCCTATCAATCCGGGCAACAAGAAAATTCTGCTTTTCACGGCCTTTGCCGATACCGCAGACTACCTTTACGCCAATCTAGCACCAGAGTTGTTGGAAGTTCAGCACCTGCATAGCGCAAAAGTAACCGGCAGCGCGGCTCCAAAATCCACCCTGAAAAAGACCTATGCCTTTCAGGAGCTTCTGACGCTGTTTTCTCCGCGATCAAAAGAGAAAGCCATCGTGCTTCCCGGTGAACCTGCTGAGATTGACCTGCTTATCGGCACTGATTGCATTTCTGAAGGCCAGAATTTGCAGGACTGCGATTACCTAATTAATTACGACATTCATTGGAACCCGGTTCGTATCATTCAGCGCTTTGGTCGAATTGACCGCATTGGTTCTATCAACGCCAACATTCAACTTGTCAACTACTGGCCCGACATCTCACTTGACGAATACATCAACCTCAAAGAGCGAGTTGAAAGTCGGATGATGATTGCCGACGTCACGGCAACCGGTGACGACAACGTCCTTAGCGCCCAAGCCAATGATGTGTCATATCGGAAAGAGCAACTTCGGCGGTTGCAAGAGGAAGTGATCGAGCTTGAAGATCTCAAGACGGGTGTATCGATCACGGACCTCGGACTCAATGATTTTCGAATGGACTTGCTCAATTACGTCAAAGCCAACGGCGACTTGAACAATGTGCCTAGCGGCATGCATGCAGTTGTTCCGGCAAAACCGGAACTGGGCTTGCAACCGGGCGTGATCTTTACGTTGCGAAACCTGAACCCGAACGTCACGGTCAACCAACACAATCGCCTGCATCCGTATTACCTCGTTCACATCAATAGGGCAGGAGAGGTCATCAGTGATCACACCGAAGTGAAGCGACTTCTTGATTTGGTTCGAAGCTGTTGCAAAGGCCAATCAGAACCAATTGCAGATGTCTGCCGCCTGTTCAACGAAGAGACGGCCGATGGCCGCAAGATGCAGGCTTACTCAGACCTGTTGGGCAAGACCATCCGTTCAATGATCGAGGTGAAGGAAGAGAAGGATCTGGACAGTCTTTTCAGTGGCGGTAAGACAACCGCCCTAGTCAACACAATCGCGGGGCTGGACGATTTTGAGTTGATAACTTTTCTTGTAATCCAGGATGCCGGATGAATCAAGCCACGTTGTCACCGTTCATCACCTACCCCAAGCAGGCCGCCTTTGGGCGTGTCTTGCCGAAGAACAAAATTTACGAACACAGCGGCGCAACACCTGCTGTTCGTGAAATGTTCGTGCGGCAGGTGGAGCAGATCGTATGGCAGTTCAAGCTGGCACCGGAGACGATCAACTTGGCATCGAAGCCAGGAGTGCCAGAGCTACAAATATTTAGCATTCATCTCAAAACGCCTGCGCTCAGTCACGAGGTCCTTCGCTGCATCGATGGTGCGATTCAATTCCCAATTATTTTTGAGTTGGCTTTTGAAGGAAAGACACAAGTAGTCGCGGCATTCAAACGACCCAATGATTCAGATAGCCGTCGCTGGGTTGTGAGCGACTATTTTTCTACTCAATGGATGACGGACAACGGAGCAAGAGTAACGATGCCTCTTGCACTGGATTTGGGACTTCTTTATGAGCAGATATTGCAAAGGTTGATTCCACTCAACTTGCGACAGAACGAGACCATTACCGATTTAGTGACGCGAGTTGAACGTCTACGAATCAAAGAAAACGAAGTTCAAAAATTAATCAGCAAACTCGCCAAAGAAAAGCAGTTCAATCGCAAAGTCGAAATAAATGCCCAATTGCGTGAAATGCGGCAGGAACTTGAAAATCTTACGAATTAAAAAACCAAAGATCAAATCGTGGAAAAACTCAAACTACATAGCCCTGACATTACAGAAGCCAACATCGAAAAGCTGGCGCAAATTTTTCCAAATTGTGTTGTGGAAACTCGTGATATCAATGGCATTACTAAACGCAGCATCGACTTTGATCAATTACGCCAAGAACTATCAACTTCGTTAGTAGAAGGACCACAGGAGCGCTATCAACTCAATTGGCCTGGCAAACGTGAGGCTCTGTTGACGGCGAATGCACCCATTGCTAAGACATTGCGACCATGCCGCGAAGAAAGCGTGGACTTTGACACCACTAAGAACCTGTTCATAGAGGGGGACAACCTCGATGCTTTGAAGTTACTTCAAGAGACGTATCTGAACAAGGTAAAGCTAATTTATATTGATCCGCCTTACAACACGGGCAATGACTTTATCTATAACGATGATTTCAGCCAGGACTCTGGAACTTACAAGATACGCTCGAATCAAAAGGATGTAGCGGGTCGTAACCTCGTTTTGAATATGGAGACGAACGGTCGCTTTCATTCCGATTGGCTCTCAATGATTTATTCACGCCTAAAATTAGCAAGGAATTTACTCAGAGATGACGGGGTTATTTTTGTATCAATTGATGATGGCGAAAGTGAAAATTTACTGCTAGTAATGAATGAGATATTTGGAGCAAAAAATTTCATAGGAACTTTTGTTGTTAACTCAACTCCAAATGGACGGGATTATGGCCACATTGCAAAAATGCATGATTATGTACATTTTTATTGCAAGGATATTGAACTCGCAAAAACAAATCAGCTTGAAGTAAAAGAGAAAAAGTTTAGATTCAGTGATAAACAAGGGGGCTTCAACGTACACCCGCTTTACAACAGTAATGAAGCGTTTACTTCGCAGAATCGTCCGAACTTGTTTTATCCAATTTATCTTTACCCTCTTGAGAAACAGACTGATTGTTTCAGTCAAAACAATAATGAATTAGCAGATTGTTTTTACAAAATTGGTTTCGAAAAAATCCCGGGCTCCATCGAAATTTACCCTCCAAAATCAGAGAAAAATGGAGTTCAATTTGTTTGGCGATGGGGTAAGCCTAAGTCGGCTGAAAATTTCAACGTAGAAATTACCGGATACAAGACAGAAAGTGGTGACTATCGGATTGTTCAAAAAATGCGCCATACAGAGAAGCTGGTTAGGTCTTTGTTGGATGCCAGTGAGTTCACCAGTCGAAGAGGTACTGCAGAAGTTGAAGCTATTTTTGAAGGAAAAATTGCAAGTTTTCCTAAACCGCTTGAATTAATTAAAACACTGATACAAGTTGGTTCTGATAGCGATGACACAGTTTTGGATTTTTTTTCCGGGTCTTGCACAACAGCTCATGCTGTGATGGCATTAAACGCAGAAACTGGATCAACAAGAAGGTATGTGATGGTTCAGCTTCCAGAAGAGTGCGACGAAAAAAGTGAAGCATCTAAGTCTGGATACAAAACAGTTGCTGAAGTTGGCAAAGAAAGGATTCGACGCACCGCCAGAAAAATAAAATCAGAAAGTGGCATAACGAATCCTGATTTAGACATAGGCTTTCGAGTCCTAAAAATTGACAGCTCCAACATGAAGGAGGTGTTCTACGCACCCGATGCAGTATCTCAAGACCTTCTTGCTGATCAGGTCAACAACGTCCGTGAAGACCGCTCGCCCGAAGACCTGTTGTTCCAGGTATTGTTAGATTGGGGTGTTGACCTGTCGTTACCCATCGCAAGGGAAATCATTGCTGACAACGTCGTTTACTTTGTTGATAGCAACGCCCTAGCGGCTTGCTTTGAAGAAAGTATCAGTGAAGAGTTCGTCAAGTTGTTAGCCAAGCGGGAGCCACTCAGAGCTGTTTTCCGAGATTCAGGCTTTGCAAGTGACAGCGTGAAGATTAACGTTGAGCAAATCTTCAAGTTGATTAGCCCAAGCACTGAAGTTAAAGCAATTTGAAGATTCAAATCATGGAAAAACTGAAATTACACAGCCCTGACCTTACACAAGCCAACATCGAAAAGTTGGCACAAATTTTTCCTAACTGTGTAGCGGAATCTCATGATGCTGACGGTGCTGTAACACGCACCATCGACTTTGACCAATTGAGACAAGAGCTCTCAGGAAAAACTGTAGAAGGTCCTCAAGAACGTTACCAACTCAATTGGCCGGGCAAACGCCAAGCTCTATTGACTGCCAACTCTCCTATAGCTAAGACACTGCGCCCTTATCGCTTAGAAAGCGTTGACTTTGACACAACGAAAAATCTGTTCATCGAGGGGGACAACCTTGACGCGCTAAAACTTTTGCAAGAAACCTATCTAAACAAGATCAAGGTTATTTACATTGACCCGCCTTACAACACGGGCAAAGACTTTGTTTACGAAGATGACTTCGCTGAAGACACCGAATCCTATTTGGCCCGCACAAATCAAAAAGACCAAGTAGGCAATCGAATGGTTGCCAATTCAGAGTCAAACGGTCGGTTTCACTCCGATTGGCTGTCGATGATGTATTCGCGCCTAAGGCTTGCAAGATCACTTTTAAGCGATGAAGGTGTGATTTTTATTTCGATTGATGACTGTGAAATAGTCAATCTACGCAAGCTATGTGATGAAGTTTTTGGGGAGGAAATGTTTGCAGCACAGATCATCTGGAAGAAGCGCAGCACTCCACCAAACGACCGTGTAATAGGTGCTCAACACGACTACATTCTGGTCTATGTCAAACAGTCACTTAGTGCGTTCAATCTTCGAAAACGCAGCGACGATCAGGTCGCAAGGTACAAGAATCCTGACAATCACCCAAAAGGGCCATGGGCTGCTGGTGATTTGATGGGAAATGTAAAGGGTGGGCGATACGTTGCTTCACTTTACTTTCCGATTACAAACCCCCGTACTGGTAAACAACATTACCCATCGTCGAATGGCAATTGGCGATTCAATGAGACTCGGATAAAAGAACTCATCGATAACGACGAAATCTATTTTGGGGAAGACGACGAAGGAAGACCGAAGCTAAAACGGTTTCTGTCTCAAGTTAAGGATGGGGTTACATGGACGACTCTTTGGGACTTTGCTCCGCTGAACACTGAAGCATCTTCAGAAATGACCGAAATCTTCGGGAACCTTGCAACTTTTGAAAACCCCAAGCCCATTGACTTGATAAAACTTGTTTTGGAGGCTGGCAGCTCTCGCGACGGAATCGTTCTCGATTTCTTTTCAGGCTCTGCTACTACGGCACACGCCGCAATGAAGCTGAACGCGGAAGATGGTGGTAGTCGTAGATTTATCCTAGTGCAACTGCCAGAGGTCTGTGGTGAAGACACTGAGCCAGGTAGAGCTGGCTTCGCAAACATTGCAGAAATAGGAAAGGAACGAATCCGACGTGCTGGAAAGAAAATTAAGCAGGACTTCGCTGATAAGCCGGGAATCGAAAAGATTGATTTCGGTTTCCGAGTACTCAAAGTTGACAGCTCAAACATGAAAGAGGTGTTCTACACACCTGATGCTGTATCACAAGACTTGCTCTCCGACCAGATCAACAACATTCGCGAAGATCGAACAGCCGAAGACTTGTTATTTCAAGTTCTGCTGGATTGGGGAGTTGACTTAGCGCTGCCTGTCACGCAAAAAATCATTGCTGAAAAAACCGTTTACTTTGTCGATGGCAACGCTCTAGCCGCCTGCTTTGATCAAAACATTAACGAAGAATTCGTCAAGTCGTTAGCCAAGCGGGAGCCACTAAGAGCTGTTTTCCGAGATTCAGGCTTTGCCAATGACAGCGTGAAGATTAACGCTGAGCAAATCTTCAAGTTGATAAGCCCAGCCACTGAAATTAAAACAATTTAAATTGCACAAGATGAAACTTAAATTTAAAAAACAGGGCTATCAAACAAATGCAGTCGAAGCCGTTGCAGATTGCTTTGCAGGACAACCCAAGCGAGAAGGCTTGAACTATCGTATGGATCCAGGCCGCTCCGTGGACGCCAGCGGCCAAGCAGTTGCAGCGTTTGAGACAGCTGGATTCAAGAATGCAGATTTGGCGTTGACGCCTGGTCAGGTACTGGAAAACATACAAGCTGTGCAGCGCAGGCAAAACCTACCGCTCTCCGCAGCGCTGGTCAAGACCAAGGTCTGCGACATCAATCTAGATGTCGAGATGGAGACCGGCACGGGCAAGACGTATTGCTATGTGAAAAGCATGTTCGAGCTCAATGCCCGGTATGGATGGAGCAAATTTATTGTGGTTGTGCCAAGCATTGCGATACGCGAAGGAGTGCACAAATCTCTTGAGATAACAGCTCAACACTTCTTGGATGATTACAAGAAGCGCGCGCGATTCTTCATCTACAACTCAAAGCAATTGCATAACCTTGAAAATTTTTCGAGCGACTCAGGCATCAACGTCATGGTGATCAATGTGCAAGCATTCAATGCCACGGGTAAGGATGCAAGGCGTATTTACGAAGAGCTGGATGACTTCCAATCTCGCAAGCCTATTGATGTGATCAGTGCCAACCGCCCAATCCTGTTTTTGGACGAACCCCAGAAGATGGAGGGAGGTAAGACCTTGGATTCTCTAGCCAACTTCAAGCCTTTGGCGGTCTTGCGTTATTCGGCCACCCACAAGACAACTCACAACAAAATTCACCGGCTGGACGCACTAGATGCCTACAACCAAAAGCTGGTTAAAAAAATAGCTGTTCGCGGCATTTCGATCAAGGGTCTCACAGGCACCAATGCATATCTCTATTTGGAGTCGATTGAAGTATCCACCAGTGCTCCCGTTGCACGGGTTGAATTAGAAATTAAGCAAAACAATGGCATCAAGCGTGTTCTGCGCAAACTATCCCGCAATGACAACCTCTTCGATATTTCTGGCGAATTGGAACAGTACCGTGGCTTTGTGGTGTCTGATATCAATGCGTTGACCAATACGGTGACATTCACCAATGGGCAAGAGCTTTCGGCTGGAGAGGCTACTGGGGATGTGAGCGAACCAGCTTTGCGGCGCATTCAGATCCGTGAGGCAATCAAAGCCCACTTCGAAAAAGAGCAATCTCTTTTTTCTCAAGGTATCAAAGTGTTGTCGCTGTTTTTCATCGACACAGTGAGCAAGTACAGAAGTTATGACGAAGCGGGCGAACAGCCCGGTGAGTACGCCCAAATGTTTGAGGAAGAGTACAACCTGCAACTAGCCGAGGTGCAGACATTGGAAGACACGTCTTACAACCGATATCTCAAAGGCATTGCGACAACCAAGACGCACAACGGTTATTTCTCGATCGATAAGAAAACCAAACGGATGATCGATCCCGAGACAGGGAAAAAATCCACAGAAACCGATGACGTTGACGCCTATGACTTGATTTTGAAAGACAAAGAGCGGTTGCTCTCGTTTGATGAGCCAGTTCGATTTATCTTCTCGCATTCCGCGCTGCGTGAAGGCTGGGACAATCCCAATGTGTTTGTGATCTGCACGCTGAAACACAGCGATAACACTGTGAGCCGCCGCCAGGAAGTCGGACGCGGGCTGCGTTTGTCGGTAAATCAGCACGGCGATCGAATGGATAACCCAGCCACGGTTCACCAGGTTAACGTGTTGACCGTTGTTGCCAGCGAGAGCTACAAGGACTTCGTAACCGCCTTGCAGCGAGACATCAGCGAAGGATTGTCAGAGCGGCCACGGGTTGCAGACGAGTCTTACTTCACCGCTAAGGTTTTGAAAACCACAGCGGGCGATGTGGAAGTGACCCCGCAACTGGCCAAGCAGATTTACAAATACCTGCTCAAAAACGACTACACCGACAGCAAAGACAAAATCGCCGAGGCATATCACGAGGCAAAGAAAGAAGGAACGCTTGCAGAGCTTCCACCTGAGTTGGAGCTGTATGCTGATGCCGTTTTTACTCTGATTGACAGTGTTTTTAGCGATGCAAAATTGCCACTGCCCGAGGATGACCGCAAGGCAAAAACAAACCCACTGAATGCCAACTTTGAAAAGTCAGAATTTAAGGCTCTGTGGAGCCGCATTAACCGCAAAGCAGCTTACACCGTCGAATTCGAAACTCCTGAGTTGGTGGGTAAGTGTGTAAAAGCCCTAGAAGCCGAGCTAAAGGTCAGCCCTATGCAATACACCGTGATTGCTGGGGAGCAGCTGGAGTCAGCTACTTATGACGGTATTCGCCAGGGTGAATCGTTCAAAGTCACAGAGTCCACGACAGACTATTCAGCTGCCTCAGCCCATTCTGCAGTTAAGTACGACTTGATTGGCAGACTGGCAGGTGAGACCCAACTTACCCGCGCAACCGTAGCCAGTGTTTTGCAGGGCATCAACAAAGCCGTATTCAGTCAGTACCGAACGAACCCGGAAGACTTTATGCAAAAGGCAGCACGTCTAATGAACGAGCAGAAGGCGACTGTGATCGTTGAGCACATTGCCTACGACCCAACGGGCGACACCCACACCATGGACATCTTCACACAGGACAAACCCAAGGAAGATTTCAGCAAGGCGGTCAAGGCGAATCACCACATCTACGACTACGTTTTTACCGACTCCAAAAATGAACGTGATTTCGTACGAGAGCTGGATGCCAGCACCGAGGTGGTTGTCTACGCTAAGCTGCCTCGTGGGTTCTTCATTCCTACCCCTGTTGGCAACTACAACCCCGACTGGGCTATCGCCTTTCAGGAAGGCAAGGTAAAGCACGTCTACTTCATTGCCGAAACCAAGGGGTCAATGTCCAGTATGGATCTAAGGAAAATCGAAGAAAGCAAAATTGAATGCGCCCGAAGATTCTTTGCAAAGATCACATCCGACCAGGTGAAATACGACGTGGTTGATGGATATGGGAAATTGATGGAGCTTGTGAAGTGAGTGGTTCAGAAAGATTAAAACTATGAAAAGCTACTACCGTGTAATGCTTGGCAGAAAGTCAATTCACGCTGAGACCTGTTTTTCTGAAGGCTTCATCGGTACTGACTTTGAAGTCAATCAAGACCTAACAAACGAGCTGACAGAAAATTGGCGTGATTTCAACGCTAAGTTTCGCGATATCTTTAAGTCAAATCATCCCGACAAAACCAACGTAGGTGCAGGGCTGGCTTGTGGATTTCTCTGGACTGTGTCAAAGGGCATAAAACTTGGTGACATCGTCCTTTGTCCCGACGGATCTGGCACTTATCACGTTGGCGAAATTTCAAGCAATTACTTTTATCACCCAGGTGGGATATTGCCGCATCGACGTAATGTTAGGTGGATGGCTAAGCATGTTGAGCGCGAAGCTATGTCTGACATGCTGAAGAAGAGTACTGGGTCTATCGGTACGGTCAGCAATATTACAGGCTACGCTCAAGAATTAGAGTCGCTGATCGCTGGTGAATATAAGTCGCCAATCATTTCCACGGATTCAACAGTTGAAGATCCTTCTGAATTCGCGCTTGAAAAGCACCTTGAAGATTTCTTGGTGCAGAACTGGAAGCAAACTGAATTAGGTAAAGATTTTGATATCTTCGAAGAGGATGGTGAGCTTGTTGGTCAGCAGTACCAATCTGACACTGGCCCGATGGACATCTTGGCTATCAAAAAAGACAAATCTCAGTTGCTCGTTGTTGAGTTGAAAAAGGGTAGGGCAAGCGATGCAGTAGTAGGGCAGGTGCTTCGCTACATGGGCTACGTCAAGCAAGAGCTTGCTGAACCGAATCAAAGCGTGAAAGGTGTCATCATTGCTCTAGACGATGACACTCGGATTCGTCGTGCTTTAGCAATGACTCCGGATATCTCTTTCTACCGATACGAAGTTTCTTTCAAATTAACTAAAGCTAATTAGTGTTAGACCAGCTCGACAGCTGCCTTTAACTGACTCGGGCTGCTATAAAGATACGCAGCGGTAGTGCTGATGCTGCGGTGACCAGCAAGCGTTTTTAAAATGTGTATCGCTGTTCCCTTGTTGGCAAGGTTTGTTAAGAACGTTCTGCGTCCACTGTGACTGCTTGCGCCCTCAAGTCCAGCGCCTTCGTAGAGCAGAGCAAAAGTTTGTGCCAAGCTATTTGCACTAAATCCTGCTTTAACGCTTTTTTGGCTTGCAAAGAATGGGTAGCTGCGATCCACACATTTAGTCATAGCAGCGTAGGCTTGCAATTCTTCACGTAGCCGGATGTTGACGAAAACTGTACGAGCGTGCCTTCCCTTGGTCATGTCGGGTAGCAAGCGGATCTCGTCCTTTACTGTTCCGTCCAAATTCATCACATCGCTCCAGCGCAAGCAAGCGACTTCGCCGATTCTTAAACCAGCTAGGTGTGTCAGCAACATCATTGCTCTGTTGCGTTGCGCGAATCGGCGTGTGTTGATGTAGTCCAGTACACGCGTTATCTCTTCTTTTGTTAGTGTTTTTGCTTGTGCCATTCAAGTTCTCCTAAATCATGTGTTTGCGTTAATTGCATTGTGTTTTCACATATTTATCAGAGCAACCTGAGTCCGTCCAAGTTGGCGGGTTATCGAGTTAGAGCAGGGCGAATTGGACTGGCTGTGGATAACTTTTTGACTTAAAAAATCTTCAATGATTTCAATAGTCGTTGAGCAAAATCTTTATAAATGTGAGTTTTCATAGATTTCTGCGCGGCTTTCGCACTCATTGAGTGCCCAGCAAGTGCGTACGTCTAAATAGCCCTACAAGCGTTGATCAGGTCTTCCAGCACTCAGAGCATTCGAGCGACGCAAACGATGTGCTGTAGGGCTTTTTATCGCGTCATTTTTTGCGGTGTGCTGGTGAAATTTGTAAAAACAATGCCTTCTTCAGCTACAGCCCGAATGGGTCCTACAGATCTAAAAAAATGGGCTGCGAAAAATTTAGGTGGAGTACTTATCAAATCACCATGGTGATTTTTACTCGGTACCCGTCCAAGTTATCGGGTTACCAAATGTCGGTTGTCCATTTGCGTGTCTGAAAACAAACTTTGGTCACACACACAACAAAGGACTAGAGATGACCGTAAATCGAGAGCTAAAAGAACTGCAAGCACAGCAGGTGCGTGCAATAGCAAAGGAACGTTTGCAATCCGCGATCAACTCCTTGCAACGCGCGATGTATGACTTGGAGGTTTACTCAGACAAGTTTGATAACGCAAGCACGGACTACGAGCGTGGGAAGGTTGTGAACTATGCGATCAATCATCTGTACTGCAACATTCAACCTAACTTGCGCATTGACCTTTTGGCAGACAGTCAATCTGAATTGGCAAAGCTGGAGGTCTCAAATGCGCAAAACGTTTGATCCAATCCAGCTAACTCAATTTATTGGCACCACGGGCTACTACCGAATCAGCCGAAGGCACCTGCTGACTGATGGCACCAAGTACTTGGCTGAAGAGGCTGAGTGTTTTTGGATGATGGATGCGATTGCCAGTCATTTAAGCGAGATTGGCACTGAGGACTGGTTTGTCCAAGTGCGCATGACTGTCTATGGCAACAGGGCAACGATGATCTACGAGGATGGCAGCGGAAGTGAACACGCCCGCCAAGAGATTCCCTACACAGACTTTCCAATGCACGCCATATCTTTATATGCTTGTTGGGACGGTGAGCACTGGGTGATCATGTTGCCTAGCGAGTATTGACCTGACTAGGCCCAGCCTGAATGCTATGAAATCCGTACTGAGCCCATAGCAACCAACGCGCATCCTGCGCGTTCATGGCCCGAACTTCGGTCTTGATCACTTGGCTGCGGCCTTTGACTTGTGCCTGAACTGATGCTTGATAGGTGTGCATCAAGTACTTATCCAAAAAACTTGTTCATTTCTTTTTTCCGAATTCATTCGTCTCGTGAACACAGGAGCTGCATGCCTTCGGCATGTGGGGGCAATGCCACTCCAAGATCCCACTTATCCAATAAATTTCAATAAATGAGGCTTATAAATTACTATATGTCTGTGACTTTTTTTGTGGTCGTGAAATCTGTAAAAAGGTGCTAAATACATTGGAAATGCCAGATTTCATTTGCAAGGAACGTGTATCAAGTGATCAAACTCACAGTCCATGAGTCGGTAGAAGCAGCCCTACAGAAGGCTTTTCCCAAGCCAGCTGCGGCTGCCAAACGGGCGTTGGCTAAATACATCAGCGTTGTCGAATCCTTGCTGTTTGATGCTCTACAGCGCGGGCAAACACCTGAGCAACGCAAACTAGGACTCTACTCAATTTCACTAGACCAACTGGCAAACAAAGGCGGGCAAATCGGACCCAAAAAGATCCGCGTGCACAAATGGCTCACTGACAACGACTGGGACATTGTTCAGATGGTAGTCAAGGGCACCAAGTTCTCTGGCCAAAACTCTCAGGTCAAGCTAACCTCACTGGTCACGATACAAAACAACTTGCAGATTCCTGCTGCATCCCTGTCAGCCGCCATAACAGACGAAGAGATAGATGCGTACCTTAGCGGTGATGATGTCAGCAATATTGCCTTATTCGATCACCTTTATCCAGAGTACAACTTGGAATGGCGCGAGGATAAGCTGAGGCAGCTTTTCGATTGGGTGCCAGTTGATATTGAGTCAGTCAAAGCCTACGTTTATTGGCTTGAGACGGAATCAAAGATGATCCAAGGGCCCAAGAAGGACTTGGCACTTCGTCAAGCGCTATCAATTCTTGGCATAGCCGCTGTCACCAAGGGCTACTACCTCCAACGCAAAAAACTCAGTCCATTTGGTCGTACCTATTACGAAGGAACCAGTGTTCAAAACGTCAACAAGGAGTTGCGCCGCGCCATGCTGGGTAACTGCTGGGAGTACGACATCCGCAGCAGCGTAGTCGCTTGGAAAATGGGCTATGCCCGTGGCTACCTAGCAGCTAGTGGACTTGATCAAGATTTAAAGAAATCATTTCCTGCCACGCTGCTGTACTTAGAAGACAAAGCAGATTTCATGGCGACAGTGCGCCATTACGTTTTTCCAGAAAGCAGCCCTGTACCCAATGAGCTTAGGCCAAAGCTGCTCAAGCAAGCCTTTACTGCAATTAGCTTTGGCGCTCGCCAAACTGCAAAAGGTTGGTTGGATGCGTCTGGCAATTGGACTAACCCAGCGCTTGTAGAGATTCTACAAAACACTGAAGACAGAATGCGATTTCTTGCCGACGATACGGTCAAGCTTTTCATCAAAGAGCAAAACGCATTGGACGATTACCTCTACGATTTGTTCAAGAAATTCCGTCCTGATTTGCTGCTAGAGCGATTCCTGCAGACGGACAGCGGAAGACCTAGCAAAGCTAAGGTGCTCGCCTACCTTTATCAGCATGGCGAAACGCACGTCATGGACATTGTTCGGCAAGCAGCAATGACTAAGGGGCATATGCCCATTGCCAATGTGCACGATGCCATTTTTTTTAAGCGTCGATTGGGTGCTGAATTTAAAAGTGAAATTGAGTGGCAGATGCGAGAGCAAACTGGCAACCCATATTGGCACCTCACGCCCAAGCAGATCGAGCGCTACACACCACGATCATTAAACGCAAAGCGTGAAGAGCAAGAACACAAGGATCGAATGGCACTTGAGCAAGCGCGTGCTGTAGCGTACTACTCAGGTTTAAAGCCAGTTTGACCATCTTAAATTTCAGTAATCTGAGTCCTTCCAATCTGTCGGGTTACCAATCATTTCGGTTGTCCAGAGCCATGGTCTGACAATAAATTAGTTATTCCTGCAACACACACAAGGAGTAGCAAATGTCAGGTTTAAGTGCATTGAAATTCGTCGCCAGCAAGCCTCAACAGGGCAATAGCCCTAAGCACGCTCGTCGTCAAAAACTTAGCAACAAACTTCATGAGCAGATACAAATGGCCAAGGCCGTTCAATCTGGAACTGAGTTTGTGCCAGTAAAGATCCGCAGCTTTAAAGATGAAGCAACAGGGGAGACGCGCAAAGTTGAGATCCCTAAGCGCTTGAAGCCATGGTGGTGGCCAAGCGATAACGGCAAGATGTGCATCACTGTTCGCTATGGTGCTCGCACACTCGAAGTGGTCGAAGGAAAGAACGCCATCGAGACAGAAAACATTGCAGGCGTTATCACTACGCTGGAGGTGCTGCGAACAGCTGTAGATGCTGGCGAACTTGATGGGCGCATTGAAGCTGTTAGCGGACTGGTCAAAGCTGGCTTTGACAAAGAAGCGACTTCAGGCAAACGTCCAACCCTGAAGCTTCCAGCTAAAGCCAATTAAACACAATGATGTTCAACAAGCCGACCTTAGCGTCGGCTTTCTTTTGGCTATGTTGGTTTGATTGTTTGAATTGGTTTGATTGTGTTCGATTTGGGTTTGCGGAGTTGCTGTAGCGCCTTCTGTGCCCGTTGTGCTTTTTGTCTTTCGCGTTCAATTTTTAACGCATCACTGGCACGGTTGCTTGAGGCTTTCAATTGATCGAGTCTCAGTTGCTCTGGTGATTTTGGTTTGGCAAGCTCAAATATTCGCATGCATTTATTTATTGCAACGGATAAATAAATGTAGGAAAAGGAGACCAAACATGAGATTTATGGAAATCGCCAACCCTGAGGACCAACTGGCACTTTGGAAGTTGATATCTGACAAGATGTGGGCAGCATTTGCTCAGCCAGTCCCACAGCCTGACAGCACCCAGGCGCCTCAATCATCAACCCTGAAGGGTAGGGTGGCTAGCCCAGCAAAGCCTGTTGCCAGACCCATCACCAAAGCATCACATAAAGCTTCAGCCAAATCAAAGGCTAAGGCGGTTAAGCCCAAGCGTGCACCTATGGCCCCAGCTCCAAAACCTCTACCCAAGCCCAACCCCCAGCAATTGACTTCAACCCAAGCTACAAAACAGCAGACCCAGCAGCATCAACAGCTTGCCCAGCACCTTCACAAAGAGCTGATGAAACCCAACCCCCAGCAAAGAATCTACCCCCAGCCACCAACCCCCATCCAAAAACCAGTGACCCCCATCGAGCCCATGACCAATGGCTATGACGAAAGAGACAAGGACGAACTGGTATTTCACTCACGTGCCCAGCACCCATTCAAGACCATAAGTCAGACAAAAAGTGCGTTATCGGGTCAAAAGCGTGGTTTTTAAGCAGAAAACATAGTGCTTTTTTGAACCGTAATCACGGTCACGACAGGCATAGCTCAAATGGTTTCATTTGAAATTTAGGAACTTTATGACCTATCAATCACCCTAAGATTGTTTGACTTAAAATGGTCATATATTTCCAATAAAGTTGAATCATGGAAGACAAATACGTCATCAAAGCCCTCGCAGCGCTGGCACAGCCCAACCGACTGCAGATTTACCGCTCATTGGTCGTGAAAGGCGCGGAAGGGTTGACCCCGGCGCTGATCGCTGAGGAACTGGGTATGCCCGCGAACACTCTTTCATTTCATCTGAAAGAGTTGATGCACGCAGATCTCATTTCGCAAGAGCGCAGTGGCCGCAACCTGATTTATCGGGCGCAGTACGACCGCATGAATGCTGTGTTGTCCTTCCTGACCCAAAACTGCTGCCAAGGGCAAGCCTGCGAGGTGAGCCCTGAGGATATTTGTAAAACCTGCTAAACCTAAGGAATCCAAAGTGACTGAAGCCAAACCATTGAACGTACTTTTTCTATGTACCCACAACTCTGCTCGCAGCATCTTGGCTGAGGCATTACTCAACCATATAGGTCACGGAAAGTTCAAGGCTTTCTCTGCCGGTAGCAGTCCAGCTGAAAATCAAACTCCTAACCCAATGGCGATTGCTACGTTAGAAAAAGCTGGTGTTTCAACCATAGGATTGACTAGCAAAAGTTGGGATGTTTTTGCTACACCTGATGCGCCGCATATGGATTTGGTGATCACAGTTTGCGACAACGCAGCTGGCGAAGTTTGCCCCTATTGGCCTGGGCAACCTGCAACCGCACATTGGGGTTATGCAGATCCTTCAGAGACGGTGGGCACTGAAGAACAAAAGCAAGAGGCCTTCAAGCAGACACTTCATCAAATCAAAAGACGTCTGGATCTGTTTACCAGCCTGCCTTTAACGAGCCTCAGCAAGATGGCTTTGGAAAATACAGCTCGAGATCTCGCTACAAAATGATTCATTGGAGAAGATATTTTGCTGAGCTAATTGGCACAGCAGCCTTGCTGTGTGCTGTCATTGGCTCGGGCATCATGGCCGAGCAATTGGCAGATGGAAATACAGCCGTTGCTCTTTTGGCCAACACGCTTGCCACTGTCTTTGCTCTTTATGTGCTGATTGAAACACTAGGGCCAGTCAGTGGTGCGCATTTCAATCCAGTTGTGTCGATGGTCATGGCCTATCGCAAAGATTTGGCACGTCATCACTTGGTGGGCTATGTGATCGCTCAGCTCATCGGTGCTGCATTGGGCGCGTGGGCGGCTCATGCAATGTTTGATCTTGAAATATTGCAATGGTCCACGAAAGTGAGAACTGGCCCTGCGCAATGGTTTGCTGAAGCGGTCGCCACTTGTGGCTTGCTATTCGTGATCTTGCGCTCTTCTGAAGGCAAGGCATCGTCTATTGTTGCTTGCTACATCGGCGCGGCATATTGGTTCACTTCTAGTACATCTTTTGCAAATCCAGCAGCTGCGTTCGGTCGCATGTTCTCCAATACTTTTGCTGGTATTTCACCAGTTGATGTCCCAGCCTTTGTCGTTGCTCAGATCGTTGGCGGATTCCTCGGCTTGTTCCTTCATTCATTATTGAAGTCAGACCACCTCCACAGTCACTAAAAATTGATATGGTCAAAATTTTTCACAACCCAAAGTGCGGCACATCTCGTAACACATTGGCCCTGATTCGTAACTCAGGAGTTGAACCTGAGGTAGTGCTTTACTTAGAGACACCTCCTTCAAAAGAACAGCTCAAGAAGTTGATCGCTGATATGGGCATTCCAGTAAGGGATGTGCTTCGTCAAAAGGGCACGCCCTATGAAGAGCTAGATTTGGGAAATACAAAATGGTCTGACGAAGAATTGTTAGATTTCATGATGACTCATCCCATCCTCATCAATCGTCCAATTGTGGTGACTCCAATGGGTACAAAGTTATGTCGTCCATCTGAAGTCGTTCTAGATATCCTTGTCAATCCACAGCTTGGTGCATTTACCAAAGAAGACGGTGAAGTTGTCATCAACGAAAAGGGCTTGCGTGTCTAAGTTTTCGAAACAATCGCCTAATCTTGATGAGAATTGCTTCAATATACCTCAACAGTCCTTGTTATCACCAAAACAGGCGTCGACGCATCCACCAAGAATTTTGATGTTGTATGGTTCTTTGCGTGAGCGCTCTTACAGCAAGCTATTGACGCTGGAAGCAGCGAGATTGCTCGAAGCGATGGGTGCAGAGGTGAAGGTGTTTGATCCCTTAGATCTGCCGCAGCCTGATGCTGCTCCGGATACACATCCAAAGGTCAAAGAGTTACGAGACTTGGCTGCATGGTCTGAAGGTATGGTTTGGTGCTCTCCAGAGCGTCATGGGGCTATGACGGGCATCATTAAAAGTCAAATTGACTGGATACCTTTGTCAGTAGGCGCTGTTCGTCCGACTCAAGGAAAAACCTTAGCTGTGATGGAAGTCTGTGGTGGTTCGCAATCCTTCAATGCTGTCAACCAAATGCGAATCCTAGGTCGCTGGATGCGTATGCTCACGATTCCAAATCAAAGCTCAGTCGCTAAAGCATTCCTAGAGTTCGAGGAAGACGGTCGTATGAAGCCCTCAGCTTATTACGACAGAGTCGTAGATGTGATGGAAGAGTTAGTCAAGTTCACTCTTTTGACGCGCGACGTTTCGCCGTATCTTGTTGACCGTTATAGCGAACGCAAAGAGTCAGCTGAGCAGCTCTCTAAACGAGTAAATCAAAAATCCATTTAAATGAAAATCTACTACCTGCCAGGTCACGGCGGTCGTATCACCAATGGCTTAGGGCAGGCCTTAGTTGCTCGGGGGTATGAGGTCCTTGGACGAGAGACGGTGGGTGACTTTAAGAAGCTTGATTTCAACGATCAAGTTGCCATGATTGCCAATGACATAAAAGAACACTTTTGGCGTGAGGATGCCAAGATCATTGCTAACTCTTTTGGCGGCTATTTGTTGCTTCATGCATTGTCGAAATTGACTCCGTACATAGGCAAGATACTCCTGCTGTCGCCAATCGTAGGGGAGTTTTCAAGCGAGGAAATCAGCATGGGATTTATCCCACCGTATGCTGACCGACTCAGTGAACTTGCAAGTACCAATCAGTACCCAGCGCCAATGAACTGCTCGTTTCATGTTGGTTCAGAGGATTGGCAGAGCAATCCAGAAAACGTCAGTAAGTTTGCAAGCTTACTTGGGTTGCCTGTTACTGTTGTTCCGAACGCAGGGCATCAATTGCCAAAAGACTATGTTTCTTCGTTGCTGGACAATTTCTAGTCTATGTAATGTCTTCGCTCTTCTGCGTATATGGCTTCAAAGTCTGGCTGGTGATCATCAGGTAATGGATCAACATACCAAAGCTCTTTGATTTTCTTTGTGGGCTTCTTGGCTGCTCGTTTGATTCTTTTGATCCGAGTCTCGATTGGTTGTATGGTTTTGAGTTCAGCCTTTACAAGTTCAATCCACGTAAAGCCAGCTGCTTTTTCATCGGCAGGCAGTTTTGAAAAGATCCCTTTCATCGTTTTGAGATAGACCTTCAGGCGAATAAGGTTCTCTAAATCCTTACTTTCTTTTAGTGCATGTTCAAGTTGGTTCTTTCGTGATTTGGCAATTCGCTCGTTGTACTCCCATATGTATTTTTTTCGTTCGCTTTCGCGGGCTCGAATTTCTCGCTGCTTAGACTCTTCAATTTCCTCGGCCAATTTTTTGACAATGTAGTCAACTATGTTTTCGATCTGATGCTCGAGCTTTAAACCAGAATCTTTGAATGCTTTCTTTGTGTAAGAGCTCCATCCAAAATTTATACAAAGTACGTTTTGTGGCACTTCAATTTGAGCCGAGTCCCATGCGTAGTTGTGAAGTTGTTTTTCGATTTTGCTTAAGGCAGGTGTACGTCCTACCTTTGTGTAAGGTTCTCTGAAACTGAACTGAAGTTTTTCACCATCCTTAACCGCGTTCATTGTTGTCCCTGATCGATCATCAAAATCAATCTGAATTTCGATCCCTTTTTCTTCTAATCGTTCGAAGAGCTCATCAGCAATGCAGATGGCGCGGATGGCGTTTCTAGCCGTTGCGTACAAAGGAAATCCATTTCTAGACGACCGAAAATACGAGAATGAAAAGATATGTGTTGGAGGAAAACTTGGTGGTTTGTCCTTGATGGTTTCAAACTTCACTACGTTTTTTTTTTTCTCCATCTCAACGATGAACTCTTTGATCTCATTGAACGCTGTGATGCAGCGTTCATGCTTTAGTTGCTCAGGCGTTCGCAGCTGTGATGTTGGTGGATTGAGTGCAATTTTTATCGCAGCCTTTTTTAGTTCAGAACGCTCTTTATTCAGCTTGATTTTGTAATCGTCATTGATCTCAATGATTGGGTTGAAATCTTTGTCAGGTAGCTCTGGTCTAGGAGCTTCTTTGCCAAATTGTTTGCGAGTCCAGTGACCTTGAAGGGGAAGGGGGATCTGATGCTTGACGCAAATCTTTCTTAGTCCGACATCACTAAGTTCGAATTGCTTGGAGAGTTTGGTCATGGGCATTGACCAGACCAATTCGAAAAGTTCCTGTCTTGTTTTTTCCATCGCTGTCCTCCATAGAAGTTACAGCGAAAACTCTATACACTTTTTCGACTTGCCTCAAACTGCAATTGGCACGACTCACACCGATAGAAGTTCGGATTCTTTTTCAGGCGCTTTGGGCCAACCAGTTCAGCGCATTCAATGCACTTTCGGTTGAGATCAATTTGTATGGTTTCTTCCTTAATGCCTACATCGCGATACTTGATATCAATCGCCTTGGAATTGTTGATCGAAATGACACCAAGAAGATGTAGCCTGCTGAAGACGCTGTTGGTGCTTCGGGCTAGATTGGTTGCGATAAGTTCTATGGAGTTTCCAGCCAGCAAAGATTCGACCAGCTGATTTTCTTCAGCTTGACTCCATCGTTTGTTCGCCATGACAGGCTTTGGAATTTGCGCGTCATGGTATTCAGCGTCTGAAAGCTTCTCGATAGCAAAGCGCAAAGCGTCCTGAATTTCTACGGATAAAAATTTGGACTTCTGCAGTGCCAACAGTCGCTTCTTGGATTCGGAATTGTTCATACAAATCTCCACAGGCTTGACGCAGATTACTACACCCGAGCGAGTGAAAACTCCATATACTTTGACCGTGCTTAACGTTTGCCGACGCTTCGGCTGAACTTCAAAACGCACAAGCGTAAAGACTCTTTACGCTTGATGTCCTATAAGTTCTAAAATTGAATAAAAAAGTAAAACCTTATAATTCATCACTATACTACAACTATACTACTTTGGCCCCGGCGTAATTTGCTAACTTGTTGATTTTAAACAGGAAAATGGCAAAGTGCTTTAGTCTTCACACGGCGGGGGTCGGGGGTTCGAAACCCTCACCACGCACCAAATAATCAACTCAATTTTTAATCACTAAAGCGATTTACGCATCGTCTTTTGTTGACTAAATTTGAAGACTGCGAGTATCTGGATTTTTACCAATCATCTTGCTTGTTGAACACAGCACCCAGCCCTGTCGCCGTGCTACCCATCCTAGTGCTGCCATCTGTGCTGAAGCTGCCCATCTGAGTGAAGGTGGATCCGTCAGATCCCACGGTAGTTGATCCCATGCGGGTGTAGGTGGTGCCGTCGCTGCTGACGCTGGTGGTGTCGCTGACGCGCTGGATGGTTTCTCCCTCGCTGGACACCGCTAAGCGTCCCAAAATTTGCCAAAAAGACATGATCAATTTTCCTTTGTTATTGACAAGTAGCGATTCAAAGTTTCTGTTGCTGCATTCAACAAGCTCGTTCGCAGCGACTTAGGTGCCAATACCTCGACATCTGCACCGAACCGCAAGATGTCACCCAACAACTCGCGTTCATCCGAGTAGGGAAACTCCAAGGTGTAAGTGCCATCCTTGTTGACCGTGCCTTTTTGCTCGGGGTGCCACTCTTCAGCTTGTACCCATCGGGCACGAACGGCGCTGAATTTCAACTTAGCCCAGTGATTAGCTTCGCCGCCGAAGATGCCATATCCGGACTGCATGATGACTTTGATGTCTTTTTGGCTGATCTCTTTGGCGGTGTCTTCCAAGATATCGCAATGGGTAATGGCGTCTACAGAAAAGCTTTGAAGCTTGTTACGCAAGTGGCACCAAGCGTCAACGTACCAATTGTCTCGGTAGTGCACCAGTTGTTGTGGTGAGATAACACGGTCCGTCGTTTCATCACGTTGACGGTTGTAGTGGTGAATTCGAACTTTCTTGCGTTCAAGCGTGGCTTGCGCCAAAGACTGGAAGCATTTCAATTCCAAACGCCGCTTGCCTGCATGCACAGCACGCACACGTTTGGTCAGTGAATCAGAGTCAAGCCCTTCTGACGCCAGCAAGTCAGCCATGCGTTCTTGTAAGGGCAGTAGCTTGGGGCCAAGCAAGCCTGGCTCCAATTCAGTGATCATGTTTTGGATGGTGAGCAGGGCGAGCAATTCTTTTTGGGTAAACACAAGCCCTGGCAACTCATAAGCCTGGTCTTCGTTTTGAAGTTTGTAAACATTCTCGAACCGGTCGTAGACGATGTCGTAGTTATAGAAGTCGCGCATCTTGTCCAAGTCGCGCTTGAACGTGGCTTCTGATATTTCAAATTCATCAAGAATCGCTTGCTTGTTCACCGCGCGTTTGCGGTTGAATAAAGCTTTGTATTTGTATACGCGGTCAAACTGCGCCATGTGTAGATCCCCGTTGATTTGACAAGTGTAAAGAGCGGCGCGGGAGTCCAAGCCCCCGTGCTTTCCCGCAAAGCCCTGGCGGGTTTAGCTTTCGTTGGGCGCTCTGCGACCACGACCTTCAGATTCCTTCTTGCGTAAAAAGGCGGGCATCGCAGACTCGGTTTCGTCTACGCTGAACATAACTTCGCTTCGTGAAGCCAAGCTCTTGGACATGCGCATCGATGAATAGCTGACCTCTTTGATCATCATGTCCATGTCTTCTTCCGCCAAACGTCGCATCTGCACCATCTTGGCTTTGAGCCACGGATGATGGCCAAACTGCTCTTCCATTTGTTGCAATTTCCGGCGGGTCATGGCGTCGTTGCCTTCGCGTGCGAGTTGTCGCAATTCATCTGATGCTTTGCCAAATTCAACTTCCAGCAAACGCCGTTCCACCAACTCATCCGCAGGCCTGGCAATGAGGCTGACTTCATCTGCAGGAGGCAGTTGAAGCATGGCACCTGACTGTGACAAAGCATTTCCTTGCAGATCGGTGCCAGTGACGGACACTGCGAGTAAATCGCGAACCGTGCCCGGTGCACTTGGGCTGATATGCAAACGCACACCAACCCAGGTTTCTGCACCCCAAGCCAGATCGTTCATTTTGTAAGTACCGTCAGGGTGTTGCGGCGCAACGCTAAGCATCTCCACAATCACGCCAGGCGCAGGAATCAGCTTTAGCGCAATGCCGCGCAAGAACATGGCTTTCAGCAATGACAGTTCCTGGTCAAAGCTGTCGTGCAAGTCTTCAGCGGTTTGTCCGTAGTACTGCTGACCGCCTCCCGCATCTGCCATGGCGATCATCAGGTCTTCATTGAAATGACGACCCAAGCCAACGGTGGTAGTGCTGACACCTTTCGTTAGCCAGTTCTTACATTCTTCAGAGATTCGGCTGACGCGCACCTCTCCTTGATTGGCCTGGCCATCGGAGAGCAAAACTACGCGGGACACAGCACGTGTATTTTCGCCTTCGAGTTGTTCTGCGCCTTTGAGCCAGCCGCTGAATAAATCCGTAGAGCCGCCGCTTTGCACCCTGTCTACCGCGTCTTGAATAGCGGTGACTGAAGAGACCTCACTCAAAGGCACCATGACTTCCACTTGATCGTCATAGACAACCAAGCTCAGTTGATCTTTGGGTGTCAAGTGCTTGGCGATATGCATCACGCAGCGCAGTGCTTCTTGAAGCGGCTTGCCGCTCATGCTGCCCGAGCGGTCAACCACCAGCGCCAATCGTTTGGGCGTGTGTTCAATAGATTTGTCTGCGGGTAAATCAGGTGCTTGCACGCGCACCAGTAAATCCAGATGACCGCCTTGTGCGGGTATGGCCGCTTTAAGCGGCGAGACGATGATGGTGGGCTGTTCCATTTTCTATTTTCCTTTTGAGTTGATTGGAGGTGCAGTCAGGCTTTATCAGCGGTAACTGATCGGAGCCACGCAGTCATGACCTCCCGACGACTGCGCTTTGTTTTCAGATGTCCTCCCAATCGCCTAGGGCTTCCATTTCCACTTTGTCCTTGGGGCAAATGGGCGGGCCATAGGCGAGAAATTTCTTCAGCATGGGAACTTGATAACCGCAGTCCTTGCACTTGGCCCTTGGACGATTTCGCCTTGAGACTTTCAGCATTGAAACTTTGAGGTGTCCGTGCGGGTATGGTCCAAGCTGGTCGAGCAGGGCGGTGAGAGCAACTTTGAGTTCCGGGCCGGCATCAGCGCTGCGCATAGGCCCTTTCATGCCCATCTTGAGGGCAATTTTTTTGAACTCCTTGCCGTGCTTGTGCTCGCAGTTGTCAACCGCGTGTACCAGCTCATGCACCAGGGTATCGATCACCTCGTAGGCTGTTTTCAAAGTCGGTGAAATGAAGATCTGATTCAGCTCATTCGATGCGCTTTTGGTGGACCAGCATTGGCCCACATGCCCACTGCGGGTGCCTGTGCTGGCAAACCCACAGGACACCTGACAAGGCGGCAGAATGAAACCTTTGGCCGCAAACAAAGGGCGCAGTTGTTCAACGGCGGCTACTAGCCAGGTTTCGCGGGTGGTGTGAATTTGCATGGGTACGACTTGATCTTGTGATGGGTCAAGCATGAGCTACCCAAAGCTCATAGTGCGAGCCATACACCTGTTATTGCATACAGCAATGCAAGGCATGAACGCAGATTCACTAAAGCATTTTTTGAAGCTGATGCCGGATATCTTGAATTGAGACTTATGCTTTAGCCAAAGGCAAGAGTGTGAGAGCAAAGTTTTTTACGGAATGGAATTGAACCTAATGAAAATCGAAGTGATGCTGGGCAACTTGGTGGAGCAACCCGACTTGATGGCTATCGTTAATTCAGCCAACGCCAATTTACGTTTAGGGTCCGGGGTGGCTGGCGCTGTTCACACGGCGGCCGGTCCAGAGCTCGAAGCCTATTGCGAACCCTTCGCCCCCTTGGAGCTTGGCAAAGCCTTGTTGTCGCCAGGATTCAATTTACCGAATCAATGGGTGATTCATGTTCGGGCTGCGCATTACCTGCACAACACAGAGCCTGAGGATTTCCTGGAGATGGGTTTAAATTCTGTGTTTCAAATCGCCGAAGAAAACCAGATCGAATCGATAGGCATACCTGCTATTGGTACAGGCATGTTCAAGTTCCCCAAAATGCTTGCAGCCAGAATCAATGCCAGGGTGACCCAACAAGCACTGGCCAGAACCCAATGCATCAAGCTGGTCCGGTTTTGTGTGGCAAGCAAAGACATGATGAAGTTATATGCATCAGCCTTGTCGTTGGACGAAACCAAAGAGCCATCGGAATGACCAGCATCAGCGGAACCCGCATCATTGAATCGCCATGTTGTCTCAGCTCTTTCAGTTGAAGCTGTCTCAAGTAGAGACTGATCAAAATGAGTTTGTAGAAGTCTGAGCGCTCGAGAATATCTATCAGTCTTTGCCAGTACCTCATTAAGAAAGTCAACTTCAAGTGGCTCAGGATAACGACCTAAATCTAACGATAATGTCCATAGCCTTTGAAGTACTTCAGAGGCCTCCTGAAACTGCCGTTCAGTTTTGGATACACGAGGAGTTCTTATCCTTGTTTCTCTACCAACTTTAACTCTAAGAATTTTGGCTGCTAGTAATCTTTCTGTGAAATCGGTGCTTCTGTATCTGCTTAAGTTGAACTGTTGCTCAGCATCTTTGTCGGAAAAGATAAGTGCTATTCCAGGGGCGACCATAAATACTTGCTGTCCAAGTGCATGCTCAAGATAGTCTTTGAGTTCGCCCTGGGAAAAGTACTTTTGAAAAGTATTTCGTGATGTTAAAAAGCCGTCGCGAAAGGGTTTTCCTGGTTGTTCAGGCCCGTACAACATAACTGAGACCGCAAGAACTTTTTTTGCAAGAGCAAAAGCCTTTTGAATCGCTTCAACACGTTCTGCTGAATCTTCGATCACATTAACGACGAAGCCTAAATTAACGACATCAGCAGCTTGAATTTCATTTTCAGGTGCATAGTGCGGATCCCACCCTCCAACAGAAATTCCAGCTTCCTTTAGTGCCAACATGTCTGTACCTCTACCACAGCCATAGTCAAAGAAGGAACTCTCGGAGGACAAAAGTCCGTGCTTGATGAGGATCTGAATTGGAGCAGAAAGTGTTGCCCTGTTTAGTGCAGTAAGGTGGCGTTGAACTATGTCAGATCTCGAGTCATTCTCAGTTTGTTCAACATCCTGAGAGTTTCCAAGGGGAGTAAAGCCTGTCGAGGTAAGACTGAAGCCCTTTCCCTCTATGAGTTGTAGCCAATTTTTTCTAAATCCAATTGTTCGAGTGATGTCGAATAAGCCTAACTCTTCTGCTTTTGCAGTTAGCCGTTGCCAGTCTTCTCGATTTGGGTAATCCTGTGTTACCAGGAGTTCTTTTCTATGAAGTATCGGGGGGTTAAGAGATGTTCTATAAGTACGGTAGGTAGGTGAATCTGAGGTTGGATCAATTACCCAGCTACCTAGTAATGCAGGAAATGGTGACTCATCAAAAGGTTCGTACTCAAGAAGCGATATCTTTCCTGAACGAAGATTAAGCTTGACGACATTGATTAAGGAGGCTTTCTCTTGAGGTATTCTTTTAAATGCAGCACTAATTAATGCTTGGTGAACTTCATCTCGCACTGTTTCAATGGCAGAAACATGCAGGTAAAGATCGTCAAAAATCTTTTTGCCTATGGATGTCATTCATACACCTTTACCACTAGAGTTTTCAAGCGATCTCGCTGCTTTGCTATCTTGAATTTAAAGGTCGCGGATCTGATTTCTTAATTGTTGATAATTTGGTGTAGTTCCCCTACCTGTTAAGCTTGTTTTGAAATAAAACTGTAGTTGATTCAATCACCAGAACGAACATTAAGGTAAGTGGATCTTTGATTATTTTTTCAAATCCATTAGCAAGTAAAAATTTTGGCAAAAAAAGCAAGGTGATTATTATTAGTTGATGCAGTTTTTTAGGAGATTGATTCACTTGCATGTTTGTGCCTGCCGATTTTGTATGAAAGAGTTTGATTTCATCATTATCTATTTTTTGAAGCTCATATTTGGGTTGCTCCTAAACGTCATATTGCACAATCATATTTAAATCTTAGAGGTAAGTATCGATGCTGCTTTCTCACTCAAAACCACCTCCACCCTCACTTGCCCCCTGGTCATCCCCACAAACAACTTCCTGGCATTCACCGGGGTCAGTTCCTCAAAATCCACTTCACACAGCACCACCACCGGTGCGCTCTGGCCTTTAAAGCGGTAAACGCTCTCCACCAGCAATTCACCTTCATGCCATAGCGCGTTACCGGCTTCGTCATACTGACCTGTGGTGCGGCGTGTGCTGTGACCGCCCAGTTGTCCCATTGCCAGTACGCGGGAGTTTTTAACACCTCTAAAGCTCACCACCGCCACTTGTGCGGGCGTATACCCGCTGGCCCACAATGTTTTCAAACAGTTGTTCAACGCTTTGTCATGGCTGTCAGCATTCCCTGCATAAGTATGAAAGCCGGGCGTCTCTCCCTCATGCGCGCTGCACGCCTCTATGCGTTGCTCTATCAATTGCAATTGGTTAATCGCATGCACCACTTTTTGCGGGCTGCGAAAGTTGTCGTTGCACTCCATTCGCACAGCATGCGGCAAATCGAACGGTTCGCGCTCATACAGTTGTTGGTTGCTGTCGCCCAGCACATACAAACGTCCATTCGCTGACAGTTCAGCAGAAAGCGCTTGTACCCATTCAATGTCAAAGTCTTGGCATTCATCTATCACCAACAAATCCAGACTTTGCGGCAGAGCCTCAGCGGCTTGCACATAGCAGTTCACCATTTCTTTGAATACACCCTCAGACGAAAAGTCCAGACACAGACCGGCGCGTTCTGCATGGTCGCGACAAAGTTGGTGAAACGTGGTCACTTCCACACGGCTGGACGCCAGTGTTTGCAAATGGTCGGCCAGCGGGCGGTTAAAGCACACATAGCGGGCACGTTGCTTTTGTTGAGCTGCGTCTCGTAACAGTTTGAGTGCCAACTGGGTTTTGCCGGAACCTGCAGTGGCCTCCACCACATACACCTGTGACTCATGCGAGATGCGCGGCACCCATGTGGCCAGGCCGCCGGACAAACGCATACTGACTTGTTGCACTTGACCTATTTGCGTGCCCACATCCGGGTACAGCTGATATTGGCTGCTCAAGAAATCCATCAAGGCGTGTCGGTCCACCTCAGGTTGCAAACCGCTTGAAAACGATGAACGCACGATGCTGCAAAACGCAGGCATTTGCGTCGCATCCACCATGCGCTCGCGCGGGTAGGCCAGGCCTTCGCTGCCCAAGCGGTGGTCCGGCAGCACAAGCATGGCGTCTACATGCACATGAGACAGCCCGGCCTCTTTCAGCCGGTGCCTCAACACGCTGTGCTGTTTGCGCGCCTGGTGGCCTATGTTTTTGCTGTTGTCGTGACCGTAACTCTTGATCAGTTTTCCGTCCTGAGACAGCACGTCTCCGGCTTTCACCTCCAGTATCAGTACCTGGCCGTCGGGGGACACCACGGTCAAGTCGAGTTCGCCGAATTGTTGTTGGTGGTCATGCATGGCCGACCAACCCAGGCCGTGAAACACATCAAAGCTGTCGGGTAGGCCGTCTTTGAGTTGCAGCAACAAATCCTGTTCGCGGTAGTCTCCCGCAGTCATGGGGCCGCTGAGTGCTTTGTGGGGGTGGATGATGGCCATGAATCCATTTTCACACTACGGGGGTCGGGGGTTCGAAACCCTCACAACGCACCAATAAATACTAAAGAGAAAACTCCATATACTTTTATTGAACAAACTAAACGCCGGTAAGGCAAGCAGAGGGCAGGTCAAGATGGGAATAAATCCAGTTGCTTTCTTGCTCATAGCCACTACCGCAATTTGCATGCTTGGCTCTTTGCACGCAGAACCACTGAAGGAATATCTCTGGAAACGCCGGGTTGTCCTGAGCTTTTCAGCTGACAAGTCAACGCCTGAGCGTATTTCATTGCTGAAGCAAATTGAGCAATACCAGTGTGAATTTGATGACAGACAAATGGTTCATGTTGACTTGATTGCCGGATCAAGTGATCACCAACTTTTGAGTCGTCAATTTTCTGTGCCACATACAGATTTCAATCTGGTGCTACTGGGCAAAGATGGGGGCGTCAAGTTGCTGACTAGCCAGCCATCACTTGAAAATGTAATGACACTGATTGACACCATGCCGATGCGACAAAGGGAGTTGCGCTCTGGCAGCTGTCGTTAACTCGAACTTTGTTCTTCAGCGGCGGCTTTGGGCGCTGAGGTTGTGTCTTCTGAAAATGATTGTGGTGAACACATTTTTTCACCATCCCAGCGTTGGCCACACCAACAGTAGCCTTCAGCATTGATCAGGCATGTGCCTGTTCCACAGCAACGCGTGTCTTCATCCATAAATAAATCCTCATGACTGACTGGTCATGCCATCCTAACTCGGGCATGAACCAAGCCAGTTCAACGCCCAAGTCTTTGCACTCTTAGTACATCCGCCTAAACAGTCAGTTGATGGGATATCAATTGCTGGATGAATAGCTGTTCATCGCCATCTGTTTTTCACAGACATTGCTTGCAATTTTCTTGTCGTGGTCAATGACTGGTGTGTAAAAACTCAAAGCTTGAGTTGGCTGGGCGGCAAAGCCGACTGGCAAATTGCCTGGACCGGTAAGAATTTGGAAACCAGACATGGCCATGGTTTGATTGGTGCAGTTGACGACGTAGTCGATTTGCTGGACACCGCTTGCACCCATATCGTGGAATTCACGAACATGGCTCATGCCTTTGGAAATGTTCAGGGCAGCATAGGACCAAGTGCTTTGGTTGCTGGCGATCAAAATGGAAGCTTCTTGCTCGGCAGATGCGGCGAGGGTATTAGCGCCTGTGCCGGCGGCAGCAATGCCAGAAAACAGTACGCAAGCGATCATTGTTAATTTGTTAATCATGGGAAACTCCTAAGGGTTGTTACTAAGCAGCCTTTATCTTAGCGAGCAATCATGTTTTGAATAGAAAATATTTGTGCAAAACCTTATTTTTATGGGTAAAAGCTAGATTATGTAAAAAATACCTCTTCAAAACATATTCAATCTGGCTTATTGAGCACAGAAAACCAAAGAAAAATGACATTTTTCGGTTTGTTGGACAAAAAGATGCTGCATGTTCAGACAATCATTTCAGGCGGTCTGATTCGCCTTTTACCTCTCGAAACTCTGCGTCAATGATGTCGTTGTCGCGTGGACTGTACTTGCCGGCTCTGTTGGTGGTGTTTTTGAAGCGTTGATAAGCCTGGACATACAGAACAAAACTGGGTTTTTTGCCTGTCAATAGCCAGCGTATGCCGGAGATCAACACAAACACACTGATAACGACCATGGCGAGCATCAGCAGCAGGGTGGCCATCATCAGCACTAACAGTCGGGTGAATAGTTTCATGGTCTTATGATGAATGGGTTCGGTTTTTGCGCAATAAATCTGGTTTGAATATGGCGTCTAGGCCTTTACCGCATACTAAGGCATCGCAAGTTAAGGAGAGTGCATTGAAGTTTCAATCAACCACAATCGCCAAATGGCTGTTGCCCATTTGCTTTAGCAGTTTGGCGCACGGCGCACAGGCTTACTACGAGTTTCTTGAATGCCCTCGCCAGCAAGATGCCGCAAGTCCGCAAAGCTGCACCAGTCAATGCGCTTCTTTTGGTTCAAATCCCAGCTCTTATGCGGTTGATGCTTCAGCCGGGGTTGTCAGTGAGACAACCTGGAGTGGCGCAAAAATGTTGACGCAACGCAATTTGATGGGTTGCACTGTCACCGACCCCAAAAACTGGCGTTGCCTGTCCGAGGCCGAGATGATGGGGGGCGTGGTACGAAGAGATACCTACGCCGTTAATGGGCGTGTGTTTCTTGATGTAAGCGGTTCAGGCGGCGAGCAGTTTTACTGCAGTGTCCAAAAAAATCGGCCTGATTGACATGATCGCGCTAGATTTCATCCAGACATTGGCGGTCGGCGCCATAGCGCTCTTTATAGGTGTCTATGTGTTGGACCGCGTGCCATTGCTCAGGCGCTACAACATTCCGGCAGCTGTTTTTGGTGGGCTGCTGGTTGCAATTCTTATTTCAATTTTTCGCGAATTCAATATTGCCACCGTGAAGTTTGACACCACGTTGCAAGCCCCATTGATGACTGCTTTCTTTACGTCCATTGGATTGAGTGCAAGTTTTCAATTGCTGAAAACCGGCAGTCGTCAGGCCTTGGTATTCCTTGGGTTGGCCACATTCATTGCAGTGGTTCAAAGCGTGATTGGCATGGCCACTGCGTTTTTATTTGGCCAGCCTCTTTTGCTTGGCGTCTTGATGGGGCCTGCTGCTTTGACAGGGGGCCCTGCCACTGCGCTGGCATTTGCGCCGCAGTTTGCGGCGGCAGGTGTCGCTTCTGCCGAGTCTGTGGCTATCGCTGCGGCTATGTCGGGTATTGTCTTGGGCGGGTTGGTCGGTGGTCCTCTTGTCACAAAGTTATTAGAGCGACACCATTTGAAATCAGCACCTGTGGCCTTGACCAGCGACTCTGTTCAGAGTGCCGAGTCTGGTTCAGCGAATGACGATGAAGCAAACATGTTGTCTGTGCTCAAGGGCATCAGCGTTTTACTCATTGCCATGGGAATTGGTGCGTGGCTGGGGGGTCTGATGACGTCGGCAAACTTGACGCTGCCTGGGTATGTCGGTGCCATGCTCATGGGGTCCATCATTCGCAATATCGACGACAAAACTGCTTGGTTCAAAATCCCTCACGGCTTGACCGAGCGTGTGGGCGTGGTGTGTTTAACTCTCTTCTTGGCCGTCGCCCTCATGAATTTAAAGTTGTGGGAGTTGTCTTCCATTGCCATGCCTTTGCTGGTCAATCTTGTGATTCAAGTGACCGTGGTGTGTCTTTTCTGCTGGTTCGTGGTGTTCAAGGTCATGGGAAGAGATTACGACGCGGCAGTGATGAGCGGCGGCTTCACCGGCTTTATGCTTGGAACCACAGCCAATGCAATGGCTGTGATGCACTCGGTTGTTCAGCGTTACGGCCCATCGCCACGCGCTTTTCTGGTTGCCCCCATAGTGGGTGCATTTTTCATAGACTTCACCAATGCGCTGCTGATCACTGGATTGCTAAATATGCTGACTTAGTTGGGTGTCTAGCAAAGCAGCAGACCGATGCGCAGTGGGAAAGTCGTACACAAACCATGTCAATGTTCGATGTCAATCACCACATTGCCAATGGTCTTACCCGACTCGACAGTCAGATGGGCCTCAACCGTGTCCTGCAGAGCAAAGGTGGCGCCAATAGTGTGCTTTAGCTGTTTGTTTTCAAGCATCCTGTTTAAGATTTGCACACAAGGTCCGCGCTGCTGAACTGGCAGGTCATAGACCAAGAAAAAACTCACCGTGACAGAGTTAAACAGCAAGGGCCTGAACATCACAGGCACCTCCAGCGGAGGATTGGACCCATAACATACCAAGTGGCCGTGGGGTCGCAAAATACCCTGAGCAATCCATGAAATGGTGGTGGAAAAATCCATGTCAATGATGGTGTCGACGCCTTTTCCGTGAGTCAGGTCTTTGACCTGCGCCACGACATCGTCGGTTTTGTAAAACAGGCAGTTGTCCGCCCCGGCTTCCTTGGCATGTGCCGCCTTGGCTGCTGATCCCACCGTACCGATGACGTTGGCTCCCAACCTCTTAAGCATCTGAGTCACGTAATGACCCACGGCCGATGAAGCACCTGTGACAAGCACGGTTTGTTTTGTGACATCCCCTGCGATTCGAACGGCTTGTAATGCGGTCAGTCCTGGAATTCCCATGCAGGCACCTTCCTGAAAGGAGGTGCTATCCGGCAAATGAACAGCTTGTTCTGAAGGCAGGCAGACATATTGCGCTGAGGTTCCCATCGATCTTTGCCATTGGGCATTCCAGACCCATACACGTTCCCCTAGCCGAGCAGGATCCACCCCTTGACCGATCGCGTCGATGATGCCGGCACCGTCGCTGTGCGGCACGATGAACGGGTCTTGCAGGGGCCGCGCCAAGCGCGATTTGACATCGGAAGGATTCACCCCGGAGGCGAACAATTGCACACGAACTTCATTCTCAGCAGGTTGTGGAGTAGGTAGATCACCGAAGATCAGTACCTCTTTGGCTCCACCATTGCGCTCATACCAAACAGCTTTCATTGGATTTTCCTTAGGTTTAACCACCAACGCGCAAAAGACTGCGCATATGGCAATTTCAGAATAACTTTTGTTTGCACTCTTCGAAACATACCTTATTTTTTCAAGACCTTGAGGCAGTCAGATTTAATCACGGGATGAATTTGCCGCGAAGCTTAGTGAATACCCGCGCATTGAAAAATTCCCTATTGACAATTGATTAGTCGAGGATCACATTTCGCATACCAAACACTTTTTGTGTTCGGAAATTAACTTTAAAAGGGAGACTTTCATGAGTGATAAACAACGACCGTTTGGCGTTTCCATGACAGAAAGAGAATTTGATGAGTGTTTGCATGCGGACGAGGCCGCATTTCGTTCGCCGATCCCGACACAAATCGTCTCCAATGGCGAATACAACCCGATGCCGCAAACAGAGAAGCAAAAACAGGTTGAGTTTTTGATCAAAGAAATTGCGGACAAAGAAGCCAAGCGCCACAACACGACACGTCGCAAATTTCTGGCATCTTCCTCTGGCATGGCTGCTGCCTTCATGGCCATGAACACGGTTCACGGCGACATCTTCGATGTCAATGCTGCTGAGGTCAGTAACCCTGATGCTGCAGGCGACCGCAAAGTTAAATACAAAGGCCAGTTCATTTTTGATGACCAGACTCACTTCATCCGCGATGATTTCAAGGAAGAAGGCTTGTTGGGTTTGACCAAATGGGCAGAGGGCGCCAAAGTCAATCCAAATATCGGCAGTGTCCCCACCAATTTGTCGCGCTACAAAATGGACAACTACCTCAAGGAAATTTTTCTTGACAGTGACACCACCATTGCCTTGCTGTCTGGTGCGCCATTTGATGACCCGAACTGGTGGTTGCTCTCCAATGATGCGATTCAAAACGCCTGCCGTGCAGTCAACAAAATGGCGGGCAGCGTGCGCATGTTGGGTCACTCCATCATCACACCCAAATATCCCAATTGGATGGATGAAGTGGACCGTGCCATTGCCGAACTCAAGCCTGTGTCCTGGAAGTCCTACACCATTGGCGACCCCTTCGGCCCGTCTAAATACGCTTGGCGCCTGGACGATGAAAAGCTCATGTATCCGTTCTACGAGAAAGCGCTTAAGTCGGGCATCAACACCATTTGTATCCACAAGGGCTTGATGCCACGTGACTATGAAAAAGCTTTTGCCGGTACTTGGGAAAACGCAACTGTCGCTGATGTGGGTAAAGCTGCCAAAGACTGGCCCAAAATGAACTTTGTCATTTACCATGCTGCTTTGCGTCCATGGTTGGCTGACAAACCCGACATGGAAATGGCCCAGTTTGAAAAGGATGGCTATATCCAGTGGGCGACAGACTTGGCTCGTATTCCTCAGAAATATGGTGTCAACAACGTCTATGCAGAGATCGGTTCAAGCTTTGCCAGTACCGCAGTGACAGACCCTCGCTTCTGTGCGGCATTCATCGGACAACTGGTCAATCTGATGGGGCCTGAGCGCGTGGTGTGGGGTACTGATTCGGTTTGGTACGGTTCACCGCAGTGGCAGATCGAAGCCATGCGCCGCCTTGAGATTCCAGAAGACATGATGAAAAAACAAGGCTGGAAAATCAAACTGGGCGATGGCCGCGGGTCTGTCAAAAACAAGATCTTCGGTGAAAACTCTGCCAAGTTGTACCGCTTGGATGCACAGAAGATCGCTGCTGATGCAAAAGCCTTCGACCACGACATGATTGCCCAAATGAAGGCCGAGTATTTGGCGATGGGTGGCGAGCGTAGCAATGCAGCTTATGGCTACATTGCCAAGGAAGGACGCGGTGGCAGCCTTGGTTGATCAAGGTTTGCATGCGTGAGTGAACAGCAAGCTGCATACATAGCTATGCAGCTTGCTTGTTTTATTTGAAAACCAAACTTCTTTCAGAGATGCATATGAACAAAATCCAAAAGACATCTATAGCTTTATTGTCATTGGCCCTGTTTTCCCTGACTGTTTCAGCCAATGAACAGGAAAAGAAAACCCGTGTGGGCACCTGTCAAGACGCACAAAAGCAGCAAGAATATTTCTGTGACATGAAAAACGCAGCCACTGACTCTATGGTTGCACTGGGCACTGCATGCCGTAATGCCAAGATCAATGTCAAGGAGGCGTGCGAAGGCGTGGTGCTTCCAGACCCTGAATACAAATCTTGCTCCATGGAGCAAAAGTGTTGAAACTCAGTTTTGACCTGTTCAGTGCCAGTCTTTGAGCATGTGGTTTTCACGGCCCACGCTTGGCCTCAAACTGTGTTTGGGTGTAGCGGTTTTGGTATTGCTGTCATGGCAAGCTTTTGCACAAATACTTCGCTCTGAACCCAAGCCGCTTAGCCCGCAGCAAGCGTATCTGCAACCTGTTGCGGGCCTGAGCTTTAAACAAATCGGAGTTTTCAGAGAAGGTGAAAAGGAATTTTCTGTGCCTTGGGTGGTGTTCCCATTGCTTGGCGGACACTGGGGCTTGGGACCGACCTTCATCGCTGACGCCTGTTCTGTATGCCATGTGCAAGCAGGGCGGGGGCGTACCCTTGATAACGCGGTCATTACTCAACAACTATTGCGTCTGTCTGTCCCGGGTGAGGGTGCGCATGGTGAACCAAAACCGCATCCACATTACGGCGATCAGATACAGGTCACTGGCGTAAGCGTTGGGCTCAAGGAGAACCGTAAACCTGGTGAAGCAGATGTTTTTATCGACTGGCTTTATCACCAAGTCAGGTTGGCAGACGGTACCGAGGTTGAATTGCGCAAACCACAGTTACGCATAGAAAATTTGGCGTTTGGTCCGCTTGGGCCCGATGTCATGTTCTCTTTAAGAAATACACAAGCTGTGTTTGGTTTGGGATTTCTTGAAGCGGTTCCGCAGGCAAGTCTTCAAGCCATTGCCCAGCACCAAAAAACACAAGGTCTGAATGGCCGCATTAACTATGTCCGCGACGATATTAAGCGTACTGAAGCAGTGGGACGTTTTGGATGGAAGGCCGCCCAGCCCAGCATCAGGCAGCAAACTGCCACGGCATTTTTGGGTGACATGGGGGTCACTTCTTCTTTGTACATAGAAGAGAATTGTCCGCCTGTACAAACGCTGTGCTTGGCCATGCCGCCAGGTAATCGCCCTGAGTTACTTGATTACAACTGGGACCAATTAGAGTTTTGGCAAGCGGCACTGGCACCGCCACCGCCTCGGAATAAAGAATCTGCACAAGTGCGCCGTGGACAAGTACTGTTTGAACAGGCAGGGTGTGCCCAATGTCATTTGCCAGCGCTGAAAACAGGTGATTACCCATTGTTGCCTGCCATTGCCCACACCACATTTCATGCCTACACCGACTTGTTGTTGCATGACATGGGTGAAGAATTGGCCGATGGCCGGCCCGAATTCAAGGCGGGCCCGCGAGACTGGCGCACTGCACCGCTGTGGGGCATAGGTCTGTCGCAACAGGTCAATGGAAGCACCCATTTGTTACACGATGGCAGAGCGCGTAATGTGTTGGAGGCGATTTTGTGGCACGGCGGTGAAGCCAAAAAATCACGCGATGCGTTTGCCGCCATGTCCAAAGACGAGCGCGAAGCAATGATTCATTTTGTGAATTCACTATGAAAATACAAGTGTTGGCAGGATTGATCGCATGCTTTTCGTGGACCTTTACCCACGCTGACTGGCTGGAATATGCGGACAACGGTAAAGCTGTTTTTTATTACGACCCAGCTACCGTACAAATCAACAAAGACAAGGTGATCGTTTGGGAAATGCTCAATTACAGCTTTCCTTTGAATCGTGTGTTGTCTAGCAAAACACGCAAGGAATATGACTGTGGCAAACAGCTTTTTCGTAATCTATCGGGTGAATTTTTTGCCGGCCCCCTGCTCAGTGGTGAACGCATCAGTGCCAGCGAGGAAGCTGACAACGATTGGCGTGTGGCGGTCGAGGGAACCCGCAATCTAGAGTTGCTCCAAATGCTATGCCCTAAGCTCAGTTAACCCGTTATTTTTTAGCAAAGGAAATCTATGAAGAAGAGATTCATTGTGTTGGGTTTGCTTATCGCGCCCTTGTTCGCCGCGGCACAAGGGGTGGATTTTATTTATCCGAAAGATGGAGACACTGTCGAGCCAACATTTTGGGCCAAATTTTCTGTCAGCGGTTTGGAATTGGCGCCAGCAACTGAGGTGAGGCCGGGAACAGGACATCACCATTTATTTATCAATGCAGTGGATATTGAAGAGAATGTGGTGATTCCCTTTGACAACCAGCACAAGCACTATGGAAAAGGGCAATCAGAAGCTGAAGTTTTTTTACAGCCGGGCAAATACAAATTGACTTTGCAATTTGGTGACAGTGCTCACCGCTCATATGGAGCAGCATTCAGAAAAACAATTTCAATCAATGTGGTGGGTAAACCATGACGAACACGGTCCTTCAATGACCACTTGGATTGCATTTTTTCTCGCGCTGATAGTGGTCATTTTTGTTCATGAAATGGGCCACTACTTGTTGGCACTGTATTGGCGAGTCAGAGTGCTCAGGTTCTCGATGGGTTTTGGCAAGCCGTTGTTCGTTTGGAAAAGCCTCCAACCGGGGTTGCAAAGCCATACAGAATTCACTGTCAACGCCATTCCTTTAGGCGGGTATGTCAAGTTTCAGACGGCCGATAACTGCACGGATGATCCATTCAATGCTAAACATGCATTTGACAGTCAACCGCTGTTGGTACGGACAAGTATTGTTTTGGCAGGACCAGTCATTAATTTGCTGTTAGCCCTATTGCTCTATGCAGCAATGAATTGGATGGGCTATGAAAGACAGTTGCCGCAGCTTTCGTCTCCGCCACCCGCAAGCCTTGCAGATCAGGCGGGTTTGTCAAGCGGTGACTTGGTGACAAACGTTGGATTGAAAGCGGGTGAATGGCAATCCGTAGAAAGTATGGAACAGCTTCACACATTCACTTTGCTAGCGCTGCAAGAAGCCACCCACTTGTATTTACAGATTGAATCTTCTTCCACTGGCGGTTCACGAACCGCAGAGATCAGCTTGTTGGGCTTGCAAGGTCACAACAGCATTGATCAGATGAATATGCTGGGCATACAAGGTCCAAGGCGCGACCCCATGATTGCTGATGTGCTCTCAGGTGGTGTCGCCAGCAAAGCAGGCCTATTGGCTGGTGACAAGATTTTATTGATTGATGGACAAAAGATGGTCGATGCGGCCCATGTCATTCGCATGGTGAGAGCAGCAAAGGGCGAACAAAAGTGGGAAATTCTGCGTGCAAACAATGAACGACTGATCACCACAGTCAAGCCTGAAATATTTTCCAAAGATGGTCGTACTGTTGCCAAAATTGATGCGGTGCTCGGCAATGCGCCAGCCACAATTTGGCTCGCGGATGGATTTCTTACCGGCCTTGGACAAGCTGCTGCAAAAGTGATCGCACAAATAAAGTTGACGGTGATTGGTTTTATTCAAATTTTTTACACTTCAGACGGTTGGAAGCAATTAGGTGGGCCCTTTTACATAGCGGACATCGCTGGAAAATCAGCAGCAGGATTGCATCAATACCTTGGTTTTCTTGCGATTTTCAGTCTGAGTATTGGCGTATTGAACTTGATGCCCATTCCTATGCTTGATGGTGGGCATCTTCTCTATTACATGTGGGAAGCTATTTATGGCAAACCAGTTTCTGCCTTGTGGCAAGAACGCTTGGGTTTGTTGGGTATGGCCACCATTTTTACTTTGATTATTTTGACCTTTACCAATGATTTTTTGAGATGGCTCAATTATTGAATCAGCATGACGCAAGGTTTAACAGTCGCTGATTAGGCATGTCGAGTTATTTGTGACGCCAAAATACCTAAGACTTCAGGCGCCATAGTTAATCTTCTAACAAATGACCAGTCTTGACCAAGATAGTGCATCCTTCCACACTAAAAGGTTTGTGGGCGCTCATATGCGGGCTACGCAACCAATATCCTTTGGGATAGCGCCCGTGCTCATCTTCAAAAATACCATCGACGACAAATATTTCTTCACCTCCAAAATGTCTGTGAGGGTTGAAGTAAGTGCCGGGAGCCCAGCGGACCAAAGCCGTGTTGGTGGTCCCTGCAGTTGACAGTGGCATCACTGTGAGCCCAGGAACCATTCCTTGGTACCACTCAGCAGAATGAGTGTGGACGACCACGCGTTCATCGTCTGCGGGATTTAGGTATCTAAGTTTGACGAAAAGGGTGCATCCTGTTTCAGTGAAAGGCGTGTGACCAGAACCTGGCGGGTTCTTCAAGTACGTACCAGCAGGGTACTGACCATGCTCATCTTGAAACACACCGTCTAGGACAAGTATTTCTTCTCCCAGCTCATGCTGGTGAGGGGTGAAGCTGGAATCAGGGGCATACCGCACCAAACTGGTTGCGCGAGCAATCTCATCGCCATACCGTTCTAGCATTTTCCGATCAATGCCGTTAACGGGTGAAGCTACCCAAGACATATCCGCAGTGTTAACTGCAACTCTGATCTTGGTATCGGTGTGAAGTTCCATATGTTGTTTAGCCTTGTAATTGCCCACAATGCTGACACTTAGCGAGCAGCACAGTCAAAAATCAAATCCTAATTGTTGATTGTCTTCACTTTTTGGACGAGCTGGTTTGGAAACAGGGCTAGTTTTTTTGCGCGATGCATGCTTTTCAATGATATCCTTCTTGCCAGCCCTGACGGATGGCGTTTGTCTGAGTTGGTGAAGTCTTTGTTTAGATTCCCGCATGGCTGCGGCCAAGTCCACCAAAGGTTCAACGATATCTATTTTTGCGCCACCGTTGATGAGTGATTCTTGGCGCATCAACCAGGGTTGAAACAACCAAGCTTGTGGCACGTCCCGCATGCGAGGTAACCATCGCTTGACAAATTGACCGTGAGGGTCGTGATCTTGGGCTTGCTTGATGGGGTTGTACACCCTTGTAGTGTTTATGCCTGTGGTTCCCGATTGCATTTGCAATTGGCTCCAATGAATTCCAGGTTCGTAGTCTAAAAATTGTGTCGCCAGCCATTCGCCCACTGGACGCCAGTGCAGCCACAATGGGTAAGCTGCGACTGACACCAACATGGCACGCATGCGAAAGTTGAGCCATCCTGTCTCCCTGAGCATGACGACGCAGGCATCAACCATAGGCCAGCCGCTTCTTGCATTTTTCAGCGCTTCAAAATATTCAAGATTGAAGTCTTGCTCTCGCAGTCCATCATAGCCACGGTGCATGTTTCGCCATTCAATGGCAGGCTCACTTTCTAGCTTTTGTATGAAATGGCAATGCCAATGAAGTCGACTTAAAAAGCCCGTCAAGCCAGCGCGGTGGCGACTGGCTTGTGGTGGCAACAGTGCAAGTTGAGCTCTGGTTTGCTGCACGACTTCGCGCATGCTGATGCAACCATAGCTTAGGTAAGCTGACAGGCGTGAGCATGCGTCCGGCGCGCTGACAGGTGACGAGATGCCACCACGGTATCCCATGCTTCGTGCGGTAAGAAAACTGTTGAGCGTTTGCAATGCAAGCTTGCGCCCGCCAAGTTGTCGCTGTGGCGGGTTGTGTTGCAAATGGGATGGGGCAGTCATCGCCAGGCTATCGCAGACAGCTGGACGCCAAAAGCGCAATGTTTCAAAATTTGACAGCGGCAGACGCATATGATGTTCCCAAGCGCGCTGCCACACGTCACGATTCTTCAAGCCTCTGACGACACCGAATTGGGGGAGTTCATGCCAAGGAATACCGTGGTGCTTAAACCAGTCTGCCACTTTCAGGTCGCGTGAAAAGGTCCATGCATTGCCAGTTTCCTCGTGGGAAAACATGCCGTTGAATGGAGCCTCTCTCCATATGTCAGACAAAACAGTGACCATATCACCGTGGTGGATCTCAACTTGGCCACCTAGGCTGCGTAAGTGTTTGTCCAAATCTTGCAAGGACTCGCGAATAAACTCAAAATGTTGAAGTGCAGCGTCTGGCTGTAACCACAGTTCTGGCTCAATGACGTAGATGCAGCGAACAGGGCCTTGTCTGCTGGCCTGCGTCATGGCTTCATGGTCGTTCCAGCGCAAATCACGCTTCAACCAAACCAATGAATAACTCATGAGGTATTGCTGCTTGGTTTGAATTTTCTGCAAGCATCAGAGCAGTACTTCACTGCATCCCAATTTTTGGCCCATGACTTACGCCACGTCATCTCACGCCCGCAAACCAGGCAGGGCTTGCTCGGCAGGTTTTGTTTGTTCCCTTTGAATGAAAGACTTGCAGCCATTTCCTGTGTTTTCATGGCTCAGCAATTAGCTCTGCGGTGATCGGCAATCTGTTGATCATTGAACTTCATGGCTGGATGCCGCAAGGCACGGTGTTTTGTTACTCTGCCGGCAACCCGTTTTCTCCACATGCTGAAAGACTGGGGCTTTAACTGAGACCTCATGAGACAGATGACCTCTGGCTCGGTAAGCCCAGTTCGATCCTTGATGGTCTCAAATGAAGTGCGGTCTTCCCATGCCATTTGAATCACATGGGAAATATCGCCTGCAGTGAGTGACCTTTGTTTGATTAACTTGCGAACTGTCATGGAGAGTATTCGTTTTTCAGATGGAATGCGGAGGCTGAGTAGGTTTTGAATTGCTTATTTGATTTATTCTCGTGAATTCTATAGATATTTCCAAATATATGCTAGATTAACTCATCAATTGAACAGGTTTTGAGTCAACTATTTGGGAGTCAAAATGAAAGTGAGCTACATGTTGCTCAATAAATCAGAGTTTGGAAACGGCATCCCTTCAGGCATGTCCTGAGCCGTGTCACCATTTGAGTATGAATCATTTTCACGCAACAGCTTACCGACCTGACATAGACGGATTGCGCGCGGTTGCTGTACTGATCGTCATCGCATTTCATGCTTTCCCCGAATGGGTTCCGGCCGGATTTATAGGTGTGGATATATTCTTTGTGATCTCTGGATTTTTGATTACAAATCTAATCCAAGAAGGTCTTCATCAACAAAATTTCAGTTTTACTTCTTTTTATGCCAGCAGGGTAAGACGCCTTTTTCCATCACTCATTTTGGTGTTGTTGGCTTGTCAAATATTTGCTTGGTTCGCTTTGCTATCAGATGAGTACAAATTGCTCTGCAAGCACATTGCTGCTGCGGCGCTTTTGATTCCAAATTGGATGATCTGGAGCGACACTGGTTATTTTGATTACGCCGCCAATTCAAAACCACTTCTTCATCTTTGGAGCCTAGGCGTAGAGGAGCAATTTTATTTACTCTGGCCGTTGACTTTGTTCTTGATCTACAAACACAGATTCAATGCAATCAAAATCACTTTAGCCATATTGCTTTGCTCGTTTTTTTTGAACTTGTTCATGATGGAAAAAAATCCGTCAGCCAGTTTTTTCTTGCCCTTCACCCGAATATGGGAACTGCTGGCAGGGAGTTTGTTGGCACAGTTGGCCCGGCAAGGTGTCATGACCTCTGATGCAATCAACGCCAAGCTTTTCCGTCACAGACACATCAAACAGGGATTGCCTATCTTGGGAATTCTTTTGTTGTCGGTTAGCTTGCTTGTGATTGATCAAGATCAGCGGTTTGCTGGTGTGTTGGCACTGTTACCGGTGATGGGAACCTTATTGATTATTTTGTCGGGGCAGCAATCATGGTTTAACCAACGCGTTCTCTCCAATCGCATACTTGTTGGCATTGGTTTGATCAGCTACCCGTTGTACTTATGGCATTGGCCGCTGCTGTCGTTTTCAAGAATCCTTCAACAAACCGAGCCTGATTGGCCCATCAAAATTTTTTGTATTGCTGTTGCATTTATTTTGTCGTTGCTCACTTTTTACTTTATTGAGAGACCCGCCCGTTTTGGAAGATATCTCAAAGCAAAAACATACACATTGATGGCGCTCATGTTCATCACAGCTTGCTTGGGTTTCGCAACATACTTATCCGAGGGATTCAAGTCAAGATTTACCAATCAGTTGATTGAAGTCCAAATTTCTGATCTGGCGTTCGACATACCGACCAGTACGGATTGGTATTGCAGCCAAGTAAATAACGAGGGTCCACGTTGCTTGACCAGTGGGCCTGAACCCACGGCTGTGGTGATGGGAGACAGCCATGCGTTGACAATTTACCCTGGGCTGGTTGAGCGATTTAAATCTAAAGGTCAGACCGTGGCGCTTTATGGAGGCAGTGATGGATGTCCGCCACTGTTGAATGTGGTGATTCAAGACATTGGAGGCGATGTCAGAAATTGCTTGCAAAAAGGGACCCAAGCGCTTCTGCGCATCATCAAGGATCCTGCGATCAAGGAAGTGATACTGACAAGCAGGGGCCCGATGTACACATCTGGTAAAGGTTTTGGAGACATAGAGTCCTCACAATTTGGCACATGGGTATTGCACTTTGATGATGAAGAAAGAGGTTTTCGAAGCAATGAAGAAGTCTTCGCAAAGGGTTTGGCCAATACCTTGGATGCTTTGTTGGCGGCTGATAAAAAAGTAACTTTTTTGCATGATGTTCCGGAGCTGGGATTTGACATCCGAAGCTGCTTTTCTTTCAGACCCATGGTGATGAACAGCAGTGTAAGAAAGCCATGCGCAGTGGCTAAAAGTGATTTTTTAGCCAGAACTGAAAAGCACAGGAATGCAGTGAATCAAATTTTGTCAGAAAGACCTGAAATCAAAGTCATTGATTTAGCCCAAGCATTGTGTGACAACGAATGGTGTTTTGGTTCAAAGAACGACATCTTGTTTTACATGGATGATGATCACCTTAGCCTCAGAGGTGCTGAATATGTTGTGCGACAACTATGGGATGAATTTTGATTGATTTGCAAAAATAGAAAAACAGAGTTGTCATTGGTACCCCAAGACCAGGATTTCCACTGACAATTTGTTTTGCCTAGTGGATAGCATCCCCCGTGATAAAAATGACGTTACTTGATTAAAGGTGGAATATGGCCATTCTTCAGACAAATATTGACCACGTGGTGGTTGCAGCCCGCAGCCTTGCAGAGGGAACTGCTTGGTGTGAAGCTACTTTGGGCATCACACCGCAAGCAGGCGGTGAACATGAACAATTCGGCACACACAATCGGTTGTTCAAAATTGCCACGCCGCGTTATCCCTCGGCTTATTTTGAAATCATCGCTGTCAATCCCGACGCCTCCGTACAAAAACGCAGCGCAAACAAGCGGTGGTTCGACCTGGATGACGAGGGTTTACAAGTATCGATTGCGCAACAGCCTGCATTGATACATGTTGTAGTGAGTACGACAGATATTCAACTGGCGAGCCACACCTGGAAAACGCAGGGTCTGGATATCGGACCGGTAGTGCACGCTCAACGGCAAACCGATAAAGGCTTGCTTAATTGGCAAATCACCGTGCGCAACGATGGCCAAAGATTGTTTGACGGCACACTGCCGACATTGATTCAATGGGGTGAGCCTAATTCAGCCGAGCCTATGCGCTTGCACCCGAGCCGCATCTTGCCCCAATCTGGCGTGAGCTTGCACAGTGTCTCGGTCTCGCACCCAGCAATAGACAAACTGACAAGTGCTTACAAAGCGGTTCATTTAAATGACATTGAAACGATCAGAGGTGACGCGAATATTTCAGTCCATTTGCAAACACCTAAAGGGCTGGTGGTGTTGCAGAGTCGCGGCTTGTGAGTGGATATGTATCGGGCTAATCAGGTGAGACTGCACAGGTGAGAACCTTTTTATAGGGGTATTCCTAGTCTAGGTCAGGACTTTTTCCTTTGACAGTCATTTAGTACACCTATAGATTACATCTTGACTGTAATCAAACCAAAAACACCTGAGGAAGACAATGTACAGACCTTGTAAAACCATCATCGCCACCGCCGTGCTGTCGCTCTTTTGCGGCGCCATCGCAGCGCAGGACGCTGGTGCGGAAAACACCTTGACCGGCATCACGGTCACCGGCACGAGCATTTTGCCAAGTAGCGTGGAAAACTTGCCGGGTTCCTATTCGGTCATGACCCGAGAGCAAATTGAAGCACGTAACCCATTTTCAATTATTGAAACTATTCGCGAGATTCCAGGGCTGCATGTGGTGTCAGAGGATGCTGCTGGTACTCACCTCAATATTGGTATGCGCGGCTTGAATCCTCGTAGAAGTTCGCGCACTCTGCTTTTGGAAGATGGCGCACCCACCGTATTTTTTGCGCCCTATGGTGATCCTTCATCGCACTATTCCACACCGATCGAGCGCATCGAGCGTATCGAAGTGCTCAAAGGCTCCGGTCAGATTTTGTATGGTCCGCAAACCATGGGCGGCATGATTAACTTTGTGACAAGACCCGTGCCCACTAACGGTACTGCCGGTTCGGTGAAAATCACAGGCGGCAATAACCGTTATTACGATGGCCATTTCAATATTGGTTCAGGCACAGAAAATGGCGGCCTTATGGTCGACATGCTCAAAAAGAGTGGGGATGGTATTCGTACCGAACATAATTTTGATGTGCAAGATGTGGCCCTCAAAGGGCAGTACAAATTTAACCGGGACCAACGGATCACCTTTAAATATTCGAATTTCCAGGAAGATTCTCGTTTTAGTGAGACGGGCTTAACTTCAACAGAATTTACTTCAACCCGATACGCGGGAACTTTCGCTAATGCAGCTGATGCAGCAGAGCGCTTTACCATGACACGCAATACAACGCAGGTGGTGCATGAGTGGGATTTGAATGCTGATACGAAACTCAGCACGCAATTTTATTATTCGAAAACCGAAAGAGCTTCTCGTCGATCCAGAGAGTTTGAAGTAGAAGATGATGGTGACCCATATGCTATGAATAACACCGCATATGCAGTCAGACCACGAACCTATCAGTTCTTTGGTATCGAGCCAAAGTTCGAGGTAAACCACAATACCTTTGGAATGCAAAACCAAGCGATTGTTGGGTTTCGCTACCATCAAGAAAAAATCGACCGGAAAAAATACGATCTAACTAGTTTGTCTGGTGCGGAAACTGAGAACGAGCGTTTGACTGCGGATGTCAAGGCTATGTCATATTACGCACACAATACTTTTTTTACAGGTGATTGGTCATTCACCCCTGGGCTTCGCTTAGAGAATGTGACTTCGAAAAAAGTTCTCTATGGAGATAACGATAATTTCAGTAATGTTTTATCTTCTCTTGAAACCACCAAACTTCAAGCACTGCCAGGCTTTGGATTCACTTGGAATGGTTTAAATAAATCAACCATTTTTGGTGGCATCCATCGCGGATTTGCGCCCCCACGACCTGATCGAGATATAGCCGGTGCAGCCGGTGAAACCCTTCAGAACGTAACGCCTGAGTTGTCCACCACGACTGAATTGGGTATTCGCTCATCGGTGCTTCAGTCTGGCTATATTGAAAGTACCATATTCAACATGGACATTTCTGACATCGTAGTTCAATCGAATAATGTTTTCCGAAATGAAGGCAAGGCTCAGCACACCGGTTTTGAGCTTGCTGGAAAGATCAACTTTGGTGAGCTAACTGGCAAGAGAAATAATTACTATGCCAGTCTCTCTTACACCAATCTTGTTGTCGCCAAGTTCAAAGACTCCGGGGAAGTCGGGGGTGAGGGCGAGGACGGTTATGGATCCTACTCCGCAGGAAATCGCTTGCCGTATGCACCCAAGCATTCGCTTGCATTAAATCTTTCCTATGAAGATCAGCAGGGATTGATAGGACGTGTGGGTGTGACGCATGTCAGTAAGCAGTTCGCCAATACAGACAACTATGTGGGCACAAGCCCTGCGGGGTACACAGGTACTTTGAGTGACGGTACTACTCAGACCAACTATGGGCTGTTTGGCGAAATACCCGCTCTCACTTTATTCAACGCCTCATTGTCCTATTCACCCAAAGGCCAACAGGTTACCTATTTCGTGAGTGGTGAAAATCTTGCAAATAAGAAGTATTTCAGTTCTCGTACCAATGGTTTACAACCAGGGCGCGATCGTACAGTTTTTGCTGGCTTGCGTTACGGTTTCTAAAGCAGGTTTCTACCAAAGGCGGCGCAAGCCGCCTTTTTTTTCATCGCGATCAGCAGGCCAAGCAGCGACCAAAGCGCATATTTGTATGGCAAATGATTGACCAGGGAGAAGGAGTACGCTGAAACTCATGTGGCATCGTATTTTCATGATCTAAATCAATAAAAGCTTTGAAGGAATTACATATCATTTCCCTATGACTCTCACAAGCACTTACAAGTATGGACGATCCTTGATCGTGCTTCATTGGTTGATGTTTTTTCTATTTAAAAATAAATTCAACTGATTTGTGTGCTGAAAAAAATCAATACTCAACGGCTTTCAGCATTGCATCGGACATTTTTTCAAAATAAGCATTGGCCGATTGGGTTGGTATCAGGTACTTGGTGCGACGATTTTGGCCTTCAAAAACCATGTCTATCAATCCAACTTTGCGAAGTTCATCTATTTTTCTATGAATCGTTGTTGGACTTGCAATATCTTTAAGCTCCATGGCTTTGCTGACTGTCATCGGTTGCTCATCAAAATGCTGAACAGAAATTTCATTAAGTAAGAGTATAGATATGGCATCCACATCCTTCATACTTTTTTTGGTAATTTCTAATGCACGGTCGAAACGAAGAAATCGCAAATATAGTTTTGACATAGGGCACCTTTGCTATCAGTCGTCTTTATATATAAGAACCAATTCTGAAATTACAAGTATTTATGACCAATTAAGTTAATTAAAGACTTAACCAATATGACAACAGATAGAGCCTGTCTCTTCACTAAAGCAGCCCATTCTCATTCTTTGGTTTTTTTGACAACGAATTCTAAAAATGTGCGAGTATCTTGGATTTTCTTTTTCGTGGACAACAATGACCTATGCAAGAACTTAAACCAAACTACGCTGAGCTAAGTGGATTGAAATCTTCGTTGGAGAAATATGGTTTTTGTGTTTTGGATTCCGATACGGTTCTTCAATTGATTGGCTGTACAGCAGACGAACTCAAAGATTTGGCTTTGGACTGGGACAATATGCCTCTAGACAAATATCTTAAAGATGGTGGTCATTACCGTCGTAGACGTCACAGTAGTTTTATTTTTGAAGATACGAAAATCACGCAAGTACCTCATAGATCGCATTGGCAATCATTAGATTACAACGCCCTTCACGGCGGAATGGATAGGTTGTTTGAACCCATGATGCCGGCCACCGTCATTAAAACAGCTTGGTCAAAAATTCTTGATGCATTAGCCCAAACAGCAAATCAACTCAGTCATCCAATTAGAAAAAAATGGTGTGTTGAGGCGCATCAATTTCGGATCGATACAACCGACGGCATTGGTCGACCAACACCTGAGGGTGCACATCGCGATGGCGTCAATTACGTGGCTGTTTTCATGGTGGGCCGACATGATGTCAAGGGTGGTGAAACCCGCGTCTTTGATGCAAATGGACCTCATGGTGAAAGGTTTACTCTCACCCAAGCTTGGTCCTTGTTACTGTTGGATGACACCCGCATGATTCACGAAAGTACGCCCATACAGCCACTCAAAAAATTTGGCTTTCGAGACACCCTGGTCGTGACTTTAAGTGAAAATAATTTTCAAAGTGCAGCAGTTTGAACTGAGCATCAGTCCGATAACTTCAGACTAATGCTAGTGCGGAAATATCTTTCTGATACCGAAATAAAAATCATCAAACTTTTAAAAAAATCAAACTGAGGGAAGCTTTGGAGAGTTCTTTTTTCTTTTTGAAAGAATCAAAGCTGTATTGATTCCCGTGATGACCATGATCGGCCACAGCCACGTACAAACCATGACCCAAAAAAGGCGACTTTCTAGAAAAGAGTTGGGCTCTGAGCTGTTTGCTTTTTGAGGCCCTTCGCTGAACAAGTGCCGATTTGAGTAACTGGCGAAGCCAAAACATGTTCCCAAGAAGAGGAAAAGACAGATATAAACGTATGCGGTTGTCATTTCAGCTTTACATGCAGTTGTGTCTAGTTGATCTTAGAAGAGGTTTTGGGTCAATGGTTAGAAATTTGCCCCAGTTCTAAAAATCAGGAATTTTTCACGACGAGTCTTTTGATTCTGCGGGACGATTACCCTATTTCAGTAACACCAGCACAACCACCGCCCCACACGCACAAAAGGCCAGCAGCAGCCCGGCACTCAGCCAACGTATTTTTGACTGCAAGCGGGTGACAACTGCAATCAAAGCGGCGTTTTGATCAGCTAAATCGGCCAGTGCTTGCGCCATTTGTTGCTGGGCTTGCTCCAGTTGCGCCAATTCTGAGGGAGCGTCTGCCCCGCCAGTACGGTGCTTGTCGATGAAGCCGCGCGCTTTGGCCAGCACCCCTGGCGCGTGTTCTAGCACCTTATCCCAAGGGACGACCTTGAGGGCGGTTAACCATGAGATGGCCATGTATTGTTCCTATTGAGAGAGAGGTTTGGGAACGCAAAGCTTAACGGTGTTTGCCATTCACTTGCATTGACAGCACGGGTACTTAAATCGCATGCTCAGCCAATGAAACACCGCGCAGCTTCAAGGGCGTTGTCCGCTCAGTTTTGAAAGTGGTCCGCCACCTCAGACAGGTGCCTGATTGTCCAAGGCTGCGGTGAGTTGTGCGTCCAAGGATGGTCTTGTGGATTGATCCATACCGTATGCAAGCCTGCCTCACGCGCACCCCAAGCATCGGTATGGGCATCATCGCCTACGTGCAGGACTTGGTCGGCGTCTAGCGCCAAATACGAGGTGGCTGCTTGGTAAATTTTTGCATCCGGTTTGGCAACACCCACTTCATGTGCTTTGAAGGCCGCGTGAAAGTATGGGGCTGCGGGCGTGACAAATACATCAGCAGTGCCATTAGAAATCGCGACCAGGCGAAACTTGGTTGCTAGGTAGGCCAAAGCCTCTTTGACTCCTTCATAGAGCGTCACACGTTGCCTTGCAGTGTCAAAGACTGCATATGCCTCGTCGGCTAATTGAGGATCATCGCCCGCTTGGCGCATGGTTTCACGAATCACCTCACGCCGTAAAAAGCCCAAGTCATGCATTTTTTCGGAATGTCTCGCCACCACGCTTTGGCGGATCGCTTGTTTGATGTCTGTTTTCTGGGTTAACTTGGCGGTGTTGGGCGTGTTGACAAGTAGCCAATGGAGCAAATCTTGTTCAGCGCCCGCTATGGTGGGTGCAACGGGCCACAGTGTGTCGTCGAGGTCTAAGGTAATTGCTTGGATGTGGGAGAGTTTTGGCATGTATAGATTTTGTAACTGCTAATTAGGCAAGCTTGCCGTGTCGCATTTTCATTGGAGGCTGAATTTTTCGATATCAGGTAATCATCATCTCATCTTCACCCGTGAGCTCAAGGTAGGCATCATCCAAGTTGACAGGCTGTACGCTCAGTGAAGTCAGCTTGGCACCGTCCAGCGCCTCGATGATGTCACGCAAGCTCAAGTTTTCCGGCAGAAAGAGTTTGATGTGACCAGCGTGTTGTCGAACAGTCCAACCCCGCAACATCGCACGTTGAGTGATGGTTTGATGATCCTCGGATTGAACCTTGGCCACCGCCTGGCCAGGCATGCGAAGAAGCAAGTCGGCTACGCTGCCGTTGGCCACCACTTTGCCGTTACGCATGAGGGCCACTTTGTTGCAAAGCCGTTCTGCTTCTGCAAGATGATGGCTGGTCAACAGAATCGTCGTCCCACGATCACGCAAATCCTCGATCAGCCGCCAAAGGTCCATCCGTGCTTCGACGTCAACAGCTGCTGTGGGCTCGTCGAGCACCAACAGTGAGGGTTGGTGAATCAAAGCAACGGCCAAGTGCAAACGCTGTTGCGAACCACCAGAAAGCTGTCCAACGCGTGTGTTCGCAAAAGTATTCAATGAAAACGTGCGCATCAGTTCACCAACGCGATGCTGACACTCTTTATCTGAAAGACCGTGAATTCGTCCAAAAAAATGAAGATTCTCTGCAGGGTATAAATCTGGGTAAAGCGCACTGCGTTGTGTGCAAAATCCAATCAACGAACGGTCTTTGTCATTCATTTGATTGAGTGGTTGGCCCATCAGACTGATCTGGCCAGCATCCGGCAACAACAATTTGCAAATAATGTTCAAAACAGTTGATTTGCCACAGCCATTGGGACCAAGCAGTCCCAAAATTTCACCGGTCTCCACCCGAAGACTAAAGCCGTCAAGGACCTTCTGGGTGCCAAACGACTTGTGAATCTCGTTGATCTCCAATGCTGCTGTCACTGGTTTTTTTCCGTGTCTGGTAGTTGCTGGTAAGAATGGATGCCTAAGCCCAGGCACAGGCCACAAAACCCCAAAAGAAAAATCAATTCGAAGCGAATATCGACCATGCTTTTGCCGTAGGCTGCAACACCTTTGAAGGCTTGGTTCATGTGCAGTATCGGGTTGAGTTGAGCGAGGTTTTGCATGGCTTGCGGCATGATTTCAAGCGGAAAGAATGTGCCGCCCAGCACCAAGATAGGAACCCCAATGGCGGACAAAGCAACCACCACTTCTTCGCTTCGCTTGGCAAAGCGCACACCCAGAAAAAACCCCATTCCTACATACGAAAACACGCAAAGTAGCAAGATCAAGCCACCCAACAAAAGACTGCCGTGGTATTGAGCACCTATCAATAAAGCCATACTGTAGAGCATGAAAACTTGCAGCAACGCCAGCAGCAACTGAGATAGCACAACGCCTAAAAAATAAGCTGTGGGACGCAGTGGTGTGGTGCGCAACCGAGAAAGGGTGCCTCGTTCACGCTCAGCAGCGATGATGGCAACAGTGCCGCCCAAGCAACTGAAAAACAGCGCTGCACCTACCAATATGCCCGCAGCAGCTGCATCTAAGCCAGCCCGCATGTTGATATTGTTGGCATAAACCAAACCAAAAAGCAGCATCATGCTCGCCGGGAAAATGGCCCAGAAAACCAGCCCTCTTTTTTGTCGCCATTGCTCAAGCAAAAGACGGTGCGAAACGGCCCAAGTTTGATTCAACAATAAACGGGTGCTTGTCATTGCATGGATTGCTTGAAGAGGGCTGCATTGGGAACGACGGTCTCTAGGGCTTTGGCGGACATCAAGACACCAGGGATACCCGCACCTGGATGGGTGCTGGCACCCACCATGAACAAATTTTCAATGTCTTCACTGCGGTTATGGGGTCGAAACCACGCACTTTGCAACAGCAGCGGCTCAAGTCCAAAGGCAGCGCCTTTGTATGAAAGCAGATCATCTTGAAAATCTTGCGGGGTCGTCATGAACGAGACGCTCAGATGGTCTTGCAAATTTGGAAGAACAGTTTCCTCCAAGGCCTTGGCAATCGCGGCACGGTAAGACTCCGCTTGAACTTTCCAATCTGTACCACTGTCCAAGTGGGGCACGGGAGCGAGAACGTAAAAGCTATCGCACCCAGCGGGCGCCATGCTTAAATCCGTCGCTGTAGGGCGGTGCAAGTACAGGCAGAAGTCTTCGGCCAGATGGTGGTTGTTAAAGATGTCCTCTAACAAAGCTTCGTATCTCGGGCCAAGCAGCATCATGTGGTGGGGAACATCGTCAAATCGTTTGTCGGTGCCAAAATACCAAACAAACAAACTCATTGAATATCTGCCACGTTCTATCTTGGCGTTGGTCCATACTTTTCGGTGCTGAGGTTCGATAAGGTATTTGTAGGTCCATGCCGTGTCGGCATTGGATACAACCAGATCGGCGTGAATTCTTTCACCTGTCGAAAGCGTCACCCCACAGGCTTTTCCATTCTCGACATTGATGCGTTGAACTTGCGCGTTGGTTCTGACGCTTCCGCCCATGTCTTCAATCAGACCAACCAAGCCGTTTACCAAAGCCCCAGTGCCACCCATGGCCCAGTGCACGCCATGGCGTCTTTCAAGTGCATTGATGAGTGAATACACGCAGGTCACAGAAAATGGATTGCCGCCAATCAATAGCGACTGCAGGCTCATGACCTGGCGCAACTTGGGATGCTTGATATGTTTGGCTACCATGGCATACAGGGTACGCCAACCCCTTAGTCTGGACATCGAAGGCAAGGCCATCAGCATGTCGCGAATGCTGTCAAAGGCATGCGCGCCAAAGTTTTCAAAGCCCAACTCGTAGCAGCGATCTGCTTCTTTCAGAAAAGCATCGTAGCCGCGCCCAGCCTCTGGATCCATACGCAAGACTTCATTGCGCATTTTCACGGGGTCGCCGCTGTAATCAAAATGATCGCCGTCAGCAAATCGAACTCTGTAGAAGGGGTCTAGTTGGCGAAGCTCAATATCATCTGCCAAACGACGTCCTGCCAAGGCCCACAGTTCTTCAAGCAAGAAGGGCACGGTGATGATTGTTGGACCTGCGTCAAAAGTGTAGCCATCTGTTTGAATGACGCGGGCCCGGCCTCCTGGCGTGTTCATTTTTTCAAGTACTTGCACACGCCAACCCTTGGCGCACATGCGAATGGCGGCTGCTAATCCACCAAAACCACTGCCAATGACCAGTGCTACGGGTGCATCAGCGTCTGCATGACGGTGATTTATTTCAATCGCGCTGGCATTCATTTGCAAAGACCTGTTGATAATGCATTGTGGATGTATTTGGCCTAACCAGTTGATAGGTAAACTGACAAACTGTACCCACCCTGATGAAATGCCACTTCGCAGAATTGGCAAAACCCTAAAACCATGAACTCCTTTCAATCATTGCGTTTTATGTTGATTCTGTTGGCCGCATCGTTGGCAACAGGATCAACGCTTGCTCAGACTGCTGGTTCCAGTTCGGGTTACACCGCTTCTCCTGAAAGTCCAGATTGGGAGCGTACGGTCAGTACCTTGCCGTGGCAGCACGTGGTGATAATTCAAAAACGTAATTGAAGGGTAGCGCGCTTGACACTTGCGCTACTTAACCAGATATCTGCGCCGCTTGAATGATCAAGGTTTTGTAAATCGCAGTGTCATTCGATCCGATTCACCTATGGCGCGATACTTGGGTTTGTCATTTTCGGCTACACCTCGCAGATTAGGCAGTAAATTCCACACACCGCCTGGATGATCTTTCGTATCAAGTGGATTACTGTTGATTTCCGAGCTGCGATCTAGTCTGAAGCCAGCAGCAGTAGCCGACTCAATGACAAATTGTTCGGTCATATAACCGGATTCAATTTGTTGAGAAAGGGGCGTTCCAGGTTTTGCCCGGTGCTCCACCACACCAAGCACGCCGCCTGATTTCAAGGCATTAAAAAAACCTTTGAACATCGGCTGAGTGTGTCCCGCTTTGGCCCAGTTGTGCACATTACGGAAAGTAACCACCAAATCAGCCGCTGAATTGGGAGCAAACACAGGCGCGCTTGCGGCATAAGTATGGATGACTGGATTGCCATAAAGTTCAGGCGCTACTTTCAACATTTGGCGATAGGAAGCATCTCTGCGCTTCATGGCCTCTGGCATATCCTCAGTAAGTGCAGGAACGGCTGCATAAAACTGGCCTTGCTTTTTCAGGAATGGACCAATGATTTCGGTGTACCAACCGTTAGCGGGCGATATTTCTACCACTGTCATGCTAGGTTGTAAGCCAAAAAAAAGTAGAGTCTCTTTTGGATGACGGTATTGATCACGTGCCCGGTTGGCGTCCGAGCGGTGTGGCGCTTGAATAACTGTCTCCAATAACTCTGCATTATCTTGAGCGTGAGCAGTTTTTGTGACAAAGGCAGCCAATCCAGTGGTCAATAGCATGGATACGGTCAGGTTGGCAAATAAAGAGTTTCTTTTTTTGTACATGGCTGAGTCATCAAAAATAAATTGGGAAATGACATTGCCAAGAGTTCAAGATTAAAAATTAACTTTGATCAGCTTTGTCAAGTTGTCACAGAATGTCCAAATAGATTAAATCACACTACCTGACTATGTGAAGCTTGCTTGAGTCACTGCAAACTAAGTGACGGGACTTCTTTTCGAATTTAAAAGCCCTCGGCGATGATGCTGGAGTTATTCACGCTTTCCTATGTCGGCAGACAAGGCAGATGGGGCCGGGTAGTTCCCAGATACTTGTCGCTGAAATTAACAAAATTGCTAATTAATGTGGCAAACTTCATTTATGAAGTTATTGCTGTCATTTTTGTTGATTTTTTCGGTTTTCACGGCCAATGCATCCAAATTACTTCAGGGAAAGGTGGTGTCTGTAGCCGATGGAGACACCATCACTGTTCTGGATGCTGAAAAAACCCAGCACAAGATCAGATTACAAGGCATTGACGCCCCAGAAAAAGCCCAGGCTTTCGGCGCCAAGTCCAAAGAAGCGCTTTACGAGCTGGTGCACGGCAAAAACGTACAAGTCTCTTTTATAAAGAAAGACAAGTATGGACGCATTTTGGGCAAAGTGTGGCTGGATGGGCAAGACATCTGCCATGAACAAATCAAAGCTGGTTTGGCTTGGCATTACAAAAAATACCAGGACCAGCAGCCGCTCGTTGATCGTGATGCTTATAGCGCCAGTGAAACTGCAGCGAAGAACCAGAAATTGGGTTTGTGGTCAGACCCCAGACCGGTTGCACCTTGGGACTTTAGAAAAAGATAGGCGTTATTTCTCCGGCTTATACGGCGATATTGAACAGTCAGTGCCCAAGTAAATATCCTTGTATTTTAATAGTCACTTAAAAAGTGCACACTTGAATTGCCCGATTTTGGGTGAAAGATTCTATGGATTTAACTATGAAGAAAATTTTGATTGCAAGCGTCATGGCTTTTGGTATGACACTATCAGTGCAAGCCAAGGACATTGTTGACACAGCTGTCAGCGCGGGTTCTTTCAAGACTTTGGCAACAGCACTGGGTGCTGCTGGTTTGGTTGATACGCTCAAAGGCAAAGGCCCCTTTACTGTTTTCGCACCAACTGACGAAGCCTTTGCAAAGATTCCAAAAGCCGACTTGGAAGCTCTTTTAAAAGATAAAGCCAAATTGACAGCTGTTTTGACTTACCACGTTGTTCCTGGCAAAGTCATGGCAGCCGATGTAAAAGCTGGCAAAGTCAAAACTGTCCAAGGTTCTGACATCACTGTCACAACCAAGGGTGGAGTCATGGTTGACAAAGCTAAAGTGGTCAAGACCGACATCGTGGCCGACAACGGTGTGATTCACGTGATCGACACTGTGATCATGCCTAAATAAGGTAAGCGTTGAGGCAGGACTGTAAATCCTGCCTCAGAATAAGCCAAAAAAATAGCTGACAAATTTATTAGGTATATAAAACTCGATTTTTTTGAAATATTTCAGCTTTTCAAGAGTAAGAACTCTTCACAAACTTCAGGCGGTCTAACAATTGGCGAACCCATTGGTTTCGATTTTTTTCAGTTGACTCAAGGTAGGCCTTGCTGGTTTGTAAAAAAGAATCGACAAAGACAAAGCTGAATGTACTTTTCTCTTGAGCAGTTTCAAACGGTTTTGATTCTTCTTCAATTTCCATTTTCACTTTTGACTTGGGCTTGATTTTCACCAGCTGTGCCAATTTGATAGCGAAGCTTTTCTCCCAATTGGCTGGGTGGCCTGACTTATTAAGGGTCCAAATCTTCAGATTTGGGAATTTCTTTTTTGATTGATTCGCTATGTTCAATGAACATATCGGACTCTCAGCGTTGTGCAGCAAAAAAACCTGACCATTAAAATCTTGAATGAGTGAGTGAAACCGCATTCCAAGCAGATCGAATTCATAGTGCAAATCAAAGTGTGAACTTCTTTGTACGTCCTCGATCGCTCTTGCATCTACATTTAATTCAATCATTTGGTTATCTGAAATTTTGATGTTTTGGTAAAGAGACATCAATGCCGACCAGTGCAGATAAAACCCAATATCGTTGAGTACAACACTATCTACTTTGTGTTTTAGGCGATTCACAAGGTACATTGCCAAAATACCTCCCATACTGGTTCCGATCAGATGGAATTTTTGATTGGAATTAGGTTTTTGGGACTGAATCAAAGTTTCAATCAGATCCTCTGTATCAGCAAGATATTTTGAGAATGAATATTTCTCATAAGCAGGTAGTTGATCTGAATTACCTCTGCCACAGTAGTCGATACTTATCCAGCAGCAATCATCAAATTGCTCAACCATGGCGAGCAAAGGATGAAAACTTTCACGCGTCTCTAACAATCCTGGCAAGCATAAAAAAATATGTTTTGCATTAAATTCACCTAATCGTGAATAAGCTACCTTGCGATTGAGACCACCATCGTTGATTAGGTGGAATTCTGAACTGACTGACTCTACAAACATGGAAGTTCTTTTCAAAAGACACTTCACATTAGAAGATTTTTTTATGGCAGGCGTATGTCTGGTTTTAGTTAAAACTCTTGGTGGCACATTCTTTTGTTTTGATCAAATTCCTCATCATGACGCGTCATTATTTTTTATGAATTTTGGGAAAAGTTGATCCTGTAGAAAGATTGTCGATTCAATTCTTCTCAGTTGCCTAGCGCTTTTAATGAATGCCATAGGCGTGGTTTGTTTGTACAGTTGAAAAAGAGCAATCAACTCTTTGTGAGTGAAGCCGCTCAGCTGGGTTAATTGCTCCCAACCCAAGCGGTCATCACATTTTTCACTGATCGATTGACACAAATCATCAATTTTCTTTTGGTTGATGGGACTCAACAACTGATTCAATTTGATGTCTCGCTTCATTGAATTAGGAAAAAAATGGATGTCTAAGCCTTCATAGCTTCAAGGTCCTCGATATCATCGATATCGTCGGCATCCATCATGGCCATTTCAGAATACTGCCTTCCGTTGAGTTCATGTTTGTATGCACGAAGAGAATGAAGATCGCAGGTAATTTGATCGTCATTTTCAAAGGCTTGTGCTGCTAACTCGTGCTGCCTTGATGCCTGCATCAAGTGATAGGCTGCCATTCTGTGCAATTCACCGGGTGTTTCAAATTCTTCTTGGTACTCTTCAATTAATTCAGAAAAGTTCTCGTTAGATTCGTGTTCCATTGACAAGCTCCTTTGGTTAATGTTTGATCAGACCGGTTCAAGTGATTCTGTAGTTTTTGCCAAGTGTGTTCTCTTCTTTGCAAGAAGAAGCTGCGCCCCATCATCTCCTGCCGTAACTTGGAAATAGGTATTGGCAGGAAGTGTGAACTCTTCGCCAATGCCCAAGCTTTGACTTGCTTCATAAAATTCAAGCGTCAGTTCGCCGGCAACGACCAAACCCAACACACCCACATCTAGATGAATAATTCCACTGCATTCACTAGGGTTCATTGCTTTGTGGATGGTTCTTGTGAAGCCCCTTTTGCGTAATGAGTGGTTGAAGAGTCGCGCAAGCAGTTCAATGGATGAAGCCGAGTTGTCCATGTTCAACCTCCTATATTGCATTCGAGGTTTTATCGTTTATGTGTGAACACTTAATGACATAGACTTAGTAGCGTTCTTTGAGCATAGCAATGAAAAATCAGTGACTTGATCTCAATTGATCCAGCGTGACAAATTCAAGGGCCTTTTGGTGCGTGCTCTGCAAAATCACAGGGGGTGCCACACCCGCCGCAAAAGCTTCTTTCCAGCGCAAGGCGCACAAGCACCACTTGTCGCCATCTTTGAGTCCTTTGAATCTGTATTCAGGTCTTGGGGTCACCAAGTCGTTACCCTGCTTGAGGGTGAAATCCAAAAAATCCTGCGTGATACGTGCGCAAACGACATGACTACCATGGTCCTGATGGTCAGTCTTGCAGCAGCCATCTCTGAAGAATCCGGTAAGTGGGTCATAAGAGCATGGAATTAATTCAGTTCCAAGTACGTTCAGGGCTTGCTCACTCATGGTCATGTACTTTCTTGGTCACAAATTGCATCAAACCCCCTTGAGTAGTTGATTCTTGGAATTTAAACCAAACACTTTAGCCGAAGTCAAACAGCTGAGAGATGGGTTTGCCAACTTTGAAATGCTGATTGTTTGACTCCCTCGCGGGCGACCCTTGTTATTGCGATGTCTTCATAACGCATGGGGCTTAACCCCTCACTTTGCGGTGATGCACAACGGGAGGCTGACAGGTCCAAGCCACTGGTACGCTGTACATTTCATCGGCTCGGGCTCAGCCTGCCGTTGGCGCCGGCTTAGCTCAAACGTTAGGCGTCCAAGTCACCCGTTTCCCTCAACCGAAGCATTCAGGAAGTTCCATGCGATCTACCCAAGAAGACAATCGCCGCAACGCGATAGCGTTTTACGAATTGATGTTCAATGACTGCAAGCCGCGCGAGGCCGTCGAGAAATACGTTGGGGCCAGCTACACCCAGCACAATCCTCATGTCGCTGACGGTAAGGACTCATTCATCGAATACTTCGAGCGAATGGCGCGAGAGTACCCCGGGAAGTCGGTTACCTTCAAGCGAACCGTGGCAGAAGGTAACTTGGTGGTACTTCATTGTCATCAAGTTTGGCCTACCGATGCGAACAAGGACTGGGCCGGCATCGACATCTTCCGCTTCGATGCAGTCGGGAAAATCATTGAACACTGGGATGTTTTGCAAGTTGTCCCTGCCGAAGCCCGCCATGAGAACGGCATGTTTTAGCCGAGCTTCAATATCACGTGAAATTGGCTACAGTTGCAAAGTGCCGTCAGAAGTTACAACAACTTGAGCGGCTCTATCACCCACGCTGACAAGCCATGGCGGCTTGAATCGCGACATGTTTACCGAGGTATTTATATGAAAGCTTTTGAGAAACTGACCTTTGAGCGTGTGACCGTTCGGGCTGTTGCCATTCCCCTGCGTCGTCCCGTCGAGGCCAAGGTGGGTACCTACCCCGAATGGCCCTTCATTTTGATCGATGTGCACACCAAAGAAGGTGTGATCGGACGCAGCTATTTGGAACCTTATTTGAAGAATGCTGTTCGGTATGTGGGACCGATGATCCAAGACATGGCCGATGCGTTCAAAGGCCGCACCTTGGCACCGCTTGACATGTACCGCGATGTGATCGGAACCATGCATTTGCTTGGAAGACAAGGCGTGAGTGTGATTGCCGCTGCGGGTTTGGACATGGCCATCTGGGATGCATTGGCCAAAGCCGCAGGATTACCCTTGGCCGCCATGTTGGGTGGCAGTGTGGGAAAAATCCGCACCTACAACACCAATGGTTTGTGGCTGATACCGCAAGAAAAATTGGCTGAGGAAGCCCGCAGTCTGGTGGAGGAGGGTAACTTCAGCGCCATCAAAATTCGCTTGGGACGACCGCAGTTGGAAGACGATATCAAGGCTATCAATTCGGTGCGACAAGCGGTCGGTAACCATATTCAATTGATGAGCGATTTCAACCAAGGTCAAACCTTGCAAGACGCTTTGCTGCGAATGCATGGCTTGGATGACCAAGGACTGTATTGGTTTGAAGAACCTGTGGTGTTCGACAACTACGCGCAAAGTGCGCAGTTGGCCCGTGAATTGAAAACCCCGATTTCGATTGGCGAAAACATTTACGGACCGCGCTCGTTTTTCGACGCGGTACAGGCGAAAGCCGCCGATGTTTACATGCCGGATTTGATGCGCATAGGTGGTGTCACCGGTTGGATGCGGGCTGCGGCCATTGCGGGCGCAGCGGGTTTGCCACTGTCTAGTCATTTGTACCCGGAAGTTTCTGCGCATTTGTTACGCGCGAGTGAGTCTGCCGACTGGTTGGAGTACCGCGACTGGGGCAACCCGATCATCGCAGAGCCATTCCAAGTGACAGACGGTCATGCTGTCGTGCCGGACAGGCTTGGTAACGGTATAGAGTGGGACGAAGCTGCAGTCAAAAAATACATTTATTGATCGTGTAATTGTCCAAAACTGTAAATTACTTTTTTTCCAGCGGCTTGATCGAATTGCCCAAAGGATATTTTCATGCTCAGACTCATTAGCGCTACACCCAGTCCCTACGCCCGAAAGGTAAGGATTGCACTGGCAGAAAAAAATATCCCGTTCGACTTAATCACTGAAGTCCCATGGAATCAAGGCGCCATTACTGAACAGCACAACCCTCTTGCCAAACTGCCCGTGCTGATTCTTGAAGATGGCAGTAGCGTCTATGACTCGCGGTTCATTTTGGAATATTTGGAATTGACCTATCCCCAAACGCCACTGTTGTTTAGCGAAGTACCTGAGAGACTAACGGCGAAAAAGTTGGAAGTTTTGGCTGACGGCGTTTGCGATGCTGTGGTATTGGTGTTTTTCGAGCGCATGCGTGGCGACAACGCAAGTGCTGAATGGACGGCTCGGCAAGTGCACAAGATAGAGGCAGGGGTTAGTGAGTTAGCGCGACTGGTCGAGCAACGTCAATTTGCCGTGGGTAATAATTTCGGATTGGCTGATATCGCCATAGGTTCAGCGCTTGGGTACTTGAAAGTGCGTTTCAAAGAGTTTGACTGGCAGGCCTTGTACCCCGACTTAGCCAATTACTCGGCCACACTGGAGCAGCGTCTTTCATTTCAGGAAACGCAACCTTATCCTCAAACCATCACAGACAAAGTGGTTTGAAACCATAACTGCAGACGATAAAACAAAAGCCCTTGCAACTACTTACAAGGGCTTTATGTGGTGGCTCCTCGACCTGGGCTCGAACCAGGGACCTACGGATTAACAGAAAGCCAGGCTCTTCAAAAACCATTATAAATCAACGACTTATACGAGTTTTTGATAAACGTGTAATATTTCGTGTAATAACCCCAAAAGTTACATAATGTAACTTTCTAGCCAAAACACGCAAATTTGCGATTGTATGCGTCATTATGCAGGTGAAAGTTCAAGGCCAGACTTGGGGCTCGAACTAAGTTTCCTAAAAGTTAGACTCCATGCTCGGACACCTAACTTGTTTATGTCAGCAGCCAAAAATTTGAAAATCATGTCAAAGGTCTTGTAATAGCCACACTTCAGATGCTACTTGTTAGATATGAACGGGGATCTCGTCCAATGTGAAGCCTTGCTACAGACCAGTAAGCAACTCATTTTCAATAAACAATAAGCATAGATTGTTCAGAGGTTATTTGCATTAGAACCGGCAAAACTAAGCAAACACCAGCTATGACTGTCAGTCGGAGCCGCATGCTCAACCATTTAGACACACCATATTGCGGGTAACGTTTGTAGTCAACAAAAAAACAAACCCACAGTGTGATGAATTGGATTGCAAGCCCCAAATGGGTGTCAACAATCAAACTGCTCCAGGCTACAAGGCTTGGAACCACACCCCAAATAATGGCAATGCGATCTTGATGTTCCTCCCGCATGGCCAGTCCCCAATGGATAGCGCCCAAGAAACTGATGATGGTTGCGCCATAAGCCAGCAAGCTGAACAAAATGGCTGAATGATGGATGTCACGCCATAAAAACGACATGGCAGACAGCCCAATGAAGGGAATAAGGCCTCCATAGCCAATAGCTCTTGCGGTCAAAGTCGGTGAGGATAGATTTTTTTGCATGACGAGTAAGTTTTAATTGAACGATTTTGATTGGGGATCAAAACAGTTGAGGAGCTGCGCAGGGACAGCTTCAACTTGATTAGACAGATAGTCGCGAATGAAAGGCGCTGACTTGTGTGGGTTGGTGTAGCCGCTCCAAATTCCTTCAGCAAGGATAAACGGTGCTGAATTTGCGTTTTGAATCAGTACTACCGCCGGTAAGAGTTTTTTGAACTCAACTTCCACCAAAAGCCAAGAATCCTTAGACCAAACACTTGCTATTTGAGCTTGACTGGAGTCAGGAGGGCTGTAGTCGTTTATCAAGGTTTGGGCTATTTGATACTTTTGTTGTGCTGGCAAAACTCTCACAACACTTTCGCAATTTCTAGTCGCAGTAGTTACTTTATTTTTTATATTACCGATCAAATCTATGGGCTTGCCGTCGATAGTGAGTAGGTAGCCCAAGTCGTCTTCAATCCAGTTGATGTGGGAAGCTACCACTGCTATCAAAATTATGGACAGCACAATCAATCGTGTTTTTTGTTTTTTGAAGGACATTATTACCACATCACCTTGGGACTTTAGCCATGGGTGCTCCTTTGAATCACAAGGGATATGTCACCGACCGTTAATGCCTTGTGTTTAACCAACTTGATGAATGATATAGGGAGTACTCGTTTGAGGTTTGGAATAAAGAATTGAACAGGTTTTGGATAGATTTAACCGTGCTCGGCATCTGAATACTGCAGGTATTGTCTAATTTATGCTAAATTGATGTTTGATTTGTTTATGTTTTGAGCCAATAAAAAAGGAGTCAAAATGAAAGTTAGTTATATGTTGCTTAACCGATCTGAGTTAGGCAATGGCGTTCCTTTGGGTATGGCCTGGCAGTGGATCCACTGCATAGAGGACGAGAAGCAATTGATCCCGATACTGAAGAAAGTACAAAAAGTCATCAAAGAGAACTGGCTTACTTTTGCGAATTTCACTGTGGATAAAAACCATGAAATAGAAAGATTTGTGGGTGTTGCCAATGACATCATCAGAAACCAGATTTACTACGACGACAAGATCAATCCAGAACGAATTTTCTATATCAATGAAGACTTGAAAAGCGAAGACGAAGCTTTTTGAGATTGATGGTGTTAACTTTAATAAAGGAAAAATGATGAAAAAATTTGTACTCGTATCACTGGCTTTTGTTGCCTGCACGGCATTTGCTCACAACTGCCCGAATGAAATCAAAGCTATTGATGCAAAGTTGACAAGTGCAAAACTGTCAGACGCAGATTCAGCGAAGGTCAAGGCACTGCGGGATGATGGCGAAAAATTCCATAAAGCTGGCAAGCATGATGAATCCATGAAAGCGCTTGGCGAAGCAAAAAAAATCTTGGGAATCTAATTGTTTAATGCGCCTTTAGCCGTCGAAGGCGAATTGCTCAGTGTTCAATCAGCTTGTACGCAGTTCGCCCCTGGGGATCAGCTTCCCGCTTGGGTGTGTGCTGATCTGCGGACCGATCACGCAGGCGAGGTTGGCGCGGTCTGCATTTACCAAGGATTGCTGCGATTCGCGCGAGATCCTGCGCTAAGGTCCTTTGCTGAGCACCACCTTCTCACAGAGCAGAAGCATCTTCGCCTCATTTCGGCTTGGCTACCTTCGTCGCGACACAGTCGCCTATTGCCGATCTGGCGGCTTGCCGGATTTCTCACCGGCGCTCTGCCTGCGCTGTTTGGCCCTAGGGCGGTTTACGCAACGATCGAGGCGGTAGAAACCTTCGTCGATCACCACTACGAGGAGCAGATTCTTGCTCTGGCCTCGCAACCTGCACTCAGTGATTTGCGCCAGAACTTGCTTGATTGCCAAGCTGACGAGGTCGCTCATCGAGATGAAGCAGCTGCCGCACGGGGCCTTGGTCAACCAGCTTGGCTGCTGCGCGGCTGGTGCGCCATGGTGGGCGCAGGCTCAAAAGCTGCTGTTTCTTTGATTCGGTTCATTTGAGCCGCAAACTTATGACCGCCATGGATCGAAATATGACAGACACGAACCAAACAAATACAAGCTATTGCGCTGCGGCACTGACCGTTCTCTACGATGGTTCTTGTCCGTTGTGCAGGCGAGAAATCGCCGTCTATCGTGACTTGCAACCGCTTCAACCAGACTCACCTTTGAGTTTTGCCGATATCAGTAATGCGGCAGTTCCGCTACCAGCCGGCACTACGCGCGAACAGTTACTGGCGCGCTTTCACGTGCAAGGCCCTGACGGGCAGCTGCTCAGTGGCGCTCAAGCATTTTTGGCCTTATGGGCCGCACTACCAGGCTGGCGCTGGCTTGCCTCGGCTGGACGCCTTCCGGGGGCAAGTTGGGTAATGGAGCGAATGTACCGGCTGTTTTTAAGGTGGCGGCCGCTACTTCAGCGCTGGGCCGCTCGTTGGGACTGACCCGCATGGTTTGTTGATACATTTTTATCGAGCGTTTAGATGTGCAATGGATTTTTAGCAAGTGAACAATTAGGTCGATCAAATTTAATTTAAGCAAGGAGAGATAAATGTTAATTTCGAAACTCAAAAATTATTGGGCTTCCTTGCCAGATTTCAGTATGAGCCACATACTGCTTCGAATTCCTTTAGCTATTGTGTTTATTCAACAGGGATTAAGTAAGTTTCCCGTAGATGCTGCTGCTGGAGGTGCTTTTGGGATACCTTATCTTGTGTGGTGGTTCGTTTGCTATGGAGAGGTTGCAGCTGGCATTGGACTTCTGGTTGGTGCGTTGCCAACGCTGCCGCGCATCAGAGAAATTCCTCTCATTGCTGAGTTGGGGGACTTGCTCACCAGATTCAGCGGGATAACGATGTGCTGTGTCATCACGGGCGTTATCTGGGTGGTCATCAAACCCGAAAGCTTGGTCCAATTTGTATTGAACGACTATCTTCACTTATCACTTTGGGTTGGGGGACTTTACTTTGCACTCAGAGGTAATTGGGCAGTTGCAGTTCAAAAGCAAAATCGATATTGAATCATTCGTCAGTCACTCCAAAATCATGAGAATTTATTTGTTTGTACTGTTAAGTGCTTCGACAAGCCAAAGCTGGGCATTTGCTGATTGCTCAGTTTGTCCGGAAATGGTGACTTTAAAAACTGGTAGTTTTTATATGGGCAGTTCTGATTTAGATGAACCAATGTCTTTAGCGAATCCAGATCTACTAGCTGATGAAAAACCTCATCACTCAGTCAACATCCAATCATTTGCACTTGGCAAATTTGAAGTCACACAGTCAGAGTGGAATGCACTCATGGGCACTGATCCAAGTTTGAAAAAGGGTCCTACGCATCCTGTTGAAAATATTTCATGGAATGATGCGCAGCTCTACGTCAAAAAGCTTAGCCAAAAAACTGGCAAAAAATACAGATTACCTTCTGAAGCCGAATGGGAGTATGCCGCCCGTGCTGGCAGTACAGCCAAATATCCTTGGGGAGATGCTGTCAACCAAATAGATGAATACGTATGGTCGAAGAATAATGCCACCAGTACAAAAGCTGTAGGCTTAAAAAAACCAAATCAATTTGGTCTGCACGACATGATTGGAAATATTGCGGAATGGACAGAGGATTGTTGGCAGAGCACTTATCAGAATGCGCCAGCCGATGGTAGCGCTTGGTTGAGTGGGAACTGTTCTTTGCGTGTTTTGCGCGGAGGCGCTTGGGGTGATGATCCTCAGAATTTACGAGTTACTGTTCGAGATGGAACTCATCCAACGTACTATCGCTTCAGCACTAGTGGTTTTCGTGTTGCCAGAGATCTCGACTGACTAAATCAGTTAAACGTTGCCCCCATACAAAGATCAAAATGAAAAAAGCTCAATTCAAAATTCTTTTTGATTTAATTGAGGACTCTAGCGAAAGTCTCATGAAATTTATCACTCAAAAAGTTGCTTTATGAGGCAAGACAGCTCAGCATTCATTGAGTTACGAGACCTGCAGCTCCATGCTGACATAGGTACTTACGGACCCAATGAAACCAGGCCAGATATTCATTTGCTCGACTTGAGACTTGGAATAGCATTGAATCAAGTTGTTATTTCACACGATGACATGGCAAATGTGTTTGACTATGACCCATTAGTTATGGAAATAGAACGTTTAGCGAACGGGCATTACGAGACGCAGGAACGACTCATCACGCTTATTGCAACTGCATGTGCAGCTTACACCGCTATCCAGCGGATCGAGATCACGCTGAAAAAGTCACCAGTTCGCTTGGGTGGCGGATCACTTGGCATTCAGCTGTCGCTTGACGAAATTGCAACCAATGCACTTAGACTTGATAAAACCAAGACTGCTTAATAGAAGGAGTTTGAAATGATAGGTGTTTACTTGCCAACGGCAACTCTTTTGCTTGTAGCTTTATTGTTTGGCGGAATGTTTCTTTTTTCGGTTGCTTTTGCAGCTTTTCTGTTTAGGTATCTACCTCAGCACGATGCTCGTATGCTCATACGAAAAGCATTTCCACCTTTTTACCTGTTTGTGATTATTTCGTCGGGATTGGTCATTGCGCTATCTTGGACATCGGATTTATTCAGTACGGCATTGATGGCTTTTGTCATGTTCACAGCCGTTGCTGCTCGACAATTGTTGATGCCAGCGATAAACCACGCTACTGATATGGCGCTCAGAAAACGCTTTGTTTGGCTGCACGGTTTATCTGTTGTCTTGACTTTGATACATATCTTTTTGTCTGGCATGATTTTGGTTCACTTGGTTCAGTGACATTCCTGCTTTCAAGGAACCATATTAATGGTTATTGGACGAATCAAAAGGTTGCAGTCTGCAGCGCGGTCGCAAACTGAGTCAATAAAGCCAGCTGAACTAAGTATTTGCAATCTTTGTGATCGACCCATCCCACCCGATCTTCGTGACGCCCATCATTTGACTCCTAAATCACGAGGTGGAGTAGTCACAGTTTTTCTGCATCGTGCTTGCCATAAGCAAGTTCATGCTTTGTTTACAGAAACAGAGTTAGAAAAGAATTATCCAAGCATGCATGCGCTGCGTGCACATCCGGAGGTGGCAAGATTCATTAAGTGGATTCAGGACAAGCCAAGCGACTTCAATCCTCCAACCAGGCGCAGCCGAAACAAAGGAATGTTTTAAATCTGTTCAGAGCCGCCTGCTGTCAGGTATGACAACTCAGGTAACTAAACTTTTATAGAACAAGAAAATATGGAAATATCCACGGACAATTTAACTGCGCGTTTGTGGCGTGAACTTACGCGAGCACCAGATGATAAGCACCATGAATGGCGCACGCCTGTTCTGGCCACACAGGGAGTAGATCATATGGGGCCGCAAGCACGCACGGTAGTTCTGAGGCATGCCGATGCAGCTCTTTGTAGATTGCGTGTCTATAGCGATGCGCGTTCTCCAAAATGTGTAGAGCTTGTTGCACAGCCTTTGGCTCAGCTAACTTTTTGGAGCAAACGACTTAATTGGCAATTACGCGTTTCAGCGCACGCAAGTGTTGAATTTGAAGGCGATCAAGTCAATGTTGCGTGGAATCACTTGAGGCAATCACGCGCTGCAGCTGACTATCTGTCTGAGGTGCCACCTGGTCAAATTCAATCAACCAATCAACATTTATCGAAAATCGCAGTAGATTCTCTTCGAGTTCACCATTTAGCGATCCTGAATTTTCAAGTTATTTCAATGGACTGGCTGGCATTGAGCAAAGACGGGCATCGTCGGGCTAGGCTCACGCCTTCTGGCCTGGTGAGGTGGTTAGTGCCATAAGCAACCGCGAAAGACCCTTGACTTCAAATTTACACACAAGTAGTGCACATTAGCTAACCGTTGCATATTCAGCGGCTTCAATATTTTGGATTTAATGGATGATGAAAAAATCTCTCATTGCAACTTTGTTGGCTACTGCTTTGGTTATGTCTGCCCAGGCTAAGGACATTGTGGATACTGCTGTGGATGCTGGCAGCTTCAAAACATTGGCTACAGCTCTTGGCGCTGCTGGCTTGGTCGAGACGCTCAAAGGTAAGGGCCCATTTACAGTATTCGCTCCAACAGACGAGGCATTCGCAAAGATTCCCAAGGCTGATTTGGAAGCGTTGTTAAAAGACAAGGCAAAGCTCACAGCGGTTCTGACTTACCACGTTGTTCCTGGCAAAGTCATGGCAGCTGATGTTAAGGCCGGCAAAGTCAAGACTGTCCAAGGTTCTGACATCACTGTCACGACCAAGGGTGGAGTCATGGTTAACAAGGCTAAAGTTATCAAGACCGACATCGTGGCCGACAATGGTGTGATTCACGTGATCGACACCGTGATCATGCCCAAGTAAAGCAAAGCGTTGAGGCAGGTCTGTAAATCCTGCCTCAAACAAGCCAATAAAACTGCTTGTTATCTATCTCAGTTTTTTATTAAACCCCCCAATTCGATGATACGAATGCCCAGTCGCTTGGCGAAAGCCTGGCTTATTGTTCCCGTATGAAATCGAAATCTTTTAAATAACAAGGAATTTTTATGCACGATATCGTTGATACCGCAGTAGCGGCTGGTACTTTCAAAACCTTGGCCGCTGCAGTCACAGCAGCTGGACTGATTGACACGCTCAAGGGCGCTGGACCATTCACTGTGTTCGCTCCAAGTGATGATGCTTTTGCAAAGCTGCCTGCTGGCACGGTGGAGGCATTGCTGGCAGATATTCCAAAACTCACATCCATACTTACCTACCACGTAGTTGCTGGCAAGGTCATGGCAGCGGATGTGGTGAAAATGAACGGTCAAAGTGCTGCAACGCTCAACGGCGCTTCAGTCAAGGTCAGCACCTCAAATGGTGTTCAGTTAAACGACGGAATCAATGTCACTGCAACAGACATTGAATGCACAAACGGCGTGATCCATGTAATTGATGCAGTTTTGATTCCTGCCTAATTTAGATTCAATTAGTTGAGCTGCTGGATAAAGAGCTCTTTAAATGGCATCAGCCTCGGCTGGTGCCATTTTTATTTTTTACAGGCTTCAAAATGTTTGGTTTACTGAAATTTATTCGGACTTTATTTCTAGCTTATCGGGATCTTCTGCATATCGATCGGAATGCGCTCAAAGCCATTCCTGATCAAAGCAAGTACCTGGCGATGATCTTGCTCAGTTGTTTCTGGTGCTTGGCTTTTGGCATTTACTTCGGAGAGCTACTGGTCATTGGCTACAACATGCTTGGTCATGTAGCTTTGATCACAATGGTTTTTGTGACCTGGTTGACCTTTCGTCATTACCAAATGATCAATCCGGTAAGATCGGGTGTCGATTATTTAAGAGCACCTGACCGATCAAGCCGTTGTGATGAATACACGGACGAAGAACGTGAACGATTGACGACACGAAGATAGAAATGGTGAACCGTGTAACGATGGCTGAAAACTTCCCACTTTTTTCATCAGACCAGTACAAGGCACTTGTCATTGGCTCAAATGGTGCTCTTGGTGCTGCATTTGTAGACGCGTTTCGTTCTGACCCCAATTGCACCTATGTAGAGGTAGTGTCTCGCCACTCCAGCAGCGGCTTTGATTTGCTAAATGCAGAATCTATTCATGCTCAAGCATTGATGTGCAGTTCTATGGGGCCTTTTGAAATCATCATTGATGCCACGGGTGCACTTGAAATAGATGGCGTTGGGCCAGAGAAGTCACTCAACAGCCTGAACCACGAGCATTTAACGAAGGCATTTTTAGTTAATGCTATCGGCCCCGCCTTAGTGCTTCGCCACTTTTCTCCACTGCTTGCCAAAGGAGCATCAACGTATGCCAAGCTTTCAGCTCGTGTTGGAAGTATCTCTGACAATAAAAAAGGTGGATGGTATGGATATCGTGCGTCAAAAGCCGCCTTAAATATGATGCTTCAAACAGCAGCCATAGAACTTCAACGTAAAAATATAAATTTACGTGTGGTGGCTCTTCAGCCTGGGACAGTCAGGTCGAAACTATCCAGCCCTTTTGTTGGCTCTCAAACTACACTGTTGGAGCCACATACTTCAGTACTTGGAATGCTCACGGCTTTGAAAAATCTCTCTGTTAAATCGGGAGCCCACTTTATAGACTATATGGGTAATGAAATACCTTGGTAAAGGTTCACTCAAAGCTTCTTTGACTGACGCCTTCTAACGTGTAATATACGGAAGGTAACTTGATGAAATTTGAGTGCAAAAAAGTCACCCTGACGCCTTCATTATTTGCTTTTTATCTAAAAAACATGAAACTAATTTCCATCTATTTATTGTTATTCTTGGTTAGTGTTTCTCATGCACAAGTCAGCTTGGACGAGGCACGTTCATTGGTTGGCAATAGCAGCGTGACTGTCTTAGATATTCGCGAACCCGATGAGCATGCTACCGGCGTAGCCAAAGGGATGAAGTTAATTCCTATGAGCACTTTAGAGTCTCGGCTTAACGAACTGCCTAAAAATCCTAATTCTCGCGTGCTTTTAATCTGCAATACACAAAATCGCTCAAGTGCTGTTGCAAAAGAACTTCGCTCTCGCGGATTTACCAATGTGGAGTATGTTCGTGGCGGAATGAGCGAATGGGCTAAACGAGGTTGGACTATGGAATCACCTGCAAAACCTTAGCCACGCCCAATCAATCTGAGCAACGTAATGCACTGTTGCGTCCGCTGCTGCAGAAGATTCGAATTAATTGAAAGCGGTTTCTTAAATATGACTACTAAAAAAATAGCAACATTTTTGCTTGGAATTATCATTATTTCGTTTGTCAGAGCAGAAATAGTTACAACACCCTCAGGCCATTTTTTAAGAAATGAGCCTGCCGAGAAAGTCATTTGGTACGGCGGATTGGTTGCTAAGATGATTAGCTTTTATGGTCAAGCTTGTGCTAACAGAGAGAGAGTGAAGCCTGCTTTAATTTGGCAACGATCTACGAGACTGGAGATGCCTCAGTACAAAGCAACGCCAAGGCTTCGGACTACTACAAGCAATCTTGTGACGCTGGTTATTCGTTAGCTTGCAACAACCTCGGTATTTTGTACGGTGAAGGGGTAGAAAGAGACTACGCTCTGGCGGCAATTTATTTTGAAAAAGCTTGTCAATTGAAAGAGCCAACTGGTTGTAAAAACAAAGCGTCGGCACTTGATCTACAAAAGAAATCTAACCGCTGATAACAAGACCACACTATCCAAAATTTTTTGATACTTATAAGGTCTACCAGTAGCTAATCAGTGAATGGGCTGCAATTGGCATATGAATATTTATCAACTTTTTAGCGCTTGTTTGATCTCAATCTCAAGTAATGATCTCATGGTGCTGTGGATGTATTTACCAATAAAAATATTTCTTTGCCCTTGTGATAAGTTGATTAAATTGTTGTGTTCACTGGGTAGTATGCGTGCCAGGCTTTTTGTAAAAACTTCTTCACGCTTTTTGAGTCCAAACTGGGACTCAAAATATACATTTTTATTATCTACTCTAAGGCGCTCATAGTCATTCGCATGTAAGGCATTGTAAAAATAGGCTGCGACTAATGCAAAAACTTCTAGAAATGAAAATGGAAGGATCAAAGTCGCGCCGATGAAGTAAAAACTAATTCCTATGATGATGGAAATTAATCCCAAAAAAATAAAAATAATCGCCAAAAGCATCGGAGAAATTGAGCAGTTTCTCTTTAGGTGAAGTTCATATCCATCATCAGTTTTAAAGCCGATTCGTGGATTCACAGTTAATGGATGGTTCATAGATGAGGGCTACTAAGCTGATTTCAGCAAATCAAGCCACTTCATTTGAACATTTGGCACAAATGCAGGCCTTACCTCTGGCTACTTCAGGTACTTTATTCATCACATCTGTCGTGAAAACAGCATCCAGGCACCAACAGCGCTCAGGTTTTGTGCCTGGTAATTTTGCCTTTTCCACTGCACAAACATTAGGTTCATGGCAGATGGGGCAGCGAGTTGGGTCAATGTTGTTCATGTATTTTTTTGAGGTTTATCTTCCACGTTATAAATTTACATCAATTCCATTTGCCGTGTTTGCGATTGGTAGAAAGGGTTTACAGTTGGTTTTGAAAGCGCCGGCGGTGCTGATGCTACGGTGACCAGCAAGCGTTTTCAAAATGTGTATAGCTGTACCTTTGTACGCCAATTTGTTAAGAACGATCTACGCCCACTGTGGCTGCTAGTGCCCTAAAGTCCAGCACCTTCCTAGAGCAGGGCAAACATTTTGTACTTATGCGGGTAGAGAAGGGCACTCGATCTATCTATTTGTGCCTACGCAGGCGCCTACTCAAACTAACAAAAGAAAGATTTGTAAAGTAGGATTTCTAAATTTTATTATGTAAATCAATAGCTTAAGTGGCTCCTCGACCTGGGCTCGAACCAGGGACCTACGGATTAACAGTCGGTTAATTGCCATTCGGCAAAAATAAAAAACCCTTATAAATCAAGTACTTGTTTGCACGTGGCATCAGTGCTTTGCACCTGTTTTGACAAAAAGTGCTTACAGGGGTGCTTACCGCAAATGATATACTGAGACCTACGGATAACACAACCGAAGGACCCAGATGCCCACAATTCCAAAGCGACTTACAGATGGTTTTGCGCGCTCAGCAGCGGTACCTAAGCCCTTGGCTAAACCTGCAACTAGGACCCTAAAAGGGGACAAAACTTTCAAAGACGCCGAGCGGGTTCAGTACTGGTGCAAGGACACGCCGGGTTTTGGTTTGAGGGTCTCATCTTCCGGGCATAAGACATGGATTTCAAATAGGCGGATCAACGGTAAAACTGTTATTCGTGTACTCGGAACTGCAATTGGCGCAGGTTCAATCTCCGCAGATGCGGCTAGAAAGCTATTTCAGACGGTCAACAACGAGCTAAACAACGGGATTGATCGCACTGAAATACAGCGTCAAAAGGCCAAAGAAGAGAAGGTCACCGGTCTGACGTTCAAGGATGCCTTAGACGAGTACCTTAAAGAAAAGCGTAGGGGTAAGGATGGATTGCCTTTGAAAGAGCGTACCAAGTACGACTACCTCCAGCTAATCAAAGAAGGCAAGGTTGCTAAGACTGGTAAGCCGTTCGCTGATGGGCCGTTGTTTTGCATCGCTAATTTGCCGCTCAATAAGATCACGGCAGACCATATGCGCAAAATCTATAAAGAAACGCCCGGTCAGCGTGTAAAGATTTACTCGATGCAGGTTTTGCGCGCCGTTTTAAATTGGCACGGTATTGAAATCGAAGGCAATCCACTTAGTAAAAGCACAGCCGGTAAGTTGCGAATTGCAATGCCAGCTACCAACGGTAAGCCGACACCGATACCTCAAAACTCTTTATCGCTATGGTGGCAAGCTGCCACTGATGCTGCCAATGATCATCCAGTTTCCATAAGCAGAAGCGCAGCAGATGGTTTGCGTTTTATGTTGTTGACTGGAACAAGGCCCGGCGAGGTGTTTGGTTCCAAGTTTGGAGATGAAGTAATAGACGGGCTACTGGTCGCCAATGTTGACTTTAAGAACGGCATCGTCAAATTGCCCGATACTAAAAACAGAACTGATCACCTTATTTATTTATCACGCCAAGCTACTGAAATCTTGACTGTGAACTGCAAGGACAAGATCGGTAATGCAAAGGTCTTTGATTTGATTGACCCCGGTAAAACGCTTGACTTTATCAACAGCCAAGCGGGCACACCCGGTATATCACCGCACAAGCTGCGTCATACGTTTACTAGTGTTGCTGAAGAGCTTGTCAGCGGGTATGCTTTAAAGAAGATGGTCAACCACATAAATATGGCTGACGTCACTGGCACGCATTACGTTCAAAAGTCTGAAACACAACTGCGTGATGCTTGGCAAACGGTTGCTGACTTTATTACAAAAGATGAAAAGTCTAGACCGCGCAAAAGTTTGAAAAGAAAAACTGCTTAATCAGTTACTTACAAATAAGGTGAGATTATGGAAATAATTGCGTTATTAGTTTTTGCCGGCGTTGTATTTTTCATCAGAAAAAATGATGTGGAAAACGTTAATTCATTAGTTGATGATGTAAACGATCTACAAGCCCGAATAAAGATACTTGAAGAGCAGTTGCAAGATAAAGTAGCCACACGATCGGACCTCTACAACCTAGAGGTCAAACTGTCTAAAACAAACGACCACCCGTTTGATCCAATGCTCGATATACCCTGATAAGTATTGAGAGGCTTAAGCAAAAAGCTAGTTAAGGCTCAGACCAATCATCTAATTTGTCTTTGTAGAAAGTCGCACGGGCAATAGTCGGTTGATTTGTATAGAACCAGTATGTAATTGTTCCGCCATTGATGCGGAAAGGTTCACCAAGAAGCGCGCGGACTTCGTCAAAACTCATGCCCTTTTTTAGCATTCTCCAGTTGGCGATATTTTTATACTTGTCAGTTAAAACTATTTTCGGGCTGTCACTTGATTTGCCGGGTGCTTCAAGATTTGCTAACCGCATTTTGATATCTTGAACTTCTTTTTCTAGTTGTTTAATTCGCTCACTGTCTTGAGCCATCGAAGGGGTGGATGCAACTATCGCAGCACAGCCCGTAAGGCAAACCTTTAGAAGAAGGCTGCTTAATTTGTTTGATGTGATCATGTGACGGCTCCTACAGGTGACCTACTGCAAGCTAACATTTTTGATTATATTGCTGCAATGTTCTTCTGCGCCTTGGTCCGGCCTTTGGTTTGACCACCGCCTTCTTCGAGCTTAATTAACGCCTCACGCACTCGGACGACGTCATAGCGGATGGAGTCGCCAATCCGGTAATAGGGGATCAAGCGGCGGGTGCAACGGTCTTTTTGTAAAAAACTAACCGACATCCCCAGTGCGGTTGCCAATTCTTGTTCGTTAAGGGCAATCTTCTCACTCATCTTCTTTCCTCGGTCTAACTAACGCCTGTGAAATCAGTTCTCTGACCTCTTCACTGACGGCGTGTCCTAAATCTTCTGGGTCAATCATGCGCAGCAGCAAGCAGCGCAGCTTGACGTTGTGCATGGCAATGGCTTCGGCGGCCAGTTCAATTGAACTCATCTCTTCATGGCCTCCAGCAATAGGTCTTGAACTTCGCGCTTGGTTTCGCGCCGAGCCATCACCAACTCGTCAACCGTGTCGGCTGCCACGATGTGGTGAATAAAGACAGGGCGGTTGTAGCCAGCTTGCTTTTGACGTGTGGGGCCAATGCGCTCGATGATTTGTTGGAATTGCTCCAAATCCCACCAATGACCAAAGAAGCAAATGATGTTGCCCCCGTCTTGCAGGTTCAGCCCATGTCCGGCGCTTTGCGGATGCGCGAATAGCACGGGGATGCGACCTGCGTTCCAGTCCTTAATCGTTTGCGGGTCAGTGCCAAGCACTCGACTTTTTGGAAAACTCTTTTGTAGGCGAAGCAAATCCGTCTTGAAGTGATACGCGACCAGCACCGGCATACCGGCTGCCTCTTCGACCACAGATTCCAGTGCGTCAATCTTGGCGTTGTGCAAATCAGACCAGCCACCAGACTCATCGGTATAGATAAAGCCATTGGCAATTTGTAGGCATTTGATCGTTCGGCTGGCGGCATTGAAGGCTTCAACCCCAGAACCGTCAATGGTTAAGAACATCTCGCGCTCCATCTCGTTGTAGAGCGCACGGGCTTGTTTGGGCAATTCAACACGGATCACATTGACGATCGGCTCATCAATGTCAAAGTAGTCTTTGGCGTCCAAGCTGACACAAACATCTTTGAGTCGATCTTGGATTTCAGTCTGAGCGGTGCCCAATGGCTCGTAGCCATAGCCATCAAAGCGCAAGCGAAACCACCGTTGGTTGAAAGAATCAAAGGTGCGGCCAAGTCGCACACCGGCATCCAAAAACCAAGTCTGACCCCAAAGGTCTTGAAGTCCATTGGGGGAGGGTGTGCCGGTGAGTTCAATGAACCGCTTGCACTTGGCGTGGGCAACGCTTGCCAGCGCCTTGGCGCGTTTGGTGCCTTGGCGCAGCCTGAAGCCTTTGAGTTTGGTGGATTCATCAGCAACAACAGTGGTGAAGGGCCAGTTGCCATTGAGGTGCTCAAGCAACCAAGGTAGGTTCTCGTAGTTGATTGTGTAGATCGTGGCGGGTTTGCGCAGTGCTGTGCGTCTTTCCTCAACCGTTCCGACGATGGCGGAGATCGACATGCCGGTCAGGTGCGTCCACTTTGCCACCTCATCCGGCCATGTTGACTGGGCCACGCGTAGCGGAGCGATGACCAATGTCAACTCCGGCTCGGTTTGGTTAAGTATGTCGATAGCGGTTAAGACCGAGGCGGTCTTACCCATCCCCATGCCAGCCCATATCCCGCAGCGCGGGTGGGTCAAGATATGGTCAATTATTTTGGTTTGGTAATCCCTCGGCGTGAAGGGTTGAGAGTCACTTGTTCGTGAGTGCTGAACCGATGTTCGTTTGCACATTGGTAGCGTCGATACGTGACGTTTTTTGGGCGGGATCGGGTTTCCTTCACCGTCACCCACGAATCGCATATTGGACACTTCATTCACAAATTCTCTCCACAATTTCAATCGAGTCAACTAGAAAAACTACCTGTCCCATCCTGCGCATTCGTTCGTGCTCCCTGATTTGGTGCGCCTGAGCCCTTACCCGTGGTGCCTTTAATTCAACCCAGATACCTCGCCCGGGCAGCATGACCAAGCGATCTGGGGCACCGCGTCTACCGATCCATTTGACTTTGCGAACCTCACCCCCTAAGGCTTTGACACGGTTGACCAAATAGTTTTCTATGTCCCGCTCCCTCATGCGTTCACCTCCTCGGGTTGAACGGCACCGATGGCTTGCAATATGGAGTTGGCCTCTTGGATGTACCAATCAAAGTTCACATCGCTTGGGAATTGCTCAGGCAAATCGAGAATGGGCTTGGCCCCCTCGGTGCGGGGGACGGTGTAGTTGTTAATCTTGTCGTGTATTGCGCCCTCAATTCCAATGGCGTAGTACCAACGAATTGCGCGGCCAAGTAATAGGCCGTCTTTGATAGCGCCGTTATTTACTCGGCGTACAGTTACAAAGCGTTTGATGTCACTGCTGGCTCGAATCGTTTTTTCAATCGGTGTGCCACTGCGTAGAAATTCAGTTACAGCTTCTATGCATATTTCATTTGTTGGATTTTTTTGAAGACCACCTATGGCAAATGCGCCTTTGCGCTTAACTCTACCGTCAGTCTTAATGGCGATGTAGTTGTTCACGTCTCGGCTGTAAATAGCTGAGTAATGGGTTTCTTCAGTTTCAAAATTGGTTTGTGTTTCCCACATCCAAATGACAAACAACATCATTTCGACTTTATCTTTGGGGCACTTGATGACGATGCCATCAGTGTTGGCAGAGACAACTGGAATGCTTTCCAACTCCAGTAGTTCAATAAGCATGAGTAGGCACAACTGGCCGGTTATGGTGGTTTGAATCATCAGGTTTGGGCTGTATAGCTTTGACCACTTCGATCCAAACTTCCCAAAACTTCCATTGACAACAATCTTCAAAACATTGGCTGTTACTTTGTCGCCAGATTTCTTGGCCTCCAACCGCCTGTGAAGAATCGATTTGTATGTGTGTGTGAATGCATCGGCCATATGCGCCGGTGCCAGTCCCAAGTTCAGAATGATCGACGGGTAGTAACTCACAACATCCCTGTCCACCAGAATAGTGTTTGCATCTGCTACGTGTGAAACGCTTTGTTCTGTAGAGTGCAGCCCACCAATTCCAAGCTGGTAAGTAGATGAGCCAATGGTTATTTTGGAAGTCGCAATTTCCTTTGGCATAACGACTTGACCACTTTCTGGTACGGTGAAGCTCGCGTTTAAAACTGTGCTTAGTGTTAGTTGAAGTGCGGTTGTTTTGAATTCGATGAATTCTGGTTTTTGATATTTGAAAACCGTACCTGCTTCAATCGTTGGGCGAACTACTGACCCCATCTTTTTTGCAACCTCTTTTGTGATGATCGTTTCAGCTATCTGAGCATCGCTCTTACTTCGTAGATCAACACCATATTCTTTGGACATCTGCTCACGTAATTCAATTTGTGGCTTTAACTCTTCGTACAAAGCCTTTGTAATTTGCAGATCATTGAGGTTGTATTGCAGCAATATTTGTACTTGCTCAGGTGTCAAGATGGCGTTGTGATCAACCGGCATATCCTGTAACTTGGCATAATGAATACGACCACCGTAAATCTTCAGCGATGCAACATTTGGAGCAACCTCAATCAAGTCAATGTGGTTTATCCATTTGGGAATTTGCACATCAAACTTTTCACAAAATTGAAATGGCTGCAACTTGCCGTTGATGATTGAATCTGCCGCACGTTTAAGTTGTTGTGGTGTTACCCCAGCTTTCATTGCCAACATCAATATCGGAATATCAAACCCGGTGCCGTTAAACGTGACGATGAGGCGTTCTCGCAAGATTGCAGTCAGAGTTGAAACGTCGAGGGGGTGACCCTCGAACATTTCAAATTGACGTGACTGGTTTGTGCGAAAGTTCAAACAACCCACCGAAAAGTGAGCGGGTGTGAGTTCAACGTCTAATCCAACAGCGTCCATTTCACGCAGCCTTTCTTGCAAGATTGCAATGGCTATGTGTGAGGCGCAATTTGGCTTTTACTTGGTGATATTGTTTCCATTTATCAGCAAGTTCACGGTCAGCAAATTGAGACTCAATACCAAGGTCTTCTATTTCGACCAATTCATATTGAAGTCCGTTGTCGTAGAGAAAGTCTGCGAATAACTGCTTGAATGGAATTTCATGGTCAACGTGAAGACTGAACTTGCGCTGCATCTGCTCGTTACACAATGGACAAACCTCACAATTACCATACCGATGGTGATGATGAATTTGCTCAAAGATTTCGTACCTTGCCGCTTTTGATGCGTCTTCAATCGGGTCTGGACGACCGCCCGGCTTTAGTGCGGTTACCCAACTGATATCAATTGAAGTTCCATCTTTACGCTGAATCCAAAAACCGCGAGTTGGGCCTGACCAACTCGGGTTAGTTCGCACAACAAGGTGCTCCAATCCACAGCCGATCTTGGCTGTGTATTGGTAATGGTGCTCAAAGACCTTGATTAACCAAGCCTGATCCTCAGGGTTGACAGGTTGGTCATCAAGATACTTTGAAACAATGGCGCGAACTCGATCTTCCACTTCGCCCTTGGTGTTTATACCGAGTTCTTCTTTCCACCATTTAATGGCTTTACGCCTCATACGCCAAGTCCTACTGACGCGCCGCCACCTTTGGGTGAGTTCCAGTTTGGAGGGGGTGGTAGTTCTTGAAATGCATCTGGTGAAGCGGTTCCACCGCCGCCAAACGCAGCCCCATCTTCAACGAACTGAACGCCCTTCAATTTGACGTTGATTCGTTTACCGTACTGGTTGTCTTGTGCCCAAATGTCAATCATGAAGTTACATGTGCAACCAGCGTAAGGTCGACCATCTGCTTCTACCAACGGTGTTTTATCAAAGTCAACCACCACTGGACGCACCTTGTTGGAAGTACTCATAAACATGTTGCCAGCAAAGCCGTCCAAGTGGTCTTTTTGGTTGCCATCTTTAAGTGGCATCTTGTCCTTGGTGACCAATTCTTTTTTGACTTGAGGCCATTTGGTACCCCACTGTTGGGAGCCCACCTGTTCGCAGACTTTTTCAATGTCTGCAATTTGTGGATCACCAGACGGCAGTATGACTGTCGATTTGTATTGAAGAGCGCCTTCACCCTGAAAATTTGTGGGGTTGAAGATGTGCAGGAAGGCTGCACGGCCTTTAATGATCATTTCCATTTTGTTTTCCTATAAAGATTTACGTTTGTGTTTTGTCTGTTTGCGTGATGTGTGGCTCTGGTTTTTATGACTCCTTGCTAAATGGGTTGGATAAAACTGCAAAGCCGCTGCTGCTCTGTGAATTAACAGCCGGGCAGTTCGGCTTTGCGTTACAGAATTGGCAATGTTTGCCGGGTGTCAGTGAGGCATCTGGCCGCAGTGCTTTTTCAACAGCAACCTTCGCTTCTATTGCAAACGCATCGATTTCATCAATGCTGGCGACCCACTGGCTGATGTGGTTGCGCCTTGGTTGATGGATGGTCATTGCAATCTCTTCAATACCATCGCGTCCAAACTTTTCTAGCGCACCCAAGGCATACAACGCTAATTGCGAGTTGTCTTTTGCGTGTACCAAGACACCTTTGCCAAATTTCAAATCTGAAATGCTTAAGCGATTTGGATTGAAAATAATTGCGTCAGCAGTGCCAAACGCACTTTGCTCGACGCCAAGTGTTTTGGAAAAGTCAACGCGACATTCGACATGGAGTTCACCTTTCGTGCCAGCTTCGGTTCTGATTGCATCTAAATAGATTTGAATGAATGCGGCCATTTCTTTGTCAACAACAAAGTCAAACCCTTCTACCTGCTGCTTTGTATCTATGAAGTGCTCAGCATCCAAGCCAGTGACCAGTGCGTTTGCTGCAACGTTATGGGCAGCTGTGCCAAATGCAGAGTGAATGCTTGTCGCAAGCGGTTCGATGGTTTGTTCAAGCAACCATGAGCGGGAGCAGCCCTGCAATCTGTGAAAGCTGCTTGGTGAAAACTGCGCATGCTCACTCACGATGATTCCAATGCTTTTTGCAAAGTTGCCGAGACTTCAGCAAATTGCTCAGGTTTGAGCGTTGGGACGCTTTTTGCGTCAAATTGCTTGAGTATTTCCAGTGCTCTTTGGTGTCCCTGTGCATTTGCCAATTTCACAAATTGCTGGGTTATGGTTTGCAAAGTCACATCAGACGGTGCAGGGGCCACTTGCTTTTTGACGACCCGAGTCTTTGTTTCTTTGATGGCAATCGGAGTTTTGTTTTCGATTTGCGCAGCGGTCGTAGTGCTCGAAGACTTCACCGAAGTCAGTTCGTCATACAAAGCGGCAGCATCTTCGCCTTCGAACTCGAAGATTATTTTTGTGGGTTTGCGCACAATGTCCCTCAAGCAGCGTGAAGTTGTTGTGTCGCAAGCACTTCAGCAATGTCGGCCAGTTGGCACTCATTGCATTCAAGCAGGGCAGTTTTGTCTGCCAGTTCTTCCTCAACTGCTGCCAGTCGCCGCTTCAGGTCAATCAATTCAAAAAGTTTGTCGGCAACCAGTCTGTATTCCGGTTGCGCTGCTTGATCAAAAAATCGGGCAAGTTCTTCGTCAGTTGCGCGAGAAATCAAAGTTGGCATCATTGGCTAAACCCCTTCCGGTATGGATTTAACGGCAGAATTGCCGCTAACGGGGTATATGATATGTCAGCTTACATATCAAGTCAATTGTCAGTGCCAATTATTTTTTGCTTGATTGAATTAGTAAAATATGGTTAATTTAAACGTCGATGAGGGTTGTCGATTTGGAATTACTCAGTCTTTGGCCCCTTTTTGGCAAGTTCAATAGTCCTTCTGGCAACCCGCGCCTCGGCTGTTTCTTTGATAAATGTTGAAATTTCTGCTGCAAGACGTTCATGCTCATACGGATTGCCGTACAGCATGGTCACCCCTAGGCTTCTTGCAATTGCTACATCCTCTAGCAGTTTGGGATTTGTTGATGGTTTTTCCGCATCAATGCAAACCACAAGCATTTTTCCCAAGCTTCGATTCAACAGCTTTTCGCAGAGGAATAATTTTCCAAGTCCTCGTTGTATTTCTTGATTTCGCCATTTGGATTGCGTTATTACGATTTCAATCAATGTGGATTCATCGTAATAGTCAGCAATGCCGCCTTTGAATGATCCCTTAGCGACGGGTACATTGAAATGACTGGCGGAGAATGGCAATTTTTGTTTCACAAAATGCCGAAGCATTGGAGTGAAGTCTTCGGTGCTCGATCTCCAAAGTTGCTCATCTTTAAATCTCATGTATTGAGCAACTGCGGCTAACCCGCCTTCACTTTTGCCAGACTCCCCTAAATCTACAACTGCTTTACCAGACAAACTATTTAATGTGATTTTTGCCCCAGTTGGTTGGTTCGTAAACGGGTCGCGCTCCACGGTTAATTTTTGACTCACTTCGTCATCATCTTTGATTGGTTTTCTATCAGGGGGTTTTTTATCAAAATGTTTACGAAATGTTTCCAGCAACTCGCCGGGTGCGTGTTTAACCGCCTCTGACATCCAATTATTTTGCGGGGGACTTTTTATTTGAGCTTGGATTTCCCGCTCTTCCGCCCACATCACTTCCATCTCTTCACGGTCAGGCTCGGACCATAGAGGCTCTAAAACAATCCTGTTTCCAGAGTTGTCGTATTCAACGTATCTATCTGCTGCAACTTCGTCATCTGCAAACCAGCACAAATACCACCAATAATCTTCCCCATGAAGTTTTGCTATCGCTAACAGCTTTTCCTCACTCGGTTCAGTTACCCCCATCTCCCATTGAGTAACTGCTGTGCGTGTGACGTTTTTTGATGCTGGTTCAAATATCTTGCCCAATTTTTCTTGGCTTAATTTAGCCTTTTCACGGGCACTTTTAATTTTCCCGGCCAGATTTTTGTACTTTTGTACCACTATTCATAACCTTTTAAACATTGATAGCATAGCTTACATCAAAAAATCAATACACGTCAACATCTTTGGGTGTTCAAGTTGCGTAATAAACGCTAACGGGTATATCATTACGTCATGAACATCAAAGAAATTGTTACAGCCCTTGGTGGGCCAACCAAAATAGGGACCGCGCTGGGTATCAGGCCACAGGCGGTATCCCTGTGGGTCATTCACGACCGTATCCCAACAGACAGAATTCCATCCCTGATCCGTATTGCCAAGGGTCGGGGCATTCACTTAACGCCTGAAGAGTTACGTGCTGACTTGGATTGGGCGGCGTTGCGGTAATGGCTACTTCTTCTTTGATTTCACACTCCCCGATGAACCCCACTTTAAAGAAGATACGCCCATGCCAGATACAACTATGCCCGGAGCAACGCCGGGTGAATGGAGTCACTTTGACCTGATTCTTGGATTGCGTGAGGACTTGCTGCCGGTGATTTGTAATCCTGAGGCGCAAATTTCTCCAAAATCCAGCCTTAAAAAGCTCGGCAAAACACCAAGTCAATACAACAGCAAGCGATTCGCCACTGGTTTTCTTGATTGGACGCAGCATCAAACCAATCAAATTGAAATCGACAGGTGGAGCAAGGAGCCTGACTACGGCATATGCATCCAAACCCGCAAGGTCAGGGCGCTTGATGTCGATGTTCCTGATCCGGAGCTGGCTCAAGTCATCGAACAGTTCATTGAGGCCTACCTTAGTAGCAAGCTACCCAAGCGCATGCGCAGCAACTCGGGTAAGTTTTTGCTGGCATTGACACTGAAAGGTGAACTTGCTCACCGAGAGTTTCCGGTTGAGGGCGGGGTGATTGAGTTTCTTGGCACTGGTCAACAGTTTGTCGCATTTGGTATGCACGACAGCGGTGTGCCTTATGAGTGGCGTGGTGGATTACCGATTGAGATCCCTGAACTTGAGCTACAGGAGTTTGAAGATTTGTGGCAAATGTTGGTTGCTACTTTTGCAACTGGTGAGGATTCGGTTGGATCAGGCGTTCAGCGCAAGCAGGGGCCAACAGTTGAAATGAAAGACACCACTAGGGATTTCTTGCATCAAAACAATTTGGTTTTGGGCGAGGGGCGTGGCCACAGTCTGTATATCAAGTGTCCGTTTGAGGATGACCACACAGGTGGAAGTGCCGGCGATGGGTCAACGGTTTATTTTCCTGCTGGTACGAACGGGTATCAACAAGGGCATTTCAAATGCCTACATGCACATTGCAAAGCAAAGAAAGACGAAGAGTTCATTAGTGCTTTGGGTGTTGTAGCAGCATCGTTTCAAATATTAAATCCACCTGCACCACCAAAATTATTGCCAAACTTTCGACGTGACCGAAATGGTCGAATTTACTCTTCTCTGCGTAATTTAGAAATGGCGATTGAGCGGTCTGATGTCTGTGGAATGGAGTTGGGCTTTGATGAGTTCAAAGATGAAATCGTTAAAGCTCAGCCTTCAACGCAGGACTGGGTTTCATTCAAGGACTCAGACTATGTTGAGTTGAGACTTCACTTGGAGAATATTGGATTCATGTCTATTGGGCGTGAACTCATACGCGACGCTGGGTTGATGATTGCCGAGCGCAACAGGTTTGATTCAGCAAAATTGTGGCTTAACTCACAGGTGTGGGACGGAATCCCAAGGGTTACGAATTTTCTTCGTGACTACATGGGCGCTGACGATACAGACTACGTGCGTGGTGTATCGAACTATTTATGGAGCGCATTGGCGGGTAGGGTACTTGAGCCGGGTATCAAGGCTGACATGGTTCCCATATTGGTTGGCAGTCAAGGTGCAGGTAAAAGCTCCGGCGTGTCAGCAATGGTCCCAGACATGCAGTTTTTTGCTGAGATAAGTTTTTCAGAAAAAGACGACAACCTTGCGCGGCTGATGCGCGGACGTTTGATTGCTGAAATTGGAGAGCTTCGCGGCCTTAATACCAAGGACCTTGAATCGATCAAAGCCTTTGTGACGCGCCAGCAAGAGAACTGGGTTCCTAAGTACCGTGAGTTCGCCATCTCATACCCACGCAGAACTGTTTTCATTGGTACGACCAACAACAATGAATTCTTGTCAGACGAGACTGGGAACAGACGGTTCTTGCCCGTCAAAACTCCTGCCGTTAATGTGTACGGAATTCGCATGGATTGCTTGCAATTGTGGGCGGAGGCCAGAAGCATGTTTTTAATGCTTGGTATTCAGTGGCGCGGCATGGAGCAATTGGCTTTAGAGACTCATCGTGAGCATATGTTGGTTGACCCGTGGGAGGTCCAAGTACGTAGATGGCTTCATACACCATCATTTTTGACTGGGATTAAACCAATTGATCAGGACTATGTAACGACCGAAGAAGTGTTACGTGGTGCTATTGGACTTGAAACCAAGCAAATTACAAAGCGTGAAGAAATGCGTATTGGCCGAGCTTTGAGCGCATTGAAATTTATAAGAGAGCGTCGAACGATTGATAACACCAGGATTTATGTGTATTTTCTTGAAATTGCCCTACCTACCTCACTTGAATTTGCCGTGGTGGGGCACGGGGAACCCGCATGAATGTTGGGTCCACCTCACCTACCCTACCTGCCCTACCTTATTTATTTAAGAGGAGTGGTGAATCACTATATATACGCTATGGACCATATATAAGAAACAGGTAGGGCAAGGTAGGGCAGTAGGTCAGCGGCCAATTTACACCCGGTTATTTCCTCGGCCAAAGGTACGCATGAGTCGCACTTTGAAATATAGAGTTCAGTATGTCGCCATCGCTGTCCAAGTGGCGTAGACAAGTTACGGCAGCGCAACGCAATGTGATGAGACGAGCCGCGCAGTGTGACTCTTCTTTCTGGTCAAGCGGCGGCAGGTGCGTTCTTTTGGGAGTTATCAACTATGTTCAAAACAGTTGCCTTGAACGAATACGGCAGACGTATTGGGCAAAGCCACCCCCGCTCAAAGCTCACTGATGAGCAGGTCGATCGAATTCGTGACTTGAATGAGGATCACGATTTGAGCTACACCCAGTTGGCGGAGATGTTTCAAGTTCCTAAGACAACCATTGCATCCATCTGCCAATATGCAAGACGGGCGCAGACTCCGTTTGGGTGGAAGAGGTTAGAGGTTGAGAGTGTGTAATTTTCAAGTTATTGGTGTGTTGAAAATTGGTGTGTTAAAAATAAGCGTCATTCCTTTTAAAACATCGTCATCGATTTTCTCTTGAAAATCCCAGTTATGCCGATTTTTATTCGCATAGTAACTGTTCAAAATACAAGTGATTTCTTGAGTGTCAGCATTGACCATAATTTTCTCTATTTCCTCGGAGTACGGCATCAAAACAATCATTCCTACAAATGGAGGAATTGGTAAATTGATATCCCTTGAAGTTGCTGCGTAGTTATGTGAATCATCAGATGATGATCCATCGTAAATATATCTGATTATTTTTACTTTAAACATATGATGAAGCTGGTTTTAGATTTACAAAATTTAAAGACTATTTTTTGGATTTAAATTTACATTGATCTGATGTTTTTCAAGTTCGATTTGATATTTGGTTTGAGAAATTTCTTGCTGCCCATCAAACTCAGTACTTAAATTTACGATGCTTGAAATCCAGATATCTGGTTTACAAAATTCTATTTGTGAAAAACCATTCCAGAGGTTGTATTGCTTATCGTCTCTGTAAACTTCAATATCAAGGACAAGTTGATTGTCTACTTTTATTAAAAGCCTTCCTCGTGCATCTAAGTAGCTACTAATAAGTTCGTAAATATAGAGGGTAATGTGGTTTGTATTGTCATCAATAAATCCAAAATAACTTTCCAATTTGTAAGCCGTTTCTTTTGTCTCTCCACTGCTAGGTATAAACTCAGGCAGTAAAAGCTCTTGATGACGTTGCTCAAATGGAAATTTCACACGATCACAGATCCAATCATCAGGTTTCCATATACTTCCTTGCTCGGTTACCCAAGAATTCCAAAGATAGGTTTTTTTAATAATATTTAAGGCTGATGGAATTACTCTAGATTCACGAATAACTTCTTTCATCTTTTCCAGTTTTTTGAGATCACTATTGTTTTCTTTTTCCCATTGCTTAAGCATTTTATTTTTTGAATTTTCAAGATTTTGTTTCAATACTTTTTTTGATTTCTCAATTTGATTTATAAATTCTTCTTTAGGTTCGCGCTTTAGTGGCCATCCAATTCCACCATATTCGACGTAACAGTAAATTAATCCCACAAAAGCGGGTCCCCCAAATGCGATGAGGTTGAGTGTCAATTCCCCTTGTGCATAAATAAGAAGTGCAAGCCACGACAGGCTAACAATCCAGACGAGTCTAAGAAGTCTAGTTTTCATTTATAGGTTATTGGTACGCATGAGCGTTGATTCTCACATCAAACTTCAGCCCATGACCAGTAATTTAGTGAAACCTAGAGGAAACCCTGCAAACCTCAAGCGCGCCGGTATGGGTAGGCCAAAAGGTGTCCCTAACAAGGCTACAAAGGCCTTGAAGGAGATGATTTTGGGAGCCTTGGATCAGGCGGGGGGCGAGGCTTATTTGCTCTCACAGGCCGAAAACAACCCAGTTGCTTTCATGACCTTGATTGGCAAAGTCCTCCCCTCAGAAATACAAGCCCAGTTGACGGGCGCATTGAGCGTACACGTCAACACGGGCATTGATAGAAGCCTCAAATCTTGAGTCAGGTCTATGTTGACCTGAACTACTTTCCTCGCGCTTGGCAGCGTGAGTGTCATGCAAGCCGTAAGCGATTCACTGTATTGGCCCTGCACCGTCGGGCTGGTAAGACTGAGCTTGCCATCATGGAGTTACTGGACCATGCACTTCAATTTAAACAAGACTTGGGCATGTTCTTTTATGTGGCCCCGTTTCTCAAGCAAGCTAAGGCAATTGCTTGGTCAAGGCTCAAGCAGCGCATCGAGCCTATGCGCCAGCACGGTGTTGTGGATGTCAACGAAGCCGATCTGTCGTGCACTTTTAAGCACAATGGGGCAGTCATTCGCATATTTGGTGGTGATCTGCCTAACGCTATGCGCGGCGTACGGCTCGACGGGTGTGTGATCGATGAGGTAGCTCAGATCAAGCCTGAGGTGTGGACAGATATCTTGCAGCCAGCCTTATCAGACCGCTTGGGTTGGGCATTATTCATTGGCACCCCATCTGGTATCAACCTTTTCTCGGAGTTGTATTTCAAAGCCAAGGAGTACGACGACTGGTGGAGCAGCAGGTACACGGTGTATGACACCAACTCTATTGATGAGGGTGAGGTTGTCAGACTGAAGCGGGACATGAGTGAGTCATCCTTTGCCCGTGAGTACATGTGTGACTTCAGCGCAGCCGGTGACGATCAACTGATATCCCTGTCTGATGTTGAAACCGCAGCCACCAAAATATTGCGTGAGGATCAGTTCAACTTTGCTGCCCGTGTAATTGGCATTGACCCTGCACGGTTTGGTGACGATCGATCAGTCATATTTAAGCGCCAAGGGCTACAGGCATTTGAGCCAATGGTCTACAGGGGCATAGACAACATGGAGTTGGCCTCCCGTGTTGCATCTGTCATCAACGAATGGAAGCCCGATGCTGTGTTTTGTGATGCGGGTAATGGCTCTGGTGTGATTGACAGGCTCAGGCAACTTGGGTTTGATGTCATTGAGGTGCACTTTGGTGGCCGATCGGGCAACAACAAGTATTTAAACAAGCGATCCGAGATATGGTTTGAGATGAGAGAATGGCTCAAGTTGGGAGCATCCATTCCCAACAGCACTGATTTGAAGCAGGACTTAGCTGCTCCAATCTATTGGTATGACAGCACAGGTCGAGTGCAGCTTGAGCCTAAAGACGATATAAAGAAGCGGGGACTACCTAGCCCTGACTTGGGTGATGCACTGGCTGTTACGTTTGCTCACCCTGTTGCCAAGCTCACTGAGTTGGATTTAATCAAACGCAATTCAAAAGAGTACAGGGAGCGGGAGTACGACCCGTTTGAAAAGATGCGTTAATTTTTATAATTGCATGTCAACTGCACCATAGCTCCATCCGGATTCAAAACCATTAAACCTGTTTGAAAAGGTCTATCTTTCTTAACGCTACAGCCAGTAGCTGTCCATATTGCATCTTTTCCTTTTTTGTCATCTGTGTAACATTGGACCGATAGGCCTTGCATTGAGTCGCGTTCATAGTATTCAGATGTGCAGTACTTCCAGAATTTTGAATTAATTTCAAAACGTAACTTTTGAGGTTCATGAAAAGTTAAATCTATTTTTATCGGCTTATCAAAGTCCATTCCACTGATCAAGAGATGACCATCTGCAAATGCATTTAGATTAAAAAAATATATCAGAGATAGTAGATACTTAAATTTGTTTTGCATAGTCAATCTATATTAGGTCTGAAGCATTTGCTTGATTAGTCTACTTATCATCGTTACTGCAACACTTACCATTGTCCAAAACCATATCGGGTTGCTTTTATACAAAGGTATTTTCGTTTTAATGTAATTTGGCTCAACATTTGGAATTTCAATGCTTCGATTTTTTAAAATATCGACCGCAATAGCATGAGCTTCCTCACCGTAGTGTCCGCTCCTCACCCGCTCTACAAGTTCATCATCGCTAAGCCGATTGATATTTTCAAACAAGTGTGTAGTCATTGAGATGATCTCTAATTAACTTTTGAAAAACACGAGCCGGGCTTTCCTCTTCCCCCAGAGATCTTGTCAATAACTGCACATTTGACAACACGTGCTTCTCCGCTTTTCTTGACATGAACATAATAATTTTGTCCGCCGCTACATGCAACGCTGACAAATATTGAGCCGTCGGTGTCGTTTCCAGAGTGAAATACTTGGGTGACTTTTGCGCAAGGCTCTCCAACTTGATTTATAGCCTTTTGCATTTCTGTCTCAGGGCTTGCAAAAGCATTAATAGAAAAAACTAACAACGCGACCAAAATTACCTTTGTCATAAATTTCCTTGTGCATCAAGCTATTTAACTGATCCTTATTATTACAGCTACTTTACTCCAATCAATCATGGTTATAGGTACGCATGATCCCTTGATCGCACCCTAAAGTCCGAATGACTCAATTTGTCTAGGAGATGGGTATGTGTGGAGGTGGATCAATTGGCGGAGCAATTACAGGCTTTCTTCTAGGCGGCCCTGTCGGTGCACTTGCTGGTGCACTGATAGGTGATGCGGCCATTGATAAACCTCAGAAATTGCAAGAGCAAAGCATCAACAACCAGAAGACTGCTGCTGAACAAGCAACGGTACAAGCAACCAAGCAAGCTGACTTGGCTGAACAGGCCAACAACCGAGCAAACTCAAAGTCTCCTGACATTGGAGCCATGCTCTCCTCAAATCAGCAAGCCGCAAAGGGTGGTCAATCTAGCACCATGCTCACTGGCCCTCAAGGTGTTGACATGTCTCAACTCAACTTGGGCAAAAACACTTTGCTTGGTGCTTGATGTCCGAATACACAGGGGACAACCAACCAAACGTTCGTGGCTCCGATCGGGAGAAGATATACACCCGTTGGGGGCAATTAAAGGCTGAACGTGCCAGTTGGATGGCTCACTGGAAAGAGATATCAGACTACCTGCTACCTCGCTCCGGACGTTTCTTTATTCAAGACCGAGACAAGGGCTGGCGTCGGCACAACAATATCTATGACTCAACCGGCACACGGTCACTACGAGTCCTTGCAGCGGGAATGATGTCGGGCATGACCAGTCCAGCCAGACCGTGGTTTCGACTGACAACGGCCAATCCGCAATTGGATGACCAAGGAGAAGTCAAGTTGTGGCTTGCCCAGTGCCAAAAGGTGATGCTCGACATCTTTGCAAGATCGAACACTTACCGTGCATTGCATTCAATGTACGAAGAGATTGCTGCATTCGGTACAGGTGCATCCATCATCTTGCCGGACTACCAAAACGTCATTCACCATTACCCATTGACCACAGGTGAATACTGCATTGCAACCAACTACAGGGGTGAAGTCGACACCCTGTACCGTGAGTTTCAAAAGACGGTGCATGAACTCGTTGCTGAGTTTGGCTATGAGAACTGTTCAAGCTCCACCAAAAGCCTGTACGACAGAGGCTCTCTTGACCAGTGGGTCACGATTGTTCACGCTATAGAGCCAAGATCAGATCGGGACCACACAAAGTCAGATTCAATAAACATGGCATGGAAGTCGTGCTACTTTGAATTGAATGGTGAGCGAAGCAAATACCTGCGTGAGTCTGGCTTCAGTAAGTTTCCCGCAGTCGTGCCCCGCTGGGCAACAGTGGGTGGGGACATCTACGGCAACTCCCCCGGCATGGAAGCCCTTGGCGACATCAAGCAGCTTCAACATGAGCAACTTCGCAAGGCTCAGGCCATTGACTTCAAGACCAAGCCACCGCTTCAAGTCCCAACCAGCATGAAGAACAGGGACATTGAAGCCTTACCCGGTGGTATCAGCTTTGTTGACATGGGTTCACCCAGTGCAGGGATCAAGACAGCATTTGAAGTCAACCTCGATTTGTCGCATTTGCTTGCTGACATTGGGGATGTGCGTGAGCGCATCCGGGGTAGCTTCTACGCAGACCTATTCTTGATGCTTGCCAACCAGACTGATGCACGTATGACGGCAACTGAGGTGGCAGAGCGCCATGAAGAAAAGCTCTTGATGCTCGGGCCAGTGCTTGAGCGGCTTCAAAACGAACTCCTAGACCCGTTGATCGACATCACATTTGATCGAATGATTGAAGCTGGGATTGTTCCGCCAGCACCTGAAGCTATTCAGGGTATCAACTTGAACGTTGAGTACGTCTCTATGTTGGCTCAGGCCCAAAGAGCAGTGGGCACCAATTCCATTGACCGCTTTGTTGGCACATTGGGGCAGGTGGCCCAATACAAGCCAGAGGTGCTGGACAAGCTGGACACTGATAAGTGGGCAGACAGCTACGCAGACATGCTGGGTGTGGACCCGGAACTAATCGTTCAAAAGGAACAGGTTGATCTGATTCGTCAACAACGTGCACAAGCACAGGCAAAGCAAGCTCAGTTGGATCAACTAAATCAGGCCTCACAAACGGCCAAGAACTTGGGCCAGACACCCACTACTGGTCAAAACGCAATGACAGATGTTATCAATATGTTTAGTGGCTACAACTCACCATCACCAATGCAGGTATGAAAACAAGATTAATTGTCAGACTTTTTTAAATCTTCAATTTGCAAATCAAGAAGTGAAAAAATTAACGGGCTAAATACGGCCCCGTGATTACTTACGTCAATCAGTTGTTCACGAAGATATTGCGGGTTGTAATTGTAATTATTTGCAAGAGAATGTAAGGCGGTCATTTTCTTCAGTAAATCAAGTTTATTTTCCCCTTTAGTGTGCGCTGATGTAAAAATTACCTTCCACCATCTAAAGAATGTGTAGCCGGTAGTAATAACCCAAGCAGCAAGAGTGTTTTCTTGGGTAATTGCAAGTGCTACAAAATAAGTCAATCCAATTTTTACAACTTCCGATACAAGTCTTTTTGCATCAATCCATAATGCTTTAGACATGATTTTTGTAATATTTAAAAATCCATCTTTTTGATCATCACTTTTAATTATTTTTGCAGGTATAGAAACACCAAACATTTTCTCTTTAGATAAAATATTTCTACCAAATGCAATTGTTTCTGCGTAGATCAAAGAATTAATTAAAATAGATTCTAAAGTTGTTGATCTAAGTGGCTGGAGTTTTAATAGCCTAATTGCAATAAATTCAAGATCCTCTTGTTTTGGCTCGAAACCTTTATCAATTGCACCGTGTAAATTCTCACCCCACGCAAGCGCGGCTGAAACGTCAAATTTACCCCAGAGATGACCGTATTCTTTAATTAAACTTTTTTGAACATCTTTGGGTAATTTAACAATTGCACGCTCAAAATCCCTAATATCGTAGTGTAAAAACTTAAAGTGTTCAGTCTCTATGTTTGGATATTTATAGTCTTCACTTTTGAGGGCTGTTCGTAGATCTGAAATCAATTCTCTGATAAGTTCAATCTGACTGCTCTCATCATCCATAAGAATATTATTTATTGCAGATGACTTGCCAAAATCTGAAATAATTTGTCGAACTTGCCCGTGCTGAATTAACGGCGAGCCGATAAGATATTCAGTTTGTAATTCAATACTACTTGAATACCAGTTTGGTACTTGTTGATCTCCAATAACAAAAGAAAATTCAAATGCCTTTAGTGGAAAATATGAAGAAGAAAAAGAGGGTGGAATTTCAACCTCTGTGACAATATCGCCGCTTATAAATAATTGCAGATTTTTATCTAAGTTTGCAATTATTTTATCTATATAGCCAAGTGGAAGATTAACATGTAAGGTTGATATTAATTCAAAACTTATAACAATATCATCTTTTTCGTATACTCTTGGTGTTTCAATAAATAGATGAGCTGATGGGCTTTTAATCTCTTCATTCACTTTGACGTTCAAATCAACTATGAAAATTGATTTGGTGTAGTTTTTATGTTTTACTAATAAGTCGCGCTTTAAAACTAATTTTGAATTGATGCAGTTTTTTTCATAAAATGTCGGTAGATGAGATGGATCGTCGTTTAAAGAATCAGCATACGAAGTTGTATTATCTATACTGACTTTCAATATTTTTGATAAACCTTCAAACATATCGCCTCCGGTTAGTTAAATCACTCTATATCCTGCTGCGCTTCTATTTAATACTACTCGCACTTGAAAATAATGGTTGCTTTTGGGTAGTTGCCAAGAATAAACGGGCCTTGATTTTCAACGGCAGACACTAAAGTCATTTTCCTTTTGTCGTTTTCGCATTTCACATTAGCTTCCGCTAGGGCTTCTGCCAGTAAGGGCTCTTTGCCTGTAGGAAACGCCCCGGCTTGTCTTGAAATTACGTATGTATCTTTACCTGCGGAAATAGCACCGCTGTTAGTTTGAGCGCAGCTAGTAAGGGCCAAACAGCTTATTGCGATTAGGTATTTATTCACTGGGTCTTTCCTTTGAGGTAAGCCAGATTATGAGGTACGCATGACAACCGGCTTACCACTTAAATTAAACCATGAACAGTTTCGATCCTCTCGATTTACGCGCTCAGGAGAAGGCGCTGGCTGACAACAGCGAGCGCAACAAGCTGACGCTTCAAACGGAGCAAGAGGATTTCAAGTGGCTCATGGGTAACAAGCGTGGCAGACGAATTGTCTGGCGACTGCTTGAGCGCACAGGGGTGTACCGAAGTAGCTTTACCGGCAACTCCGAAACATTCTTTCGCGAAGGGATGAGAAATGTGGGTCTGGCCCTATTGGACCAAGTGCACACGATCACACCTGACCAATTTGCCGTGATGTTGAAGGAACAAAAGGAATTCAAGGATGACAGATAACGCGCTAATGATGGAAGCCACAAACACCACTGACGGCTCACCTGCAACGGCGACGGCTGCACCCGCAGAGGCGACTCAAAGCGCCAATGCAAATGCAGCACCACAGCAGCAATCAACCCAAGGTAGCGACTCTGCTCCTGCGACCAACCCCGCAGCAGCAGAGCAGTCCAAGGGCGCTCAGGAGGCTGACTCTGCCAAGCAGACAGCGCCTGAGAGTTATGAGTTCAAGGCACCTGATGGCGTCGTTTTTGACGACACCACCATCAGTTCCTTCTCTGACGTCGCCAAAGAACTGAATATGCCGCAAGCTGATGCGCAAAAAATTCTCGACAAAGTAGGGCCAGTCATGGCCCAACGCCAAGCACTCGCACTAGAGAACCTGAACAAATCATGGGTCGAAGGTGTGCAGTCCGACAAAGAGATCGGCGGCGAAAAACTTCAAGAGAACTTGTCAGTTGCCAGAAAAGCAATGGATGCTTTTGGCACACCGCAATTGCGCGAGTTGTTGAACGAGTCCCGCTTAGGAAACAACCCGGAAATGATCCGGTTCATGTACCGAGCAGGTAAAGCAATCAGTCAGGACAAGTTTGTGGCCGGAGGCCCAGCACGTCCGGATGGAGCGAGAGACCCCGCAAAGTTTCTCTACCCAAATCAAACAACTTAAAGGATTTATAAATGGCTACCTTAGCAACATCAGCCCTGACCCTCGCGGATTGGGCAAAGCGTATTGACCCAGATGGTCGTGTCCCCGTCGTTGCAGAACTCTTGTCTCAATCAAATGAGATTCTTGAAGACTGTATGTTCATGGAAGGCAACCTCCCCACAGGTCACCGCGTTGTGATCCGAACAGGCTTGCCAACCGTTTACTGGCGAGCCATCAACCAAGGTATTCCAACCACCAAATCTTCAACTGCACAAGTTGATGAGTCCTGTGGCATGTTGGAAGCCTACTCCGAGGTTGACAAAGACTTGGCTGAACTGAACGGCAACACCGCTCAGTTCCGTCTGTCTGAAGACACCGCCTTCTTGGAGTCCATGAACCAAACACAAGCTCAGACCTTGTTCTACGGCAACCCCGGCACCGATCCCAAACAGTTCTTGGGTCTTGCCACACGCTATAGCTCAACATCCGCAGGTAACGGCCAAAACGTTATCTCTGCCGGTGGCTCAGGCTCTGATAACGCATCCATCTATTTAGTGGTGTGGGGTGACAACACCGTCTTCTGCCCTTTCCCCAAAGGCTCAAAGGCTGGTTTGATCCACGAAGACTTAGGACTGAACACTGTGTGGGACTCCGCCGGTGCTCGCTACCAAGCCTATCGGACCCACTACCAGTGGAAGAACGGCCTTGTCGTCAAAGACTGGCGTTACGTAGTGCGTATTGCCAACATCGATATCTCTGATTTGATTGGCCAAACCGGCACACAAGCTGCGGCTGCTGCAACCAACATCGTGAAGTTGATGGCACGTGCGCTGTACCGCATCCCCAACATGGCAATGGGTCGTCCAGCCTTCTACATGAACCGCACTGTTCACAGTGGTTTGGCATTGGCTGCAATGGATAAGAGCCAATACGTCTTGAAGATCAACGAAGGTTTGACCCAATTCGGCACACCAAGCAACTACCTGTCCTTCTTAGGCGTTCCGCTGCGCCGTGTTGACCAACTCCTCAACACCGAAGCCGTCGTGTCTTAACCCATTTAAAGGATAAAAACCATGATTACCGATGCATTCTTGCGTCTAAGCGACGCACAAGCCTTGACCACTACAGCGGTCTCCACCAACACCATTGATCTGGGTGTTGCCCGGGATGTGGGCGCAGGTGAGGACATCTATGTGTACTTCACTGTTCCCACTGCCTTGGCGGGTGGCACCAGCGTGACTTTCCAAGTCATCACCTCTGCTGCGGCCAACTTAGGCACACCAACTGTTGTTGGCTCAACTGCCGCAATCGTCACAGCTACCTTGGTTGCTGGCTACAAAGCAGCAGTTCGCATCAACCCAGCGGTGTTTGCAACAGGCCAGCGTTACCTCGGTGCGCAGTACACGATTGTCGGAACTTACACCTCCGGCACCGTCACTGCTGATGTCGTACTCGATATCGCTGACTTCAAGACTTACGCCTCTGGCTTTAGCGTTACTTGATAGGGGATACAGATGGCGCAATACAAGGTTTTACAAAAGAGCTTTATCAATAACAACATCGTGGAGGAGGGTGAGATCGTTGAGTACGACGGTAACCCCGGCACCAACTTGGAGTTGATCAAGCAAAAACGTGGTGTGAAACCTGATACGGCGCAGGAAGTCCCCGAAGCCGATCCAAAAAACTGAGTCCTGACCTCAGGAGCTCAGTCAATGAAGGTGATGCGGGGGGCCACGCGCTCCCCGCTTTTTATTGAGGTGAACAATTCATGGCGTCTGAAGTCGATATCTGCAACTTGGCACTCGCTCATCTAGGCGACGCAGCAACGGTCTCTAGTATTAACCCACCTGAAGGCTCCGTTCAGGCTGAGCATTGTTCGCGCTTTTACCCAATAGCAAGAGACGCATTACTTGAAATGCATGCTTGGGGCTTTGCCACCAAACGAGTCGCCATTGCATACCTCACCAATACATGGCCTGAGTGGACCTACGCCTACGCAGTACCCAACGATGCCGTCAACATCATTGCCATACTGCCTTCAGAAGCAACGAACGATTACAGCGTTGGCATCAACACCATGTTCAGTCAAACCGGTCTTCCACTCATCGCAGGTGGTGTGTACCAACCCCAACCCTACGCCGTTGAAACTCAAGCTGATGGCACACAAATCATCTACACAAACCAAGAAGATGCCACATTGCGCTATAGCGCATTGATCACTGACACCACCCAGTTCTCCCCACTGTTCGTTGCAAGCCTGTCCTACCTGCTTGCAAGCTACTTGGCTGGACCAACCATCAAAGGCGAGATCGGATCAGCCGAGGCCAAGCGATGTTTGGGACTGTTTCAGGCCACATTTGGTAAGGCATCTGTCAGCGACGCATCTCAACGTCGAAACACCATCAGCCAAAACGTTGGCTGGATGACAGGGCGCTAATTCATGGCTAATGTAAGAACCCTGCAACGCTCCTTCAATGGTGGCGAACTCACCGGCGAGATGTTCGGTCAAGTCAATGACGCCAAATATCTAACCGGCTTAGCTGCTTGTCGCAATTTCATCGTCTTGCCCCACGGGCCAGTCACCAACCGCCCCGGCACCACTTACGTGCGAGCCGTCAAAGACAGCACCAAGCGAACGCGCCTGATCCCGTTTTCCTACAGCACGACCCAAACAATGGTGATTGAACTGGGCGCTGGGTACATCCGCTTTCATACCAACGGATCAACCCTGCTTTCTGGTGGGTCCCCTTATGAAATCGCAAACGCCTACGCTGAAGCCGATCTCTTTGATATTCACTATGTGCAGTCTGCCGATGTGTTGACTCTCGTACACCCCAACTACCCACCTGCTGAGCTAAAGCGATTAGGGGCAACCAATTGGACGCTTACCAATATAAGTTTTGTGTCTAGCCTTGCAGCACCAACGGGTGTCAGTGCAGCAGCGACAGGGGGAACTGGCACAACATATCAGTACGTTGTAACTGCCGTAGGCACCAATGGCATTGACGAGTCCCTTGCCTCATCAAGCGCATCATGCAGCGGCAACTTGCTCACAACGGGGGCGTACAACACCGTGTCTTGGACCGCCGCCGCATCAGCACAACGCTACAAGGTCTACAAGTTCTCAGGTGGTTTGTATGGCTACATCGGACAAACCGACGCAGTGACATTCAGGGATGACAACATCACAGCCTCATTGGCCGTAACTCCTCCGATTTCCAATAACCCATTTACGGGTTCAAACAATTACCCCGGCGCTGCCTCCTACTTCGAGCAGCGTCGCTGCTTTGCGGGAACGACAAACTCACCACAAAACCTGTGGATGACTAAATCCGGTACTGAATCCAATCTCCAGTATTCACTCCCGACCAGAGACGATGACGCCATTAGCTTCAGGGTCGCAGCAAGGGAGGCCAACACGATTCGACATATCGTGCCCCTCACCAACCTCATCTTGCTCACATCATCGGCGGAGTGGCGCGTGACATCACTTAATTCAGATGCAATCACGCCTTCAACCGTGTCCGTGCGACCACAGTCATATATTGGTGCCGCCAATACCCAGCCAGTCATCATCAACAACAACTTGATCTATGCCGCAGCCCGTGGCGGACACATGCGCGAGTTGGCCTACAACTGGCAAGCCTCAGGTTATGTCACAGGGGACTTGTCCCTTCGTGCACCACATCTCTTTGACAACAAGACCATTGTTGACATGGCTTATTCAAAGTCACCACAGCCTATCGTTTGGGCAGTCTCCAGTGACGGAAAGCTCCTTGGGTTGACCTATGTTCCTGAGCAGCAGGTCGGTGCATGGCATCGCCATGACACGGACGGCACGTTTGAGTCTTGCTGTGTTGTTGCAGAAGGTAATGAGGACTACTTGTATGTGGTCGTTAAAAGAACCGTCAACGGCTCAAGTGTTCGTTATGTCGAGCGCCTTGCCTCGCGCCAATGGACATCTCAATCGGACGCCTTTTATGTTGACTGCGGTGCCACATTTAACGGCTTAAATTCGACCGCCACCACGGTCACCGTCACTGGGGGAACTGATTGGGTGATTGGTGAGACAGTCACCATCACTGCGTCCGCAGCCCTGTTTGCCTACCCAGCAACCACTGACGTTAACGACGCCATCTCGTTTGTTGATGCAGCCGGTGTGAACTACACACTCAAAATCCTCAGCACCAGCAGTACCACCGTCGCCACAGCAACCCTCTCGAGCACGCTACCGGCTGCGTACCGAGCCACAGCAACCTCAAACTTTTACTTTGCTCGAGATTCCATATCAGGATTGACTTGGCTGGAAGGCAAAACCGTCAACGTCTTGACCGATGGGGCCGTGCACCGTCAGGTCACAGTCAGCAGCGGCACCATTAGGCTGGACTACCCAACCCGCATCGCTCAAATTGGGCTCCCCATCACGGCTGATGCACAAACCCTGCCTTGGTCAGCACAAATCGACCCGGGCATGGGGCAGGGTAGAACCAAAAACGTCGACAAGGTCTGGCTTCGGGTCAACAACTCTGGCTCTGTGTTCGTTGGTCCAGACGCAGACAACCTGACCGAGGCCAAACAACGAACGACAGAGGTGTATGGCTCACCCCCCGCACTTGTGACCAAGGAGATATTGATCGTCATTACCCCAAGTCAGTACGAAGCGGGTCAGGTTTTTATAAGACAAATCAACCCTTTACCAATCACGCTGGTATCCATGACGATGGAGGTCACGATTGGAGCGTGATATCCGAGCAGCATGCCCAGAAGATTTACAGCGCATCATCTTTTTAACAGCATGCATGGCGAACGAGAGCCCACGCTACAGCGCATTGAGCTTTTCTGTTGATAAGACAACCCAACTCATCCAAACGCTAACGGCTCAAGGCGGATTGTTCGTTGCCATCAAACATGAGCAAGTCGTTGGATTCATCGCTGGTGTGGTGATTGAGCATTTTTTAAGTCACGACACATTTGCTTGCGACATCGGTGTGTTTGTATTGCCCGAATGCAGAGGTGGCAGCTACTTTTTACGCTTGGTCAAAACCTTTGAGAAGTGGGCCAAGGAAAAGGGGGCCCAAGAGATTCAACTTGGTGTATCAACCGGCGTGCACCCCGAGCAAACGGTACGCATGTACGAGAGGCTGGGCTACAAAATGAGTTCGTATGGCTTGATAAAGGCAGAGGTATAGCTTTATGTGCACAGGTGCTGAATTGGCATTGATAAGCGGCGGTGCGCAAGGCGCGGGAATGCTCGCCAGTGCAAACGCGGCAAAAAACTCTGCTGCATCCACCCAGATTCAGTTGAACTTCCAAGCCGATATGGCAAAGATCAACGAACGGCTCAATGAGAGTAATGCCCAGACAAGTCTTTTGGTCGGGCAACGGCAAGAGCAAAACGTGCGCCTTCGCACCGCCCAACTCAAAAGTACCCAACGAGCCAGCATGGCCGCTAACGGTATCGATCTAGGGAGTGACACCGCTCTTAACGTCTTGACAACAACAGACTACATGGGCGAGGTTGATGCTTTGCAAACAGCAACAAACGCTGTCAGACAAGCGTGGGGTTACCGAACCAACGCCCAAAACTTTGCGTCCGAAGCCGCAATGAAACGAGCCAGTGCCTCTGGCATCGATCCAAATTCCTCGTATATGACCTCCTTGTTGGGTAACGCTGGAACGGTTGCCACCAACTGGTACATGATGAACAAGGGAACGGGGCTGGGAACAAGCTCAAGGGTGAGTTGATGCCAAAAGTCCCAACCTACGACACATTCCAAGTCGCCCCTCAAGTTAACCCAGATGTTAGGGTTGCTGCGCCTGAGTTCCAAGACTACGGCGGTGTCAACGCCGCCAAGGCTGGGCAAGCCGCCATAAGTGCAGGTATGGCTGCTGCGCGTATTGGCGCGGACATCATTAACGACGCCAATGCAGTTCGCATAGATGAGGCCCTGAATAAGGTCAATGAAGCTGCATTGGCACTACGGTATGACAAGACCGATGGTTTTGAGAATATCAAAGGCGAAGCAGCCCTTAACCGCAAAAGCGGAAAACCTCTGGCAGTCGAGTACAAAGAAAAGCTAGAAGCTGCAATCAAAGAGAACAGTATATTTTTAGGGAACGATACACAGCGAAAAATATTCGCCATAAAAGCAAACGACCTCTCGACCCGCTTTTATGCACAAGCCAATGTGCATGAGGTCAAACAGTTCACCGACTACTCACTGAGCGTTCAAGAGGGCAGTCTTAAAAATGCAGCCAATGCCATCACACTTGACCCACTCAACAGTGAAAACGTAAAAGCAAACGTAGACAAGATAAACCAAGCCATCTACAACGCTGGAAAGCTAAAAGGCTTGAGTGCTGAGCAAATCACAGCCACACAAGCCGAAGCCATGAGCGGCACACACATGAACGCCGTGAAGGCATTGATAGACCAAGAAAACACAGACGGCGCATTGGCCTATTTCAAAGAGTACAAAAAAGACTTCAATGGCATTCAGTTTGCTGAAGCCGAGAAACTGTTAAAGCAAGCCGATGTGGCAAAGGTTGCGATTTCTGCCGCTACCCAACTGTGGGAAGCAAATAAACCTAAAACCTATAACGAGCCGGTTGATCTCTTCAAAATGGAAGAGGACGCGCGAAGCATGTTTGCCAATGATCCAAAGAAGCTGGCTGCAACCATCAGTGAACTCAGAAATCGCAAGTCAGCCTTTGACTCTACTCAAGGCGAATTCAATGATGCCAACATAAATACTGTTGGTCAATTTATGCGGAGCAATAAATCTCTTGTTGAGATTCAAGGCTCAGTTGCCTTCAATGCGCTACCCGGCAAAGCGCAGCTAGAGATTACCCAAGCAATTACCGACCGCGAATACACGATGAAGCAACGTGGGCTTGCCGAAAGTGATCGCTTGTATACGTTAAAGCTCAGACGAGAACATGATGTTGATCGAAAATTCACCTTAGAAGAACGCTCACGTCGTCAGCGAGAAGTCAATGGAATGGCTCAGTACTTTGAACTCAGCAACCCGGATGTGTTGGTGGGTATGAAGCGAGATGCGGTCGCGGCTCTTTGGCCCAAGATAGGTGAGGGCAACACTGCAAATCTACTTCAACGCTGGGAGAGTTTGCAGAATAAAGACAACTTGATCACCTCTCGCATGGATCAAGAGCAGTTCAATGCCATAGCCCAGCAGTTCGATCTAAAGCCCTATGACTCAAAGAAATCAACGTCTGAAAAGGCCGAGCTTGGCAACCTACACAACAACATCAACTCAAAGTTAGAGGAAGCTGCCAAAGCCTCAAGAAGGCCACTGACGCGTGAAGAAAAAGAAACCATCATGCGAACTGAAATGGCCAAGACCGTGACTATCGATGGGTTTTTCTCGAACAGTACCAAACCCATTCTTCAACTCTCAGATAAGCAAAAACGGGAGGATGTCATTGTTCCAAATGCTGATCGCTCTCAAATCATTCAGCAAATGCGGCTTAAGTATGAGCAAACCAAACGTCCTGAATTTGCGCCAACTGAAGAGAACGTTCGGTTCTGGTATTTGATAAATAAAAGCGAGGCTAAGTAATGGCTGACGAATATGGCTCAGTCATGGACAGCTATCTGGCAAAACCCAATAGCCTTAATCAAAACAACCAAGCAAACAAAGAACTTCAAAACTCTTTTGGCTCAACGATGGACATGTTCATCAATCGCCAAAATCAAGGGTTTTTAGGGCAAGTCAACCAAGCCGTTGACGTCAACCCAGACAAGTTTGCTGAACAAAAAAAGATCGCGCAGCAACTGGGCACCATCCCAGCAGCAGTTGAGGCTTTGCCCATTGACGCAGCGCGGGCCTCAAAAATTCAAACACTTCAAGCCGACACACAAACCGCACCCAACCTTCGCCAGCTTTACACCAACGCTGACTTTGCCAAACTGGCTCACGACGACAGCTCGATGCTTTCCTCGATCGAGAAAACCATCGGCGGTGTTACCCAGTACTTCATGGGTATGGGACCTAACCAAGGCTTTATCGGAACAATCAAGGCCGCCCCCTTTGTTGCAGCAGAGTCTCTAGCCGGGGTTAAACGAGCCGGTTACGACATCGTTGAGCCTTGGGCGCGGCTGGTCGCAGGGCCAGACAACGTTTTCAGTAGGCTCTCTAAATTCAATGCTGATCAAGCTAAAGCGTTTGATGAAGCTGCAAAATCTATCACCAAGCAAGACGATTCAATTGTCCTTGGTGGGGTACAGGCAGGTGGTCAGTCATTTTTGCAAAGCTCAAAGTATTTGCCGCTCGCTTTATTCGGTGGCCCAGCAGGTGCGGCTGCTGCTCTTACAGGCTTTAGCTTAGAGACGTTTGGCACAAGCTACAACAAAGCAGCAGACAAAGGTGTCTCACTGCTACCTAGGCTGGGCTATGCAGCATCTGACGCCGCCATTGAGTGGGCTACAGAAAAAGGACCCCTTGGCTCCTTGGTGCGTGAAGTCAAAGCTGGGACACCTTTTTTTACTGCTGTAATTAAAAACGCTTGGGCAGAGAACAAGGGCGAACAGGTAGCCACTGTCTTACAAGACTTGAACGAGTGGGCGGTGCTCAATCAAGATAAGCCCTTCAGCGATTATTTAAAAGATCGCCCAGCCGCTGCGGCACAAACCGCAATTGCTGTGCTGTTCGGTGCAACCGGCAACGTGGCGCTAAGCAAAGGCTTGGAGCAAATCGCCTTCCACCAGCAAAGCACCCAAGACGCAATGGTTGAGAGAACCATGTTCGAGCAGCTTGGCTCCTTTGTTGAGCAAAGCAAACTCAAAGCCAGAGACCTTGGCACATTCGGTCAATTCATTGCCGCCAATACCGACGGCACACAGGCACAAGACCTCTTCATCAGTGCACAAACCCTAGAGCAGTCAGGTGTTGCTGGGCAACTGTCCGAGGTATTACCAAGTGTTGCCGAGCAGCTTCCTGACGCATTAGCCAGCAATGGCTACATTCGAATCTCCACCGCTGATTACACGGCACAGGTTGTTGGCACGCCGTTGAACCAAAGCCTTGTTGACCACATCAAAACCGACCCCAATGGCTACACCTTTGCCGAGTCCAAAGAATACGAGACCAGTTTTAACCAAGAGATGCAAGCTCAGCTTGAATCCAAGCTGAATGAAACTGCACTGGACTCGGCCTTCAAGGAAAGTCGTGACGCCGTTCAAGACTCCTTCTTGCAGCAACTCAATTCTGTTCAAAGATTCACGCCTGATGTCAATTCAGCGTATGCCGGTCTCTTAGCAAACTTCTATTCAGTCACTGCGGCCAAACTGGGCTTGACCCCGCAGGAGTTGGTCAATAGGTATCAACTCAACGTGGTTGGTCAAAACCAAATGAATGCCCAATTCGATCAGGGCGACTTCTTCTACCAAGACGGTCGCTTGATGGGCATCAATGTGAGGAGTGACACCCAAGCCGGTTTGCGCTATGCGGATGAAATCATCAGCGGCAAGAAAACCTATGAGAGCCGGGACAGTGATTCGCTTCGTCCCTATGTGGGTGAGCGTATCGCGATCGTGCGCACAGGCGAGGGCACCGCCAAAGCCATAGGTGAAGTAACGCTTGGTGAACCGCTTGTCGTCAACGAGGAGCAGTTCAACGCCATGCGCGAGCAGCACCTTGTCCCAGTGGGCTCTACCTTTGATGTCAAACCCGGCGGGTTGAAATACCTGTACCCCGTACAAGAACCCGTGCGCTATGAAACTGAGCGCGACGTGGGGCAGGGTATTGTTTCAAGACAAGTTTTAAATCAGCGCGGCATTCAAGAAAAAGGTCGCACAGTCCCTGACTCCATTCAAGCCATTGCCAATGTGGAGGCTGCTTTTGATTTTGCTGCCACGCAATCATTCCCAACCAATCGGGATTTCAAACTTGCACTTCAAGACCGTGTGCTCGATGCGGCAAAAGCAGCAAAAGTTGATCTTTCTGACTTTAGTATCGCAACCGAAGAGTTTTTGGTTCGCATGGCTTACGCTGATGGATTGACTGCACTGCGCACCAATCCCAATGCTGTGGGTTGGTACAACGAGAAAGTCACCAAAGCCCTGCGATTAGTTTCATTGGTTCATCCGGAAATCTTGACCGACCGCAATGCGAAGTTTGCATTTGTTTGGGCAATGGCAGTAACGAGTAACGGACTCAAAGTCGATAAGAACTTTGAGTTGGCTGAAACCGCATACCAAGCATGGAAGAACAGTGCTCCTGATATTGCAGACAGAAGAATGCCAATCAATATCGGCATTGGTACTGCGCGTGGAGCAATCAATCGAAGCTTGGGTTTGTACAACACCTTGATTGAGCGTGACGGCTTTGACGCCATCGAGACCTTTATGACCACCATGCAAACAGCAGGTGCAGTGGAAAAGGTCACAGGTCAAAAAGTCAATGGTGAGAATAAGACCACACAGGTTTACGGCGCTGCGGCACTGGGTCCAAAAATCGGCAACGGCTTCTTTATGAATCTGTATGGCCGCTTTGAGCAGTTAACAATGGATCGCTGGCTCATGCGAACTTGGGGCCGCTGGACTGGAACCTTGGTTGAAATCAATCAACCGCAAATTAAAGTCAAACGCACACAACTCAAAGCACTCATCCAGTCGCTTGACACCGCAGACAAAAAAGCGTTCGAGGCGATCATTAAGAGAAAGCTCACCGTCGGCGACATTGACGGGGTGGCTCTGGCAATTTTGAAGTCCAGCACCAAGCCAGAAAATCGCGATGCAATGGCCGCAATTGGAATTGCCGATGAGGCTGCACAGGCAAGATTCACTGAAGTTTTAGGTGAACCCAAAAAGGGTGTTGAGCGAATTTCCTTTGGCGACGAGATACGCAAAAACGGCAACGCTCTGAGCAAATATCTGGACGGCCAAAAGGAAGCCCCAAGTGGTCCACCTGAGCGTGGAAACATCCGAAAGGTGTTTTCTCAGGTCTTGCAGATGCTGCAAAAAGACCACCCGTCGCTTACAATGAGTGACTACCAAGCACTGCTTTGGTATCCTGAGAAGCGACTTTACGATGCAGCTAAAACAGCAGATGACGCGACCGAAGGTTATGAAGACAACGAGGCCCCTGACTATGCCAACGCAGCAGAAAAACTTGTCCGATCAAAAGGCGTCTCCGACGAACGAATCAACGACGCCATCAGAGCCGTTGATGCAGAGCTACAGGCCACTGTCAGCGCAGGAGGAGTTCGATCAGGACCAAGAGGACCAGCAGAGGGCGCTGATGTACAAGTCCTTGAACAAGCAACCCAAGTAAACGATGGCCCTCGCGGCCAAATCTTTTTCGGCAATGACATCACCCAGCAGCCAAGCGTTCTGGCGTTATTAGAAAAAGCCGATCTCTCTACCTTCCTTCACGAATCCGGGCACTTCTTCCTCCAAGTCCAAGGCGACTTGGCTATGCGTATTCAGACACGTATTAGCGCAGGTGAAGGGTTAAGCGCCGGTGAGCGCAGCATTGTCGAAGACATGGGCAAGCTGCTCGATTGGTTTGGCATCAAAGCAGACACGGATGTCAGCGCACTTGACAAGTGGGCGCAGATGTCCTTGGATGAGCAACGCAACTATCACGAAAAGTTTGCCCGTGGATTTGAAGCCTATGCGTTCGAGGGCAACGCTCCAACCTTGGAGTTGCAGTCACTGTTTCAAAAGTTCCGCTCATGGCTCATCAATGTTTACCGCGACCTCAAGGCGCTTAACGTTCAACTCACTGATGATGTTCGCGCGGTCATGGACCGGATGGTGGCAACTAACCAAGAAATCGAAATGGCTGAGGCAGCCAGAAACATGGGGCCGCTATTTAATCCCCAAAACGGCTCCGGTTTCATAGAGGACTGGCGTGCGTATCACGACTTGGCAAACGACGCGACAGCTTCGGCCATTGACCAACTCCAAGCCAAGAGCCTTCGGGACATGCAGTGGTTCTCAAATGCCAAAACCCGCATGCTCAAAAAGCTACAGGGCCAGCACGATGACCTAAGAGATGAGGTTCGTCGAGAAGTTACAAGAGATGTGATGAGCCAACCCATCTACCAACTCTGGCAGTTTTTAACAGCCAGAGCCGGAGACGAGGCTATTGCCGGAGTGACTCAACTGTCCCCAGAAGATTTGTCTGCTTATAGGGGAAAGTTGAGGACTGAGGTGCTCAAAGAAATGTACGCAGATCAACCGGGCGTGAACTGGCAAAAGCTCACCCGGCTGCACATGACCAGTGACAAAAACGGCTTGCACCCAGAAGTGGTTGCCGAACTGGCAGGTTTTGAGTCCGCTGACCAAATGGTCAAAACACTGCTCGACACCTCAAGTCCAGAAGAAGTCATTGGTGCCAAGACGGATCAGCGCATGCTGGAAGAGTATGGGGAACTGGCCGATCAAAACGCAATCGAGCGTGCAGCAGACGCAGCCATTCATAACGAGCTTCGAGCCAAGATGCTCCAAGCCGAGGCCCGTGCACTTGAGATGGCAATGGATGTGCGCGTTGAGAGCGGTCGTACCAATAGCCAAGGTACACGGCTGAGCTACAACGTACTGCCCAAAGTGGCAAGGGACTTTGCACAGCGTTTGGTCGCAAAGCTAAAGGTGCGTGACATCCGTCCCACCCAGTACGCCGCAGCCGAGGTAAAAGCAGCCAAGGCCACCGAGCGTGCATTTGCCAAAAATGATTTGCAAGGCGCAGCCGAGCAAAAGCGTAATCAGATCATCAACAACTACGCAACCCGCGCAGCCTATGACGCGCAAGATGAGGTTCGCCGCACTCTCACCTATTTGCGAAAGTTTGACAAGAAGAGCCCGGGCCTAGACGCTGACTACTACGACCAGATCGCTCAGATATTGGAGCGATTTGATCTGGTTGCGGCAACCAGCCTCAAAGAAATAGACAAACGCACCTCATTGGCGAATTGGCTCAGAGCACAGGAAGAGGCTGGCTACAAACCCGATATCCCACCTGCGATTGAAGCCGAGGCATTACGCAAGTCATACAAAGACATGACTCTGGAAGAGTTGAGGGGTCTGCGAGACACCATCCAACAGATCGAGCATTTGGGTCGCGTAAAGCAAAAACTCTTGACCGCACATGACCAAAGGCAGTTTGACCAGATCAGAGATGAGATGGCTTACTCGATCTTGAAGAACTCCAAGGGCAGGAAGGCAGATAACCGAACACCCAACACAGTGCTTGGTGAGAAATTGCTTGGACTTAAAAACTTCTTCGCCTCTCACATCAAAGCGGCAACTTGGGCACGCATCATGGATGGTGGCAAAGACGGTGGCCCTGTTTGGGAGTACCTGATCCGGTCCGCCAACGATGCAGGTAATAAAGAGGTTGCTATGCGCGAACGCGCAACCCGCGAACTCTCCGCTCTTGTGGCACCTGTGCTGGAGCAGGGGAGGATGAGTAAAGGCATTTACTTTGAAGGCATCAAGCGAACGCTCAACAAGGAAGCCATTCTGGCAATTGCATTGAATATTGGCAATGAATCCAACGCACAGCGGCTGATGGGCGGTGAGGGTTGGACGATGTCGCAACTCAAGCCTGTGCTGGACACACTTAGCACTGCGGACTGGAACTTTGTGCAAGGCGTGTGGGACTACTTTGAGTCATACAGGCCGCAGATCGGTGAGAAGGAGCGCAGGGTTTACGGCAAAGAGCCAACGTGGATTGATGCCAGAGCACTTCAGGTGCAATCAAAGGACGGCGATGTGTTGTCATTGCGTGGTGGGTATTACCCCGTGAAATACGACCCCCGAGCCTCTGAGCGTGCTGAGTCGCATTCGGAAGCGGAGGACGCCAAGCGCATGTTGCAAGGCGCGTACACCAGTGCCACTACGCGGCGCAGCTTTACCAAGGAGCGCGTTACTGAAGTCAACGGCAGACCCTTGATGTATTCGCTTGATGGCATTTACAACGGCATCAATGAGGTCATTCACGATTTGTCGTGGCATGAGTGGTTGATTGACGCAAACCGAATCGTCAAGAACCCCAAGATTTCTGAAGCCATGCGCGAAGCCTACGGCGCTGAAGTGCACCAACAATTTAAGTCGTGGATCAAGGATGTCGCAGAAGGCGATCGAGGGGCTCAAAACGCTGGTGAAAAGTCTCTGGCTTGGATTCGTCAGGGTGTGTCCGTCAGTGGGCTAGGTATCAATGTGATGTCTGCACTCCTTCAACCCTTTGGTATCACCCAGTCGATGGTTCGTATTGGCAATAAATGGGTGGGTAAGGGCGTTGCCAAATTCATCTCCGACCCGGTTGGCCTCAATAGCGCAATCTCAGAGATGAGTGAATTCATGCGTACGCGCAGCTTGACGCAGATGCGTGAGTTGGCTGAATTGCGAAACCGAGTCAAGGGCCAGTCTGAGACTCGACGAAACATCGATGGTGCTATGTATGCCTTGATGCTTCGTGCGCAGCAACTTGTGGATATGCCCACATGGTGGGGCGCTTACGAAAAAGCCATTGCAGGTGGCAATGACCAAGAACGCTCAGTGGCTTTGGCTGATCAAGCGGTGATTGATGCACAGGGAAGTGGAACGACCAAAGACCTCTCAGCTATTGAGAGGGGTGGTCCTGCGATGAAGCTCTTCACGGTCTTTTACTCATTTATGAACACTTCCCTGAATATGGGTGTGTCGCAAACGAAGACTAGGGACTCAAAGGTCAAGCTGGCCGCTGACTATTTATTGATCTACGTTGTGCCGGTGGTGCTGATCTCTCTTATGAAATCAGCATTCACCCCCGGTGACTCAGATGAGTGGGATGACCCCAAGAAGATTGCACTGAAATTGCTCAAAGAGGAGGTTTCATATTTGATGGGCATGTTCTTTGGGCTGCGTGAAATATCAGGAATCGTGGATGCCTTTCAAGGCAAACCTAGCGGCGAGTACCGAGGACCTGCTGGTACACGGCTGCTTGGTGACACGCTTGTGCTTGCCAAGCAGGTTGGACAGCTTGAACTGGACGATGGACTCAGGAAAGCCGTCATCAACGTCACAGGTGAACTGCTTCGGCTACCAAGCGCCCAAATCAACCGGTCTATTACAGGTACACAAGCCTTGATTGAGGGTGAAACAGAAAACCCAGCAGCCATCGTGTTTGGTTATGAAGAGCCGCGCTGAGGGTACGCATATGAGGGGGACTTTGCTCAAAACTACAGCATGCAGGAGTAACCCATGACCATAAATAGCTCTACACGTATTGCTGGGCCTTACACGGGTAACGGGTCGACGACAGCGTTTCCGTTTAGTTTTAAAGTGTTCAGCACCGCTGAGGTGACAGTTGTTCAAACCAATTTGTCTTTGGTCGAGACGACGCTCACGCTTGGGACCAATTACACCGTTTCGTTGAATGCAAACCAAAACAGTAACCCCGGCGGTACTGTCAATATGGTTACCGCACCGGCGGCTGGTTTTTTAATTACGCTCACAAGTTCCCTTGGCTATACGCAGACTCTGGACTTGACGAATCAGGGTGGTTTTTATCCTTCAACGATTAACGATGCATTGGACAGGGCAACGATACAGATTCAACAGTTGAATGAACAGGTAGGTCGAGCGGCCAAAGTCAATATCTCATCTGGTACCGATTCAACGAGTTTAGTCAACAACATCAACACCCTTGCAAATAATCTTTCAACAGTTCAAGCCGTCAATGCCAACCAAACAAATATCAATGCTGTAAATGCCAATTCAACCAATATAAATACCGTTGCTGGAAATAATTCAAATGTATCTACAGTTGCAGGTGTAAGTCCCAATGTAACGACTGTCGCTACAAATATTTCGAGTGTCAATACAAATGCAACAAACATAGTCGCAATTCAAAATGCTGCTGCTAACGCAGCAACTGCGAGCACTCAGGCAGCCGCTTCATCTGCGAGTGCAACAAGTGCCGCATCAAGCGCAGCCTCCGCATCAGGCTCAGTTACCTCGGCAAACACAGCGGCAACTGCTGCCTCAGCTTCGGCAACCAGTGCTACTAATTCTGCAACTGCTGCTGCAAACTCTGCAACCAACGCCGCAGCATCCGCTTCAAATGCTGCAACTAGCGCAACCACTGCTTCAAATGGGGCATCTACTGCAACAACTCAGGCATCAAATGCCTCAACCTCGGCAACAACTGCTGCTACTCATGCATCAAATGCATCAACTTCAGCGTCTAGCGCAGCAACTCAAGCATCTGCCGCCAACACTTCTGCGACTAACGCATCAACAAGTGCAAGCGCCGCCGCAACGCAAGCGGGTGCTGCTTCTACCAGTGCGACAAGCGCCGCAACTTCAGCTTCAGAGGCAGCAGCTTCAGCCGCTTCAGCAGCATTCAGGACTTCAACGACCGGGTCATTAAGAACCCCTGTCGGCACCACTGCGCAAAGAGACGCTGTTGCTGAAGTTGGGTTCTTACGCTTCAACAGCTCAAATACACAATTTGAGGGCTACAACGGTACGACTTGGGCAAGTGTTGGAAGTGGTGCAAGTGGTGTCACATCGTTCAGCGCGGGAACAACTGGTTTAACACCAAGTACTGCTTCTACTGGCGCGGTAACCTTATCTGGGACCCTGTCAACTGCGAATGGCGGTACAAATTTAAGTTCTTTCACATCAGGTGGTGCTCTATATGCCACTTCAACTTCGGCACTAACTACAGGAGTGCTTCCAAACACAGCAGGTGGAACCGGCCAATCCAGCCCCTTTACTCAATACGGCATTCCGTATGCAAGCTCCACTACAGCACTTGCCACTACCGCAGCAGGTACCGCAACAACCGTACTTCATGGCAATGCATCTGGTGCCCCCACTTTTGGCCCAGTTTCTTTAAGCGCTGACGTTACAGGCACTTTGCCAATTGCCTCTGGAGGTACTAACTCAACTGCTACGCCCACATCAGGTGGGGTTAACTACGGTACAGGCACTGCGCACGCATTCACAGCCGCTGGAACTTCCGGTCAGGCGCTTCTTTCTGCTGGTTCTTCCGCGCCCACGTTTGGTACTTTGGGGATATCGGGTGGTGGAACAGGATTGACCACTAATCCAGCAAACGGTGCCTTGGATATCGGTAACGGAACTGGTTTTTCACGAACTACATTGACGCAGGGTTCTGGAATTTCAATAACCAATGGCGCTGGTTCAATCACTATCGCAGCAACAGCAAGTGGTGGTGGTTTTTCTAATATGGTTGTACTGACATCAAGCAACGCTTCTTACTCAATCCCGGCAACAAAAATCAAAATCACTGTTGTTGGCGGCGGTGGAACTGGCGGTGCGGTAGGCGCAACTAATTGTTATCCCGGTGCTGCTCCGGGTGGTGCTGGCGGGGGCGCAGCGATAAAAATATTATCTGGATTAACAATTGGAAGTACGCTAAATATTACTGTTGGTGGGGCTGCTGGTACAAGCAGTGTTGCCTCTGGAACCCAAAGCATCTCAACAGTTTCTGCAACAGGGGGTGCAACAGGGAGTACTGTTGGTGGAACTAGCGGCCCAGTAGCCGCAGGGGCAGGTGGCCTTGGTGCAGGTGGAGATTTAAATATTCGGGGAGGTTCACCTAACCCTTCCGCAGTCTCCAATAACGCCCCCAGTGCTAGTGGAAGTGGGGGCAGTTCAATCTTAGGCGGTGGCGGGACTGGAAGGGCTTCAGCGGGAGCAGGTAGTGCTGGTGGCCCATATGGCGGTGGCGGAGGCGGGGCATATCAAAATAGCGATACACCGACTGGTTTTGCTGGTGGCACAGGCGCTTCAGGTGTTGTGATTGTGGAGTATTGACATGAAAAAAGCATTGATATGTCCAAATGAACCCCTCAATTTAATTAACCAAAAAACGGGATACCGTGTTGCACAAGTAGAAAACACAGAAAGCATTTTTCCCGTAGCTGACCCTTTGTATTGGCTTGATTGTTCTGATGAAGTAGTGGCTGACTTTTGGTACTTTGACTTGGATGATGCGACTATTAAGGAAGTGCCTGTACCTGCGCCTCGACCCTCAGCGCCAATTGGAAATGCACCAAATGTCCTTGCTTGATATTCCCCTTAATGTCGGAAAACTCTCAGGTGTGGTTTACACCTTTCAGAAGGCTGGGGACACCTTGCCCATGCACACACATACTGGTGGAAACGCCCACATCACCATTGTGGCCCGGGGCAAAATCAAGGCACACGGCAACGAGTGGCAAGCGGAGTACAGCGCAGGAGCAGTCATTGATTTTCCGACCGACCAAAGCCATGAATTCATTGCTTTGGAAGACGATTCTCGAATTGTGAACATAGTCAAGTAGGAGTGTGAAATTGATCCTTTCACACTGGCACTCGCAGCGATCGCGGCTATCAAGCAAGGCGTGTCGCTGTACCAAGAGGCTAAGGCAGTTGCCAACGATGTCACCTCCATCACAATGGAAATCTCCGGTCACATCGGCAAATTCTTTGATGCTCATGAGCAGGTCAAAGCCGCAGCGGTTGAGCAAAGAAAAAACCCACCAAAAGGCAAGTCACTAAAAGCGCAAGCCCTCGACAACATCTTCCAAGAGATGGAGTTGGAGCGTCAAGCCACTGAGTTGAGAGAGTTGTTGATCTATGGAGTTGATCCCGCGCTTGGTGCGGTCTGGTCGCGGTTTCAAGAAGAGTTTGAAAGACTTCAAGCCGAGCAAGAACAGGAGAGACTGGCTCAAGAGGCTAAGGAAAGGGTGGCCTTATGGCAACGGCGAAGACTGCTAAACCGGCTGCAAGACAGGGCGCTAATAATCGGAGCAGTCCTGATAGTTACTACATACCTCCACCTGCTGTTCCTCGCAATTCGCCAGATGAGAATAGCGAAGTGGGGTTTCTGATAGCCCTCATTTCTATGGTTATTGTTTTTGCATTACTCCTGCCGTTGCTTGGTATTCTTTATTTGGATGTACTTGAGGCCAAGTACGAAGTAAAAGCTCAGCTTGAGAAGTTAGAGAGGCTCAGGCGTGAAGTTGAGCAAAAGCATCGCGAGGGAAATTAAGGAAAATATTTAGTCGTCACTTACAATACCGATAGTCTCTGAAATAAATAAATAAGAAATCAAAAGGAAAGCATATGAAAAAAACTACATATCTTATCTACGCTTCTTTTGTTTTGATGCTGTCTGCGTGTGGTACAGGAGAAATAATAAAAAACCCTAATGACACCTATTCATCTACTGCACAGTATGGATCCCTAAATGGAAGTTGGACTAGAGCACAAACTGATGCAATAGCGAAAGCAAATGAGTTTTGTTCAAAAAATGGACAGTCCTATTACTTTATCGATGAAAAAAGAGATGGTGTTGTTGGCTGGTCACCTCAAAAATCAACAATTACTTTCGCTTGCGGCCAAAGTGCTGAAGCCTACAAAGATGTTCAGGTTGAGTGTGAAAAGAATTTACAAATTAAAGACTTAGATATTATTCGCTCCAAAGTTCAGCTTTTCAAATTAGCGAATGAAGAAGCGGTACCATTTGATTTAGCTACCAATGATAATTTTCCAAGTGCGATGGAAGTTGAAGCTATTGGTAAATGGGCAAAACTTCGCGAAGAATGTATTGCCAAGTTCAACCGGTTAAAGAGCAATGAGCCTAATTTTGGAACTGCATTACAAAAGACATATACAGAGCAAATCAAGTCTTTTCAATCGAAATTGACAGCAAGTATTTCAGAACTAATCGTTGCTTTGTATCAGCAAAAAATGACATACGGTGAGTTTGCACAAAGACGATATGAAATTACTAAAAATATTCTGTCCGCAGAGCGAGACTACAGGCAAGCAATATTATTGGCAGATAGAGACATTCAATTAAAACAAACTGAAATAGCCCAACAACAGGTGCAAAATAGTTTGGTTGCTTGGTCTGCTTATATGAATGCTGTAAACGCTCGACAACCCCAAACTATTCGATTACAGTCAAATTGCACTACTACAAAGTATGGGACAACTTTGAACACAAATTGTTATTGAAAAATTCCTTAATAACTTAGAGCTTTATATTGTGCGTTTGACTTAAGGTACGCATAACCCCAGCTTACAAATTTAAGCTACCACTCTGATCATTCTAAGTGGGGTCCTTATGGATTGGCTGCGCTCAATTGCACCAACTATCGCCAGTGCTCTAGGGGGCCCACTGGCCGGTCTGGCCGTGGATGCTGTAAGCAAAGCCATTGGCATTGACCCCAAAGACGTCAACAAAACCATTGCTGACGGCAAGCTCACGGCCGATCAGATCGCCCAGATTAAAGCCGCTGAGATTGCAATGGCCGCGAGAGCACAGGAATTGGGTCTGGACTTTGAGAAGCTGGCGGTTGATGACCGTAAATCTGCCCGTGAGATGCAGGTGGCAACACAGTCATGGCTCCCCGGTGCAATGGCAATCATGGTCACCGTTGGATTTTTTGGCATCTTGGTTGGTCTGATGACTGATCACTTCAAGACATCGGATGCGTTGATGCTGATGCTGGGCAGTTTGGGAACAGCTTGGACGGGAATCATTGCTTTTTACTTTGGCTCATCCGCTGGCTCACAGGCCAAAGACAAGTTGATCCACAACTCGACCCCAGCGAAATGAACTTGTCGCCCAACTTCACCTTGGCTGAGCTAACCCACACGGATCACCGCGATCTGGAGAACATACCTAATGAAACAGAAATTAAAAACCTTTACCGATTGGCTGAGTTCCTTGAGCAAGTCCGTGATCTTTTGGCCCGGCCAATTCTGGTCTCAAGTGCGTTCCGCTCTAAAGCGGTTAACGATGCGGTAGGTTCAAAAGACACCTCTCAGCACCGACTTGGGTGTGCAGCCGACATCAGGGTCATTGGTATGACGCCGGACGAGGTGGTCAGAGCAATCATTGACTCAGATTTGCCGTACGACCAAGTCATCCGCGAATTTGCCACACCGACTGGGGGAGGGTGGACGCACGTCTCAATACCCAACACACCTGTTGCTGTTGCAAGAGGTCAGGCGTTGATCATTGATAAGTCTGGTACCCGAGCTTTTGCTTAAGAATTGCAGTTGCCATTTGTGGCATCTTTACCCCCGGCCTGTGCGCCGGGTTTTTTAGTTATTTGCTTACCCTTTAAAAACTGCTTACAGGGGTGCTTACCGCTGAAAAATCGAGGCAAAGAAAAAGGGCCTTGCATCGCTGCAAGGCCCGTCGTTCTTGGCTCCTCGACCTGGGCTCGAACCAGGGACCTACGGATTAACAGTCCGGCGCTCTACCGACTGAGCTATCGAGGAATGTATTCGGTTTTTTCCAACTAGAAACATGCTTGAGGGGTGTCACCTTTATGGGTTGACTCCCGCACATTTCGTCAATGAAACATTGTAGCAAATAATTTTTGAGCCCCTGAATTTGCTGAGTTTCCATGTCAAAAAGTAATCAATCAATCAGCAAGGTTTCCAGTGGAGTCATTGGGGGTTAGCCTTTGTCAATCACTGTGCATGGGCATGTGAAGTGATGTCAATCCCGTTGCTTTCGAAAAAAATTCAACTAGACCCAAAACTTTTTAATTTTCATTAAAAAATCTTTCCCAAGCAAAACTATACTTAAGAAAAATGCAATTTCTCCAATGATTAAAAGACCTGTTGTGTAAGCCGTAGCTATCCCGATCGATAAATCCAAAAAAGGAACCAGGGCAATCGCCCCCCAAGTGATGAATGACAAGACGAGGAGAAAGTAGCCAATTGCTTTTTTCATGTTTTGAGAGTTTAAGGATGAGTGCGCCAACAAAAAACTGGATTCTTTTCTAAAGCCGCTATCGTTTATAGGTGATAACCCTAGGTTTAAACGTTCGTGTATTGTTTTATCGTTCCGCCGTTTGCGGGGTTCGCGACACTGATAGAAAACTTGTTGTGATTGCTATGTTAATTGTTCATTCTGAAAGGATGCCGTCATGTTTTTTCCTGCCCCTCACGATGTCAAGGACACCATCTCTAAATTTGCTGGTTTCATCGGTATGGTCGCCAGCATTGCATTAGCTGTCCATTTGATACTGCCGGCAAGTGCAGCACTTTCTTCAACCGCGCACACCTTGGTGTCCATCATCATTGGTTTGATGATCGGTTGGTTGTCGTTTGCCGTCCAATTGAAAAAGTAACCTGCGTGTTTCACGCATCGCAATCACGTCTTAAATGCGTGAGTGATCAACGCTTAGTTGGCTTGTTGTCAGGCTAATCTTATTCACTGAACAATTCCACTATCCGTTGACGCATCCACATATTGGCGGGTTCGCGGTTGTATTTGGCATGCCAAAACAAATTGATTGCAATTTCGGGCAATTTGAAAGGTAACGGGGAAGTCTCTAATTGAAAAGGTTGTTCGCATTTTTGTGCGAATCGTTCTGGCACGGTGGCAATCAGATCCGAACTGTGCAGGATATGACCGACAGCCACAAAGTGGGGAACGTGCAATTGAATGGGACGGTGGATGTTTTTTTTCTCCAACCATTCAACCAGCTCCCCATGTCCCGTATTTTCAGACATGATGCCCACATGCGGAAGTGATTTGTATTGCGCCAAGGTGATTGGGTTGCTTGCTGCGGGGTGTCCTTGTCGAAACATGCACACATAGCGCTGTTTGAACAATCGCCTCTGAAAAAAACCTGTGGTCAGACTTGGCAATAATCCTATGGCCAAGTCCACTTCGCCTGCTGCCATGTCATCGCTCAGGTGACCGTTGTGGTGTCTGAGGGTGCTGATTTTTATTTTGGGGGCCAAGCGCGCAAGCATCTCCATCAATGTCGGCATAAAATAAATTTCACCAATATCTGTGATGGCCAAGGTAAAAGTGCGGTCGCTGGAGACTGGGTCAAAACTGTCTCGTTGATTCAAAGCGGTTTCCAACATTCCCAAGGCATAGCCCACGGGCTCAATCAGGTTCATGGCGTATGGTGTTGGCTCCATTCCCCGGGACGTACGCACAAACAAGTCATCTTTGAGCAAGCTTCTCAATCTCTTAAGTGCATTGCTGACCGCCGGCTGCGACAAGCCCAGTTTGTCGGCGCTGACAGAAACGCTGCGGTTCAGCAGCAATTGGTTGAACACCACCAACAGATTGAGGTCAATTTGCTTGAGATCCATAGTCAAAACAACTATTCACAAAATGAATACAGTCTATATGAATTTAGGTGTTTACTTATAAAACTTGGTTTCAGACAATGGCACCCATCAAGGATATTTCTATCACATGGAACTGCTGGTCAACCCTCTAAACTTGCGTTTGCAGATTCAAACCGGTCAAAACCTGTTGGATGTGCTGCGAGAGAATGCCGTTCCGATTTCCTACAGCTGCATGTCCGGTCGTTGCGGTACCTGCCGCTGTAAAGTCACACAAGGCTCGGTTCGCCACAGTGGGCCGGAGGTTGGTCATCCCCGGTTAGACAAAGACCCTTATGTGTTGGCTTGCCAATCAATACTGACGGACAGTTGCACCATTTCCATACCTGACATGGACGAGGTGCTGGTACACCCAGCAAAAATCATCAAAGGCACTGTTGTTTCAATCGAGCCATTGACCCATGACATCAAACGCTTGCGACTCAAACCTTCAAAGCCTTTGGTGTTTTCGCCGGGTCAGTACGCGTCATTGCAATTTACCCCTGAGCACATACGGCCTTACTCATGGGCAGGTTTGCCAGGCGACGATGAGATGGAATTTCAAATTCGTTTAGTCCCTGGCGGCCGAGTCACTGATTACGTTTTTTCAACTTTGGCAGTTGGCGATTCGGTGCGAATCAGTGGACCGTTGGGCACTGCCTATCTGCGGCAAAAACACACTGGCCCCATGCTTTGTGTGGGTGGTGGCACGGGCATTGCGCCCATAGTGTCGATCGTACGTGGTGCCATGGCGGCCAATATGCGCAACCCGATTCATGTGTATTTTGGAATACGCAGCCAAGAAGACGTGTTTGATTTAAGGCGGCTTGAGCAACTGGCTGCTGTGCATGGGGACTTGAAGTTGCATGTGGTGGTGGCGACGGGTCCAACGATAGCCGGTATGCGCAGCGGCTTGGTGACAGATGCGATTGCCCAAGATTTTTCACAGCTCAACGATTTCATGGGCTATTTTTGTGGCGCACCGGCCATGGTTGAAGCGTTGAATCAGTTGGGCCGTCAACTGGGCATGCCGTTTGAAAAAATCCATGCCGATGCGTTTTACCCCTCTGGCATTTGACATTGAACCAAGGAGATTTGTCATGACAACAACCAGCGTATTCCCTAAAGACCCGAAGTGGGAAGGCGAAGGTACCAGTCGCATTCCGTTTTGGGCATACACGCGTGAAGATTTGTATAAAAAGGAATTGGACAAATTTTTTTACAACGGGCATTGGTGTTATGTGGGCTTAGAGGCCGAAATTCCCAACCCGGGTGATTTCCGTCGCACTGTGGTTGGCGAACGCTCGGTGATCATGGTGAGAGACCCGGACGGCAGCATCAACGTGATTGAAAATGTATGTGCCCATCGTGGCATGCGTTTTTGTCGCGAGCGCCACGGCAATGCCAAAGATTTTTTCTGTCCCTATCATCAGTGGAATTACAGCGTAAAAGGTGATTTGCAAGGCGTGCCTTTTCGGCGCGGCGTGAAACAAGATGGAAAAATAAATGGCGGCATGCCCAAGGATTTCAAAGTTGAAGAGCATGGATTAACCAAACTCAAAGTAGCAAGTCGAGGTGGAGTGGTGTTTGCTTCTTTCGACCATGACATAGAGCCTTTAGAAGCATTTTTAGGCCCAACCATATTGGGTTACTTTGACCGTACATTCAACGGTCGAGCTCTCAAGGTGTTGGGATATCGACGCCAAAGAATTCCCGGCAATTGGAAGTTGATGCAAGAGAATATCAAAGACCCGTATCACCCGGGCTTGTTGCACACGTGGTTTTCTACCTTTGGTCTTTGGCGAGCTGACAATAAATCCGAATTGAAAATGGACGAGCACTTTCGCCATGCCGCCATGATTTCAACCCGAGGGCAGGGTGGAAATAATGAAGACGTGGTCAGCGGTGTGGACAGCTTCAAGGAAAAGATGACACTCAACGATATGCGCTTGCTGGACATCGTCCCTGAAGCCTGGTGGAACGGCCCCACCGCTGTGATGACCACTATTTTCCCAAGCCTGATCATCCAGCAACAGGTCAACAGTGTCTCCACCCGTCACATTCAGCCCAATGGGCATGGCTCGTTTGATTTTGTCTGGACACATTTTGGATTTTCCGACGACACCCCTGAGATGGTGCAGCGCCGTTTGATACAAGCCAATTTGTTTGGTCCCGCAGGATTTGTGTCTGCAGACGATGGGGAAGTGATTGAATGGTCACAAGAAGGGTTTGAACAAAAACCCTCGCACCGCACCGTGGTTGAAATGGGTGGATATGAGGTGGGCGACACAGACCACATGGTTACTGAAACATTGATTCGCGGGATGTACAAATATTGGCGTCAGGTGATGGGAGAGTGATCATGATGGATTTCAAAACCTATTTCGAACTCTTGAACTTCTACAGCGATTACGCGATGGTGTGTGATTCTGAGGAATGGGAAAAATGGCCAGACTTCTTTTTGGAAGATGGCACATACCGGCTGCAACCCCGAGAGAATTTCGAACAAGGTCTGCCCTTGTGTTTGCTGGCCTTAGAAAGCCGAGACATGATCAAAGACCGTGTCTACGGCGTGAAGGAAACTTTGTATCACGATCCTTACTATCAACGCCATATTGTCGGCACCCCCAGAGTTTTGTCGGTTGAAGACGATGCGAGCCGGATTCACTCAGAAGCCAACTACACCGTCATTCGAACCAAATTTGATGGCGACTCAACCATTTTGTCCGTAGGTTTTTACCGAGACTACATTGTTCGCACCAGCCAAGGGTTGAAATTCCAATCACGCTTGTGCGTCTATGACAGCGAAATGATTGCCAACTCCATCATCTATCCCATTTAAGGAAATACATATGACTGATACATGGATTGACGTATTGGCTGCCGACGCTGTGCCGCAAGGCGATGTCACTGCAGTGATGGTGAGCGGCAAAGAAATTGCACTTTACGAAGTGGAAGGTGAAGTTTTTGCAACCGACAACCTGTGCACCCATGGTGCAGCCCGTATGAGCGATGGTTTTTTGGAGGGGCGAGAAATTGAATGTCCTTTGCACCAAGGTCGTTTCGATGTGTGCACCGGTAAAGCCTTGTGTGCGCCATTGACAGAAAACATCCGCACCTACCCAGTGCGTATAGACCAATCAAGAATATGGGTGAAGTTATGACCCAAGAACTTGGTCGTTTAGAAGATTTACCGGCGGACTATGTTCAAAATTTACGGGATTTGAACTTGGTCCCTTTGTGGCCAAGCTTGCGTGGTGTGTTGCCTGCGAATATTCCGACGCGTCAAACACGTCCGATCCACTGGCCATACCAATCGATCAAGCCCTTGCTTCTTAAAGCCGGGGAACTGACCCCGATTGAAAAAGCCGAACGACGTGTGCTGGTGCTGGCCAATCCAGGTCATGGTTTAGACAAGATGCAAGCCAGTTCTGCCATCTACTTAGGTATGCAGTTGCTGCTGCCCGGTGAATGGGCACCGAGTCACAGGCATACCCCTAATGCGGTACGAATGATTGTGGAGGGCGAGGGCGCATACACCACGGTGGACGGTGAAAAATGCCCTATGCAAAGAGGTGACTTGATACTGACACCCACAGGGTTATGGCATGAGCATGGCCATGATGGGACCGAGCCCGTCATTTGGTTGGATGTACTGGACCTTCCGTTGGTCTACTACATGGAGGCCTCCTACCATGTGAATGGCAAGCCTCAAACCGTCGTAACGGGTCGCGGTGACAAGCAATACGCCCATGGGGGAGTCGTTCCAACAAAGGTGTTTGAGCGCAGCAAAAAAGCCTACCCGATGTTGCGTTATGCATGGACAGATGCAAAAGCTGCATTACAAGCGTTGGCTGCGGATGATCCCGCTATCGAACAGGTTCAAGTCACGTACACCAACCCGGAAACCGGAAGTGATGCAGAAAATATCTTGGGTTTTTATGCGTTGATGTTGCGCCCGGGTCAGTCGCTTCGCTTGCCTGCACGTTCACCTGCCCAAGTGTTTCATGTGATTGAAGGTGAAGTGCAAACGCATATCGTCAACAGCCAATTTCATTTGCTTGAAGCCGATACTTGCTGCGCACCAGGCTACGAAGCTGTGACTTTGGTCAATCTGAATTCACAGCGACCAGCCTTTTTATTCATAGCTGATGAGTCCCCGTTGCACCGAAAACTCGGTGTCTACGAGAACCGCGGTTGAATCTATTTTTTTCATTGATTGGAATCCACCATGGCCGTTTATATTTTTCCTCCACCCGCTACTATTTCCTTGCCGATCAAAGGTATCAGCGCACGGTTTGCGGTGCAGCGATTGTTTTTTGTCGGACGCAATTACCACGCGCATGCCCTAGAGATGGGAAAGCCTGTAGACAAATCGACTGAACGACCTTTTTACTTCACCAAGGCGACACAAGCGCTTGTGCAAAGTGGCGCCAAAGTGCCTTATCCATCCGAGACACAGAATTACCATTTCGAGATGGAGATGGTGGTGGCCATAGGCAAAGCCGGATTCCGTGTCAGTCAAGAGCGGGCGCATGAATTGATTTATGGTTATGCAGCAGGTCTGGACATGACCCGTCGCGATTTGCAATTGCTTGCCCGCGACAAAGGGCGGCCATGGGATTTGGGCAAGGACATTGAGCATGGATCGGTATGCAGTGAAATAGTTCCTATGCCAGAGAAGATCATTGACAGCGGTGCTATTTCGCTGGAGGTCAATGGACAGACCAAGCAGTCCTCTGATGTGAATAAATTGATTTGGAATGTCAGGGAAATCATTGCTGACCTTTCCCTTTTTTATCATCTGCAAGCCGGTGATCTGATCTATACAGGCACACCAGAAGGCGTTGGGCCGGTGGTTGCTGGCGACCGCATCACGGGGCGGGTGCAAGATGTGGCTGAGGTGGCGCTGGACATCTCATAAAGCCCCATGATTCGTTATCTTGTTTGAGTCTGCGTTTTGAAGATGGCTGCTTAAGCAGGTCTGTAATTCTTCAACCGCTTGTGGCACATCTTTAGCCGCGGTGATGGCCCGAACAAACGCCACAGAACCCACACCGGTTGTCATCACCGCAGGCAAGCGTTCTAGATCGATACCACCAATGGCGACCAGCGAGCGTCCTCGCATCAGTCGGGCATACATGGCAAGTCGCCCCAATCCTTGCGGGGCTGTGGCCATGCGTTTGAGCGTGGTTGGAAAAACTGCACCTAGCGCCAAATAACTGGGTTGAAACGCGCAGGCTTTGATCATTTCGGCATAACCGTGTGAACTCAGACCCAGTCGCAAACCCGCTGAACGTATGGTGTCGAGCGAAGCTATCTCCATGTCCTCTTGACCCAAGTGCACACCATAGGCGCCAGCATCAATCGCGCATTGCCAATGGTCATTGATGAACAAGTGGGAGCTACTTCCTTCAACGGCTTTGACGGCGGCCAGTACCTCTTGTTGAATCGCTTTGGCATCGTCAGACTTGAAACGTAATTGCACGGTAGGCACACCTAGATCCACCATGCGTGCCACCCATTGCGCGTCAGGCAGTACCGCATAAACACCCAGAGATAAAGGACAGGGTGCAAAGGCATGGTTTCCCGAAGCCGATGGCAGGGAAAAATCTTGCGCCTCACAAGGCCAACACGTGGCATCAAAATTTCCGGTTCGTTCGGTTTGCGCTTGCCACGCATGTGCGATGCAGTCTGCGTCTTGCGGAACAAAACCCAGCAATCTCGCGCCACACCACATTGCTTCGAAAACTGTGCCTGCAATCTGTGTGGGTACAGCATTTGCCAACGACTCCCAGGTGGCCGGTTCACCGGCATGTAAATCTTTGAATCGCTCGACCACAGCCATTGCCAAATCGTGTGTGTCTTTTGAAAGTGTGTTCATGCTTGGTGCCAAAAAGGAGTGCCGATCAAAGGGGTGCTGGCCTGTGCCGATGTTTGGGCCTGCATGGCGCCGCCCAAAAATGCTTGCCTGCCTGCCACAACAGCATGCGCGAAGGCTTGCGCCATGCCAATGGGGCTGTGTGCCAAAGCCACAGCGGTATTTAACAACACGGCGTCGTAGCCCCATTCCATGACTTGGCAGGCATGCGACGGAACACCCAGACCCGCATCAACGATCAAAGGCACTTGCAAGCGCTCGCGCAACAATCGCATGGCATACGGATTGACAGGGCCCTGTCCCGTGCCAATAGGTGCAGCCCATGGCATGACCGCCTGACAACCCACATCAACAAGCTTTTGGCAAAGCACCAAATCTTCAGTGCAGTAGGGCAATACCTTGAAGCCTGCTTTGACCAAATGATCGGCTGCTGCGGGTAAGTTCAAGGTGTCGGGTTGCAAGCTGTAATCATCGCCAATCAATTCAAGTTTGAGCCAATCGGTCTCAAACACTTCGCGCGCCATTTCAGCCGTGGTGATGACCTCTTGCACACTGTGACAACCGGCTGTGTTGGGCAGCACCGGAACTTTCATGTCCTTGAGTAAATTCCAAAATGCAGGAGAGGTATCGGCATGCGCTGTCTGTCGACGCAACGAAGCCGTGAGCATGGCGGGTTGAGAAGCTTTGACGGCATCTGCTAACACTTGTGGTGACGGGTAGCGCGAAGTGCCAAGCAATAAGCGGCTGTGAAAAACTTCGCCGTACAAAATCAACGGATCAATGGGTGTGTGCAAACTATCCTCCTGTGACTGGGACGATCAATTCAATTTTGTCACCAGCCTGCAAAAGGTGATGGGCATGGTTTTTTTTGGGAACGAACTGCATGTTGACCGCCGCCGCAAAAGGCGGCTTGACATTTGCTGCGGCAATCGCGTCTGACAGGACTGCCGGCGTATTCAGTTCGGTACTGACTTGATTGATCCACACTTGAATACATGGGGAGGTCATGTCATGCATCCTGAAGCAGTTGAAAGCGTTCGGCCAATGTGGTGTCGCCATGTATCCATCCCAATACAGCATCAAGCATGGCCGGGGCAACCAAGAATCCATGGCGATACAAACCGTTGATCTGTAACAGGCGCGGTGAAGATTGGCGAATGCCCGGCAAGTTATGGTTCAGGGCAGGTCGCAATTGTGTATTGATCTCCAGAATCCGCGCTTCAGCAAATCCTGAATGCAAGCTGTAAGCAGCGCTGAGCAATTCCAGCGTAGAGCGCACACTCGCAGGCGATGTATCGTTACTTTCTATTTCAGTGGCGCCAATCACATACACCTGGTCGGGCTTGGGGGCAATGTACAAAGGGTAGCGTGGATGCATTAGCCTGACGGGCCGGTGAATATTCACATGGGGGGCATGCAAACGAACGACTTCTCCTCTGACACCGCGTACTTGTTGCCAGTCAGCTTTTGCGCCTGTGCCACGACAATCAAACACCCAATCCACACCGTTGCAGGCCATGTTTTGTACATCCGCCATGGAGAGGGCTGAATGCCAATGGATATCGACTTTGTATTTTTGTAACGATTGCAGCAAGGCGTCTAGCAACTGACGATTGTCTAATTGCCCCTCACGAGGCAGCAGCAGGCCTTGTTGAAATTTGCCACCGAGTTCCGGTTCGAGTTCAATCAGTTGGTCTGCATTGATCGACACAGGTGTGCATGCATCAGGCAATTGTTTGCTATTGACATACAACTTATCCACGAGCGTTTTGGCTTGCAATGCATCTTGCCGGTGCCAAAGCAACAAGCTGCCTTCTTGCTGGAAGAACACAGGTGCAGGTAATTCTTGAATCAAAGCAGGCCAACGCTCAAGACTGTACTGCCCCATTTGCACCACGGGCCATTCGGTGATCGCAGATTCTGCCAAAGGGGCCAGCATGGAGGCAGCTATTCGCGCCGCAGAACCATTGCCTTGCGGATCTGCCGCATCATAAATTTGAACCTTGTGCCCAGCTTGTGCAAGCGAATGCGCCAGTAACCGCCCCATCAATCCGGCGCCCCATACGATGCAATGCATGGGTTTAGTCACCATTTTTTTCTGCTGTGCAGTCAGGCCGTGTGAAAGTTTGCAGATAATGCAAACCATGAACGACATTGCATTCACTCATCAATATGCCCGCGTGCTCAGCATCGCCGGGTCTGACAGCGGCGGCGGCGCTGGCATTCAAGCCGATTTGAAAACTTTTTCTGCGTTGGGTTGTTACGGCATGACAGCCATCACCGCGTTGACCGCGCAAAACACCACTGGCGTGCAAGCGATTCATGGCGTGCCGGCCAGTTTTTTGAAAGCGCAATTGCAATCGGTGCTGGACGATATCGGCGTGGACGCGGTCAAGATCGGCATGTTGCATTCGCCAGAAGTGGTTGAAGTCGTCGCGTGGGCCATCGACCATTACGGCTTGAAGCAGGTGGTGCTCGATCCGGTGATGGTGGCCACCAGTGGCGACCGCTTGATCGCCGAAGAAACTGTGTCGGTGTTGGTCAAAGAATTGTTCCCGCGCGTGCAATTGGTCACGCCCAATTTGGATGAAGCTTCGCTGTTGTTGCAACAACCCTTGACCGCTGTTGATCAATTGCATAACGCGGCTCAGGCATTGCTTGAGATGGGCGCGAAAGCCGTTTTGCTCAAGGGTGGCCATTTGCCCGGCGATGTGTTGTGCGATGTGTTGCAAACTCCTGGCAGTGATGCCGTCGTGTTTGAAGCGACCCGCATTCACAGCCGCAATGTGCATGGCACCGGTTGCAGTTTGTCTTCTGCGATTGCAGCTCATTTGGCCTCGGGCAAAACCATGGCTGACGCGGTGGCGGCGGCACGCGCGTTCATTCGCCGTGCGATTGCCGATGGTGCCAGCGTGAAAACCGGCGAAGGTCACGGCCCCTTGAACCATGGGTTTGAGCCAGTGCTTATGCAATTGAAGCCTTTGAGTTGACGGGGCGGGTCAGCCTGCCCAGCAACAAAGTCAACATCAAACTCGGCAGTGCAGAGCCCCATGGCGATTCAAATTGCATGCACAGTTGGTACAGCGCAATGCCTGCCAACCACGACAACACGGCTTTTATGTCCACCTTAGATGTCATCGTGCTGCTGTAGCCAAAACCCATGCGACCCAGAATCACGCCAAACAGTGGCAAGAAGACTGAACTCAAGGTCAACAGGAAAGGTTCAAGACTGTGCATGGGCAACACCATGGCCAAACCCGTGCACAGCACCGCGATCAAGATGCCCCAACGCTTGGTACTGGTGCCCGAAAAAATACTGTGGCTGTTGACAGATGCGCTGTATGTATCGCCGTAGGCATTGTCGAGTTCATCCAGCAAGATCAGACCCAAGGCAAGCAGGCCACCTTGCGCCAGCAACAAAGTGTTGACCAAATTGGCATCAGGCGCTGACACACTGATCACCATCACGCCCAATGCATAACACCAGATATTGGCCAATGCGTAGCCGAGCCAACTGCCAGTCATGGCCGAGCGGCTGTTCTTGCCAAAACGCGCGTAGTCCGCAATCAAAGGCAACCACGACACAGGCATGGCAATCACCAACTCCATGCTGATCATGTAACTTTTTTCTTCGTTACCGGGTTTGTGCCAGAAAGCCTCCCAACCTTGGGCTTGCAACATGCCGATGAATTGCCAACTCAACCACACCAGCGACAACACCACCAGTGGCAAACCAAATTTGCTGAGAAAGTTCCTGACCAAACCCAGCATGGAACCGGTCATCAGCAACACCAACACGCCACCCCAGAGCAAAGTCGCCGCATAGGGGGCAGACCAATGCGTGGCATTTGTCATGGCCAGCGTACCTTCGCGCATGATCACCAACTCAAACGTGGTCCATCCGATCAATTGAACAATATTGAGCATCACCGGCAACCGCGCAAAACTGCTGCCAAACACTTGGTGCATGAGACCTGCGCTAGACAAGCCAGTGTCGCAACCCACTTTGGCTACCCAAGCAAGCAAGCCCGCGCCCACGATGGAACCCACGATGGTGACCAAAAGGGCTTCTTGCGTGCCCAAGCGAGGAACCAAGTAAGCACCGACCTGCATGACAAGCAGTCCGACGCCCAAGCTGAACCAAAGCGACGCGTGTGAGTACCAAGTGAAGACGCGTTCGGTGGGACCGATGGGTGTCAGGGATTCATTGTGCGTGGTGTTTGCCATCTGTTTTCCAAAAAAGAATGGCAGTTCGGCGAGGCCTAGGGAGCATGAACAGTTTGTCCTTGTTGGCCGTGCTTCCCTGCGCGAGGATTACCTCAATCAGGTTCAAAGGGACTTTCTCAGCCTTGGTTTGTGAAAACCTCAGCACCCCCAGCGGACTTGTCATCTGACAAGAATCTGCATTATGCCTTCAAGCAATTCGCGCTTGGGTCAAACACCCAGCAGGCGGTGCAAGCGCGGGGAAGCCGTGGTGTATTCCAGCGGGATTTTCTGGCCGGGGCGCGAATAAGCGGCCGCACCGAATGCGGCCAGTGTGGCTTCGTGGAATCCGCTGACGATGAGTTTGCGTTTGCCCGGGTAAGTGTTGATGTCCCCGACCGCAAAAATGCCGGGCGCACTGGTGCTGAAGTCTTCGGTGTTGACACTCAGTTGTTTGCGAGCCATGTCCAGTCCCCAATCGGCCAGCGGGCCGAGTTGAGGCGATAAGCCGAGTTGAATCAACAACAGATCACAATTGACTTGCCGGGTACTGCCGTCAATCAATTGAAGTTGCAAACCGGTCAGTTCATGGTTTGAGGATTCGGTGTGCGTGATTTGCGCGGTGATGAATTGGATTTTTTGCTCGCTCACGCATGAGTGAAACTGCTTTAGTAACGCTTCACTGCCATCCAATGTGCCGCGTCTGTGAACAAGTGTCACGCTGCGCGCTTTCAAACTTACCGCGTCAAGCGCTGACTGCAAAGCCTCCTCTTCACCACCGATCACCACCACATGCTTACCTTGCAAGTCTGGCCGATCGCTAGCCGTGTAAAACACCTGCTTGCCCTCAAAAGCGTCTAACTCGGGCAAAGCCAATTTGCGTGGAGTGAATGCGCCGACACCGGCGGCGATAAACACGGTTTTAGCCAAGAAAGTTGCATCTGAGGATGTGCCAACCAGCCAGCGCTTATCAGCTTGCTGCTGCACGCTATGAATGAGTTGGTTCAAATGAAACACCGGTTTGAACGGTGAGGCTTGCTGCTGCAGCCGCTCAATCAGCTCGCGTCCGGTGCAATGCGGTAATCCAGGAATATCGTAAATAGGTTTGTCAGCGTAAAGCGCCATGCATTGGCCGCCGACGTAGGGCAGCACATCAACCACATGCGCTTGAATTTCTTGCAGACCAAGTTCAAACACTTGAAACAAACCAACCGGTCCTGCACCGATGACCAGTGCTTCTGTTTCAATGGGTGGGGAAGTTGAGCTCATGGCGTTTTGTCTGAGCCCTTTGAGATCAGCGGCTCAGCTCGGACAACTTGCCGGTCTTGTCTTTCCAGTCGTCAGCATCTGCCAAAGGGGTTTTGCGTTTGGTGATGCTGGGCCAGCCGATGCGGGCGAGTTCCACATTCAAAGCCACCATGTGCTGCTGGTCAGCGGGCACGTCTTCTTCGGCATAAATGGCGTTGACTGGGCACTCGGGGATGCAGACCGCGCAGTCGATGCATTCGTCCGGATCAATCGTTAAAAAATTGGGACCTTCACGGAAACAATCGACGGGACAGACGTCCACGCAGTCGGTGTATTTGCAGCGGATACAGGCTTCGGTAACAACGTGGGTCATGGTGATTCAAGTGTTGATCAATCGGGCGAAATGGCCACGGGAAAAGGCATTTTAGGGCAAGGCGCGGGTTACTCTCTGACCATGACAGCTGCAGAAGTTTTGTGGGTGGCGGTGTCGACCAGCACCAGTGAACCCAAGCTGCGTGATCTTTCAAATGGCAATGTGACCAAGGGTTGCTGCAAACTCAGTTGCACATGGCCGATGGCGTTGGGCGGCAACTCGGCCGCGTCCATTTCCTGCAAGGTATTGACGTCAAGGCGGTGCAGGATGCGAACCACTTTGGCTTTGACCCAACGGTGCCCATGCAGCGCCCAGTAAACACGACCCGCTACCAAGGGCTCATCATCAAGCCAGGCCAGCGTGACATTCAATGTGTTTTGCGCTTGTGCTTCATGCGTTTGCGCGAGCACCCAGTCGCCACGAGACACATCGACTTCACGGTCCAGCACCAAACCTGCGCTGTGTCCGGCTGCAATATCGGCGGGCTGACGCACGCTGCTGAGCACTTCTTTGATGAGGGCTGTCTGGCCGCTGGGAAACACACGAATGCTGTCACCTGCGCGCGCCACACCTGTGCCGACCCGTCCCCAATACACGCGTCTGCCTTTGGAGGTGTCGGCGCTGTCGTGAAATTTTTCCACCCACTGCACGGCGAACGCCAACTCAGCGTCTTCTTCAAATGCCGTGACAGGCAAGCTCTCCAACAGTTGCAACAAGCTGGGGCCGCTGTAATTGCACCAATCAGGCTGCGGATTGACCACGTTCCAGCCTTTGAGTGCTGACACCGGCACGGTGGCCGTGATGTCGATACCGGCCTCGTCGGCAAAGCTTTGCAATGCCTGGGCAATGTTCACAAACGCGGTGGCAGCGTCTTCAATCGCATCGAGTTTATTGATGGCAAACACGATGGATGGCACGCGCAAAAGTTTGAGCAACAAACTGTGTCTGCGGGTTTGCGGCAGCAAGTTGAAACCTTGGTTTGACCAATCGAGCTTGGTCGCGTCCACCAACACCACGGCCGCGTCTGCGCTGGAAGCCGCAGTGACCATGTTGCGTGTGTATTGCTCGTGGCCGGGCGAGTCGCCGATGATGAATTTGCGTGACTCGGTGCTGAAATAGCGGTAAGCCACGTCAATGGTGATGCCTTGTTCGCGCTCGGCAGACAAACCGTCGGTCAGCAATGCCAGGTCAGTTTCGCCTTGGCGTTGCACGCCGGCCAAATGGTCTTGCAATACGGATTTGGAGTCGACCAATAAACGGCCAATGAGCGTGGACTTGCCATCGTCCACAGAGCCGCAGGTGATGAATTTCAGGGCGGGGCGGGTAGAGGTTTGGGTGTTCATCAGAAGTAGCCCTCTTTTTTGCGTTTTTCCATGGAGGCGTCCGAGGTCTGGTCGTCCATGCGGGTGGCGCCGCGTTCGCTGACATCAGCGGCCAGTGTTTCAATGACGATATCGTCCGGTGTGGCCGCGGTGCTCTCCACAGGGCAGGTGCAAGTGATGTCGCCGACAGTGCGAAAACGAACCTGGCGTTGTTGCACGGTTTCGCCGTCGCGAGGCGGTGTCATGTGGGTCACAGGCACCAGCAAACCTTTGCGCTCGATCACGTCTCGCGTGTGTGTGTAGTAAAGCGAAGGCAGCGCAATGTTTTCGCGCGCAATGTATTGCCACACATCCAACTCGGTCCAGTTGGAAATGGGAAAGACGCGGAAATGCTCGCCCGGGTGCAAGCGCGTGTTGAACAAATTCCAAAGTTCAGGCCGTTGCGATTTGGGTTGCCACTGACCAAAACTGTCGCGGTGGCTGAAGATGCGCTCTTTGGCGCGGGCTTTTTCTTCGTCGCGGCGCGCGCCGCCAATGAGAGCATCAAAGCGGAATTCATCAATCGCTTCAAGCAGCGTGACCGATTGGTGCACATTGCGCGATTCGTCTGGACGCGCCAAGCGAACAGTTCCGCGTTTCATGGAGTCTTCGACACTGCGAACGATCAATTCGGCACCCAACTCTTTGGCGCGCAGGTCGCGAAAGTCTGTGACTTCAGGGAAGTTGTGGCCGGTGTCAATCATCAACAGCGGGTAAGGGATGCGACCGACGCCAAAGGCTTTCTCGGCGCATTTCAACATCACCAATGAATCTTTGCCGCCCGAAAAAAGCAGGGTGGGGCGCTCAAACGCAGCAGCGACTTCGCGCAGGATGAAAATAGTTTCTTCTTCCAGTGCGTCTAAGTGGGCGTTGCTCAAGTGGTGCAACTCTGTGGGTATTCTGGCGTTCATGTTCTTCTCGTTCAATTTTTGTAAAGGCCATCAAGCCTTGACATGCAAGCCGCATTCCTTGGCGGTCTCATCTTCCCACCACCAACGTCCGGCACGGAAATCTTCGCCAAGGCTAATGGCTCGGGTGCAAGGCGCGCAACCAATGCTGGGGAAAAACTGGTCATGCAGCGGGTTGTAGTCCACTTGGTGTGTGGCGATGTAATGCCAAACATCGCCCCATGTCCAATCGACCAGTGGGTTGAGTTTGATGATGGGTAAACCGTTGGTCACATCAGCTTCTTGCGCGGACACTTCGGCGCGCGCTTGCGATTGTTCGCGGCGCAAACCGGTGATCCAAGCTTTTTGACCTTGCAAAGCGCGACCCAAGGGTTCGAGCTTGCGTATGCCGCAACAGGCTTTGCGGTTGGCCATGCTTTCATAAATGGCTTGCTGACCCGGTTGTTTGACAAAAGCGATGACGGCTTCGTGCTGCGGGCGGTACACCTGCACAGGTGCGCGCGAATGGGCCTGCAAGCGCTCGAGCAACGCCAGCGTGTCGCTGTGCAATGCGCCGGTTTCCAGCACAAACACAGGAATATCCAATTGCAAGCTGTTGATGAGGTGGGTGATGACCACGTCTTCAGCGCCTAGGCTGGAGGCTTGCTTCAACGGTTGCAGTTCAAGCGCTGCAGCTTTGAGTTGTGCCTGAGAGGCAGCCAGTTTGTCAGCGAATGTGGCGCTGGCTTTGGCGTGCAGTTCGGTGGCTTTGGGAAAAGGTTTCATCTTGCAAACAAAGGTTGGGGCTGTGTCACATCGCCTTGGTAAAAAGCGCTGAAGTGAGAGAGCAATTCTCTTCCCTTGGCGATGTCCTGGTCGGCGCGCAACACCGCGCTGGAAAAACCGCAGCGTTGCATTTGGCTGAGTTGATCGATCAGCACATCGCCGGTGGCGCGTATGTCGCCCTTGAATCCGCAACGGCGACGCAGCATCAAGGCTTGGCTGAAGGCGCGGCCGTCGGTGAATTTGGGGAAATGCAGTTCAATGGTTTGCACGTCTTGCAGTGACTGTTGCGTAGGGTCGGCGTCATTGGGCAATGTCAGCAGATGGTCGTGCGTCAAGGTCGTGTGTTCTGTGTGTGAAATCAGTTGCATATTGAGCTTTCAATCGATGGTGCTCAAGGCTTCATCGTCCGAGGAGTGACGGGCAGCATTGGCGGCGAGTTTGAAAGGATCGATACCAATGCGGTTGACCGCATCGATAAAGGTTTCGCCATGGTTTTTTTGGTCTGTGTAAACCTGTAAAACCGCTTCAATCACATCCACCACTTCGGCAGATGAAAACGAGGGCCCAACCACTTTACCGGCCTTGGGTGCGCCACTGAGTTCAGAGCCGTCAGAGCCGCCCAACGTCACTTGGTACCATTCCTTGCCGTCTTTATCCACACCCAAAATACCGATGTGGCCGCTGTGGTGGTGACCGCAGGAGTTGATACAACCGCTGATGTGCAAATCAATTTCACCCAAATCAAACAATTCGTCCAGATCCTGATAGCGCTCGCTGATCGCGGCTGAGACAGGCAGCGAACGCGCATTGGCTAAGGAGCAATAGTCGCCGCCGGGGCAGGCAATCATGTCGGTCAACATGCGGATATTGGGTTTGGCCAATCCCAGTGATTTGGCTTGCTCGTAAAGCGCTGGCAAGTCTTGCGCAGCCACCCATGGCAAGACCAAGTTTTGATCGTGGCTGACCCGGGCTTCACCGGCAGAAAATCGGTCTGCCAAAACTGCAGCAGCATCCAACTGATCTGCGGTGGCGTCGCCGGGCGCTTGACCGAGTCGTTTGAAAGAAAGGGTAACAACGCGCAAATGCGGGTCACGGTGTGCGGCCACATTTTGTTGCAGCCAGCGTGCAAAGTCTTTGTTGTTGTCTGCAGCTTGGGTCAGTTGCGTGTGAATAGCCTCAGCAGACACACCGTTGTGAGCAGCCAGCACCGGAGGCGCAAAACAAGCTTGCACCCGGTCAAACTCAGCCTGAGTGATGGTGTGCGGCGCACCGTCTTGTGTGAGGATGCGCTGGTATTCGGCTTCGACTTCTTCTTTGTAGCGCGGGCCTTCGGCTTTCACCAAAATTTTGATGCGCGCTTTGTAAATATTGTCGCGCCGGCCCCAGCGGTTGTAGACACGCACCACGGCTTCTAAAAAATTCAAAATCTGGTTCCAAGGCAAAAACTCACGGATCACACTGGCTGTGATGGGCGTGCGCCCCATGCCGCCACCCACCATGACGCGAAAACCAACTTCACCTGATGCATTGCGTTGCATATGCAAACCCACATCGTGCCAAGCGGTGGCAGCGCGATCATCGCGGGCACCGCTGATCGCGATTTTGAATTTGCGCGGCAGAAACGCGAACTCGGGATGCAGCGTGCTCCATTGGCGCAGAATTTCGGCAAACGGGCGCGGGTCCACAATTTCATCTACCGCCACACCGGCGCGCTCATCGCTGGTGATGTTGCGAATGCAGTTGCCGCTGGTTTGAATGCCGTGCATGTTCACGCTGGCCAGCAAGTCCATGACATCTGCGCTTTTGTGCAGCGGAATCCAGTTGTATTGCAGGTTTTGACGGGTGGTGAAATGCGCGTAATTTTTCGTCAACGCCGGAGCGGCAATACCACCGATCGCGTCTTGTGTGGTTTGTGCGCGCTCAAACAAACCCGGCTCGGGTGTGTCGTAGTCGCGCGCAATCGTGGCCAACACACGCAGTTGTGCGCTGTTGAGTTCGCCGTAGGGCACAGCCACGCGCAACATAGGTGCGTAGCGTTGCACATACCAGCCGTTTTGCAAGCGCAGCGGACGAAACTCTTCGTCGCTCAAGCGGCCACTGAGGTTGCGCTCTAACTGGTCGCGGTATTGCGCGGCGCGTTCTTTGACAAATCGTTTATCGAAATCGGTGTATTGGTACATGGTGTGTCAGATCAAAATCAATTTGGTGCCGGCCCAAGCCAGCAAAACAGACAGGGCGGAACGGATAAAACGCTCAGGCACTCGGGTGACCAAGTGGGAGCCCAACCAAATGCCGGGCAAGGAACCGATGAGCAACATGCCCAACAGGCTCCAGTCCACCGTACCGAGGGAGGCGTGACCCAAACCGGCGACCAGCGTGAGTGGCACGGCATACGCAATGTCGGCAGCGACGATGCGCGGTAAGGGAAGCTGCGGGTAAAGCAACATCAACACAGTGACACCGATGGCACCGGCACCCACCGATGTGAGCGTGACCAATACACCGATGAGCGCACCGAACACCACAGGCATCCAGGGATGGCTTGTGGTGTCTGCGGGCGTTTGCTCTTCATCTTGAGCGCTGTCTTGGCGTCGCAAAGGACCGCGTATGGCTTTGTAAAGTGTGGCTGCCGCTGTCAACAACAAGGCAATGCCCAATGAGAATGTGATGGCATGTTGCACCGTGGGATTGGATGTGCCGAAATAGTGCAACGCCGCCAGCGTGATGAGCGCGGCTGGCACGCTGCCCAAACTGAGACTGAACACCACACGCCAAGGAATGATGCGTTGACGAGCGAAATTGAGCAAGCCACCGAATTTGGTAGCTGCTGCAAAAAGCAAATCGGTGCCGACTGCAAACGCAGGCTTGATGCCGAATCCGAAGATCAGCAAAGGTGTCATCAAAGAGCCGCCGCCGACTCCTGTCAGGCCTACGATCACGCCGACAACAAACCCGGCGAGCACAAAAGCGAATGAGAAATTTTCCATGAGCAGCTAACTATAGGCAAGGGAGGCAAGCAAGCAAACTATTTTTTAGTTGGACATATATGCAAATTCGATATAAGCAAATGTGTATTCGGTCTAATGGGCTGTAATCCAATGGACAGCTCAGTGATTCAAAGTATCTATGCCATTTGGAATAAGCAAACAACCAAAGAATCTTTGGCAAAACCGCACACAAAGATAACAATCCATTTTTTCAAACTTGGGATGAATGACATATGTTTTCTAAAAAGCTTCTGGCGCAGCAGGTCTTATTTGGTGGTGTGTTCTTTGTATCAATCATGGCCAATGCACAAACTTTGCTCAATGTTTCCTACGATGTATCGCGTGAGTTTTACAAAGATTACAACGCTGCATTTGTTGCACATTACAAAAAAACCAAGTCCATTGATGTCAAGATAGATCAATCGCATGGTGGATCAAGTGCCCAAGCCAGGGCGGTCAATGACGGTTTAGATGCCGATGTGGTGACCATGAACACGGCCTCCGACATTGATTTTTTGGCGGGCACCGGCGTGGTGTCCAAAGATTGGAACAAAAAATTCCCCAACAATGCTTCACCAACAACTTCAACCATGTTGTTCTTGACCCGAAACGGCAACCCTAAGGGCATCAAAGATTGGGACGATTTGATCAAGCCAGGCGTTCAGGTCATTTTGGTCAACCCCAAAACTGGAGGAAATGGGCGAATGGCTTATTTGGCGGCTTGGGGCCAGGTGCGCAAAAAAGGCGGTTCCGACGCTGATGCACAAGCCTATGTGAAAAAACTCTATGCCAATGTGCCTGTGCTGGCCAAGGGTGGCAGAGATGCCACCAATGTTTTCTTGCAACGCAATATCGGTGATGTGCTCATCACATTTGAATCTGAAGTTCTGTCTGTGGACAAAGAATTTGGCATTGGCAAAGTTGATGCTATTTACCCCGCTATCAGTATCTTGTCTGAGAACCCCGTCGCAGTGGTGGAGCGCAGCACTGCCAAAAAAGGCAACGGTGAATTAGCCAAAGCCTACTTGGATTATTTGTACAGCGAGGAGGCGCAGGAAATTGCCGCCAAACATGCGATGCGCCCGCGCCATATGCAAGTGCTGAAAAAATATTCTCAGCAATTCAAGCCCATCACACTGTTTCAGGTCTCAGATTTTTTTGGCTCTATGACTGAAGCACAAAAAATACATTTCAATGACGGTGGTTTTTTCGACAAACTGTACACGGTCCGTTGAATGAATACATTGAATCTGTCGTTGTTCAAACAGCAGCATCAACCTGCCCGTGTGTTGCCTGGCTTTCACATCACGCTGGGCTTCACGCTGGTGTATTTGAGTTTGATTGTGTTGATCCCCTTGTCTGCCTTGGTATTTAAAACCTTGAATTTGACTGGTGAGCAATTTTGGGAGGCAGTCACTGCGCCTCGGGTTGTTGCTTCGTACAAATTGACCATAGGCGCTTCTTTGATCGCCGCGACAGTGAATGCGTTTTTCGGTTTGTTGCTGGCATGGGTGCTGGTGCGTTACCAATTTTTTGGTAAAAAAATAGTTGACGCCTTGGTAGATTTGCCTTTTGCCTTGCCCACTGCAGTTGCAGGCATTTCACTGACCGCGCTACTGGCAGGTAACGGTTGGATTGGACAGTATTTTGAGCCGCTCGGCATTCAGTTGGCTTTCAACCGAAATGGTATTTTGATCGCCTTGATTTTCATTGGCTTGCCTTTTGTGGTGCGTACGGTTCAACCCATCCTAGAAGACATTGAGAAAGAACTTGAGGAGGCGGCGACCTGTCTTGGCGCATCCCGCAGGCAAACTTTTAGCCGGGTGATTTTTCCTGCGCTTATGCCTGCCTTGCTGACTGGTTTTGCCATGGCATTTGCACGTGCCATTGGCGAATACGGATCGGTGATTTTCATCGCTGGAAATATGCCTATGGTTTCTGAAATCACACCACTCATCATCATCAGCAAATTGGAACAGTACGACTATGCAGGCGCAACCGCCGTGGCGCTTGTGATGTTATGCGCGGCATTCGCCATGCTGTTGTTGATCAACGGGCTTCAAGCTTGGCAGCGTTCCAGGTCCGGGGCTGCATCATGAGTTCGGTTCAACACACTGCGCCTGTTCACTCTGCACACAGCACGGGTGAGCCGCTGTGGTTACAGCGCATACTGATTGCGATTGCTCTGATTTTTGTCACCTTATTTTTAGTGCTGCCATTGGCCGCTGTGTTTACCGAGGCTTTGCGAAAAGGCCATGAGGCATTTTTCAGTTCTTTTCAAGAGCCTGATGCCTTGGCTGCGATCAAACTTACCCTGCTGATCACCGCTATTTCCGTGCCCTTGAATTTGGTGTTTGGTGTCTGTGCGGCGTGGGCCATTGCCAAATTTGAATTTCGCGGCAAGGCCTTGTTGACCACGTTGGTTGATCTGCCATTTTCAGTGTCTCCTGTGGTGGCTGGTTTGATTTATGTCCTTGTATTCGGTGCGCAAGGTTGGTTTGGGCCCTGGTTACAAGCAAACGACATCAAAATCATTTTTGCTGTGCCGGGCATGGTGTTGGCGACGGTATTCGTCACGTTTCCTTTCGTAGCCCGTGAACTGATTCCGCTCATGCAAGCGCAGGGCAACGAAGAAGAACAGGCGGCCATGGTGCTCGGCGCCAGTGGATGGCAGATTTTTTGGCGCGTGACATTACCCAATATCAAATGGGGTTTGTTGTATGGCGTCATTTTGTGTAACGCCAGAGCCATGGGCGAATTCGGTGCAGTGTCTGTGGTGTCAGGTCATATTCGCGGACAAACGAACACCATGCCACTGCATGTGGAAATTTTGTATAACGAATACCAATCGGTGGCCGCTTTTTCTGTCGCTTCGTTGTTGGCTTTACTGGCATTGGTCACGCTGGTGATCAAGTCGGTGGTCGAGTGGAAGCAGCAGCGACTGATGGCCGAACTGGCGACACTTTCGCCCGAGCGCCCTGTGCGCGTTACAACTTCTTTGAAATAAATCACCGGATCACCCCATGAGTATTGAAATCAGAAACATCAGCAAGCGATTTGGCGATTTTCAAGCCTTGCTCCAAGTCAATTTAGACATCGCCTCTGGCGAGTTGGTGGCGTTACTGGGTCCCTCTGGCTGCGGAAAAACCACGCTTCTTCGCATCATTGCCGGGCTGGAGACACCAGACCAAGGTTCGATTGCGTTCAGTGGCGAAGACACCACCCATTTGCATGTCAGAGAAAGACAAGTGGGTTTCGTTTTTCAACATTACGCTTTGTTTCGACACATGACGGTTTTTGAAAATGTGGCGTTTGGCCTGAGAGTGCGCCCCAGAAAAACACGACCTAATGAAAAAACCATTCAAAAGAAAGTCCATGATTTATTGAATTTGGTGCAACTCGATTGGTTGGGTGACAGATATCCATCGCAACTCTCCGGCGGTCAGCGTCAGCGGATTGCTTTGGCCAGAGCCTTGGCTGTCGAGCCGCGTGTGTTGTTGTTGGATGAACCTTTTGGTGCCTTGGATGCCAAGGTCCGCAAAGACTTGCGTCGCTGGTTGCGTCGACTTCATGAAGAATTAGACGTCACCAGTATTTTTGTCACCCACGATCAGGAAGAAGCCTTGGAGGTTGCTGATCGAGTGGTCCTGATGAATGCGGGCAGGGTAGAGCAAGTTGGATCACCTCAACAAGTCTGGGACCACCCGGCCAATCCATTTGTATATGGTTTTTTAGGTGACGTGAATTTATTCAAAGGACGAAACAACGAAGGTGAAACGCACACCTATATTCGTCCCCACGATTTGGATGTACGGCGCTACTCTGCGGGTGACACCGGCATCATTGCGCGTTTGGAGCGTTTTTTGGTTGTGGGCTCGATGGCCAGGCTTGAATTGGTGTCAAACGATGACAGTTCAACGCCTGACATCATTGAAGCTGAAATGCCAGCCAGTGAATTCAGAGAACAACATTATGTGGAAGGCGAGTTGCTTGTATTGACGCCGCGTAAGTCTCAAGTGTTTGTGGCTTAAAACCTGGCACATCATATGTATCTTGCATGCGACTTCGATATATATTTTTATCTGGAATTCGATGCATAAGCTAATGAGTTTTTAGCTTAAGACACATACGTGATGAGCTAGTAATAAAACTGTTGTTCCCTTTTTTGCAAAGAAATTTCACAATTCCTTCACTGACATATTGCATTGAATTTGAAGGATTGAAATGAAGAACAGACGTTTATTGACAAAGAACATTTTCGCGGGGCTGTTCTCTGCCATTGCGCTCATTAGCTATGCACAAAGCCCAGTGAGCTTGTTGAATGTGTCATACGACCCGACTCGTGAGTTGTATGTCGAGTTCAATGCCGCTTTCGCCAAGCAGTGGAAATCTACCACCGGGCAAGATGTCACCATCAAACAATCGCACGGAGGGTCTGGCAAACAAGCACGCTCAGTGATTGACGGCTTGGATGCAGATGTGGTGACACTGGCTTTGGCCGGTGATGTGGATGCATTGAATAAGCAAGCGTTCTTGATTCCACCTAACTGGCAAAAGCGTTTGCCACACAACTCTTCGCCGTATACGTCCACCATTGTTTTGGTTGTGCGTCAAGGCAACCCCAAAGGCATCAAAGATTGGGACGATTTGATCAAGCCTGGTATCAAAGTCATCACACCTAACCCCAAAACCTCTGGTGGAGCGCGTTGGAATTATTTGGCCGCTTGGGAGTTTGCCAAACGCAAATACGGTGGCGACGCCAAGGCCAAAGAATTCGTCACCAAGTTGTTTACCAACGTGCCAATTCTTGACTCCGGTGCACGCGGTTCTTCTGTGACTTTTGCCCAGCGTAACCAAGGCGATGTGTTTATTTCTTGGGAAAACGAAGCGTATTTGCTAGAAAAAGAATTCGGTTCTAAGGTGGATATTGTTTATCCATCCATCAGCATTCTGGCTGAGCCACCGGTGACAGTGGTCGATAAAAACGTTGATCGCAAAGGTACCCGCAAAGTGGCCGAAGCCTATTTGCAGTACTTATACAGCGATGAAGGTCAAGAGATCGCTGCCAAAAACTTTTACCGGCCGATCAACGAAAAGATCAAGGCAAAGTTTGAAAAAACATTACCCAAGCTGCCTTTGTTCACGATTGAAAAAGCCTTTGGTGGCTGGGGCAAAGCCAATGAAGAGCATTTCGCCGATGGAGCGGCGTACGACCAAATTTCTCAATCAATCAAGCGCTGATGGTCTTTATCAAAACCCCACACGCTTGCTTTAAAAATTTATATCAAAGAGATTTTTTGGATGCAGTTCGAAAGGGCTGCGTTTTTTTATGCGTTTTCTAAATCACACTGCATGGCCTTGGAAAGTGCTTCTGAAGCAGTAAGCGGGCGGCCCTCTATTTGGTCGGCCACGTATTCAGCGCACAACAAGGCAGTTGTCAATCCTCGGGAACCAAGGGCAGACAACATATGCACACCTGCCAAGCGTTTTTCATCCAACGGACCAACTTTCGGTAAGCGGTTGACCGATGCGCAACGTACGCCAACCCACGCATGCAGTTCGCTGTTGCTGCTCCATTGCGCATGCAATGCTTGCGCGGCTTGGGGCAATAACTGTGTAAGTCGTTGTTGGTTGTGTGCGTGGGCTTGTACGCTGTGCATGGTGGATGCGTTGTTGCGCTCAAAGGTCGCGCCGCTATACCAGGCTTTGCCATTTGCGGTGGGTACATGTGCCACAAAGCTGCCATGTCCATTGACAGCAAAAGGCGGCAGTGGCTCGTGTACATGTGTATGCAAGCCCCATGACACTTGGCCAGAAATAGGGTGCAAACCCATGTGTGGCTCGTACAGAACTTGGTTCAAAAAATCTGGGGTTTGTGCACCCGTGGCCAAGACAATATGTGGCGCGGTTTCGCTGGTGTAAGTGTGCGAGCTTCCCATGCTGGGGATGGAAATATGGTGCTTGATGCGCAATTGCCATTCACCAGTGGCAGGGCTTTTTTGCATGCTCTCTACTTCATGCAATCCCAAGAATTGAATGTTGTCATGGCTCAAAAGCGCACGAACCAGTGCCAGTGGTTTGATCCATGCGCCTTGTGGTTGCCACAGGTCTTGCGAGTTGTCGCTGTTCAAACCAGCGGCACTGAGTTGCTCTGCCTTAGCCAATTGCACATGCGAGAACCACACGCTTTCCGCGGTCGGTTCTTGCCAAGGCTTTTTCGGGTGGTCGGTGTCTGCAAGTCGACGTTCAAGCACACCAGTGGGAGACCAGTCTTGGCCCTCTATCAAATGCTTGCGGGCAAACGCCAGCGTGTACTGCATGCCAGCACGTGTCAACTGGGACAACAGGTTGTCATCTGGCGATGCATGGCAAGACACCACGCCAAGTGGCACACCAGACGCAGCGGCACAGGGCTCAGGCGCGGTGTCCAAGACTTTGACATGCCAACCACGGTCTGCCAAGGCGCGTGCACAAGCAGCACCTGCAATGCCACCACCGATGACGATGCAACGCTTGTCCGCTTCCATCGCTTCGAAAAAAAATCAGGCGGCAGGCGGAGGTACGTAGCCTTGTGCAGCATCGGCTCCATCGCCGAAGAAATGGTTTTCCATTTGACGGGCCAGGTATTGGCGTGCGCGTAAATCGGCAAGATTCAATCGGTTTTCATTGACCAACATGGTTTGGTGTTTCAGCCATGCGGCCCAAGCGTCCTTGCTGACGTTTTCCCAAATGCGTTTGCCCAACTCACCAGGATAGGGCGCGAAATCCAAGCCTTCGGCTTCTTTTTCAAGTTTGATGCAGTGAACGGTGCGTACCATGTAATTCCTCGCGTATGTCAGACAAAGCCGTGACTGTAGCAAGCTTTGAATCCCCTGCCGCCAGTCACCCATCAGACCAAACACCATGCGGTTGCCTCGAAACTGGCTAGACTTGCATGCACTTAAGGAATTTTTTATGGCCACGCCTTTGAAATTTTTGAAACTGATGACCGCTCGGCAGGGTTGGGTATTGTTGCTTTTGGGGTGTGTCGGGCCACTGGGCTTTGCTTTGTATTTGCAGCATGTGGTTGGCTTGGAACCTTGTCCCATGTGCATCGTGCAGCGCTACGCGATGACGGTTCTCGCCTTGATAGCAGTGATTGGATCGGTGGTTACCCACAAAAAAGCGGGGCAAGCGTTGGTGGTAGCCGGTGTGCTTTCTGCAGGCTTTGGCGCATTTGTTGCCGCGCGCCAGTCTTGGCTGCAGTGGTACCCTCCGAATATTGTCAGTTGCGGTCGGGACTTCTACGGCATGATAGAAGCGTTTCCTCTGCAACGCACCATTCCGTTGATCTTCAGGGGCAGTGGTGATTGCACCAAAATCGATTGGACTTTTTTAGGTGGCTCCATTGCCAACTGGACGTTTCTTGTGTTTCTTGGAATGGCTATTTGGTTGCTTGCTGTGGTTTGGCGCAAATTGGGCCAGCACACCCAAGCCGCTAACGACGATCATTTTCAACGATCACCCTAGCGCCATCCAATGTATCGAGGCCTGTCTGTTGCTACGTTTCAGTTCAAGGGCAGGCGTTTGACCAACACAACGCTCTTGCGGTCGGGGCTGTATTTACCCAAGCGCGCTTGAGGTAACCAATCGATAGGTACTTGTACAAAGCCGCGTTTTAAAAACCAGTGCATGGTGCGGGTGGTTAATACAAAAATACTTTCCAACCCCATGTGCCTGGCGCGCTGCTCGATGCGACGCAGCAATTTTTCCCCGTCACCTTGGCCTTGTGAATGCGGTGACACGGTCAATGCCGCCATTTCTGCGGTTTTGTTTTCAGGATAGGCATAAATCGCGGCACAACCAAATATCACGCTGTCGTGTTCGATGACTGTGTAGTTGCCAATATCGCGTTCAATTTCGGTGCGTTCACGGCGCACCAAGGTACCATCGTTTTCAAAGGGCTCAATCAGTTGCAATATGCCGCCTAAGTCATCTGGTGTGGCTTCTCGCAAACTCTCGAGTCGTTCGTCCACCACCATGGTGCCGATGCCGTCATGCACGTAGATTTCAAGCAACAGCACTCCATCCACTGCGAATGGCAAGATATGGCTACGTTCTACACCGCCTTTGCAGGCTTTCACGCAGTGTTGCAGGTAGAACGCAATATCGGTGGGAGTTTGGGCTGGAGGAGATTGAGCCAGTAAGCGCTCGGCCACTTCTAACGGCATTTCTGTGTCAATCGGATTGTCATCGCTGACTGCTTCAAAGGGTTTGAGACGAATGCCAGGCACCTCAGTCACAAAGATGAGTTTGTCAGCCTGCAAGGCAATGGCCACCGAGGTGGCGACTTCTTCCATGGTCAGGTTGAACGCTTCACCAGTTGGTGAAAAACCAAACGGTGACAACAACACCATCGCGCCCAAACTCAGCGTTTTGCTGATACCAGACACATCGACTTTGCGCACCAGACCTGAGTGCTGAAAATCCACACCATCGACGATGCCCACAGGCCTGGCCGTGATGAAGTTGCCCGAGATGACGCGAATGGTCGCACCTGCCATCGGCGTGTTCGGCAGCCCTTGGCTGAACGCGGCTTCAATTTCATAACGCAGTTGTCCTGCAGCCTCTTGCGCGCAGTCCAGCGCTACGCTGTCGGTGATGCGAATGCCGTGTGAGTATTTAGGCGCATGGCCTTTGGCTTTGAGTTGCTCATTCACCTGCGGGCGAAAGCCGTGCACCAGCACCACTTTCACACCCATGCTTTGGATCATGGCCAGGTCTTGCACCAGACTGGGCAATTTCCCGGCCTCTATCGCTTCCCCTGAAATGGCAACCACAAAAGTTTTGCCACGGTGCATGTGTATGTAGGGCGCGACCGAGCGGAACCAGGGGACGAAGGTGAAATTGAAAACTGTGGACATGGGTTAGCGGCTCACGAGGTAAAGGTGTTCGGCGGGCAGGATTTTTTTGAAATCGCGGTCAAATGTATGCAGTATTTCACCCGACTGCAATGCGGATGCGGCGATCCACATATCGGTGGCTGAGTCGGGACTGATTTCAGCGTTCAGGTACAAGTCTTTGAAGCCGGGCCACTGACTTCCTGCACTTTGAAATGCTACGCCGGGTGATAGAAGCAAGGTGTCTATGAATTCGATGGCTTGATTCAAGCTGCTTGGCAATTGGAATATTTTTCGGTTGGTCACGACGCGAATAAAGCCAGCCACTACAACCCCAAGCAACACGACGGATATATTGTTTGGCCGCAGTGAGGCTTTCTTTAATTCCGATTGCAAGTGGTTGTAAGCAATGGCGTGGTGAGGATGATCCAGTCGCATGGCCGCAACGAGCACATTCACATCTGGAGTCATTTGAGCTTCAGCATGTCTACGTCGGCATCCATGGCATCATAAAAGGATCGGTTGCTGCTAGGGTCTATACCCGGCATCAGGCCGCCACTTCCGCCAGTAGGCAGCTTGGGGATGACTGCAGCTTTTAAGGGTGCATCTTGCCGCACATAAGCCGCCAGCATTTCGCGCACCTTGGCGCTGAGCGAGGTGCCTTCTTGTATGGCTTTGATGCGCGCTTGTTTGACGAGGTTTTCGTCCAGGGAAATGGTGAGATTGGCCATGTTGTTACTCCGCTCACAGATTCATGTGAACTAGTGTAGCACGTGAATATGTGTCGTGGGATAATATTCTCCGTGACATCGCCAAACCCACGCCCAACGATTGAATTCCCCGAGGACCTGCCGGTCAGTGTCCGCCGCGACGACATCATGTCGGCGATTCAAGCGCATCAGGTGGTCATTGTTTGCGGCGAAACCGGTTCGGGCAAAACCACGCAATTACCCAAAATGGCACTGGCTTTGGGGCGAGGTGGTTGGGCGATAGAGAAATTGGGGTCAGATACCGATTTTTTTGCGAAGCAAACAAAATCGGTATCTGACCCCAATTTCTCGGGCTCTGACACTAATTTACGCAAACGCCGCCAAATCATCGGCCACACGCAACCCCGCCGCATTGCCGCCACCTCGGTGGCCAAACGTATCGCCGAGGAGCTGAAAACACCCTTAGGCGACGTGGTCGGTTACAAAGTGCGTTTCCAAGACAAGTTGTCGCGCGACGCTTCGGTCAAGCTGATGACCGACGGCATCTTGCTGGCCGAGACGCAAACCGATCCCTTGCTGCTGGCCTATGACACGCTGATCATTGACGAGGCGCACGAACGCAGTCTGAACATTGACTTCTTGCTGGGTTATCTCAAGCAAATATTGCCACGCCGCCCCGATTTAAAAATCATCATCACCTCGGCCACGATCGATGCCGATCGCTTTTCACAGCATTTCGCCAGCGCCAAAGGACCGGCGCCGGTGCTGATGGTCTCAGGCCGCACCTTCCCGGTGGAAATGCGTTACCGCCCTTGGGAAGAAAGCCGCGAATACGACACAGGCAACGCCATATCAGATGCCGTAGATGAACTGTGGAGCGGCTCGCCGCGCGGCGACATTCTGGTGTTTTTGCCGGGCGAGCGCGAGATACGCGAAGCCGCCGAACACTTGCGCGGTCACTTGTCGCACAACGCATACACCCGCCACGTGGACGTGCTGCCGCTGTTCGCGCGGCTCACGCAAGCCGAGCAAGAGCGCGTGTTTGAGACCGGTGGCGCACCGCGTATCGTGCTGGCCACCAACGTCGCCGAAACCTCGCTGACAGTGCCGGGCATTCGTTTTGTCATCGACGCGGGTCTGGCGCGCGTCAAGCGTTACAGTTTTCGCAGCAAGGTAGAGCAGTTGCTGGTCGAGCCGATCAGCCAATCGGCAGCGAACCAGCGAGCCGGTCGCTGTGGCCGTGTCGCAGACGGTATTTGCATTCGCTTGTACGACGAAAAAGATTTCAACGGCAGACCGCGTTTCACCGAGCCGGAAATATTGCGCAGTTCGCTGGCCGGGGTGATCTTGCGCATGATGTCGCTGCATTTAGGCGACGTGGCCGACTTTCCGTTTCTGGAAGCGCCGCGCCCCAAGGCCATTGCCGATGGTTTTCAATTGCTTACCGAATTGGGCGCCGTGTATGAGGACAACAGCCTCACGCCCATAGGCAAAACATTGGCCAAATTGCCTTTGGACCCGCGTGTGGCGCGCATGATTTTGGCGGCGCGAGAGTTGCACTCGTTGAGAGAGGTGCTCATCATCGCCTCGGCGCTGAGTGTGCAAGATGTGCGCGATCGACCGCTGCAAGCGCAAACACAAGCCGATCAAGCGCATGCGAAATTCAAAGACGACAAAAGCGAATTCAGCGGCTATTTGCGCTTGTGGGAATGGCTGGAAGCTTCGCGTGGCGGCGGCAGCGCATCCACGGTCCAAACAGAAGCTGCTGCTAGCAAAACTTCACCAGTGCAAGCCAAGCAAGCCCCAAGCCATGGGCCTTCCAGCGCAACTGGTGCGACACACAAACTCAGCAACCGCCAGCATGAAAACCTGTTGCGGCAAAACTTCATCAACATACGACGTTGGCGCGAGTGGCGTGATGTGCATTCGCAACTTTTGACCGTGGTGAACGAGCAGCGCTGGGCGATGAACGACAAGCCTGCCAGCTACGAACAATTGCACCAATCCATGTTGACCGGGCTGCTCGGCAACATAGGCTGCAGGCAAGACGAAGAAGACATTTACTTGGGCGCGCGCGGCATCAAGTTTTACCGCCACCCGGGCGTGCATTTGAAGAAGAAACCCGGCAAGTGGTTGGTCTGCGCCGAGTTGGTGGAGACCACGCGTTTGTTCGGGCGCGGCATTGCCAACATCGAACCCGTGTGGCTGGAGCAGGCCGGCGCGCATTTGCTGAAAAAACAATTGCTCGACCCGCATTGGGAAGCCAAGCACGGCGATGTGGTGGCGTTCGAGCGGGCTACGCTTTATGGCTTGGTGATTTACAGCGGACGCAAAGTGCCGTTTGCCAAAGCCGACCCGGTGCTGGCCCGGCAAATATTCATACAGCAAGCCTTGGTGGAAGCGCAGTGGCAAACCGAGTTGCCGTTCATGGCAGCGAATAAAAAACTCATCGCGCAAGTGATGGACTTGGAACACAAGTCGCGCCGTCAAGACGTGTTGGTGGACGACAGCATGATTCAGGCGTTTTACGAACAGTGGTTGCCTGAGGATGTGTGCAATTGCAAAGGCTTGGAGCGCTGGCACCGAGACGAGAGCCGCCGTCGTCGCGAAGCTGGCGACAACAGCGAACCCTTGCTGATGACGCGCGAATCGCTGATGCGGCACGAAGCCGTGGGCATCACCGCGCAGGCGTTTCCGAAGATGGTGCGTTTAGGCGGTGTGGATTGCGCCGCGCAATATTTGCACGCGCCGGGCGACACCAAAGACGGCGTGACCGTGACCGTGCCTTTGTTTGTGTTGAACCAGGTGAGCGAAGAACGCGCAGAGTGGCTGGTGCCCGGCATGTTGAAAGACAAGATACAAGCGTTGCTGAAAAGCCTGCCGCAGCGACCGCGCAGCCGGTTTGTGCCGCTGCCTGAGAGCGCCGCGCGCTTGGCTGTTGAGTTGTCTGCGCCCGAGGTGTTTGGTTCGGGCGGTTTGACCGACGTGTTGTTGAAAAAAGCCCGTGATGAAACCAGCCTGGACATCAAACGAACAGACTTCAAGCTAGATATGTTGAGCGCGCATTTCTTCATGAACTTTCGTGTGGTGGACGAACACGGAAGGCAACTGGGGCAGGGCAGAAACCTGGGCGCGTTGAAAGCGGAATTGGGCTCTAAGGCCAGAGGCGCGTTTCAGGCGTTGGCCGGTTTGAAGTTGGCTTCTCCTGCTGAGAAATTGGGGTCAGATCCCGATTTTCCCAAGAGTTCGAGCAGGGACGCGAATTTGGGGTCAGATCCCGATTTTGCAAAGCAAAACTCGGGCTCTGACACCAATTTCGCTGAGGGCTCTGACCCCAATTTTTTGAAGAAAGCCATTACCCCGCAACGCCACACCACCTGGTCCTTCGGCGAGCTCCCTGAACTGATGGAAATCAGCAAAGGCGGACAAAGCCTCATCGGTTTCCCCGCCTTAGTCGACTTGGGCGACGCGGTCAGTATCGAAGTGTTTGACGAGCCCGATGTCGCTGCCGCCAAAAACCGCGCCGGACTGCGCCGCTTGTTTGCATTGCAAATCAAAGACGCGCTCAAGTACCTTGAGAAAAATATTCCCGATATGCAAAAAATGGCCGTGGCCTATATGCAGTTGGGAAGCGCCGACGAGTTGAAAGCGCAAATCGTTGACGTGGCGTTAGACCGCGCGTTTTTGCTCGAACCCTTGCCGAACGATGAAGCCAGCTTCAAGCGCCGCATTGACGAGGGGCGCGGGCGCTTGACCTTGATAGCCAACGAAGTGGCGCGCTTGGCGCTGGGCGTGCTGAGCGAATTTGCGCAGGCGCAGCGAAAAATCAAAGACACGAAAAACGCACCGGATGCTACAGCCGACTGCACCCAGCAACTGCAACGCTTGTTGCCGAAAAACTTTCTGGCTGCCACCCCGTGGCCGCAGTTACAACATGGCGCGCGCTACTTGAAAGCCATCAGCTTGCGGCTGGAAAAATACCGCGCCGACCCTGCGCGTGACGCACAGCGATTGACCGAGCTGAAACCGCTGGAGCAAAAGTACTGGCGGCTGGTGGCTGAGCGCAAAGGCCAGACCGACGCGCGCATGCTGGAGTTCAGGTGGCTATTGGAGGAACTGCGCGTCAGCTTTTTTGCGCAAGAACTGAGAACGCCGCAGCCAGTGAGTGTGAAGCGGTTGGAAAAAGTATGGGCTCAGCTTTCGCACTGAGCTAAGGCTTTTTAGCGCAGACTCACTTCTTTATGAAAGGCCTGTGAGTATTAGCTAGATGGTGTGGGCGCACCTGAATCAATGAGCTTTGCTGATCAATTCCCCATCGACTCCGCAATCCTCGCCGCATTCAACTCCGGGTTGAGCAACTGCGCAAACTCGAACACGAACTGCCTCAAATACGCCTGTTTTTTGAACGCGATCCGCGCCAAGTTGCGACCGAACAAATGCCCGGCAGGGCGCACCAACAGGTCTTCGTCGGTGATGTCGCGCACCGCCATCTCGGCGACGATGCCCACGCCCATGCCAAGGCGCACATAGGTTTTGATCACGTCTGAGTCAATGGCTTCCAACGCAATGCGCGGCGTCAGGTGTTGGGCGGCGAACGCTTTGTCGATGCGGGTGCGGCCTGTGAACGACGGGTGGTAAGTGATGATGGGCTCATTCGCTAAATCGCTGAGTTGCAATTCAGTCACAGATGCCAGCGGATGGTCTTTGGGCAGCACCAGCACGTGTTCCCACTCGTAACAGGGCAGGGTGATCAGCTCGGGGTAATCCGACAAAGACTCGGTCGCAATGCCGATTTCTGCGGTTTCATCCAACACCATGCGCGCGACCTGGTCCGGCGCGCCTTGGTGCAGGCTGATGTTCACGTTCGGGTAGGCGCTGCGCAATTGCGCGACTGGCAGCGGCAGCACGTAGCGCGCCTGCGTGTGGGTGGTGGCAATAGACAAGGTACCCGAGTCTTGCGCGCTGTATTGCTCGCCAATGCGCTTGAGGTTGTTCACCTCTCTCAAAATGATGTCTATGCTTTTCAGTACATGCTCGCCCGGTTCGGTCACTCGCTTCAAGCGTTTGCCGTGGCGACCAAAAATCTCTATGCCCAGTTCTTCTTCCAATTCCAAAATAGCTTTGGACACACCTGGCTGCGATGTGTGCAGCGATTTAGCTACTTCGGTCAGGTTCAGGTTGCGTTTGACGGCTTCTTGGACAAAGCGGAATTGATGCAGGTTCATAACAAATTCATATAAGAGAAGAATTCATTATGCCTTCTGAGCGGATTTAGGCGCGGGTTTTCGCTAAATCTCCCCTCAATCCCTGATCAAAAAACTATTTGAGTGATGACGCAGACGCGCCTCAAGCCCATGCAATTTTGGCCAACAGGTCAAGCAGTTCGGGATGCTCGCCAACCGCCTGCATGCATTCAAAATGAATATCTGGGTATTGGCTCTTTAACTCATCCATCATGAGTGGCAGATCGTGTCGGACATGCTTACCAACACCCAAAAACATGGGTACCACGCGAATATCTGTGACGCCTTGGCTGGAAAAAGAAGCAACAGCCGTTGCTAAGTCTGGCGTGCTTAATTCCAAATAGGCACAGGCCACCAGAGCATCCGGGTGCGAATGGGCGATGCGCTCTTTCACCGCGACCATGGGCAAATGCCAGTGCGGATCGCGTGAACCATGGGCGAACAATACGATGGCTTTCATCAATGCCGCCATACCAGTCTGGCAAATGCCGCCAGCGAACCCGCAGTGAAAACCAGTCCCGGCGTAGCAGCAGCCAACCAAGGCGGCCAACTATTGAGGTTACCGATAAAGCCGAACAGGTTATTGATCAAAACAAAGGTGATGCCGATGACGACGCCAAAAAACACCATGGTGTTCATATTGGCATTGCGCAAATGTAGATAGGCAAATGGCAAGGCCAGTATGACCATCACAATGCAACTCATGGGGTAAAACACTTTTTTCCAGAAATCGATTTCATAGCGCTGGGACGCTTGGTCGTTTCGCTTCAAATGGTTGATATATTTGAATAAATCCCAAGTCGCCATGCGTTCGGGTTTGAGCAACGCGACAGACACCATGTCCTCTGTCAAGGCATTGGGCCATTTCAAAATGGGGTAGGTGCTTCGCTCTAGGTTACTGTCTAGGGCATCGTTAAATGTGTCTTTCACCACATCGCTCAACAGCCAAGCGTCCTTGGAACTTAGGAACTTTCCAGAGGAAGCATGCAATATGGAGGTGAGTTTTCCGGCGGTGTTGAATTCAAAAATTCGAATCGAGCCAAGTTGTCCGTCGCGGCTGAGCGCCAAGACATTCACAATGCTTGATGAATCTGACTTGTTTTCTTTCAGCCATGCACCCGATGAGCCGCTGGTGATGGTTAGTCCCAGATACCTGGCTTTTAGCAATTGCGCTTGCCGACTGCTCGCCGGTGTGAGGTAGTCGCCCACCACGAAGGCTGCCAACATAAAAATCAAACCAATTTCAAGCAATATCCGCAAAGCTTTGAGAGGCCCTAAGCCACTGGTTCTCAAGATAGTGAACTCAGAGCTTTGGGCCAATCTGGCCATCACAAAAATAGTGCCGATCAGCACGGTAATAGGCAGTAATTCGTAGAGATGGTTTGGCACCATCAGCACCACGTACCACATGGCATGGCGGAAAGAATAGGCGCCTTGCGGACCTTGCCCCACCATTTTCAATTCATCAATCGTGTCAAAGAAAAAAAACAAGCCAATAAAGCCCAAGGTTGTAAAACCCACTTTTTGCAGTACCTCGCGGTAAATCATCCGGCGAATGGTTTTCATACTTGGACCGCTTGAGAAACCATGGTTTTGCGCGGTTTGGCAAACACCAGGCCTTGCTGCTGTCGCCAATAAAGAATCAACAGCGACACCAACAACACAGGCAAATGCAGAGCGACCAACATGACGGGCAGGCTGAGTTTGCCGCCAGCGACCCAATACTTACTCATGTTGACCAGGTTGTAGTAGGTGAAGAAACTGATCACGGTCACGATGAGGGAACCCGAACGACCGCTGCGCGGGTTGATAAATGGAATAGCAATTGCAAGAATGACCAAGTTGAATGCTGCGATGGCCATGCCTATGCGCCAGCCCAGTTCACCCATATTCACCGCAGTTGGTGCGGCCAGCAACGCAAGTGGTTGCATGGATTGGGCATCCGCAGAGCTGAGTTGGGGCGGAATAGTGTCGATTTTGGAGGCATGTGTTTCAAATTCAATCAGTTTGAATTCGTTTTTATCTGGCTTGATTTCAATCCGTTGGCCGTTAGACAAAATGAAGAACCGATCGCGTTCCCGTGTTTCAATGATGCCTGTTTGTGCGGTCACTATCGATTGGGTGTTGTTTTCGTTGGAAACCACGAATATTCGGTTGCCTGTTTTTTCAGCAACACTGGAATTGTCAATGAAGAACACCCTTTTCCCATCGGCAGATTCCTGAAACTGACCAGGCTTGATGCGCTCTAGATCACCTCGCTTTTCGTAGCGCTCCTTCATTTCGCGGATTTGCATATTCGACCAGGGCCACGCCATCAAGGAGAGCGCAGTGATGGTGATCAACCACGGCCATGAAAACCGCAGGGCAGGGGTCAATAGGGACAGCACGCTTTGGCCACTGGCTTGCCAAATCACCATTTCGCTGTCAGCGTACATACGCGATACGGTCGACACCAAGGCTATATAAAGGCTCAGTGTCAGCAGCGAATGTAAATTGCTCATGGCGGTGTAGCCCAAGACAATACCAACGTCTTGCGGATTGAACCGACCAATAGACGCTTCGCCAAAAGTCCGAATCAGCCACACGGTGATCACGATGATGGTCAAAACCACCAGCGTCGCCCAGAAATATCTGGCCAGTTCTTGTCGAAAAGAGGAATCGAATAACATGCAAGCAGGTATTTAAAAGGCTGATTATGAACTTGGAACTTCAAACGCTCACATGGGCACAAGCGGCATCCCTACAGACAGATGCATTGATCGTCTTAGTTTCTCAGAAACAAGACAAGACCACAGGTTTATTGGCCACCATGCTGGCGCAGGCCGAAAAATCCGGGGACTTCGACTCTGCCGCCGGACAATGCATGCTCTGGTGGAAGCCCCCTGGTTTGAAAACCCAGCGCTTGGTGTTTGCTGGTACCGGCCAAGGGCGGGCGCAGGATGTACGTCAAGCGGTCACTTTGGCCGTTCAATCTATCAAGAAGTCCAAATCCGCCAAGGTATCCATTTGTTTGCAAGACAGCCACACACCGCACTTGGTGGTGGCGGCGCAAGCGGCGGCGGACGCGGCTTATGTCTATACAGCAACAAAACCTAGCGCCAAAGCATCGCTTATTTCCAAAGTAACACTGGGCGTGCCCGATGCCAAACTTGCTGAGCCTGCGTTTGCCATGGCTTGCGCCCAGGTTGCAGGTGTTGCCTTGGCCCGCGAATGGGGCAACCGGCCTGCTAACCACGCCACGCCCGATCTGCTGGCCCAAGCAGCCAAAGCCTTGTCCAAGCATCCCAAAGTGTCCTGCGAAGTGTTGGGACTTAAAGAGGTCTTGCGTTTAGGCATGGGCTCTTTTGCAGCTGTGGCGCAGGCATCTGCCGAGCCCTTGAGATTCATCGTGTTGCACTACAAAGGCGCCGCCGCTTCTCAAGCCCCCGTGGTGTTAGTTGGCAAGGGCATCACATTTGACACAGGCGGTATTTCTCTCAAGCCTGGTCCCGGCATGGATGAAATGAAATTTGACATGTGCGGTGCCGCCAGTGTCTTGGGAACATTTGAAGCTTTGGCCCATTTAAAGCCCGCCATCAATGTGGTGGGATTGATTCCGGCCTGTGAAAACATGCCCGGTGGCAAAGCCCTCAAACCGGGTGATGTGGTGACCAGCATGAGTGGTCAGACCATCGAAATCTTAAACACCGATGCCGAAGGCCGTTTGGTTCTTTGCGATGCCTTGACCTATGCCAAACGGTTCAAGCCCAGTGCCGTGATTGACATTGCAACCTTGACAGGCGCATGTGTGATTGCCTTGGGACATTTGCGCAGCGGTTTGTATGCCACGGATGAAACACTCGCGTCTCAATTGCTGGCCGCAGGCGAGCGCAGTCTTGACCTGTGTTGGCGCATGCCGCTTGACGATGAATACGCTGAAGGTTTGAAATCCAATTTCGCCGACGTGGCCAATGTGGCAGACCGCGCGGCGGGTTCAGTCACAGCTGCCAAATTCTTGCAGCGCTTTGCCAAAGATTTCCCTTGGGCTCATTTGGACATTGCTGGCACCGCTTGGAAAAGCGGAGCTGCCAAGGGCGCCACCGGTAGGCCTGTGCCGGCATTGCTGGCCTATTTGGTGGGGCAGGTTGGAAAACCCGCAACGACAGCGTCTAGTCGCCGGGTAAAAAAATAAGGCTCATCCAAAGATGACAGAAGTTGCCTTCCATTTCAATGCCGCAGATAAGCTGGATTACGCTTGTCGGCTTCTGAGGAAAGCGGTGGCTAATTCTGCGAAGGTGGTGGTAGCAGGTGACAGTCAGCTTTTGACAGCTTTGGACGCGGCTTTGTGGTCATTCAGTCCCACGTCATTCATTCCCCATTGCGTGCATGGTGGGCAAGATGACACATTGGCCCACAGTCCCGTGGTGCTGGTGATGAAAGATGAATTGCCCAGCGCATTGCCACATCACCATGTACTGCTTAATTTGGGTCACGAATTGGTCAAGGGATTTGAGGCTTTTGAAAGAATCATTGAGATCGTCACTAACGACGAGCAAGACAAGTCCCAAGCGCGTATTCGCTGGAAACATTACGCAGACCGTGGCTACCCCTTGCAAAGGCACGATCTCAGCGCCAAAGCAGTTGCCACGTGACACAACATCCAACGTCGCCGCCGCTGATCCCAGTGCCTTTGCTGACCGAGGTGATTCAGGTCAACGAATCGTTGCGACCGGCCGTGCTGCCGTGGAGCCAAAAGTTACAAATCAAAGAAGCAATGGAAAGCAAGCATGTTCATGACGCATTGGCTAACGAAGTGATTGAAAAAGTTCAACTGCGTATTGCTGAAATGATGCCAGACTTGATTCGAGATGCTGTTGACCAAGTGCTAAAAGAACACGAACCCAAAATTGAATAGTTCCCCAAGGCCAGCATTTTTTGCAAGGTAAGGGACTGTGTGGTGATGTTGCAGGTTTATTTCTATTGACTTTATGGTCAAAAATTAATTACTATCTCTTCATATTTCTCATTCAACTCAGGAGCTTATTTTGAAACAACAACTCTCTTTGGTCACGTTGGCTGTCGCATTTTCAGGTGCGGCATTTGCACAGGAAGTCGTCAAAATTGGTCATGTCGCACCCATGAGCGGCGCTATTGCCCACCTTGGAAAAGACAATGAATACGGCGCGCGGTTGGCGATTGAGGAATTGAACGCCAAAGGTATTTCCATTGGCGGCAAGAAAGTTAAATTTGAATTGCTGGCAGAAGACGATGCTGCCGACCCTAAGCAAGGTGCAGCTGCCGCGCAAAAGTTGGCCGACCAAAAAGTCAGCGGTGTGGTGGGTCACTTGAATTCAGGCACTTCTATTCCCGCGTCAAAAATTTACAGCGATGCCGGCATTCCGCAAATCTCTCCATCGGCTACCAACCCTAAATACACAAGACAAGGCTATAAAACCACTTTCCGCGTGGTGGCTGACGACGTTCATTTGGGCGGCACATTAGGCCGTTACGCGGTTCAAAAATTGGGTGCCAAAAACATCGCTGTCATTGACGATCGAACTGCTTATGGACAGGGAGTTGCTGACGAGTTTCAAAAGGCTGCCAAGGCGGCAGGAGCCACCATTGTTGGCCGTGAATTCACCACAGACAAGGCGACCGACTTCACCGCTATCTTGACCACTATCAAGGGCAAAAAGCCTGACGCTATTTTCTTTGGTGGCATGGATGCCGTGGCCGGGCCGATGATCAAGCAAATGAAAGCCTTGGGCTTGAATGCCAAATTAATGGGAGGCGATGGCATTTGCACCGGTGCATTATTCAAACTGTCGGGCGAGACCATTGTCGACAATCAGGTCTTTTGTGCTGAGGCAGGTGGCGTGGAAGGGCCTCAGGAAAAAGTGCTGAATGACTTCAAGGCCAAGTACAAAAAACGCTTCAACACTGATGTCCAACTTTATGCGCCTTATGTGTATGACGCGGTCAATGTCATGGTGGCTGCCATGGTGAAGGCCAATTCATCTGACCCTGCCAAATACCTGCCTGTGCTTGCCAAAACCTCGGATTACAAAGGAGTCACTGGCGACATCGGGTTTGATGAAAAAGGCGATGTCAAAAATGGTGCGCTCACCCTCTACAGCTATAAGGGTGGAAGCAAAATCAATCTTGCAGTGGTTCGTTAAGCTGCTGGGGTAATTCTTAATTTCCAACTGGTTTTTTGCCAGGCGATCGCTTCTTGAAGAAGTAAATGGTTGGACTGAGGAAACCGCTGCGCCCACAGCGGTTGTATGCTTAATTCAAAGCATCTGGCAATATGTTTTGATTTTTCAAGCAGTACCGAACTGTGCTCTGGATCACGTCTTGCATGACACAAAATAACGGCTAAACGCAAGCTAAGCAATTGGTAAATCAGGTGCTCATCTTCGAAGTCTATGTCTAATTTTCGAAGTTTGCCTTTGTGACCCAGCACCAATAAGCTGAGCCTGTGCAATTCATGCTTGGCAAAGCCCGGGGTATCGGTATTTTCTAGAATATATGCGCCGTGTTTGTGCGAGTCGGTGTGAGAAATAACGTTGCCGATCTCATGCAATTGGGCTGCCCAGCTAAGCTTTTTTTGCAACCGTGTCCATTCAGAACTTCCTTCTTCGTGGGTTTGTAATTTTTTTAAAAAGTCACAGGCAATTTTGCTGACTCTGTGTGCTTGCGCAGAATCTGCTTGAAATGCTTTTCGCAGTCCTGAAACGGTCAAAGCCCGGGTGTCTTTGGATTCATCTTCTCGGTCAAGCAAGTCGTATAAAACGCCGTGGCGCAATGCACCCGGTGTGACCATCAATTCCTCAATACTGAACAAATCCAGCAAAGCTGCAAGCACGCTGAGGCCACCGCCGATGACTGATTTGCGCTCTTCTTTGAGGCCATCCAGTTTGAGTTTGTCAATATGACCGATACGAATCAGTTGGGCTTTGAGCCAAGCAATCCCTTCTTTGGTGACGCGGTCGGCCGGCCAACCGGCTTGCACCAATACTTCTGAGACGGCACTTACCGTGCCGGAGGATCCGTAGGCGATGTCCCAAGCATCTTTGCCAAAAATAGGCAAAGCCTCATCGAGAACCGCTTTGGCGGCCACCTCTGCCTTTTGAAAGGCCAGTGCGGTGAATTCACCATGGGAGAAATATTTCATGCTTGAGGCAACACTGCCCAGCCGATATGACTCCAGTTGCAAGGCATTTTTGTTTTGGCCAATGATGAACTCCGTCGACCGTCCACCTATGTCAATCACCAACCTTCGCTCGTCTGAAGGCGGCAGTAAATGTGCCACGCCTTGGTAAATCAATCGCGCCTCTTCACGACCAGAAACCACTTCAATAGGAAAGCCTAGGATTTGATGCGCTTTGTCTAAAAATAATTGTGCGTTTCTGGCCTCTCTGAGGGTTTGAGTGGCCACCGCGCGCACTTGTGAGCGATTGAAGCCAGAAAGTTTTTCTGCAAACCGCGCCAGGCATTCCCAGCCTTTTTCCATAGAGGCGTGACTTAAATTGCGGTCTTGATCCAAGCCGCTGCCTTGCCTGACCGCTTCTTTCAAATACTCGTAGCGTTGAAATAAACCGTTGTTGAAGCGGCATATTTCCAAGCGAAAACTGTTGGACCCAAGATCGATCGCTGCCAGCAAAGTACCATTTTTCATAGAGTGCGTAGCCAGGATTTGCATACGGTAGAAGTTAAATAAAGAATCATAATTAGTTATATATTAAGCGTAATTGAATTAAATCACCGATTATTCTATACAGCAACTCGTTCGTTGATAGTTCGACAAATGACATGGAATTGTCATATTCAAAGCCTACATTCTTTAGTGAGTTTGGGTGTTTTATAGATTATTTTTTCTTCAAGGAGTGCTTGTGAATTTTTCAAGAATCGTAATTACGGCAGTCGCGACTGCGATCGTGTCGTTTTCATCCGCTGCCGCTGACATCACTGGTGCTGGCGCTACATTTCCATTCCCCATCTATGCAAAATGGGCTGAGGCTTACAAAGTTCAAACGGATATTGGTTTGAATTACCAATCCATTGGCTCTTCTGGCGGTATTCGCCAAATCAAAGCCAAGACCGTTGCATTTGGTGCGACGGATGCTCCTTTGACCGGCGCTGAGTTGGACAAAGAAGGCATGGTTCAATTTCCTGCCATTATCGGCGGCACTGTTCCGGTTTTCAACGTTGATGGCTTGCGCAAGGGCGATCTAAGAGTCACAGGTCCCGTGTTGGCCGACATGTTCATGGGAAAAATCAGCAAGTGGAATGACCCCAAAATTGTTGAGCTCAACCCCGGCAAAAAATTGCCTGATGCACCCATTACCATCGTTCATCGCGCAGATGGTTCGGGCACAACTTTCAATTGGACCGATTACTTGTCTTCTGTGAGCCCTGATTGGCTCAACACCGTGGGTCGTGGTGCAGCTGTCAAATGGCCAGCACCTACATCAGTGGGCGGTAAGGGCAATGAAGGTGTGGCTGCAAACGTGAACCGAATCAAAAACAGTTTGGGTTATGTTGAGTATGCATACGCAAAACGCAACAACATCGCAGTCATGCAACTCATGAACAAAGACGGTAACTACGTCATGCCAGACGACGAGACATTTTCAGCTGCTGCTGCTGGCGCTGATTGGTTCAGCGTACCAGGCATGGGATTGTCAATCGTCAATCAACCTGGCGCTAAATCATATCCAGTGACTACTGCATCTTTCATCCTGATGTACAAATCACCTACAGACAAAGCACAGTCCGCTGAAGTTTTGAAATTTTTCGATTGGTCATTCAAGAACGGAAAGAAAATGGCTTTGGAACTTGAGTATGTTCCGTTGCCAGACGCTTTGACCAAACAAATCCGCGAACGTGTGTGGTCTCAAATCCAGAAATAATTTTTAGAGTAATTTGATCGCTGATTCTTGCCATCTGTGTCCTCACAAGATACAGATGGCAACCGACTTCTTTACCGGCTTTTTGCGTAAGTTTGGGCAGCTATGATGAATGATAGAACCATGACATTACCCCACTCAACACCTAACGATACCGCTGAATCCCAGGTTAGCGAGTTGCTTGTTGCTCGAAGGAAATCGATAGCTGGCAAATTGCACTTACAAGATTTAGTTTTTCATCGGCTAACGCAATCTTTTTCTTTGCTTGTTTTATTTGCACTTGCCGGAATTATTATTTCTCTTTTTTACAATGCATTACCGACATTCACAAAGTTCGGCTTGCATTTTTTATGGTACGTTGAATGGGACATCGTCAACGAAGAATTCGGCGCTGCAATCTCCATTGTGGGAACAGTATTGAGTGCTGGCATTGCCATGCTGATCTCGATCCCCTTGGCTTTTGGCATCGCATTATTCCTAACGGAAACTTGCCCTCTTTGGTTACGCAGACCACTTGGAACTGCCATTGAATTATTGGCAGCCATTCCTTCAATCATTTATGGAATGTTCGGCCTGTTTGTTTTTGCGCCTATCTATGCAGATTTTTTGCAAGTCCCGCTTCAGTCGGTTTTGGGTGGTTTACCTTTGGTAGGTTGGTTGTTTGGTGGGGCTATTACCGGTTTGGGAATTTTGGCTGCTGGCATTATTTTGGCATTCATGGTTTTGCCTTTTGTTGCAGCCGTCATGCGCGATGTGTTTGAAATAACGCCACCTATATTGCGTGAGTCAGCTTATGGTCTCGGATGCACGACTTGGGAAGTTGTGAGAAAAGTAGTTTTGCCGTACACGCAAAAAGGCGTGATTGGCGGAATCATGCTCGGATTGGGCCGTGCATTGGGCGAAACGATGGCGGTCACTTTTGTCATCGGCAATGCCAACCGACTGCCCACCTCTCTTTTTTCTCCTGGGACGTCCATTGCCTCGGTCTTGGCCAACGAGTTTGGAGAAGCTGGCGGTTTGCATTTCAATACTTTATTTGCTTTGGGCTTTCTTTTGTTCTGTATCACTTTTGTGGTTTTGTTCATTGCCAAGTGGATGATCAACCGTGCCGAAAAAGCCAAAGGCTTTTGACGGTTGTGACCTCAGACTTCAATCTCTTTTTTCTTAAAACATCAAACTCATGAACTCATCTGATCTATACCTGAGTCGCAAGCGGTCGAACATTGTAGGTTTGACGTTATCAATGCTTGCCATGACAGTTGGTTTGGTTGCGTTGGTATGGATTTTATTTGTTCTGTTGTCGAACGGATTTGATGCACTCCAGTTATCACTGTTTACCAAAGACACTCCTGCACCGGGCTCTGAAGGTGGCGGATTACGCAATGCCATCGTTGGTAGTTTGATGATTGTGAGTTTGTCGGTCTTGGTATCTACCCCGGTAGGTATTTTGGCGGGCATCTACCTGACTGAATACGGCGACAGCAGTAAAACAGCTGAATTAACTCGCTTCGTCACTGACATCATGTTGTCGGCACCTTCCATTGTGCTTGGTCTGTTCGTTTATGCCGTGGCAGTTGCAACAGTGGGGAATTTCTCAGGGTATGCCGGAAGCATGGCCTTGTCATTGATTGCCATACCTGTTGTCATGCGGACCACTGAAAATATTTTGCGCCTAGTTCCAGGTAGTTTGAGAGAAGCAGCATTTGCACTTGGCGCACCTCGCTGGAAAGTTTCCGTCATGGTTACCTTAAGGGCTGCCAAGAGTGGTGTGATGACGGGAATTCTTTTGGCAATTGCACGCATCAGTGGTGAGACCGCGCCACTGCTTTTTACCGCACTCAACAATCAATTCTTCAGCACCAACATGTCTGCACCCATGGCGAATCTTCCCGTGGTGATTTTTCAGTTCGCCATGAGCCCGTATGAAAATTGGATTCACCTGGCTTGGGGTGGTGCACTGATCATCACGTTGGCTGTGCTGTTTTTGAACATCATCGCCCGGGTCATGTTTCGCGAAAAAGTAAAAGTTTGAATTTAAAAGGTTCTCATATGTCGATTGACTCTCCATCAGCCCTGAACAATTCGATTGAAATTCGAAATCTCAATTTTTTCTATGACAAGTTTCAAGGTCTCAAAGACGTGAATCTTGATATTGCCGAACACAAAGTCACTGCCTTTATTGGTCCTTCTGGTTGCGGTAAATCAACCTTGTTGCGTACCTTGAACCGCATGTACAGCCTTTACCCTGGCCAACGTGCTGAAGGTGAAATACGACTGTACGGTTCAAATATTCTTGATAAAAACCAAGACCTTAATTTGTTGCGTGCACAGGTGGGCATGGTTTTCCAAAAGCCAACGCCTTTTCCAATGTCTATTTACGACAATATTGCTTTTGGCATCAGGCTGTATGAAAAATTAAGTCGCTCTGAAATGGACGACCGTGTTGAATGGGCTTTGACCAAAGGTGCCATTTGGAATGAAGTCAAAGACAAGCTCAATGTCAGCGGACTTTCCTTGTCTGGCGGACAACAACAACGTTTGTGTATCGCTCGTTCAGTGGCGGTAAAGCCCAAAGTGATTTTGCTCGATGAGCCCACCTCCGCTTTAGACCCTATTTCAACCGCTAAAGTCGAAGAGCTAATCACTGAACTCAAGCAGGACTACACTGTTGCCATTGTTACCCACAATATGCAACAAGCAGCCCGAGTGTCAGATTTCACTGCATACATGTATCTTGGCAGCTTGATCGAATTTGGTGCAACAGATCAGATTTTTTTAAAGCCTCATCGCAAAGAAACTGAAGACTACATCACTGGCCGTTTTGGCTGATCCGATCGAATCAAAGGAATACCATGCCTGATAAACATTTATCTTCGCAGTTTGACCACGAACTCAACACTGTTTCTTCCCGCCTGATGGAAATGGGTGGGTTGGTTGAATCACAGATTCAGCAAGCAGTCTATGCTCTGTCTTTGTTTGTTGAAGAGGTTGCCGATCAAGTAATCAATACAGAGAACCAAGTCAATTCAATGGAAATTGAAATTGATCGCGAGTTGTCAACAATCATTGCAAGGCGTCAGCCAACAGCCAAAGATCTGCGATTGCTGATGGCCATTTCTAAAGCCACGGCCAATCTTGAAAGAGCGGGTGACGAAGCCAACAAAATTGCTCGGATGGTCAAGTCTATGATCAGTAATGGTGGGTTCAGATCATTGCCTTCTTCAGAATTGCGATTGACCACTGAAATGGCAAGCAGTTTGTTGAGAAAAGCGCTGGATGCATTTGCTCGACTTGACACTTCCACTGCGCTTGCCATCTTGAAAGAAGATGATTTGATCGACAAAGAATTTGATGGTTTTGTCCGCAAATTGATCACCTACATGATGGAAGACCCACGGACCATCAGTTCAAGCTTGGATTTACTCTTCGTCGCCAAAGCGCTTGAGCGGATCGGGGACCATGCAAAAAATATTGCTGAATTAATCATCTATATCGTGAAGGGCGAAGACGTTCGTCACACGTCTATGGAGCATATAGAGTCTACTTTGCAATAGAAACAATGAGACATCTTCCAAAAGTTTTGATTGTTGAGGATGAGCCTTCGATTGCAGAACTGATCACTGTAAATCTTCGCCACAATGGTTTGTCGCCCACTTGGGTTGATGATGGTGAAAAGGCACAAAAGGCCATTGATGAAGTCTTGCCAGATGTGATTTTGCTGGACTGGATGTTGCCTGGTCAAAGCGGTGTTTACTGGGCAAGAAAATGGCGAAATGACTCCAGAACCAAATCAATACCCATTTTATTTTTGACTGCCAAAAGCGAAGAAGCGGATAAGATTTCTGGCTTGGATGCAGGTGCGGATGATTACATCACCAAGCCTTTTTCTACGCAAGAACTGATGGCAAGGATTAGATCAGTTTTGCGTCGGCGTGCACCTCAGCAAGCCGAAGATGCTGTCACGATCGGACAACTGCAACTGGATGGCGCGACACACCGAGTCACGTTTGCGGGCGAGCCCCTCAAAATGGGCCCTACGGAATTTAAATTACTCAATTTCTTGATGCACCACACAGAGAGGGTTCATTCCCGTTCTCAATTGCTGGATAAGGTTTGGGGAGACCATGTTTTCATCGAAGAACGTACGGTTGACGTTCATGTGAAACGACTGCGCGAAGCCCTGGGTGAGGCTGGTGCAATGATTGAAACTGTTAGAGGTGTTGGCTATCGTTTCAATAACCAATCCTGATGATGCGTATTCAGTGATATTTTGATGCTGGGCAGAATTTTTCTTCTGGTGTTTTGGTTGTCCATCGGGGCAGCGCTAGGTTTTCTTATCTCCCCCAATTCACAGCATTACTTTGAGTTTATGTATGTGGGAATGCTGGTGAGCTTGTCTTGCGCTCACCTCATTTCAAGTTGGCAAGCAGAAAATTTTTTAAAGTGGCTACAGAAACCTGTCTTAGACAGCAATAAAGAGCACAGCGCATTTTGGGAAAGCGCCGCAGACCGGATTATCCGATTGGTCAAGAATAAAGAATCACAAAGACTCGTCAGTGAAGAGAGTTTGCGCCAATTTTTGGCGGCAATTCAAGCCTCACCACATGGTGTGATTATTTTGGACAGCGAAACCCGAATTCAATGGAGCAACCAGACTGCTTCTGAACATCTGGGCTTAGACCCCAAGCTTGATTTGCAGCAACTGATTGGAAACATGTTGCGAAATCCAATTTTCAGTAACTATGTCAATTCAAAATCATTTGATCATGAGGTCATTATCGAAGGCAGAGACCATCGTATCGACAGTCCTCACAAAGTCGGTGTTCAACTCTTCCCATATGGTGACGGAAGAATGCTTTTATTGTCTCGTGATGTCACTTTGATTGAGCAATCTGAAACCATGCGTAGAGATTTTGTAGCCAATGTTTCGCATGAAATTCGCACGCCACTGACGGTGCTTGCTGGTTTTATAGAAACATTGCAAACACTGCCTTTATCAAAAGAAGAACAAGAAAAATACTTAACCTTGATGGCTAATCAGGCATTTAGATTGAAATCACTCGTCGATGATTTGCTTGTTCTGTCCAGAATTGAAGGAAGACATTTGCCTGGTCAGCATGCATGGGTCTCCATCAAGAAAATCCTCGAACAAATCGAGGAGGAGGCTGTGGGTTTGTCTGTCAAATTACATCCTTTGATGAATGACCGTCAGCGCATAGACTTTCAGTTGACTGATCATGATGCTGGAATGGAAATTTCTGGTTCAGCTTCTGAGTTGATGAGTGCCTTTTCAAATTTAATCAGTAACGCAATTCGCTATACGCCGGCTGGCGGCACTATCACTGTGCATTGGAAAACAACTGATCTGGGCGGTGTCTTCAGTGTCACTGATTCTGGTCCGGGTATTGCGCCAGAACACTTTGCCCGACTGTCCGAGCGTTTCTACAGGATCGACCGCAGTCGTTCAAGGGACACAGGAGGAACGGGTTTGGGCTTAGCCATTGTGAAGCATGTGATTCAACGACACGAAGGCGTGATGGAGATAGAAAGCAAAATCAATGTGGGCTCAAAATTTTCATTGCTGTTCCCAATGCACAGATTGCGCGCGGTGAATAAGCAAGCCCATGTCGAGTCTGTCAACGGTATTTAGGATCTCTTAAAACACGCGCAATCAATAGAAACAATCCTGCACATACCAATCCCAGAGCCACCACACTCATTTGCCAAAACGCTGCAGGCGATTGGGTTGCGCTGAAGCTACCAATGCCTTCATACGCCAGCAGATAACCACCGCTCAACCCTACTCCCCAAAGCATAGACGCATAAACCAGCATCGGTAAAAAAGTAACTTTGAAACTTCGCAATACAAAAAAGCACAAAGTTTGCAGTGCATCTCCTATGTGGTAAAAACCGACCAAAAAAAGCAATTGGGCAGAAATTTTTGCAACTTGATCATCTTTTGCATAGACCATCGCAATCTCTTCAGAAAAGGTAAAGAGAAGGCATGCCATCAATAGCGCCTCAACTGCAATCAATTGAAAACCGATGACCAGCACTGAGCGCATATTTTGATAATTTGCCGCGCCAATCCAATAACTCAGTCGAGCACTGATGGCAATTGAGAAGGACAATGGGATCATGTAGAGCAGTGCAGTCATATTGGCTGCAATTTGGTGACTGGCTGTGGCCATAGTTCCTTGCCTGGCAATAAATAAGGCCATCAGAGTGAAAGAGCTCACTTCAACCAAAACACTCAAACCATTGGGAATACCTAACTTGGCCATCTGTTTGATTTTTTCGGTATCAGGCTTAGCCATGGGTTTCCAGATTTCAAATTTCTCGTAGATATCGCTTTTCCAAAGAAGAGTCAAAGCGATCATGCACATGACATAACTTACGATGACGGTGGCCAAGGCACATCCGGCAATGCCCATGCCATTGGTGTCATTGGTACCAAAGGTAAGCACAATCGACAAAGGAATTTTGCAAAGCAAGGCAGCTATTTGAATCCAAGTAACGAGTCTGGGTTTGCCTATGCTTTGATTCAATGAGCTGTAGAGTCTGAAAAATAATGCAGCTGGCAAAGCTGCCGCCAAGATACCCAAATAGGACTGCGCATCTGCCTGAACAGAGACTGGCACCTGAGTTGACTGCATTAAAAAATACGGCGATAGCAATACCAAACCGCCCACCACTGACAATATCGCCCAAACATAGAGAGACTGCCTGAGCAGTTCGCCAACAGCAGAAAATTTCTTGCCACCATAGAGTTCGGCGAACATAGGCAGCAATGCTTGTATAACGCCGATCAGAGTCACGTAAACAGTCACATAAATGGCTGAACTGATAGATAACACAGCAAGTGCTTGAGGATCATATCGGCCAGCGATGATGGTGTCTGTGACCCCAAATGCAACAACTGCGAGTTGACCCACCAGGACAGTTCCCGCATGTTTAAGTATGGTTTTTCTTTCAGTCATGCTGGAATGATTCGATGCGTTGATAGATTTGTACGGTGTCGTTTTTATCGCCGGGACGTTGAATAGTTTTAATGAAATGCCACTTGTCCGAGGCAATTGTCAAAATACTTGAATCATATGACTGGGGTTTGTTAAGCAACCATTTGCATTGGATGTCATTTCGCAGGGGTTCGAAAGTGATGTTGCCGTGAAATGAAAATCCAGCAATTTGGTGGCGATCCAATTTAGAAAATGCCACACATTTCTCGTCACCAATAACTTGTTTCAATTGCAAGGTCCATGCTTTGTAGTTCATAGCATGGTCTAAAAAGGGTAGCCAAAGGGTCATCAAAAGAACCCAGCAAAGCACAACTCCGGTAGCGGGCAGCACCAGACTCTTCCAAATGGCTGAAGGGTGACGTCCAACACGCCACGTGATGATTTTGAGCCAAATTAAACTAACAGCGATCGCAATAATCAATGCAAGTAGGTTGAATTCGTAAACATAACCGGGCACAAGCCTATAAACATTGCTGGCTGGCTGTGCTGGAATGCCAGTTTCTAGAGACAGCCACACCCCCCAAATTGCTATTGCGCAAGTGGTAAAAAAAATCAAAGTAAACCAATCCACCAGGGCCGCTACCGAGCGTCTGAGTGTGGGCAATGAAAAAGCCGCCAGTGCAGCAATGCTGGGCAAAACAAGTAGCAGGGTTCTGTCGGCATTGGAGGTCAACACACTTGCAAGTAAAGTTACAACAAATAAAAAAACAGGCAGTGTGAGGTGCTGGGTCCAGACTTGATGACGCCAGTGGCCTCGCCATTTCCATAATGTCCAAGCTGCCAGAGGCCAAGCGGGCCATAAGAACCAGAGCAAGAGTTCAATATTTTCTTTAAATTTCGCATTGAATTGAAGGAAATCAACGACACGCCATTTCCAAAGATCGAAATAAAAATTGATGCAAACGATACCGATCAGGGTGCCGATCAAGGTCAAGATTTGCCATTTATTGGCTTGGGGGTTTCGTTGCCACATCAAACAAACGCCAGCTAGGAGCAGGGTTGCCAAAGTTGGGGCACCGCTGAGTGTCAGCAATAGCGTGCTTACACATATGCCAGCCAAACCTTTACCCGGATAAAAATGCATACAGGCAGCACCTGCAAACAAAATACAAACCAATTGCAGTTGAAAGGCCATGGGAGTGATTTCATGGCTAGGCAGGGCCAATCCCAAACAAGCGACATAAGCGAGCAATCCGCCATCTGCGATTGCTCTTGCATAATCCTTTGGGTTGGCCTCCCCGCCAAATGCAAAAACAACAGGTTGTGCGTGTGGATTTCTGGCCAAGAAATAAATACCCTGCCATAAACAAAACATGCCCAATAAACTCAGCATTGAAAAGGTCAGGCGTGCTGCTAAATCGGCGGGTAATCCACTCAATGTTTTAATAGCAAGCATGCCCACCCAGTAGGGAAGCAATGCGTCCAATTCTGGGGCTATGCCTGCCAATTGCAAATGCAAAATATCACTTTCACCCTTGACCAAACTGAGCATGTAGCCGAGCGATGTCAAGTCCATGCTTTTCCAGGGACCTCGATCAAATGATCCTATGAACACGTAAACAACACACAGCAATACCAACCAATACCTTGGCATGCGTCGCACAGCAAGGTTTGAGATGATGGCCGGCGAGGGTGTTTTCATTGATGTTTGGCGTCAGGCAAATTGGATGTGCAGAAATAAAAAAAGCAGCTGAAACAGCTGCTTTTTAAGAGACAGGCCGAAATTACTTGGCGGTTGTCTTGCCATATTTGTTACGGAATCTCTCAACACGTCCACCCATGGTGTCCACTGATTTTTGAGTGCCAGTGTAGAAGGGATGTGATTCGCTAGAAGTGTCTAACTTGTAGAGCGGCAGTTCGCGTCCGTCATCCATTTTGATGGTTTCTTTTGTATTGGCACATGTGCGTGTGACAAATTTGAAGCCATTTGATAAATCAACGAAACAAACGTCGCGATATTCGGGGTGAATGCCTGCTTTCATGGTGATTCCTTATCAATTCGAGAGCCACAAGAGCCTATCTCTTGCACTTTTCGTGAGCCTACTATTATGCCCTAAAGTCCTTAGCCGCCTCTTCTCATCAAATCAAAGAAGTCAACGTTTGTCTTTGTGGCCTTCATATTTTTGAGCATTAACTCCATGGATTCAATTTCATCCAAGTTGTATATAAATTGTCTTAGTATTCTGGATTTTTGAAGTATTTCAGGGCTCAAGAGCAATTCTTCGCGCCTGGTGCCGCTTCGGTTGAGTTGGATGGCAGGGAACACGCGTTTTTCATACAAACGGCGATCTAAGTGGATTTCGCAATTGCCAGTACCTTTGAATTCTTCAAAGATCACTTCGTCCATGCGACTGCCAGTATCGATCAAAGCTGTTGCAATGATGGTCAATGAGCCACCTTCTTCAACTTTGCGAGCTGCACCGAAAAAACGTTTTGGTCGCTGCAATGCATTTGAATCAACACCACCGGTGAGCACTTTGCCTGAGCTTGGAACAACATTGTTGTATGCCCGGGCCAACCGTGTGATGGAGTCAAGCAATATGACAACATCTTTTTTGAGTTCAACCAAACGCTTCGCCCGCTCAATCACCATTTCTGCCACGTGAACATGTCGTGCTGCAGGTTCGTCAAACGTGGATGCAATCACCTCACCTTTGACACTGCGTTGCATTTCAGTCACTTCTTCCGGACGTTCATCGACCAATAAAACCATGACATGACTATCAGGATAGTTCGCAGAAATGGCATGTGCAATGTGTTGCATCATGACGGTTTTGCCGCTTTTGGGTGGCGCCACCAGCAATGCGCGCTGACCCTTACCGATAGGCGCAATGATGTCAATGATTCGACCGGTGATGTTTTCTTCGCCCTTGATGTCACGCTCGAGACGCATTTGTTCTTTTGGAAACAGCGGCGTCAAGTTTTCGAACATGACCTTGTGCTTGTTGTTTTCGGGCAGGTCGCCATTGACTTGGTCTAATTTTGTCAGTGCAAAGTAACGCTCTCCATCTTTGGGAATACGTACCTCGCCTTCGATCATGTCGCCGGTGTGTAAATTGAAGCGTCGAACTTGGCTGGGGCTGATGTAAATATCGTCGGTGCTGGCCGTGTAACTGGTGTCAGGGCTTCTTAAAAAACCAAAGCCATCAGGCAAAATTTCCAACACGCCATCTGCAAATACCTGTTCCCCGGCACGCGCCCGTTTTTTAATGATCGCAAACATCAACTCTTGTTTGCGCATTCGCCCGGTATTCTCAATTTCAAGTTCTTCAGCTTGTTTCAATACTTCAGACACGTGAAGAGCTTTGAGTTCATTCAGATGCATAGGGGTACTCCTTGAGGAGTTCGTTCTTTAAGAGGGGGATATGCAGACAGAGAGCCTGCTGTGAGAGACCGTAGGCACAGAAAAGAAATCAGCACTAGGTCATAAAACTCATTATGACACGAAAAAAATGTATTAAATAGAATACATCAAGCCAGTTGTTGTTGAATGAACTCATTGAGTTGGGCCTTGTTCACAGCGCCGACTTTGGTGGCCGCCAATTGGCCGTCTTTGAAGAGCATCAAAGTGGGGATACCGCGGATGCCAAATTTGGCAGGAATATCCCTGTTTTCATCGACATTCATCTTGGCGATGTGCAACTTTCCCTTGTAAGTGTCAGCTGCTTCGTCCAAAACAGGTGCAATCATTTTGCAAGGTCCGCACCACTCAGCCCAAAAATCGACAAGCACGGTGTCTTTGGATTCAATAACGAAAGACTCGAAATTGCTGTCGGTAATGTGTTGAATAAGTTCATTGGCCATGATTTTTTTCCTTTGTGTGTATTTTATGTGAATTCGCTCATGGGAAAATATGGCTGTGATTTGCCCTGATTCTTTATTTAGAATGGGTCAATGTTTACTCACCTGCGACTCCATTCTGAATACTCCGTCACCGACGGCACATGCAGAATAGACGATGTAGTAGCCAAAGCACTTGCTGACGGGCAACAGGCCCTAGCGATCACAGATATCAACAATCTTTTCGCGGCGGTCAAGTTTTACACCGCATGTCGCAAGGCCGGCATCAAGCCTATTTTGGGAAGCGAAGTCACAATTTCTTGGGGTGATGATGAACCCTCCTCAGACATTGCCAAAGTCATTCTTTTGGTGAAAGATGATTCAGGCTATCACAATCTCTCTCAAATACTCACGCAGCTCTGGGCCAACCCAAAGGGAGCGCTTCAGCCGAGTATTGGTTGGAATACGTTGTGCGAACTATCTGAAGGGCTGATTTTGCTTTCAGGCGCGCAGCAAGGCCCCATTGGACAATCATTAAAAGCTGGCAATACCCACCGTGCGCATGCTTTGGCACTAGATGCTGCGCAAGTATTCAAAGATCGTTTCTATATCGAACTACAACGTTGTGGAAGAGCGGATGATGAGTCATACATTTCTAATGCTCTTGAATTGGCGTCACAACTTCAATTGCCAGTGGTTGCAACACATGCGATTCAATATTCAGAACCCGTAGATTTTGAAGCGCACGAGGCAAGGGTATGCATTGCCAATGGTGAGATCTTAGGCAATCCTAAACGGCTCAAGCGGTTTACGAGGCAACAATATTTTTTAAACCAATCCGACATGCTGGAAATGTTTGTCGACATTCCATCTGCCGTGACCAACAGTTTGGAAATCGCAACTCGTTGTAATTTAAGCCTGATCCTGGGCAAGCCACAACTTCCAGCTTTTCCCACGCCAGTGGTCAATGGGGTTTCCACACCTGTAGAAACCTATTTCAAAGAAGTGTCTCACGCGGGCTTAGAAAACAGATTGGCTCATCTCTATCCAGATGAAGCTATCCGGCATTCAAAACACCAGACTTATATAGACAGGCTGGATTTTGAAATTGAGACGATTTTGAAAATGGGTTTTCCGGGATACTTTTTAATCGTCAGTGACTTTATCAATTGGGCCAAAAATAACGGCTGTCCCGTTGGGCCCGGTCGTGGTTCTGGCGCGGGTTCTTTGGTGGCATACGCTTTAAACATCACAGATCTGGACCCCCTTCAATACAACTTGCTGTTTGAAAGATTTTTGAATCCCGAGCGGGTGTCCATGCCGGATTTTGATATTGATTTTTGTCAACTCAACCGAGACAGGGTTATTGACTATGTGAAAACTCAATATGGCCGGGATGCGGTTAGTCAAATTGTGACTTTTGGCACCATGGCAGCCCGGGCTGCCATTCGAGATGTTGGCCGTACCCTTGATATGAGCTACACATTTTGCGAGGGGCTGTCTAAGTTAATCCCCAATAAACCCGGACAACCTATGACCATTGCATTGGCGATGGCACAAGAGCCGGTGCTTGCCAAGCGTTACGAGCAGGAAGACGAAGTCAAAATTCTCTTGAATTTGGCTCAAAAATTAGAAGGCTTGACGCGAAATATTGGCATGCATGCGGGTGGCGTGCTGATCGCCCCTGGGCAATTGACTGATTTTTGCCCGCTTTATCAGCAGCCTGGCAGTCCAGCAGCTGTCAGTCAGTTTGACAAAGACGATGTTGAGTCCATTGGCTTGGTGAAATTTGACTTTTTAGGTTTGGCCACATTAACCATTTTGGAGCAGGCAAAAAATCTGATCATCACTCGCTATCCTGAGCATTCATCTTTCAATTATGAATCGATTGCACTGGATGATGTCGCTACTTATGATTTATTTTCAAGAGGTAAAACAGAAGCTGTTTTCCAATTTGAAAGTCGTGGCATGCAAGCCATGTTGCGAGACGCCAAACCCAGCAGGCTTGAAGATCTGATTGTCTTGAATGCCTTATTTCGACCCGGGCCAATGAGCTTGATCCCTAGTTTTGTTGCCCGCAAACACGCAAGAGAAACTGTCAACTATCCTCATCCATTGGCCGAACCCATTCTTTCGGAAACATACGGCATCATGGTTTACCAAGAGCAAGTGATGCAAATCGCTCAGGTTCTTGGAGGCTATTCTTTGGGAGGTGCAGATTTACTTCGTCGTGCCATGGGCAAGAAAAAGGCGGATGAGATGGCACTGCACCGCTCAATTTTCAGAGAGGGTGCTGCGAAAAATCAAATTTCAAATAATCAAGCAGACGCTATATTTGATTTGATGGAGGAGTTTGCGGGGTATGGATTTAACAAATCGCATGCAGCCGCGTATTCTTTACTTGCTTATCACACAGCTTGGATAAAGGTACATTTCCCTGCCGAGTTTTACAGCGCCAATATGAGCGTTGAGATGGATGACACAGATAAATTAAAAATTCTTTTCGATGACGCACTTGAAATGGGCTTGTCTTTCGAAAGCCCAGATATAAATTTAGGTGAATATCGATTTTCACCCGTAACACCCAAATCTATTCGTTACGGCCTAGGTGCTGTCAAAGGAACCGGTCAATCCGCGATTGAAGCCATTTGTGAAGCTCGGATAAGTGGTGGTCCATTTAAAAGCCTGTTTGATTTTTGCGCCAGGGTTGACCGTAATCGCATAAACAAACGTGCTGTTGAAGCCTTGATAAAGGCCGGTGCATTTGATGCTATTTGGGGCAATCGACATGAGCTCATTGCATCTGTTGCCTTAGCATTTGACTATGCCAGTTCGCAAGAAAGTCACATCCTTCAATCCGGATTGTTTGACCTCGCCGATGAACACGGGTCTAGTGCCAATGAGCCTTTGATGGTCAGCCAAGTTGACTGGGGCGCCAGGGAAAAACTCACCTATGAAAAGTCTGCAATTGGCTTTCATTTATCAGGGCATCTTTTTGACGAAGTGCAAGAGGAAGTTCGATGCTTTGTCAAAACATCTCTTGCTGAACTGAGAGAAAGTCGGGATCCAGTATGGGTAGCGGGAATTGTTCGATCTGAACGAACAATCAACACAGCCAAAGGACGTCTGCATATTTTTATTTTGGATGATGGAAGCACTGCATTAGAAATTACATCGGACGAATCAGTTTTTTCTAAACATAAAACGCTGATCAAAGAGGATCAGGTGTTGGTTGCCCTTGTCAAAATTCAAAGTGACAGAAGAAGCGGTGGTATTCGCTTGGGCTTGATAGATGCCATGGACTTGCCTCAAGCAAGATGCCGCTTTGGTAAGTATGTAAAACTGTATTTACAAAAACCTACCCATGCATTGACAAATTTTCTAAAAGAGCAAATTCATCAACCCTTATCCATTGGTCTTCCTTCACATCCGCACAGGCTAGGTGTTCGCTTACATGTCAAGACTTTAAAAGGGGAGGCGGAAATTCAATTGGGTGGAAAAGCACAGTTTTATCCAACCGACGAACTGCTCTTGAACTTAAAGTTGAAAACCTCTGCGGTTGAATCAATGGTTGTTTACGAGTAACCCATGTTCTTCAATTTACCCAACCTCATGACGTGGACTCGAATCGTTGCAATTCCTTTGCTGGTTTGGGTATTTCAATGGCCACTTGACATAAGCACTCGCAATTTGATTGCGACTGTGATGTTTGTTCTTTTTGCATTGACAGATTGGCTTGACGGATTTTTGGCCAGAAAGTTAAATCAGACATCGGCCTTTGGTGCTTTTTTGGACCCAGTTGCTGATAAATTTCTTGTCTGCGCGAGCTTGCTGGTGCTCGTAGATTTAGGCCGGGTGGGTGTCACTGTGGCCTTATTGATCATAGGAAGGGAAATTGCTATTTCTTCTCTTCGAGAATGGATGGCGCAAATAGGTGCAAATAAAACGGTGGCGGTCCATATGATTGGCAAGCTAAAGACAACTGTCCAAATGATAGCCATTCCATTTTTAATTTATGACGGTGTACTTTTTGGTCATATTTCAACCAGCTATTGGGGCGGGGTACTGATATGGATTGCAGCCATACTCACCATTGGATCTATGGTTTTTTATTTGAAAAAAGCTATTCCATTCATCAAGGCAAATGCCAAGTAGTTCTTTTCTATGAGCGACTGAAACCCACTAGAATAGCCGTTGAGCATACTTCATTGGGTAGCACATGCGTATCTTTTTAGAACGTGCGTGTCTTGCGAAAATTCTCTAAAACTACCCGCAATTTGTTGTCTGCTCAAAAATTTTGTCAACCTATCAACCTACCTAAACACGCCTTATGTCGAGGGGAATTTTGTGAATAAATCTGAACTTATTGAACACATTGCTGCAGATGCAGACATCTCAAAAGCTGCGGCAACTCGCGCACTTGAATCAACAATCGATTCCATCACAGCTGCTTTGAAAAAGGGAGACTCTGTTTCTTTGGTTGGTTTTGGTACATTCGAAGTGTCAAAGCGTGCGGAAAGAAGCGGCAGAAATCCTGCCACGGGTGCTGCTATTACAATCAAAGCTGCTTCTGTGCCAAAGTTTCGTCCTGGCAAAGCGTTGAAAGACGCTTTGAACTGATTTGAAGATTCGGTGGGGTGCTTAGCTCAGTTGGTAGAGCGGCGCCTTTACACGGCGTAGGTCGGCGGTTCGAGACCGTCAGCACCCACCAAACCATTCAGGCGAACAGTGTTCGCCTTTTCTTTTTTTTATTCAACTAAGCCATGTTCGATTTCATCCGCCACCATAAAAAAATCATGCAGATCCTGCTGATTATTCTTATTTTTCCCTCTTTTGTTCTGTTCGGCATTGAAGGCTACAAAGGATCCAATGAGAAAGGCGAGGTTGTTGCGTCTGTAGACGGCGTTGATATATCCAAAGAAGAGTGGGAGAAGTCCCACGAGAGTGAAGTTTCTCGCATGCGCTCTTCGATGCCAAATATTGACGTCAGCATGTTTGACACACCTGCTATCAAATACGGTGTGCTGGAAAGATTGGTTCAATCGCGGGTGTTAGAGGCCAGCGCAAGAAAACTCAACTTGAACGTATCGGACCAAAAAGTTGCCCAATCTATTGCAGAAATGGAAGTTCTTTCGGCCATTAAAAAACCTGATGGCAGTTTGGATCTGGAGAAGTACCGTCAGTTGCTCGCTTCTCAAGGAATGACGCCAGAGATTTTTGAAAATCGTATGCGTTCTGATGTTGCAGTCAAACAGGTAGTGACTGCAGTTACACAAAGTAGCCTCGCTTTTCCCGGGCAAATGGAAGTAGCTCTAGACGCTTTCTATCAGCAAAGGGAAGTTCAAATGGCAATTTTTTCTGCGTCTGATTATTTGGCTGAGGCTAAGCCAACAGACGAGGAAGTTCTTAAGTATTTCAACGAGCACAAGGAAGAATTCAAATCACTCGAGTCTGTGGATATTGAATATGTGGTGTTAAGTCAGGAATCGATTGAAAAAACTATCGTTGTCAGTGAGTCTGAACTCAAGAGCTATTTTGATCAAAACCAAACTAACCTCGCGGCCAAAGAAGAACGTAGAGCTAGTCATATTTTGATCAATGCACCCAAGGAAATGAATGACGCTGACAAGGCAAAAGCCAAAGAAAAGGCTATGTTGCTGCTTGATTTGGTGAAGAAATCGCCTGCTCAATTCGCGGATGTTGCGAAGAAAAATTCTCAAGATCCTGGCTCTGCCGCCAATGGAGGTGATCTCGGCTTCTTCGCCCGTGGCGCCATGGTTAAGCCATTTGAAGATGTAGCTTTTAATTTGAAAAAAGGTGAGATCAGCGGGTTGGTTCAATCTGATTTTGGATTCCACATCATTCAACTGATCGACATCAAGTCAGCTGCTGCGGCCAATTTCGCCCAAATGCGCAGTGGCTTGGAGTCTGAATTAAAAAAGCAATTGGCACAAAAGAAGTATGCCGAGATTGCTGAGCAATTCACCAACTTGGTTTACGAGCAAGCTGATAGTTTCAAGTCTGTCTCCGACAAACTGAAATTGGATATTCAGTCAGCATCGGCGGTTACCAAAGACAGCAACTCAGACCCAAAATCAGCATGGGCCAATTCAAATGTACTCAAGACTGTTTTTTCTTCTGAAAGTATCAAGGGACTTAAAAATTCAGAGGCCATTGAAATAGCTCCCAACACACTGATGTCTGTTCGTGTCACCAAACATTACCCAGCAAACTTCTTGAATTTCGACGATATCAAGCCTGTGCTGGTTCAAACAGTGCTTAACGAAAAAGCCCTAGGTTTGGCTAAGAAGGACGGTGCCACAAAATTGGAGCTTTGGAAAAAATCACCGGAGAAAGCAGAGCTGCAAGCCGCCGTGGTTTTGAGCAGGGACCAAAATTTGAAGCTTCCTGGAAATTTGGTTGACGAGGCCATGCGAGCTAATCCAGACAAATTGCCTCAGTTGCTTGGCGTGGACTTAGGGGCAAAAGGTTATGGCATTGTGAAGGTCAACAAAATGATGGCTTCAGCAAATAACCCGACGAAATCGCCTGAGCTCCAACAAAGATTCATCAAGTCTTGGTCGACGGCTGAAAATCTGGCTTACTTCAGTTACTTAAAAGACATTTTAAAAGTGTCTTTCAAGCAGGCGGCACCTGACAAAGTAAATCCAAACAAATAGTGGGTATGTCCAGAGTTGTTTGATAGTTATAATGGATTTGTGGTGGCTGTAGCTCAGTTGGTAGAGTCCAGGATTGTGATTCCTGTTGTCGTGGGTTCGAGCCCCATCAGCCACCCCATTAATTTACACCTACCGGAGTTATTTCATGCCTGGACTGCTTCCTGAGATTGATCCTGATGGATTGCTTGAATT
>JAIYBB010000004.1 GCA_027488735.1 Comamonadaceae bacterium | reverse complement strand
TTGTGATTCCTGTTGTCGTGGGTTCGAGCCCCATCAGCCACCCCATTAATTTACACCTACCGGAGTTATTTCATGCCTGGACTGCTTCCTGAGATTGATCCTGATGGATTGCTTGAATTTTCCGTTGTATACACAGACCGAGCCTTGAACCATATGTCTCAGCGCTTTCAAGGCGTAATGAAAGACATTTCTAAAATCCTTAAAGATGTCTACCAAGCCCATTCAACTGTTTTAGTACCGGGCAGTGGCACTTTTGGAATGGAATCAGTGGCAAGACAGTTTGCCTCAGGCAAAAAAGTCATGGTCATCAGGAATGGCTGGTTCAGTTACAGATGGTCACAAATTTTTGACATGGGCAGCATCCCCTCTGAATCTATTGTTCTCAAAGCCAAACCTTTGTCAAATGACAAGCAGTCACCTTGGGCTCCTTGCCTAATCGATCATGTGCTGCAAACCATTAACAAAGAACAACCTGCCGTTGTTTTTGCACCCCATGTTGAAACCTCGGCTGGAATGATTCTGCCTGATGACTACCTTAAAAAGGTATCAGACGCGGTTCACCAATATGGCGGTTTATTTGTGCTCGACTGTATTGCCTCTGGTGCAATGTGGGTTGACATGAAGTCAACTGGTGTGGACGTGTTGGTCAGCGCCCCTCAAAAAGGGTGGAGCGGTTCACCTTGTTGCGCCATGGTCATGTTGAGTGAGCGCGCAAGAGCTGCTATTGAAACTACCCAGAGCAGCAGTTTTGCTTGTGATTTGAAAAAATGGCTACAAGTCATGGAAGGCTATGAAAAGGGCACCCACTCATACCATACAACCATGCCAACTGATGCTTTGACACGTTTGCGCGAAGTGATGCAAGAAACCAAAGCCTATGGTTTCGAAAAAGTCCGGCAAGAGCAAATTGAATTGGGCGAAAAGGTTCGAGATTTGCTTGAAAGCCGTGGCATTGTGAGTGTCGCCGCTGACGGCTTCAAAGCGCCCGGTGTGGTTGTCAGTTACACCACTGACCCGGAAATTCAGAGCAGTAAAAAATTCTTGGCACTTGGCTTGCAAACGGCTGCAGGTGTTCCTCTGCAGTGTGATGAACCCGCCGATTTCATGACATTCAGAATTGGCTTATTTGGGCTTGAAAAACTCCACCATATTGAGCGAAGTCTTGGGCATTTATCATCGGCTCTTGATCAATTGGGCTTCAAGGAAAAAGTAGCGTTGGCCGCTTAATATGCTCACCCAAATAGCGCTGTTATTACTTAAAACAGCAATATCACTTTGGGTGGGTTTATTTCTTTTCCGTTGGTACTGTTTGTTTATCAAACTGAATTTAAGCCAAGGGGTGGGGCAATTTAGCCAGTTCATTTACAAGTTAACTGACTGGGCTGTATTACCCATGCGCAGGGTTCTGCCTAAGTCCTCCCGATTTGATCTGGCATGTTTCATTTCTGCTTTTTTGATTCAGTTAGTCGGCATCTTGCTCCAGTCGCTTCTCGTGGCCGGGCACATTGCACCATTTCAATCCTTTGTTCTGGCCTTTTTTGAGCTTGCAAGTTCCGCTCTGAGCGGCATGACAGGCTTGCTGATTATTTTTGCGCTTTTAAGCTGGATAAACGTCAATGCAGAGGTGTATTACTTTCTCGACAGATTGACTCAGCCATTTTTAGCGCTCGTCAGAAAAATTATCCCCCCCATCGCAGGCGTTGATATTTCTATTTTGATCGTTTTGCTTTTGTTACAAGTGGTTAATATAGTTTTGGCTAATTTAAGAGTTTTAGCCCTGTCATTTGCTTAGCAAATCTAGGTAGGCAGTTTTAATAACCATAAAAAAACCGCTCTGTGAAGATCACCTTTGGGTCAGATAGATATCGGGCCAAAAGGTGGTGTCTCCACAGGGAGCGGTTTTTTGCTTTCTTAGAAACTGGCTTTAAAGCGCAGCATTTTGCTGGGCGACCATCATGTAGAGCATGGTGATGGAGAGCATGGTGTTGATGCGTGAGGTCAGCATTGCTGTCCTGGCTGCTTTGGCTTTTTCTGGCGCTTCAACAACAACCATACCCAAGGCTTTCTTTTGGTTTGGCCAAATAATGAACCAGACATTGAATGCCATCACAAGTGCAATCCACATACCCAAACCTATGGCGACTAAGCCAGGCTGTAAAGTAAGTGCGTTCACAATGTAGCCCTGCATCCAAGCCAGCAACAGGCCTGTGACGACCGTGGCCAGAGCGCCGTAACGGAACCAAAACAGCGCTGTTGGCGCAATAACTTTGCTTATAGCCGGTTTTTGTTCATCTGGAATGCTGGCCATGGAAGGAATTTGTACAAAGTTGAAATACCAAAGCAAGCCTATCCACATAGTGCCTGAAGCAACGTGCAACCACCGCATCACGAAACTACCCCAAGCATGGCTGAATTGGATCGGATTACCGGTGACGGATGTTGTAACGAACAAAACAACGATCAGTAAAACCAAACCCGCGAACAATGTTTTGTAAAGAGATTGAAGAATTTGCGCCATGAATGACCTTTTAAGTTAATGAGGATTGAACAACTTCAGACAAAAACCGAAGAAACCATTTTGCCATCGATTTATAGTTTGATCAGGATGGGTTGACCATGACCAATTTACCCATGACGGCGCGGGAATTCATGCGGTCATATGCGGCAGGTAATTCGCTCATCGGCATCGTGCAGTCTATGGGTGGTTTGATTTTTTTCTGTTGGTACCAGTCAATCAAAGTTTGCATCATCTTTGCATTATTTGCTGGTTCGCGTTTGGCAAAATCGCCCCAGAAAACCCCCATGAGTGATGCTCCTTTGAGCAGCGGCAGATTAAGTGGTATCGAAGGAATAGGACCAGAGGCAAAGCCGACCACTAAATAGCGACCTCGCCATGCAATGGAACGAAAAGCGGGTTCGGTGAATTCGCCACCTACCGGGTCGTAAATCACGTCCGGACCTTTTCCACCTGTTAACTCTTTGAGCTTATCTCTGAAATTGTTGTCGCTGTAGTTGATAGCATGATCGGCGCCCAGTTTCAGACAAAAATCACATTTTTCTTGTGTAGACGCTGCGGCAATCACTTTTGCGCCTACTGCCTTGGCAATTTGAATGGCCGACGTTCCCACGCCACCTGCAGCGCCCATGACGAACACTGTTTCGTTGGCTTGGAGTTGTGCTCTGTCCACCAATGCATGGTAAGAGGTGGCGTAAATCATGATGAAGGCTGCCGCGTCTACAGGATCAAAGCCGTTTGGCAAAGGCAGGCACAAATTTGCAGGCGCAAGGGTGTGCGTGCCAAATCCGCCTGTGCCACTGAGGCATGCCACAGACTGTCCAATTTTTAGGTGGGTAACTTCCTTGCCAATGGCTTCAATTTTTCCGGCGTATTCAGAACCTGGCACAAAGGGAAGCGGCGGTTTCATTTGGTATTTGTTTTGAACGATCAACACATCCGGAAAATTTAAGCTGGCGGCTTCAATTCTGATCAATACTTCGTTGGCAGCCGGAATTGGCGTAGGCAGCTCTTTCCATTGAAGGGCTTCAACGCCAATGGGGTTTTCACAAAGCCAAGCATGCATGATTCGTTCCTTGGAAAAAATGCGGGTTGTGGGAGGTTTTGAGGGCCATCCTCTCACCCTACAATCAGGTTTTAGGGGTGACTCATGAGAATTTTGATTTCAAACGATGACGGCTACCAAGCTCCGGGCATTATCGCTTTGTTTAATGCCATGAGAAAAATTGCAGATGTGGAAGTTGTCGCCCCCGAGCAAAATAACAGTGCAAAATCCAATGCGCTGACGCTGCATTCCCCCATATACATTCGACAAGCAGAAAATGGATTTCGTTATGTCACTGGAACCCCAGCTGATTGCGTACACATTGCCTTAACGGGTTTGCTTGGATACAAACCGGATCTGGTGGTCTCCGGCATCAACAATGGCGCCAACATGGGGGACGACACCATTTATTCAGGCACGGTTGGTGCCGCCATGGAGGCTTATCTCATGGGCATTCCCGCCATTGCATTCAGCCAAGTGGAAAGAGGGTGGGGCCATATCGAAGATGCTGCGCAATGGGCGATGGCATTTGTGCAAAGCATGACGCAACGATCAGTGCCACATGACTCTCCCTGGTTGCTTAACGTCAATATTCCGAACAAACCTTTGCATGAATTGAAAGCGCCCAAAATTTGCAGATTGGGAAGACGGCATCCGGCTGAGCGAGTCATTACACAAATGAATCCACGCGGGGAAACCATGTATTGGATTGGGGGTGCAGGGCTTGCCAAAGATGATGCACACGACACCGATTTTTTTGCAACCACCGAAGGGCATGTTGCCATCAGCCCTTTACAAGTTGATTTGACGGACCACCAAGCCTTGGCAAGTTGGCAAGATTGCGTGACGCACTTGGAAAAGGTCGAATGAAATCTCGACCAAGTTTCCCTGCGAAATTGATTACCAGTCCACCGCAAAAGTTGGTCAAACCATCTTCACCTTTAAGTTGGGTGGCAGCAGGTACTGCTAAGCAGCAATCGGTGGTTTCCTCTGCCGCATCTGGATTGGGTCTTGACTCAGCAACCGTCAGATCTACGATGGTGAAAAGGTTGGCAGAAGCAGGCGTTGATGATGAGTTGGTTTTGAATGCCATGCTTGCGGTAGAGCGTCATAAATTTCTTGATACGGCGTTGGCCAACCAAGCGTATGAGGACACCAGTTTGCCTATTGGCTTTGGACAGACTATTTCAAAGCCAAATGTGGTTGCCCGGATGATTGAATTGTTAAGACAAGGCAAGAACTTGAGAATCACCGGTAAATTGGGTCGGGTGCTGGAAATAGGCACAGGTTGCGGTTACCAAGCGGCGCTGTTGAGCCATGTCTCGCAGGAGGTCTACAGTATTGAGCGCATCAAAGGACTGTATGAGCGCGCCAGAGAAAATATCAGACCGATGCGGCTTGGGAATTTACATTTGCTGTTTGGGGACGGCATGCAGGGGTATCCCTCTGGGGCGCCTTACGCTGGGATCATTGCTGCCGCTGGTGGCGATAATATTCCAGCCGAATGGATAGAGCAATTGGCCGACGGTGGTCGACTGGTTGCACCGATGTCAGTGACAAAAGGAAGCCAAAGTTTGGTCGTGATTGATAAAACCTCAGCGGGTATACAAAAAACCGTTCTTGAGCCGGTGAATTTCGTCCCCTTGCTCTCAGGTGTTGTCTGAATGAAATTTGCAATCCCGTTTTTCATGTGCACTCGCCTTATTTGTCTGTGCTTGGCCTTCGCAGCCTTTGTTTCTGGTTGCGCAACATCGGGTCGCGGAGCCCCTGCACCTGTTGAAGACCGCAACAAACCTAAATCACCAGCGGTTTCAAAATCTGCATCTGAAAGCCCTCGCACGATATCTAAAAAGGCATCAGCCAGTGCGCCGCCATCAGACGTGACAGTCAAACCCGGTTACTACACCGTAAAGCCCGGGGATACATTGATCCGGATTGGTCTCGATCACGGACAAAATTGGCGCGACATCATCCGTTGGAATGCCATCGAAAATCCAAACCTGATCGAGGTTGGTCAAGTCTTGCGTGTTTTGCCACCATCGGCTGAATCTGTTCCTGAAGGTGTGGTCGTCAAGCCTGTCACATCGCCTGGCTCTGTCACTCCTGGTCAAGACATTCCTGCAAATACTGCAAGCGCCAAACCGCCTAGCAATGCTGCCCCCGAAACAACCGAGGAGACCATGGCTTTTGACTGGCCTGCTGCTGGTTCGGTGCAATCAACTTTTGATGAGGCAAAAAACAAAGGTATTGATATTGCTGGAAAACTGGGGGACGCTGTGATGGCGGCCGCCGATGGGCGTGTTGTCTACGCGGGTGCAGGTTTGAGGGGCTATGGAAATTTGGTCATCCTCAAGCACAGCAATAATTACTTGACAGCATATGCGCACAACCAAACCTTATTGGTTCGCGAAGAACAGTCCGTCAAAAAAGGACAAAAAATTGCTGAAATGGGTAATTCAGAATCAGAGCAAATCAAGTTGCATTTTGAAATTCGCAAACAAGGCAAACCGATCGATCCCATGAAATTATTGCCTAACCGCTGAGACGCACTGCATGCCTGACACAACTGATGCTTTTATTGATGACAAGGGATTGCTGATTGAATCGATGGATCTAGAGGCCCAAGGCATTGCACATCGTTCAGATGGCAAAGTGGTTTTCGTTGAGGGTGCATTACCTTTTGAGCGCGTCACGGTTAATGTGCACCGAAAGAAAAATAACTGGGAACAGGGCACGCTCAAACAAATGTTGCAAGCATCCTCACAAAGGATAAAGGCTGAATGCGCCTACTTTGGCATGCATGCCGGTGCATGTGGTGGTTGCAAAATGCAGCATTTAAATCTGTTCTCGCAAATTGCTGTGAAGCAACGGGTAGTTGAAGATAACCTTTGGCATATAGGAAAAGTCAAACCTGAATTGGTATTGCGTCCGTTGCAAGGGCCAGACTGGAAATACCGCCACAGGGCCAGGTTATCTGTCAGACATGTGGTCAAGAAATCGAAAGTCCTGATTGGATTTCACGAACGAAAAAGCGGCTATGTGGCTGATATGACCAGCTGCGCTGTTCTGCCTCAACGTGTGAGTGATATGTTGTTGCCACTGCGCGAGTTGATTGCAAATTTAAGTATCCGTGATCAATGCCCGCAAATAGAAGTTGCTTGTGGCGATACGAGCACGGCATTTATTCTTCGTCATTTGGCTCCGTTGTCTGAACAAGATGGACAGTTGCTCAGAGCGTTTTCTGCTCAGTACAAAGTTCAGTGGTGGTTGCAACCGAAAGGTATTGAATCGGTGATCCCTCTCGATGACATCGATTCGACATTCAGTGAAAACAGTTTGTATTACGAGTTACCAGCATTTCAATTGAAGATGTACTTTCGGCCGAACGACTTTACCCAGGTGAATCCTGCCATCAATAAGGTTTTGGTTTCACAGGCAATAAGTTTCATGGATATCCAACCTGAGGATTCATTGGTGGATTGGTTTTGTGGATTAGGGAATTTCACCTTGCCCATGGCAAGCTTGGCATACAAAGTCACTGGTGTAGAAGGCAGTCAGTCGTTATTGAATTGGGCGAAAAAAAACCATGAGTGGAACAATATAGCGAGATCAAATAAAAAGGCAAAGTTGCTTGCTGACATAGCATTTCAAGAACAAAACCTGTTTGAAATTTCCGCTCAATCGCTGAGGCAGTATGGCTCAAACTCAAAATGGCTGATTGATCCCCCTAGAGAGGGAGCATTTGCGTTGGTACAAGCGCTGACCGATTTACTCAGTGAAGACGGTCATTGGCTTCCACCTAAACGTATTGTCTACATCAGCTGCAACCCTGCCACACTGGCCAGAGATGCTGGCGTTTTAGTGAATATTGCGGGTTACCGTTGTACCGCTGTTGGGATGGTTAATATGTTTCCGCATACCGCTCATGTAGAGAGCATTGCAATTTTTGATCGCCCATGAAAAAAGCTCCTCAAGAGGAGCTTTTTTAGAGGAACGCGACAATTATTCTTTTTCGCCGCCCATGATCCCCAGCAGGGCCAACAGGCCTTGAAATACATTGATCAAGTCCATGTATAGCGCCAGTGTCGCTGAAATATAGTTGGTTTCGCCGCCATCAATGATTTGCTTGATGTCATAAAGCAAGTATGCGCTGAAAATACCGATGGCCATGACAGAAATTACCATCATGCCAATTGTTGAACCCACAAAAATGTTGATGATGCTTCCAACCATCAAGGAAATAGCACCAACGAATAGCCATTTGCTCATTCCCGATAAATCACGTTTGATGAATGTTGCCAAGCTGGCCATGACGAAGAACACGCCTGCCGTACCGCCAAATGCCGTCATCACCAATGAAGTGCCATTACTGAATCCCAACACCATGCCGATCATTCTGGACAGCATCAGACCCATAAAAAATGTGAAGCCAAAAAGTACAGCAATGCCCTTGGAGGAATGCTTGGTTTTTTCAATCGCATAGACAAAGCCGAAGATACCTACCAAAAAGACCACCAAACCCAAGCCGCCTGAGAGGGCGCGACCAATGCCGGTCGCCACACCTATCCATGCGCCAATAACGGTTGGTATTAAAGTCAACGCCAAAAGCCAATAAGTGTTTCTGAGTACCTTATTTCTTTCAGCGGAATCAAGCCCTGAATCGCGGTAGGGAATGGTTTGGATTTGTTCACTCATAGGAAACTCCTCTGTTTGAGATTTGAATCATATGCGATCAATTCAAGTTAATTCAAGAATAAGGTTTATATAGCAAATAAGTACTCATAAAAAATTGCTGTTGTCAAATGCATGACTTTCAATTTACTCGGCTGTAGAGGGTGCCGTTATGCTCACTCAAAACTCTCTTAAGAAAAACACCATGAAAAGCAAATTTACACTTGAATCAGCCGATATAAGCGCCATCGCAAAAGCCGCTGAAGTTGAAGCTACAAAAAACAACTGGGCTGTTTGCATAGCCATTGTGGATGATGGCGGACATTTATTGTGGTTACAAAGGTTAGATGGCGCTGCTCCCATTTCTGCGCACATCGCTCCTGCCAAAGCGCAAACCGCAGCCTTGGGTAGAAGGGAATCTAAAGTCTATGAGGACATCATCAACGGGGGAAGATACTCATTTTTAACCGCACCTCTGATAGAAGGAATGCTTGAGGGAGGCGTACCCATTGTCAAAGATGGACAGGTCATTGGCGCGGTAGGTGTAAGCGGTGTCAAATCCTCTGAAGACGCTCAAATTGCAAAAGCGGGCATTGCTGCGATTGGCTTGTAATTATTCTCAATAAGTGAGTCGTTCGGGCTTTATTTCTTGAATGATGGTGGTTGCAATTTCTTCTATGCTTTTGGTGGTGGTTGATAGCCAACGTATGCCGTGCATGCGCATCATCATTTCGGCGGCTGATACTTCTTGTTGACAATTTTCTAAATTGGCATAAGTGGAGTTGGGCCGGCGTTCGTTGCGTATTTCACTGAGCCTGTCAGCAGAAATTGATAAACCAAATATTTTGCTTAAATGTGGCAGCAAAGCTGGGGGTAATTGCTGCCTCTCAAAATCTTCAGGAATGAGAGGGTAATTGGAGGCTTTGAGCCCGTATTGCATGGCCAGATAAAGACTGGTGGGTGTTTTTCCACTGCGGCTCACGCCGACAAGAATCACATCAGATTTTTCTAGATCGGTATTTTTCTGACCATCATCATGTGCCAAACTGAAATTGATGGCCTCTATTCTGTCGTGGTAAGCCTTGCTTTTGCTGATGTCTGAAAAGCGACCAATCCGGTGGTTGGATTTGATGCCCAACTCTATTTCAAGAGGTTTGACAAAAGTACTGAACATATCCATGAGCAGTGCATTGGTTCCGTTTGTCAGGATATCTAGCAACTCATCCTTTGCCAGTGTGGTGAACACGATCGGCTTCATGCCTTCCCTCTCAGTGGCATGGTTTATTTGCTCAACCGCATGGTGGGCCTTTTCCTCGGTATCTATGAACGGAAGTCGGATGTGTTTGGCTTGAATTTCAAATTGCGCCAATATGGCATTGCCAAATGTCTCTGCAGTAATACCAGTTCCATCTGATACAAAATAAACAGTTCGGTTATGCATAAAAAACTTTAGATGAGGTTGAAGTATTGCAAGCTTTAAAATAGGTTTACAGGATTAAATCATGCGCTGCCATTGGAAAGAAATTTCTCTAAGTCTTTCAATGCCTACCCGCATGTCCGGTGAGGTTTGCCTTCCAAGGCCTCGCTGCGCAACGCTTTAACTTTTGGAGTATTTTCATGTCTGTTCTTTTCAATCCATCGGCACTTGTCGTGCCATTTGAAAACCTGCGAATGTCTGATGTGGACTCGGTGGGGGGGAAAAATGCCAGTTTAGGAGAAATGATTTCTCAACTACCAGCCGGTGTTATCGTACCCACAGGTTTTGCCACAACTGCGCACGCATTTCGTATGTTTTTAAAACAAGACAATTTGGACCTGCGTATTGAGGAAGCACTCAAGAACTTAGATTCAGAAAATGTCAATGAGTTGTCCAAGACGGGAGCAGCTATCCGATCTTGGATCATGGCCCAAGCTTTTTCACAAGATTTAGAAAATGACATTCGACAAGCTTTCGACACACTCCATGCAGGCGCTCAAACAGCAACTTATGCAGTGAGATCATCTGCTACAGCTGAAGATTTACCTGACGCTTCTTTTGCTGGTCAGCAAGAAAGTTTTTTGAACGTACAAGGTATCAAAGATATTCTTCACAAAATCAAAGAAGTATTCGCATCTTTGTACAACGACAGAGCCATCAGCTATCGCGTGCATAAGGGGTTTGTTCATTCAGAAGTGGCTTTGTCAGCTGGTGTGCAAAAGATGGTTCGCTCAGACTTAGCGACTTCAGGGGTGATGTTCACCATAGATACTGAATCGGGGTTCAAGGATGTTGTGTTCATCACCTCCAGTTATGGCTTGGGCGAAACAGTGGTGCAGGGTGCTGTGAACCCAGATGAATTTTATGTACATAAACCAATGCTGCGAGCAGGCAAAAATGCCATTGTTCGAAGAAGCCTTGGTTCTAAGTTGATTCAAATGAAATTTGCCAGTGAAAAAGAGAGACAGGACACTGGAAAATTGGTTGTTACCGAAGATGTGCCATCAGAGTTGCGCAATCGATATTCATTAACTGATGAAGACATTTGCCAATTGGCTAACTATGCGTTGGTCATTGAAACTCATTACGGACATCCCATGGATATTGAATGGGGAAAAGACGGTCTCGATGGTAAGTTGTATATTTTGCAAGCCAGACCTGAAACGGTTAAGAGTCAATCCAAGGGAAAAGCAGAGCACAAGTACAAGTTAAAAAACAAAAGCACTGTGCTTGCTGAGGGCAGGGCGATAGGACAAAAAATTGGTACAGGTCCTGTGCGTCTTGTGAGCCATATTTCACAAATGGACACGGTTCAGCCTGGGGATATTTTGGTTACTGACATGACCGATCCGAATTGGGAACCCGTCATGAAAAAGGCCAGCGCTATCGTCACAAACCGTGGTGGAAGAACTTGTCACGCAGCAATCATTGCGCGAGAGTTGGGCATCCCCGCGGTGGTGGGTTGCGGTAACGCCACAGAGGTGCTGCAGGCAGAAAGTCTGGTCACGGTAAGTTGCGCCGAAGGTGATACAGGATTTGTTTACGACGGTCTGCTAGAAACTGAAATTTTCGAAGTCAAGCAAGGTGTCATGCCAGACATTCCCACAAAAATCATGATGAATATAGGAAACCCGAGCATGGCGTTTGACTTCGCTCAATTGCCAAATGCAGGTGTAGGACTCGCCCGATTGGAATTCATTATCAACAACAATATAGGCGTTCATCCAAAAGCAATATTGGACTATCCCAATATCGATTTAGAGTTGAAAAAAGCGGTGGAGTCTGTTGCTCGCGGCCATGCTTCACCCAAGGCATTTTTTGTTGACAAGGTCACTGAGGGCGTGGCCACCATTGCCGGCGCTTTTTGGCCAAAGCCTGTCATTGTCCGGCTATCCGATTTCAAATCCAATGAATACAGAAAATTGATTGGTGGCAGTCGCTATGAACCCGAGGAAGAAAATCCTATGCTGGGTTTTCGAGGAGCTGCACGCTATTTAAGTGCAGATTTTCAGCAGGCATTTGCCATGGAATGCCAAGCGTTGCGAAGAGTCAGAGATGACATGGGCTTAACGAATGTGCAAATCATGGTTCCATTTGTCAGAACTGTGAACCAAGCCAAACGCGTTGTCGATTTGTTATCTCAACAAGGTTTGTCTCGAGGTGAAAACGGATTGAAATTGATCATGATGTGTGAAGTCCCCAGTAACGCATTGTTGGCAGAGGATTTCTTAGAGTACTTTGACGGTTTTTCGATAGGATCAAATGACTTGACCCAACTTACTTTGGGCTTAGATCGCGATTCCGGGATGCCTCTTTTGGCCGCAGACTTTGATGAGCGCGATCCAGCGGTAAAGATTCTCTTACTCAAAGCCATCGAGGCCTGTCAAAAGCACAAAAAGTATGTAGGCATCTGCGGCCAGGGGCCAAGCGACCACTTGGATTTTGCAAAATGGTTGGTTGACAAAGGAATAGAATCCATTTCACTTAATCCTGACAGTGTGATTTCTACTTGGAATGCTCTTGCAGGCTGATTGATGGGGGATGCCCTGAAAAATGATTACAATGTAAGGCTATTCACCCTTGCCGCACCACTGACGACGCTGTGGGCGGCTCAATCCACAAGGAGAGTTCATGCGTCATTACGAAATAATTCTTTTAATCCATCCCGACCAAAGCGAGCAAGTACCTGCGATGCTGGAGCGGTACAAAGGCCTGATTACAAATGGTGGCGGAAAAGTGCACCGTTTGGAAGATTGGGGAAGACGCCAGTTGACCTACATGATCAACAAATTGGCCAAAGCACATTACCTGTGTTTGAATATTGAAGCCAATCAAGAAGTCATGGCTGAGCTTGAGCATGCTTTCAAATTCAATGATGCTGTACTGAGGCACTTGACTGTTTCGAAGAAAAAAGCTGAAACAGCTCCTTCTTTGATGATGAAAACAGTGGAGCGCGAAGAAGCCCGCAAAACCCAGCACACTGAATTCCAAGCCTGATTTTTTTGCCCAGATGTGAATCGTGTCGATTTGATTGCGCATGTTGAGGAAATCTCCACTTTGCGCTACTCCCCCTCAGGATTACCTGTTGTGGAATGTCAATTGATCCACGAATCAGAAATTGAAGAAGCAGGTATCGTCAGAAAAGTTCATTTAAATTTAAAGTCAAAGGCCGTTGGCATATTGGCTGAAAAATTAATTCGACAACCTCTGCATACTCCTTTTTTATTCAATGGTTTTCTGGCGTCTGGCACAAAGTCCAAATCAGTCATTTTTCATATTCATTCATATCAAAACGTTTCTTAGGAGCCCCACACATGGCCACTTTTAAAAAATTCAACAAAGACAAGCGCCCAAAGCGCAATACACAATCCTTGCTTTTTAAGCGCAAAAGATTTTGTCGCTTCACTGTGACTGGTGTAGAAGAAATCGATTACAAAGATATCGATACTCTGCGCGACTTCATTGCAGAAAATGGAAAAATCATTCCAGCTCGCTTGACAGGTACACGTGCGATTTACCAGCGCCAGTTAAACACTGCCATCAAGCGTGCGCGATTCTTGGCCATGCTGCCATATACCGACCAGCACAAAATCTAAGGAGCGCAACATGCAAATTATTCTTCTTGAAAAAGTCGTCAATCTGGGCAATCTTGGCGAGGTTGTCAAAGTCAAAGACGGTTATGCCCGTAACTTCTTGATTCCCTCTGGCCAGGCGCGTCGCGCAACCGGTCAAGCCATCAAAGAGTTCGAAGCCCGACGTGCTGAATTAGAAAAAGCAGCCCACGAAAAATTGCTGGCCGCCCAAAGCCAAGGTGAAAAATTGCAAGGAACCACCGTCAAACTCACTCAAAAAGCGGGTGTTGATGGTCGTTTGTTTGGTTCTGTGACGAACTTTGATATTGCTGAAGAATTGAACAAAATGGGTTACGAGGTATCTAAATCTCAAATCCGCATGCCCAAGGGCCCGATCAAAACTGTGGGTGACTCACCTGTTTCTGTGTCTTTGCACACGGATGTCTTGGTCGATGTACAAGTTGCTGTTTACGGCGAATCAGCATGATTTTGTTTTAGATTTAAAAAGCCGCTCCTTGGGGCGGTTTTTTTTTGCCAGTTATGCACAGCTTCTTAGGGTATTCGTGGCTGTTCTCCACAAACTTATGCAATGACAAACGGCATTCATTTCAATACTATTTCTGCTTTAGAGGATCAACATGTCTGTCGTCTTTCCGGAATTTGAAGAGTCATCCCCAACGATTGATCGTCAAATTGCACAACTGCGCATTCCACCTAACTCTGTAGAGGCGGAGTCAAGTGTGCTGGGCGGTTTGTTACTTGATAACTCTGCGTGGGACAAGATTGGCGATATTCTCAGTGATGGTGATTTTTACAGGTACGAGCACAGGCTCATTTTTTCATCAGTTAGCACGCTTATCAATGGCAACCGTGCGGCTGACGTTATCACCGTGTTTGAACATCTACAAAGCCAAGGTAAAGCTGATGAAGTTGGCGGACTAGCGTTTTTGAATTCTCTGGCGCAGTACGTGCCCAGTTCTGCAAATATCAGAAGGTATGCGGAAATAGTCAGAGAGCGATCCATTCTTCGCAAGCTTGTGAGCGTGAGTGATGAAATTGCAACATCCGCCATGAACACCAACGGGCGTCCCGTTCCCAATATCTTGGATGAAGCCGAGCAAAAAATATTCAATATTGGCGAAGAAGGCTCGCGCATGCGCCAAGGCTTTCAGTCGATGGGTAATTTGGTGGTCCAACTCTTGGACCGTGTGGAGGAGATGTCGCAAAACCCAAACGATATCACTGGTGTTCCGACAGGATTTTTCGATCTTGACCGGATGACATCGGGTATGCAAGCCGGTGATTTGATTGTGCTTGCCGCCAGACCATCAATGGGTAAAACGGCGCTTGCCATCAATATTGCTGAGAATGTTGCGCTGAACGAGGGATTGCCTGTTGCAGTTTTTTCTATGGAGATGGGCGCCTCGCAACTGGCAATTCGTATCGTGGGTTCCATTGGTCGAATCGATCAAACCCGGTTGCGTACTGGCAAATTGTTAGACGAAGAATGGCCGCGTCTGACAGAGGCTGTCGAAAGATTACGCAACGTTTCTTTATCAATAGATGAAACCCCGGGTTTGACACCCTCTGAGCTTCGTGCAAGTGCCAGGCGATTGGCCCGTAATTGCGGGAAGTTGGGATTGGTTGTCGTGGATTATTTGCAGCTGATGAGCGGCAGCAGTGGCGCTGATGGAGACAACCGAGCGACTGAGTTGGGTGAAATTTCCCGTGGTTTGAAAATGCTCGCCAAAGAGTTGCAATGCCCGGTGATTGCGTTGTCTCAGCTTAACAGGGGAGTAGAACAAAGAACCGATAAACGGCCCATGATGAGTGATTTGCGTGAATCAGGTGCGATTGAACAAGATGCTGATGTGATCATGTTTATCTACCGTGATGATTACTACAACAAGGACTCTAAAGAACCTGGGGTTGCAGAAATCATCATCGGTAAGCAACGTAACGGCCCCACGGGAACTGTCAAGCTGACATTCCTCAAGCCCATCACTAAATTTGAATCGTATGCGGGTTCAGGTTCTGATTATTGAGCGTTAGAGAACTTCGCTGGCAAAGTCCGCCAGTCTAGATCTCTCGCCCCTTGCAAGAGTGATGTGGCCCCCATGTGGCCAACCCTTGAATCTGTCAACCGCAAATGTGAGACCTGAGGAGCCTTCTGTTAAATAAGGCGTGTCAATTTGGGCGATGTTACCCATGCAAATGATTTTGGTGCCGGGACCAGCGCGCGTGATGAGTGTCTTCATTTGTTTGGGCGTCAGGTTTTGCGCCTCATCGATGATGACAAATTTATTTAAAAATGTTCGGCCACGCATAAAGTTAAGACTCTTGATTTTGATCTTGCTTTTGATCAACTCACTGGTCGCGGCACGGCCCCATTCGCCAGCACTGGTGTCAGTTTTTCCCAAAACTTCCAAATTGTCATCCAAGGCACCCATCCATGGGCCCATTTTTTCTTCTTCGGTGCCAGGTAAAAAGCCGATGTCCTCACCGACACTGACGGTTGCGCGCGTCATGATTATTTCTGTGTAGCGACGCTCGTCAAGCACTTGTACCAGGCCAGCTGCCAAAGCCAACAAAGTTTTGCCAGTGCCCGCTGTACCCGTCAGAGTCACGAAATCGATCTCGGGGTCCATCAGCATGTTCAGGGCAAAGTTTTGTTCCCTGTTGCGAGTAGTGATGCCCCAAGCTGCATTCTTTAAGTGGCTGAAGTCTTTAAGAGTTTTAAATACTGCAGATTTACCGCGAATCTCTGTGACTCTGGCATATAAGCTGGGCTCACCGGCGGATTCAAAGTAGATGAATTGGTTGATGTGCATATTGGCAACTACTGAACCGCTGATGCGATAGTAGGTGTGCCCTGAGCTTTGCCAACTTTCTACTGTTTTTGCTTGCTTGGACCAAAAGTCTGGTGCTAAGGCTAAAGCGCCTGAGTACAAGAGATCGCCGTCTTCGAGGGTCTTGTCGTTTTGATAGTCTTCAGCGTGTAAACCCAAGGCCCGAGCTTTGACCCGCATGTTGATGTCTTTACTGACCAACACCACTTGTCGCTTGGAGTAAACATCACCGAGTGCTTTGACAACGCCTAATATTTGGTTGTCAGCTTTACCCTGTGGCAGGCTGGCGGGCAGGTCAAAAGTCAACGGAACGGTTTGGAAGAACAGTTTTCCACCCACATCTTTGTGACCAGTTGAAGATAACTCCAGGCCTTGAGATATGTCAGAGTTGCTGATACCAACCAACGCATCAAGCGTGCGGCTGGTTTGGCGGGCATTTCGTGCAACCTCAGTCATGCCCTTTTTGTGGCTGTCGAGCTCTTCCAACACTATCATCGGAAGAAAAATGTCGTGTTCTTCAAAGCGGAACAAACACATTGGGTCGTGCATCAAAACATTGGTGTCGAGCACAAAGAGTTTTTGTTCGGATAATTTCTTTTTGGAAACCACAGCACGCACTTTCTCAGCTTTCATTTCGCTTATATCTGTTTTGTGACCAGAAGTTGCTTGTTTTTTTTCTGGTTGTCTTGAGGCTGAAGGGGCGGGAAGTTCAGCAAAGTCTTTGGGTTCGACCAAAGGCCTAGTCATGTTGTTTGACAACGAAGACGTACTATTTTTTTTGCCAGCAACCAAATTTGACTTTGGTGTGGTTGTCTTCGATTGAAGTAGGTCTGCTTTTTTTCGTGGGGCAGGCGGAAGTGGCATGTATCAAGCAGCAGCAGTAGATTTTTTCAGGGCTTTAACGGCTTTGAGGACTTCGTCTACATGGCCAGGTACTTTGAGGCCGCGCCATTCTTGTTTGAGCATTCCATCAGATCCAATGAGGAATGTGCTGCGTTCAATCCCTTTGACTTTTTTACCGTACATGATCTTGTTTTTAACGACACCAAACATATGGCACATTTTTTCTTCAGTGTCAGCAATCAATTCAAATGGAAGTTCTAATTTTTCTTTGAAGCTGTCATGTGACCTCATGTTGTCACGCGATACGCCGAATATCACTGCACCAGCTTTTGTGAAATCCTTGAATTTATCCCTAAATTGCATGGCTTCAGTGGTGCAACCAGGCGTATTGTCTTTGGGATAGAAGTACAGAATAACGGTTTGACCGACGTGAGAATGGTTGGTAACCTTGATGCCGCCTGTGGCGTTTGCTTCAAATTCGGGTAGGTGTTTATTGAGAACAATCGCCATGGTTCTGAATCCGTTGTGACTTTACGACCGAAGAAATTTTTCGGTAAGCACGCATTTTATCTCTAAATGGCCAAGCGTAAATTGGCGGTGGATTGTGTGCCTGCTTGTTGCTGATGCTGTTGATTACAAAAAGGCTTCTTCAAGTAGCAACACGGCAGTAACTTTGCGACCTTCAGATGCCAATACATTGAAAGTTCGGCAAGCAGCAGAGGTGCCCATGGCCTCTACTCCCACGCCGTTTTTTATAAATGAAATCAAGTTGTAGGCAGGAATAAAGATTTGCTTTTTCCCACAGCCTAAAAGCACAATTTCGCAACCTGTTTTAAGCACCAAATCGCTTAGGTTGGACAGGTCATTGAATAAAGCGTTTCCAAGCCATGGTTCTACTGTCCCGTGCGCGCTGACAAGCAAGTGGTGGGAATAAGATTTCCCGTTAACGGCGATCCAACTGGGGCCATATGCGGTGATAGTTGAGAGGTCTGATCGATCAGGCTGTAATTTCATCGTGTCAATCAGAGTAAATGAGGAAAAACCCCCAGAAATATGTTCAAATTATAGACTTTTCGTGAAAATTGAACATGGAGTTGAGTTGAAAACCATTCAAAAATCATCCAAGCTAGACAATGTTTGTTATGACATTCGCGGCCCTGTATTGGAAAAAGCGCGTCAGATGGAAGAAGAAGGGCACAAGATCATCAAACTTAACATCGGAAATCTTGCGGTGTTTGGTTTCGATGCGCCTGAAGAAATACAACAAGACATTATTCGCAATTTACCGGGTGCGGCTGCTTACTCAGACAGCAAAGGCATATTCGCAGCGCGCAAAGCAGTGATGCAATACAGCCAGCAACAAGGCATAGATGGCGTCGGATTAGATGATATTTATTTGGGTAACGGTGCTAGCGAATTGATAGTGATGGCAACCAATGCCTTACTCAACACTGGTGACGAATTATTGCTTCCGGCCCCTGACTATCCTTTGTGGACGGCCGCGGTCAGCTTGTCGGGCGGCACACCCGTGCATTACCTGTGTGACGAGGCCAATGGATGGATGCCTGATTTGAAAGATATCAAATCAAAAATCACAAAAAATACCAAAGGAATTGTTGTTATCAACCCCAACAACCCAACAGGTGCTCTTTACTCAGACGAGCTTTTAAAAGGTATCGTTGAACTCGCCAGAGAACATGGTCTCATCATTTTTGCTGATGAGGTTTATGACAAAGTGTTGTATGACGATGTCCGTCACACAGCACTTGGAAGTTTGTCTAAGGATGTCTTAACCCTTACTTTTAATTCACTGTCAAAAAGCTATCGGTCTTGCGGATACCGTGCCGGGTGGTTGATCGTCTCAGGTGATAAAAAGCCTGCCAAAGATTACATCGAGGGCTTGAATATGCTCTCATCTATGCGCTTGTGCGCGAACGTGCCCGGTCAAAGCGCCATACAAACGGCGCTTGGGGGCTACCAAACCATCAATGACCTGATCAAGCCGGGCGGTAGATTGCGGCGGCAACGTGACTTGGCTTACGAATTGATCACTGCCATACCCGGTGTCACTTGCGTGAAGCCTCAAGCGGCGTTGTATATGTTTCCTAAGCTTGATCCAAAGATGTATCCCATCAAAAACGATCAGCATTTCATCAATGAATTATTACAAGATACCAAAGTGCTATTGGTTCAAGGAACTGGGTTTAATTGGCCCGCACCAGACCACTTCCGTATTGTTTTCTTGCCGCACGAGGATGAACTCCGTGTCGCGATTGAACGCATAGCCAAGTTTTTGGATAACTACCGAAAGAACCCCACATGTTGAAACCTTTGCAGATTGGCCTGATTGGTTTTGGTACGGTGGGCAGCGGTACCTACGAATTATTAAAACGCAACCAGCATCAGATTCAAAGGCGCTTGGGCCGTGGGCTGCATATCAGCATGGTTGCTGATTTAGATACAGAAAAAGTCAAATCGGTAGTTGACGCAGATTGCACCGTGGTTTCTGATGCGAACGAGATCATCTCACGTGCAGATATAGATGTAGTGATTGAATTAATCGGTGGCTATGGCTTTGCCCTAGAGGTGGTGTCAAAAGCGCTGCAAGCTGGCAAGCACGTGGTAACTGCCAACAAAGCCTTGTTAGCCACACATGGCGAGAAAATTTTTCAATTGGCCCAAAAAAATGCTTGCATGGTGGGTTTTGAGTCATCCGTCGCAGGTGGAATTCCAATCATCAAAGTGGTACGCGAAGGCTTGGCCGCCAACCAAATCGAATGGATAGCGGGCATCATCAACGGAACGACCAATTTCATATTGACACAAATGCATGAAAAGTCATGGACATTTGCGCAAGCTTTGGAGCAAGCCCAAACATTGGGGTACGCTGAAGCAGATCCTACTTTTGACATTGAAGGAACGGATGCAGCACACAAGTGCAGTTTGCTCGCAGCCATTGCATATGGCATTCCTATTCCCTTTACCCAAGCTTATGTTGAGGGCATCACGCGTCTTGAATCTAGGGACATGCAATTGGCGGCCCAACTAGGTTATCGCATCAAATTATTGGGAATTGCCAAGCGTACCCAAATTGGTATTGAAGTTCGGGTACATCCATGTTTGATTTCTGAGCGTTCTTTGATCGCCAATGTAGAAGGTGTCATGAATGCTGTCATGGTGCATTCCGATGCATTGGGTACAAGCATGTATTACGGTAAGGGTGCCGGCGGGGAACCCACAGCAAGTGCGGTGATTGCAGATTTGATTGATATTGCTAGGGCGCAAACTACCGATGCCGCAAATCGTATTCCCCATTTGGCTTTTCAAGACGAGTTCATCGAATCCCTCGATATTTTGAATATTGAGGCGGTGGTCACTTGCAACTATTTGAGAATTTCTGTTGCTGATCAGCCGGGAGTTTTGGCAAGTATCACCAGTATTTTGGCTGAATATGGCATCAGTGTTGACGCCATGTTGCAGCAACCTGCTGATGCAACCAGCAAGCAAACCGAACTCATCATTTTGACCCATGAAGCCAAGGAGGGTGTGATGAACCAAGCTATTACAAAAATTCAAAAATTACCCACGGTTTTGCTGCCGGTGGTTCGTATTCGCAAGGAAGATTTCAACTGATGTTTTATATTTCTACCCGAGGCCATTCGGTAAAAAAGAAATTTTGCGACATTTTGCTTGAAGGATTGGCGCCTGATGGCGGTTTATATCTTCCTGAATACTATCCAAAAATTCATTCATACGAGTTGCAGCGGTTGCGTGACATTTATTTTAAAAAAGGCTATGCCTATTTGGCTTTTGAAATTTTAAGTGTGTATGTAGACGACATTCCGCGGGATGATCTTCTTGCGCTATGCACCAAAACGTACACAGAGAATATTTTTGGCAGCCACTTGATCACGCCGCTTCGAAAATTAGATGCAAATATTTCAATTCTTGCTTTGTCCAATGGACCAACTTTGGCCTTCAAAGACATGGCTATGCAGCTACTGGGCAATTTATTTGAGTACGAACTGCTGAGAAAAAACCAGCAACTCAATATTTTGGGTGCGACATCGGGTGACACAGGCAGTGCAGCTGAATATGCCATGCGTGGCAAAAAAGGTGTTCGTGTCTTTATGACCAGTCCAGATGGACGTATGAGCAAATTTCAGAAAGCGCAAATGTTCAGTCTCATGGATGCAAATATTTTCAATATTGCTATCCAAGGCGTATTTGACGATTGCCAAGACATTGTCAAAGAGGTTTCTTCTGATCTTGAATTTAAAAAAACATACAAAATCGGAACCGTCAACTCCATTAATTGGGCAAGATTACTGGCGCAAGTTGTCTACTATTTTGCTGGTTACTTTCAAGCAACCACCGACAACAACCAACTGGTTAGCTTTTCAGTTCCCAGTGGAAATTTTGGCAATGTATGCGCTGGTCACGTCGCAAAAATGATGGGCTTGCCTGTTTCTCGATTGGTAGTTGCTACCAATGAAAACAATGTGTTGGATGATTTTTTCAAAACTGGTTTATACAAGGTGCGTAACAGTTCAAACACCTATGAAACCTCAAGTCCCTCGATGGATATTTCCAAAGCAAGTAATTTCGAGCGATTTATTTTTGATTTGATTGGCCGTGACGCTTCAAAAACAGCAGAATTATTTTCGAAGAAGTTACAGGCTCATGGAGAATTCTCTCTTTCTGATCATCCGGAATTTTCAGGAATTCGTGAAGACTACGGATTCGTGAGTGGACACAGTAACCATCTGCAACGATTGTTCGCCATCAAAGACACGTTTGAAAAATTCGGTGAATTGATTGACCCCCATACAGCTGACGGATTGAATGTCGCCAGGCAATTTTTAGAAGATGACATTCCTATGGTGGTGCTTGAGACCGCTTTACCTGTTAAATTCTCAGACGTTATCCAAGAGGCGATTGGAGCAGTACCGCCAACACCTGATAAATACAAAGACTTGGAAAATTGTGCACTGCGGTTTGAATCTATGTCTGCTGACACACAATTGGTTAAAAAATTTATTGCAGAACACTGCGCTTGAAATTAACCTGCATGACAAAGCCAATGAACAAACCTGCACTACTTTCGTTGGATGCTGCACTGGAAAACATCCTGCAATTTTCAACGTCGAATCCGACCGTAGAAATTGTGTCAACTTTTGACGCAGACCAACGCATACTCGCCGAAGATATTTATTCAGAGATACAGGTGCCAGGGTTCGACAATTCCGCCATGGATGGCTATGCGTTTTGCTATGAAGATTTTGTAAATCGCAAGGGCATTTTGCAAGCAGGGCAGCGGATTGCAGCAGGCCACTTTCCAGAAAAATTACAAGAGGGTCACGCTGACAGAATTTTTACCGGGGCGCCTGTGCCCGATGGTGCTGACACTGTGGTGATGCAAGAAGACTGTGAGGTTTTGCCGGATGGCCAAATTCATATTCGCTCTGAGCCACGGCGCGGGCAATGCATACGTTACAAGGGCGAAGACATTTCCTTAAATGCAAGCATTTTGTCAAAAGGCAATCTATTGAATCCCTCATCCATTGGTTTGGCTGCAAGCATCGGTCGGGCAAGCTTACGTGTTTACAAGCGACCCAAAGTAGCTCTTTTTTCAACGGGTGATGAATTGGTGATGCCCGGAGAAATTGCCCCTGCTGATATGCCAGCTGGTTCTATTTACAACTCCAATCGTTTCTTTTTATTAGCGTTTTTAAGACGTTTAGGCTGTGATGTTTCTGACCTGGGTATATTGCCTGACAGTTTGTCGCAAACTGAAACAGCGTTCAGAAGTGCCTGTGAAAATCATGATTTGATTTTGACGAGTGGCGGGGTGTCGGTTGGTGAGGAAGACCACGTGAAGCCTGCGATTCAGTCGTTGGGTGAGTTGCAATTGTGGTCCTTGGCTATCAAGCCCGGAAAGCCTTTTGCCTACGGTCAATTGAAAGCCCATCAAAAATTAACGCATTTCATTGGACTGCCCGGGAACCCCGTCTCTGGTTTTGTCACATTTCTTTTATTAGCGCGTCCTTTTATTTTGAATCTGCAAGGTGTCAACCAAACCAAATTAAATCCCTATCCCTTGCGAGCAGATTTTTCATGGCCGAAGGCAGACAAACGTCGTGAATTTTTACGTGTGAAAAGAAACACTGCAGGCGGTTTAGACTTGTTTGATAACCAAGGTTCTGGGGTGCTGACATCAACGGTCTGGGCTGATGGGTTGGTCGACAATCCGGCTGGAAACACCATCACACCCGGTGACACTGTTGGCTTTATTCCATTTTTTGAATTGATGTCATGAAAATCACTGTCCGCTATTTTGCATCTGTGCGCGAGCACATTGGCCTGTCGCAAGAATCCTTGGACACACAAAGTGTTGATCTCGCAGCTCTGCGAAATGAACTGATCGGCAGAGGTGAAAACTACAGCAATGGCTTGTCTGCTGGCAAAGCCATTCGTATGGCAATCAATCAAACGGTGTGCGATGAGAACACACGGTTAACTGAAAATGCCGAGGTGGCTTTTTTCCCTCCAGTCACAGGTGGTTGATGATGCGATTTGATGTTTCCATACAAACCGAGGATTTTGATCTCAGTGCCGAAATTGCAAGCTTGCGCATGGGTGATAAATCTGTAGGTGCAGTGTGCAGTTTCATCGGAACAGTGCGTGACCGAAATGAAGGTGACTTGGTGTCCTCACTGGAGTTAGAGCATTACCCCGGCATGACAGAAGCATCCATTTGCAAAATGCTCGATGAAGCCCGCAACCAGTTTGATATCCAAGGTGCAAAAGTTATTCACCGTATCGGCTTGCTGATGCCCTTAGATCAAATTGTTTTGGTAGCAGTCACATCAGCGCACCGTGGGCAAAGCTTTCAAGCCTGTGAGTTTTTGATGGACTACCTTAAAACGCAAGCACCATTTTGGAAGAAAGAGGGCACTCCTGATGGACACCGGTGGGTGGATGCGCGCGTCAGTGACGACCAAGCTTTACAACGCTGGGGCATTGATGCTAAAAATGCCAGCGATTCAATATAACCATTTTGATTTACATTGAAAATGAAGGAAATCGCCGCAAGTAACTGACACGATACCCCTTTGTGAGGACAACATGCGGTTAGAAAAGTTAACTACCAAATTTCAAGAGGCTTTGTCAGATGCGCAGACGTTGGCCTTGGGTGGAGATCACGCTTACATTGAACCTGCACATCTGATTGTTTCAATGCTCAAACAAGATGACGGGCCGCGAGCTATTTTGATGCGATCTGGTGTCAATATCAACGGCTTGCTCAAGGACAGCGAAGAATCAATGGGCAAATTGCCCACCGTGCAAGGACAAGAGCAGGTGCAAGTGGGAAGAGATTTGATCACTTTGCTTCAAGCTGCAGAAAAAGATGCGATCAAGCGTGGCGATCAATTCGTGGCCAGTGAATTATTTTTTCTGGCATTGTGCGATTCCAAGATTGAATTGGCGGTTAAGGCCAAAGCGCATGGACTCAATAAACAAAGTTTGCTGCAATCCGTTGAAGCGGTGAGAGGCGGGGAGACAGTAAAAACCGCAGATCCCGAAGGCCAACGTGAAACTTTAAAAAAGTATTGCCTGGATCTGACTGAACGGGCTAGGCAAGGCAAACTCGATCCTGTGATCGGACGGGATGATGAAATTCGCCGCGCTATTCAAGTACTGCAGCGCCGAAGTAAAAATAATCCAGTGTTAATTGGTGAGCCTGGAGTAGGCAAGACCGCCATTGTCGAAGGCTTGGCGCAACGCATTGTTGCGGGAGAGGTGCCGGACTCTTTGAAGGGAAAGCGCGTTTTGTCTTTGGACATGGCGTCATTGCTGGCTGGGGCAAAGTTCAGAGGTGAATTTGAAGAAAGACTCAAAAATGTATTGAGTGAACTGGCCAAAGACGAGGGAAATACGATTGTCTTTATCGATGAACTACACACCATGGTGGGTGCAGGGAAGGCCGAAGGTGCCATGGATGCGGGGAATATGCTCAAGCCTGCACTGGCGCGTGGCGAACTGCATTGTGTCGGCGCAACTACTTTGGATGAATACAGAAAATTCATTGAAAAAGACGCCGCGCTTGAAAGAAGATTTCAAAAAATCATTGTGGGCGAACCCTCTGTTGAAGCCACCATCGCTATATTGCGCGGCTTGCAGGAAAAATATGAAGTCCACCACGGCGTAGAAATTACCGACCCTGCCATTGTGGCGGCGGCAGAACTATCTCACCGCTATATCACCGACCGGTTTTTACCCGACAAGGCCATCGACTTGATTGATGAGGCGGCAGCAAAAATCAAAATTGAAATTGATTCAAAACCCGAGGTCATGGACAAGCTTGACCGGCGATTGATACAGCTCAAAATCGAGCGCGAAGCTGTTCGCAAGGAGCAAGACGAGGCTTCTCAAAAACGCATGGCCATCATTGAAGATGAGATTGTCAAACTGCAATTGGAGTATGCAGATTTAGAAGAAATATGGAAATCAGAAAAAGCGCAAGCTCAAGGAGGCGCATTGCTCAAGGAAGAGATTGAGCGCTGCAAGATGCAGATGGAGGAATTCAAACGCCAAGGCAATTTCAACAAGGTCGCAGAACTGCAATACGGAAAATTGCCTGAATTGGAAAAGCGTTTGAAAGAGGCTAATGCCAACGAGCAAAGCTCTTCCAACCAGCCAATGACAGCCAAGTTGCTTCGCACTCAGGTGGGTGCAGAAGAAATTGCTGAAGTGGTGGCCCGCGCTACGGGTATTCCTGTTTCTAAATTGATGCAAGGTGAGCGTGACAAACTGCTTCGTATGGAAGACAGCCTGCATGAAAGTGTGGTGGGTCAAGACGAAGCCATTCAAGCTGTTGCAAATGCCATCAGAAGGTCACGCGCTGGTCTGAGTGACCCTTCGAAACCTACAGGCTCATTTTTATTTTTGGGCCCAACAGGCGTCGGGAAAACTGAATTGTGTAAATCGCTGGCAGGTTTTTTGTTCGACAGCGAAGATCACTTGATACGTATCGACATGAGCGAATTCATGGAGAAACATTCTGTGAGCAAGTTGATTGGCGCCCCTCCCGGTTATGTTGGATATGACGAAGGCGGTTACTTAACCGAATTGGTCAGACGCAAGCCTTATTCAGTGATTCTGATGGATGAGATTGAAAAAGCCCATCCTGATGTGTTCAACATCTTGCTGCAGGTCTTAGATGACGGCAGGTTGACCGATGGACAAGGGCGCACGGTGGATTTTAAAAACACCGTCATCGTGATGACCTCGAATATTGGATCAAAGATCATTCAATCCATGGTCAACAGAGATTCGTTGGAAATCAAAGAGGCAGTGTTTGATGAATTGAAGAACCATTTCCGGCCTGAGTTCCTCAACAGAATTGATGAAACTGTGGTGTTTCATTCGCTCAGTGCCCAGCATATTGAAAAAATAGCAGGCATTCAGCTACAGGCATTGAGCGATCGACTCGTGCGCATCGACTTGCATTTAGATGTGTCAACTGCGGCGTTGCTTGAATTGGCCAAAGTGGGCTTCGACCCGGTTTTTGGCGCCAGGCCTTTGAAGCGTGCCATTCAGCAGCGGATCGAAAATCCCCTGTCTAAATTGTTGCTAGAAGGAAAATTCCTGCCGGGCGTGATGATTTCAGTCAATGTAGATCCCATTCGAGCGCCAGGTGAATTTACTTTCACGTCGACAGTCAAGCCGCTTGAAGATTAAGTAGCACGAATGAAAAAGGGCCGCAAAAGCGGCCCTTTTTTTTGAACCAGACTAAAAGATCAGTGCAGGTGTTTGCCAATCAAACTGGCCAATTCAAACATAGTGACTTGCGCTTTACCGAATACGGCTTTGAGCTTGTCATCAGCGTTGATATTGCGTTTGTTGACTTTGTCTTGCAAGTTGTGTTTCTTGATGTAGACCCACATTTTGCTCACAACTTCAGTGCGTGGCATCGGGCTTGAACCGATCACTGCTGCCAATGCTGCGCTGGGAGTCAGCGGTTTCATGAAGGCTGCGTTAGGCGTGCGTTTCTTTGCCGGTGCTTTTTTAGCTGCGGTTTTTTTCACTGCAGCTTTTTTGGCGGGCGCCTTTTTCGCAACTGCTTTTTTAGCAGGAGCTTTTTTGGCGGGTGCTTTTTTAGCTACCACTTTTTTTGCAGGAGCTTTTTTGGCTACTGCTTTTTTCGCAGGAGCTTTTTTAGCGGGAGCTTTTTTCGCAGGGGATTTTTTTGCAGCGGTTTTTTTAACCGCTTTCTTTGCAGTTGCCATTTTCATTTTCCTTCTAGAAGTGATTGAAAAGCCGCCAAGATTTTTGTTTTTGTCGGCTTCCTATATCCTAAGGTAGAAAATTGAATTTTCATAGCAAAAATCATGTTTTTCCCTCTGATATTTTGTTTTTCATGGTTCTGAACAAACGCATACCCACATGGTGCTGTTGTTGGGGTTCAGGGTGAAGAATCAAAATGCAAAGCACGGAATTATTTTTTGCATGATGAAAAGTGATATTTTTCTCTTGCCCTGCGCGCTGTAAAAATCTTCATATTGTAATTTTGCAATATGGAATATGGATATAAGCCATTGATCTATATAAATAAAAACAAATGCAAAAATAATAAACAAGATGTGCTTTATATCTTATATAAGACATAGAATGATCCTATGTTTGCAAGGTTTTCCATGCAAGTCCCATGAATCACAACACGCTGGAGCACTGAAATGTCAAAAAATCCATTGAACCGACAACAACAAATTGCCGAGATCGAGAAAGACTGGGCCACCAATCCCCGCTGGAAGGGCGTCAAACGCGGTTACAGCGCAGCAGATGTCGTGCGTTTGCGCGGCAGCATGCACATTGAACACACACTGGCTCAACGTGGCGCTGAGAAACTGTGGGACAAGATCAACGGCGGCTCTAAAAAAGGCTATGTGAACGCTTTCGGTGCCATCAGTGCAGGTCAGGCCATGCAGCAGGCCAAAGCAGGTCTGGAAGCGGTGTATTTGTCAGGCTGGCAGGTGGCTGCTGACGGCAACACGTCAGAGACCATGTACCCGGATCAATCCCTGTACGCCTACGACTCGGTGCCAACCATGGTTCGCCGCATTAACAACACCTTCCAGCGTGCTGATGAAATCCAGTGGGGTCGTGGCATTGAGCCCGGCAGCAAAGATTTCATCGACTACTTCCTGCCTATCGTTGCCGATGCAGAAGCCGGTTTCGGCGGCGTGTTGAACGCATTTGAATTGATGAAAAACATGATTGCTTCCGGTGCCGCCGGTGTGCACTTTGAAGACCAATTGGCTGCAGTTAAAAAATGCGGTCACATGGGTGGCAAGGTCCTGGTTCCTACACACGAAGCATGTGAAAAATTGATCGCTGCTCGCTTCGCCGCCGACGTCATGGGCGTGCCCACCATTGTGTTGGCTCGCACCGATGCAGAAGCCGCCAATTTGATCACCTCCGACCACGATGCCAACGACAAGCCTTTCCTGACCGGCGAGCGTACGCAAGAAGGTTTTTACCGCGTCAAAAACGGTTTGGAGCAGGCCATCAGCCGCGGTATTGCCTATGCACCTTATGCTGACTTGGTTTGGTGTGAAACCGGTGTGCCTGACATCGGTTTTGCCCGTGAGTTTGCCCAGGCTGTGCACGCTGCCTGTCCTGGCAAATTGTTGTCCTACAACTGCTCACCATCGTTTAACTGGAAAAAGAATTTGAACGACACGCAGATTGCTTCTTTCCAAGAGGATTTGTCTGCACTCGGCTACAAATACCAGTTCATCACCTTGGCTGGTATCCATATCAACTGGTTCAATACCTTCCAATTTGCTCACGCTTACGCCAACGGTGAAGGCATGAAGCATTACGTGAACATGGTGCAAGAGCCCGAATTTGCCGCGCGCGAACAAGGCTATACCTTTGTGTCGCACCAGCAGGAAGTCGGAGCAGGTTATTTTGACGACGTCACCACTGTCATTCAAGGCGGTTCATCCAGCGTGAAAGCCCTGTCTGGTTCTACCGAAGAAGAGCAATTCCACTGAGATTGTTTGCTTCCCTCAAAGCCCGGCCTTGGCCGGGTTTTTTTATGGGAAAATTATCCACTGACACTTCTTCGAATGCAGCGCGGTTGATTCCGCGCTTTTTAATTTCAGACCCATGGTTCAAATCACATTACCCGACGGCTCATTACGCGAATTCCCTGGTCCAGTCACCGTGGCTGAAGTTGCTGCCTCCATAGGCGCGGGTTTGGCCAAAGCTACGCTGGGTGGCAAGGTTGACGGCCAACTGGTCGATGCCAGTTTCAGCATTTCGCGCAACGCGGGTCTGTCCATCGTGACAGCCAAGGACGCTGAGGGGCTTGAACTCATACGCCACTCCACGGCGCATTTGTTGGCTTATGCGGTCAAGTCTTTGTTTCCTCAGGCACAGGTCACCATTGGACCTGTAATTGAAAACGGGTTTTATTACGATTTCTCATTTGAGCGGCCATTCACGCCTGAAGATTTGGTGGCGATAGAAAAACGCATGACTGAGTTGGCATCCAAAGATGAGCAGGTACTGCGTCGCGTTCTACCGCGTGATGAGGCTGTGGCGTATTTCAAATCTTTGGGTGAGCATTACAAAGCCGAAATCATCGGCAGTATTCCCGCTGGTGAAGATGTCAGTCTTTACAGGGAAGGGGAGTTTGAGGACTTGTGCCGCGGCCCGCACGTTCCCAGCACCGGCAAGCTCAAACATTTCAAGCTGATGAAAGTGGCCGGTGCGTACTGGCGCGGCGACAGCAAAAACGAAATGTTGCAGCGAATTTATGGTACGGCTTGGACCAGTAAAGAAGACTTGCAGTTGTATTTGACACAACTTGAAGAGGCCGAAAAACGCGACCATCGCAAACTCGGGCGCGAGTTGGATTTGTTTCACATCGATGACCACGCACCCGGTTTGGTCTTCTGGCATCCGCACGGATGGACGCTGTGGCAAATGGTGGAACAGTACATGCGTCAGGTCTACCGTGACAATGGTTACTTAGAGGTGAAGGCGCCTCAAATCCTGGATAAAACCTTGTGGGAGAAAACTGGGCATTGGGACAAGTACCGCGAAAACATGTTCACCACCGAGTCGGAAAAACGCGACTACGCACTCAAGCCTATGAATTGCCCCGGGCATATTTTGATTTTCAACCAAGGCATCAAAAGCTACCGTGAATTGCCCTTGCGCTACGGCGAATTCGGTCAATGCCACCGCAATGAACCTACCGGCGGCTTGCACGGCATCATGCGGGTGCGTGGTTTCACGCAGGACGACGGTCATATTTTTTGCACCGAAGAACAAATCCTTGATGAGTGCGTGGCCTACACCTCGTTGCTGCAAAAAGTCTATAAAGACTTCGGCTTCAACGACATCATTTACAAGATCGCCACCCGCCCGGCGCAGCGTATCGGCTCGGACGAAAGCTGGGACCGCGCAGAAGACGCGCTGATGCAAAGCTTGAAGGCCTCTGGTTGCGACTACATCATTTCACCCGGAGACGGCGCGTTTTACGGTCCCAAAATTGAATACACGCTCAAAGATGCCATCGGCCGCCAGTGGCAGTGTGGCACGATTCAAGTGGATTTCTCGATGCCCGAACGTCTGGGCGCCGAGTACGTGGGCGAAGACGGGGCAAGACATCGGCCGGTCATGCTGCACCGCGCGATTGTGGGTAGCTTGGAGCGCTTCATAGGCATTTTGATCGAACAGCATGCTGGGGCGCTGCCAGTTTGGCTGGCCCCCGAGCAGGTCGTGGTGCTCAATATCACTGATGCGCAGGCTGAATATGCCTTGGATGTGGTCAAAAAGCTGAAAAATCAAGGGTTTAGGGTGACCAAGGATCTGAGAAACGAGAAAATTACGTATAAAATACGTGAGCATTCAATGCAAAAGCTGCCTTACATCTTGGTCATGGGTGACAAGGAAATGGCAGCAGGTACCGTCGCAGTGCGCGCCCGGGGCAATATCGATCTCGGTGTGATGACACTCGAAGCTTTCTCCCAAAAGTTAGCCTCTGACATTGCCTCTAAACAATGATTTTTTCATTGTCTACAGGCTCATTGCACGGTGTTTTCAGCTGATTTGTCAGCGACTTTTTGAAGGATTGAACCATCGCTACTGAATTTCGCGATCGCCGTCAACGCGAGGAACGCAAGCACCGCCTTAACCGGGAAATCATGGCTCCCGAAGTCCGCGTCAGCGGCCCGAACAACGAAGCGATTGGCGTTCTGAGTCTTGCTGAAGCACTTCGAATGGCCGGTGAACTTGATGTGGATTTGGTGGAAATTTCACCGACCGCTGTTCCGCCGGTTTGCAGGTTGATGGATTACGGCAAATTCAAGTACCAGGAACAGAAAAAGGCTGCAGAAGCCAAGTCCAAGCAAAAAGTCATCGAGGTCAAGGAAATCAAATTCCGTCCCGGCACCGATGATGGCGACTACAACATCAAGTTGCGCAACATCAAACGCTTTTTGGACGATGGCGACAAATGCAAAATCACTTTGCGATTCAGGGGCAGAGAAATCACCCACCAAGAAATCGGCATGGCGTTGTTGCAAAGAATTCGGGATGAGCTGGCTGACCTGATTGTGGTTGAGCAGTTCCCCAAACTGGAAGGACGGCAAATGGTCATGATGATCGCGCCGGGCAAGAAAAAACCGGGTAGCGTAGCCAAACCCGCCGCTGAAACTGCTCCGGCAGCGACAGCGTAAAAGGCCACGCAAACAAGTGTCTCGGGGCTAACAAGTCTGCGTCTGGTTCGCAGCGCCTCACGAGCACAAAAAATAGGAGCATACACATGCCCAAAATGAAGACCAAAAGCAGCGCAAAAAAGCGCTTTCGCGTTCGTCCAGGTGGCACCGTCAAGCGCGGTCAAGCCTTCAAGCGACACATCCTGACCAAAAAGACCACCAAGAACAAACGTCACTTGCGCGGTCCTACCGGTGTGCATGAAACCAATATGGGTCACATGGCGCAAATGCTGCCCATGGCAGGCCTGTGATCAACGGACGAACAAGGAGAATTTGATATGCCTCGCGTAAAACGTGGTGTGACGGCTCGTGCCAGACACAAAAAAGTTTTAGCCCTTGCAAAAGGATTCCGCGGTCGCCGCGGTAACGTCTATCGCATCGCCAAAGAAGCGGTGATGAAGGCGGGCCAATACGCCTACCGTGACCGCCGCGCCAAAAAGCGTGTGTTCCGTCAGTTGTGGATCGCGCGTATCAACGCGGCCGCACGTGAATTCGGCATCACTTACAGCCAATTTGCCAATGGCCTGCGCAAAGCAGCCATCGAAATTGACCGCAAAATGCTGGCCGATCTGGCAGTTCATGACAAAGCAGCCTTCGGTCACATTGTTGACCAGGTCAAGGCCAAGTTGGCAGCTTGATCAGGCGTTGATACTTCTGACCTGATACACAGACTAGGTTGATCCCAAGGGATTGAGGTTTCATAAGCTTCAATCCCTTCTTCATTTGCAGCAAAGACCAGATATGAATGAGCTCGATTCCTTGGTGGTGCAGGCGAAACAACTGTTTGCGACTTGTTCTACGCCCACAGAGTTAGAGAATGCCAAAGCCCAATATTTCGGAAAGGCTGGGCATTTAACAACGCTGATGAAGGCGCTGTCTTCTTTGGACATAGACGCAAAAAAAACACAAGGTGCGTTGATTAACGCTGCCAAACAGGCGATTGAACAAGCCTTGGGTGATTGCAGGCAGCAGTTGGCGCAGGCCGAATTGCAAGCTCAATTAAAGGCCGAAACATTTGATGTGAGTTTGCCCAGCCTTGCAATGGCGCAGGGAGGTTTGCATCCTGTTTCACTTAGCTTGGAACGAATTGAAAATATTTTTACCTCCATGGGTTTTGATGTGGCTCAAGGGCCAGAAATTGAAACGGATTGGTTCAACTTCACAGCGCTCAATACGCCGCAAGACCATCCTGCCCGGTCCATGCACGACACCTTTTATGTTGAAGGCGGTTACTTGTTGCGCACACACACTAGTCCCATGCAAATTCGCCATGCCATGGCACATGTCAAAAAATACCAAAGCAGGTTGGATGCTGGGCAAGACATGCCAGAAATTCGTGTGATTGCGCCTGGACGCACCTACCGTGTAGACAGCGATGCAACACATTCGCCCATGTTCCATCAGTGTGAAGGCTTATGGATCGGCGAGAACATCAGCTTCAAAGATTTGAAGGTGGTATTCACAGATTTTTGTCATGCATTTTTTGAAAACAATGACTTGGTATTGCGCTTTCGGCCCAGTTTTTTTCCCTTCACAGAACCTAGTGCAGAAATCGATATTCAATTTCCTGATGGGCCATTGGCGGGTCGTTGGTTAGAAGTTGCTGGGTCTGGCCAAGTTCACCCGAATGTGATTCGCAACATGGGCTTAGATCCTGAGCGATTCATGGGGTTTGCCTTTGGCATGGGTCCTGATCGATTGACGATGTTGCGCTATGGCGTGAACGATTTACGGCTATTTTTCGATGGCGATATTCGTTTTTTAAGCCAGTTTCAATGATTTATTCAAGGCGTATTCATGCAGTTTCCTGAATCTTGGTTGCGCGAATTTTGTGACCCTCCCATCCAAACCCAGCAGTTAGCTGACACTTTGACCATGGCTGGTCTTGAGGTAGAAGACCTGCAACCAGTTGCACCTTTTTTCAGCCACGTGGTGGTGGGTCACATACTTGAAGTTGAGAAACATCCAGACGCTGACCGATTGCGTATTTGCAAGGTCGATATTGGTCAGGCGCAACCCCTGTCCATCGTCTGCGGTGCGCCAAATGCCCGCGTAGGTATTTCTGTGCCCTGCGCCATGGTGGGCGCAGAACTGCCGCCTGGCGATGACGGTAAACCATTCAGCATCAAACTGGGTAAGTTAAGAGGCGTGGAGAGCCAAGGAATGCTTTGTTCTGCGCGCGAATTGAAAATCACGCACGAGGGCGAAGGTTTGATGGAGTTGCCGCATGAGGCAAAGCCTGGCATCAATATTCGCGACTACTTAAATCTCGATGACACGTTGTTCACCTTAAAGCTCACACCCAATTTGGCGCATTGCCTGAGTGTGTTTGGTGTGGCGCGTGAATTGTCTGCGCTCACCGGCAGTCCATTGAAAACCCCGTCGATACTTAATGTGGCGAGCACTGCAAAAGATGTGTTGCCCGTGCAAGTTGACGCCAAAGAACTGTGCGGACGGTTCAGCGGTCGTGTGATCAAGTCGCTGAACCCTGGTGCAAAAACTCCCCCTTGGATGGTTCAACGGCTTGAGCGCTGCGGTCAACGCAGCATCAGCGCACTGGTGGATATTTCCAACTATGTCATGTTCGAATTCGGTAGGCCCACACATATTTTCGATTTGCAAAAAATTCAGGGCGGCTTGACTGTCAGGTGGGGAAAATCTGGTGAAACCCTAGAACTGCTGAATGGTCAAACCGTCACGCTTGACGACAAAGTTGGTGTGATCGCTGACGCCAAACAAGTGGAGTCACTGGCGGGCATCATGGGTGGAGCAGCAACTGCTGTCTCCGATCACACGCTAGATATTTATGCGGAGGCAGCGTTTTGGTGGCCCAACGCTATTGCAGGTCGCTCTCGACGTTTCAATTTTTCTACCGATGCCGGTCACAGATTTGAGCGTGGCGTTGATCCACAAACAACAGTCGAGCACCTTGAACATCTCACGTCTTTGATTCTTTCTATTTGTGGCACAGAAAAATCCACTGTGGGACCTGTAGACGACCACCAGATCAATATGCCTGTGCTCACACCTGTGCAGGTCAGGGTCGAGCGAGTGAACAAAGTGCTTGGCACAACGATCAGCCAGCAAGCCATGGCAGATGCTTTGCAATCTTTAGGGCTTGAGGTTGAACAAGCGACTGGCAAACTGACGGTTCATCCGCCGTCATATAGGTTTGATCTGAAAATTGAAGAAGATTTGATTGAAGAAATCGCACGCATGGTGGGGTTTGAGAACTTGCCGGCAACCGCGCCGCAAGCGCCTATTACTCCCAAAATCCGGCCAGAAAACCAGCGCCATGGATTTGCTGTCAGAAGACAATTGGCTGACTTGGGGTATCAGGAAACTATCAATTTCAGTTTTGTGGACGAGCAATGGGAACGAACCCTCGCTGGCAATGAAGCGCCTATACAACTGCTCAATCCTATTGCCAGCCAAATGAACGTGATGCGGTCTTCATTGATGGGATCGTTGTTGCAAGTTGCCAAATTTAACCTGGATCGCAAGGCCTACCGGGTACGTATTTTTGAATCTGGTCGAGTGTTTCGGCGCGACGCCACCGTGCAAGATGGACTGCAATCAGTCAAGGGCATAGATCAGCCCGTACTCATTGCTGGACTTGCCTATGGCCCTTTGCATCCTTTGGCTTGGAATGGGTCTGAGAAGTTGAGCGATTTCTTTGATATGAAGTCAGATGTATGTCGCTTGATGACAGGGCACACATTGAAATTTGAAGCGGCAGAGCATCCAGCGTTACACCCTGGACGTACAGCCCGCATTTCGAATCAACACCAAGCCGTGGGATGGATCGGTGAACTTCATCCGCAATGGCGTCAGCAATGGGGCTTTGCCCATGCGCCTGTGCTTTTTGAATTGGACATGGATGCAGTCATGCGTCATCCGCTACCACATGCCCAATCTATCTCGCGCTTGCATCCGGTCGAACGTGATTTGGCCATCGTGGTCAAAGAAGAGGTGACGCACGACGCCTTGATGGACTGCATCAAAAATGCGAACACCACTGATTTGCTCAACAATGCAACCTTGTTTGATGTTTATCGACCTTCCAAGCCGGATGCGGCTGTTCAAGCGGGTGAAAAAAGTATGGCCGTTCGATTATTTTTGCAAAGCACGGATGAAAATACACTCACAGACGCGCAAATTGATGCGGTTATTCAATCTGTCGTCGATATATTAAGCCGCCAACTGTCAGCCAGATTACGTGCCTGAAGGAGCGAATGCCATGAACCTTTCTTTCGAAACCATTGAAACACCTGCTTTGACCAAGGCGCAGCTTGCAGAATTATTGTTTCAACAAATTGGCTTAAACAAGCGCGAATCCAAAGACATGATTGATGCTTTTTTTGACTTGGTCGCCAAGCAATTGGTAGAGGGTGACGACGTCAAGATATCTGGTTTTGGTAATTTCCAAATCCGTACAAAAGCGCCACGCCCAGGACGCAATCCTAGAACTGGCGAAACCATTCCCATCAAAGCACGGCGTGTCGTGACCTTTCACGCCAGCCAAAAACTCAAAGAGCAAATTCAAGGCGTACCCACAGAGCTTTCGCAATAAGAAAACTTTTGGCGCAATTTTTCTGCGAGACAGGTTTTCACTGGCTTGCAAATCCTTTTAAATGTTGGAAGAAATACTTTTTATTTGCTTTAATTTGAAAATTTCAAGTCGATATGCTTTAAATCATGCAGGTCTTCGTGTAACCTCTAAAACCTTTTGAAACCGATTGATTCCATGGAGAATTCTCTCCCTCCAATTCCAGCCAAGCGCTACTTCACCATTGGTGAGGTCAGCGAACTATGTGGTGTGAAGCCGCATGTGCTGCGCTATTGGGAACAGGAATTTACGCAATTGCGTCCTATGAAGCGGCGAGGCAATCGCCGCTACTACCAACACCATGAAGTCTTGATGATCAGACGCATCAGAGACCTTTTATACGAGCAAGGTTTCACCATCAGTGGTGCACGCAACAAATTGCAAGAACTTGTGCAATTCGAGCGAGACAAAAAACGTGCTGGTGAAGTCATGTTGCATGGCCTTGAAGAATTAGAAGATAACTTGTCATTGAACGAAGCCAAGTCTGATGATCCATGGGCCAGTAACTTGTCCGACAACGATGCAAACCGTTTACAACTCTTGCGTCAAGAATTGTCTGAAATACGTGGGTTGCTCGACTGATCTGCTCCGGTCAAGGGCTATAATATTTTTTTCGGCGTGTAGCGCAGCCTGGTAGCGCACTTGCATGGGGTGCAAGGGGTCGCGAGTTCGAATCCCGCCACGCCGACCAAACCATCAAAGGGTTAGTTCTCACAAGGAGCTAACCCTTTTTATTTATCTTCAAAACCAATACTGTGGCGTGACATTGATTACCCCCACACATACCTAAAAAAACTTTGCTTGATGCGTCAATAAACCTTAAGCTAGGCCGATTTTTAATATGTGCGATTAATATAAAAAGGGATTCTGAATCATGGCGGTGATGTTGTGTACCAAGTGTGGGCTCGCTGATGACAGTCCCAAACCAATGCGTTGCGCGAAGTGCGGAGGGCGCGATTTCTACGCTTCCACACCCTCAGCGTTTGGGCCAAGTAAGAAATCATCAACACCGGTTGAAACGACAGCCGTCAGTACTTCAAGTGCCGATCAAAATTCAAGCGTCTCAAATGTCACGTTGTTTGATAAATACGGTGGTTTCCCAACCATTTCAAAAATTGTGCGTGCGTTTCATAAAGAAATTATGTTGCGCCCCCATTTGGCAGCCTATTTTGACGGTATAGATTTGGTTGTCTTGGCTGAGCACACCGTGAAATACATCGCTTTTGTCATGGGTAAACCCGCTGAAATCTACACTGGTCGCGACATGTATTCGGCGCATGCCAAATTCCATATCCACGGCATTCATTTCGATGAAGTGACTGATGTACTCAAAGATATTTTGCTGCACTCAGGCGTAGAAAAACCGGACATTGACATCATCATGCGCAGAGTTGAAAGTTTGCGAGAAATGATCATCGTATAAAGAAATAGGTATTGATGAAACACGCGATCGAGCAAAAATATGTAGGCGATTCGGCATGGGATAAGCCTTTGTTGCAGCAGAATGATCGTTTGTTGGCTGACCCAATACTCATGTCACAAAACGAATACAAGGCTTTGCTCCAAGACTTGGTGCAAGAGGTAACCCACCAAACATTTCACTGCGCGGGCGGAACGCCTCCATAGGTTTGCCAAGTTGAGCCAGCCAACCAACCTGCGTCAACAGGCAAATTGATGCCCGTGATTGCGGAGGCTTCGGGCGACAACAAAAAAGCCACTGCAACCGCGACTTCATGGGGCTCTACCAACCGGCCCATGGCAGATTGAGACATTAAATCCTTAGGGTCACGGTCGCCACGGTCAATGGCTGCTTGCAATCCTTCTGTACGGGTGTAGCCGGGTGACACTGCATTGATTCTTACGCCGGTTCGACCCCATTGCGCTGCCAAACCAGCGGTCATGGAAATGACTGCAGCTTTGGCTGGTGCATAGGCATGTAAAGGGTTTGAGCGCATGCCAGCAATGGAGGCGAGGTTCACGATGGCCCCAGTCCTGCGCTGGACCATGGCTTGACCGTAAATGGCACAGCATAAATAAGTGCCCCGAAAATCTACATTCAATACCTGTTCCCATTCGTTCATGGTCAATTGGTCGGGTGCTAAACGATGTTGCAATATGCCTGCGCTATTGACCAAACAATTCACCGGTCCAAACGTGTGTTCGATATGTGTCAAACTGGCTTTTAAGGCAGACTCGTCAGTGACATCACAGGCCACAAACCCTTTGGCTCGAGAGTCACAGTTGCTGGCAGATGCGGGGAGGTCTAAGACAAGCACTTGGTGACCGATATGGATGAGGTGCTTCACGCAAGCCGCGCCAATACCGCTTGCGCCGCCGGTCACTAAAGTAATGGATGTGTGGTTCATGTTTGTGCCTGTTATAAGTTACCTATGACGCCTTGCCAAATGACAAATCCTGTAGAGAAAGTGGCTTTGGCTGGGAGGATCACCAAACTTTGTTTGTCGCTGATCAGTGCCGCCGATGTTTGCAATTATGTCCTCTGAGATTGCCAGATGATCCGACCTTTCGAGCCATGACGCTAAAAAAGGGAAAAACGACCAGACAACACCTCGCCTTGCAAGGCTGGCGTAAACTTGCGATTTTAATTTTCTACCTCAAATGCCATGCGAAGTGATATTGAAATTGCCCAAGCAGCCACCCTTCACCGTGTTGCCGAATTAGCGCACAGTTACCTGGGTATTTCAGACGAGCATTTGTATGCCTATGGGCATCACAAAGCCAAACTTTCTCTGAAATACATTGAAACATTGCCGGCCCGAAAAAACAGCAAGTTGGTGCTGGTCACTGCCATCTCACCCACGCCAGCTGGCGAGGGTAAGACCACCACCACGGTTGGTTTGGGTGATGCACTTTGCAAAATCGGAAAAAAGAGTTTGATCTGTCTGCGTGAGCCTTCTTTGGGGCCCGTGTTTGGCATGAAGGGTGGCGCGACGGGCGGTGGCATGGCCCAGGTCGTGCCTATGGAAGATATCAATTTGCATTTCACCGGAGACTTCGGTGCCATAGGTCTGGCGCACAACCTGTTGTCGGCTATGTTGGACAACCACATACACCATGGCAACGCATTGAACATAGACACCCGACGTATCAGCTGGAAACGTGTCATAGACATGAATGACCGTGCGTTGCGTCAAATGGTGGTCGGGTTAGGAGGTACTGCCAACAGTGTGCCGCGTGAAGATGGTTTTGATATTGTGGTCGCCTCTGAAGTGATGGCGATTTTTTGTCTCGCCACCAGTTTGTCAGATTTAAAGCAGCGCTTGGGCCGTATCGTGGTTGGTTACAACACATCTGGTGCGCCTGTATTGGCCAGTGACCTCCAAGCGCACGGCGCCATGGCAGCGCTTTTGAAAGATGCACTGGCCCCCAATATTGCGCAGACCTTAGAAAATAATTTGGCGTTTATCCACGGCGGCCCGTTTGCCAATATCGCGCATGGATGTAATTCTGTGATCGCCACTGCCACCGCCAGCAAGCTTGCAGATTACGTTGTCACCGAAGCAGGTTTCGGGGCTGACCTAGGGGCAGAAAAATTCATCGATATCAAATGCAGAAAGTCTGGCCTGCAGCCGTCGGCTGTGGTACTCGTGGCGACTGTCCGGGCCCTCAAATACCACGGTGGCGTTGCCGTAAAAGATTTAGCAGCAGAAAATTTATCCGCGCTGGAAAAAGGCATGGTGAACTTGCAAAAGCATTTGCACAACATCCGTACCCATTATGGGTTGCCATGTGTGGTTGCTATCAACCACCGTACCGAAGACACAGCTGCCGAAATCGCCATGTTGGAAAAAGCGTGTGCCCAATACGGTGCCAAAGTGGTGGTTGCCAAGCACTGGGCCAATGGCGGGGCGGGGGCGGTTGACCTGGCGAATGTGGTGGTGGATTTGTGCGAGCAGTCCAACCAGTTTCAATTTGTTTACGACGAAAAAGACAGTTTGTGGGACAAGGCAAAAGCTGTGGCACAAAAAATTTATGGCGCACAAGGGATTTCTGCAGATGCCAAGGCCAAAAATTTGATTGATAAATTGCAAGAGCAGGGCTATGGCCACTATCCTATTTGCATCGCCAAAACCCAATATTCTTTTTCAACCGATGCCAAAGCGCTGGGTGCGCCGACCGGGCACACGCTGCACATTCGCGAAGTGCGCTTGGCCGCTGGTGCTGAATTTGTGGTGATGGTGTGTGGCGATGTGATGACCATGCCGGGGCTGCCCAAAGTGCCTTCCGCGCATGCAATTGACATCGACGACGCGGGAAACATTGTGGGTTTGTTTTAGGAATAGTTATGAGCCAATCAAAAAAGTGGATGTGGGTGTCGGCGGTGTTTTGTACAACGCTTGCTGTGTCTTTGTCGGTGCCGTTGTCTGCGTTATCCAACAATGAAGACGCCGCACTCATCAGCAAAGCCAATACCTTGTTTAAACCGCTTCCTGTGACGGATGCGCTTGAAAACAATGAATTCACACCACTTCGTGTGGCGCTTGGCAAAGCCTTGTTTTACGAAACCCGTGTGTCTTCAGATGGGAGGCTGGGTTGTGCCACTTGCCACAATGCTGCTTACCATGGTGCAGATGCGTTGGCATTGTCTGTGGGCATTCATGGAAAAGTACTTCCTCGAAATGCACCCACCGTTTTCAACACCTCCTTGCTGGTTGCCCAGCATTACGGTGGCAACCGCGCTTCAGTAGAGGAGCAAGCGTTCAAATCCTTGTTAAGTCCTTTGGCATATGGCAACACCACGAATGACCAAGTAGAAACTAAACTCATTAAATTGGGCTACACCTCACTTTTTAAAGCGGCCTATCCCTCTGACGCCAAACCGGTCAGTGTGGAGAACTGGAGCAAGGCTATCGGTGCATTTGAAAGAACGCTGATGACGCCCGCGCCGTTTGACCGCTTCTTGAAAGGCGACGCAAACGCCTTGTCAAAAACTGCCAAACTGGGATTGGAAAAATTCATCAGCACAGGTTGCGCAGGTTGTCATAACGGCACGGTTGTAGGAGGCCAAACCTACCAAAAATTTGGCATCACCCAAGACTACTGGCTGGTCACTGGCAGCACGCCCAAAGACGCCTTCAAGGGTTACGACAAAGGGCGCTTCCATGACACCAAAAATGAAGCAGATGCCTTTATGTTCAAGGTGCCTCAACTTCGCAACGTAGCTGCCACCGCGCCATATTTCCACGATGGTTCTGTCGAGACATTGCCACAAGCCGTCAAAGTCATGGCGCAGTTGCAATTGGGTAAGCAGTTGTCTGACGAGGACGTGTCACATATTGTGAGTTTTCTAGAAGCATTGACTGGCGATATTCCCTCTGACTTTGCACAAGTCCCTCAGCTGCCCGCTGCTCCCCATTGATTTTTTTGTGACTCACACAAGCTTTCAAACTGGCTACATGTTTTCGCCAAAATGTTGGCTGATGGGTGCGGTTTTGTGTCTCCACACACTGGCAAGTGCACAGTGGTCATATTTGTCGAGTGCAGATGGCGATACTGTTTTGTTGGACCGCGGTTCTTTGGTTCAAAATAAAAACAGAAATTCCACCATTTGGATGCTGACAAACTTTGGCTCTCCGACCGCACAAAATGTTCTGTCTGTGGCTAAACTGATCGAGTTTGACTGTGACCGAAATAAATACAGATACCTTGCGGTGTACGGTTATGAAGGACAAATGCAAACCGGTGCCAGACTGATTGATATGTCCACCGTGACCCAATGGGACAAAGTCAGTTACGGTAGTTTGATCAAAAATATCCAACTCATTGCCTGCCTGCGCGGGCCACTGCTCAGATAAAAAAAGAGTAACACCATGGACATGCAGTTTGTTGAAACTTCCTTGCTTCGAATTGGGTACAGAGAGTGGAACCCGCAAGGCGCCAAGACCATTGTGTTGGCCCATGGTTGGCCAGACAGCATACGTTGTTGGCACCATGTGGTTCCCGATTTGGTACAAGCTGGATATCGGGTGGTTGCGCCTGCGTTGCGGGGTTTTTTACCCACCACCTTTTTGTCTGACTCAACCCCGCGCACCGGGCAACTGTCTGCCTTAGGGCGCGACATGGTGGAATTTGTGCAAGCGCTGAACTTGCATCAACCCGTGTTAGTAGGCCATGACTGGGGAGCTCGTGCGGTGGCCAACGCTTGTGGCTTGGCCCCAGGAATTGCCAGCCATATGGTGCTGATATCTGTGGGCTATGGCACGAACGATCCGTTGCAGACACTCAGCATGGAACAAACCCAGCTTTACTGGTACCACTGGTTCATGGCAACTGAAAGGGGCCAACGTACAGTACGCACAGAAGGCAAGGCATTTGCTCAGCGCATGTGGGACACTTGGGCACCAACAGGTTGGTATTTGCCTGACGAATTTGAACAAACAGCCATGGCCTTTAATACGTCTGACTGGGCAGAAGTAACTTTGAATTCTTACCAGCACCGTTGGGGCCATGCAGCGCCAGACGCTTATTACGCACAGGATGAAAAAGCATTGCATCCCGCGCCCATTTTGGACGTTTCTACTTTGATGCTTCACGGGGTTGTTGACGGTGTCAGTCTGCCCACAACTTCAGCAAACAAAGAAAAATTCTTCAGTGGCCGCTATGAGAGGCAGCTATTGCCTGGTGTGGGTCATTTCCCGCAAAGGGAAGCGCCCGCCAAAGTGGCGCAGGCTATTTTGAATTTCTTGCGCTGATCAATTCTCCAGCCAGTCGCAGATCACTTGCCATTGCTGCAAGTCTTTTTCGACTTTACCCGGCGTGATGTCAAACAAGCTGAGTCCGTGCGCTGCCAAGTGCAAATAGTATTGGGTGTCGCGTAAGTAGCCCACGATAGGCACATCTAACTTATCCATGAATTCGCGCAATTTGCTGGCTGCAATGGTTCGTTCGTCAACTCGCATCCCAATGATGCCGAGTTTGGTTTTCGTTGTTTTGGTGATCTCGCGAACTTGCGTGATGAATGCTTGCGCGGCGTACATATCAAAAATGCTGGGCATGATGGGGATCAGCAACTTGTCAGCACGACCAACGACTTCCTTGAAGCGCCAACCTCCTAAACCTCCGGGCGTATCGATTACCACATGGGTGGTTCCCCGAGGTGGCTTGGCAGTTAAAACCAGATCAGCTTGCAATTCCCAGGTGGCTATTTTGGTGGCCCCAGTGGGTCTTAATTCGAGCCAAAGCTTTGAAGATTGCTGAATATCCGCATCACCCAACATGACCAAATGGCCACGTGAAGCAAAAAACCCTGCCACATTCGTGGACAGGGTGGATTTCCCGGATCCCCCCTTGGGGTTGGCAATCACAATCACTGGCATATCAAGACAAATCCCAACCTTTGCTGTTTCTGCAATAAGTCAATGCTTGGTTATACAAGGTTTGGCCTGATTGGTTGCCCTTGACAGATAACAAATAGCTTTTAAAGGGCATCATGTCGGTAGATCGGGCACAGTCAAAGCCACGCCCAAGTTCGCCGTTCATGTGGAGCACTGTGCGCCCTGTTGCTTGAACCCGTTTGAAAGATGCCCCCAAAAATGCCACTGCGCATGCAGATTCGCACAGTTGGCCTTCGGTCACAACCATTTCGATGGACTGCGTTTTAAACCATTGCCCCACTTGCATACCAAGGGCCAACTCGCCTTGCGCAGAGTTTACGTACACAGGGGAAACGATGCGACTGCCATTTTTTCTGACACAAGGTTTGATGTTTTGTACCAGACCACCCAATGCCGCCACGGCACTGCTGTCGATAAAACCTGAAAATTCGACAAACTCCAAATAGCCCGACATGCATTCCGGATAACGCAATCTGCTGTGGCGTGTTTCAAAACGCTCGCCCTGAACAGAACTGACCAATTGAACTTGAGAGGCAGGGTAACCGTAGTTGTTGGAACCCAAAACCACATGAAAAGGAGCAGCTTCTTGGGTGTTGAGCGTCGGTGGAGCAGCACATCCCCCTATGGCAAACAGAACCAAAACGAGGAATCGTTGGGCAATTGAAATATTCATAGGTGACCTTGAGAGAAAAATGGGTGAACTTTCATCTCAAGAGGGTCGACACAAGATGGGCAAACTTGAGATGTGGCAACCACCCCTAGAAGGATGATTGCCACACACTGTCAGTGAACCACCATCAAGGTGAACGGGAACACATACGCTTGCAATGTCACCAAAATACCAACGAGACAAGCCAAGGCGATGGAATGGAAGAACACATAGCGAAGGATGTCACCCTCGTGGTTGAACCAACGCGTGGCCGTCGAAGCCACCACAATTGACTGGGCATCGATCATCTTGCCCATAACGCCACCAGAACTATTGGCAGCACCCATCAAATTGGGTGAAAGGCCAAGTTGTTCAGCAGCCACTTTTTGCATGCCTCCGAACAACACATTGGATGCCGTGTCTGAGCCAGTCAGCGCCACGCCTAGCCAGCCCATGAGCGTGCCGAAGAATGGATAGAAAACACCCGTGTTGGCAAAAGCCAGTCCAAGCGTGGTGTCAGTGCCTGAATAACGGGTGAGGTATCCCAGGGCCAACATCAAAACGATGGTTAACAAAGAGTAACGAACCAACCACACGGTGCTGAAAAATATGCGCACCATGGTCAGTGGGTTGTACTTCATGACCAAGCCGCCCACAATGGCGGAGAGCAAAATCCCCGTACCTGTTGAAGACAACAAATTGAGTGTGTAGATGGCGCTCTCAAGTTTTGGAACCGGAACCACCGGGGGCATTTTTTCAATCAAATTATGAAGTCCTGCCAAGGCGAACTCAGGCGCAAAAATGCTGTTGAGCCAAGCTTTGACTGGTGGCAGACCCCATATAAAGATGAATACGGTCAGAATGGCCCAAGGTGTCCAAGCACGCACCAAATCAGCACGTGAATGTTTGGTAATAGCCCGCGCGGGCTGCGCTTGACCACCGTCATTTTCATGGCCTTTGAGAGAGACTGACGTCCAAATAGTTTTGGGTTGCCACACACGCAAAAAACCAACCAGACAAGACATGCTTACAACGGCTGCAATGATGTCAACCAGTTCTGGGCCGATGTAATTGGAGACCAAAAATTGCATGATGGCAAAACTCGCACCAGTCACCAAAATGGCGGGCCAAATGTCCCACATCGCTCGGCGTCCAGCAAATGCCCAAATCAGCCAAAAGGGCACCAACAAGGAGAAGAAAGGCAACTGGCGGCCAACCATCATTGAAACTTCCATGGCGTCATAGCCATGGACTTTCGCCAAGGTGATGATGGGAGTACCTAAGGCACCAAAGGCCACCGGTGCGGTGTTTGCAATCAGCGACAAGCCAGAGGCTGCCAGAGGTGAAAAACCCAAACCGATCAAGATGGCGGCGGTGACAGCCACGGGCGTGCCAAATCCGGCAGCACCTTCAAAAAATGCACCGAACGCAAATGCAATCAACAACAGTTGCAAGCGACGGTCTTCCGTGATGCCGGCGATGGAGTCTTGCAATATTTTGAAACTGCCATTTTGTTCGGTGAGTTGATGCAGAAAAATAATGTTCAAAACTATCCAGCCGATGGGCAGTAAGCCTGTGAGGCCACCATACAAAGCGGCATTGGCGGCCATCTCGGAAGGCATGCCATAAACCACCACGGCAATGACCAAAGCCGCAATCAAACCCAGCCCGGCTGCAATGTGTGCTTTCAGGTGGAAAAATCCCAAGCCAGCTAACATCACCACTACCGGTATTGCAGCCAGCAATGTTGAAAAAAACATATTGCCTAAAGGGTCGTATATTTGTTGCCAGGTCATCGGGGTAACTCCAAAACTGAAACGAAAAATTATAAGAAGTTGGATCACAGGGTTTTCCCATGGTAGATAAAAGGGTCACATGATTGAAAGAAGCCTATTTAGCGCCGATCACGACGCATTTCGAGACAGTTTTCGCCGCTTCATGCATGCGGAAATTGCTCCCCATCATGCTTCTTGGGAACAGCAGGGTTTTGTGGACAAAGCCGTATGGAAAAAAGCCGGCACCTTGGGTTTTTTGAACACGAGCATGCCGGCCGAATATGGCGGAGCCAATGCAGACAAATTATTTTCAGTGGTACAAATTGAAGAGCTCAGCGCAGCCGGCTATACGGGGATAGGTTACGGCTTGCATTCTGAAATTGTTTCTCCCTACCTTTTGCATTACGGTAGTCACGAGCAAAAGCAAAGGTATCTGCCCCAGTTGTCGTCTGGCGACATGGTGGGCGCCATTGCCATGACAGAGCCTTCTGCAGGCAGCGATTTGCAAGGTATAAAGACAACTGCATTGCAGCAGCCTGACGGTAGTTTTTTACTCAACGGTAGCAAGACCTACATCACCAATGGATGGCATTCTGATCTGGTGATTGTGGTGGCCAAAACCCATCCATCCGCCGGCGCCAAAGGCACCAGTTTGTTCTTGGTAACTGCCGATATGCCGGGATTCACCAAGGGCAAGCCTTTGCACAAATTGGGTTTAAAGGCGCAAGACACCTGTGAATTGTTTTTCGATAACGTTCGATTGTCTGCAGACAGTTTGTTGGGTGGTGCCGATTACTTGAACCGCGGATTCATTTGTTTGATGGAACAACTGCCGTGGGAGCGCTTGCAAATTGCCATTGGCGCGGTGGCTGCTGCACAAGCAGCGATTCACTGGACACTTGATTTCGTCAAACAGCGTCAAGTGTTTGGTCAATCGGTGGCAGCATTCCAAAACACTCGTTTCACATTGGCAGAGTTGCAAACAGAAGTGCAGATCGCCCAAGTGTTTGTGGACAAATGCACCGAACTGCTTTTACATGACAAACTAGATACGGCCACCGCCAGCATGGCCAAATACTGGACCACTGATTTGCAGTGCAAAGTCATGGACGAATGCGTGCAGTTGCACGGCGGAAGCGGCTATATGTGGGAATACCCGATCACACGTGCCTATGCGGATGCAAGGGTGCAAAGAATATACGGTGGGACCAACGAAATCATGAAAGAGGTCATCACCCGCAGCATGGGTTTGGGCAACAAATAAATCTGACAGGTATCAATGGATGGAGAGTGTGTGAAGCTCGAATTCACCCTTTTCTCGGTCTGCAAAAAAGCATCGCAAGGTTTCTTTGACTGTGCGAAAAGCCAAATCGTCCCAAGGAATGTCGGCTTGGCTGAATAAACGTGCTTCTTGTGTTTCATGCCCGGGGTCGAAGACAGGGCTTTGTAAAGCCGCTCTGAAAAAGAAATGCACCTGGCCTACGCGCGGCACGTCAATGATGGTGAACAAGTCTTGCAACTCAATGTCTGCGCCAGCCTCTTCATCGGTTTCTCGTGCAGCACCTTCGGCCAGGGTCTCGCGCAACTCCATGAAACCTGCAGGCAAAGTCCAAAAACCTTTTCGTGGCTCGATGTTTCGTTTGCACAGAAGCACTTTGTCTTGCCAGACTGGAATGGTTCCCACCACATTCAGCGGGTTTTCGTAATGCACGGTATGACACGCTGGGCAAACGGCACGCACGCGGGTGTCTCCATCGTCCGGGTGTCGCAAAACCACGGCAGATCCACAGTTTTTGCAATGTTTGATAGAGCCGGTGACAGGATGGGTCATGGTGATAGGGCAGATTATTGCGGCGCAGAGATTGCTAACGCCCGAGTTTAGGCCAGACTTTGGCTAGTCGTGGGATGCGGTTCGCGTTATCCTCACGGCATGAAACTCCACAACTATTTCCGTTCATCGGCTTCATTCAGAGTAAGAATCGCACTTGCGCTCAAAGGCTTGTCCTACGACTACGTGTCTGTGCATTTGGCACGCGGCGAGCAATTCAAAGATGACTTTGCGCAAATCAATGGTGATGCATTGGTCCCCGTACTTGAAGTGGATGGTTTGCGCTTGACGCAATCCTTGGCCATCATCGAGTATTTGGAAGACACACACCCTGAGCCTGCTTTGCTGCCACCAGACCCTGCTGGTCGCGCCAGAGTTCGGGCGTTGGCGCAATCCATCGCCTGTGAAATCCACCCTCTGAACAATTTGCGCGTGTTGAAGTACTTGTCGAATTCACTGCAACTTGACGAAGACCAAAAAAATACCTGGTATCGCCATTGGGTGCGGCTGGGCTTGGAAGCGTTTGAAAAGCAATTGAACCAATCACCCGCAGGCAAGTTCTGTCATGGCAATTCGCCAGGCTTGGCTGATTGCACGCTGGTGCCACAAATCTTCAATGGCAAAAGATTCAATGTCGATTTTTCGGGGTTGGATAAAACCATGGCTGTTTTCTCCGCTTGCATGGAATTACCAGCATTTCAGCAGGCACAACCCAATGCTTGTCCAGACTTTGAAGCCTGAATTACCCAACTGGCCAGGCGCAAGACTGTTTTGCAGCACCCGCTTGGGCGGCGTGTCTGCGCATGCCTATGCCAGTTTGAATTTAGGTGAACATGTGGGAGATGACCCCAATTGTGTGGCCAGTAACCGACAAAGACTTGAAATGGCCTGGGGCGCAAAGCCTGTGTTCTTGCAGCAGGTGCATGGCACCGATGTGATTCGATTGACATTGCCACAGTCTGACCAAAAGCCATTCGCAGATGCTTGCTTTACGCATGAAAAAAATCTGGCTTGCACCATCATGGTGGCCGATTGTTTGCCTGTGCTTTTTTATCTGCCGCAAGCCAAGCTTGTGGCGGCGGCACATGCCGGCTGGAGAGGGTTGGCCGCAGGGGTGCTGGAAGCCACATTGCATCGTCTCGCGGAGTACGGACTGATTGAAGAATGCAAAATCTGGCTTGGCCCATGCATTGGCCCGCAACATTTCGAGGTGGGTGAGGATGTCAGAAAAGCCTTTTGCGAATCTGAACCCTTGGGTTCGGATATTTTTTTCAATGCATTCAAACCTGGCAAGTATTTGGCGGACTTGGCTGGTCTGGCCAGGCGCAGGTTGCTGTTGCAAGGCATTTCCCAGATTGAGGGCAACGACAGCAACCCATCTTGGTGCACGTTTTCCAGTTCTGAGCTTTATTACTCTCACCGGCGCGATGGTGTCAGCGGCAGATTCGCCGCCGGCATTGCATTGGTTTGAGTTTTGTCAGTTTTCATCGGGGTTGATGACTTAAGATCAATCTACCCGATAAATTACTTTTTCTAATGAAGCCATTACCCGTCTTGAGTTTTCCACCAGACCAATTGGCGAAGTTGCAGGCCCAGTACGGTCAGGAAATGCAACAACTATGGGAACAGGGTTTGCAAGCCAACCCAACGTTAAAGGACCGACGTTTTGCCGCGCAGGCTTGGCAACACAACCCAGTGGCTGCGTTTTCAGCGGCTATCTATTTACTGAATGCTCGCACTCTTTTGGCTATGAGTGACATGGTCGATACCGATGAAAAAACGCGGGCTCGAATTCGTTTCTCTGTGGAGCAATGGGTGGCTGCCGCCTCACCCAGTAATTTTCTGGCGCTCAATGCTGAAGCACAGCAAAAAGCCATTGACACGAAGGGTGAGAGCATTACCAAGGGCTTGCACAATATGTGGCATGACTTGCAGCAAGGCCATGTGTCCATGACCGACGAAAGCCAGTTTGAGGTAGGAAAAAACGTGGCGACCAGCGAAGGCGCTGTGGTGTTTGAAAATGAAATTTTTCAGCTGATTGAATACAAACCTTTGACCCCCAAGGTCTTTCAGCGTCCCTTTTTGTTGGTGCCACCTTGCATCAACAAGTTCTACATTCTTGACCTGCAACCCGCCAACTCATTCATACGCCATGTGGTCGAGCAAGGGCATCGCACGTTTGTGGTCAGTTGGCGCAATCCGGATGCGGACTTGAACCATGCTACTTGGGACGACTATGTAGAAAAAGGGGTGATCACCGCGATCAAAGTGGCGCAAGAAATTGGTCACATGCCGCAGATCAACACCTTGGGTTTTTGTGTAGGTGGAACGCTGTTGACCAGCGCTTTGGCTGTGTTGGCGGCCAGGGGCGAAGACCCCGTGGCGAGTGCGACGCTTCTAACCACATTGGTAGATTTCTCTGATGTGGGCGTGCTTGATGTTTTCATAGACGAAGCGTTCGTGCAGTTTCGCGAAGCTCAGTTTTCACAAGGTGGTTTGATGGCGGGGCGTGACATGGCGTCCACCTTTAGTTTTTTGCGCCCGAATGACTTGGTATGGAACTATGTGGTGGGCAATTACCTCAAAGGAGAAACGCCACCGCCTTTCGATTTGCTCTATTGGAACAGCGACGCCACCAATTTACCAGGCCCCTTGTATGCTTGGTATTTGCGGCAAACTTACCTTGAGAACAATTTGATCAAACCCGGCAAAGCGATCATTTGTGGTGAGGCCGTTGATTTGCGAAAAGTGGATGTGCCGGTCTACATCTACGGCTCCCGCGAAGACCATATCGTGCCTATTACTGCGGCATATGGGTCGACTCAGGTCTTGCCCGGGCCGAAGCGATTTGTCATGGGTGCGTCCGGCCATATTGCGGGAGTGATCAATCCTCCTGCGGCTGGCAAACGCAGTCACTGGTTGTCGACATCCACGCAGTTTCCCTCATCGCTGGATGACTGGTTGGCCCATGCCGAAGAGCAACCAGGCAGTTGGTGGACAGATTGGTACGCATGGCTCAAAAAACACGCAGGCCAACAAGTGGCTGCTCCCAAGCAGTTCGGCAGAGGAAAACGCAAAGCCATAGAACCCGCGCCCGGTCGCTATGTCAAAGCCAAAGCAGCGTGAAATATTTTTTTAAACCTTACAAGGAAGAGCACACATGAGTCAAAAAATTGCATACGTCACTGGCGGCATGGGCGGCATTGGAACCGCGATTTGTCAGCGTCTTCACAAGATGGGTTACAAGGTCATTGCGGGTTGCGGACCCAGCAGAGATTTTGACAAATGGCTCCACGAGCAAAATTCCATGGGCTACACCTTTTATGCATCAGTGGGCAATGTGGCCGATTGGGAGTCCACCACGCTGGCTTTCACCAAGGCGGTAGAGCAGCATGGGGTGATTGATGTTTTAGTGAACAACGCCGGTATTACTCGGGATCGCATGTTTTTAAAGATGACCCCAGAAGACTGGAAAGCGGTGATCGACACCAACTTGAACGCCATGTTCAACGTGACCAAACAAGTCGTGCCGGGCATGGTGGAAAAGGGCTGGGGACGCATCATCCAAATTTCATCCGTCAACGGGGAAAAAGGCCAATCGGGTCAAACCAATTACTCCGCCGCTAAAGCGGGCATGCACGGATTCACCATGGCTTTGGCACAAGAAATGGCCAACAAAGGGGTGACCGTGAATACCGTGAGCCCGGGCTATATCGGCACTGACATGGTGAAAGCCATCAAACCAGAAATTTTGGAAAAAATTGTGGCCACCATTCCGGTCAAGCGACTCGGCACCCCCGAAGAAATTGGCTCCATCGTGGGATGGTTGGCCGGCGATGAATCAGGTTTCACCACTGGTGCAGATTTCTCCTGCAACGGCGGTTTGCACATGGGGTGATGCTGATGCCATCTGATGGGCACCAGGCTGGTGCCCATCAGACGGCTTGAAATCCCCAAAGCGCACTCAGCAAAGTTAAGTGCCATGCTATTGCAGCATACTGCGTCAGCGTACAGGGCCAGCAGGATCAATCAAGCACATGGCTTTTGCATTGGCAATAGCGTCTTGCGAATTTAGAAATACCAAGCCCATGTTCAAATAATGTCTGTCTGTGAACTCGTTGCAATTTTTGGTTTCAATGAATTTTTTAGGCAAATCAGGGCGTGAGACATAGTATTTCTCTTTCGACGGCAACACTGTTTCAGGTGCATTAACCCAAAAACCATTCACCATTCTTTTAGTGGGCTTGCGGGTCACTTTGGCTTCATATTTTCCTTTGAGGATATCAATCAAAAACACATTGATATCTGAAGTATTTTCAGGAATGTTGAAATCTTCAACCCGTGCACCGTTTGCGATTGCAATTAAAAATTCCGCATTCAAATGTGCATTGGATAACGCGAATTGAACTTGAGACTCGGTCATTTTGACTTCCTTTCAAAAAACAAATGTCATCCTGGCTTTGTGGGCCAGTCAATCTTTAGCCATGACTTTGGAGAGAAATCATTTGTATGAAAAAACAAAAAACTGAGTACTTCTTGAAATAGTTAGCCAAATCTTGTAATCGCCTTTGAATTTACCCTTCACGGTGTTGGCTGAGAGCCGTTCAATTTGCACCATTCACCCGGTATAAACAAATTCGATCAATAAGCACAGCTTAAAGGTTTTGTGCATATTCTCAGTGTCGAAAATCGACACTTCGGATAATTTAAAAAAAGATTCGAACTAAGCCGGTTCACAAAATAGAAAAGAATTACAAAAATTCTGATTCAATGCTGCGGTTTTTATTCAAAACTTCACTTTTTTTCAAGCCAGAGTGCTTTTATACTACCGTTCAGTTGGTGAGTGACGACAGCCAGCCTCACTCAAAAACCTTATTTTTTCCATGGAATTTTCATCGGGCACGTAAACCCATCATTTTTTTAGCAGATGCCATTTAGCCCCGTCAACCAACCTCTTTGTAAGCCGCACCCATTGAGCGTTGCGCCGATGATGGATTGGACCGATAAGCACTGCCGTTACTTTCACCGATTGTTGTCAGATCAGGCATTGCTCTACACAGAAATGGTGACCACGGGTGCCTTGCTGTATGGCGATCAACCGCGCCATTTGGACTTCCACCCTGAAGAGCATCCCGTGGCTTTGCAATTGGGTGGTTCTGAACCCTCTGATTTGGCCAAAGCGGCGAAATTGGGCGAGCAATGGGGCTATGACGAAATCAATTTGAACTGTGGATGCCCTTCTGAACGTGTGCAGCGGGGCGCATTCGGTGCATGTTTGATGGCAGAACCGCAATTGGTGGCAGATGGCGTCAAAGCCATGTTGGATGTGGTGGACGTGCCTGTGACGGTCAAGCATCGCATCGGCATTGACCGTGTTGAAAGTTATGAATTTGTCAGAGATTTTGTGGGCACAGTATCCACAGCAGGTTGCAAAACATTCATAGTGCACGCACGCAATGCATGGCTGCAAGGTATTTCGCCCAAGGAAAACCGACAACTGCCACCACTGAAGCCGGATTGGGTGCGGCGCTTGAAAAACGACTTTCCTCAGTTATTTTTTGTGATCAATGGTGGGATTGTTTCCATGCCGCAAATCCGCCAGCATTTGTCTGAACTCGATGGCGTGATGGTTGGGCGCGAGGCCTACCACAACCCTTGGCTATTGACCGAGTGGGATGCCGAATCAGGTCACCATACGCCGGCCAAATCTCGTGATCAGGTTGAAGCGCTGATGGTGGATTACATGGAGACACAGCTTGCTCAGGGCGTGGCTTGGTTCTCTGTCTCTCGACACATGCTGGGTTTAAGACACGGGCAGCCAGGAGCGCGCAAATGGCGACAGGTCTGGAGCGATCACAAACTCAAGCATTTGCCCGCCAGAGAAGTGGCCAAGATGGCTGCCAGTGCTTTGTCCTCGGATGTCCAGTCGCCGCTTACCTAGCGGGCGCGTTCTGCAAATAAGTCGGCATCACCTCGGAACTTGAAGAAGCTGTCATCACAGCCCCGAACCAATCATCACTCAGCGATACCAGGTACTACTTGGCTGAAGCCTCCATCGACATAGGTGATTTCGGCAGAGACACCTGCGGCCAGGTCAGACAATAAAAACGCTGCCACATTGCCAACATCTTCGATGGTCACGTTACGCCTGATGGGTGACTGCGTCGCCACCACATCCAAAATCTTGCCAAAGCCTTTGATGCCGGAGGCAGCCAATGTTTTGATCGGACCGGCGCTGATGCCGTTGACACGCATGCCGCGACGTTGGCTGCCCAGTGATTCGGCCATGTAGCGCACGGATGCTTCCAAAGAGGCCTTCGCCAAGCCCATGGTGTTGTAGTTGGGCACATTACGCAAGGCACCCAAATAAGTGAGTGTCAACAAAGAGGCGTTGTCATTGAGATGGGGCAAAAAAGCTTTGGCCATGGCGGGAAAACTGTAAGCACTGATATCGTGGGCAATGGCAAAAGCCTCTCGGCTGAGGCCTTCAAGAAAGTCTCCGGCGATGGCTTCGCGCGGGGCAAAACCGATGGCGTGCACGAAGCCGTCCAACTTTGGCCAGACGGCGGTCAAACCGGAGACCAGGGCCGTGATTTGTTCGTCGCTGGACACGTCGCAGTCAAAAATCAAAGAGGAGCCAAAGTCAGCCGCAAACTCGCTGATGCGTTCTTTGAAACGTTCGCCTTGGTAGCTGAATGCCAGCTCAGCGCCTTGCGCATGGCAAGCGCGGGCAATGCCGTATGCGATCGAACGGTTCGATAACACACCGGTGATCAAAAGTTTTTTACCGGCCAAAAACCCTGTTTTTTGCGTCACGTGGAAGCTCCTGAAAAATCTTGCAGAATTGTCGCATGCGAATTATTTTGACCCTGATGTTGTTTTTGCTGGCTCAGCCATCCTGGGCAGCGCATGCCTACGCCCAATTTGGTGATATCAAATACCCCGCTGGGTTCAAGCATTTCAGCTATGTCAACCCAGTGGCGCCAAAGGGCGGCACCATTGCCATGGTGGCACCTTCCAGAGCGTCTAGCTTTGACAAATACAACCCGTTCACGTTGAAAGGCACAGCGCCACCTGCATTGAGCAGTTTGATGCTGGAGACCTTGTTGGTGGGTAATTTTGATGAGCCGACCACTGCGTATGGCTTGCTGGCAGATGATGTCAGTGTGGCCAATGACAAGTTGTCGGCGACCTTCAAGCTCAATCCCTTGGCACGTTTTCACAACGGTGACCCTGTGCTTGCGATTGACGTGAAATTCTCCTTTGAGCGTTTAACCAGCAAGCAAGCTGCACCTCAGTTTCGAACCTACTTCAGTGAAGTCAAAGGATTGACTGTGATCGGCGAACGCGAAGTTCGTTTTGACTTCAAACGAGCGAATGCAGAACTGCCCTTGATCGTGGGTGGCATGCCGGTATTCAGCCACAAATGGGGGGCGGACAAGCCACTTGACCAGGTGGTGACAGACATGCCCATCGGCTCTGGTCCCTACACCATCGGCAAAGTTGATTTTGGCAAAGACATCGAATACGTGCGCGACCCCAACTACTGGGCACGCGACTTGGGTGTGCGCAAAGGCATGTTCAATTTCGACCGGATCAACTACAAGATGTACAAAGACACCACTGCGCAGTTTGAAGCGTTCAAGGCCGGTGAATTTGATTACATACAAGCATTTGTGGCGCGCGAATGGGCGCGCGGCTATAAAGGCAAGTTATTTGACAACGGCACTTTGATCAAAAAAGAACTCAAACACGGCAATGCCGGGGACTTTCAAGGCTTCATGTTCAACACGCGTTTGCCCAAATTTCAAGACAAGCGGGTGCGCCAGGCGATTGCCTTGGCCATGGACTATGAATGGATGAACCGCCAGTTGTTCTACATGGCTTACACACGGGTGCGCGGTTACTTTGTGGGCAGCGACTTTGAGGCCAAGGGTTTTCCTGAGCCTGACGAGTTGGCAGTACTGGAACCGCTGCGCAGCAAATTGTCGCCAGACGTATTCAATGAACCTGCGCCATTGCCACCAGAAACCAGCTTAGACCCAGCATCTCGCAAAAGCCTCAGAGACCATTTGCGCTTGGCCCGCGATTTACTGCAGCAAGCAGGCTGGACATACAAGGACGGCGCTTTGCGAAATTCCAAAGGTGAAGCGTTTACCTTGGAGTTTTTGGACAACTCCGGATCCATGGGGCGGGTGGTCACCCCTTACGCGAAAAATTTGGAAAAACTCGGCTTCAAAGTGAACTACAAAGTGATTGACTTTGCAGTGCTGCAAAAGCGCATGGATGTATTTGATTTTGAAATCATCAGCAACCGCATTGGCGGCAGTGAAGCCCCGGGCACTGAATTGCTCGAGCGCTTCGGTTCCAAAGCCGCTGACACCGAAGGATCAAGCAACGTCATCGGCGTGAAAGACCCGGCGGTCGATGCCTTGCTCGACAAAGTGGTTGCCGCTCAAACCCGCCCGCAATTGGTGGCGGCTTTGAAGGCGCTAGACCGGGTGCTGCGCCACGGTCATTACGCGGTGCCGCATTGGTACGGCAGCGTGCACAGGGTGGCTTGGCGCGCCGGTCGTTTCGAGCAGCCAGACCTCACGCCGCGTTATTACCAGCCTGAGTTCTGGGTCACATCCACCTGGTGGGCCAGCACCGCCAATCTTGTTGGACACGAATGACATGTTGATCTACATAATCAAGCGCTTGCTGTTGATGATTCCCACGCTGTTTGGCATTTTGCTGCTGACTTTTGTGGTGATTCAGTTTGTGCCCGGCGGCCCGGTCGAGCAAATGGTGGCGCAATTGCAAGGCCGTGACTCGGGCGGCGAGGGCGCAGCGGTCAGCGGCGCCGGTTACCGTGGCAGACAAGGCGTGGATGCAGAGCGCATTGCCGAAATCAAGACGCTTTACGGTTTTGACAAACCGCCGCTGGAGCGGTTCATGCAAATGCTGGGGCAATTTGCACGCTTTGATTTAGGTAAAAGTTTTTTCTATCCCAAAGATGTGTGGCAACTGGTGAAAGAGAAGTTGCCTGTTTCCATCAGTTTGGGTTTGTGGACTTTCTTCTTGAGCTATCTGGTGTCTGTGCCCTTGGGCATTGCCAAAGCGGTGCGCGCCGGTACTCGGTTTGATACCTTGACCAGTTTGGTGGTGTTGGTTGGCTACGCAATTCCCGGCTTTGTGCTCGGTGTGGCTTTGCTGGTGGTGTTTGGCGGTCAACTGCAATGGTTTCCCTTGCGCGGTCTGACCTCTAGCAATTGGGAATCTTTGAGTATGGGTGCCAAAGTGGTGGACTACCTGTGGCATATCGCCATGCCCGTCACGGCCAGCGTGCTGGGCGCATTTGCCGTCACCACCATGCTGACCAAGAACGCGTTTTTGGAAGAGATTGGCAAGCAATATGTGCTGACCGCGCGTGCCAAAGGTTTGTCTGAGCGCAAGGTGCTGTGGAAGCATGTGATGCGCAATGCACTGATTCCGTTAGTGACCGGTTTTCCGGCGGCCTTCATAGGCGCTTTCTTCGCTGGCTCTTTGCTGATTGAAACCTTGTTTTCTTTGGATGGTTTGGGTTTGCTCAGCTATGAAAGCGTGATGCGGCGTGACTACCCGGTGGTGCTGGGCACTTTGTATTTATTCACTCTGATTGGTTTGGTGACCAAGTTGATCAGTGACCTGTGTTACGTGTGGGTGGACCCGCGCGTGAAATTTGATTGACCCGCATGGCGACTGTTTCTCTTTCCCCTTCCCAGTTGGCGTGGCGTCGATTCAAGCGCAACCGCTTGGGCTTCGTCAGTTTGATTTTGTTTGTGGTGTTGGTCGTCGTCAGTTTGGCGGCTGAATTGGTCAGCAACGACAAGCCATTGATTGCCAGTTATCAAGGCAAGCTGTATTTCCCGATTGTGAAAAATCCGCCCGAAACAGCTTTCGGCGGTGACTTTGAAACCCCGACCGATTATTTCGATCCGTTCATCCGCCAGCAGTTCAAACAGCCTGGCAACTGGGCGATTTACCCGCTCAATCCTTACCACCACGGCACCTTGAATTACTTTGCCAAGGAACCTAACCCGGCACCTCCGTCCGCAGACAACTGGATGGGCACAGACGACCGCGGCCGAGATTTGCTGGCGCGTCTGCTATATGGCTTTCGGGTGTCGGTGCTGTTTGCGCTGGCGCTCACCTTCACCGGCACCATCCTGGGTGTGGTCACCGGCGCGATACAAGGATTTTTTGTCGGCAAAACAGACTTGGCCATGCAGCGCTTCATTGAAATATGGGGCGCTATGCCGGAGTTGTATTTGCTCATCATCTTTTCAGCGGTGTTCGAGCCCAGCGTCAGCCTGCTGTTGATTTTGCTCAGTTTGTTTGGCTGGATGGGTTTGTCCGACTATGTGCGCGCCGAGTTTTTACGCAACCGCCAGTTGGACTATGTGCGCGCTGCCCGCGCCTTGGGCTTGTCGAATTGGGCCATTATTTGGCGGCATGTGTTGCCCAACAGCATGACACCGGTGGTCACGTTTTTGCCGTTTCGCATGAGTGCAGCCATTTTGGCCCTGACCAGTCTGGACTTTTTAGGCTTGGGTGTGCCGCCCGGCACACCGAGTCTGGGCGAACTCTTGTCGCAAGGCAAAACCAATATCGATGCATGGTGGATATCTCTTTCCACTTTCGGCGTCTTGGTGGTCACACTGTTGTTGCTGACCTTCATGGGAGATGCTCTTCGCGATGCCTTGGACCCACGCAAATTGCGCCAGGAGTCTGCGACATGAGTCATCTGCTCAAGGTCCACAATTTGCACATGTCTTTTCAAGGCCGTGAAGTTGTACACGGTGTGTCCTTCGACATAAAAGCTGGCGAAAAACTCGCCTTGGTGGGTGAATCAGGCTCTGGCAAGACTGTCACAGCCCTCAGCTTGCTGGGCCTGGCGCGCGGGGCATGGGTAAGAGGCGATATTCGTTTCGAGGACCGAGATCTGCAACGTTTCAGCGAAGCCGAATGGCTTGGCGTGCGCGGCGGCGATATCGCCATGATTTTTCAAGAGCCCATGACCGCGTTGAACCCCTTGTTCACCATTGGCGACCAAATCAGCGAAGTATTGCAATTGAAAAAGGGCCTGACCCGCGATCAAGCATGGCAGCGCGCCATTGAATTGCTCAACGACACCGGAATTCCAGAACCGTCGCGACGCGTCAACAGTTATCCGCACCAACTTTCGGGCGGTCAGCGCCAACGCGCCATGATTGCCATGGCAATCGCCGGGGAGCCCAAACTGCTACTCGCTGACGAACCCACCACTGCGTTGGACGTTTCTTTGCGTGGACAAATTTTGGATTTGCTCGACAGCTTGCAACAAAAGCATGGCATGGCCATTTTGTTGATCACCCATGACCTCAATATGGCGCGGCGTTTTGTACACCGTGTGCTGGTCATGGAAGGGGGCTATGTGGTCGAGCAAGGCGAAGTCAACAGTGTGTTGAGTAACCCGCAGCATCCTTACACCCGTCGCTTGGTCGACAGCCAACCCGAGCGCAATGTGTTCGAACCGGTTGACGATGCGCCGGTGTGTTTGCATGCCAAAGGTTTGCGTGTGGTTTATCCTGTACCTCGCTCAGGTTGGCGAGGTTGGTTTGGTCGAGCTGAATTTGTGGCCTTGCAATCAGCAGATTTTCAAATCTGCAAGGGCCAGACACTGGGCATCATTGGTGAATCTGGCTCGGGGAAATCTTCATTGGCTTTGGCAGCGCTGGGCTTGTTGCCTTTCCAAGGCCAATTGCATATTGAAGGCCAAGCTTGGCAAAGAAATGCTTCGGCAGATTTACCCCTGCGTCGCGCCATACAAGTGGTTTTTCAGGACCCTTTTTCGTCCTTGTCGCCGCGTATGACGGTCGAGGAAGTTGTCGGCGAGGGCTTGTTGGTGCATGCGCCAAGACTTAACGCCTTGGACCGCCAGGTCAAGGTGTTGGCAGCATTGCAAGAGGTCGGCATGGATGAAACGCAGTTTCCCAGCTTGTTGGCAAGATACCCTCATGAATTTTCAGGCGGACAACGCCAACGTTTGGCCATTGCCAGGGCGCTGATTGTGCAACCGCGCATTTTGGTGCTGGACGAACCCACCAGTGCACTCGACGTGTCTATTCAAAAGCAAGTTCTTGACCTGCTGCAACGCCTGCAACGAGAGCGGGGGCTGAGCTATTTGCTGATCACCCATGACATCGATGTGATCCAGGCCATGGCGCACCATGTTCTGGTTTTAAAGGATGGGCAACTGGTGGAGTCGGCCAGCATTGAGCAATTGATGCGCTCGCCACAGTCTGACTACACGCGCAGTCTCTTGGCCGCGTCTTTTTCGGGGCTGGCCAGACCGGCTGTTTAGTGGTTACAATAGCAAGCAAATGAACGATAACGGGCGGACATCCCAACCGCCCGTTTTTTTTGGTCGGGTGAAAAGCGGTGGCATTGCAAGACATCATTGAACAAACCGTCAGCGGGCTGGGTTACCAACTGGTAGAAGTTGAACGCTCAGCCGGCGGCTTGTTGCGCATCACCATTGATTTGCCTTGGCAAGCCGAACAACCTGAACAGTTTGTTCAGGTGGAGGATTGTGAAAAAGTCACCCGGCAATTGCAGTTTGTGCTTGAAGTTGAAGGCACAGCCTACAGCCGTCTGGAGGTTTCCTCCCCGGGCATAGACCGGCCACTTCGTTCAGAAAACGATTTTTTGCGTTTTGTCGGTGAGCAAATCGACGTGACATTGAAAGCGCCCATGGGGGCGGCGGCAGGTGGCTTGGTAGCTGCCAACAGAAAAAAATTCAGGGGCGTGTTGGAAACCACAGACACCCCCCAGACATGGCAAATCACTTGGCGTGATGAGCCGACTAGCAAGCCGGGAATGCGGCCTGCCAGGGTTAAAAAAGACTTGCCAGTGCAAGCGTTGCAGTTCACTTTGAGTGAATTGCGTGACGCCCGGCTGGCGCCTATTGTGAATTTCAAGGGCAGAAGGCCCGCTGAGAACAGGAGTAATGAATCATGAACCGCGAAATGCTGATGCTGGTGGATGCCATCTCCCGCGAAAAAAACGTCGAGCGTGACCTGGTGTTTGGGGCAGTTGAGTCTGCTTTGGCGCAAGCCACCAAAAAGCTTTACCAAGGTGACGTAGACATTCGCGTTGCCATGGACCGCGACAGCGGTGAATACGAAACCTTTCGGCGTTGGCTGGTCGTGCCCGACGAAGCCGGTTTGCAAAATCCGGATGCTGAAGAAATGCTGATGGACGCCAAAGAGCGTTTGTCTGATGTAGAAGAGGGCGAGTACATCGAAGAAAGCGTGGAGTCCCTGCCCATCGGTCGCATCGGCGCCATGGCCGCCAAGCAAGTGATCTTGCAAAAAATTCGGGATGCAGAACGCGACATGTTGTTGTCAGACTTTTTGGCGCGTGGCGACAAAATTTTTGTCGGCAGCGTCAAGCGCATGGACAAAGGCGACATCATTGTTGAGAGCGGACGCGTCGAGGGCCGTTTGCGTCGCAGCGAAATGATCCCCAAGGAAAACTTGCGCAATGCAGACCGGGTGCGCGCCATGATCATGGAAGTAGACACCACCTTGCGCGGTGCACCCATCATCTTGTCTCGCTCTGCTCCTGAGTTCATGATCGAGCTGTTCCGCCAAGAAGTTCCTGAAATTGAACAAGGCCTGCTCGAGATCAAATCTTGCGCCCGCGACCCCGGTTCCCGCGCCAAGATTGCCGTTATCTCTCACGATAAACGCGTAGATCCGATCGGCACCTGTGTCGGCGTGCGCGGCACGCGTGTGAATGCGGTCACCAACGAACTCGCCGGCGAACGCGTAGACATCGTGTTGTGGAGCGAAGATCCCGCGCAGTTTGTCATCGGCGCATTGGCGCCAGCCAATGTGTCATCTATCGTCGTGGACGAAGAAAAACACGCCATGGATGTGGTGGTTGACGATGAAAACTTGGCCCAGGCCATCGGACGTGGCGGCCAAAATGTTCGATTGGCCTCAGACTTGACCGGCTGGAAAATCAACATCATGGATGCCGCCGAATCTGCCCAAAAATCTGCGAACGAGACGGAGAGTTTGCGCGCCTTGTTTGTGGCCAAACTCGACGTGGACCAAGAGGTGGCAGACATATTGATTGCTGAAGGTTTCACCAGCTTAGAAGAGGTCGCGTACGTGCCCTTGCAGGAAATGCTGGAAATTGAAAGCTTTGACGAAGACACAGTCAACGAATTGCGCGCCCGTGCCAAAGATGCTTTGCTGACCATGGAAATTGTCATGGAAGAAAGCGTTGAGGAAGTCTCTCAAGATTTGCGAGACCTTGAAGGCTTGGATGCGGAGTTGATTGCCAAACTGGCCATGGGTGGCGTGCACACCCGTGACGATTTGGCCGATTTAGCGGTGGACGAGCTGGTGGACATCACCGGTCAGTCTGAAGAGGAAGCAAAAACTTTGATCCTGAAGGCGCGCGAACACTGGTTCGCGGGTCAAGCGTAACGGTCATGAAGAGGAACACCACAGATGACCATCACAACGGTTGCCGAGTTTGCCAAGGAACTCAAAAAATCTCCTGACACGCTGCTTGAACAGCTGAAATCAGCGGGTGTCGCAAAGTCTTCATCTGCTGATCCACTGACCGATGCAGACAAGCAGAAATTGCTGGGCTTTTTAAAAGCCAGCCATGGAACTGACTCGCCTGAGCGTAAAAAAATCACGCTGGTGAAGAAATCCACGTCTGAAATCAAGCAGGCAGATGCCACTGGCAAAGCCCGCACTATTCAGGTCGAGGTTCGCAAGAAGCGCACCTTCGTCAAGCGTGACGAATCTGAAGCCACAGAACCCGAAGAACAAGCGCCAGACCTAGCGCCAGCCGCGCCCATTCTCGACCAGGCTGAATTGGCCAGACGAGAAGAGGAAGCTCGCCGCCAAGCCGAATTCATCCGTCGTCAAGAAGAAGAGTTGGCTGAAAAACGCCGTCTGCGCGAAGCGCAAGAAGCTAAAGAGCGCGAAGCCCAATCCGCTGCCGCCGCTCCCGCTTTGGATGCAGATTCAGACAAGGCTGCTGAACAAGCAGCCATTGCTCAAGTCGCTGCTCAAGAACGTGAAGCTGCAGCCAAAGCCAGCGCAGAGGAAGATGCCGCTCGTGCCAAAGACTTGGATTCACGTCGTCGTACAGCATTGGCCGAGGCAGAAGCCATTCGCTCAATGATGAATGCGCCCAAAAAGGTGCTTGTTGCGAAAAAACCTGTGGTTGCCGAAAAAGCAGCCACCCCGGACCCCAAAGCCATCAAAGGCACCTTGCACAAACCTGCCTCAGGCAGCACCGCACCCGGTGCCAAACCTGCTGGCTCAAACACCACCAAAGAAGGCCAAAAAGAAGTCAAGAGCGCCAAGCTGTCTTCCAGTTGGGCTGACGAACAGGCCAAGAAGAAAGAAATCAAAACACGTGGCGACGCCAGTGGCGGCGTTGGCCGCAACAGCTGGCGCGGTGGTCCGCGCGGTAAACGCGAACGTGACCGCGATGACACCCCGGTTCAAGCCGCACCGGTGGAAGCGCGCATCATCGAAGTGCATGTGCCTGAGACCATTACCGTGGCCGAACTCGCTCACAAAATGGCCGTGAAAGCGTCTGAAGTGATCAAGCAGTTGATGAAGCTGGGCCAGATGGTCACCATCAACCAGCCGCTGGACCAAGACACCGCCATGATCGTGGTCGAAGAGATGGGCCACAAAGCCGTCATCGCTTCGCTCGACGACCCTGAAGCGTTCACCGAAGACGAAGCTTCCGCACACCATGGCGAGTCGCTCACCCGCGCGCCAGTGGTCACTGTCATGGGTCACGTTGACCACGGCAAAACATCGCTGCTCGACTACATTCGCCGCGCCAAAGTGGCTTCCGGCGAAGCCGGTGGCATCACCCAACACATTGGCGCTTACCACGTGGAAACACCGCGCGGCATGATTTCATTTTTAGACACGCCCGGTCACGAGGCGTTCACCGCCATGCGTGCGCGCGGTGCCCAAGCCACTGACATTGTTATTCTGGTGGTGGCTGCTGATGACGGCGTCATGCCGCAAACCAAAGAAGCGATCAAACACGCCAAAGCTGCCGGTGTGCCTATCGTGGTTGCGATCAACAAGATCGACAAACCCGATGCCAACACCGACCGCGTGAAAAGCGAACTCGTGGCCGAAGAAGTCATCCCCGAAGAATTCGGTGGTGATGCACCTTTTGTGTCCGTGTCCGCCAAAACTGGTCAAGGCGTGGACGACTTGCTCGAGCAAGTGCTGTTGCAAGCCGAAGTGTTGGAGCTTAAAGCGCCTATCGACGCCATGGCCAAAGGCTTGGTCATCGAAGCCAGCTTGGACAAAGGCCGCGGTCCTGTCGCCACCATTCTGGTTCAATCCGGCACGTTGAAAACAGGCGATGTGGTGCTGGCCGGTCAAACCTACGGTCGCGTGCGCGCCATGTTGGATGAAAACGGCAAGAGCATCAAGTCGGCGGGTCCTTCCATTCCGGTGGAAATCCAAGGCCTGACCGAAGTGCCGCAAGCCGGTGACGAATTCATGGTGTTGTCCGACGAGCGCCGTGCGCGCGAAATCGCCACCTACCGCGCCGGTAAATTCCGCAACACCAAACTGGCCAAGCAACAAGCCGCCAAACTGGAAAACATGTTCACCGACATGGGCTCCGGCGAAGTCAAAAACCTGCCCATCATCATCAAGGCCGATGTGCAAGGTTCGCAAGAAGCCTTGGCTGCTTCCTTGCTCAAACTCACCAACGAAGAAATCCGGGTGCAATTGGTCTATGGCGCCGTCGGCGGCATCAGCGAATCCGACATCAACCTGGCCATCGCATCCAAAGCGGTCATCATCGGTTTCAACACCCGAGCAGACGCAGGTGCGCGCAAGCTCGCCGAGAACAATGGCGTCGAGATCCGTTACTACAACATCATTTATGACGCGGTAGACGAACTCAAAGCCGCCATGTCAGGCATGTTGACACCGGACAAAAAAGAAGAAGTCATTGGCATTGCCGAGATTCGCCAAGTCTTCCGCATCAGCAAGATCGGCGCGATCGCCGGTTGTATGGTCACCAACGGCGTTGTGCGTCGCAATGCGCGTCTGCGTTTGTTGCGCGACAACGTGGTCGTCTTCACCGGCGAGTTGGAAAGCTTGAAACGTTTCAAAGACGACGTTCGCGAAGTCAAAGAAACCTTCGAATGCGGTTTGAACCTCAAAGGCTACAACGACATCCAAGAGGGCGACCAACTTGAGTTCTTTGAAATCAAGGAAATCGCCCGCACGATTTAAACAACCTGCATGCCTGCCAAGAAATCGTCCACCCCCCATCGCGGTTTTCGCGTCGCCGACCAGATCCAGCGTGATTTGTCGGAATTGATCCGCGAACTCAAAGATCCGCGTCTGGGCATGGTGACGATCCAATCGGTAGAAGTCACGCCCGACTACGCCCACGCCAAAGTGTTTTTCAGTGTGTTGGTCGGAGACTCTGAAGCTTGCGCCGAAGGCTTGAACCAAGCCGCCGGTTTTTTGCGCAATGGTTTGTTCAAACGTTTACACATTCACACCGTGCCTACTTTGCATTTCCAATACGACCGCACACCCGAGCGCGCAGCCGATATGAACGCGTTGATCGCCCGTGCCGTCGCCTCCCGCGCCAAAGAAACCGATTGACCATGAACTCGCCACGCACACGGGTGCAACGGCGTCCCGTGCATGGGGTGTTGTTGCTAGATAAACCGCTGGGACTCTCCAGCAACCAGGCTTTGCAAAAAGCCAAGTGGTTGTTGCGCGCCGAAAAAGCCGGTCACACCGGCACGCTGGACCCGCTCGCCACCGGCGTGTTGCCCTTGTGTTTCGGCGCAGCCACCAAATTCAGCCAGTTGCATTTGGATGCCGACAAAACCTATGAAGCCGTGTTGCGCTTAGGCCAACGCACCACCACCGCTGACGCTGAAGGCGAAGTCATCGCCGAAGCGCCGGTGGATTTCACCCCGGAAAAATTGCAGCAAGTGCAAGCGCTGTTCACCGGTGAACTCATGCAGCTGCCGCCCATGCACAGCGCCTTGAAAAAAGATGGCAAGGCTTTGTACGAGTACGCGCGCGATGGCGTGGACGTAGAGCGCACACCACGGCGCGTCACCATTTACGAATTGCAATTGAATGAATTGCCCGAAGTGGGGGGTGTGCGCAGCGTGGCTTTGCGCGCACGTTGCAGCAAAGGCACGTACATACGCACGCTGGGCGAAGACATTGGCATTGCACTGGGTTGCGGTGCGTTTTTGTCTTTTCTAAGGCGTGTGCAAAGCGGTGTGTTCGTGGCCAAAGACTGCGTCTCGCTGACAGACTTGGAAGCCTGGCCTGAAGACAAACGCCACACGGCTTTGTTGCCGGTGGACGCCTTGCTCGACAGTCATCAAGCCATCACATTGCCAAGCGAAGATGCAGGGCGCTTTTTAAGCGGTTTGCGCCGCAGGGGCGACTGGCCTGACCACGCCCAAGTGGCTGTGTACGGCAGCAACCCACATTCATTGCTTGGCACCGCACACGTGCGTGCCGGCGAACTCATACCCGAACGTTTACTCAATCCCCAAGAAATCCAATCCTTACTCGAGAGTGCTGCATGACTTTACAAATTAGAAACATCGCCATCATTGCCCACGTTGACCACGGTAAAACCACCATGGTTGACCAGTTGCTGCGTCAATCCGGCACCTTTGCCGACCACGAAAAAGTGGTGGATACCGTCATGGACAACAACGCCATTGAGCGCGAGCGCGGCATCACCATTCTGGCGAAAAACTGCGCAGTCAGCTGGAGTGGCACACACATCAACATCGTCGACACACCGGGACACGCGGACTTTGGCGGTGAAGTCGAACGCGCTTTGTCCATGGTCGACGGCGTGGTCTTGCTCATCGATGCGCAAGAAGGCCCGATGCCGCAAACCCGCTTCGTGACCAAGAAAGCATTGGCCTTGGGCTTGAAGCCCATCGTCGTGGTGAACAAAGTTGACAAGCCCGGTTCACGCCCTAGCGTTGTGATTAACCAAGCGTTTGAGTTGTTTGACAAACTCGGCGCGAATGACGAACAACTCGACTTCCCCGTGGTGTATGCCTCCGGCATCAACGGCTGGTCGTCATTGGTTGAAGGCGAACAGGGCGAGCAATGGGGCCCGGACATGTCAGCGCTGTTTGAAACCGTGTTGAAACACGTGCCGCCGCAGCAAGGCGACCCGGCCGCACCTTTGCAGTTGCAAATTTCTGCGCTCGACTTTTCTACTTTTGTTGGTCGCATCGGTGTAGGCCGCATCAGCGCTGGCACCATCAAACCCGGCATGGACGTGGTTGTTGTTGCAGGTGTGGACGGTGCACCGGTCAAAGGCCGGGTCAACCAGGTGTTGAAATTCCAAGGCCTAGACCGCATTCAAGCCACTGAAGCTGGTCCCGGCGACATTGTTTTGATCAACGGCATCGCCGACATCGGCATTGGTGTCACCATCACCGACCCGATGAACCCCAAGCCGCTGCCCATGTTGAAAGTGGACGAACCCACGTTGACCATGAACTTTTGCGTCAACACCTCGCCGCTGGCAGGCCGCGAAGGCAAGTACGTGACCAGCCGTCAAATTTGGGACCGTCTGCAAAAAGAGTTGCAACACAACGTGGCTTTGAAAGTGAAAGAAACCGACGAAGACGGCATTTTTGAAGTCTCCGGCCGTGGTGAATTGCACTTGACCATTTTGTTGGAAAACATGCGCCGCGAAGGCTACGAGCTGGCCGTATCCAAACCGCGCGTGGTGTACCGCGAGATCAACGGCGAGCGTTGCGAGCCTATCGAGTTGGTGACCGCTGATATTGAAGAAATACACCAAGGCGGCGTCATGCAAGCTTTGGGCGAGCGCAAAGGCGATTTGGTGAACATGGAATCTGACGGACGCGGTCGTGTGCGTTTGGAATACCGCATCCCAGCGCGTGGCCTCATTGGTTTCACCACCGAGTTTTTGAACTTGACCCGTGGTTCAGGCCTCATCTCCAACATCTTCGACAAATACGAAGCGCACAAAGGCGAGATCGGTGGCCGTAAAAACGGCGTGCTGATTTCCATGGATGACGGCGAAATTTTCACTTACGCCTTGGGCAAGCTGGATGACCGTGGCCGTATGTTCGTCAAGCCCAACGACCCGGTGTATGAAGGCATGATCGTCGGCATTCACAGCCGCGACAACGACCTGGTGGTGAACGCCACACGCACCAAGCAGTTGACCAACTTCCGTGTCTCCGGCAAAGAAGACGCGATCAAAATCACACCGCCCATCCAATGTACGCTGGAGTACGGCGTGCAGTTCATTGAAGACGACGAGTTGGTCGAAATCACACCCAAGAGCGTGCGACTGCGTAAACGTCATTTGAAAGAGCACGAGCGCAAGCGCGCCAGCCGCGAAGGCTGAACACCCGCGCCATGGACAACAAGCTGAGTCATGCACAAGCCTTGGGGCTGATGGTGCTGGCCACCTTGCTGTGGTCGGTTGCCGGTGTGGTGTCGCGCCAGATCACACAGGCTCAGGGTTTTGAAGTCACGTTCTGGCGCAGTTTTTTCACTGCCCTCAGTTTGGTCGTTGGCCTAACCCTTGCCACGCGCGGCAAGGTGTGGCGTTTGCGTGCATTCAGTTCACGCACGCTGTGGCTTTCAGGTTTGTGTTGGTCGGTCATGTTCACCGCTTTCATGCTGGCCATGGCCATGACCACCGTGGCCAATGTGCTCATCACTTTGTCGCTCGGCCCCTTGCTCACCGCTTTGCTGCACCGCTTGTTGGGCGGACAGGCTTTGTCGCGCCAGACCTGGTGCGCAATTGCATTGGCAGCGGTCGGCATTGGCTATATGTTTGTGTCGCAAATTCAGCTCGACGACGGTCAGCACCTCAAAGGCATGTTGGTCGCAGCCTGCGTGCCCATGGCAGGTTCGGTGCAATGGAACCTCATGAAAACCCGTCAAGCAGATGTGGCGCACACCAACATGTTGCCGGCCATTTTGATAGGCGCGGTGTTGTCCTGTGTATTCACTGCGCCGCTGGCTTTCCCCTCAGCGGCGACGGCCACAGACATGCAATGGCTGGCCTTGCTCGGCATTTTTCAATTGGCGCTGCCTTGCACTTTGGCAGTGTGGAGTTCGCAAGTGTTAAAGCCGCATGAAGTGGCCTTGCTGGCGTTGCTGGAGGTGTTGTTCGGCATCAGTTGGGCGTGGTTAGGTGAGGGTGAAGCCCCAGCACAAGCGGTGATGGCGGGCGGCAGTCTGGTGTTGATCGCACTGGCAGGAAACGAATATGCAAGTTGGAGGCAACGCAATGAATCAAGCACAGTTTGAATTGCCAAGCGGCGATGTGTTGGCGCAGGTCAGTGGACACGTAGGCTTGATCACACTCAACCGCGCCAAGGCCTTGAACGCCTTGTCTTTGTCCATGGTGCGCGACATCACGCAGGTGTTGCTGGCCTGGCAATCGGATGACACAGTGAAGGCCGTGGCCATGCGCGGTATGGGGCGTGAGGGCGCGTTCGGTGCGTTTTGCGCAGGCGGCGATATTCGGTTTTTTCACCAAGCTGCGTTGGCCGGTGACCCGCAACTGGAAGATTTTTTCACCGAAGAATATGCGCTCAACCATTTGATTCATCGCTACAACAAACCATGCATGGTGTTCATGGACGGCGTGGTCATGGGCGGCGGCATGGGTTTGGCGCAAGGCGCGAGTTTGCGCATTGCCACCGACAAAACCAAAATGGCCATGCCCGAGACCATGATCGGTTTGTTCCCGGATGTGGGCGGCGGTTATTTTCTCAGCCGCTGCCAAGGCGCATTAGGCGAGTACTTGGGTTTAAGCGGGCAGATGTTGAACGGCGCAGAAGCCGTGTTCGCAGGCTTGGCCGATGTGCTGTGCCCAAGCGCAGATTTACCCGCACTGTGGGACAACTTGCCAAACATGGATTGGCAAAACGCAGACAGCGCTTTGCAGCAACTGACTCAAGCGTATGTAGACGCCACCAAAGCGGCCAAAGCACACACACCAGCTTGGTGGAACGAGCAGTTCAATAGCGTGTTTGCTTTAGCCGATGTGCAAACCATGGTCAGCGCATTGGCACAAAGCACAGATGAATTGTCAGCCGCTGCATTGCAAGCTTTGCGCAAACGCTCACCGCTGATGCTGGCCGTGACCTTGGAGCAAATAAGGCGTGCGCGCCACATGGGGCTAGCCGATGAATTGCGCATGGAGCGTGACATGGTGAGACACAGTTTTCACCCGGCGCATTTGCAGCGCGGCCCAGCGCACAGCGACACGGTAGAGGGCATACGCGCGCTGGCCGTGGACAAAGACCATGCGCCCAAGTGGCAGCCACTGCGTTTGGAAGATATCAGCGCGGACATGGTGACACCGTTTTTCCAAAGCGCGTGGCCGGTGCATGCGCACCCGCTGCGGCATTTGGCAGACCCTGCGGCTTGAAGCCTTGTGCGTATCAAGCAGCCCCCAAGCGTTTAGTGAACCGGTGTGCATGCTTCACATGCACACCCCAAAGAAAGCAGTGAATGGCCTCCAGCCCTAAAGTTTTGTTCGGTTTTCATGCAGTCGGTGTGCGACTGAAAACCACGCCAGCGTCGGTCATCGAAGTGTTTTTCGACCCGACACGCAGAGACGCGCGTATGCGCCAGTTTCAAGAGCGCGCCAAAGAAGCCAAAGTGAAATTGGTGGAGGCAGACGGCATGCGGTTGGCGCAGTTGGCCGGTAACCACGGCCACCAAGGCGTGGTGGCGCGGGTGCATGCGATTGATATTGCCAAGTCTCTGGATGAATGCCTGGAGGCATTGCCGGATGACGAACCGGCGTTGATCTTGGTGCTGGATGGCATCACCGACCCGCACAATTTGGGCGCATGTTTGCGCGTGGCTGACGGTGCAGGCGTGCACGCGGTGATTGCGCCCAAAGACCACGCTGTGGGCATCAACGCCACCGTGGCCAAGGTGGCCAGTGGCGCGGCCGAGACCGTGCCGTATTTCATGGTGACGAACTTGGCGCGCACGCTCAACGAATTGAAAGAGCGCAATATTTGGATCACCGGCACCAGTGACGATGCCGAGAAAACGCTTTATGACGTGGATTTGAAAATATCGACTGCCTGGGTATTGGGCGCGGAAGGCAGCGGCCTCAGGCAGTTAACACGCAAGACCTGCGATCAGCTGGTCAGTATTCCCATGGCGGGCGGCGTGGAGAGTTTGAACGTGTCTGTGGCCAGCGGTATTTGCTTGTACGAAACAGTCAGACAACGCCGCGGTTGAATGAATCGGTAGGTGCTGATTAGGGTCATTGTGGGTTCAGGTGCACCCAGGGTTTGATTACTTCTCGTCTGGGTCCCAGTCCGTGCATGTCATTCATCAATTGAAGTTTTTTTTCAAAGCTATTAAACCCAAGCGATGGTCAAAAATTTGTATGCATAAATGTATGCTAATTGCATATTAAATACAGATTTATATACTTTTAAATAATACATTCCAAAAAGTAAAGTTTATTTTTTGGGGTGAATGTGTCCAAACCCATTGGCTTAGTTGTATGCCTGTCTGTACTACAAGCTTGTGGTGGAAGCGGTGGCACCTCAGCCACATTGCAGTCCGCATCCAACACAGATAAAAAAATTCAGATCGACTACGGAACATTTGACTTGAATGCAGCAGCATTGGACAACAAAGGGCCTGGTTTTGCCAGTCAATACGATACCGACTCAGGCAATTGGCAGCCACCTAACCCCATTTATTTTTGGGGCCAACGCTTAACCGACCCTCGCACCCCGTGTACGGTAGGTGCGTGTCCCGGGCCAGTCATTTCCCGTCCGTTGGATGAAGTTATCGATGCTTGGAAAGCAGGTTGGACCGGCAAAAATGTGAATGTATTGATTGAAGACTCTTTGACTGAGCAGCACGGCGTTATCACCGGGTTGTTGGCTTACCGGTATGCGCCAGCAGCTAATTTTTATGGCTTAAACATCGTGGCTAACCCCTACGCCACTAATATTTTTTTCAATCAACTCAACAGCGATCAAACAGGTTCTTACGGAAACAAGATCAAATTAGGGGTGGTGAACCAAAGCTATACCGCCAATATGTCTGCCTTAATTGGCCGAGACCAATCCGTACGACCTTGGACTTCGGCTGAATTGTTGCAAGCCCGCACAGCTTATGCTGGTTCTTCTGTATCCACGATCAACCGCATGAAAGATGCAGGTTTAAATGGTCAATTGACGCAATTTATTTTTTCAGATGCGGTCATCACCAAAGCCGCCGGCAATGACAGAATTTTGTCAGAGCAAGAACCCTTGAACTGGTTTTTGTCCAAGGACTCCAACATCCATCCACGGTTACTCATCGTCGGGGCACTGAATCAGGCGGGTTCTCTCAGTGCTCCTGCGGAAATCGCTAGTTACAGCAACAAGGCGGGGACCGATTCCGATGTCAGCAGCCGTTTTTTAGTGGCCAGTGGCACCACGCCTTTCAACAGTGGTCAAGTCGATATCAACGGTAACAGCGTCAACCAAGCTGATGGCACATCGTTTGCCGCGCCTCGTGTAGCCGGTTATGTGGCTATCGTGCGCAGCAAATTTCCCAACTTGAACGCCAGCCAAACGGCTTCCATCATGCTCGACACAGCAACCTACAGCACCTTGGCCTGCTCTAAAACCAACATTGGTTGCAACAAAGCTATTTACGGCAAAGGCGAAGCCAATCTGTCTCGTGCATTGGCACCAGTGGGCAAGTTGAGGTGACATGGCGCGCCTGTGCAAATTTTTCTGGATGCTGGGATGGCTCTTGCACCATCCGATCGCGTTAGCAGGAGAAGAAGAGCACAGGCAATCTGTCCAACGACTCTTGCTGGTCGCAAGGCAGATTCAACCATGCTGCGTTATCCCGTATTGAGTGATTTCTATGCCGGGAAAGAACACGGCAGTTTTACGCAAAGTTCAGGCAGGAGTGTTTTTAGTGTTCCGGACGTTGCCTATTCTGTTTATGACACAAGTATTTCCCATCGCTTGGTTAAGTTTTATACGCCGCGCACTGCACGTTTACGTTGGATATTGAACTACATGGAACCACGCACACAATGGTTGTTATCTGTCGGTCATGACTCTGGTATGCAGGCCGATAAATTGACGATTTCCAAATCAAGCTTTTTTGGCATGGCCAAAACGTTTGACATCTCGCCGACTCAGATTCTGAATGTGTCTTGGGGCCAGTGGTTTGGTGAAAAAGTCATTGAACGCCCCTGCTTGGATGAATACGACAGGCAATACTGGTGCCCGAACTTGTCCGCTTGGGTTGATCGCCCAATGGTGGACATGCAACCCAGCAAATACTACGAACTTAAATACCAATGGCAGTTTGATTGACGCTGTTTGCTGGTCAATGACACTCTCTGGAAAACGGCCATGTCATGAGCCCGCTATCAAATGTTGCATTCCACCTAGAATCGAGGGCTAATGAACGCCCCTATAGACGTCTCCTTTTTCAATCGCGCCGCCAAACCTCTGACCAGTTACAAAAAGTATTGGGCGGCTCGCTTCGGCACAGCACCGTTTTTGCCCATGAGCCGCGCTGAAATGGCGCAACTCGGATGGGACAGTTGCGACATCATTTTGGTGACTGGTGACGCGTATGTGGACCACCCCAGTTTCGGCATGGCGGTCATCGGTCGCATGTTGGAGGCGCAAGGCTTTCGCGTGGGCATCATCGCCCAGCCGGAGTGGCATAGCGCCGAGCCTTTCCAGGCATTGGGTCAACCCAATTTATTTTTCGGCGTGACCGCGGGCAACATGGACTCCATGATCAACCGCTACACAGCAGACCGCAAGATCAGAAGCGATGATGCCTACACGGCAGGCGGTGTTGGTGGCAAGCGGCCTGATCGCAGCGTGTTGGTGTACAGCCAGCGTTGCCGCGAAGCTTACCCAGCGGTGCCCATCATCATCGGCGGCATCGAAGCGTCGTTACGCCGCATTGCGCATTACGATTATTGGCAAGACAAAGTGCGTCGTTCCATCTTGATCGATGCCAAAGCCGATTTGCTGCTCTACGGCAACGCTGAACGCGCCTTGGTGGAAGTGGCGCACCGTATCGCAGCCAAAGAGCCCATCACGCAAATCACCGATGTGCGCGGCACGGCTTATTTGGTGCGCGAAGCGCCCGCCGATTGGTTTGAGATTGACTCCACCGAAGTCGACACACCCGGGCGCATAGAGGCGCATGTGAACCCGTATTTGATGGTCAGCGATCAGGCCAAAGCGCAAGGCGAAACCTGTGCACGCGAAGACGAAGCGCAAGCGGTGGCGGATGCAGCCACTTTGCAATTCAGCAAAGACGGAGCAGCTTCCACTGACAAGGCATTGTTGGCAAAGTCCGCTTCAATAGCTCTAGCTGCAGGTCAAACAGGCGCAACATCCAGCCCCGGTTTCACCACTTCACCTTTGCAATTTGTACCCAACCCTGCATTGCAAGGCAAAGGAAAATTGAAAGTGCCGCCGCGCGAACGCTCGGTCATTCGTTTGCCTTCTTACGAGCAAATCAAATCCGACCCGGTGTTGTACGCGCATGCGAACCGCGTGTTGCATTTGGAAACCAACCCCGGTAATGCGCGCGCCTTGGTGCAATCGCACGGCGAAGGGCGTACCGCTCGCGATGTGTGGATCAACCCGCCGCCCATACCGCTGACCACCGCCGAAATGGACCATGTGTTTGATTTGCCGTATGCGCGCAGTCCGCACCCGGCGTACGAAGACGCCAAAGGCGGTCACGATGCGGAGACGAAAATTCCCGCGTGGGAAATGATTCGCTTCAGCATCAACATCATGCGCGGCTGTTTTGGCGGTTGCACGTTTTGTTCGATCACTGAGCATGAAGGCCGCATCATTCAAAGCCGCAGCGAAGAATCCATCCTGCGCGAGATTGAAGACATACGCGACAAAGTGCCGGGCTTCACCGGCGTGGTCAGCGACTTGGGTGGCCCCACCGCCAACATGTACCGCATCGGTTGCAAAACGCCTGAGATTGAAGCCGCGTGCCGCAAACCCAGTTGCGTGTTTCCCGGCATTTGCCAAAACCTCAACACCAGTCACGCGCCGCTGATACAGCTCTACCGCAAAGCGCGCGCCTTGCGTGGTGTGAAAAAAATCCTCATCGGTTCGGGCTTGCGTTACGACTTGGCGGTCGAAAGCCCTGAGTACGTGAAAGAACTGGTGACCCACCATGTCGGTGGTTATTTGAAGATTGCGCCCGAGCACACCGAGGGCAGCCCGCTGTCTATGATGATGAAGCCGGGCATTGGCAGCTATGAACGTTTCAAGCAAATGTTTGACAAATACAGCGCCGAGGCTGGCAAGAAACAGTATTTGATTCCATACTTCATCGCAGCCCACCCCGGCACGCGCGATGAAGATATGATGCATTTGGCCGTGTGGTTGAAGAAAAATAGTTTTCGCGCCGACCAAGTGCAAACCTTTTACCCCAGCCCTATGGCCACGGCGACAGCCATGTACCACTCGGGCAAAAATCCGCTCAAGCGGGTAGGGCGCGACAGCGAAGCGGTGGACATTGTGCGCGGTGAAAAACGCCGCCGCTTACACAAAGCGTTTTTGCGCTACCACGACCCGAACAACTGGCCGTTGTTGCGCGAAGCACTCAAAGCTTTGGGCAGGGCAGATTTGATTGGCAACGGCAAACAACATTTGATACCGCGTTTTCAGCCGCTGAACACCGAGGGCTACACCAGCAGCCGTCGCAAAAACAGCACGGCTGCGACCGCCAAAACTTCGCCTGTGACGACTGGGCGGGTCAAGGCTTCGCCCGGCAAGATGTTGACGCAGCACACCGGCTTGCCGCCGCGCAAACAGAAGTAATTCAAGTCATGGTCAGTAAGGGCAAATCATGTCCGCTGGCCAACGCGTCTATTTGCTTGCGCGTCAAACCCGCAAAAAATTCAGTGAGCTTCAACCGCGTCGAAGGCAAAACCATCAGGTCTTGTCCCGGCTTGGCGGCTTTGATACCTGCCACTTCTGCCAATCGCGCCGCGAAGTGCGGCTCCAATGCGGCCACGGCCACTCGCCCTTTGATACACGCATACACCGCATAGCCTGCGTGCGCGCCGCCAACGCTGCCTTTGGGCAAGGTCAACCCCCAGTGACGCGGTAATGCCAGATAAGCTGCCGCGTCTTCCAAAACCACTTCGTGGAACACACCTTTGCCGTGAGTGCGCACAGGCCGTGCGCGTTGCCACAGCGCTTTCAACACCGCTTCCACCGCCAGCGATGAACCCGCCATATCGGCAAACAAAGTGGACGGCAAATTCAAGCCATTGACCAAACCGTTGGCTGCAAGATAGGTCAAATCGTGACCTGGAATTTCAGCGGCAGCGCCTTTGGCACCAACGATGCTGACCATGATCAAGGAAGGAAATTTCGCATGCAGCGAAGTCCAATCTATGCTTAATTTCTTCAAGGCTGATGGACGAAATGAAGTGATCAATACATCTGATTTAGCCAGCAAGCCATGCAGTTTGGCTTGTCCTTTGTCGGACTTTAAATCGGCTTGCACCACTTTCACGCCTTCGTGCAATTGCGCATATGCATGCGGCGCGTACAAGCCCATGGGGTCGCTGCTACTGCCTTTGGGAAAACCTTTGGGCGGCAGCGGTTCGAGTTTGGTGCACGAAGCGCCCATGTCTGCCAACCGCATGACGGCGGCGGGGCCGGGCAGGTTGAGTGCCACGCTCAAGACGCGAACACCGCGCAGGCTTTGGTCGGAAGGTATGAAGCGAGTGGTGTTGCCGGACATGGTGATCTACCTATAGATTGTGTGGGTAGATCTTAGTGCAAGCTTATTCGGCAGACGCGAATGAGTTAGCCAAAATCCAAAGGCAAACCCACATAATTCTCCGCCAAAGAAGTTGATAGGGCTTTGCTTTTCACCAGATAGTCCAATTCAGCTTCTTGCATGCGCTGACCAAAAGCACCGCTCTCGGGGAATTGGTGCATCAATGTGGTTAACCACCATGAAAAACGTTCGGCGCGCCATATACGTGCAAGCGCGCGCTGCGAATAATGGTCAATGCCCGCATCGCTGTTTTCTTTGTAGTGCTCAATCAAAGCACTGCTTAAATATTTGACATCACCAGCCGCGAGGTTTAAGCCCTTAGCACCCGTGGGCGGAACGATATGCGCTGCATCGCCTGCTAAAAACAATCTTCCAAATCGCATGGGCTCAGCCACAAAGCTGCGCAAAGGTGCCATGCTTTTTTCTATGGAAGGACCGGTTTGCATGCGCTCGGCCATTTCAGGGTCAAGCCGTCGGCGTATCTCGTCCCAAAAGCGCTGATCGCTCCAATCTTCGAGCTTGTCGTTGCTTGGACATTGCACGTAATAACGGCTGCGTGTCATGCTGCGCATCGAGCACAGCGCAAATCCGCGGTCGCTGTTGGCATACACAATCGCGTGACTGGAAACAGGCGGCACATCGGCCAGCACGCCTAACCATGCAAACGGATACACCTTTTCATATTCGGTGATCGCGTCCCTGGGCACACTGGCGCGCGCCACGCCGTGAAACCCGTCGCAACCGGCAATGAAGTCGCATTGCAGTGAATGGCGAACACCATCTTTGGTGTAAGTGACGCTGGGATGCTTGCCATCGAAATCGTGCAACTGCACATCGGCAGCTTCATACACCGTGGGCAAACCGAGTTGACTGCGGTGTTGCATCAGATCGCGTGTGACTTCGGTTTGTCCGTACGCGGTCACCACCTTGCCGTTGGTAAGACCGGTCACATCAATCGGGTGGCGCGTATTTTTGAACACAAGTTCAATGCTGTGGTGCACCGTGCCGCCGCTATCGACGCCGTGGCCTACACCGGCTTCGTGCAATAAATCAACAGTGACTTGTTCAAGAATACCGGCGCGAATGCGACCCAACACATAGGCAGGGGACTGGCGCTCAATGATGGTGTGTTCAATGCCTGCTTTGTGCAGCAATGCGCCCAACAACAAACCGGAAGGTCCAGCGCCAATGATGGCTACCTGTGTGCGTGAACTAGAAATCATCAAACCCCGAGATGCTGATTGAGCAATTCTGGCTGCGCCAAAAGTTCAGAACTGCTGCCTTCAAACACCACTTCGCCTTTGACCAAAATAAGATTGCGTTGCGTGATGCGCGTCACGTGCTGCCAGTTCTTGTCGACGATGACGGTGCTGATGCCCGACTTGGAAATCAACTCACAGATACGCCATATGTCTTGCGCGATCAAAGGCGCCAAACCTTCTGTCGCTTCGTCCAGCAAAAGCAAATCGGGATTGGTCATCAAGGCCCGTCCGATGCTGAGCATTTGTTGTTCACCGCCGCTGAGTTGCTGGCCGCCGTGTTGCAAGCGTTCACCTAAACGCGGGAAAGTGTCGAGCACACGTTGGTAAGTCCAGTCCCTTTGGCCGCGCACACCGGCGCGTTCGGACATGACCAGATTTTCATGAACGCTGAGCGTGCCAAAAATACCGCGCCCTTCAGGCACATAGGCCATGCCCATCATGGCGATGGCGTAAGGTGTTTGCGTGTGTATGGCCGCGTCATGAAACTCAATGCGCCCGCTTTGGGGTTTGAGCAGGCCGGTGATGCTTTTAAGCAAAGTCGACTTGCCCATGCCGTTTCTCCCCATCAACCCAATGGTTTGACCGCGGGCGATTTTGAAATTCACATCGCGCAACACATGGCTGGCACCGTAAAAGGTGTTGAGCCCACTCACTTGCAGCAATGGCTTGCTCATGCCAATTCCTCACCCAAATACGCCGCTTGCACTTTGGCATCGGCGCGGATGTCGTTAGGCGTGCCTGTTGCAATCACCGTGCCGTTGACCATCACAGTGAGCACTTCTGCCAGCGCGAAGACAGCGTCCATGTCGTGTTCTACAAGCAACATGGCATGCTCTTTTTTTAATTGATGCAGCAACGCCACCATGGATTCTGCTTCTGCTGCACCCATACCGGCCAGAGGTTCATCCAGCAGCAGCACCTGAGGTTCGGTGGCCAGCACCATGGCGATTTCCAATTGACGCTGCACGCCATGGCTGAGGTTGGCCGCCACCAGTTTTTGCACTGGTGCTAAAGCGGTCAATTGCAGGGCTCGCTCTGCACGTTCACGCACCGACGTGTTTGATGCAGCGTTGCCAAGCCAAGACAAGGGGTTGTAGGGTGCCAAGGCATGGCGCGATTGCGCTGCCAGCATCAAGTTATCCCACACAGTCAATGCAAAAAAAACATTGGTTTTTTGGTAACTTCGCCCCAGCTCAAGCAATGACAAACGGTGGTGTGGCCAGCCTGTGACATTTTTACCTTTGAGCCACAACTCGCCACTTGTTGCAGGCACGTCGCCACTGAGCAAATGGGTGAGGGTGGTTTTGCCGGCGCCGTTGGGACCAATAACCGCGTGCAACTGGTTTTTATACAAGGACAACGATACGTCGTTGACCGCAAGCAAGCCGCCGTAGCGCTTGCTCAAGCCACGGGCTTGTAACAATGGCTCAATCATTGGTGGCCTGCTTTCTGCGCAACAAGCCCATCAGCCCTTGAGGTGCGACCACAACCACCAACACAATCAAGGAGCCCATCCATAGCTGCCAGTGTTTGCCTAAATCAACATTGCCGATCTTTGGTAAATCTTTGAACAGATGTAAAAAGAGTTCAAAACCAAACGCACCTATCATGGCACCAGCCACGTTGCCCATACCGCCCAAAATCACCATCATGATGGCGTGTGCGCTCATGTGAAACCCCATGAGTTCCGGGTTGACATAACCGCTTTGCGCGGCCCACAAAAAACCGGCAAGACCGGCCAGCGCACCCGCCAGTGTGAACGCGGTGAGTTTGTAACTGAAGCTGGCATAGCCCAGCGCGCGAATACGGTGTTCATTCAAGCGTATGCCATTCAAGGTTCTGCCAAATGAACTCCACAACAAGCGGCGCAAAAATGCATAGGTCAACACCATGCAAGCCAGAGTGAAGTAGTACAGCACCCATTTGTTTTCAAGATCCAAGCCCAGTCCTGCGGGTCGTACGTTGATATAAACACCATCAGACCCACCCAAAGCCTTGTTGTCAAAAAACAGGAAATACAGCATTTGTGAAAACGCCATGGTGACCATGATGAAGTAAATGCCTTGCGTGCGGACCACAAAAAAACCAATCACCAAAGCAGCCAAGGCAGAGGCCAGCATGGCAAGAGGCAAAGCAATCAGCCAATGGGCACCAGCGTCTGCGGGTGACAAGTAGGCCACTACATAACCGGCCAATCCAAAATATGCTGCGTGTCCCAAAGACACCAAACCGGTGATGCCTTGCAACAGATCCAGGCTCATGGCGAAGATGGCCAGAATCATCATGCGGGTGACCATCTGGGTGTAAAAATCTTGTTCGGCAAAAGGAAATGCCAGCAAGGCGACAAATGCAAACATCAAAAATAATTTGATGCTGACGGGCAAGGTTTCTAAGTGGGCCTGTGGAGTACTCATTGTTTGAACAAGCCTTCGGGTTTATAGAGCAATACCAAGGCCATCAACACATACACCAGCATGCTGGCGAATTGTGGCAACAGCACTTTGCCAAAGGTGTCGACCAAGCCGACCAACAATGCCGCGGTCAATGCGCCACGAACCGATCCGATGCCGCCAATCACCACCACCACAAAGCACATGATCAGCACCTGCGAACCCATGTTCGGGTAGACGCTGGACAGCGGTGCAATCAACATGCCTGCGACCGACGCCAATGCCACCCCCAAGGCAAACACCAGGGCGTGCAAACGCACGATATTCACACCCATGGCTTGCGCCATGTCGCTGTTGAATGCCCCTGCACGAATTTTCATGCCGATTTTGGTGCGACTGATGAGCAGCCACAAACCCAAGGCCAACAACAAGCACACTGCAAGCATGAATAAACGGTATGCCGGATAGGACAGCGTGTCAGTGAGGCTGATTGACCAATTCAGCGACTGCGGAATCGCGACATTATGGACATCGTCACCCCACACCATCGATCTAATTTCTTCAAATATATAAATCAAACCAAAAGTCAGCAGCACTTGGTCTAAGTGGTCGCGCTTATAAAAATGTTTGAATAGCATTTTTTCCAGCCCCCAACCTAGCAGCAGGCTAATGATGGCGCCAGCCAACACGGCCAGAAATAAATTATCCCAAGCGCCTGTTAAGGCGTAAGCCAAATATGCGCCGAGCATGTAAAAACTTCCATGCGCGAGATTGACCACTCCCATGATGCCAAAAATCAGCGTGAGTCCGGCCGCCAGTAAAAAAAGCAGCAGTCCGTACTGAACACTGTTGAGCAGTTGAATAGAGAAGTTGGCGAAATCCATCAGCCCAGCTTGCAACCAGCACCAGAATCTGACAATGCCTTGGCGGCAACGCCTTGCACCACGTTTTCTTTGCCTTTGACCACTCGCACATACATATCTTGCACAGGATTGTGCGCTTTGCTCATGGTCCATTTGCCGCGAGGGCTGTCAATCACTGCGTTTTCCATGGCGACGTACAAGGCTTTTTTCTTGGAAAAGTCACCGTTAACCGCAGCCGCACCTTGGATCAGCAACTGTCCTGCATCGTAGCCTTGAACAGCGTAGACATCGGGTTGCATTTTGTACGCTTTGGCATAGGCCAATCGGAATGCGTCATTGCGTTTGGTGGCCAATGAGGTGCTGTAGTGCAACGTGGTGACGATACCTTGTGCTGAAGGTGCAAGTTCATCGTCTAACAAGCCCTCGGTTAAAAAACCGGAGCCATACAAAGGGATTTTTCCTGCGAGGCCGGCGGCGGCGTAATCGCGTATGAATTTGGAAGCACCGCCACCAGAAAAGAAACACGCCACAGCATCTGGTTTGATGGAGGCAATTTCGGTCAACAAGGCTTGGAACTCCACGTTGGGAAAAGGCAGACCCAGTTCTTTGACGATCGTGCCACCGGCGGCCAAGTATCCTTCTTTGAAGCCTTCACCCGCTTCGTCTCCTGCGGCATATTTCCAAGTGATCCACACGGCTTTTTTATGGCCTTTTTGCATCATGACTCTGCCCAGCGCCAACGTGGGTTGACTGTTGGTGAATGAGGTGCGAAATACATTTGGCGCGCACAGCGCTCGCGTGGCGGCATGCATACCTGCGTTAGGGATGATGCACAGCACGCCAGTCTCACGCGCCACTTTGTGGATCCCCATTTGAACCCCAGAGTGCACAGTACCGACCAACACGTCTACCTTGTCGCGTTGCACCAATTTGTTGGCATTCTCGACACCCTTTGAAGGCTCTGATTCATCGTCAACTTTGAAATACTCAATTTCTCTGCCGCCAAGTTTGTTACCTTTTTCTTCCAAGGCCATACGAAAACCGTTGTCACAGGCGATACCCAGTTGTGCGAAGGTGCCTGTGAACGGCAGCATCAGACCAACACGAATTTTTGCACTTTGGGCGCGGGCAGGAAGTATCAGCCCGGTTGAGGCAGCGCCGATCAGGGCAGCGGATTGGGTCAGTACTTGTCGACGCGAAGTCATGGCGTTCTCCAAAGAAGGGAGCAAAGAGGGGTTGCTGTCATGCACGCAGTTTAAACCGCTGAATCTTGCCTGTGGCCGTTTTCGGCAATTCGTTCAAAAAATTGACCCAGCGTGGATATTTGTAGGGCGCCAGTTGGCCTTTGACATGGGCTTGCAATTCGGATTCGGTGGCGTGATGGCCTTGTTTGAGCACCACAAAGGCTTTGGGTTTGACCAAGCCTTCTTCGTCCGCGTGACCCACCACAGCGGCCTCCAACACTGCGACATGCGTCATCAATGAGGCCTCCACTTCAAAGGGCGATACATAAATGCCACCTACTTTAAGCATGTCGTCGCTGCGTCCGCCGTAGGTGTAATAGCCATCTGCATCACGGCTGTATTTGTCTCCACTGCGTGTCCATTCGCCGGCAAAAGTATGTTTGGTTTTTTCGCGGTTGTGCCAATACATCAGAGCGGCACTCGGTCCGCTGATTTGCAATTCGCCCAACTCTCCATCGGCACATTCTGTGCCTTCGTCATTCACGAGCCTGAGCCGGTAACCTGGCACTGCGTGACCCGTGGTGCCATAGCGCACACGACCCGGCTGGTTGGAGAGAAAAATATGCAACATTTCCGTGGAGCCTATGCCGTCCAAAATCTCAACACCGTATTCGGCTTGCCACTTGTGACCAATTTCTGCGGGCAAGGCTTCTCCGGCACTGGTGCACACTCGCAAATTCATCTGCGAAGCTGCGGGGCGTGGCGCGTATGCCAGCAATCCGGCAAACAAGGTTGGGACACCATAAAACACCGTGGGCCGGTGCGCCTGCAGCACATGAAATACATCGGCAGGTGTGGGGCGCGAACCCAGTAACACCGTGGTCGCACCCACCGTCAAAGGAAAACTCAGGGCATTACCCAGTCCATACGCAAAGAATAATTTAGCAGCAGAAAACACCACATCGTCCTCGCGCACACCCAACACACCACGGCCATATAACTCGGCGGTATGGATCAAATGGCTGTGCAAATGCACTGTGCCTTTTGGAGAACCCGTCGAGCCACTGGAGTACAACCAAAAACACACATCGTCAGCCAAGGTGGGCGCGGCGCAGGGCAATGGTTCGTGATGCTCTATCAAGTCGTCTATGTTTGTGCCACCAAGAGCCGTGTTGGTTTTATCGCTGATGATTTTTAGCGGTTGCTTCAATTGCGAAATGATGGGCTCAAACACCGGCCATAACGGTGCAGATACCAGCAGCGCTTGGGCGCGGGAATCTTGCAACATGTACAAATAATCTTGCGAGGTCAGCAAGGTGTTGACTGCCACGGGTACCACGCCCGCCAAAATGCAGCCTAAAAAAGCCACCGGCCAGTGCAACCCGTCGTGCATACAGAGCAAAACCCGGTCTTCAGGTTGCAAACCCATATGCAACATGCCTTGGGCAAAGCGGTGAGCTTGGTCGTTGAGCTGTAAGAAAGTCAGTTGCTTGCCGTTGTGGGAATCTATGTAAGCGGCTTTCTCCGACCTGCTGTGGTGTCTCATCAACAAGTCCGCTGCAGCGTTGTACTGCCGTGGAATATCAATATGAGGAGGCGACACCTGATGATTGGCTTGACTGAGCTGCATGACACCTGCATGGATGTGATCTGTCAGTGATTATTGCCCAAGGGGACTGCAAGAAAATGCATGCAGCCAAAGTGCATGCGGCTGTGCGGTTAGAATCTGTGTATCGGGGTGTAGCGCAGTCTGGTAGCGCATCTGGTTTGGGACCAGAGGGTCGTAGGTTCGAATCCTATCGCCCCGACCATTCAGAAAAAAGGCCCGTTGGGCCTTTTTTTATGGTGACTGCCCGTAGCTCAGTTGGATAGAGCAACAGCCTTCTAAGCTGTGGGTCGGGGGTTCGATCCCCTCCGGGCAGGCCAGCTGTCAGTGCCCGCCGCCAGCGGCAGGTTTTCCTTTGGCGGCTTTGTCAAAAAAGTGGTACCAACATTCTTCCTTTGCCAAAATATTGCTTTTGTTGTCCAAGCAGTAATAGCGGCGAATTTTTTTCTCGCGGTCAGTGATGAAGTAACTGCGATAAAGTGTTTTGTTCAGCACATACATGATCGCGGTTCTCGATTGCGGGCAGGAATCTCCCAAGATACACGAGCGCATCACATTTGAATTCACAAACAACTCGACCGACACGATAGGCAGTTTTTTTCCATGGTTGGTAGCCACCAGTCTGACGGCACAGGTTGAACCCGTGACTTTGTCCAGACCATCTTTTTCAGCCAGCATATTCGCTTCTTGCGCCAACAGTTCGCGGTACCACTCGCCAATAACGCCACGGCAAATGAAATATTCCTCTTCATCGGTTTTGTGAAACGGCTCTATGTATGGGCGACGTTTGGAATCGAAATAAAACAAAGGCTCTTGGCCTTCAAATGTTCTGCGTGGCCGATCTTCTTTGGCCGCAGGGGCCTTGCCGTCATCTTTTTTCTCTTCTTTTTTAGGCGCGCCTGCTTCGGCCGCAGGTTTGGCGGGAGCAGGGTCATTGGCCAAGGCGGCGCCAGCGGTGGTCAATGTCACCACGACACACAAACGGTACACAAATTGAGAAAAGTTTTTCATGGCCAAGCGCGAGGGAAGTCGTCTAAGTGAAATCGGCATCAGTTAGCCGGTCTTGAGCATTGCAGGCGACGTATTTCACGCCATCAGTCAATGGTGTAGCAGGTTTGGTCTTTGTGCCATTTGCCCGTGTCAGTCACGCAATGGTGTTGCACCAGTTTGCGGCCGATCTCCGACAGAAAATAAGACCGGTGAATGGCATTTTGGTTTGGCACGAAATTGACAGTACGAAAGACAGGACAGTCTTCATTGCGAATGCAGCGGTCAAACTGTCTGATGTTTTCGAACAATTGGATACTGATTCGCCCCGGTGTCAGACTTTTTTCGGTGGCAAATGTCACGATACATGTTTTGGGATCAACAAATTGCAAATCTGCAAGTTCGTTGAAGTAGTTCATCTCAGCCACCACCAACTCCAAGAACCACGGCGCCACCACACCTTTGCATTCGTAATAGTCGAGTTTGTCCGAGTGATAAACCAACTCACCAAATGGCTTGAGGGTTTTATCCAGCATGAGCATGGGTTCTTTGCCTGAATTGGGCGGGCGCGCTTTAGAAGCGCGCGGGGCTTCTTGTTGCCCTTCTTGGCTGGTGATGCCTTCGTTGAGCACCGATTCGACCCGACGGTTCAACAAGTCTTCGTCTTGTTGTTTCTCTGCCTGTATTTTGTCAGGCACAGGCATGAACTTGCTCTCCTTGTCCGACTTGTTCTCAGAGCAAGCGCTTAAAAAATTAAACGCGAACAACATGACAAACAGGGCTGCGACAGAGCGAATATTGGCCGGCTGCAAATGAAGCTTTGACATATCTGTGATTATCAACTCAAGACTTTGTAAATTTTTTGTGATGTGTTTTGAACACTTCATCACGACTTTGCCATTTGTAATTATTTATAAGCATATGCATATCGATATTGGAATTCTTTATGAGTGATAAATAGTTTATTTAGCCGACATACTTGATCGAATAAGGATTTTTCATTTTTGACAAGGCCAAGTCAGCTTGTCTGTTTTGGTCCCGTGTGATTTCCAAAGGTTTGATGTTGCCGATTTGGGTGATGCCAGTGAGCTTCTTGTTACTGCTGGAAATGAAATCAATATTTTTGGAAATATTGGTGGTGGTGTCTCTGATGTTTAAATAGAACTCGGTGGAGTATTTGTTAAAGAGTGCTGACAGAGCTTTTCCTTGCGCGATGGTCGTGGTGATAGATGAACCTTTAAACGCCTCAATACCGGTCAACATACCCATGTCGTCTAATGCTTTCAAGCCCATGTAGTTGGCGGCCAATGCCTGCGTGTCTTCAAAAGTACTGAATTTTGCGATGGTATTGGTCGGTTGAACCGTTAAATTTTGATTATTGGTGTTTGTGCTGCTGGGCGTGGTCGCAGTACCCGAGACACTGGTCGTGACTTGGGTTTGAATCTCAAACTTGCCATTGACCGATTTGCTCCATAACTGCGAGTCCCATGGAGAGATAGTTTGTTTGGCCGTGGCGTCAGTCGACGGCGTCAAAATAATCTTGTTTATTTTGGCGTTGTTCTCACGCATGATGGAAATATTGGTGTTGAGCGCACTGAACTTGTCGGTCAGCACCAAGGTGTTGTCAGGTACCTTGGCCAGCAATTTATCAAATTCTTTGAGCTGTGCACCGTTCATATTCAATTTGTCGTTGGCATTCGGCAAGGTGATTTGGGTGATTTGTGTTTGTATCTTCTTGAGCGCATTCAAGTTGTTGGTGATGTTGGCTGGCGTATCGCGAAGTGTGATCTTGAGCTTGCTGTTTAATTTCAACGCAGCCATGGCTTCGGCGACGCTGTAAGTTTTCGCCGGAGCTCTATAGACGTTATTTGCCGCACTGATCGATCTGACCTGCATATTTTTTCCTCTTGAATGACCAAAGCGGCAAGACATTGCCGCCCAAAGCCCTTTTGACAGGCTATTGGGCGAGATATCGCAACCGTTTATGGTTAATGATGGAGATGCAAGTTGTGCGCCACTTGATTTGACGAGCGATCAAGCTTCAGAAGTCGGTCTATGGGTCGAACTCCTTAAACAGGGGTATGTCTTGGCTAGATTGAGCTTTTGAATTGGAACTGGTTGTGAAATTGATATGGATTTGCGCAGGCGTTTGGTGTGGAATGGCAACGCCCGTCTTGGCGCAGAGTAATTTATTTTTAGGTTGGCATATGCAGGCCGCAACTGGTTACCAGGGCGTCACGCCATCCTTGACCAATTACTCAACCAGTGGGGCGTATACGAATAGCCAAACATCGAAGAGCATGCCTTTGGTGCTGGGTGCGGGTTATACATTCGCCATCAGCGAGCGCCAAGTGCTGGGCTTGACGTATGAAAGAAATCTATTGAGCATCAATCCTGCGGGGCAGGACTACTACACCAGCAGTGGCTTGACATCTAGCACGCGCATGGGTTTTGACAACCAAGCCCAATGGTCGCTGATGCTGGGGCAGTTGATTCGAAATGGTTCGATGGTGTATGGAAAATTGTCTTATGCCAGTTTGGACACCACCGATGCCGCCAACAATTTCAGCTTGGACGGGTACGGCGTCGGGATTGGGTTCAAAACCTTTCTCAACCCGTTTCAGTATGTCTACACCGAATACAACTACACCAAAATGTCTGAACGCTCCATACAAATCGGCAGCGATTCTTTCAAAGCCTCTGCTGTCGGCAAAGGCGGCTTGGTAGGCATAGGCTGGCAGTTTTAATCATCGCTTTTCGTACTGCGCCTTGCCAAACAAGGTTTCCATGGCCTTTTTATCGTCTTGCAAGGGTTTGCGTAAATCCGCCAACACCGCGCAACCACGAACCACCGCTGGTCTGCTGTCAATCATGTCAAACCAGTCTTTGAGACGCGGATAGTCTGCCCAATCTATGCCTTGGTTTTTCCAGTTGCGCAGCCAAGGGTAAATGGCCATGTCGGCAATGCTGTAGCTGTTGCCCGCGATGTATTTGCCCAACGCGAGTTGCTTGTCCATCACGCCGTACAAACGCTTGGCTTCGTTGGTGTAACGGTCAACTGCATAAGGAATTTTTTCGGGCGCATATTGGCGGAAATGGTGGTTTTGCCCGAGCATGGGACCAACGCCGCCCATTTGAAACATCAGCCATTGCAACACTTCAAATTTCGCCCGGTCAGACTTGGGTAAAAACTTGCCTGTTTTGGCGGCCAAGTAAAGCAGAATGGCGCCCGATTCAAACAGGCTGATGGGTTTGCCATCAGGCCCGACAGGATCGACCAGCGCAGGAATTTTGTTGTTAGGGCTGATGGTCAAAAACTCAGGCGTGAACTGTTCGCCTTGACCGATGTGTATGGAATGCGCCAACCAGTCTTTGCCCAGCCGGTAGCCGCATTCCTCCAACATGATGTGGACTTTGTTGCCGTTGGGTGTCGGCCACGAGTACACATCGATCATGTGTTTGTTCATTCTCAGCTGCCTCGCGTGACGGGCATTTCCACTTCTTGCGGCAAGGTGGCGATGTGGCGTGCCAACTCCAGCTTGGCAATGGAATTGCGGTGCACTTCATCCGGGCCGTCAGCCAGACGCAGCGTGCGCTGGTGGGCGTAGGCGTAGGCCAGCGGGAAATCGTCGCTCACGCCACCGGCGCCGTGGGCTTGGATCGCCCAGTCGATGATTTGGGTGGCCATCACAGGCGCGATCACCTTGATCATGGCAATTTCCGACTTGGCGATCTTGTTGCCGACCGTGTCCATCATGTAAGCGGCTTTGAGCGTCAGCAAACGCGCTTGCTCGATCATGATGCGCGACTCGGCGATGCGCTCGTGCCACACGCCTTGGGTTGACAGCACTTTGCCGAAGGCGATGCGGCTGTTGAGGCGTTTGCACATGAGCTCGAGGGCGCGCTCGGCGCAACCGATGGTGCGCATGCAATGGTGAATACGGCCTGGGCCTAAGCGGCCTTGGGCGATTTCAAAACCACGGCCTTCGCCGAGCAACAAATTGCCAACCGGCACGCGCACGTTTTTAAGCAGTACTTCCATGTGCCCATGAGGTGCATCGTCGTAGCCGAACACGCTCAAAGGGCGCAGCACTTCCACACCGGGCGCGTTGGCTGGCACGATGATCATGCTTTGCTGGGAGTGGCGGGGAGCATCAGGGTCGGTTTTTCCCATGACGATGTAAACCGCACAGCGCGGGTCACCGGCACCTGAGGACCACCACTTGCGTCCATTGATCACGTAGTGGTCGCCATCGCGGCGGATAGAACACTGGATGTTGGTGGCGTCCGATGAAGCCACATCTGGCTCGGTCATCAAAAATGCGGAGCGAATGTCGCCGCGCAGCAAAGGCTCCAACCATTGGTCTTTGAGTTCTTCACTGGCGTAGCGCTCGAAGGTCTCCATGTTGCCGGTGTCAGGCGCAGAGCAGTTGAACACCTCGGCAGCGAAAGGCACGCGGCCCATGATTTCGCACAACGGCGCGTATTCAAGGTTGCTCAAACCTTCGGGTGCGCGCTTGCTGTGCGGCAAAAACAAATTCCACAAACCGGCTTTGCGTGCCAGCGGTTTGAGTTCTTCAACGATTTCAGTCGGAATCCAAGGGTTGCCTTTGGCGCGGTTGGCGGCGATTTCTTCGTAAAAGCGTTTTTCGTTGGGGTAAACATGTTGGTCCATGAAAGCGATCAAGCGTGCCTGCATGTCTTTGACTTTGTCGGTGTAATCAAAATTCATTTTTTTTCTCCGGTTAATCTGTCATGTGTAAAAAATCATTGGCGACGTGCAAACAACCAGGCCAGTTCGGCCATGGGTCTTGCACCTGCGCCTGAGGCTTTGGCTTGTGCGCTGGAAGCTGTGCCGTCTTCCACCCGTTTGGCAATGCCTTGCAAAATCGCGGCGATGCGAAACATGTTGTAGGCGAGGTAGAAGTTCCAGTCTTTTTTCAACTCGGCCAGCGTGGTGATGCCACTGCGCTTGCAATACAAATCGATGTATTCATCTTCCAGCGGAATACCTAAAGCCGCGTGGTCTAAACCGCCGATGCCACGGAAACTGCCGGGCGGTATGTGCCAGGACATGCAGTGGTAACTGAAGTCTGCCAACGGGTGTCCCAAGGTGGAGAGTTCCCAGTCCAGCACCGCCAAAATGCGCGGCTCCTCAGGGTGAAAAATCATATTGTCCAAACGGAAATCGCCATGCACGATGCAGGTCAAGTCGGCGCGGGCGCTGTCGGGCATGTTGGCCGGAAGCCAGTCCATCAACTTGTCCATTTCTTCAATGGGCTGGGTGACCGAGGCGCGGTATTGCTTGCTCCAGCGCCCGATCTGGCGGTCAAAGTAATTGCCGGGCTTGCCGAAGTTTTCCAAGCCCTGCGCTTTGTGGTCCACCGCATGCAAGGCTGCGATGACACGGTTCATTTCAAGGTAAATATCGCGGCGTTGCTCGCGCGTCATGTCGGGCAAGGCTTGGTCCCACAGCACCCGACCTTGCACAAACTCCATCACATAAAAAGCGCGCCCGATGACCGATTCGTCTTCGCACAGCACATGCATGTGCGCCACCGGCACGCCCGTGCCTTGCAGGCCGCGCATGACGGCAAATTCACGCTCAATCGCGTGAGCAGAAGGCAGCAGCTTGGCGACAGGTCCTGGCTTGGCGCGCATCACATAGCTTTTGGATGGTGTGATGAGCTTGTAAGTTGGATTGGATTGGCCGCCCTTGAACATTTCTACTTGCAAAGGCCCTTGGAAGCCCTGCATGTGGGATGACAACCAAGTCTGTAAAGCTGCGATATCAAAGCTGTGCGAGTCGCTGACTTCGCGCGTGCCGACAAAATTGTCAAAGTTGCTCATGTGTTTACTCCGCTGCACTGATTTTCATCAGTGCTTCCCGGTTGCGAATGACCAGACCACCCGGTTCTATGCGAAGAGCTTCTTCGCGTTCCATGGCCTTGAGTTCTTGGTTGACCCGTTGACGGGATGCGCCCAAGAGTTGGGCCAATTCTTCTTGTGCCAGATGCAAACCAATGCGAATTTCCTCGCCGTGATTGAGTGACGGCACACCGTAACTGCGTGCCAGATGCAGCAACTGTTTGGCCAAACGTGCGCGCAGCGGCAAGGTGTTGAGGTCTTCCACCAGACCGAATAACTGGCGTATGCGTCTGGCTTGCAAACGCAACATGGCTTGGTAGAACTCGACATGCGTCGACAAAATTCTCTCGAAATCGTGCTTGGCCACACACAAAATGGTGGTGTCGCCATGCGCGTAAGCATCGTGGGTGCGGCTGTCGCCATCCAGAATGGCCACATCGCCAAACCAAATGCCGGGCTCGACATAAGTGAAGGTGATTTGTTTGCCCGACAGCGAGGTTGAGCTGACCCGAACCGCGCCCTTGGCGCAGGCGACCCATTCTTCGGGCGTGTCCCCGCGAGCGGTGATCAGATCGCCGTCCTTGAGTCGTTTGACGTAAGCGCATCGAAGTATGTCGTGCCGTAGTGAAGGTGAAAGTGAAGAGAACCAGCGTCCGGCATTCACTGCTTCGCGCTCTTCAATGTTAAGTATGGGCTCGTCCATCGTCTGTCTTGTTAGTGACCTGTGGGTTGAAAATTGTCGCCAGCGAGACCAGCAACTTGAAAAAAAGTTTCAGGGCTTGTACTGCGCAGGCTGTTTGTCCAAAAATGCGGCAATGCCAATCCCAGCATTAGGGTGATGCAGATTGTTGACGAAATGCTGCTTTTCCAAGGACATGTGGGCAAACAAACTGTGGTTGGGTGCAGCATTGACCAGTTCTTTGATGCTGCAAAGCGCATTGGGCGCACGTTCGTTCAGGCGTTGGGCCCAGGACAGGGCGGTTTGCAAAGCCTGGCCCGGTTCGCTGATGGCGTTGACCATGCCGTGTGCAAACAACTGCTCAGCTGAGATTTTTTCGCCCAACATCAACCACTGACTGACCAAGGCCCGAGGCAATGCGCGTGCCAGTTGCCAACTGCCGCCACCATCGGGTGACAAGGCCACATTGCTGTAGGCCATGACAAATACGCTGTTGCTGGCAGCGATCAGAAAGTCGCAGGTCAGTGCCAACGAGAAGCCGGCACCGGCAGCAGCCCCTTCCACGGCCGCCAGAACGGGCTTGGGGAAAGTGGTGATAGTTTCGAGCCAAGCGTGCAGGGCCTCTATGCTTTGCGCTTGGTGATCGGGCGGGAGTGCACGGTTATCCAATAACCGGTTGAGTTGTCCACCAGCACTGAAATGCGCTCCCTCTCCGGTTAACACCACGCTTCGGATGTCGTTATTGCTTTCAGCCGCATTCAAAGCTTCGATGCCCGCTGAATAGATTTGCGGACCCAGCGCATTGCGGTGGTCTGGGTTGGACAGCGTCAACACCAAGGTTTGACCTTCCGTGTGGCTTTTGAGTTGCGCGGTCATACGGAGGAAATATCGTGGCGCAAACTCAGGCCCAGGGCGCCGCGACGACGCAGCCAAGGGCTGGGTCGATAGCGCGGGTCGCCATACACGGTTTGCATATTGAACAGCACTTCGAGCAGACTGTCTGCCCCCAGTGAATCTCCAAGTGTCAAAGGTCCTTGCGGATAGCCCAGCCCAAGGGTCACAGCGGTGTCCAAATCAGCAGGGCTGCAAATGCCTTGTTGGCATATGTCGCTGGCAATATTGACGATATGCGCCAACACGCGTTGGGTGACAAATCCGCCACTGTCTTGAATCACGCTGACAGGTTTTCCGTCTTTGGCAAAGAGTACGCGGGCTGCATCCCGCATGTCGCTGCGCGTGGCGGGATTGGTAGCTAAGACACGTCTGCGGCTTGCGGCGTCGGGCATGAGCATGTCGATACCCAAAGTGCGCGCCGGATCGAGCCGCTCAACGATTGCAGAAGTGGTGACATCAAACCCCAAAGGCGCGACCAAGCACAGCGCTTGGTTGGAGGGGGCGCTGGCAGTTTCAATGTCTGCCCCAAGTTCTTTGAGCAGTTGAAACAAATCGCTGCGCCGCGCTGCCCGCGACGACACCCATACCGGCGGCATTTCGCTCACGCTAGGCATTGCCGTTGGCGGCGAGCGTTGCGCTTTGCCGTCAATGTAGGTGTAGAAGCCTTGACCGGATTTGCGCCCCAACCAACCGCCTGCCAAGCGTTGGGCAGTGATGACAGAGGGACGGTAACGGGGTTCTTCATAGTACTGGTGGTAAATGGATTCCATCACCGGGTGTGAAACATCGAGTGCGGTCAAGTCCATCAGCTCAAAAGGGCCCAGCTTGAACCCCACCTGGTCTTTCAAAATGTCATCGATCGTGGCGAAGTCCGCCACGCCTTCAGACACGATACGCAATGCTTCTGTGCCATAGCCTCTGCCGGCGTGGTTAACGATGAAGCCTGGGGTGTCCTTGGCGCGAACCGACCGATGTCCCATGGCCGTCACAAATTGGCTCAATTGCTGGCAAATAGTTTCATCCGTACCCAACCCAGCAATGACTTCTACGACCTTCATCAGTGGCACAGGGTTGAAGAAATGCAGGCCTGCAAACCGATGGGGGTGTTTGAGTTTGGCAGCCAAGGCGGTCACTGACAACGAAGATGTGTTGGTGGCTATGACTGCTTGCGGGCTCAGCAGATTTTCTAATTCGGCAAACAAGGCCGTTTTGATGGCCATGTTTTCAACCACCGCTTCGATCACCAAGTCACAGCTTGACAGCTCTTGGAGTGAAGCGGTTGCTTTCAAACGATCTTGCAACTGGCCCATCTCTGCGGCAGTCAATCGGCCTTTGTCTTGCGATCTTTGCCATTGCATGGAGATAGCTTGGCAGGCTTTTTCGGCGGCACCTGGGAAAACATCGTGAACCAAGACCTGGGCACCGGCTTGGGCACACATTTGGGCAATTCCCTGTCCCATGGCGCCCGCGCCAACCACAGCCACACGATGGAAGTTTGTATTCATATAAGAACGATTATGGCCGACATTGGCACCGTGCCCGCCTCATGCAGTTGCTGCAAAATGCCGAATCTTTGATACCAATGGAGTCTCTCCCCATGACACTGAAACTTTGCGGATTCTCGGCCAGCAACTACTACAACAAACTGAAATTGCAATTGCTGGAAAAAGGCGTGGCATTTGAAGAAGAATTGGTGTGGACAGGCAACACGCACCCCAAACTGGTTGACCGTTCTCCCATGGCCAAGGTGCCATTTTTGGAAACGCCGCACGGCTGTGTCTCTGAATCCATGGCCTGCGCTGAATACATAGAGCACCAATACCCGTCACATCCTTTGATGCCCGCTGATCCTTTTGCAGCGGCGAAAGTGCGTGAGCTGCTTGTTTATCTTGAACTGCATATTGAACTCGTGGTGCGAGAGTTGTATGGTCAAGCGTTTTTTGGCGGCGTGGCCAGCGACGAGACCAAAGCCAGGGTAAAAAAACAACTCACAAAAAATGTGGCTGCCTTTGCAAAGTTAGCCAAATTTTCACCCTTTGTAGCGGGTGACAGTTTTACTTTGGCGGATTGCGCAGCGATTTTCCATTTGCCGCTGGCTGTGATGGCGTGCAAATCCGTACTTGAGGAAGACTTGCTGGCTGAGTTGCCGGTGAAAGCCTATACGCAGCAATTTGCTGACAACCCTCACGTGAAAAAAATAATGGCAGAGCGCAAAGCCAACAGCGAAATCATGATGGCTTTGCGGTCTGGCAAAAAATAAATTCAGTGGGGAAACATTTGACGTTGGTTGTCCAGATCGATCAATCGGTCGAGCTCTGCACAAACATCAGCCATGCGACCTGAAATCACCATGCGTCCTGCTGTGTGCAAAGGCGGGCGTTGGTCTTCGGCGATGTGAACCACGCGCAAGGGACGTTCTGCTGCACACATGCTGGCGTGGCGGTTGTATGGAAGTTGGCTTTTGCGGGGACTGAGCAGTGCGCGAAAAGCCGAATCAACGCGCTGAAAAACCTGATGGTTGCTCCAAATGGCAAGTGACATGGTGTGCTCCTGGGGTTAAAACTGGTGACGGATCAGGCCGACGGCCAGACCTTCGATAGAAAAAATATCGCCCGCATGAACTTCTATGGGCGAAAAATCCGGGTTTTCTGGCAACAGTGAAATGCCATGGGCTGATTTGTGGAATCTTTTGACAGTGACTTCGTCTCCCACGCGGGCGACCACAATTTGGCCGTTACGCGCGTCTCGCGTGGTTTTGACTGCTAGCAAATCACCGTCCATGATGCCCACGTCGCGCATAGAAAGCCCTCTGACTTTGAGCAAATAGTCAGGGATTTGCGAAAACATGGAAGCTTCCACACTGTAGGTTTGCTCAATGTGCTCTTGGGCCAAAATGGGTGAGCCTGCGGCTACCCGACCCACTAAGGGAAGTGTCAATTGCGCCAAGGCTTGCAAGGGCAACTGAAATTGTTTGAAGCTTGTGTTCGCGTGCTCTGGGGGGGATTGTTTCAAGCGAATGCCCCGGGATGTGCCGCTGACCAATTGAATAACACCTTTGCGGGCCAAGGCTTGCAGGTGTTCTTCTGCGGCGTTGGCGGATTTGAACCCGAGTTCGGTTGCAATTTCTGCTCGGGTGGGTGGTGCGCCGGTGTTGTGTATCGCGCTTTCAATCAATGACAGAATCTGTTGCTGACGGGCGGTGAGCTTGACTTGTTCCATGGTGCTCCTGCACTTGGCGGTTAGGGGAAGTAACCCAAACAACTGTTTGGATATCCAGTAACTGTATTTTTAACCAGTTTTTTAACTTTGGCAACCATGTCCTTGAAAATAAATGCCAAATCTGTTGTTTTGGGTACCGGAGGAACCATCGCCGGCATACGAACGAGTGCAGGTAATCCTGATATTTATGAATCCGGCAGGTTAGGAATCGCTGACTTGATAGATTCTGCTGGCGAAGATAATTTCGACCTTGAATTCCAAGATGTGGCGCAAATTGACAGCAAAAACATGGGTTTGCCGATCTGGCAATCACTTTTAACCGCGCTGGCGCACGCCCAGTCAAGGCAGGATGTTGTCGGTGTAGTTATCACCCACGGTACTGACACCATAGAAGAAACTGCTTATTTGCTGCATGCGTTGGGTCCGTGGTCCAAGCCGGTGGTGATGACCTGCGCCATGCACCCTGCAGACCATCCCATGGCCGATGGTCCCGCTAATTTGCGTGATGCTTTGTCGTTGCTACATCATGCGCAGGCACAAGGTGTTTGCGTGGTCTTCAATGGGCAAGCGCACCATGCATTGCATGTACAAAAAATTTCCACAGACCCACTGAAGGCATTCAGCAGTGGGTTTGCGTCCCTTGCCGCCGAAAAAATCCATGGCGAATGGGTCTGGCAAAGCAATTTAACTGCTACCTCAGAGCTTGAGATTCCCTCGTTGGCGGGATTTCTCAGCGCTTCCCACTGGCCACGGGTGGAATGGCTGACCCACCATGCTGGCAACAGCGGTGAAATGATTGAAACGTTGGTGAATGCTCAAAGCAACAGGCGTTTGCGTGGTTTGGTTATCGCCGGAACGGGGGCGGGTACTTTCAAGAGCGGATGGAATGACGCGCTACAAAAAGCCATGGGTTTGGGGATAGCGGTATGGATCAGCAGTCGCTGTGCTTGGGGGAATGCTCAACCACAAGCACATCAAACCTGTGGGCGATTGGTTGGTTTGCCACCCGCCAAGGCCTGTATGGCCTTGGCGTTGAGCATTCTTTCGCAAGACGAAAAGTAATCAGCTCTTTAAAGCGGCCAATGCGCGGGCTTTGATGTCTTCTACGCTGCCGTGGCCACTGATAGCGCGGTATTTAGGTGCCTCTTGCGGTTGGTCTTTGGCCCATTTTGCGTAGTAGTCCACCAACGGGCGCGTTTGAGCGCTATAGACCTCTAAACGTTTTTTGACGGTTTCTTCGCGGTCGTCATCGCGCTGAATCAACGCCTCACCGGTCAGGTCATCCAGGCCGTCTTGTTTGGGCGGATTGAAGCTGACATGGTAAGTGCGGCCACTGGCCACATGGACCCTGCGACCGCTCATGCGCTCAATGATGGAGTCAAAAGGCACATCAATTTCCAGCACGCAATCTAACTTGACGCCGGCATGCTTCATGGCATCGGCTTGGGGAATGGTTCTGGGGAATCCATCAAACAAAAAACCGTTGGCGCAGTCGGTGTGGGTGATGCGCTCTTTGACCAACCCGATGATGATGTCGTCCCCGACCAAGCCGCCGGCATCCATGATTTTTTTGGCTGCCAGACCCATGTCTGTTCCCGCTTTGATCGCTGCGCGCAACATGTCGCCAGTTGAAATTTGAGGTATGCCGTAGGCTTGGCAAATAAAAGTGGCCTGGGTACCTTTGCCAGCACCTGGCGCGCCCAACAAAATCAGTTTCATTGTCTTCCTTGATAAAGCGCGACAACAACCCTCTTGGCGGGGCTATGTCGCTGTGAAAAGCCAAGAATAGCATGCAAGACCACTTGCCTACTAGACAAGATCATGCGGCCAATAAAGCTTGAACCCTGCGCAAGTCTTCTGGTGTGTCTACGCCAGCTGCACTCGCCATGTCTGACACGTGCACTGCAATTTGGTAGCCATGCCACAGGGCCCGCAATTGCTCAAGCGCCTCGGCTTTTTCAGCAGGTGCCTCGCCCAACTGAGGGAATTTTTTGAGAAAACCACAGCGGTAAGCGTACAAACCCACATGACGGTAAACAGGGTAGGGCGGCAGTTGCAAGTCTGTGCCGTCTCGCCAAAAAGGGATACCTGCTCGACTGAAATAACTGGCCAGATGAGCCTGGGTTAACACCAGCTTGACCACATGCGGACTTTGCCAATCGGACAATTCTGTGATCGGGTGTGCCAGTGTGGACATGTGCACATCCATGCGCTGCGACAACAACTGCGCCACTGCGTGAATGTGCTGAGGATTGATCAAAGGCTCGTCACCTTGCACATTCACCACGATTTGCGAATCGGGCAAACCAAGCAAGCCGACGGCCTCGGCCAGTCGGTCGCTGCCGCTGGGATGATTGTCGCGCGTGAGAATGGCCCGTACCCCGTGCTGTTCACAGGCTTGGACAATACTGGCATGGTCAGCAGCAACCACCACCTGAGTGGCTGCGCTTACGCTTGCTTGCTGAGCGACTCTGACCACCATGGGCACACCCGCCAAGTCGGCCAAGGGTTTATTGGGTAAGCGCGAAGAGCCCAAGCGTGCCGGAATCAACACCACATAGGCGGCTTCAGCCATGCAGTTTTTCCAATTCGTCGTCGCTCAATGTGCGGGCTTCGAGCTCTAACATCACCGGGATGCCATCGCGCACAGGGTAGGCCAGCCGCGCGCTGCGGGATATCAATTCTTGGGTGTCAGGTTGGTAAATGAGGCTGCCTTTGGTGACAGGGCAGACCAGCAGTTCAAGCAATTTTTTGTCCATGAATCAATGATAGCTGTTGCAGGTTTAACGCCAAGGCATCAAGCAGCGGCAAGGGTAATTCGCAGACCAGAGGAACGGCCCATGCTTGGGGCAGGCGAGGCCACAATTTAACCGCGTCTTTTTCTGTGCAAAAAATAGGCAAATCGCTGGTGGGCTTCCAATGAGAGAGCGAGGCATGATCTGGCAGCGGCCAGCGCTGCACCAATTTCAAGCCAGCTTGTTCAAGTGCATGAAAAAAAACCTCGGGCTTGGCAATGGCTGCCAATGCTTGCACAGCTTGACCCGACCATTCCCGCAAGTCGCGTTGCTCGCCTGCGCCATTTCTTGCGTAAGCCGCCAAACGTCTTTTTGCCACCCACGCATCATGGGGATGCTGCTCGCCTGTGTAAAGCACATGGCGGATAACACCCATCGGCGAGACTGTTGGCCAGGGTTCGCGCAGCGGCCCCGCAGGCAATAACCAACCATTGCCTGAGCCTCTGTCGTCAAAGACGCAAATGGCGATGTCGTGCCGTAGTGCATGGTGTTGCATACCGTCATCACTGATGATGAGATCCGTATTCGGGTAAGCCGACAGCAAAGCTTGTGCGGCGAGCGCGCGTTTGCGTCCGACAAACACCGGAACATCGCATCGTTGTTTAACCAGCAAGGGCTCATCGCCCGCATCTGCGGCCAAATTGTGGTGCTTGACTTCTTTGACAGATTCTTGCGAACTGCCATAAGCCCTGGCAATCACACCAACACGCAAGCCTTTTGCCACGAAATGCTGCACCAAGCCGATGACCACCGGGGTTTTGCCCGTACCACCTGCCACGACGTTACCGACAACAAGCACGGGCACAGGAAGGCGTACAGACTGTCTCCATCCGCGCTTGTAAAGCAGCCGATTTATATGGACCCAACACCCAGTGAGGAGGGTTATCGGCCACAACAGACAAGCCACCCATTCGCGGCGGGGCCAGACTTGTTGCGTGAAATAAGCCGATAAGCGCACGGGGCTCAAGGCAAGGGAGAAGTACGGGTGCGCGACTGTGCCGCAAACGTGATGTGCTGTAGCCCCGATTTTTGCGCAGCCTCCAGCACCTGAATGACCGATTGGTGACTGGCTTGCGCATCGGCGGAAATGACCACCAAAGCTTGCGGTGAGTTTTGTGCCGCTAGGCTGAGTGCTTGGGCTAAAGCCATCACATCCGAGGGATTGACGGCTGTTTTTTGGACCATGTAGCGACCATCGCTGCTGACAGCGACACGGATCTCATTGGGTTTATTTTCTTGCTCGCCGCTGTCAGCTTTGGGCAGTCGCATATCCAGTTGCGTCAGTCGGCCATACGTGGTGGTCAACATCAAAAAAATGATCACCACCAGCAGTACATCGATGAACGGTATCAGATTGATCTCCGGTTCCGGCGTGGAGGGGCGGCCAAAGCGCATGCTCATTTTTTATTTAATGCCAGGGTAGAAATGGCGCACCAAACGTTCAGCGGCAATCTCCAGCTCCAGTGTGAAATGATCGACACGGCCTCTGAAGTACCGCCACATTACCAAACTAGGTATTGCGATCACCAAGCCGAATGCCGTGTTGTACAAGGCCACGGAAATACCGTGGGCCAACTGGGCAGGGTTACCGGCGCCAGGCGTTTGCGCCCCAAAAATTTCAATCATGCCGACAACTGTGCCAAACAAACCTAGCAAAGGTGCCACTGAAGCAATCGAACCAAGCGCGCTGAGGTATTTTTCTAACTTGCGGTTGACCCGTCGGCCACTGGCTTCAATGACTGCGCGAAACTCAGATTCAGAAACGCTTGATTTGGTTTTCCTGTGGCTCAGACCCGCCACAATGATTTCACCCAAAGCGCAATGACTTTTCAATTTTTCAATTGATTCGGGGTGCAGTAATTCGGGCTGGGTCATGCCAAGCACCTCTTCGAGCAATTGATCTGGCGCCACCCTACGGGTTTGCAAACTATAGAGGCGCTCGAAAATCAAAGCCACTGCTGCAATAGAGCAAGCGAATAAGGGCCACACCGGCCAACCGGCCGCTTGTATGATGCCTAGCAATCTGTTCTCCTCATTGATGAAGAACAATTATGGCGTACTTCCCCTCTGCGTAAACCGACTTTAAGCCGCCACCATGACCTCTGTTTCAACGGCCACCGACACCCCCGACGCACGCGTGTGGACCGTGAGTGCCTTGTGCCATGCCATCAGCGACCAGTTGAAATCACGGTTTGGTTTGGTCCATGTTCGGGGTGAAATCTCAGGCATGACAAGAGCAGGCAGCGGTCATTGCTACCTGACTCTCAAAGACGAACAAGGGCAGTTGCGCTGCGCCATGTTTCGACGGGTTGCAGAATCTTTGGCGTTTGAGCCGCGCAATGGTGATTTGGTAGAAGTTCAAGCCCGCTGCGGTTTGTATGAACCACGCGGTGAATTGCAGTTGGTGATTGAGTCAATGCGTGCGGCGGGCGCGGGGCAATTACATGAGGCTTTTTTACGGCTCAAAGCCAAATTGCAGTCCGAAGGATTGTTTGATGCCAGCCGCAAACGCGATATTTTGCCAAGGCCATCGGCCATCGGTGTGGTGACGTCTTTATCGGCGGCTGCTTTGCAAGATGTATTGACGGCATTGCATCGAAGAGTGCCGCATATTCCAGTGCGTATTTCTCCCAGCCCTGTTCAGGGCGCTGAGGCCCCATGTTCGTTGGTTCATGCGCTGCATACGTTGCAATCCCTGCCAGAGGTGGAAGTGATTTTGTTGGTTCGTGGCGGTGGTTCGATGGAGGATTTATGGGCATTCAACGACGAAGCCTTGGCTCGCGCCATTGTGGCCTGCCGAGTACCTGTGGTGGTGGGTGTTGGCCACGAAACGGATTTCACGATCGCCGATTTTTGCGCTGATTTACGCGCACCCACACCAACGGCTGCCGCAGAACTGTGTGCTTTGGACCAAGACAGCGAATTAGCAGCGCTTGGCTATTGGCAGGAATCGATGGCGCAGTCCATGTCTGTCGCCATGGAGCAAGCGTGGCAAAGGCTGGACCGGGCTGAGCGCCAAATCGGTCGACCTTCAGGGTGGTTACATTCGCAGCAGCACGGTTGTAGCTTGCTTGCCAACCGATTGGGCAGAGCGGTTCAGATCAATTTGAATCGCCGGGAGTTGGCTTTGCAACCCATGGTGATGCGGCTGAAACGCGCCACCGTTGACATGCCTGCGTTGCTTGGCAGACGCTTGGACAAAGCGCAATGGTTGCTGCAAACCCTGGACCCGGCATTGGTACTTAAGCGAGGCTACGCTTGGTTACAAAATGCCGAGGGTGTGGCCCTCAGTTCAGTCAATGAAATGAAGTTAGAACAGCAGGTCACGGCCAGACTGGCAGACGGAGAAGTACACCTCAGGGTCGAGAAGTTCCCTTGACTTGGGCGCTTTTGAACACGCTCGATTTCAAAACAAAAGATTTTTTGATGTTCTTTTGGGCAAACCATCCTTGCTTCATTTCAAGCACATAACGAACTGGTTTTGCTGAACAGTGTGAATCTGTGCTTTGGGGCTTCATATCGGCCAAGTTGACGATAGTTCCGTCATCCGCCACAAATGCAGCCGTCAACGGCAGCAAGGTGTTTTTCATCCAGAAGCACTGAATTTGCGGTTCATCAAATACAAACAGCATGCCCTCGTGCTGGGGCATGTCTTGGCGGTACATCAAGCCAATTGCCCGTTGGTCATTGGTAGCCGCTACCTGGGCATCAATTTGAAAAATGCCAGCCTGTATCAGCACTCGAGGCAACTGGGTTTGTGGAGTCTGTGCAGCAGCATTCCGGCACAGCAGAAAAAGTATGAGCGTACGAACCAAGTGAGTCATTTTGAGGTCAGTGTCGATGGTTAGAATGATTTTAAGCCTTGGGTGCATTTTGCATGCGGGGTAGTCTTTTTATGGGAGATTGTCACTTGTACCAGCATATCAAGGTGCCCGCCAAGGGCGAAAAAATCGTCGTCAATGCAGACATGTCTTTGACCGTTCCTGACCAACCCATCATTCCTTATATCGAAGGTGACGGTACTGGGCTTGACATCACGCCAGTGATGCTCAAGGTAGTTGACGCAGCAGTTGCAAAAGCCTATGGCGGCAAGCGTCAAATCCATTGGATGGAAGTCTATGCAGGTGAAAAGTCCACCCAGGTTTATGGGCCTGATGTGTGGCTGCCGCAGGAAACACTGGCTGCTCTTAAAGAATATGTGGTGTCTATCAAGGGCCCGTTGACAACACCCGTTGGCGGCGGCATCCGTTCGCTCAATGTTGCCTTGCGCCAAGAATTGGACCTGTATGTTTGCTTGCGTCCCGTGCAATATTTCAAAGGCGTTCCTTCACCGCTGAAAGAGCCCGAAAAAACCAACATGGTTATTTTTCGTGAAAACTCTGAAGATATTTATGCGGGTATTGAATACGAGGCGCAGTCTGACAAAGCCAAAAAACTGATCAAGTTCTTGATTGACGAGATGGGTGTCACCAAAATCCGCTTCCCGAACACATCGGGCATCGGTATCAAGCCAGTTTCTATTGAAGGCACAGAGCGGTTGGTTCGCAAAGCTATCCAATATGCGATTGACAATGACAAGCCCAGCGTGACCATCGTCCACAAAGGAAACATCATGAAATACACCGAGGGTGGTTTTCGCGATTGGGCTTATGCGCTCGCGCAAAAAGAATTTGGTGCCCAGTTGATCGACGGCGGCCCGTGGTGCAGTTTTAAAAACCCGCGCACCGGCAGAGAAATCATTGTGAAAGACAGCATTGCAGATGCTTTTTTGCAACAAATTTTGCTGCGTCCCGCTGAATACAGTGTCATCGCCACCTTGAATTTGAATGGCGACTATGTGTCTGATGCGTTGGCTGCCCAAGTGGGTGGTATTGGTATTGCGCCAGGTGCCAATTTGTCCGATTCAGTGGCTTGCTTTGAAGCTACCCATGGAACTGCCCCTAAATACGCGGGCAAAGACTATGTCAATCCGGGCTCGGAAATTTTGTCAGCAGAAATGATGCTCAGGCACATGGGCTGGACAGAGGCAGCTGACTTGATTATTTCTTCAATGGAAAAATCTATTTTGAGCCGCCATGTGACCTATGACTTTGCCCGCTTGATGGATGGCGCCACCCAAGTGAGTTGCTCAGGCTTTGGGCAAGTCATGATTCAACACATGTAAAGCCAGACGGTTGTCTCAGGGCAATCAAATGCCCTGAGACATCAGATTTGCCCTGAATTGCGGGGTTCTGAGACGGCTTCCCTTTGTTTCTACCGGTTGCGTGCTGGCTGATTCTGTGAGGGCAGGCGCGGCAATGACTCGAATATTTTTGGCCATCCAACCGCGTGGGCCTTGTATCGGTTCGTAAACCACGCTTGCACCTTGCTGCAATGTTTTGAATCCGATCATTTCCACCTCACTGAAGTGCGCAAAAATGTCCGAGTCGAATTCATGCGACTCAATGAACCCAAATCCTTTATGGTTGTTAAACCATTTAACGATGCCATAAGCCATACATCCCTCCGAAATTGTTTGTCAGGCAAGAATTCAACATAAATCCTATATAAGTATTAAATAATAGATTTATATTTTTGTAAATTATTTATTAATGATTAATTATTGATCAAATGCTCAGTTTTACCCTGGCATTTCCTCCTGAGGGTGACATCTATAGAATGAAGCCATGTCGACAGCCCCTAAACCGCCCAGCATCACACCCGCCAGAGACAGCAACGGAGGAGATTCCGTTGTTTTGGAGCGCAAAACGCTCAAAACCAAACCGCCACAGATGTACCAAGTGGTCATGTTGAACGATGACTTCACACCCATGGAGTTTGTTGTGCGAGTTTTGCAAGAGTTTTTCAGCAAAGACCGCGAAGCGGCAACCCAAATCATGCTCAAAATTCATCTTGACGGCAAAGGTGTCTGTGGCGTTTACTCCAAGGACGTCGCCGCCACCAAGGTTGACCAAGTGCAGGATGCAGCCCACCAGGCCGGCCATCCTTTGCAATGTTTGGCTGAACCCGTTGAATAAATCCCATCCGTTTCCATATACAGTTGAACCCAAGATCGCACCAAGGAAGAAATCATGATTGCCCAAGAACTTGAAGTCAGCTTGCACATGGCCTTCGTAGAAGCCAGGCAGCAGCGTCATGAATTCATCACCGTCGAACATTTGCTGCTGGCATTGCTCGACAACCCCAGCGCCGCAGAAGTGTTGCGCGCTTGCTCGGCCAACATTGACGATTTACGTAAATCGCTGTCGAACTTCATCAAAGACAACACGCCGCAAGTCGCCGGTACAGACGAAGTAGACACCCAACCCACGCTGGGTTTTCAGCGCGTCATTCAACGCGCCATCATGCACGTGCAATCCACCGGCAACGGCAAAAAAGAAGTCACTGGTGCCAACGTGCTGGTTGCCATTTTTGGCGAAAAAGATTCACACGCGGTTTATTACCTGCACCAGCAAGGCGTGACCCGATTGGACGTGGTCAATTACATTGCCCACGGCATCAAAAAATCTGATCCGCAAGAACCCGTCAAAGGCTCTGAGTCCAGTGCGCCTGAAGCCGAAGAGAACACCGACAAATCAGAGAAAACCTCTCCGCTTGAGCAGTTCACACAGAACTTGAATCAGTTAGCTAAGGACGGAAAAATCGACCCTCTGATCGGCCGCGAATATGAAGTCGAGCGCGTCATTCAAATCCTGTGCCGTCGCCGCAAAAACAACCCCTTGTTGGTGGGTGAAGCTGGCGTTGGTAAAACCGCGATTGCCGAAGGACTGGCATGGCGCATCACGCAAAAAGACGTGCCCGAAATTCTGGCCGACTCACAGGTGTATTCCCTAGACATGGGTGCATTGCTGGCTGGCACCAAATACCGTGGAGATTTCGAGCAGCGTCTCAAAGGCGTCTTGAAGTCGCTCAAGGACAAACCCAATGCGGTTTTATTCATTGACGAAATCCATACCTTGATCGGTGCGGGTGCTGCCTCCGGCGGTACTTTGGACGCGTCCAATTTGCTCAAGCCCGCTTTATCCAGCGGTCAGCTCAAGTGCATAGGCGCCACCACTTTCACCGAGTACCGAGGCATTTTCGAAAAAGATGCAGCGCTTTCACGCCGCTTCCAAAAAGTCGATGTGGTCGAACCCACCGTCGAGCAAACCGTGGATATTCTCAAAGGTCTGAAATCGCGCTTTGAAGAACACCACAGCGTCAAATACGCCTTGGCTGCTTTGCAAGCAGCCGCTGAGCTGAGCGCCAAGTACATCAATGACCGCCATTTGCCCGACAAAGCCATTGACGTGATTGACGAAGCTGGTGCGGCGCAACGCATACTGCCCGTCTCCAAGCGCAAGAAAACCATCACCAAATCCGAGATAGAAGACATCGTTGCCAAAATCGCGCGTATCCCGCCGGCCAGTGTGTCCAACGACGATCGTGGCAAGTTGCAAACGCTTGAACGCGATTTGAAAAGCGTGGTTTTCGGACAAGATAAAGCGCTCGAAGTTCTGGCTTCATCCGTCAAGATGGCACGCTCAGGTTTGGGCAAAGCAGACAAACCCATTGGCGCGTTTTTATTCAGCGGCCCCACCGGCGTGGGCAAAACCGAAGCCGCCAAACAATTGGCATTCATCTTGGGCATTGAGTTGCTTCGATTTGACATGTCTGAGTACATGGAACGTCATGCGGTCAGCCGTTTGATCGGTGCGCCTCCGGGCTATGTGGGTTTTGATCAGGGCGGTTTGCTTACCGAGGCAGTCACCAAGAAACCTCATGCAGTCTTGCTCTTGGATGAAATTGAAAAAGCACACCCGGACATTTTCAACGTACTGCTTCAAGTCATGGACCACGGCACCTTGACCGACAACAACGGTCGCAAAGCAGACTTCCGCAACATCATCATCATCATGACGACGAATGCCGGTGCCGAGACCATGAACAAATCGACCATTGGCTTCACCAATGCGCGCGAGCAGGGTGATGAGATGGCGGATATCAAGCGTTTGTTCACCCCTGAGTTCCGCAACCGCCTGGACGCCACCGTCAGCTTTAAATCGCTTGACGAAACCGTCATCATGCGAGTGGTCGATAAGTTCTTGCTGCAACTGGAGACGCAACTGGCAGAGAAGAAAGTCGATGTCACTTTCACGGATGATATCCGCAAATTCCTTGCCAAGAAAGGCTTTGACCCACTCATGGGCGCACGCCCCATGCAGCGCCTGATTCAGGACATGATTCGCCGTGCACTGGCAGATGAACTGTTGTTCGGACGACTGACTGACGGTGGTCGATTGACCGTGGGCCTAGACGACAAGGAAGAAGTGCTGCTCGACATTCAGCCTTTGCCGAAAAAGGAAAGCCGCGCGTCCAAATCCGAACCGGCTGAACCCGAAGAAGCCGAGGCCAGTTAAGGTGGCAGGTCATAGCAAATGGGCCAATATCCAGCACCGCAAGGGTAGGCAAGACGAGAAACGCGGCAAGGTCTGGACCCGGGTCATTCGCGAAATCATGGTGGCGGCACGCGCAGGCGGCGGGGACTTGCAAGTCAATCCCCGTCTGCGACTGGCCGTAGAAAAAGCCAAGGCCGCCAACATGCCGGCCGACACCATCAAACGCAATATTGACAAAGCCACCGGCAATCTTGAGGGTGTGCATTACGAAGAAATCCGCTATGAAGGCTACGGCATAGGCGGTGTGGCTTTGATGGTCGACACCATGACGGACAACAAGGTGCGAACAGTGGCTGAAGTTCGACATGCGCTCAGCAAACACGGCGGCAATCTAGGCACTGACGGTTCCGTGGCTTTCCAATTCAAGCATTGCGGCCAATTGATTCTGGCGCCCGGCACCTCAGAAGATGCGGTCATGGAAATCGTGCTCGAAGCTGGCGCGCAAGATGTGGTGACTGACGAAGACGGCGCCATCGAAGTATTGACAGACCCGGCGGAATTTGAAGCAGTCAAGGCAGCGCTTGACAAAGCGGGCTTGCAGTCTGCTGTGGCTGAAATCACATACCGGGCAGACATCACCATCGATTTGAGCGAAGAAGACCAAATCAAAATGCAAAAAATCATTGATGCCTTGGAAGACCTTGATGATGTGCAAGAGGTTTACCACAACGCTGCCCTATGAAAATTTTGGTGATTGGCTCCGGCGGACGTGAACATGCCTTGGCATGGAAACTCACCGCTTCACCGCAAGTACAAATGGTTTATGTCGCACCCGGTAACGCCGGCGTTGCACTGAACAAAGATTTACAAGTCCTACCCATCACAAATGTGGTGGCATTGCGCGAATGGGCGCAATCCAATGACATTGGTTTGACCGTGGTCGGGCCTGAAGCACCTTTGGCCGCAGGTGTTGTGGATGAATTCCGCGCTCACGGCTTGCGCATTTTCGGCCCCACCAAAGCAGCTGCACAACTGGAAAGCTCCAAAGCTTTTTCCAAAGCCTTCATGAAGCGTCACCACATTCCAACCGCGGCTTATGAGGTGTTTGAAGATGCCCAAGCCGCTCATGACTATGTGAACAAACAAGGCGCGCCTATCGTGGTCAAAGCCGATGGTTTGGCCGCGGGTAAAGGTGTTGTTGTTGCTACTACTTTGCAAGAAGCACACGAGGCGATTGACCACATGCTGGCCCCTGACCATACCGGCATTCAACATGCAGGCGGCAAAGCGCGAGTAGTGATTGAAGAGTTTTTAGATGGTGAAGAAGCCAGCTTCATGGTCGTTGCACATGGGCAAGTGGCAGTGCCATTGGCTACATCGCAGGACCACAAACGACTCAATGACGGCGACAAAGGCCCCAACACCGGCGGCATGGGCGCTTATTCACCTGCGCCTGTGGTGACACCTGAAATACATGCACGCGTCATGCGCGAAGTGATTCAACCGACGCTCAAAGGCATGGAATCCGACGGTATTCCGTACACCGGTTTTTTGTATGCAGGTTTGATGATTGGCGCCCTTGGCCAACTCAAAGTGCTGGAATTCAATTGCCGCATGGGCGACCCCGAAACACAGCCCATTTTGATCAGACTCAAAAGCGATTTACTGGCCTTGCTGCTGGCCGCCACGGAACCGGAACCTACACAACTCGCCCAGATGGAGTTGACTTGGGACCGACGTGTGGCATTGGGCGTGGTCATGGCTGCGTCAGGTTACCCGGGTACTGTTCGCAAAGGCGATGTCATTCATGGACTCAAGGCCGATAAGCCGCACGCCATGGTCTTTCACGCCGCTACCGCGACGCAAGGCGCAGACATCGTGACATCCGGTGGTCGGGTGCTTTGCGTGACCGCGCTGGGCGACACAGTGCGTCAAGCGCAAGCCCATGCCTATGAACTGCTTGACACCATCCATTTTGATGGTGCCCAAGCGAGACGCGATATCGGGCACAGAGGTCTGAAACGTTGATGATCAACTCTTGATTCAAGGACTTGTGGAATGAATCCTGCATTTGCGCCTGTGCGCACTTATTTGATGGGCCTGCAACAGCGCATCACCCAGGCGTTGACTGAGATTGACGGCCACACCTTTTTGTCTGACAGCTGGGAAAAGCCCAAAGGCGAAACACTGCAAGGCAATGGCATCACCATGATCATGGAGCAGGGCAATGTGTTTGAACGCGCAGGTGTGGGGTTTTCACATGTCACTGGTCCGAAGTTGCCACCTTCTGCCACCCAACACCGCCCCGAATTGAACGGTTCTCCCTTTGAAGCCATGGGTGTGTCTTTGGTTTTTCACCCGCGTAATCCTTATGTGCCAACAGTGCATATGAACGTCCGTGCTTTGATGGCTAACACCCAATCTGGCGAGTCTGTGGCATGGTTTGGCGGCGGTATGGACTTGACGCCTTACTACGGTTTTGAAGAAGATGCGGTGCATTTCCACCGCACTTGCAAACAAGCTTTGGCCGGTTTTGGCGACCATTTGTATCCCCGCTTTAAAACTTGGTGCGACGAGTATTTCTTTTTGAAGCACCGCAATGAACCGCGCGGCATAGGTGGTATTTTTTACGACGATTTTTCCGAGTTAGGTTTTGATCGTAGTTTTGAAATGATGCAAAGTGTGGGCGACCATTTGGTCAAAGCGTACTTGCCGATTGTTGAAAAACGAATGCACACACCTTTTGGTGAGCGTGAACGGGACCATCAGTTGTACCGACGCGGCCGTTATGTGGAGTTCAATCTGGTGTTTGACCGTGGTACCCATTTCGGCTTGCAGTCCGGTGGCCGCACTGAATCCATATTGCTTTCTATGCCCCCCTTGGTGACTTGGTCATACCAGCACCAGCCTGAGGCCGGGTCCGCCGAGCACCGCTTGTACACCGACTTTCTCAAACCCAAAGCCTGGATTTGAGCGCTTCCCTTTTTTCTCGCATCGGTTTGTACGGTGGGGCTTTTGATCCACCACATACCGGCCATCTGGCCTTGGCCATCTGCGCGATAGAACAACTCCAGCTCGATATGTTGTATGTTTTGCCAACCGGGGATGCATGGCACAAAGCGCGTTCACTCTCAGCAGCACCTCATCGCTTGGCCATGGCTCAACACAATTTCGCAAGTTGTGACAAGGTCACCGTAGACGACCGCGAAATTCGACGCGAAGGCCCGACATTCACCGTAGACACTTTGAGCGAGCTCAAAGAACAGCATCAAGGGGCACTATTTTTTATCGTCATGGGGGCCGACCAAGCGCAACAATTTCAGACTTGGAAGCTCTGGCAGCAAATTGCTGCAAATGCCACTTTGGCGGTTGCGCCCAGAGCGTCCTCCTCGCAAAGCCTGCGCTTGACAGACGAGTGGCACAATCAGTACCAAGTCAAGACCGTACGTTTGAACATGCCGTTAAAAATGCTCAGTGCCACTGACATCCGTTCGCGCATTCGCCAAGGTGCGTTGCCCACCGAGGATTTAACACCCTCCGTCTTGCAATATATTCAACAACACCATCTTTATTTGGATCAACATGACTGAAGTCTCTGAAAAAAAAGACGTACAAAAATTACAACGCACCATCGTCGACAGTTTGGAGGATGTCAAAGCGCAAGACATTCAGGTGTTCAACACTGAGCACTTGTCACCGTTGTTTGAGCGGGTGGTCATCGCCTGCGGAACATCCAATCGGCAAACAAAAGCCTTGGCTTCCAATTTGCGTGACGATGTCAGAGATGCTGGTTTTGGTAAACCGCGCATAGAAGGCGAAGAAAATGGCGAATGGATCATTGTCGATTGCGGAGCGGTGGTGGTCCACATCATGCAACCTACCATCCGTCAGTATTACCATTTGGAAGAAATCTGGGGCGACAAGCCTGTGCGTATCAAGCTCGGTGCAGCCAAGCCGCAAGCTGCTGTTAAAGCTGTGGCGATCCCCAAAGAAGCACCTAAAAAAGCAGCTCGCCAGCCGGCCAAAAAAGTAGCCGCCAAAAAAGCGTCTGACCCCAAAGTGTCTGCGCAAAAAGAAGTTGCCAAAAAGGGTACCACCCATAAACCTGTGGCAAAAAAACCAGCGGCCAAGTCTGCTTCAGCAAAAAAACCTGCTGCTAAAAAAAGTCCGCCACGTAAATCTAAGCCATGAAGCTTTGGGTGGTGGCTGTTGGTCAAAAGGTGCCCGCTTGGGCGCAAATTGCCTGGGACGAATATGCCAAGCGCTTTCCACCCGAGATCAAACTTACGCTTAAAACCGTTAAAACCGAACCGCGGTCGTCCAAAACCCTGCCCCAAATCTGGGCCTCTGAAAAGAGCCGTATTGAAGCAGTGTTGCCCAAAGACTGCCATCGCATTTGGCTTGATGAAAAAGGCAAACAGCTGACAACCCCTGGACTGGCTGACAAATGGCGAGGGTGGCAGGACCAAGCCACTGAAGTTGCACTGATCATTGGCGGCCCAGATGGGTTTGATCCAGTGATCAGGCAGGGCGGTCATGAGTTGCTTAGCTTGTCAAGTTTGACACTGCCACATGCCATGGTCAGAGTCTTGTTGATCGAACAACTCTACCGCGCTTGGTCAATGTTGTCCAACCACCCTTATCACCGGGAATGATTTCGCTGCCCGCCATTTATTTGGCTTCACAAAGCCCCCGACGCCAGCAATTGTTGACGCAAATAGGTGTGCCATTTGAATTGTTGTTGCCAGAAGATGCGGTGGCGGCAGAAGCTTTAGAGGACATGCTTGAAGGCGAATCGCCGCGCGCTTATGTCAGACGAGTGACGCTCTTAAAACTCCAAGCGGCCATTGGCCAATTGCAAAAAAAGAACTTATCCCCGAAGCCAGTGCTGACCGCAGACACCACGGTAGCGCTTCAAGGAAACGTATTTGGCAAACCTGTTGATGAAGCAGATGCACATGCCATGCTGAAAAAATTATCGGGTCAAACCCACCAAGTATTGACCGCCGTGGCGGTCGGTGATGGGCTCAGGATGAGGTGCCTTGTACAGCGCTCGAACGTGACTTTTGCGACATTGGCGGATGACGAGATTTCAAATTACGTCACGACTGGTGAACCCATGGGTAAGGCGGGCGCTTACGCTATCCAAGGAATTGCTGCCGGATTTGTAAAGAAAATTGTCGGGAGTCACTCTGGCATCATGGGCTTGCCGGTGTATGAGACCAGACAAATGCTGCTCGAGTGGATGAAAGATTAACCCATGCAACACGATATATTGATCAACTGGTCACCCCAAGAAACCCGAGTGGCTTTGGTTGAAAACGGTGCTCTGCAAGAAATGCAGATCGAGCGTTCGCTTGAGCGCGGTTTGGTGGGCAATATTTATTCGGGCAAAGTGGTCAGGGTGTTACCTGGCATGCAGTCGGCTTTTATCGACATTGGCATGGAACGTTCTGCCTTCTTGCATGTGGCAGATTTATTCAATCCCGTGCATACCAAATCTCAAGATGCCGATCAGGCGCACCCACCCGTGGTCCCCATCGAGAAGCAAGTGTTTGAAGGTCAATCATTGACGGTACAAGTCATCAAAGACCCAATTGGCAGCAAAGGCGCTCGCTTATCGACGCAAATAAGCATTGCGGGACGATTATTGGTTTTTTTGCCGCAAGACAACCATATCGGCGTGTCGCAAAAAATCCCACAAGAACAGCGAGAGAAATTGCGCCTTAAGCTGATTGAACTCGCCCACCAGGCCGATGACAAAGGCGGTTTTATTTTGCGCACCAACGGCGAAGACGCCAGCGAAGATGAGCTGAAAGAAGACATCGCTTATTTGAGAAAAACTTGGGCCAAAGTGAAATCAGCTTCACAGCAAATGCCTCCCAAATCCTTGCTCCACCAAGACCTGAATTTACTGCAACGTGTGTTGCGCGACATGGTGGATGAGACCACCCAAACCATTCGGATTGATTCGCATGAACAACATGACATGTTGCAATTGTTTGGCCGCGAATTCATGCCCTCAGCGGTATCTAAATTAGCGCATTACAAAGGCGAGCGCCCGATCTTCGATCTGTTCAATATTGAGGATGAAATAAAGCAAGCCTTGGGGCGTAAAGTCATGCTCAAGTCGGGTGGTTATTTGATCATTGATCAGACAGAGGCGCTGACCACCATCGATGTGAATACCGGCGGTTTCGTGGGAGCACGCAACTTTGACGACACCATTTTCAAAACCAATTTAGAGGCGGCGGGTGCCATTGCCCGGCAATTGCGCTTGCGTAATTTAGGTGGTGTCATCGTCACCGACTTTATTGACATGCAAAAACCAGAGCATCGCGAAACTGTGCTTGCTGAATTTTCAAAACAAATATCGCGCGACAAAGTAAAAACCAGCATCAGCGGTTTTTCTGCGTTGGGTCTGGTGGAGATGACGCGCAAACGCACGCGCGAGTCACTGGCCCAGTTGCTGTGCGAGCCATGCGCCCACTGTCAGGGGCGCGGTGTTGTCAATACCGCCAGAACAGTGGCCTACAACATCTTGCGCGAGATATTGCGTGAAGCAAGACAGTTCAGTCCCAAAGAATTCCGTGTGTTGGCGTCCCCTAAGGTGATTGATTTGCTGCAAGAAGAGGAGAGCTTGCACCTTGCAGGTTTGAGTGAGTTCATTGGCAAACCTATTTCTTTGCAAGCTGAATTTGGCATTGATGCTGAACAATTCAATATTGTTTTGCTTTGATCTGGCGGTGCAGGCCGAATCAGTGATTGCTCAAATAGCCTGAATTTCCCAGCCTGAACATGGAGGCATACACACCGTTTTGTTGCATCAGTGATGCATGGTTTGCGGCTTCAATGATTTTTCCTGACTCCATAACCACGATGCGATCGGCGTTCTCAATGGTAGATAGGCGGTGCGCAATGACAAGTGTGGTTCTGCCGACTTGCAAGGTTTGCAACGCGTCTTGAACCATTCGCTCAGACTCGTTGTCCAAGGCAGAAGTAGCTTCATCCAATATCAAAAAAGGCGCGTCTTTGTACATGGCTCTGGCGATTGCCAAACGCTGCCGTTGCCCTCCGGAGAGACTGGACGCGTTGTGCCCAACCACTGAATCAATGTGTTGTGGCAGCGTACTCAAATAGTCGCCCAAGTTGGCTGCCAACAAACACTGCACCACTTTGTCTCTGTCGGGTGTTTGGCCCAATGCCACATTGGCTGCCAGTGTGTCGTTGAGCACCACCACGGTTTGACTGACCATGGCAAATTGACGACGCAAATTGTGCAAATCCCAGTCTTGCAGCAACACCCCATCGAGCAATATGTCACCGCTGGTCAGGTCTACAAACCTTGGCAGCAAATTAGCCAAAGTGGTTTTGCCTGAACCAGAGCTTCCCACCAAGCCAACTGTTTCCCCCGGATGTATCTCTAAGTCAATAGTATCTAAGGCAAGTGGCAGGTCGGGTTGGTATTGCACCGAAACATTTTTCAATTGCACATGGCCGCTTGCGCGCAGACTTTGGTGCTTGCCGCTACTTTCAACGGGTGTGGAGTTGATCAACTCCAATGCGCGTTCAAGTGCAGCAATACCACGGGTCAGAGGGCCAGCAACTTCTGACAAATGTTTGATCGGGTTGGCCAACATCAACATGCCTGTGACGAATGCAGCAAATCCGCCGACGCTCATTTGGCTGTCTTGGCTTTGCAACAAAGCCACGCTGATCACAGCAGACAAGGCAATGGCGGAAAACAATTGGGTGAGGGGTGTCATTCCAGCATTGGCTACGGAGGTCTTAATGGCCAGTCTGGACAAGGATATACCCAAGCCTTCAAAGCGTTTGGTTTGCATACCTTGCGCTTCGTGCAAACGGATTTCACGGTGGGCCAAAGCCGTTTCTTCCACCGCATACGACAGTTGGTCCGTGGCTTGTTGCGAATGTTTGATCAATGCGTAAAGTCTTCTGCTGAGCACTTTCATAAGCCAAAACACTGAGGGAATCAGCAAGGCAACAATCAAACTCAATTTCCAATTCAAATACAGCAAATAGCCGATCAATGCAATCAATGTCAGGCTGTCTCGAACCGTGCCGATGACCGAATTGACCAAGGTCTGCGCACCCACTTGCACTTCAAAGACCAAGGTGTTGCCAATTGCGCTGGCATTTTGCTGGCGAAAAAGTGGCAAAGCCGCATCTTGCAAACGTTTGAACATTTGCATACGCAAAGCCAACAATCCAGTCTGTGTGATTTTGGCAATAGCCACGTGTCCAACAAACATGCCTACGCCACGAATGCCAAATAAACCAATCAATGCAAACGGGACCACCCAAATGGGAAAACTGCTCTGCTGAAAACCCTTATCCAACAAGGGTTGCAGCAGTGCCGGAACCATGGGTTCGCAAAGCGCAACAAGCACCATACAAACCAAGGCGGTAACCCAAGCGTAGGTGGGGGTTTTGAACAAGCGAATGCAAGTCAAAAGACGTTGCAAAAAGTGGGGCTGTGGAGACATTTGCTTCATAACTATTTTCAGAATGTGATTATCACCCTTGGCAGACTGTTGCATGGTTAGAATCACAGCAGTTAACTACCATCGCAACATATGCCCAGATTTGTCATTGCTTTCGCTGCCCTTTTGGGGTTAGTCTTTGGTGTAGCAAATGTCGCCCGCGCAGAATTCAAAGTTGAAATATCAGGGGTTGGCATTACCCAAATTCCCATAGGAATTTCTGACTTCAAGGGTGCGGATTCGGCCCCTCAACGAATCACTCAAATTATTTCGGCTGACCTTGACAGAAGCGGGCAATTCAAAACCTCTAAATCTGGATTTACCATTGACGAAAACACGCGACCAGATTTCGCAACGATCAAATCCAAAAATATTGATGGTTTGCTCACGGGAAGTGTGAACCGTCTTTCAGACGGAAGGTTTGATATCCGTTATCGTTTGTGGGACACCGTCAGAAACCAAGACTTAGGTGGTCAAAGTTTCATTGCTTTCACCCCAGATTTGCGTTTGGTTGCGCACAAAATTGCCGACCAAGTCTACGAAAAATTGACGGGTGACAAAGGTATTTTCTCAACCCGTATCACTTACATCACCAAGCACTCTAACCGCCACATGTTGTGGGTATCAGATGCAGATGGAGAAAACGCACAGGCAGCCTTGACCAGCCCCGAACCCATCATCTCCCCCAGCTGGTCCCCGAATGGGAATGAACTGGCATACGTTTCTTTTGAAGGCCGCAAACCTGTCGTTTACATCCACGATGTCAGCACGGGCAAGCGCCGTGTATTGGCCAATTTCAAAGGGTCCAACAGTGCGCCCGCGTGGTCGCCCGATGGGAAGTCCCTTGCTGTGACCTTGACGAAGGAAGGTGGATCGCAAATTTTTATCATCGACGCCAAGGGCGGGGATCCTCGGCGCATTACACAATCGAGTGGGATCGACACAGAGCCGGTTTTTACTCCAGACGGCAGCTCCATTTACTTTGTCAGTGACCGAGGTGGTTCCCCTCAAATTTACCGCATCCCATCGCAGGGAGGGCCTGTGCAACGCGTCACCTTCAATGGCAACTACAACATTTCGCCTACTTTGAGTGCTGATGGGAAGCGATTAGCGTACATATCTCGCAATGGCAATTCCTTTAAACTCTTACTCATGGATTTGATTACTGACAAAGTAACCACTTTGACAGAAACCAACCATGATGAAAAACCCAGTTTTGCACCTAACGGCAAACTTATTTTGTATGCCACACAGGTGCAAGGCAAGGAAGCACTGATGACCACAACATTGGATGGCAAAATCAGCGCAAAACTTTCTGGACAGACATCCACTATTCGGGAACCCAATTGGGGACCTTTTTTGAAACCATGAACATCGGAGTACTTTCGTGAACAAAACATTTATCTCTCTTTTACTGGCTCTTCTTTTGACGGCCTGCGCATCCGGCGTCAAACTCAATGAAGTGCCTGTTGTGGATAAAAAGGGTTCTAGCGCTTCAAATGGGTCTTCCAACTCTGGCCTGTCAGAGATCAATTCTTCTGATGCTTCTTCTAGCCAACAAGTCCAGCAACCCAAATCAACCGTCGAACCTGTCAATTCATTGGCCAATCAAAATGCGTCTGCCGGTCCGGCAAATGTTGAAAAAATTGTTTACTTCGATTACGACAGCTTCAGCATCAAGCCTGAGTTTCAAGCAACCATTGAAGCACATGCTCAGTTTTTGAAATCCAACAGCCGCGCCAAAATATCCCTCGAAGGTCATACCGATGAACGCGGTGGACGCGAATACAACTTGGCTTTGGGTCAAAAAAGAGCCGATGCGGTCCGTCAAAGTCTGTCCTTGTTAGGTGTCGATGCTTCTCAGATTGAAACCGTCAGTTTTGGTGAAGAAAAGCCAGCGATGCAGGGTGCTGATGAGTCTGCATTTTCCAAAAATCGTCGCGCTGAATTCTTCTACAAATGATCACCCCAAGTCGTCTGCGACTGGCTTGTTTGACACTGTTGTTTGCTGGCAGTGTGCAAGCTGCCATGTTCGAAGACGATGAAGCGCGCAGGGCCATCTTGGATTTGCGCCAAAGGGTAGAAAACCTAAGACAGGCTCAGCAGTCCAGCGAAGCTGCTCTGCAGCGATCCTTGGAAGCGGTCACCAAATCTCAGCAAACTATTCGTGAACTGGTAGTCCGCGACATGCAAGCTGAGACATCAAGGCTGCAACAAAGTATGTTGCAACTACAAACACAAATTGACGGCTTGAAGCAAACTATTTCCGAATTGCGCGGTGAAAAAGACCAATTGCAAAGAGAAATAATGCTGCTACAAAGAAGCCAAAAAGAAGCCCTCTCAAGTTTGGAAGAGCGCATTACCAAGCATGACCAGCGCTTCTCTAAGCTTGAGCCATTGGTGGTTCAGATAGACGGTTTGGAACTCCAAGTAGATCCGAGCGAAAAAAAGGATTTTGAGTTGGCGTTGGCAACTTTCCGAAAAGGCGAGTTTGCGGGTGCCATCGTTGCGTTCTCTACTTTTTTACGCAAATACCCAGAAACCGGATTTCGCCAAAGTGCATTGTTTTGGCTGGCCAGTGCGAAATATGTAAAGCGCGAATATTTAGATGCCTCCAATCAACTCAAGGCGTTCATCACGATGAACGAAGGGCATGCGAAATTCCCCGAAGCCTTGTTGACCTTGGCAAACTCCCAAATAGAGTTGATGCTTCCTTTGGAAGCCAAGAAATCCTTTGAGGATTTGATTGCCCAATATCCTTCGTCTGAAGCAGCTCAGGCCGCTAAGGAACGCTTGCCCAAATTGAAATTACCTTGATTCATACGGCGGGTTTGTTGTTGCAGCCGCAAGACTCTGACCGTCGTTTTTCTGGTTTGTCTCGCTTGTATGGCGAAGACATCGCACAACGCATTCGCCGTTCACATGTTGTGGTTGTTGTGGTTGTTGGGATTGGTGGCGTTGGTTCTTGGGCCGCAGAAGCGCTTGCCAGAAGTGGAGTGGGCAAGCTGACATTGATCGACATGGATCATGTGTCCGAATCGAATATCAATCGCCAGTTGCACGCATTGAGCACCACCTTGGGGCAAAGCAAGGTGATGGCCATGGCGCAACGCATCGACCTGATCAACGCTGATTGCCACGTCATTCAGGTGGATGACTTTATTTCGCCAGAGAACATAGGCGATCTGATCTCGGATGACCTGGACGTGCTGATTGATGCAACCGATGAGGTCAGCTCTAAGGTGGCTTTGGCCACTTGGGCCATCCAACACCAAAAAGCCATGGTTACTGTAGGGGCTGCCGGTGGAAAAAAACAAGCCCATTTGGTCGAGATGAACGACTTAACGCATGCCACGCATGATCCTTTGTTGGCGCAAGTCAGGTATCGTTTGCGGAAAAATGGTGTGATCGCCTCAGACAAAAAACCATGCGGTATTGCAGCCGTATTCAGTAAAGAAACCATTGTTCGACCTGCGGCTTCAGCGGACGACAGTCCCATTAGCGATTTGAATTGCCACGGTTATGGTTCTTTGGTCACAGTGACCGCGACTTTTGGGCACTGTGCTGCAGGTTGGGTACTGAACCATTTTTCTGACTGAAGCAAATTCATTCGTACGCTCGAAACGCATGAAAAAACCAGTTATAATTTGTGGCTTCGCCAAACAGCAAAAAAGCTTTTGTGAATTGATGGGACGTTAGCTCAGTTGGTAGAGCAGCGGACTTTTAATCCGTTGGTCACAAGTTCGAATCTTGTACGTCCTACCAAAAATCATCAATTAAATCAGGCACTTTCAGAAATGAAGGTGCCTTTTTTTTGATCATCACAAATCAAATGGCGGGCAGGTTTATTCCACTTGGGTATTTTTTACTTGGCTGATACGTTGTTGTCCAATTGCTCGGTCAACATCAGCCACTGAGCCTCTAGCAACGGTAAGTCTTCTTCAATCTGTTTGAGAGATTTACCGTTCTTTGCTAAATCCGACACAGATAAATTTGCACCAGCCATTTGGGCATGCAATTCATCTCGCTGCGTTTCCATCGATTGAATTTTGTTCTCTACTTGCACCAATTCTTTTTGCAAGTTCTTCAATGAAGGCGATTGAGATTTGGGTAACCCCTTTTTTTCGGCCGTTTTGTCAGGGGGGGGCAATGAATTGGATGGGGTTACTGCTGCCACTGACTTGAGTCGCTTTGCTTCGTCAAGTAAAAACCGCTGGTAATCATCTAGGTCACCATCAAAAGGCGAAATGCCGCCACGGCTGACCATCCAGAATTCGTCACACACGGCCCGCAATAAGGCTCTGTCGTGGCTAACCAGCATCACAGTCCCTTCGAACTCATTGAGTGCGACAGACAATGCCTCGCGCGTGGCCAGATCTAAGTGATTCGTGGGCTCATCCAGCAGCAACAAATTGGGTCTTTGCCAGACCAGCATGCACAACACCAAACGAGCTTTCTCACCGCCGCTCATGCTGCCTACGGTTTGTTTGACCATGTCGCCGCTGAAATTAAATTGCCCCAAGAAACTACGCAAATCTTGCTCACGTGTAGCTTGACCGGTCAACAAACTGTTTTGTGTCAATCGCTTGGACAAGGCAATCATGTGATCGAGCGGATTGTCGGCTGGTTGCAGCACATCCAATTCTTGTTGCGCAAAATAACCGATGTTGAGTCCTTTGCCTTCGGTGATCTCTCCGGCCACCGCTTGCAAACTGCGAGCAACCGTTTTAACAACGGTGGATTTACCTTGGCCATTGGCCCCCAAAATACCGATACGCTGACCGGCCAGCACGGATCGACTGATGTTTTGCACTATGACCGTAGGCGCTTGGTCAGGGGTGTCGGCAGATGGATACCCAAAACTCACATTCTGCATAGACAGCATGGGGTTGGGCAAATGGGCAGGGGGCTTGAATTCAAACTGGAAATCGGCTTCACTGAGAAGCGGTGCAATTTTTTCCATGCGCTCAAGCGCCTTGACTCTGCTTTGTGCTTGCTTGGCTTTGCTGGCTTTGGCTTTGAAGCGAGCGATAAATTTTTGCAAGTGTGCAATTTTGTCTTGCTGCTTGGAAAACGCATTTTGTTGAAGGTTCATTTGCTCGGCACGCATATCTTCAAACTTGCTGTAATTGCCGCCATAACGCATCAATTTTGCCGCGTCGATGTGCAGTGTGACATTGGTTACTGCATCTAAAAATTCGCGGTCGTGGCTGATGACCAATAAAGTGCCTTCATAGCGCTTGAGCCAACTCTCCAGCCAAACCAAGGCATCCAAATCCAAATGGTTGGTGGGTTCATCAAGTAGCAGCAAATCGGAGGGGCTCATCAAAGCGCGAGCCAATTGCAAACGCATGCGCCAACCGCCAGAAAAACTGTTGACAGGGTGAGTCAGTTCGCTGGTTTTAAAGCCCAGTCCCAAAATCAATGATTGTGCTCTGGCAGGTGCATCATGTTCACCTGCATCAGACAAGGCCATGTAAGCATGCGCCATGCGCTCACCATCATTGCTGTCTTCAGCTGCAGTGACTTCGGTGCGTGCCAACAGTAAAGCGGTATCGCCATCAATCACAAACTCGGTGGCGCTTTGCGACGTTTCAGGCATGTCTTGAGCCACTTGGCCCATGCGCCATTGCGTGGGAATATGGAATTCTCCGGAGTCCTCTTGCAAGCTGCGGTTGAGCAGAGCAAATAAACTGGATTTTCCCGCACCGTTTCTACCAACCAAGCCTACTTTTTCGCCCGGATTCAGCGTCACGCTGGCTTGGTCAAGCAGCAGTTTTGTGCCTCGTCTGAGGGAAATGTTTTTAAGCGTGATCATGTTTCTAAAGCCTGCTTGGTGATCAACAGTACGTGTTCATCACCTGCACTGGTCGACAAATACATGGTTTGCATATGCGGAAATGCAAGGTGAAAGTGTTTTGATTCGTGCCCAATTTCAAGCACCAGCACGCCGTTTTCAGTCAGGTGGTCGGCCACATGTTTTAAAAGAGGGCGAATGAAATCCATGCCATCGTCACCACCCGCCAAAGCCAGGTCAGGCTCGGCTTTAAATTCTGCGGGTAATGCAGCCATGCTTTGCGTGTTGACATACGGCGGGTTGCAAACAATCAGGTCATAAACACCTTGCACTTGCGCCAAGCCGTCGCTGACAAAAGGCTTGATGCGGTCTTGCAATCCATGCCTGACGATATTGATGTGCGCGACTTCAAGCGCTTGGGTTGAAATATCTGACGCATCCACTTGAAGTTGCGGGTAGGCCAATGCCAACAGCACCGCCAAACTGGCTCCTCCGGTACAGACATCCAAAGCTCTGGTGCTTTCAGGCGACAACCACGGGTCAATACTTCCTTGAGCAATTGTCTCGGCAATCAAACTGCGCGGGATCAGGCAACGTTGGTCTACATGAAACGAGACGCCTTGAAGCCAGGCTTCACCTGTCAGGTAGGCCAGTGGTAGACGGGTTTGAATTCGTTTTTCAAGCAAAGCATAAACAGTTGCCAATTGTTGGTCTTCAATATCCTTGACCAGCAACGAGGTGTCAGTGTCTAGCGGTAAGCCCATGCCCCACAACACCAGCCAAGCGGCTTCGTCTTCTGCATACAAGGTACCTTGACCGAAAGACACACCGGCAGCTGTCAATTTCGCAGCGCAATCTTCGATCAACTCAGTCAGTGTCATGAGCGGCCAGTGATGATTGAGTCGTGTTGCAATCGTTCAAGAATGTCGCAGTAAATATTTTTCAAAGTATCGATATCGTTGAGTCGCACATATTCATTGATTTGATGGATGCTGTCATTGGGCGGACCGAATTCAATGACTTGTGGACAGATTTGTGCAATGAAACGAGCGTCGCTGGTGCCGCCAGTGGTCGACAGCTCGGGGTGTATGCCGGTGCAATGCGCTATGGCTGACTGCACCACCGCCAGCAACTCACCTGGCGTGGTGATGAATGGCAAGCCACCCAAGGTCCACTTGATGTCAAATTCCAAGAGATGGCGATGCAATACCTCTTCGAATCTGCTTATCAATTGTTCTGGGGTTGACTCGGTGCTGAAACGAAAATTGAACTGCACATTCACTTCGCCAGGAATCACATTATTGGCACCTGTTCCTGCGTGGATATTGCTCAGTTGCCAACTGGTCGGTTGAAAATAAGCATTGCCCTTGTCCCACTCTATGGCGGTCAATTCAGTTAACGCAGGTGCAAATTGGTGCACGGGGTTGCGCGCGAGTTGCGGATAGGCAATATGCCCTTGAATCCCTTTGACCAGTAACTTGCCACTCAGCGTACCGCGTCTGCCGTTTTTCACCATGTCGCCGATGCGGTGCACCGATGTGGGCTCGCCCACAATGCACCAGTGCAAAGGCTCTCCACGCGCTTTCAAAGCCTCTACCACTTTGACAGTGCCGTCCACCGAAGGGCCTTCTTCGTCACTGGTCAATAAGAAAGCCACAGAAAAAGACGCATGCTTGTGAAGATTAAAAAAATGTTCAGTCGCCACCACCATCGCCGCCAGGGAAGTTTTCATATCGCTGGCCCCTCGACCAAACAATTTTCCATCGCGGTGCGTGGGTGTGAACGGGTCGCTGCTCCATTGGTCCAATGGACCGGTTGGCACGACGTCTGTGTGTCCGGCAAACACCAAAGTTTTGGCATGAGGATTTGCACTGCGCTTGATCGCCCACAAATTGCTGACCACGGCATTTGCAGGGCCTTGGTCCATGCGTTCGCACTCAAACCCCAGCGGTATCAACCGCTGTTCAATCAATGACAAACATTGCGCGTCCTGCGGCGTGACCGACGGACAAGCGATAAGTTGTTCAACCAGATCAAGCGTTTGCGACATGCTCAGTCGCGTAACAAATCGTTCAAGCTGGTCTTGGCACGGGTTTGTGCATCGACGCGTTTAACGATCACCGCACAATACAAACTGTATTTGCCGTCTGCGCTGGGCAGATTGCCCGACACAACTACCGAACCAGCGGGTACGCGGCCATAGGTCACTTCGCCAGTTGCGCGGTCGTAAATTTTGGTACTTTGACCGATGTAAACGCCCATGGAGATGACCGAGTTCTCTTCGATGATCACGCCTTCAACCACCTCAGAACGCGCACCGATGAAACAGTTGTCCTCGATGATGGTGGGATTGGCTTGCACAGGCTCGAGCACACCGCCGATACCAACGCCACCCGAGAGGTGCACGTTCTTACCGATTTGCGCACAGGAGCCGACAGTGGCCCAAGTGTCGACCATGGTGTTCTCATCTACGTAAGCGCCGATATTCACATAGCTGGGCATCAAAATCGCACCCTTGGCGATATAGCTGCCACGGCGCGCCACCGCAGGTGGCACTACACGCACGCCGCTGGCTTTCATCTGCGCTTCGTCCATGTTGGAAAATTTGGTTTGCACCTTGTCGTAAAAACCCAAATCACCAGCCTTCACCACATGGTTGTCTTTCAAACGGAATGACAACAACACAGCTTTCTTCAGCCATTGGTGTGTGGTCCATTTGCCCACGGATTCACGTGTTGCTACACGCAAGCGGCCTGCATTGAGTTCAGCGATGACGTGTTCGACCGCATCGACCAGTTCCTTGGGTGCCGCAGACGGGCTGTATTGGGTACGATTTTCCCAAGCGTTGTCAATGATGGATTGCAGTTGTTGGCTCATGATGGTGATGGATAGTGGGTTTGAACAAATTGAACAATACGGCGTGCCGCTTCGAGGCACTCTTCGGGTTGTGCGACCAATGCCATGCGAATACGGCCTTGACCGGGATTGATGCCATTGACCTCGCGGGCCAAATAACGACCCGGTAACACCGTGACATTGTATTGAGTGAACAGATCGCGTGCGAAAGCCTCATCATCGCCACCAGGAACTGCGGCCCACAGATAAAAACCTGCATCAGGCAATGCAACATCCATGACCTGTGCAAGCAGGGGGGTGACTTGTTCAAATTTTGCTTTGTACAACGCACGGTTTTGCACCACATGCGTTTCATCATTCCAAGCGGCAATACTGGCTTGTTGCACCAAACCGCCCATGGCGCTGCCGTGGTAGGTGCGGTAGCGCAAAAACGGCGCAATCAATGCAGCATTGCCCGCCACAAAGCCGCTGCGCAAACCGGGTGCATTGCTGCGCTTGGACAGGCTGGTGAAGCAGACCAGTTGTTTGAAATCTGAACGACCCAATAGGGCGGCTGCTTGTAAGCCGCCCAGAGGAGCCGAGTTCCCAAAATATATTTCGCTGTAACACTCGTCAGAAGCGATGACAAAACCATATTTGTCACTGAGCGCGAACAATTTTTGCCATTCTTCCAAGGGCATCACCGCACCAGTAGGGTTGCCGGGTGAACACACGAACAACAAGCGTGTGTGGTGCCAAATGTCTTCTGACACGCTGTCCCAGTCCACAGCAAAGTTTTTGTTTGGCAAGCTAGGGGCGTAATGAATGCGGGCCTTCCCCAAAATAGCAGCCCCTTCATAAATTTGATAAAAGGGATTGGGCGACACCACAATGCTTTGCGGGTTGCCATCCAGCACGGTTTGTGCAAACGCAAACAATGCCTCGCGGGAACCGTTGACCGGCAAGACTTCAGTATCAGGATTGACATCAACCGCATAACGGCGCTTGAGCCAAGCGCTGCAAGCCTGCCTGAATTCAGGCGAACCGGCTGTCGCAGGGTAAGTGGCTAATTCAGAGGGGTGCTTTCTCAAGGCCTCAATCATCAATTCTGGGGTGGCATGCCTAGGTTCACCGATACCAAGGCTGACGGGCTTGTAATTCGGGTTGGGTTGGACGCCTGCCAACAAGTGGCGCAAACGTTCAAATGGATAGGGGTGAAGGCGAGAGAGTTGGGGATTCATGGCTGATATTATCGGTGCCATGTATATTTTCCTAGATCCTGCCAGAGCCAGCGATTTTGCTACCGATAATCACCAGATGCTGAATCTGGCTGATACTTTCGTGTCTAGTTTGCAAAGCGACTTGCAAGCGCTGAAAAATGCACTGTCAGAATCAGACCTCACAGAAATGCAAAGGCTGCTTCACACACTCAAAGGTTATGTGACTTTTATGTGTAACCAAACCTTGGCCAACGAACTGATTGATGTCGAGGCCAAAGCGCGGCAATTGAGCGCTGACCAGCTAACCCCACTTGTAGACGCCTTGCTGCCATCCTTGAACAAGATGCAACATGAATTGACCGATTGGCGCGAGCGCTTGTCGACAACTTAGACAGCCTGATGGTTTGTTTGATCCCTATTGAATATTTCCTCTGATTAAAAAGGTAACCAGTGCGTCTCAATTCCATCAAGTTGTCTGGCTTTAAATCGTTTGCCGACGCCACCAACTTTTTGCTACCTGGACAACTCGTGGGTGTCGTCGGCCCCAATGGCTGTGGTAAGTCCAACATCATTGACGCTGTTCGCTGGGTGTTGGGAGAAAGCCGAGCCAGCGAATTGCGCGGCGAATCCATGCAAGACGTTATCTTCAATGGCACCAACACCCGCAAACCAGCCAGTCGCGCGAGTGTGGAATTGGTGTTTGATAACCAATCACACCGCGCCGGCGGCCAATGGAACCAGTTTGAAGAAATTGCGGTCAAGCGCGTATTGACCCGTGACGGCAACAGCAGTTACTACATCAATAACCAACCGGTTCGCAGACGCGATGTGCAAGACGTGTTTTTGGGCACCGGTTTGGGGCCGCGCGCCTACGCGATCATCGGGCAAGGAACCATCAGTCGCATCATTGAATCCAAACCCGAAGAACTGCGTTTGTTTTTAGAGGAAGCCGCAGGCGTCTCCAAATACAAAGAACGCCGCCGTGAAACTGAAAACCGATTGAGTGACACGCGCGAAAACCTTACCCGTGTTGAAGACATATTGCGCGAGCTCAATGCCAATTTGGACAAGCTCGAAAGACAAGCAGAGGTAGCCCAAAAATTCAACGGTTTACAAAAGCTTGTCACCCTTCGCCAGCACCAACAATGGTTTTTGAAACGTGCCGAAGCACAGAGCGAGCAAAGCCATTTGCATCAGCAAGCAGAACAAGCCGCCAATTCCTTGGAAGCCAAAACCGCGGAATTGAGACACGTTGAGTCCAGCGTAGAAACCATTCGCCAAGCCCATTACGAAGCCGGCGAGCAAGTCAATCAAGCCCAAGGGCAGTTGTACCAAGCCAGTGCCGAAGTAGGCCGCTTAGAAGCTGAAATCCGTTTTGTTGTAGAGGGCCGAGAGCGGGCGCAAGCCCGGCTGGTACAAATCCAAACCCAAACCCAACAATGGACCGACCAAGCTGCCCAGTCCCTTTCGAGCACCGAAAAACTTCATGCAGATAAGACAGCTATTGAGTTGCAAATCCACCAATTGCAAGAACTTCAAGGCACGCAGCAAACGCATCTTCCTGAATTAGAAGCACAGTCAAGCAACGCAAGGCAAGCCTTGCAAAACCAATCTCAACAAGTCAACCAAGTGCAACAACAGATCAAAGTGTTGGCTGCAGAACAGTCCGGCTTGCAAGAGCAAACCCGTCAATTGCAACTGCGCTTAGACCGGCTTCAGGCCGATCACCGTTCCTTGAATGCGCCTGACGAACAACATTTGGCGCAACTGCAACAACAGCTTGCACAGGCAGAACAACTGTCTGCACAAACACAGGCGCAACTCGATAGCCTCGAGGCATCACTGGAAGGCATCGAATCCAGCCGCAAGACAGCGCAACACAACAGCAATGAAGAAGCGTCCAAGTTGGTTGAGTTGCAAGCGCGCCAACAAGCCTTGAAGGCATTACAAGAAAAATTGCGCAGCGATGAAAGGCTCAGTCCTTGGCTCAATAAGCACGGCCTGCAAAGCTTGCAACCGCTGTGGAGTCGCGTGCATGTCACGCCGGGTTGGGAGCAAGCACTTGAATCGGCTTTGCGCGAGCGTCTTGCAGCACTTGAAGTCTCCAAAATGGATACTGTCAAAGCGTTTGCAAAAGACGCACCGTCGGCCAAGTTGAGTTTCTTTTCACCCGCGATTTCAGTGGCTGCCAGCGCACCCACACCGCTGCCAAAGTTGTTTGACCAACTCAAACTCAATGACGTCAGCCTGCAAGCACTGTTTGGCGACTGGTTGACCGGTTGCTTTACCGCCGGCAGCTTGGATGAAGCGCTGTCATCGCGTGGCAAGCTGCAGTCGGGTCAGCAAATTTTCACGCCCGAGGGTCATGCTGTGGGTTTGCACAGTGTCAGTTTTTATGCCCAAGACACAGAGCAAGCAGGTTTGCTCGCCCGTGCTCAAGAGATTGAAAATTTAGACAAGCAAATTCGCGCGCAATCGCTGATGGCAGAGGAGGCAAGATCACAGCTTGTTCGGGCTGAAGCCACAGCCACGCAGGCATCACTACAACGCACACAGATTCGGCAAGATGCCACCCAGAACCAAGCGCGGGCGCATGCGTTGAATGTTGATTTTCTGCAGGCCCAACAATTGGCTGAGCAAATCAAAACACGCCAAGGTCAATTGGCCAATGAAACAGTTGATTTGCAAGCCCAACTGCTTACCTTGCATGACCGTGCACAGGCACAAGAAGCGCAGTTCGAAAGCTTGGACATGCAACTGGCCCAGACCCAGGAGCGCTATGAAGGCTTGAATGAAACAGCCCAAGCAAGCGAGCAAGTTTTGCAACAGTCGCGTGAACAACTGCGTGAGACAGAACGCCAATTGCAGGAAGCCCAATTCGGATGGCGCAGCTTGAACGCCAAACTGGAGGAGTTGCAACGTACACGCGATACCGCAGCTCAACAGCTCGAACAACTTGCAACCGAATTGCAGAAACAACAGGCTGAATTGGCCGCGCTGTCAGACACTGCCGCCCAAGCTGGGTTGCAAGATGCTTTGGCTCTCAAGCTGGAGCGCGAGAACCTTTTGGCAGCCAAACGCTCTTCTTATGACGACTTAACCGCGCGCTTGCGCGCCAGCAACGAAGACCGGCTTCGCATCGAGCGCGAACTCGAGCCGCTACGCCAACGCATTGTGGATGCGCAACTCAAAGAACAAGCGGCCCGTATCGGTTTTGAACAATACGAACGTTTTTTGCAAGAAGCCGAAGCGGACACCACAGCCATCGAAGCCTCCATTGCTGAGGAAGCCATCAAGCTTCATGGTTTGCAAACTGAAATTGACAAGTTACAAAAAGAGATTCAATCCTTGGGTGCGGTCAATTTAGCGGCATTGGAAGAACTCGGAACTGCCAGCGAGCGCAAGCAATTCCTCGATGCCCAATCAGCTGATTTGATCGAAGCCATCAATACCTTGGAAGATGCGATTCGAAAAATCGATGGCGAAACCCGCGAATTACTCTCCGACACATTTGCCACGGTGAATCACCATTTTGGTCTCATGTTCCCCGAGTTGTTTGGTGGTGGCACGGCCAAACTGGTCATGACTGGCGATGAAATTCTGGACTCTGGCGTGCAGGTCATGGCGCAGCCCCCCGGCAAAAAGAACCAAACCATTTACTTGCTCTCTGGTGGTGAAAAAGCCCTCACAGCCATTGCTCTGGTGTTCGCCATTTTCCAACTCAATCCTGCGCCGTTTTGCTTGTTGGACGAAGTGGATGCGCCTTTGGATGACGCCAATACAGAACGCTACAGCAAACTTGTCTCGAGCATGTCCAAGGAAACGCAGTTCTTGTTTATCTCGCACAATAAGATTGCCATGGAAATGGCTGAACAACTCATTGGGGTGACCATGCAAGAGCAAGGTGTCTCGCGCATTGTGGCGGTGGACATGGAAGCTGCCGTCAGCATGGCTGAAAGCGTATGAAGGTCTGGCGATGAGCAATTTTCAAATGTGGCTGGCTATCGCTGGCGGCTTGGTCTTGGTGGTGGTAGTTGCCCACAGCACGTGGACGTCGCGTCAAAACCAACCCAAACAAGCCGAACCTTTTTTGACGCCAGATGAACTCATGGCGCTAGAAATCACGCCGCCTGAAAACGACTTTCATCAAGACCACGGCATTTTGGAGAATCCGTTTCAAGCCAGTGTTGGCGATCGCAATGTCAGCACCCAACTTGATGCTTTGATCGATGTCATCGCCACCATGGAGTTAGATACACCGGTATCGGGCGAAGCCGCTATTGCCGCATTGCCCGCCATACGAAGGGTAGGAAATAAATTGTTTGTGGTGGAGGGATTGAACGCAGACAACGGTAACTGGGAAAGTTTGCAAGCCCAGCGTTATTACAGCGCGTTTCAAGCTGGCATCCAAGTAGCAAACCGCCAGGGGCCTTTGAATGAAATTGAATTTTCAGAATTTGTGGTGAAAGCCCAAGCGTTTGCTGATGTGTTCTCTAGTACGCCTGAATTTCCAGACATGCATGAGGCCTTGGCGCACGCCAGAGAACTTGACCAATTTGCCAGCGCCCATGACGCCCAATTGAGTTTCACCTTGCAAGCGCGCAAATCTGCGTGGAGCCCTGGATACGTGCAACAACAAGCATCACGGCTTGGTTTTGTACCCGGCGTGATTCCCGGACGCATGGTGGTGGCTTCTTCTTTGGTTGGGTTGCCGCCTGTGCTGGTGTTGCAGTTTGATGCGCGTGCTGCCATGGCGGAAGACCCCAACCAAGCGGCGCTTCGCAGCATCAGTTTAAATTTAGATGTGCCTCAAGTTGCGCAATCTGAGCAAGCCTTTGCACGGCTGTGCGAATCCGCCAAAGAGTTGGCTGACGCCATGGACGGCATGGTGACCGATGACAACGGTCAGGCATTGTCAGAACAGGCGATACAAATGATCGATCGGGATTTGCGCCAACTCTATGACGAACTTGCCACCCGAGATCTTGCGGCGGGCTCATTACAAGCGCGTCGTTTATTCAGTTGATCGGTTTCATGCAAGAACGCATTGCTCAACTGCGCCAGCAACTGCAACTCGCTGGCCACCACTATCACGTGTTAGATGAACCGCAGATACCCGATGCGGAATACGACCGATTGTTTCGCGAACTCCAATCGCTGGAAGCCGACCATCCGCAATGGATCACGCCGGATTCACCCACGCAACGTGTGGGTGCGCAACCGATGACGTCTTTCACCTCGGTAGCACACAAGGTGCCCATGTTGAGCATCCACACCGAGACCGATATCACCGCAGAGGGCGCCATTCAATTTGACACCCGGGTTCGCAAAGTATTGCAATTGAGTGCACAAGACCCACCACTGACTTACGTGGCTGAACTGAAATTTGACGGCTTGGCCATCAGCCTGATTTACAAAGACCATGTGTTGTTGCAAGCTTGTACACGTGGTGATGGTCAATCGGGCGAGGATGTCACGCACAACATACGCACCATTGGACAAATTCCTTTGCGCTTGCCGCAATCGGCGCCTGCCAACCTTGAAGTCAGGGGTGAGGTGTATATGCGTCGCGACGACTTTGAAAGTTTGAATGAACGACAAAGACAACGTATTGCCCAAGGCGTTAAAAACGAAAAAACCTTTGTCAACCCTCGCAATGCCGCTGCGGGCGCAGTGCGGCAGCTCGACCCCAAAATTGCTGCACAAAGACCGCTGAGTTTTTTTGCCTATTCGCTGCACTTTCATGCGTCAGCAGATGCGGTACTGTCGCCAGTGCAAGCCACATTGAACGGCTTGCACTCCTATGGCTCCCATTTCCACATATTGATGGCCCTCAAAGACTGGGGGTTTCCAGTGTCCGAGCATTGCCAACTCGTGACTGGTGCGCAAGGCTTGATCGCCTACCACCAACACATTGCACAAGCCCGCGATCAATTGCCTTTTGACATTGATGGTGTGGTTTACAAGGTCAATCAAATCTCATTGCAGTCCGAGTTGGGCATGGTCAGCCGAGAACCCCGTTGGGCGGTTGCGCACAAGTACCCAGCGCAAGAAGAAATGACCACGGTGCTCGCGATCGAAGTGCAAGTCGGTCGCACCGGCAAGCTCACGCCTGTTGCCAAATTGGCACCGGTGTTTGTCGGAGGTGTAACGGTCACCAACGCCACACTGCACAACGAAGATGAAGCCAGAAGAAAAGATGTGCGGGTTGGCGATCGTGTGGTGGTCAGACGGGCAGGGGACGTCATTCCAGAGGTGGTCTCAGTCTTGTTGGACAAACGAGACCACGCCGCCCCAGCTTTCAGCATGCCCCGACATTGCCCCGTATGCAATAGCCCGGCAGTTCGCGAAGAAGGCGAAGCCGATTTCCGTTGTACTGGGGGCTTGTTTTGCAGCGCCCAGCGCAAACAAGCGATCTTGCATTTCGCCCAACGCCGCGCGGTTGAAATTGAAGATCTGGGTGACAAACTGGTGGACCAATTGGTCGATGCAGGATGGGTCAAAACTCTGCCAGATTTGTACAGATTGACACGCGATCAATTGATTGGTCTTGATCGCATGGCTGAAAAGTCCGCGAATAATTTGTTGCAAAGTTTGGAGAACTCCAAACAAACCACCCTGCCGCGATTTGTTTACGGCCTGGGTATCAGGCATGTGGGCGAGGCCACGGCCAAAGACTTGGCCAAGCATTTCGGTAGTTTGCAAGCCATCATGGATGCCAGCATTGAGCAATTGCTAACGGTGAACGATGTGGGCCCTGTGGTTGCCCATAGCTTGCGTACCTTCTTTGACCAAGCCAATAACCGTGAAGTGGTGCAACAACTGCGTGACGGCGGCGTGCATTGGGAAGAATTCGAACCAGGCGCACGCTTGGACTTGCCCCTGAGTGGTCATACTTATGTCATCACGGGTACCTTGCCCACGTTGTCGCGTGAGCAAGCCCAAGTGTTGTTGGAGCAAGCTGGCGCCAAAGTAGCCGGCAGCGTCAGCAAAAAAACCACGGCCGTGGTGGCCGGCGAGGCCGCAGGCAGCAAGCTCGACAAAGCCATTGCACTCGGCGTGCCTGTATTGGATGAAGCGGCTTTGTTGGCTTTGACGCGCTATCCATGAGCATGCAAATCGGTATTGATTTGGGCGGCACCAAAATTGAAGTGGCGGTGCTCGATGGTCAAGGCCAATTCATTCACAGGCATCGGCTAGCTTGCCCGTCGCACAGTTACGCAGCTATCTTGAACACCATCGCAGAATTGGTAGCGATGGCCCGGCAAACATTGGCGTTGCCACCCCCTGCTGTGGTGGGCATAGGCATGCCTGGGTGCTTGGATGCACACACGCATTTGGTGCGCGGCTCGAACACCCAAGCCATGAACCACCAACCGCTGAAGGCGGATTTGCAAGCCTTGTTGGGATGTGAGGTCCGCTTAGAGAACGATGCCAATTGCTTGGCGTTGAGCGAAGCCATGGACGGCGCAGGCGCTGAGTCAAACGTGGTGTTTGCAGCCATTTTAGGAACGGGCTGTGGCGGGGGATGGGCGGTCAATCAGCAATTACTGAGAGGGCGACACGCGATTGCTGGTGAATGGGGCCATAACCCGTTGCCTTGGCCCAGCGCAGAAGAATTGAACGCCGCCCCTTGCTGGTGTGGTCTGACGGCTTGCCTTGAAACTTGGTTGAGCGGTACCGGTTTTGCCAGCGACCATGCCCGTGTCAATGGCGGACAACAGAGTGCGATTGAAATCATTCAAGCCATGCGAGCGGGTGACCCCGCTGCCATGGATTCTTTCGAACGGTACATGAACCGCCTTGGCCGGGCCTTGGCGCAAGTGGTCAATTTGCTGGACCCAGACTGCATCGTGTTGGGGGGTGGCATGAGCAATGTGCAAGAGATCTATCCCAAAGTGCATGCCGCCATGCAAGCGTATGTGTTTGGCGTGCAAGTCACTACGCCTGTTCGTGCGGCAAGGCATGGCGACTCGTCTGGTGTCAGAGGGGCGGCTTGGTTATGTCGCTGAACTGCAGATTCAACCGCCTGCAACCAGCACATCCAGCAACTGGGTTTCCAAGTCAATTTGCGTTCGGTTGTGCTGCAACGCGGCACCATCGATCAGAAAAGTATCTTCGACGCGTTCGCCCAAGGTACTGACTTTGGCCAGCAAAACATTGATGTGATGCTGTGCCAGCACCTGCGCCACGCCATAAAGCAACCCGGCTCGGTCACTGGCAGAAATACTCAACAACCAACGCTGGGCTTTTTCATCGGGTTGCAAACGCACACGCGGAGCGACCGGAAAGTTTTTGACTCGACGCGACACACGTCCGCCTTTTCGGGGTTTGTGCAAGGGCCCGCCGTTTTCAATCGCCTCTTTCAAGCCGTTTTCCACCATCGGGGTGAGTTCACGGTAATGCACATTCAACATGGGTGTCACCACTTGGAAGGTGTCAAGCGCATAACCGTTTTTGGCGGTGTGGACTTTGGCGTCTTGAATATTGAACTCGGCCTGGTCAAAGTAACCACAAATACGCGCAAACAAATCGGTTTGGTCTGGCGTGTAGACCATCACTTGCAAGCCTTCGCCCAGCGGCGATAAGCGGGCTTTGACAGTGACACCGGCAGCTTGTCCTGCCGCTTTGGCCAAGGCCAATGGCCGCGAGAGTTGGCGGGTATGCCATGCAATATCCGTCGCCTCGTGTCGCATGAAGTAGCCCACATCCAAGGTGTCCCACAAATTTTTATGCGACTCAAAAGGCATGGCATACAAATTGAGCGTTTCTAGGGCTTCGCGCTTGCGCATTTCAACCAATGCATGCGGGTCATGCGACTGACCACCAAGCACGGCCGCGCTGGCCCGGTACAGGTCTTCCAGCAATTTGCCTTTCCATGCATTCCACACCTTGGGACTGGTTCCTCGAATATCAGCCACTGTCAGCAAATACAAAGCGCGCAAATAGCGTTCATTGCCCACGCGTTTTGCAAACGCGTGAATCACATCCGGATCGCTTAAATCTTCTTTTTGCGCCACATGACTCATGGTGAGATGGTGCTTGACGAGAAATTCAATCAGCTGCTGGTCTTTTTTTTCGATGCCGTGTTGGCGACAAAAAAGCAAGACCTCTTTGGCACCCAGGTCAGAATGGTCGCCGCCCCGGCCTTTGGCAATGTCGTGAAACAACGCAGCCACATACAAAATCCAGGGCTGCTCCCAACCCGCAGCGAGTTGCGAACAAAACGGGTATTCATGCGCATGCTCAACGATAAAAAAACGCCGCACATTGCGCAGCACCATCAATATGTGCTGGTCAACGGTATACACATGAAACAAGTCATGCTGCATTTGACCAACGATGCGCCTAAACACCCATAAATAACGACCCAGCACCGAGGTTTGGTTCATCAAGCGCATAGCATGGGTGATGCCCTGTGGTGTTTGTAGGATGCGCATGAACATGGCGCGGTTGGCCGGGTCGCGTCGAAACGCCGCGTTCATTAATCCGCGTGCGTTGTAAAGCGCTCGCAAGGTTCGGGCTGAAAAACCTTTGATACCGATGGTTTCTTGGTAAACCAAAAACGTTTCCAAAATGGCATGGGGCTGGCGCTGGTACAAACCGTCATCAACCACTTCAAGCATGCCTGATTTATCCAAAAAGCGATCATTCAATGGGCGGGGCGGGTGTGCTTGGCCTTGGTCGAACAGCCAGTCTTCGATGTTCAGATGGATGATTTGGTTGAGCTGGGTGACCGCTTTGGCGGCCCAGTAATAGTGCTTCATCAAAGCTTCACTGGCCGCACGTGCCCGCTTGGCCTCTTGCGTGTTGGCGACTAAGCCCAGTTCAATGGCAAGCGTTGACTGCAAATCAAACACCAGGCGGTCTTCGCGTCTGCCGGCCGACCAGTGCAGGCGCCAACGCATCAGCGACAACAGGTTTTCGTTGCGTTTGAGTTGTCGCATTTCTAAGGCTGTGACCATGCCGCGAGAACTCAGGTCTGACCAAGTAGAACCCAGACCCGTGGCTTTGGTCAGCCACAACAGCATGTGCAAATCACGCAACCCGCCCGGGGATTCTTTGCAATTGGGCTCCAGCGAATAAGGCGAGTTGTCAAACTTGCTGTGGCGTTGATGCATCTCCAAGGTTTTGCCTGTGAAAAAGGCGCGAGGATCGAGTTGGCTTTTGAAGGCCACACTGAACGCATCCATGAGGGCTGCGTCGCCTACCAACAAGCGCGATTCCAACATGGCGGTTTGGACCGTGATGTCTGCTGCCGCCTCCGACAGGCATTCGTTCAACTGGCGAACACTGGAGCCAATTTCCAAGCCTGCATCCCAGCAACTACCGATAAATACTTCTATACGGGATCTGAGCGCTTCATCTGCATCTAACGCAATATCGTCCGGCAACAATACCAACACATCCACATCAGAATAGGGAAACAAGGCTTGCCTGCCGTATCCACCAACAGCGAGCAGCGCAAAGCTCTCAGGCATGCCCGCACGTTGCCAAAGCGACTTCAATGCGTCGTCGCATAAATCGCTGAGCAGTTTCAAATGCTGGTGTATGAGTGCTGCCTTTGAAAGACTTTGTGTGGCAGCACAACGGTTCAATAACTCCGTTTTACGTTGCCTGAAGTCAGAGGCAGTAGCGTTCACCGGTCAGCACACCGTGGTGGACACAAACGCAGGGAGAGGGGGGCTGCCTTCAGACAGAGTCAACACTTCATAACCTGTAGGCGTGACCAGCACGGTGTGTTCCCACTGTGCGGACAGCGAATGGTCGCGTGTGATGATGGTCCAACCATCGCTCATTTCCTTGATATCGCGCCGACCGGCATTGACCATAGGTTCAATGGTGAACGTCATGCCAGGTTTGAGTTCTTCAAGCGTGCCGGGCTTGCCGTAGTGCAGCACTTGCGGGTCTTCATGAAACACCTGGCCGATGCCGTGGCCGCAAAATTCACGCACGATTGAAAAGCCTTGGCCTTCGGCAAAGGTTTGAATCGCATGGCCAATGTCGCCCAGTCGCGCACCGGGCTTGACCTTCACAATGCCATGCCACATAGCGTCATAGGTCAATTGACACAAACGCTTGGCAGCGATCGAGCCTTCACCTACGATGAACATGCGACTGGTGTCGCCATGCCAACCGTCTTTGATGACGGTGATGTCAATATTGACAATGTCGCCTTTTTTCAAGGCTTTGTCGCTGGGAATGCCGTGACACACCTGATGATTGATAGAGGTGCAAATAGATTTGGGGTAGGGGTTGCGACCGCTGGGGTTGTAATTGAGTGGGGCCGCAATGGCTTGCTGTACTTGGGTGATGTAGTCAAACGCCAGTTTGTCTAAGGCATTGGTGGTGACACCTGGCTGGACATGCGGGGTGAGGTAGTCAAGCACCTCAGAGGCCAGCTTGCCTGCTATGCGCATGCCTGCAATGCCGTGTTCGTCTTTAAAAGTGATCGTCATTCCCGGATTATCTCAGGCTCAAGCCCTCGGCTGAGCGCCTGGGCATATCGTTAAAATTCCGAAACGCTTGGTGAATGATTCGTCTGCAGCCTTACCCCACCTTACCCAAGAACTGCACGTGACCCTACATACCAGTACCTTTCAAGGCCCAGATGCCTTCAGTACTTTAAATACCCAACGTTTATTGGCCAGCTTGCAAAGTATTTGCCCCGCCATTGCAGCGGTTCGAGCCAGCTCTTTATATGTGTTGGCCACCGATGCAAAGCCAAACGCGAAAGTGTTGCAACGCATGGGCCAATTGTTGGATGCGTCATTGCTCGACCGCGTGGCCGTTTCTGCCAGTCGCCACTCTTGGGTGGTTTCTCCCAGATTGGGCACCATCTCCCCGTGGGCTTCCAAAGCCACGGATATTGCGCGCAATTGTGGGTTTGAGCTGCACAGAATTGAGCGGCTGACCGAATACCAGTTGGATGTACACAGCGCATATGTGTTGAGCGACGAAGACACAGTTCGCATTCAAAGTGGCTTGCATGACCGCATGACCGAGTCGGTCTGGTCGGATGTATCCGCTGCGTTGGCCTTGTTTCAAGCTGTGCCTGCCGCTGAGATGGCCCGCATTGCCGTCATAGAACAAGGCAGGACCGCCCTAGAAGTGGCCAACACAGAAAATGGTTTGGCATTGGCCGAGGATGAAATCGATTATTTGTTGCAGTCATTTCAACAACTCAAACGAAATCCCACTGACGCTGAATTGATGATGTTCGCGCAAGCCAACAGCGAGCACTGTCGCCACAAAATTTTCAACGCCGAGTTCATCATTGATGGCAAGCCGCAAAGCCACAGTTTGTTCGGCATGATCCGTCACACGCACAAGACCCACCCGCAACACACGGTGGTGGCTTACTCGGACAACGCGGCCATCATGCACGGCCATTCTGTCGAACGATTTAACGCTGCGTTGCAGGGCTACATGCCCCGTTACGACAAAAGCAGCGGCGTTCAGCATATTTTGATGAAGGTGGAAACGCACAATCACCCGACAGCGATTTCTCCTTTTCCCGGTGCAGCGACGGGCGCGGGTGGAGAGATTCGCGACGAAGGTGCAACCGGTCGTGGTGCCAAGCCCAAGGCTGGATTGACTGGGTTCAGCGTTTCCAAGTTATGGGGCAGTGCGATCGGTCATGCGCCTCACATGGCGTCGGCATTGCAAATCATGACCGATGGTCCGTTGGGCGGTGCAGCTTTCAACAACGAGTTTGGCCGGCCCAATTTGCTGGGCTATTTCCGTGAATACGAACAAGTGGTGAACGGTGTGCAACGCGGTTACCACAAGCCCATCATGCTGGCAGGCGGTTTGGGCGTGGTGCGCGACGAACTCACGCACAAGTTGTTGTTTCCAGCTGGTACCTTGTTGATTCAACTCGGCGGCCCGGGCATGCGCATAGGCATGGGCGGCGGGGCGGCAAGTTCTTTGTCAAGTGGCAGCAACGATATTGCACTCGATTTCGATTCTGTGCAACGCGGCAACCCGGAAATTCAACGCCGCGCCCAAGAAGTCATTAACCATTGCAACGCTTTAGGCAAAGACACGCCAATATTGGCCATCCACGATGTCGGTGCAGGCGGTTTGTCGAATGCATTCCCCGAACTGGTCAATGACGCGGGGCGCGGGGCGCGCTTCGATTTACGCCAAGTTCCATTGGAAGAAAGCGGTTTATCACCCAAAGAAATTTGGAGCAACGAAAGCCAAGAGCGCTATGTGCTGGCCATAGCGCCTGAGTCCTTGTCTCAGTTTGCTTTTTTCTGTGAACGCGAACGTTGTCCGTATGCCGTGGTGGGCATCACCACCGATGACCGTCATCTTGTCGTGCAACACACAGACGACTCGAACGCCGTGGACATGCCCTTGAATGTGCTGCTGGGCAAACCACCCAAAATGCTTCGCGATGTACAACGTATCAAGGTTGAAACAAAGCCGCTGAATACGCACCACATCAGCTTGCAAGACGCAGTGCTCAAAGTGCTCTCGCAACCGACGGTAGCCAGCAAACGGTTTTTGATCACCATCGGTGACCGCACCGTCGGCGGCCTGAGCCACCGCGACCAAATGGTCGGACCATGGCAAGTGCCTGTGGCCGATTGCGCCATCACGTTGGCGGATTTCAAGGGCGTGGCGGGCGAAGCCATGTCAATCGGCGAGCGCACCCCATTGGCCGCTCTAAATGCGCCGGCGTCGGGTCGCATGGCGGTTGCAGAAGCCATTACCAACCTGTTGGCTGCGCCGATGGTGTTGGACAAGGTCAAGTTGTCAGCCAATTGGATGGCTGCTTGCGGTGAAGTTGGCGAAGACGCTGCCTTGTACGACACCGTCAAAGCCGTTGGGTTGGAACTGTGCCCGGCGCTGGGTATCTCCATTCCCGTGGGCAAAGACAGCTTGTCGATGCGCACCCGCTGGCAAGCCAATGGACAACAACAGCAAGTCACTTCACCGGTGAGTTTGATCGTCACTGCTTTCGCCACATTGGATGATGTACGCGGTAATTTCACGCCTCAACTCAACGCCATCGAATCCGACACCAGTCTGATCTTGATCGATCTGGGACGAGGTAAGCAACGCATGGGCGCAAGTATTTTGGCGCAGGTGCTGGAGCAAGCGGGCGAAAATGTGCCCGATTTAGATGACCCGCAAGACCTGGTTCGCATGGTCAACGCCATCAATGAGCTGCGCGCCAAGCAATGGGTGCTGTCTTACCACGATAGGAGCGACGGCGGCTTACTGGCTTGCGTGGCGGAAATGGCATTTGCCGGCCATGTTGGCGTTGCATTGAATGTAGATTTATTGGTCACAGAAGGTGACGGTATTTCAGACAGTCGCGCCGACCACGGTGACAGCAAGAACTGGTCACAGCAAATCAGCGCGCGGCGCGAAGAAAAAACACTCCACGCTTTGTTCAATGAAGAATTGGGTGCGGTTATACAAGTGCGCACCGAATGGCGCGACCAAGTCATGCAAGTGTTGCGTCAACACCATTTATCCGCGTGCAGCCATGTGATCGGCAAAACCCGTCCTGCTTCCTCTGAAGTCAAGCGGGGCATAGGTGAGCTGAGTATTTGGCGCGATGCCAAAGAAATATTCTCGGCAAGTTTGTATGACCTGCACCAAGTGTGGGACAGCGTCAGTTGGAGAATTTGCCGCGAGCGTGACAACCCGCAGACCGCAGACACCGAACACGCGGCAACTGGACAAGCGCAAGACCCCGGATTGCATGTGCATTTGACCCCCGGTGCATTGGACAATGTGGCTGCACCCTACATCAACAAGCAGCGTCCGCGGGTGGCCGTGTTGCGCGAGCAAGGTGTGAATTCTCATGTGGAAATGGCCTACGCGTTCACCGAGGCAGGCTTTGAAGCCTATGACGTACATATGACTGACTTGCAATATGGACGTGCCAATCTCAAAGACTTCCAAGGTTTGGTGGCTTGCGGCGGTTTCAGCTATGGCGACACATTGGGCGCCGGCAAGGGATGGGCCCGCAGCATCACTTTCAACACGGCTTTGTCCGACCAGTTTCAAACATTCTTTGAAAGAAAAAACACGTTTGCGCTCGGTGTATGCAACGGTTGCCAAATGTTCGCGGAATTGGCGGTGCTGATTCCGGGTGCCGATGCATGGCCGCGCTTTACGGACAACCAAAGCGGCCGTTTCGAAGCGCGCTTGTCTCAAGTTGAAGTGCTCGATTCCCCGAGCTTGTTTTTCCAAGGCATGGCGGGATGCCGTTTGCCGATTGCCGTTGCCCACGGAGAAGGGTTTGCCAATTTCAACCACCGAGGCAACCCCAACAAGGTGTTGGCGGCCATGCGCTTTGTGGACCACCACGGTCAAGCCACGGATGCATATCCTTTCAACCCCAATGGCAGCCCTGGCGGCCTGACCGCTGTCACCACCGCTGACGGGCGTTTCACGGCGATGATGCCTCACCCCGAACGGGTATTCAGACAATTGCAGTTCAGTTGGACGGCCAGCAGCAGCTTTCAAAAACCGACGGATTTCAGCCCGTGGATGCGGATTTGGCGCAATGCCCGGCGTTGGGTAGACTGAGCCACATATCAAGCGTTTAGCCTTGGGGCCGATTAAACACACAAAGGAAGCCGTTTTATGAGCATCAACTTGAACATCACAAGAGACCGAGAGCTCACAGATCTGCTCTACCAAAGCTATTTGGAATTGACCCAATTGCAGGCGGACCTGACTGAATTGAACCAACTGCATGGCCAAACTGCCGTTGCTTTGATCGATCAACCGTTTGAGAAGCCACCAGAGCCAACTCATGCCAACAAGGTTTTGCAAAAAGCCATGTCAAAAAATGTGATGCTTCAAAGAAACTTGGTCAGGTTGATCAAGTTGCTGACCCAAAACCACACAGACGCCAGCAGCTTGTTGAACGAATTTGAAAAAATTCGCACTTCAGAGCTTTTACAAAGTAAGACCTTTGCTTTGGCGCACGTGATCGCGCTTGATAAATCCGACAAGTAGAGCCCAAAAAAAAGCCCCCGTCAAATGGACGAGGGCTTTGCTTTTTTAGCGAACCATTTATTCGATTTTGGCTTTTTCGCGCAATGACTGTTGGTATTCAGCCAGTTTGTTCGATTGCAACTGCTGCAATATTTGAGGCTTGACTTCGTCTATTTTGGGAAGCTGTGCGTCTCTGGTGTCGTCAAGTCGGATAACGTGGAAACCAAACTGGCTCTTAACCGGCGTTTGGGTAACTTCACCTTTTTTCAACGACACCATCGCGGTTGAAAATTCTTTGACAAAGCTAGATGCATTGGCCCAATCTAAATCGCCGCCCTTGGCACCTGAACCCGGGTCTTTGGATTGTTTTTTGGCAATGTCTTCAAATTTTCCGCCCTTTTTCAAACTGGCGATGATGGCTTTGGCTTGCTCTTCTTTTTCAACCAAAATATGACGAGATTTGTATTCTTTGCCGCCATTCATTGAGGTGAATTTGTCGTACTCGGCTTTCACCTCGTCATCCGTCACCGGGTTTTTGGTTTGGAAATCCGCAAACAATTCGCGAATCAAAATACTTTGACGGGCCAAATCCATTTGTGTTTTGTATTCATCGGTGGCATCCATGCCTTTGCTTTGGGCTTCTTGCAAAAACACCTCGCGGATGATGACTTCCTCGCGCAGTTGCTGCTCCATTTCAGGGGTAACGGGACGGCCTGCTCGCTCAAGTTGTGCGGCCAAAGCCTGAACACGCGCTTTGGGCACGGCCTTGCCATTAACAACAGCCAGGTTTTGCGCGTTCGCAGCACCCAAGCCAAGAACCAGCGAGACAGTCAACATGGCTGGTTTGAAAAAAGAAATATTCATAGATCGCTTCCTGATAGACAAATGGGGGCTGAGTCTGGATTGAAACCAGTCAATGGGCTTAGACAGGGGGTTCAACAATCTCAATGGCCAATGCGTGAAGGCCTTGGTCAACAAATTGTTGCAGTGAATCATACACAAGCCTATGGCGCGCTACCCGGGTCAATCCAATAAAAGCCAGGGTGCCGACACGCACACGAAAGTGCGTGCCTTCGCCGGAGCCATCGGACCCGGCATGGCCGGCATGCTGTGCGCTTTCGTCGTCGACCGACAAATAAAAGGGGTCTAAATCGGATTGCAACTGTTTCATCAATTGCTGGGAAGTGATGTTCATGTTTCACCTGTGTTGTTTTTGGTTTCGGGCTTGGGCTCTGCTGCGTCGCTATCAGAGGTGACATGCCGGCTTAAATAAACGCCTTGGCCCAACACAAACAACAACATCAGTCCCATGCTGCCAAATAATTTGTAATTGACCCAAGTGTCGGTATCAAATTGGTAAGCCACCCACAGGTTCAAGCCGCCTTTCACCAGAAAAAATACCGTCCAACTCCACAACAATTTTTGCCAAATGTCATCTGGCAATGCAAGCTGCTTAGACATCAATGATTTGATGAAATTTTTCTTCATCAATAGTTGGCCGCCAATCAAAATGCCGGCCATCAACCAAAACAAAATGGTGGGCTTCCATTTGATGAACGTGTCGTTGTGGGTCAGCAATGTGGCCCCGCCAAACAAGGTGATGATGCCCAAACTGATCCATTGCATGGGTTCAACTTTGCCGTACTTGAAATGCAACCAGGCAATTTGCACCAAAGTCGCCACCATCGCCACACCCGTGGCCACGTAGATACCAGCCAATTTGAATGCCACAAAAAACAAGGCAATCGGGAACAAATCCATCAAAAGTTTCATGACGAGCCTTCATCGGGAACAAACGACAGCGCTGCAGAATTCATGCAATAGCGCAAACCTGTGGGAGCGGGGCCATCAGGAAATACATGGCCCAAGTGCGCTTTGCAAACCGCACACACGGTTTCTGTGCGCAACATGCCGTGGGCACGGTCTGCCCGTTCTTCTATGGCGCCAGGCTCTGCAGCTTGGTAGAAACTGGGCCAGCCGCAGCCTGCGTCAAATTTGGTGTCTGACCCAAACAACGTGGTGTCGCAGCAAATGCAGCGGTACTGTCCTTTGGCCCAATGTGCTTCATAACGACCCGTATAAGGGCGTTCGGTGGCCGCGTGGCGTGTTACTTCATAGGCCACAGGTTCTGCGTTTTTGGCCGCCAAGTGTGCGCGCCATTCGGCACTGTTTTGAGGTAGTTTCATGAGGAACAACTGATAGAGATAGAAGACGCCCAGTCGGGAGGGAAACCAGCCAAATGTTCGAACCGTGGGTGTTCGTCAAAGGGCGATGAAAGGACTTGCGACAAATCATCCACAAGCGCGAAGTTGCCCATTTTCGCCTGAACAATGGCTTGTTCGCACAAGTGGTTGCGCAACACGTATTTGGGGTTGGTACGCAGCATGACCGCAGCCGCTTGATGGCTGTCAATTCCATTGATGCGCTGCAAGTAGCCGGGCAACCAAGCCTGCCAAGAAGAACTGTCTATGAATAAATCTTTGACGGGTTCGAATGCAAGCTCAGTACCTTTGGCCCGCATTTGTGACACAGCATGGCTGATGCGTCGCCAAAAAATGGGGAAGTCCGTTTTTTCCGCCGCCAGTACTTTGAGCAAGGATTCAATCAATATGTGGTCTTGGGTATGCACCTCCTCTAAACCCAGCTTTCTTGCAAATTCACGATCAGCCATGGCCGGATAAAGTGACTTGAAGGTTTCCAAAGCTTGTACTGCCATGTCTTGGTCTTCAATCAATGGCAACAGCGCTTGGCCCAAACAAAATAAATTCCAGTAGGCCACTTGTGGCTGTCTGGCGTAAGCGTAACGACCTTGATGGTCTGAATGGTTGCAAATGTGTGCAGGGTCAAAGCCATCTAAAAATTGGAATGGGCCGTAATCAATTGTCAGACCCAGCAAGCTCATGTTGTCGGTGTTCATGACCCCATGACAAAACCCGACAGCTTGCCATTGCGCCAACAAGCTTGCTGTTCTTTTGGTGACTTCAGCCAGTAATGCGGTGTAACGCGTGGCGTCCGGGTCAAGCTGCATCAGTGCTGGGTATTGGGTTTGAATCAAAAAATCGACCAAGCTTTTCAATGGGCCAGATTGCCCATTGGCTGCGAAATGCTGCAAATGGCCAAAGCGCAAAAAACTTGGCGCCACCCTTGTGACCACCGCGGCCGTCTCGATTTCTTCACGCAACACGCGATCAGGAGAGCCCACCAAAGCCAAAGCGCGTGTGGTGGGAATACCCAAGCCATGCATCGCTTCGCTGCATAAATATTCACGAATACTGGATCGAAGCACCGCCCGACCATCTCCCATGCGCGAATAAGGTGTTTTGCCCGCACCCTTGAGTTGGATTTCTTGTGCGCCGGATGGGGTATCCAGCACCCCTAAAGACAAGGCGCGACCGTCGCCTAATTGCCCCGCCCACACACCAAATTGGTGCCCGCTGTACACACTGGCGCAGGGCTGACTGCTTGGCGCTACCGTGTTGCCCGCCAACACGGACAACATGTCGTTGTCAAAAGCATCCTCAGACCAACCCAATTGGCTGGCCAACGAAAAGTTTTTGGCTACCCAGTGCACTTGGCTCAACGCAGTGGGATCGACTGGAGAGTAAAAGTCAGTCCCCAATGTGTCAAAAGGGTGTCGCCAATCCAAGTTAATTCGGTGTTTTACGGATCGCTGCATAGGGCAATTGTGCACAATACGCCAAACAACGCGCACAGCAGTGCCATTTAAAGGAGACGCCCATGCTGGGATTGATGCAACAACAGACCTTGTTGATATCGGACATGATTGAGTTTGCCGAGAAACACCACGGCGACACCGAAGTGATTTCCCGCAGGGTAGAGGGCGACATCCATAGAAGCGACTGGTCCACCATTGCTTCGCGCTCACGGCAGGTTGCCAACGCACTAGACGGCTGGAAGATCGGCCAGGGCGACCGTGTCGCTACCTTGGCATGGAATGGCTACAGACATTTGGAACTGTATTTCGGTGTCAGCGGCAGCGGCCGTGTCTTGCACACCTTGAACCCGCGCTTACATCCAGAGCAAATCACTTGGATCGTCAACCACGCTGAAGATACCGTCCTGTGTTTTGACATGACTTTCTTACCGATTGTTCAAAAAATTCACCAAGACTGTCCAACGGTCAAACATTGGGTGGTTCTGTGTGATGCCGACAAATTGCCCGCCGATGCCGGTGTGAATGGTTTAGTCAGTTACGAAGCCTGGATGGGAAAGCAGTCAACAAAATACGATTGGCCTGCATTGGATGAAAACACCGCGTCATGCATGTGCTACACCAGTGGAACGACTGGCAACCCCAAAGCTGCTTTGTACAGCCACCGCTCCACCATGTTGCATGCATACGCCTGCGCCTTGCCGGATGTGATGTGCTTGTCTGCACGAGACAGCATTCTGCCGGTGGTCCCCATGTTCCACGTGAATGCCTGGGGCCTGCCCTACAGCGCTGCGATGGTCGGCGCGAAATTGGTGTTTCCCGGTGCAGCACTCGACGGCAAGTCGGTGTATGAATTGCTGGAGAGTGAAAAAGTCACGCTGGCGGCTGGTGTGCCCACCGTATGGCAAATGTTGTTGGGGCATTTGAAAGCAGGGGGCTTGCGCTTTAACCATCTCAAGCGAACAGTCATTGGCGGGTCGGCCTGTCCGCCGGCCATGATTCAAGCTTTCAATGATGAATACGGCGTCGAAGTGCTGCATGCCTGGGGCATGACAGAGCTCAGCCCCTTGGGCACACTTTGCACTTTGAAAAACAAACACTTGGAATTGCCGCCTGAAGACAAAATGAAGATTCGTCTCAAGCAAGGTCGGGCGATTTTCGGTATTGATTTCAAAATCATTGACGATCAGGGCAATGAGCAACCCAACGATGGCAAAGCCTATGGTGATTTGCTGGTCAAAGGCCCTTGGGTCATCAGAGAGTACTTCAAACAAGAGGGTGCCTCCCCGTTGCAAAACGGATGGTTCCCCACCGGCGACGTCGCTACCGTGGACCCAGACGGTTTTTTGCAAATCACAGACCGCAGCAAAGACGTGATCAAGTCCGGCGGCGAATGGATCAGTTCTATCGATGTTGAAAACATCGCCATGGCTCACCCAGATGTGGCCATGGCCGCCTGTATCGGCATGGCGCACCCTAAATGGGACGAACGACCTATCGTGGTGGTGGTGAAAAAACCAACGGCTACAGTGACACGAGAAACCTTGTTGAAGTTTTACGAGGGCAAAATTGCCAAGTGGCAGGTCCCGGATGATGTGGTGTTCGTTGAAAGCATCCCTTTGGGTGCAACCGGCAAAATGTTAAAAACACGATTGCGTGAACAACTTGCCGACTATCAATTGCCCGCATGAAACCCGACTGTTGTCACGGTTTCTAGGGGTAACCCTTGTTGGGTCAACCCGAAAATCCGTTAGGCTTGAGCGTCTATGAATGAGGAGAAAAGAATGCTTTTTCGCAAATTGGGTATGGTCTTTGTCGTTGGTACTTTTTGCGTGTCAGCTTGGGCCCAAAAAGGTGAAACAGTCAAGATCGCATGGATCGATCCCTTGTCAGGTCTGATGGCTCCAGTGGGCTCCAACCAACTCAAAACCTTGCAATATCTCGCCGAGGAATACAACAAGGGCAATGTGGCTGGTGTGAAATTTGAAATCATCGGTATGGACAACAAACTCAGTCCAGCAGAAAGTTTGAACCAACTCAAAGCGGCCATGGACCAAGGGGTGCGCTACATCACCCAAGGCAATGGGTCCTCAGTCGCAGGCGCATTGGTTGATGCGGTGAATAAGCACAATGACCGCAACCCGGGTAAAGAAATCATTTTTCTCAACCACTCTGCGGTAGACCCGGATTTGACCAACAACAAATGCAGTTACTGGCATTTCCGTTTTGACGCTGACACTTCTATGAAGATGGAAGCGATGACCACCTTTATCAAAGACATGCCCAGTGTCAAAAAGATTTACCTGTTGAACCAAAACTATTCTCACGGTCAACAAGTGGTGAAGTACGCCAAAGAAACTTTGGCACGCAAGCGCCCGGACATTCAAATTGTGGGTGAAGATCTGCATCCACTTGCCCAAGTCCGCGATTTCGCACCTTACATTGCCAAAATCAAAGCCTCTGGCGCTGATTCAGTGATCACGGGCAACTGGGGTTCTGACCTGGCCTTATTGGTCAAAGCGGCCAACGAAGCCGGCTACACAGGCCGTTTCTTCACTTACTACACGGGTGTCACCGGTACGCCAACTGCTTTGGGGCAAGGCGCAGCCGGGCGGGTTTACCAAGTTTCCTACAACCACTACAACATGGCCGGCCCCATGGCCAAGTTCCGTGACGGCTTCAAAGCCAAGTTCAACGACGATTTGTACACCGGTTCCATGATCAGTATTTTTGATTTGCTCACCATTGCCATGGCGCAAGCCAAATCCACCGACCCTGTCAAAGTTGCGGCGGCCATGCATGGTCACAAATTCAAGGGCTTCAATGGCGACATGGAAATGCGTAAACTTGACCACCAGTTGCAGCAAACCTTGTACGTCACCGTCTGGCAAAAGGCTGACAAAAAGTACCCTTACAGCCCAGAAAACACCGGCATGACTTTGGCTCCGGTCAAAACATTTGAACCCTACGTGTCCAGCACACCCACCAGCTGCCAAATGAAGATGCCTTGAAGTGATTTTTTTGCGGCACCCGCCAGCCTTCAGGCGTTCTTTTTTTACTGATATCAAGGGTTGACATGGAATTTTTTGTAATTTCCATGTTGAATGGCTTGAGTTACGGCCTATTGCTTTTCATGCTGAGTTCAGGTTTGACCCTGATCTTCAGCATGATGGGGGTACTCAATTTCGCCCACGCCAGCTTCTATATGTTGGGCGCTTATTTTGGTTACACCTTGAGCGGAACCTTGGGCTTTTGGCTGGCGCTTGTTCTGGCCCCTGTGTTGACCGGCGCGGCAGGTGCATTGTTTGAAAGCCAAGTGCTCAGGCGCGTCCACAAAATGGGCCATGTTTCAGAATTGTTGGTCACTTTCGGCTTGTCCTATGTGGTGCTGGAAGTGGTTCAGTTGGTTTGGGGCAGGGTGGCGGTCGATTTCACCCCGCCTGCCGTTTTGCAAGGGCCGTTGTTCACGCTTATCAATCATTCTGTCCAAGGACTGTCGCTGGTGACGGGTTCAGCAGGTGAGGCTTGCACCTCGGCAGACGCCGCTGTTCGTATTGTCTGTTCGCCATTTCCAGCCACGCGTGGCTTCATCATGCTCACTGCCGTCGGCATGGTGATCAGCCTGTGGTGGGTGCTGACGCGCACCCGAGCCGGGTTGATTATTCAAGCGGCGCTCACCCATCCGGAAACCGTGGAAACCTTGGGACACAATGTGCCGCGTATTTTCATGCTGGTGTTCGCCATGGGCACTGGCTTGGCGGGTTTGGCGGGTGTGATCGGCGGCTTTACCTTCATCACCGAACCTGCCATGGCGGCTACCGTGGGCTCTGTCATTTTCGTGGTGGTGGTGGTCGGCGGCATGGGGTCGCTCAGCGGTGCTTTTTTGGCCTCTTTGTTGATTGGCGTCATACAAACATTTGCCGTGGCTGTCGACTACTCGATTTTGCAATTGCTCACCGATTTAGGCGTCAAGCTGTCTGCCAACGCACAACACAACACCATGCTCCAACTGTCGGTTTCCCAGGCTGCACCTGTCTTGCCTTATTTGTTCCTCGTGTTGATTCTTATTTTCCGCCCGCGCGGCTTATTGGGTAAACGCGATGTCTGAGCACGCCATCAAAACCAGTTTTATTTCCTCCAGTCAACTGGCTTGGGGTCTTTTTGCAATGCTGCTGGTCTTTGCACCTTGGGTATTCACCAGCAATTTATCCATGACCATGATGTCCCAGATGGGCATTGCGATCATTGCTTGTTTGTCTTACAACATCTTGCTGGGACAAGGCGGCATGTTGAGTTTTGGGCATGCGGTCTACAGTGGCATGGGAAGTTATTTCACTATCCATGCCTTGAACATGCTGGGGCAAGGCAGTTTTCATTTGCCGGTGTCTTTGTTGCCCTTGGTGGGCGGTTTGGCAGGTATGGGCTTTGCCGTTTTGTTGGGCTTTGTCACCACGCGCAAATCCGGAACCACCTTCTCCATGATCACCTTGGGCATGGCCGAACTGGTGTTTGCCATGTCACTGATGTTTTCAGAATTTTTCGGCGGCGAAGCCGGTGTGTCCGGTAACCGCGTGGTGGGTGAAGCGGTGATGGGCATCACGTTTGGCCCCCAACGGCAGGTGTACTATTTGATTGCCATCTACACCCTTGTCTGCATGGGTTTGTTGTATGCCTTGACGCAAACACCTTTGGGCCGCATTCTCAATGCTGTACGAGACAACCCGGAACGTGTGGAATTCATTGGCTACAACACGCAGCAAGTTCGTTACCGCGCATTCATCATTGCGGGATTTTTCGCGGGTATTGCCGGTGGTTTGGGGGCACTCAATTTTGAAATCGTCACTGCCGAAGTAGTGGGCCCAGCCAGATCAGGCGCCTATTTGTTGTTCACCTTTTTAGGTGGTGCTACCTTCTTTTTTGGGCCCGTACTGGGTGGTATTTTGATGGTGTTGGCATTCGTGCTGTTGTCCGAACTGACCAAGGCTTGGCTTCTTTACTTGGGCTTTATCTTTCTGTTCATGGTGGTTTATGCACCGGGCGGTTTTGCAGCCTTGATCATGGTGAACCTGCGCATCTTCAAAGCCGGTGCTTTTGGTCGTTTGCTCAGTAGCTACATGGGTTTGTTGCTGTCAGGTGTATTGATGCTTGCAGGTGCGAGCGCGTTGATTGAAATGATTTATCACATTCAACTCAATGCCGCGATGAGTTCTCAGTTGGTGTTTGCGGGTGTCACCTTAGACACGCATGCCAACAGCCATTGGTTGATTGCTGGTACTTTGTTGCTGGCTGGGCTTGGATTGTTTGAATGGCAACGCAAACGCTTCAAGCTTGTTTGGGATCAAGTGCAATCCGAACTGGCGGGTGCAGGAGACACCGCATGAGCCCAATCCCTTCATTGGTCTTGCGCAACTTGCACAAGCAATTTGGCAAAACGCAAATCATCCGTGGGGTTGATTTGACGGTTCAAGCAGGTGAGCGCGTGGCCATCATTGGTCCCAATGGGGCGGGCAAATCCACCTTGTTCAATCTGATCAGTGGCAGATTTGCTCCCACCAGTGGCGAAATCCATTTGCATGGCCAACGCATTGACGGACTCAAACCTTTTGAGATCAATCGCCAGGGTTTGTCGCGCAGTTTTCAGATCACCAATATTTTTCCCAAGCTCAGTGTGTTTGAAAACCTGCGCTGTTCTGTGCTGTGGAGCTTGGGACATCGCTACAGTTTTTGGACTTTTTTAAATCGCTTGAAAGATGCGAATGACTTGGCACATGTATGGATGGAGCGCATCCAGTTGGCGCACAAGCGTGATGTATTGGCCATGAACCTGACCTATGCAGAACAACGCGCCTTGGAAATCGGCATCACCATGGCCGGCGGCGCTGATGTGGTCTTGCTTGATGAACCTACAGCTGGCATGAGCAAAAGCGAAACCGAGCGCTTTATTGCCTTGATCAAAACCGTCACGCAAGGCAAAACCCTTTTGACGGTCGAACACGACATGGGCGTGGTGTTTGGCTTGGCCGACAAAATTGCAGTGTTGGTGTACGGTGAAGTCATTGCATTTGATACCCCGGACCAAGTTCGCGCCAACGCCCGTGTACAAGAAGCCTACCTGGGCAGTTCACCAGACCAGAGCCACTGACCATGCTGCACATAGACCAACTTCATGCGTATTACGGCAAAAGCCATGTGCTGCAAGGCGTGAGCTTTGACATCGCACAAGGTGAAATTGTGGCATTGCTCGGGCGAAATGGTTCAGGCAGATCCACCACCGCCAAAGCCATCATGGGATTGGTAGATTGCCACGGCACCATGACCTTCAACGGGCAAAGTCTGATCAATCGCAAACCCTTTGATATTGCACACCTTGGCTTGGGTTATGTCCCCGAGAACCGCGACATCTTTCCCAAACTGACAGTACATCAAAACTTGTTGCTTGGACTCAAAGGCAAGGTTCCCGCCGGTCGCTGGAATTTTGAAGACATGTACCAATTGTTTCCTCGTCTGCGTGAGCGTCAGCACACCGAGGCTGGCGTGTTGTCTGGCGGCGAGCAGCAAATGCTGACCCTGTGCAGAACGCTGATGGGCGACCCTGAACTCATCATCATCGATGAACCTACCGAAGGTTTAGCGCCCAAAATCGTAGAGTTGGTTGGTGAATTTTTGCGCGAACTTCGCAACCGCGGTGTGTCGGTCTTGTTGATTGAACAAAAACTGACAATTGCTATGCAAATCTCCGACCGTGCGTTGGTGATGGGCCACGGCAGTATGGTGTTTGACGGCACCCCGGCCGGCTTGCGCGAGGATGCAGCTGTTCGCAAAGAATGGCTGGAAGTTTGACCCTAAAACAGATTCTTCAGACTACAATCTACAAAAAAGAACGACCGTTCTTTTTTTGTGCGTCCATTTTTCACAAGGAATTTACATGAGTGCTGATTACGCTGTTCATGGCGATGTCGCCGTGATCACAATGAACAACCCGCCTGTGAACGGCTTGGGTTTGGCCACCAGACAAGCCATTGTCAAAGGCTTGCAGCAAGCCGAGGCAGACGATGCCGTCAAAGCGATCGTGATCACCGGCGCGGGCAAGGCTTTTTCCGGCGGCGCTGACATCAAAGAGTTTGGTTCTGACAAGGCTTTGCAAGAGCCCCATTTGCTGAGCGTCATCAGCGCAGTAGAAAACTCTCCCAAACCCGTCGTGGCCGCTATTCACAGCGTGGCCATGGGTGGTGGCCTGGAGTTGGCTCTGGGTTGCCATTACCGTGTCGCAGCACCGGGGGCTGACATCGCACTGCCTGAAGTCAAATTGGGTTTGATTCCTGGTGCCGGTGGCACCCAGCGTTTGCCTCGCGTCATCGGCGTCGAAGCGGCTTTGAACATGATCGTCAGCGGTGAACCGGTCAAGAGTGAAATGCTCGCTATGTTGCCAGGTCAAAAGTTGTTTGACCAAATGGCCGAATCCAAAGACAGCTTGATGCAAGAAGCGATTGCTTTTGCACAAGGCGTGGTGGGTACGTCACCGCTGCCCTTGGTCAGAAATTTGCCTTGTAAACACCCGAACGCCGACGCGTTTTTCAAATTCAGCCTGAACATGGTCAACGGCATGACCAAAGGCAAATACCCTGCGCCGCCCAAATGCATTGAGGCCGTGCAAAACGCCACCAAAATGAAGTTCGACCAAGGCATGGCGGCCGAGCGTGAAATCTTTACCAACCTGATGTGGACGCCTGAGTGCCGTGCGCTGCGGCATTTGTTTGTCGCGCAACGCGCTGCTTCCAAAATCGACGATGTGCCTTCAGATACGCCTCAGCGCGAAATCAAATCTGTCGCAGTCATTGGTGCAGGCACCATGGGTGGCGGCATCAGCATGAATTTTCTCAACGCCGGTATTCCAGTGAGAATGTTGGAGATGAAGCAAGAAGCGCTTGACAAGGGCGTGGGCATTCTTCGCGGCAACTATGAAGCGCAAGTCAAAAAAGGCAAATTGAAGGAAGACAAACTCAAGCAACGCATGGACTTGCTGAGCACCACCTTGAACTATGAGGATTTGAAAGACGCAGACCTGGTGATCGAAGCGGTTTTCGAAGAAATCGGTGTCAAAGAACAGGTGTTCAAAAAACTCGATGAAGTGATGAAACTTGGTGCCATATTGGCCTCCAATACATCTACCTTAGACGTGAATGCGATTGCACATTTCACACAGCGCCCGCATGACGTGGTCGGTATGCATTTTTTCAGCCCGGCCAATGTGATGAAACTTTTAGAAGTGGTGCGCGGTGCTGACACTGGGAAGGACGTGATGGCCACCGTCATGTCAGTCGCCAAAAAAATCAAAAAGACAGCAGTGGTATCAGGCGTGTGCGATGGCTTCATCGGCAACCGCATGATCGAGCAATACAGCCGCCAAGCCGGTTTCTTGATTGAAGAAGGCTGCACGCCGCAACAGGTAGACAAGGCCGTTGAAAAATTTGGCTTTGCCATGGGACCGTTTCGCATGGGTGACTTGGCCGGTAACGACATCGGCTGGGCCATTCGCAAACGCCGTTACGTGGAAAGGCCCGACATGAAATACAGCAAGACTGCCGACTTGCTGTGTGAAATGGGTCGTTTTGGACAAAAAGCAGGCAAGGGCTGGTACGACTATGTGCCGGGTAAGCGCGACGCGATTCCCAGCAAAGAAGTTGAGGATATGATTGCTGGCCACAGACAATCGCTGGGCATCACGAGCCGCAAAATCAGCGACGATGAAATCGTTCAACGCCTGGTGTTTTCTTTGGTCAACGAAGCTGCTTATATTTTGGAAGAAGGTATTGCAGCCCGGGCCAGCGATATCGACATGGTGTACATCACCGGTTACGGCTTCCCGATTTACCGTGGTGGCCCCATGATGTATGCCGATCAATTCGGTTTATTCAACATGGTGCAAGCCATGCACCGCTTCTCTCAAAACCCGCACGACGACGCAACATTTTGGCAACCGGCTCCGCTGCTGGCCCGTCTGGTCGCCGAAGGTAAAAATTTCAATTAAGGACACACCATGACAAACGCCGTCATTGTTTCAACTGCTCGCACGCCTTTAGCCAAAAGCTGGAGAGGCGCTTTCAACATGACCCACGGAGCCACTTTAGGCGGCCATGCGGTCAAACACGCGATCGCCCGCGCAGGCATTGATGCTGCCGAAGTCGAAGATGTCATCATGGGCTGCGCCAACCCTGAGGGCGCGACTGGTGCCAACATCGCGCGCCAAATCGCACTCATGGCAGATTGCCCCATCACAGTCAGCGGCTTGACCGTCAACCGCTTTTGTTCATCCGGCCTGCAAACCATTGCACTGGCTTCGCAGCGAGTGATCGCCGGTGAAGGTGATGTGTATGTGGCCGGTGGTGTGGAAAGTATTTCTTGTGTGCAACAGGAAATGAACCAGCACATGCTGGCTGACCCTTTGCTGATGAAGAAAAAGCCTGAAATTTACTGGAACATGCTGCAAACCGCTGAGCAAGTTGCCAAACGTTACAACATCGGTCGCGACCGCATGGACGAGTACGGCGCAGCCAGCCAGCAAAAAGCGTGTGCCGCGCAAGCCGCAGGCAAGTTCAATGACGAGATCGCACCCATCACCGTGCAAGCAGGCGTGGTTGACAAAGTCATGGGCATGATGACCAAACAAGTCACCGTCAGTGTGGATGAAGGTTTGCGTGAAGGCACCACGGCTGAAGGTATTTCAGGTATCAAGCCTGCTGTGCCTGGCGGCGTGGTTTCAGCGGGCAATGCTTCTCAGTTTTCTGACGGCGCCGGTGCCTGTGTGATCACCAGTGAAGAATATGCGGCCAAACACAACCTCAAACCACTGGGTCGCTTCCTCGGCTTTGCTGTGGCCGGTTGCGAGCCAGATGAAATGGGCATCGGCCCGGTCTACGCCATACCCAAAGTATTGAAGCGCTTGGGTTTGACCATTGCTGACATTGACCTCTGGGAATTGAACGAAGCCTTTGCCGTGCAAGTGCTGTACTGCCGTGACAAACTCGGCATTCCACCCGAGTTGTTGAACGTCAACGGTGGCGCGATTGCCGTGGGTCACCCTTACGGCGTCAGTGGCCAACGCCTCACCGGCCATGCTTTGATTGAAGGCAAACGCCGTGGCGCCAAACGCGTGTGCGTCACCATGTGCATCGGCGGCGGCATGGGCGCTGCCGGTGTGTTTGAAGTGCTGTAAGCCTGACAGTCATCCACAAGACAACCCGTCCACCGTGACGGGTTTTTTTCTTTTAAAGTCTGCTTATGACATTGAGAACCACGGTTGATTTCTTACTCTACGACTGGCTTCAGATTGAGCAACTGAACCAGCGCCCGCGTTTTGCCGACCACTCGCGTGAAACCTTTGATGCCGTGCTCGATACCTGCGAGCGTATCGCGCGCGAAAAATACGCGCCGTTCAACCGAACGGTGGATGTGCGAGAACCTTCTTTCGATGGTGAGAAAGTCATATTGCCCGCATGTACCCAAGAGGCTTTGAATGCGTACGCGGCCAGTGGCATGTTGAGCGCTGCACAAGACTACGACATCGGCGGCATGCAATTGCCTTACACGGTGGAGGCCGCGGCCAACGCTTTTTTCGCCTGTGCTTCGGTCAGTATCGGGGCCAGCATGTTGACCGTGGGTAATGCTAATCTTTTGATGGCTCATGGCAGCGATTTGCAAAAACAAGTGTTTGCGTTGAATGAATTCTCTGGCCGTTTTGCGGGCACCATGTGTTTGTCTGAACCGCAAGCGGGTTCGTCCTTGTCGGATGTGGCTACTCGCGCCACACCTGACGGCGCAGACCATGAGAACGATCTCTTGGGGCCGCGCTACCGTCTCAAGGGCAACAAAATGTGGATCTCCACCGGCGACCACGAACTGACCGAAAACATTGTTCATTTGGTGCTGGCGAAAATTCCCGGCGCAGACGGCAAAACACTTCCTGGCACCAAAGGTATTTCTTTGTTCATCGTGCCCAAACACATGGTGAATGAAACAGGTGAATTGACAGGCGAGCGCAACGATGTGGCACTGGCCGGGTTGAACCACAAACTCGGTTGGCGCGGCACCGTCAACACCTTGCTCAATTTCGGTGAAGGCCGCTACCCGGTGCGCGGCAGTGCTGGCGCTATCGGCTATCTGGTGGGCCAGCCGGGACAAGGTTTGAAATGCATGTTCCACATGATGAACGAAGCGCGCATCGGTGTGGGTTTGGCTGCCACCATGTTGGGACTGGCTGGGTACTACGCTTCGCTCGACTATGCCCGCACACGCACCCAAGGCAGACCGGTCGGTCCCGCTGGCAAAGACGCATCGATGCCGCCGGTGCGTTTGATTGAACACGCCGACATCAAGCGCATGTTGCTGGCGCAAAAAGCCTATGGCGAAGGCGCATTGGCGCTCGGCGTGTACTGCGCAAGCTTGGTAGATGAATTGCATACGGGTGACAAAGCACAGCAACACGAAGCGCAATGGTTGCTTGAAGTGTTGACACCGATTGTGAAAAGCTGGCCTAGCGAATGGTGTCTGGAGGCCAACAGTCTGGCCATACAAATACACGGCGGTTATGGCTACACGCGCGACTTCCCCGTCGAGCAGTACTGGCGCGACAACCGATTGAACATGATCCACGAAGGCACGCACGGCATACAGGCCATGGACTTGTTGGGTCGCAAGGTGTTGCTTGACAAGGGATTAGGTTTGCAGCTGTTGGGAAAACGAATACAAGCTACGTGCGAAAGCACTTCGTCGACAGAACAAAAACAACAAGCCACAGCACTGCAAAACGCATGGGCACAGGTGGTTCAAGCCACGGGGGACGCGTGGCAAGGCGACAACCCCGCCTTGTCGCTGGCGAATGCAGTGCCTTACATGCAAGCCTTCGGTCACACGGTACTGGCGTGGATTTGGCTAGATGTGTCCATGGCGAGCCTTGGCAGTGACTCAGCAAGTCATGGCAGACGCCAAGCTTGCCAGTATTTTTTCAATTACGAATTACCCAAAACCAGCGCATGGTTAAACGTGGTGCAATCGCGCGATGCCACTTGTGCCCACATGCCTGAAGACGCTTTTTGATCCCTTTTTTTTGAACGGAAACACACCATGACACGAACTGTGAAACAACTGTTTGATTTGACCGGTAAGACTGCTTTAGTCACCGGCGGTTCGCGCGGGCTCGGGCTGCAACTCGCGCAGTCGCTGGGCGAGGCTGGCGCGCGCATCATGCTCAGTTCACGCAAGGCTGCCGACCTTGAATCCTCTGCGGCCGAACTCAAAGCCGCAGGCATTGACGTGCAATGGATCGCTGCTGATTGCGCGGATGAAAAAGACATTCACCGCTTGGCTGCAGAGACACTCAAGGCATTCGGTCATGTGGATATTTTGGTGAACAACGCCGGAGCCGCTTGGGGCGCCCCCGCAGAGGACCATCCGCTAGAGGCTTGGGACAAAGTGATGAACCTGAATGTGCGTGGTTATTTCATTTTGAGCCAATACATTGGCAAGCACAGCATGATTCCACGCCGCACTGGCAGCATCATCAACGTGGCATCTATTGCTGGACTTGGCGGCAACCCGAGCGGCATGAAAACCTTGGCCTACAACACCTCCAAAGCAGCGGCCATCAATTTCACGCGGGCGCTGGCAGGAGAGTGGGGCGAACACGGCATACGCGTGAACGCGATCTGCCCTGGCTTTTTCCCCAGCAAAATGACCGCTGGTTTGTTGAAAAGCATGGGCGAAGACAACATGGCGGCACACGCACCTTTGCGCAGATTAGGCGACGACGAAGACCTCAAAGGCTTGGCTTTGCTATTTGCTTCTGACGCGGGCAAGCACATCACAGGCCAATGGATGGCAGTCGATGGCGGCGTGAGTTGCATCTCAGGCGGTTAATTTTTTAATTCACTTACACATAACAAAACTTCAGGAGACACACATGCCCCACAACCCGCAAATCCATTTGGTCAGCCGCCCCAAGGGTGAACCCTTGGCAGAGAACTTCCAATTGCTCACACTGGACACACCGGCTTTGCAAGACAACCAAGTACTGGTGAAACACGAATACCTCAGCCTTGATCCGTACATGCGCGGTCGCATGAACGATGTGAAAAGCTACACCATGCCCCAACCGCTCAACAGCGTGATGATCGGCGGCACGGTCGGCGAAGTGGTGGAGAGTCGCCACCTCGGTTTTGCGGCCGGTGACAAAGTGGTAGGCATGGGTGGCTGGCAAACCTACAGCGTGGTCGACGCCAACACGCCCGGCATGCTGCGCAAAATTGCCACCAAGCATGTGCCTATCAGCCATTACCTGGGTGCGGTTGGTATGCCCGGCGTGACCGCTTGGCACGGCTTGGTGCGCATCATCGAACCCAAGGCTGGTCAAACATTGACGGTCAGTGCGGCCAGCGGCGCGGTCGGAAGCGCATTCGGTGCGTTGGCCAAAGCACGCGGTTGCCGTGTCATTGGTATCGCAGGCGGCAAGGACAAATGCGATTACGTCACCAACGAACTCGGCTTCGATGCCTGCATCGATTACAAACTGCACAGCGATTATTTGTCGTTGTCCAAAGCCTTGAAAGAAGTGTGTCCGGATGGCATCGATGGCCATTTTGAAAACGTCGGTGGCATGGTGCTTGATGCTGTCATGTTGCGCATGAACCAATTCAGCAGCATTGCCGTCTGCGGCATGATCTCCGGCTACAACGGCAACCCGATTCCCATGGCCAATCCTTCATTGATTTTGGTCAACCGCATGAAGGTGCAAGGCTTCATCGTCAGCGAACATCCCACCGATTGGCCGGTGGCGTTGAAAGAACTCGGTGAGCTTGTCGGCACAGGCAAATTCAAACCACGCGAAACCGTAGCACACGGTTTGGAGAATGCAGCCGAGGCGTTTTTCGGTTTGCTCAAGGGCAAAAATTTCGGCAAGCAAGTCGTCAAAATCTGATACCCCATGATTCTTCACCATTACCCCACCTCGCCGTTTGCCGAAAAAATCCGGCTTATCTTTGGCTACAAAAACATCGCTTGGCAAGGCGTGCATATTCCCATGGTCATGCCCAAGCCGGATTTGATGCCTTTGACCGGCGGCTACCGCAAAACACCGGTGCTGCAAATCGGCGCTGATATTTACTGCGACACCGCTTTGATCTGTGATGTGCTTGAGCACATCGCGCCCACACCCTCGCTTTACAACAACGCATCCAAAGGCTTGGTGCGCAGTCTGGCGCAATGGGCAGACACATTGCTGTTTCCCGTGGCCATGGCCTACAACTTTCAACCCAAAGGTGCGCAACATGTGATGGCCACCATGCCAGAAGATGTGGTCAAGATGTTTGCCGACGACCGAAAAGCCATGCGAGGCGGCGGCGCGCGCATGCCAGCAGCTGATGCGACCGCGATGTACAAAAGCCATTTGCGCCGCATTTCCAGCATGTTGGAAGACCATGCGTTTTTGCTGGGCGACACACCTTGTCTGGCGGATTTTTCTGTTTACCACTCCGTATGGTTCACCATCGCCAAAGTGCCTGTGATCGACAGCATTTTGGACACCACACCGCTGGTGCGCGACTGGGCCAATCGCATGGCAGCCTTTGTTCACGGTCAAGAACAAACCATCTCAGCCGCGCAAGCTATTGAAGTTGCCAAAGCAGCGCAGCCAGCGCCATTGACAGATGACGTTTTCCAAGACGAACACGGTTTCCCTTTAGGCACACAAGTGACCGTGGCCGCCGACAGTTTCGGCACCGAGCCAACCGCCGGCAAACTCGTTGCTGCCACACGCACCCGCTTGACCTTGGAGCGCAATGACCCGCTCACAGGCACGGTGCATGTGCATTTCCCGCGCATGGGCTTCATCATGAAAAAGGCAGACGCATGATCACGGATTTCAAAGGCAAAACAGCAGTGCTGACTGGCGGCGCTTCGGGCTTCGGCTTGGAGTGCGCGCGCATAGGTGCCTCACTCGGCATGAACTTGGTGTTGGTCGATGTGCAAAAAGACGCACTCAAAACCGCTCACGATGAAATGAAAGCACTCGGTGTGCAAGTCATGGCCAAGCGGGTCGATGTGTCTAACGCTGACGACATGCAAGCCTTGGCTCAGGATGTGAAAGAGCGTTTTGGCGCACCGCATTTTGTGTTCAACAACGCAGGTGTGGGTGCCGGTGGCCTGGTCTGGGAAAACTCGGTGCAAGACTGGGAATGGCTGCTGGGTGTGAACCTGTGGGGCGTGATTCACGGCGTGCGTTTGTTCACGCCGATGATGCTGGAAGCCGCCAAACAGGACCCGCATTGGCAAGGCCATATCGTCAACACCGCCAGCATGGCCGGTTTACTGACACCGCCGAACATGGGCATTTACAGCGTCACCAAACACGCCGTTGTTTCACTGACAGAAACATTGTTTCAAGATTTGAATCTGGTCACCGACCAGCTAAGCGCCAGTGTGTTGTGCCCGTATTTTGTGCCCACTGGCATCAACCAAAGTGAACGCAATCGCCCGGGACATTTGGCCGCAACACAGCCCACGCAAAGTCAACTCATCGGCCAGGCCATGAGCGACAAAGCGGTGAGCAGTGGCAAAGTCAGCGCGGCGCAAGTCGCGCAAATGGTGTTCGATGCCATGCGCGTGAACCAGTTTTATATTTACAGCCATCCCAAAGCCTTGGGCAATGCGAAAACACGTTTTGACGCAATCGTGGCTGGCACCAACCCACCAGACCCGTTTGCCGAACGGCCAGACATAGGCATCCAATTGAAGCAAGCTTTGCGCGGGCACTGAATCTTTCATCCATGAAAGCTTTGTGCATTCACGCGGGTCCGCTGGCGCTGACGCACATAAAAGCCAACGGACTCGAGCCCCAAGACATCAGCGTGATACCCGGGGCGGCAGGCGGTCCTAAGGGCTTGATACTCGGACCTATAGACCGTTATTTGTTTGATCAGTGGTTGCCTCGCAGCACCCAACCCATCGATTTGGTCGGTGCATCCATTGGCGCCTGGCGCATGGCCACTGCGTGCTTGCCGAATCCAAGGGCTGAGTTACTGGCCTTGGAAGAAGCTTATGTGCACCAAAATTACAAACTGTCAACGGGACAAAAACGCCCGACGGCACAACAAGTCAGCGACGATTTTTCTGCCAACTTGCACCGGTTTTACGACGGCAGAATTCACAAAGTGTTGCAGCACCCGCGCTACCGTTTGCATGTCATGACCTCGCGCGGTCGCGGCATCTTGCAAACCGACTCCAACCTGCGCACGGCCTTGGGTTATGCAGGTGCCTATCTGACGAATGCCGTCAACCGCCGCGCCATGGGTATGTGGTTGCAGCGCGTGGTGTTTTCATCCGCATTCCTCGGTCATGCACAACCGCTGCCTTTTCACACAGATGATTACAGTACGCAACAAATTGCATTGTCCGAAGACAATTTTTTAGACGCGGTGCAAGCCAGTTGCTCTATTCCGTTTGTTTTGAAAGCAGTCAATGGCATCCATGGTGCACCTGGCGGTGCTTATTGGGATGGCGGCATCACCGATTACCACTTGCATTTGGATTATCGGGCCGTCAAAGGTTTCACGCTTTACCCGCATTTCCAAAAAAACCTGGTGCCCGGATGGTTAGATAAAAAACTCACCCGCAGACATGTGGCCACACCTTTTTTGGACACCACCATTGTTTTGTCGCCCAACCCGCAATGGGTGAAAACATTGCCCAACGGCAAATTACCTGACCGAAGTGATTTTCTAACTTACCAAGATAATTTTGAAGGACGCGTCAAGGTATGGCAGACGGCAGTTGCGGAGTCCGGCAGACTGTCCGATGAATTGGCGCAATGGTTGCACCGGCCTGACCCCAGCGTCGTTAAGCCATTGTGACGTTTGTTATCTCAAAGTCGGATGGCCATTTCAACATGGTCCATGTCTGCTTCCACAAACACCTCACCGCGTCTTGTAAACCCTTGTCGCTGGTAAAAATTTTCTGCAGTGCATTGCGCATGCAGCACGACTTCACGGTCGCCACGCTTGCGCGCAGCTTCAAGCAAACCGGTCAACACTTGGTCTCCGAGTTTCAGTCCACGCAGTTGTCGCTTGACCGCCATGCGGCCGATTTTGGACACTCCGTCAAGCGCGGGTAACAAGCGCCCTGTGGCCACGGTCAAGCCCATGCGGTTACGCAACACAGCGTGCACGCACAAGGGATCTTGCTCATCCCATTCAAGCGCTTGATCCACGCCTTGCTCTTGCACAAACACTTCATTGCGTAATCCACCCGCCACATTTTTCAAAGCCCCCCAACTGCCGAGTTGCAACTTGACCATGGCTTCACCTTGCTCGAACCCAAGCAAGGTATCGCGCAATTCTTGCGGCACCGGTTTGGAAGTTTGTGTGGTCGGGTCCGCATACACATAAACCAGTTCGCCTGTCACCAGCACTTGGTTGCCAAGGAAAGCACAGGCTTGAAAAGTGATGGACGAATTGCCAATGCGCTGGCAGCGCATGCCGATGTGCAGCAAATCGTCATACACAGCTGACGCTTTGTATTCAAGGCTTGACTTGACCACATACAAGTCGCCGCCGAGCTCATGCATGGTTTGCTCATAGGGCAACACCAAGTGACGCCAGTAATCGCCGACCGCCGTGTCAAAGTACATCAGGTAGTGGCCATTGAACACGATTTTTTGCATGTCCACTTCCACCCAGCGCACGCGCAAAGGGTGGAAAAATCGAAAGTCTTGTTTGAGCATAAAGGTCTGCCGGAGTCCGTTAAAGTCGCAGCATCCTACAACGCATTAGAAGCAAACACATGTCCAGCATTCTCTACATCACCCAAATCCATATCGAACCCGGTGCTTTAAAGCGTCTTGCCGAGGAGTGCCAGAAACACCACATCAGCCGTCCGTTGATCGTGACGGATGCGGGCATCAAAGCTGCGGGATTGCTGCAACAAGCGCTTGACGCTTTGCCCGGCGTGACTTGCACGGTATTTGACGGCACACCTTCCAACCCGACCGAAGCCGCAGTGCGTGCGGCCACCGCTTTGTGCACCGCCAACCGCTGCGACGGCTTGATCGCCATCGGCGGTGGTTCGTCCATGGACTGTGCCAAAGGCGTGGCGATTGCTGCCACCCACCCAGGCCCGCTGACCACTTACGCAACGATTGAAGGCGGTTCACCGCGCATCACCGACAAAGTCTTGCCCTTGATTGCGATTCCCACCACGGCTGGTACTGGCAGCGAGGTGGCACGCGGCGCCATCATCATTGTGGATGACGGACGCAAACTCGGCTTCCATTCTTGGCATCTAGTGCCCAAGGCTGCACTGCTAGACCCCGACTTGACGATGGGTTTACCGCCATTGATGACCGCAGCTACCGGCATGGACGCGATCGCGCATTGCATGGAAACCTTCATGTCAGCCGCTTTCAATCCACCGGCAGACGGCATTGCGTTAGATGGTTTGCAACGCGGTTGGGCCAACATTGAAAAAGCCACGCGCAACGGTCAAGACCGGGATGCGCGCTTGCAAATGATGAGCGCATCCATGCAAGGCGCATTGGCGTTTCAAAAAGGCTTGGGTTGCGTGCATTCGCTTAGCCACAGTCTGGGCGGCATCAACCCGCGTTTGCACCACGGCACTTTGAACGCCATGTTTCTACCCGCCGTTATTGCATTCAACGCAGGGTCTGAATCCATGCAAAAAGACAATCGCTTGGCACGCATGGCGCAAGCCATGGGTTTGACCTCTGACAATGACCCGGCGAAAACTTTGGGTGATGCCATCAAGCACATGAATGCCACATTGGGTTTGCCCTCCGGCTTGGCTGCCATGGGCGTGACCGAGGCGCAGTTTGACGAGATCATCAAAGGCGCATTGGCTGACCATTCACACAAAACCAATCCGCGTGACGCCAGCGTGGCCGATTACCGCGCCATGTTGCAAGCGTCCATGTGAAGAGCGTGGTTCAAATATCTTCGCGCAATGCGTAGGGCAGGGCGTGCAAAGTCAGCACACTGCCCGGCGTGTCTGCCGGATGTAAATCACCTGCTTCAGTGGATGCAGTCTGCAAACACACCAACGCCCAGTTGCCATGCTGCGGGTGTGCCACAGCTTGAACCACTTGACCGGCAGGCTGAGTCGCGTCATTGGAATTGAAAATTTCTTGACCTGCTTGCAAGGGCTGCGAACTGCTGGCCACATAAGTGCGTCGCTTTAAAGTGCCTCTGAATTGACTACGCGCCACCACTTCTTGCCCAGGGTAGCAACCTTTTTTGAAATTCACGCCGTCTACCGATTCGTAATTCAACATTTGCGGCACAAAGGCTTCGAAGGTGGCGGCTTGCACATCACCGACACCGCTGAGCACTTCGGACAGCAACCAATCATCCAGCGACAAAACTGCATCATGTGTCTGCGTATTCACAGGTGACAGAACCAAACTGCGAGAAGCGCCTGCAGACGGGTAAAGCTGCACTGACCACACAGCGTTGTCGTGGTTTAACTGCCAAGGCAGAGAAGTTTCAGTGTCCGGTACCAAACGTCCTTGTAATGTCCATTCTGCAGTTGCATCACTCAGCTTAACCTTGGCGCGCAACACAAACATGCTCAAACGTTTGAGGGTTTGCGGCAGTAAATCAGCCCGCATCACCAACAGCACTTCTTCAGCCGAGGTTTTCCAGCCCAGCATGCTGGCTTGCATGCGGCCCTTTGCATTACAAAATGCGGCCAGTCGGGCATGCTGCATATCAAGCAGTGCAAAGTCTTGTGTCAATTGGTTGTGCAAAAAATGGGCGGCATCTTCGCCGCGCGCAGCGATCACCCCCAAATGGGGCAGGGCACATGTGCCCATCACGGGCAAAGGGGGAGGGGTCATTGCATTTTCAGAGGATGTCATACCTCCATTATCATGTCCGCTTTGTTTGACTTGCAGGACAGGCTTTTGAAAACACGGTGGCGTTCAGGGTTAGGTCTTTTGCTGTTAATTGCCATGCTGATCGGTATCAGCAGTGCATGGTGGGTTTGGCGTCCCTTGCCGATGGACCATGACAGGGTAGACCTGTCTATCGAGCCCGGTCAATCGGTCAAATCTATCGCCCAAACGGTAGTGCTGTCTGGCGTCGATGTATCTCCCTCGGTATTGTTTTATTTTTTCAAATTCAGCGGCCAGTCGCGCTTGATTCGTGCCGGAAGTTATGAAATTGACTCTAAAACATCGGCTTGGCAACTGCTCACTAAATTAGTCAGAGGTGAAGAAAATTTAAAAAGTATCACGCTGGTTGAAGGCTGGACATGGCGTCAATTCAGGCAGGCGATCAACAAATCAGATTTTTTAAAGCATGACTCAAGCAGTCTGAGTGATGAAGAAATCATGAGCCATTTGGGCAAATTTGGCATGGCTCCGGAAGGGCGTTTTTTTCCAGACACCTATAACTTCAGCAAAGGCAGTTCCGATCTGGATCTGCTGCGCAGGGCTGCATCTGCCATGGACAAACAACTGGCAACTGCTTGGCAAAACCGGGACTTGGGGTTACCCTTAAAAAACGCAAACGAAGCATTGATATTGGCGAGCATTGTTGAAAAAGAAACAGGCCTCAGCAGCGACAGACGCATGATTGCCAGCGTGTTTCACAACCGCTTGCGTATTCACATGCCGCTGCAAACAGACCCCACCGTCATTTACGGTTTAGGTGCGTCATTTGACGGCAACCTCAGACGCGTCGATTTACAAACTGATCATCCCTGGAACACCTATGTGAACAAAGGCTTGCCTCCAACACCGATAGCAATGCCTGGAGCAGCTGCACTGCAAGCCACATTGCACCCGGCCACCAGCAAAGCTTTGTATTTTGTAGCGCGCGGCGACGGCAGCAGCCAATTCAGCCAGAACCTGGCAGACCATAACGCTGCGGTAGACCGCTACCAGCGCGGTATATCTAGCGGCAAGGCACAATAGCTGGATATGCATTCCACAGGCGTATTCATCAGTTTTGAAGGCATCGACGGCGCGGGCAAATCCAGCCACATACAAGCCGTGGCTGATGCATTTCGTGCGGCGGGCCGCACTGTGGTTCAAACCCGCGAACCCGGTGGCACGCCCTTGGCAGAAAAAATCCGTGACATGGTGTTGCATGACACCATGGACACGCTCAGCGAAGCGCTGTTGGTGTTTGCAGCCAGACGCGACCATTTGAACCAAGTCATAGAACCCGCCTTGGCGCGTGGTGACGTGGTGTTGTGCGACCGTTTTACCGATGCCACATTTGCTTACCAAGGCCGAGGCCGCGGCTTTGATTGGCAAGTGTTGTCCCAATTGGAGCTATGGGTACAGAGCATGCCGAACGGTCAACTGCGTCAACCTCATATGACTTTGTGGTTTGCTCTTGACCCGCAGATTGCTGCGCAACGCTTGGCCAGTGCACGTGTGCCAGACCGTTTTGAATCTCAACCACTGACATTTTTCCAGCAGGTGCACCAAGGCTATGCCGATCGCGCCAGCGCCGATCCCAAACGCTTTGCACACATACAAGCTGCAGATGAATTAGAAGTTGTTCGCGCGTCCGTATTGCACCAATTGCAATCGCGCGGTTATTTGCCAGCCCATCGCGCATGAGCACACTAGCGCCCTGGTTACAAAACCAATTACAAACCCTGATTCAACGCAAAGGGCATGCCTTGTTGCTGCAAGGTCCGTCCGGTTTAGGTCAATATGACTTGGGGTTGGCGCTGGCCTCGGCTTGGTTATGCCTGCAACCCTCGCCCTTGGGTGCATGCGGCCAATGTGCAAGTTGTCACGGTATCAAGGTGCGAGCCCACGCGGATTTGATGATGTTGATGCCCGAGACTGACATGCTGGCTTTGGGATGGCCACTGCCGGAAAAAGCACTTAAAGAGATCGACGACAAAAAGCGCAAACCCAGCAAAGAAATACGCGTGGACGCCATGCGCGACATGATTGTGTTCAGCCAGTTCACACGGTCCGGTGCTCACGGCAAAGTGGTGTTGATCAATCCGGCTGAGCGCATGAACACCATCACAGCCAACACGCTACTTAAAACACTGGAAGAACCGCCGGGGGAGACCCGCTTTATTCTGGCTTGCGAAGCCGTGCATGAATTGCTTCCCACCATTCGCAGCCGATGCCAAATACACGCCATGTCTTGGCCTGATACAGCTTCTGCCTTTGAATGGTTAAGCGCCCAATCGGTACCCAGTGAAGACGCCCAAGTGTTGTTAAAAGCCGCAGGCGGCAGACCCGAGGACGCACTGAATTTGTACCACTGTGGATTCAAAGCTGCGGCATGGCGCGCTCTGCCTGTGCAACTCAGCCGTGGTCAAGCAGGTCTTCTGGCAGACAACACGGCCTCTGTGATTTTGTCGTGTTTGCAAAAAGTTTGTCATGACATGATGCGAGTCAAAGCCGGTGGTCAGCCGCGTTTTTTCAGCAGCAGCGATTTACCTGCCAACGGCAATTTGAAATCTCTGGGCGCTTGGGCGCGTGAACTGATGCAAAGCGCGAAAACGGTTGAGCACCCTTATGCGGCAGGTTTGTTATTGGATGCTTGGGTGAACCGCGCACATCGCGCCATGACTTGATGAACTGATGCCATGTATACCGATTCCCATTGCCATTTGAATTTCCCTGAACTGCTGGCTCGCTTGGATGACATTCGCCAGGACATGCAAGCCGCGCAAGTCACGCGTGCTTTGCTCATCAGTACGCAACTCGAAACCTTCGATGACGTCAACCGCATTGCCATGGCCTATGACAATTTCTGGTGCACAGCAGGCGTGCATCCGGATGAAGATGATGTGCAAGAGCCTACGCTTGACGATTTGCTGCGCATCGGTCAACGCGATAAGGTGATTGGCATAGGCGAAACAGGACTGGACTACTACCGTCTCGGTGACCGCTCAGTTGCAGACATGGAATGGCAGCGACAACGCTTTCGCTTGCATATCCGTGCTGCACGTCAATTGAAATTGCCTTTGATCATTCACACCCGCAGTGCCAGCGCCGACACCTTGTCGATATTGAAGGAAGAGGGCGAAGTCGGTGACGCTTCAAGCGTGGGCGGCGTGTTTCATTGCTTCACAGAAACCGCTGAAGTAGCACGCGCAGCCTTGGATCTGGGTTTTTATATTTCTTTCTCAGGCATTCTGACTTTTAAAAATGCAGCTGATTTGAGGGAAATAGCAAGCTGGGTACCTCTGGACCGCATACTCATTGAAACTGACAGTCCTTATTTGGCACCAGCGCCGCACCGTGGCAAAACCAATGACCCATCATTGGTTCCGTGGGTGGCAAAAAAAATTGCAGAAATCAGAGGCTTGTCTGAAGAGGTAGTTGCCGCTCGTACCACTGATAATTTCATGACTTTATTTCACAAAATAAATTCAATATAGTTTTTTATTCACTGATTGCTGCATACAAGCTAAAGTGATGTACTCCAATCTAATGAAATGGAAACCATGTTGATATGTCGTTTCTTATTAAGCATTGTGGGTGCATGCTTAGCTGTTCAAGTTTGGGCGGGCAGTTACGACCAATTTTTCACAGCCATTCGCCATGACCGCTCCGACACCATTCAAGAACTGCTTGATCGGGGTTTTGATCCCAACACGGTCAACAACAAAGGCATTCCAGCATTGGTATTGGCTGCACAAAACGAGTCTTGGAAATGTGTTTCTGTGCTGGTCCAAGCCAAGCACATAAAGCTAAATGTCACTAACCAAAACGATGAGAACGCTCTGATGCTTGCCGCGATCAACAACCAGGTTGACATTGCACAAATGCTGATTCAGAAGGGTGCCGATGTGAACAAACAGGGCTGGAACGCTCTGCATTACGCATCCTCTAAAGGGCATATTCAAATGATGCGTTTGCTGCTCGAGAACGACGCTTACATGGACGCCGAATCACCCAACGGAACAACGCCTTTGATGATGGCGGCGCATTACGGTACTGCGCCAGCTGTCAAGTTGCTGCTGGAGGAGGGGGCGGATCCCCGCATAAAAAATAAATTAGGCCTCAGCGCCATGGAGTTTGCCAACCAATCGCTGCAACCACAAACACAAGCACAAGATTCCAAAAACTACCTTCAGGCTTTTTTAAGCGCCTGGAAGCAACGCTACCCAGACACACCCATTAATTCGACAAAATCCGAGTGACGACAACTGCACCTCTTAATTCGCCAGGCTTGTAATCGACAGCTTTGTCATGGGGATACAGCTGTTGAAGCTTGGCTTTGACTGATGATGAGATTTGCTCTGACGATCCATGGCATGCCGTACACATGGGTTGCAAAACAATCGGTTTGGCATAGCGAAGTTCTAAATCGTAAGACCCTGACTTGGTCAATTGGACATATTCAATGTCAGTTGGCTTGTCGCCATTCGCCAATCGGGTTTCAAACTGCTTGAGGGCCAGTGTTTGCCATTCATTGGGTTCACCCATGACCGGATTGCGTGCCCGAGTTCCCACGCGAGCCACTTGCAGTTGGTGTTTGAGCGAGAGGTTTTTCGCAATGTCAGGCGCTTGCGTTTGACACACACCGATGGCGTTTTCCGGTCCGCCACTGGCCATGGCAGCCTGCAAGGTCTGACCCAGTTCCTTCAACATGGCTGCTGCGATGTCTCTGGTTTCTTGCATGGCGTTTTCGTTGCGGCCGGGCCCAGGCTGAGCCAAGGACATAGGAACAGCGAGACACAGGGTGATGGCCAAGGCCAGCGGCTTGATGGAAAACATGCTTTTTTGACTTAACATAATATGCATCGTATGAAATGAAAGTGATCAGGTAAAAAGAAATGGATCAGGTTTTTTCAGCCGGTTTGAGTTGTATGGCCTTGTGTTCCAGGAACTCCTCAAAACCATACTTACCGTTTTCGCGGCCATTGCCCGATTGTTTGTAACCACCAAATGGCGCGTTGCCGTTGAACGGTGCGCCATTGATATCAACCTGGCCGGTTCGCATGCGACGGGCAAATGCAATGGCATGCTCATCGGTCGCGCTCCAAACACCGCCGCCCAAACCATAGATCGTGTCATTGGCAATGCGCGCGGCTTCATCTTCGTCTTTGTAAGTCAACACCACCAACACCGGCCCGAATATTTCTTCGCGTGCCAATGTGTCGTCTGGTTTCACGCGCAATGCCGTGGGTTGCACAAAGTAGCCTTTGTCAAAAGCCGGTTTGGCGGTGCCGCCTGCGATCAGTTCAGCACCTTCATCCAAACCTGTTTGAATAAAGCCCAACACACGTTCGCGTTGCATTGAGGTGATCAATGGGCCCAAACGGCTGTCTTCAGCCAAGCTTGGACCTAAGGGGTATTTGGCGATGCCGGCTTGCAGCAAAGCCTTGACTTGCTCGTAACTGGATTCAGGCACCAGCATGCGGGTGTGGGCTGAACAGGTTTGTCCGCTGTTGAGAAAACAAGCAGCCAAAGTGCCTTTGACTGCAGCGGCCAGATCGGCATCTGGCAACACTACGCTGGCCGATTTACCACCCAACTCAAGTGTGACGCGCTTCACGGTTTCTGCGGCCAATGCAGCCACACGTTTACCAGCCCGGGTAGACCCAGTGAAGCTGACCATGTCCACTTCAGGATGGCTGGCCAGCACTTCGCCGACCACGGGGCCGGCACCATTGACCAAGTTGAACACGCCAGCGGGCAAACCGGCTTCATGAATGATGTCCGCCAAAATCATAGCGTTGACAGGTGCGATTTCGCTGGGCTTGAGCACCACGGTGCAACCTGCGGCCAGTGCCGGTGCAATTTTCAAAGTGATTTGGTTCAGCGGAAAATTCCAAGGCGTGATGCAACCCACCACACCGATAGGCTCGCGGACCACCAGTGAATTGCCCACTTTTTCTTCATAGTGGTAAGCGCGGGCCACTTTGGCTGCATTGCCCCAATTGAACACTGGGCCACCGACTTGAATCATTTTGGCCATTTTGATTGGCATGCCCACTTCACGGGCAATTGCATTGGCCATTTCATCCGTACGCGCTTTCAAACCGACCACGATTTTGTCGATGAACTGACAGCGTTCTTCAACGCTCAAAGCTGACCAAGCAGGAAATGCAGCACGAGCCGCCAACACGGCTTGTGAGGCTTCATCTGCGGTGCCTTGAGGCACAGTCGCCATGACTTCTTCTGTACTGGCGTCATGCACTTCAAAAATCGCCTGTGAAGCAGCGGATTGCCACGCGCCATTGATATAGTGTTTGCTGTAAGTGATCATATAAATTGAGGTGTCGTTAACTGGCTCAGAGCATTGTAGACGTGGTGTTCTCAATGCTTTTCGTGGTGCGCCCAAAGCAAAAATGCTTCGCGGTCCTCACGCAAAAGATGGACCGCATGACCCACCGGCAAACAGACTTTGGTGGGCACATGTCCGAAAGGCAAACCTGTCAACACCGGCACTTTCACCTGACTGCGCAACCAACTCACCACCGTGTCAAACTTATACCCTTGGTCATGTTTGGACAATTTGTAATCGGTGAACTGGCCCAACACAATCGCTTGTTGTTTGGCCAGCACTCCCGCATGCAGCAACTGAGTCAACATGCGCTCAATGCGGTAAGGGTGCTCAGCCACATCTTCCAAAAACAACACACCCTTTTCGATCGCCGGCAGAAAAGGTGTGCCGATCAAACTGCACAGCACACTCAAATTGCCGCCCCATAAGATGGCATCTTCAGCCAGCATGCTGCGCTTAGGCATATGCGGCATGTCAACAATTGGCAAACGCCAACCCACGCCCTCCCCCCTGCCCTGCACCATGTCATCGAAACAATCCTGCATGATGTCGTCCACCTCCTGCGCCCCAAAATCTGCACAGGCATGAGGACCTGACCAGGTCATGACGCCGGTCTTTGCCAAAACACCCATTTGCAAGGCCGTGAAGTCGCTGTGACCAACCCACTGCGTGCCTTGCTTGATGGACATGGCAATGGCTTTATAAGGCAAGTGCTTCATCAGTCGGGTGATGCCATAACCACCGCGGGTGAGCATGGCCACGTCAGCGCCGCTGGCGGCGGCACGCGCGATGGACAACACCCGTGATTGGTCATCGCCTGCAAACCGCTGCTTGGTACTGAGTGCGTCGGGGTCAAGTTCAACGTCATGGCCAAGGCGGCTCAAATGTTTGACAGCGCGTCGCAAGGCCATCTTGTCGCGCACCGCGCCTGATGGTGAATAAATATAAATGTGCATAAAAGATAAACCACCCGTTGTGTCAATGAATAACGCTCTGTCAGATTTTGGTTCGAATGTACCGCCCCAGCACCCAACCTGGTTCTGAGCAGTTTTTGCCATGTCTCCACCACATCAACCAGACACAAAACCCTCCAAAGCCAAGTTGTACAGATTTTCTGCACCCACTTGACCGCCTTTGAGCAACACCTCTTTGCCGTCGATAGTTGCATCGCTGCAGACCAATCGAGCAAAGTGGGCATTTTGTGCAAAATGACTGGCTTGAGGCTCCAAGGCTTGCGCACCCAAAGCGCGCATGGTGTAGCTCGATGAATCGCCTCCGGCCACCACTAAACGGGTCAGACCACCTTGGCGAAATGCACGTCCCGCCAATATCGAAAAATAATGCCCAATGCGTCGGCTCAGCTCACCCGAAGGCCAATCCGCGGTCATTGATCGCCATGCCTCAGATGCCACATCCTCCGGACCGAGAGAGGTGTAAATCACCACACTTTGACCGGCCATCAAGGCCTGCATCATGCGCGATTGCAAGCCGTCAAACATGTCATCGCCTTGCGCCAAACGAGCTGGGCTTTCCATGCGCATGCACAAAAATCCAGCCCGCTTGGCATGTTCAATTTGAGACGCTGACAACACCGAGCAACTGCCAGACAAGACTAATAGTTTGTCGCAAGCGGCAAGTTGCTGCGCTGGCAATGCGTGATGCATTTTGGTGGACTCGCGCCACCATTGGCCAAGCCCATGTGCCAAACCTTGTGAAGCCATGGCACATACTGCACGGCTTTTTGACAGCGCACAGAGGCTAGCTGCAGCAGTGACCATGTGACGCTGTGTCAAGCCATCAAACACAGCGCTGTCAGTGTCTGCCAAGTGTTTGGCAATGACCAATGGATCATCTGCATGCTGGTCAAGCAACCGAAGATCAACGCTGCCATCGCAGTCAAAACCTTGCATCTGCAACACCAAGCGCAAATCCGACTCATGCATGGGCGTGACCGGATGAGCTGACATGACAGGGTGGCGGTCCAGTCGGAAAATACCACTGCCAGCACGGGCGAAATGGTGTCCGAACACGGTGTATCTGCCAAACTCTGGGGTTGCTGCCAGCACCGGCACCAAACATTGCGGCCAAGTTTCGCGCATCAGCGCAATGGCATGGCCCAGACTGCCAACTTGCGGCGAGCTGTCAAAGGTGGAACAGCATTTGTATTGCACCAATGGAATGTTCAACAACGCGAAGTCTTGCAACACAGGCAGCAATTCGGCGTTCATCGCAGAAGTGTCCAGCGAGCGAGCCGTACCCGCCACCCCCACCACGTCGCATAGTTGTGCGGCGTGTCGCAAGGCTTCCATGCCAGGATGGTGAAAAAAAAGCTGGGTGCGCAAACCGTGGCGGGCAAACTGGGCCGCGTTATCAGCAGCCCCAGTGAAATCATCGCCATAAAAAAGCAACTTGGCACGTAACGGCAGTGCGACTGTCATGTGATGGGCCCAAAAGTGGCAATGGCTTCACGCAATTCACGGTGCGTTTTCGCAGCGGTTGCCAATGGCACACCACTGATGGCTGCGTCCCATGATTGGCGCAATGCATTGACCCCTGCGGCAATACCACCCGGGTGGGCAAACAATCCACCACCGGCCAAAAAAATCAAGTCCTGTGATTGCAACCGTTGCCATGTGGGATGCGCTTGCATCACGGTTTGCCCCGACGAAAAAACAGGCATCACCGTGCAGGCTTTGTCAGTGAACATAGGGGTCAGGCAGGCATGGGCTGACGCAATGACGCTGTCGTCATCCTCTTGAAATTTGTTGGCAATGCCGTTCACATGCATATGGTCAACACCTGCCAAACGCCAGAGTTTTTGCCAGGCCACATACGACCAACCAGACTGCACATACCCCCAGCCGTTGCGGTGTGCGTGAATGGGCAAGCGGGCGTGTCGTCTGAAGGCATTGAATCCTGTCATGCCCACCGAGTTCAAGCCCAGCATCACAGCAGTGCCGCCTTCTGCCATCACCAGGTCGTGTCTTCGGCGCATTTCATCGAGTTCACCAGTGAGGTTGAAGGCATACATCACCTTGCGTCCACTTCGCTCGGCATGACGGCGAATGACTTGCATACACAGGCGCACACGTTCATCAAAAGGACATGTCGAACCATCGGCTTGCAACTCATCGTCCTTGATGAAATCGATGCCAGCCTCGCACAACTGAGCCACCATGGCGGCGGTATCGGTGGCACTCAAGCCCACGGAAGGTTTGATGATGGTGCCGATAAGCGGCGCTTGTGGCACGCTGCACAAGGCGCGCGTACCACTGATGCCAAATGCTGGTCCCGCATAAGCGGCAGCAAACGCCTGCGGCAACGTGATGTCCAGCAAACGCAAACTGTGAACCGGACGCAATTCATACAAATTGCCTGCAATGGTGACCATCAGGTTGGGCAATGAAGGGCCAAGATTGGCAAGTGGCCATGACAAGGTCAAGCGGTAATGGCCCAGAGCGCCTTTCTCCGAAGGCTCAGCCAAAGGCGATATGTCAAAGGTAGCGGCAGCACGCGCTTTGAGCGCTTCATCTTCCCCGGGAATGACCACGAATGTGCCGCTGGACTGTTCGCCCGCGATCAAGGACGCCGTGCGCATGGGATCGTCGCGTGTCGTTAAATGATAGGTGGCGCTAATTCGCTGTTGCATGCAGCCTCACATCGATGGTTCAAACAAACTCAAAGTCCACGTGCGCCGCTGGCTAAGAATCCGCCATCAACCGGCATGGCAATGCCTGTGATGTAGGACGCCTCTTCGGAAGCCAAAAACCGCACCACTGCAGCGATTTCTTCAACGCTGCCATAGCGGTTCATGGGAATGGCCTTGGCATATTCTTGACGAAACTGTGCGGTGTGCAATTGGAGTGTCAGTGGCGTATCTACCGGCCCAGGCGCCACAGCATTTGCAGTGATACCAAAAGGCGCCAACTCCACGGCCATTTGCCGAGTCAACGCGATAACGGCGGCCTTGGACGTGCCATACGCGGTTCGGCCACTGCCCACGGCGCGCATGCCAGCCACCGAAGCGATGTTGATGATGCGACCCCAACAGTGTTGCTGCATCGCTTTGGCGGCATGTTGACTGCAGAGCAATGTGCCGGTGACATTGATGCGCATGGTGCGCTCAAATTCCGCCACTGGAAAATTTAAAAAATCTGCCACCGAGGCTACACCTGCGGAGTTCACCAAAATATCGCAACGCTGTGCGGTTTGGCGAATAAATTCAAAAGCTATCGCCACAGATTCGGCCTCACCCACATCCATTTCAATCGCGTGCGCCGCATAGCCCTGTGCGTTCAATGTAGCTGTCGTTTGCGTGGCCGCGTCAATGTCTCTGTCAGCAATCCACACTTGGTGGCCTTGTATGGCCAACTGGTGCGCTACCGCAGCACCAATGCCCATCGCCCCTCCAGTCACCACAGCCACTTTTGGCTGAATCACATCCGTTGTACTCACGTCAACACTCCCTGTGTGTCTGGATGAAAAGAACGCAATGCACGCACAGCAATCTGGCGGCCATGCTCTTGCACGAAATGACCGGCATGCGGCAACAAAATGGGCTCAGGACAAGCGCGAATGTGTTGCTGCAATTGGCGCATCACCGGTTCGCCCAGCACCGGGTCTTGTTGCCCGATAAACATCACACTCCGTCCTTGCCATTCATGCTTTAAAAAACGGGCTGCATCGCGGGACACAGCAGCACCCGGACTGTCAACATCCGATGGCACCATCGGTGGAAACGCCTTGAGTGCAGCTCTGTGTCCGGCATCTGGAAACGGTGCGTTGTAGGCTGCGCATTCATCAGCACTCAAGTGCGGGTTACCTCTGGCGAACAACTTACCCACATCGAACAAAGGCTTGTCTTCGCACATTTTTTTCCACGCTAAAAAACCCTCGCTCAAGGGCTGCTCTCCGGTAGCTAAGGTGGTGTTCATGACCAACAGCGATTGGTAACGCCAAGGCTGTGCCATGGGCAGCGTCAAACCGAGAATGCCGCCCCAGTCTTGCACCACCAATTGAACGCCTCTGAGATCCAAGGCTTCAATGAATTCGAGCAACACATTTCTGTGCCATTCAAAAGAGTGCGCGCTGTCTTTTTTCGGTTTATCGCTTTTGCCAAAACCCGGCATGTCGGGCGCAACAACTCGGTGACCAGCCGACGTAAAAACAGGAATCATGTGTCTGTACAAATAGCTCCATGCCGGGTTACCGTGCAAACACAGCCAAGTCACTTCAGCATCAGCCGGGCCCTCGTCCAAGTAATGCATGCACAAACCATTCAGAGACGGCAAATCGCTGATGTAATTCGGCTCCCAAGGGTAGCCCGGTAATTCGGTGAAAGCGCTGTCAGGCGTGCGCACTGCGTCATCCCGCAAACGAGTAGCTGCCGCTTGGGATTTGTGAGCTAACCTTTGTTGTTTGAAAAAAGTTTGTAAGGGCAACGAACATTGCTCCGCCAGCACATGGCCTTGGTTGATGGTTTGATGGTTCAACTGCGGTTGTGCAAACACATCGATCACAGAACCGCAAGCACCGGTTTTTGGCTCAGGCGCGCCCCACACCACTTTGCCCAGACGTGCATTCAAAATAGCACCGGCACACATGGTGCAAGGCTCCAAGGTGACGTACAAAGTGCAATCGTCCAGGCGGTAGTTGCCCAACTTGGCAGCAGCTTGCCGCAACACCAACACTTCAGCGTGCGCGCTTGGGTCGTGTTGCGCAACAGGTGCGTTATGCGCTTGTGCAATCACCTGCCCGTCGCGCACCAGCACCGCACCGACAGGCACCTCTCCGGCGGCCAAAGCCGCTTGGGCTTGCGCCAAAGCGAGTTGCATGAAATCTTCGTCATTCATGCGCCGCAATGTAACCCATGCGGGCTTGAATATCAGTCGCGTTGGTAGCTCAAAAACCGGCCGCGGTAAGGCGTTTCGTCCTGTAGGGGCGTGATTAAATCGGTTTGTGTCAGCCCGAACCCATTGTTTTTCATGGCTTTGTGAAATACCGCCCGGTTACCCCGGTTCGGATCGATGATCAGCACTTGCGCATGCGCGGCGGCATGGCGCTGTATGAAACCAGCGAGCTGCTGCGGGTGGTCACGCTCGTAAAGCACATCGCTGCCGATGATCAAATCAAATTCACCCAGCAAGGGGTTGGCACGTTCCCAATGGCCGCTGACATAAGGCAAAGTGTGCATATCGTTGAGCAGCAAATTGGCACTCAAAAAGCGCTGTGTGTAAGGGTGGTAATCCGAGGCGGTGACATTGCCAAGACGGCGGTGAATCACCAGACTGGCCAGTCCCAAGCCGCAACCGATTTCCAAAATACGCAGATCTGCGATTGGAAAAGTCTGCATCACATCAGCCATTTTGCGGGCTGACGGCCAAACCAAACCAAACAAAGGCCAAGTGGCGGAAGAAACGCCTAAAGCCAGGGCAACGCCTAGCGGGTCATGGAATTGTTGTTGGTTGAGTAATGAACGTATGTTCAGGGCGGCACCGCCGTCGATGGCGATGCACTCATGCTTGACCAAATAGCCCAATCCGGTGTCGGACGGGCTGGCGGTCAAAACCGTCTGCGACGTGGACCGCTAGGACCCTTGCCTTCGATATGTCTAAAGGTGATTCGACCTTTGGTCATGTCATAAGGAGAAAGTTCCAAGGTGACCTTGTCGCCGGCCAAAATGCGAATGTGGTGCATGCGCATCTTGCCTGCGGTGTAGGCCACGAGTTCGTGGCCGTTGTCCAAAGTGACACGGTAGCGCGAGTCTGGAAGCACCTCGCGCACCATGCCGGACATTTCCAGCATTTCTTCTTTGGACATCAGCGGCCTTTAAGCTTGCGGCTTAATCGGCTGACTTGATGTTGGACGCTTGCAGGCCTTTGGGGCCGGTGGTCACTTCAAAGCTCACGCGTTGGCCTTCTGCCAGGGTTTTGAAGCCTTGGTTCTGGATCGCGGAAAAATGGGCGAACAAATCTTTGCCGCCGTCTTCGGGTGTAATAAAGCCAAAACCTTTGGACTCGTTAAACCATTTCACTGTACCTGTTGCCATGTATTGCATTTCTTAAAAAAAAGGGAAGCCCCCCTCGGGGTCGAAGGTCAGAACAGGCGAAGAGACGAAGGGAGAAATACCTATGAGGGCAGAACTAAAAACGAGCTACAACGACATAAACTGATATCGAAACCAGACTATGCACTGTTTCCTGCCATAAAGCAATCTTTATTTACTCAATCAGCTAATATCCAGCAAATGAGTGACATACGCGTACTGAAACAGGTGTTGAAACAACACCGCACCATCGCCGTGGTCGGCTTATCCGCTGACTGGTTCCGCCCTTCTTACTTTGCGGCCAAGTACATGCAGGCCCACGGTTACCGCATCGTGCCGGTCAACCCCAAGTACCCCAGCGTCCTGGACGAAACCTGTTACCCGAGTCTTGCAGACATTCCTTTTCCGGTGGATATCGTCGATGTGTTTCGCAAACCAGCCGACACACCTGCCATTGCGCAGCAAGCGGCGGACATTGGCGCCAAGGTGCTGTGGTTGCAACTCGGCGTGGTCAACGAGGATGCGCGCGCGATTGCCGACAAAGCAGGCCTCACCGTCATCATGGACCGCTGCGTCAAGATCGAGCACGCCCGCTTGTTCGGCGGCCTGGGGTGGTTCGGTGTCAACACCGGCGTCATCTCCGCTCAACGTCAAATCCCACCTCAGTAAACAACATGGCAGATCGCACATTCGGTTTTGACACGCTCAGCCTGCACGCCGGGCAAATCCCTGACGCCGCAACTGGCAGCCGCGCAGTTCCCATTTACCAAACCACTTCGTATGTCTTTGACAGCGCTGAGCACGCCGCCAGTTTGTTTAACTTGCAAACCTTTGGCAATGTGTATTCACGCTTGTCCAACCCCACGGTTGCCGTGCTCGAAGAGCGGATTGCGGCTTTAGAAGGCGGTCGCGCCGCCGTGGCAACCGGCAGCGGCATGGCCGCGCAAATGATTGCTTTGTTGAATGTGTGCGAGGCCGGGGACCACATAGTGGCAGCCAAGACTTTGTACGGTGGCACGCACACGCAACTCAGCGTGAATTTTAAAAAGCTGGGCATTGAAACTGTGTTTGTCGATGCCTCGGACCCCGAAAATTTCGCCCGCGCCATCACGCCCAAAACCAAGGCTTTGTATGCAGAAACCTTGGGCAATCCCTCGCTGAATGTGTTGGACATCGAAGCCGTGGCCAACATAGGCAACCAAGCCGGTGTGCCTTTGTTCATTGACAACACATTTGCCAGCCCTTACCTATGCCAGCCGTTCAAATGGGGCACGGCGATCAGCATTCATTCGGCCACCAAATTCATCGGCGGCCACGGCACCACCATGGGCGGCGTCATCATTGAATCAGGCAAATTTCCTTGGGACAACGGCCGTTTCCCCAGCATGACGGAGCCCTCGCCCGGCTACCACGGTGTGCGTTTTTTCGAGACCTTCGGTGACTTTGGCTTCACCATGAAATGCCGCATGGAGGGCATGCGCACCTTCGGGCCGGTGCTGTCGCCTTTCAATGCATTCTTGTTGCTGCAAGGTGTGGAAACGCTGTCGTTGCGCATGGACAGGCATTGCAGCAACGCACTGTCGGTGGCTAAGCATTTGCAAACACACCCGAAAGTGGCCTGGGTGAATTACCCGGGTTTGGCTGATCACCCGGACCATGCGTTGGCCAACAAGTATTTACCACGCGGTGCCGGTGCGGTGTTAACTTTTGGTGTGAAAGGTGGCGCGGCGGCGGGTCAGACTTTCATTGAGAACGTGCAATTTTTATCGCACTTGGCGAATATTGGGGACGCGAAAAGTCTGGTGATTCACCCGGCTTCCACGACGCACCGTCAACTGTCTGAAGAGCAGCAGATTGCAGCGGGCGTGCCGCCTGACTTGATTCGTTTGAGTGTGGGTTTGGAAACCTTGGACGACATTATTTGGGATATCGAGCAGGCGTTGGATAAGACTTGATTTTTGCCATGCCGGTTTAGCTTTATGTAATGTATTCATGCCATTCCGGTTCGGTCGCTATAAGGTTTAGTAAGGCTATGTATTCACGCCATGCCGGTTCGGTCGCTATAAGGTTTAGTAAGGCTATGTATTCACGCCATGCCGGTTCGGTCGCCGCTCACCGCCTACGGCAACGTTCGCGTCGGCCCGCCCGCCATGTCGTTTGTCCACTCGCTGTTTTCTCCGACAGCATTTCTGCGGATAGACAGACCAACCAGGTACGGCCGAATCGGAGGGGGCGTTTTTTTCGAGCGAAAGCGCAGAAAAAAATCGCACCGGATGGTTCGGCCAAAGCGTGTCTTCAATCGCAAAAATGCCAATACCAAACGGTTGGTTCGGCCAAAGCGTGACCTCTCAGAATCGCACGAAAGCCAACCCATCAGGATGGTTTAGCCTCAATGTGCCTTAAAAGTAAAAAACGGCCAGCAAAATCAACGCAATCAAACTGTATTTGGTCAGCCTGTAAACCCGACGGTTCCAGTTTTTGAAAGCCTTGCGCTTTTCGTCCAACAAGAAATGCCAATGCGTCAGTTTATTGATGGCGCCGGTTTGATCGCCGGTGTCATTCGGCGAGCTGGCTGCCGACATCACCACCCTGCTGAACCAGCGGTTCAGCGCAGATACCCACGCCAAACGAGAAGGCCGCTCCACATCGCAAAACAAAATGATGCGGTTATGTGCCGTCTTGTTGTAAGCCTCGTGGATATAGGTTTCGTCAAAGACCACACCCTGCCCGTCTCTCCAACTGTGCCGCTCCCCATCTACATCGATGTAGCACGCATCGTCGTTCGGTGTGACCAACCCTAAGTGATAGCGCAGAGAGCCCGCATACGGATCGCGGTGCCGGTTGAGTTGGCCGCCTGGCGGAAGTTCTGCAAACATCGCGGCCTTGATGGTGGGAATGCTTTTCAAAATAGCCACACTTTTCGGACACAACTCAGCCGCCGACGGATGTGCCGCGTCATACCACTTCAAATAAAAACGTTTCCAGCCGTATTTGAAAAATGAATTGAACCCAATGTCGTCATGTTTATCCGGCGCTTTGATACGCTGTAACTCAGACAAATGCAAAGCCTCGTCTCTGAACACTTGCCAGTTGTCCTGCAAGGTTTTCAGTTCAGGTAACTCTGACAAAGGCACATAAGGGCCAGTCGGCACTTTGGAGAACAACACCATCAAGGCATTCAACGGGGCGAGCAACGCAGAATGGTCCAAAAACACTTTTTGCCAAGAGGCACGAACTCGGCCGCGATAGTGTCCAAACAAAATCGCAGACAACCATGTCGCCACAATGAGCCATTTCATGGCGACACCTGAAGGGTTGTTGTTGTCAATTTCTTGGTCATGTCCACTTTAATGTCAACCAGGTAGGCTAGCTCAGCGCATCAACTTGTTCAACTAGAGGCCTAAATAAAGATAAACGTTGATCTTAACTTGCGCAGCACTGTGGCGGGTGGTTACCAAGAGCATGAGTCAACCAGCTCGGGGAATCAGCCCAAAGCCCGATAAGCCTTCAATCCACCGGCGATGTAACGGGCATTGACATAGCCCAATTGCCGCAAGGTGTTAGCGGACAAAGCGCCACGGTTGTTGGCATTGCAATAACACAGCACAGTGGTATTCAAGTCGGGCAACAGGCTCTCAATGTTCATCTCTAGCTTGCCGCGACTCACGTGCAAAGAACCCGCTAAATGGTCGGTGTCATGCTCTTCCTTGTCGCGTATGTCGAGCGCCACAGCGCCCTGCTTCAAAAGTGCATCCACTTGATCAGCAGACACATTTTGAACTTGAGTCATCGCTGTATCTGCTAATTGTTGAAATTTGTCTGTATAGGCCATGTTCTTCTTTCAAAATTTCAATAACTGAGATGGGTGGACTTGCCCCAAAAGACCCGATAAGCAAACACGGTGTAGCCAATGATGACCGGCAAGACCACCACTACGCCATAGAAAATCACCAGCAATGCTTCTGGCGCACTGGCGGCTTGCCAGATGTTGAGCTTGTCGATCACCAACCACGGAAACAAGCTGTAAGCCAGCCCGTAAAAGGACAGCAGAAAAATGCCCACGGTGCTGGCAAAGGGCACGCCTGCGCCGTATTGGTTGCCTTGGGCGAAACGCACCGGCAGGCGCTTCAAGCTGCGCTGAATGACCACGAACAAAGCCATGGTCACCACAGGAATCGGCAGCAGCATCAGAAGGTTTGGAAAGCTGAACCACTTATCAAAAATGCGCGGGCTAACCCATGGCGTGGCCACCGAAATCGCCACCACCCCTGCGGCGGTCAGCCACAAACTGCCCTGCGCCCAAGCCACGGCCCTCAGTTGCAAAGCACCCTCGGTTTTCATGATCAACCAACCGGCACCCAATAAGCGGTAGGCAAACACCAAGCAAAAACCAATCAAGGCGCTGAACAGGTATGCCGCTGTGTCTTGCTTGAACCCGAGGATGAGTTGACCCAGCATGAAGCCCTGCGACCACGAGGCCAACAACGAGCCAATGTAAAAAACTTTGTCCCACAAGGGGCGGTGGTGGTCCTTGGCCTTGACCCGGAAGTCAAAAGCCACGCCACGCAGCGACAAGGCCACCAGCATGAGCGCAACCGGCAGGTACAAAGCGCCCAAGATGACACCATGTGCCATGGGAAAACCCACCAGCAATACGCCCACACCCAACACCAACCAGGTTTCGTTGGCATCCCAAAATGGGCCGATGCTGGCGATCATGGTGTTTTTGTGCTCGATCGTGTCAGCGCCGTTCAACAGGGCTCCGACACCCAAGTCATAGCCATCCAAAATGACATAGGCCAACATGGACAACGCCATGACCAAGGCAAACACCAAAGGCAACCAACCGCCCGGGCTCATCAAATCCACACCGAACTCAGACATGACTTAGTCCTTTCAGGTTGGCACTGGACTCTGAGCCACCGGTGACGGCTTTTTTGGCCAGGTAAAACACCACCGACACATAAGCACTCAGCAGGGCTGCGTAAAGCGTGAGGTACATAGCCAAAGACAGTGCAATGTTCCCTGCTGGCACTTGCGACGCCGCTTGGGCGGTGGTCAGCACCCCATGCACCAACCAAGGTTGGCGGCCAATTTCGGTGACATACCAACCCGACACCAGCGCCACCCAACCCGCAAAAGTCATGGCCACCAAGACCATGGCGGTACGTTTGGACAAGCTGTTTTTAAATTTCAATTCATAACTGGCAAACCAACTGACGGCAAGCATCAGCAGGCCCACACCGACCATGATGCGAAATGCCCAAAACACCGGACCTACGGGTGGATGTTTGTCACCAAAACCTTTGATGCCTTTGACTTCGCCGTTCCAATCGTGAGTCAGGTAAAAAGACGCCAATTTGGGGATAGCAATTTCATATTTATTGGATTGCGTTGCTTGGTCAGGAATGGCAAACAACACGGCAGGTACGCCTTGTTGTGTTTCCCAAATACCTTCCATCGCCGCCAGCTTGGCGGGCTGGTATTTCAAGGTGTTCAAGCCGTGCAGATCGCCCACGAAAATTTGCACCGGGATCAATATCGCAGCCACCATCACACCGGTGCGAAGCGCGGCCATCACGTCTTTGGCGCGGTCGTTTTTCAGCCAACGGTAGGCGCTGATGCCTGCCAATAAAAATGAACCCGTCAAACCCGAGGCCAGCAACATGTGCGTCATGCGGTAAGGGAAAGACGGGTTGAAGATGACCTCGAACCAACTGGTCACATGGGCTTGCCCATTGATCATCTCAAAGCCCGCAGGCGTGTGCATCCAAGAGTTGAGCGCCAAAATCCAAAATGCTGAAGCGGTGGTGCCCAAAGCCACCAACCAAGTGGCCAAGGTGTGGACGCCTTCGCTCACACGACCGCGCCCGAACAACATGATGCCCAAAAACGTGGCCTCTAAAAAGAAAGCAGTCAACACTTCATAAGCCAGCAAAGGCCCAGCCACATTGCCCACGGTGTTCATGAAGCCTGGCCAATTGGTGCCAAACTGAAAACTCATGGTGATGCCACTGACCACACCCAGTGCAAAGGTCAGGGCAAAAATCTTGATCCAAAACTGGTAGGCATCCATCCAGTGCTGTTCACCGGTCGACACGAAGCGGGTTTTGAAAAACAACAAAAACCAGCCCATGGCGATGCTGATGGTGGGAAACAAAATATGAAAAGTGATGTTCGCTGCAAACTGCAGCCGCGCCAGCAACAGTGGGTCAAGTGTGTCCATGGTTTATCTCATTCGGTGACAGAGTTGAAATGGTTGTGGGTATGTTTAAGCCTTGAGCAACGCAGCGCTGACCCAACGCGCCAAATCGGGGGCCGACATCGCCCCAGGCTGTCTGGCAATTTCACGGCCACCCGCGAAAACCGCCAAAGTGGGAATGCTTCGGATGTTGTACTTGGCCGCCAAGCCTTGTTCGTCTTCGGTGTTGACTTTCACAAAGCGGGCGCGGCCTTGCATGTCGTGGCTGACCTTTTCATAGGCTGGTGCCATCATGCGGCAAGGGCCACACCAAGGAGCCCAAAAGTCCACCACCATAGGTAAATCGCTCTTAGCCAACTGCGCATTGAACGCCGCTTCGTTCAGGTTGTCTGGGTGGGCCGCCAGCAAGGGCTGATGGCATTTACCGCAGTTCAATTCAGCTTGCAGTTTGTCCGACGGCACGCGGTTGGTGGCGTTGCAATGGGGACAAACCAAATGCAATTTTTGAACGGTGCTGTCGGTCATGGTTTCCTCGCGACAAATCCCACCAAAGCCGACATGCCCGAGTGGCCTGCGCCCTCAGTGATGCTGGTTTCGTAGGTGTTACACACCAACACTTCGTAGCCCACGAAGGCCTCACGCATCAGTGCGTCGTCGTACAAGTGATCCAACTTGCCCGGGCCGCCGGTGTTGTACTTGAGTTGGTTTTTGCCATAGCCTTGGATGATCAGCAGACCACCAGGTTTCAAGCTTTTGTTGATTTTTTCAAACAGCTGTGAGCGTTCATTGGGCGCTGCAAACTGGAAAAAAATGCCTGCCACCAAGTCGTAATGTGCCGTAGGCCAATCGAAAGACTGCCAGTCGCTGCAGGTGAAATTCACTTTCACTTTGTGCTTGGCAGCCAAGGCTTGGGCTTTGACGATGGCAGGTGACGAGAAGTCGAAGGCATCGACGCTCAGTCCTTGCTGGGCCAACCACACGCTGTTGCGCCCTTCCCCATCGGCCACCGCTAGAGCTTGGCCCTTTTCTATCAAAGCAGCTTGGGACACCAAAAAGGCATTCGGTGCCTCACCAAACACGTATTCAGGCGTGGAAAAGCGCTTGTCCCACATGGCTTGGGGGTTGGAAAAACCGGTCATGGCTGCTAGGCCCTCAAAGTGCGTTCAAAGGAATTTTGGCGTATGCAATGCCGTTGTCTTCTTTGGGCGGCAACTCTCCCGCGCGGATGTTGATTTGTACCGCCGGCAGGATGAGCACCGGCATTTCCAAGGTGGCGTCACGCTTGGTGCGCATCTCCACAAACTGGGCTTCGCTGATGCCGTCATGCACATGGACATTTTTCGCTTTTTGTTCGGCCACAGTGGTTTCGAAATTCACTGGCCTATTGTTTGGCGGATAGTCGTGACACATGAACAAACGCGTCTCGGGTGGCAAGCTCAAAATTTTGCGGGTCGAGGCATACAAGGTTTTGGCGTCGCCGCCGGGGAAGTCGCAGCGTGCGGTGCCGACATCGGGCATGAACATGGTGTCACCCACAAACACCGCGTCGCCAAATTGGTAAGCCACGCAAGCTGGCGTGTGGCCGGGCACATACATGGTGTGACCGGTGAGGCCACCTACGGTGATGGTTTCGCCATCGGCAAACAAATGGTCGAACTGCGAGCCGTCTTGTTTGAAACTGGCCTCCATGTTGAAGATGCCTTTGAAGACTTTTTGCACACCACTGATGTGGTCGCCAATCGCAGTTTTGCCGCCCAGGTGTTGCTTTAAATATGGCGCTGCGGTCAAGTGGTCGGCATGGGCATGGGTTTCCAAAATCCATTCCACTTTCAGGTTGTTGGTTTTGACAAAGTCGATGACCAGGTCTGCTGACTTGTGGCTGGTACGGCCCGACTTGGGGTCGTAGTCCAACACCGAGTCGATGATGGCGCAGGCCGAGCCTGGTTTTTCATAAACGACATAAGTCACTGTCCAAGTGGCGGGGTCAAAAATGCCGTGAACTTGGGGCTTGTAGCTGGCTGTGCTCATCAATCACTCCTTTTTAAATTAAGTTTTCAATAGTATATTGACAAATAAACTATTTGTCAATATACTTTTCGCATCTTCTTCAAAACAGCCGGGAAAACCGCCCATGGACACATCCACCTTGGACCTAGACAAAATGAAAGCATCTGCAGGAAATGCCTGCCGACTTATGAAAGTGCTCTCCAACCCCGACCGCCTGATGCTGCTGTGCCAGCTCTCCCAAGGCGAAAAGCGCGTCGGTGAACTCGAAGAAATTTTGGGCATCATGCAACCCACGCTGTCGCAGCAACTCACCGTATTGCGTGACGAAGAGCTGGTGAACACCCGCCGCGATGGCAAAAACATCTATTACCAAATCGCCAGCCCCCAAGCGCTGGCGGTCATGAACGTTTTATTTGAGCAATTTTGCGGACCACAAACAGGAGACAACACATGAACATCGATTGGGCACATTTCACACCTTTTGCATCCCTGACGGGGGGCATCATTTTGGGTATCGCCTCGGCCATCTTCATTTTGGTGAATGGCCGTATTTTGGGTATCAGCGGCATTTTGGGCGGCTTGATGCCACCTAAGCTCGGGGACACCTTTTGGCGCATATCTTTCTTATTGGGTTTGCTCGTCGCACCCACGCTGTTTCACGCTGTGGTACCTGCCCAATACATCATCGCGCCCCGCATTGACGCGACCGACATGATGGTGGTGATCGCCGGTTTGTTGGTGGGTATTGGCACCCGCTATGCCTCTGGTTGTACCAGTGGCCATGGCGTGTGTGGCTTGTCCCGTTTGTCACCACGCTCCTTGGTCGCCACCCTGTCTTTCATGGGTACCGGCTTTGCCATGGTCTATGTCTTGCGTCACCTCGCCATCATTTAAGGAAAAAAATCATGTTTCAAAAAAACCATATTCACCACGTCACCGAATTCGCTGTCGGCTTGTTGTTTGGCCTAGGTTTGATGCTCTCGGGCATGACCGACCCCAGCAAAGTCATTGGCTTCCTCGATTTGTTTGGCGCTTGGGACCCTTCTCTGGCACTGGTCATGGGCGGTGCCATCATGGTGGGCGTGTTTGCCTTCGCCGTCGCCAAAAAACGCACCACCACCTTTTTGGGCGGTGTGCTGCGCTTTCCCACTAATGCAGACATCGACAAAAAGCTGGTGATCGGTAGTTTGATGTTTGGCGCAGGTTGGGGATTGGCGGGTTTTTGCCCCGGTCCAGCGTTGGTGTCCATGGCCGATGGTCAACCTAAAGCCTTGGTATTTATCCTCGCCATGTTGGTGGGCATGTTGGGCTTTGAACTGATGGACCGTTTTGTCCACGCCCCCCGCAAAGCCAAAGTCAACCCCGTCTGAAAACCTCATTGATTGGAACCATCATGGATATCAAAGCACTCACGCCCCATCTGTCGATAACGCCACAAGTCTTGGTCGCCGAACTTGAGGCCGTGGCGCAGATGGGCTTCAAGGCCATCATTTGCAATCGTCCTGATGGTGAAGGTCCGGACCAACCCAGCTTCAAAGAAATGGAGCAAGCCGCGTTGACGCTGGGTATGCAAATGCGCTACTTGCCAGCCGATGCAGGCAAAGTCAGCGATGCTGACGGCAAGACCTTTGGTGAACTGCTGGCCACCCTGCCTGGTCCGGTGTTGGCCTATTGCCGAACAGGTATGCGCTCGACCACCATGTGGGCTTTGTCGCAATCGGGTATCACACCCTTGCCGCAAATTTTGGAAGCGTCGCAAAAAGTGGGCTTTGACATGAAGACCTTGGTGCAACGTATCGCCAACGGCGGCAAAACCCCGACAGACCAGGTAGACGCCAGTCACGATGTGGTCATCGTCGGCGGTGGTGCCGCAGGCATTTCGGTAGCGGCCAGCTTGCTGCAACGCAGCCCGCAACTGGACATCGCCATCATCGACCCCGCAGACGCGCATTTTTACCAACCCGGCTGGACCATGGTGGGCGCTGGTGTGTTCACCCCTGGTGAAACCGCCCGCACCATGGCCTCTGTCATTCCCACCGACGTGAGTTGGATCAAAGCTGCTGTGGCGGCTTTCGAGCCGGACAACAACCAGATCATTTTGGAAGGTTGCCGTGTGGTGAAGTACAAGCAGTTGGTGGTGTGCCCCGGCTTGAAGTTGGACTGGCAAGGCATTGAAGGCTTGAATGAAACATTGGGTCGCAACGGTGTGACTTCCAATTACCGTTTCGACTTGGCCCCCTACACCTGGGAGCTGGTGCAAAACTTGAAAGACGGCAAAGCGTTGTTCACCCAGCCACCCATGCCCATCAAATGTGCTGGTGCGCCGCAAAAAGCCATGTACCTGTCAGCCGACCATTGGACCCGCCAAGGCGTGCTGAACAACATCGATATTCAGTTTTGCAATTCTGGCGCGGTGCTGTTTGGCGTGGCCGACTATGTACCCGCCCTCATGGAATATGTGAAGAAATACCACATTGGCCTGAACTTCGGCGAAACCTTGGTGGCGGTGGATGGACCAGCACACAAAGCGACGTTCATGAAAAACCTAGCCGATGGCAGCAAAGAAAAAGTCGTGCGTGACTTCGACATGATCCATGTGGTGCCACCGCAAAAATCCCCCGACTTCGTGCGTGTCAGCCCCTTGGCAGATGCCGCCGGTTGGGTCGATGTCGACCCGGCCAGCCTGCGCCACAAAACCTATGCCAACGTGTTCGCGTTGGGCGATGTGGCCAACACCACCAACGCCAAAACCGCTGCGGCGGCACGCAAACAAGCGCCGGTCGTTGCACACAATCTGTTGGTGGCCATGGGGCAATTGCAAGGCCAAGCCAAATACGACGGTTACGGCTCATGCCCCTTGACAGTCGAGCGCGGAAAGATTGTGCTCGCCGAGTTCACCTATGGCGGCAAGTTGGCACCCAGCTTCCCTTCTTGGTTGATCGACGGCACCAAGCCTTCTGCTTTGGCTTGGTATCTGAAGGAACGCATCCTTCCTCCCATCTATTGGGACGCCATGCTCAAAGGCCGTGAATGGATGGCGCAACCTGAAATGGTGGGCTGATGAGTTCACTCTCACGCTGGCTGCCCTCGGTTCCCCTGCTCGTTTGGGGCAGGCAATACAACCGCGAAACCTTCACTAACGACGCGGTGGCGGCGCTCATCGTCACCATCATGCTGATCCCGCAAAGCCTGGCTTATGCCTTGCTCGCGGGCTTGCCGCCCGAGGTGGGTTTGTACGCCAGCGTGGCGCCGCTCTTGTTGTATGCGGTGCTGGGCAGCAGCCGTGTGTTGGCCGTGGGTCCCGTGGCTGTGGTGTCTCTCATGACAGCCGCCGCCGTGGCGGAACACGCCGCTGCAGGAACGTACGCCTATTGGCAAGTGGCCATCACTTTGGCATTTTTGTCCGGCGGCATGTTACTGATCATGGGTTTGCTGCGCTTGGGTTTTCTCGCGAATTTTTTGAGCCACCCGGTCATCTCGGGTTTCATCTCCGCTTCGGGTTTGCTGATTGCGCTGAGCCAACTCAAAACCCTCATGGGCGTGAAAGCCGAAGGGCACAACTTTGTTGAGTTGCTGTCCTCGCTGCTGCACCAAGCCTCGAATATCCATTTACTGACGCTGGGTGTGGGCATAGCTGCCACAGCGTTTTTGTTTTGGGTGCGCAAGGGCTTGAAGCCTCTGCTCATCTCAGCGGGCCTAAAGCCCAAACTCGCCGATGTGTTGGCCAAAGCGGGCCCGGTGGTGGCGATTGCTCTGACCACCGTCTTGGCTTGGTCGCTAGATTGGCAAGGCCAAGGCATGAAACTGGTAGGTACGGTGCCGCAAGGCTTGCCGCCGATCACCGCGCCGTTGTGGGATTTGGCGCTGTGGCAAGAGTTGCTTGTACCTGCTCTGCTGATCAGCGTGGTGGGCTTTGTGGAGTCGGTGTCTGTTGGTCAAACCTTGGCCGCCAAACGCCGCCAGCGGATTGAACCCGACCAAGAGTTGGTGGCCTTGGGTGCCAGCAATTTGTCAGCGGCTTTCACCGGCGGCTTTCCGGTGACGGGTGGTTTCGCACGCTCGGTGGTGAACTTTGACGCCGGTGCTGTCACGCCTGCCGCAGGTGTTTACACGGCGGTGGGCATCACCTTGGCGTCGCTTTTCTTGACCCCTGCGCTTTACTATTTGCCGCAAGCCACACTGGCGGTCACCATCATCGTGGCCGTGTTGTCTTTGGTGGACTTTGGTATTTTGAAGTCCACTTGGCGTTTCTCCAAACTCGACTTCATCGCCGTGGCCACCACCTTGCTGGCCACGCTGTTGGTAGGTGTGGAAAGCGGTTTGGTGATGGGCGTGGTGGTGTCCTTGGCGCTGTTTTTGTTCAGAGCCAGCCGTCCGCACATCGCAACCGTCGGTTTGGTGCCGGGCACCGAGCATTTCCGTAATGTCACCCGTCACGATGTGTTGGTCAGCCCCAAGCTGGTCTGCCTGCGTGTGGACGCCAGCATGTTCTTTGCCAACGCGCGCGGGGTTGAAGACCGCATCAACGCCGAAGTGGCTGCCCGCCCTGAACTAGAACACGTGTTGTTGCAATGCTCGGCAGTGAACGACATCGACGCCAGCGCTTTGGAAAGTCTGGAAGCGATTGCCAGCCGTTTGAAAGATTCGGGTATCGCCCTGCACTTTTCTGAAATCAAAGGCCCGGTGATGGACAAACTCAACACAACCGAGTTCTTGCAGCATTTGCACGGCCGAGTGTTTTTAACCAACTACCAAGCCATACAAGCGCTGACGCCGGAAATCATCCATAAAGCCTGAAGCGGTCGTTTTATCGAAAGGCTTTATCTGCCGCCAGAGCCACCACCTGCGCCCCTGCACAGGCAAACACAGTTGCCGAAAAAATAAGTGCAGATACTGCTTTTTTTGAAACTGAAGATCGAGACATTTTCACAAGGAGTCCTTGGTTAAGTGGTTATCGGATTTCGCGTACTTTTAAATTCATCAACGGTATTCATTCGCTTGACGCAGGTAACGCCATGAAATGTGCGAGCACTGTTCCATGCGCAAAACTCTCGCCTGTCGGAATCAATATTTTTTCTACGAATCCGTCGCTCGGCGCTTCGATATCGATTGATGCTTTTACCAACACAACAGTGGCCAGTGCTTGTCCCTTGATGACCGGTTCTTTTTCGACAACCAGCCATTTATCTAGCAAGGCTTGTGTATCGTCCTGCGTCCCCTCCCATGAGGCTTCCTGAAGCTTGATATCCATCACTGCGATTCCGACAGTGCAATCTTCTTCACCAACAATTCTTGCGCAGCAAGGACGATATCGGAGACCTGCGGAATGACAAATTGCTCCAACGGGCGGCTGTAGGGAATAGGCACATTGGGCACTGCAAGCCGCTTGATAGGTGCCTTCAAAGAAACGCTGTCTAAGTTTTCGGCAATGACAGCAGATATCTCTCCACTCAAACCGAACCCCAAATAATCTTCATCCACAATCAATAAGCGCCCTGTTTTGCGAACTGATCTGAGAACACTCTCGGTGTCCATGGGAACAAGGGTTCGCAAATCAATCACTTCTGCATGAATACTTTGCTCTTTCAAAATATTTGCGGCCAATACTGCTTTTTGAACCATCTGGCTGATGGTCACAATGGTTATGTCAGCGCCTTCTTTAACGATGTTGGCTTTGCCAAATGGCACCACATATAAATCTTGCGGAACCGTAGTGCTGCTCCCCTCAAAGAAAGCCATCCATGGCAATCCCATGATGCCTTTGTGGTACATGAAGATCACTGGGTTGTTGTCTCGAATCGCCTGAACCATCAAACCCTTGGCATCGTAGGCATTGGAAGGCACAACCACTTTGATACCAGGTATGTGCGCGAAGATTGAATACAAACATTGGGAGTGCTGTGCGGCATCGCCGTAGCCGCCGCCTATGGCTGTGGTGATGACAACAGGCAAACTCACATGTGCACCCGACATATAGGTATTTTTTGCCAAGTGGTTGTAGATCTGGTCCATGCACACGCCAAAGAAATCTACAAACATCAACTCAACAATCGGCCGCAAACCCGCAGCCGCAGCGCCAGTTGCTGCACCAATGAATGCAGTTTCAGAAATCGGCGTGTCCATGATGCGGTGCTTGCCAAACTTGTCCAGCAATCCACCCGTCGCTCCAAAAATTCCACCGTACGATCCAACGTCTTCTCCCATGACAAAGACATTTGCATCCCGCGTCATTTCTTGTGCAATTCCTTCTGAAATGGCTTGTGCCATCGTCAACGTGCGATTTGTTTTCATACCAAAGCCCTGCCAGTGATGTGACCGTTTACAAAAACATCTTGCAATGCATCTTTTCCATCGGGATATGCACTCTTGCGTGCAAAACTAAACGCACTGTCCACTTGTTCATGCATTTTTTTCAAAATCATTGACTCTTGCTCGGCTGATAAAAAACCCTTCTCCTTGAGCATTTGCGACAGCTTGGGAATAGGGTCGTTTTTTCGTAAATGTGCCACTTCATCTTTGGGACGATAAGTTTCCGGGTCACCTTGAAAGTGTCCAAAGTAACGATCGGTTTTGATTTCAATTAACGTGGGGCCTTCTCCACTTCTGGCCCGCGAAATCGCGGGAGCCACGGCTTCATAAATATGAACGGCATCGTTCTCAGGAACTCGAATGCCTGGGATGCCATAACCAGCCGCTCTGTCGGCAATCCACTCAATCGATGTTGCCTTAGATTTAGGTACAGAAATAGCCCATTGATTGTCTTCACATACAAAGATCACCGGCAATTTCCACAGCGCGGCCAAGTTTAGTGACTCATGAAATGCGCCTTGATTCGCAGCACCTTCGCCGAAAAATGCAATGGACACCCAGTTTTTCCCTAGCTTTTTAGCAGCCAGTGCGGCACCACAGGCAATGGGCATGCTGGCACCAATGATGCCGCTGCAACTGAACTTATGCGCGTTGTCAAACAAGTGCATGTGACCGCCCTTGCCTTTGCCCAGACCCGTGACCTTGCCAAACATTTCAGCCGTCATGGGGTCGAGGGGAACACCTTTGGCGATGGCGAAATGGTGCGGTCGATGGGTGCCTACCACGGTGTCATCGTCTGACAAGTGCGCGCAAATACCCACGGCAACAGGCTCTTGCCCAGCAGCCAAATGCATCTCACCGGGAACAGGGCCAGCGCCTATGTCAAATGCCAGACCTTTTTGAATGGCGGGTGGAAGCTTTCCTTCCATATAGGCCGCCGCCATGGTCTCTTCGTAATAACGAATCTGAACCATCTTCTCGTACATCCAGAGAAGTTTTTCTTTTCCGACTTGCATGGTGAACCCTTTGGGTCAATGTGAACCCCAAGTCGCGAAGAGATCAGTTTTCGTAATCAACATCAGGGGTGGGGGCATAGTAGGACCCCACCTTTTTTTACGTTTGATATATATCAATCAATATGAATAACATGCTCTAAAAATTTTGCAACATATTTCAATGAAGGCTGTGACCTGCCCCAATTGCGTAGACACATGTCATGCCACCAGCCATCGGAAAGCAATTCCGCACAGCCCACTGACAACGATCACGTGAATCACATTGCTTTTGTATTTGAACAATGCAACTGCTGCGGCTAAAGCCATCGCAGCACCAGCCCAGTCAAAATCACCACTAAACCCAACGGGCCAAAGTACGTGATAGCCGAAGAACAGCGCCAAGTTCAAAATGACGCCGACCACTGCAGCAGTGATTGCAGTTAAAGGCGCAGTAATTTTGATGTCGTGATGGGTGCTCTCAACCATTGGCCCTCCAGCAAAGATGAAGATGAATGAGGGTAAAAATGTGAACCACGTGACTAAAGTGGCTGCCACAGCACCTGCTAAAAAAAGGCTTTCAGGTCCGAACAGCGCTTTGACATAAGCGCCAATAAATCCCACAAAGGCCACCACCATGATCAAAGGACCAGGTGTTGTTTCTCCTAATGCCAAGCCATCCATCATTTGCGTAGCTGTAGTCCATCCAAACTGATCAACTGCGCCTTGATAAACATAAGGCAAAACAGCGTAAGCACCCCCAAAAGTGAGCAGTGCCGCCTTTGTAAAGAACCAACTCATCTGCGTCAGTGTGTGATCCCATCCAAAATTCATCACCAAGAGACCCATGGGTATAGCCCAAAGTGCAGCACCGACGAGCGTAATTTGTACCAATCTACGCCACTTAAACACTACATGCTCAGGTGTGGGCGAATGGTCATCGATAAGAGCCAGGCCAAACGACTTGTCGGACTTCCCTTGCTTTCCTAACGCATGAAATGAATCTGGTGCTAATTGACCACCAAAGAACCCAACGATGGCTGCGACCAAAACAATAACCGGGAATGACACGTCAAGAGCAAAGATGGCAACAAAACTAGCAGCTGCAATAGCCCACAAACTTTTGTTCCTAAGTGTTCTTGAGCCAATGCGCAAAGCGGCCTGCAAGACAATGGCGACCACAGCCGGTTTGATGCCGTAGAACAAACCTGAAACCAACGGCACTTCACCAAACGCAATATAAATCCATGACAACGCTACCAAAATAAAAAGTGACGGTAATACGAACAGTACACCGGCCACCATTCCGCCGAGCGTCTTATGCATCAACCAGCCAATGTAGGTAGCCAATTGTTGTGCCTCTGGGCCAGGTAGGACCATGCAGTAATTGAGCGCATGCAAGAAACGTTTTTCAGAGATCCAACGCCGGCGAACAACTAACTCCTCATGCATGATGGCTATTTGTCCTGCTGGACCGCCAAAGCTGATAAATCCTAATTTGAACCAAAAACTCAGGGCTTGCCAAAAACTCACTGGTGCTGGCTGGATACTCTTATCAGTTGCAATATCTTGATTCATCAAAGGTATCCCCTGTTTTCAGCAGCACACCTGAAGGTAATTCAAGCGATAGTGGACGCATATTGTCAAAGCACAAGCCAACTGGCGTAAGAAGTCACAAAATTGTCATGGTGGTTAAGGAGACTGTCACATTCAATCTGTTGAGTAATTTATTTTGAAAAAACACCACGCTGAAAAACTAGCCTTGTCGCTGGTTTTTATCTTCAAATGCTTGATGCCATTATTACCAGTTGTGATCGCATTGTTGTTCTGGAAAAAAGAGTACTTGTTTAATTACAAGAACACATTAGCCAAAATGAAAATTCACGTCAGTGCCATCAGCCGTGGGCCCGTACAACATTATTTCGAGAATATTCTGCGCTTCAACAAAGATGTATCTGAACCAATTCAAGGCTATTGTTCGCAATGTGGCAATTGCTGTTTGAACCGTCAATGTGTGTTTCTGGAGCAGCCTGGCGCCGATAAATACCTTTGTGGAATTTACAGTTCTCCGTTACGCAAGTTTTCTAATTGCAGCTCGTTCCCAATAAACGGCAACGATATTGAGCGCTACCAATGCCCTACTTTTCAAGTGATTACTCCTTACCCAGTGCTGCTATTGAAGCAGGCTTAAGCTTTGGCGTATGAAGTTGGCATCCGTTGATGGGTGATCAGACATAGGATATGTCGTGTAAACAACTTAAGAATCGGATCTGCCCTTGGCTAACCGGTGGATGACTTGCTGACCAGACTGAGCCACTTTTTGCATGCTGGCTTCCAGCAACGCCATTTCCCTGAGGGACAAAGACAAGGCCTGGTACTGAGCTGCCTGCGCCTGTGCTAACTCTGGCGAGGGTGATGCATTTTGGATGGCATGGGTGATTGCAGAAAAACTGCTCTGTAATTTAGCCAACTGGGCACGCAAAGGAGCAAGCTCATTGCCTCGCTCAGAAGAATGAGACAAAGCATCTAAAGTTTGAACCAACACTTCAAATGCACCCGCCTCACGAGCAGCAACAATTTGAATTGACAGGTTTCTTTGACTTTCATTCCAACTGTTATTGAATGCATCGTCACGCATTCCGTCTAATTGCTGTTCGAGGTGACGATTGAGACCACCTAGGCGAGAGCCCACAGACACCACCTCGCTGAGAATGCCGTCAAGATCGTGCACAATTTGCTTGACTCGGTCTAAAAAATGATTGATGTCCTGCGCCAACTCACCAAACTCATCATTTGAATTGACTTTGCTTCGAGGAGACAAATTCATCACCCCTTTAGCCAATGAAGCCGCTGTTGAGCGCAGTGCCAACAAGGGTTCCATGCGAACTTTGAGCAAGAAAAACAGCACTATCGTGTGTATGACAATTTTGATGCTCAAGGCGCTGGCAGTGACACGAACCTCGTGCCACCAAGTAGCCACCTTGCGCGAAAAATAGCTTCTCACGGTAACAGTTCCGAGCACATCACCCACTTTCGCCTTGACGTGACAGCCTAGACAAAACTGTTCAGCCTTGAGTTGCACGGACGACTCGCTGCTATCGCCTTCGGGCCAGCGCTGTCTTAAGCCAATAGGATCTAACTTGAAGGTTTGCTTGATGGACTCAACCGTGATGTCTGAAGGAACCACCGCAATGGATAGCCCCAAACTGTCATAGTTGCGATTCAAAATGGGGTAAACAGTTTGTGCCGCAGTTGGACCCCCAGAGTTCAGCATGATCGATTTGACATCATCTGCCAATTGCTGAGCAGCTCGATCAACACGCTGGGTTTCATTGCTTTTGAAGTCATACACAACTACCGCATATCGAATGCCGAGTTCAAGGCCAGCCACCACAATCAAGAGCAAGAAAAAGTCACGAATCATGTGGAACATGAACGACTGCTCAAATCTGCCAAAACTGGTTTCTTTCATGGCTGCTCCTGTTAGCCTGATTGAAATATTAAACTTTTCTAACAACAACCCACGCTTGGACACTTAATTTCCAGCGGAACTGATTTTGTTAAGTATTCGATGGATTTTTTATACATACTGAATCATTACTTCACAGACAACATTTTGATTGAATTCCAGTATGCCCTCAAGCCCCTGTTTCGGTTTCACAATGTGATGGCTGTGTCGGTCTGACGAATTTAGTACCCTTGCAGCTGGGGTTTTTCATCTGCCACATTGGATTTGTTTTTTTCTATATAAGATGAAATTTCAACTTCATTCATTCACTATGTCAATCAACTTTTATCCAAGTCTGCCTTTCCTGTCAGTAGTCACTTTGAGCCACCTCATCATGGCTGCGGCAATCAGCGCAGAAACTGTGGACCCCGTGAAGATGGTGGATTCATTTGAAGCCGCAGGCGGGAAATTTGAAGGCTACCGCCGCTCGGGTGCCAAGGGAATATGCGCATCGGGTGAGTTTGTAGGCAGCGCTGAAGGTCGCGCCCTGTCATCTGCTTCCGCATTCAGTGGCCAAAAAATACCCGTGATCATTCGCTTTTCTGTGGGCGGCGGAAACCCAAAAGCTGCTGACAATGCCAAGAGCCAACGCAATATGGCGCTGCAGTTCAACCTTCCAAACGATGAAACATGGCAAATGGGAAATATCTCAGCGCCTGTTTTTGGATCATCAACACCCGCACAATTGCTCGGTCGCCTAGAGTCGCTTACGCCCGACCCTTCAACCAAAGCGCCTAATCCAGAAAAAGTCAAAGCTTTTGCAGAGGCCAATCCTGAAGTGCTGCTTCAAGGCAAATACTTTGCAAGCCAACCTGTGCCAGCAAGTTTTGCATCTGTCAATTACTGGGGCGTCAATGCCTTTGGGTTTGTCAATAGCAAGGGTGAGAAGCAATTCGGCAAATGGATTTTTGAGCCCGCCACTGGCGTGCTGGGTCTCAGCGATGAAGAGGCAAAGGCCAAAGGACCTCATTTCCTGTTCGACGAACTTCGTCAACGTGTCAAGGATGGCCAAGTCACTTTCAATTTCAATCTTCAGTTGGCTGAGATCGGTGACAAACTAGACAGTGCCACCGTTCCATTACCTGAAGCCCGTCGCAAAGTAACGCTCGGCAACTTGAAGGTGACAGCAGTCTCTGAAGACTCGGCAGGCGCGTGCCGCGACATTACATTTATACCTACAGTCTTGCCAAAAGGTGTAGAACCATCCAACGATCCGATGCTTGCTGCAAGAGCTGCCCCTTACGCCGTTGGTATAGGCCGCAGACTCTCTGAAGGTTCGAAGCAGTGAATGATTGCGTGACGGGACACTCTCTGTCTCGCTACTGCAATGGATGATCCCGATTCGTTGGCACTGGCCCGCGCTCAATGGCGATGGCGAGGCAAGGACCGGCCTGCTTTTGCCCAAGCCCCGAAGCAAGGCCAAATTTCGGTGTGGGATTTCCCGCGCCCACCAGAACTTGTTCGGGACAAGCGCGAGATCGTGGTGCATTGGGGTGTGACCCTGGTTGCTCGAACCTGTGGTGCCTGGGCAGTCAGGGAGACGTCTCACCCACCCACTTTTTACATTCCAATGGCAGACGTCAAAGATGCACTTTTGCGTCCCGCTAGACGAGGCTCATTTTGCGAGTGGAAAGGCCCTGCGCTTTATTGGGATCTGTTGGATGGTGAGCGCTGTTTACACAGAGTGGCTTGGAGCTATCCGCAACCCTTGGCGGGCGCGCAGCCGTTGGCAGATTGCATTGCTTTTTATGCACACCATCTCGATTGCACTGTCGATGGTGCAAAGGTTGTTCCACAGTCTGGCGGGTTTTATGGGGGCTGGATCACACCTGATTTGTCTGGGCCATTCAAAGGTGAGCCCAACAGCAGCGACTGGTGAATTTATTTAGACGCTCGATACCCGCTTCATTCACGCGAGTATCCCGAATTTGTGCAACAACAAAACCTAAACAAATTAGCGACTTAAGGTATAAAAACTACTCCCACTCTATCGTCGCGGGCGGTTTGCTGCTGACATCCATCACCACCCTGTTGATACCGCGCACTTCATTGATGATGCGTCCAGATACTTTTTTGAGCAGCCCATAAGGCAACTCTGCCCAATCAGCGGTCATGAAATCGCTGGTGATGACGGCTCGCAGCGCCACCACGTAATCGTAGGTGCGGCCGTCACCCATGACGCCAACAGACTTCACAGGAAGAAACACGGCGAATGCCTGGCTGGTGGCTTCGTACCAATTGCGCGGTGCTTGCGTACCGCCAAATGCCACGGCGGATGCGTCGCCGGTGAATGGCGTGTTGCGCAGTTCTTCAATGAAGATGGCGTCTGCACGGCGCAGCAAATCTGCAAATTCGGATTTCACTTCGCCGAGTATGCGCACGCCCAAACCCGGCCCGGGGAACGGATGGCGGTACACCATGTCATACGGCAAGCCCAGAGCCACGCCGAGTTCGCGCACTTCGTCTTTGAACAAATCTCGCAGTGGCTCTAACAATTTCAAACCGAGTTGTTCGGGCAAGCCGCCAACGTTGTGGTGGCTTTTGATGGTGACGGCTTTTTTGCTTTTTGCCCCGCCGCTCTCGATCACATCCGGGTATATCGTGCCTTGCGCCAAATAAGTGGCGCCCTTGTGTCCGCCGTCGCTCGCTTTGAGTTTGGCAGCTTGTTCTTTGAACACGGTGACAAACTCTGCGCCAATGATTTTGCGTTTGGCTTCCGGATCGCTGACACCTGCGAGCTTGCCCAAAAACAAAGCACTCGCATCCACGCGTATGACGCGCGCATGCAATTGGCCTGCAAACATTTGCATCACCGCATCGCCTTCGTTCAAGCGCAACAAGCCGTGGTCCACAAACACACAGGTGAGTTGATCGCCGATGGCGCGGTGTATCAATGCAGCGGCAACTGACGAATCGACGCCGCCGGACAAACCCAAAATCACTTCTTCGTCACCCACTTGTTCGCGAATGCGCGCCACGGCTTCTTCGACATAACCGGTCATCACCCAATCGGCGTTGGTGCGGCAAATGTCCAGCACAAAACGGTGCAACATGGCTTTGCCTTGCACCGTGTGAGTGACTTCAGGGTGGAATTGCACGCCGTAAAAATGCCGCGCTTCATCAGCCATGCCAGCGATCGGACAACTGTCGGTGCTGGCCATCAGCTTGAAGCCGGACGGAAGCTCTGTCACCTTGTCGCCGTGGCTCATCCACACCTTGAGCATGCCGTGGCCGTCAGTCGTGGTGAAGTCTGCGATGTCTTTCAACAATGCAGTGTGGCCGCGCGCGCACACTTCGGCATAACCAAATTCGCGTTGATGTCCGCTTTCCACTTTGCCGCCGAGTTGCTGCGCCATGGTTTGCATGCCGTAACAAATGCCCAGCACCGGCACGCCCAACTCAAATACCAAGGAAGGCGCACTGTCGGTGTCGTCTTCGTAAACACTGGCGTGACTGCCGGACAAAATAATGCCTTTGAGCATGCCGTCGGCGGCGTAATCACGCAGCCATTCGTTGCTGACATCGCAAGGATGGACTTCGCAATACACATGCGCTTCGCGCACACGGCGCGCAATCAGCTGCGTGACTTGCGAGCCGAAATCGAGAATCAAAATTTTGTGGTGTGCCATGGAAGTTCTGAAATGCAGACAGACAAGTCTTAGGGAAAATCAATCCGCGCGGTAATTCGGCGCTTCTTTGGTGATTTGCACATCGTGCACATGGCTTTCGCGCATACCGGCCACTGAAATTTCCACAAACTCGGCGCGGTTGCGCATCTCGTCAATACTGGCGCAGCCGCAATAACCCATGGCAGCGCGCACGCCACCGGCCATTTGGTAGATGATGCTGACCATGGAACCTTTGTACGGCACGCGGCCTTCAATGCCTTCAGGCACCAGTTTGTCTGCGTTCGGGTTACCTGTGGTGGCCTCTTGAAAATAACGATCGGCACTGCCCTGCTGCATTGCACCGATGCTGCCCATACCGCGATAGCTTTTGTAACTGCGGCCTTGGTACAAAATGATTTCACCCGGCGCTTCCTCGGTGCCTGCAAACATGCCACCCATCATGATGCAGGACGCGCCTGCGGCAATCGCTTTGGCAATGTCGCCGCTGTAACGGATACCGCCGTCGGCAATCAAGGGCACGCCACTGCCCTGCAATGCCATGGCCACGTTGTCGATCGCAGTAATTTGCGGCACGCCCACACCGGCCACGATGCGCGTGGTGCAGATCGAACCCGGACCAATACCTACCTTGACTGCATCCGCACCGGCTTCAGCGAGTGCCAACGCAGCAGCACCAGTGGCGATGTTGCCGCCGACCACGTCAATGTCGGGATAGTTTTGTTTGACCCAGCGAACCCGCTCAATCACGCCGTGGCTGTGACCGTGCGCCGTGTCCACCACGATGGCATCCACACCGGCCTTAACCAATGCTTCCACACGTTCTTCGGTACCTGGGCCCACGCCTACGGCAGCACCCACGCGCAATCGGCCTGAGCTGTCGCGCGCTGCATTCGGAAAACTGGTTTGCTTGGTGATGTCTTTGACGGTGATCAGGCCTTTGAGCTCGAAGGCCTCGTTGATGACCAGCAATCGCTCGAGCTTGTGTTTGTTCAACAAAGCCTTGGCTTGCTCAGGCGTCGTGCCCTCAGGCACGGTAATGAGTCGCTCGCGCGGCGTCATGATGTCTTTGATCTGCAAGTCGTAGCGCGACTCGAAACGCAAATCGCGGTTGGTGACGATGCCGACCACTTTGCCCGCATCACACACTGGAAACCCGGAAATACCCAACTCGTCCGACAAGGCCATGACCTGTCGCACTGTGTGGTGCGGCGTGATGATGACCGGGTCGAGCACCACACCGCTCTCGTAACGTTTGACTTTGGCTACTTCGGCGGCCTGCTCAAGTGCAGTCAGGTTTTTGTGCACGATGCCCATGCCGCCCTCTTGGGCAATGGCAATCGCTAAGCGGGCTTCAGTCACCGTGTCCATGGCGGCAGATACCAGCGGCAGGTTCAGCGAAATGCGGCGTGAAAACTGGGTAGAAAGGCGAGTGTCCTTGGGCAGGACTTGGGAGTATGCGGGGACCAACAACACATCGTCGAAGGTCAGCGCTTTGCCGAGAAGGCGCATAGGGTAGATCTCCAAAAAATAGATTCTACCGACCCACCGGCTGGGCTTTGCTCAAAACCCGATACATCTGCCAAATGAATAAAAAAGCATCGTTATATGGGCTCAATAACCTGGCTTGGCGCCGGCACGTCGCTTGGCAAACAAGCCCGCGGTTTTTGCGCCTTGGCGTTGAAACCGCTCGCGTCTGGCCACTTTGGGGTCGACCCGCAAAGGCCTGAGCACTTCGAGTCTGTCGCCATCTTGCAAGGCATGCGTCATTTCAACCGGTTTGCCCCAGACAGCGACTTGCCATGGTTGCGCCGACTGCGCCGCAAAAGCAGCGCAATGCAGATGCAAAAAAGCCATGGCCTGCGCGACAGTGGCACCGGCGTCTGCCTGCCACACCAATGCCTGCACCTGACGCTGGGCGGGGGACCACACAATTTCTATATTCACCGCTGATAAACCGCTTCAGCTCGCTTGACAAAAGCATCCACCAAGGTGGAAGCAATCTTGTCAAATACTGGCCCGACGATGGCACCAAACATAGAGTCAAAGCTGTAAGAGAGTTTCAACTCGACCCGGCAGGCTTGTTCTTCGCCCAACGGAATGAAGTCCCAGACACCGGTGAGGTGTTTGAACGGGCCGTCAAGCAAATCGAGTTTGACCTGGCGTCCATCGATGTGCGTGTTGGTGGTGGTGAAACTTTTATGTAAACCGCCAAACGCCATACCGATGCGCGCGGTCATGCCGGTGTCGGTGGTACTGAGTATTTCAGCCTTGTCGCACCAGGGCAAAAACTGCGGATACGACGGCACGTCAACGATCAAATCGAACATTTCACGGGCACTGAACCAGATCAATACGGACTTCTCAATGGTTTTCATAGAATGCAGTTCATGCCACACTGGCGTTGCGGGCAATTGTAAAGACCCCGTCTTGTTTATTTTTCTCTCTCATGGCCAGCAAAACAGCACCCCAAACCCGGATCGCGGACAACAAAAAAGCCGCCTTCAACTATTTTTTTGAAGAACGCCTTGAGGCAGGCATGGTGCTGGAAGGCTGGGAGGTGAAGGCTGCGCGCGAGGGAAAAGTCCAACTGACCGACGGCTATGTGGTGATTCGAAATGGCGAAATGTTTGTCATCGGATGCCAAATCAATCCGTTGAAAACCGCATCCACCCACGTCAACCCCGACGCCATACGCTCACGCAAATTGCTGCTGCACAAAGAGGAGATCCGGCGTTTGATCGGCAAGGTGGAGCAAAAGGGCTACACATTGGTGCCGCTGAACTTGCATTGGAAAAATGGCCGCATCAAATGCGAAATCGCATTGGCAAAAGGCAAAGCCGAACACGACAAACGCGACACCATCAAAGACCGCGAAGGCAAGCGCGAGGTTGAGCGCGCCATGAAACAACGCACTCGCTAACGCTCAGGGCTGCCAACTCGCGCGTCCCGCTTCCATCACCAATCGACGGTCGCAGCGCCGGCTCAGCGCCAAGTCGTGCGTGACCAAAACCAATGTGGTGCCCAACTCTTGGTTCAAATTCAACATCAACTGCATGATGGTCTCCCCTGTGGCATGGTCCAAACTGCCCGTGGGCTCGTCCGCCAGCAGCACCTGCGGCTTGACCACAAAAGCCCTTGCCAAAGCCACGCGTTGTTGTTCGCCGCCGCTCATGACTTTGGGATAGTGGTTCAACCGCTCTGCCAAGCCAACCCGAGCCAGCATTTCGCAGGCCAAGGGCTTGGGGTCTGAATGCCCAGCGAGCTCCAAGGGCAACATGACGTTTTCAAGCGCGGTCAAAGGTGCCAACAGCTGAAAGCTTTGAAAAACAAATCCGATGTGTTTGGCGCGCATTGCGGCACGCTGGTCTTCGTCCAGCGAGAACATATCTTGGCCCGCCAAATGCACCGTTCCGCGGGTTGGTGTGTCCAAGCCAGCCATGATGGTCAGCAAGGTGCTTTTACCCGAGCCAGATGCGCCGACTATCGCCACAGTCTCCTTTGGCATCAAGGTGAAATCAATATCGCGGAGAATATCTAGGGTACCGGCGGCATCCGTCACCGATTTGTACAAATGTGAGACCGAGATCAAAGCTGAGGACATTCCGTGAATTCCGTGTTGAGACGAAGGGACTTTAACCGGCTGGCTGTAGGCTTGTTTGCGCTAGGTCTTTCATCGCATGCCTTAGGCACCGCAAAGTCCCCACATATTTTGGTGGTGGGAGACTCCTTGAGCGCGGAATATGGCATTGCCAGAGGCGCGGGTTGGGTGGCCTTGTTGGGCAAACAATTGGCCAAAGACAAGCCGCAATGGCAAGTGGTCAATGCCAGCATCAGTGGCGACACCACCGCTGGTGGCTTGGCGCGTTTGTCCGCACTGCTGCAGCAGCACCAGCCGAAAGTGGTGGTGATTGAGCTCGGTGGTAACGATGCCTTGCGCGGCTTTGCACTCAAAACCACTGAAAACAACCTCATACAAATGGTCGCCGCCTGCCATAAGGCCAAGGCAAGTGTGCTCTTGATAGGCATGCAAGTCCCCCCCAACTACGGCCAAGAGTACGCGAAAGAATTCAGCCGAATGTTTGTTCGCATCAGCCAGCAGCAACGCACGCAACTCGTCCCTTTCTTGCTCAAAGGTGTTGCCGATGCCGCTGACCCCACCGCGTTGTTTCAACCCGACCGTATCCATCCCAAAGCACAAGCGCATCCCATCATCTTGTCCAACGTGTGGCCCGTGCTCAAGAGAATGCTCTGATGGCGGCACACCCCATCAGTGCCCAAGCCGCTATCGAACGCATGCGGCGTCTATCTTCTGACAACGGATTCAGCGACATCATTGATGCTCGCACCGAAGATGAATTTGCACTCGACCATTTGCCTGGCGCCATCAACTGGCCTTCATTGACCAACGAAGAACGTATCCGCGTGGGTACCTTGTACAAGCAAGTCAGTTCTTTTGAAGCCAACAAACTCGGCGCCATGCTGGTAGCTTCCAACATTGCTCGGCATATCGAACACTCGGTCATGGGTTTGTCCAAAGATTGGCAGCCGTTGATCTACTGTTGGCGTGGCGGTAAACGCAGTGGCTCGTTGGCGCTGGTGCTGGGCCAAATCGGTTTTCGGGTGTGGCTGATTGAAGGGGGATACAAAGCATTTCGAGCCGCCATGTTGCAGGATATTTCGCGATTGGTCGCAGGTTTGCATTTGCGCATCATCACGGGACCTACGGGGTCGGGCAAAACCCGCTTGCTGCATGCATTGACAGCCTGCGGTGCGCAGGTGCTTGACTTGGAAGAGCTGGCTCGCCATCGCAGTTCTGTGCTGGGTCGTATTCCCGGAGTGGCCCAACCCAGCCAAAAACATTTCGACACATTGGTCTGGAACAAACTGCGACAGTTTGACCCACAAAAAACAGTTTTCGTTGAAGCAGAGAGTAAAAAAGTGGGCAACGTGGCCGTGCCTCAAGTGCTGATGGATGCCATGCGACAAAGCCCTTGCATTGACTTGCAACTGAGCGACGATGAACGTGTGAAGCTATTGTTAGAAGACTATGCGTTTTTTGCCAATGACCATGAATTGTTTGCGCAACGGCTGTCTTTGCTGACGGAACTCAAAGGCAAAACCGTGGTGAATGCATGGCGCGCCCAGTTGGCGCAAGCCGAGGTTGAACCCGTGGTCAGAGACTTGTTGCTGCACCACTACGACCCCACTTACGCCAAATCGGTGGCAAGAAATTTTGTGCAAATGTCGCATGCTGAACCTGCACAGTTGGCAGACCGGCACAGCAACAGCATGCAAGCCTTGGCTGCCAAACTACTGGGTCAATTTGGTTGATGAAACAGCTTTAAGGCTTGCGCCAAATCGTCAATCAAATCTTGGGGGTTTTCTAAGCCGATGGAAAGACGTACATAACCGCCTTCGAGCAGGGCAGGCTTGGCCATTTGGCGCATAGATTTCAATTCGTACGGCACCACCAAACTGATGGGGCCGGCCCAACTGAAAGCCAATTTGAACAATGCCAATCGGTTGCAAAAATCATCTACTTGCGATTGCTTAAAGCGCGAATGAAAACGCAAGCCCAGCAAACTGGCGGCGGCGCCTCCTGGGTGCACGGGCGCATCCACTGCTGGCGCTTGTGCGCACAGATCGCGCCAATGGACATGGCCAGGTGAAGTTGCAACCGCCGGATGCAACACTTGGGCAAATGCAGGTTGCTGCAAACACCATGCAGCCACCTGTCGACAACTTGCATCCTGCGCTTTGTAGCGCATGTCCATGGTGGGCAAAGATCGCAAAACCAACTCTGCGTCATTGCCACCCACCCCATACCCCAATCGCATGTGACTGAGCTTGAGCGTCTTGGCCAAATCGTCGCGGCAAGTGGTGACACTGCCCATCAGCACATCTCCTCCGCCGCTTGGGTACTTGGTCAACGCATGCACGCTGATGTCGACACCGCGTTGGTGTGGGTCCGCTGCATCGCAAAAATTGAACGGTGGAAACGCCACGCCGGCGCCCCAAGTGTTGTCCAAAGCAGTCAACACGCCATGCGATTGGCATATGCGAAGCAACGCGGGTAAATCAGGGAATTCAAGTGTGACCGAGCCAGGTACTTCTAACCACACCAAACGGGTTTGCGGACTGATGGTTTGCGCCAAAGTCTCGGGATGCATCGGGTCGTAATACTGGTGACTGATGCCCCAACGCGCCAACTCCACCTCGGCCAACGATTTCAAAGGGGCATAGGCATTGTCCGGGATCAGAATTTCATCACCCGACTTGAGCAAAGCCAAATTCACTTGTGCCAATGCCGCCAACCCACTAGGCAAGAGCACAGCATGCTTGGCACCTTCAAGTTGACACAATCTTTCTTCTAGGGTGAAAGTGGTCGGCGTGCCATGCAAGCCGTAGGTGTAGCCGGTTTTGTCTAACCAATTGCGATCGCGCATGGCTGAGACATTAGGAAAAAAAACCGATGAGGCCTTATGCACCGCTATTTGCGGAGACTGAAATTCCTGCGGCGCAATGTAACCGTGGTGAATCAGCGCAGTATCAGGCTTCATGCCTCAAACCCGCCACTTCTCCAACAAATGCACAGGACGCAAGGTGTCGTAGGCTTCAAACGGTTGATGTATCCAAGGATTGGTGGGTAAAAATTCCACTGAAAAATCTGGCATAAAACTGGAAACGCCTTTGGTCCAAATCACGGCGCTGCGCAGCTCAGTGATGGGCGAATAATTGTTTTTCAATAAATCGATGACAGCGTTCAAGGTGTGGCCAGAATCGGCCAAATCATCGACCAACAGCACCCTTCCAGCAATCTCACCTTGGGGTGTGGTGATGTAGCGCGCAATGTCTAAATGGCCTTGCACAGTTCCGCCTTCGGAACGGTATGAGCTGGTGGACATGATGGCCAAAGGTTTGTCAAAAATACGCGACAACACATCGCCGGGGCGCATGCCGCCTCTGGCCAAACACAAGATGGTGTCGAATTCCCATTCAGACTGGTGGATTTTTATCGCCAGCTTTTCTATCAGGTTGTTGTATTCGTCATACGACACATACAGGTGTTTTCCGTCTTCAGTTAGCATGTCATGGCTCGCATTTCAAGGTTGAAAAGGATCGCGGATCAAAATGGTGTGGTCTCGGTCCGGGCTTGTGGAAATCATGTGTATGGGCACACCCGTGACTTCTTCGATACGCTTGAGATAGGCCTGCGCCTGCTTCGGCAAGCGTGCGTAGTCAGTGATGCCCACCGTGCTGTCAGTCCAACCCGCCAAGGTTTCATACACCGGCTGACAGTCCGCAATGTCGTCAGCGCCCATGGGCAATATATCGGTGTACTGGCCATGCAATTGATAGCCTGTGCAAAGTTTGAGCTCGCTCAAACCATCCAACACATCCAGTTTGGTGATACACAAACCCGTCAATCCATTGACCTGTGCACTGCGTTTGAGCAAAGCCGCATCAAACCAACCACAGCGGCGATAACGGCCCGTGGTGGTGCCTTTTTCTGCACCCACTGTACTCATGTGCCAGCCAGGGGTGTTGGGCACATCCCAATCGAGTTCGGTGGGGAAAGGCCCACCGCCAACGCGCGTGCAATAAGCCTTGGTGATACCCAATATGTAGTGCAACAGGCCGGGACCAACGCCAGCGCCTGCAGCAGCATTGCCCGCCACACAGTTGCTCGAGGTAACGAACGGATAAGTGCCGTGATCCACATCAAGCAAAGTGCCTTGCGCACCTTCAAACAACAAATTGGCGCCACTGGCATGCGCATCGTTGAGTTCGCGCGACACGTCGGCCATCATGGGTTTGAGCAGCTCTGCGTGCCGCATGGCTTCATCGAACACCGCTTGAAACTGCACCTCGCCGTTGTGCAAATAGGGTTGCAATGCCTCGCCGAATGAAAACTGTTGCGAGCCCAAGAAAGTAGTCAACACATGGTTGTGCAATCGCAGCAGTTCGCGCAGCTTGTCTGCAAACCGAGCTGGGTATTTCAAATCTTGAACGCGTAATGCGCGTCTGGCAATTTTGTCTTCGTACGCCGGACCGATGCCTCGGCCGGTCGTACCGATTTTTTCAGAACCCCCTTGCTCACGCGCGGCTTCACGGGCGACATCAAGCGCGGCATGAAAAGGCAATATCAGGGGACATGCCTCGCTGATGCGCAAACGGGAACGCACCTCGACACCGGCTTTTTCCAGACCTTCAATTTCCTCAAACAGTTTGCCCGCAGACAACACCACACCGTTGCCGATGTAGCAGCGGATACCCGGGCGCATGATGCCGCTGGGGATCAGATGCAAGGCAGTTTTGACGCCGTTGATGACCAGCGTATGGCCTGCGTTGTGACCGCCTTGAAACCGCACGACACCTTGCGCGCGTTCGGTCAACCAATCCACCAATTTGCCTTTGCCTTCATCACCCCATTGGGTTCCCACCACCACCACGTGTCTCGCCTGCTTGGTATTCATAACTTTTTCTTTGTCTCAGTTGCTGTGCAAAGGGCGCACAGTCCACGCACCTTGGTGTTGGGTCAATTCACGGTCGCAGTGGAATTCGTCCACAACGCTCTCGTGGCCGGGCAAGAGACACACCACCGTGTGGCCTTGCGCGCGCAATTGCGCGATCGCTTGGGTCAATTTGGGGTCTTCGCTCCACGGGGCTCGAATAGCCGCTTGAGGCTGGGGGTGCGGAAGCAAGCCGACCAACACTTTGATGTCAAGGCTAAAGCCCACCGCGGAACGCTTGCGACCGAACACTGCACCAATTTCATCGTATCTGCCGCCACGCACCAAGGCATCGCTGGTATCAGGCACAAACATGGAAAATCTCGGCCCGCTGTAGTACGCATAACCGCGTAAATCAGCCAAATCGATGCTGACCGCTTGGTTGGCATGGCCAGCCAGCCAAGCCAATTCGTCAAGCGCCTTGAGCACTTGTGGCCATGCAGCGAATTCGGTTTTGGCGTGTGTCAACACTTCAAGCCCACCATACATTTGCACCAAAGCCAAAAGTGCCTGGGCCAAATTGCTTGGCAATTGCTTGCCCAATTCGCGCATGGCACTGATGTTTTTGTGGGTGAGCGCCTGGGTCACGGATTGAAGCTGCGCCTCGGTCAACGCGTGGCCCGCAAGCAAGGCAGGCAATATACGCGCGTGGCTCAGGTCCACATAGAACTCGGTCAAGTGGCTGGCGCGAAGACTTTGGGTGGCCAATTGCAAAATCTCAAGGTCGGCTTCAAGGCCGTCGTGGCCATAAATTTCAGCGCCCATTTGCAATGGCTCGCGTGTTGCATACGGACTGGCGGGCAAGGTGTGAACCACCGGGCCGCAGTAGCAAAGCCGGGTCACACCCTGGCGGTTGAGCAAATGGGCATCAATACGTGCTGTTTGGGGCGTGGTGTCTATGCGCAAACCCAAGGTGCGACCAGAGAGTTGGTCGACCATCTTGAAGGTTTGTAAATCCTGGGCGCTGTTGCTGCCAGGCAGCAAGGATTCGGTGTGTTCAAGCAAAGGCGGCATGACCAATTCATAACCAAAGCCTCGCGCAGTGTCCAAGCACAGTCGCCTCAGTTCTTCAATGTGCCGAGCCTCAGAAGGCAAAATGTCAGCGATATGATCCGGCAAAACCCAGGCAGCCATAGTGTGCAATGCTGTTAAAAAGTCGATTCTACCGATCTGGGAGAGGGCTCAGGCAAAGAGCCGAAGACGGGGCGCGCTCAGGGTGTTAACCGAGCACCCCAACCCGGGAATCAGCCGCTGACAGGCCTGTTCATCGCCGTGAAAATGCGAAGTTATTTCTTGGAGGATGCTCCGCCCCGCATGGCTTTGAAAAATTCACTGCTGGGATCAAGCACCATCACATCAGATTTTTTATTGAAGCTGGATTTGTAGGCTTCAATGCTTTGGTAGAACTGTGCAAATTGCACGTCCTTGCCAAATGCGTCGGCATATAAACGAGCCGCTTCTGCATCACCCTCACCTTTTATTTTTTGGGCATCGCGGTATGCATTGGCCAAAGTCACTTCGCGTTGGCGGTCTGCATCGGCACGGATTTTTTCGCCCTCAGCAGCACCGGTAGAACGCAATTCATTCGCTACGCGCTTTCGCTCAGCTTCCATGCGGCGGTAGACCGATTCAGTGATGGTGTCCACATAGTCCGCTCGGGTAATGCGTACATCGACCACGTCAATACCCCAAGGGTTTGAGCCTTTGACGATTTCGATCACTTCACGCTTGACATCCACCATCAAATCCTCACGCTTGAGAGACAGCAGGTCTTTCACGGTGCGTTTGTTGATTTCTTCTTGGAAAGCATTGCGAACCACGCGGGTGAGTTGCTGAGCCCCGGCTTTTTCGTCCAAACCGACGTTACGAATGTACTGAGACGGGTCAGATATGCGCCAGCGCACAAACCAGTCAATCACCATGCGTTGCTTTTCTGCTGTCAGCATGGGTTCAGAGTCAGCGTTGTCTAGCGTCAGCAAGCGCTTGTCGATGAAATTCACGTTTTGAAACGGCGGGGGAAATTTGAAATTCAAACCCGGCTCGGTGATCACTTTTTTGATCTGCCCAAGCGAATACACCACACCATACTGGCGTTGGTCCACGACAAACACAGTCGAGCTAAAAATGAGCAAAGCCAACAATAGCGATGAAATGTATAAACCAATTTTGTTCATGTCTGATACGCCTTAACGGGAGTCACGGTCGCGCTGCCGAGTGTCACGGCTGCGGCTGGTGCTTTCAATGGTGGCCGGAGATGGCACAGAACCACTGGAAGATGAATCGTTCATGGTGGATGCTGCAGGTGCCGACAAGTCAGCAGCGCTGGCATTGTTCAATTGCATGATTTTGTCCAGCGGTAAGTACAGCATGTTTGAGCCTTGCCGCGACTCCACCAACACTTTGGTGACATTGCTGTACATCTCTCTCATCGCATTGATATACAGACGATCGCGGGTGACCTGTGGCGCCTTTTGGTATTCGCTGTAAAGGGAACGAAAACGCTGAGCATCACCTTGAGCCTGTGCCACGATACGCGATTTGTACGCATCGGCTTCTTCCTTCAAACGGGAGGCTGAACCGACTGCGCGGGGCACCACGTCATTGGCATAGGCCTCGGCTTCATTCTTGGCGCGCTCGCGTTCTTGGCCGGCTTTGAGCACATCGTCAAACGCGGCCTGCACCTGCTCGGGAGGCCGCACACCGCCTTGCTGCAAATTGATTCCCACAACTTCTATGCCCACTTTGTAGCGGTCCAATATGGTTTGCATGATCATGCGCACGCGCGGCGCAATTTGCTCGCGGTCTTCTGACAAAGCCGCGTCCATTCGCATTTTTCCGACCACTTCACGCACCGCGGTTTCTGCGGCTTGAATCACCGCGTCTGTCGGGTTTTTGCTTTCAAACAAATAGGCACGTGCATCGGTCAAGCGGTATTGAACGGCAAATTTGATCTCGACAATGTTTTCATCCTCGGTCAGCATGGCTGACTCACGCAAACCAGTGGCTTTGATGATGGAGTCGCGGCCAATGTCCAAGGAACGAATTTGCGTGACGAACACCACTTCGTGGCGTTGGATCGGGTAAGGCATGCGCCAATTGAAACCAGCGCCTGCGGTGCTGTGGTAGCGCCCGAACTGGGTAATGACAGCTTGCTGACCCTCTTGGACAATAAAAAACCCAGTAGCCAGCCAAATAAGAAAAAACACACCCAGTATCAAACTGAGACCTACACCGGCATTTTTGAAGGGCTCAGGAAAGCCGCCGCCGGAACCGGGCGGTGGAGCACCAGGTCCGCGCTTGCCACCAAATAACTGTCCCAATTTACGGTTCAAATCACGCCACAGTTCGTCCAAATCTGGCGGGCCGTTATTGCCGCTAGGGGGTCTGCGATTTCCTTCGGGTGGCGGGTTATTGCTTGGCTCCGAGCCATTGGAAATATTTTGGGGTTGCTCATCACTGCGGCCCCAACGACCGTCGTTGAGGTTGAATGCGCCCAACAATTTGCGCCACAGCGCGATGCAAACCAAACGCATCCACTGGGCAAACCACTGTATGTGGGTCACCCAGTTTGTCAAAGGCCAAGCTGAGGTTTTAAGGTTCATTTGAAATCAGTCAAAAAAGCTGTAAGTCGACATTGTGCCTAAAGTGGCTTAACACTTGAATTTGCCTTAGGTTACATGCGCCGTCTGAAGGGTTAAAAGGGAATCTGCATGGGCTTGGGCCTGCTGCAAGATACGTTGACGCAAACCATCCAAATTGAAACCAGTGCCTGCGCTCAAAAACATTCGAGGTAAGGCTTGCCCCTCATGTACATACAAATCATGCAGCATTTGGGGGTGTTTTTCCGGGGGCAAGGCATCTATTTTGTTGAAGATCAACCACTGAGGCACATCTTGCGCCCCGATATCTTGCAAAACAGACATGACTTGATCAATTTGTTCTGGATAGTTTGGGTGCGATGCATCCACCACATGCAACAACAAATCGGCCGAGGTGGCTTCTTGCAGGGTGGCTTCAAATGCATCGACCAGACCGTGCGGCAAATCGCGAATGAATCCGACTGTGTCGGAGAGGGACAAATGTGATCCGCCGCCGCCATCGTGCGGCAAATACAACTGGCGCGTGGTGGTGTCCAAGGTGGCGAACAATTGATCAGCCGCATAGGCGCGGGCTTTGACCAAGGCATTGAACAACGTGGATTTACCCGCATTGGTATAGCCCACCAGCGACACATTAAATACCTGATTGCGCTCACGTTGCTTGCGCTGTGTGTTGCGCTGGCGCTTGACCTTGCTCAAGCGTTCTTTGGTGCGCTTGATAGATTCGCCAATCATGCGCCTGTCAAGTTCAATCTGAGTTTCCCCCGGGCCGCCACGGTTGCCAATACCGCCACGCTGGCGCTCCAAGTGGGACCAGCGCCTGACCAATCGGGTGCTCAGGTATTGAAGCCTGGCCAATTCAACCTGCAATTTGCCTTCGTGACTGCGAGCGCGCTGCGCGAAGATTTGCAGGATCAGCATGGTGCGATCATTTACCGGCATGCCCAAATGACGCTCTAGGTTGCGTTGCTGTGCAGGCGACAACGACTGGTCAAACAGCACCTCAGAAGCGCCATGGAGCAAGGCCAGTTCTTTGATTTCATCAGCCTTGCCAGAACCCACAAACATCGCGGCATCCGGCGCTTTGCGGTTACAAGTGAGACGGTGTACCGGGGCCAGCCCTGCGGTCAAGGACAGTTGTGCCAATTCGTTCAATTCTTCATCGAAATGTGGCGCACCGAAATCCACACCAACAAGCAATGCTGTGGCGGAGGGTGATAAGTCGGTCAGAGTCAAGTGGGTTGTGAACAGGGGTTAAGTGCTGCTTAGTCGGTGGCTTCGCCGCATTCGGCTTGAGCAAAATTGACAGGCCTGCCAGGGACAATGGTGGAAATGGCATGCTTGTAAACCATTTGCGTCACGGTATTGCGCAACAAAACCACGTATTGATCGAAGGACTCGATTTGCCCCTGTAACTTAATGCCGTTGACCAGGTAAATGGAAACAGGCACATGTTCTTTGCGCAAAATATTGAGGAACGGGTCTTGTAAAAGTTGCCCTTTTTGATTCACGATATTCTCCGTGTTTGATGAGGAAGTTATTAACATACCACAGCTGAAATAGCCTCTTGGTTACGTGGGTTGAAGCTTATTCTTTGTCTGTATACGGATTCTGCGAGGTTTTCATTTCGATCCTCAAAGGCGTGCCTTCGAGTGAAAAAGCTTTGCGAAAACGTCCTTCCAGAAAACGCTTGTACGAATCCGTGACATGCTCAAGAGAATTACCGTGCACCACAATCACCGGTGGATTCATGCCACCTTGGTGGGCATAACGCAGTTTGGGGCGGAACATGCCGCCGCGTTTGGGCGCTTGGAATTGAACGGCTTCAAGCAACAAACGCGTCAGCACTGGCGTGGACATCTTGCACATGGCCGACTGGTGCGCCTGCGCAATCGATGACCACACTGGGCCGAGCCCTTGGCGCTTGGTGGCGGAAATATGGTGTAACTTGGCAAACTTCAAAAATGCTAAGCGGTTTTCAATAGATCGCGCCACCAACTCGCGCTGATAAGCATCAATCGCGTCCCATTTATTGATCGCCAACACCACGGCACGGCCGGTTTCAAGAATAAAGCCAGCAATATGCGCGTCTTGATCGGTCACGCCTTGCGTGGCATCCAGCAGCAGCAAGGCTACGTTGGCGGACTCAATCGCTTGTAAGGTTTTGACGACTGAAAATTTTTCGATCGCTTCAAACACCTTGCCACGGCGGCGCAAACCTGCGGTATCAATCAATTCAAACGCCTGTCCATTGCGCTCAAAAGGCACGCTGATAGCGTCGCGCGTTGTACCCGGCAGGTCGAATGCCACCAAACGTTCTTCACCCAACCAAGTGTTGATCAACGTGGATTTGCCAACGTTGGGTCGACCGACAACCGCCAGTTTCAAGGGCTTGGGGCTACCGTCATCGTCAGCGTCTTCTTCCTCATCTTCAGGCAAGTGCAAAGGTTCGAGCGCAGCCTCGATCATGCTGCGAATGCCTTGTCCGTGCGACGCAGACACCGGCATGACTTCGCCCAAACCCAGCTCAAAAAATTCACCCAGCTTGACGCCGTTTTGCATGCCCTCGGCTTTGTTGGCCACCAATAAGCAAGGTTTTCCCAAGCGCCTGAGGTAGTTGCCAATATCGTGGTCTTGCGCCGACAAACCCTCACGCGCATCCACCACAAAAATCACCGCATCGGATTCAGCAACGGCCTGACGCGTTTGCTTGGCCATCTCTTTGTAAATACCGCTGTCAGCAGTCGGCTCAAAGCCACCGGTGTCAATGACAATGAACTCTTGTTTGCCGTGACGGGCACTGCCGTAATGCCGGTCGCGGGTCAGACCCGCATAGTCAGCGACGATGGCATCACGGGTTTTGGTGATGCGGTTAAACAGCGTTGATTTGCCGACATTGGGGCGGCCGACAATGGCCAAGACAGGTTTCACGGCATCAACCCAATGCTCAAGGCAGTTGGTAAGCCAGCAGTTGACCGTTGCGCGTCAAAATCACAAAGCCTCCATTGGCCAACGGGGTGGGAGCAGATGCAAATCCTGCCGAGGATGTTTGTACGCGGTTGAGTAAAGTGCCATCGCTGGCAGACAGCAAATACAACCAGCCACCTTCGTCACCCAGCACCACGCCTTTGGGCGTGACCAGCGGCGATGTCAATTCGCGGTACTTGAGGTGGTCCGTGTCCCACGCACGTTCTCCGGCAGTGCGGGTCCATGCACGCACCACGCCATTGGACTCTGAGCCCACGAGCACCTTGGCATCACCATCAACACCTTGGACACCGACAGAAGCTCGGTTCCACAACAACGCACCGCGGGTGACATTGACGCATCCCACTTGTGACTGGAAAGCCCGGACACAGACGGAGTCATCCACACGAGAGGCTGTGGCCACCAAGTCCACCAATCGCTCCAAATCGTTGACGCCACGAGGATTGGCGATGGCCACGTCCCAAATGATCTGCCCATTGTCAGGATTCAAGGCGACAAGCCGGCCACCCAACCCTGCAATCAAGGCATTTTGAAAAGGCATCAGCACACCGTTTTGCTTCAGAACCAAGGGTTCTCCGGGACGCTGCTGTGTCCATAAAAACTGCCCATTCAAGGCGTCAAAAGCTGCGACAGAACGGTCGGCCAACAAAACGAAAATCCGTCCGCCAGCTACCAAAGGGTTGGTGTATGACTGTGCCTTCAAGCGCTTGCGCCAAAGCACCTTGCCCTCGCTGAGCGCCACCAATTCATTGGCGGCTGTGACAACAGCCAGTTGTTCCCCGTTGAAGCCCGCACCGGACAACAATTTACTTCCAATGTCATGCTGCCATACCAATTGACCAGTGTCGGTGTTGACCACCGCCACCGCACCATCGGCTGCCGCGATCGCCACCTTGTCTTTGACCACCGCCAAACTTTGGTTCAACTGTTTGGCTGAAGAAAACTTGAAGCTCCAAGCCGGTGTGATGGCCTGTTGGACTTTGAAGTTGCCGATGGGTGCAGGTGATGGTCTTGGCGGCGAGCCACAAGAGACCAAAAATACCAAGGCAAAAGCCCAAAGGGCGTACCGCAAGTTTGTGAATCGCAACAGGGTCATGGCTTATCTGCTTCACTCGCATTGACACCCAAAGCAGCCAATTTGACTTCTATCAAGCGTCGGTATTCGTTGGTTTCTTCCATGCCTTTCCAAGCCGCCAAAAAGTGACGCTTGGCATCGTCATTTTTCTTTTGCAACATGGCGATATCGCCCAATCGGTCGTCGAACAGGGCTTGGAACCCGGCTGGTGCTTTTTGACCTTGCACCCATTCCTGTGCTTTGGTTAGATTTTTGCGTTCGATTTCGAGCCCCGACAAACGCAAGCGAGCCAGCGCTACGAAGCCAGGTTCTTTGTTCAGTTCAACCACCCAACGCAAGCTTTTTTCCGCTTCAGGCAAGTTGGCTTTGTCAACATAAATCCGAGCAGCCAACAATGACGCCTGTTGGGTCACCGTGGTGCTTGCAAACTGGTCTTGCAAATCTGCCAAAGAACGCGCCATGAGGGCATCATCCCTGCCGCGGACAGCTTTTTCGAAGGTGTCATAAAGCACGGCAGCTTGTGCGGCTTGCCGTTGCTGCCAATAATTCCAGCCGTTCCAACTGGCGTAAATCACTAGCACCACCGTGATCAAACCGGTAATGAGGTTGCCCCAGCGGCTCCAAAAATGTTTGAACTTGTCTAGTTGTTCTTGTTCTTCGAGGTCAAGATGGGTAGCCATGCGATTCCAAATAATCTAAGGTCAAAGGATTCATTGTAGGCGGTGGCCCCATTGGGCGACCTGCGTAAGAGATTCACTGCGCTGCTCCCCTAGCCCATCGCGTAAGGCCTTGACAGTGACTTGCCCGACGGCCAGTTCATCAGTGCCAAACACCAGGGCATAGCGGGCGCCGCTGGCGTCAGCCTTTTTAAATTGCGACTTCATGCTCCCCATTCCCTCAGAAGCACCAGTGGGCGCATGCATTTGCACAGCAACACCCATGCCGCGCAAGGTTTGCAACACGGGTGTGACGACTGGCAAAGACGCTGCGTCAGGAACGATGGCATAGGCATCCGGCGCCACATCCACCGCCGTGTTGCCCTGCTCTTTGAGTAACTCCAGCACACGCTCCACACCCAAAGCCCAGCCGACAGCGGGCGCGTGTTTGCCGCCGATCTCGCCAATCAAATAGTCATAACGACCGCCGCCGCAGACCGTGCCTTGTGAGCCGAGTCGCTCGGTGATGAACTCAAACACTGTCAAGTTGTAGTAGTCCATGCCGCGCACCAGGCGTGGATTGATGCTGTAGGACACGCCATTCGTATCCAAAATAGCGCGCACTGCGTTGAAATGCGCCAAGCTGTCAGCGCCTAAAAAATCCAGCAACTTGGGCGCAGCATCATTCAAAGCTTTCATCGCCGGATTTTTGCTGTCCAGTATGCGCAAAGGGTTGGTGTGCAAACGGCGTTTGGCGTCTTCGTCCAACTGATCAGCGTGTTGTTCAAAATAAGCAATCAAAGCAGCGCGGTGCTGCAAACGCTCAGGCGGCTGACCTAAGCTGTTGAGCTCTAAACGCACGTCCTGCAAACCGATGGCTTTCCACAAAGCACATGCCAGCAAAATAATTTCGGCATCGACTTCTGCGCCGCCAAAACCCAGCGCCTCTGCGCCAATTTGGTGAAACTGTCGGTAGCGGCCGCGCTGCGGGCGCTCGTGCCTGAACATGGGTCCCATGTAATACAAACGCTTGCCGCCTTCGTACAACAAATTGTGTTCAACGACCGCGCGCACCACACCGGCGGTGGACTCGGGGCGCAGCGTCAATTGCTCGCCGTTCAAACGGTCTTCAAAGGAATACATTTCCTTTTCCACAATATCGGTCACTTCACCCAAGCCTCGCACGAACAAAGCTGTGGGTTCAACAATCGGTGTGCGGATATTGCGGTAGGCGTGCAGGCGCATGACTTCGCGCACAGCGGTTTCCAAAGCCTCCCAGCGAGCGGACTCGGGCGGCAATATGTCGTTCATACCTTTGACGGCGGTTAATTTGTCAGCCATGGTTTTCAGCAGCAGTCAGTTCTCAAGCCTGAACCGCGTATTTCTTATGAACGTAGTTTTCGACGATGTCGTGGAATTCTTTGGCAATATTGTCGCCGCGCAGGGTGAGTGCCTTTTCGCCATCGATAAACACCGGTGCCGCAGGCGCTTCCCCCGTGCCCGGCAGGCTGATACCGATGTCAGCGTGTTTGCTCTCGCCGGGACCATTGACGATGCACCCCATCACCGCGACTTTGAGGTTTTCCACACCCGGGTATTGCTTACGCCACACCGGCATTTGGTAGCGCAGGTAGTCGTCAATTTGCATGGCGAGTTCCTGGAACGTGGTGCTGGTGGTGCGACCACACCCCGGGCAGGCGGTCACGCTGGGCACAAATGTACGCAGCCCCAAAGCTTGCAAAATTTCTGTGGCAATCAGCACTTCCTGTGTCCGCGCTTCACCGGGTTGCGGTGTCAAGGACACGCGGATGGTGTCGCCTATGCCCTCTTGCAGCAACACACCCAGCGCCACACTGGACGCGGCCGTGCCTTTGGTGCCCATGCCAGCTTCGGTCAAGCCCAAATGCAATGAATGGTCTGTACAACGCGCCAGTTCGCGGTAGACGGCGATCAAGTCTTGTACGCCGCTCATCTTGCAACTCAAAATAATTTGGTGCCGAGCCAAGCCTAAACGTTCGGCCAATTCTGCGGACTCCAATGCGGAGGTAACCAAGGCTTCGTACATCACCTGCTTGGCGTCCCACGGCAGATCGCGCCCGGCATTGACGTCCATCAAACGCGCCAACAATTCTTGGTCCAAGCTGCCCCAGTTCACACCAATACGCACCACCTTGTCATAACGAACGGCCGCCTCAATCATCTGGGCAAACTGCTTGTCGTGCTTGTCGCCCTTGCCCACATTGCCGGGGTTGATGCGGTATTTGGACAAGGCTTTGGCGCATTCCGGAAACTCGGTCAGCAAACGGTGGCCGTTGTAATGAAAGTCACCGACGAGCGGCACGTGCAAGCCCATTTTGTCGAGTTGTTCGCGGATATAGGGAACGGCTTTGGCGGACTCAGGTGTGTCGACGGTGATACGCACCAACTCGGAACCGGCCTGCGCCAATTCCTTGACCTGTATGGCTGTGCCGATGGCGTCGCCGGTGTCTGTGTTGGTCATGGATTGCACGCGAACGGGCGCGTCGCCACCGACCGTGACCACGTGATCGCCCCAACTCACACGCGCTTGCAAAGATCGTTGACGATGCGGCTTAGAGAAAGGAATAGGTTGATTCATGAAGAGATTTTGCCGTAATCAGGCGTGAATCTGAATAGTTTTGGCACGTCTGCCCGCAATATCTGTGCGGTCTTGTATGTCACCAGCCAATTGACCGCAGGCCGCGGCAATATCGTCCCCGCGTGTTTTGCGGACGGTGGTGACGATGCCTGCTTCAGACAAAAGTGCTGCAAACGCTTTCACACGCTCAGGCGAAGAGCGCAACAAGCCCGAGGCGGGAAACGGATTGAAGGGAATGAGATTGAATTTGCAAGGCAGTGGCTCGCTGTGCTGCGGGCGCACCAGCGAGACCAAAGCGCGGGCATGTGCATCAGAGTCATTCACGCCGTCGAGCATGCAATACTCGAATGTGATGAAGTCCCTAGGGGCATAAGCCAGGTACTCGCGGCAGGCGTTCAGCAGTTCAGCCAGCGGGTATTTCTGGTTCAGCGGCACCAATCGGTCGCGCAGCACGTCATCTGGGGCGTGCAAAGACACTGCCAAAGCCACCGGGCAATCCTGGCTGAGCCGCTCGATCATCGGCACCACACCAGAAGTGGACACCGTCACGCGGCGGCGCGACATGCCGTAGCCGTGATCATCGAGCATGGTTTTCAAGGCGGGCACCAAGGCGGCATAGTTTTGCAAGGGCTCGCCCATGCCCATCATCACCACATTGGAGATGACGCGTTCATCGGTGCCCAGTTCACGCCGCAAAGTGGTTTCGGCAAACCAGAGTTGCGCCAATATTTCTGCGGTGGTGAGGTTGCGGCTAAAGCCTTGCGCGCCAGTCGAGCAAAACGGGCAACCCACGGCACATCCGGCTTGAGATGACACACACAGAGTGCCGCGGTCGGTTTCGGGGATGAAGACGGTTTCAATCGCGTTGCCCTGGCCGACATCAAACATCCATTTGATGGTGCCGTCGGCAGAGTCGTGGCGGGTGACCACAGGCAAGGCGCGAACCTCGGCCTTGTCCTGCAACATCAGGCGCAGGCTTTGCGCCAAATCGGTCATTTGAGAAAAATCAGACACACCTTTGTGGTGTATCCAACGGAACAGTTGCACTGCTCTGAATTTTTTCTCGCCCTGAGCCTGACACCATGCGACCAATCCGTCGAGATCGAAATCGAGCAGATTGGTTTTCATGGCGCGGCCGGGCGAGCCGGGAATTAACGGTGGAATACGTTCATGCCAGCGAAGAAAAACGCGATTTCTTGAGCGGCTGTGTCGGGACCGTCAGAGCCGTGCACCGCATTGGCGTCGATGCTGTCAGCAAAATCAGCGCGGATGGTGCCTTTGTCAGCCTTTTTAGGATCGGTTGCACCCATCAGGTCGCGGTTTTTCAGGATGGCGTTTTCGCCTTCGAGCGCTTGGATCATGACCGGACCGGAGATCATGAAATCGACCAGGTCTTTGAAGAATGGACGGGCTTTGTGGACAGCGTAAAAAGCTTCGGCTTCGCCACGGCTGAGGTGGGCCATGCGGGAAGCGATGATTTTCAGGCCAGCGCCTTCGAAGCGGCTGTAGATTTGGCCAATGACATTTTTAGCGACTGCGTCGGGCTTGATGATGGAGAGTGTGCGTTCGATAGCCATGAGAAAGGTTTCCAGTAAGTTGACAAAAAATAATGGCGAATAGCCAATATCAATTGATTTTAGCCCTGCGCGGCATGGCCTTGGTACGTGAGGCTTTTGATTTCTGGTCGCGCCTCTGACGCGACAAACTGTAGGCCCCGATGAATTCGGGCTTGGCCGCCGCCACAGGGTTGTGAGAGCGGGTTTTGCGAGCACCGCCCGGCGCTGGCGTGGACTGGCGCACACCGGATGGCTTGGCGGAAACCCGGCCCAAACCGGCGCTGCGTATCAATTGTTCGGTGTCCGCACCGTCAAGTTCCATGCATTCGCCGCGTTTCAAGCCACGTGGCAGCAGCATTTTCCCGTAGCGAATGCGAATCAACCGGCTGACCGCGTGACCCACCGCTTCGAACATGCGACGCACTTCGCGGTTACGGCCCTCTTGGATGGTCACCCGGTACCAACAGTTCGCGCCCTCGCCGCCGCCTTCTTCCAAGCTGCCGAATTTGGCCTCGCCATCCTCAAGTTGCACGCCTTCGAGCAACTTGGCTTTTTCAATATTGCTTAAGTGGCCCAGCACACGCACCGCGTATTCGCGCTCCAGCCCAAAACGCGGGTGCATCAGTTTGTTGGCGAGTTCGCCGGAATTGGTGAACAACAACAAACCTTCGGTGTTCAAGTCAAGCCGACCGACCGACTGCCATTTGCCGGTTTGCAAGCGAGGCAGTTTGCGAAACACGGTGGGTCGGCTTTGCGGGTCGTCCCGGCTGACGATTTCTCCGGCGGGCTTGTGATAAGCAATCACGCGCGGCGGCGGCGGCTCAATGCGGACAAAGAGCGGCTTGCCGTTGACCTTGATGCGGTCGCCGTACTGAATGCGTTGCCCGACGTGGGCTGGTTCGTCATTGACCAGCACTTTGCCGTCTGCGATGAGTTGCTCCATGTCTAAGCGCGAACCCAAACCGGATTGCGCCAGAACTTTATGTAACTTCGGGGTTTCCGGTTGGGCGCTGAGCACGCGCTTAGGTGCAACTGCGGAGGTGTCGGTCGCGTCGTGGGTGTCGTAGGCACCGGAGACGATTTCGTCGAACTGAATGCCGGGTTTGATCACTGAGTGGTACCCGCCGCAGGTGAGGCCAGGTCAGACCCGGTTTCTTGCGCGACAAATTCGCTGCTTTCTACAACAAGCGGCATGGCCATCTGGGAAGGGTCAGTGTCCTCGGGGGTGCCTGCGAGTTGCTCGAAAAACCCTTCGGTTGCACCTTGTGTTTCCAAGGGAGGAAGTTGGTCCAGCGAAGAAATACCCAGATCGTCAAGAAACTGGCGTGTCGTGGCGTACAACATCGGACGACCTACAGTTTCGCGGTGTCCAATGACTTCAACCCAACCGCGGTCTTCCAGTTGTTTGACCACCAAGGAATTGACAGTGACGCCGCGAATGTCTTCCATGTCACCGCGCGTGACCGGCTGGCGGTAGGCAATGATGGCCAAGGTCTCCATGGCTGCACGCGAGTACTTGGGTGGTTTTTCAGGATGCAGGCGGTCGAGAAAATCGCGCATGTCTGGGCGACTTTGCATACGCCAACCACTGGCAACGGTGACCAACTCTAAGCCGCGCTGCTGCCAATCCTGTTGCAGCGATTCAAGCAGTGTTTTAAGCGTATCAGCCCCGAGTTCGTCATGGAAAAGCTGACGCAATTCCCGCACCTGCAAAGGTTGGGAGGCGCACAACAAAGCCGTCTCAAGGACACGCTTGGCATCCAGGGTATTCATCATCAAGTATCCGGGGGAAATTAATTTCTCATTCTAGCCGAGGGGGTTGTGCAAGCCCATGCTGCCAAGCGCCTGAAGAATATCTGGCGGCAAGGGCGAGTTGAATTGCAATTCCTTTTGGCTAAATGGGTGGATAAAGCCCAGTCTGAATGCATGCAATGCTTGTCTGTCCAAGGGTAAATAACCAGCACCGCCATACAAACCATCGGCCAGCAAAGGCAAACCAATGGCCGCCATATGCACCCGAATTTGATGGGTACGACCGGTGTGCAAGGTGCAATGCACCAGACAACCTTGGTCGTTGCTGTCCAAGCATCGCAACGAGGTATGGGCATGTTTGCCAGATTGGCGTTCCAAGTCAACCACCGCCATGCGCAACCGCTGGCGTGGATCTCGCCCGATAGGCATCTCGACCTCACGGCGCAAATCGCCGCGCCACGGGCGTTGGCTCAGGGCCAAATACTCCCGGTGCACTTCGCGCGCCGCGATCATGGCCACCAAGGCATCCATGCATGCGCGGGTACGCGCAACCACCATCAAACCACTGGTGTCCTTGTCCAATCGGTGCACGATGCCAGCTCGCGGCACCTGTGCTGCGCCGGGGTCTAACGCCAGCAAGCCGTTGAGCAGTGTTCCGCTCCAGTTGCCGGGCGCAGGATGGACCACAAGTCCTGCGGGTTTATCAATGATGCGCAGATAGGCGTCTTCATAGACCACATGAAGCGGCATGGCTTGGGCCACATAAGCTTGCGACATTTCTGTCGGTTGTAATCGAACCGTGATGATTTCGGCGGCTTTCACCAAATACGCCACTTTGCCAATAGCCTGGGCCTGGGCCTCGGTGCGCACAAAACCGTCTTCAATCAAATGCTTGAGGTGGTTGCGGGAAAATTCTGGCATCAGCTGAACCAGCGCGCGGTCTAGCCTTTGACGGTGCAAACCGGTGGGAATTTCCAGTTGTCGCTCTTCAATCTCGGTGTCCAACTCTTCAATCACCTGGTCTTCGGCGGTAAACAAGGGTGATGGGACTGGCTCAGTAGGATGCATCGTTGATAATCGCGTCTGTTCAAAGTTCGAAGGGTTAATGTGCAGAGATTTCTTTCATTATCAATGGTGTGGGTGGTTTTGCTCTTAAGTGCATGTGCCACAGATGAAAAAGACGCGACCGCCAAGATGTCCCCTGAGGAAATGTATGCCGAGGCCAAGGACATCATGAAGGGCAATATTTTCGATAAAGCCATTGTGTTGCTCGACAAACTTGAAGGCCGCGCAGCAGGTACCCCGCTGGCACAACAGGCGCAGCTGGACAAGGCATACGCTCAGTACCGAAATGGCGACCGTGTGGCGGCGCTCATGACACTTGACCGCTTCATGAAACTCAATCCCGCCAACCCGGCGATTGACTATGCGCTTTACCTCAAAGGAACGATCAACTTCAATGACGACTTGGGCCTGATGTCCAAATGGTTCAAGCAAGATTTGGCCGAACGTGACCAGATGGCTGCCCGCGATTCGTTTGAAGCTTACAAAGAGCTCGTCTCGCGTTTTCCGGATTCAAAATATTCAGCGGACGCCACTTTGCGGATGCGGCATATTGTCAACCTGTTGGCCAAATCAGAACTCACAGTGGCCAGACATTACTACAACAAAGGGGCTTATGTGGCTGCAGTTAACCGCGCCCAAGCCACCTTGAATGATTACCCCAACAGCGAAGCCGCAGAAACCGCGCTGATCATTCTGATTGACTCATACCAAGCACTGGGCTTGACACAATTGAGCGACGACACACAACGTGTGCTTAAAGCATCGTTTCCTGACAGCCGCTACTTCCCACAAACCGCCAAGCCCCAAGCCACGAAGAAAAGCTGGTTCAAGTTTTGGTGATGCCGGCTAACGCGTCTAGTAAAGCAGGAAACTGATCCACACGTTTCATTGGTGGCAACACCGCCAATAACCGGCGGCCATAAGGTGTGTTGACCAAGCGGTTGTCGCAAATCACCAAGGCACCTCGGTCGGTTTCTCGGCGTATCAAGCGCCCTGCTCCTTGCTTGAGCGACACACCGGCTTCGGGCAAAAAATAATCGTTGAAAGAGCTTCTTCCTTGCGACTCGAGGCGCTGGCTTCGCGCCTCGACCAAAGGATCGTTTGGCGGAGGGAAAGGCAGTTTGTCGATGATGACAGCCTGCAGCGCGTCTCCCGGCACATCAAACCCTTCCCAAAAACTGGCAGTGGCCACCAATACTGTTCCTTTGGCGCCAGGCTCAATGGCTTGACGAAAACGCTGCATCAGCTCACGTTTGGGATGCTGGCCTTGCACCAGTATGTCCAACTCCCCGTTGCCTTGGGCCGCCTGCGTCAATTGATCGCCAATGGCACGCAATGCGCGAGTGGTGGTGGTCAGCACCAAAGTACGACCTCCCAAGGTACACGCTACTTGCCAACTGAGCGAGGCCACCTGTTCGCTGTGCTGCGGGTCTTTGGGCGACACCATGCCACGCGGCACGTACAACCACGCCTGATTTTCATAATCGAAGGGGCTTTGCACTTGCAGTACCTGTGCATTTTGCAAGCCACAAGGCTCGGTGAACCAACGCAATTGCGGATCTGACCCCAGCGTTGCAGAAGTGAATATCCAACTGCGAGGCAGCGCTATGGGTTGCTGTTGTGCGTCAGGCACGGTAAGCACTTGGGCGTCTAGCAATTTGGTTTGCACCACATCGGCAATGTCCAATGGCGCCTCCATGCAGCGCATTTGTGCGCCTACATCCAGCCAACGCACGCTGCCCAAGGCGCATGGGTTGGAGAAGTAATCGATCAAACCCAGCACATCGCTCAAACGTTCATGCAGACGCTGGAAATCAGGCGCGGCGTCCATCACACTATCCAAGGCATTTTGCAAAGCAGCGGCAGCCTGCGACACATCAGCCAATGCCTGTTGCCAATCATGGGCATCTACATCTTGTGGTTGCGTCTGGCTCCAGCGGAGTTTGGCATTGGCGGGTTGCTTGCCCACCACCAAGCGCCAATCGCGTATGGATTTTGCAAACGCCGCGGTGACCAGTTGCCAGTCCACCAAACCGCGGGCCAATTGCAAACCGGCTGTGAGCGTGTCGCGCGCGAGGTCCAGTAACTGGCCCGTACCGAGTTGTTTGCCTAAAAACTGAATACCTGTTTCATTGAGTTGGTGGGCTTCGTCAAAAATCACCACGCGTACCGTGGGCAGTAACTCGGCCATGCCAGATTCGCGAACCGCCATGTCGGCAAAAAACAAATGGTGGTTGATCACCACCACATCAGCAGCCATGGCTTCGCGCCGGGCTTGATTGACATGGCAATCACGCCAATGCGGGCATGGCGAACCCAAGCAGTTGTCGCGGCTTGATGTGATCAACGGAATCAGCGCAGATTGTTCATCCAAATTGGGCACTTCTGCCAAATCGCCGCTGCTGGTTGTTCGGGCCCATTGCTGCACCACCGCCAAGGTTTTGACCGCATGCCGGTCGGGCAAGGTGGCCGATGTCAACGCCAGTTCCAAGCGTTGCTGGCAAAGGTAACTGCCCCTGCCTTTGAGCATGGCTAGTTTCAACGGCAGGCCCAGTGCTTTTATAACGTCAGGGATATCTCGAGAAAACAGTTGGTCTTGCAATGTTTTGGTTGCGGTCGACAGCAGCACGCGCTCTGCACTCAATAGCGCTGGCACCAAATAAGCAAAAGTTTTGCCCACGCCAGTACCTGCCTCGACCACCAACGAACCACCCTTTTCAAGGGTGTCTGCCACGGCCAAGGCCATGTCAGTTTGACCTTGGCGCGGCTGAAAAAAAGCCGTTGCTCTGGCTAGCGGACCGTGTGGGGTGAACATCTCGCGCACCACATCGCTCAAACGTTCAGTCAAACCAACTCCAGATCACTGCGGTATGTCCGCTGGCTTAGGGATGGGCAAAGCTTGCACATTGGGGTTTCGTTCGGCTGCTTCTTTTTCAACATTTTTTCGATGCTTGTCGGCTTCTTCTTGTTTACGCAGGACTTGCGCTCGCTTTTGGGCGGCTTGCGCTGCTTTTTCTTCGTGTTTGCGCTGGCGCTCTTGCAGATCTTGTAACCGCTGTTGGTATTTTTCTCGGCTGGCTTCACTTTCGAGTTGCTTGTCTAAGTGTTTTTCGTTTTTCTCTAGGTTCTCTTGCAATTTATCGAGGTGAACATTGCGTTGCTCCATGCGCTGTTCTTCATCCTTCAATTGTTTTTCCTGGCTTTGCTTGTCTTCCAAACGCAACAAAGCCTTGTCGCCCCGCTGTTTTCTAACCGCATTGTTGAGGATGGTTTCTTGTCTGCGCAAGTCGTTATCGCGCTTGATTTTCTCGTCCAAAGCGTCTTGCTTGCAACCATTGACTGCAAATTTTTGGTAGCACAACTTGAGTGTGGCGCTGTATGTGGCGTCTGACTTTTCGCGCTCTGAGCGAATGCGTTTTCGCTCAGCTTCAAGGTCAAGTCCTTGCAACAAGTCGGGACTGGCCGCAGTGGCGTCAAGGGGCGCAGCAGATTGTGCGAACGCATTGCCCGCCCAAGGCAAAACACACGACAAAAGCAAATAAAGAAAGTGTTTCATGTGAGTGAAGTATCCACCAGTCTGCGACCCAAGGCCAAAAATGCCCCGGATTGCATTTCACGCAGCCGGGAAGCGGTTCGGGGAAACTCATGCGACATCGGGCCTTCGTTGTACAACAGTTCGGGCTCGACATCGGCTTGCATGACCAATTTAACGCGCCGGTCATACAACACGTCTATCAACCAAGTAAAGCGCCGAGCTTCTGACGACATGTGAACCTCCATTTCTGGCACGCCACTGAGAAACACGGTGTGAAATTGGCTGGCAATTTCTAGAAAATCATTTTGCGACCGGGGGCCACCGCACAACACTTTGAAATCAAACCAGACCATGCCACCCGCACGGCGCTTGGCCAACAACTTGCGCTCCTCGATCATCAGCAGCCCGTCTTGATCTGGCGTTTCAGCCAACCGGTCAAAGGTCTGGTGCATGAGGGCTTCGGTCTGGGGGGTGCAAGGGGTCAGATAAAGCTGCGCCTGCTCCAGCATGCGCCCTCTGTAATCGGTGCCATTGTCCACATTGACCACATCCATGGTGGCGTTGAGCAAGTCAATGGCGGGCAGCAACCGCTCGCGGTGCAAACCATCGGGGTACAGCTCATCAGGCTTGAAATTGGATGTGGTGACGAATCCGATACCGTTGCGCTGCATGGCTATGAGCAATCGGTGCAAGATCATGGCGTCGGTGATGTCAGCGATATGAAATTCGTCAAAACAAATCAACTTGAACCGCTTGGCCATGCGAACACCGAGTTCATCCAGCGGATTGACGGTTCCCTGTAAATCGCGCAACTCGCGGTGCACTTCGCGCATGAACTCGTGAAAATGCAAACGTGTTTTTCTCTCAATCGGTACTGCATTGAAAAAACAATCCATCAAAAAACTTTTGCCGCGCCCGACGCCACCATACAAATACACGCCCTGGGGAATCTCCGGGTGATTGATCAGCTTTTTCAAAGAATTGCTGCGTTTGTATTTGTAGTGCGTCCACTCGCTTGCACAAAGGTCTAAGGCTTGCACCGCGCGCAGCTGCGCCGGATCAGCCACATAGCCGCGGTTTTTCAGTTCTTGCTGGTAGATGTCGGAGACTGACATGTTTGGGGCGGGTGCTTTAATCAGGTACTACAGTGAAAAAAAAACCATTTAATGACCAACGAAGGTAACACCATGGGGAATCAATCGGTGCGCATATGCCTCACGCATCAAGCCTTCACGGTAGTCCGGGTGAGCGATAGAAATCAAAGCCAGTGCGCGCTCAGGCACAGACTTTCCTTTCAGATTGACGATGCCGTATTCGGTCACCACATACATCATATCGGTGCGCGGTGTGGTCACGATATTGCCAGGCGTCAAAGTCAAAGCGATGCGGCTTTTTCGCACGCCGTTTTTTTCAAACGTAGAAGACAGGCACATGAACGATTTCCCGCCTTCAGACGCATAAGCCCCGCGCACAAACTGCAATTGACCGCCGGTACCGCTGATGTGGCGCAAGCCGTCAGACTCTGAAGCCGCTTGTCCCTGCAAATCCATTTGCGTGGTGTTGTTGATAGCGACCACGCGGTGGTTGCGCATGATTTCGTGCGGCAAATTGGTGTCAGCCACCGGCAGGCAAGCCATGTCCGGGTTGCGGTGCAAACTGTCGTAATACGCCTGCGAACCCAAGCCGAATGAAAACGCCATTTTTCCGGTGTGGAGTTGCTTGCGTGCATTGGTGATCTTGCCTGCGTGGTAGAGCGCCATCATGCCTTCGGTCAGCATTTCTGAATGCACGCCGAGGTCGCGTGCGTTGCTGTGCAGCAATTGTTCACACACGGCGTTAGGCATACCACCAATGCCAATTTGCAAACAAGAACCATCTTCAATTTCTGCGGCAATCAATTTGCCGACCGCAATATCCACCTCTGACGCAGGAGGATTAGGCAGCACAGGCGCGGGCTGGTTATCGCCTTCAATGATGAAGTCGACTTCGCTGATGTGAACGCCGTTATTGACGCCAAACACATAAGGTAGGCCGTCAGTGATTTCAACTACGACCACACGGGCGCGCTCGATGATGTCGCGGTGCCACAAATTGGCTGCGCTGAAATTGAAATACCCGTTTTCATCCATGCGGCAGGTTTTGAGCACCACCATATCTACCGGCGGAATAAAGCGCTGGTAATAGTCAGGGATTTCGCCTAAATTGACCGGCAGATAGTGAACCCTGCCCGCATCGTGCATTTTTCGGTCGTAACCTGAAAAATGCATGCTAAAAAAATGAAAGTGTTCGCCCTCGGGGTCTTGGTCTAACACCGCGCGCGGGCGCATGGTGATGCATGAGCGGAACTTCACATCATGCAACTCGTCTTTGCGCAAAGCCAGCGCCTGGTCAAACACATCAGGTTGACACAAAGTGGCGCCGTAGTCGATCCACATACCGGACTTGACCATGGCTGCTGCATCAGTGGCAGAAATGGTTTGGGCCGGGTGAAGAGCTTGACGTAATTGAACCAATTGCAAATCTGATGACGAATGCTGAATGTTAGAAATTCAACGTGCGTTTGTCCACAGCCAAAGCGGCCTCTTTGGTGGACTCACTCAAAGACGGATGCGCGTGGCAAATGCGCGCAATGTCCTCTGCGCTGGCTTTGAACGCCATCGCCACCGTGGCTTCAGAGATCAACTCACTGGCTTGCGGCCCGATGATGTGAACGCCCAAAATTTCATCTGTTTTCGCGTCCGCCAGCATCTTCACCATACCGGTGGTGTCGCCCAAAGCGCGCGCGCGACCGTTGGCCAAGAATGGGAATGTACCCGCCTTGTAAGCCACGCCGTCGGCTTTGAGTTGTTGCTCGGTGCGTCCGACCCAGGCGATTTCAGGGCTGGTGTAGATGACCCAAGGCACGAGGTTGAAGTCGACATGGCCGTGTTGACCGGCAATGCGCTCAGCGACGGCCACGCCCTCTTCTTCCGCTTTGTGCGCGAGCATGGGGCCGCGCACCACATCGCCCACTGCCCAGACGCCGGGCAATGCGGTTTTGCAATCCGCATCCACGACTATCGCGCCGCGCTCGTCGAGTTTCAAACCGACTGCTTCGATATTCAAGCCAGTGGTGTTGGGCACCCTGCCGATGCTGATGATCAACTTATCCACGTCAAGTGTTTGCGCTTCGCCTTTGGCGTTGCTGTAGTTGACGCTGACGCCTTTTTTGCTGCTCTTGATATCACCGACTTTCACGCCGAGTTGGATATTCAAACCTTGCTTGTCGAAAATCTTTTTGGCTTCTTTGGCGATTTGCTCATCTACCGCGCCCAGAAATGTGGGCAAGCCTTCCAAAATAGTAACTTCGGAGCCCAATCGTCTCCACACTGATCCCATCTCTAAGCCAATGACACCTGAACCAATCAAGGCCAGTTTTTTTGGCACTGCACCCACGCGCAACGCACCATCATTGGAGAGGATGTTTTCTTCATCAAACGGCACGCCGGGCAATGCGCGGGCGCTGGAACCAGTAGCCACAATGATCTGCTTGGCGGTCAATGATTCTTCCGTTTTGCCAGACACTTTGATTTCATAACCGTCTTCAGATTTGCTGGCAAAACTGCCACGGCCATGGAAAAACGTGACCTTGTTTTTCTTGAACAAATACAAAATGCCATCGTTGTTTTGTTTGACCACCGTGTCTTTGCGGGCGAGCATTTTGGCCACATCCATTTTCACGCCAGTGGCGGTAATGCCGTGCTCGGCGAAATGGTGATTCGCCTGCTCAAAATGCTCGGACGATTGCAACAAGGCTTTGGACGGAATGCAACCTACGTTGGTGCAAGTGCCGCCGGGTGCTGGGTCGCCTGAAGCGTTTTTCCATTCGTCTATGCAGGCCACGTTCATGCCGAGTTGGGCCGCGCGAATCGCTGCGATGTAGCCGCCGGGGCCGGCGCCGATGACGATGACATCAAATGATTTACTCATGGTTTTTTCTTTTCATCAAATGTCAAACAACAAACGGGCCGGATCTTCCAATGCCTCTTTCATCGCCACCAAACCCAACACAGCTTCACGGCCGTCGATGATGCGGTGGTCGTAAGACATGGCGAAGTAGTTCATTGGGCGAACCACGACTTGGCCGTTTTCGACCACGGCGCGGTCTTTGGTGGCATGCACACCCAAAATGGCCGACTGCGGCGGGTTGATGATGGGCGTCGACAACATGGAGCCGAACACTCCACCGTTGCTGATGGAGAAGGTGCCGCCGGTCATCTCTTCGATACCGAGTTTACCGTCGCGGGCTTTGGCGCCGTACTCGGCGATCTTCTTTTCAATCTCGGCAAAGCTCATTTGATCAGCGTTGCGCAAAATGGGGACCACCAAACCGCGCGGTGAACCAACGGCAATACCAATATCGAAATAGCCGTGGTAAACGATGTCGTTGCCGTCCACCGAAGCGTTGAGCACCGGGTATTTTTTCAGCGCGTGCACTGCGGCTTTGACAAAGAAGCTCATGAAACCGATCTTCACGCCATGTTCTTTTTCAAACTTCTCCTGGAAACGCTTGCGCATTTCCATCACCGGCGCCATGTTGATTTCATTGAACGTGGTCAGAATGGCGTTGGTCGCTTGCGACTGCAGCAAACGCTCGGCTACGCGTGCGCGCAAACGGCTCATGGGCACGCGTTGCTCGGGGCGCTCGCCTAAATTGACTGACGGGCCATCGACTTGCGGCAACACTTTGGTGGGCGCGCCGGTGGGAATGGACACAGCTGCCGGTTTCACACCTGCGGCCACGGCACCGAGCACATCGCCTTTGGTGACGCGACCGTCTTTGCCGGTGCCGGTGACTGAACCCACAGCCATTTGGTTATCCGCCATCAATTTGGCGGCGGCGGGCATGAGCACATCCGATTTGGATGAAGAAGATGCAACAGGAGCAGCAGGTGCAGCGACTGAAGCCGCAACAGGAGCCACTGCTGCAGGCGCCGCGCCAGCAGTTGCCGTGGCAGCGGTGTCGATGCGGGCAATCAATTGGTCAGCCATGACAGTGCTGCCATCGGCACACACAATTTCCACCAACACACCTGCAGACGGCGCGGGCACTTCCAACACCACTTTGTCGGTTTCGACATCGATGAGGATTTCGTCAGCGCTGACCGCTTCGCCGACTTTCTTTTTCCATTGCAACAAGGTGGCTTCAGCCACCGATTCGGATAACTGCGGTACTTTGACTTCTACGATAGACATGTTGAATTCCTGAATGATTGAAGGGCTGAGCTCTGCGCGCACACGCGCTGCAAGAGTGGCTTACTTGGTCAATATGAAACCTTTGAGACGGCCGAACGCACCATCGACCAGGGCTTTTTGTTGCTCCTGGTGCAAATGCGAATAACCGACGGCGGGCGAGGCGGAAGCGGCGCGGCCGCTGTAACCCAGTTTCTGGCCGACAGCCATGTTTTCAAACAAGTAGTGCTGCACAAAAAACCATGCCCCCTGGTTTTGCGGTTCGTCCTGACACCAGACCACCTCGATGGCGTTCGGGTATTTTTTCAACTCGGCGGCAAACACTTTGTGCGGGAACGGATAGAGTTGTTCCAGACGCATCAACACGGTGTCGTCGTGCCCGCCATCTTCGCGTTTTTTGGACAAGTCGTAATACACCTTGCCCGAGCACATCACGATGCGCTTGACTTTGTCCGCCTTGATATCTTTGACCTCGGGAATGATGGTCTGGAAACCGCCTTTGGTGAACTCGGACACAGGAGACGCCGCATCTTTGTGACGCAACAAAGATTTAGGTGTGAAGATGATCAAGGGCTTGCGCAGATTGCGCACCATTTGGCGACGCAGCACGTGGAAGATTTGGCTGGCCGTGGTGGGCTGCACGATTTGCATATTGGTGTCGGCCGCCAACTGCATGAACCGCTCGACACGCGCTGAACTGTGCTCCGGGCCTTGGCCCTCGTAGCCGTGCGGCAGCATGAGGGTGATGCCGTTCACACGGCCCCATTTCACTTCGCCGGAGGCGATGAACTGGTCGATCACCACTTGCGCGCCGTTGGCGAAATCGCCGAACTGCGCTTCCCAAATCACCAAAGTGTTCGGGTCGTTAGAGGCGTAACCGTATTCAAAGCCCAGCACCGCTTCTTCAGAAAGAATCGAGTCGATGACGACAAATGGTGACTGGTTATCGGCCACGTTTTGCAGCGGAATATAGGTGCCGGTGTCCCACTTTTCGCGGTTTTGATCATGGATGACGGCATGGCGGTGGGTGAAGGTGCCACGCCCTGAATCCTCACCGGATAAACGCACCGGAAAACCACTGGCCACCAAAGAGGCATAAGCCATGTGTTCGCCCATGCCCCAGTCCACCGGCAAATCGCCGCGTCCCATGGCAGCGCGATCGTCCAACACTTTTTTCACCAGCGAATGCGGTGTTACACCGGCGGGCAAGGTGGTGATGCGCTCAGCCAATCGTTTCCATTCGGCCATGGGCAATGCGGTGTCAGCTGCATCTGTCCATTTCTTGTCGAGAAACGGACTCCAGTCCACGGTGAACTTGGTTTTGAAATTGGTCAACACCGGCTCTGAAGTGTTTTTACCTGCGTCGAGTGCAGCGCGGTAGGTTTTAACCATGTCCTCGCCGATGGTTTCGCCCAAACCTTGAGCCGCCAAACGGTCTGCATACAGCTTGCGCGTACCAGGATGCGCTGCGATTTTTTTGTACATCAGCGGCTGCGTCAGGCTTGGCGTGTCTTGCTCGTTGTGACCGAGTTTGCGATAGCACGTGATGTCCACCACCACGTCCTGGCGGAAAGTCATGCGGTATTCCAGCGCCAATTGAGTGGCCAACACCACCGCTTCAGGATCGTCGCCATTCACATGCAAGACAGGGGCTTCGACCATTTTCACGATGTCCGTGCAAAACGCAGACGACCGCATATCGCGAGGGTCTGACGTGGTGAAACCGATTTGGTTGTTGATGATGATGTGGACTGTGCCGCCGGTGGTGTAGCCACGGGTTTGCGCCAGCGCCAGCGTTTCCTGATTGACACCTTGACCACCGAAGGCGGCGTCGCCGTGCACCAGCACGGGCAACACTTGGCTGCCGGTGGGGTCGCTGCGGCGATCCATGCGCGAACGCACCGAGCCTTCAACCACCGGATTCACAATTTCCAAATGCGAGGGGTTGAATGCCAGCGACAAGTGCACGGGACCGCCAGGCGTTGGCATATCGGAGCTGAAGCCTTGGTGGTATTTGACGTCACCAGCAGGCAACTCTTCAGGGGCGGTGTGATCGAATTCAGCGAACAAATCCTTGGGCATTTTGCCCATGATGTTGACCAGCACATTCAAACGGCCACGGTGCGCCATACCGATGACGACTTCTTGCACGCCTTGTTTACCAGCGGCTTGAATCAGTTCATCCATGGCTGCAATAAAGCTCTCGCCGCCTTCCAGCGAAAACCGTTTTTGACCAACGTACTTGGTGTGCAAGTAGCGCTCTAAACCTTCAGCAGCGGTCAGTCGCTCCAAAATGTGTTTTTTCTTGTCGTTAGAAAACGCTGGGTGGCTGCGAATGCTTTCTAGCTTTTGTTGCCACCAACGTTTTTCACCCATATCGGTGGTGTACATGTACTCGGCACCCAGCGTGCCGCAATAGGTCTGGCGCAAGGCGTTGAGCAACTCGCGCAGGCTCATGCGGTCTTTGCCGAAAAAGGTGTTGCTGGTGTCGAACACGGTTTCTTGGTCCGCGTCGGTGAAACCGTAAAACGACAGTTCTAATTCAGGAATATGGGGCCGCTCGGTGCGTTGCAGCGGGTCTAAATTCGCCCATAACTGACCCACATTACGGTAAGCCGCGATCAGCTGCTGCACCGCTGTGCGTTTGCGCCCCATCTCTTGGTCGGCGCTGGCCATGACGACCCGGGTCCCGCCTTGCTTGGCGCGCTCGGCAAACGCATTGATCACCGGTTGGTGTGGCACATCTTTGGATTGGCTGCCGTCGACGGCAGGCACGTGCTGAAGCGCATCGAAATACTGGCGCCAAGTGTCTGGCACGCTGCCGGGGTTGAGGAGATAGTTTTCATACATCTCTTCAACGTAAGGGGCGTTGCCCCCGAAGAGATAAGTGTTGCCTGCATAGGCTTGATAGACGGACGAACCCGTCTGCGGTGAATCGCTCATTGCTGACCTCCGTTTCCCTGCAGGAAACATAAGCTTGGTTGATAAACCCTCCGCGACACGGCTGAACCGGTTAGCGGATGCGACCAGCGCCTTGAAGAACGCCGGTATGTGTTGGCGATTGTGCCACCAAAGTCTGACAGATTTGCGACAAAGATTCAGATGCACAAGTCACGCTTGAAAGCTGCGCCGGGCTCAAACGCCGCTCACCGCCGCAAGCGGCAACGTTCGCTACACGTTTGACCCGGCACATAGCTCAGACAGATAGTGTTTGCGCCTGTTAAGCCAACTGCTCTTTGATCTGCTGCAAAGGCGTTGGGTCATCGATCGTGGTCAAGTCGCCGGGATCACGGTTTTCGCAAACCGCTTGAATGGCGCGGCGCAACAACTTGCCGCTGCGGGTTTTGGGCAGCAGGCTCAGGAACAAGACGCGCGACGGCCTAGCTACTGCGCCTAACTGGCTGTCTACCAGTTTCATGATCTCGCCCTCCAATTTCAGCCTCCCAGCCGAATCGTCCAACGCTGACGCGTCTTTGGCGACCACAAACGCCATGGCCACCTGACCTTTGAGTTGATCCGCCACGCCGACCACAGCCACCTCGGCCACATTCGGGTGGCTGGAAATGCTTTCCTCGATTTCCCGTGTGCCCAAGCGGTGTCCGGCCACATTGATTACATCGTCCGTGCGGCCCAGAATGTAGAAATAACCGTCTTCATCGCGCACGCCCCAGTCGAACGTGGAATACACCAACTTGCCGGGCACGCTTTGCCAATAGGTTTTCACATAGCGCTCATCGTCGCCCCACAAGGTTTGCAAACAGCCTGGGGGCAAAGGTCCTTCGATGACCACCACGCCTTTTTCCTTTGCGCCGCTGAGTTCTTCGCCAGTGTTGTCATTCAACAGTTTGACATTGAAGCCATACATGGGTATGCCCGGGCTGCCAAATTTGCTGGGCATGTTTTGCACGCCGTTGGCCACGGTCAAAATCGGCCAGCCGGTTTCGGTCTGCCAGTAGTTGTCAATGATGGGCTTGCCCAATCCATCGGCAATCCATTGAGCCGTCGGTTCGTCCAGCGGCTCGCCCGCCAGGTACAAAGCTTTCAGGCTGGAAATATCGTATTTGGATAACAGCGCCGGGTCTTGTTTTTTCAATACTCTCACTGCTGTCGGGGCACTGAACATGTGCGTGACTTTGTATTTTTCTACCAGTTCCCACCAGACGCCGCCGTGCGGGCGGGTCGGCAAACCTTCGTACATGAGCGTCGCCATGCCTGCGATCAGCGGTCCGTAAATGATGTAGCTGTGACCGACCACCCACCCAATGTCGCTGGTGCTGAAATACACCTGACCGGCCTGGCCTTCAAAAATATGCTGCATGCTGGCCGCCAAGGCCACGGTGTATCCGCCGGTATCGCGTTGCACGCCTTTGGGCTTGCCTGTCGTGCCGGAGGTGTACAAGGTGTAACTGGGGTGCGCGCTGTCCAACCAGACACAAGGCACTTTGGCATTGAGGTGTTGCTGACGCAACTCGGCGTATGCATGATCGCGTCCCGCCACTGAGGTGAAAGCAGACAAACCTCGGTCCACCATCAACACCGCCGACGGTTTGTGTTGACTGAGCGTTATGGCTTCATCTAGCAGCGGTTTGTAGGGCACGACCTTGCCGCCGCGTGAACCGGCATCCGCGCTGACGATGAGTACCGGGCTGGCGTCGTCAATCCGTGTCGCCAGTGAATGCGAAGCAAAACCACCAAACACCACCGAATGAATCGCACCGATGCGCACGCAGGCCAGCATGGCAAACGCCGCTTCGGCAATCATGGGCATGTAAATCAACACGCGGTCGCCCTGCTTGACGCCCAAGCTTTGCAATATCGCCGCCATGCGCTGCACTTCATCGAAAAGTTGCGCAAAGCTGTAAGTCACTTCCTGACCGGTTTCGGTGGACACATAAATCAGCGCTGCTTGATCGGCGCGGTCTTTCAAATGCCGATCCACCGCGTTGTGACACAAATTGGTGGTGCCACCGACAAACCAATTGGCAAAGGGTGGCTTGTTGTAATCACAGATTTGCGTAGGTTTGACCTGCCAGTCAATCAAGTTTGCTTGTTCCGCCCAAAAACCGTCGCGATCTTCGATGGAACGTTGGTAAAAACTGGCGTACTTGGTCACAACTGTCTCCTTGTCGTTCTTATTTGATGAGGGCTTGCACCTCTTTGAAATGCTCATGCTCTGCGGTGCGCAACCATTCGAACAAAACCATTTCGGTGGTCAGCAATTCAGCGCCTGCTGCCGCCAAGCGGTCATAGGCAGCGTCACGGTTGCGTTCGGTGCGCGAGGTGCACGCATCGGTCACCACCCACACTTCGAATTCATCTTCCAACAAATCCAGCGCGGTTTGCAACAAACACACATGGGCTTCCACACCCGCGAGCACAATGCTTGACGGCGTCGGCTCCGCCACAGCAGGTTTTTGCAAATGCTTGGGCAGACTGCGCGCGTTGCCTGCCGGTTTGCTTTTGACCTCAGGCCGCAACCATTCCACCAAACCTTCTTCGGCGGCGCTGAATTGCATTTTGGCCAGCGTTTGCCTGCACAAGGCTCTCATCTCGGGGGGATTGCTACCCAGTTTGGAAGGGTTTTGCTCCGTGCCCCAAACCGGCACGCCCAGTATTTGCGCGGCCTGCGCCAAACGCATGGCGTTGGCGATACAAGCATCGCCTTGGAACATCGCAGGCATGAGGCATTGCTGGAAATCGACCAGTACCAGTTGGGAATCTTCTGCGTCCAGCAACATGGTTTAAATCCTCACCACCACGCGGCCGCGCACTTGCCCGGCCATCAAGGCATGGGCTTTCTCAATCGCCTGCTCCAAGCTGACTTCTTCGATCATGCTCTCGAGTTTGGCCAAATCCAGATCCTGCGCTAACCTGTCCCACGCCTTCTGACGCAAGGCCAGTGGAGCCATCACAGAATCCACACCGATGAGCCGCACATTACGCAAGATGAAGGGCATGACGGTGGTCGGCAAGTCCATGCCTTGCGCCAATCCGCATGCCGCGACCGCACCACCGTAACGGGTTTGCGCCAGCACATTGGCCAGCGTGTGTGAGCCGACCGCATCGACCACGCCAGCCCAGCGTTCCTTTTGAAACGGTTTGCCCGGAGCTGACAATTCAGCCCTGTCCATGATGCTTTGCGCGCCCAGCGATTTCAAATAGGCTTCTTCGCTGGCTTTGCCGGTGGCTGCCACCACGTTGAACCTCAATTTGGAGAGCAAAGCCACAGCCACACTACCGACGCCGCCGGTCGCACCGGTCACCAAAACTTCACCTTGGCCGGGTTGCACACCTTGCTGCTCGAGTGCCATCACGCACAACATGGCCGTGTAACCCGCCGTACCGATGGCCATGGCCTGACGCGGCGTGAAGGCTTGAGGCAGTTTCACCAGCCAATCGCCTTTCAAGCGGGCTTGCTCAGACAAGCAACCCCAGTGGGTTTCGCCCACGCCCCAACCGTTGTGCACAAACTGATCACCGGCTTTCCAATGCGGATGCGAAGATGACAACACGGTTCCGGCGCCGTCAATACCGGCCACCATCGGCCAGACGCGCACCACCGGGCTTTTGTTGGTGATGGCCAGACCGTCTTTGAAGTTCAAGGTCGAATAAGCCACTTTGACATGCACATCGGCCTCGGGCAACTGAGCGGGATCCAGCAGCTGGACGCTGGCACTGAAAGCGGGTTCTTTGAGCAGGGTAATGGCGCGAAACATACACAATTCCTTTGAATAACAGTGGTTGACGAGTGATAGATTGTGCGACAGGCTTGACAACAATGGTCAACCGTTATCATCAGCAACTATGTTTCGCCTGATTTTTCTCTGTTGCTTGACGATCGGCTTGGCCCACGCCGCCCCTGCTTCCGGGGATGCTGATGACTTGGAAGCGCGGGTCAATTCATCTTTGGTTGTGACGGAAATCAGCCATATCAGCCAGCGCGTGGGCAACCAAGCCTCCGAACTCGTGCTCAATGCCATGGGATTTTTGGGTGTCCCCTACAAACGCGGCGGCACAGGAATCACCGGTTTTGATTGCAGCGGTTTTGTCCGCGCCATGTTCGAAAGCACTTTGGGTTTGGTCTTGCCGCACAACGCCAAAGAGCAAGCTGCTGTCACCCAAACCATTGACAAAGATGAACTTCAACCCGGCGACCTGGTGTTTTTCAATACCTTGCGCCGAGCCTTCAGCCATGTGGGCATTTACGTGGGCGAAGGCAGGTTTATTCATTCCCCCCGGGCAGGTGGTGAAGTCCGCATAGAAAACATGTCTGACTCTTACTGGCGCAAGCGATTTAACGGTGCGCGTCGGGTCAACCCCTCTACCCTTGCCAATCCAACGAATTCCGCGCTTCGCTGATCCGATGTCTCGGGATCAGAGTTAGCGCCATGAATGCCGTGTCGCTTTTTCTACGTGCGATAGGACGCCGTTGCTTATTTCTTGCAGCCGTTTGTTTACATGCCGCGGCAAGGGCCCAAACCCCTTGGCCAGCAATGCAAGTCGACATGTACCCTTATGTCGAGTCCATGCTGCAAACCCGGCCAGAGCAAACTGTGTTGCTTGGAGAGGGCGAGCTACAAACCGGTATTTTTTATGCCAGCGTGGCAGAGGCCTACAGCGAAGAGGTGCAATCTACGCTGATTGAAGATGCCGAGGAAAAGAACTGGCGGCTGTTGTCGATGGTGCGTTTGGGCACGAGTTACATCATGACCCTGACAAAAAACGACCGCATACTGGACCTGCGATTGACCAACACTGACCGTGGCGTGGATGTGGTGTATTCGGTGCTGATGAGCCAGCAGCCCAAACGCAAATGAAAGTGACAGCGGTTACCTCTATGATTTCGACCCATGAACCCTTGTTTGATCAATTCATTTGAATTTAGCCGTCAAATAAAGGCAATGATTTTGTTCAATTACATCCTAAGCTTATCAACATGAACAACGAAATACCCCCTGCTAACCCCACCCCGTCCAACGGCTACAGCCTGATGGCTGTGCTGCTGCACTGGCTGCTTGGCGCCGCATTGGTGGCCATGTTGGCAGTTGGCTACTACATGGAGGATTTACCCGTCTCTCCTGAGCGGCTCAAGCTGTTCAACTGGCACAAATGGGCGGGTATTTGCATACTCACCCTGTCTCTTTTGCGCCTGGTATGGCGCCTCACCCACCGCCCACCGCCCTTGCCTGCGGACATACAACAAGACATGCCTGCTTGGCAGCACCATGCACATTACCTGACGCAATACACCATGTACGGTTTATTTTTCATCGTGCCTTTGTTTGGTTGGGCTTACAGCTCCGCTTCCGGTTTTCCCGTGGTAGTGTTTGGCTTGGTGCCGCTGCCGGACTTCGTGCCCGTCGGCCAAGATTTGGCTGAATTGATCAAACCTTGGCATGAAGGCACTGCCATGGCGTTGGCTGTGCTGATCTTGCTGCATGTGGCCGCAGCCTTGAAACACCAATGGTGGGACAAGCATGCCTTGTTACAGCGCATGTGGCCGCGCCGCTGATCCTGACTTTTTGGAGCTCTTATGGATTTAATGAACAGACTATTTTTGCTGGTATGCGTGATGTTTACCGCCTTGGGCAGCGCCACCTCTCATGCCCAACAAAAATTACAAGCGGCAAAAAGCGACATTGTGTTTGTCAGCAAACAAATGGGAGTGCCGGTAGAGGGACGCTTCAAATCATTTGACGCCCAAATCGCGTTTGACCCAGCCAAACCCGCCAGCGGCAAAATCAATTTCACCGTGGACATGGCCAGTGCCAGCTTGGGGACCAAAGAAACCGATGCCGAAGTGCAAAAACCAGATTGGTTCAGCACCGCCAAATTCGCCAAAGCCGGGTTTCAGTCCACGGCCATCAAAAATACCGCGCCCGGCAAATACGAAGTCAGCGGCAAACTCTCCATCAAAGGCGTGAGCCAGGACATTGTGGTCCCGGTCAGCCTGACCCAAACCGGCGGGCTCACCACCGCTGTGGGCTCATTCGCCATCAAGCGTTTGGGCTTCAAGATCGGTGACAACGAATGGTCAGACACTTCCATGGTGGCTGACGAAGTACAAGTGAAATTCAAATTTGTACTGACAGGCGTTGCCAAGCTTTAATCTTTTTCCCAACCTCAGGAGTTTTTTCTATGCGTCATTTGTCACTTGCTTGCGCCCTCACGGCCAGCGTGTTTGCGTCTGTGTCTGCCCAAGCAGCCACTTACAACATCGACCCCACCCACACCTTTGTCACTTTCGAAGTCACCCACTTCGGCACGTCCACCAACCGTGGCCGGTTTGATAAAAAAGAAGGCACTGTGCAATTTGACCGCGCTGGCAAAACCGGCAAAGTGAACTTGACCATCCAAGCCGACTCTATAAACACAGGAACAGAGGCATTCAACGCGCACCTGAAAAAGCCTGATTTTTTTGACGCTGCCAAACACCCCACCATGACATTCAATGCGGATAAATTTAGCTTTAGCGGCGATAAAGTGTCTGAAGTAAATGGCCAGTTGACCATGTTGGGCAAGACCTTACCCGTGGTGCTCAAAGCCACCAATTTCAATTGCTATAACCACCCCATGCTCAAGCGTGAAGTGTGCGGCGGCGACTTTGAAACCACCATCATGCGCAGCCAATGGGGCATGAACTGGGGCATCGATTTCGGTATTCCTGACACAGTCAAACTGCTGATCCAAGTCGAAGCTGTCAAGCAGTAATAGCTATCAATATGCAACCCGCGCGAAATTGATTCGACGGGTTGCAATCCGTTACTTCTACCAGGATTCACTCCTTAAAACATCCATTAGTTACTTCAAAGTTCAGGCGTATTTCATTCTTAGGTATCAATTTGAAGTCGTGGCAGCCTGCGCTTCTTTGGCCAACGACACATTCCAGCTAGGCCAACCAGAACACGTTGAGCATGCCTGACAATCACAGGCTATGCACGCCCACCACCCCACGCCAGACAAAGACGCCATCGCTTTGATGCCAGCGTTTGAGCGCTTAAACCTTGACCGCATTCATTTGGTGAGCGACGAAAAACAAGCCTTGCATGCACGGGAACAATTGATTCAACACCCGGCTTGGGGGTTTGACACCGAGTCCAAGCCCACGTTCAAGGTAGGCGAGGTGTCAGACGGTCCCCATGTCTTGCAATTGGCCACAGCAGACACGGGTTGGGTGATTCAATTGCATGACCCGGCGTGTCGCAGAGTGGCAGCAGAGTTGCTAGCCATGCCCGGTATCGTCAAAGCAGGTTTTGGTTTAGGCGATGACCGCAAACGCATCATGCACAAGTTGGGCGTTGACATCGTGGACATGTTGGAGCTCAACACCGTGTTTCGCGAACGCGGTTACCGAAAAGACATGGGCGTTAAAGGCGCGGTGGCCGTGTTGTTTGAAAAACGTTTCATCAAATCTAAAAAAGCCGCGACCAGCAATTGGGCCAACAAGGTATTGTCAGAGGGGCAGTTGGTTTATGCAGCCAACGATGCTTATGCGGCGTTCAGAGTCTGGCGGGCATTGAAGCTGTGATCAACCGATCACAACGTGTTGCAATGCCAGCATCAGCGGCACCGTGACCAACGCGAACACCACCGACAAGGACAAACTCAGCGACACCTCAGCTTCAGCCACTTGGTAACGTGTGGCGAACAAAAAAGAATTGATACCTACCGGCATACAAGCCGTGACCAACATCACAGTGAATGGCAACGCAGGCAAATCGAGCACCCAGCCACCGGCGAGTATCAGCAAAGGATGAAGCAGATTTTTCAACACCACCATGTGCGTTACTTCACGCCAATTTGCTCTATAGACACCTTGACCACTTGAACGCCAAGGCAAACCTTTGCCCAGCACTTGGTGCAATTGAATGCCCGCCATGATCAAAGCCATCGGGGCGAACGCCTTGCCCAGCCAGTCCAAAGGTTTATCAATCAACTCTGGCAATTGAAAACCGGTTTGCGCGAACAGCAAACCTGCGAATGCAGGCAATGACACCGGATGCAGCACCGCCGCCTTGGCCGCCTTCCATGCAGTGGTTTGCATGCTTTGCTGCTCGCCGCCATGCGCTTTGTGTGAGTCACGCGCACCCGCCCATTCAAACAACACCGTGGCATACGTCAGAATGATGAGCGCATGCACAGACACCAGCGTGAGAATGTAGACCAGTCCCTGCGGGCCGTAAGCCAGCGACACCAAAGGAATGCCGATCATCACCGCGTTGCTGTAAGTGCCTGCCAGCGCTCGCATGCAACCGCGCTGCGTCAAACCATAAACAAACACCCACAAAGTGAACCATGCCAATGTGAGCGAGTGATACATCATCACCGGGCTTAAATCCAACTCGGCCAGTTGCACTTTAGACAATGTGCGAAACAGCAAGGCCGGGCCCAGCAGATTGAATACCAACTTGGAAATATCTTTCAGACCTTGGTCGGACACCCAGCGCATTTTGCCCGCCAGATAGCCGCAACTGACCATCAAGATCACAGGAAGCAAGGCGTGGAAGATGGCGGGCATGTCAGACCTGTGTGCCGTTCAGATTGCGGTTAAACATTAGGGCAGTTAGAAAATGAAAGATGCGACTATCCTAACGCGGCATTGCGTTACTTGGACTTGTGAAAGAGCGTGATCTGAATACATATAGAAAATTACTTACTCAGTGGTAGTCACTTTCACGCTGATGGCGAACTGCTGCAATGGTCACCGTTTGAGAATCTGTGATTTCAAATAAAGCCACGTAGCCGGTAGCGCCAAAAGGCACGATGAGTTCGCGCAGCAGTGGGTTATTAGACGCTTTACGGCAAGTAAAGGGCGAGCTCTGCAAAGTAGCAAAACCGTTTTCTAACGCAGCAATCGCTTTGTCGGCTACCCTTAAGTCACCGCCGCCAGGGCGGGTCAGTTCTCTGTGCAGCAAAAAATCAAAAAGCTCTCGCACATCCTCTTGTGCGTCTCGTGTCAATCGGACTTTGTAGGTCATGCACGTGGCTGTTTCACTTTTGTGCGCGCCTTGGTCAACCGGGTGCGCAAATCCGACAACACATGGTCAGCGCTGACATACTCTTGGCTTTGCGCAGCAGCCGCCAGCGAAGCGAGACCACGTTCAATGAATGCATGTTGATGCTGCCTTTGTTGCACTGAACTGCGGATCGCAGTTTCTACAAACTGGGACAAGGACTCTCCTTCAGCCAGCAAGGACTCCACTGTGGAACGCAAGGCTGGCTCCACGCGAATAGAAGGCAGGGTAGATGTTTTCATGAATAAAGTGTAGCGCAATTGCGATGCAAATAAATGACGCAACTTATGTGTGGCTTGCCATCTATTTATCGCCTAGTCGGCGGCAAATCCGTACAACTGCCATGCGCCACTTCTGCCGCCATGCCAATGCTCTCGCCCAAAGTGGGATGCGGGTGAATCGTCTTACCGATATCCACTGCATCAGCACCCATCTCTATCGCAAATGCAATTTCGCCGATCATGTCACCCGCGTGCGTGCCTACGATGCCGCCGCCCAAAATCTTGCCGTGTCCATGCGCTGACTCGCTGTCGTCAAACAGAAGTTTGGTGAAACCTTCGTCGCGTCCGTTGGCAATCGCGCGCCCGGATGCCGCCCAAGGAAACAGGCCTTTTTTCACCTTGATGCCTTGCGCCTTGGCTTGGTCTTCGGTCAGGCCCACCCATGCCACTTCGGGGTCGGTGTAGGCCACGCTCGGGATCACACGCGCGTTGAAAGCAGCGCTGGCCAGTTCGTGTTTGCCTTGCAATTCACCCGCGATCACTTCAGCCGCCACATGACCTTCGTGCACCGCTTTGTGCGCCAACATGGGTTGACCCACGATGTCGCCAATAGCGAAGATGTGCGGGACGTTGGTGCGCATTTGAATATCCACATTGATGAAGCCGCGATCAGTCACATCCACACCGGCTTTGTCAGCAGCGATTTTTTTGCCGTTAGGCGTGCGGCCCACAGCTTGCAAAACCAGGTCATACAGCTGAGGCGCAGGCGCGCCCTCGCCTTCAAATGTCACTTCAATGCCTTTGGCCATGGCGCGTGCAGAAACGGTTTTGGTTTTCAGCATGATGTTGTCAAAGCGCGGCGCGTTCATTTTTTGCCAGACTTTCACCAGGTCGCGGTCTGCGCCTTGCATCAAGCCGTCCATCATTTCCACCACATCCAAACGCGCGCCCAGCGTGCTGTACACCGTGCCCATTTCCAAGCCGATGATGCCGCCGCCCAACACCAACATACGCTTAGGCACCTTGGCCAATTTCAACGCGCCGGTGCTGTCGATCACACGGGGATCATCCGGCATGAACGGCAAATGCACGGCTTGGCTGCCTGCGGCAATGATGCAGTTTTTAAAACCCACCACTTTGTTCACGCCGGTTTTGTCTTGCGCTGTGCCCGTGGTTTCTTCCACCACCAGATGGTGGCTGCCGACGAAAGCACCGTAACCGCGCAACACAGTGACTTTGCGCATCTTGGCCATGGCTGCCAAACCGCCAGTGAGTTTGTTGATGACTTTTTCTTTGTAGCCGCGCAATCCGTCTAAATTGACTTTGGCTTTGCCAAACTCCACGCCCATGCTGCTCAAGTGGCTCGCTTCATCAATCACCGCCGCCACATGCAACAGCGCTTTAGAAGGAATGCAACCCACGTTCAGACACACGCCGCCGAGTTGTGCATAGCGCTCAACCAAGACCACGTTCAAGCCGAGGTCTGCGGCGCGAAACGCAGCCGAGTAACCGCCAGGCCCGCCGCCTAAGACCAACAGATCGCACTGCACATCCACCGCACCGGCGTAACTGTTGGCGCTGGAAGTAGCGGGCTTGGCGGTTGGTGTTGTTGGCGTCGCCTCGGTAACTGGTGCAGGGGTGCTGCTGTTTACCGCAGCAGGTGCAGATGAAGCGGATACAGGTGAAGCGGGTGCAGCAGCTGCTAACGCAGCAGAAGCTTCCACAGTCAACACCACCGAACCTTGTTTGACCTTGTCGCCCAATTTCACTTTCATGGAAGTCACCACACCGGCATGCGATGAAGGAATTTCCATCGACGCTTTGTCGCTCTCCACCGTGATCAAACTTTGATCCACACTCACGGAGTCGCCGATTTTCACCAGCAATTCGATGACAGCAACTTCATCGAAGTCGCCAATGTCCGGTACTTGTATGTCAATCTGTGCCATGTCTTGATCCAGAGGGTCAGCGTCTGCGCTGTATGTGTAACAGCGTCAATGCTGTGTGTTTAAAGAAGTATCCGGCGGAAGTCGGCCAGGATGTGTCCGAGGTGGGCGTTGAACCTTGCAGCAGCCGCGCCGTCGATCACGCGGTGGTCCCATGTCAAAGACAAAGGCAGCATCAAACGGGGCTCAAACTCTTTGCCGTTCCATTTGGGTTCCATTTGGCTTTTGCAGACACCCAGAATGGCGACTTCAGGCGCGTTGATGATGGGTGTGAAATAACGCCCGCCAATGCCACCCAGACTTGAAATTGTGAATGTGGCGCCAGACATTTCAGCCGGACTGAGTTTGCCTTCGCGTGCTTTTTTCGCCAACTCGCCCATCTCGGCGCTGATTTGCAAAATGCCTTTTTTGTCTGCGTCTTTGAGCACTGGCACCATCAAACCATTCGGCGTGTCTGCGGCAAAACCTATGTGCCAATAGTTTTTGTAAACCAGCGCATCGCCATCCAGCGAACTGTTGAACTGCGGGAATTTTTGCAAGGCATTGACGCAGGCTTTGATGAGGAAAGCCAGCATGGTCACCTTAACGCTTGCGTTAATTCCAGCTTTCGCCGCCTTCTCATTCTCTTGGTTGGTCAACACACGAAACGCTTCAAGCTCGGTGATGTCGGCATCGTCATGGTTGGTGACGGCAGGAATCATCACTGCGTTGCGCAGCAAATTGGCCCCGCTGATCTTTTGAATGCGTCCGAGTTCTTTGCGCTCGATCGGACCAAATTTCGCGAAGTCCACTTTGGGCCAAGGTATCAAGCCCAGGCCTGCGCCGTCGCCTGCGGGTGCTTTGGCAGCTTGCGCCTGTGTGCGTGTTTCGCCGGTCATGACAGCGCGGCTGAAAGATTGGATATCTTCTTGAGAAATACGACCTTTGGGTCCGCTGCCTTTGACTTCGTTCAAAGGCACACCAAGTTCGCGGGCGAATTTGCGCACCGATGGAGACGCATGCGGCAAGTCACCAGACAGCGCGTTAGCTGGTTGATGCGCAGGTGCAGCGACGACGGCCACAGCATGTGCAGTGACAGGCGCGACCATGTGCGCAGCACCGGCGACAGCGGGAGATGAAGTCACAGGTGCAGCAACGGCAACCGCCGGTACAGCAATGACCGGCGCGCTCGCAGTTGTCACTGCAGGTGCTGCAGCAGGGGCAACGGATGGAGGCGTTGAAACAGCAGCGCTGTCAGCTGTTTCTAACTTCAAAACAATCGAGCCTTGCTTGACTTTGTCGCCCAGCTTGACCTGCATTTCTTTCACCACGCCAGCGTGTGAAGAAGGTATTTCCATCGAGGCTTTGTCAGACTCGACCGTGATCAGCGATTGTTCGGCGCGAACTTTGTCGCCGGTCTTGACCAGCAGTTCGATGACAGCGACTTCGTCAAAGTCGCCGATGTCGGGAATAGTGACATCAATGATTGCCATGCTTGTGTCCTCTTGCTTTATGCGTTCAGCGGATTGATTTTGTCCGCTGACAGTTTGTATTGTTGAATGGCCTTGGCCACAGTCGCTGCTGGCACCACACCTTCTTCGCTAAGCGCTTTCAATGCAGCCACCACAATGTAATGCCGGTTGATTTCAAAATGCTCGCGCAGTTTGCTGCGGAAGTCGCTTCGCCCAAAACCATCTGTGCCCAGCACTTTGTAGCTGCGACCTGCAGGTATGTAGGCACGTATTTGGTCTGCATAAGACTTCATGTAATCCGTAGAAGCCACCACCGGACCTTCGTGGGCACCCAGTTGCTGCGCCACAAAAGACACACGCGGCTTGTCAGTCGGGTGCATCAGGTTCCAACGCTCGGCCTCAGCGCCGTTGCGCGCAAGTTCGTTAAAGCTGGGGCAACTCCAGACATTCGCAGCCACGCCCCAATCAGCCGCGAGCAATTCACGCGCGGCCATGGATTCGCGCAGTATGCTGCCAGAGCCCAGCAAATTTACGCGAGGCATTTTTTTGTCGCCAACAGCCGGTTGCAACAAATACATGCCTTGGATGATTTGCTCTTCGGTGCCCGCTGTCAGCCCTGGCATGGCGTAGTTTTCGTTCAGCAAGGTCAAGTAATAAAACACGTTCTCCTGCTTTTCCACCATGCGCTTCAAACCGTGTTGCATGATGACCGCCACTTCATGTGCAAACGTCGGGTCATAGCTGATGCAATTCGGAATCGTGCCCGCCAGAATATGGCTGTGACCGTCTTCGTGTTGCAAACCTTCGCCGTTCAATGTGGTCCGGCCCGACGTGCCGCCTAGCAAGAAACCACGCGCTTGCATGTCACCCGCTGCCCATGCCAAATCGCCTACACGCTGAAAACCGAACATGGAGTAATACACATAAAACGGAATCATGATGCGGTTGTTCGTCGAGTACGAAGTCGCTGCTGCGATCCAACTGCTCATGCCGCCTGCTTCGTTGATGCCTTCTTGCAATATCTGACCGGCCTTGTCTTCTTTGTAAAACATCACCTGGTCTTTATCGACAGGTGTGTACTGTTGACCATCGGGGTTGTAAATGCCGATTTGGCGAAACAAGCCTTCCATGCCAAAGGTACGCGCTTCGTCCACCAAAATTGGCACCACACGCTTGCCCAATGCTTGGTCACGCAGCAATTGCGTGAGGAAGCGCACATAGGCTTGCGTTGTAGATATCTCGCGGCCTTCTGCTGTGGCTTCAGTGATGGGCTTGAACACATCCAGACTTGGCACAGTGAAATGTTCATCGGCCTTGGTGCGGCGATGCGGCAAGTAACCGCCCAATGCAGCACGGCGCTCATGCAAATAGCGCATCTCAGGCGTATCGTCAGCCGGTTTGTAAAACGGCAGCTTGGACAATTCGCTGTCAGGAATCGGAATATTGAAGCGGTCGCGAAACGCTTTGATGTCTTCGTCGGTCAATTTTTTGGTCTGGTGGACCGTGTTCTTGCCTTCACCTGAAGAGCCCATGCCGAAGCCTTTGACCGTCTTGATCAACAGCACCGTGGGTTGACCTTTGTGTTTCACCGCAGCCGCATAAGCCGCATACACCTTTTGCGGATCGTGGCCGCCACGACGCAAATTCCAAATATCGTCATCGCTCAACTTGGCGACCATCTCCAAAGTGCGCGGGTCGCGACCAAAGAAATGCTTGCGCACATAAGCGCCGTCATTCGCCTTGAACGCCTGATAGTCACCGTCCACGGTTTCCATCATGATGCGGCGCAAAGCACCGTCTTTGTCGCGCGCAATCAGCGAGTCCCAGTTGCTGCCCCAAATCAGCTTGAGCACATTCCAACCTGCGCCTCTGAATTCGCTCTCCAACTCTTGAATGATTTTTCCGTTGCCGCGCACCGGTCCGTCCAAGCGCTGCAAATTGCAGTTGATGACAAAAATCAGGTTGTCGAGTTTTTCACGCGCCGCCAGACCGATGGCGCCCAGCGATTCGACCTCGTCCATTTCTCCATCGCCGCAAAACACCCAGACCTTGCGGTTTTCCGTGTTGGCGATGCCCCGCGCATGCAAATACTTTAAAAAACGCGCTTGGTAAATCGCCATCAACGGGCCTAAGCCCATGGACACCGTGGGGAACTGCCAAAACTCGGGCATGAGTTTGGGGTGCGGATAGCTGGACAAACCTTTGCCGTCGACTTCCTGGCGGAAATTGAGCAACTGCTCTTCGGTCAAACGACCTTCCAAATAGGCACGCGCGTACACACCGGGTGACACGTGTCCTTGTATGTAGAGCAAATCGCCGCCGTGGTTTTCGTTTTCGGCATGCCAGAAATGGTTAAAGCCTGCGCCGAACATGTGGGCCAGCGAAGCAAACGAACCTATATGGCCGCCGAGGTCGCCGCCATCGGCGGGATTGTGGCGGTTGGCCTTGACCACCATCGCCATCGCGTTCCAGCGCATATAAGCGCGCAAACGCTCTTCAATTTCTATATTGCCGGGACACCGTTCTTCTTGGTCGGGTTCTAAGGTGTTGACATAACCGGTGTTGGCCGAGAAAGGCATGTCGATGCTGTTTTCTCTAGCGTGCTCCAGCAATTGCTCTAATAAAAAATGGGCTCGCTCTGGGCCTTCGGATGCGATGACAGCGGACAGTGCGTCCATCCACTCGCGCGTTTCTTGGGAGTCGCTGTCATTGGATGCAAACGTGTGCATGTTGTCGGGCAATGCGGACATGTTGGTCTCCTCGTAGGCGCAGCGAATTGGCTGCTGTTTCGATGGTCGCATTTTGACATAATTTCAAATTGCGCTATGACTTTTCATATAGTGAAATAAAATAACCCCAGCCGACGGCTTGATCTAAACTCTGTTCGTGATCAACAGCAAATTTTTCAAGCCAGTGACCTCGCGGTGGGTGACTTGGTGGAAGCGCCAAAGTCCGAGTCGTCAAGACCGGGTGGCCATGATCGCCCCGATGGCAGCCGTGGGCATTTTTTTGCTGACCATTGTGAGCAGTGTTGGCTACCTGCGTATTGAAGAACGCGAACGCGAACAAGAAAGCGTGCAACGCGACCTTGAATATGCCAACCAGAAAATGCGCCTGCACTTGTTGGAGCAACAAGAGCAAATGTTGCGTCTGGCGCGGGAAGTGGGGAACGACAAGTACACCGGCCTTGAATTTGCCTCGTTCGCCACGGACTTGGTCAAGCAATACCCGGAGCTCGCCAGCATCAGTTGGATCGATCAGTTTCGACACACCCGTTCAAGTTACGCATCAGGTTCTGCCCAGTGGCAACCCTTTCACCGCAACAACGATTTATTGGACCATCCACAAACCAGTGAATCTTTTTTGATCGCGAAGGAAATTCGTCGCTCCATCTATTCGCCCCCGATCATGTTCAAGCTAGAAGACGGTTCGGGTTTGCAAGAACCGCATATGCAATTGCACATTCCTATTTTTAGCAATGAAAACTTCAAAGGAATCGTGTTGGTTGATTACAACCTTGAAAATTTGCTGAGGTTTGCGGTTCCCACTGAAGTGACAGCCAGACACGCGGTGGCCTTGGTTGACGCAGAAAATAATTTACTCGCAGGTCAAACCATCAAGCCGCGCGTCGGTGTGTTTGACTATGCGCCTTGGGAAAGCAAAGCCTACGAATACAGCGTACCGGTCTCCACCGTCGGCAACAGTTTGCAATTGCGCGCCCAAGCCTACCGGACTTCGCAAGTTCTGATTGGCAGCGGATTGTTTTGGTTGGTGCTGCTGCTCAGTGGCATGACCACTTGGATGTTGATCGGCACATGGCGTCACACCCGTCGCCGTCTGCAAGCGCAAGAAGCCTTGGTGGCCGAAACCAATTTTCGCCGCGCGATGGAAAACTCCATCCTGACCGGCATGCGGGCAATGGACATGAACGGACGCATCACCTATGTGAACGCCGCTTTTTGTCAAATGACCGGGTGGACAGACAAAGAATTGGTGGGTTTGCGCTCACCATTCCCCTATTGGCCCGAGGAAGATCATCAAATGATGCATTCCAAATTGGAAGACCAACTCAGTGGCCGCACCACACTCAGCGGTTTTCAAATCAAAGTCAAGCGCAAGAACGGTACTTTTTTTGACGCCCGCCTGTATGTCTCCCCGCTGATCGATGCCTACGGGCAACAAACCGGTTGGATGACGTCCATGACCGACATCACCGAACCTAACCGCATCCGTGAACAATTGTCAGCGTCCTATGAGCGGTTCACCACCGTGTTGGAAGCTTTGGACGCATCGGTATCGGTCACACCGCTTGGCAGCACAGAGCTTTTGTTTGCCAACAAGCTGTATCGCCAATGGTTTGGCAGCCAAAGCGATGGGCATTTGAATTTGGTCAAACAAGCGGGATTGCTCGTGACTGACAAATCCAGTCGCGATGAGTCGGTGGACGATTTGGCGGGCATGCCTGGCGTCGCCTTGACGCAGGCCAAAACCGAGAACTCTGAAATTTATCTGTCGGGATTGAACAAATGGCTTGAAGTTCGTTCGCGATATTTAAACTGGGTGGACGGAAGATTGGCACAAATGGTGATTTCCACCGACATCACCGCCAGGCGTAACGCCGAGGAGCAAGCTGCGCTACAAGCCGAACGAGCCCAATCGGCCAGTCGCTTGATCACCATGGGCGAAATGGCATCCAGTGTTGCCCATGAACTCAACCAGCCTCTGACCGCAATTTCCAATTACTGCAACGGCATGTTGACTCGCTTGCAGGGCAAACAAATCAGCGAAGAAGAATTGCTCAAGGCTTTGGAAAAAACCTCACACCAAGCGCAACGTGCAGGCCAAATCATCCAACGCATACGCAGTTTTGTCAGACGCAGTGAAACCAACCGTGTATTGACTTTGATTGCCCCGATGGTGACCGAAGCGGTGGAATTAGCTGATATTGAATTGCGTCGCCGACACGTGCGACTAAGTTTGTATGTGTCAGACCGTATCAACAAAATTTTGGTTGATCCAATTTTGATTGAGCAAGTGTTGATTAATTTGCTCAAGAACGCTGCTGAAGCTATTGAACATTCAAAGCGCCCTGTGAATGAGCGGCATGTGGAATTGCAAATCGTCCCCAAAGTGATCGAACAACAAGATGTGGTGTTGTTTTCTGTGACCGACAGCGGTGAGGGCATGCCCGCCGAAGTGATGGCCAGAGTATTTGAGGCTTTCTACACCACCAAGAGCGAAGGCATGGGCATTGGTTTAAATTTATGCCGCACCATCATCGAGTCGCACCAAGGGCGTATGCATGCCGAGAACATCTACAATGGATCGGTCATTGTCGGTTGCCGTTTTTCGTTTTGGCTACCCGCCAAACCCGCCATGATCTCTGCTTGATATTCGTATTTTTTTATAGTCTTTGGAGTAACTGATGAGCTTGATTCCCAAAAAAGGCAACATCTACGTGGTGGATGATGACGAAGCTGTGCGTGATTCATTGCAATGGTTGCTTGAAGGCAAAGACTACAGGGTACGTTGCTTTGATTCTGCCGAATCATTTCTGAGCCGTTATGACCCGCGCGAAGTCGCTTGCCTGTTGGTGGATATCCGCATGCCGGGTATCACCGGGCTTGAATTGCAAGACCGCTTGATTGAGCGCAAATCTCCTCTGCCCATCGTATTCATCACTGGCCATGGCGATGTGCCCATGGCGGTCACCACCATGAAAAAGGGCGCGATGGACTTCATCCCCAAACCCTTCAAAGAAGAAGAATTGCTGAGCGTGGTCGAACGCATGCTGGACCAAGCCCGCGGAGCCTTTGCGGATTATCAGCACGCCGCCAACAGAGATGCTCTGATGGGGAAACTGACTGCGCGTGAATCGCAAGTGCTAGAACGTATCGTCGCTGGCCGCTTGAACAAGCAAATCGCTGACGACCTAGGTATCAGCATCAAAACCGTGGAGGCACACCGCGCCAACATCATGGAAAAACTCAACGCCAACACCGTGGCTGATTTGCTCAAAATCGCCCTTAGTCCGAACTCCACCAAGGCCTGAACCATGACAGCATCCATCATTGACGGCAACGCCCTCTCCGCTCTGTTACGCCAACAAGTCAGCGACAAAGTCAAATCCCTTCAAACGCGTGGTGTCACTGCAGGTCTTGCGGTCATTTTGGTCGGGGACAACCCCGCCAGCCAGGTCTATGTGCGCAACAAAGTCAAAGCTTGCGAACAAACAGGTATCCATTCACTGCTGGAAAAACACGATGCTTCCATGACAGAAGCAGAATTGCTGGCACGGGTACACGCACTGAACCATGACAACAGTATTCACGGCATTTTGGTGCAATTGCCTTTGCCTGCCCACATCAATTCCCAAAAAGTCATCGAAGCCATTGCCCCAGAAAAAGATGTGGATGGTTTTCATGTCGCCAGCGCCGGCGCACTCATGACCGGTTTGCCTGGCTACTGGCCTTGCACGCCCCACGGTTGCATGAAGATGCTTGAGCACATTGGCTTTTCGCTGAAAGGCAAACATGCCGTGGTCATTGGTCGCAGCAATATTGTGGGCAAGCCCATGGCACTGATGCTGCTCCAAGAACATGCCACGGTCACCATTTGCCACAGCGCCACACCCGATCTAAAAGCGCATACGCTGCAAGCCGATGTCATCGTCGCCGCTGTCGGCAAGCGCAACATAATCACGGCAGACATGGTCAAACCCGGTGCTGTGGTGATCGACGTCGGCATGAACCGTGATGACGAGGGCAAGTTGTGTGGCGATGTGGACTACGAGGGCGTCAAACAAGTTGCCTCCTACATCACCCCTGTGCCCGGAGGCGTAGGCCCCATGACCATCACCATGTTGCTGGTCAATACCTTGGCATCTGCCGAACTCCACGCTTCTTCTTGACCGCATGACAAACCCACTGCTCGACTTTTCTGCGCTTCCGCTGTTTGACCGCATCACACCTGCCGACGTTGAACCGGCCATCGCGCAATTGCTGCAACAAGCAGATGCAGCACTGCTCACAGTGACACAAGATGATTTCCCTGCGGATTGGGTTCGCATCTCACTTGTGTTGGACACCGCCACCGAACAACTGGGGCGCGCTTGGGGCGCTGTCAGCCATTTGCAATCTGTGGCTGACACGCCCGAACTTCGTGCGGCCTACAACGCGCAACTGCCGAAAGTCACCGAGTTTTGGACACGTCTGGGCGCCAATGAAGCGCTCTACGCCAAATACAAAGCCATTCGACCGGACAGCTTGAACCCAGAACAAAGCCACGCCAGAACCCTGGCACTGCGCAACTTTGTCTTGTCTGGGGCTGAACTGAGTGGCCTCGCAAAAGAGCGCTTCGCAGCCATCCAAGAACGCCAGGCAGAAATCAGCCAACTGTTCAGCGAGCATGTCTTGGATGCGACTGACGCATGGTCCATGACCATCACGGACGATGACGCCGCTGGTATTCCAAGTGATGTGCTGGATACTGCCCGCGCGCTGGCGTTGGCTGAGGGGCAAAACGGCTACAAACTGACCTTGAAAATGCCTTGCTATATGCCGGTCATGCAATATGCGCTCAACAGCGCTGTTCGCGAAAAAATGTACCGCGCATACGCCACCCGCGCCTCTGAGCTATCCGATCATCTGCAATTCGACAACAGCGCCTTATTGATTGAAATTCTTCAACTCAGAGAGGAAGAAGCCCAACTGCTGGGCTACGACAACCATGCACAGGTTTCTTTGGCCAGCAAAATGGCCGAGTCGCCTGAGCATGTGGTGGGTTTTTTGCGCGACTTGGCGATGCGCGCCAAACCTTATGCCGTTACTGATCTGGCTGAGATGCGCCAATTTGCCGCAGACCATTTGCAGCTGTCAAACCCTCATGCTTGGGACTGGACCTTTGTCGGCGAAAAACTCAAGCAAGCGCGTTATGCCTTTAGCGATTTAGAGGTCAAAGCGTATTTCACCGCGCCCAAGGTGCTTGAAGGCTTGTTCAAAATTGTCGAAACATTGTTCGAAGTGGCCATCCGACAAGACCATGCCCCCGTCTGGCACCCCGGCGTTTTGTTTTATCGGATAGAACGGCAAAGCCAATTGGTGGGCCAGTTTTATCTTGACCCAGGCGCCAGACAAGGCAAGCGTGGTGGTGCCTGGATGGACGACGTACGCGCTCGTTGGCTACGCCCTGACACCGGTCATTTGCAAACACCTGTGGCGCATTTGGTCTGTAATTTTGCAGAGGGTATCAACGGACAACCTCCTTTGCTCACGCACGACGATGTGATCACCTTGTTTCATGAATGCGGCCATGGCCTGCACCACATGCTCACCCAAGTCAACGAGCGCGATGTCTCTGGTATCAGCGGCGTGGAATGGGATGCGGTCGAATTGCCGAGCCAATTCATGGAGAATTTCTGCTGGGAATGGTCTGTCCTTAAACACATGACTGCGCATGTGGACACCGGCGAACCATTGCCGCGCGCATTGTTTGACAAGATGCTTGCTGCTAAGAATTTCCAAAGCGGTTTGCAAACTTTGCGTCAAATAGAGTTTTCATTGTTGGACATGTATTTGCACACCTTACCGGCCCAAGACATCCGGGTACTGGATGTGTTGCAGCAAGTGCGCGAAGAAGTCGCGGTCATGTACCCGCCTGCCTTTAATCGCATGCCCCATTCTTTCAGCCACATATTTGCAGGCGGTTATGCCGCAGGTTATTACAGCTACAAATGGGCCGAGGTGTTGAGTGCGGATGCTTACGCTGCATTTGAGGAAAGCAGCACAGCAGACGGTCAGCACAGCGTGGAGACCGGCAGACGCTACAGACGTGCAATTTTGGAAGCAGGCGGCAGTCGTCCCGCCATGGCGTCTTTCAAGGCATTTCGCGGCCGCGAGCCCAACCTAGATGCACTGCTTCGGCACCAAGGCATGGCGCATCAGTCGTAAACCAAGGTTTGCACGCCTTGAGTGGTGCCCAGCAAACATACATGCGCTCTTTGGTGCGCAAACACGCCTACCGTGACCACGCCTGGCCACTGGCTAACTTTGTTTTCAAAACCCAGCGGGTCGTTGATGCGCAAGCCCACCACATCCAACAAATGCTGGCCGTTGTCAGTGACAAAAGCCTGGTCGTTGACCATGCGCAATTTGGCTTGACCACCCAGCAGCGAAAATTGCCGCATCAATTCCGGTGCGGCCATGGGAATAACTTCTACCGGCAGAGGAAATGTGCCCAATACTTCGACGCGCTTGGAGGCATCGGCAATACACACAAACCGATCAGCTTGCGCCGCCACAATTTTTTCCCGGGTCAAAGCAGCGCCTCCCCCTTTGACCATGAAGCCGTTGGCATCAATCTCATCGGCGCCGTCGATATACACAGCCATGCGCAATACCAGCGTCAGGTCCACCACCGGCACACCCAATGACTGCAGTCTTTGGGTAGAGGCGATTGAACTCGATACCGCCGCTTTGATGGCAATGCCACTGGCTGCCAATGCATCGATGAACAGATTCACGGTTGAGCCGGTTCCCACACCCAAATATTCCCCTGGCACCACATAGTTCAAAGCAGCTTGCGCCACCAGTGTTTTTAATTCGTCCTGCGTTTGGCCAGTCTGGTTCATCGGTGACAATTCCTTATTCATCTTTGACGGATTATCCATGTCAGTGTTGCCCTACGCCTTGCTTCGCCCCCTGCTGTTTGCTGCCGACCCAGAAGTGGTTCACGACCACACCTTGCAATGGCTGGCAGCCACCCAACACAGCCCGCTTCGCTATGCCTATAAGCAAGAAAAAATCAGCGACCCTGTGCAACTGTGCGGGCTGACATTTCCCAACCGGATTGGCTTGGCAGCAGGCTTAGACAAAAACGCCCGTTGCATAGATGCTTGGCAACACATGGGCTTTGGATTTGTCGAGGTGGGAACCGTCACACCTGTGGCGCAACCGGGCAATCCCAAGCCGCGTATGTTTCGCTTGCCCAAAGCCCGCGGCTTGATCAACCGACTGGGTTTTAACAACGGTGGTTTAGAAAGCTTTCTGTCCCACGTTACACAGGCGCGCTTCAGACAATATGCCAACTCGCCCATGTTGTTGGGTTTGAACATTGGCAAAAATGCAGCTACTCCCATCGCTAACGCAAACGAAGATTACCGTTTGTGCTTGGAAGCGGTGTATCCACACGCCGACTACATCACGGTCAATATCTCCAGCCCTAACACCCAAGATTTGCGTCAACTGCAAACCGATCAAGCCTTTGTGCAATTGCTTGAAATGTTGCAGAGCCATCGACAAACACTTGCCCTCAAACACCAACGCCATGTGCCGGTCTTTATCAAAATAGCTCCTGATCTAGATGATTTCCAGCTTGAACAACTGTGCAACACCCTGCGCCAATGCTGTATGCATAACGGGGCGCCATCTGACAATGCTTGGGGAGTGATTGCCACCAACACCACTTTGTCTCGCGAAGCGGTTCAAGGCATGCCGCACGCCAACGAAGCCGGTGGCTTGTCTGGAGCGCCAGTGCGCCAAGCCAGTAACCGAGTCATTCGTTATGTCAGGCAGCACCTGGGGCCGCAATTTCCGATCATTGGCGTGGGCGGTGTGATGCAACCAGAGGATGCGGTGGAAAAAATCCAAGCCGGTGCCGATCTGGTTCAGATATACACCGGTTTGATTTATGCCGGACCGGCTTTGGTGCCCGCGTGTGCCCTGGCCATCAAGCGCATGGGTCAAGGAACTGGCGATTGATAGCCTAAGTAAAACGACTGTGCTTGCCATGGGCGAGCAAGCCACGATCCACTGCGTTAGCCAAACCAAATCTGCCCAGCGCTTACACTTTGTTGCTGACTATCTGAAGTTTTCACGCAGCCCATTTTATGAATCCCAACATCCCTGACGACAGCCAAGCCGCCAACATGGCTTTGTCACTTGACTTGCACCCTGATTACCGCGTACTTCGCAGACTGCAACCCAAGCAAGTGTTTGCCGATGCGCCACATGGCCGACGACTGCTCAAGGGCATTGTGCTTGACACTGAAACCACGGGGCTCAACACCTTGCAATGCAAGGTGATTGAGTTGGGAATGATTTTGTTTGAATTCGATCCGGAAACTGGGCAACTGCACCGTGTGTTGAAAGTGTTTGATGAACTCGAAGACCCAGGCGTTCCTATTCCGCCGGAGACCACCGCAGTTCACCATATCACCGATGACATGGTGCACGGCAAACGCATTAATGATCTCGAGGTGCAATCCATGTTGGCTGAGGCATCGGTGGTGATTGCACACAACGCAGCCTTTGACCGCCCGTTTGTCGAGCAACGATGGCCCGAATTTGAAAACAAAAATTGGGCCTGCAGCATCAAAGATATTGACTGGAAAGCTGAAGGCATGGGTTCAGCCAAATTGGAATATTTGCTGCAAACGCAGGGCTACTTTTATGATGCGCACCGGGCTGAAATGGACTGCTGGGCATTGTTGGAGTTGCTTCATATGGTGTTGCCACAAAGCCAGCAACCGGTGTTGTTGCAACTGCTTGAAACGCTTAACCAACCGCAAGTGCGCTTGTCTGCCTTGGGCTCTCCTTTCGACACAAAGGACTTGTTGAAAGCACGTGGCTACCGTTGGGACGGCGACAGAAAAACCTGGTTCCGCAGTTTGTCCTCTGACAAAACCTTGGAAGAAGAAATTGACTGGCTGAAACGCAAGGTCTACGCCAGCAAGCGTGCGAGCGTGGAAATCGAAAAGCTCGGCGCAACGCTGCGTCATTCGCAACGCCAAGGGGAAAAATCTATCGTGTCTTTGTGAGTATCAGTAGCTCACCATTTGCCAAGGCACCTGACACACCGGAACGACCGGGTAATACTGCTGACTGGTTTGGCAAAAATAAGCCACTCTTGGTGGACTGTAAACGACGGAAGGCGTTACGACGACAGTAGTGACCGAAGGCGGCGAATAGGTATTGGCCCAATAAACCGCCGAGCCCAAAATGGCAACGGTTGCCAGTGGTGACCATCCCGCCCCGCCGTGTCCATGGTGCTTGCCGCTATGCCCATGCCTGTAACTACCACCATACCCATGCCTATATCCGCCACCGCCATGTGTTTGCAGTTTAAGCACGGTGCGGTCATGGTGCTGCCAACGCGGCTTATCTGCCAAGGCTCCCGACACAGAAGAAATAATTAATACTAAAAAGACAAGAGGCGTGAGTCGTTTCATACAGTCTCCTTGGGGTTAGTGATGGGCCAATACTGCACATCAACAGAGCAACGCCGTGCGATGTCAGTCGGATGACATGTTGTGTGGCTTAAGATCGACAGCATGAAAAAAAATTTGCCCCTGATGCTTTGTGCGGCTCTTTGCAGTGTGACCACCACATTAATTGCTGAGCCCTACGTATACCCCTCTGTGCACTTGCACGATTTACCCGGCGCACTGCAAGAGGCTTACCGCCATGAAAAACCCAACCTCGGTGACATAGGCCGCTGCGTGACCAGTTATGACAGCAACATGGACCAAGAAAAAATGATTTTCACCTGCTCTATTTACGTCAAGATGTCAGCGGTTGCCGAGCGCAAAGCTATGGAACGCTGCGAGCAGATGAAAGAAAAAAGAAATATCAAAGGCGCATGCAAAGTGATCAAAGAATAAGGGTCAGGCTTGGTTGCTAAACCAACATATGCACATAAATGGCCAAGCAACTGGCATAAGCCACCACCCAACACAAGGTTCTGAAAATGGCCAAGTCTGCCAAATAGGCAACCAAATACAGAACACGTGCCGCCACGAAAATCAGGCAATAGCGGCTCAATACAGTTTCATCTAAGGACAACCCCAGCCCGAGAATAACCGCGACTGCGAAAAAGGGAAATGCCTCGAATGCATTGTGCTGGGCGGCATTGGCACGGGCGCGAAAACCGGTTTGGCGAGCCAACCATTCGCGCGGATTGTGGTTGTCGAATTCACGAAACCCCCATTTGGCGATGGCGGTGCTGAGCACCGGCAACATACCGGCGATCAGTAAGCATAAAACCGGCAGCTTCATTGTGAGACCGCCACCAGGCCGCGGATGGCCAATTCGTAGCCATGTATACCTAAGCCAATCACTGTGCCTCGCGCTACGGGCGAGATAAAGGAATGGTGTCGAAAACTTTCGCGGGCATGGACGTTGGAAATATGCACTTCAATCACTGGCAGTCCGCAACCCTTGATGGCATCATGCAAAGCCACAGACGTATGGGTCAGCGCCCCCGGGTTGAACACAGCGCCAAGCGCCAAACCCTCTTTGTGCATCTTGCCATAGGCATGGATTTTGTCGATCAACTCGCCTTCATGGTTACTCTGAAAACAGTCGGCTTCAAACCCCAAGGCGCGAGAAGTTTGTGTGCACAAGGCATGAACATCATCAAGCGTATTGGCCCCGTAGAGCTCGGGTTCACGGGTGCCAAGCAAGTTTAAATTGGGGCCGTTGAGAACAAGTATTTTCATGAATTGAGTATACGATGGGGGCTTGCAAACCCGTGACTTCGCCACGGCGTGCCGATATTCATTGCAAATGACCTCATCGCAGGAGCAACCATGATTCGACTGGTAGTGTTTGATGCCTACGGCACGCTTTTTGATGTGTATTCCGTGGGCGCTATGGCCGAGGCGTTATTTCCTGGCCAAGGCACAGCCCTGTCCGTGTTGTGGCGCGATAAACAAATTGAGTACAGCCGTCTTATTTCCCTGAGCGACCCGCTCAATCCGATGGGAAGCCGCCATTACCAATCATTCTGGGATGTGACGAGATTGGCCTTGCAATACAGCTGTCAGCGGCTTCAACTTGAGTTAACGCCCGCCAAACAAAAACAGCTGATGGACCAGTATTCCCACTTGCAGCCGTTTGAGGAAAATTTAGAAGTGCTGCAATCGCTGAAAAAAGCAGGCATGCGCTGCGCCATCCTCTCAAACGGCAGCCCAGACATGCTCAATTCAGCGGTCAGCAGCGCGGGAATAAATGGTTTGATAGACAAAGTGTTGTCAGTGGACGAAGTCCGGCAATTTAAAACTTCTCCGCAAAGTTACGGCTTGGTTGCTCACCATTACCCGACCGACATTCGAGAAGTGTTGTTTGTGTCCAGCAACAGCTGGGATGCATTGGGTGCGACTTGGTTTGGCTTCAAAAGCTTTTGGGTCAATCGACAAGGTTTGCCCTTCGAAACCTTGGGGCCTCGCCCAAGCCACAGCGGTGCTAACTTAAGAGATATCTTGCCACTGCTCTAGCGCTCAACTCGTAAAGGCGTTCGTTCGGGATGGTCCAACGACGACGCCAGCTTGATATTAAGAAGTACCGCGACCAGAGGGATTGAAAAGAAAGGACTAAAGACCTTCGGGATCAGCTGTCTGTGTATGAAAGCATCACCGGAAGGTCCGTGCGAAAACGATTTCAGGTAGGTTAGTCTTTACTGGCCGATGGTGTTGTGGCAGAAGCACCGCTTGGTGTTGTTGCACTCAGTGCACCAGGCTTGGAAGCACCTGGGGCATTGCTTGATGGATAAACCGGGGCAGCGCCCACTTGCTGCATTTCACCGCGGAATTCACCGCCACGCTCGATCTGGATTTGTGAATATTCCAATTTGCCGGAAACTTTACCAGTGGCACGAATATGCAAGTGGTCACGGCAATGAATCACTTGATGCAATTCGCCTTCAACTTCAATGCTGCGGGCCGTCACTTTTCCCGTGATTTTTCCGGATTGCCCAATAAAAATTTCCTCAGCAGTCAGTTCGCCGTCAACAGTGCCGTAGATGGTCGCTTTCTTGGGGACATTCAAAGTGCCCTTGAACGTCACGCCGTTACCGATCACGAGGTTATTGGATTGATCCATATTGGTTGCCATGTGCGTCTTTCATTCAAGAATTTAAAAATGGGATGCCATTGGTTGCCCGGCAAACCGGCCATCTACAGGCTTACTCCCGCAACAAAATTGCAGGGAATGTTAACCCTTAACCACCTCAGGCCAGTTGGCATTGTAAGTCAGCGCTTGGCGGGCTTGGTTTCGTAAGGTGCAATGCTGATCGCTTCGAGCAAATAGCCGCTCACCCCCTGAGAGGTGCTGACGCGGCCTTCTTTGAGTTCGCCCTCGACCCACAGCACGTCCATAGACTCGGGCATTTTCTTAATTTTGCTTTGTGCTGTGGGGCGCACCAACACAATTTGGTTGGCAGGTGGCGGTGGCGTATGTATGCAGGCACCAAAATACGGGACCAATAAAAACTCGCGCTTTTCTGACCGGTCGGCGTCTAAAGGCACGGCATAGCCGGGCAACCGCACTTTTTTATTGATCTGCGATTTCACTATAGGCGCTTCGTCCAGCTTTTTCCGGATGGCATTCATGGCTTTATTGGCCTCGTCGCTGGTGTCTTGCAAATAAGACAACTTGCTGATGGCTGCCATTTCCTTGGTCATTTCCTTGACCCAAGGGTCGGGCATCAAATCATTCCAATCGATGGTTTTATAGCCCTCGGTTTCAGCAAGGACTGGCCAAGACAGCGCCAGCGACCCCAAGAAAAAAGCAAATTCACGGCGCTTCAAACGTTCAACACTGGCTTTCATGGCGACTCCCCATTCAAACAGATGGCGGATGAAGTCCGTCCATCAACGACAAACGATACGCACGCCAAGCTGGCAGCAAACTGGCCAGCACCGACACAGCGAACAAGGCGCTCAAGCTGATGAGGCTGTCCATAGAAGGTATGCCCGGTTGCACCATGACACCAAAACCGGTTCTGAGCATGTCCTGAGCAGCCCACATCAAACATTGGCAAACGATGTATCCGCAAACTATACCCACCAAGCACACCAGCACAGACTCTAGCAACACAAAACCCAACAAGGCGCGTGGTGCTGCGCCCATGGCTCGCAAAATAGCCAGTTCTTTGCGCCGACCACTCATCGCCACAAGCAAGACGGCGGCCACGCTCAGCATGGCGCTGACCGCCACCATGAAGCCGATCAATACCAAACTGTTCTCCACCACTTTGACCACTTGCCAAAGCTCGTCAAGCGCCACACCGGGCAAGACCGCCATCAACGGGTCGCGGTTCATGCTTTCAATTTTTCTGCGCACAGAAAAAACTTCACCACGGTTGTGCAAGCCCACCCATACGGCGGATAAGCTCACGGGCTGCAATTCACTGACGTTTTGCGTCTGTGGCAAGGCAGCGGCGGCAGACTTCAAAGACTTGGGTGAAATACCCATGCCCCAGCCTTGGTGCATGGCTTCAAAACCCTCCAGATTGATCAACACACTTCGATCAATGGGAGCGCCTGTTGGTTTAAGTATCCCGACAACAATTAACGGATGGTCGTCATGGTCAGTGTCTTCAGGGCCGCCGCCAGCCCCGTGGGTCAGCACCAGTTTGTCGCCCACTTGGTGACCGAATTGCCTGGCCACCTCAGCACCCAGTACCAATTCCGACATGGCTTGGGGCCGCTCGGCCGGATTCCCAAAGGCATGACCTTGCGCCCATTCAAGCCCCCTGCCCTGGCTTTTGAATTCCTTGAACAAAGTGGCGGTGGTACCCAACACCGGATGCCCTTGGTAAGTGTCACCCAGTTGTATGGGTACTGCCCAGCGAACTTGGGGCAAGCGCTGTATGTCTTCAAATCCGGCAAAGCCCATGTTGCGGGAAGGACGCCCAATTTGAAACACGCTGTAGAGCATCAACTCGGTGGCACTGCCGCGCGGCCCGACAATCAAATCCACACCGCTCAAGGCGTTGGAAAAACTGCGCCTGGCGTCTTCGCGTAACTGCTGCACGCCCAGCAATATCAACACCGACACGCTCACCGACAGCACGACCAGAAACAATGCAAAACGGCGCGACCAGGCGCTTTGCCATGCCAAAGACAGCCATAGCTTCATGTGACTACCCTTGGTTGCATTTTGAACACCTGATGAAACCTCGAGGCCAGCCGGGCGTTGTGGCTGACCATCACCACGCTGGCATTTTGTTGTTGTGCGGTATGGAGCAACAAATCAATGAATTCCAATTGGTTGTCGTCGTCCAGTGCAGAGGTGGGTTCGTCAGCAATCAACAAACGTGGCGCACCCATCAATGCGCGAACCGCCGCCACGCGTTGCTGCTGCCCAACCGACAACTGATGAACCGGTTGGTGCCACACATGTGAGGGCAGATGCAAGGTATCGGCCAAGGCTTTGGCTTGTTGCAAAGGACTGCCCCAATGCGCGGCCGATGCCTTGGCACGGCTGGCGAACAAACGTGTTGGTATCAAGGCGTTGCTTTCAACATCCAAATACGGCAACAAATTGAACTGCTGGAAAACAACCCCGATGTGTTCTCCACGCAAGCGGTCGCGCTCTACAGAGCTGAGCTTTGCCATGTTGAAACCGAGCACTTCACACACACCGGTTTGCGGGGCTTGGACCCCAGCGAGCAAGGACAACAACGTGCTTTTGCCGCAACCGCTGGGGCCTTGGATAAACAAATGCTCCCCTTGCGACAAGGTCAAATGGTCGATATCAAACAACGCTGGGCGCCCCGGCCAAGCGTGTGACAACTGCGACAGTGAAAGTGCGGGGGAGCTCAAAAGCGTAAAACAGGATCTTTGGCAGTCAGGGTGACCGATTTTTGTCCCTTGGGCCCCACCATGTCTGCCTTCAAGGATTTCAATCGAGCATGCTTGCTGAACAGCGAAATACGCAACTCAGTCAGTGCTGCCGGTTGGGCACAGTCAAACGAAAAATCAATGTCCAAGTCGGAATGTTCAGATTTTTTTCCCTCAAACATGCTGGAACTGGCTTTGAGAGAAATCTGCTTGCATTGTGCGGCAGCAGGCAGGGCTATGAAGTAATCAGCAGAGGCCAAGGCAGATTGCAAATTGGCCATGGCTTTTTTCTGTGCTTCGGTGCGCGGCAAATGCTCGTGGCCCAATAAACTTTCCATGGGTATTTCAAAACTCCCGCTGACCTTACCCGCTTGTACGCTGAGTTCCAGCGAACCGACGCCATGGGAATGGGCGGCATGCGCATGTTTGTCTTGGGCAAAAGCATGAGGGCCAGCCAAGCATAAAAGCCCCAAACTGGTTGCCGTGAGAAAACATTTCATGAGAACCCCATTTTTAAAAAATCACACCATGAAAAATAACAAAGCTTAATGCACAAATCAAACCCACAAAATCATGTGAAATTTCTGTGTGGTTTAAAAAAACAACTGCAAGCCCAGTTTGAAGGATCTGCCGGGCAAGGGTGCTTTGGGACGGCCTGAGGTTGCGTCCTGAGCGGTGGTGGTGAGGATGGAAGTGACCGAATAAGCCAGCGCGTCTGTCAGGTTATCGACTCGGGCAAACCAAATGGCTTGCGAGGAAGCTATTTTCTGGCGGTAGCTCATATAGACATTCCACAAGGTATAGGCGCTGCTTGCCGCTTGGTTTTCACCACGGCGGGGCTTGGCGTTGTACTCGGCACCCAAGGACATACGCCATGGGCCAGACTCGCGCAGCAAAGTGGTGCCCAAGCGCGCGGCAGGAATGCGCGGCACAGCCAGCCCGCTGTCAAGGTAAGTGGCTCTGACCGCATCGGCACGCCATTTCATTCGCCATACCGCGTCACCCTCAGACGGCAGCCAGCCGTTTTGTCCGATCACGCGCCAGTCGCCCACCGCCTCTATGCCTTTGAATTCAGCGCGGGCGGCGGTGAACTGGTACACATCGTAGTCATCATGCTCTGCTCCGGTTGCAATCAAGCCAATGTAGTTGTCAAACCGGTTTTGAAAATAATTGAGCTGTGCAGTGTGCGGCCCCTGTGCCCAGCCCAAACCGATGTCCGCCTGCCAAGCCTTTTCGGTAGCTAAAGTCGGTGTCCCTAACTCAGCCGCATCACTTGCAATATGCACCCCATTGGCGCGCAATTCATAGTCTTTCGGTGCTCTTTGGGTGCGGGCCAAATGACCGGTGAGTTTTAAAGTGGGGCTGAGATAAACCAAACTGCCTATCGACGCGCTAAAGGGGGTAAAGCGCTTCGAAGTGGCTGCTACATTGTCTGAATCGAAGCCGGCAGCAAATGCATCCCCCTTGACCTTGACCTGTTCAGCACGCAAGCCCAGGCTGAACTTGCCCCAAGTCGGTGACAGTTCTTCCACCAGATAAAGCGCATATTCTTTGGTGTTGGTCGACGGCATGAAGGCTTCGTCGCCATCGGCCTCAAAATCAGAGCCATTGCTTTGCCAACCCAACACGCCTTCTAACTTGCCCATCGGGCTTTGCCATGCCTGGTGTTGCGCACTCAGCCTGAACTCATGGCCCGATTTTTTAAACACGGTGCCAGTACTGCCATCTTCGTATTCCGTGTGCTGGTAATCCGTGCTGCTCCATTGGGTGCGAATGCGCTCAACAAAACCGGCGGGCCTCAACTCTGCATCCAAGGCATAGCGGTCAGATTGCATGCCAACGGTCACCAAATCGTCTGCCACCGTGCCGTAATCGCTGCGGTAATTGTTCACCCCTAAGCCAACATGGCCGCTGTCCCAAAAAACAGAACTGCCAATCGCGTAACCATTCGCACGGTTGCTGGAATTGCATATTTTTTTGGCGCTGCTGGCCGAACCGGATTTGCTGCATGCCATGGTGTCGGGTACCGACACATCGTCACTTTTTCGGCCAAAGGCATCGATATGCAGCCCAAAACTGGCATTGCCTGCCTCTAGCAACACCGCAGCACTTCTTTCCTTGTTGCCACTGGACCAACCCGCTTCGGTTCTGCCACTGATGCCGTCCATGGGTGCCGTTGGAATGCGGTTGTCGATCAAATTGACCACACCGCCCACGGCACTGCCTCCATACATGATGGCCGACGGCCCCCGCAACACCTCGATGCGTTCGACACTCAACACATCATGGGGGACCGCATGGTCGTTACTGAGTGAGGAAACATCTTGCGATTCCACGCTGTTGTTGAGAATTTTGATGCGGTCGCCGTCCATGCCGCGAATCACCGGCCGGCTGGAATTGGGGCCAAAGTAACTGCTGCTGACACCGGGCAAATGGCCCAGTGTTTCACCCAGCGTGCTTTGCCTCTCTTGCCACAGATCATCACCTTGCAACACTTGCACAGCTTGTATGCCCTCTGCGTTGCCCAGTGGATTAGCTGTCACGGTGATTTCATAGAGCTGCGGTGACTCGGATGACTGCTGTGATTGCGCCGATGCAATGCGGCAAACGCACACCAACAGCAAAAAAACACCTGCACGCCGCGCGTTCAAAGGGTTAAATTCGGGGGAAAATGCCATAATGGGTCTCCAATTTCTGATAACGATAACTCATTATCAACAAACCACAAAGCATTGTCAACATGGAACGGATTACCAAGCAAGGCACAGCCATACTGAACGCCATTCAAAAGGCGCATCGTCCTTTGCTTGCTCAGGAAATACTGGAAGCAGCCGCTAGCGATTCGCCGGGCATAGGTCAAGCCACGGTTTACAGAAACATCAAAGCATTGGTAGAAGGCGGTTTATTGAGCACGGTGCATTTACCGGGGGAGAACCCACGCTTCGAGGTGGCTCACCTGCACCACCACCACCACTTTCATTGCAACCTATGCAACAAAGTATTTGACGTTCATGATTGCCCGGGGGACCTCAAACAATTGGCTCCCGCAGGCTTTCAAGTTGAGCGCCACGAAATCACTCTTTACGGCAGCTGCGCTGCGTGTGTGAAATAAAACTGATCCCAGATAAATCGGGAACCCAAAATCGTCATCCCCCCGCGACTTTGAGCATGATCTTCCCGATATGGGTGGAAGATTCCATCAACTCATGCGCTTGCGTCGCTTCACGCAAATCAAACACCTGATGCACCACAGGCAAGCACTTGCCCTGTTGCAACAAGGGCCAGACTTTTTCATGCAGTTCGTTCGCCATCTGAGCTTTGTCGGCCGCAGTGCGGGGACGTAATGTGGAACCCGTGAAAGTCAATCGCTTGACCATCAAGCCGATCCAATCCACTTCTGTTTTGGAGGGCTGCAAAAAAGCAATTTGCACCAACCGGCCATCAACGGATAGGCAGTTGATATTTCGCTGCATGTAGTCGCCGCCAACCATATCAAGAATAATGTTGACACCCTTTTGATCTGTGGCGTCCATCACTTCTTTGGCAAAGTCCTGGGTGCGGTAATTGATCGCCAGGTCTGCACCGGCGGCTAGGCAAGCGCGGATTTTTTCTTCGTTGCCCACTGTGCAGATCACACGTGCGCCAAATGCTTTGGCCAATTGAATCGCTGTCAAACCAATACCGGACGACCCCCCGTGCACCAGAAATGTTTCACCCGCTTGCAACTTGCCCCGCTGAAATACATTGGTCCACACCGTGAAATAGTTTTCAGGCAACGCTGCCGCCTGAAGCAACGACAAACCCGGTGGCAAAGGCAAGACCTGACCTTGAGGAATACACACATACTCAGCATAGGCGCCACCATTGGCCAAACCGCATACCCAATCCCCCTGCTTCCACCGAGTGACGCCTTCCCCCAAGGCAACCACTTGCCCTGATGCCTCCAAGCCCAAAATGGGCGATGCCCCTGGTGGCGGCGGATAGCGCCCGCTGCGCTGTAAACAATCTGGTCGGTTCACGCCTGCATAGGCCACTTTGATGAGCACCTCTGTGGCTGCGGGTTTCGGCACAGACATGTCGGACAGGTGCATCACCTGCGGCTCACCACCTGCGCCATGCGCAACAAATTTCATCAATTCAGACATTTCAATTCCTCAAAAAAAATCACCGTGATTTGGGCAGCTTTTAAAGCCATGTCAAAGGCTCGAAATTAATGCTGCCTCGTTGGCTGCTCAAGGTCATTTCACCTTCTTGTATGGTGGCTTGTAATTGCATACTGCGCTCAGCCATGTCGGCCATGGCCTGTGATGCTTCATGCGGAATACGCACGACATGCAATTTTTTTTGACGGTGTAATTTATTTTCAATGCCCTTCCACCACACCTCTGCCGCGTAAGAAAAGGCATACACCCACACTTCATCGGACTGACTGGCTGCGCGCTGCAAGGCTTTTTCTTCAGGCTGACCCACCTCTATCCAAAGGCGTTTGCGTCCAGTGAAATCGGTCAATGACACGTCGGGATCGTCAGGATTGGAGAGTCCGGCGCCAAAGGCCAGTACGCCATCACCCTGGCAGGTCGCTTGAAGTTGATAAGCCTGCAAAGACAGGGCCACCAAACGAACCATCATGCGCTCGTCGGTTTCGCTGGGATGTCTGGCGAGGGTTAAAGCGTGGTCTGCGTAGTAGGCGTGGTCAATGTCAGCAATTTGCAGTTGCGCTTTAAAAACGGTGGATTTGAGTGCCATGACGAATCATAGTCGTCAGGACTTGGAAAAAGGAATCAGGCTTTGATGGCGCGAAAATCAGAATAGAGGCGAGAGACAGGCCGACTTTTTTGTTCGGCCTCTTGGGCGAGCTGCGCACGAAAACGTTCGAAACTGTTGCGAATAGGTGTGTGTTCAGAAGGAACGTATTGATAACGGTGGTCAAATTCGGAGGTCTGTTGATCAGCACTGATCTGGGTGGACTTGTTCATTCAAGGTTCCATTAACTATCTTGTTCTCCATAACGAACAAAACGGTGTCAAGGATGACAAACCCTCAATGAAAATATCGAGCCATTCAAAAAAAGAATTATTTGGTATTGCTTTTTCTCCTCAAAGAAGCCACAGTTACTCAGAGGCTTGAGCGTCACCGCTAGCTGGTTGAGGGGCATTGCGGTGCTGTACCATCTTTCCTTGAAACTGGCCGCCTTTTTCGATTTCAATGTTCATGTAATCGAGTTGCCCAGAAACTCTGCCACTGCGGTGGATCAGCAGATGTTCATGACACAAGATTTTTTCTGAAAGAACTCCATGCACATCGATCAATCTTGCCTCTATCTGGCCGGCGACATCTCCTGCAGGCCCAATTTGCAGCTCTAACGCCTTTATCTCCCCCTTGATGATCCCGTTGATGCAAGCAACACCTGGCGAATGAATGGTTCCATTCAAGATCACGCCTTCGCCCACAATCAACGTGTTTTGAATATTCGCTGAGTCAGTCATATCAATTCTTTCAAAAATTCATCATTTATAAAACACTGGTAATTAATTTTTAACCTGTAAATATCTTAATACAAATCATATTTACTTTTTAATTATTACTTTAATTGACTCAATTTAAACACATTCCGCCGGCAAGACACCTCAAGTCTGTGCATGATCTTCCGATCCCAACCATGTAAGACTTGCTTGCAACCCTTGGTCAATATTGATTTTTTTTGAAAAACATGACTCATTTGAATAAATTTTTGGCATTGTCCATATTGATGACAGTCATCAATGTGCCGATGTACTTTTATTCAAAGTCTTTGGGCCAGTCACATCTGCCCCTTGAGCTGGCCGCGCATGAGCAAAGTGCCAAGCCTGGCTCTGAGATTGCCGCCAACGACAACGCCTCAAACGGTGAACTGCAAGAAAACACAGCCCTGGCAGCGCCAGAGCCGTTGTTCAATGAACAGTTACTCAAAGACATGGCCACCGAAGAGAAGCCGGAGCGATTCAGATCCTTGGGTGACCTTTACAAACCGCCGCTTTTTGGCAAATGCAAAAAACTGTTCGAACGATTTAACCGTAAACAGGTTGCGGACAAACCGTACAAAGCTTTTGTCTACAGTTTTGACGGGGAAACGGCTTATTGTGCTGACGCTTACACAGACAAAGGCCAAGAGGCGGCTGAGGAAATTGTCATGCGTGAATGTGAAGCACACCACTCTGGCTCAGGTAAATACTCTCCGTGCCGAATTTATGCATCTGAATGAAAGACACAGGTAACAACATGGATTGCGTAGCTTGCGGTAAACCCATATCGATCACGGCCAAATTTTGTGGCAAATGTGGTGCGCCCGTTAAACGCCCAGAGGCTGTCTTGGGCGATACAGTCGTGCATGAGGAACACGTAACGGCACCTGTTGAACACTCGGCGCCGCCCGATCCTGTGGCCCCCATGCCAGCCTCAGACGCTATAGACGACTTGGTACTCACAATGGAATTACCTGCAGATGCGGACCACGCATCGTTGCTGGAAATTGACTTGAACCTACCGACCGACAGTCCCCACACCACTGAGCCTGTGGATAGCCCAGATACTTCAGATGCGACATCTGCCGCGCCTCAAGCAGTTCCCACCGCAGTTGTCGATCCTGAGTCGCTGGCCCTTTGGCAAGCTGACCAGGCAGAGATCAAACAATTGCTTGTAAAGCAGTCCCATTTGCTGGACTTCATTTCGCTGGCTTCACAGCAACAAGCGCATGTGCAATCACAGCCCAACCCTCTTGAGCCTGTGCTCAAAGACGTCTTATCGCTCCAAACGTCGCTTTTGGCAAAACTCGATAAGCTTGCGGAATCTGTCGATAAACCTCAAGCCGAAGTCACCGCGCGTATGCCGGAAGAATTCAAGTTGATGCTGGAAAAGCAAAAAATTGAATTGCTCAAAGCATTCAGCCAAAACGTCGCGCAAAACACCGCCAATATCGAGGCGGTTTACAAAGACACAACCGCGAAAATTGAGTCGCTGATGCAAGCCAATGCCGCGACCGCACAAGCCATGGAGAAAAACATGGCGCCTATCACGCAATCTGTGACGGACATGAAATCGCGGCTGGTAGCGGTATCCAAAAAGATTGACGATGTGTCCACCCAATCCAAAAAGACTGCCTCGAGCACAGCTGGCGACAGCACAGAAGGCAGCGGCGGTTTCATACTTTTCATCATCGGTTTGCTGTGTGGCTTGACCGTGGTGCTGAGTTCTTTGGCCATTTATAACTTCTTAAGCCACGAGGTCACGTCAAACGCCAAATCAGCCCATGAGACGCCAGCCGCTGACCACGGCACGCCCTTGTCTGGCCATGAAGAGCCCGCAGTTGCAGCTGGTGATCCAGCTTCTCAAGACAAACCTGCCTCTGACAGCAGCAAATCCAAGAACCAATGAATCCGATGAACAGCGAAAGCCTGACATGATTTGCACCAGCTGTTACTTTATCAACCCCAGCGAAAATGTGTTTTGCCAAAACTGTGGCGCACACTTGCCGCATGTACAAAATCAAAAACCCAGTATTTCCCCTTTGATTCTGGCCAATACGTTAGACAACAGTTCACTGCTGATTTCACGCGGTCCTTGGCAAATGCGCATGGACTTGTTGACGCCGTTTTTATGGCTGGCTGTCATGGTCTTTGTGTTTACTTTGAACAATACCTATGCCCTGGGTATTTTGGCTGTGGGGTTGGCATTTGCGCTTTACAAGTCGCATGACACCCGACAAATTATTCAGCAGACCATCCCTGTTGAGTTGATCAACAAAACCATCATCGCTTACGGTCCAGCCAACACCACCAGCCGTTTTTCCTTACCCACCGGGGTGCTGTATTTACTCTCTGATGGTCTGTATTTCAAATCATTCGACAGCAATGAACAAATTTCATTCATACACATTGAAATTTCCTTCACCGACACTGCTGTTCGCAAAGGCGGGATATCTGTTTTTCCACACTGGCATGAAATAGAGATGAACAACGGCATGAATGAACGGTTCACATTTACCGTACAAAACGGCGGTGAATGGATGCTCTTGATGAAGGTTTTGCGCAGCGAATTATCCAAACGCTGAGCGCAATAACTTCACACGTTGAACAGCGCTTCCATTTCACGCCTTACTTTGTAAGCTGGGAGAGCAACATCCATTGCGACATCCTCCCAGCACAGTGATTGGCCTTTTTTGACATCACGGATCAACTTAACTTGGTGCGCCAATCCAAGCGGCAAGCCTCCCATGCGAGCAGAGGTTTTCGCAGGTAACAACTTGCCCCAAACGGTGTAGCCGCCCTCACCGTCCAGCATTTCACCCGCACGAAGATCGCGCTTGGCCGTGGCCACCACGTCTGCATGCCAGCCTTGTGCAACACCCGTGGCTTCTCGACGCAAAGCCACACTTGCCACAGACATACCGACCTCTAACCCGATCAAGTGCCAACGCTTGTAAAGCGTGAAATAACGGCCAGACGGATCGGTATGCGCGTTGTACTCTTCAAAACAATGCTTGATGTAATCGGTCTCGGCTTCCACGGTGACCCACACACCCATGCGAATGTCGTAGGGAATGACGCGACCATCTGCCTCTAGCGAAGAAATCACTTCAACCATGCCTTTTTGTTCGAGCACGCCTCCTTCGCTTTTCGGTCGGGTGACAAAAGGAATGTCCTCAATGCTGGCGGGCGGATACAACAACCCATTGGAGGGCACTTGCAAGCCTGTAGCATTCGCCAACGCAGTGCATTCGATCGAAGGTTTAGAGCCATCCAAAAAGCTGTTGAACATTTTGGGATTCAAACCACCACGCGCGGCTTGCTCAGGGCTTAGTCCGTAATTGGCCCAAACAGTCTCGGGCGTAGATTCATTGAAATGCGGCAACCATTTGTGACCACGCCCAGCGGCAGTCACGGGGAAGCCACAGGTTTTGGCCCAGTCCACCAAATCGCAAATCAACGCCGGCTGATCGCCAAAGGCCAATGAATAAACAACACCGGCAGCGGCTGCTTTGCTGGCCAATAGCGGGCCGCAAAAAGCATCAGCTTCGACGGTGACATTCACCACATGCTTGCCATGCGCAAAAGCCGCCAAGCAATGTTCAACCGCTGCGATTGGATTGCCAGTGCATTCAACCACTACATCCACCAAAGGGTGTGACACCAGCGATTGCCAGTCTTGGGTCAAGTAGGTCAGGCCATTCTTGAAGGCATCGTCTATGCTGCTTGCGGTGGATTGGTGTGCGGGCCAGCCGACACGCGCCAAGTTGGCTCGTGCGTTATCGATAGATAAATCAGCAATGCCCAGCAAATGAACACCCGGTGTGCGTGGCACTTGCGCCAAGTACATGGCGCCGAACTTGCCAGCGCCAATCAGCGCGACCCGGATGGGCTTGTTGTCAGCGGCGCGTTGTTGGAGTTGTTGGTACAGGCTCATGCAGCAGTTTTGGTCTGGTCAATCGGTACATCCGTGGTGACAAGCGCACTGGCAGGCAAGCCCTTGGCCCAAGGCAAATCAACAGGGTATGACTTTGTCAGGCAATCGTCGGGCAGGCATTCGATGGGTGTGAAATCGCGGTGCGCGATGTACTCGGGGCGTTTGTGTCTGCGAATGTGGTTAGACACTGCGCACAAACTCAAATAGACACTGACCCGATTCCAAGGCGACAGGTTGCTGGCCGATGCATGCACCAAACAACTGTGGAACAAAATCATGGAGCCCGCCGGGCCAGTGGGGCTGACGATGCCGCCTTTTTTGCCGCCGGCACGCTCCACCAGCTGGGAGATGAGATCGTTATCCACGGTCCACAGCGGATAGCTGGTGGTGGTCAAGTCGTGTTTGGCATCAACCACGCCTTTTTTGTGGCTGCCGGGAATGAACATCAAGGGGCCGTTGAATTCGTTGACATCATCCAAAAAAATGGCCACGTTCATGGCGCGCTCAGTAGGCATCATGTCGTCGTTCAACCAAGTGCCGTAGTCTTGGTGCCATTGCCAGACATCGCCTTCAAAAGCCATCTTGCCGTTGATCTTGAATTGGTGCATATACAGTTTTTCGCCAAACAAATCCTCCACCGGATCAATCATGCGGGGATGACGGGCCAGTTTGGCAAATGGCTCTGAATACATATGGGCAGCAAAATTGGTGCGCACTGCATCCTTGCCCTTTTCTCTCACGTTGTACGCCTCTCGGCGGCTGTACAGGTTCGGAACCTCTTGCACCAAATTTTGAGTTTCTTCTGGGGTGAACAAACCAGGAAAAAACAAATAACCTTCACGGTCAAATTCGGCGTGCTGCTCGGGGGTGAGTTTCATGGTTAAAGAGGCTCCAGTCGGTGGGTCATAGGTTTGTCTATCAACTGTAGGCGATCCGCAGTTGACTTGCTCAACCCGTGATTATCTGCATAATATGAATTCAGAATTCATCCACCGCAAAAAATTAATCCCCATGAAGAATATTTATTGCATTGCCGCATATTTTTGTTTTCAAATTTTCAATGTATCTGCGGCCGATATTTCCCCGCCAGCCGAAGCGGGCTCTGACTTGGGAGCAGCCAAAAATCAGATAGAAATGAAGGATTGGCCAGGAGCCATTGCAACACTTGAAAAGTTTGTCAAAGCCCATCCAAACAACGCAGACGGGTACAACTTACTTGGCTACAGCCTTCGCAACGCCAAACGCTATTCGCAAGCCATTTTCAATTACAAAGAGGCCCTCAGAATCGACCCGCAACACCGCGGTGCACATGAGTACCTGGGCATTGCGTATGTTCAGAACAAAGAACTTCCCAAAGCCAAAGAATTGCTTGTATCTCTAGAGAAAATTTGCGGTCAGCAATGCGAGGAATACCAAGACCTGAAAAAAGCCATCGCTAAAGTTGAAAAAAAATAAGCCATACACCGATCTAACGGTGCATGGATGCCGTGGATGCCGTGGATGCCGTGGATGCTAGCTCCACTCCCACCATGGCTTCTTTTGCCATGGTGAACACGCATACGCCAGCATGTCAGTGTCTGTTTTTTCCCTACTTGCAGTCAAGACCAAAGTTTTCTGAGAAAACTTAAATCCCCATACCGCTGAACGGGTGAACTCTTCGTTTGACTGTGACAACAACAACACCTCGTGGCGGGTGATGTTCAGATCAGCCAAATCATCTTCCATGCTGGCCTGATAAGACAGTTGTGCCTTTGTTCCAGTGGCATTGTTGACAATCCAAGGCGTGGTGGTTGCTTTGCTAAAGAGTCCGCAGTGCGTGACGTCGGGTTCCCAAGAAACACAAAATCGATCGGCGCTGAGTTGCACGCTGTAATGCCGGATAAAACCATCGAATTGCTGAGGTTGTTGAGCCTCACAAAAATACGAATTACCGCTTGATGGCGAGCATGCCTGCAAGCACAAAAAAAATATCACGCCAAAATATTTGACCACTGCTAAAACCAATCGTTGGCACATCGACCAGTGAACGAAGTGTTTTCTTCGAGCAAGCCCACCCTGCCCTCCAAGGTGCCCATGCCGGTGGATTGCTTATCTATGCGTAACTCTTGGATGGCCTGATCGTAAACAAACGTATACCGAGTTTTGGCGATGCCATGCGTATTGAAAGAGCCTTTGATACCCGCAGATGTTGCTTCTGCGAAATGGCTGGTTTGGTTCAGCTCTTTGTAAAAAGGAAAGCGCTGTCCATCCAACAAAACATGAGAAGGACTGAATTGAATGCTATGAGACAGAGAAACCGACTCTTCATTGATCAATATCGCAGAATTATCCGAGCCTGGCTGCATCCATCTTCTCTCCAATTGTCCCGTGCCCTGACATATTTGCGCGGGGTACAACAAACTGCGCCCAAACATGACAGCAGGCATGCTGAAAAAAACAATCAACAACAACAGAATTCTCCAATCGACGCTGCCGTCTATCAACACGGCTTCTACAGCGCTGACGGCGTCGACCTTGGTCACCTCATTGGCTACCGGGAGAGTAGTCTTGAAAAAGGGGACTGGAGGTACCCATTCGTTTGAACCGTGGCCCTTCATCACCCACACATCATCTGAATGAATGGCATGGGTTAAGTTCGACAGCATCGTCGTGTCGTTCTTGATGGCCTCAGGTTTTGCTGTTGCCGCCATTTCTGAATTGACTAGCGCGTTAAATATGACAGGTGCGGCTGAAACATCTGAAGCGATTTTTTCGCTTGTAATCATTGCTTTATTTAACTCATCTGCTGCGTGGGGAGGTGTTGCGTCAGACGACTTCAGTGGCTCATCTGCCAGCGACTGTAGATTTTTTTCAAAGGCAGGCAGCACAGTCGCTTGGCTGGCTTCAGGTAGGTTGTCTGAAGGCTTTTGCCGCAATTGATGGTTTGTTGGCAAACGCGTTTCCAGAACCAACGAAGCAAATGCGGACGAGAAGGTTTTAGATGAAACGCTTGAAGCAAGCTTGTCCAGATTTGAATGCACCTTGTCAATGTGGGTTTGCAAATCCTGCAAGGATTGTGGGTCCACCAGCTTTAGCGCCGAGATCTGAGCAACCGTTGAACCTAACAGCTGATGGTTGGACAGTTTGTCTTTCGGCATATCAGCCTGAGGCAGCTGGTCTGCGCGGTCTGCTGGATGACCCTTTTGATGCGTTAAGACCTCTGACGGCAGGGGTTGAATATTGGCAGAAAGAACTGTTGCGGAGATGGTTTGTTGGTTTGCATTTTCAGATGCCGGCGCAAGTAGCTGTGTATTCACAGAAGCAGCAATACCATCCAGTTTCTGGGAATTGCTCTTGATAGCCTCATCACCCACTTGTTGGATATTTGCCGCCACAGCAGCATCGGCCAACTTTTGCTGGTTGCTTTTTACTCCGTTTACATCAGCTTGTTGGATGTTGTCTTTGACGGGTCCCTCTTGGGCTTTCTGTAAATTTTCATTCTTCTGCGACGATTTTGAAAATTCAGCAACAGGCATATTCACTGCATTGCTTTGTACATTTTCAACGTCCGACTGCCCCGAAAAACTGTCATTGGCTTGCTTGATGTTGTCTTGCATGGTGCGATTCACCACGGCACTCAATTGCTTTTGATCAACCTCAGATACCCACTCGCCCTCAGATTTTGAGCCAGTTGTTGAATCATTCGATGCAGACGCAGACTTAGGTTTTTGGCGTCGCACTTTGAAAGTACCGGAATTATCATTTTTCTTTTTGGCAGCCACACGCGAATGAAAGGCGGTGGGAATACTTTCAGTATCAAAAGGTTTGATGCTTTTAATTTTGATGGTTTCGTAATAAATCTTGAAGGCAGAAGCGGAGACAGAAAAAGCAGTCCGCATATTTTGAAACAAGTTGTCTTCAATCACATCTATCTTGCCGTCAGACATCATTGAATCGCACACGTTGGACAAAATCATGATCTTCTGATCCTGCGACAACAGCGGGGCAGCCTGCCTGAGGAATGCGTTCATTTTTACAGAGCGAACGGTTTTCATGGCAGCTGCCTGCAAACCTTCAAACTCACCTAACACTACCTGCAATTGACCAATTTCTTCATCCGCGATATTGCCATCAGCCGCCATCATGTACAACAAGCAACATGCCAAGGTCAAATGGGCCGATTCATCTGACAGGGTCAAACTCTTTTGTGAAAATTTGCCCAGCAGCGATTTGTTATTCTTGAGACTTAAATTTGTGAAATGTGTTTTGAAGCTCATCTCACTGACGCCAAATGCATCAGAAATTTGATGAAACAACTGCAATTCATGGTCGTCTGCCAAGCCATCAGAAAGCAAACAGTCACACAGATTTGTCAAAATGCAACCGTGGTCAGCAGGCACCAATATGCTTTTAGTGTCTTTTAAAAACTGCTCGACCGAATTTTCTTCAGCATATATAAAAGCAATATCGAGAAGCTCATTATGGCTACCTACGACCGCTTGTAATTGACTGGATTCATGTTCATCAATTTCGCCGTCCGCAGTCAACATATAAATCAGTGCCACTGCCAAGGCCATGAACGGGGTGATTTGAAAATCGTCAGACCGCCCTGACGCAGAAACTGAAGCTGGCGTTTCAGTATCAGACTTGGCAGTTATAGACTTGTTCATAGTCCCTGTTTTAATGGGAAATACGCGTAAATCACACCTTAAAACTGGCAAATACTCAGTAATGCTCACGGCAAATTTTTCAGATAACAAGCTATCATCAAAACAATGATTTCGCACAGGGAAGATAGTTGTTTTATAACAAGTTCATAAGCATATTTATTGTCGTTTCTATCGCAGTATGCATGCATATGACCGCGGGCGCGGCCAACTTTAGCCAAAGTTTTCACTTGGATGCATCAGACAGCTTAACGGTCACTGAGGTCAGTCAAACACCTTTTCGCAACTACAAAGACAACCTGCATTTAGGATTCATTGATGGCGCGGTGTGGATCAAAATTGAAATAGATAAAGTCGACAATTTATCGCGCACACAAAAACTGAACGAAGACCATGTGCTCATACTGAGTCCATTTGTTCTTGAGGACATCACGGTTTTCGAAAAAATTGGGCAAGAGTGGCTTGCACAAAGCGGTGGGAGTCTTGCCACCACCGCCGCCAGAATTTGTCCATACGGTATGCATTGCTTTATTTTGAAAAATGAAGAAACTACTGCGAAAAAAAATATTTTCATAAAGGTAAAGCACACTGGTTACTTGACGCTTAAATCAGAAATAACGTCCATCTCTGCTCTGGCCACTATCACTGCTGTCTACACAGAAAGCATCACTTTTGCACAATCTATTGCGCTTAGTTTGTTCTTTGTCTCTTTGGTTTTGATCATGATAGACAGGTCTATGTTTATTTTGGTTTACAGCCTGATGCAATTCAGTATTTTTCTGTATATTATTTTTGCATCGGGAAAAATGTATTTGATTTTTCCGTCCATGCTGGCTGAAAACTTCAGCTACCTGAACTACCAATTTGTCAATGTCCGTATATTTTTGATCATCTTATTAGGGTATTCATTCACTAAAAATTACGGTGTAAACAACACCTATAGACAATTAGTTTTTTTGCTTCTCAGTGCAAGCTTGTTCGCTTCTTTTCTGATTGCATTCGATCACATCAGATTAGGTATTTATCTGTACGTGATCACCATTGCGCTGAACATGCCAGTGCAGTTTTATGGTTTGCGACATTCTACTAATATTCCATTGAACATAAAAAGATTGCTCAAAGGTTCGTACATCATTTTCACCACGATAGTTATTTATGGCTATATCAATATTTTCACAGGCAGCGAAATCTTATCGGACCGAGGGGCTGAGTTGATCTTTTTTACGAATTACCGCTTGAATGGTCTGGCGTTTGGCGTGGTGGTTTTCTTGGTTTTGATATTCAAACACTACGATGAAAAAATTAAAAGTATTTTGCGTGAAAAAGATTTGCAACTCGACGTAGAGACATCTCGCATCAACAGTGAAAAACTCAAAGAACGTCAAACTTTGATAGATATATTGACGCACGAGTTAAAAAATCCACTGACCACGTTGCGCTTTGCCACGTATTCATTGAACCAAAAAAATGCGACTGATATCGAAACCCATTCACGCTCACACCGTATCAATGCGACGCTTGACCGGATGGACCAATTGATCACTCAAGTAGCAAACTCCAACAAAATTGACCGGTTTCAAATGGAGGAATCCCCAACGCATCACAATGCAAAAGCATTGATCACTCAAATCATTGAGGATTTACTGCCATCAAACGAGTCTATTGAAAGCAGATTCAGTCTGCTTTTGCCTGATGACGTCGATTTTTATGGCAATCAACAAATGTTGTTCTTGATCATTGAAAATTTAATTTCCAATTCGCTCAAATACTCTGAACAGCACAGCTTGATTCATGTTCAGGTATCGGTGGACGCGCTTGCATCTGTGCTGAGTATTTCTAACCAATTCCCTGACAACGCCAGGCCAGATCCGGACAAACTGTTTCAACGGTATTACCGACATGATGCATTTCAGCCGTTGGCTGGGATGGGAATTGGTTTGTCCTTGATCAAAGAGGCTGTCGAAAAAATTGGTTCGCAAATTTCTTTCGAGCAAGACGAAAAACTCATCACTTTCACCCTAAGGGTGCCATTATGCAAACCATGATTCAAAACGAAATTTCTTCAAAAATCCACCAATATGTGGTGGCCATCGTGGAAGACGATGTGTTGCTGAGACAGGAAATCGTTTCTCATCTCAACGCAAATCATTTTGAAACGCACGGCGTTTCAAGTGCTGCAGCGCTGGATGATTTGGTAACGCTTCGACCCATTGATATCTACATCATCGATTTGAATTTACCCGGCGAATCAGGCATCAGTTTGTGCAAACGGTTGCGGGAGCGCACACCCAATGTAGGCATTGTGATCATGACTGCACGTGTGGCTTTGCATGATCGCTTGACAGGCTACAGCCATGGCGGAGCAGATTTTTACCTCACCAAACCCGTCTCTCCAGAAGAGTTGACGATGGTGGTTCAAAATCTGGGAAAGCGTGTCAAAAAATTAAATAACGTCAATGATTGGCAATTAAGTCTGCGTGACCGCACACTTCAATCACCAGGTCTGGTTGAAAAGATTCGATTGACCAACCGCGAAAAAATACTCCTCGTGGCTTTAAGCCAAGCCAATGATTTCACGCTTGAATCAGGCGTGCTGTGCGATTTGTTTTCCGATGAAGACTCAGATGAAGGCATGAGCAAGCATGCCCTTGAGGAATTGATTGCACGTTTTAGAAAAAAAATAAAAGGCATCGATTCAAACAGCACGGAATCCGCCATCAAATCCGTGTGGGGAGTTGGCTACCAACTGTGTATTCCCATCAGCCTGGTGTACTGAGCCAAGCCATTGTTAGATTCAATGCGAGACAGCTTGCTTCAGGGGCAAGGCTGTTTTGTATCGCACCTGCTTGAGCGCAAAGCTGCTGCGGATTTTTTCCACACCGGGTATGGGTGTGAGTTGCTCCAAAATAAATTTCTCCAGCGCGGCCATGTCAGCAATTGCGACGCGAATCAAATAGTCGGAATCGCCGGTCATCAAATAACACTCCATCACCTCGTCATGCTCGGCAATGCGCTGCTCGAACTCGGCAAGCGCAGCTTTAGATTGCTCTTTCAGGCTGATGGAAATGAACACATTCAAACCCAGGCCCAGTGCTTGCGGCTGGGTCAGAGCCACATAGCGCTGAATCACGCCTGCGGCCTCCAACGCCTTGACCCTTTGCAAGCATGGTGACGGTGACAAATGCACGCGTCTGGCAAGCTCGACGTTTGTGAGAGACGAGTCTTCTTGCAGTTGCGCCAATATTTTGTAATCCACGGCATCTAAAAGCATGAATAGCCTTGAAAATAGATATTTATGGCATTTTATGCCATTTAAGTAGACTAAAACATGATTTATCAATAGCACATTCCGCGCCGAATTCTCTATATTCAATGCCATCCGAATCCCGCTTTTGAACACACCTATGCTGCAAAAAACCACAGACTTAGACCCGATCGAAACCTCCGAGTGGCGAGAGGCCTTCCAGGCGGTGGTAGGCGCTCACGGCGCACAACGCGCGCGTTACCTGCTGGACCAAATGGTGGCCTTGGCGCACCAAAGCCAGATCGACTGGTCACCCGAACTCGTCACGCCTTATGTCAACACGATCCCCGTGCAAGCCCAGCAGCCCTACCCCGGCGATCTGGCCATCGAAGAAAAACTCGCCTCGCTGATGCGCTGGAACGCGCTGGCCATGGTGGCCAAAGCCAACGGCGCTTATGGTGAACTCGGCGGTCACATCGCCAGTTACGCCAGCGCCGCCGATTTGTTCGAGGTCGGCTACAACCATTTTTTCCACGCCCGCGACGATCAACACCAAGGCGATCTGGTGTTTTTTCAACCGCACAGTGCGCCCGGCGTATACGCACGCGCCTACCTGGAAGGCCGTTTGAGCGAAGCCGATTTATCGCATTACCGCCAAGAACTCAAAGCGCCGCGTGAAGGCGCGCGCGGTTTGTCCAGCTACCCACATCCGTGGCTGATGCCGGACTTCTGGCAGTTCCCCACCGGCTCCATGGGCATAGGCCCTATAAGCTCGATTTACCACGCGCGCTTCATGCGTTATTTGACGCACAGAGGTTTGCTCAACTGCCAAAACCGCAAAGTGTGGGGCGTGTTCGGTGACGGCGAAATGGACGAGCCTGAGAGCATGAGTGCACTCACGCTGGCCTCGCGCGAAAGATTGGATAACTTGGTCTGGGTGGTGAACTGCAATTTGCAACGCTTGGACGGCCCGGTGCGCGGTAATGGTCGCATCATTGACGAGTTGGAAAAACTGTTTCGCGGTGCTGGTTGGAATGTCATCAAACTGATTTGGGGCAGCGACTGGGACGGTTTGTTTGCACGCGACACACACGGTGCACTGGTGAAGGCATTTGCCAACACCGTAGACGGCCAAATGCAAACCTTTGCCGCCAAGGATGGGCGTTTTAACCGCGAATCTTTCTTCGGCCAAAACCCCGAACTCTCGCAACTCGCCCAAGGCCTGACCGACGAGCAAATCGACAGGCTCAAACGAGGCGGCCATGATCTGGTGAAAATCCATGCCGCTTATGCAGCCGCAGCCGCTCACACAGGTCAACCTACTGTCATCCTGGCGCACACCAAAAAAGGCTATGGCATGGGTCAAGCCGGTCAAGGCAAGATGACCACGCACAGCCAGAAAAAACTCGACGAGTCTGCGCTGCTCGCGTTTCGCAACCGATTCAACTTACCCTTGTCGGACGCGCAAGCCACCAACCTGGACTTTTTCAAGCCGGCTGCTGATTCACCTGAAATGCAATACCTGCACGCCAAACGCACGGCACTGGGCGGCTACTTGCCCAAGCGCGACACCGCCTGTGCTGTGGTGCCGGTGCCTGCGCTTTCCAGTTACGCGGGCTTTGCCTTGCAAGCCGACAACAAAGAAATGTCGACCACCATGGCGTTTGTACGCATCTTGGGACAGTTGATGAAAGACCCGCAACTTGGGGCCCGTGTGGTACCCATCGTCGCTGACGAGGCACGCACTTTCGGCATGGCCAATTTGTTCAAGCAGGTTGGTATTTATTCCAGCGTCGGTCAGCAATACGAACCAGAAGACATAGGCTCGGTGCTGAGTTACCGCGAAGCCATGGACGGCCAGATTTTGGAAGAAGGCATCAGCGAAGCCGGTGCCATCGCCAGCTGGACGGCAGCCGCCACCAGCTACAGCGTGCACGGTTTGGCCATGTTGCCGTTCTACATTTATTACTCGATGTTCGGTTTCCAGCGTGTGGGCGACGCTATCTGGGCCGCAGCGGATCAACGCGCGCGCGGCTTTTTACTCGGCGCAACTTCAGGCAGAACCACACTCGGCGGCGAAGGTTTGCAACACCAAGACGGCAGCAGCCATTTGGTCGCTGCGACCATCCCGAATTGCAAAGCCTACGACCCAGCGTTTGCAGGCGAGATGGCCGTCATCGTCGACCAAGGCATGCGCGAGATGCTGGTCGAACAGCAAGACGTGTTTTATTACGTCACCTTGATGAACGAGAACTACGCGCAACCCGATTTGCCCGAAGGCGTGAACGAGCAATTGCTCAAAGGTTGCTATCGCTTGTCGGCGGCGCCCTCAAAACTGAAAACCAAAGCCAAGCCGGTGACCTTGATGGGCTCAGGCGCAATTTTGGGTGAAGTGATCAAAGCAGCCGCTCTGCTGGCCGAGCAAGGCATTGCCGCCGAAGTGTTCAGCGTGACAAGTTGGAGCGAGTTGGCACGCGATGGCCAGCGTTGTGAACAAGAAGCCATTGACGGCTTGGGCAACACCACACCGTTTGTGCAGCAGCAGTTGCAAAGCGGCAGCGGCCCGGTGATCGCCGCCACCGACTACGTGCGCGCTGTGCCTGAAAGCATTCGCGCCTTCATGCCCTCGAACAGACGCTATCTGACGCTGGGCACAGACGGGTTCGGTCGCAGCGACACTCGCCAGGAGTTGCGTCAATTTTTCCGGGTTGACGCGGCCAGCATTGTCAAAGCAGCTTTGTTTGCTTTGGAGAAAACACAGGCCTGAGGTTCAGGCCTTGTCTTTTTCGAAGCGGTGCATGTAATCGCGCAAGCGCTGAACGCTTTGCAAAGACATGGCGTTGTAAATAGAAGCGCGCATACCCCCGGCTGATCGGTGGCCGCGCAATTGCACCATGCCTTCTTTTTCTGCGCCTTGTAAAAACGCGACGTTCAAAGATTCGTCTTTCAAAAAGAAGGTCACGTTCATGCGCGAGCGGTCTTCGCGCGCCACGCGGTTGGTGAACATTTGGCTGTGGTCTAAAAACTCATACAGCAGATCAGCTTTGCGTTGGTTGTGCAATTGCATGGCGGACAAACCGCCCTGCTCTTTTATATGCGCAATCACCAACCCCATGATGTAAATGGCGTAGGTGGGCGGCGTGTTGTACATGGATTCGTTATCGGCTTGCAACTGGTAATTGAAAGCCGAGGGCGTGGCGGGCAATGCATGACCCAACAAATCGCGCCTTGCGATGACCAAGGTCACACCTGAAGGCCCCATGTTTTTTTGTGCGCCTGCGTAAATCAAGCCATAACGGCTCACATCGAGAGGCCCAGACATGATGTTGGACGACATGTCAGCCACGAGTGGCACATCGCCCGTGTCGGGCGTCCAATGGCATTCCACGCCGCCAATCGTTTCGTTGCTGCACATGTGCACATAGGCCGCTTGCGCCGATAGCTTCCAAGACGACTGTTGAGGCATGCTTAAAAAACCGCTGCCTTGGCTGCTGGCTGCCTCGTTGATTTGGCCGTATTTGGCGGCCTCTTTCATGGATTTTTCTGACCACACGCCGCTGACCACGTAATCGGCTTGACCGGTTTTGCCGATCAGGTTCATAGGCACGATGGCGTTTTCAGCGATCGCACCGCCTTGCAGCAACAGCACGACATAGTTGTCCGGCACATTTAAGAGGCTTCGAATCAGCGACTGCGTCTGGCCCAGAATCTCGGTGAACTCAGGTCCGCGGTGGCTCATCTCCATGACCGACATGCCGCTGCCGCGCCAGTCCATCATGTCGTGTGCGGCTTGTTGCAACACAGACTCAGGCAAAGTAGCTGGACCAGAGCTAAAGTTGATCACACGTGTCATGAACAAATGACTTTCGAAAAATGAACTAAGTATATGGAGTTAAAGACTTATTCCTGAAAGAAAGGCATAATGAAACATCGATCTACTGGGCACGCCCTAAGTCATATGAATTTTTCAAAAGTTTGTATTTTGCTAGTCGCCAGCCTTTTGCTCGGCGCATGTGCCAGCCATACATCCAAAGCGATTGCCAAACTCGACAGCAGCAGCCCCGAATTCAGCTCTGCCCCGTGCCAAAACGCCAGGCACAATGCTTGGCTTCACGACGAAGCACAAAAGAACAAATTGTGGGCCGGCCCATCTGTGATTTTTCTCGCTGGACCCATGGCTGTCATTCCCGTTCTGGCAACCAACATTGGTTTAAATTCGGCAGACCACATTCAAGCCAATGACATTTCCACCCAATGTGGCGGACAACCATTGACTCAAAAAGCACTGAGCCAAAACATTGCACTGGATGCCACGATTTCAGTGGCGTTGGGAGGCATTACCCCCGCCATCGCACCTAAAGTTACCGCTCCCTGAAGCTATTCGGCCAAATCGATGTTTTCGTGCGCAGCAATACGCTCTAGTGCTTGTTCAAACAAAGCCCTGGCCGAACCGGACACAGCCGTCAAGTAACTGTGCAAACGGGCATCTTCGGTTGTTCTGCTCAAACAGTCTTGGCTGTAGGCTTCAAAACTGTTGAGCATGCCAAGCAAGTCTGCAACATGACGAGGACACTCGCACAAGACATTGGTAGATATGCCTGCCATGCGTTGCAACACGCGGTCGCTGTATTTGCGTGAAGGAATAACGCCGGTGCTGCTGGTTGCCGGCAAACTCCAACTGTTATCTACATAAGCAATTGACTGGATGATGTCGCTCAGTTCCAAATCGGAAACTGGTTCGCGCCGGGCAATCACGCCGGCGGTATGCAGATACTGCAACACCGCAACCGTGGCGAAATGGTAGATGAGGACACATCGCTTCACACCCAAATGCTGCCTGAGTCGCTGTAAATCTTGCTGAATGGACACTTGCACCGAACCCATTTGCACCAACAAAATATCAGGGGTAGCGTTGACTGGTGTAGCCAAAGCTTGCTTGATATCCGCAAACATGTGGTCTACCTTGAGCGTGGTTTGCCGGCCAAACACTTGGGCAAATTTTTCTGTTTCAATCCGACTTGCCAATGGAAAACCCACCACAGCCAGTGAAATAAAGGCAGGTATAGAAGTTTTGTCGTGTTGCATGGATTTCGCTGCACGATGGTCATTCAACATGGACTGCAATTGCGGCACCGCGAAAGCGCCCATGGTGCTGATGGCGTGGCCATGCTGTGTCAATGTTTTCAAGAGCGTGAGCTTCAACACATCATGGTCGCTGTAGAGCCGTTGCCCGCCCTCGGTCTTTGGCGGGGCAACCACGCCATATCGACGCTCCCACACCCGCAGGGTAGCCACGGGCACTCCGCACAAGTTGGCCACGGCACCAATGCGGTGAACTGGAATAAAAGCAGGGTCTGTGGCGGTAATTGTTTCCATAAGTCTCAATGATGAATAGGTTTTGTTGAGTTATTCTACAGAAATTCCTTGGCAAAACCTATTTTTATTTCTTTATTGTCTGGCAACATATACATTACACACTGAGACATCTGAATAGCACCAACAAAGTGCAAGTACAAAGAGGAGAAATTCATGTTTTCCAGCCTGACAAGAAACGCCGTGAACACAGTGTTGTTGGTATGTAAAAACCAACCAAACGGTCCGGTTACCACGCAGACCATCAGCAAGCGCTTGGGTTTGTCAATTTCCTACCTCGAAGCACTGCTGTCTAAATTAAAAAAATATGGTTTCGTGGTGTCTTATCGTGGTCCGGGTGGCGGCTACTGCTCGAATGGAAAACCCTCCGAACTCAAACTGATTGACATTGTTCGTGCGTTTGATTTTGTCGACACTGCAAAAAACAAATCTGCTCTCAAACCGCAGGAGTTCGACAAAGACTTGATCAAGTGGATGATGCAAGAGTTTTTAGAAAATCATTTGCAACATATGAACTTGGATGAAGTCATGGCGCAGATGCCAGAGGAAATTTGGGGGGCTGAACCACAAAGAACCACGACCACAGAGCCGCGAAGATTCAAACCCTTGCAAATTCATCGCCTACCCAGCGGTCCCAATTCTGTCTTCAATTTGGCGTCTTCCATGGCGGCTTGACCGTATCCACAAATTCTTCTTTTTCTTGATTGACGGTATATGACTGCACCAGAGATGCCGCCCTTTGTGCGTCGTCTCATTGGTCTTCGCATCAAACAACTGACCGGCTCAACCAGCTCCCCTGACGCATTTGCCCAACCGGCTGGAGACCCTGGTTTGCTAGGCCCTGACGCAGTGGCTTGGCGGGTTCATGCCCACTTCGTAAGCATGATGGTGGGTGGACTGTCATCCTTGATGTTGCAAGCCCTGCATCCTCGCGCACTGGCTGCGGTGTGGGACCACTCCAATTTCAGAAGCAACCTCAAAGGCAGATTGGGACGCACCGCATACTTCGTGGCCGTCACCACCTATGGTGCCAAAGCAGATGCACTGGCAGCGATTGAACGTGTCAACCATATTCATGCGCAGGTGAAAGGCCACATGCCGGATGGCAATCCCTACATGGCCAATGAACCCGAGTTATTGCGTTGGGTACATCTGGCAGAAGTCACCAGTTTTTTAAATGGCTACCAATGGTTGTCCGCCCGACCACTGAGTGCTTTGGAGCAACACACCTATACCGCAGAGATGGCAGGCATCGGACAACGCCTAGGAGCGAACCCCTTGCCGACAGATGCGATCTGCAGTGATGAAGCTTTGAAGGCATTTCAACCTGACTTGCGATTCGATGAAAGAACCCAAGACATATTGCGTGTGATTGAAAACTACCCGGTTGATCTGTGGGACCTGCCGTTCATGAAGTTAGTGATTCAAGCCAGTTTCCACATATTGCCCGATTGGGCGCTTCATATGCTGCGAAAACCGGTCGCCTGCGAATGGGAAAAACAATGCGTACGCCAAGCTTTGCGCTTGGCTTCATCCCCCATTCAATCGGCCTTGGATATTGACGGAGTCGCCGCCCAAGCCAGACGTCGGGCTCAAGCTATTTAAGTCGATTGCGTCCACACCTGATGGCAAGTAGGGCATTTGATCTCCATGCGTTTGTAGACATCAATGCGGCACTTCTGACCACAAGAAGGACAACTGACGATGGCTTTGCCATGACTGATCTCCGGCCTTTCCAACTCTTGGTCTGTGAGTGTGATGGGCACGCGCAAATCGAACAGTTGGCTGGCCTTGAAACTGACTTGATAAGCGGGACGAGGCAAATCGACTCTGGCGAAATCACCGGCCTGAACCGTGAGCGGATAAAGCTTGTCTCCGATATGACTTTCAGCGGCATACCAGCGCCGTGAATTGGGCGGCTTCATCAATTGCAAAATACCGGTGTCTTCAGACACACGGCTGGATTCATCCACCAAAAAACGGATGGCATCTAGCTGCTGGCGGACTTCGTGTTCCGATGCGCTTTTGTGGGTGTAATAGTAATAACCAAAATACACACACGCTTTCAAGTCATTGCCAAAGGAATACCACTTCAGCACCAATATGCGCAGCGCATCAATGAACTTCACCAAATCAGCATTCACACCAATCACCCGGTCATTGACCATGGCCACCAGCAAAAGATTGAGCGAACTGGTCAAGCCCGTGCTTTGCCGTATGCCTTGGGGCTGGTTGAACATGTTTTTTTGTTCGATGCTGTGGTGTGCCACCGACAGAGCTCGAAAGTATTCGGGCAAGGCGGCACTGACATTGGGTAACAACTTTAAAAAAGCCTCCTTGTCGCGGCTTGTCGATCGGTACTTTTCAAACGGGTATTCCATGGAGGGCGCCTAACTTGCGTTTAATTTTTCAATGATCAGATTTTTTAATTCTGTGAAGCTATACCTTACCTCGTTGCCATCGAGTTTGTGGACATAGTGATTGGTCCACCCGTACTGAATGGTCAATGAGTTTCCAAATAATTCCTCATACAAATGAATCATTTGAAATTCATCAATCTTGTTACTCGCCAAATGGGACAACACTGTTTCATGCTTTTCTGACGGTTTAACAGGCGGAGCTTCGTGTACGGGAGGTGGCTGCGGCACAGGCTCTTCGGGGCGTTTGTGCTTGTCCGTAAATTTCTTCCAAGCCGCGTCAAATTCTTTGCGCTTGCGAGCGTTGCCAAGTATGGCGTGCGCGTGATTGAGCTCGGCCATGATTTCCGTATAAAGGAATTTCTTCTCGGGATGCCGATCAGGATGGTATTTTTGTGCCAACGCTTTATATGCAGCTTTGATGACCTCGTTTTCAGCGGTATGCAGCAACCCGAAGACTTGGTACAAATCCTTCATAAGTTAACCAGCCAAGGCATGAAAACTGAGGGATTTGACACGGGCATTTTCAAAATACGCTTTCCAGAAATCTAACAACTCAGGGTTCAAGCTGCGCGGACTGCTGTTGACCAAATGCACTTCCACATGAACTTGTGAAAAATCAACAAATAATTTGCTGGCGGCATAACTGCTGGCGTAGGCTTCAAAGCCAACAGGCTTGCCATACATGGTCAGTGACTTGCTGTTTTGCAACATGTCAGACAGCACATACAAGCGTACTTCGCCCTTGATTTTTTGTTTTTGTATGGAGTTGAGGTTGACCAGTTGCAGCATTTCCAAAATGGGCGATTCATTGGCAGCTTGCACATTCATCATGCCATCAGTGACAGACAACATGGGCTCAATGAAGTGTTTGATGTATTGCTGCTTTAGCGCTTTGAGATTAGTTGTTAATTCACTGTTTTCTTGTCCGTCACCGGGATTGCACAATTCAAACAGGGGTTTGGTGTTGGCCTTGAAATCATCGCCCAATAGATACACGGACAACAGTTGACCAGGCGGCGTTGCGTCGACCAAGTTTTTGATGAAAATGTCCAGCGATGTCTTTTGCGCCAAATTAAACGGGTCGGTTCGGTCAATCAACACCACCCGTTGACCGCTTGGACCTTGCGCAGGGCACATTGTGATAGGGTCCAGACCGGGCTTGCGTTGCAGATTCCACCAAACAGCTGATGCAATACCCGCAACTACCAAAGAAAAAAAGAACACGCTGAAAAGTATGTTGCTTCTTGTTTTGCGCTTTTGTAATTTTGTTTGACGTGCCATGGCAAAAGAATGCTCAGTGGTATTTCAAATGGTTCAATCGCGAAATTGAGTGTTCGTATAGGGCATAGACTTTTTCACGCTGGGTATTCACGTTGCTTTCATAGGTTTTGATGTCTTGCGCCAAGGCAGCGAGCAATGCATTTTCTTTGTCATTGTCCAAACGCGGCATGCTGACCGGGTTTAGCGCAGGCAAACTGTCGAAGTAACTGGGGCGCAAACCATCTTCCCTTGCGATTTCGTTTTCGATGCGAAATTTGCGAATGACAGCGTAAAGCACCACCTCGGTTTGGCTGACCTTGTCCGTGAACTCACGCATCAAGGCTTCTTTTTCAAGCAACAGTTTTTTCAAGTCAGCGGACACTTCGTGCAAGGTCTTGAAACCTTGGTTGATCAGGTCGAGTTTTTCCTGCTTTAACTCTTCAAGTTCTTCTTTGACTTCTTCAAATTCAGCATCAAACTCGTCGCGTGTTTGGTGACAGCGTCGCACCATGGCACCATAGCCCGGATAGATATCGTCCATAGTTAATCCATCAAATATGGCGGCGATCGCAAAACCCAAAGAGATAGCCACCAGAAACCAGGACACCAAGTCATTCAGTACAAAGAATTGCGATTGCATGACCGTCCAGGCTTGTTGTGTCGGGTTGGCGGCACCCGCCATCAACTGCTCTCTGATATGACCGATTGACATGGCCACCAGCAGCATGAAACACGCGGCAAACACCACGGAAATAGCGCCAAGCAATTTTCCAGCGACGGGTTTGCTCACGACCCATGGCACCGCAAAACGTCCCAAGAAAAAACAACCCAATACATTGATACCGGCCAACAACGCGGCGTAGACAAAACCACCGATCAAGCCTGAACTCAATCCTTCGGCAAAAAAATTGGCGTTCAACACGCCCTCAATGCCCACCAAAAACACCAATACCGAATAACGCAACATCAACCCGGAGGTCGATGGGTAATTGGCCTCACGCTCCAAGCCATTTTTCTTTTTAAACACCTCTAATTCTTTGAACCTGACCATGGCGTTGTAAGCCAATTTCTTCAGCCAATCGCCCTGCTCGTCCATGAGCTTGCGGGTCTGCCGTTCAAACTCGGCATTCAATACATCCGATTGCAAGGCTTTGTAGGTGAGTTCCATACCAACCACTTTGGTATGGATGTCTTCTGTTTGTCGGATGTAATCGCGTTGAGCCTCTTCACGCATCAGGTTCAAATGCTCAAGCACTTCTGATTCTTTTTGCGTGGGTTTTTTTTCATGAAAGGATGGCAACCCTAGTGCTGCCAATCGTTTGGCTTCTTTAACGAGTTGAAACTTTTCAACAATCGAATCAATTTCCAGCGACAAGTTCTCTGACCGAACAGGTTGTTTGATAAAAAATCGCTTGAACCACGCCATGACCCGCATGCTTTGCCCTCAATTCATACACGTCATTGAAAAAAATTTGAACCAGCGCCGAAGTCTGTGCTCAACGAAACTCTTAGGAATATGCTGGTTTCATTCTACTGATTTTGAATTTATCTTCGACGCTAAAAGTCAATTCAAAAGTTCTCATGCGGCAAAAGCAAGCGCACAAAACAGGTCCAAGATAGCGCATCAAGTGGCAGGACATGGTCTTTAGAGAAGCCATGGTTTGCGCCAAGTGTTTGGGCAATGACCATATACCCAAGGCTTGGTTTATTTGACCAATCCACCAGACTCGATTTCCAACAGCATCTGTGACAGCATGCGCTTTTGCTTGTCATCAGATGATTGCTGCAACGCATCGTCAAGCACTTCGCGGATATCTGCTGCTTCCACCCATTCCATGTCCCATTCAGGAAACAGTCGATCGCGAATTTCATCTTCTTGGCTTAACACCACCACATTGGTATGGCGCGGGTCGGCAGAAATGCGGGCCAGCAATTGGGTGACGTTGTCATGCGGCCCTTCGAGCCATTGGAAAAAAATACCTTGGCCGTACACCAATAAACCGGTGATGCCCAGCCTGGGGTTATGGTGCCTTGCCGTGGCAATGATGCTGGCGATGGCTTCCTTGTCCATGCCCTCTGACGCTTGGCTGCAGTACACCAAATTGTGAATAGAGCGACCAGACTGGCCCTCGTCGTTTTGCGATCTGTAGATGGGGTTCACGAATTCAACGGCACCACCGCCTTGTATTTACCGCCTCCGTAGGCCAGCGGTTGTTTGTCTAATGTATGGATGCGTTCAATCATGAATAAAGAGAAGGTGATAGGCAGTGCGATATGACACCAAAAAGCATATTGTCGTTGATGTGAAAAAACGGCTTTCTGTTGTGCTCAACAACGGTTTGGCTTGGTGCGGCCATGGCGACATGAAGATATTGAGCCCGAAAGATGCCTAGGCTTATGTGTTGGTGAAGGCGTGAGCGCCAAGTGCCGTTTAATCCCGAAATAACTCTCTGATCATGCGCAGCGGCGCGATCAATTCATCTGCGTCTAAGTTGTCAATTTCAGAGGCCGCGTTATAAAAACTTTCAGCCCGCAAAAATTAGCCAGTGCGCGGCCTGCTGCTTGCTATCAATATCAATGGTCACAAATTTTGAATACGTTATCAAAACGCTTTAATGCAGCGCTCAACAGTTTTGTATGACCAGTACCCCATGGGTGGGGACGCGCATTGCGTTTTCTCCAATCGAATGACTTAGGCTGATGAGTGAGTAAGTAACCGATTTCTCCATTTGCTCCAGGGGCAGTGATAGCAAAAGGATTGTCAGCATGCTGGCCAGAGTGTGTCATAGGGAAACCTACAACTACGCCTGTTCTCTCGGCAAATGTCTTTGTTGAGATGACGAGCATTGGGTGATCGTTGGGCATTTCCACGCCAACTTGGGGGCTGTATTGGATAAAAATAATTTCTGCACGCTCAGGCACCCATAACGCAGATTTACGCGTTGCCATCAAGAGAAGGCCTCAACGCCTACGGGAGCGTCTGCCATCAGTTCGCCTCCATGTTTTTGAGGGTCAAAGGCCGCCAACATCTCATCTAGGCTTAACTCGGTTTCTGCCTCAATCACGATACGCCCCGGTTTGACGGTGACACGCACTGGCGTACCTTCAACAACACCGGCTTCTTTGGCCATGGGCTTGGTAAGTCGAAGCGCTAGCCCATTTCCCCACACACTGATTTGACTCGCAATAGAACTCATGTCTCACTCCTGAATGTTGGCACAAATGTATCAACAAGTTAAATACGTGTCAATAATTGTTATACGCCGTCAAGGATTGGTCGAGGCACTCAATGAGAAAACACCCGCAGAGGTGTTTCAACAATCACTCAAGCGCGTTGCGCTTCAAACTTGAATCTGCCAAATACTTTTTAGCAACCGTACATAGATAGGATCAAATTTAATTTTTGCAGCGCATCATAACGAACGGCCACATTCAATTAAATTATTAAATTGTTCTAGTTTGTTTACGCGAAAAAGGCGGAAATTTGAAACGACTTCAGCATACACAAGAGATGAAGTGCTTGTATTGCGGTGAAGTTACAGATTCATTTTTGATTATTTAATTCTTTTGCTATTTTCTTTAAAAAATCAATTACCTCTGCAGCAGATAATTTCAACTCTTTCTTTACTTCATCTGTTGCGAGGTCTAACCAACTACAAACGTCTTGCAGTAATATCTTTTTTTCAATTCTCTTTGTTTCCTTATCGGCAATTAAAAGTATAGTAGCTATGCGATCAGAAAAAAAGACTGGGTAATAATTTTCGAAATTAACCTCTTGAAAGCAATTAAATTTTTCCATAGGCCAATCATTAAATTCGGATTTTAATTTATGTATGATTTCCTTGCCTTTATCATCTCCATCTACTAAAACCCATGTTTTATTTTTATAAACTGATTCTAAGTGAGTAAATAAAACCAATCGCCTAAAGTCTCTAAAAAAAGGTTCAATATTAGTAACACCTGCGGCAGATACGGTTCTGATGTTTTTTAATGCTGGCACAAACCATGGAATAAGATATTTTTTTATAATTGTCTCAGCAGAAGACTCTTCAAGAAATAACCATCCGTCCCATAGCTGGTAGTCAGTAAATGCATACCCTAATTCATTCAACACGCGAAATCGGTCTCCTGGATTTTTTGAAATTTCATTAACCGCTGCCTCCACTGGAAATGAATTATTTTTGTTTTTTATCTCATATAACCTGGTTCTCGGCTCTGCACCAAGGTGACTCAATACAATATTCGAATGGGTAGAAATAATAAATTGATTATTTTTACTGCTTTCAATAATCAAATCCAACAATGCCTTAAGTGCATTCGGATGTAAGTCATTTTCTGGCTCTTCAATTAAAAATATTTTTTCTTTAGATACTGTTAATTCGTATAAAAATGCAGCAATATTTGCAACTCCTTCACCCATTTGCTCTATGGATATAGGTGTGCCATCTGGAAAAAAAGCACCCGGCTTTACTCCACCGTTAGACTCAACGTGACAAACAGTAAACCCCAAAACCTGCTCACATGCACTTGAATATATTTTATAACTTGGATGCGCCGCTGGTAAGCCTACCAATTTTTGCGCAAAATTACTTAAATTAGGCAAGATTAATTTTCCTGAAAAATTTACAACCGACTCAGTGTAAGAGCCAACTTTGCGTTTAGAAAAAAAAGGAATAAAAACATGCTCTGGCGCATGAGAAGTGCATCGATTTAAAACACCTTGGCCAGATGCATCCTGATAACTTATTAAATTAAATTCACCTCCCAATTGATTTACATACATCCTGAAAAGAGAAGATTCTTTAATTTGTTTGCCGAGACCAAAAGATGTCAAGTTACCTTTTTCTAAATCGAGTGTAATTTCAGTTTCTTTTCTTGTATCTCTACAGTCTAAGGAAAAACCTGATGCTAAACCTTGTTGAAAAAAACTGATTGCTTTGATAATGGATGTTTTTCCTACATTGTTTGGTCCAATTAGTACCGTTATGTCGCCAAACTCTAATGGAGTTGGCATACTAACGAAAGATCGAAAATTATTAATAACGATAGACTTTAATTTCATGATTTTTTCTAATATTATTTGATATTGATTTATTTAAATGTATCCAACCCTACTTTGAGAGCAGTATTTTTTAAATAATGAACAAACTCTGTAAAGTTTTCTTTTTCAGCTTTTCTAGGCGGCGCTTGCCAACATAATAAATAAATTGATGCGCCACTTTTTTTTGATTGCATGTCTTTCAAAAACCCATGCTTGTTTTTCCCCTGCTTTCAGAGCTTTCAAATATTCTTCGTATTTGTTTCCGCCGCCTCCTTCACAAACCACCATGGCGGTCACGCTACGAAAATCCCATTCCGAATCTTTAGCTTTGGACAACCGTATCAAGTCATAGACAGCTTTTCTCATGGCTGTTGATTTGCCTTTTGTGACTTTTAACTCAACAGCATGAAATATATGATTCGCTTGATTTTTCATTTTTACAAGCACATCCACTTGGAATTTAGTTTTGCTTGTCATGCGCTGGTCTGCTGCTATGCCTGCTTCTAAAGAAACTTTATGGCCTTGTTTCTCTTGCATCCAATGCATCATTTCAAACTGCAACCACTTTTCAAAACCATTGCCGTGTTGCTCATAGAAAAATACTATTTTTCTTTTAATAGCCGCAGATTTAACAAATTCGCTAACGGTTTCTACCAATGTATTCATTGTCAAATTTAATGCATATTTAATTATGCAAATAATAGTCAATAAAGTTTATTTGGCAATAAGAAAACACCAATAAGCGGAAAAAATGAATTATTTTTAAGTTGCTGATCTATATAGATAAGCAGTTAATGAATGTTCAGCGACAGATGTCAACGGCGATGAGTTACTTCAGGTCTTGCCCTAGCCCTTATCCAAAACCTCAACCCCCAAATACCCGCCATTGCCATAGGCCAACGGCTTCTTATCGTTCATCTGAATTCGCTCTACCCTCGCTACAAACAGTTCATGGTCACCACCGGGATAAGTGGCTTCTAAACTGCATTCAAGGTAAGAAGCACAACCCTCGATCAATGGCACGCCGCCAAGGCCCAGTGTGTGGGGCACTTCTGCAAAATTTTTCACACCAGAAGTTGCGAACCGGTTGGACACAGACACTTGGTCTTGCGCCAATATGTTGACGGCAAACCGCTGGGCGTTTTTGAATGTTTGAAAACTGCGTGATTGCAAACGCAGGCTCCAGACAATCAACGGCGGGTCGAGTGACAACGAACTGAATGAATTTGCGGTGATGCCATCAGGCTGACCATCCGCGTCCAGCGCTGTCATGACGGTCACCCCGGTCACAAAGGTTCCGAGACAGCGGCGCAACTCAGTGGCATCAATCACAGGCAAAGTCGCTTCAATGGTGTCGGGTTTCATTCAATGTCTCAGGAAAAAATAGTTATGTCGTTTAGGCAAGCCTTAGATTGTCGTTGATGAGTCGTTGATCCCTTTTAGTTGCGATTAATTCCTTTGGTTGCAAGGTTTTTCATATCCACCGCTTTCGAAACCCGGCGAAATGCAGTTTGATAGCATGCTTTGTATCAACAGAAAGACAACCCATGACGCTCAAATCATTGCTGTTCGTGCCTGGCGACAGTGAGAAAAAATTGGCCAAAGCTGCAAGCACCGGCGCGGATGCCTTGTTGTTGGACTTGGAAGACGCGGTGTCGCAAGACCGCTTGCCTGTTGCACGCGGTTTGGTGTTGGACTATTTGAAATCCCACGACCGCGCGAACCAACAAGTCTGGGTACGTATCAATCCTTTGAACACACCACTTGCCCTGCCCGATCTGGTGGCGGTCATGGCCGGTCAACCAGACGGTATCGTGTTGCCCAAACCGCTGAATGCCAGCGATGTGTTGCAACTCGACCATTTTCTGAGCGCGCTTGAACAACGCGAAGGCATCGCGCACGGCCACACCCGCATACTGCCTGTTGCCACCGAAGTGGCCGGGGCTTTGTTTCAACTTGACAGCTACGCAGGCTGCTCTCCTCGCTTGGCCGGTTTGACCTGGGGCGCAGAGGACTTGGCGACGGATATTGGCGCGACAACCAACAAAAAAGACAATGGTGAATTTGATGAGGCCTTTGTGCTTGCGCGTTCTTTGTGCTTGCTGGCCGCCTCTCATGCAGGTGTGCAAGCCATAGACACTTTGAATGTGGATTTTCGCAACGCCGATAGCTTGCAAGCCGACGTGCAACGTGCCAGGCGTCAGGGCTTCAGCGGCAAGCTGGCCATCCACCCCGACCAAGTACCCATCATCAACGCAGGCTTCACCGCCACACCGCAAGAGTTGCAACACGCACAACGCATCATCGACGCATTTGCTCAGGCCCATGGCGCGGGCACGGTGCAATTGGATGGCAAGATGATTGACAAACCCCATTTGACGCAGGCGCTGCGTCTGCTAGCAACCCACAAAGGACATTGAACATGGCTGGCCTGTATTTCGAGGAATTTTTTGTTGGACAAGTGTTCAAGCATGCCATTCGGCGCACGGTGTCTGAAATGGACAACATCATGTTCTCGGCGCTCACACACAACCCTGCTGCGCTGCATCTGGATGAAGAATATTGCAAGCACCACACGGAATACGGACAGCGGATTGTCAACAGCGTTTTCACGCTGGGTTTGATTGTTGGCGTTTCAGTCGGCGACACCACGCTTGGCACCACCGTGGCCAATTTGGGCTGGGATGAAGTGCGCTTTCCTAAACCGTTGTTTCACGGCGACACAGTGCATGTAGAAACCGAAGTGAAAGAACTGCGCGACAGCAAATCCAGACCCCACAACGGCATTGTGGTTTTTGAACACCGAGGCTATAACCAACACCAAGTGCTGGTGGCCTCCTGCAAGCGCTCCGCACTGATGTTGAGGAAACCTGAACATCCTTTAACGGATCTACGCAGTGTAAATGAGTCGCCATATTTTTAATATTAAATATTTAATTCCAGAAACTATCAGTCGCTGGGGTTTCTACCCTTTGGGATTTCCAACAAGCCGGTAAGATCCTTGATGGCTATGTTGCCTTTTTTTTCTGCTAGAGGAATCCAAGTGATCTTTAAAAAAATCTCTGCCATCACCTTGGCCGTTACAGCGTTGGTCGCTACGTCATCTTTTGCCCAGGACAAAAACCTGTCCACCCTGCAACGCATGGGCAACACCGACACCAACATGAACATTCCAACCATTCCACAAGAAGGTAAGAATGCTGATGCCATCCGTGCTAACTTGAAAAAAATCAAGTTGCCCGATGGCTTCAAAATTGATCTGTACGCTATCGTGCCTGATGCGCGTTACATGGCTGTTGCGCCTTCTACCAACATGTTGTTCGTTGGTACACGCAAAACCACCGTATGGGCAGTGACTAACCGTAACAACGGTGACGCTGCAACCGAAGTCAAAGCATTCGCTCCCGCCATCAAGTTCAGCAACCCTAACGGCGTTTGCTTTACCAAAGACGGTTTCTTGGTTGTTGCTGAATCCAACCGCATGTTGCACTTCCCTGCTGCCGAATACTTCTACGAAGGTCCGGACGTCGCAGTGGGCGTGGTCGTTCCTGAAGGCAAGATGATTCCCGTGGAAGAGCAATCTTTCAACCACACAGGTCGTGTTTGCAAAATCGACAACGACGGCAAAATCTATGTCACATTGGGCCAGCCTTACAACGTTCAGCCCAAAGACAAAGTGGCTTTGTATGACGAAGTCGGCATTGGTGGCGTGATCCGCTACAACGGCCTCGACGGTACAGGTCGTATGGTTTACTCCAAAGGCATGCGTAATCCTGCCGGTTTGACCATTGGACCTAAGGGCGACATCTGGACAACTGACAACCAAGTTGACGGTTTGGGTGACGACATTCCTCCAGGCGAGTTGAACAAGCTGACCAAAGCAGGCGAACACTTCGGTTTCCCCTTCTACAACGGCCGTTTCAAAGTGGCTGGTTCTGCTGCAGCACCTGACCTGAAGGACATGAAAGAGCCAGCTGGCATGATCGCTCCTCAAGTCGAGTTCCCAGCTCACCAAGCTCAATTGGGCGTGACACACTACACTGGCAAGGCTTTCCCTGCCAAGTACCAAGGTGGTTTGTTCGTGGCAGCTCACGGTTCTTGGAACCGCAGCGTTCCTAGCGGCTACCTGATCAACTTCATCCCTGTCAAGGCCGATGGCAATGCAGGTCCTGCTGAAGTGTTTGCTGATGGCTTCCTCGACAAGGGCACCAACCGCGCGTTGGGCCGTCCTGTTGATGTCGCAAACCTGCCAGATGGTTCTATCCTCGTGTCTGACGACTACGCTGGCGCCATCTACCGCATCAGCTACACAGGTAACTGATTCAGTTTGTAGCATGGGTGAACAACCCGTGTTCAATTGAAGAAAGAACAGTGGGGCCTCTTCGGAGGCCCCATTTTTTACGAGAACATCATGAAAAAAATCATTGCATTACTTTTTTTATCTGCCAACGTATGCTTTGCAGACGATATTGCAGCTGGACGGGCCAAAGCAGACACCGCTTGTGCGCTATGCCACGGCGTCAACGGCATTGCCAGCATGCCCAGCGCCCCCAATCTCGCGGGTCAACAAGCCATTTATTTGAGCGAGCAGTTGAAGAACTACCGCAATGGCAAACGCCACCATGAAGTCATGGGTGTGATTGCCAAACCCCTCACAGATGCAGAAATTGCCCAATTGGCAGCTTGGTACAGCAGCATGAAAGTCACGGTTGAAGCAGCGCCTTAAATTTCATGGCTTTGCATGCTTGGCGGGCCTGCTGATCAGTGTCCTGTCCAATCAAGCGTTTGCTGCCAAAAGCACTCGCTTCTTAACCGCTTCAGAATTGCAGGCGAGTCTATTGTCTGAGTCAGAAACCATCCGCTTCAATGGTCGCAACTACATCATGGGCGTGGTGGATACCTTGATGTTGACGAAGTCCTCGCCGGTGTGTATGAATGAAAAAACCGAGATAAACACCATCACTGACTTGGTTCGCTTGCAAATGCAACAACGCCCGGACCTGCTTCGCTATAACGCGGCAAGTGTGGTGCGCGAAGTGATGGTGGCTAACTTTCCTTGTGTCTGACACGTTGTTGCCATTGGCCATTCCCCCATGATGTATATCGTTGTCATTGCTTGGATGTTCGTGGTCACCTTGATGTCCGTGGTAGAAGCCGTGGCCAGCAATGGCAGTTTGCTTGGTGCCATCCTGACATTTGTGTTCTACGGGATATTGCCTCTGGGTCTGGTGCTGTACTTGTTGGGAACCCCTTTGCGGTTGCGCCACAACAAGGAGAAGGAAGCCGCTGAACAGAAAAAGGACGCAGGCATCGGGTAGTATTTGGCATGACTTACGATGCCACGCTTCCCTACCCTAGAGACCTGATTGGCTATGGTCGCAACCCGCCGCAGGCCAACTGGCCCGCTGGCGCAAGAATCGCGCTTCAATTTGTCCTGAACTACGAGGAAGGCGGAGAAAACGCCACACTGCATGGCGACCTCGGTTCCGAACAATTTCTTTCAGAAATGTTCAATCCGCCCAGCTACCCCGAGCGCCATCTGACCATGGAAAGCATTTACGAATACGGCTCGCGTGTTGGAGTCTGGCGTCTGTTGAAAGAATTTGAAAAAAGGCATTTGCCTTTGACTGTGTTTGGTGTGAGCATGGCATTGCAGCGTCACCCTGAATTGACCGCGGCCTTTATGGAACTAGGGCACGAGATCGCTTGTCATGGCTGGCGCTGGATCAATTACCAGCAAATGGACGAAGCCACCGAGCGACAACACATGCAAACCGGTATAGAGATTATTCGGCAGATGACAGGACAGGCACCAACGGGTTGGTACACCGGCCGTGACAGCCCCAACACACGCCGTTTATTGCTCGACCATGGCGGTTTTGAATACGACAGCGATTACTACGGAGACGATTTACCGTTCTGGATGAAAGTACGCAAATCGGATGGGCAAGTGCTGCCTCATCTGGTGGTGCCCTATACGCTGGACATCAATGACATGCGCTTTGCGCTGCCGCAAGGGTACTCGCAAGCGGATGATTTTTTTGTCTACTTGCGCGACAGTTTTGACGTGCTGTACGCTGAAGGCGAGACAACTCCCAAAATGATGAGCGTAGGCATGCATTGCCGACTGCTGGGCAGACCCGGCCGTATGCTGGCGCTGCAAAAGTTTTTAGACCACGTGGAAAAACATGACAAAGTGTGGGTGTGCAAACGCATAGACATCGCGCGCCATTGGAAATCCCATCACCCGTTTAACGACCAGCCTAGCCTGGCTATTGCATGAACACTTACGAGCGCATTGACCAATGGATTGACCAACACTTTGACGAGCAAGTGAAGTTTTTAAAAGAGCTTGTGCGCGTACCAACCGACACACCACCTGGCAACAACACACCCCACGCAGTTCGCACCGCAGAATTGCTGCTGCACATGGGCATGCAAGCCGAACGATTTGAAATTCCGCAAGCGCTGGTGCAAGAACATGGTTTGACCTCAGTCACCAATCTGATCGTTCGCCGGCGTTACGGTGAAGGCCGTGTGGTGGCTTTGAATGCACACGGTGATGTAGTGCCACCTGGTGAAGGCTGGACGCACGACCCCTATGGCGCTGAGATTGTTGACGGCAAGTTATTTGGTCGCGCTTCTGCGGTCAGCAAATGTGATTTTTCCACCTTTACTTTTGCGGTTCGCGCACTGGAGGCAGTGGCAAAACCCGCCAATGGTTCGGTGGAATTGCATTTCACTTACGACGAAGAATTCGGCGGCGAACTTGGGCCTGGTTGGTTGCTGGCCAACGGCCACACGCGTCCAGATTTGATGATGGCCGCCGGTTTCAGTTACCAAGTAGTCACCGCCCATAACGGCTGTTTGCAAATGGAAGTCACCGTGCATGGCCGCATGGCACACGCTGCCATACCCGACAGCGGCGTTGATGCTTTGCAAGCCGCCGTGGCTTTGCTCAATGCTTTGTATGCACAAAACGCGCTGTACAAATCCATACGGTCACAGGTTCAAGGTATCAGCCACCCCTACCTCAATGTCGGACTGATCGAGGGCGGCACCAACACCAATGTCATCCCGGGCAAGGTCATGTTCAAACTTGACAGGCGCATGATCCCCGAGGAGAACCCGGCAGAAGTGGAAGCGCAAATTCGCGAAGTGCTGGCCAATACCGTGCGCGAACACAATGCCAAGCGCGAGCCGCAAGATGCGGTGCGCATCGATATCAAACGCCTGTTGATGGCCCATGCCATGAAACCATTGGCTGGCAATAAACCGCTGGTAGATGCGTTGCAAAAGCACGGCAGCGAAGTCTTTGGAGAACCCATACCTGCACTCGGAACGCCGCTCTACACCGATGTCCGTTTGTACGTGGAACGTGGCATTCCCGGTGTGATTTACGGTGCCGGCCCGCGTACCGTGCTGGAGTCTCATGCCAAACGCGCTGACGAACGGATTGACTTAGAAGATTTACGCCGCGCCACCAAAGTGGTCGCGCGCAGCCTGAGCGATTTATTGTCTTGACGCAAGCTTGACCGCGATGCGTTTATGACTGCACGCGGTCAAGCTTGCGTCAAGAACTCCACCACGCTGGCCATGCGTTGGTGCGGGTCGGTTTGTGCCAGCAGCCGTTGTTTTTGCTCGGGCTCCAGCGGCAAAACTTCTGCCAAACGGTTGGCCAACCAACCGCAATCGTCTAACTGGTAAGGTGCAAACAATGGCAGCTTGTTTTCTACCCCTTGTTGCTGAGCGCTGGCAATCCATTGGCCCAAACGGTCCGCATGCAACTGCCATTCAGCAGGCAGAGGGGTTATGGGGTCTTGCGGTAAATACGTGACGTGGCCCTGCCACACCCCATAGGGCCCCGGCAACACGTCGTGCAATTCAAAGCGCAACCCGCCCTGACACACCACACGCAGTAATGCGGGTTGGATTTGCACAAATTCACGTATGTGCGCCAAACAGCCATGCGCATGCATCAATGGCTGCTCACCAGGCACCAGTACCTCGCGGCCTTTTTTAATCCAAGTCACGCCAAAAGGTATGTGCTCGCGGTGACAACGTTTGATCAGGTCCAAATAGCGGACTTCAAAAATTTGCAATTGCAACATGCCATCGGGAAACAACCCGTGCGACAGAGGAAACAAAGGAATCGTGTCAGTGTTCATGGTGTCAATTGCGATGCGTTGTTGGTGGTGCAGTGTTCAGTTGCAGAAAAAGATGAGGCCAAGGCTAAACCTTTTAGTGGTGCGAGAGTATGCCGGTTGAATGAGTTGCGATGCCCCAACTCCACATAAATTTCCCCCAAAGGCAAAGACATACATTAGTAACCAGTGTATGGCTATCGGCCCAATGTGCAGCTACCCACAAGAATATCCGCACGGTGATGGTGTCAGAATCTCATCTATGCACCCATTTATCTCCCGATTCTTTCGTACCGCAACCTGCTGCTTGACGCTGCTGGCTCTTATGCCTTTGCCTGGCGGCGCACAGAGCAAAACCACTTTGCGTATTTCTTCACCGGCAGTTGCGCAGGACTGGCACGCCAAGATGTGGACGGTGTTCAAAGACAAACTGAATGCCACTGCGCCAGGTGAGTTCGATGTGCAGATTTACCTCAACAGCAGTTTGTTCAAGCAAGCCGCAGAGGCCGCAGCCATGGCGCGTGGCAACTTGGAAGTCAGCACCGTATCTCCTGCCGATCTGTCGCGTCAGGTGCCTTATTTTTCTGTGTTCACCGCCGGCTATGTATTGCGCGATTTATCCCACCAACAAAAGGTGTTCAACGGACCGATCGGCGAAGAAGGCTTCAAGCAAGTCTCTGAACGCATGGGTCTGAAAATTTTGGCCACTGCTTACTTGGGTACGCGCCAATTGGTGTTGCGACAAGCGCGAGATGTCAAAACTCCTGCCGACCTCAAGGGCCTGAAGTTGCGCATGCCAGCCTCTAAAGAATGGTTGTTCTTGGGTGAAGCCTTGGGAGCCACGGCCACACCACTGTCATTTGCTGAGGTCTACATGGCCCTTAAAACAGGCACCATTGATGCGCAAGACAATCCCTTGCCTACAGTGCGTGCGGCACGCTTTCACGAGGTCAGTCAGCAAGTGGTGTTGACCGGCCATTTGGTCGATGCTGTGTTCATCGCTATCAGCCAAAAGACTTGGGATGCATTGACGCCTGCTCAGCGCCAAAAAGTACAACAAGCCGCGCAAGCCGCCGCTCTCTACAACAACGAAGAACGCCTGGCGGAAGAAAAAAATATCTTGGCATACATGAAGCAGCAAGGCCTGCGTGTCACCACGCCAGATGTCACCGCCTTCAAACAGCAAGTCACACAGCGTTACAAAACCTCTGAATTGGCCGCCACTTGGCCGCCGGGTTTGTTGGCTCGCATTGAAGCGGTTCGCTGAGACATGGCATATTTCAAGCGTTGGCTCGAGCACGTGGGCGGCCTGCTTTTTTTAGCGTTGTTTGGGGTGTTTATTTTGCAAATCGGAGCCAGATTTTTATGGAACCAACCCCTGCCTTGGACCGATGAACTGGCGGTTGTGCTTTATCTGTGGGTGATTTTTTGGGCATGCGCATTCATGGTGCCTGCATCAAGCCACGTGTCGATTGACATCTTGATCATGCAATTACCGCCGTCACTGCGGGTCTGGTTTCACACTGCAGGCCACCTGATGCTGGGCGGACTGGCGCTCATGGCCTTGCCAGCCAGTTGGGACTATCTGTGGTTCATGCGGCGTGAAGCCACCGCGGTGATGGGTCTGCCCTTGTTCTGGGTATTTTTGCCCTTGCTTGTGGCCTTGTTGATGATGGTGGTGAACGCATTGCTCAGTGTTTGGCAGCTGGTGAAGACATGGAGAAGCATCCCATGAGCTTGGCACTGTTGGCCATGGTGGCGGTGATCGTCATTGGTTTGTTGCTGGGCATGCCATTGGGTTTGGCCATGTGGATGTCGGGCGCGGCTTATCTGGCGATCAAAGGGCAAGACATGGGTTTGGTGGTGGAGCAAGTCGGACAAGGCCTCTTCAACAGCTATGTGTTGCTGGCGGTGCCATTGTTTGTGTTTGCTGCCAACCTGATGAACGCCGGCACAGTGAGCGAACGCATTTTTGATTTTTGCCGACTGCTGGTTGGGCGCTTGCGCGGCGGCTTGGCACAAGTCGACATTTTGGTCAGCGTGGTGTTTTCGGGCATGAGTGGCAGCGCCTTGGCAGACGCGGCTGGACCGGGTTTGGTGACCATACGGCAAATGCTGAAAAAACCTGAATACTCACCCGGCTTTGCAGGCGCGGTGGTGGTGGCCAGCGCCACGTTGGGGCCCATGATTCCACCGTCCATTCCCATGGTGATTTATGGCTTGGTCTCGGGTGCTTCTGTCGGCGCGCTTTTTTTAGGTGGCGTGCTGCCAGGCGTATCCATGACTTTGTTGATGATGCTCACGGTGCACATCATTGCCACTCGCCGCGGTATGCCGCGGGACGAACCCGTGCCACGCGGCGAATGGTGGGGCATTGTGTGGCGCGGCGCAGCACCGTTGTCATTACCGGTGGTGCTGTTGGGGGGTATTTATTCGGGCGTGTTCACCCCGACTGAAGCCGCTGCGGTAGCGGCTCTGCATGCATTGGTGCTATCGGCTTGGGTGTTCAAGGCGCTTAGTCTGCGTGCGTTTTGGGCAGTGGTGATCGAGTCGGCCAAAGCAAGTGCAGTGATCACCATCATCTTGGCTGGCTCGTTCATGTTGCAATATGCGTTCACCGCCGAGGGCGTGCCTCAGGCCTTGGCACTTTGGGTGCAACAGCAAGATCTGCAACCCGTGGCATTTTTGTTCATGGTCAACGGCTTGCTTTTGGTGCTTGGGTGCTTTCTGGATGTGTCAGTGTTGCTGCTGGTGTTTGTGCCCATGCTGTTACCAGCGGTAGATTTACTGGGCATCGACAAAGTGCACTTCGGTGTGTTGGTTGTGCTCAATATGATGATCGGATTGATACATCCACCCTTTGGCATGCTGCTGTTTGTCACCAAAGCATTGACCGGTATTCCCATCATGGCGATGGTGCGCGAAGGGTGGCTGTTTCTGGTGATGTTGTTGGCGTTGTTGGTGGCGATGACATTGTTTCCACCCATTGTGCTGTGGTTGCCCATGCAAATGGGTTATGTGCCTGGGTAATGGACCACAGAGTGATGAAAGAAACTGTATGTTGAAATTTGCTGCAAACCTCTCTTTTTTGTACAACGAATTGCCATTCATGGAGCGCTTTGCTGCAGCGGCCAAGGATGGCTTTAAAGGGGTTGAGTACTTATTTCCCTATGCGGTCAGCGCTCAAGAAATTGCGGCAGCGCTCAAAGACACGGGTTTGCAACAGGTGCTGTTTAATGCGCCGCCTGCCGGCCATGACCGCGACAGTGCACAAGCAGCATGGGACCAAGGTGTTCGGGGCACCACATGCTTGCCTGGGCGCGAAGACGAATTCAAACGTGGCTTTATGCTGGCTTTGGAATACGCCGACAAACTTCAATGCCCTCGCATCCACGTGATGGCCGGATTGGTTCCAGAGTCATTTCGGCTACCCAGCAAATTACCCACGCTTTTACGCACCAGCGCTCCACATGCCGCGACACCTGGCCCGATGCGCGACACCTACTTGCGCAATTTGCGCTGGGCGGCTGAAACGGCAGCCAGCGCGGGCCGAGAGGTATTGATCGAACCCATCAACACCCGTGACATTCCCCATTTCTTTTTAAACCGTCAAGACGACGCACACACCATCGTTCAAGAGATAAATTTACCCAACCTGAAAGTACAGTTCGACCTCTACCATTGCCAAATAGTAGAAGGCGATGTGCAGAACAAAATTCGCCACTATTTACCTACGGGCAGAGTAGCTCACATACAAATCGCCGGGGTACCACAACGCCACGAGCCCAATACGGGCGAATTGCATTACGAGACCTTGTTTGACACGATCGAACAAGTGTCTGCGCAATGCAATTGGGAAGGATGGCTGGGCTGCGAGTACCGGCCGGTATTGGGCACTGTTGCGGCAGGCACCTCTGACGGCCTAGGCTGGATGAAAAAACGAATTATTTGCTGACGGCTACTGTGTCGTGGGCGTGATAGGCCACATCAAACGTTTTGGCCTTGCCCATGTAATGTCTGTCTAAGCGCCATTCTTTCAATATTTGCAAGGCAAAATCAAAATCATCAAGAGGCAATTCGTACAACTGTCGCAACGGAAATTCATTGTTTGTTTCCAAGGACAAAATCAGCGAAGTTAAAAACTTGGCAAGAGGAAGCGCCGGGTCTTTTTCGATGATTCGTTTGGCTTTTTTGATAGCACGCATTCTAAAATTCTCCATGGATTTGGACAAAACCATCCATAGGATAACTTATCACATAAACCACTCTCAAATATGACATATATCAAGGTTTGTGATCGGATTTTTCACTTGAATAAAGATGAATGCGTTGGAACTAAAATTTTCACGAATAGTTATTTTGCATAATATCTACCCGAATGAATTTGCCGCAGACAAAATCTGTCAAAATAATTACATCAAATCTTCATATTTACCGAAAGTTTTCATGAGCACCTTTGCCAACCAGTTGAAGTCTGAAATCGCCCGTATTTCAAAAAAAGAGATCAAGGCTGAAAACGCTGCATTGAAAAAAGCATCGTCCCATTACCGTTCTGAAATCGCCGCGTTAAAGCGTCGCTTATCTTCGCTTGAATCGAGCATGGCACGGCTTGCAAAAAACAAGGCGATGGCTTCTTCCGTTGAAGCCGAAGAAGACAGCGAAAAATCTTTGCGTTTTCGTCCAGCTGGTTTTACGAAGTTACGCCAAAAACTGGGCGTTACTGCCAACGAAATGGGCACGTTGTTGGGTGTCACCGGACAATCCGTTTACAAATGGGAAAAAGGCACGGCTCGACCGCGTGCCAGCCAACTGCAGGCCATTTCAGCAGTTCGCAAAATGGGTAAGCGACAGGTCATGGAGTTGCTAGCAGGCTAACCTGGCAAAACTAAGTTTGAATACCTCAAAACAAGCAGACCTTTTAATACGCCAAGCCTTGGTGTACGACGGCAGCGGCAATGATCCGACACGGCAAGATGTGGCGGTGCGCCAAGGCCGCATAGTTGCAGTGGGCCACCATCTGTCTTTCACCGCCAGTCGCGAAATTGACGCGTCAGGTCTGGCGCTGATGCCAGGCATCATCGATTCACACACCCACTTTGATGCGCAAATTACCTGGGATGCCTATGTCAGGCCCTCCCCAGCCATGGGCGTGACCACAGCCGTCATTGGCAACTGTGGCTTCACGATTGCGCCGTGCCGCCCCGACGACCGCGAATTGACGATGCGTCATCTGACCCAAGTCGAAGGCATGTCCTTGGATGTGCTGCAACAAGGCATCGATTGGGACTTTGAAACTTTCCCCGAATATTTAGCCATGCTCAGACGCAAAGGTTGCGTCATCAATGTTGCTGCCTACATTGGCCATTCTTCGGTGCGCACGTGGGTCATGGGCGATCAAGCCAACAAACGGACCGCCACCGAACAAGAGATCCAAGCCATGGCTGACATCGTGCGCGAAGCCATGGCCGCTGGTGCGGTGGGTTTTGCCACCAGCACCAGTCCGGCGCACAACGGTGAAGGTGGCTTGCCCATGCCATCGCGCTTGGCCAGTGACGCAGAAATGATGCAACTGACTCTGGCCATGGGCAGCCAAGGTGGTGGTGTCTATATGGTCACCAAAGGCGGTCAAATGCCTATGGCGTTTTTGCAATCTCTGTCACAGGCCAGCGGCAGACCGGTGATGGTGGCGGCTCTCTTACACAACAGTACCAATCCGCAGGCCGTGTTCAACGATTTACAAGCCATCAGCGACGCCAACGCCCAACACATCCCATTGGTTGGACAGGTTTCTTGTTGTCCATTGACCATGGATTTCACATTCGCCTCTGCCTACCCGGTTGAAGGATTGGCCAGTTGGAAACCTGCCATGGGCTTGGGGCATGACGCACTGAAAACATGTTTGCGTGACCCCGCATTTCGCCAAGCCGTCAAACAAGAATTGCTACAAGCCACCACGTTTCGTTTGTTCAACAACGAATGGGACAAAGTTCATGTGGTGCAAACTTTTCAACCGGCCCACCTTGCGTATGAACAACACAATATCGCAGAACTGGCCGCCCAACAGGGCGTAGACCCGTTGGATTTCGCACTCGACCTTGCACTTGCCGAAGATTTACAAACCGTGTTCACTGCTCAATTGCTCAACAGTGACACCGAGGCGGTGGCCAAATTGCTCACCCACCCGCACAGCTTGGTTTCTCTCAGTGATGCCGGTGCGCATCTGACTTTTTTCAATGATGCCGGGTTCGGTCTGCATTTGTTGGGGCACTGGGCGCGAGACTTGGGCATCATGTCCATGTCGCAAGCGGTGCACAAACTCACCGCCCAACCGGCGCGCATCCTCGGTTTGAAAGACCGCGGATGGATTCGCGAAAACCACGCAGCTGATTTGTTGTTGTTTGATCCCAAGACAGTCGGTCGCGGGCCCAAGCACCGCGTGTTTGACCTGCCAGGTGGCGCGCCACGGCTCAATACCCTTGCCAATGGTGTGCATGCGGTCTGGGTTAACGGCCATTTGGTAGCCGACCAGAACGGCTTGCGCGAAAGCGCCGACTTGGCTGGCGAAATACTTACCGACTTCGCCCATTGATCTTTTTTTTGAACGGCCTAACAGGCTAAAAAAAGCCCGCTTATTCAATGAAACCACCTAGAGTCAACGGCCTTTTTTTCGCATAGACTGCCCGTTATTCAGCTTTTCAAGCTGCAAATGTGTGTGCTTCAACATTGAGACCTGACATGTCAAAAAATACCTCGTCCGATCGCAGAACCCTGCTCAAACTTGGCGCCATCGCCAGTGCCGGATTGGCCGCACCGTTTGTGTCCCGTGCGCAAAACAAACCGATACGCATCGGCATGCCCACCATTTTGTCGGGGCGCGTGGCCATGCTCGGTCAAGCCTCCAGCAATGCGGCCACTTTAGAGGTTGAAAAATTCAATGCCGCCGGTGGCTTGAACGGTCGAAAAATTGAATTGGTGATCCGCGATTCCAAAGGCCAGCCACAAGAAGCCGCTCGTGTGGCACGCGAATTGGTCACCTCGGAGAATTGCGAAATTCTTTTGGATGCTGAAGCATCGTCCGGTGCATTTGCTGTCCATGAAGTTGCGCGTGACCTCGGTGTCTTGGTCATGCACAGTGTTTCTGAAACATCGTCTCTGAGTGCCGACCCGAAAGTACGCACCCCTTTGGGTTTTCGATGTGCGCGCCAAGGCATTCACGATGCCATCGTCGGTGGCGCCTATGCAGCCCAAGTTGCCAAGGCTAAAAATCTCAAACGCTGGATGACCGTGTCCCCGGACTACGCCTATGGTCGCGACACCACCAATGAATTCATCGAATACCTCAAATTCTTCAACCCGTCTGTAGAAGTCATTGGGGATGTCTGGCCAAAATTATTCCAAGCCGACTACACCGAATCCGTCACGCGCTTGTTGCAAGGCAAGCCACAGGCGATTTACTCTGCACTGTGGGGCGGCGATCTGACCTCTTTCATCGACCAAGCCAGCATTTACGGCTTGTTCAAGGACCGTGAATTTTTCGCAGTCAACATGGCCGACTATGCGGTGCTGACCGCAGTGAAAAATGTGCCCAACGGCTTGCATTCAGGCAACCGTTATCTCAAGAGTTTCCCCAACACACCTGCTAACACCAACTGGTGCAACGCCTACCAAACCCGTTTCAAAGACTTGCCGTTGAATTGGGCATGGCAAAACGCTGCAGCCGTGCAGTTCTTGACCACGGCCATGAAAAAAACCAACAGTTCTGACGGCAAAAAAATGGCCGATGCTTTGCGCGGCATGTCCATCGACTCTCCCTTTGGCAACAACGGCAAACTGACCATGCGTGCTGATGACAACACTGTTGTCGATTACGCTGTGGGCTGGGGCGCGCTCGAACCCAAAGAACCGTACATGGCCAAGCCCAGCCCCGGCAACTGGAAACAGATTGCCGAGTTGGAATTGCAATGGAAAAAACGCAAATCCTTTGCCTGAACTCTTAAAGCCAACTGATGGAACTCACTGCACTGCTTGAATGCTTGGGGTCGGTGTCTTGCATCGTCACCCAAAGCAGTACCGGTTTGATCATCGGTGCTTTGTTGTTTTTGGTCGCTGCTGGCCTGACGCTCATATTTGGTGTCTTGGGCGTGATCAATTTCGCCCACGGTTCTTTTTACATGTTGGGTGCGTATGTTGCGCTGACTGCCTACCGTTTGACAGACAGTTATGCCCTGGCCGCTCTGGCTGCAGGCTTGGGCGTGGGTGCGTTCGCTTGGGTGTTTGAGCGCTTCTTCATGCGACGTGTCTACCAATCGGATGTGCTCTTACAGCTCCTCGTGTGCTACGCGTTTATTTTGATATTGGACGATGTGGTCAAAATTGTGTGGGGCGCTGAATTCCAATCCATGGGCATGCCCGCAGCATTTCAAATGCCCCCCTTGTTCATAGGCGGCGGCGTGGTTCCCGTGTTCTATCTTTATTTGATGAGTGCGGCAGGTTTGATTGCCTTTCTCTTGTGGTTCACCTTGACCCGAACACGCATGGGAAAAATCATTCGAGCCGCGGCTCAAAATCCATCCATGACCTCTGCGCTGGGCCTCAACACCCGTCTGATATATGCCTTGGTGTTCAGCTTTGGCGGCCTGCTGGCTGGCTTGGCTGGCGGATTGGCCGCGCCGGTGCGGTCGATGTCACCAGGCATGGGTTTTTCTATCCTGATCGAATCATTCATCGTGACGGTGATCGGCGGCATGGGGTCGGTCAGCGGCGCCTTGCTAGGGGCCCTTCTGATCGGTTTGATTCGCTCGTTCGGCTCCATCGGTTTTCCACTGTTTGTTGAAGGCCTGATGTTTTTATCGATGGTGTTGATTCTGGTGTTCAAGCCCAGCGGCATCATGGGCAAGGCGCAATCGTGAACAGTTTGCGTGATTGGCAAAAAGACAGTCTGTGGGCTTTGCTGGCTTTGCTGCTTTTATTGGCCTTGCCATTGACTTCACCTTCACGCGTGGTGATCGATTTCATCATCCGCTTGTGCGCCATGGGCTTGCTTGCCACTTCTTTGAATATGCTGGTGGGTTACGGTGGCATGGTGTCCTTCGGACACGCTATGTTTTTTGGCAGTGGCGCGTATGTGTTTGCGCTGATGCTGCAAAAAGCCTCGGTGTCAGTGCCGGTGGCATTGCTGACTGCCATGCTGGCTTGTGCCCTGCTGGCAGCCCTTATCGGAGCGATTTGCGTTCGGCTCAAAGGCATTTATTTTTCATTTTTAACGCTGGCATTTCAAATGCTGCTCCACAGCATCATCATCACATGGACAAGCATGACCGGTGGCGACCAAGGGCTGACCGGCGGTATTCCGCGCCCAGTTTTTTGGGGCATTGACTTGAGCCATACCCAACACATGTATGTGTTTTGTTGTGTGCTGGCAGTAGGCGGTTTGTTGACCATGCGCCTATTGATGCAGTCTCCCTTTGGTTACACGCTTCGCATGCTGCGAGATAACGAAGACCGCGCTGCTTATTTAGGCGTGCATGTCTGGCGGGTGCGTTTGTACGCATTTGTTTTAGCAGGTGTATTTGCCGGGCTGGGTGGCGTGGTCATGTCATTGTTTGTCTCGGGCGCATTTCCAGATTTCAGTTACTGGACCATGTCAGGCGAAGCGGTGTTCATGATCATGATGGGCGGCATCCATGTGTTCATCGGTCCTTTGGTTGGTGCAGGTCTCCTACAAATATTCAACGACACCGTGACCCGCTTCACTCCTTACCATGGCTTGGCTCTGGGCGTGGTTATTTTGTTGTTCACCTTGGGCTTTCAACGCGGCGTCACCGATGTGTTCAGGCTTTTTCGCAGATCATCCGCGGCAGCTGACAAGGAGTCGCTCTGATGCTGCGCATTGAAAACCTCAACAAATCATTTGGCGGCGTGCACGCCATTGAAAATTTGTCCATCGACTTTGCGCCCGGCACGCTCAGCGCCGTCATTGGGCCCAATGGCGCAGGCAAAACCACATTTTTCAACCTGATCTCAGGTGGCTTGCAACCCGACAGCGGCAACATTTTGCTAGCCGGTGAAAACATGGTGGGACTGTCGCGCAATGCGATTGTTCACAAAGGCATTGGGCGGGCATTTCAAGTCGCCAAATTATTCAAAAGCCTAACCGTTGAAGAAAGCTTGCGCGCGGCTTTGCAATCTGCATTGGGACGCGCAGCCCAGATGCATGGCAACTTTCCCTTGATGGCCACGCGAGATCGCGCCCATGAAGTCATGGCGCAACTCGGACTGCAACACAAAGCCGATACCGTCAGCGGTAACTTGTCGCATGGCGATCAAAAATTGCTCGACATGGCCTTGGCCTTGGTGCTGCGCCCCAAAGTGTTGCTGTTGGATGAACCCGTGGCTGGTATGGGACCCGATGAACGCATGCAAATGATGGACACGGTGCAAGAACTGTGGCGCCAAGGCGGTCTGACGATCGTGCTGATTGAGCACGACATGGAATTGGTGTTCAGAGTGGCGCAAAGCATCCACGTGCTGTCCTACGGCAAGCTATTGGCGCAAGGCAGTCCCGAAGAAATCCGCCATCACCCCAAAGTCATCGAAGCTTACTTGGGCAAAGCGGTGGAGCATGCCAGTGAGTGACATATTGCGCGTTCACCAACTCGAGGTGCTTTATGACACCAGCCAAGTATTGTTTGGACTGAATTTGCAATTGCAACAAGGCGAAACATTGGCTTTGCTTGGTCGCAATGGTGCGGGCAAAAGCACCACCATGAAAGCGATTGCAGGCATGATTGCCTCTCGCGGTGGTGACATCGTCATGAAATTGCAATCCATCAAACACATGCCGGCGCATTTGATCGCGCGTGCCGGTCTGGCCTATGTGCCGGAGGACCGGCAAATTTTTTCTGAACTGAGTGTGGAAGACAATTTAGACATCGCATACAAGCGTGGTCCTGCCGGAGAAGACGATTGGCCTATCGAACGAGTCTACGACATGCTGCCCTTGCTCAAACCCTTGCGTAAACGTCTGGGTGGCTTGCTCTCAGGTGGTGAACAACAAATGTTGACGGTGGGCCGCGCGCTGATGGGCAACCCCAGCGTCTTGTTATTAGACGAACCGAGCGAAGGATTGGCACCGATCATGGTGCAAAAAATCGGTGATTTGATTCATGCATTGAAAACCACTGGCACCAGTATTGTGTTGGCCGAACAAAATTTGCATTTCTGTCTGGGCTTGGCCGATCGCGCCGTGGTGATTGACAAAGGGCGCGATGTTTTCACAGGCAGCATTGAGGCGCTGAACGCCGACGCACAAATCAAACAACGTTATCTGTCGGTTTGAATCACGTGCGCAAATGAAAGCCGCGGTAGCCCTGCGCTGCCACTTCATCACAAATTCCCCGGTAGCGAGCAAACCCACCTGCATAAGGCATGAATACGCGGGGCTTGCCTGGGACATTTGCACCCAAGTACCAACTGTGTCGCACTTGCGGCAACAGTGTGGCATTGGCTGCGTCATTGACTTGCTGAACCCAGTCATCACTGGCGGCTGCGTCAGCCTCCATTTGCTTGATGCCATGGGTTTGCAAATGCGCGATGCAATCGGTGATCCAGTTGACATGTTGCTCGATTTGCGGCGGCAAGTTGCACAACACCGAAGGGCTTCCCGGTCCGGTGATGGTGAACATATTGGGAAAGCCGGGGACCTGTAAACCAAGGTAAGTGCGTGGGCCAGCATGCCACGCATCGTTGAGCGCAAGTCCATCGCGACCGCTGATATTCATTCGCAACAAACTGCCCGTCATGGCATCAAACCCAGTGGCAAACACAATGACATCCAACGGATAGTGCGCTTGCGTGGTTTGGATACCGTTGGCGTCTATGCATTCAATCGGGTGATGGCGAATGTCAACCAAGTGCACGTTGTCGCGGTTGAAGGTTTCGAAATAGTGGCTGTCGATGGGCGGGCGTTTGGCTGCAAACGGGTGGTCAATGTCCGAGAGCAATGCAGCCACTTCAGGGTCCTGCACCACTTGCTGAATTTTGTGTTTGATGAATATTGCAGCCGTGTCGTTGGCTTCTTTGTCGCGCAGCAAATCGTCGAAAGTGGCGCGAAATTGCAAACCACCCTTGTCCCAGGCCGCTTGGTAAATGGCTTGGCGCTCTTCATCACTGACTTCAAGTGCGGATCGTTGTTTGATGCGAAAACAATGCGCGTTAGGCGTCTCTTGCATCAACGCACGAATCTCATTGGCATTTTGTTTCACATGCCGTTTAAAGTCATCACTCAAGGGAGCGTTTCGGGCGGGGATGCTGTAGTTAGCCGTACGTTGAAACACCGTCAAATGGCCCGCTTGCTCGGCAATCACCGGAATGGCTTGAATGCCGGTTGAACCCGTGCCCACCACGCCGACACGCTTGCCGCGCAAGTCCACGCCTTCTTTTGGCCAGGCGCTGGTGTGTACCCATTGCCCTTGAAAACTGTCCAAGCCTTTTATGGCCGGCACATTGGCGCTGGACAAACAACCCACCGCAGTGATGAGGTATTTGGCTTGCCATACTTGGCCCTCAGAAGTAATGACCCGCCAAAGGTTGTGGGGCTCATCAAATTGGGCAGAGGCCACGCGTGTGTTGAACACCATGTCAGGCCGCAACTTGAGAAAGTCAGCCACATGGTTCATGTAGCGCAAAATTTCTGGTTGTTGTGGATAGCGCTCTGTCCATTCCCAAGATTGCACCAACTCGGGAGAAAAATAAAACATGTAGGAGTGACTCTCTGAGTCGCAACGTGCACCCGGGTAACGGTTGTGATGCCAAGTTCCCCCTACCCCTTCAGCGGCCTCCAATACTTTGACGCGCAATCCGAGTTGGTCACGCAGTGTGTGCAATTGGTACATGCCAGACAAGCCAGCGCCAACGATGATGGCGTCCAAGGTTTGCTCAGAAGAGATGGTATTCAACATGCAAGTGATGGTAGCGCATCAAGCTTCACGCAGATTGCGACAGAGGGAAAACCTGTGATCAGGCGAAGCCAGGTGGCGGCTGAAATGCCGCAAATTCTTTTTCCAACATTTTGGCCATTTGCAGGCACAGCAAGTCGCCGTATTGCGGCCCGATGATTTGCACACCACAAGGCAGACCCTCTGGGGTCAATCCCGTCGGTACCACGGTAGACGGCAAATAAGCCATGCCGGAATACCCGGCCCAAAACAATTGGGTGGTGCTGGGCTGAGGTTGCCCGTTGACGCTGATCATGCGCTCCCAGCGTTCATTTTGCTGCTGATGGGGAAATGCGGTGGTCGCAGCTGTGGGGCACAACAACACATCGTAGTCCTTGAAAAATGCGTCCCATTGCAATTGCATGCGGTAACGCTTTTCATGCAGCAGCAACCATTCGTAATGCGACAACGCACAACCGCGCAACATCCAGGCCTCGTAATCATCTCTGCCGGGGTCGAGTGCTGCACTGCGTTCTTGCATGGACTGCCATTGCGATGCGCTTAAATTGCGGGCGGTGGCCGCACGCAACAGCAAAATAAACGTCTGGTGCGCGTCATGCAAATCGATGTCCGGCCTGGCGGTGTCACTCACCTTCGCGCCGGTTCTGGCCAAAAAATCTGCGGCAGCTTGTATCCTGTGTTGCACCGCCATATCTACCTCGGCGGTGTCGGCGGTTCTGAGTACAGCCACTTTGAAATCTTTCAAGTGGGTGCGATGCGGCTTTTTGAGGTTGACTCGCCAACCACGGGACACCACATCATCGCCACCAGCGATCACCCGCAAGGCCAATTCCAAGTCGCGTGCGCTGCGGGCCATGGGGCCCACCACCGCCAAGTCATCAGGCGATTGGAAATGGGGCAATGCATGTCCCTGCACAGAGCACAAACCAAAAGTGGGTTTGTGACCGTAAACACCACAGTAATGTGATGGGTCACGAATAGAAGCGCCAATATCACTGCCTGTTTCCAAGCCTGTCAATCCTGCGGCCAATGCAGCGGCCGAACCACCGGATGATCCGCCGGGCACCAATGCTGTGTTCCATGGGTTGTGGGTGGTGCCGTAGACCGGGTTAAACGTTTGCCAATCGGCCAGCATGGCGGGAACATTGGTTTTGCCAAACACAATGGCTCCTGCAGACTTGTACCGCTTGACCAGATCCGCATCATCGGCTGGCAAATGGTCGCGCAAATCCAATCGACCCCAGGTGCTGGGCAAACCTTGGACATCAAACGATTCCTTGATAGTCATGGGCACACCATGCAATGGACCCAAAGGCTCACCGCGCATGGTCTGGCGGTCTGCTGAACGTGCCTGTTGACGGGCGCGATCGATGTCAGTCACAACAATCGCGTTGAGCGTGGGGTTGAATCGTTCAACGCGTTGCAAGTACGCGTCCAATAACTCCAGGCTGCTGAATTTTTTGCGACGGATATCGCTGGCGAGTTGGTAAGCAGAGGCAAACGGGCGAAAGTTCATGGGCGTACCAAATCCAGTCAAGGTTGACAATGCCACACGGCAAAGATACTGCAACAGATATTAATTGCAAATGGCATGGTTGCCCGGAATGGGTACTGCCAGTGCAAAGACGAAGTCTTCTTTCATGATGTTGAAGACTTTGCACGATTTGTCGCCCTTGGGGGTAGCAAAGACCAAATTGCACTGCGCAGCCCCCTCTTGACCTCGACCCCATTCGGCACGGAGATAGCGAATTTTTGAGATCGGCACGTCAAATTCTTTGGATACACCGGCGATATCGTTTTTGCCGTAACCACTGATAAGTTTGCAATTGTCTTGTGTGACAAAAAGCATTTGCGGTTGGGCTCGCGCGAATGCACTGCAAGTCAACACCAGAGCGCATACCCAAGACAAAACCATTTTGCCTCGAAATAAAAAAACCATACTGGCTGGTCGGCAAGGGCTAAAAAAAGTATTTATAGCCACTGGTTCACACTTGCATATTGGCCATTCAAATCAAACATGCCGAACTCCTATGAAACTACTGTCGCGCCAAATAGACGCCGACAACCACCATGGCCATACCCCACAAAGCCAATTGAGAGAATGATTCACCAAACAGGGCCCAAGCCACCAATGCAGTGCATGGCGGCACCAGATAAAACAAGCTCGCCACATTGACAGCACTGCTTTGCCTGATCAACCAATTTAACAAACTGACAGCGCCAACAGACAACACCAACACCAACCAAGCTAATGCAAACACCATTTCGCCAGTGAAATCCATTCGACCGGTTTCAAACCACCAGGCACACACGCCAGTGACCAAAGCGGTCGGTATGAATTGCGCCACCACACCTGTGCGCCAATCAAAAGCCGGACAACATCTTTTTTGATACAACGTGCCAAATGTGATGGCAACCAATGCAAACACACAGGCCACTAAAGCTTGCCAAGTAAACACCGCCCCCATTTTGTTGGCAACCACCAAAGACACGCCGGCCAAACCCAGCAGCAGTCCTAGCCATTGACGCACGCGCACAGTTTCTCCCAACAACCAACCCGCGCAAACAGCTGTCAACAATGGCTGCAAGCACACCACCAACGCGGCCACACCGGCAGGAAGTCCCAATGAAATAGCCACAAACACACCGCCCAAATAACCTGCGTGCAGCATCAAGCCTGCGATTCCGATGTGCCACCAGTCACGGCGATGCGCAGGCCAAGGGGCTTTGGTGGCGATGGCAATCACCCACATCAATGCAATGACGGCCACATAGCGAACAAACAAAAACGTCAGCGGCTCGGTATGCGGCATGCCCAAGCGCGCACCGATGAAACCCGTGGACCACAAAGCCACGAATAACAGAGGGAAAAATCGGTGAAAACGCAGCAACATCACACACACTTTAGGCAAGGAAAACGCGAAACAATGATTCTTTTGGGTGACTTACCAGCGGTCAACCATGCATCACCACCAAGGGTAGAAATCTGGCATGTCACTGGATGCTTTGTCAGTGAATACCGGTTTGCGCTTTTCCAAAAATGCCGCCACTCCTTCTTTGCCGCTGGTCTGGCTGGCATAAAAAATAGCCAGTGAATCCACCTGATGCGCTTTTAAGGGGTGGTCTTGGGCCGAATTGCGATAAAGCATTTGCCGGGTCAATGCGATCGCAACAGGACTGTGCGCCAGAATTTGGCGAGCGAGTTGATAGGCTTGTGGCAGCAATTCATCACTGCTCACTACCGACTTGACATAGCGTGCTGCCAGCAAGGTGTCTGCATTCAAGATTTCTCCGCTGTAACACCACTCTAACGCGGTGGGCAAACCAACCAAGCGCGGTAAAAACCAACTTGAGCAAGCTTCTGGTGTGATACCGATCTTGTTAAAAACAAAACCCACACGTGTTTTTTCGCAGGCAAAACGAATGTCCATCGCACATGTCATGGTCGCGCCAATACCCACAGCCGCTCCATTGATCGCACCAATGATGGGCTTTTTGCACTCGTACATGGCCAGCACCACTTTGCCGCCAGAGTCACGCACACCGTTGACCATGTCTTCGTTGTCGAGTTTGTCCTGCATGTCTTCAAGTGTGGGGTGCATTTGCGTGTTCAATCCAAACACATTGCCACCGACACCTAAATCCATACCGGCACAAAAAGCCTTGCCCGCCCCTGTGACAACGACGACACCGACGTCATCGTCCTGACTGGCGGTTTGAAAAGCATGTATCAATTCATGCGACATCTCGACCGTGAATGCGTTTAAGTGCTCGGGTCGGTTGAGTGTCAACGTCAGGATCTTGTTGTCAACTTCGTAGGTGAGGGTACTGTAGGTGTTCATAAAAACCCGCTGAAATAACCATTATCGGGTCATCTCAACGGCTGAAAGTCGGCGCTTTCTTTTGTATACGGTTTTGATTCGCCACCCCAGCTTAACCAGCACATAGCCGAGCAAAGACGAACTTACTGCAAATGTAGCCATGCCCAACAAAATCGGCCATGCATATGTGGCCAACCATTGGGAGGGCAAGGCAGAAAAGGTCACCTCAGGTTGAAGTTGCTCACCCATCATCACCGCACCCAATTGATAGGCCAACCATAACCAAAAACCTATGGTCAAGGGATTGGTCACCATGGTCATCAAGGCGGCGACAGGAATATTGGCGCGCCACCATACGCAATGTGCAGCAGCAACAAAAATTTGACCGGCGGGAACAGCAAACGCCCAAAACAAACCGACCGCGACACCCCGCGCCAAGGTCTCGTGCTGCGCTCGCCACAGTTGCCCGTCAAGTACCCGATGGGCAATGGGCTTGAGCCACGGATGACTGGACAAAAACTCCTTGCCCGGCACCCATTGATGGAAATTTCCCATCCAATCATTGGAATCTTTTTTCATGGAATCGCGGACTCTATAAGCCATTGAATAACCATTTTGCACGAAACATCGGCCCTGCACCCAGCAGGGAAATACGATTCAACATTCAGTTTTAATCAGAGTATTTAAATCAATTCATCAGTAAATACATGGTGTAATTTCGCGTACTGCGAACCCCTTGACGCGCCCTCTTTTGCAACAGGCGCCGTTCAACGAGGCAAGCAACATTTAAATTTCTAATCAAGGTATCCATGGAAACGATTGCTCCCCTTTGGTTGTGGCTCACATTTGGTGTGATTGTGTTGACCTCACTGTTCATCGATTTTGTCGTTCTCAAAAAGCAAGGCGCGCACGATATCGGCGTCAAAGAAGCGCTGAACTGGTCGATTATTTGGATTGCGTTGAGCTTTGTGTTCAACGGTTTGTTTTGGTGGGCCGTGAAAGACAGCACGGGTTCAACTGAATTGGCCAATACCAAGTCGCTGGAATTTCTCACCGGCTATCTGATTGAAAAATCTTTGGCCGTGGACAACATTTTTGTCTTCTTGATGATCTTCACTTACTTTGCCGTACCCTCGCCCTTCCAAAAACGGGTGCTGATGATTGGTATCGTGGGGGCCATTGTGTTGCGTACCGTGATGATTCTGGCCGGCGGTTGGCTGATGGCAGAGTTCCACTGGGTGCTGTATGTGTTTGGTGCATTTTTGGTGTTGACCGGCATCAAGATGTGGTGGGCGGCAGGCAAAGAACCTGATTTGAACAACAACCCCGCCTTGAAGCTGTTGCGCAAGTACATGCAGATCAGCAAAAACTATGACGGCGAAAAATTTTGGACCATCGAAAACGGCAAAAAAATTGCTACCCCGTTGTTCATGGTGATTTGTTTGATTGCGCTGACCGATGTGATTTTTGCGGTGGACTCCATCCCCGCCATCTTTGCCATCACCAGCGACCCGTTCATCGTGTTAACCAGCAACGTATTGGCCATTTTGGGCCTGCGTGCGATGTATTTTTTGCTCGCGGCTGTCGCCCACAAATTCCACTTATTGAACTACGGTTTGGCAGTGATATTGATCTTCATTGGCACCAAGATGTGTTTGATCGACATCTACAAAATTCCGGTGAGCATTTCTCTTGCCGTGGTCATTGGCATTTTGATACTCACCATGGTTTTGAGCGTGCGTACCGCCAAACCGGAGCCGCGTGCCTGAGCTTGCTTCAGGCCGATGGTCTGAGCAATCGCTGAACCAGTGGGTGCTGAACTTTCTTTTCAGTGCCCACAGCATAAAAATGCTCTGTCACGCCATCGCATGGACCGATGCGTTTGACCGCGTAATGTGCAATCAACTCTTCATGCACCCACTCGGCTACCGGGAACACACCCATGCCACTGGCACCAAAGGTTTTCAATAACGCACTGTCTTCAAACTCACCCACAATACGTGGACGAATTCCTCTCAGTTCAAACCACGCCTCCAATCGATCGCGACTGGCCGTATGGGTGGTTGGGAGTAACATGGGTAATTCGTTGAGGCACTCAGGAAAACGCAGCTTCGACGTTTTCATCAAAGCCGGTGTGCCATACCAAGCCATGTTCGAGGATCCCAAACCGTGGCTATAGAGTTTCATATTGGGATTAACCGGGGCTGGTCTGTCAGAAATGACAACATCCAACTTATGCAGCGCCAAGTCACCCAGCAAATCATTGAAGTTGCCTTCGTGACAGAGTAGACGCAACTGCGATTCAGTGGCCACGGGTGACAACAAACGGTGCACCACCAGCTTCGGCAGTCCATCACTTATCCCCAAACGCAATCGAACCACAGGCGTACTCATGGCATCTCTGACGCGAGCCGGCAGTTCTTCGCCCAGTTGAAAAATGGTGTCGGCCTGCTGCATCGCAGCCACGCCAGCATCGGTCAATGCCAGTCCGCGCCCCGCTGGTTTGAGCAATTCACACCCCAAGGATTTCTCTAACTCGCGAACCTGAGCGCTCACGGTTTGCACGGCCATGTCGAGCTTGTCTGCGGCACGCGATATACCGCCTTCTTTGGCTACCACCCAAAAATAGTACAAATGCTTGTAGTTAAAGGATGCACTCATAGTCAGTATAAAAAGGAATAAAGTTACGAAATTATCTGCTTTTTAAGAAGTTTCCAAGCCCTTATCTTTCAAGCCTTCGTATTGATAAGGAGATCTTCACCATGCGATTCAATGCCAACCAACTGACAGGTCGCGCGCGCACCGCACAAAGTTCTGCAACACAGACCTTGCTCGCCGCCAGTGGAAACAAGGTTCTGCGCAATACCTATGCACTGCTCGCCATGACCTTGTTGTTCAGTGCGGCAGTGGCCACAGCATCTGTCAACTTCCAATGGCCTGCACCAGGCATCATCCTCACACTTGTGGGCTATTTTGGGTTGCTGTTCATGGTCTATAAATTACAAAACAGTGCGTGGGCACTGCCTGCCGTATTTGCTCTTACCGGCTTCATGGGCTACACACTCGGCCCGATGTTGACACATTCATTGAATTTGCCAGGTGGTGGACAAACCGTTTCGCTGGCATTGGCCGCCACGGGCGCCACATTCTTGGCTCTGTCCGCCTATGTGTTGATCACACGTCGCGACTTCAGCTTCATGGGTGGTTTTTTATTTTGCGGCATGGTGATCGCGCTGGTTGCTGGACTGGCCGCTGTGTTTTTTGAATTGACCGCTCTTAGTTTGGCCGTGTCAGCCATGGTTGCCATGTTGTCTGCGGGCATGATTCTGTTTGAAACAAGCCGGATTGTGAACGGCGGTGAAACCAATTATGTGTTGGCCACGGTCAGTTTGTTTGTGTCCATATTCAATTTATTCACCAGCTTGCTCAGTCTGTTTGGTATGGGCAATTCAAACGAATAAGCGCTGTTTTTTTCACAATGACAATCCACATCAAGAGCTAGGAACACTATGAAATGTCCGCAATGCAAAGACAACGCACTGGTCATGTCTGAACGACAAGGCATCGAGATCGACTACTGCCCAAATTGCCGAGGCATATGGCTGGACAGAGGCGAACTTGATAAGCTGATTGAAAAAGCAGCAAGTGGACAGTCCGGTTTGTCACAAGCCCCCGTACAAGCCCCTGCACACAGAAATCAGGTCCATGAAAGAGTTTTGTATCGTGATGATTCACGACATCACCACTACAAACAAAAATCATGGCTGAGCGATATATTTGACTGACACACTCTTGAGTACCCCCAGCATGCTGGGGGGTGGGTCTCGTTGGTAACTTTCAGACTGGTCACCCCATAGCATTAGGCAGTCAGGCCATACTCACTTTTTATGTGCTCACGCTGACATGCGGATACGCTAGCGGCTTATGGTCTGGATGCCAGACTTTGTATTTATGCATGCACTGCAAATAAGCGTCTGACTGTTCAAATTGAACCAACCATGCATGCAAGGCCTGCCAAGCTTGCGAGTCAAACCATGTTTTGTCAACATGCGCAAACTGTCTCACAAAAGGCGCGATGGCCGCGTCTGCCAAACCCCACTGTTCACCGCTTAAAAAAGTGGATGCAGTCAAGGATTCGTTCAATCCATGTAGCAGCGCCGCTGCTGCATTACGGTCACTCAATCCATCTGTCAATTCATAACGGCTAGGGTATTTATAGCGGTCGAGGTGGTGTTTGAACACATCGTCAAACTGCCGCACCAATGCCAATTGACTTTGCAAGATACGCTGATCATCAGGCAGCCATGCTTGCGGGTCGCGCTGCTGCAAAGCCCACAACATGATGTCTAGGCTTTGCTCGATGACACGGTCTGGCAACACCAACACCGGCACAGTGCCCTTGGGTGAAGCCTGGAGCAAGCTTTGCGGTTTTTGTGCCAATGCCACTTCGCGCAACTCGCAGCGTATGCCCGCAGACAACAAAGCCAAACGGGCACGCATGGCATAAGGGCAACGTCGAAATGAATACAACACCGGCGCATGCGCTGGCAGTAATTGTTTGATCAATGTGTGTTTTTGCGGTTCACCTAAATGCATCTGACCGCGAGCCCTGGCCAATTGAAATTGGCGTTGCCTTTCGCGTGCCCGCTGCTTGTGTTCGTCGCTGGTGGTGTGGAAACAGCGCGGACAACTGACCCCCAGTTCAAACAAAGGCGATTCGGTCATACCTTTGGCCAACGGGTCACGGCAACTGCGACAAATTCCCAATGTCCCCGGCACCAGTCCATGACCCACCGATGTTCTTTCGTCAAACACAAAGCATTGGCCTTGCCACAGACTTTCTTCAGGCGGGATTTGTTCCAAGTATTTCAAAATACCACCTTGCAAATGAAACACTTCGTCAAACCCATGAGCCCGCATCAATGCGGTCGATTTTTCGCAGCGGATGCCACCGGTACAAAACATCGCCACCCGTGGCTTGCGACCATTGCGCTCTTGCAATTCACGCGCCTTTTCAGCCCATGGTGGCAGCTGAGAAAAAGTTTGTATGTCGGGATTGATGGCCCCGACAAATGTGCCAATTTCTACTTCGTAATCGTTGCGTGTATCTATCAGCACCACGTCCGGTGAAGAGATCAGCGCATTCCAATCTTTGGGAGCGACATAAGTGCCAGCCATCTTGGTGGGACTGATACCGGGTACGCCCATGGTGACAATTTCTTTTTTCAAGCGCACTTTCATGCGGTAGAAAGGCGGTTTGTCGGCATATGAGGTTTTGTGCTCCAAATCTGCCAACCGGGGGTCGCTGCGCAAATAATCAAGCACCGCGTGGACATCTGGCGCAGCACCTGCAATGGTGCTGTTGATACCTTCGCGAGCCAGCAGCACCATGCCTTTGACATGATGGGCTTCACAAAACGCCAGCAACGGTGGCTTTAGTTCAGCAAAGTCCGGCAGGTCAACAAATTTATAAAACGCTGCCGTTAAGTATGCTGGTAAGGTAACTTCTGGATTCATGAGCGTATTTTGCCTTGTCAACCACACAGGGCATGGACTGCCTCAACGCATGCCAAAGGATTGTCTGCAAGAGTGTTGTTGGTCGGCGGCAATGAATTGAAAAAATTCACGCGCAGCTTGTTGCCGAATCGGGTCATGCAAAACGCCTGTTCCCAATCCTGCGCTGAATATGGTGGTGTATGCAACTTCTGCGGGCAAGTCGCCCAACAAAGAAATACCCGCTTGATGGATCAACTCGCTGCGCTGCTGAAAACCTAGATCTACTTTTCCCTCTGCCAACAAATTGGCGACGGGCACACCGGGTGGTGGCACCACAATGCGGGGTTGGAGCGTTTCCAACAGGCCCCATTGCGCAAATAATTGCGACAAATAATTACCACTGGGACCGGTGGAATAACTCAGCTTGTTTGCAGCCAGGACAGCCGCCTTAAGTTGTTCTTCTGTGGCAATAGGTGCTTGAACATGACCTTCAGGAACTGCCACTGCCACATTGGAATACGCCCAGTCGCAACGGCTGCCAGCGGCCACATGACCAGCCTCTATCAAGCGCTGTAAGGCGTCAGATGCCAACAGCACCATGTCAAACACTTCGCCATTTTGAATACGCTTGGCGGCATCTACACCGCCTACCGACTCGATATGCACTGACACACCAGAAACAGCAAAAAACCTGACACACAATTCGCCCAATAAGGCTCTTGTGGCCATGGAGGAAATACCCCGCAATAGGGGAGCTGTTTTATCTGCGGCAGTATTCATGACATCAAAAAAGATCAGGATGCGGTGGATTTTTTCTGCGTATTGGGCAATACCAAAGTGATGACTGCGCCTAACAACGCCACCGCCGCCAATGCCCAGAAGGCCGCTTCGTTGGCTCCCCCGGACATGGTTCTGACACGGCCGATCAAATCGGGGCCAAAATGTCCGCCCAAATTACCCACCGAGTTGACAAACGCAATGCCCGCAGCAGCAGCCGTGCCCGATAAAAATGCAGTGGGTAACGACCAAAATGTGGCGACAAAGGACAAAGTACCCGAAGCCACCAAGGTCAACACAATCAAAGACGGTATGGGCGCATGACCCACCATGGTCAAACCGATCAATCCCACCACTGTCAGCAACAGCGCGCCCGCCACGTGCCAGCGGCGCTCGCCTGTTTTGTCGGAGTGTGCACCCCACAACACCATGACAACGGCAGAAATGCCCCATGGAATCATGCTGAGTAATCCCACCTTTAAAAAGTCTTTTTTATCGATACCTAATTCTTGGATGATGGTGGGCATCCAGAAATTGATCGCATAAAAACACACGACTCCCGAGAAATACACCAGCGCAAGTGCCCACACGCGAAAGTCGGTGAACGCATCTACGAAGCGATGGCCTTTACCAAGCTCGTCCTTGTCTGCGTCATCCAAGGCGACTTGCGCCACGATGAATTCTTTTTCTCGGTCATTCAACCATTCGGCTTGACGTGGTCCATTGGGCAAAAACACAAAGACCAAAAATCCAACTACCACGGAAGGAATGCCTTCAAGTAAGAACAACCATTCCCAACCGCGCAAACCGCCAATACCTTGCATGTACTGCATGATGGCGCCAGAGACCGGCGCACCAATGACGTTGGAGATGGCAATTGCTGTCATGAAAAAAGCGATCACTTTGGTTCTGCGTGAACCGGGAAACCAGTAGGTCAAATACAAAATAATGCCGGGGAAGAAACCGGCTTCGCAGACCCCCAACAAAAAACGCAAGACATAAAAAGTGAACTCGGCATCGGTGCAATTGAACATAGTGGCCAATGAGCCCCAATAAATGTCATCGGTGAACATGAACGCCGAAGACACAATGCCCCATGTGATCATGATCCGAGCGATCCACCGCCTGGCACCTACTTTTTCCAAAATCATATTGCTGGGCACTTCAAAGATGAAGTAGCCGATGAAGAAAATACCCGCACCAAAGCCATAAATAGCATCGGAAAAATTCAAGTCACCGGCCATTTGCAATTTAGCAAAGCCAACATTGACGCGATCTAAAAACGCGACGATGTAACAAACGAACAAAAATGGAATCAGCTTTGCAGTCACTTTCTCAAACGTGGCCTTTTCAAAGGACGCGTTATCAGCCGCGAGTGATGTGGAATCGTTCATGCTCAGCACCTTGCTATATGTTCACCAAGCAAAGACCTTAGCACACGAATTGGTATCAAAGGGTCTTAAAGCCGGGTGAAGCATGCGACTCGAGGGTATCTACCGGCTCAGCAGTGTGAAGTTAATTTTTCTTAATGCCAACCAATTCCACCTCGAACAGCAAAGTCGCTTTCGGAGGAATCACCCCTCGCACACCGTCTGCACCATACGCTGTTTCAGGAGGACAGGTGAGTCGGGCTTTGCCACCGATTTTGATTTTTTGCATGCCTTCGGTCCAACACGGGATGACGCGGGACAAAGGAAAGGCAATCGGTTCGCCACGCTTGTAGCTGCTGTCAAATTCTTTGCCGTCAAGCAATGTGCCACGGTAGTGCGCAACCACCGTGTCTGCGGTTGTCGGACTGGCGCCGGCGCCAGGTTTGAGGTGTTCGACCTTGACGCCAGAGGGCAATGTTTCAATGGTCTTGTCGGCCCAAGCGAATCCAGTCAAGGCAACGAACAACAACAGGCTGAGTGAGATGTGTTTTTTCATGGTGCTTATAAGATTAAAAATAAAGAATCCCATTATCAACCGCAGGTGAGAGTTAGGTCATCTGAAGACCGCCTGGGGTTTTGAATGCCAATCTCAACCGATGAACAACAGTGCAAGCATCAAAAACCATTGGCGATGCGGCAGCGCTGGATGTCGCAAGCAGTAGGCAGCAATGAACGGTATTCAAAATTTTGAGGCATCGCTCCTTTACCGCGGATGGAGCATTTTTCGCCTGCTTCGTTGGAGTAGTAAGACAACACATCAACACAACGTCTGGAGTGCGCAATCAGGCCTTGAAAATGTCCCACTTCGTGAGACACCACCATCTGCAAAGTCTCCATCAGGTTGCGGTTGGCATTGGCTTTCCTTAAATTTGCAAATGCATCCGGACTGAGGGTCAGAATTTTTTTGGTGAGGTTGGCAAGCCCGATAGTGCCTAACTTCTCTTTGTCACTCCATTGCACCGTGATTTTGGCGCTGTCGCCGTCATCAAAAACATCGCGCTTGAGCATGACTGCATTTTGACCTCCACACTGGTCCCAAGCCAAGGCGGCTTGCTGCAGCACGGAAAACACCGCGTCTTCGCTGACGTACGAAGGAGCACCTTGGTGGTCGTACACGTACAGCATCTTGGGGCTGAGCATCTTGCCGTCTTTCTCGCCATCGTTCCATGTGACCAATTCTTCGGGCAAGCATTGCGCGATCTCACTTTCGCGCAAAGCAAACTCTTTGCTGCCCGCAATTTTTTCATCGACTTTATTGGCTAGTTTTTTGACTTTTTTGGGCGCGGTAGAGACAGTGTCTGCAGCATTTTTGGCATCAGGCTTTGTGTCGGCTTTCAGGCTTCCTGCCGCTTGGATCACAGGCGCAGTGCTGGTATTTTTGCTGACCTGCAATTGCGAGTCCGAAGGTTTCTTGCTGAGATACAGGGCTTTGACTGTTTGATGCACTTTTTCGGTATTGGCGGTGCCCAACCACACCGCGACATTGCTGCGGATCGCTTCAATTTCGGGGAATGGACAATCCTTACCGTACCGAGACAACCATTCGAGGGCGCGTTTTTCGCGGGTCTGCACTTCGTTGATGGAGAAGGCGAGAGCACGAAAATCGAAGGCCTTGCAAACAGTCGATGGAGGTGCGTCTTGCGCCAGTACCCAATTGGTCGGTGACCATAAACAGATCAACATGCCCACGCACACAACGCGCAAGCGACCCATCTGCAAACCTGTTTGTTTTAAACCATTGAACATCTTGAACCACATTGTGACGACCCACGGATGTTATCAATCGGAGGCGATGCGCCAAGCTTCATGGCGTGGCCCAGTCCGATCGGACGCAAATGCAAGATACTGCTCTTCCCGCATTTGATGACAGCCCCGTCAACCCTGTGACTGGTTTGACCATGACCGACTTCCTTTGCAAAAAATCTTCATTGAATACTGACGCAGACTTGTGCCCCTGGCCACAATTCGAATCGCAATTCTTCTGCAGGCTTGGGAAAGTAAGACGCCAACCAACTGCCGGCGGTGACCCACTGCCCGGCTTTAAAAACATGCCCTCGGGTGGACAAATGGTTCGCAATCCATGCCGTGGCCTGTAGGGGATGGCCCATCACATCGCGGCTGTGGCCACTGCCTATAGGCTGTCCATTGACATAAGCCGTACCTGAGGTCTGCCATAGCAAGTCAAATTGCGATTTGTCAATGCGGTCTCCGATGACAACGCCATGGTTCCATGCGTTTTCAGCAACGAGACTGAAAAAATTCATCTTCAAATCGGCATACACCGCATGTCTGTCATCTGCGATTTCCAAACAGGGGTAAGCGCATGCGATGAATTCCACCATACTTTCAGCGGTCCATGGCTTTTCTGACACAGGCAAATCTCGGGAAAACTGCAAAGCCAGTTCAAATTCGATGATCAGGTGTTGACGCTCACTGGCTTGCAATACGTGTCCAGTTTGGAACACGCGATCGGCCAGCACACACCCGGAAATAGCATCGTCAAAACCGACAAACTCGCGCATCACAGGTGTGGTGATGGCGATTTTGTAGCCGCTGATCTGGGTATGGCGCTGGCTGACAAGCAACTGCACCAACGCGTCTTGGGTGGCATAGGCTTGCTGCAATTCAGCCGGCGCCATGGTAGACGGCAAACCGGTGAACACCAATGCATGTTGTTGCTGCCGCAGCAACTCTTGCGCGGCCGCATCCGCCCCAGACCACACCGGTTTTTGCAGGCGGGGCATCAGGTGTCAGGGAATCCGAGTGGACTGCCAAGACACATATTGCATGGCACCACCGGTTTTTTTCCAAACGCTGTGAAAACGCAAAGGCACGGTCATATCCTTGCCGTTGACCCGCACCTCATATTTACCGTTACCGGTCAATATGGCGATACATCCAAAGGTACGCACCACTACATCGGTTTGCGTCATGACTTTGTACACCACAGCACCCGAGCGCATAGATTCGATGTATGACTGCTTGGTGTCCACCACAGAACTGGAATGCACATACACCAAGTCTGGGGAAAAGAGTTTTTCCATGGCAGCAAAGTCGTTGCTGGTTTGGGCGACGTGGCGCAATTTTTCTGCATTCAGAGCCTCGTCTGCAGAAATGATTTCGCATGAATCGGCGAATGCAGAATGGCTGCCCCATACGCACATCAGCAATGTCAGCAACAGGCGAGAAATAAAACGGTTCATGCTTGTCTCCTAAAAGTATCTATTCATCATACGCAGTAGCCCGACCAAACCTATTCCCACATACCCGCATATACCCCTGCTAGGTGGGTCCTGCTAAACACCAAAGGAGCAACTGCGGTCCCAATCTAGGGTTTCTATGGAGAGGAACCGGCATGGCCGGGCTGTATGTTCTGCCGAGGCATTTGTCATGACACGAAAGATTCCATATGTATCTCGCTTCTTTGTTGCCTCGTCTTTTGGTGTTGTCCTTGTGCGTTTTGTCCGTCGCCGCGCAAGCCCAGCAAAAATTGAAATGGGCGCATGTGTACGAAGCCTCCGAGCCCTATCACACCGAGTCGGTGTGGGCCGCCGAAGAAATCAAAAAACGCTCGAATGGAAAATTCAACATACAGGTGTTTCCAGCGTCGAGTCTGGGCAAAGAGACCGATCTGAACCAAGGTTTGATGCTGGGGTCGGTGGACATCATGATCGGCGGGCCGTCATTTGCAGCTCGCACCTACCCGCGCTTTGGTATTGCGTATTACCCGTTCATTTTTCGTGATGGCGACCATTTGCTGGCTTACGCGAAAAGCAGTTTGTTTCAAGAAATGGTGACCGAGTTTCGCCAAAAAACAGGCATTCAAGTCACCGCCTATACCTATTACGGTGCACGGCACACCACCGCCAACAAAACATTCAAACAATGCGCGGAGGTCAAAGGCTTGAAGATACGCGTGCCAGACGCCCCCGCCTACACCGCCACATGGCAAGCCTGCGGGGCCAACCCTACCCCCATCGCGTTTGCCGAGGTGTATTTGGCCTTACAAAACGGCACAGTTGACGCGCAGGAAAATCCCCTCACCACCATTGAAGCCAAGAAGTTTTTTGAAGTGCAAAAGTCCATCATGTTGACGGGTCATATTGTTGATGGCTTGATCACCATGGTGGCTCCCCACGTGTGGGGGAGTTTGTCCCCCGCTGAGCAAAAAATGTTCGGTGAAGTCATGCAAGAGGCCGCCGCCCGCGCCTCGACAAAAATCAAAAAACGCGAGCTAGAGCTGATCGATTTCTTCAAGAAAAAAGGCTTGACTGTGGCCGAGGTCAATCGCAAAAGCTTTCAAGACTCGGTACTTAAAAACAAACCGGTGGAAAGCATGAAACTGCAGCGTGCTGATTACGACCGCATACAGGCGGTTAAATGAGCCAGGATGCAGACAAACTGGCCAGTGCCTTTGGCGAAGCAGATGAAGCAGTCGACCTGAGCGACGTCATGCCCGAGGCTTGGTTGGCGCTGGCGTTTTTCTGGCTCTTGGGTTTGACGGTGTTGTACCAATTCGTCACCCGTTATGTGTTCAACGATTCAGCCGCTTGGACCGAAGAAATTGCACGTTATTTTTTGATCGCCACTGTGTTCTTGGGCGCAGTCATTGGTGTGGCAAAGAACAACCACATACAGGTGGATTTTTTTTATCGTTTCTTGCCAAAAAACTTGGCCCGTGCGATGGCCTTATGCATAGACATATTGCGCATCGCTTTTCTCGGCTGCGCCAGTTGGTTGACTTGGGAGTTGATGCAAAAAATGGGCAGCTACCAAATGACGATTGTCAATTTGCCCATGAACCTGGTGTATGGCGTGGTGTTGCTGGCATTTGTGTTGATGACTTGGCGCAGCGTGTGGGTCATGCGCCAACACATTCGCCAGGGCCACAGCGTGCTTGAACAGCCTGAAAACCCATGACATCGCCATGTTAAAAATCATTTTTCTTTTCCTGCTCAGCGGTGGTCTGCCGGTCGCCATGGCCATGGCTGCTGCGTCGTTGATATATTTGTGGTTGAACCCCAGTTCACCACCGTTTGTGGTGATACACAGGATGGTGTCTGGCATTGACAGTTTCCCTTTGCTGGCAGTGCCATTTTTCATTCTTGCTGGCAACCTGATGAACACCTCTGGCATCACGCACCGCATTTACAGCTATGCCTTGTCCTTGGTCGGTTGGCTCAAGGGCGGCTTGGGCCATGTGAATGTGGTGGGCTCAGTGGTGTTTGCCGGCATGAGTGGAACGGCTGTGGCCGACGCCGCGGGCTTGGGCACCATTGAGGTCAAAGCCATGACCGACCATGGCTACGACGCAGAATTTGCCGTGGGCGTGACGGCAGCATCAGCCACCTTGGGCCCCATCATTCCGCCGAGCTTGCCGTTTGTCATCTACGGCATGATGGCCAATGTGTCGGTGGGTTCATTGTTTTTGGCGGGTATCTTGCCCGGCGGCATCATGGCGTTATTGATGATGCTGACTGTGGCCTACTTTGCCCATAAAAACGGCTGGGGTGGTGATGTGGCGTTTAACTGGGGCAAGCTGTCCAAAGCCTTGATGGAAACTCTGGTGGTCATTGCCTGGCCACTGGCTATTTGGTGGTTGGTCACCGAGTGGAATGCCCCGCCTCAAATCACCGTCATGGTGGGGCTGCTGGTTTTGTTTGCAGCGGACAAGCTGTTCCAATTCCAAGCCGTGCTGCCCATCATGACGCCGGTGTTATTGATTGGCGGCATGACCACCGGTGTGTTCACACCGACAGAAGGCGCGATCGCGGCTTGCGTGTGGGCCCTGGTTCTGGGCCTGCTCTGGTATCGCACACTCAATTTCAAACTGTTTGTGAAAATTTGTTTGGATACGGTTGAAACAACCGCCACGGTCTTGTTCATCGTCGCGGCAGCCAGCATATTTGGATGGATGTTGACTGCCACTGGTGTGACCGCCGCGATCAGCCAATGGGTGCTGGGCGTGACAGATCAACCTTGGCAGTTTTTGTTGCTGGCCAATTTGTTGATGCTGTTTGTGGGTTGCTTTTTAGAGCCCACCGCAGCGATCACCATCTTGGTGCCGATCTTGCTGCCCATCTGTTTGCAATTGGGCATTGACCCGGTGCATTTTGGTTTGATCATGGTGCTGAATTTGATGATCGGCTTATTGCACCCGCCCATGGGCATGGTGTTGTTTGTGTTGGCACGGGTGGCCAAGCTGAGCGTGGAGCGAACCACCATGGCGATACTTCCGTGGTTGGTCCCGTTGCTGGGCAGCTTGCTGCTGATCACTTATGTGCCGGCTATTTCTCTTTGGTTACCTCGTTTGATGGCCACGGCCTGAGATTGCACCATCCCCTTCCATGAACCAACATATCCGACTTCACCCCAATGACGATGTTGTCATCGCCCGCCAACAATTGATGAGCAGTGCCACCGTTGAAAACATTGCAGTACGCGGCCTGATTCCACCCGGGCACAAAATCGCCACCCGCGCGATTGCCTCGGGCGAACCGGTGCGCCGCTACAACCAAATCATCGGCTTTGCCAGCCAAGCCATTGCAGCGGGAGAACACATCCATGTGCACAACCTGAACCTGGGCGACAACAAAGGCGACTTCGCCCGAGACTATGCGTTTTGCGCCGATGTCAAACCTGCTGTGCCGCTGTTGCATGCGGAATTCATGGGCCATGTACGCGCCGATGGGCGGGTCGCCACGCGCAATTACATCGGCATACTCTCCAGCGTGAATTGTTCTGCCACGGTGGCGCGGGCGATTGCCGACCATTTTTCGCGCACCACCAATCCTGGCGCGCTGGCTGACTTTTCCAACGTAGACGGCGTGGTGGCACTCACCCACGGCAGCGGTTGCGGCATGGACACCGAGGGGCTGGGCATGCAAGTGCTGGAGCGCACCATGGCCGGCTACGCCACCCACCCGAATTTCGGCGCGGTGCTGGCCATTGGCTTGGGCTGCGAAGCCAACCAATTGAAATCATGGCTTTCGCACAGCGGTTTGACAGAAGGCAAGACGCTGCAAACCTTCAATATCCAAGACAGCGGGGGCACAGCCAAAACCGTGGCCAAAGGCATCGCCCTAGTGAAAGACCTGTTGCCTGAGGTGAACCGTTCACAACGTCAACCTTGCAGTGCTGCGCACCTGACCGTGGGGTTGCAATGCGGCGGCTCAGATGGCTATTCAGGCATCAGTGCCAACCCCGCGCTAGGTGCAGCCGTCGACCTGCTGGTCGCGCACGGTGGCACCGCGATATTGAGCGAAACCCCCGAAATTTACGGTGCCGAACATTTGCTGACACGCCGCGCCATCTCGCGTGAGGTTGGCGAAAAATTGGTGCAACGCATTCGCTGGTGGGAACACTACACCGCCATGCATTCAGGCGAGATGAACAACAACCCGTCCCCTGGCAACAAAGCCGGAGGTCTGACCACTATTCTTGAAAAATCACTGGGTGCAGTCGCCAAAGGTGGCACAAGCAATTTACAAGCGGTCTACGAATACGCAGAAAAAGTGGACAAACACGGTTTTGTTTACATGGACACGCCGGGTTACGACCCGGTCAGCGCCACCGGTCAAGTGGCAGGCGGCGCCAACCTGATTTGTTTCACCACCGGTCGTGGCTCTGCTTACGGTTGTGCGCCCTCGCCTTCCTTGAAGTTGGCGACCAACACCGCTTTGTGGGAAAAACAGTCTGACGACATTGATATCAATTGCGGCGTGATTGTCGACGGCAACACCAGCGTTCGAGCCATGGGGCAAGTGATCTTCGACCGAATACTGTCATGCGCCTCGGGAGAATCCAGCAAGAGCGAGTTGCACGGCTATGGCCAAAATGAATTTGTGCCTTGGCAACTGGGCGCGGTCATGTAGGCGAAAGCGCAAAAAAAACACGCCGGGTGTTTAACCCGACGTGCTCTTTTTAATTGGTAAATTGGGGTCATTAAATTGGGGTCAGACTCCGATTAATGAGGTTGCAATTAATTTCCCATTTAGATAGAAGACAAAAAGAAAATCAACTCATCACGCTGTTGCTTGGTGAAGTTCACAAACTTGTCGCGCGCTGACTTGGCTTCGCCACCGTGCCACACAATCGCTTCCAGCAAATTGCGGGCACGCCCATCGTGTAAAAACGAACTGCTGGCGTTGACTTGCATGGACAGGCCCACACCCCACAGTGGCGGCGTGCGCCAGTCAGAACCGCTGGCTTTGAAGTCAGGTCGGCCATCGGCCAGGTCTGGGCCCATGTCGTGCAACAACATGTCTGTGTAAGGGCGAATTAACTTGTTGGCAATTTGCGGCACCGCCGGGTATTTGCCAGTGCGCATTTCGGGCACATGACAGCCTGAGCAACCGGCTGACTCAAACAGCTTTTCACCTGTCTTGAATTCAGGCTTATCGCGATTGCGCTGCGCAGGCACGTCCAGCGACTGCGACCAAAAGGTCAATGACTCCCAAAGCTCAGGGCGCAACTCGGGCTTGTCGCCTTTGATCGCTGCCAAGCATTCTTTTTGCACAGGGGTGCAGCTTTGCTCTGGGTAGACCGCCGATGTCACGCCAACGTCAGCCAAAAAAGCAGCGGCGATTTGCTGCTTGATGCTGGGCTGGTTGGCCTTCCAGCCAAAACGTCCAAGCACGGTTTTTTTGTTGATGTCGTCGCGCACATAGTTGGGGCGACCATTGAGTCCCATGGCCTTTTGCTTTTCGGCCAGCTTCAAAATGTCTTTTTCGCTGACTGCTTCTAAATAGCCCATGCCCAAGATGGCTTGGGTGTTTCTGACCGACATCATGATGCCGTCGGCAAATGGACCGAAATTCATGTTCTCGATGCGCACACTGGGGCGGCGCAACTCCAGCAATTCACCGTCAGGAAAAGTGAATGAACTGGTGACCCAATCGATGAACACCTCGGCCTCGCCAGCGCGTGCCTCGGGGTCCTTGCGGGTGACCATGTCAAACGATTGGATGTCATTGCCGTAGTGGGGGTCGGGCATGGGCTCGCCGTGCGGGCCCTGGCCAGGAATGGACAAACGCACCAGTTGTTGAAAGACACGCAAGCCGCTGGTGTCTAGCGCCCTGCCCCGACCTGCATTCAAATGGCAACTCGCACAATTGGTCGCCATGAACATGGGCCCCAAGCCCCATTCGCCGCCTGCCGGGCCGGTTTGCGACAAGTCCCAGACCAAGGGAATCACCGGGTTATTAACAGCGATCCAAAAATTGGTGAAAACCTTTTCGCCTTTGTTGAACCGGAGTTTGTCCTTGGCTGACAAGCCAGGCACAGGTTGTTTGTAGACTTCCTGCGGCAGCACATCGGACTTGGCCGCCGCATCTTTGGTGATGGCCGTTAACGGCGCACCGGCAATCGCCACAGACAACAAACACAAAAACAACTTTTTCACGGCTTTCCTCCGGGCATCAGACAGTGGACTTGTATCAATGTCCATAATAAGTCAGGATACCTGAGCAAGTTCCATCAATGCAAGCCTTGCAATATGATAAATAAATACCTAATGTAAATTTTTTAGGAGTCGGCATGCAAGTCTTAAAGTGGGGCAACTCCCTAGCAATCAGGATTCCCGCCAGTATTGTGAATGCACTTGAGCTCAAGGAAGGCGAAGAAATTTCACTTCACCTAGTAGGTGAACGCTCCTTTGAGCTTGTGAAAAAGCCTTCAGTACAGGCGCTGCTTGATCGCTTGCATCACCTACGCGGCAGATTGCCCGCTGACTTTCATTTCGACAGGGCGCAAGCCAACGAGCGGACTGATGCACAGTGAGCAAGCCCTTTATCGACAGTAATGTCGTCCTGTACCTACTGTCCGGAGATATCGCAAAGGCAAACCGGGCCGAGGAACTGCTGCACGCCGGGGGGATTGTGAGCGTTCAAGTGCTGAACGAAGTCACCACCGTGTGTCGGCGAAAACTAAGGATGCCATGGGAGGAAACTGATGGAGTACTCCAAGCGCTGACAGCGGCATGCGATGTCGTGCCGTTAACACTTGCCTCCCAACAAAAAGCTGTTGACGTGGCCAAGCGCTACCAACTGTCGATCTACGATTCCAACATCATTGCCTGTGCACTGTTATCGGGCGCATCCAAGCTACTGACTGAGGACATGCAAGGGGGACTAGTGATCGATACGCTTGCGATCTACAACCCGTTCAAGGTCGTCCTGTAATGAACATTTAGTCAGCAATGACGCAGATGGTCACGCAGTCTGTTCTTCACGCAAAGCATAGGGCTTCACCAAAACGTCTGCAGGCGACTTAAGTTGAACGCCCAAACGGCGGATCATCTTTAGTTTCAGAGGACGAGTTTTATTCATGATGTCCGCCACACGGCCTCGTGGGCCAATCATGGGTTCAAGGTCTTGACGGCTTAAACATCGGCTCTCCAGGACATGTTCAAGAAATTCAATAGGGTCTGGATCGCTGATGGGCAAGTAGGTTTTTTCGTAATGCTCCACGAGTAAAGTAAGCACGTCTAAACTGTCAGCATCAGCAGATTTTGCGAGTGCTAACCAAAGAAGTTCGATCACTTCGAAAGCTGCTTTATATTCTTTTCGGTTGTGAATAGTTTTGATTTCCACAAGCTTCTACTTTAAACAGTGACTGCTTTTATCTAAAAAATTTTTTTGAATGAATTAATTTTTTCTTTTTTAAAAATATTTTCCGAATATAAGTTTCTTTTGGTTACTATATAGTTTTTTTACGATCAAAAATTTCAATAGAATTTTTTATATTTAACAGCTACAAATAACTAATTTTTAATGCTTCACTATTTATCAAAGAAGTTTTGAATTCACACCCCAAAAAGCCAGTGGCTCATAATCTGGATAGGGATAGATTCCTCGATTTATTTTTATATTGGATGCTTTCAAATGACATCGCTCCTTCACGAGGTCATAAACGGATATTGGATTTCCATTACAACAGTTTATAACTCCTTCAATCTTAGGATTTTCAAGTGCAAAAACAAAGTTATTTGCCACCTCTCGAATTGGCAAATAATCACGCAATTGATCACCTGCTGACATATTAAAAACTTCATGCCCTTCATCAATTGCCCGATCTAGCTGCGCCAGAAGACTATTTTTATGTTGACCTTCGCCGTGCATATAGAAAAGGCGAATCCATTGCAATATAAACTCCTCTTCATTCTGTAATAACTGGAGCGCCTTACGTAACGCATCTTTTGCCAAACCATATGGTGTCGAAGGGTGAGTTTCCATCTCTTCAGTCAATGGGCCAAATTGCATACCGTACTCTAGGCATGTTCCTGCCACCAATATATGTGGCACACCCGCTTTTACAGCAGCCTCCAAAAAGGCTAGGTCTGCAGGCAAGTTTTTGCTAATGTGAAAAAAATCGCGATAGTTTGGAAGACCTGGCCATGCCAGATGCACGATTGCTTCAGGCAGGCACTCTGGCAGTAGCAAAGAGTCAAAGTTAGTATGCAAGTCGCACTGAATAAATTCGACACAATCAATCCATTGCATTTTTTGCGCCCGATTTGTATCACGTGCAATGGCGACAACGGAATGCCCACGAACAATCAACTCAGCAACCACATGCCGACCAACGAAACCAGTAGCCCCGGTAACCATTACCTTCATGCAAGAACCTTTAGTTCAGGCACAGCAATGACAAACTTCCCTCCCCATGAAAGCACTTGTTGCTGTTGCTGGACGACCTCGTCAGCAATATTCCATGGCAGGATAACCACCCAGTCAGGCTTATGTTTGGCAAGCTCTGCAGGCGGAAGAATTGGGATGTGGCTTCCAGGCATGAACTTACCTTGTTTTGAAGCGGCTGCGTCACAAACAAAATCGATCAAATCATGCTTTATACCTGCGTAATTCATCAATGTATTTCCTTTAGCTGCAGCACCATATGCAGCTACTGACTTGCCCGCCCTCTTTTGCTCAATAAGAAAAGCAAGAAAGTCGTTCTTAACTTTATTTGCAGCCTCTTGAAATCCTTGGTATGTGCTGAGATTTTTCAATCCGAAGGCTTCTTCTCTTTGAAGTAAGGCCATGACAGCAGGAGCCGTTGGGCGTAGATCATTGTCATTGCACCCGTAAATGCGAAGACTTCCGCCATGAGTAGGTAACTCTTCTATGTCAAACACTCGTAATCCTGCTTTAGTAAAAATTCGTAAAACAGCAGTCAGTGAGAGGTAGGAGAAGTGCTCGTGATAAACCGTATCAAATTGATTATGCTCAATTAAACGCAGCAAATGAGGAAACTCTAAATTTATCGTACCGCCCTCTTTTAATACGATACGCAGGCCTTGTGTGAAGTCATCGATATCAGGAACATGAGCATAAACATTGTTTCCGCAAATCAAGTCAGCAAGTTTCCCATCTTCAGCCAAAACCATAGCCGTCGTCATACCAAAAAATTCACGTAAAACTGGCACGCCAATTTTTTCGGCCGCATCTGCGGTACTGTCCGTTGGTTCTATTCCCAAGCAAGAAACACCATTAGCCACAAAATTTTTAAGCAGATATCCATCATTTGAAGCTACTTCAATGACAAAACTATTTTTGGATAGCCCTAAGCGTTTTGTAATTGATTCTGTATATTTGGCGGCATGCTGTAACCAGTTCTGCGACGTAGATGAGAAATAAGCGTAGTCACTAGAAAACAATTCAGATGCTTCGGTGTAATCATCAGTTTGTACTAGCCAACATTCCTCGCACACATATAACTTTAAAGGGTAAGTTGTTTCGGGTTTCTGTAATTCTTCTGAACGCAAATATGCATTCGAAGGAGGGGCATAACCAAGGTCAAGAAAAACATGCTCCAACTCGGTGTGACAATGGCGGCATTTCATAAAACTAATCCTTTAAATTCTTCTTTTAGATATGGCTGATTCAGATCTCTTGCTGATAGGTCACTGGGGTCCAGTGGCCACTCAATACCGATTTTTGGGTCATTAAAACGGACAACGCCCTCTGCGGCCGGCGTGTAGAACGCGGTGTGTAAATAGAGCAGTTGGCTGTCTTCTTCCAATACTTGGAAACCGTGCGCGCACCCTTCGGGTATGACAAATGCTCGGTTGTTTTCTGGTGATAGCTCAATGGCAGTCCATTGCAGAAAAGTCGGGGAGCCTTGACGCAAATCAACCACCACGTCAAAAACACGCCCTCTAAGGCAGCGGACTATCTTCATTTCTGCATAGGGTGGAATCTGATAGTGAAACCCCCTTACTGCGCCAATGTTGCGAGTATGAGAATGATTTATTTGAACAATGGTCCTCGACCCGATGATTTTTAGTAAATCCCGCGAACAAAACAGTCTAGAGAAAGCGCCACGCGTATCCTGAAAAACTGTGCTTTCGATAACTACGACGCCGAGAATACAAGTTTGAAATACATTCATGAAGTTACATTTGACGCCCATGAAAGTCCACGAACTTGTGCTACTTTGATGTAATTTTGCAGTTGGTCGCGACTTATAATCTTGCCCATATCCAACCATGCTCGATACCATTCGGCCGTCGCTGCAACCCCTTCATTTAAAGTCCACACTGGGCGCCATAACAATTTCTCTCGTGCTTTAGAGCTGTCCAGATGTAATAATTGAGCTTCATGTAGTTGAGGAGCATCGCTACAGCTCCATGCCATGGTCGGCCAGTCTGCCCTCAGCGCAGCCAGCACTTGTTGTACTTGACGGTTACCCTCTGCATCCGGGCCGAAGTTCCAAGCAGCTGCACAGGTTTTGTTTCCTTCGATTAATTGCTGACCAAGCATCAGGTAGCCGGATAAGCACTCCAACACATGCTGCCAAGGCCGGGTTGCATTTGGAGAACGAATTGCTAGTGTCTTTCCAGCCTCTACACAACGAACCAAGTCCGGAATTAGTCGATCCTCAGACCAATCCCCGCCACCAATCACATTCCCGGCCCGTGCTGTTGCCAATAAGGGGCTTTCGGGTGTATTGAAAAAAGAACTGCGATAACTAGCCGCGACAAGTTCACTGCCCCCCTTAGAAGCACTGTATGGATCATGGCCACCTAAAGGATCACTTTCTCGATATCCCCAAACCCATTCCTTGTTCTCATAACACTTATCAGTGGTAACAACGACCACCGCAACCAATTTTTCAATCACCCGACATGCATCAAGCACGTGGGCGGTACCCATCACGTTCGTGGACCAGGTTTCCAATGGACGGCGATAGGAACGGCGGACCAAAGGTTGTGCCGCCAAATGAAAAACTATCTCTGGATTAACTTCAACCATCTTCTGTCTCAACAAATGATCATCTCGTATATCCACGTTAAATGAGTCGATACCAAGAGCAAGCAAGTCCCAATGATTAGGAGAAGTCTCCGGTGGTAGTGAAAAACCCGTCACCTTGGCGCCAAGCATTTCTAACCAAAGTATCAACCAACTTCCCTTGAATCCGGTATGACCGGTGACCAATACACGTCGGTTTTTATAGACATCGCCGAACATCATCACCATGTTTTCCAAGGAGCATTACCCGACGACCACAGATCTTCCAAATGGTTTTTATCGCGTAAAGTATCCATCGCCTGCCAAAAGCCGTCATGTTGATAAGCTGAGAGTTGACCAATCGCGGCTAAGTTTTGTAATGGCTGCTGTTCCCAAACCGTGTCGTCTCCATGAATAAAGTCGAGAACACTTGGCTCAAGCACAAAAAATCCACCATTGATCCAAGCGCCATCTCCTGCAGGCTTTTCCTGAAAGTGATGCACTGCGCCGTTTTCAATATGAAGCGCACCGAACCGGCCAGGTGGTTGAATCGCTGTGACAGTGGCCTTACGACCAGATGATTTATGGTAACTGATTAAGCTATGTATATCTATATCAGAAACACCATCTCCGTACGTAAAACAGAAAGTTTCGTTTCCAATGTAAGATGCAATTCGCCTAAGTCGACCGCCAGTCATCGTATTTTCACCAGTATCCACTAAGGTAATATTCCACGGCTCAGCATATTTTTGATGAATCTCCATTTTGTTTTCTCGCAAGCAGAACGTTACATCTGATTTGTGCAAAAAGTAGTTAGAGAAATATTCTTTTATTAGGTAGCCTTTATATCCTAGACAAATAATAAAATCATTAATTCCATAATAAGAATACATTTTAATGATGTGCAGAAGAATCGGCACACCTCCAATTTCAATCATTGGTTTAGGCCTTAGGTGTGATTCTTCACTAATACGCGTACCTAAACCGCCAGCCAAAATTACTGTTTTCATAATAAATTTACTTTAATAAATTAAACTATAGATAATTAAGAAGATATTTTTTCAAGTTTTAACATTTGACTACCCTTGATAAATTCTCCCCAAGTTCTATTAACAAACTCTCTTTTAGCAATCCAAGGGAGTTCAGAAAAATTTCGCGTCTGGTTATCAGCAATAAGTAAATTATTCTGCGTCCCCTGCCGGAAAGTATTACTTGAAGCCCAAAAATTGGGCGAATATGAGCGTCCATTTCGCCCTACTAACAAAACTTCTTTGCCTGAAGATAAAACCTGACGTGTTAGACTTTTTGGTCCGCTTTCAAAATGAAATGCGTCTACTTTTGCAATTATTTTAAGCCCATCGGTGATTTTCAAAAAAAACTTTCGATCAATCATAAAACCTGTTGAACGTATATGTAAATTTGGAAACAAGGGAAATGAGTTATTAAATTGATTAATACTTTCATAGGAACCAGTGGCGCCGACCAATCCCACATTGGGTAATGCTAAATTGATATAAAGCTTGCGAAGCCAGTCTAGTGAAAGTATTTCACTTGCAGTATTTAATACACAAATTAAATCTTCTTCAATCATATTAGCCCATTCAATATAGGCGCCAATATCAAAGCTTTGATCTCCTAAGAATATTGGATTGTGGGGAACGTTACTAAAAAGTGATCTAGCCTTTTTGAGATCTGCATCATGCTCAAATCCTTTGAATATCACGTATAAAGAATGAACAATTCCAGGATGATTAGAAATATAGGAACCTAGAAATCGCTCAAACGATGCGAGCCAATTTTTGTCTGCCCCTCGAGCAAGATATGCGACTGCGATTGATTTATTTGATCTGGCCAAAGATGCCATAATATTTATATCTTACGCAGATTTATAAATGGAATAAATGTCGGTGATGCGACTGTGAGAAATAGCTCGTTATAGTACGGATCTACGGAAGTGTGTACAGCCCAACGATTGTGGTACCAGGCAACTTCACCCATGTTGGCAGAAGCAATGCGTGACTGGGACTCCATATGAATGAGCACAACCCTTGGTGCATATACGATAAAAAGTCCAACCTCCCGTACTTTGAGGCAGTAGTCTATGTCGTTGTAACTTACAGCAAGTTCTTCGCTATATCCACCTACTGAATTATAAATATTCTTCAATGTCATCATTGCGGCACCTGTAACCGCCATGAAATTTCGTACTCCGCAAGTGCTGAAAAAATAGCCTGAGTCATTTTTCGAATAGAGGCGTCTTACATGATCTGGATTTCCATTGTTATGAACGACTCCTACATGCTGTATACAATTATCTGTATAAAGAAGTTTTGCGCCGACGACACCAACATTCGGTTTTTCGAAATGCTCAAGCATTCGCTCTAACCAATTTGGCGTAATTACTTCAATATCATCGTTCATAAGCAACAGATATTCGCCGTCGGCGATTGATGCCCCGAGATTGAGTTTCTTTGATATATTGAATATGGGCTCGGTAAAAGTAATTCTCTTGCAACCTTGGTCAGTGATCGATTGCTCTTGGATCACAGACAGATCCCCATTATCGACGACGATGATCTCAAATTTTTTATAGGTAGACCGACTTCTAATTTGCTCTATCACATTAATAATAAGGTCTATCCGGCGCTCCCCTAGATTTACTATTTTACCTGCTGTAGGAATGATTATTGAAATGAGTGGCTGAAACTTTAGTGACAATTCAATGTCATAACAACCAGGGTGGAATTCATGCTCACGAACAACTCCTTGGCGCCCAGTACGGTGGATCCGCCCTTGAAGAGCAAAAATATCCATTTCCGCAGCATTCTTTAATGCTACATCACGACTTTCAGTCTGTTGTGTATGTCCAAGAATTTTTGGAATATGGAATATTTTAGTGGTGCATTCTGTAAAACGAAGGACAAAATCATATAGGTGTGTATTATCAAAGTTACCCCTTGCAATTGAAGTTCGAAAACAAGTAGGAAACCCAATGTAATTAAAAGTCTCTAAATAATCAGGACTCCAATCAGGTTTATGGAAAGGATTGCAACGCACTCCAAATTCACTTAAAAAATCTTCATCTCCATAGACCAAATCAATATCAGGATATTGATTGACAGCATTTGCAAATTCATATATTGCATTACGCGAAAGATGTTGATTACTATTAATGAAGACGATGAAATCACCTGTCACTTCGTTCAGTGTCATATCTAAAAGAGGCTTTATATCTTGAGCTATAAACGAGGGCATATCAGCGATTGAATTTACGAGAAAATACACCTCAAAGTAAGAATATATTTGATTTCGAACTGCCATTAAAGTTTTTTCCCAACCAGTCGGATATTGCCTTATGTCGATAATTACAGTAAATACTGGCTTGTGAATCATCACGCAAATATGCCGTTCAATTTCATTTAGTTCAGCATTCAATTGTTTATGTTCAATATTGGTCCACGCAGTGTATGAAATCCCCTGTTTTAATTCTTTAAACGTAAATTGTGGCCTGCGTAATAATAAAGCCTGATGAACAGGAATCCATGTTTGATCTAATCCTTTCACCTCTAACCACATTTTGTGGAAACCAATTGAAAGCGATGGTGAAGCAATAAAACCTAGGTCAAGAGGAAGAGCGCATAAGTTGGCAAAAACGTTTTGGACATCTTCTCTTGGTGTCGCATAAAGTTGTTGTTCAAATTGTCCAATTCGAAGTCTAATCTCTGCAGCCGTCTTTAAATTAAGATCGACAGACCATCCTGAAACCATAAAAGAATCACCAATAATCTCAAAGAAACTATTTGGTTTGTCAATATGAACACGTAAATGACTTAGTGCAAGTTTTCTCTCTTGTGCAGTTTTACTTTGAAAAAAAGAAATTATATAATTTGAAATCCACCATTTCTTTACTTTGAAAAATAGAACTCCAAATTTTATTAAAAACTTCATGAATTCAAGAGATAATCCACGTTCTCTCGATAATTGAGCTACATATTCTTGGGATTGGAGCAATAAAAGATAATTTTCAATATTTTCTAAACGCATACCCAGAATTTTATTTACTATTTTTTTAAAATTTAGAATAAAAATTCGTGAAGCAATTAAATTTTTCCTAATTTTTTTGCTTTTTTTTCCAATAATACGTAACGGATTAGTAATTCTCCAACTCGTTGAGTCTTGATAGGCTTTTACGGCAAGGTAAAGTTGCGCATTTTGCACCTCAAGCGCACTTATGCTTTGACTAAGGCTGCAAATAGCTTTTTGTGAGTTAACTTCAAGCTCTACTAAGGTTTGATTAAGGTTGTTTATCTGCTTTTGGGCGTTATCTAGCGACCATTCCGTAATTTGAATCGCCTCATCGGGTGGCGTGTCTCTGGTAGTCCATTGATTGTGGGACTGATCATGATCTGGATTTAATTGATATGGATTGACATCTAGGTTCTTATGCCCGGCAACAACTAATTCCAACGTACCTGCAATAACACGGCGCCCAATACTATTGCATTGAGCAGACGCTTTTCGAATAACGCACATGGAATTGATAAACTCAATTGAATGTACCTCAGACAAAACTTCAGAATTAACTGAACAACCGTATTTCGTAAATATTCCTAGCAAAATGTCATTGCGAGCTTTAGGTATTCCCCAGTGTTCATGATTGATTACATCAGCTAATCTTTTAAAGAAGGAGATTGATGAATAAGGATCAAATAATCCTCCTTCAAATTTTCCCCAATAGCTGCAGTGCAAGTCTTCGACAATATAAATACCACCATCTGCTATTTTCGGAAAGTATAGGACAAACGATTTTATTATGTCACTTGACAAATGAGAGCCATCGTCAATGATCAAGTCAAATTGTGAAGAATGTTGTAACACTCGGTCCTGAACCTCTGGTGCATTTGCGTCGCCAATAACAACCGCTATACGCGTATTCTCAAAGTTGAGATACCCGCACTTGGGATTGACATCGCAACCAATCAAAGCTGAAGCATTATTGAAGTACTTTGACCATATTTCTAGCGAACCACCATTCTGCACACCAATCTCAAGCAACCGAACAGCCATATCACGGTAACTATCAAATAAACGGTTGTATTCAATTAAATACAAAGACCATTTGTCTGAAGACTTGCCAATATGCTCAGCGTACAGTTGAGAGAGTGTCTTTTTATTCATTAACTTTTTCGAGCTGTACACGTTTAAACGCAATACCAACCAATCCGTACCTTATTTTGCTAGATGACACGTTGATGATTAATGCATCGTGCATCCAATGGTGCTGAATATGATCATGGATATCACCATTAGCAACTGAAGCCATCACAGCATATTGACCATTTGGGAGCATTGGCAATCTGAATTCAAAAATAGCTTGGAATGTCACCCCTAGCCCAATCGATACTGGCAAAGAGTTGGTAAATGGCAGTGTGTTTTCACCAAACAAATCCTGCCCTAATCGGTCGCGCACTAGGAAGCCCAGAATCGGATTTTGCAGCGACTCATGAGCTTTCGCGCGAATTGTCAATCGTACGATCTCCCCTCCCTCGAATACGCGCTCCACCCCCGGTACTCGCCGCGTAAGTGCAACTGAAACGATTTCTGCCTTGCCTGTTTTCCAACCCTTGGCCGCATGGATGTTCTCGCGTACTGCGGCAATCGCGCCGTAATCAATCGTTTGAGGAGGCTCAACATTAGAGACTGTTTCCTTGGCAAATGTTTCATCGCCGATGGCAGTATGAGTAATCGATATCAACTTTGATTCTTCTCCATAGATTTCCTGGAGTGTGTACTGTAAGTATGCTTGTGAAACACTATTTGCCGTACCAATTTTCTCTACCTTGCCGTTTTTGAGCCAAATACCGGACTTACATAGGTTTTGCACCGAAGCGGTATCGTGACTGACAAAGATAAGTGAGCCGTTTTCCTGAAAGCGGCGGATAAATCTCATACATTTCTGTGTAAATACAGCATCGCCAACTGACAGCGCCTCATCGACTACTAAGATATCTGCATCCACATGCGCAATCACCGCAAAGGCAAGGCGAACGTACATTCCACTTGAATAGGTCTTAACAGGCTGCTCAATGAATTGACCGATATCTGCAAAAGCTGCAATGTCCTCAAAGCGCTCGTCGATTTCTGTTTTGCTTAAGCCAAGTACCGCTGCATTTAAATACACATTCTCACGCCCGGTGAATTCGGGATTGAAACCAGAGCCAAGCTCCAACAATGCAGCTATACGGCCATTGGTTTGAATCCTGCCGCTGGTGGGGGTAAGCGTGCCGCAAATCAGTTGCAGTAGGGTGGATTTTCCACTGCCATTGCGCCCGATGATGCCAACAGTTTCACCTTTTCTAATTTCAAATGAAACATCTTTGAGTGCCCAGAATTCACTGAAGTATTGCTTGGGTGATTGCCCAGTCAGACGTTGCAGTCGCGGCAAAATGAATTGATTCAACCGCTCACGTGGGTTTGCATAAATCTCGTAACGCTTGCTGAGATTGGTAACACGTATGGCGACATCACTAGAGGACATCGGCAAAGCCCTTTCTGGTCTTTTGGAACCAGGCGTAGCCAACCCAGGCAATGAAGACGGCGACAAGGGTGTAGATTGACAGTCCAATCAAGTCTGGCAAATGACCCCAAATAAGCACTTCTCGCGCTTGCTCAATGATGAAAGTCAACGGATTAGCCAAAATGAAAGGTCGGAACCTTTCAGGCACGGCGGTGACAGGATAAAACACAGGCGAAAGAAACATCAATACGGTGGTAATGATGCCAATGCTTTGCCCGACATCACGAATAAATACGCCAATCGAAGCCAGTATCCAAGCAAGACCAATGGTCAGGATGACCAACGGAAGCAACACCAAAGGAATAAAAATTGCAGTCCAGTGTAAATAGGCGTTAAAAATTGCAAAAGTTATAAGTAGAACGCCAAGACTGATAAGGGTGTGAAAAAGCGCTGCACCCATTGCGATCACAGGAAGTATCTCAATAGGGAATACTACTTTTTTAACGAAATTAACGTTGGAAAGAATCAAGCTTGGCGCGCGGTTGAGAACCTCACTAAACAGGCTCAACACGATCATGCCAACAAAAAGTACAACAGCAAATTGTGTTTTGCTGTCGTCCCCTCCCACGCCGCCCCAGCGTGATTTAAAGATCTCGGAGAAGACGAACGTATAAATAGCCAACATAACCAAGGGATTAAGAAACGACCATGCCAACCCAAAGGAAGAGCCCTGGTAGCGGACGATAACTTCCCGCTTAGTCATTTGAACGATGAGTTGTCGATTGCGCCAAACGCTTTTGGCGAGTGCCACGAGTGACGTGGGATGTGCGGCGTGGGGGTTGATCACTTTATGGAGGCATTTATTAAGAGCTCAATTTTTGCTAACAGTTAGTATTGCTGTTCTTATGCTGACAAGAGCAACCCGCATTGAACTACTGAAAGACAAATCACTGATACTGCTTATCAGATTAGCAAAGTTAAATTAAATTTTCTTAAGCACTGCAAAAATTAACAGGGATATGGTTCCACGCCATGTTTGGCGATATAAACCACAAATTTCCAGCAACCTCAACCTGTCTTTGAGCTTTGCATTTCTCATGATTTCAAACAAGTTCAAAATCTCAATATTATTTGACAACAACAATTTCTCTGCTTGCCGCAATGATTGGATATTGCAATCTGTCCATTTTTGATAACGACCTTCTAACAGTTTGCATAAACGAACACAAGCTGCTAGTGCAGAGCTATTTCCCCCAACGAGTGCTGCGGAATGCTGCCTATAAAAAATATACGGCTTGGGGTCGTAGTACATGACTCCCCCAGCGCCCGTCACCAATTGATAAAGCCACCAGTCATGGGATGGCGTAGGCACCATACCCACTTTTTCCAAGAGAGTTTTAGTGGCTTGATTGAAAACCATGGTGTTGCCACCTGCAATACTTTGAATCAGTGCATTCCTGAATGTTCTTGGAAACACGAAAAGCGGCGACAAACCGATTGGTTTTAAATTTTCATCCGTATAAGTGGTTCTGCCACCATATGCATACAACTGTCCCGGGGAACTTTCGCACGCAATATGCTCCAAAGCGATGCTCAATTTTTCTGGCAACCATACATCGTCTTGGTCACAAAAGGCGTAATAGTCGGCTTTGATACTTGTGTCGCAGGCAAGGCTTAGAAAGTTTTGAGCAAACCCTTTTTGCGGGCCAAGCCGGTATCGAATCTTGTCAGTACCCCATTTGGATTGGTAGCGATGGATGATGTCCAACGTGGCATCGGTAGAACCATCATCGCTGACATAGAGTGTCCAATTCGTAACGCTCTGGGCCTCCAAAGAATCTAATTGAGCTTCCAAAAATTTCTCACCGTTGTAGGTCCCAAGCAATATGGCAACCGAAGGTTCGAGCAATGTATTCACCGACTGGAAATCAAAAATGACATGGCTACCGCAGCAAAAGGTAGTACTTTTGCGATATAAATTGATTTTTCAAAATGTTTTAAAAGCTCACCCAATGGTCTTGCGTCACGGCATGATGAGCCGCATACACGCGATTACCTTGACATTTGGGTGCTACTTTCACCTGCTGGACAGGTTGTTCACCTGAGCTTCAACATTCTGACTGGGGGTACTGTAGACGAAAAAATTTCAAATTTGATAAGTAATTCATACGAAGTTTTTATATGAATTAATTTGACAATTTTTATTAACTAACTGATATTGCTTAATAATTTAAAAAATTTAGGATTTTATTTAAATGACTAATTTAATAAAAGTTATCGACCTTATAGCTTCAATAAGAAAGATTTCTCAACTAAATCTTCCTGTCTCCACATCTTTTATCCCCTACGACATATTGGTTTTCCTCTACAAGGCCTACACCGACCAACAACCTGTCAATCTCAAGGAGTTTTTTCTGCAGTTCAAACACTCTGAAATGGGTGTTCGTTACCACCTCAAACATTTGATAGAGGACGGCTGGATAAGCCTGTCAGAGCATCCCAACGACAAGCGGTCCAAGGTGTTGGTGATGAGCCCTCTATTCATTTCGAAGATGGAAAAAACATTGCATGAAATAGCCGCTTACATTGAGCAGCAAGCACTGCTGGCCTCCAACGGCATATCGCCCGGCACGAACGGCAATGGCCCAGACGGGATACCCCCACACATTCAGGACCTATCAGCGCACAACAATGGGCATCGCCCTTTAGTTATCTGACCAACTCGCTTATGCCAGATCCTTGGCATTCGCAATGGCTCCACGAAGTCAGCCATGCGGTCTGTGCCGCCATGCAACAGGTTTAAAACCACAGTCGCTTTTGACGGCAATATTTCGTTCACGCGGTTGATTTCCCGCCCGCCGTGCCGATTCCATGCACAGATGCCATGACAGTTTGCAGGCCATGCGTCTGAATGTATGCATTCCACCAAAAAAAGATTACTTTCGGATGTTTTTGAAATGCGCTTCAGTGCCGTGTGGCGACTGCTGCCCGCTGGGATGCTGCTCGTCGGTCAGGTGCACGCGCAGTCCCCCAGCGAGTTGGGCAGCAACCGCGATGCTTCCGGTGTGGTGTTTCCCAACGCCGATTGGATCCGCTTTCCCGCCAGACCCAGCAAATCCGCGCCAGCGGTGGTGACCGCTCCCGAACCAGCGGCTGCTGCGCCTAGGACAGGTGCCGCCACCTCCAGCACGTCAAGCACTGAAAACCGCACTGCGACACGCCCAGCAGCACCCAGCAACAACGACTGGATTCAGTTCCCACGCTTACCACCACCCGCACCTAAACCGGCTCCATCTGCGCCAATACCCAGCGCAGCAACAGAACCCACCAATCAACCTGCGGCAACTTCAGCAACGCCCACTGAGGCCTCCCCACCCGCCATCGAATCCACGGCTCAGCCAGTTGAAAACAGCGACGAGTTCATATTCAAACAATTCCGTTTCCAAGGGAACACGGTTTACAGCGACAAGACGCTGGAGAAATTGCTGCGCGACAAAGTCGCCACGGTCAAAACATTGCCCGACATTCAACGTGCGGCAGAAACTGTTGCCGCGCTTTACCAAGAGGACGGTGTGTTGGCTCGTGTGGACCTGTTGCCCCAAGATTTGACCGAAGGTGTGGTGACCATCACCATCACCGAAGGACGCTTTGCCGGCGCACGCATGGAAACCGCAGAAAGCCCCAAATTGCCCGCAGACTTTTTGGTGAAGTTGGTGGAAAACGCGCAGCCCAAAAACGCACCGGTGAAATTGAGCCAAATGGACAAGGCCACCATGTTGCTCAATGAAGTGCCGGGCGTGCAAGCCAGCGTGCGTTTGAGCACCGGTCAGGATGAGGGCGAAACCATTGCACTGGTACAAGTGCAAGACAAACGACCGTGGGACGGACAAATCACCTTGGACAACACCGGTTCGATCAGCACCGGCGCTTACCGGTTTAGCTCGCAATACTCGCGCAACGGATTGTTGGGCCGAGGGGACGTCAGCAATATTCAATATTTGCACAGCGCAGGTTTGGATTACGCCAGACTGGGCTACAGCGAACCCTTGGGATATGGTGGTGCGCGCTGGGGCGGCAACACCGAATGGACCAAGTACAACGTGGTGGACCCCACTTACGACGCCTTGGATTTGCACGGTCCCGCCACCACGCTCAATGGCTTTGTCAGCCAGCCTTTGGTCAGGCATCGCCAATTCAGCAGCGACTTGGTGCTGTCTGGCGACCACAAAAAATACACCAACTACAGCAAATTTTCGACCACCAAATACCAACTCGATTCGTTGTCAGCCAGTGTGCAAGCCAACAGCCAAGACAGCTGGATGGGCGGCGGCGAAAACAGTGCCAACCTGCAAGTCACCCGAGGCTTGGTCGATTACGAGACCGACAAAACCGATGGCACCGAAGGACTGTTCACCAAATGGCGCTTGAGCGTCAACCGCAAACAAAAAATCGACGCGGTACAAATGCTGCTGCTCTCCTACCAACAACAGCGTGCCAGTCGCAACTTGGACAGCTCAGAAAAATTTGGCATCGGTGGCACGGGTGCGGTACGGGCGTACGCATCTGGCGAAGCCAGCGGCACGCAAGCAAGCCTGCTCTCGATCGAACTGCAGCGTGATTTTGCGTGGAACAAACAGGCGTATAAATTCACGACCTTCTATGACGTAGGCGAAGTTGAAAAAGAAAAAAATGCGACCAGCACTGGCTTGAATTCATACAAGCTGCAAGGCATTGGCTTGTGGCTGGGGGCGTCGTACCCGAACCTATGGGGCCAATCGCAATGGCGGGTGACTTGGGCCCGGCGCCTAGGCAGCAACCCGGCCGCGTTTAACGGCAAAGATGCAGATGGGACATACTACCCAAACCGTTTTTGGTTAAGCGCCAGTCAGATGTTTTAAACCATGCGCAAACACACCGCCCACTTCACCCCGCACCGAGTCGCTCTGGCCGCAGCATGCTTGTGTGTGGGTCTGGCGCGAGCGCAAACCGCACCAGCCCCCAGCCAATTGCCAAGCGGGGGCAAAGTGGTCGGCGGTAGCGCCAGTATCAGCGCCACGGGTAGCACGCTCAACATCAACCAAAGCAGCAACCGCGCAGCGATTGACTGGAACAGTTTCAATGTCGGCAGCGATGCGCGGGTCAATTTCAACCAACCCTCTGCGTCATCGGTCACGCTCAACCGCGTGGTGGGCGGCGACCCCAGCCAAATCATGGGGCGCATTAACGCGCCGGGACAAGTGTTCATCAGCAATGCCAGTGGCGTGATCTTTGGCGCCACATCGCAGGTCGATGTAGGCGGTTTGCTGGTCACCACCATGGGCATCAGTAACGATGATTTCATGACCGGCAAAAGCAGTTTCAGTGGCAACGGCACAAACGCCAGCGTGGTCAACCAAGGCACATTGCAAGCCGCGCTCGCTGGCTTTGTCGCCCTGCTCGCGCCCGAGGTGCGCAATGAAGGCGTCATCGTGGCGCACCAAGGCAGCGTGACATTGGCGGCTGGCAACAAAGCCACGCTGGTATTCAGCGGCAACAGCCTGACCACCGTGGAAGTGGACCAAGTCATCATCAATGCATTGGTAGACAACAAACACATATTGATGGCCGACGGCGGCTTGGTTCTGATGACCGCCCGCAGCGCCAGCGCATTGATGGGCAGTTTGGTGAAAAACAGCGGCACGGTTCAAGCCCAAACCATCGCCAACAAGAATGGCCGCATTTTGCTGATGGGCGACATGACCTCAGGCACTACCTTGGTCGACGGCATACTCGACGCCAGCGCACCCCATGGCGGGGACGGTGGTTTTGTGGAGACATCGGCATCTCGGGTCAAGATCGCTGACCAAACCCGTATCACCACATTTGCACCCAATGGCAAAACCGGCAAGTGGTTGGTAGACCCGGTCGACTTCACCGTCGCCGACAGTGGCGGCGACATGACCGGCACCACATTACAAAACAACTTGGGCACGAGTAATGTGGAGTTGCAAAGCGCAGCGGGTGCCACCAGTGGCTTGGGTGATGTGAATATCAACACATCCATCAATTGGTCGGCCAACACCACGCTGACGTTGACGGCATCGAACAATGTCAACATCAACGCCAACATGATGGCTACGGGCAGCAGTGCAGGCTTGGTGATCAAGCCAAACACAGCCAACACATATTTAGGCGTGACCCAAACAGCCAGCGGCAGCGGCGTGTTCAATTTGCTGTTTGGCAAATACATCAAGCTCACAGGTGCAGCGCCCAGCCTCAGCATTGCCGGGCAAAGCTATACCGTGATCAACAGTTTGGGCTCGGCCACCAGCAGCGGCGACGGCAGTTTGCAAGGCATGCGGGGCAACCTGTCGGGCTATTACGCTTTGGGCAGCAACATTGATGCGTCAGCCACCTCGGGCTGGAATGCAGGCGCGGGGTTTACGCCAATCGCCGATGGCTCGCAGTTCACGGGCAGCTTCAATGGCTTGGGCAACAACATCAGCAGCCTCTACATCAGTTCGCCTTCGGGCACCGTCTCCACCCAGAACACCGGCTTGTTCTACACCATCGGTACTGCCGGCAACGTGTCTAACCTAGGCATCAGAAGTGGCACGGTTCAGTCCCTTGGCACACCGGGCGCCATCGGCAGTTTGGCTGGCATCAACAACGGCACCATCTTAAAAAGTTACAGCATTGCCAATGTGAGCTCTGCTGCTGGCACCGAAGCTGTCGGCGGCTTGGTAGGTATCAACCGTGGAACGGTCCAGTATTCCTATGCCAGCGGCAACGTCACCGGCAGCACGAACACACGCGCCATCGGCGGCCTCATCGGCGTCAACACCGCCACGGTGACGGAGTCCTTTGCCACTGGCAGTGTGTTGACAGGCGCCAATTCAGGCGGTGCAGGCATCAATCCCCGAGGCATTGGTGGTTTGATTGGTTACTCTGAAGGAACTGTCAGCGGTGTGTATGCCACCGGTTCGGTCAGTGTTTCTGGCTATGGTGAAGGCGTTGGTGGACTGATAGGTTTTGGCAACTCACTGACACTGAACAAAGCCTATTCCACTGGCAACATTGAGATTGCCGGCTCTGCGCAAAATGTCGGCGGTCTGATCGCCGAAACCTTGGGTACTACAGTGACCGATGCCTATGCCAGCGGCAACATACAAGTGGCGGGCACGGGCACCGAGGTGGGCAGCTTGGTTGGGCTGCACCGCAACAACACCATCAGCAACGCTTATTCAACCGGACAAATCACGTTGGGTAGTGGCACGACCCAAGGGATTTACGGCAGCAGCAGCAGCGGTGGAACTTTTTCAAATAGTTTTTGGAACACCACCAGTTCGGGTTTGAGCGCCGCACCAGGGAAAACTGGCATCACCGGCATCACCGGTGCACAAATGCAAACCCTGAGCACGTTTTCTTCAGTGGGTTGGAACACAACTACCTGGGGCCAAGTCAGCGGTCAAAACAGCGATTACCCGGTGATGGGCGTGGGCCACAGCGCTTTGTACCTGCGCTTGGTCAGCAGCAGCGGCACCTATGGCAGCACACCCACACTGGGCTACAAGCTGTACAACAATGACATCTCGGGCATTGAAGCGATCGGGTACCGGATGTCTGGCACACCCATTTGGGCCATCACCAAAAGTGGCACCAGTGTCAGCAGCACCACACTGGACGCCACCAGCTCAGCAGGCAGCTACAGCCTGACTTACGCCAGCGGCTTGTCATTGGTGAACAGCAGTTTAGGTATGTTCGCCGGGGGTGCAACCAGCTGGACCATGAACACCAAAGCCTTGACCGCCAGCATCGCCACAGGCAGCACGGTGTACGGGTCGTCATTAAGCGCAGGGGCAGTCACGCTTTCAGGCGTGGTGAATGGCGACTCGGTGTCCACTGCTTCCGTGGCGATAAATACCAGTGGCCTCCTGAGCGGGGCTGCCTCTCTCAAGGTAGGCAGCCATGTGGGCATTCAAAGCGTCTCCTCCTCCTTGAGCGGCACTGGCGCATCCAACTACAGCTTTGCCGGCGCAACCGGCGACTACACCGTCAGCGCCAAAACGCTGACTGGCACGATCAGTTCAGGAAGCTCCGTGTATGGGGCCAGCTTGGTGGCGGGCTCTGTTTCCGTCTCCGGTCTGGTCAGTGGCGATACGGTAACGCCTGCGAGCACGGTCACCATCACGACCACCGGCAACACCAGCACCAGCGGCAACCTCAAAGCGGGCACCTACACAGGCATACAAACCGCTGCGGCCACACTGAGCGGCGCAGACGCAGGCAATTACAGCTACGGCGGTGCCACAGGAAACTACACAGTCTCCAAAGCCACACTGGGTGGAAGCATCACAGTTGGTAGTTCGGTATACGGGTCGGCGCTTGCGCCTGGCGCTGCCGCCATCACCACGGGCATTATTTCTACCGGCACTGGCACTGACTTGGTCACCGCAGGCACGGTTTCTGTGACCACCACGGGCAACACCAGCACCAGTGGAAACCTTAGAGCAGGTACCTACAGCAACAAACAAACCTTGTTGCTTAATGGCGCTGATGCGGGCAACTACACCTTTGGCGGAACAGTGGGTAACTACACTGTTTCGACTCTGGCACTTGCAGGCGTGCTTGGCGCAGGCTCATCCGCATACGGTGCATCATTGGTACCCGGCGCGGTGACGTTCGGTAACAAGGTGACGGGTGACATCGTCACGACGGCAACGCCCGGCATCACCACCACCGGTAACACCAGCACCAGCGGCTACCTCAAAGCAGGCAGCTACGTAGGCATTCAAACGGTTAGCGGTACCTTGAGCGGCACCGATGCCGCCAATTACACATTTGCAGGCGCCACAGGCAACTACACCGTGTCGACGCTGGCGCTGACCGGCGTGCTGAGTGCTGGCTCATCGGTGTACGGTGCAACGCTGGCACCGGGCTCAGTGACATTCAACAACAAGGTTTCTGGTGACGTCGTCACTGCGGCAACAACGACCATCAACACCGCGGGCAACACCAGCACCAGCGGCAACCTCAAAGCAGCCAGTTACACCGGCATACAAAGTGTGTCCGCCCTATTGGATGGAGCAGACGCTGCCAACTACACCTTTGCAGGCACCACGGGCGACTACACCGTCTCCAAAGCCACACTGGGTGGCAACATCACCACGGGTTCTTCGGTGTACGGGTCGGCGCTTGTGCCGGGCTCTGCCACTGTCTCGGGCATTATTTCTACTGGCACTGGCACTGACTTGGTCACCGCAGGCACGGTTTCTGTGAGCACTACGGGCAACACCAGCAGCAGCGGCAACCTCAAAGCAGGCACCTACACCAACAAACAAACATTGGCGCTCGACGGCGCAGATGCAGGCAACTACACCTTTGGCGGAACAGTGGGGAGCTATACGGTATCCGCCCTGACGCTTGCAGGCGTGCTTGGCTCGGGCTCAACGGTGTATGGCGACTCGCTGGTGCCCGGCGCGGTGACCTTTAGCAACAAAGTCACAGGCGACACCGTCACTGCGGCCACACCAACCATCACCACCACCGGCAACACCAGCAGCAGCGGCAACCTCAAAGCAGGTAGCTACTCAGGCATTCAATCGGTGAGTGGGGCTTTGAGTGGCACCGATGCTGCCAACTACACGTTTGCGGGGGCCACGGCCAACTACGCTGTCACCCAACGCACATTGACTGGCAGCATAGGCGCTGGTTCTTCATATTTCAGCGACACCTTGGTGCCTGGCATATTGACGTTGTCAAACACCATCACCAACGACCTGGTGATAGGTTCAGTCAGTGTCAACACATTAAGCACACTGAACGGCTACCCGGTGATCGACACCTACACCCAAACCGCATCCAGCTCCCTCAGCGGAGCTGACGCTGGCAATTACACATTTGCCGGCACCACCACTTCCAGCAAAAACTATGCGGTGAATTACCCAGACACCAGTGTGTCGCCATTGACGCTGACAAGCGCGCAAATGCCGGTGATCACCAGCAGCTCCATCGCCCAATTCACGCCCGCACAACTGCAACAACTGAGCGCCACGCAATTGCAAAGCATGAACACGACACAGTTGAATGCCATCCCGCTGGCCAATTTCAGTTATTTGTCGGCGGCTCAAATAGGCTATTTGACAAGCTCGCAAATCGCAGCCTTGCCAAATACCTACATCCAATCCTTGAGCCTGAGTCAATTAAGCGGCATGACAGCCACACAAATAGCAGCGCTCGGGCTGTCGCAAATGGCACAGTTAAGCACAGCGCATATTTCTAATTTGTCAGCGTCACAAATCAAAGGATTGACGTCCACTCAATTGCAAAACTTATCCAGTCCGCAATTGCTGGCACTGTCCAATTCACAGTTTTCGTCCATGACCGACGCGCAACTGCAAGCCTTGTCCACCTTGCCGCTGAATAAGTCCTTGAGCACTGAAGCCAAAACCGCTGCCACTGCACTGTCGGACACGCGCAACGCAAACATGATCAGCTTTCAAAGCATCCAAAGCACAAGCCTCAAGCCAGATCAGTACGGCAGTTTCGAATCCATCGTTAACAACAAACTCAGCTTGGCTGATATCAAAGGCGTTCAGTATTTGAACCCTGGCCAAATCACCGCCTTGGCCCCAGAAAAAATCATCGCTGTCAGTCAAACCCAGCTCAAAAGCCTGACCTCCAATCAGCTTGCCAATTTAAGCAGCAGCCAACTCAAGGTGCTGTCTGTCAGCCAACTCAGCGCCCTAACGTCTTCGCAACTTGCCGCCTTCAGCGACAGCCAACTGTCAGCACTGTCTGCATCCCAATGGTCAGGCCTCACGGAAAACCAAATCGCTTCATTGACTTCGGTTCAGATGGGAGCGGCCCCGACCACCGCTTTTGCAAAAATGCGCGACAGCCAATTGCAATCACTCACGCCCGCGCAGTTGGTGAATTTGTCCACCGACGTATTTTTGGCTTTGAACAAAAACCAGTTGGCTTGTCTGACGTGTAACCAACTCAAATCGCTCAAATCCAGCCAAATGGCCGACTTGCCGCTGAGCGTCTTCAAAGATCTGGTCAAGAAAAAAGCCGACTGCATGTCTGCACAACAACTCGCGGGCTTGTCAAAAGAACAACTGCAGTATGTGATGACCACCCAATTGACGGAACTGAACAAAGAGCAATTGCAAGCCATCAACGCGACGCAGTTGCTGTCCCTGTCCGCCAATCCACTGCAAAAGTTGAGCGCAGACCAACAGCGATTGCTGTTGCCAGCGCAAGTTTCGTCATTGAATGAAGTAAGCGTGCGAACAATGCTGCGGTCCCTCACGCCAGAGCAACTGCAAGCCCTGACTCCTGCGCAAGTTCGCTGGCTACAAGCGACAGATGTCGTCAAACTCAGCCCGTTACAAATCCAAGCATTGTTGCCCGCGCAAATCGTTGCCATCGCGCCTGAATTGTTGGTGCAATTCAACAAACAGCAATGGCGGGAATGGACACCTGAGCAAATCCGCAGCTTGCAACCCGCCCAACTGAAGCTGTTGACCTCTGAGCAACTTTCTTGGTTCAGTCCTTTGCAATTGAACGCGTTAACCAATACCCAACTCGCACAATTGCGGCCGCCACAAATTGCCTCCTTGACCGCCAAGCAACAACAAATACTTTTGCCCGAGCAATTGAGCGAATTGCAAGCCAATCAACTGCAAGCATTTACCAATCCATTGTTATTGACCAAGCCGAAATCTGCCGCTGAACTGGTCATCGACAAAGATTTTCAGCAGCTCGCTGCAGACCAATTCACGCCGCAACGAATCACGCTGCTGTTGCCCACGCAATTGCGCTTACTCACATCACAACAAATCAGTGGTCTGAATAAAACGCAACTCAGCAGCTTGGCACCGACGCAATGGCAATTGCTCAGCTCAGAGCAATTGCGTGCAATTTCACCCGAGGTCTGGAGATCTCTTGACCCCGGGGTTTTGAGAAACTTGAGTGCTGTGCAATTGAATGCGATGACTGCCGCGCAATGGCAAGTGCTGACACCTGCGCAAGTGCAAACCCTTCCCACCACCGTGTTAGCAAAGTTGTCGCCCGAGCAATTGCGCTTGCTCAATCCGCTGCAAACCAACGCTTTGGACAAAGAGCAAATGGCAGCGCTGTCAGCGCAGCAGTTGCAAGCGTTCAATCCGCAGCAATTGGCTGGGTGGAATGCTGCTCAGTTGCAAAAACTCAATGCGTCTCAGGTGGCATCACTTTCATCATCGCAGTTGAATCAACTCAGCGAATCGCAATGGAAAGCATTGACGCCTGATCAAGTCAAACAGTTGCAACCTGCACAACTGTCGGCCTTGAATTCGAAATTGCTCAATGCCTTGCTCGCGGAGCAATGGCAATCTTTGTCTGGCACCCAATTGGCCGCGCTTTCACCCGTGCAACTCAGTGCACTGAAACCTGCACCGCTTCAAGCATTGACAGAAACACAAATTGCAGTGCTCACACCTGCTCAGCTTGCCAGCTTGTCGCCCGATCAAATGCGCAGTCTTTCGCCTAACCAAGTCAATGCGATGACGCCAGGATTTTTCAGCAATATCAGTCCGGCGTTATTGCAAGCATTCAGCTTGAACCAATGGGCAGCGGTGTCGCCGCAAGCGATAGCTGCGATGGACACGCCGCAAATTCAGTCACTGACCATTATTCAAGTGGGCAACATCAGCCCAGCGCAACTGCAGGGCTTATCCAGCAACCAATTACAGTCCCTCACGCCATTGCAATTGACCGCTATTCCACCGCGCATGCTTTGGTCAATGAGCAACCAACAGCTGCAATCTTTCTCGCCCGAGCAAGTGGCGCAATTCACACCCACTCAACTCAATCAATTGGTCAGTTTGCTCACGCCACAACAATTGGCTGCCATCAACACCAACCGGCAAGCGTCCTTGGACAACCCTGCTGACCGATTGCAAGCTCCAGCACCAGTGCGCCCAACGCCCGAGAGGCAACCGAATCGACCACCGCCTGTGATGCAACGCTAAAACAGCTTATTTCTCGATCAATAAAAATTGCTTATCCACTATTTTTCTGACCTGCTCGGCATGCAGAGTCATGAGCTGGGTGAATTTTTCTGTGGGGACAAGCTGTTTGGATCTGGCATCATCTGGACGCGTCACCGCTTCTATCAAGCCCTCGCGCTCCATTTGGCGAATGCGTGTGCGCAAAGCTTTTTCGGTGTATTGCATGCTGCCAAACACGTCTTTGATGGCCCGGGGCAACTCGCATTTGCTGTTGACCGACTCTTGTGCCAGCCGGTAGTACAAATGTCTGCCAGTCAATGTGCCAAGCAGGGGGTGGTTTTCCAACTCCCATTGGTGCAATTCCGCCAAACTCACGACCAGGCTCCACGCTTCATAGTGGCTTTTTTCAATGGTTTCCAATTGCCCCCCTTGTTCACTGCAAATGAACATTTAATGGTTAAATAAGACTTGTTACCGGTACATTATTAACTATATTTTGTAATTTATTTTATTTAATTAGTTAAATATTTTTACAATTTTGTTGTTTTTGTGTATTTAAAGCAACGATTAAAGGTCTGATAACCTCAAGCCACCATGAAAAACAACCCCGTCCTCCAATCCGCCCCGCTTGCATTCCCATGGCAAACGATTGATCCCTTTTTGTTTTGTGTGCACCATGTCGACCATTACCCAAATGGCAATGCACAGATGGGCCCAGTGGCTTCATTGAATGGCCGGCAAATCGGTAGCGATTTCTCCAACAAAGACGGTTGGAGCATGTACCACGGGCAAACCATTCCGGGCTTTCCGTCACACCCACACCGCGGGTTTGAAACCGTGACTATCGTCAGGCAAGGGCACATAGACCACTCAGATTCCTTGGGCGCCACTGCGCGCTTCGGCCCTGGCGATGTGCAATGGCTGACTGCTGGCAAAGGCATCGTCCATTGCGAAATGTTTCCCTTGCGCCAAACCGATGCGCCTAATTCGTGTGAGTTGTTCCAAATTTGGCTGAATCTGCCGGCCAGTCGCAAAATGGCAGAGCCCCACTTCACCATGCTGTGGAATGAGCAGATTCAAAAAGTTCAGCACACCGACGAGCAAGGCTTGCGCACCGATGTGGTAGTGGTGGCCGGGACGCTAGACAATGCGCGCGGTCTGCCGCCTCCACCAGACTCTTGGGCCAGCCAAGCGGATGCGGACCTCGCCATATTCACGGTACGTATGCAAGCCGGTGCCCGCTGGACACTGCCCCGCGCACAGCACGCTCAAACGCAGAGACAGTTGTATGTGTTTGCTGGACAAGGCCTCTCCATAGAAGGGCATGCCTTGGCTAACCGGCATGTCGCGCAAGTCCATGCGCAAGCTGACCTGGTGCTCCAAAACGGCGAGCAAGACACTGAATTTTTGATGCTGCAAGCGCGCCCTATTGGCGAGCCAGTGGCGCAATACGGTCCGTTCGTGATGAACACGCAGGCAGAAATTCACCAGGCCTTTGCCGATTACCGACGCACTGAATTTGGTGGCTGGCCTTGGGCCTCCAGCGATCCGGTGCACCCAAGAGATGCCGGGCGTTTTGCAAAGCATGCCGATGGTCGCATTGAGCACGCCGGCACATCCGAAGGAGCCCAGCCATGAACCGCGTGCTTGCGCATACCGGGGTGCGCTTTCCCATCATCCAAGCGCCAATGGGTTGGATCGCTCGCAGCCAACTCGCTTCAGCCGTATCGCTTGCCGGCGGGCTTGGCATCATCGAAACCTCGTCGGGTGAAACCGCCAATTGCCAACGCGAAATCCAAACCATGTTGGACAGCGGCTTACCGTTTGGTGTGAATTTGCCGATCCGCTTTTTGAAAGACGAGGCCATGCTGCGCTATGTGTGCGAAAGCGGCATCCGCTTTGTCACCACCTCAGCTGGCAGTCCTGCGAAATTCATGGCGCCTCTCAAAGCCGCGGGCATCACCGTGTATCACGCTGTGCCTACGCTGGACGCTGCGCTCAAATGTGTGGACGCTGGCGTGGACGGCTTGGTGGTCGAAGGTTCAGAAGGCGGCGGCTTTAAAAACCCGGAAGAGGTGAGCACGCTGGTGTTGCTGCAAGCTATCCGCGAAAAAACCGACATCCCCATGGTCGCAGCTGGCGGTATCGTCGACGGGCGTGGCATGGCTGCCGCCTTTGCCCTTGGTGCAGAAGCCGTTCAAATGGGTACACGGTTTGTGGCCAGCGCAGAGAGTCCCGTGCACCCCAATTACAAGCAAGCCATCGTTGCCGCCGCCGCCACGGGCACCTACATGCTCAACACCAAATCCTCGCCTTGCATTCGCGCTTTGAAAGCCGATTTCACCGCACGCATCCATGAAGCCGGATTGATGGAACCCACTGCCTTTGCAGGTATCCAAGAGGTATATTTCGAGGGTGACATGAATGCCGCACCGGCCCTGGCCGGACAATCCGCAGGTTTGATACACGAGGTGAAAACGGTGCAAACCATCATCGAAGAAACCGTGAAGCAGTTTCAAGCCATTGCCCAACGCATGGGCCAATTAAGCACTGGTTTTTGATTCGCTTGTTTCTTCATACCCCCATGAATCCGACACCTTCTCTTGTAGATCCGCTGCTTGACGATGATGTTGAGCGTCGCCCACACTGCGCCTTAAGCCCAGAAGAAGACCAGCAACTGCGGCAACGCTCAGACCTGTGGGGCGCATGCTTGGTGTTGCATGCTTGGGGCATGGTGGCTATTTGCATGGCCGTGTTTGCCACTTGGCCCAATCCATTCACTTTTTTGGTGTGCAGTGCCTTGATTGGCGGGCGGCAATTGGGCTTGAGCATCTTGATGCACGATGCGGCGCACCGGGTATTGATGCGTCAACCCTTGCGGAATGACTTCGTTGGACACTGGCTTGCGGGTGGCGCAGTGGGCTCGCACATGCATGACTACCGGCCCTATCACCTGACACACCATCGCCATACCCAACAAGACAACGACCCCGACTTGGTACTTTCTGCGCCCTTCCCCATCACTGCGGCTGGACTGCGACGCAAAGTCTGGCGTGACCTGAGCGGCCAAACAGGCTTCAAGCAACGCGTGGCCCAACTCCGAGCGGGCATGGGCAAAGACGGCACGCTGTGGCAACGGATATCGCGCTTGCTGCGCCATGAGCGGGCATTCTTTTTGTCCAACATCTGTTTGTTGACGGTGTTGTGGGCGCTTGACCAACCGATGCTGTTTGTGTGGATGTGGGTGTTGCCGCTGCTGACATGGTTTCAGCTCTTTAGCCGAGTGCGCAATATCGCTGAGCACGCTGTGACGGGCGACAGAAACGACCGATTGCGCAATACCCGAACCACGTTTGCAAATATGTTTGAACGTTTATGGGTTGCTCCTTATTGGGTCAATTACCACCTCGAACACCATTTGTATGCGTTTGTACCGTGCTGGAAATTGCCGGCCGCCCACCGGCTGCTGGTTCAGCGCGGACTGGCGCCACACATGGAAATCACCCCCAGCTATGCGGCTGTCCTGCGCCAAGCTACTCAATCCCGCTGACTCTTTCAAAGGTTCAATATGACATCTTCATTGCCGCTCCGCCCTTGGCTTGTTTTTCTCTTGCTGACGTTGACCAGTTTGCCGCCGGTGCTTGCAGATTTGCCCACAGCGTCTCCCGCGTCTGTGGGCATGTCTGCAGAGCGACTCAAACGCATTCGCACAGTCATTCAAAAGGAAATCGACAACAAACAAATGCCCGGTGCCGTGGTCATGGTGATTCGCAAAGGTGCCGTGGTTTTCAGCGACGATATCGGCGTCAAGCATGACGCCATCTTTCGCGCTTACTCCATGACCAAACCCATGGTGTCTGTGCTGGCGATGATGATGGTGGAGGAAGGTCAATTGCAATTGGCAGACCCGGTGTCGAAATTTTTGCCAGCGCTTGCCAAGCAAACAGTGCTGGCCAACCCGATGGACAACAGCAACGCCACCGTGCCCGCTGTACGTGGTATCAGCGTGCACGATTTGCTGCGGCACACCTCTGGGCTCACTTATGCGGAATTCACACGTTCTGCTGCCATGAAACAAGCCTACACAGAGGCGGGCTTGTTCTCGATTGAAACCAGTTCCAAATGGATCACGCTGACAGCCGAACAACAAATTGAAGCATTTTCTAAAGCACCGCTGCAGTGGCAACCTGGCAGCACCTGGGAATACGGCTTGTCAACCGACATGCTCGGTCGCGTGCTCGAAGTGGTGGGCAAAAAACCGCTGGGTGTGATGCTGGAAGAACGCTTGATCAAACCACTGGGGATGAAAGACACCTCCTTTGTTGTGCCCGACAGCAAGGCGCACCGGATGGCACAAGCTTTGGCGATTGACCCGCTGACAAACAAGCCTTTTGCGCCGATGTTGGACCTCACCAAGGCGCAAGGCAACGAATCAGGCGGGGCTGGCTTGGCCACCACAGCAAATGACTATGTGCGTTTTTGCCAAATGCTGCTCAACGGGGGAACACTGGATGGCAAGCGTTACTTGAGTCGCAGCACAGTGGCTTTGATGACCTCAGACCATCTTGGGCCCAAGGTGGCGACGCCTTTGCAACCCGGTGAGTTGCTCATGGGTGTTCAGGGCTATACGTTTGGCCTGGGTTTCATGGTCCGGCAATCGCAGGGAATGGCGAGTGTGCCGGGCTCTGAGGGTGACTATGCCTGGGCAGGGGCTGGAGGCACGTTCTTTTGGATTGATCCCAAGGAGCAGTTGATTGGTTTGCTGATGGCGCAAACACCTGGACCACAGCGCCAGTATTACCGCCGCATGGTCAAGCAGTTGGTATACCAGGCGCTGGAATGATTTCAGTTGCCACCGCAACTGGCTGATATCAAAAAAAAAGGTGTCAATGCACAGACTGAAAACTGTGCAAGGTCTTGATCACTGCATCAGACAACACAAATCCTTCGCCATGCTTGTCCGCCAACATCTTGCTGTTGGCAATGAAACGCTCCAAGCCTTCCGAGTAGACAAACTGTAAAGCACCACCCGTCCACGCAGGAAACCCAATGGCCAAGATGGAGCCGATGTTGGCGTCATGGCTGGACATCAACACACCCTCTTGCAAACAACGCGCTGTTTCAATCGCTTGGCGGTACAACAAGCGCTGCTTGATCGCAGCTTGCGCCGCCAATGGATCCGTATCAAAAGGCTTTTCAAAATGCGCCTTTAAACCCGGCCACAATCGCTTAGGGCCTTGGGCGGGGTAATCGTAAAAACCAGCACCCGAAGCGCGTCCGTGGCGACCAAATTCCTTCACCATGCGCTCGACCAACAACTCCCCTGTGGATGCTTGGTAGGCGATGCCTTCAGCGGCGAAGTCGCTTCGCGTCTGCTCCAGCACGTGCACGGACAATGACAACGCGGTGGCGTCCAGCACCTCCAAGGGGCCGACAGGCATACCCGCCATCACAGCGGCATGCTCAATCAATGGTGCGGGAATGCCTTGAGCCAACATCGCCGCACCTTCCATCACATAAGTACCGAACACACGGCTGGTGAAAAATCCACGCGAGTCATTGACCACAATCGGTACTTTGCCAATCGCGTTCACATAATCGTAGGCGCGCGCCAGCGTTTCTTCGTCAGTCAACTTTCCCCTGATGATTTCAACCAATTTCATTTTGTCGACTGGAGAGAAAAAATGCAGGCCGACAAATTTTTCTGGCTTCACACCGGCTTTTGCCAACCCGCTGATCGGCAATGTCGAGGTATTGGAGGCAAAAATACCATCAACCGTCAACATGGGTTCGGCCTCTTCGGTGACTTGCGCTTTCAAGCCACGGTTTTCAAACACGGCCTCAATGATCAGGTCACAGCCCTTCAAGTCCTCGGTCTTGTCTGTGGCATGAATCAAGGCCATGGTTTTCAACTGCGCGCTGGGATGCATGCGATTGGACTTCACCAACTTGTCAGTGAGTTGCTGGGTGTAATTGCGTCCGTGATTGGCTATCTCCAGACTCACATCTTTGAGCACACAGGCTATGCCGCGCATGGCGTTGGCATGCGCGATGCCGGCACCCATCATGCCTGCACCCAAAATGCCCACTCGCTCAGGTTTCCAGATGTCAAAGCCCTGCGGTCGCGACTTGCCAGACTTGATGGCATTGATATTGAAGAAAAAAGCATTGACCATGTTCTTGGTGGTCTGCCCTACCATCACGCGTGCAAGTTTGCGTGACTCAATGCGAGTGGCCGTGTTGTAGTCCACTTGCGCACCTTCAACCATGGCTTCCATGATCGCTTGCGCCGCAGGATATAAACCATGGGCTTTGTTGAACAACATGGCTGGCGCCACCGCCAGACCAGCCGCCACTGCCGGACTGTTCATATGGCCACCGGGCATTTTGTAACCCTTGACATCCCAGGGTTGCACCGCTTGGGGATGCTTTTGAATGAAGTTCAGGGCCATGGCCTCAAGCTCTTCGTATGTGGATGCCAAGCCTTGGACCAAGCCCAGCTCAAGCGCTTTGTGCGGGGAGAACAATTTGCCTTCCATCAGGTAAGGCTGTGCGCCGGACAGGCCCAAGAGTCGGGTCATTTTGGTGATACCTGTGGCGCCGGGGATCAAGCCCAAGGACACCTCCGGCAAGCCCAAGGAGATCTTTGGCTGGTTCAATGAAAACCTGGCATGTGCCACCAGCGCCAGTTCCCAACCGCCACCCAATGCAGCGCCCTGCAACAACGCCACCACAGGTTTGCCCAAAGTTTCGATACGGCGAAAAGCGTGCTTCAGGGCTTCAAGCGAAGCAAACGCTTGTGGCGCGTCTTGCTCGCGCAAAGCCAGCACGCCCTTGAGGTCTGCGCCCGCGAAAAAAGTAGTTTTGGCAGAAGAAAAAATCACCCCGTTGACACGCTCGACATCGGCCTGCAAGCGATCGGCCAAGGCCACCATATCGGCTTGCCAAGCGGGTTTCATGGTGTTGACGGGCGAATCCGGTTCGTCAAACACCACATGCGCAATGCCGTCATTGCCCAATTCATAACGCAAGGTAGTGAAACCCATGTTCAGACCCTTTCAATGATGGTGGCGATACCCATGCCACCGCCAACACATAAAGTGATGAGGCCGCGCTTGAGTTTTCTGCGCTCTAGTTCATCCAACAAGGTACCGACCAACATGGCGCCAGTCGCCCCTAGCGGGTGTCCCAAGGCAATCGAGCCGCCGTTCACATTCACTTTTTCGTGGGGCACATGCATCTCTTGCATGAAGCGCATGGGCACTGCCGCGAATGCTTCGTTGACTTCAAACAAATCGATGTCATCGACCGTCAGTCCTGCTTTTGCCAACACCTTGCGCGCGGCAGGCATGGGGCCTGTCAACATGATGGTCGGGTCTGCGCCAGACAAGGCGGTGGCAACGATACGGCCCCTAGGGGTCAGGCCCATTGACTTGCCCTTGGCCTCGCTGCCAATCATCACCGCCGCTGCGCCATCCACAATGCCGGAGGAATTGCCAGCGGTATGCACATGGTGAATGCGTTCGACCTGCGGATAACGCGACAAGGCCACTGCATCAAAACCCATTTTCCCCATGTCCTCAAAACTGGCTCTCAATGAAGCCAGCGCTTCCATGGTGGTGCGTGGCTTGATGAATTCGTCACGTTCCAAAACAGGCATGCCGATTTCATCCATCACGGGCAACACCGATCGATCAAAGCGCCCTTCAGCCTGCGCAGTGGCCGCGCGTTGTTGCGATGTCAATGCAAACTGATCCACATCCTCGCGGCTCCAACCCGACATGGTGGCGATCAAATCAGCGCCAATGCCTTGTGGCGTAAAGCCAGTGGCCGCGTTGGTGGCTGGGTCTTGTGCCCAAGCGCCACCATCTGAACCCATGGGAACGCGTGACATGCTTTCCACGCCGCCGGCAATGACCAGGTCTTCCCAACCACTGGCGACTTTTTGCGCCCCGAGGTTGACGGCCTCTAGACCGGAGGCGCAAAACCGGTTGATCTGCACACCCGATACCCGTACATCCCAGCCCGCTTTGAGCAATGCTATTTTGGGCAACACAGAACCTTGCTCACCCACCGGGCTGACACAGCCCATGACCACATCGTCAACTTGTGCGGTGTCAAAGCCATGCCGCGCTTGCAGCTGGTTGAGCAAACCGCCCAATAAATCTACCGGCTTGATTGAATGCAAGCTGCCGTCTCTTTTGCCTTTTCCGCGCGGTGTGCGTACTGCGTCAAATAACATGGCGTGGGTCATATAAATATCTCCTGAAGTTTTTGGGGTTGCGTCGACAATAAGCCATGAATTGACAGGCTCATTATCAATAGCCGAAAGTTACTGAGCAAGTGCTTGATTGGAAACCTGACAACCCTTATGACTTGCGCAAACCCACATTGACAAGTTTTAAAGCCTTGTTGTTCAAGCCACTTGGACACTGACCGTGCCCAATACCCCGAAATCAGCCACTATCGCATCGCCTGCATTCATGACCACGGGTACCACGCAGGTGCCAGTGATGACGGTGTCGCCCTCGCGCAGATACATACCGTGAGTGATCAGTTCATTGGCCAGCCAAGTCAGCGCAATACGCGGGTCGCCCAGCACATTGGCGCCACTGCCTTGCGCTTTCAACTGCCCATGGTTGTGCACTTGCACCACTTGCTGGCTCAAGTCAAGCCCGCGCCAGGCATGGGTCACGGCTTCGCCCAACACCAGTTGATGAGCGCAGGCAAAGTCGGCCAGCAACAATGCCTCGCCAGCATGCAGAAAATGTTCCAACCGTGAATCGGGAATCTCGATGGCCAAATGCATGTCTTTGACATGCGACATGACTTCTTCCAAACTTAAAGGGGTGCCCGCCCCCGCGCGAATATCTTGGCCGATGCGAAAAGCGAACTCGGGCTCCATCACCCGCATGCGGTTGCTGCCCAGCACTATGTGGGCACCCGCCGCATGGCAGCGGGATGCCAACAACCTGCCCGCCAAGGGTCCGCTGACATTGATGTGTTGTTGCCCCGCCGGGCTGGTGGCAGCGATTTTCCAGCCCATGGGTGGCTGAGCGGTGACTTCGCAAAATGCCGCTTGCGCTGCATAGCCTTCGGCGCGGTTTTGCGGCAAGGGTGCCAGGTTTGACCACTCAGACAAGTGGCGACCGTCTCGCCAAGCTGACAACAAAGCATCGGTCAACGAATGAAAACGGTGGCTGGACATGCGGGGCTCCCCAATTGCAATGATGAAAACTGTCGCAGTGTAAATCGTGCGAACGCCGCCTCGGCGCTTGCAGGCCAGCATGTGCAACGCATATCATGCAAACATTCACCTCTTGCCAAGCACCGCTCAAACATTTCTTGTATTGCCACAACACCCTATGACATTGAAACAATTTGCCCCTTGGAAAATTCAAACCGATGACCGGTTTAAGTTGTCCGACATCGCCACACGATTGCCTGAAAAAATAGAAAAAACCGATGAGGCCAGAAGGCTCAAAACCCTGTTTGACCGGTTGAACCAATTGCAAACCATGTTGTATGCCTCCAAAACCCGTGGGGTTCTGTTGGTGCTACAAGGCATGGACACATCCGGCAAAGACGGGGTGATTCGCCATGTGTTCACCCACGTCAGCCCCTTGGGTGTGCGCGCACAAGCCTTTGCCGCGCCGACAGAGGAAGAACGCCGACACGATTTTTTATGGCGCATTCACAGCAAGTTACCTGCGCGCGGCGACATGGTCATCTTCAACCGCAGCCATTACGAGGATGTGCTGGTGCCCCAAGTCAGAGCTTGGCTCAAACCGGCCATGCTGCAAAAAAGACTGGCGCATATTCGCCACTTTGAAGCCATGCTGCATGACGAAGGCATCACGTTGCTCAAATGCTATTTGCATATTTCCAAGGGCGAACAAAAAAAGCGCTTGCAAGCCCGCATTGATGAACCGGACAAACAGTGGAAATTACAGGCCTCAGATTTTGAGGACCGAAAACTCTGGCCTGCGTTCATGAAGGCTTATGAGCAAATGATGTCAGCCACCAGCACGCAATTGGCGCCTTGGTATGTGGTGCCTGCGGATGACAAATCTGACCGCAACCGGTTTTTGGCTGAACTGCTGGTGGCTACTCTGGAAGATATGCACCTGAAGATGCCGCAGGCCACAGTCAAGCCCGGCAGTTTCAAGCTTCTGTGAACACCACCACCACGGCAGTCACCACCGCTATGACCAACCAAATGGCTTTGTTATGGCGACCGATGAATTTAAGGGAGCGGTCCTCAAAGCTGGGTTTTGAAGGGCTTGTTGGCTCATCCATCAGTTGGCCCTAGCCACCCAGACAGTGGCGCCCTCAGTACCGTAATGCTCCACATGGGGAATATCGCGGGCTAGGCGAAACGGGTCACCGGCCTTAAGTGTGATGACTTTGTCACCGATCGTCAGCTTGAATTCGCCGCGCACGACCAAAGCGCTGACATCAAACGGATGGGTGTGCGTGTCCACCACCAGATTGGCTTGCCACTCGCGCACCAGAATTTCATCAAAACCTTCTTCGACGGATACAGCGGTGAATTCTTCAAATGTGGTTGTCATGCTTTTAAGTCTTTCTGTGGTTCAAGTTTTCCAGTCGAGCATCATCTTCAGGCACAAGGGATCAGCAAATGCCACTTGATAGGCATCCTTGGCTTGTCCGAGTTTATAGGTATGGGTGATCATGCCTTCGAGCGATAACTGTCCGCTCTCCACCATGCGTGTGACGGCCAGCAAGTCATGCTTTTTCCATTGCGCGGCCACACGTATGTGCGCCTCGCGCATGAAAGCAGGAGCGAAAGCAAAATTCAAATCTTGTTTGTAAAAACCTGCCAGCACCACTTCGCCGCCGGGTGCAAGACGCATGATCAAGCTGTTGAGCACACTGCTGTCGCCACTGACGTCATAAATGGCTTTGTAATCTTTGCGGGTGTCGTCATTCGGATGCACCACGCTGTAGCCCTCGGCACCGGTTTGTCGCTGGGCTTGGGTTTCCCACACCGTAGGCGGTGTGCCGCCAAGCGCGACAGTGATGCGTGCGAGCAATCGTCCCATCACACCATGGCCGACGATGAGGTCAGGCAACACCAAGGTTTGTCGTTCTCCGCCTAATGCCATCGCGTGGTAACAAGTGGCAGCAAGGGCCAACAACACGGCTTTGGGGCCCAGTCCCGGGTCGACTTTGACGGCGCGTTCGTGCGGCACCACCAAGCGAGAACCGGCGCCACCGAAAATATTGCGCACGCCTTGAAAGGTGTAAGAGCCAGGCACGAACACATGGTCGCCGATTTGCACGGATGAGCCTTCGCCCACCTTGCTGACGATGCCAACGGTTTCGTAGCCGGGCACCAGCGGATAGCCCAGGCCGGGAAACGGCGGCATGCTGCCGTCCCACAACAAACGCTCGGTGCCGGTGCTGATGCCGCTGAAAGTCACATCGACTTCGATATCACCCGATTCAAACGCTTTGGTCTCTAGCGTTTTTACAGAGAGTTGCTGCGGGGCATCAAAAACAATGGCTTGGGCGGTTTGGGTCATGGTGTGAGCTAGTAAGTGTGGACTTGGACACCATCTTAGCCAAGTGGTCCAACCCAGACACGCACCCGTTGGGGTCGCAGGCCGGGATTAAGTCTGGCGGTTCTTGTCGATGAAGTCCGCCATGCGTTTCAAACCAGCCTTGATGGCTTCGTCAGACGCAGCGTAGCTGAAACGTATGTGCTGGCCATCGCCTTCAACGCGCGGCCCGAAATGGATATCTGCCAGCACCGCCACCCCCGCTTCTAACAACAAGCGCTTGCGGAACACTTCCGAATCGCCGCAACCGGTCAGGCGGCAGGCTTCGGTCACGTTTGGCCAGGCGTAAAACGCACCGCCCGGGGTTTTGCAAGTCACGCCGGGGAGTTGGTTGAGCAAACCAACGATCAAATTGCGGCGGCTCAAAAACACCTCGCGCATGTGGTTGGCGTCGTCCTGCGGTCCATTCAAGGCTTCGACACCGGCCCATTGCGTGATGTGCGATGCACACGACTCGGTGTTGGTGATCCAGTTGGTGAAGTAAGGCGCCAGTTTTTTGTTGGCGCAAAAACCTAAGCGCCAGCCGGTCATGGCCCAAGTTTTGGAGCAGCCGTCGGAGAGGATGGTGCGCTCTTGCATGCCGGGCATTGCGGCGATGGAATTGAACTCGCCGTCATAGACCAACTGACCGTAAATCTCATCGGCGAACACCCAGATTTGCGGGTGCTTGCGCAGTATGTCGGCGATGGCTTGCAAGTCAGCTTTGCTGAGAATACCGCCGGTCGGGTTTTGCGGTGAATTCAAAATCAACAGCTTGGTGCGCGGCGTGATTTTGTCGGCCAGCTCTTGCGGGTCAAAGCTGAAGTTGCGGTCTTCGCGCAAATAAATCGGCACACCGACCGCGCCGTTAGCTTTGATTTGCGACTCGTAAATCGGAAAACCCGGCACCGGGTAAATCACTTCGTCGCCCGCGCCGAAATCTGTCACGGATTGGATGGTGTAGCCGATGAAGGGCTTGGCACCGGCGCCGACCACCACATCGTCCGCGTCCACATGAATGCCACGCGTACGCGCAAAGTAAGCGGCAGCCGCCTGGCGCAATTCAGGAATACCAGCTGACGGCGTGTAACCGTGTTTCCCACCTGTGATGGCAGTGATGCCAGCTTGCTGAATATTTTTCGGTGTGGGGAAATCGGGCTGGCCAATACAAAAAGAAATGATGTCGTGGCCTTCACGGATCAGCTTATTCACCTCGGCCAACACCACGAATGCGTTTTCGGTGCCAAGACCTAAGGCGCGTTGACTCAGTTGCGTCATGGCTTACACCCCTTCAACGATGCGAATTTCACGCACCACCGCGTTGTCGCCCAACTCGTTCATGGCCGCTTTGTAGTCCGGGCTGTCGTAGGCCGCCAATGCAGCTTGAATGTTTTCAAATTCGATCAACACAGTGCGCTGCATCTTGCCGTGTTCTTTAACGGCGGCTGGCATGCCGCGAACCAAAAACGTGCCGCCTGCGGCGAGAAGCGCGGGCAAAGCCAGCTTGGCATAGGCCGTCAAAGCTTCCTGATTGTGAATTTCTTGGTACGCACTGATGATGTAGGCCTTGGGCATGGCGTTCTCCTTGGAATTTTTTGGACAATCGCAAAGTGTAGACGCTCAAAAAAAACCGGGCTCGCGGGTCCGGTCTTGACAGTCACACTCAGGACTAGCCGAGAGACTTGTAGACCTTTTCTGAAAAAACACTCCGAATAAGATGTCAGCAATATCCTGTGAAGTCAGCCACTGAATGACAAGAGAAGCAACACCATGATGCGCCACACCAATGAGTCCGGTTGGGCTATCTTCTGTCGTGTCATAGACAACCATGGCGATCTGGGCGTGTGCTGGCGACTGGCCACGCAATTGGCTGCGCGCGGCGTAGCGGTGCAACTTTATGTCGATGACGCAAGCGCTTTGGATTGGATGGCACCCGCTGGCAGCGCAGGTGTGAGCCTGCGGCCTTGGCCTGCAGAGCAGGATGTTTTTCTGCCGGAACAAGTGCCCAGTGTGGTGATTGAAGCTTTCGGCTGCGAAATACCTTGGGCATATCAAGCGGCAATGGCAGCACGCCCCACACCGCCGGTTTGGGTGAATCTGGAATATTTCAGCCTAGAAGCCAGCGCGCAACGCAACCACGGCCTGCCTTCGCCTGTGCTCAGCGGTCCTGCGCGCGGTTTGACGAAATGGTTTTACTACCCCGGTTGGGGCGAACACAGCGGTGGACTGCTGACGGATTTTCAGTCTAGAAATACCTGTGGATTAGCGCAAAAAGAGCACCTCGGTCATGCTGCAACACACGCGCTTGAAAAAACCCAAGTTGATTGCGCGCAATTTGGTATTCACCGGAAATTACATATCAGCGTGTTTTGCTACGAACCGTCGGGGATGCCGCTATGGCTTGAGCAACTCGCTCGATTGCCACACCAAGTGCATTTACACATCACCGCAGGGCGCGCTACGGCAGCTGTCAAACAAGCCATGCAGTCAAACGATGTATCCAGCTTGGGCTTGGATTTTCTGGACTACATGAGTCAGCCGGCGTACGACGATTTTCTGGCTCGCATGGACTTGAACTTGGTGCGTGGCGAAGACTCACTGGTGCGCGCCATGTGCGCGGGCAAGCCGTTTTTATGGCAAATTTACCCTCAAGATGACGGGGCGCACATACCGAAGCTGCAAGCTTTTTTGCAGCAGTCCGGTGCGCCGCAGCTGGTGGTGCAGGCGCACCTGGCTTGGAATGCTTCCCAGCCGCAAGCTTTGCCTGAATTGACACCAGATTGCCTGACAGACTGGTGCGATTGGGCGCAGAAAATTAAATTGCATTTGTCACGTCAAACCAGCCTCGCCGAGCGCTTGAGGGGCTTTGTCGCGGCCAAAGGCTAAAATAGCCGCTTTGTCCAGATCACAACCCCATTTATGAAAATAGCTCAAGAAATCCGCGCCGGTAACGTCATCATGCACGGCAAAGACCCGATGGTCGTTTTGAAAACCGAATACAGCCGTGGCGGCCGCAACTCGGCGACTGTGCGCATGAAGCTCAAAAGCCTGATCGCCAACTTCAATACTGAAGTCGTGTTCAAGGCCGACGACAAAATGGACCAAATTATTCTGGACAAAAAGGAATGCACCTATTCCTATTTCGCCGACCCCATGTACGTATGGATGGACACCGACTTCAACCAATACGAAGTGGAAAACGAAAACATGGGCGACTCGCTCAATTATTTGGAAGACGGCATGACCGCCGAAGTCGTGTTCTATGACGGCAAGGCCATCTCGGTCGAATTGCCCACCAGCGTGGTGCGTGAAATCACCTGGACCGAGCCTGCGGTAAAAGGCGATACCTCCGGCAAGGTGCTCAAGCCCGCCAAAATCGCCACCGGCTTTGACATCAACGTGCCGATTTTTGTGGCGCAAGGCGACAAAGTGGAAATCGATACCCGCACTGCTGAATATCGCAAGCGCGTTTAATCCGGATTAACTTCATACAAACCGCCTCGGCCTTTGGCTCAGGCGGTTTTTTATGGCAAAAACATGTCGCTTAAACGCAAAAATATCGACATATGATCTGGACATGTCGCCGCCAGCGACATAAGATGCAAACGCGTCGATAAAACTGGCTTTTAAGAACATGACCAACACCGAGACAGTTCTCTGGCAAGCTGACAGGCCGCATAACCAGCTTCCACCACTCCCGCCGCCTCAGGATTTGGAAAGCCGCGCTATATTGAAAGCTTGCATAACAGCCCGCGCCGCATTGGCCGAGCTCAAGCAAGCCGCAGAGTTGATCCCCAACCAGGCCATGCTGATCAATACGATTCCGCTGCTGGAAGCCAAAGACAGCTCAGAAATTGAGAACATCGTCACCACTACTGACAAGTTGTTTCAGCATGCCCAAACCGGTGGAAACGCAGAAGCCGACCCTGCCACCAAAGAAGCTTTACGTTACAGATCGGCTCTGCGCCAAGGGTATGAGTCGCTCAGCGAACGCCCTTTGTGTACCGCCACCGCTGTCGAGATTTGCCGAACACTCAAAGCGGTGGACATGGATATCCGCAAGACACCGGGCACGCAGTTGATCAACGACAGAACCGGCGACATCATTTACACACCGCCAGAAGGCGAGGCATTGCTGCGTGACATGTTGGCCAATTGGGAGCGTTTCATACATAACGAGGTTGACATCGACCCGCTGATCCGCATGGCCGTCGCCCACTATCAGTTTGAGGCGATTCACCCTTTCATAGACGGCAATGGCCGAACCGGGCGGGTCATCAACATACTTTTTTTGATTCAACAAGATTTGCTTCAGCTGCCGATTTTGTACTTGAGCCGACACATCATTCAAAACAAAGCGGACTATTACCGCTTGCTTTTGGCAGTGACAAAAGAGCATGACTGGGAAACGTGGATTCTGTACATGCTCAAGGCGGTGGAAGAAACCTCACTTTGGACGACAGGAAAAATTGGTGGCATCCGGAATTTGGCTGAACACACCACCACACATGTACGTCAGGCTTTGCCAAAAATCTATTCAAGGGAATTGGTAGACGTGATTTTTGAGCAGCCCTATTGCCGAATTTCAGATCTGGTGACCAAAGGTGTGGCCCAGCGCCAAGCGGCATCCCGCTATCTGAAAGAACTCGTCGCGATTGGCGTTCTACGGGAGGTGGCTTTTGGTAAAGAGAAGCTGTTCATTCACCCTAAATTGATGCAGCTTTTGAGTTGGGATGGGAATGAGTTTGTGAAATACAGTGCTGATTGATCTTTGTAAACGCCCCGTTTAATCCGGATCGTTGGGATCGATCACGTCCGACATATCGTCCATTTGCAATGGCAGTCGCGCCAGCGCTTCGGTCTCGGGCAAGGCTTCCACGACTTTCAAAGCACGACGCATTTGTTTGCTGCGGGTGTCGGCCTTGTCCAAGGTGTCAGCCGCTTTTTGCACTTGCTCGCGCACCTTGGCCACCCATTCGCCGTAACGTTCAAACTCGGTTTTGACCGCGCCCAACACCTTCCACACTTCAGACGCTTGTTTCTCCAAAGCGAGTGTGCGAAAGCCCATGTGCAAGCTGTTCAATATGGCAAGCAACGTTGTCGGCCCGGCCAGCGTGACACGGTAATCGCGTTGCAGCGTGTCCATCAAACCGGGGCGACGCAACACCTCGGCGTACAAACCTTCCACCGGCAAAAACAAAATCGCAAAGTCGGTGGTGTGAGGTGGTGCCAGATAACTTTCTGCAATCGTTTTGGCTTCCAAGCGTATACGCGCTTCCATGGCTTTGGCCGCGCTCTCTGCACCCGGCGCGTCAGAACGGTTTTGCGCTTCGAGCAAACGCTCGTAGTCTTCGCGCGGAAATTTCGCATCGATAGGCAACCACACAGCAGCGCCGTCATCGCTGCGGCCAGGCAATTTGATGGCGAAATCCACACGCTGGTTGCTGCGCGGTTTGGTTTCCACTTGCTTGCCATATTGCTCGATGGTCAACACTTGGTCCAGCAGCGCTTGCAATTGCACTTCGCCAAAGATGCCGCGTGTCTTCACATTGCTCAGCACTTTTTGCAAATCGCCCACGCCTTGCGCCAGCGTTTGCATTTGCCCCAAACCTTGGTGCACTTGCTCTAGGCGCTCGGCCACTTGTTTGAAGCTTTCACTCAAACGCTTTTCCAACGTGGTTTGCAGTTTTTCGTCCACCGTTTTGCGCATCTCTTCAAGCTTGGCCAGATTGGTTTCTTGCAAGTTTTGCAATTGCCTGTCCAAGGTTTCGCGCACCTCGGCCATGCGACGCGTATTGCCCTCGCCCAAGGTTTGCAACTGGGCATTGAGATTGGCCTGCATCAAGGAGAGTTGCTCGGTCAGCGTTTGCTGAAACTGCGCCATGCTTTGCGACATTTCCTGGCGGTTAGCGCGCAAGTTTTCGCTGACTTCAAAACGCATGTCACGCGAAATTCTTTCTAACTTTTCCTCTAGCTGCTCCATGGCTTGGTTGCCTTGCGCCGGGGCATTGGAAAAGCGGCGCATGACATATAGGGCCGCGCCAATAACGCCGGCCAGCACGATGACGTAGGTCCAATCGGTATTCATGGGCGGGTCAATACCTCGGGGTTAAGCGGCGTGAGCGCCGTGCCATTGCCGAAAAAAGCAATCAGGTTGTCTGCGGCCAGATTGGCCATGGCCAACCGCGTCGCGCGGGTGGAACTGCCGATGTGCGGCGTCAAAACAGCATTGGGGACTTTCAGCAAATCAGGGTGCAATTTGGGTTCGCCTTCAAACACATCCAAACCTGCTGCGGCAATTTGACCGGCGGCCAAGGCCTTGGCCAAAGCCGCATCGTCAATGATGCCGCCGCGCGCGATGTTCACCAGTGTGGCGGTCGGCCTCATCAGTGCGAGCTCTGCCGCGCCTATGGTGTGGTGCGATTCTTTGCTGTAAGGCAACACCAACACCACGTGGTCGGCTTGTTGCAACAGTTCTTGTTTGCTCACATACGTGGCCTTGCATGCGGCCTCATCCGACGCGCTGAGACGACTGCGGTTGTGATAGATCACTCGCATATTGAAGCCATGCGCGCCTCGTTTGGCAATGGCTTGTCCGATGCGCCCCATGCCGATGATGCCCATGGTGCTGCCGTGTACCGCCATGCCGGCAAATGACTCTAGCGCCCATTTTTGCCATTGGCCTTCGCGTATGTAACGCTCGCTCTCGGTGACACGGCGCGCTGCCGCCATCAACAATGCAAACCCGAAGTCAGCCGTGGTTTCGGTCAAGACATCAGGCGCGTTGGTAGCCAGCACGTTGTGCTGGGTCATGGCAGGCACGTCAAAATTGTTATAGCCCACGGACAAATTGGCGCAGATGCGCAAGCGCTTGCATGCCGCCAGCACCTCGGCATTGACCGGCTCTATGCCCATGGTCAGCGCGCCGTCATGTTGCGACAAGGCTTGTGTCCAAGTCTGCGGGGTCCATTCGGGGTCGGTTTGGTGTGCAGTGAGATCGAAATGGGTTTGCAGTCTGTCGATGACTTCTGGGTAGATGGGGCGCGAAACAATGACGGAAGGTTTCATGAATTTCAATGGGTTAAGTTAAATTGAAAAATATAAATCAGTGCACCAGCGAAATAACCCACCAATGCCAAAGCGCTGATGTGCTTGACGTACCAAAAGAAGTTGATTTTTTCGAGCCCCATGGCAGCCACGCCTGCCGCTGATCCGATCACCAAGATCGAGCCGCCCGTACCCGCACAAAACGCTAAAAATTCCCATAAAAAACTGTCGGTGGGGTATTTGGCCAAATCGTACATTCCCATCGCTGCCGCTACCAAGGGAACGTTATCTACCACCGCACTGGCCAGACCAATCAAAATCACGATCACATCTTGTCGTCCAACCACCGTATCCAGCCAATTGGCCAAAGAGGTCAGCACATGGGAATGCTCTAGCGTTGCAACAGCGAGCAAAATACCAATGAAAAATGTCAGCGATCCCATATCGATGCGAGACAGCGCACTGGCCAATGTCAAATGCTGTTTTTCTTCGGGATCTTTGTGGCGGTGAATCAGATCGCCAACTAACCACAGTAATCCCAAGCCTAAAAGTATGGCCAAGTAAGGCGGTAAGCCGGTCAATGTTTTGAATACAGGAACGGCAATCAAGGTACCCAGGCCCAGAAAGAACATGAGATTGGCATGCGGATACAGATCGCTTTGGGGTTGCAAATGATCATCTGGGGATTCGACCAATGAATGGCGCATCTTCCAAGCGAAAAACAACATAGGCACCAAGGCCGCAACCACTGAAGGCAAAAACAAACTCTGCATGATGACCATGGCGGTGATTTGTCCGCCTATCCACAACATGGTGGTGGTCACGTCACCAATCGGAGACCAGGCTCCGCCAGCATTAGCCGCAATGATGATGACACCCGCAAACACCAGTCTGTCTTCGCGCTTTGACAGCAGTTTCTTCATCAGCGACACCATCACAATCGCAGTTGTCAGGTTATCTAAAACAGAACTGAGAAAAAAAGTGAGGGTGCCAACCAACCACATCAATGTGGACAAACGCTTGGTGCGAATCCGCGAGGTGATGATTTCAAACCCGCCGTGGGAGTCCACCACTTCCACAATGGTCATGGCACCCATAAGGAAAAAAATAATTTGCGCTGTGGTCACCAATGATTCGTTCAGTTGCTCGGTGACCAGCGGCATATTTCCCACACCAAAGGCATAAATGGCCCACAGCACAACCGCCCCAATCAGCGCAGGTGCAGACTTATTGACACCTGTTTGATGCTCTAGGGTAATAGCAGCGTAGGTGACAAAAAAAACAGCAATTAAAAGGATTTCCATGGAAATTTCCTAAAAAAATGTCAAGCGATCAGAGGGATTCAATTTGAAATACTTGGCGCAAATACGCCATGTAGTTAGCGTCTTCGCACATGTTTTTAGAGGGTGTGTCGGACAATTTGGCCACCGGCTGTCCATTGCATTCCACCATCTTGATAACGATTTGTAATGGCTCATAGCCAAGGTCGTTGGTTAAGTTGGTGCCTATGCCGAACGCCAGTTGGCAACGACCGCGAAAGCGTTGGTACAACTCGATAGTGCCAGGCACGGTCAAGCCATCACTGAAGATCAGTATTTTGGTCAACGGATCAACCCGGTTGTTTTTGTAATGCTCGATCATGCGCTCGCCCCAGTTGAACGGGTCACCGCTGTCGTGACGTGCGCCATCAAACAACTTGCAAAAATACATATCGAAATCGCGCAAAAAAGGCTCAATGCCGTACACATCACTGAGCGCAATACCTAAGTCGCCCCGGTACTCGCGCGCCCATGTTTCAAAACCGAACACCTGGCTATCGCGCAAACGGGGACCCAGGGCTTGGCACGCTTGCAGGTATTCGTGCGCCATGGTGCCCAAAGGCGTCAAGCCCAAGCTTTTGGCAAACAAACAATTGCTAGAACCGGCAAATTGCCCGGTCGGGCCCGCCCCTAAACGCGAAGTCAGCACACGCAACACTTCTTCGTGCCACGATTTTGAAAAACGACGGCGCGTGCCGTAGTCAGCAATCTTCAAATCGCCCAAATCAACGGCTTGCAATTGCGTAATTTTGGTCTCAAGGCGCTTGCGCCCTTCCACGTAATCCGGCACCGGTTGGGTGCGGCGGAAATACACCTCGTTGACAATGGCTAACACCGGAATTTCAAACAAGATGGTGTGCAACCACGGGCCTTTGATTTGAATATCGATGGAGCCATCGGGCAAGGCGTTGACGGTGATGTACTTTTCATTCAGTCTGAACAAGCCCAAAAAATCGACAAAGTCGCTTTTGATGAAACGCAATGCGCGCATCCACGCCAACTCTTGTTCTGAAAACTTCAACTGGCACAGCGATTTGATTTCGCTGCGTATCTCGTCCACATGAGGCGCGAGCTGCACGCCGGGTGTGCGGCATTTGAATTTGTAGGACACCTGCGCGCCGGGAAACTGATGCAGCACCGCTTGCATCATGGTGAATTTGTACAAATCCGTGTCCAGCAAACTGGTGATGATCATGGCGCTTCCTGTGTCAATCCAACCAACGGGTGAAGGACGCCACCGGCTCGCGCGGTGTGCGAAACGTGTTGACGATATCTTTGTCGTCGGCATAACCCAAAGCCATGCCGCAAATCAGCATTTCATTTTCCTCTGCACCGATGTGCGGCAGGATGATGTTGGCAAAACCGTTCCAAGCCGCTTGCGGGCAAGTGTGCAAGCCCATGCCTCTGGCGGCCAGCATCAGGGTTTGCAAAAACATGCCGTAATCCACCAGCGAGCCGCGCCCCATGACTTTGTCCAAGGTGAACATCAAGCCGACTGGCGCATCAAAAAAACGGTAATTGCGCTGGTGCTGCGCGTGCATTTTGTCTTTGTCACCTTTGGTGATGCCAAGCAGTCCATACAAGCTCCAACCGTTTTCACGCCGTCTGTCTATAAATGGGCTGACCCATTTTTCCGGGTAGTAGTCGTAGGCCTCGCGGTAATCGGCAGCTTTCTCAGGATGGGCCCTCACCTCGTCGTGCGCGGCGCACACTTTGTCCACCAAGCTGTCTCGGCTTTTTCCTTGCAACACATACACCTTCCAAGGTTGGGTGTTCGTGCCCGAGGGTGCACGTGCGGCCTGCGCCAGCAGTTCTGTCAAAAGCTCGCGCGGCACCGCTTGCTGCGTGAATGCCCGCGCAGACATGCGCGTATCAATTGCTTCTTGGATATTGTTTGATGTGCTCATGTCAATTTTTCTAAAACAGTTAAGAGTGAAGGTGGCAGTGCAGAGACAGCTTTGCGGGTCTGCTTATCTACATACACATGGATAAAGTGCCCGTGCGCTGCGCAAAGCTCTGCGCCTTGTGCAAACACACCGACCTCGTAGCGCACGCTTGACGTGCCAATGCGCGCGACCTTGATGCCTGTTTGAATGGTCTGGGGAAACGCCAGCGATGAAAAGAAATTGCAATGCGTTTCCACCACCAGGCCGATGGTCTCGCCGTGGTGAATATCCAGCGCTCCGTTTTCAATCAAATACGCATTGACTGCGGTGTCAAACCACTGGTAGTACACCACGTTGTTGACATGGCCGTAGGCATCGTTGTCCATCCAGCGGGTGGCAATGTCTTTGAAGGTTTTGAATGCTGAGCGCGGCAGCGCTTGCGGTCGGTGGTTGGAAAGCATCATAAGAGATGATTCTGCCAGTGTTGCCAAGCTGTGTAGGCCTCGGAGAATGAATTCATCTGAACCTGTACCGTGTCTGCGATGTCTTTGCCATAACCCCCTGCCATGACCATGGCCATGGGAATGCGTTTTTTCCCTGCCCAGTCCAACACCATGCGGTCTCGCGCCATCAAGCCCTCAAAGCTCAACTTCAATCGACCCAAGCGGTCACCTTCGTGCGGATCAGCTCCTGCCAAATAAAAAACCAACTCCGGTGAAAAACGCGTCTCCAATTGTGCCAATGCGTCTTGCAACTGCGCCAAATACACCTCGTCGGTGCAGCCGTCTGGCAAATCGATGTCGATATCGCTGGCCTCTTTGCGAAACGGAAAATTTTTCGCCCCGTGCATTGACATGGTGAACACTGACGGGTCATGGCGGAAAATACTGGCGGTGCCATTGCCTTGGTGAACATCCAGGTCAATCACCGCCACTTGCAAAGGAGGCTTGCGTGTACGCGCGACCTCGGCCTGTAGCAAACGCGCGGCCACCGCCACGTCATTGAACACACAAAAACCGCCACCCTTGTCGGCGTAAGCGTGGTGCGTGCCTCCCGCCAAATTGGCGGCCACGCCTTCTTTCATGGCGGTACGCGCCGCGCTGATGGTCGCGCCGACAGAGCGTCGCGCACGCTCGACCATGCCCTCGGACCAGGGAAAACCAATTTCGCGTTGCTGCGCATCGCTCAGGCTGCCAAGCGCGATAGCGTCTATGTAAGCAGGCGTATGAACCAAAGCCAATTCGCCGTCGCTGGCCGGTTCAGCCAGTGCCAGTTGCAATTGCGGCAATTCAGCGGCCAGTCTTTGGCGCAGCAATTCGTACTTGCCCATGGGAAAGCGGTGTCCGGCGGGCAAGGTTTGAATATGCGTAGCGGCAAAGTAAATATGCATGCCGGATTATTGGTGATGGCTTAATCAAAAAAATAAATACTTAAGAGCTATAAATTCAGAGTCGCCGCACATCATTATCGGCAAATTAGTATGTTTTAGACAACTACTCACAGACAGAGTGGCCGTTGAACGAATCGGGTTGGCGCATGGGCGCGGCCACCTCCCGGTTGAGCTACTCTTTGGGTGGCTCAGCGGCATCATTGCAAGCCTATGGCAATGCGTCGCAGCGCAGTTTCTGGGTGGATAAAAACACCGCGCAAAGTGAGCACATGCAAATGGGCTGGCGCGTGGCGTTAGATCGTTCTGACCTGAATGATTTGCAGGACGAAACCGGCATAGCAAACCAACGCAGTTTGAATAGTCTGCAGGCCCGTTTTTCCGTCAACCTCGAGGGAGAAAACTTTTCACGGTACCGAAGCTGGTTCAGCCTGGGACTGACAGTGAGTGAATTGTGGTTTCGCGACACGACAGCGGACATAGGCGATGCCACTTACGCACAAACGCAAGGGCAGTTTCATAAGCTCAATGTGTCAGCCGAGCATATTCAAGCACTGAGCCAGCGTTTGTACGCCTCATTGAGCTTGCAAGGCCAATGGAGTGCTGAAAATCTAGACGCTTCACAAAAAATGACTTTCGGTGGCGCGCAAAACCTGCGTGCTTACCGGCCCGGCATACTGTCTGGGGACAATGGGCTATGGGTCAGAATAGAACTCACTCGGCAATGGGCTCATGAACAGCTGGGCCCCATACCGCCTAGCCAACTTGCGGCTTCCCTCTTTTTGGAAAGCGCTTGGCTTGAGGTGTATCGCCGGCCATGGTCGAGCGTCACAGACAACCAAGCCAAACTTAGCGGAACTGGCGTCAGGCTCTCGTGGGCCGGGCCCCACGAATGGTCGGCATGTCTGTCATTGGGCCGTGCACTTGGCAAAACACCGTCATTGCTGTCGGGCTCTTCATCCTTGCACACCAGTGCCTGGCTGGAATTGGTCAGGAAATTCAAATAACCAACAGTTAAGTTTTCAACAAACGCAGCTTTTCATTGCTGCAATTAGGTCTTCAACTCTAAATTGTTGCAACGCAACAAAAAAGCCTTGAAAAAACTAGGATAAACCCTATACTTCTAACCATGCTGCAGCGCAACAAAAAGGATGCGGCCAGCAATGAATCTCTTAATCAACCTTGAAGGAATTTAACCATGATGACCGCAGAACAAATGATCGCCGCCCAAAAAACCCATATGGAAACACTGTTCGGTTTGACCGAAAAAGCCTTTGCCGGCGTTGAAAAAATGGTGGAACTGAACATGGCTGCTGCCAAAGCCGCCATCGCTGACAGCCAGTCGCAAGCCCACGCACTGATGAATGTCAAAGACGTTCAAGAATTGATGGCCCTGCAAGCCGGTTACCTGCAACCCATGAGCGAAAAAGCGGTTGCCTTCGGCCGCCATGTCTATGACATCGCTTCCAACACCAGCAAAGAATTTGGCCATGCGTTCGAAGAAAAATCGGCTGAAGCCCAAAAATCTGTCTTCGGCTTGGTGGATTCCGTCTCAAAAAATGCACCTGCCGGTTCTGAAAGCGCCATGGCCATGATGAAGACAGCGATGTCAGCCAGCCAAACCGCCATCGAAAGCGTACAAAAAGCGGTCAAGCAAGCCACCGAAGCTGCTGAAGCCAATTTGCACGCACTGGCCACCACCACCACAGCAACGGCTTCCAAGCCTGCTTCACGCAAGCGTTAATTTGCCCAGAATATTGTCTCCTCGGGTCCTCAGGAACACTGGTTCAGGGATTCGTTTACAAGGCCCGCTCACAAGGCGGGCCTTTTTTTGGCTATTGCGCCAACAAAGCTTTTAACTGCGGCAATGCTTGTTTCATGGCCGCGCGCCCGGCTTCTATGCTTTTCTTGCGGGCAGAAAATTCTGTGCTGCCAATGTCCGGCAATGCTGGCCTGACCACCACATCAGCCTGCGCCAGTTCCAACTGGCTGATGCTCTTGCTCATGATGCTGAATGTTTGCAACAAGACTTTGAGCAAATCGCTGGTTTTGGCATCTTCGGGGCGGCTGGAAATATCAATCGCCAACACCAGGTCCGCGCCCATTTGTTTGGCATAACGCACTGGCACAGGTGACACCAGGCCGCCGTCCACATAATCCTTGCCGCCGATGCGCACAGGCTCAAACACAGACGGCACCGCGCTGGAAGCCCGCACCGCCATGGTCACATCGCCGCGGCGGAACAAGATACCGTCGCCGGTGCGTAAATCCGTGGCAACAATACCCAGTGGCATTTTCATGTCTTCGATTTTCATGCCATTGAGTTGGCTGTTGACGTATTTACCCAAGGCTTCACCACGCAACATGCCGCGGCCCGTAAAAGGATTAGCCCAATCGGTGAACTGGGACTCGTCCATGGTGTCGGCCAACCATTGCAATTGCGAAGCGGTTTTGCCACTGGCATAGAACGCCGCCACCACGCTACCGGCCGAAGTGCCAACTACCAACGTCGGCTTGATGCCCTCTTCCTCTAGCACTTGAAGCACCCCAATATGGGCAAACCCTCGGGCTGCGCCGCCGCCCAAGGCCAAACCTAGCTTGGGAATTTTTTTCGCCACCGGGGCTTCCACCATGGGGGCTTGGGCTGGGGCCACTGGCGGCGACGGCACGCTCGCGCACGCAACCATCAACAGCAAAACAGCCAAGGAAAGAATTTTTGAGAGGAAAGTCATGGGTATGTGGGGCAAAGTCATGCGGGCGATTGTGGCAGGACTTCACTGCCATAATCGTTCGGCTAAGCACTGCTTTCGCAGCAGATTTTTCATGGAGAAACTTTTATGCACATTAAAAACAATGTATTTATCGTGACCGGCGGGGCCTCGGGTTTGGGAGAAGGTACCGCACGTTTATTGGCGCAACACGGTGGCAAAGTAGTGATTGCCGACATGCAAGATGAAAAAGGCCAAGCCATCGCTGCAGAGCTTGGCGGGATGTTCATGCACTGCGATGTGGCCAATGAGGAGCAAGCCGCCGCGGTGGTCAGCAAAGCCCAAACCTTGGGCAAGCTGTCGGGTTTGATCAATTGCGCAGGCATTGCAACGGCAGAACGTACCGTCGGCAAATCCGGGCCCCATGTATTGGCCGGCTTTCAACGCACCATCAACATCAACCTGATCGGTAGCTTCAACATGATCCGTTTGGCCGCACAGGCCATGAGCACCAACACCCCAGAAGAAACCGGCGAACGCGGTGTGTTGATTTCAACCGCGTCTGTGGCCGCATATGACGGCCAAATCGGACAAGCCGCTTACTCTGCCTCCAAAGGCGGCATCGTCGGTATGACCTTGCCTATCGCACGCGATTTGTCCAAACTGGGCATCCGCAACATGACCATTGCACCAGGTATTTTTGGCACACCCATGATGTTCTCGATGCCAAAGGATGTGCAAGACGCTTTGGCCGCCGGTGTGCCGTTCCCTTCACGCCTTGGCACGCCGCATGATTACGCCAAACTGGTGATGCATATTCTTGACAATGACATGCTCAATGGCGAGGTGATCAGGCTCGATGGTGCCATCCGTCTGCCACCCAAGTAAGACGATGCAGCCAAACCGTCGCTTTTTTGCGCTGATTGCACTTCGCATGCGGTCGCGCCTACGGGTCATGTGCGGTGGTTTGGCTTTGATGGCGACGGCTTTCTTCACCCCTTGGGTGGTGGCGCAGACATCACCGAGCGTGCAACCCGAAGCATCCAGTGGCTGGACCGACAAACCCGGCTGGCCATTGAAACAGCGAGGTGTGGCAGCAGCGCACCCGTTGGCCAGCGAAGCTGGATACCGTATCTTGCAAGCCGGAGGTTCTGCGGTAGATGCGGCTATTGCTGTGCAAATGGTGCTGACTTTGGTTGAACCGCAATCCAGCGGTATCGGTGGCGGTGCGTTTTTGCTGCACCATGATGGCCGGCAATTGCAAGTGTTCGATGGCCGCGAAACAGCACCGGTACTTGCGCCGCAAGACCTGTTCATGCTCAATGGCAAGCCTTTGCCTTTCAACGAAGTCGTGACTGGTGGACGCGCTGTCGGCGTCCCGGGCTTGCTGCGCATGCTGGCCATCGCGCACCAGCAACATGGTCGCTTGCCATGGGCCAGCCTGTTTCAACCTGCGATTGAATTGGCAGACAAAGGGTTTGCGATCAGCCCCAGACTGCATGCATTGCTAAAAGCCGAAACCGGTTTGCTCAAAGACCCGCAAGCTGCGGCCTATTTTTTTAATCCGAATGGCTCGCCATTGCCGGTGGGTCATGTGCTGACCAACCCGGGCTTGGCGAAAGTGTTGCGCCTGGTGGCCAAACAAGGTGCCGATGCCTTTTATACAGGCCCATTGGCACAACGCATTGTCAACAAAGTGCAATTACACGCCAGCAACCCAGGTTTGTTGACCATGGGCGACATGCAAAAGTACCGGCCTCACATTCGCAATGCCATGTGTTTTTCTCATGCCGCAACTACCCCTGTGCAAGCGGTAAAAATTTGTGGCGTTGGCCCCCCCTCTTCCGGACTGATCACCATGGGGCAAGTGTTTGGCATGCTTGCCTCCCGCCCCGTATCTGACCCGGAAATGGGCAGTGTCGAATGGCTGCACCATTACAACGAAGCGGCTCGACTGGCATTTGCCGACCGGGCGATGTATATCGCTGACCCCGAGTTTGTTCAACCACCTGGCTCGGGTTGGGACAGTCTGCTGCAGGTACCGTACTTGCAGCAACGCGCAGCGCAAATTGGTGCACAACGCTTGCCCAAGGCCGAGGCAGGTGCGCCAGAGTCTTTCAAACGTAGCTATGCCCCCATGCCTGCCCAAACGGAGCATGGCACCAGCCACATCAGCATCATCGATGGTTATGGCCACGCGGTGTCCATGACCACCACCATCGAGAGCGGTTTTGGTGCTCGAATCATGGTCAGCCCCGGCCCACGCGGTGGATTTTTGCTAAACAACCAACTCACCGATTTCAGTTTCATACCGAACGATGCACAGGGCTTGCCCATCGCCAACCGTTTACAAGCTGGCAAACGGCCACGTTCATCCATGAACCCAGTCATGGTGTTTTCAGACAGCGCAGCCGACGCAACGCCTGCGCGCTTGCTGATCAACATGGGCAGCCCCGGCGGCGCCATGATCATTCATTTCACCAGCCAAAGTTTGTGGGCCATGTTGCACAACGGCAAAGATGCGCAGCAAGCCTTGAACGCACCGCACAGCGGCGTGGTCAACGCCAACGGGCCCTTGTTGCTGGAGAAAAACCGGTTCAACGCATCCACCATCGAGGGGCTGCGTGCCAGAGGACATGACGTATTGAGTCCCGACATGCCCAGCGGCATGCAAGCCCTTCAAAGAAACCCACAAGGTTGGTTAGGTGCAGCAGATCCGCGCCGTGAAGGCTGGGTCAGCGGCGATTGAATCCATGGCCATTCCGCAGTCTTTCATTCAAGAGTTGGTCGCACGCGCTGATGTGGTGGAAGTGGTGGGTCGCTATGTGCAGTTGAAAAAAGGCGGTGCCAACTACATGGGCTTGTGCCCTTTTCATGGAGAAAAGTCACCCTCGTTCACAGTCAGCCCCAGCAAGCAGTTTTTCCATTGTTTTGGTTGCGGGAAAAATGGCAATGCCATTGGTTTTTTGATGGAACACACTGGCATGAGTTTTGTCGATGCGGTCAAGGACTTGGCGCAATCGTACGGCTTGCAAGTGCCCGAAGACGACACCGACCCGATGCAGCGTCAACGTGCTGCACAACAACGCCAACACCAAGCCACGCTCAGCGATGTGCTTGAAAAAGCCGCAGATGCCTACCGCAAACAACTCAAAGCCAGCCCCAAAGCAGTGGACTATTTGAAAGGCCGCGGGCTGACCGGTGAAATTGCCAAAGATTTCGGTCTGGGCTATGCCCCCGACGGTTGGCGCAGTTTGGCCAGCGTGTTTGCCGACTACCAAGATCCCTTGCTGGTGGAATCCGGCCTGGTGATCCATTCGGCCGCTGAAGACGGTGAAGAAAAACGCTATGACCGATTTCGCGACCGCATCATGTTTCCCATTCGCAATGTCAAAGGGGAATGCATTGGTTTTGGTGGACGCATCATTGGTGAAGGGACACCCAAATACCTGAATTCACCGGAAACACCCGTCTTCAGCAAAGGACGCGAGTTGTATGGTTTGTTCGAAGCCAGACATGCGCTGCGTGATGCTGGATATGTGCTGGTGACCGAAGGCTATATGGATGTGGTGGCGCTTGCGCAATTGGGCTTTGCTAACGCGGTTGCCACCTTGGGTACTTCCTGCACCACAGAGCATGTACAAAAATTATTTCGATTCACCGATGCAGTGGTATTTAGCTTTGACGGCGATGCCGCCGGGCGTCGCGCAGCACGCAAAGCATTAGACGGCGCACTGCCCTACGCCAGCGATGTACGCAACGTGAAATTCTTGTTCTTACCAACTGAACATGACCCAGACAGTTTTATCCGTGAACACGGTAAGGAAGCATTTGCCCGCATGGTGTCTGATGCCACTCCGCTTAGCCGATTCATGGTGGAAGTCTCGCGCGATGGCTGCGACATAGACACTGCTGAAGGACGCGCCATGCTCGCAACACAAGCCAAACCCTTGTGGTCAGCCATGCCAGAGGGCGTCTTGAAAACGCAGTTACTGGGCGAGTTTGCCGAATTGGTCGGTATCGGCGAGCGCGAGTTGCTGCGACTCTGGCAAGGTGCTCCTGCTTCAGCCGCGAGTGAGCGTCGCCGCGCTCCGATGAAATCTGGCAAGTCTTCGGCGACCAATGCCTCAGGCCAAGTGGCACGCGGCGTTTCATTGCGAAGAAAAATTCCCAGCCGACAAGACCGTGCCTTGCAAATTCTGTTTGCCGACATGCATCAGTGGGCGGCGCTTGCTTCTCCTCTGCAACACTTACTCATGGATTTAGCGCCTCCGCATGGCCGTTTGTTCACATGGCTAGACCAGCAATGGCATGAACATGGCGTGCAACCGTTGGCAGCGTTACGCGAAGGACTGCGTGGTCACGAGGACGAGTCCTTGTTGGTCCAACTGATTGACAACACACCGCTTGAAATGGACAACGACGCGAGCGAATTGCAAAGCATCACACGCGAGTTGGAAAAAGCTTATTTGGCGAGCCAAATTGATGAACTGACGCGCCGCATGGCCACCGATCCAAAAGCCTATGCCAGCATCAAGCAACTTAACGCCCGCTTGGCTGATCTGAAAAAAGTGCCTCAGGTATAATACATTTCCTCACAAGCGCGACAGCAACACCTCCGGGCCCGGCCAACCGTGACATTAATCGCACGACCCGCCCAACTCCGCAAGGATTGCATTCCAAATGTTCGCCCTCCCAGCTTGTTTGCCCTCCTTGATAAGCATGACGCTCGGCTCAACGGGTGTGTGATATTTTTTGAATAAGGATTGATATGCCTTCCAAGAAACCCGCCAAAGCTGTTTCCAAACCCGCTGCCAAAGCCGCAGCCAAACCAGTGACCAAAACCGTGACCAAAGCCTCTGCCAAACCTGCGCCCAAAGCACCAACCAAACCTGCCACCAAATCACCTGCCAAGCCTGTGACCAAGGCTGTCGCCAAAACAGTCACTAAACCTGCCGCCAAAAGTACTGCCAAGCCCGTGGCAAAAACACCTGTCAAAGCCGCTAGCAAGCCGACGGCCAAGCCCTCTGCAGAACGCGCCAAGCCACCCAAAGCTGTTGACACAAAAGCTGCCAAAGGAAAAGCTACTGCCAAAAAAGTTTTAGAAGATGATGACATCGTCGATCTCGAGGCTGAATTCGCTGATGAAACCGTCGCTAGCGGCGAAAAGGTCAAGCCTTTGCGCATGAAAATCAGCAAGGCCAAAGAACGCGCCTTGATGAAAGAATTCGGCTTAGACGAAACCGTGTTGTCCGAAGAAGACTTGGCCAAGCGCCGCTCACGCCTGAAGACTCTGATCAAGTTAGGCAAAACACGCGGCTACTTGACCCACGGCGAAATCTCCGATCACTTGCCCGACAAATTGGTTGACGCAGAAACATTGGAAGTGGTGATCACCATGTTGAACGACATGGGTGTGGCCGTGTTCGAGCAAACGCCCGACGCCGAGATGCTGATCATCAACAACACCGGCCCTACCGTTGCCAGTGAAGAAGAAGCTGAAGAAGAAGCTGAAGCCGCCTTGTCCACCGTAGACAGCGAGTTCGGTCGCACCACCGACCCTGTTCGCATGTACATGCGCGAAATGGGCACGGTCGAATTGCTGACACGCGAAGGCGAAATTGAAATCGCCAAGCGCATCGAAGGCGGCTTGATGGCCATGATGGAAGCCATCAGCGCGTCCCCCGCCACCGTCGCAGAAATTTTGCGCATGGCGGCAGACATTCGCGAAGACAAGGTCGTCATCTCCACCATCGTTGACGGTTTCACCAACGCCAATGAAGCCGACGACTATGTGGCCGAAGAAGACTTCGACGAGTTCGACGACTCTGACGACGACGACGGCAAAGGCGGCTCCAAAGCTCTCACCAAAAAACTCGAAGAACTCAAAAGCGAAGCGCTCACACGCCTTGACCGCATTCAGGTGCTGTTCGACAAACTGCGCAAGAGCTTCGACAAAGAAGGCTACGGTACACCGGCCTACATGAAGATCCAAAAGTCCATCAGCGAAGAAATGATGACTGTGCGTTTCACCGCACGCACCATCGAAAAGCTGTGTGATCTGGTGCGCTCGCAAGTTGATGATGTGCGCAAAAAAGAACGCGAACTGCGCCGCATCATCGTGGACCGCTGCGGCATGCCGCAGGAAATGTTCATCAAAGAATTCCCTACCAATTTGTTGAACCTGAAATGGGTTGAAAAACAATCAGCCGCTGGTAAAAACTGGTCGGTCACCATGACCCGCAATATTCCTGCTATTCAGGAATTGCAAACCAAACTGACCGATATACAAAACCGCGTGGTCGTGCCTTTGGCTGAACTCAAGGACATCAACAAGCGCATGAACGAAGGCGAACGCGCTTCACGCAACGCCAAAAAAGAAATGATCGAGGCCAACTTGCGTCTGGTTATTTCTATCGCCAAAAAATACACCAACCGTGGTTTGCAATTCCTGGACTTGATCCAAGAAGGCAATATCGGTTTGATGAAAGCGGTCGATAAATTCGAATATCGTCGCGGCTACAAGTTCTCCACTTACGCCACTTGGTGGATCCGCCAGGCCATCACGCGTTCCATCGCAGACCAGGCGCGCACCATCCGTATTCCGGTGCACATGATCGAGACCATCAACAAGATGAACCGCATCAGCCGTCAACACTTGCAGGAGTTTGGCTTTGAGCCTGATGCGTCTGTGCTGGCGGAAAAAATGGAAATGCCGGAAGACAAAATCCGCAAGATCATGAAGATCGCCAAAGAGCCGATTTCCATGGAAACACCTATCGGTGACGACGACGATTCCCATTTGGGCGACTTCATCGAAGACGGTGCCAACACAGCGCCTATCGAAGCCGCCATGCAAGCCGGTTTGCGTGATGTGGTCAAGGAAATCCTCGACGGCCTGACTCCGCGCGAAGCCAAAGTGCTGCGCATGCGTTTCGGCATCGAGATGGACAACGACCACACCTTGGAAGAGGTCGGCAAACAATTTGACGTGACGCGCGAGCGAATCCGTCAAATCGAAGCCAAGGCTTTGCGCAAGCTCAAGCACCCCAGCCGCTCTGACAAACTGCGCAGTTTCATCGACACCCTGTGACCGAGCACCACAACCGTCGTGGCGTGATCGCCATGACGGTCGGCATGGTGTGCTTTGTTTTGAACGATACGCTGGTCAAGTTCGTCAGTGACACGCTTCCCACCTCCCAATTGATTTTTTTACGCGGTCTGATGGCCGTGCTGGGTTTGTTTGTGCTCGCCTATGCGACCGACCGCAGCCATTTCAGTCGAGCCGGTTTATCGCACTTGGGCAACAAATGGGTTGTGTTGCGCTCGGCGCTGGATGGTGCCGCGAGTCTGGTGTATTTGAGTGCGTTGTTTCATATGCCGATTGGCGATGTAACCGCGATCAACATGTCCACGCCGCTGCTGATCGCGCTGCTGTCAGGCTTGTTGTTGGGTGTGCATGTCAGCGGCCGCAATTGGCTGATCATCGGTTTGGGTTTCATCGGAGTGTTGCTGGTCGTGCAACCGCAGGCTGACGGCTTCAACGCTTGGGCCTGGGTTGCGCTGGCGGGCACTTTGTTGCATGCCTTGCGAGATCTGAGTGTGAGATTTATCGCACCACACATTCCGTCCATGGTGATCACCATTGGGACGGCTTTGGCGGCCACAGTGATGGCTGGCATTTGGAGCATCGCCACGCCATGGCAAGCTGTCTCTGCGGTGCATTGGCTCATGATGGCCGCCGCCGCTGTGCTCTTGAGCAGCGGGTATTTCTTCTTGATCAAAGCCACACGCATTGCAGACATGAGTGTGGTGGCACCGTTTCGCTACATGGGTCTCTTGACCGCAGTATTGGCTGGTTATGTGATTTGGGGCGATATACCCAATGCCATGGCTTGGTGCGGTATGTTGTTATTGGTAGGCGCGGGCATGTTGATGCTGCGACTCAACAGACAAGCTTCAAGCATGGGCGAGCATTAAAACACTTCGGTGTCCACTTCACTGCTGGCCAGTTCGTTGTATCGGTTACCAGACACATTGGCTTGGTTGATCGCTTGATCTAAACGCACCAAGATATCAGGCGACAGTTTCACGTTCAACGCGCCCATGTTGTCTTTCAAATGGTCAATGCGTGAAGTACCCGGAATGGTCACGATATGCGGCGCCTGGTGCAACACCCAAGCCAATGCAAGTTGCGCGGGAGTGCAACCCACATCGCGCGAAATCTCTAGGTAGTTATCCAGCAATTGCAGATTTTTTGCGTAATGTTCAGCATGAAAACGCGGCGAAGTGTGACGCCAATCGGTAGGCAAAAGCTGCGTTGTATCGGCTAAGTCAGCGCATAAAAATTTTCTGGCCAAAGGACTGAACGACACAAAAGTAATGTTCAATTCTTTGCAAGCGTCGAGCACCGCTATTTCGGGGTTTCGAGTCCACAAGGAATATTCTGTTTGCAGCGCAGTGATTGGGTGAACCGCATGCGCTTTGCGTAAAGTGTTTGAGGACACTTCGGATAAACCAATGGTGCGGATTTTTCCCTGTCGCACCAGATCACTCAGCATGCCCACGCTGTCTTCGATAGGTACGTTTTTGTCCCAGCGGTGCAAATAGTACAAGTCGATGACATCGGTTTTCAAACTGCGCAAACTGTTTTCGCAAGTGGCTCTGATGGTTTCGGGGCGGCCATCGAGCACGCGTACTTTTTTACCGTCCCCGTTTTTGTCTACGCCGTGCAAACCGCATTTGCTGGCCAATGTGAACTGGCTGCGCTTGCCCGACAAAGCTTTGCCGATGATGCGTTCGCTTTCACCAAAGCCATACAAAGCGGCTGTGTCAAAAAAATCTACGCCTTCGTCTAACGCAGCAAGCAGCAGTTTTTGCGCATCTGCTTCGGGTGGTGGCGGTCCGTAAACCGGGCAAATATTCATACATCCCAGGCCGATGGGATTGACTGTGAATGGGCCGACTTGACGTTTGTTCATCAAGGCATTTTAGAACTTGAAAAAAATTGATGTTTGATGCAAAATCATCAAACATCTTTAGGATTTGACCATGCGCACCACCATAGACATAGACGATGACGTGCTGTTTGCCGCCAAAGAAATCGCCCGGCGCGAGAAAAAAACCATAGGCAAAGTGGTGAGCGAACAAGCACGCCGGGCTTTTCATATGCCGACCCATCCCATGCAAGCCAATGAACCTGCGCCGCAGACAGAAGGCCCATTAGCGAAATACGGCTTAATCCCCTTGCCTCACCGTGGTGTCATCATCACCAATGAAATGGTCGATCGCATCCGTGACGAGGAAGGCATTTGATGCGGGCTTTATTGGATGTCAACATCCTGATTGCATTGCACGACCATGACCACGCCCACCATCGGCTTGCCTACGATTGGTTGGATACACATATCAATCAAGGCTGGGCGAGTTGCCCTCTGACTCAAAACGGCATGCTACGCATCATGAGTCAAACCAGCTACACCAACAGCCAGTCTTTGCAAAACTTGGTCAAGCGTTTGCGTAATTTCACAAATACAAAGCACCATGCGTTCTGGCCAGACAACATCAGCCTGTTAGACGAAGCCTTCATTGACGCGGACAAACTGCTCAGCCCGCGCCAACTCACTGATGCATATTTACTGGCAATCGCGGTCAAACATGGCGGCAGACTGATTACCTTGGACAAGCGCATACCCTTGAACTCGGTCAAGGGTGCCAAGTCGCAACATCTGGTCAGTCTGTGACGCTGTTAGCTATCAACAGCTGTCGTCTTGCAGCATTTTGCGTGGCTCGACCGGCATTTTTTTTAAGCGCTTAACTGCTGCTCCAAATCGTGCAGCACCTGATAGCAAGGCAGCACTTGCGCCACGCTGCCGTTCGGTTCGCGGCCCTCGCGTATTGCTGAGAAAAATTCTCTGTCCTGCAACTCGATGCCGTTCATAGACACCGCCACTTTGGACACATCGAGTTTTTCCTCTTTGCCGTTGAACAAATCGTCGTAACGCGCGATGTAAGTGGCGTTGTCGCCGATGTATCTGAAAAACGTGCCCAAGGGTCCGTCGTTGTTGAAGCTGAGCGAGAGCGTGCAAATCGCGCCATTGGCTGCTTGGAGTTGGATGCTCATGTCCATGGCGATGCCAAGCGTCGGGTGAATCGGTCCTTGCATGGCGTTGGCTTTCACAATCGGACTGCCCGCTTGGTAAGCGAACAAATCCACCGTGTGTGCCGCGTGGTGCCACAGCAAATGGTCGGTCCAGCTGCGCGCTTGACCCAGTGCGTTCATGTTGGTGCGGCGAAAGAAATAGGTTTGCACATCCATTTGGTAGATGTTGAATTTGCCCGCCTGTATTTGCTGGTGCACATACTGATGGCTGGGGTTGAAGCGACGCGTGTGGCCGCACATGGCAACCAAGCCAGTATGCTTTTGCAACTCAACAACTTTCGCGCCGTCTTTGTAGACATCACACAAAGGAATTTCAACTTGCACATGCTTGCCAGCTTGCATGCATGCCAGCGCTTGTGATGCATGCATTTGCGTGGGAGTGCACAAAATCACAGCGTCCAGTTCTTTGATGGACAAACTGTCGTTCAAATCGGTGGTGATGTGTGCGATGCCGTATTTGTCCGCGACTTCTAGCGTCTTGGCTAAATCGCGCCCGATCAGCGACACCACTTCCACGCCGTCGATCAGCTTGATGCCGTCCAGGTGTTTGATGCCGAACGCGCCGGCACCGGCCAAGGCTACTTTGATATGACTGCTCATACATTCTCCAAAATCAAATGACCCACCGCGGTATTGCTCGCAGGCACATGGTAAAAACGGTGCTTCACCTGCGGCGCAGCACCGCCAGTCACATCGCTCATTGCACCGCGGGCTATCAGCCACATCACCAACTCGATGCCTTCGCTGCCCGCTTCGCGCACATAGTCGATATGCGGCATTTGCGCCAAGCCTGCGGGGTCGGCAATCAAGCGGTCTAAAAACGCGTTATCAAACTGTTTGTTGATGAGGCCAGCGCGCGGGCCTTGCAACTGGTGGCTCATGCCGCCAGTACCCCATATTTGGACATTCAAGTCTGCATCAAAACTCTTGACCGCTTTGGCAATCGCTTTGCCCAGATTGAAACAACGCTGACCGCTGGGCACAGGGTATTGCACCACGTTGACTGCAAACGGAATCACCGGGCAAGGCCAGGCTTGCGGTTGTCCGCACATGAGAGACAGCGGCACGGTCAGGCCGTGGTCCACGTCCATTTTGTTGACGATGGTCAGATCGAAATCCTGTTGAATCACTGACTGTGCGATATGCCCAGCAAGCTCAGGGTGACCTTGCACCACAGACACCGGACGCGGGCCCCAACCCTCGTCAGCTGGTGTGTATTGCGCAGCTGTACCTATGGCGAATGTTGGAATCATGTCCAGACTGAACGCGGTGGCGTGGTCGTTGAACACCAGAAAAATCACGTCCGGTGTGTTTTGCTTCATCCATTCTTTGGAGTATTCGTAACCGGCGAACACCGGTTGCCAATACGGCTCTTGCGTCTTGCCCATGTCCAGCGCCGCGCCGATGGCGGGCACGTGCGAAGTGAAAACCGATGCGCTGATGCGTGCCATATTCAAGCCTTTCCTGCGCTGCCTTGGGGCTGTTTGTGCGCTTGTGCCGTACCGTCTTCGCCGATGTAGCGGTTGCCCTCGACAGAGCGCCCGCCGCTGATCATCATGTTTCTGTATTCGTCTTCGGTCATGCCGGTCATGCTGCCCGCCATTTGCTGAAAGCTTTTGCCATCGGTCGCGCCAATCTTGGCCAAGAAATAAATATTGCCGCCGGTGCGTATGCACCAGTTCAAGTCGCGCGCCATCACCGCTTGTTTTTGCTCTTCGGTCATGTCCCATTCATCCAGATAAGTGCGCTCATTGACTTTGAAACGCGCACGGTTGTCAGCCTTCATCAGCGACATGCAAAATTGGTTCAAGCAATAACCTTTGCGCGATTGCTCCATGTCAAAAATCGTGGTGCCAGGTACATCCAGATAAGGTTTATCCAATGCCATGTGTGTCTTTCATTTCAACTCAGGCCAATACAAACGTGTCGGGTTATCCACCAACAACTTGTGCTGCAACTCAGGTGTCACCGCAATCTGCGGAATGAAATCAACCAGCAACCCATCGTCGGGCATGTGGTCTTTCAAATTGGGGTGTGGCCAATCGGTGCCCCACAACACACGGTCCGGAAAACTTTCAACCACGTGGCGCGCAAACGGCACCACGTCCCGGTAAGGTGCAGTTTCGCCATGCAAGGCTTGAGGACCGCTGAGACTGAGCCGCTCGGGGCAAGACACTTTGCTCCATACATTCGGGTGCTCGCGCATGAACTGCATGAACAGGCTGAACTCGGGGCCGTTCAATGGCTTGGACACGTCCGGGCGGCCCATGTGGTCCACCACCACGGTGGTCGGCAAGGCGGTGAAGAAATCCCACAACTCGGGCAAGTCCACGGCTTCGAAATAAATCACCACATGCCAGCCCCAGGCTCTGATGCGCGAAGCAATCTCCATCAATTCATCTTTGGGCGTGAAGTCCACCAATCGTTTGACGAAGTTGAAGCGCACACCACGCACACCAGCATCGTGCATGGCTTGCAGTTCGTCGTCGCTGATGCTGCGCTTCACCGTAGCCACACCGCGAGCTTTGCCTTCAGCGCGCATCAACGCATCCACCAATGCACGGTTGTCCGCGCCGTGGCACGTGGCTTGAACGATGACGTTTTTATCGAAACCCAAGTGATCGCGCAAAGCAAACAATTGCGCGGCTGACGCATCACACGGTGTGTATTTGCGCTCGGGTGCATAAGGGAAAGTGTCACCCGGACCGAACACATGGCAGTGCGCGTCCACCGCACCGGCAGGCAACACAAAGCGTGGCTTGGCAGGGCCGTCGTACCAATCCAGCCAACTGTTGGTCTTGGTGAAATCGCCGGAGGTAGGTTTATGCATCACTGGCAACAGCATCAATCGATGTACTTCAAACCGGCCTTCTCCAAGCCTTCGCGCATCTTGTACATGTCCAGGCCCAACACACCGGATGCCAGCTTGGCACGCTTTTCACCTTCAAGTGCCTCGCGCGCTGCTGCTGCATCTGCCACTTGCTGAGCAATGGATGCGGGCACTACCACCACACCATCGTCATCTGCAACGATGACGTCGCCGGGTGTGACAGCTGCGCCTGCACACACCACCGGCACATTCACTGAACCGACCGTGGCTTTGATGGTGCCTTTGGCGCTGATGGCGCGGCTCCACACGGGGAATCCCATTTGCGTAAGCTCAGACACATCGCGCACGCCCGCATCAATCACCAAAGCACGTGCACCGCGCGCCATGAAGGAGGTGGCGAGCAAGTCACCGAAATAACCATCGGTGCAAGGTGCTGTGATGGCAGCCACCACGATGTCGCCGGGCTGGATTTGCTCTGCCACCACGTGCATCATCCAGTTGTCGCCCGGGTGCAGCAACACGGTGACTGCGGTTCCGCTGACGCGCGCACCAGCGTAAATCGGGCGCATGATGGTGTGCATCAAACCCAAACGCCCCATGGCTTCGTGCACTGTCGCGACGCCGAATTGACCGAGTCTCTCTGCGACAGATGGGTCTGCACGAACAATATGGCGCTTCACGGTTCCCAGTGGATAGTGCATGTCACAAACCTTTCTGTTTGAGTCGGGTGTCTAAGCGGCTGAACACCCTGCGTACATTGCCTTCGTAAATCAATTCACGGTCGTAGCCGTCCAAGATCAAACTGTTTTCAATATAGCGTTTGGTGTCGTCGTAATAGTGTCCGGTTTGAGGATCTATACCGCGCACCGCCCCAATCATTTCAGACGCAAACAACACGTTTTTCACCGGTATGACGGTGTTGAGTAAATCGATACCGGGCTGGTGGTAAACGCAGGTATCGAAATAAATATTGTTCAACAGATGCTCTTCAAGCAAAGGCTTTTTCAGTTCTTGCGCCAAACCACGAAAACGTCCCCAGTGGTAAGGCACCGCGCCGCCGCCGTGTGGAATCAAAAACTTCAGCGTCGGAAAATCTTTGAACAAATCGCTGGTCAGGCATTGCATGAAAGCCGTGGTGTCCGCATTCAAATAATGCGCGCCCGTGGTGTGAAAACACGCATTGCAACTGGTGGACACATGGATCATGGCGGGTAAGTCGTACTCGACCATTTTTTCAAAAATCGGGTACCAGTGTTTGTCGCTCAAAGGCGGGCTGGTCCAATGACCGCCGGAAGGGTCGGGGTTGAGGTTGATACCGACTGCGCCGTATTCTTTGACGCATTTTTCCAACTCGGGAATGCAAGTAGCTGGGTCCACACCGGGAGACTGCGGCAGCATGGCCACGGGCACAAAGTGATCCGGAAACAGAGTGGAGACACGAAAACACAACTCGTTACAAATGGCAGCCCAGGTGGAGGACACGCCAAAGTCCCCGATGTGGTGCGCCATGAAGGAAGCACGCGGCGAGAACAAGGTGACATCGCTGCCACGCTCTTTCATCAAACGCAACTGATTGCTTTCTATACTTTCCCGCAATTCATCGTCGCTGATTTGCAATTCATCGGCACGCGGCATGCATGTCGGATCTTTGATGCCAGCAATCTGGCGATTTCGCCACGCTTCAAGCGCCTTGGGCGCAGTCGTGTAGTGGCCATGACAATCAATAACCAAACCCATCACTCAACTCCTAAATCACTGTATGAGCGGGCTATATGCCCAACATATTCAATGGCAAAAATACTTTGAACAAACCCGCACCCAGCACAAGGTGCGGACCAAAAGGCAAGGGTTCCCCAGCCTTCATTCGCCCCTTGAGGCGTTTATAGATAGCGAAAACAACGCCGCTGACTGACGCCAGTAACACCAGTGTAGGCAGAGCGGTCCAGCCCAACCAAGCACCCAGTGCCGCCAGCAACTTGAAGTCGCCCTCGCCCATGCCTTGCTTACCCGTGAACCAACCAAACACTGCTTGCACAGACCACAGCAAGCCATACCCCAAAGCCGCGCCCCACACACTTTGTTCCAACGACAACTGTATCCATCCCAAGGATGCACACAACATGCCGCCCCACATCAAGGGAAGCGTGAGGCTATCGGGTAACAGCATGGTGTCTGCATCTATCAACGCCAAAGCGATCAACACTGTGGCACATAACGCCCAAGCCAATGCCGTTGCAGACATGCCTGCATACCAGGCACAAGCCGCCCACAACAAAGCCACCACTGTTTCCACCAAGGGATAACGCCAGGACACTTTGGCTTCGCAAAAGCCACAACGACCTTTGAGCCATAGATAACTCAGCACCGGCACCAAATCACGCACCCGCAATGGTGTGTGACACGTGGTGCAATGCGACCGTGGCATCGCCAAATTAAAGACAGGCAGTGCAGGGTCTTGCTGCTGATGGGCCAATGCAAATTCACGTTGCCACTGGTGTTGCATCATTTGCGGCAGTCGCCACACCAGCAAATTGATGAAGCTGCCAATTTGCAACCCCACCAATCCTGCAGCAAGCGGCCACGCCCAAGGCAAGGTGTCAAAAACGTCCATCACATCATTCTCACCAACCACAAACACACACCGGGAAAGAACAACAGCAACAACAAACGCAGCACATCCCACGCCAGAAAAGGAAACACACCTTTGTATGTTTCAGACATGGGAACTTCACGCGCCAAGTTATTCACCACATACACATTCAGCCCCACTGGCGGCGCAATCAAACCGATGCCCACCGTCATCAACACCAAAATACCAAACCAAATGGCTTTGAGTTCTGTGGGCAAGCCCCATAAATCGAGTTGCATGATGGCCGGAAAAATAACGGGAATGGTCAGCAACAACACAGACAACTCATCCATGACGCAACCCAGCACCACGTACAACACCATCACGGCCATCACCACCACAATTGGGGCCACAGGCAAATGGCTTACCCAGTCGGCCACCATCGACGGCATGGCAGACAAAGCCAGCGCGGCATTCATCATGTCTGCGCCCAAAAAAATCATGAACACCATGGCGCTGGTTTCTGCCGTGCTGAGCAGGGCTTGTCGCATGCCTGCACCTTTGAGTTCACCTCGCGCCAACCCGATAGCAAATGTCAGCAACGCGCCAATGGCCGCCCCTTCTGTGGGAGAAAATATGCCGCCGTAAATACCACCAAACACCACCACAAAAATCATGAGGATCGGCCATATTTTCCATAGCGCTTCCCAGCGCTGAGCAACCGTTGACTTTTCGCTGAGCGGGGCCATTTCCGGACGGAATCTGCAATACAAAGAAATAACCAACATGTAACCCAGCGCAGCCAAGATGCCGGGAACGATGGCCGCAGCAAACAGCTTGGCAATGTTTTGCTCGGTCAATATGGCATACACCACCAAGGGCACCGAAGGCGGGATCAAAATACCCAAGGTGCCACCGGTGGCCAGGGTGGCAGTAGACAAGCGACCCATGTAACCATGGGCTTTCATCTCCGGATAAGCCACCTGCGTGATCGTTGCCGATGTCGCCACAGAAGATCCACATACCGCACCAAAAGCTGCCGCGCTCAAGATGGCGGCCATGGCCAGACCACCACGCACATGCCCCATCAAGGCGGATGCTGCGCGAAACAAGTCGCGGCTTAAACCGCCTTGTGTAGCGAAATTTCCCATCAATAAAAACAAGGGAATGACACTCAATTCGTAAACCGTCAAACGCGCGACTGCACTGCCTTTGAGCAAATTGAGTAAGGCCATTTCGTTGTTGATCGCCCAATATCCCAAGGCACCGGGTATGAACATGGCCGCAGCAATCGGCACACGCACAGCCATCATCAAGAGCATCAGGGCAAACATGCCCAAGCCAACGGCGGTGGGCGAGGTCATGCTGAAACCTCGCCTTGCAAATCTGCCAAGGAACGACCCTGAGCCAACTGCCAAGCCTGAAACAAAGCCACGAAAGCTGCCAATGCCAAGCCCGGGGCCAGGCATGCATACGCCCACCACATAGGCAAACCCAAAATCATGGTGGCTTCAAAAGATTCGTAAGCGACAGCCGCACCGGCCGCAGACCGCCAAGACAGCACTGCATACATCAGCGCCAACAACACACTGCCTAATGCATCGAGTCTGGAGATAGATTTTTGGGAAGCGCTTTGTGTGAAGAAATCAACAAAAATATTGGCGACGCGCCATTGGCACCAAGGCAGGCACAGCGAGAGGCTGAGCGCAATACCCATTTGCACCATTTCAACGTCACCTTGCAGCGGAGCCTGAAACAGGGCGCGACCAATCACACTCCAAGTGGTCATGGCACCGATCATCAAGGCAAAAGCAGCGCCTGCCATGGCGCACCATGCGCACAGACGTGACAAAAGGCTATTCACTTTTTGTATTTGGCCAACAAGTCAGTGGCGTCCTGTAGCAATTGACGGCCATTCAATCCGCGCCGCCCCACTTCGTCAAACCATTCCTCTCGCAACGGCGCTGCGGCTTTCATCCATTGGTCTGTCTCGGCGGCAGACAGCACCAGAATGGTGTTGCCGCGTGATTGCGCAGATTTACGGCCCGCGCCTTGGCTCTCGTCCCAAATCTTGCCGATCTGCTTGGATAAGGCAGCACCACTGTTGCGATCAATCACGGCTTTGGCGTCTGCGGGCAAGCTGTCATAACGCGATTGGTTCATGGCAAAAATGAAGACAGCCGAATACATGGCGGGTTTGGAAGGATGTGTTTCGGTATGGAACTTGGTCATCTCTTGTAACTTGAACCCTGGGATGACTTCCCATGGCAGCAAGAACCCGTCGATGGTTCCCTTGGACAACGCGTCTGCCACGGCTGGCACCGGCATGCCCACCGGTGTCGCACCCAGTTTGGCCAATAACTTGTTGGTCAAACGGGTCGGGGCCCGCATCTTGAGTCCTTTGAAATCATCCAAGGTCTTGATTTGTTTGGAAGCGGTGTGGGTATAGCCTTCGTCATGCACCCAAACAGCCAAAATTTTGGTGCCAGGAAATTCTTTGTGTGCATTTTTTTGCAAATAGTCCCAGGCTGCTGAAGCGGCCACTTCGGCGGAGTTGGTCAAAAAAGGCAGCTCAAACACTTCCATGGCCGGAAAACGCCCTGCGGTGTAACCGGGCAAGGTGACGACCAAGTCGTCTACCCCATCACGCACCCTGTCGACCAATTGGGCGGGTGTGCCACCGCCAGACATGGCGGGCAGCAACTGGCACTTCACAAGGTTTTTGGATTCGGCGGCAATCTTCTCGCACCAAGGGCCAATCACGCGCGTCGGCGCCATCGCTGTGGAGGGCCAAATATGGTGAAACTTCAGCACCACTTCTTGCGCGCTGGCCATCCACGAAACCGACACACATCCAACAAACAACACCGATAAACGCAAGTGATTCAGCATGGCTTACTCATTTATGAAGGGAGAAAACATCTAGGCAATCTTGAGCCTTAGCAACGCAGACTATACCGTTTAGACACCGATGTAAAACTGATCCAAGCACAGCGCCGAGGTCACCAGCGGAGTGACTGCCCAAGCCCTTCATCGGTGGCTGCGCCTGATCAATTTCACGCCGGGCAATTGCTCGGCTTGGGTACTGCGCATGGCGTCGCTCAGGTTGCGCTGCGCCAAGCGTGAATGCTCGCGCATGATGGCCTCGGCCCGTGCGCCTTCGCGCCGCTCGATAGCTTGCAACACTTGGTGATGCTGGTCTTGCGCCACGATCAGCATGTCACGCGCCTGTGGACTGTGGGCTTGGCTCACCACAAAACCAGATGGCGAGGCAAATGGCAAACCAACCACGCGTTCCCATTCGCGACGCAACACGTCGCTGCCGGCCATGTCTTGCAACAAGGCATGGAATTTTTCGTTCTGCGTCACATAAGCACCGAAAGCGTCTTCGTTCAAACTGCCGGTGGCCAGCAACTGGTCAATGTTCAGCAAACAAGCACGCGCCTCGGCCAGCAACACCGGCGCGCATCCGCGCTCTGCCGCCAAACGCGCGGCCAGTCCTTCAAGCGTGCCGCGCAATTCGATGGCATCTGACACATCTTGCTCGGTGAAAGTGCGCACTGCATATCCGCCGTTGGCCAAGGCTTCAAGCAAACCCTCTTGCTCAAGCTTCATCAATGCGGTGCGAATGGGCGTGCGCGACACACCGAGTTTGTCCACCAATGTCAGTTCTGCGATACGCGAACCTGCGGGCAACTCGGCCGCCAAAATCATCTCGCGCAAACGCAATTGCGCCCGGACGGCTTGCGAATGACCGGGCGCCGCTTCAGAAGGCAAAGGGGTGGAATCCAGGGTGTTCAATGGGTAAGTCAGCAAGTCAATGCAGGAAACAATTTGCATAAATTGTATACAACAAGCCTTATAAACTGGCGAAAAAATGGAAATTTAACGTATTTTTGGCGGTTTATGTATACTTCGCCGCGTTCTGACCCACCCTTCAACTGCCCAGGAGAACCCATGACCACGCCCCATATTCCCGCCCGCTTTGACCATGTCGGCAGTTTTTTGCGACCTGCCTACTTGCTTGAAGCCCGCGAGCAAAAAACCAAGGGTCAGATCACGCCCGAGCAATTGCGCTTGGTGGAAGACAAAGCGATCACCGAAATCATCCAATTCCAAGAAGACGTGGGCTTGAAGTCCATCACCGACGGCGAGTTCCGCCGCACCTATTTCCACATCGACTTTTTGGAGCAAATGGGCGGCGTGAAAACCGACATACCAGTGACGATCGAACGCCCCGACGGCACGCAAGAACTCGCGCCACCCGTGATCCGCGTGATCGACAAAGTGCGGCATGTGAAAGACATTCAACTGGCTGACTTCAATTATTTGAAATCGCAAATCGCCAAAGGCAGCACGCCCAAGGTGACGATTCCCTCACCGACCATGCTGCACTTTCGCGGCGGTCGTGCAGGCATCAGCAAAGACGCTTACCCCGAACTTGACCCGTCTTTTTATGACGATGTGGCCAAGGCCTACGGCGACGAATTGCGCTCACTGGCCGCTGCCGGTTGCACCTATGTGCAAATGGACGACACCAACCTCGCCTATTTGTGCGACGACAAAATGCGCGAAGCCGCACGTGCGCGCGGTGACGACCCCAATGAATTGCCGCACCGCTACGCTGCCTTCATCAACAAAGTCGTCGCGCACAAACCCGCAGGTATGACATTGGCTATGCACTTGTGCCGTGGCAATTTCAAAAGCACGCACGCCGCAGCCGGTAACTACGAACCGGTGGCCGAGGCCTTGTTGTCCGAGATGAACATTGACGCGTATTTTTTGGAATACGACGATGACCGCAGCGGCGACTTCCGTCCTCTGCGCTACCTCGCCAAAGACAAGTTGGTTGTGTTGGGCTTAGTCACGACCAAATTCGGCGCGATGGAAACCAAGGACAACTTGAAGCGGCGCATTGACGAAGCCGCCAAGTACGCGCCGCTGTCGCAGTTGGCGTTGTCACCCCAATGCGGTTTCTCCAGCACCGTGCACGGCAACAACATCGCGGTTGACGATCAGCGCAACAAATTGCGTTTGGTCATTGAAACGGCACAAGAGGTGTGGGGCAACAGCTAAGCGGTTCAACTGCCTTTGAAATCCGCAGGTCTGCGCTCTTTGAACGAGGCCAGACCTTCTTTCAAATCATCGGTGAATGCCACGTCTCTGAATGAGCGCGACTCCCACTGCAAGGCTTCGCCCATGTGCATGCCCATAGAGCGACGCACCACTTCTTTGGCAAACCGGTGCGACAAAGGCGCGCGTGTGGCCAGCATCTGCGCATACGCCAAAGTTTGGCTTAAGAGTTCGTGTGGCGCATACACACGGTTAACCAAACCGATGCGGTAAGCATGCGCTGCATCGACACGTTCACCCGACAAAATGATTTCCATGGCGTGACCCATGCCAACAATTTGCGGCAGTCGAATCAAGCCGCCATCGCAGGCATGAAAACCCCATTTCGCGTCTTGCAAGGCGAACTCTGCGTTGTCTGAACAAAAGCGCATATCGCAGGCCAAGGCCAACTCGAACCCACCGGATATGGCGAAACCATTCACCGCAGCCAAAATGGGTTTATCTATATCGAGGTTACGGGTGATGCCGCCAAAGCCCGGGCCGTTGGTGTACTTGGCGCGAAACTCGGGCGCAGCAGCTTGTGCAAATTTCAAGGTATAGGTTTTCAAATCCGCGCCGGCGCAAAACGACTTGTCACCCGCACCGGTGATGACCGCGACACGCGCTTGGTCATCACGGTCAAACTCGTGCCATATGTCTATCAACTCATCGTTGGCGGCGAAATCCAGCGAATTCATTTTGTCAGCCCGGTTGATCGTGATCAATCGGACTGCGCCGTGTTTGTCATAGGAAATATCAGCCATGTGTAGCAACCTTGAACGTAGGGGTTTGTGTTTGAAGTAAGTTTTCTGTGACCAGCACCACGCGGTCGCCTAATTGGTCGTTCGGTGTTGACAACAAGCGCGCCGAGATGCGCATGCCATTATCCAAATCAACCACAGCAACTTGGTAAGCGCCTTCTGCCTTGAAGCGCAAAGGCGGTTTGCGCACCGTGGTCCAACTGGCTAACACACCGGTTGCGGCCACAGCTTCTGTTTGAAATGTGCGCTGCAAACAATGCGCACACACCACAGGTTGAAGTTGGGTCAATGTCTGGCATGACATGCAACGAAACACTGTTAACGCGGGGTCAGTCATGCGTCTCTGCCCAAAATGTGAACCGTGCAAGCCACGCCAGTGCCACCTAAGTTGTGGGTCATGCCAATGCTAGCCCCGGCGACTTGGTTGGCATGTTCACCACGCAACTGCCACACCACTTCCACAATTTGACCCACACCGGTTGCGCCCACCGGATGCCCTTTGGCGAGCAAACCGCCGCTGGGGTTGATGACGATATCGCCTTGCATGCCGGTGCGGCCTTGCGCCGCCCAACGACCGCCCTCGCCTTTAGGCACCAGCCCTAAGTCTTCGCTGTCGATGATTTCTGCGATGGAAAAACAATCGTGAAGTTCTACCAAATTAATGTCTGACGCTTGCAAACCCGATTGCTTGTAGGCCTGTTGGGCAGCATGCACCGTCGCATCAAATGAACACAAATCCGGGTGTTGAGAAATTCGCGCGGAGCCGCTGGTTTGCACACTGGCCATCACGCGTATGTGTGGGGTGCGCGGACTCTGGGACAACAAATTTTTCGCGCACACCACCACAGCCGCCGCGCCATCGCTCGGCGGGCAGCAGTCAAAGAGTTGCAAGGGGTCAGCGATCATGGCAGAGGCACATATTTGTTCAAGCGTCAAATCAGCCCCCATCTGGGCGAGCGGATTTTTCAAACCATGGGCTTTGTTTTTGATGACAACGGCAGCGATGTCTTCGCGCGTGGTGCCGTATTGCTTGGCATGCGCACGCCAAGCCAAGCCGAACAAGCCGGGGAATGTCAAACCACTCAAGCCGTCGTACTCATTGTCCATGGCACAGTTGAGTGCCGAGGTGACTTCCGGGGTGCTGGCATGCGTCATGGTTTCCACACCGACGACCAAGACCGCATCGCAAACACCGGCGGCCACCATCAAACACGCATGACGCAAAGCAATGCCACCTGATGCACAAGCCCCTTCGACTTTGGTACAAGGAATGCCTTGCAAACCCAATTGCTCAGCCACCATACCGGCCAACACCTCTTTGCCGTTCAATGGGCCGCTGATGAAATTGCCAAGGTAAACCGCGCCTATGCGCGCGCGGTCGATACCGGACTCGACGATGGCTTGCGCGCAAGCGTCGACCGCCAACGACTCGATGCTGCGGCCTGCATGTTTGCCGAAAGTGGTTGAACCCGTGCCTGCTACATACACATTGCGCATCATGGCCGTTCCTGTTTGAGTTGTTGTCTCAATGCGGTCTTCAAAATCTTGCCGTAATTGTTTTTCGGCAAATCAATCGGAAAAAAATAATCACGCGGCCGTTTAAAGCGCGCTAGATTGTCCAGACACAATTGATCGAGTTCTTGCGGTGTGACTGTCATTCCAGCTTTGAGCACCACAAAAGCCACCGGCTCTTCACCTAAATCTGCACTGGCTGCGCCAATCACAGAAACCTCTGCAATAGCAGGATGGCGCAACAACACTTCTTCAATTTCGCGCGGGTAAATATTGCTGCCGCCTCGAATGATCAAGTCTTTGGACCGGTCGCGCAATGTCAGATAACCCAGTTCGTCCATGGAGCCAATGTCACCTGTCCACAACCAACCATCCCGAATGGCAGATGCCGTGGCTGCCTCGTTGTTCCAATAACCGAGCATGCGTGTGGCGCTGCGGGTGATGACTTCGCCGGGTTCGCCTGCCGGCAGGTCCCGCCCTGCTTCATCCACCACGCGCACCTCGACACCGGTGCGCGCCACACCGCATGAGGCCAGTCGCGCCAAATGCGCTGCATCTTGCGGGCCTTGGTGATCTTGCCTGGACAACGCCGTGATGGTCATCGGGCTTTCACCTTGCCCGTAAATTTGCACCATGCGCGGCCCGAAGAGTTCAAGGCATTGCAACAAGTCGGACACATACATGGGGCCGCCACCATAGGTGATGGTGTGCAAATGGCCTGCGGGTTTGGCCATGCCAGTGCTGGACCGCAGCATGCGGGTCAGCATGGTGGGTGCGGCAAAAAATGAGATGCGGGGATAGCGTTGCAATGCCTCGAACACCAGATCCGGGGAGAATGCTTTTTCAATCACCTGATGGCCGCCGTTGAACAAATGCGGCAAGCTGTACAAACCCGAGCCATGCGACAAAGGCGCGACATGCAAATGGGTGTCACCGGCTTGTACGCAATCGATGTCCGCACCGTACTGCAAACACATTTGCAGTAAATTTCGATGCGACAACATCGCGCCTTTGGGAACGCCTGTAGTACCGCTGGTGTAAAAAATCCAGGCGATGTCATCGGCTTGCATTGGCGCGCAGTCTGCTGGTGCATGACGCAGCAAAGCTGCATAAGCATCATCATCCACACACAGCAAAAGAGGCGCGTGCGGCATGTCCGTCAAAACCATTTGCAAGCCTTCATGCAAAGCTGCACTGCAAAACAACACACTGGCCTGACAGTCACCTGCGATCTGACGCACTTCCTTGGGATGCAGTTTGGCGTTCACCGGCACCGGACACACGCCAGCAATCCAACATGCGAACAAAGTTTCGAAAAATGCAGCGCGGTTTTCCATGCAAATCATGGCCCGCTGCGCGCGCTTGAGCGACAGGTTTTGCAACAGCCCTGATGCCAATGCGTGACTGCGAGCTGCCAACTCTGCGTAGGTCAGCGTCTTGCCATGGCTGCTGATGGCAGACAGCTGCGGATGGCTGCGAGCACGGTTGAGAAACGGTTGAACAATGTTCATCACATGATGCCGCTGTGCTTGTCTAACAGTCCGCGCAGGCTTGTCATGTGGCGATGTTCAAAGCCGGGGCGGAACGCGCAAATGCCAGTCTGTCACCCGTTGGAACGCGCTGCCTGCGCGTATGAGTGTGGCTTCATCTAAATGCGCTGACACCAGTTGTATGGCGACCGGTGTGTTTTTCACTGTGAAGCCCGCTGGCAAGGTGATGGTCGGGCTACCACTCATGTCAAAAGGCGCGGTGAATTTGATCAAGCGCGCTAACTCTGAGGGCACGGTGCCGATGACTGACATCTCTTGGGTGGTGGGTGACGCCATGGGTTGCGCAGGTATCAACAGCAAATCGCAGCTCTGGAAAAACCCGCGCACCGCACCGGTGAAAGCACGGCGGCGCAACCAGATTTTTTGCATTTCGACTGCGGAAACAGATCGCCCGAATTCAATCAAGCCACCCAAACCCGGCCCGTACAAATGTTTGTTTTTCGGATGCCAAGGCTCGTGCGCAACTGCGGTCTCAGCAGCACAGGCCGTGCCCCAATCAGCAACCATGTCTGTCACATCAGGAAAACGCACATGCCGCATGTCGGCGCCCAGCGATTGCAACACATCGAAAGCGGATTGAACCGCTTTTTGCATATCCGCATCCAAACCGGCGCAGTACTCGGGGTCGAAGCCAATGCGCAAACCGCTTAGCTGTGTGTTGTCACCACACACGTAATCCGGCACAGGCGCATGCAATGCCACGCTGTCGTCTGCATCTGCACCTGCGATCAAGCCCAGCATGTGACCGCAGTCCATGGCGGTGCGCGCCATCGGCCCGATGTGGTCGAGTGAGGCAGCCAATTCAAACGCTCCGTGAACCGGCACACGCGCCCAGGTGGGCTTGAGGCCGGTCACACCATTGGCGGCTGAGGGAAAACGGATAGAGCCACCGGTGTCTGTGCCAATGGCTGCAAAACACAATCCCGCAGCGACAGCCACACCGGAGCCGCTGGAGGATGCGCCTGACCAATGGTCGTCATGCCAAGGGTTGATGGGCGGCGGCACATCCGGATGGTGGTCTGCGAAAGCCGCCTCGGTCATGGTGAGTTTGCCGAGTAACACCGTGCCTGCTTGGCGCAAGCGTTTCACTACCGTGCCGTCGTAGGCGGGTTTGAAGTCACGCATCATCGGCATACCGGCGGCGGTGACGATGTCTTTGGTGTAGCACAGGTCTTTCAATGCAACCGGCACACCGTGCAAAGGGCTGAGTATTTGGCGGCGCATGATCATGGCGTCAGCGTCGCGCGCCTGCTTTAAAGCGATGTCATGCGAGACGGTGGCGTAGGACAACAAACGTTTGTCGACACGCTCAATCCGGTTGAGCATCATTTGCGTGAGTTCAACAGACGACAGTTTTTTGCTGTGCAGCAACCCTGCCAGGGTGTACGCATCCAGAAAAGCCAGTTGGTCGTCAGTCACTGTGTGCTTTCTGTCGTCACTGCTTAAGCGGTTTGCGGGGAACGCAAACCCAGTTCATTCACCATGCTTTGACGCATCTGGAACTTTTGCGGCTTGCCGGTTGCAGTGAGTGGAAATTCGCGCACGATGCGCAGATAACGCGGTGTTTTGTAATGCGCCATGCGCGAGCGACAGAACTCGATGAACTCGTCTGCTTCAGCGGTTTGCCCGGCTTGCAATATCACCCATGCGGCGATTTCTTCGCCGTATTTCGCGTCCGGCACGCCAAAGACTTGCACGTCCAACACTTTGGGGTGTTGCATCAACTGGTTTTCAATTTCACGCGGAAACACATTTTCACCACCGCGAATCAACATGTCTTTCACCCGACCCACGATGTTGCAATAGCCTTGTGCGTCGATGGTGGCCAAGTCGCCGGTGTGCATCCAACCTGCATCGTCAATGGCCTCAGCGGTTTGCTGCGCGTCTTCCCAATAGGAACGCATCACCAAATAACCGCGCACACACAACTCACCCGGCACGCCCACCGGCACCATGCGGCCGTGTTCGTCCACCACCTTGGCTTGTACATGCGGTTGTATGCGACCAACGGTGGCCACGCGGCGTTCAACAGGGTCTGACACATGCGATTGGAACGACAGCGGCGAGGTTTCGGTCATGCCGTAGCCGATGGTGATTTGCTTCATGTTGAGCGTGCGCATCACGGCTTGCATGGTGTCAACAGGACAAGGCGCACCGGCCATGATGCCGGTACGCAATAAACTGAAATCCATGTTCGCCACGCCCGGCTCGGCCAGCATGGAAACAAACATGGTGGGCACACCGTGCAAGGCGGTGCAACGTTGCTTCAACACCGCTTTGAGTGTGGCGGCGGCATCAAAACCTTCGCCGGGAAACACCATGGCCGCACCTGCTGCGGTGCAGGTCAATACGCCCAACACCATGCCAAAGCAATGGTAGAGCGGCACGGGTATGCACATGCGGTCTTCGTGGTTCAATGCCATGGACTTGCCCGCAAAACGCGCGTTATTGACGATATTGAAATGCGAGAGCGTGGCACCTTTGGGGTGGCCGGTGGTGCCGCTGGTGAATTGGATGTTGATGGCGTCGTCCGGGTCGAGCGCGGCAGACAAATCTTTCAAGCGGGCGTGTTGCGCCGGGCCAGCTTGCTGCAAAAAATCTTTGAAGCGCATGGCGCGCGCAGGCACAGGTGATTTGGCAGCTTCATGGACAGGCAAAGAAAGATCGTCGAGCAAGATGACGTGCTTCAAATGCTCCAACTTCAAGGAGGTCAAGTCACCGGCTTCTCCGGGACGGTCAATCTCAGGCGCGAGTTGGCGCAAAGTGTCTAAGTAGTCATTGGATTTGTAACCCCGCGCCATGACCAGCATACGGCAACGCACTTTGTTCAAGGCGTATTCGAGTTCACTGCTTTTGTAGGCGGGGTTGATGTTGACCAACACCGCGCCGATGCGAGCGGTCGCGAACTGCGTCAACAACCATTCCAAACGGTTAGGCGACCAGATGCCGACGCGGTTGCCCCGGCGTATGCCCATGGCCAGCAAAGCGGCCGCCATGTTGTCCGCTTGTTGTTGCAAGTCATACCAACTCAAACGCTGGTTTTGCGCGACAAACACGGCTGCGTCCCGCGACCCGTGACGCGCCACCGTGCGGTCGAGCAACTGCGGAATCGTCATGAAATGCAAAGACGCATCGGTGGGACCGGCGACAAATGACAGCGATCCCGGCGGACTCAACTTGTGGTCTGCACCGCCTTTGACCCAATCTGACAGAAATGGATTGTGAGACACGTTTGCCTGTTTCCTGCTGTCTGAATACTGCGCTGTGGATTAGAAATTGCGCCAGTCACCGGCTTGCTCAAACGCATGAGCAGCACGGTAAATGGTGGACTCGTCCCAATGTTTGGCAACCAGTTGCATACCGATGGGCAAACCATTGGACATGCCGCATGGCACGCTCATGGCGGGATGGCCGGAGACATCCATCGGACAGGTGTTACCCAACATTTCAAGAGCGCGTTGGATGTAGAGTTTGAGCGACGCGTTCGCCGGTGGCAGCGGCGTGGCTTTCATGGGCAACGTGGGTAACAACAGCAAGTCGTAGCGCGACAAAGCATCGTCGTAGGCCTTGGCCAATACACGGCTTAAGTTTTGCGCCTTGGCGTAAAAATGGCCACGGTAGTTTTTGATGAAGTACTCACCGGCCATCATGGAAATTTTGAGTGAAGGTGATAATTCATCGGCACGAGAACGCCAAGCGGAATGCGCGTCCAGCAAACTGGTGGTGTACAAACCCTTCCAGTTGAATCCCATGCCGTTGCCGTTCATCATTTGTGCCTGCAAACCTTCGAGAGCAATCGCTGTCCAAATAGCGGGGCCGTCCATGTGCATAGGCACAGACACATCTTCCACAATCGCGCCCATGGAACGCAAGCGGTCAGCGGCCTGACGCACTTTGTGGTCCACATCGGGCTCGCTGTCGGCGCGGTTAAAGCCTTCAAGCAACACGCCGATGCGCAAACCGGAAACACCGCGTCCTAATGCGGCGGTGTATCTGTCCACGCGCGGGCTGTATTGGCGCGGATCCAAACCGTCAGCGCCTGCAATCACTTCGAGTAACAAAGCGTTGTCCGCCACATTGGCTGTCATGGGGCCTGCATGGTCAATCGTCGCTTCAATAGGCATCACACCGGTGTAAGGCACCAAGCCATGCGTGGGTTTCATGCCGTAAATGCCGCACCATGAAGCAGGCATGCGGATGGAACCGCCTTGGTCACCGCCAATGGCTAAATCGAGTTCACCTGCACCGACCAAAGCAGCCGAGCCGGATGACGAACCGCCTGCGGAATAACCGTAACGGTAAGGGTTGTGCACAGGTCCTGCGGCATTGGTGTGACTGCCGCCAGACAAACAGAAATATTCGCAATGCGCTTTGCCCACGATGGTGCCACCGGCGTCCAAAATGCGCGTGACCAAGGTGGCATCCACATCGGGCACATAACCTTCCAAGGAAGAAGCGCCGTTCATCATGGGCACACCGGCCAGACACACATTGTCTTTGAGCACCACACGTTTGCCGGACAACGGCCCATGTGCCGCGCCACGCACTTCGCTCTTGACAGCCCAAGCGTTGAGCGGGTTGTCTGCCGCACTGGGTTTGATGCCGGGGGTGCGCGGGTAACGAACCGGCGGCAGGTTGTCAGGCAGCTGCGTCAATCGGTCGTAAGACTGGAAAGTGCCTTCCATGATTTCAAGGTATTCAGCCACTTCGCGGGATGACATGTTCATATGCAGCGATTCGACAATGGCGTGCATTTGATCGACAGTTGGACGTTTGACAGTAGACATGATTCCCCCGGGGCCGGTGGCCTTAGATTCGATGGCGGTTGAATGCGACCGCTTGTTGGTAGAAGAAGATTTGACCGATGGACGGCTGTGCTCACTTGCATGTTCCGAATGGGCATGGACGCTTGCAGGTGCAGACGGTGTGTGCTTTGATGAATGCGATGCAGGCGCTGGGTTGTGCGCGCTTGCTGGTTTGGCTGCTGGCGTGTGCGGGCTGTGTGTCATGCGTGCCGAGCCCATGCCCAGCAGTTCACTCAAACCGCCGCCGCTTAATTGGCTGGCATGCAGTTCTTTGAGAATGGTGCCGCGCTCAAACACCACGACGCGGTGAGCGACATCGAGCACCAAATCCAGATTTTGTTCAACGATGATCAAAGCCAAACCGAACTCGTCGCGCAGGCGAGCCAGCGTGGCACCAATCTCTTGCACGATGGAAGGTTGAATGCCTTCGCTGGGTTCATCAAGCAACAACAACCAGGGCTTAGGAACCAGTGCACGTGCCAAGGCCAAAATTTGTTGCTCACCGCCTGACAAAGAACCGCCTTTGCGGTCCAGCAGCACACGCAAACGCGGGAACTGATCGACCACACGCTCTACCGCTTGCTCTTCGGTTTCGCCTATGTCTTCGCGCCAAGCCATGCGCAGGTTTTCAAGTGCGGTCAGTCCCGGCAAAATGCCACGGCCTTGCGGCACATAACCAATGCCCATTTGCGAGCGTTGGTGCGCGGCAGAACCGGTGGCGTCTGTGCCGTCGAGTTCGATGCGCCCGCCGGTAGATGGCATCAAGCCCATGATGACTTTGAGCAGCGTGGTTTTGCCCATGCCGTTGTGACCGACGATGCCAACCGCCTCGCCTTCGTGGATTTGCAAATTGACGCCGTGAAGCACAGGCACGCGACCATAACCAGCGCGCAAGTCAGCGACTTGCAACACCACGTCGGCGCGGTCAAAGTGGTCTGTGTTTGTGTGATGTGACTCAGCCATGCTTATTTCGCCCGGTTGCCAATGTAAACCTCACGCACTTTGGCGTTATTCATCACCGCGTCTGTGGCGCCCTCCATCAACACTGCACCTTGGTGCAACACCGTGACCGAGCCGCCGAGCATGCGGACAAAATTCATATCGTGGTCAACCACCACCACGGCGGCTTGCTGGTTGATGCCGTGAATCAATTCAACCAGACGATCGGCTTCGGCACCGGTGATGCCAGCAGCAGGTTCGTCGAGCAACACCAGTTTGGGACGTTGGCACAAGACCAAACCGATCTCGACAATTTGACGCTGACCGTGCGCGAGTTCACCCACCAAGCGACGAATATGGGTTTGCAATCCCAATTCAACAATGACCCGGTCGACTTCGGGAGATGCGCCTTTCTTCCCGTGGATACGGCGGGCCGATAACCACAGGTTTTCCCACACAGTCAAACCATTCATCACCGAGGGCACTTGGGTTTTGATGCCGACACCGAGTTGCACAATTTCGTGCGGACGCCAACCGGTGACATCGTGGCCGCGAATGAACACACGGCCATTGCTGTGGTTGATCTGGTGCAAACCTGTCATGCATTTGAACAAGGTGCTTTTGCCAGCGCCGTTGGGGCCGATCAAGCAACGCAGTTCGCGCTCGCGTAAATTGAAATTCACATTGTTGACAGCCAATACGCCGCCAAAGCGCATGGAAAGTTCGCGGGTTTCAACAATCATTTCGCTCATGATCGGTGCCCTGTTTTGTCTTGCTCGCTTGCGCCGCGTTGCTGTCTGCGTTCACCGCCGCGACGGCGCATGCTGTTGGAATGGGCGCGGTTCACACTGCGTTGACCATGCTGTTTGCGCCATCCCATCAAAGTAGGCAGCAAGCCCTTGGGCAATAACAACACCACCAACACCAAAATAGCACCGATGACCAATGAGTTGTCGATAAAGGTTTGACCACCAAGCAAAAGTTTCATGGTGCCCAACAAGACAGCGCCGATGATCGGTCCCATCAAGGTGCCCAAGCCTCCAGCGATCACCCAAATGATGACCTCTACCGATTGGCCTAAACCAAACAGGGCCGGCGTGACAATTTCTGCCCAACTGGCAAACAAACACCCGGCCAAGCCAGCCATGGCAGCTGACAGCGAAAAAATAGCCGTCTTGTAGGCCGGGGCGTTATAGCCCAGTAGTTCAATACGCGCTTCGTTTTCGCGTATGCCCAGCAAGACCCGACCAAAGGCGCTGGACAACACCCACCGCGATACCAAATAACACACCACCAAACAACACAGCACCACGTAGTAGAGCGCCGTGCCAAAGATGGGTATCGACGGGTCCCCTGGAACGTTCAAGATCGGGAAAGCAGGTATGCCGTTGAAACCACCCAAGCGTGCATTGCCAATGCTGTAAGCGTCGCCAGCAGTGGCTCCCATGAACTTGGCCAAGATCAGCGAAAACACCAAGGTGATGACACCCATGTACACATCGCTGATGCGCCCGTAAAACATCATGGCACCGATGAGTGCCGCGACAAATGCAGGCAACACAATTGCAAAAATCCAAGCAGCCGTGCTTTCGCCCAAATTCATGGACGTGATGGCATAGGTGTATGCGCCCAGACCGAAATAAGCCGCGTGGCCAAAACTGAGAATGCCTGCATAGCCCCACATCAAACCAAGGGACAACGCAAACAATGCCCAGATGCCCAAGAGCGTCGGGGTATTGGTATCAAACACCGCAGGTAGCAGTAGCAGCAAAATAAAAATAGCAATGATCCAGCCCCAGTGGGTGCGGCCGGCGCTGGTGAAATTGGTGGAGTCTCCAATCATGGCGCATTACGGAAAAAGCGACCCGTGATGCCTTGGGGCATGAGGCGCAACAAGACAACGGCAAATGCCAACATGACGATTTCGCCAATCACTGGCGACGAACCAAATGACACCACCTGATTGATGGTGCCGAAAATCACTGAGCTTGAAAGTGTGCCGGTGATGACAGCAGCACCGCCGGTAATGACAGTGATGAAAGCCTTGGCGATGTATGCACCACCGGATGACGGCAACAAACCTGTCAACGGTGCCAACACACCACCGGCCAGACCGGACAAAGCCGCGCCGACCGTGAAAGTCCACATATACACACGCTTGGGGTCATAGCCTAAAGAGGACGCGACATCAGCGCTTTGCATGGCACCGCGCGCCACCAAACCGAAACGGGTGAAACGCATCACCAGCCACATGCAAATGATCAAAAGTGTGGCGATGCCGATGATGAACAAGTTGTAGCCGCCCATTTGAAATTCGCCTAGCGCGTAGCCAGGAATGGGTGCCGGCACACTGACAGCGGTGTTGCCGAAAATAAATGTCACGATGCCAACCATCAGCAACGACAAGCCCCAGGTGGCCAGCATGGTGTCGATCATGCGGCCGTAAAGCTGCCGCACCACCAATCGCTCAACCAGCAAGCCCAAAATCCCCACGACCAGGGGTGAGACCACGAGCATGGCGAAGTAAATATTGATACCAGCTTTGGCGCAGGCAATCGTGGTGTAGCCGCCGATCATGACGAATTCACCGTGCGCCAGGTTGATCACCCGCATCATGCCGAAAACAACCGCAAGTCCAGCGCTTGTCAGCACCAAAAAAGCAATCATGTAAATAACTTCTAAAAGTACAACCGCGGCGTAATCCATCTCAACTCTCTGAAACTTGAGCGTCCCGACCCACATGGGCCGAGACGCAATCCGACATTAAATTTTTACTTCGTACTGCTTGTTGTCTTTAGGATTTTTTTGCAAATCACAGAATTGCAGCGTGTCTGAAGGAGGACGCGCTTTGAACTGCTGCTTGATAGTGAGTTTTTGGTTTTTCACTTCCATCACGTTGATGTCCAAAATGGCGTGGTGGGTTTTGGGGTCGAGGGTGACCGTGCCGCCAGGACCTTGGATACTGATACCTGACTCGATGGCTGCCAGCATTTTTTCGCGGTCCAATGAACCCGCTTTTTTGACACAGGCGGCCCACAGCATGATGCCTTGGTACTGGGACACTGCAATTTCGTGAACCAACTTGGTATTGCCAAAACGCTTGGCCCATTTAGCCAAAAAGTCTTTGTTGGCGGGGTTGGTATTTTCTTGGCTGTAGTTACCAGCGATCAAGATGCCGTCGCCTTCTGCCGCAGACAAAGCCAGATGCTCGTTGCCCACACCGAAGGTGGTGGAGCACAAAGGAATCTTTTTGTTCATGCCGGACGCCGCCCATTGACGGAAGAAAGACATGTGCGCGCCACCGACCAAAGCGGCCACGACAAACTTGGGCTTTTCTTGCTGGATCTTGGCGATGGTGGAACCGAAGTCAGACACATCCAAGGGGAAGAAGTTGGTTTGCAGCACTTTGCCGCCACCTTTTTTGATGTAATGTGTCAACCACTTGGCCGTGATCTGACCGTAGTTGTAGTCCGCAGCGAGCACATAGGCGGTGTTGCCCCATTGCTTCAGTGCCACTTCCACAATCGGCTCGACCGCTTGTGCAGGTGTGGTGCCGGTGCAAACGATGTTGCGGTCACACACGCCGCCTTCGTACAACACGTTGTAGAAGTACAAAGAGTTGGCGCGGTGGAATGTCTGGCGAATGGCTTCGCGTGAAGCTGAAGTGATGCCGCCATGGGTGACATCGACTTTGTCGTCGCGGGTCAGCTGTTGTGCGTACTTGGTGTAGAGCGCAATGTCAGACTGTGAGTCATATTGAACGACTTGGATTTTGCGACCCAGCAAGCCACCTGCTGCATTGATTTCTTCGGCAGCCAATGTGGTGGCCATCACCATGGGTTTGCCATAAGCATCCAGATTACCCGAGTTGTCAAGAATAGAACCGAGTTTGATGGGGGCACCTTGCGCCAAAACCATTTCGAATGGGATGGTGGCGCCGAGTGCAGTCAGACCGGCTGAACCAGTTCCTGCCAAAAATTGGCGACGTGAAAAGCTCATGCTGTAACTCCTGAAAATTGAGCAGATTGCTCGTGGTTGGGGAAACGAAAAATGTGAAGAAAGAAAAGATGTCAGGCCTTGCCAGCGCCGGGCGAAGGCTTGCCCGCTGCCGCGTCGATAGACCCTGACAAATCGACACCAATTTGGTCGCCAATGCTCTTGAGCGCAGGCAATTGCAAGGCCATACCCAAAATGCTGTCCATGACCTGCGTGACCGGTGGTTTGCCTGCACCGCCGCCGCCATCTGACGAGCCTGCGGCACCACCGGCGCCTGCACCATTGGTAGCACCAAAACCGCTGACATGGTTGATGCGGATGCTGTCGATTTTTTCGATGGGTTTCATCATGTGCGACATGATTTCGGGCAGGCGGTCAAGACGGTATTGCTCCAACTTCATGTGCAACACAGGTGTGCTGAGCGCGTTCTCCGCGTCGATCAATGCGCGTGAGCCTTCAGACTCGGCGAGCATGCGGGCTTTTTCAGCAGCAGCACGTGTGTGCGTGGCTTCGGCTTCGGCCTTGGCGCGCTTGAGCAACACAGTAACTTCAGTGGCTGCGTTGGCTTCTGCGACTTCGCCGGCTTCTTTCACCCGCTTGACAGCCATTTCAAGTGAACGGTCTGCCACTGCACGCTCACGGTCGGTTTGTACTTTTTCTTGCGCCAAGATCACTTCGGTACGGGCCAATTCAGCAGCAGCCTGTGCATGCGCTTCTTCGGCTTGCTTGACTGACAAAGTGATGGAGCTTTCCAGCTTTCTCACCTCTGAATTGAGCTGGGATTCAATTTCAGACTTACGCAATTCGCGCTGTTTTTCGATCTCGCGCATGCGGGTATCTTGCTCGCGGGATATGCGGGCAGCCTCTGTGGCGGCTTGCGATTCTTCGCGAGAGCGCGCAGTTTGTGCATCGCTTTGCGCTTTGATTTTTTCAAGCTCCGAGCGCTGGCTGATTTGCGCTTCTTCTTCTTGCTGGTTCAACAACAAGCGCTGCTTGGTGGCATCCAACTGGGTTTGACGCACAGAGATGTCAGCCTCTGACTCGATCTGCACCCGCTTTTTGCGGTTGACCGCAATGATCTCTGCCAAGCGACGCATACCGACAGAATTGAATGCGTTGTTTTCATCGAGTGAAGAAAAAGAGGTTTGGTCCAATCGGGTCAAAGACACAGAGTCGAGCACCACGCCGTTTTCAGCCAAATTGCCCTTGAGCAAAGCAGAAATATCAGACACAAATTGCGAGCGCTTTTCGTGGATTTGGTCCATGGTGCGGCTGGCTGCAATGGCTTGTACCGCATCGATAAAACGGCCTTCAAGCAAATTGCGCATACCTTCAGGGTTGAAAGCTTTGGAGCCTAATGACTGTGCCGCAGTGGCCACACCGTCAATGGTGGGTTGCACACGCACGTAAAACTCAAGCTCTGCATCCACCCGCATACGGTCTTCCGTGATGAGAGATTTTTCAGCCACGCGGCGAACCTCCACACGAATGGTGCGCAGGTTGATTTCATCGATCTTGTGTAAAAACGGCAGAGATAAACATCCGCCAGAGATGAGGGTTTTTTGCCCGCCGAAACCGGTGCGAATAATGGCAACGTCACGACTGGACTTGCGATAGAAGTGGTTAAGAAACGTAACGAGAGCCGCTATAGCGACGATCAATACAACAATGCCAAACAGCCAAGCAAGAACTATCATGTAACTTCCTCAAGGGTGACACAACCAAAAACTCAAATCATTCTAGGATCAAGTTTTTTGTCACAGTCTAAGTAGTTCCCCTGTAACCCAATCGCTTTGTTTTATAGCCGGGTTCGTCAACATGTTTGTATAGGCCTCAAGCAAAGCACCTCTCCCTTTAACTTTTTGCTTGGACATCCCCAAAAATCATGTGGGCATTGAATGAATCACAACCCCAACAACCTCACCGCATTGCCCTTCAATATTCCCGGCATCACCTCAGGCTTGAAACCCGCTACCTCAAAGTCTTTCATCCAGCGCTCAGGCGTGATCAACGGGTAATCGCTGCCGAACAACACGCGGTCTTTTAGCAAAGTGTTGGAATACTGGACAAGGCTTTTGGGAAAGTATTTCGGGCTCCAACCGGACAGGTCTAACCAGACGTTCGGTTTGTGCATGGCCACGCTCAAGGCTTCATCTTGCCAAGGAAAGCTGGGGTGGGCCATGACAATTTGCATGTCTCCCCAATCGGCGGCCACATCGTCCAAGTGCATGGGGTTGCTGTAGGCCAAACGCAGACCACCACCGCAACGCATGCCGCTGCCAATACCGCTGTGACCCGTGTGAAAAATCGCGGGCAGTTTGTGTGCGTTGATCACTTCGTAAATCGGCCAGGCCATTTTGTCGTAGGGGTGGCAGCCTTGCACGGTCGGGTGAAATTTGAAACCGCGCACGCCCTCCTCTTTGATCAAACGTTCGGCTTCACGCGCACCCATCTTGCCTTTGTGAGGGTCGATGCTGGCGAACGCAATCATCATGTCGCTGTTATCCCGCGCAGCTTTGGCGATTTCTTCGTTCGGTATACGGCGTCGCCCCATGTGTGATTCAGCGTCAACGGTGAACATGACCAAACCGATTTTTCGCTCGCGGTAGTACGCCACCGTTTCTTCGATGGTGGGACGGCGGTCCGAGCCGAAATACTTGTCAGCGGCGCGGTCGTACTCCTCACCATAGTTGTCAAACGGATTCCAGCAGCTCACCTCTGCGTGGGTGTGAATGTCGATGGCGATCAGGTCTTGGTGTTTCATGGTCGTTTAAGATTGTTTGATCAACTATAACCAGACGCATGAACCCCGACCTTCACTTAGAAATACACGACCACATCGCAGTGGTTCGCTTGAACCGTCCCACCAAACGCAATGCTTTGAATGATGCATTGATCGTGTCTTTGCATGAAGTTTTCTCGCAACTGCCAGACCATGTGCGGGCCGCGGTGCTGCATGGCGGAGGTGAGCATTTTTGTGCAGGCCTAGACTTGAGCGAATTGCAGTCACGCGATGCTGGCGAAGGCATGTTGCATTCACGCATGTGGCACCAAGCGTTTCATCAGATTCAGTTTGGATCTGTGCCGGTGGTGGCAGCTTTGCACGGCGCCGTGGTTGGCGGCGGGCTGGAACTGGCTGCGTCTTGCCACATACGCGTGGCCGACGACACCACTTTTTACGCGCTGCCCGAAGGCTCGCGCGGTATTTTTGTGGGTGGCGGCGGTGCAGTTCGCATACCCAAGTTGATCGGCGTAGCGCGCATGACCGACATGATGATGACCGGTCGCGTTTACAACGCAGTCGATGGCGAACGCGCCGGGTTTGCGCAATACCTGGTGAGCGCTGGAACTGCTTTTGACAAAGCCATGGAATTGGCCAAACACATCGCTGGCAATGCACCATTGACCAATTACGCCTTGATGCATGCACTGCCCCGGATAGCCGAGCAACCAGCCGACCATGGTTTCATCACCGAGTCGCTGATGTCCTCCATCACGCAAGCTGCGCCCGAAGCGAAAGCGCGTGTGGATGCCTTTTTGCAAGGCCGCGCAAACAAAGTCACGCCAAAGCCATGAGCGACTCTGTCCGCTACCGCGACATGCGCTACGGCATCACCCGCGTGCAGGTACAGACGAAGGACAATGGCGTGCAGTATGCGCAAGCTGATGTGGCGCTGGGCGATTACCCCAAGCGCATGACAGACAAGTTGTTGCATTGGGCGCGTGTTGCGCCTGAGCGCACCTTGTTTGCCAGGCGCAAACGCCAGCCTGACGGAACGACTGGTGACTGGGAACATCTGAGCTATGCACAGTCGCTGACTGCGGCGCGGCGTATCGGACAAGCGTTGCTAGATAAAGGAATGAGCGTTGATCGGCCTGTCGTCATCTTGAGCGAAAACAACTTGGAGCACGCCATGATGGCGCTGGCTTGCATGATGGTGGGCATTGCATACTGCCCTGTGTCTCCCGCTTACGCCACGGTCAGCAAAGATTTTGAAAAACTCAAGCACATATTGCGCACGCTCACCCCAGGACTGGTCATGGCAGCAGATGCGCAGCGCTATGGCTCGGCCATTGAAGCTTGCGTGGCAGACGATGTTGACGTAGTGTTGATCAACGGTGAACTTAACCGCCCCTACTTACGTTTTTCTGCATTGCTTCAAACCAACGACACGCCTGCGGTAGATGAAGCCATGCATGCCACCGGTCCCGACACCGTGGTCAAATTTTTATTCACCTCGGGCTCTACCAATTTACCCAAGGGCGTGATCAACACACATCGAATGTGGTGCGCCAACCAACAGCAAATGTTGCAGTCCATGCCGGTGCTGGCCGAGTCGCCGCCGGTGCTGGTCGATTGGCTGCCTTGGAACCACACTTTTGGCGGCAACCACAATGTTGGCTTGGTGCTGTTCCATGGCGGATCGCTTTACATCGATGACGGCAAACCCGTGCCCGCCCTCATGCACGAAACACTGCGCAACTTGCGCGAGATTGCACCGACGGTGTATTTCAATGTGCCCACGGGTCTTGAAGCCATTGCCAGCGCCATGCACACCGACGATCTGCTGCGCCGCAACTTGCTGAGCAAAGTGCGCATGTTTTTTTACTCGGGTGCGGCCTTGGCGCAACCTATCTGGGACAGCTTGCATGCATCGCAAGAGCGCGAGGTGGGCGAGCGCATCGTCATGGGTACAGGTTTGGGCATGACCGAGACCGGGCCGTTCGGCATTTTTGTGCCGCGCCCCGAAGTTGAGTCAGGTGATTTGGGATTGCCTGCGGCGGGTCTGCAATTGAAACTGGTGCCTGTGGGTGACAAGGTTGAAGTGCGCTACAAAGGCCCGAACGTGACACCGGGTTACTGGCGCGCGCCCGAAGCCAACGCGGAAAGTTTTGACGAAGAAGGCTTTTTGAAAAGCGGCGACGCTGTGGTTTGGCGCGACCCAGCGCTTCCCAACCTGGGTTTGCGTTTCAATGGCCGTATCGCCGAAGATTTCAAACTTGCCACGGGAACTTTCGTCAGCGTAGGGCCACTGCGCGCTCGCATCATTGCCGCCGCTGCGCCTTATGTGCAAGATGCTGTCATCACCGGATTAAACACGAAGGAAGTCGGTGCCATGTTGTTCACCACGCCGCGTGTGCGCGAACTTTGCGATTTGCCAGCAAGCGCGCTGCTGATTGAAGTGTTGCAGCACCCTAAAGTGCTTGCCTATTTCCAGCATCTGCTCAACGCCTTGGCCGCCCAATCCACCGGCAGCGCAAACAGAGTGGCACGCATGGTGTTGCTGAGTGGCCCGCCATCCATTGACAAAGGCGAAGTGACTGACAAGGGCTCGATCAACCAAAGGGCTGTGCTGAAACACCGCGATGCATGGGTGCAGGCTTTGCATGACGGCAGTGCGCCGGGCATATTGACGCCGCGTTGAATTAATCGGCTTTGAAACCTTGAATCACGCAGGAAAGGCTTGCATCAAAACTTCAGCATGGAATCATACTTAATCTTAAATATTGACTATTTTAAAGTTTTAAATAAAATAAAATCATACTTTGAGGTGAAAACCATGAGCCAAACCAATTACCAACGCTTCACCATCACCGTGCCTGACAGCATGGCCTCGCAGATAGAGCAAGTCTGTCGAGACGAAGGCCGTAACCGCTCCGAACTGTTTCGCGAAGCGTTCCGGGTGTACTTGACGCACTCACAAACAGGCTTATCCACACCGCAAGTGCTCACTGCACGTGAAGACCCGTTTCGCTTGTTTTGGCCTCAGGGCGCGGCTCAGTCCGGCCAGGTTTACGACCGCTTGGCGACAGAGAGTGAAAAAGACCGGTTGCTGGCGCAATGGGCGCAGATGGTCGAAACCGAGCCTGGTTTTGAAGATGTGCGCGCGGTGTCCGATGCCGCCGACGGCCTGGCCTCTGAGGCGGTCTGATGGACATGGATATCCGCCGAGGCGACATTTACCTGATCGACTTCGACCCGCCCAAAGGCGCTGAACTCAAAGCTGGTTCAGAAATCATGAAACGCCGACCTGCCGTCGTGCTGTCGCGTGACGCCATCAACAAAGTGCGCCGCACAGTCATGGTCGTGCCCTTGTCCACCTCGCCGCAACCGGTGCCCGTGTTTGCAGTTCCCGTGCCGTCAGCCGGTCCGCAGTCGGTGGCCGTTTGCGACCAGATCACCACCATCAACAAAGCCACGCGGGTGCTCAAACGCATAGGCAGTTTGTCCAGCGCAGACCTCAGCCTGATAGAGCGCAGCATCATGGACGCACTGGCCTTGGCCTGACAGTGCAGGGTTAGTCATCAAGTGCTTTGCTGCGGCCTGCTTACATAATCTCCTTGTGATCAACCATTGTTAAAACGCACCATGAAGACAAGCCTTCTGACATCACGTTCCCGCCGCCAAACGCTGCAAACGCTTTCCTTACCTGCTGTCACCGCTGCGCTGTCACCTTTTTCTACATTCGCTCAAACAAGTGGTTTACCCATTGAGCAGGTCAAAATTATTTGCGGTTTTCCTGCAGGAGGAACTGCTGACGCCACTAGTCGTCGGGTCGGTGACAAATTGGCTGGCAGTGCTTATGCGCGCAATGCTGCGTTGGTGGAGAACAAAACCGGCGCAGGCGGACGCATCGCCATTGAAGCCGTCAAAAACGCAGTGCCTGATGGCAGCACCTTGCTGTTGAGTGCCTATTCCATGATGCTGATTTACCCGCACATCTACAAATCGCTCAGCTATGACCCGTTCAAAGATTTTGTACCTGTCTGCACCGCTTCCGTGTTGTCGCATGGCTTGGCGGTAGGCCCCATGGTGCCGGCTTCAGTGAAAACTGTGAAAGACTTTTTGGCCTGGTGCAAAGCCAATCCCGAGCGCGCCAACTATGCGTCTCCTGCGGCCGGTTCTACCCCGCATTTTTTGGGCGCGCTGCTCAGTTTGAACACTGGCGTGGCCATGACACATGTGGCTTACCGGGGTTCAGTGCCTGGTGTGACCGATGTCATCGGCGGACAAATCGCTGCCATGTTCACACCGCATGGCGATTTTTTGGCCAACCACCGCGCTGGCAAGTTGCGCATTCTGGCGACCTCAGGCAAAGCGCGCTCACCCTTTGTGCCTGAAGTTGCCACCTTTGCCGAACAAGGCTATGCCGGACTGACGGTCGAGGAATGGTTTGGTTTTTTTGCCCCTGCCAAAACGCCCGCTTCCGTGGTTGCGGCGGCCAACAGCGCCATCAATCAGTCGCTCAAAGACAAAGGCTTGATAGACAGCTTGGCGATACAAGGCTTATTGCCTGTGGGTGGCAGCAGCGAAGACATGGCCAAAGACATACGCCGCTTGTACGACTACTGGGGCCCGATCGTCAAGCGCATTGGCTTTTCAGCAGACTCATGACGGATTGACACACTCCTCTACACTCCAGCGTTTTATTCACTTTCAAGGATTTACCCATGTTTACCACCGACAGCGGCCTGCAATACGAAGACACACACACCGGCGACGGCGACCTGGCTGTGGCCGGTCAGTACGTGTCCGTGCACTACACCGGCTGGTTATGGGTGGACGGCGAGAAAGGCGAGAAGTTTGACTCCAGCCTCGACCGCAATGACCCTTTCGAGTTCGGCCTAGGCCAAGGCATGGTCATCAAGGGCTGGGACGAAGGCGTGCAAGGCATGAAAATCGGTGGCAAGCGCACCTTGCTGATACCGCCAGACTTGGGCTATGGTGCCTACGGCGCTGGCGGCGTCATCCCGCCCAATGCCACGCTGGTGTTTGAAGTGGAACTGTTGGGTGTGGAAGACTGATTTTTTTCAAACCAGCACGTGCATCAGTCGCAGTTGACTGACACATTCAACAACCCGTTCGTGCCCTTACTTGGCGGCAGTGCGCATCTGGCTTTGCAAAAAGCTGGGCAACCAATTGCGCGCAGCCAAGCACAGTGACACCTGAATTTTTTCATCTATCGGCAGCGTCGCTTCTTTCAACATTGCCAACTTGTATTCCTTTGCTATTTGTATCAATTGCGACTTGAATTTATCGTGGGTGGCAGGCGTCACATAGACATTGAATGAGTTGATCAAGTCTATGGGCTCTTCAAAGGTGTAGGCAAAGTAATCTGCCGATTCTCTGCGGGTCATGCGCATGATGGGGCCATCGGGTATCCAACTGAACTTTTTTGAAATGGTCAGTTTGAAATGGTTGCCGGGGCTGACCTGCACTATCCCCATTTCCTCTAACCGTTGAAGCAAAGTGACCAACTCTGTTTTATTCACCTTGACCCTGTTCAAAATATCTTTATAGGTCCAAAAATACATGGCGCTGACCGCCACGGCAAATAATTTTTTGTTGGTAAGCAATTCAATCTCATGCTGCTGAGTCAGGTGCTCCAGCAATTGCGGTTCTCTGGGCACACTAACAAACAGGTCTTCTAGCCTGAAACCCGCGATTTGACAGATTTTCTCCAGCACGGTGAATGAGCAATCCCGGGTGGTGAATATGTTCTTGACTGCGTACTCTGTCATTTGCAACTCGGTGGCCAGCTGCAATTCGCTGATCTCCTGTGCTTCCAACTGACGCTGCAATGTGGTGAATATGAATTCTCTGGACATGATGTGTACCCGTCGGCCTTTCTTATTGCATCAAAGCTTTATTGAAATATTTAATCACTTAATAGTTAATATATATTCATTTAAAGAAATAATTGCCGACAATAAGATTCATTTCAGTGAATTTTTTCCTCTGCAACGCAAGCAGCTCTTGAATTCAGACAAAACCCTCCCAACTAAATGCCTGTCTTAAAAGTTCACCATCCAACAGCATGTCTGACCCCCAAAACCCTCACCCGTCTGAAAACACGGGCAAAACCGAACCCGTCATGGACGCAACCTCCACTCCGGTGCCTGACCCTCAGGCGCAATCACAAGACCCATTGGCTGACGCACTTGCGGCACTGGCCAACCTTAAAGCCACCAATACCGACTTGGCTGACCAATTTTTACGCGCCAAGGCCGAGGTGGAAAACGCCCGCCGCCGCGCCGATGAAGAAGTGTCCAAAGCCCGCAAATTTGCTGTCGAGGCGTTTGCCGAAAGCCTGTTGCCTGTCGCGGACAGTTTGTCTGCTGGTCTTGCCATCACCGACGCCAGCGCCGAGCAGTTACGCGAAGGTTCAGAGGCCACATTGCGGCAACTTAAATCTGCACTCGAACGCCACAAAGTGATTGAAATCAATCCGGAAGCTGGCACCAAATTTGACCCGCACCACCACCAAGCTATTTCAGTGGTTGCTGCCGAGCAAGAAGCCAACACCGTGGTCACTGTGCTGCAAAAAGGCTACTTGATCTCCGATCGGGTGTTGCGCCCGGCACTGGTAACGGTGACTGCCCCTAAGTAAACAGCTAGGGCACACATTACGCACTTGAAATCCACCGACTTATCCACAACTGTTCAACATCACTTTAGGAAATGAATCAGCTGCCTTAGGGAGCTGAATCGCACAGGAGAAAAAAATGGGAAGAATCATTGGCATTGACCTCGGCACCACCAATTCATGCGTGGCCATCATGGAAGGCAACACCACCAAGGTGATTGAAAACGCCGAAGGCGCGCGCACCACGCCGTCCATCATTGCTTACCAAGAAGACGGAGAAATTCTGGTTGGCGCGTCTGCCAAACGCCAGGCCGTCACCAACCCGCGCAACACGCTGTACGCAGTCAAGCGTTTGATCGGCCGCAAGTTCGAAGAAAAAGAAGTGCAAAAAGACATCAACTTGATGCCTTACACCATCGCCAAAGCCGACAACGGCGACGCGTGGGTGGAAGTGCGCGGCCAGAAAATGGCGCCACCGCAAATCAGCGCTGAAGTGTTGCGCAAGATGAAGAAAACCGCTGAGGACTACTTGGGCGAAGAAGTCACCGAAGCCGTCATCACCGTTCCCGCTTACTTCAATGACGCACAACGTCAGGCCACCAAAGATGCCGGTCGCATCGCCGGTCTGGATGTCAAACGCATCATCAACGAACCCACCGCTGCGGCCCTGGCTTTCGGCTTGGACAAGACAGAAAAAGGCGACCGCAAAATTGCCGTGTACGACTTGGGCGGCGGCACTTTCGACGTGTCCATCATTGAAATTGCAGACGTTGACGGCGAAAAACAATTCGAAGTGTTGTCCACCAACGGCGATACATTTTTGGGCGGTGAAGACTTTGACCAGCGCATCATCGACTTCATCATTGCCGAATTCAAAAAGGACTCTGGCGTCGATTTATCCAAAGACGTGCTGGCGCTGCAACGCTTGAAAGAAGCCGCAGAAAAAGCCAAGATCGAACTGTCTTCAACCACCGGCACCGACATCAACCTGCCCTATGTCACGGCTGACGCGTCCGGTCCTAAGCACTTGAACATCAAGCTCAACCGCGCCAAGCTGGAAAGCTTGGTGGACGATTTGATCGAGCGCACCATCGCGCCTTGCCGCACCGCCATCAAAGATGCGGGCGTGTCGGTCGGCGACATTGACGACGTGATCATGGTCGGCGGCATGACCCGCATGCCCAAAGTGCAAGACAAGGTCAAAGAATTCTTCGGCAAAGAACCGCGCCGTGACGTCAACCCCGATGAAGCTGTGGCGGTTGGCGCGGCCATCCAAGGTCAGGTGTTGTCAGGTGACCGCAAAGACGTGTTGCTGTTGGACGTGACGCCTTTGTCTTTGGGCATCGAAACCTTGGGCGGTGTCATGACCAAGATGATCACCAAGAACACCACCATACCCACCAAGTTTGCGCAAACTTTTTCTACCGCTGACGACAACCAACCGGCGGTGACCATCAAGGTGTTCCAAGGCGAACGCGAAATGGCCAGTGGCAATAAATCTCTGGGTGAATTCAACCTCGAAGGTATTCCGCCTGCTGCGCGCGGCACACCACAAATTGAAGTGACTTTTGACATTGATGCCAACGGTATTTTGCATGTTGGCGCCAAAGACAAAGCCACCGGCAAAGAAAACAAAATCACCATCAAAGCCAACTCGGGTTTGAGCGAAGCCGAGATCCAGCAAATGGTCAAGGACGCGGAACTCAACGCAGCCGAAGACAAGAAAAAACTGGAAATCGTGCAGTCGCGCAACCAAGCCGAAGCCTCTGTGCACAGTGTGAAAAAATCGCTGACTGAGCATGGTGACAAGCTTGACGCGGGTGAGAAAGAAAAAATCGAAGCCGCCGTCAAAGAAGTGGAACAAGCATTGACTGGGGAAGACAAAGCCGAAATCGATGCCAAAACCGAAACCCTCATGACCGCCGCGCAAAAATTGGGCGAAATGGTCTATGCCAACATGCAAGCCCAGCAGTCTGCCGGGGCCGCACCCTCTGCCGAAGCAGGGGCAGACAAACCGCACGACGACAATGTGGTCGATGCCGAGGTCAAGGAAGTCAAAAAGCCCTGACCTTTCAACCCCCGCCTCGCCGCGTCATGGTCTGAAAAGATCGACGCGGCGTTGGCACTTTTTTATGCAGCATACATATGGCCACTAAACGCGACTTTTACGAAGTTTTGGGAGTTCCCAAAAACGCCAGCGATGACGAAATCAAAAAGTCGTACCGCAAAATGGCGATGAAATTTCATCCGGACCGCAACCAAGGTGACGCCTCTGCCGAGGTGAAATTCAAAGAAGCCAAAGAGGCTTACGAAATGTTGTCGGACACTGAAAAACGTGCAGCCTACGACCAGTTCGGTCACGCCGGTGTCGACCCGAACATGCGCGGCCCCGGTGCAGGCGGCGCTGGCTTTGGCGGATTCGGTGAAAGCTTTGGCGATATTTTTGGCGACATATTTGGCCAAACACGCCGACAGCAAACTGCTGGTGGCCGACAAGTGTTTCGCGGTAACGACCTCAGCTACGCCATGGAAGTCACGCTTGAAGAAGCAGCGGCTGGCAAAGAAAGCGAAATTCGCATTCCGTCTTTTGACGAATGCGACACCTGCCACGGCACCGGCGCAAAAGCGGGCACTTCCCCCAAAACCTGTGGCACTTGTCAGGGCCAAGGCGTGGTGCAAATGCGCCAAGGTTTTTTCAGTGTGCAACAAAATTGTCCCCACTGTCGCGGCACTGGCAAGATCATTACCGATCCATGCACACCATGCCATGGTCAAGGAAAGATCAAGCGCCAAAAAACACTGGAAATCAAAATCCCGGCCGGTATCGACGACGGTATGCGCATACGCAGCACCGGCAATGGCGAACCTGGCACCAACGGTGGCCCGCCCGGCGATTTGTACATTGAAATTCGCATCAAGAAACACGATGTGTTTCAGCGCGACGGCGACGATTTGCATTGCGCAGTCCCGATCAGTTTCACCACAGCTGCTTTGGGTGGAGAAATCTCAGTGCCCACACTCAGCGGTGAAGCTGCTATTGACTTGCCAGAAGGCACACAGACAGGCAAGCAATTCAGGTTGCGTGGCAAAGGCGTCAAAGGAGTTCGCTCCAGTTTCCCCGGTGATCTGTATTGCCACATCACTGTAGAGACACCAGTCAAGTTAACTGAACACCAACGCAAATTGCTCAAAGAGTTAGACGAGTCGCTGAAAAAAGGTGGCGACAAACATTCGCCGTCTGAAGCGGGCTGGGCAGACAAGCTGAAAAACCTGTTCAGCTAAGCCACTGCTCACACAGCGACTGCCATGCAAACCCACAAACCACTGCGGTCCAGTCGCATGCTTCGTTACGGTTTAGCGGGGTGTTTCATGGCAGCGCACATGGCCTATGCCAGCCCTTTTTTGCGTTGCGAAGTGACGTATGCGGGCTCCACACAGGTGGTGCACGCCACACCGGTGGCGGAGCCCTATGAGGTGGTGCCCGTCGACATTGCCGAGCGCTTTTTGTTCAAAGTGGTCATGTCGGCCACACGCGGCAAATTGGACCACGTGCTGATTTATACCTATCTGCAACAGGAGCCGCGCCCAGTGCTGCTGCAAGAGGCCAAGTATTTTTCTCCCTTCAAGCCCAGTCGCCACGCTGTACTGCTGACGGGTGAGCAACATATTTATGGCGGTCCGATTGAGCGTGAACTGATGTACCGTTGTTGGTTGGGAGGTATCAAGCCATGAAAAAACGCCATCCATGGGTATGGGTATGGGGCTTGATCGTTTCGATGGGTGTTGCCTTGGGCGCACATGCCACGCAAGAAGTTAGTTTGGTGTTTGCGGGAGACACCGTGTTGGACGACTCCGCAGGAGAACTGATTGCGCAAGGTGGTGACCCGTTTGCTGAATTTGAGACGTACTTGAAGAACGGGGATATTCGCATCGCCAACCTTGAATGTGTGGTGTCAACTTTGGGGCAAGCCGGGGACAAGGTATACACGTTCAAAGCACATCCACGTGTGCTTGCTGTTGTCAAAAAACATTTTGATGCGGTTGCCTTGGCCAACAACCACAGTGGCGACTTTGGACCCGAGGCATTTGCAGACATGCTGCAACTGATAGAGCGCTCCGGTCTTGAACAAGTCGGTGGCGGCATGAACTTGAAACAAGCACACACGCCATTGGTGTTCCAGCGGCACGGCTTGCGTATCGCTGTACTGAGCTACAACGAATTTCACCCGCGCAGTTTTGAGGCCGGTCACAACACGCCCGGTGTGGCTTGGAGCGAGGACCAGCAAGTAGAGGCTGACATCAAAGCGGCCAGAAAATTTCATCGTGCAGATGTGGTCATACCCATCATGCACTGGGGTTGGGAGAATGAAAGACAAGCCAATGCCAGACAACGTTTGCTTGCACAACGCATGATTGACGCAGGTGCCGATGCGGTCATCGGTGGTCATCCGCATGTCACGCAAGATATTTCAATTTACAAAGGCAAGCCAGTGATCTTCAGCGTTGGCAACTTTGTCATGAAAGAAACCGACAATGAATTTCAGCGTCAAGCTTGGTTGTTAAAACTGTATTTGGACAAACGTGGCGTCACCCGTTTTGACACCTTGCCTGTTCGTATCGATATGGAAGGCTTGCCTTCTGTGGACAACGATACAAAAAGTCCTTGCTGGACGCGCGGTGAAAAAATTTCTCGTGCGTGCGTGTCAAATAAATGATGACACCTGCTGGCCATCAAAGGTTTAGCTATTTATAAAAAGCGATCCAGTAACTTGCGGCTGTAGCGGTCTAGCGCAGGTAAATCACGAATCAAAAACTGCACGCCGTGCTCATCGGCCACGATCAGCGTTTTGGCACTGATACGGCGAATATCTTCTTCGCCACGCAACACAAACTGCGTCACACCACGGTGGGTTTGCACTGTCCAAATCGATGGGGTTGAAAAACTGCTGACACAGTCCACGCGTTGAATTTCAGGCATGAATTCACGGGCTTGCAGCGCAGCAAAAACCGATTGTTTTTGTGCTTCGGGCAAGGTCAAAGGCTCGGCCAACCACAATAGCTCATGCCCGTCTGTGTCCAAAATAGACACCGCTTCATCGGGCGCCCCAATCGGGAATGCGCGCACCACCACCACGGGTTGGTACAACACCTGATGCAAACGCAATTGCCAATGGCCTTGCTCGGACAAACTCAGCTCGAATGCCTCGCGGCTCATACCTTGTGCTCCTTATGCTCCTTGAGCGTGCCGAGTGTCAAACCCATTTCTTCGGCTTGCTTTTGGCGCGCCTGCGCTTCGTACAAACGCCAGTAAGCGCCTTGACTGGCCAGCAGTTCATCGTGCTGCCCTTGCTCTACCAATTGACCATGCTCCATAACCACCAATCGATCGGCGCGGCGCAAGGTGGACAAACGGTGGGCAATCGCGATGGTGGTGCGCCCACGCACCAAATTGTCTAGCGCCTTTTGAATTTCTTGCTCGGTCTCAGTGTCCACCGAGGATGTCGCTTCGTCCATGATCAATATGCGAGGGTCAATCAGCAAAGCGCGCGCGATGGAGATGCGCTGACGCTCTCCACCCGACAGCCCTTGTCCGCGTTCGCCCACCAATGAGTCGTAGCCCTGCGGCAGGCGCAAAATAAATTCGTGGGCATGCGCAGCCCTGGCCGCGGCGACAATCTCTTGACGCGAAGCCCCAAGTTTTCCATAAGCGATGTTGTCAGCGATGGTGCCAAAAAATAAAAAAGGTTCTTGCAATACCAAACCAATATGGCGCCTGTAATCTGCAATGCGTATGTCTCTGATGTCGATACCGTCTATGCGGATCGCTCCTTCACTCAGGTCGTAAAAGCGGCATATCAAATTCACCAAAGTGCTTTTACCTGAACCGCTTTGTCCCACCAAACCAATCATTTCGCCAGGGGCAATGTCTAGCGTCAGGTCTTTGATCACCGCACGGTTGCCATAGCGAAAACCGGCGTTGCTGATTTGTATGCGACCCACCACTTCAGGCAAGGCCACCGGGTTGACAGGCTCGGGCACGCTGGAGACATGGTCCAAAATTTCAAAGATGCGCTTGGTTCCTGCAACGGCTTTTTGTGTGTGTGACACGATGCGACTCATGGCGTCAAGCCGGGCATAAAACCGTGTGCTGTAGGCGAGAAATGCGGTCAATACACCTACCGTGACTTGGTGATTCGCGACTTGCCAAACACCAAATGCCCACACCACCAACAAACCGATTTCAGTGACCAAGGTTACGGTTGGAGAAAACAATGACCATAAAAAATTGAGGCGGTCATTGACCGCCAGGTTGTGCTTGTTGGCCTCTTGAAATCGCTGTGCTTCGCGTTGCTCTTGGGCAAATGCTTTGACCACGCGGATACCCGGGATGGTGTCGGCCAAGACATTGGTCAATTCAGACCAAACCCGATCTATTTTTTCAAAACCAGTTCGCAAGCGGTCACGCACGATATGTATCAACCACGCAATGAATGGCAACGGCAGCAAGGTGGCACAAGCCAGCCACGGGTCGATGCTGAACAAGATAATGGCCGTCATCAAAATCATCAACACGTCGGTGGCGAAGTCGAGTAGATGCAAAGACAAGAACACGCACAAGCGGTCGGTCTCACTGCCAATACGCGTCATCAAGTCGCCCGTGCGGCGACCGCCAAAATATTCCAAAGAAAGCTTCAACAAATGCTCATAGGCGGTGGACCGCAAGTCGGCACCGATACGCTCTGACGCCAAAGCCAGCACGTAGGTTTTGAACCAGCCCAATCCCCATGCAAACAATGCCGCGCCCAACAAGCCCCCCAAATACATGGTGACCAAAGAGGTATCGATCTGCTGTCCGTTTTGAAATGGAATCAATACATCGTCCATGAGAGGCATGGTCAGATAGGGCGGAACCAAGGTGGCAGCGGTTGAAGCCAATGTCAAGCAAAAACCCAAAAATAACTGGCCTTGGTAAGGCTTGGCAAAGCGCCACAAGCGAAACAAACTCCAAGTCGATACCGGTGTCTCTTCTTGCGCCAGCTCGCAGCTGCGACAGCTTGCATCTGCGCTGTCCAATGGCGCATGACATGCCTCACACCAAGTAAGCGCCACACCTTCAGTTTGTCCCGACATGCGTTGGTTAAAGCGGGTCAGCAATGCACTGGCTTGCAGGTTGCGGCCCAAGGTAAAGCGCCAATCAGCCAGTTGCTGCTGTGAATCGAGCAACCGCAAATGTCCCACGCCTGCATGGTCAGACAATTCCATGCGGCATGTCGCAAGCAAAGGCAAACTGTGCCAAACATCTTGCACATCAGAAACACACCAAATCAGCCGTTCAGCCGTCAGAACCAGCAAGCTGTTAGCGAAATACAATCGGGCGTCGAGGTCAACCTCCAGCCAAGCTAGAACGTTTTCTTCTGATGTCAATTGAAGCTGCAGTTCCCGACGCCACAAGGCTGGCACATCCAGCAGCACTGGCGCAACTTGAGAGGGAATATTCATTCTTTTTATGATGACCTACAGTGAAACCATTCTAACCCTGCCTCACTCCCAGTTTCTTGCTCCGCACACACAAGTCTTACCCTCATGACATTTCCTGATATCGCCATCTTGCGCATGCGTTATTTGCGCGGCCCCAATGTATGGACCTACCGACCTGTCATAGAAGCTTGGGTCGACTTAGGTAAGTTGGAAGACCACCCCTCACACACACTGCCCGGTTTTGTCGAACGTTTAAATGCTTGGTTGCCCGGCATGGTCGAGCACCGATGCGGCATAGGTGAGCGCGGCGGATTTTTACAACGTCTCAACGAAGGCACATGGTGCGGACACATCATGGAACACGTGGCGATTGAATTGCAAACCTTGGCGGGCATGCAAGTGGGTTTTGGCAAAGCGCGTGAGACCAGTCAACGCGGTGTCTACAAAGTCGTGATACGCACCCGTCAGGAGGAAGTGGGCAAAGAAAGCATGCTCGCTGCCCGCGACTTGGTGATGGCGGCCATCAACAACACCGCGTTTGACCTCAAAGACACTGTCAGCAAACTCAAAGGTTTGGTCGACCGCCTGTGCTTGGGGCCAAGCACTGCATGCATTGTGGATGCCGCCACCGACCTTCGCATCCCCTCCATCAGGCTGACCTCGGGCAATTTGGTGCAACTCGGCTACGGGTCGTTCCAGCGGCGCATTTGGACCGCTGAAACCGATCGCACCAGTGCCATTGCTGAAAGTATTTCTAGCGACAAAGACCTGACCAAATCGTTACTCAGCCAATGCGGTGTTCCTATTCCCGCAGGCGAGGTGGTGAATTCTTCGCATGAGGCATGGGAAGTGGCGCAAGACATCGGTCTGCCGGTGGTGGTCAAACCCACCGACGCCAACCATGGCCGTGGCGTGGCGCTGGACTTGCGCCAACGTGAAGACATTGAGGCCGCGTTTTTGGTGGCGCAACGCGAAGGCACCGATGTCATGGTCGAGCGCTTTATTCCGGGTGATGAGCACCGGCTGCTGGTGGTCGGCAACCAAGTCGTGGCAGCCTCACGCGGCGAAACCGCGCGCATTGTTGGTGACGGCTTGCACACGGTTGAAGCATTGATTGAATTGCAAATCAACTCTGACCCAAGACGCGGCGAAGAAGAAGACTATCCGCTGGACACCATTCGATTAAATGACCTCCCCACTGCCGTGCTTGAATTGCAACGCCAGGGACTAGGGGCTCAAAGCATTCCCGCAAAAGACCGTGTGGTTGTGGTGCAGCGCACCGGCAACATGGGCATTGATGTCACCGACAACGTACACCCGCAAGTCGCTGCTCTGGTGGTGCTGGCAGCACGTGTGGTCGGTTTAGATATCGCTGGCATTGACTTGGTGGCACAAGACATTGGCAAACCCTTGCACGAGCAAGGTGGCGCGGTGGTTGAGGTTAACGCAGGCCCGGGCTTGCTCATGCATTTGAAACCTGCCATTGGCAAACCAAGACCGGTAGGCAAAGACATCGTTGCGCATTTATTTGACGCCAAACAACCCACGCGCATTCCGGTGGTGGGCATCATGGGGCGCAACCACACCACAGAACTGGCGCATCTGGTCAATTGGCTGATCCATTTGTCCGGCAAGCGCACGGGGTTGGCGTCATCGCGTGGTCTTTTCATGAACCAACGCTTGGTTGATCCGAAAGACGCACGGGTGTTTGAAGCCAGTCAGCGTTTGCTGATCAACCGCTCGTTGGACGCAGCCGTGTTTGAAAACACGCCACTGCAAGTGTTAGAAGAAGGCTTGCCTTATGACCGCTGCCATGTCGGGGTGCTCACCGACATGCCGGACCACATCGGCTTGCAAGACCACGACATCCTCACGCCCGAGCAAGTGCGTAGCGTGGTGCGCACCCAAATTGACCTGGTGTTGCCCGAGGGCGCTGCCGTGCTAAACGCCGAAGATGAAGCCGTGGTTGAACTGGCCGATTTGTGCGATGGAGAAGTCATTTATTACGCCAACGATGCGCACAACGCCTGCATACAAGCACATTTGGCAAAACAAGGACGCGCTGTGTATTTTTCAAACGGCCAGGTGATGATGTCTCGCGGCACACATGAACACAGTTTGCTGCAACTGGATTTTCCGGCCATCGCCAAACACCTGAGCGACGGCAAGCTAAGCACGCACAATCTGCTTGCTTCAGTGGCAGTGGCTTGGGCGCTGGACATGACACCCGACTTGATTCGCGCTGGTTTGAAAAACTACGGGCAACCCGCGGCCATCGCCAATATTGACCTAGCAAGGAAAAACGCCTGATGGAAGTCACCCGCATTCGCGCACTGCGCGGCCCCAATTTGTGGACGCGCCATACCGCCATCGAAGCCATGGTGCGCTGCACGCCCGGTCTTGAGAGTGATCTGAGTGCAGATCAGCAAGCCTACGAAAAACGCCTGCGACACATGTTCCCTGGTTTAGGTCGTTTACAACCAACCGAAAGCGACGCACAGTTGGGCATGGCCCATGCACTAGAGGCCACGGTATTGCATTTGCAAATACAAGCTGGATGCCCAGTGACATTCAGCCGCACCACACCCACTCCTGAGGCAGGATTGTTTCAAGTGGTGGTCGAGTACTCGGTAGAGCATGTTGGCAAGCTTGCGATGCAACTGGCTGAGAAACTTTGCACAGCCGCCTTCACATCTGGCAACTTTGATGTGGACGCAGCATTGAACACCTTGCGCGAACTAGACGAAGACATTCGCCTTGGACCCTCCACTGGAGCCATCGTGAACGCTGCATTGGCCCGTGGTATTCCATTTCGCAGACTCACCGATGCCAGCTTGGTGCAATTCGGTTGGGGCAGCAAACTACGTCGCATACAAGCTGCGGAAACAGATGCGAGCAGCGCCATCGCCGAATCCATCGCGCAAGACAAAGAACTCAGCAAAAAACTGTTGATGGCCGCAGGCGTCCCCGTGCCGCGCGGCCGTCCTGTGCACAGCGCAGAAGACGCGTGGGCGGCAGCACAAGACATTGGCCTGCCTGTGGTGGTCAAACCGCGCGACGGCAACCAAGGCAAAGGGGTGGTGGTCAACATCCGCACCCGCGAAGAAGTGATGCAGGCATTCAACAACGCGTTGGAATACCGCGACGACATCATGGTCGAGAGTTTTTTGCCGGGCAGCGATTACCGTTTGCTGGTGGTCGGTGACCGCATGGTCGCCGCTGCACGCCGTGAACCGCCGTTGGTGGTGGGCGACGGCACATCCTCCGTGCGTCAATTGGTTGAGAAAGTCAATGCAGACCCACGCCGTGGCGACGGTCACGCCACATCGCTCACCAAAATCCGCTTTGACGACATTGCCGTGGCGCGCTTGAAAGAGCAAGGCTTTGATGCCGACAGCGTGCCGCTCAAAGGGACACGGGTGGTGTTGCGCAACAACGCCAATTTGTCTACCGGCGGCACTGCCACCGACGTGACCGACGACGTGCACCCCGAGGTGGCAGCGCGTGCGGTCATGGCCGCGCAAATGGTCGGCCTGGATGTGTGTGGTGTGGACGTGGTGTGTGAATCAGTCATCAAGCCTTTGGAAGAACAAAATGGCGGCATCGTTGAGGTGAACGCCGCACCCGGTTTGCGCATGCATTTGCAACCCTCCTTCGGCAAGGGCCGCGATGTCGGCAGCGCCATCATCGACACCATGTTTGCCAACGGGCAAGACGGTCGTATTCCGTTGATTGCCGTCACCGGCACCAACGGCAAAACCACCACAGTGCGTTTGTGCGCGCACCTCTTGCGCACCAGCGGTTTACGCACCGGCATGACCAACACCGATGGCGTGTTTGTCAACGGTTTGCAACTCGACACCGGCGACTGCAGTGGCCCGCGCAGCGCACGCAGCGTGCTCATGCATCCGGACGTGGACGCAGCGGTGCTTGAGACCGCGCGCGGCGGCATGTTGCGCGAAGGCTTGGCGTTTGACCGCTGTCAGGTGGCTGTCGTCACTAATATAGGCGCAGGCGATCACCTGGGTTTGAACTACATCAGCACCGTGGAAGACTTGGCAGTGCTCAAGCGCGTCATCGTGCAAAACGTCGCGCCCAATGGCATGGCCGTGTTGAACGCCAGCGACCCGATGGTCGCTGCCATGGCGTCGAGTTGCCCGGGGCAAGTCACGTTTTTTGCAGTTGACCCGCACCATCCGGTGTTGGCCACGCACCGCGCCCAAGGCAAGCGCGTGCTGTGTGTGCAAGACGGACATATCGTCGCGCAAGAAGGTGCACAGCAAGTGCGTATGACTTTGCAAGAAGTGCCATTGACACAAAACGGCGCCATCGGTTTTCAGGTGGAAAACGCCATGGCTGCTATCGGTGCCGCATGGGCCATCCATTTGCCGTGGACCACTATTTGTCAAGGCTTGTCCACTTTTGTCAGTGATACTGAGGCGGTCCCTGGTCGCTTCAATATGTTCAGCTACAAGGGTGCCACCATCATTGCCGACTATGGACACAACCCTGACGCCATCAAAGCATTGGTGCAAGCCGTCACCAACTTACCGGCCAAAGAACGCAGCGTGGTCATCAGTGGTGCCGGTGACCGGCGCGATGAAGATATTCGCGAGCAAACCCGGGTGATCGGGGATGCATTTGAACGCGTGGTGCTGTTTGAGGACGCCTGCCAAAGGGGGCGTGCTAATGGCGAAGTGATCGCGCTGTTACGCCAGGGTTTGAAAGACGCCACGCTGACCCGCGACATTGCGGAAATACAAGGTGAGTTCATCGCCATCGACTATGCGCTTGACAAATTAAACCCCGGCGATTTGTGTTTGATATTGATAGACCAAGTGGAAGAAGCACTGGCGCATATCAGCAAGCGGGTGGCGGAGCAGGCATAGCAGATATTTATCTTGGGCTGCTCTTTGACCAGATGCCAGCGCCGCCAAACAAGGAGACAAAAACAATGCAACGCAGAAACTTTCTCACCCGCAGCGCGATCGGCGCGACAGCCGCAACTGCCCTCGCCGCCCCGGCCATCGCGCAATCCTCACGGCCTGAAATCCGCTGGCGGCTGGCCTCTAGCTATCCAAAATCTTTGGACACGATTTACGGCGCGGTCGACATGATGTGCAAACGCGTAGGCGAACTGACCGGAGGACGTTTCAGAATCAGTCTGCATGCGGCTGGCGAATTGCTGCCCGCGTTGCAAGTGTTGGACGGTGTGCAAAACGGCACCGTCGAGGCAGGTCACAGTGCCAGCTATTTTTATATCGGCAAAGACCCGGCGTTTGGCTTTGGCACTGCCCTCCCCTTCGGCATGGGTACACGCGCGCAAAACGCGTGGATGTATGTGGGTGGCGGCATTGAATTGCTGAATGAGTTTTATGCCAACTACGGCGTCACCGCCATGCCTGTGGGCAATACCGGGGCACAAATGGCGGGTTGGTACCGCAAGGAAATAAAGACCGCAGCCGACTTCAATGGTTTGAAAATGCGCGTGGGTGGTCTGGCGGGCAAAGTATTGGCCAAGCTCGGTGTAGTGGCACAACAGTTACCACCCGGCGACTTGTACCAAGCGCTGGAAAAAGGTGTGATTGATGCTGCCGAATTTGTCGGTCCGGCTGATGACGAACATCTCAGCCTGAACAAAGTGGCGAAATACTATTACTACCCTGGATGGTGGGAAGGCTCGGCCACGCTGTCCTTGTTCGTCAACCAAAAAGCGTTTAATGCTTTGCCTGCCGAATACAAAGCGGTGTTGAAAATCGCAGCCGCCGAGGCCAACCAGTGGTCTACCGCCAAGTACGATGCCACCAACCCTGCCGCCTTGCGCCGGCTCATCAGCAACGGCGCGCAGCTCAAACGTTTTTCACCTGAAATATTGCAGGCTTGCTACAAAGCCAACCAGCAATTCATGACCGAGATGATCGACACCAGTCCGGCGTTTAAAAAGATTCACGGCCCATGGTCCAAGTTCAGAGACGAGTATGTGCTGTGGTCGCAGTTCTGTGAAATGCCGTTTGACAGTTTGATGGCAACGGGCAGAAAAGGCTGAACAACCTGTTGCTGCAAATAAATCAGAAGCGCCAATACCGCTTATCTAAATCCCGTTGACACAGTACCTCTTGCGGTTGATCACTGCTCCAATGCATGGCGCCGCAAGACGGGGAATGCAACATGCGAATGCCGCGTGACGCATAGCGTTGCACCACCTCTGGAGCGGGGTGGCCGTAGCGATTGCGGTACCCATGTTGGAACAAGGCCCAACGCGGTTGCACCGTGTCGATGAAACCTTGCGTGGATGAAGTTTTGCTGCCGTGGTGCGGCACCAGCAACACATCGGCCTTGAGTGCCACACCCATGCGTTGCAACAAGGCCTGCTCCTGCAGCGCTTCAATGTCTGCCGTCAGCAACACCGTTTGGCCTTGGGCTTGTATGCGCAACACACAACTGCGCGCGTTCGGGCTGAATGGTTTGTCGTAATCGCTGGCCAAGGGGTGGATAAATTCAAACAACACGCCATCCCATTGCCAGCGTTGTCCAGCGCTGCATTGCTGCATGTCAAGTCGTTGCGACAACCAATGGTCTTGTGTGATGGAAGACCAGACCAAGGCCTGTGAATGCTGTGCCTTCAGGCTTAAAACGCCACCTGTGTGGTCGCTGTCTTGGTGGCTCAGTACCAAAGCGTCAATGCGCTCGTCCATGTGCTGCAACACAGGCAACAACACACGTTGTCCCGCGTCGCTGTCCACACCAAAACGTGGGCCGGTATCGAACATCAAACTGTGTTGCGCGGTTCGCACCAGTACTGCGTTGCCTTGTCCGACATCTGCAAACAACAATTGAACCGCGCCAGGTACGGGCCGTGGCGATTGCCACAGCAACATGGGTAACCAACACACCAATGCGACAGCCCGCGCAACAAGCTGCCGATAACGAATCCACACCACACCACCCACCAGACCCAACAAACCTAGCCACCAAGGGGGAGCGGCACTGCGCCAGACCGCCCATGGCAAAGAAGACAAGGGCTCCAGCATGGACATCAGCGCTTGCAACGCCAAACCACCGACTTGCCACAACGGCGACCACAGCAGACCGGCAAAGGCCAAAGGTATGACCACCAGCGTGACCCAAGGAATAGCCAACAAATTGACCCCTAGGCCCACCACACTGACCTGTTGAAACAACCACAAGGTCAGCGGTGTCAGGGCGAGTGTCAACCACCATTGTTCGCGCCACAGTTGTTGCAAATGGCCTTTGACACGTTGCCACATTGAAGCCAAAACTAAGCTGCTCGCCAGCGAAATTTGCGACTGTTGCGGTATTAAAAACAACACACCTACCGCCACAAAGCTCAACCAAAACCCGGGCTGCAACAACGCCCACGGGTCCCACACACCTACCGCTGCTGCCGCCAAAAACCAGCACTCCCACACCGGCCAGCGACAAGCTCGCCATTGCAACAAACTGACCACAGTCAACATGCACACGGTACGTTGCGCAGGCACGCCCCAACCGCTGAACAATGCATACGCCCAAGCAAAACACAAACCGCCCCATAAGCCCGCCAGCACTGCCGGATAACGCAAACACCACGAACGACCCAGCAGATCGCTGTGTCGCCAAATCACGCTGACCAAACGGCGCGCGATCAACGCCCACACGGTAATGTGCAAGCCCGAAATACTCATCAAATGGGCAATGCCTGTGCGCTGAAACACCTCCCAGTCTTTGGTGTTGATACTGGACTGATCACCTATCAGCAAGGCTGCCATTTGCCCTGCCCAACGGCTGTCGCCGACCGCACGGTACATAGCCTCGCGGGTGGACTGACGCCATTGCTCCACCAAGGCATGCCATGTGCTGCCCAAGCGCTGCGGTATGTGGACCTCGCGCACATGGCCGCTGGCTTGCAAGCCTTGCGACCACATCCACAATTCGGCATCAAACCCAGCCGGGTTGACCAAACCATGAGGGCGTTTGAGTCGCACGGGCATGCGCCAGCGCTCTCCGGCCCGAAGTGCAGGCAACGCCTTGGCCTCGCTATCGAAGCTGCCGCTGTACCAACCCAGACTGAGCGAATCTGGCAATTGAACTGGATTGCCATCGTCGTGTCGCAAGGCTTGCTCAACCTTGAACTTGAAGCGAACGCCATCCGCCCTGCTCTGCGGCATCTCTGCCACCACACCAGTGACCCACAGGTCAACCCCTTCGAGCGCCGGCAACAACGATTGCTGTTGAAAATTCACCGCACGCCAACCCGTGAGGGCAAATGCCACGCACGCAACGCACACCATGCGCAAGCACACATGGTGTGCGGGATAAACCAAGCGCAGACTGATCAGAAAGTGGCTCACCAACCAAGCGCTTGCGCTGACAACACCTATCGCTGCGTAATGACCCAGCGGCCACAGTAGGGGTTGAAACAGTTGGATAAATGTACCGGCCGCCCACGCGAGCAAACCAGGTGCCGGACCGCCGAGTGCGTGCAAACTCATCCTTTCATGTCTGCCGGGCATTTACCGCACAGACATGTCACTCTAATAGTGAAGGTCAGGATTGAGCGCTAGTACAAATCTGTTTTTTCAAGAGTGACAGGTACGAGCCCGGACGAATCGCCGCGTCGCGTGGACGCCAGTCCGCAGCTTCGTAAAAAGCCACCTCGCGGCCTTTGCCATCTGCCTTGGCGTAAAAGCTCTCAGAGAGCTTGACGAACGAATCAGTTTTGCAATTGACGCGCCAACGCGCCATGGACGACTGGTATTCCTCGCCATTCGGCGCTTTGACGCCTTTGGCGGTCAATAGGGTCATGGTCCAAGCGATACGGCTCACATGAACTGCACGCACCGAGTCCTTGTCCCACACATAGGTGATGTCATCGTCTTTCATCAATTCAGTCCATTCGGCCTGCGCACTGCCAACGGCCATGCCGCTCAGCCAAACAACTGTCACAACGCTTCGTATGAATGAAAATAATTGCATGACTGATACATCGACCCGGACCGAAGAAACTTGATGCCAGCAGCGGTTACTGGTCAGTTGCGGCGGGCAAGCTTTTGGCCGGGGGCAAGGGTGCTGCTTTGATCGGCTCAATGCGATGCACCAGAACCGATGCTGCCGTGGGTTTGGCTGCTTGAGGGGCCATGATGGCAGGCGCAGGGGTTGTTGTCGACATGGCAACTGGTGCAGGTACAGGTACAGGTGCAGGCGACACGTCTTGCGGCAAAGGCACAGCGGGTAAGGAAACGTTTGGGCTGACCGGTGCAGTTTGCAACGGCAAAACGCGCAATGGATAAAACAAATAGCCACGCTCTACCAAATCTGTTTCCAAGGGTCCGGCAATCAAGCGCCCTTGGTCATCCACATCATTGGCCAGTGTGATGTTTGACGCAAACGCTGCCCATAAAGCCAAGAACATCGCAAGATGGCGAAAGTGAATTAAATATGTTTTCATGGTGTGCATGCCTGTTCGATAAACCATATCGGCGTTCTTCGATCGGATTGTTCAGCCAATACTTGAGCCAAGCAAGTGCAAAATGCCCTAAACACCCCACCGAATGGCATGACAATGCAATGCGCATTCTTTTTGATTCATTTTTAAAGGACTCCCATGGCGATTCACCAACGACTGAAAGAACGAAACATCCAATTGCCCGATGTTTCTGTGCCCGCTGCGGCTTATGTGCCCTATGTTCAAACCGGCAACTTGCTGTTTATCAGCGGCCATATTGCCAAAAAAGATGGCAAGCCTTGGGTGGGTCAACTCGGCACCAACATGGATACCGACATCGGCCGGCAAGCGGCCGAGTCCATCGCCGTAGATTTATTGGGCACGCTGCAAGCGGCTTGTGCTGGCGACCTCAACCGCATCAGACGCATTGTCAAAGTGGTCAGCCTGGTCAATTCCAGCAGCAGTTACACCGAACACCATTTGGTTACCAATGGTTGCAGCGAACTGTTGGTGTACATCCTTGGTGAGGCAGGCGCACATGCACGCAGTGCGTTCGGTGTGGCGCAATTACCAATGGGTGCCTGTGTAGAAATTGAATTGATAGCTGAATTACATCCGGGTTGAATTCAGCGTTTCAATCGTGCCCACAATCTGCTGAAAAACTGACCCAAGTCATCTACATACAAATACACCGCCGGAATCACCAGCAAACTGAGGAAGGTGGAAGTGATCAAGCCGCCGATCACTGACACCGCCATGGGCGAGCGAAAGCTTGAATCGGAACTGCCCCAACCGGCGGCAATCGGAAACATGCCAGCGCCCATGGCAATGGTGGTCATGATGATGGGGCGAGCCCGTTTTTCACAGGCGTCCATGAGGGCGTCAAAACGGCTAAAGCCCAAGTCCCGCTCCGCCACAATGGCGTACTCCACCAGCAAAATAGAATTTTTGGTGGCCACGCCCATGAGCATGATCAAACCAATGAGTGACGGCATGGAAAAACTCTTGCCCGTCAATAACAAAGCCACAAACGCGCCGCCGATAGACAGCGGCAAGGCCGCCAAAATAGTGACCGGGTGCAACACGCTTTTGAATAACAACACGAGCACCAAGTAAATACACAAGATACCCGTCAGCATGGCCACCGCAAAACTGGCAAACAACTCCTCCATCACCTCGGCATCACCCACTTCAACCAGCTTGATACCAGGCGGCAGTTCTTTGACCGAAGACAAATTTTTCAACGCTTCTTTGGCGTCGCCCAAGCCCACACCCGAGAGTTCAATTTGGAATTGGATATTGCGCTCGCGGTTGTAACGGTCAATCACCGCCGGGCCGCCGCTGGGCTCTAGGCGCGCCACTTCAGCCAGCAACACCGGGCCGCGCGCACCGGGCACGGTCAAGCGCCCCAGCAGTTCCAAATCTTGACGCGCACTGTCTGCCAGTTTGACCATGATGGGCACTTGGCGTTGCGCCAAGTTCAACTTGGGCAGTGCCACGTTGTAATCCCCCATGGTGGCGATACGCAATGTTTCGCCGATAGCAGCGCTGGTCACGCCTAAATCTGCGGCCCGCGCAAAGTCCGGCAACACGGCAATTTCTTGGCGCACCAAACTGGCGCTAGAGATGACTGACCCCAGTCCAGGGATGGCGCGCAACTCACGCTCAAATGCAGTGGCGGTTTGCTGCAATACGGTGGGGTCATCGCCCGTCAACATGACCAGGTATTTTTCGCCCGAAGAACCCAGCCCGACCTTGACCCGCATGCCCGGCATGTCAGACAACATTTGGCGTATTTCTTTTTCAATCACACCTTTGCGCGGCCTCTCGCCTCGCGCTGTCAATTGGATGGTGAGCGTGGCCATGCGGGTTTCGGCACTGGCCTGCGGCATGCTGGGGTCTGACCCCGCGGAGCCGCCACCGATGGTGGTGTAGACCGACTTGACCTGCGGCAAACTGATCACACGTTGGCGCACTTCTTCAGCGATTTTTTCGGTGAACGCCAACGATGTACCAGGCGGCAATTCGATACCCACTTGCGTTTGCGAGTTGTCATCGGGCGGAATAAAACCGGTGGGTAACAAAGGAATCAGGCTGAGCGACGCGATGAAAAAAGCGGCAGCGCCCAAGGCTGTCCAAAACCGATGGTGCAAACACCAGCGCACCATGCGCAAATAAGTAGGCATCCAAAACGGCACCACGACCGGTTTGTTCGATGGCTTGAGTATGTAGGCGGCCATCATGGGCGTGAGAATACGCGCCACCACCAAGGAAGCGAACACCGCCAACGCAGCAGTCCAACCAAATTGCACAAAAAATTTACCCGGCACACCACTCATGAATGCTGTGGGCAAGAACACCGCCACCAAAGTGAAGGTGGTGGCAATCACTGCCAAGCCGATTTCATCGGCCGCTTCCATCGCCGCAACGAAAGGCGTTTTGCCCATGTGCAAATGCCGCTCGATATTCTCCACCTCAACGATGGCGTCATCCACCAAAATGCCCACCACCAACGACAAGGCCAACAAGCTGATGACGTTGATAGAAAAACCCAAATACCACATGCCAATGAAGGCGGGCAACACTGACAAGGGCAAGGCCACCGCAGATACAAACGTGGCGCGCAAATCGCGCAAAAACAACCACACCACCAGCACTGCCAGCAAAGCGCCTTCGTACAACAAAATCAAGGATGCGTTGTACTCGTCCTTGACCGGGGTGACAAAGTCAAACGCTGTGGTGATGGTCACATCCGGATGGGTAGCGCGTAACTCTTCCAAAGCTTTGAATACCCGGTCCCCGACATCAACTTCGCTGGCACCTCGGCTGCGCGCCACCTCGAAACCAACCACCTGTTTGCCATTCAAATAAGCCGCCGAGCGCTTTTCTGCAAAGGTGTCGGTCACTGTTGCGATGTCACTCAATCGAACCCGCCCCCCTTCCCCAACTGCGATCTCAAGGTCTGCCAATTCAGCAGCAGAACTCACAGTGGCCAAGGTACGCAAAGGCTGTTCACTGCCACCCAAATCGGTGCGTCCTCCGGCGCTTTCGCTTTGCACTTGGCGCAATTGGCGCGACACATCGGTTGCAGAAATACGCAAGGCTTGCATGCGAACTGGGTCGAGTGCGATTTCAACTTGTCGCTGCACGCCGCCAACCCGATTGACAGCACCCACCCCTTTGATAGAGAGCAGTCGCCTGACAACTGTTTGGTCGACAAACCAACTCAAACCTTCTTCATCAAAATTAGGCGACGTGATGGTGAACGCCAACACCGGTCCACCGGTGAAGTCAAGCTTTTTGACAATCGGCTCTAGCAAGTCACTTGGCAAGTCGCTGCGCGCCAAGTTAACCGCTGAACGAATTTCGTCCAATGCCTCTTGTATGGGCTTCTCAATCCTGAATTCACAGGTGATCAACACCGAGCCATCTTGCACCTTGGTGTAAATATTTTTCAAGCCTTGGGCTGAAACCACGGCATTTTCAATTTTGCGCGCCACCTCGGTTTCCATTTGTCCGGGCGATGCCCCAGGCAAAGATGCGGTGATGACAATGGTGGGCAAATCAAGGTCGGGGAAATTTTGTACCTTCATGCTGTTGAAGGACAACAAACCTGCAAAACTCAGCAATACAAAAAGTACCACGCCGGGTACCGGGTTGCGGATCGACCAGGCGGACACATTCATGGCACGACTTTCACCAAGTCACCCACGGTCAAAAAACCGGCACCGCGCACCACTACATTGGCATCCAATGGCAAACCTGACGTGATTTCAATCATGTCACCTTGCCGGCGACCGACACTCACCTTGAACAATTTGACACGCTGGTCGGGACCCACCACATACACTTTTTGAAACCCATCGCGCACCACCAAGGACTGTTGCGGCACCAATAATGCTTTGGTGCTGCCGAACTCGAATTCACCGCGCACAAACATGCCGGGCTTGAGCAAGCCTTGTGCCGATGCCGGCAAATCCACATACACCATGCCCGTGCGGTTTTGTGCATCTACCGTCGGTGCGAGCATGCGCACTTGGCCGCTGACTTCGGCACCGCTGGCTACAGTGATGCGCACTTTTTGACCGGGTTTGATTTTGAATAATTCGCTTGACACCAAGTCAGCGCGCCACTCTAAGCGGTTGCCGCGAATCAAGCGGAACAATTCACTGCCCAATCCCACCACCGAGCCGACACTGGCTGTGCGCGACGAGATGACACCGCTGTCAGGGGCACGCACCTGTGTTTGCTGCAAACGCAATTCACTGACCGCCAAGTTGGCCTGTGCAGACTCGACACGGGCCTTGGCTGTGGCTTCGGCGGTCACGTCTTTGTTGTACTGCTGCGCGCTGATGACGCCGCTGGGCTGCAAGGCGCGGGCGCGGTCGGCATTGGCTTGCGCTTCTGAAGCCACGGCGCGGGCTTCGTTGAGCGCAGCCTTGACTTGGTTGATTTCTGCCAGCACCGAATCGTTGGCAAACACCGCCAACACTTGGCCAGCTTTGACTTGATCGCCGACGTTGACTCGCACTTGTGTCAATCGAAGGCCACCAATTTCTGCGCCAACGCTGGCCTCTTGCCACGCGGCCACGCTGCCGTTGGCACTCAAACGCTGCGAGAGTTGCTGGCTTTGCGGTTGCGCCACTGTCACCGTCAAGGCGGGTTTAGGTGCCGCCGATTTGCTATCCGGTTGCTGCGCTGAGACGATGAACGCCGCCGTACACATTGCCCAACACCCCGTCAGACGAAGCATTGTTCGTCGCTGTTTGGATTGCATATTTCTGCCTTTGAACAGATAAAAAAAACGCGAGGTACTTACAACACCCTCAACACGTGCGTTGGCTTGAAGCCCAAGTCCGCCATTTTTCCTTTTCTGGCACGGACAGTACGGGCATTATTCAAGCTTCTGATTTCCAGCGTTTCATCACGGGCTTTGCCACCGCGCCCCACACCCGAAATACACACAGAGCGTGTGTACGCCGCCGCACCTGCCAAAGTGTCTTTGTCTTCCAAGTCCATCAACATCAAACCACGCCCGCCTTTTTCCATGGCCTTGAGTTCGGTGATGTCAAAGGTGAGTATGCGCCCGCCAGCGGAAGCGCACACCACGTGCGTGGCGATCGGCAAGGGTTCGGCACCGTTACCGCCGCCCACGATGGAGGGCACGCACAAGGTTTCCCCGTCTTGCAAATTGACAAACGCTTTACCGCCTTTGTTGCGCGAAATCAGGTTGTCAATGCAACACACAAAACCATAACCGCCTGAACCGCTGAGCAGCAAAGTCATGGTGGTTGGGCCCGCAAAATAATGCACCAACTGGGTACCAGCTTCCACATCCACCAAGGTGGTGACAGGCTGGCCGTCACCACGCGCACCGGGCAATGCCGCCACCGGCACCGAATACACGCGCCCGTTGGAGCCGAAGGCAATCAACAGATCCACGGTGCGGCATTCGAAGGTGTCGTACAAACCGTCGCCTGCTTTGAACGCGAAACTGCCGGGTTCGTGGCCGTGGCCTTGGCGCGCACGCACCCAACCTTTTTCAGACACCACCACGGTCACTGGTTCGTCCACCACTTTGACTTCGGCCACGGCTTTTTTCTCGGCCTGTATCAAAGTGCGACGGTCATCGGCAAACACTTTGGCATCGGCTTCGATTTCTTTGACCATCAAACGGCGCAATGAAGTGGCGCTGCCCAAAATGTCCTCGAGCTTGCCCTGCTCTTCGCGCAACTCTTTCAATTCCTGCTCAATCTTGATGGCTTCCAATCGCGCCAACTGGCGCAAGCGGATATCCAAAATATCGTCGGCTTGGCGGTCTGACAATTTGAAGCGCTCCATCAACGCAGGCTTGGGCTCGTCGCTGTGGCGAATGATGCGAATGACTTCGTCGATGTTGAGTAACACCAACTGACGGCCTTCCAAAATATGAATGCGCGCCAGCACTTTGTCCAAGCGGAATTGCGAACGGCGCTGCACCGTGGTCTGGCGGAAACTGATCCACTCCTCCAGCATTTGGCGCATGGACTTGGGCACTGGCCTGCCATCCAAACCGACCATGGTCAGGTTGATGGATGACGAGCTTTCCAAACTGGTGTGCGCTAGCAAGGTGGTGATGAGTTCTTGTTGCTCGATGGTGCGGGTCTTGGGCTCGAAAACCAGTCGCACTGGCGCGTCTTTGGACGACTCGTCGCGCACCAGATCCAGCACCGACAAGACCGTGGCTTTCAATTGCGTTTGCTCAGGCGTCAACGCTTTTTTACCGGTTTTGACCTTGGGGTTGGTCAGCTCTTCAATTTCTTCCAGCACTTTTTGTGAGCTGACATTTGGCGGCAATTCGTTGACCACCAATTGCCATTGACCGCGTGCCAAGTCCTCGATGACCCAACGCGCACGCACTTTGAGTGAACCGCGACCGGTGGCGTAAGCATCTGAAATATCGGCCGCGCTGCTGATGATTTGACCGCCGCCGGGGTAATCCGGACCGGGCATGAGTTGCACCAGTTCCTCGTGGGACAGCTTGGGGTTTTTGATCAGCGCCACGCAAGCGTCAGCGACTTCGCGCAAATTGTGGCTGGGGATTTCTGTCGCCATGCCGACCGCAATGCCGCTCGCGCCATTGAGCAAGGCAAACGGCAGTCGGGCAGGCAATTGACGCGGCTCTTCGGTGGAGCCGTCGTAGTTGGGTTGAAAGTCGACCGTGCCTTCGTCGATTTCATCCAGCAGCAAACTGGTGATACGCGCCAACCGCGCCTCGGTGTAACGCATCGCGGCAGCACCGTCGCCGTCCCGCGAACCGAAATTGCCTTGGCCGTCGATCAACGGATAACGCTGGGAAAAATCTTGCGCCATGCGCACCAACGCGTCATACGCCGCGCTGTCGCCGTGCGGGTGATAGCGGCCCAATACATCGCCGACCACGCGTGCACTTTTAACGGGACGCGCACCTACTGCGCCATTCGCACCGCCAAAGCCCAGGCCCATGCGCGACATCGAATACAAAATGCGCCGCTGCACCGGTTTTTGGCCGTCGCAAACATCGGGCAAGGCCCGGCCTTTGACGACGCTCAAAGCGTATTCAAGGTAAGCGCGTTGGGCGTAATGGCCTAAGGCGATGCCGTCGTCGGATTCAGACGCATTCAAATCAAGTGAGGTTTGTTCAGTCATTTTTTTCAAACATCAATATCTATAGAGTCGCCATGCAACTCCATCAACTCACGACGCGCTGCAGCCTCGCCTTTGCCCATCAATTGGGTGATCATGCCTTCCGTTTGCGCGAAATCCAAAATGCCGAGTTGCACCGGCAATAAGCGACGTGTGTCCGGGTTGAGCGTGGTGTCCCACAACTGCTCTGCGTTCATTTCGCCCAAACCTTTGAAACGGCTGATGCTGCATTTCTCACGTGGCACGCCGTCTTTGGCGCTTTTGTCCAAGATGGCAATGAGCTCGCCTTCGTCCAAGGCATACACCTTGGCCGCCGGTTTTTTGCCGCGTGCAGGAATGTCCACACGAAACAAAGGCGGGCGCGCCACAAACACATGACCGGCTTCAATCAATTTAGGGAAGTGGCGGAAAAAGAGTGTGAGCAGCAACACTTGAATATGCGAGCCGTCCACATCCGCGTCGCTCAATATGCACACCTTGCCGTAGCGCAAACCGGATAAATCCGGCGTGTCATTTGGGCCATGCGGATCCACACCGATGGCCACAGCGATGTCGTGCACCTCGTTGTTGGCAAACAAGCGGTCGCGCTCGACCTCCCAGGTGTTAAGCACTTTGCCGCGCAAAGGAAGAATGGCTTGGGATTCTTTGTCGCGGCCCATTTTGGCGCTGCCGCCTGCACTGTCGCCTTCGACCAGAAATATCTCGTTGTGCGCCAGATCGCGGCTTTCGCAATCGGTGAGCTTGCCGGGCAACACGGCCACGCCAGAGCCTTTGCGCTTTTCCACTTTTTGACCGGCTTTTTGGCGCAACTGCGCCGCACGAATCACCAACTCGGCGAGTTTTTTGCCGTAGTCCACGTGCTGGTTCAACCACAAATCCAAAGCCGGACGCACAAAGCTCGACACCAAACGCACCGCGTCCCGCGAGTTCAAACGCTCTTTGATCTGGCCTTGAAACTGTGGATCCAGCACCTTGGCGCTCAGCACAAAACTGGCGCGCGCAAACACGTCTTCGGGCAACAGCTTGACGCCTTTGGGTAGCAAAGCGTGCAAATCGATGAAGCTTTTCACCGCGTTGAACAAACCGTCGCGCAAGCCGCTTTCGTGCGTGCCACCCGCGCTGGTCGGAATCAAATTGACATAACTTTCACGCACCGGCGCACCGTCTTCGGTGAATGCCAAACACCATTGCGCGCCCTCGCCTTCGGCAAAACTTTCATGACCACCATCAGCGAAACCTTCGCCATCAAACAAAGGAATGAACGGGTCAGCATGCAAGGTCTGCATGAGGTAATCACGCAAACCGCCTTTGTACAACCAGGTCTGTGTTTCTTTGGCCTTTTCCTGCACCAGCGTGACACTGACGCCGGGCATGAGCACGGCTTTGCTACGCAACAAATGCACCAACTCATTCAACGGTAAAGCAGATGATTCGAAATATTTGGCATCTGGCCAGACGCGCACACACGTACCCTGTTTGCGGTCACCGCTTTCGGCTTTGCGCAGTTTCAGTTTGTCAGTGACGTCCCCGCCTTGAAACACCAGATGCGCCGCCTGCCCTTCGCGGTAAGAGGTGACTTCCATGCGCTTGGACAGCGCATTGGTGACGCTGACACCCACGCCGTGCAAGCCGCCGGAAAAGCTGTAGGCACCGCCGCTGCCTTTGTCGAACTTGCCACCGGCGTGCAAACGGGTGAACACCAATTCGATGACCGGGGCTTTTTCCTCCGGGTGCATGCCGAACGGAATACCGCGCCCGTCGTCGTCAATGCCGATAGAGCCATCGGCGAACAGCGTGACGGTGATTTTTTTGCCGTGACCGGCCAGCGCTTCATCGGCAGCGTTGTCGATAACTTCTTGGATGATGTGCAGCGGGTTGTCGGTGCGGGTGTACATGCCGGGTCGCTGCTTGACCGGCTCGAGTCCTTTGAGAACGCGTATCGACCCTTCGGAATATTCGGTTTGTTTGGTTGCCATGGAAAGAGATTGTAGACAGAGAGTCGATGGCGCACTGGATAAATGCACAGTGGGTCGTCATCAATCAGTTGGCTCAGCCCTTGGCTTTCAAAATCGTTACAGTTGTCCGAATGAATACAAGTCCCAAAACGCTCCCCCTTTGGCAAGTGCTGTTTTGTGGCGCCGCCATCGTCACAATGGCGATGGGTATTCGCCATGGGTTCGGATTGTGGCTACAGCCAATGACTCAGGAGATGGGTTGGGGTCGGGAAGACTTTGCCACCGCCATCGGTATTCAAAATATTTGCTGGGGGCTTTTTGGTATTTTTTCTGGCATGTTGGCCGATCGCTTCGGGGCCTTTCGCGTGATGGTGGTCAGTGCCCTGCTCTATGCCGCAGGTTTATGGGGCATGGCCAATGCCACCTCACCCACTTGGTTGGTGGTCACAGCTGGACTGATGATCGGTGCTTCGCAAGCTGGCACCACATTTGCCATTGTGTTTGGCATCATTGGTCGCAATATTCCTGCCGAAAAAAGGTCCTGGGCCATGGGCGTGGTGTCATCCGCCGGCTCGTTCGGTCAATTCCTGTTGGTGCCCAGTTCTTCCTATCTGATTCAAGAATTTGGTTGGCAACAAGCCTTGGTGATTTTGGCCATCGCCATGTTGATGGTGATGCCACTGATGCTTGGTTTGCGCGAGCCCGCGTTTGCCGACGGGAAGGCTCCCGTGCGACAACAAAGCATTCTGCAAGCCTTGCGTGAAGCCTTTGGCTACCGCAGCTTTCAATTGCTCATGCTGGGTTATTTTGTGTGCGGGTTCCAAGTGGTGTTCATCGGTGTGCACATGCCGAGTTTCCTCAAAGACCAAGGACTTGAACCGCAAGTGGCTGGGACAGCGTTGGCTTTGATCGGTTTGTTCAACATATTCGGGACCTATGCGGCTGGCAGCTTGGGGCAATACCTGCCCAAAAATTTGATACTCACAGGAATTTATGTGGCCCGTGGTGTGTTCATCTGCTTATTTATCAGCATGCCCATCACACCTGGGTCGGTGTATTTGTTCTCAGCAGCCATGGGTTTGTTGTGGCTGTCGACAGTACCTGTCACCAATGCGGTCATTGCACAGATTTTTGGTATTTCACATTTGTCCATGCTCAGTGGTTTTGTGTTCATGAGCCATCAGATGGGCAGTTATTTGGGCGTTTGGCTAGGCGGTTGGGTGTATGACCGCACCGGCAGCTATGACTTGGTCTGGTATTTGTGCATAGGTTTGAGCGTGTTTGCGGCCTTGATCAATTTACCCGTGCGCGAAGACCCCATCTTGCGCCGCTCAGTGGTTGCATGATGAAAAAGCTGCGCTTTCAAGCATTTCAAGGTTTGCTGGCTTTGCTCTTGGCTGCAGTGTTGACAGGGGTTTTTCTGCTGTATCAGCAGCCCGAATTTGTGGTTCCGTTGTCCGATTTATTCTGGGGGTGCTTCTGACATGCCGAACATCATCATCACCGGTGCGTCTGACGGTATAGGCGCGGAAATGGCCAGGCAACTTGCCAGACGCCACGGGTTGCAAGCCATGCTGGTTCTGGCGGCGCGCAACGCCAATAAGCTGCAATCGGTGGCTGCCGAATGCAAGGCACTTGGTGCGCGCACACTGATCATGCCAACCGACGTGACAGATGCCAGCCAATGCGTTCATTTGATAGACACCACCGTGCGCGAATGCGGCAGTTTGGACATACTCATTAACAACGCAGGTATCTCGGCGCACGCCTTGCTTGAAGACGTTCCTGCTGACAAATTAGCTTGGTATGAACAACTCATGCGCGTGAACCTGTGGGGCAGTGTGTATTGCACGCATGCTGCTTTACCGCATTTGAAACACAGCCATGGCCGTATCGTCGCCGTATCGTCGCTGGCGGGGCTGGTAGGCGTACCCGGGCGCACAGCCTACAGCGCCAGTAAATTTGCCATGACCGGTTTTTTTGAAGCCTTGCGCACCGAACTCAAAGACAGTGGTGTGAGCGTGACGATTGCCTACCCAGGTGTTGTCAGTACCCACATACGTACCCATGGATGGAACGCGCAAGGAGAGCCTGCTGGGGTGAGCGGCTTAGACGAAGAAAACGCCATGTCGACGCAAGAATGCGCCAGACTCATTATTTATGCCATGGTCAGGCGGCGACGCGAAGTCGTCATGACGGCAAAAGGCAAGATCGGCAGATGGCTCAAACTTCTTCTCCCTGGTTTTGTGGACCGCTTGGCACTGGCTGCTGTCAAGGCGGATTTCCGTCCACGCCCGTGAGCGCCCATCCGCACCAATCAACCAATGCTTCGGCTTGGGTCATGCGCTGGTCGCATCTGATACCCCGTGGCGCAAAGGTCTTGGACTTGGCCTGTGGCCACGGCCGGCACATGCAATGGCTGGGGCAACAAGGCTTTGACTGCTTGGGCGTAGACCGGGACGCGCAAGCATTGGCGACGGCCCAAGCGTTTGGCGAAGTGATGCAAGCCGATCTGGAAAACCATGCGTGGCCATTGGCTGGTCAACAGTTTGCAGGCGTGGTGGTCACTCACTACCTATGGCGTGCGCTTTGGCCGGATTTGCTCAACGCTGTGGCCGAATCCGGTGTCCTGATTTATGAGACCTTCGCCGCAGGCAACGCATCGGTTGGCAAGCCATCGAACCCTGATTTTCTGCTGAGACCTGGCGAATTGTTAAGCCTTTGTCAGGGTTGGCGAGTGATTGCGTACGAAGACGGTTTCGCCAATGGCCCTGAGCGTTTCATACAACGCATCGTTGCCGTGCGCGAAACTGAGGCTGACATGCAGCTCACCCGTTATTTGCTAAACGACTGAATCAATTGCTGCTTCCTTGCACCGACGTGCCTAAAGCTAGAATGGCTCTTTTGTCACGAACACACTGAAATCCATGGCACCTATCACAGGCAGTATCGTGGCCTTGGTCACTCCGATGCTCGAAGACGGTAGCATCGATTACACGCACCTCAGAAAACTGATTGATTGGCACATCACCCAAGGCACCGATTGCATTGGTGTGGTGGGCACAACTGGCGAATCACCCACTGTCACGGTTGAAGAGCATTGCGAAATCATTCGCGTGTCCGTCGAACAATCCGCAGGACGTGTGCCCATCATGGCCGGTTGTGGCGCCAATTCCACCGCAGAGGCCATCGAATTGGCGCGCTTTGCCCACCAAGTCGGTGCCGATTGTCAATTGCAAGTAGTGCCCTACTACAACAAACCGACGCAAGAAGGCCAGTACCAACACTTCCGCGCCATTGCTGAAGCGGTCGATTTGCCATTGGTGCTCTACAACGTACCCGGTCGCACCGTGGCAGATCTTCAACACGACACCGTCATGCGTTTGTCACAGGTCGACGGCATCGTTGGTATCAAAGAAGCCACTGGCAATTTGGAACGCGCACAATGGTTGATACATGAAGCCCCTGAGGGTTTTGCGGTGTATTCGGGAGACGATGGCACAGCAGTGGCTTTGATGTTGTGCGGTGGGCAAGGCAATGTCAGTGTGACTGCCAACGTTGCCCCCAATCAGATGCACGAACTGTGCATGGCCGCCATCGCCGGCAATGCGCCCGAAGCCATGGCCATCCAATACAAACTATTGAATTTACACAAACACATGTTCACAGAAGCCAACCCGATCCCAGTGAAATGGGCAGCGGCGCGCATGGGCTTGTGTGGCAGCACTATGCGTTTACCCATGACACCTTTGTCTGCAACACACCAACCAGCGTTAGAAGCTGCGATGCGTGATTGCGGCTTGATTTGAATTTTCCTCTGAGGACTGTTTACATGTTGCCTATTGCAATTTCCACCATTCGGTCAAGCAGTCTGATCGCCTTGGTTATTTTTTTGACTGCATGCGCTTCGGTGCTGGAATCAGACAAAGTTAACTACAAATCTGAAAGTGATGCCAAAAATGCGGCACCACTGGAGGTCCCCCCTGACCTCACGAAAATGTCTCGCAACAAGAAATACGAATTACCCGGCGGCAGTATCAGTGCAAAAACCCTCGGCGGTGAGGCACCTTCCTCTGAGCCGGACACCACCAGTCCCTTGCGAATTGGCGATTTACAAATCAAGAGAAGCGGTGGGCAAACTTGGCTCGAGGTTGGAAGATCCCCCGAAATTCTTTGGCCACAAGTGAAATCGTTTTGGACAGATTCGGGCTTTACCTTTGCCCGTGACGAACAAAAACTGGGCTTGATGGAAACTGATTGGGCTGAAAACCGCGCCAAACTGCCGCAGGACTTTATTCGTCGCAGCATCGGAAAAGTCTTAGATTCGCTTTACTCTACCGGTGAGCGCGACAAATTTCGCATCAGTCTAGAGCGCACCACAGACAATAAAACAGAAATTTATATCACCCACCGCGGCATGATAGAGGTTTATGCCGACAGCATGGCGCGTAAAACCGTATGGCAACCGCGGCCTAGCGACCCAGAACTTGAAAAAGAGTTTCTGCGTCGCCTCATGATCCACTTAGACCCGACTTTGGCAGGCAACGATAAAGTGGCTGAAGCCACCGCGCCTACCAAGCCCAGCGCCAGCAGTCTGATCAGTATCGACGGAAAACCTGCGGTGTCTTTCAACCAAGGCTTTGACATCACTTGGCGACGCGTTGGCGTTACCCTTGACCGCAACGGGTTCACCGTAGAAGACCGGGACCGCAAACTTGGAATATATTTTGTTCGTTATGTAGAAGAAAATGCAGATGGAGAGCCAGGCTTTTTCAGCCGTATTTTCAGCAAAGCCACCCCGGTCAAAGAGCCTCAGCAATTCCGCATCAAAATCGACAGCACCCAAGAGCAGCAATCCACCATCGTCATTTTGAATTCCTCCGGAAAACCGGACGGTTCAGACACTGCGAAAAAAATCGCTCAACTACTTGTCAACGAATTGCAATGATTTGTGCTTCGGTTTAAAAATCTCGGCAGTGGCAGTGCGGGAAATGCCACTCTGATAGAAGCCACTTGCGGTTTGCAGGTTTCTAGATTGCTGGTGGACTGCGGGCTCAGTGTGCGCGAACTCAACCGCCGACTTTTGGCGGCCGATTTAACGCTTGAAGATGTTGACGCTGTATTCATCACCCATGAACATGCCGACCATATCGGACATGCCAAATCGTTTGCATTGCGCACAGGAAAACCGGTGTGGATGAGCCGCGGCACCGCATTGGCCAGCCAATTTTTCGACTGGGGCTTGTCGCCATCACAATGCCATATTGCCAGAGACAGCCAAGTATTTGAGCTGGGCTGCTTGCAAATCACGCCGTTTACCGTCCCCCATGACGCCCGCGAACCTTTGCAATTGCGTTGCACCGATGGGTCGCATCACATGGGCGTACTGACCGATCTCGGCCACGGCAGTGCACATGTGGTGCAAGCGCTGCAACGCTGCCACGCGTTGCTACTGGAATGCAACCATGACCGCGAATTACTGGCAAATTCCACATATCCCCCGTTTTTAAAAAAACGCATTGCTGGGCCTCAAGGGCATTTGTCTAACGAGGAATCAGCCGAGCTTGCCAAAGCCTTGGTACATCCGCAGTTAAATTTGATCGTGGCTGCGCATTTGAGCGAAAGAAATAACCGACCCGAATTGGCACAAGACATCTTGGCGCAGGCCACAGGCTGCGCGGCTGCAGATATCCCTGTGGCGGATCCTCTCAACGGTACACCTTGGCATTCGGTGCATTGACTGCCGGCCCGCTGGCAACTGAGGTTCTGTGAATAACTATCGACCAAAAAAAAGCCACCCGAAGGTGGCGTTTTTGGGAAGCAGAAAAAATTACTTCTTCTCTTCAGCAGGAGCAGCAGCAGGTGCAGCGGCTGGGGCTTCAGCAGGAGCAGCAGCAGGAGCTTCTGCAGCAGGTGCAGCAGCAGCAGGAGCTTCTGCAGCAGGAGCTGGCGTTTCTTTTTTGCCACAAGCGACTAAAGCAGCGGCCAACAACGTTGCCAAGAGGAGTGATTTTTTCATGGGTTAATTTCCTTTAATAGAGACAAAAAACGTTTCAAGGGGTGCCAGATGCCAGAATAAATTCAAACATGTGACCGAGCGAACGGACTCAAATGCCTTCAACTCAGCCTAGTATTATAGGTGATTTCCCGAGGCCTCATTTTTTAACCTCTTTAGAGGAAGGGAATTCAGCCAACCCGCCTCCCACCATTCCACCAACAGCGCTCGAACCTTTGGTGAGGCAAGCTTCATATCAGTCATTTCTAAGCATCTGCGGTCAGCCAAAGTGCGCAATAAGCGGGCATCTTGGCCAGAGCATCGCCAGCTTTCCCCATTGACAAACACGTGATCTTGGTCGTACAGCATTTGGGTTTTGCGGTCCAAGCGTACAGCGGATAAGTGGCGTGGCCGGGCACGGCTTTCAAACCACACCTGTGATTTGGGTTCGCTCAACCATTCCCCTAGCGCACATCGAATATCGGCATCCCGTTGCAACATTTGCAAAACACTTTGACGAGCAAAAGCTTGCAGCGCAGAGGGAATGCGGGCCGGTTGGCGGGTGGGCATTTGATCAGGGTCGCTGTAATTGACAGCTCGACGCGATGGCTCGAAATCTGCCAAACGACCCATCAATACCGATCCCAATGTGTGGTCGGTGTCTGCTTTGAAGCCGATGGAATAGGTCATGCACTCGCCCACCGCGACACCTTCATGGGCATAGTGCGGCGGCAAGTACAGCATGTCGCCGGGTTCAAGCAACAGGGTTTGTGTGGGTTTGAAATGCGAAAGTATTTTCAAAGGCACATCGTCGCGCAATTGCAATTTTTTTTGCGCGCCAATTCGCCAGCGCCGTTGCCCATGTGCCTGCAATAAAAACACATCGTAGCTGTCGAAGTGCGGCCCCACACCTCCGCCATCGCTGGCGTAACTGACCATCACATCATCAAGACGAGCGTCCGCAATAAATCGAAAGCCCGCACGCAAATTCGCCAACGCATCGCTGTGAAGATCTGCGCCTTGTACCAACAAGGTCCAGTTCGGTTGCTTCAAAGCCGGCAATTGTCTGGGCTTAAACGGACCCGTGCGCATCTGCCACGGTTGGCGAACCCCGTCGCCTATGACCAATCGCGATTCCACCTCCTCTTGCGCTGCCAATGCAAACAAAGCCTGGCGCGACAACAAAGCCTGCATCTTGGGAATGGCTTGGCGAATCAGCAAGGGTTTTTTTTGCCAGTAGTCCCTCATAAAAGTTCGCGGACTCATGCCTGCGAGCAGGTCGGGCAAATCGGTGTTTTTCATGCGCTTCTCCAAACTGCGACAATTCTGCCCCATGAACATCACTAATGACTGCGTTGTTGCCCTGACATGGGTACTGAAAGATGCCCAAGGCGAGCTTCTCGATGAACTGGATGATCCGGTCGAGTTTTACTTGGGCGGACACGATTTGCTGGAAAAGATCCAGCAAGTCTTGCAAAACCATGTGGTTGGCGACCATATTGACTTACACCTAGAACCCGAGGAAGCCTTCGGTGATTTTGATGAACTGCTGGTGTTTTTAGAGCCCCGTGCATTATTCCCTGCTGAAATTGAAGAAGGCATGACCATTGAAGGTCACGCACTGCCAGTTGGTTGCAGCTTGGAAGCGCCTAAAGATGTCATCTACACCATCACGGACATTTACCCCGAACATGTGGTGATTGATGGTAACCATCCGCTGTCTGGGATGGCGCTGCGCATATCGATCACGGTAACTGGGGTCAGACAGGCCAGCAGCGAGGAGAAAAAACACGGCACCTGCGGCTTTGGATTCTTCAGCCTGCCGCCCACGCCCGGCAGCGATTTATTGCATTGATTAACGCTTGCCGGTAGAGCCGTAACCGCCCTCGCCACGCTCGCTGGCGGCGGCAAATTCATCGACGAGATTGAATTGCGCTTGTACCACCGGCACGATCACCAATTGCGCGATGCGCTCCATGGGCTCGATGGTGAACGCCACATCGCTGCGGTTCCATGCGCTGACCATCAACTGCCCTTGGTAATCGCTGTCAATCAAACCCACCAAATTACCCAACACGATGCCGTGCTTGTGGCCCAGACCTGAACGCGGCAATATCAAAGCTGCATATGCAGGGTCTTTCAAATGCATGGCCATACCGGTGGGCACCAGTTGCCAGGCATTGGGCTGAAGTATCAAAGGCGCGTCCAGACAAGCGCGCAAATCCAAACCGGCGCTGCCCGGCGTGGCGTAGGCTGGCATCGCATCGCGCAAACGCGCATCCAAAATCTTGACGTCCAATTTCATACGGATTTCCTAAAAGTTGGCAAGCGTGCAGCGATCTCCGCCACGAGTTTGCGGGCCAGTACCAATTTGGAGTCTTTGGGCCATTCAACGGCGCTGTACTCATCCACCAACAGCAATGCGTTGTCATCCGCGCCAAAGGTGTCGGCACCTATGTTGCCGACGATCAGCGGTACCTTTTTGCGCGCCAGTTTGGCCTGCGCATGTGTTTTCAAATCATGGCTTTCTGCAGCAAACCCGACGCAAAACAATTCACTGTTAAGCGCTCTCGCAGACTGCGCAGCAAGCGCCAAAATATCTGGGTTTTCCGTCCATGCCATTGCAGGCATCTGGCCGGATGACTCTTTTTTGATTTTTTCTAACGCTGTCTTCTCGGGTCGCCAATCAGCCACAGCGGCAGTGGCGATGAACACATCGGCATGGTCCAACTGCGACATCACAGCAGCATGCATGTCTAGGGCTGAACGAACGTCGATTCGCTTGACACCATATGGAGTGGCCAAACCAACTGGGCCAGCCACCAAGGTGACACTCGCGCCCGCCTGATGGGCGGCATGCGCCAGCGCAAAACCCATTTTGCCGCTGGACAGATTGGTGATGCCTCTGACCGGATCAATGGCTTCAAAAGTGGGCCCAGCAGACACCAGCACATGTTTGCCTTGCAAGACTTTGGGCTGAAAAAGCCGCACCACTTCTTGCATCAACTCATCGGGTTCGAGCATGCGGCCGTCCCCGCTTTCACCGCAAGCCTGCTCGCCTTGCCCAACGCCAAGCACATGGGCACCATCGGTACGCAATTGCGCCATGTTGCGCTGCGTGGCGGGATGCGACCACATCTCTCGGTTCATGGCAGGAGCCAATAACAACGGCACCTTGTCGATCGGTCTGGCCAGACACATCAGGCTTAGCAAATCATCGGCGCGGCCGTGCAAAAGTTTGGCCATGAAATCAGCACTGGCCGGAGCCACCAAAATCAAGTCAGCTTCGCGACTCAAGTTGATGTGCGCCATGTTGTTGGGTTCACGCGCATCCCATTGCGACACGAATACGGGTCGGTTGGATAGCGCCTGCATGGTCACAGGTGTGATGAATTGGGCGGCTGCCTCGGTCATCACCACTTGCACCGTTGCGCCCTGCTTGGTCAGTGCGCGGCACAATTCTGCGGCCTTGTAACAAGCCACGCCGCCGCTCAAGCCAAGAACAATATGTTTGTTGTCGAGTTCACTCATGGGGCGCAATGTAGCAGAGCGCCTATAATTTGGAATTAACACCTCTGGGGAGCCCGGCCCTCCCAACCCGACATGACCAAATTTGTGTTCGTCACCGGCGGTGTGGTGTCCTCCCTGGGCAAGGGAATCGCCGCCGCCTCTCTTGCCGCGATTCTCGAATCGCGGGGCCTCAAAGTCACCCTCATCAAGCTAGACCCCTACATCAATGTCGACCCGGGCACCATGTCCCCCTTCGAACATGGTGAAGTTTTCGTCACCGAAGACGGTGCTGAAACCGACCTTGACTTGGGCCACTACGAGCGCTTCATCACCACGCGCATGCGGCGTACCAACAACTTCACCACCGGCCAGATTTACAAAAGCGTGCTGGAAAAAGAGCGTCGCGGTGATTACCTCGGCACCACGGTGCAAGTCATTCCCCACATCACCAATGAGATACAAGACTTCATCAAACGCGGCGCGGGTTTAGGTACGCCGGATGCGGTTGATGTTGCCATTGTTGAAGTCGGCGGGACAGTGGGTGACATTGAATCTTTGCCGTTTTTGGAAGCCGTGCGCCAAATGAGTTTGCGCATGGGTCCGCACAACACCGCCTTTGTGCATCTGAGTTATGTGCCGTGGATAGCAGCGGCCGGTGAGCTCAAAACCAAACCCACCCAACACACTGCGCAAAAGTTGCGCGAAATCGGTATCCAAGCCGACGCCTTGTTGTGTCGCGCCGACCGCCCTATTCCTCAGGAAGAGCGCTCAAAAATCTCCTTGTTCTCCAACGTGGCTGAGTGGGGCGTCATCTCGATGTGGGATGTCGACACGATTTACAAAGTACCGCGCATGTTGCACGAGCAAGGGCTGGACGCACTCATTTGCGAAAAACTCAAGCTCAACACCCCGCCCGCCAGCTTGAAGCGCTGGGACGACTTGGTGCATGCCGTTGAGCACCCGCAATATGAACTGCATATTGCCATGGTCGGCAAGTATGTGGACCTGTCAGACAGCTACAAATCGCTGAACGAAGCTTTGCGCCACGCAGGCATACGCAACCACGCGCGGGTGCATATTGAGTACATCGATTCAGAAACTTTGACGCCTGACAACACGACACAGCTCTCGCGCTTTGATGCTATTTTGGTGCCTGGCGGTTTTGGCAAACGCGGTATAGAAGGAAAAATTTGCGCAGCGCGTTATGCGCGGGAACACAAAGTGCCCTACCTCGGTATTTGTTTGGGTATGCAAATCGCCACCATCGAATACGCCCGCCATGTGGCTGGTTTGACAGACGCCAACAGCACCGAATTCGAGCCTGACTGCGCGCACCCTGTCATCGCCTTGATCACCGAATGGAAAGACGCAGACGGCAGCATCAAGCAGCGGGACGCCAAATCTGACTTGGGCGGCACCATGCGCTTAGGCGCGCAAACCTCCAACGTATCCAAAGGCACGCTGGCACACGACATTTATGGCGACTTGGTCACAGAACGCCACCGTCACCGCTACGAAGCCAATGTCAATTACCTCGACACATTGCGCGATGCCGGCTTGGTCATTTCTGCTTTGACGCAACAGGAACACCTGACGGAAATCGTCGAGTTGCCACGCAGTCTTCACCCTTGGTACATGGGTGTGCAGTTCCACCCTGAATTCAAATCCACGCCTTGGGACGGTCACCCCCTGTTCAACGCCTTTGTGAGCGCCGCCCATGCCTACCAGGCCGAGCGTAAAAAACTCAAGGTGGTGGCATGAAGCTTTGCGGCTTTGACGCCGGGCTGGAGCATCGGTTTTTTTTGATCGCCGGGACTTGCTCTATCGAGGGTTTGCAAATGTCTTTGGACGTGGCCGGTCAGTTGCAAGAAATTTGCAGTGGTTTGGGCATTCCCCTCATTTACAAAGGATCGTTTGACAAAGCCAACCGATCCTCCGGCAGCACGCAACGCGGCGTAGGCATGGATGCTGGTTTGAAAATTTTGGATGAAGTGCGCCGACAACTTCACCTGCCGGTGCTGACCGATGTACATGATGAATCGCAAATAGCCACAGTGGCCGCCGTGGTTGATGTGTTGCAAACCCCGGCGTTTTTGTGCAGACAAACCGATTTCATTCGCGCTGTGGCGCAATCGGGCAAGCCGGTGAATATCAAAAAAGGTCAATTCTTAGCACCTTGGGACATGACCAATGTCATCGATAAAGCGCGTACTGCCGCGCGTGAAAAAGGCTTGCCCGAAGACAACTTTTTGGCGTGTGAGCGCGGTGTCAGCTTTGGCTACAACAATTTGGTGGCCGACATGAGCAGCTTGGCCGAGATGCGCAAAACCGGCGCGCCTGTGGTGTTCGATGTGACTCACTCGGTGCAAAAACCGGGCGGCCAAGGCACGAGCAGTGGCGGCGCGCGCGACATGGTGCCGGTGCTGGCACGCGCTGGCGTGGCTGCAGGCGTGGCAGGCTTGTTCATGGAAACCCACCCCAAGCCAAATGAAGCCTGGTCCGACGGCCCTAATGCCGTGCCCTTGGGCAAGATGAAGAATTTGTTAGAGACTTTGGTCGAGTTGGATGTAGTGACCAAAAAACACCCTTTGCTGGAAAACAATTTTTCAGCCTGAATGAATGTGTCTTGCAAGCTATAGCGGTTTGCGTTTTTTCTAGAAGAGAGTCAGAACATGAGTGCTATTGTCGATATCGTCGGTCGTGAAATCTTGGACAGCCGGGGCAACCCCACCGTTGAATGCGATGTGTTGCTGGAAAGCGGCGTCATGGGGCGTGCAGCTGTGCCCTCAGGTGCGTCTACCGGCAGCCGTGAAGCCATTGAGCTGCGCGATGGCGATCCGAACCGTTACGGTGGCAAAGGCGTGCTGACCGCTGTCGAGCACATCAACCACGACATCACACAAGCAGTCATTGGCTTGGACGCTTCAGAACAGGCGTTTTTGGATCACACGATGATCGAACTGGACCGCACCGACAACAAAGCGCGCATCGGCGCCAATGCCATTTTGGCGGTCTCCATGGCGGTGGCGCGTGCCGCTGCCGAAGAAGCCGGTTTGCCTTTGTACCGATATTTCGGCGGCATGGGCCACATGCAAATGCCAGTGCCCATGATGAACGTGATCAACGGCGGCGCACACGCCAACAACAACCTCGACTTGCAAGAGTTGATGATCATTCCCGTCGGCGCTCCCACTTTCCGCGAAGCCGTGCGTTACGGTGCTGAAGTCTTCCACGCGTTGAAAAAAATCATGAGCGACAAAGGCATGAGCATTGCCGTGGGTGACGAAGGCGGTTTTGCGCCGAATGTGCCCAGCCATGAAGCCGCGATTCAAATGATTTTGGACGCGATTGACAAAGCCGGTTTCACCGCGGGTGAGCAAATCATGCTGGGTTTGGATTGCGCGGCCAGCGAGTTCTACCTCAACGGCAAATACCATCTCAAAGGCGAAGGCTTGGAACTCGACGCTGCGCAGTGGACCGACATGCTGTCGACCTGGGCCGACAAATACCCGATCATCAGTATCGAAGACGGCATGGCCGAAGGCGACTGGGACGGCTGGAAGCACCTCACCGACCGCATGGGCAAAAAAGTGCAACTGGTTGGCGACGATTTGTTCGTCACCAACACCAAGATATTGCAAGAAGGCATAGATAAAGGCGTGGCCAACTCCATCCTGATCAAGATCAACCAGATCGGCACGCTGACCGAGACGTTTGCCGCGATTGAAATGGCCAAACGCGCGGGTTACACCTCGGTCATCAGCCACCGTTCCGGCGAGACGGAAGACACCACCATTGCAGACATTGCGGTGGGCACCAACGCCTTGCAAATCAAAACCGGCTCCCTCAGCCGCTCAGACCGTTTGGCGAAATACAACCAACTTTTGCGCATAGAGGAAGATTTGGGTACCATCGCCAGTTATCCAGGCCGCGCAGCTTTCTACAACCTGCGCAGCTGACACAACAAAGCTGTACACATGCGTCGTCCTGTTCCACTGATATTGTTAGGTTTACTGGTTGTTTTGCAATTGCAGTTATGGTTTGGGCGCGGCAGTATCCCAGACGTTTGGCGACTGCGTCAGCAACACCAGCAACAACTCGACGCCAATATGCGTTCCGAGCAAGACATCGGCAGGCTTCGCGCCGAACTGCGCGATCTGCGTGATGGCTTGGAAATGGTGGAAGAACGCGCCCGCTCTGAAATAGGCATGGTCAAACCCAACGAAATATTTGTACAACTGGCCAAATCTTCTAAGTGAGCCTAACCGCACAGCCTACCGTCGTGCTTGCGGGCGAAAGCGTCAGCGACAGGCAATCGTTGATTGCAAAGTTACAAAACACGCTCTGGAGCCAGTCCTTGTCGTTTGACTTTCTGTGCCCGCAATCGCCTTTGGCTTTGGTAGACATGCCCTCGCAAGCCAAATATTTGCTATGGAAGAATCCCACCAAAGCCTCGGCACAAACTGACCAAGACGACTGGCGCCGTCAGTTGCATGAATTACAGCGTCCCTACCAAACCTTGCATGCTGACAGCGAGCAAGTGTTGCAGCAAGCGGTTTTTGCATTGGTTAATGGCAAAGACAGCACACTTTCCAGGCCACAGTTAGCCAGCCGCTGGCAGGACCTGTGTGAATGTTGCGCTGACCCTTCCTGTGAGCAACGCCTCTTTGGTCGACTATTGCAAAGCTGAGCTGGCGGGTGGCACGGGCGGTTGCCCTTGTATGAACAACTGCGCGGCATCGATCGCGTCGTAGCGGTATTGCTGGCCGCAAAAATCACAGCCCACTTCAATCAATTCGCGCTCTGACAATATGCTGTCGGCCTCTTCGCGACCCAAACTGCGAATCATGTTGCTGACACGCTCTCGGTTGCATGAGCACACAAAGCGTGGCGAATCCTGCCCCGGTTCAGGGGCGAAATGCCGGACTTGCTCTTGCCAGAACAAACGGTGCAACACCTTGTCGGGCGTGAGATTCAATAACTCATCCGAGGTGAGGCTGTTGGCCAAAATAGCGATTCGGTTGTAGTCTTCGCTTTGTCCGATAGCATCTTCTTCGGCCATGGTTTTGCTGCCGCCCAAGTTGGCAATGCCGCCCATGGGCAATCGCTGTATCAGCAAACCGGCGGCTACTTTGTCATTGGCAGCAAGCACTAGCGTGGTGTCGAGTTGCTCGCTTTGCAGCATGTAATGAGCCAGCACGTCGCTGAATTTTTTCAAAGGTTGTTTGTGATCGTCATACAGCGACACCACGCCTTGGTAAGGCTGCTGACCCGCACGCCTGCCCACAGGGTCTAAGGTGATGGCGCAGCGACCCAGGTTGTTTTGGTTGGCCATGTCTTCAAACAGCATGCCGTCTGTCACCTCGCCGGTGGTTTTGGCAGTCGAGCGCAAACGCAAATCGGACTGCACCTCGACCACGGCAAGTTTGAGCGGGCCTTCGCCATGCAATTGCAAAATCAATGCGCCGTCAAATTTAATATTGGCTTGCATCAGCACCGCTGCAGCCGTCATCTCGCCCAGCAAATGCCGGACTGCCTCAGGGTAAGGTCCGGTTTCTAAGTTGTCTGCACGGCGTTTCAAAATATCTTGCCAAGTGTCGGTCAAGCGCACGAGCAGGCCGCGCACCGGCAGGCCTTCGAACATGAATTTGTGCAGTTCACTCATGCGATTTTTTTCAATCCGTTTTTGAAACGCAGCGAGTTTTTCATGTAATGTTTGGCACTCATGCGCAAACCTTCGATTTGCTCCGGAGTGAGTTCGCGCACCACCTTGGCCGGTGTGCCCATGATCAAACTGCCATCAGGAAATTCTTTGCCCTCGGTGACCACCGAGCCTGCACCAACCACGCAGTTGCGCCCGATGCGCGCACCGTTCAAGACCACAGCGGCAATGCCTATCAGGCTTTCGTCGCCAATCGTGCAACCGTGCAACATCACTTGATGCCCGACCGTCACATGTTTGCCGACGACCACGGGCAAACCGTTGTCCGCGTGAATCACAGCCAAGTCTTGGATGTTGCTGCCCTCGCCGATGGTGATGGTTTCGGTGTCACCGCGGATGACGGCGTTGAACCAGACGCTGGTGTTGGCATGCAAACTGACCGCGCCCATGACCTGCGCGCTGTCGGCTATCCAGCTGCTTTCGTGAATAGCGGGGGTGTGATCGTCGAGTTGGTAAATGGCCATGAACGTATTCCTGTGTTTTTCTACAATTGTAGGGATGGAATTACGAAGCGCTGCCCTCAAGGTCTTGTGCGATGCCAAGCCGCACACCCAGGTGCAGGCGGTGCATGCGCTGTGGCGTGAGCGCGAACAGTTGACTCTGGACACGCAAGCCTGGCTGCCAACCCCGGATGTACCGCTGCCAGGCCGCCCCGCCAAGCCTGAACTCAAACCGCCTCAGCACGTGCCATCGCGCTCGGTTTACACACCGCAGGGGCTGGCAGGTCTGGTGCACTCGATTTGCCATATCGAATACAACGCCATCCATTTGGCGCTGGACGCGATCTGGCGTTTTGCCGGTTTGCCTGAGGCTTATTACCGCGACTGGTTGAAAGTGGCGTATGAAGAATCGACCCACTTTGAATTGCTCTGCGGATTGCTGAGCGACATGGGTTACAGCTACGGCGACTTCGCGGCGCACGACGGTCTGTGGCAGATGTGCGAGAAAACCGCTGACGATGTGATTGCCCGCATGGCGCTGGTGCCGCGCACCTTGGAAGCCCGCGGGCTGGACGCCACACCTTTGATACAAGCCAAATTGCCCTTAAGCGATTCACCGCATGCGCTTGCGTTGCAACCTATATTGAAAATTATTTTGCGCGATGAGATTGGTCATGTGGCGATCGGCAACCATTGGTTTCGCTGGCTGTGCGAACAACATGGACTCGACCCCTTGACGCATTACCCGCTGCTGGTACAACGCCACGCCGCGCCACGCCTCAAGCCACCTTTCAATAACGAGGCGCGACTGCAAGCCGGGTTCACGCAGGAAGAAATAGATTGGTTGTTGGCGCAGCGTTTAGTTTGATTTTTGAATGCCCCAAACGCTGAAGGCATTAGCCCCTAGGATGGTGTTGCGCATGCAACTGCTTTAAGCGCTCCCTGGCCACGTGCGTGTAAATCGTCGTCGTAGAGATGTCCGCGTGTCCAAGCAGCATTTGCACCGCGCGCAAGTCTGCGCCGTGGTTCAGCAAATGCGTGGCGAACGCATGCCGCAAAGTGTGTGGCGACAGCGGCACATGGATATCCGCCAGCAAAGCGTATTTTTTGATCAGCATCCAAAACATCACCCGGCTCATGGCCACGCCGCGCTGGGTCACAAACACTGCCGAGCTGTTTTTTGAGGCAAGCAATTCGCCGCGCGCTGTGTCCAAGTAACGCTGCATCCAATCGCCTGCTTCTTCGCCGAACGGCACCAATCGCTCTTTGTCGCCTTTGCCCGTGATGCGCAACACGCCTTCGCGCATGTTCAATGACAACAGCGGCAGGTTCACCAATTCGCTGACGCGCAAGCCGCTGGCGTAAAGCAACTCCAGCATGGCGCGGTCGCGCAAACCCAAAGCCGTGTCGGTGTCGGGCGCGTTCAGCAAAGCCTCGACTTGCGCTTCGCTCAGGCTTTTCGGCAGACGCAAAGGTTGTTTGGCTGACAACAATTTCAATGTGGGGTCAGCCAGCAAGCGGTTGTCGCGCAAAGTCCAGCGGTAAAAACGCCTGAACACCGTCATGCGCCGGTTGGCGGATGTGGCTTTGGTGTCCGTATGCCGGTGCGCAAAATAAGCTTGTAAATCAGCCTCCACTGCCGCGCTCAAAGAACTGTGATGGGTATGCAGCCAAATCGCCAACGCATTCAAATCGCGCCGGTATGCGGCCAGCGTGAGCGCAGACAAACCGTCCTCCAACCAGATGCTGTCGATGAAAGCATCGATCAGCGGATCTGGCGTGTCAGTCGAGCTTGAGTTTTTGCGCATCCACCACCTTTTTGTAAATCTCGTATTCGGCTTTCAATTGCGCCGCAAACTCAACCGGACTGTTCGCCACCACACGAGAGCCCGTGGCTTCAAGCCGCTTGATCACCGCCGGGTCTTGCAACACCCGGCGCACAGCGGCATTCAATTGCGCCACCAAAGGTGCAGGCAAACCTTTGGGTGCCCAGATACCGTAGAGCGCCGGGCGGTTCACCGGCTCTAGTCCCAATTCTTTGAATGTGGGCACATCGGGCAACTCGGCCACACGCTCAGGCGAAGCCACCGCCAGAGCGATCAAACGTTTGTCCTTGATGTGCGGCATGGTCGATGGCAGGTTGTCAAAAATGATAGGCACCTGGCCGCCCACCGTGTCGCGCAGTGCCGGGCCGGAACCGGCATAAGGAATATGAACCACAAATGTTTTGGTGAGGTTTTTGAACAACTCCATTTGCAAATGCCCGATGCCGCCTGTGCCCGAAGATGCGTAATCGTATTTACCCGGTTGAGCGCGCAACTCTTTCAAAAAACCGGCCATGTCTTTGGCTGGAAATAAGGGATGAATCGCCAGCACATTTGGAGACGCGACCATGTTGATGATGGGCGTGAAATCGGTGAGCGGTTTATACGCAATAGCAGGATTGATAGCCGGGTTGGTCGCCGCGCTGGATGCTGTGGTCAAACCTAAGGTGTAGCCATCAGGCGCGGCACGCGCCACTTCCAATGCGCCCACGGTGCCGCCGCCACCGGCTTTGTTATCGACAATCACCGACTGGCCAAGCAATTTCCCAAGTGGCTCGGCCACGATGCGTGCAATCAAATCGGTGCTGCCGCCCGGCGCGAACGGCACGACCAACCGAATGGGTTTGGCGGGGTAAGTTTGTGCATTCGCCATCCCAGCGAAGATACAGAGCGATGTGAAAAATAATTTCAGAAAAATAGTTTTCATCAGACCACCACCGGTTCGGGTTCGAGCTGTATGCCAAAACGCTCGTACACACTGGTTTGAATCGCTTTGGCCAAGGTCACTACTTCGCCGCCTGTGCACGGACTGTCACGACCGCCTTTGTTGATGATGACCAGTGCCTGTTTGTCGTACACCGCCGCGTTACCCACCGACTTGCCGCGCCAGCCGCAGGCGTCTATCAACCATGCAGCCGCGAGTTTGATGCGTCCGTCGCTAAGGTGGTAATGCACCAGACGCGGTTCGCGCGCAATGATGTCCGCGCATTGTTCGGGAGACACGGTCGGGTTTTTGAAGAAGCTGCCTGCGTTGCCCACCACTTGCGGGTTAGGCAATTTCGCGCGACGGATCTCGCAGACCCAGTCAAACACTTGCTGCGCTGTGGGGTCGCTAATGCCGGTTTGCGCTTGCTTTTTTTCCAAGTCGGCGTAGCCGATATCGGCACGCCATTTTTTGGGCAAACGAAATCGCACTTGCGTGATGAGTGCGCGGCCGAGCAAACCCAAATCGCGTTTGTCGCTGGCCTGGTGTTTGAAGATCGAATCGCGGTATCCGAAAGCGCATTGGGCGGCGTTTAGCGTGAAATGCTGACCGGTGTGTAAATCCACCGCGTCCAAAGACTCGAACCGGTCTTGTAACTCAACGCCATAAGCGCCAATGTTTTGCACAGGCGAGGCGCCGACCAAACCGGGAATCATGGCCAGGTTTTCCAGCCCCGGCCAGCCTTGTTGCAAGGTCCATGCAACGAATTCGTGCCAGTCTTCCCCGGCGGCGGCTTGCACAATCCAGGCCTTGTCGTCTTCGGACACCAACTGTTTGCCTTGCAGTTCTACCTTGATCACCAAGGGTTTGATGTCGCCGGTGATGACGATGTTGCTGCCGCCACCGAGCACAAAATGTGGCTCCAAGCGTATAGGGTCGCACAGCAACGCGGCGACATCCTCCATGCTGCGCAAGCGCAGCAGGCGCTCGGCTTTGGCGGCGATGCCGAAGGTGTTGTGGGCTTGCAGGGGAACCTGGGGCTCAATAATCATGTGAGAATTGTCGCATCTGAACTTCTGAAGTACCGACCATGCCCTCTTTTGATACTGTGTGTGAAGCCGACGTGGTGGAAGTGAAAAACGGCGTTGAGAACACGGCCAAGGAAATCACCACCCGTTTTGATTTCAAAGGCACATCTGCCGCCATTGAGTTTAAGGACAAAGAAATCACGCTGATCGGTGACAGCGATTTTCAATTGGCGCAAATTGACGACATCTTGCGCAACAAACTGACCAAGCGCAATGTGGACATCCGTTTTTTGGACAAAGGCGATGTGCAAAAGATGGGCGGCGACAAGGTCAAACAAATCATCAAGGTGCGCAATGGCATTGCCAGTGAAGATGCAAAGAAAATTCAGCGCGTGATCAAAGACAGCAAGATGAAAGTACAGGCTGCCATCCAAGGGGAGGCTGTTCGAATTACCGGGGCCAAGCGGGATGATTTGCAAGCGGCGATGGCGCTGATTCGCAAAGAAATGCCGGATTTGCCGCTGAGCTTTGACAATTTCCGCGATTGATTGATCGTTAATTGGGGTCAGACACCGATAAATACTGAGTGAAACCTTCACGCCATGGCGGGTCGGTCGCCGCTCACCGCCTACGGCAACGTTCGCGTCGGCCCGCCCGCCATGTCGTTTGTCCACTCGCAGTTTTCGCCGAGAGCATTTCTGCGTTTAGATAAATGAGCCATCGAGGTAACGAAACATTACGTAGCGCCAAAACACCAACTCAGGCAGAATCGGAGGGGGCGTTTTTTTCGAGCGAAAGCGCAGAAAAAAAGCGCACCGGATGGTTCGGCCAAGCGTGTCTTCTATGAGTGAATGCACTCAGTTTTTACCGATACGGCTTTCTTCGCCGCGCATCAACTTGGCAATATTGGACTGGTGACGCCAGATCAACACTGCGCTCATAACCACTGCAGCCAACAACACTCGGTTGTCCACATACCAGACCACCCGGTGGCCTAAAAAATAATACGCCGGTGCAAACAGCGCGCTGGCCAATGCAGCCAATGAAGAATAACGCGTGAAAAACGCCACGATCAACCAAGTGGCCAAAGTGGCCAAGCCCAGCCATGGGTCAATACCAAACAACACACCTGCTGCCGTAGCCACGCCTTTGCCACCTTTGAAACGAAAAAACACAGGCCAAACATGACCGACAAATGCAGCCAGTGCCACCATGGCCAAAGTGCCTTCAGCCAAGCCCCAAGCGCTGCCGTAACGACCTAAAGCCCAGACGGGTAGCCAACCTTTGACGGCATCTAGCAACAAGGTCAAAGCTGCGGCGGCTTTGTTGCCCGAGCGCAGCACGTTGGTAGCGCCGGGGTTTTGGCTGCCGTAGGAACGCGGATCTGCCAACCCCATGACGCGGCTGACCAACACCGCAAACGACAGCGACCCGATCAAATAGGCGGCCAAGGCAGCCGCCAGCGTATAGCCAAGAGTTATCAAGAATTCCATAAGCATCAGATCGCGGGGTCGCGCATTTCCCAGCGGATGTCGTCAATGGCTTTGAGCATCTCGGGGGTAAGCGTTTTGCCCCAGGCATCCAAATCTTCATCAAGTTGCTGCACAGAAGTGACACCGATGATGGTGCTGGCCACGCGCCACTGCGTGTAGCAAAACGCGAGCGCCATGTCGGTCGGTGTCATGCCGTTGTCGCGCGCGAGTTGGTTGTAGCGCTTGGCTGCAGCCAGGGCATCCGGTCTGGCCCAGCGTTGCTTACGCACGCTTTCGTACTTGGAGATGCGGCCTTCTTTGGGAGCGTTGTCACCCAAGAAACCGGAATCGTCGTATTTGCCGGTGAGCAGACCGAACGCCAGCGGCGAATACGCCAACAAAGACACATTCAAACGGTGCATGGTTTCATCCAAACCGTTTTCCGGCACGCGGTTGACCAAGCAGTAGGCGTTTTGCACACTGACAATGCGCGGCAAGTTATGTTGCTCGGCCAAACGCACAAACTCGTGCACGCCATATGGCGTTTCATTCGACAAACCAATGTAGCGCACCTTGCCTTGTTTGATCAAACTCGACAAGGCTTCTAATTGTTCGTGGATAGATGTGGCTGTTTTTTCATTCTTCGGGTCGTAATACATGCCACCGAACATGGGCACGTGGCGCTCGGGCCAGTGAATTTGGTACAGGTCGATCACATCGGTTTGCAACCGCTTCAAACTGGCATCACATGAGGTTTGTATTTCCGCTGCGGTCATGCCCTCGCCTGTGCGCACCCAAGGCATGCCGCGTGATGGTCCTGCCACCTTGGAAGCCAGCACGATTTTTTGGCGCATGCCCGGACGCTTTGACAACCAGTTACCGATGTAATGCTCTGTTTTTCCATAAGACTCAGCGGTGGGAGGCACGGCGTAAATCTCAGCGGTATCGAAGAAATTGACACCGCGCGCAATGCTGTGGTCCATGATGGTGTGCGAAGTTGGCTCGTCCACCTGCTGACCGAAAGTCATGGTACCCAAAGAAATAGGAGTGACGTGCAAATCGCTTTGACCCAAGCGAACAGGAGTGAGGTCGAGTTTATTCATAGGTGGGAGTTTAAGTGTGCGCGTTGAATGAATTGAATTTACTACGTTCCTGCACGCCCACAGGGCAGGGATTGCCTGAGGTAGATCGCATGAAGTGAATTAAAGTCTAGACCTTCGCAAGCCCACTTGTTGCGAGGAAAACTCCATCCATTTGGCTTACAAAAATCAATCCATTCATTCCAGAAACCATGACACAGACAACTCAGCCGACCGCTATCGTGACCGGCGCAGCACGCGGCATAGGTTTGGCGACCACCCGATTGTTTTTAAGCAAAGGCATGCGGGTGGCCATGGTCGACCGAGATCTGCATGAACTTCAAAATGCCTCACAAGGCTTGGATCATGTGCTGCCGGTGAACTGCGATGTGTCACAAGAAGACCAAGTCAACGCCATGATGCACAGCGTGATGCAATGGTCAGGGCGGGTCGATGTGTTGGTGAACAACGCAGGTGTGGCTGATTTCGGACCGATACAAGAGACCACGTTTGCGCGCTGGCAAACCGTGATGCGCACCAACCTCGATGGCGTGTTTTTATGCTCGCAGGCCGCCCTGCCCGCGCTGCGCGAAAGCAAAGGCTGCATCATCAATATCGCGTCCATCTCCGGCCTGCGCGCGTCCACACTGCGCGTGGCTTACGGCACCTCCAAAGCCGCAGTCATTCATTTGACCAAGCAACAAGCCGCTGAACTCGGCGAGTGGGGCATACGCGTGAATTGCGTGTCTCCGGGGCCGGTCAACACCAAACTCGCGGCGGCAGTGCATACGCCCGCCATCGTGAGCGCCTACCACGATGCCATTCCGCTGAACCGCTACGGCAGTGAAGAAGAAATTGCGAGAGTGATTGTGTTTCTGGCGTCTGCCGAGGCCAGTTATTTGACCGGGCAAATGATTGCGGTGGATGGCGGGTTTGATGCGACAGGGGTGGGCTTGCCTGCTTTGAGGGGTTGAGCAACTTACGCCGCAATTGCATGCTTTTGCTGGCGTTGGCATAATATGCCAATCATTCAATAAGGGAATCTGCCATGCCCACCCGCAATGTTGTACTGACGGACCATCAGGCCAATCTGGTGGAGCAATTGGTGACCAAGGGTCGCTATCAAAACGCCAGCGAAGTGCTACGTGAAGGACTTCGACTTTTAGAGAACCGTGAAGCTGAAGATGCTTACCGTCTGGCAGCCTTGCGTAATGCTGTGCAGGTAGGCATTGCGGATATTGAATCGGGGCGATCCAAAACCCTTGACTCCAAGGATGCCTTGCGTTTACACCTCCAATCAATCACCACAAAAGCACTTTCCGCTGCATGAACCCTGTCTGGCGTATCCGTCTGGCTGAACAGGCTGAGTTGGATCTGTTTGGTATCACGGTCTGGACGCTTGAAAACTTTGGCGATCAGCAGGCGCAAAAATACGCCGAGACACTTTCACTTGCGATTGAGGCATTGGAGGGTGGCCCTGAAATTGTGGGGGCTATCGCTCGCGAAGATATGGGTCCGGGTATTCGTATATTGCATGTGGCGCGCCAAGGAAGAAAAGGCCGACATTTTTTGGTGTTCAGAGCAGCGCCCGAGCAAACGATGGACGTTCTCCGATTAATACATGACAACATGGATTTGATCAGGCACGTCTCTCCATCCCAAGACACATGAACTCGAATTTGTCTAACTATGACTTGGACTGCACACAAACTCCACAGGTTAAGCTGACCACTCTTACAAAAAAACAACCTGCTGCACATCCGTTTGAACTTTTCTAACCTGACCCTTACCCCCGCGCTGCAACAGACTGTGGCCGACATGGGCTTGTACGCGCCCACGCCCATACAAGCCCAAGCCATTCCCCCTGCGCTGCAGGGCCGTGACCTGTGGGCCACCGCGCCCACTGGTTCGGGCAAGACGCTGGCGTTTGGATTACCACTGGTGCAAATGCATTTGCTGCAACCGCGTCAGACGAATTTCCGCCGCCCGATTCGAAGCTTGGTGTTGGTGCCCACACGCGAGTTAGCGGTGCAGGTCGGCAATGTGCTCACACATCTTTCCTACAAGCCAGGGCTGAAAGTTGCTGTCGTGTTCGGCGGTGTGTCTATCAATCCGCAAATGATGGACTTGCGCGGCGGTGCCGACATATTGGTGGCCACGCCGGGGCGATTGCTGGATCTGGCAGATCAAAACGCGGTGCATTTGGGCGAAGTGAAACACTTGGTGCTGGACGAGGCCGATAGGCTGCTGGACTTGGGCTTTGCCGATGAACTGCAACGCGTGTTGGCGCTGTTGCCTGCGCAGCGTCAAACTTTGTTGTTCTCGGCCACATTTGCGCCAGAGGTGGAGGTGCTTGCCGCGAACTTGTTGCGGGACCCGGTACGCATCACCGTGGAAGCGTTTGAGGGCCACAAACCAGACATCAGCCAACGCGTTATTGCAATAGACGACAAAAAGCGCACTGCTTTGCTGCGGCACTTGATCGCAGAACACAGTTGGAAGCAAGTGCTGGTGTTTGTGGCCACGCGCTACGCCTGCGAGCATGTGGCGAACAAATTGTGCAAGGCAGGCATCAACGCCGCGCCTTTTCATGGCGAGATGAGCCAAGGCGCACGTCAGGATGTGCTGCGCGATTTCAAAACCGGGCTCTGCCATGTGATGGTGACCACCGACCTCGCTTCGCGTGGCATAGACATCGCCATGCTGCCCGTGGTGGTCAATTACGACTTGCCGCGCTCAGCCACCGACTACACACACCGCATTGGCCGCACCGGCCGCGCAGGTGCGCATGGCGACGCGATCAGCTTTGTCACCGCCCATGCTTTGGCGCATTGGAAGCTGATACAAAAACGCGAAAGCCTCGCGCTTGATTTAGAGCACGTGCCAGGCTTTGAACCGGTGGATGAACCGCCTGCGCCGCAGGGCAATGGTGGCATTAAGGGCAAGCGGCCGAGCAAGAAGGATAAGCTGAGGGCGGCGGCGGGGCTTGGTTAATCAAGTTCATTTAGCGCGTTCTATTTCCCTCAACCTCAACACCCTCCTCTGCACCTTCCCCGTCGTGGTCATCGGCAATTGATCGATGAACTCAATCTCCTTCGGGTATTCATAAGGCGCGAGCAAACCGCGCACATGTTGTTGCAACTGCGTCACCAATTCATCTGAAGGCGCAAAGCCCGCAGACAACACCACATACGCTTTCACCAAGTTACCGCGCTCGGCATCGGGCTTGGGCACGACAGCGGCATTGGCCACGGCCGGGTGTTTCACCAAACAATTTTCAATTTCGCTGGGGCCTATGCGGTAACCGGCGGCTTTGAACACATCGTCGGCGCGGCCCTGATACCAAAGGTAACCATCAGCGTCGCGCGTAGCCAAGTCGCCGGTGCGGCACCAGTCGCCTGTGAATTTACGCTCGGTCGCATCGGGCTGGTTCCAATAGCCTAAAAAGAAAATCGGGTCGGGTTTGCCGTGCACATCGCATCGATGTAAGGCTACATCGCCGGGTACGCCGTCGGCGCATTCACGACCGTCTTCATCAATCACCGCCACGCGGTGTCCGGGGTAGGCGCGGCCCATGCTGCCCGGTTTGGCCGGCCAGCCAACGCCGTCGCTGGTGTCGCCATTCATGGCGCAGTTGCCGACGATGTAATTGATCTCGGTTTGCCCGAACATTTCATTCACCGTGACGCCGAGTTCATCGCGGCAGTACGCAAACACCGCGTCGCCCACGGCTTCCCCTGCACTCATGATGGCTTGCAAGTCGAGTTGAAAACGCGCTTGCGGCGAAGGATAGGCTTTCATCATGGCCTTCAATGCCGTGGGAAATAAAAACGTGTGCGTCACGCGGTGCTGTTGCATCAACTCAAACGCCAAGTCTGCCGAGAAACGCCCCGCCCAGGCGACGATGGGCCGACCGAAATACAGTGTTGGCAGCAAAGCGTCCATCAAACCGCCGGTCCAAGTCCAGTCGGCGGGTGACCAGAAGACAGCGTGACTGCCCGCAGGTAAATCACCATGCCCTGTTGAAGCCGCAGACGAAGTTGAAAAACCAAACCAGTTTTGGCTGCACACAAAACCGCTGAGATTGCCGATCAGCGCGTGGTGCGGAATCAACGCGCCCTTAGGTGGGCCAGTGGTGCCGCTGGTGTAAATCAACACCGCAGCGTCAGTGGCCAGCGTGTTGGCCATGGGCCATGCTTGTGCATGCTGCAAAGTTTGCGCATCAAAAAAAACATCACCGCTTTGAATGTCCACACCGATACAAACGCGCAAAGCAGGGCATTCATTTTTCAAACCGGACACCACCGTTGCTGACACCGCGTCCACCACGGCAACCACTGCGCCTGAATCTTGTAAGCGGTAAAGCAAGGCTTCGGGGCCGAACAACTGCGACAGCGGCATGACCACCACGCCCATTTGCAACACCGCCATGTAAGCCACTGCTGTTTCAAAACGCTGCGCCAAAACCACCGCCACGCGGTCGCCGCGTTTAACGCCTTGTTGGGATAACACATGACTCAATGCATCCGCAGCCTGTTGCAATTGCACATAAGAATGCGTGGTTTGCAAAAGCGGATCTTCATGGTGAGTAACGATGGCAGTCTGCAAACCGTGTGGCGACGAAGCCGCCCAACGGCGTGAACACACATCGGCGATATTGAAATTCGCGGGCACCGACCAGCGAAAGCTGCGGTGCATCTGAGCGTGATTGTCTGATAAGTGACCGGGGGACATGCGATACATCCTTATGATTGGGCGAATGTACCAAGTTCAAAAAGCTTCGCGCACCAGCTTCATCAGATTGCGCCAACTCAACTACCACGTGCGTGAATGGGGAACCCCACGCCCCGGCCAATTGCCGCTGTTCATGGTGCACGGCTGGATGGATGTCAGCGCTTCTTTTCAGTTCGTGGTGGACGCCATGAAAGAAGACCGTCACATCATTGCACCGGACTGGCGCGGCTTTGGGCTCACCGACGTGGGCAAAGTCGACACCTTCTGGTACCCAGATTACCTGGCCGATCTGGATGCTTTGATTGACCATTTCCAGCCTGAAGGGCACATCGATTTGCTAGGCCACAGCATGGGCGGCACCGTTGTGTCCATGTTTGCCGGTGCAAGACCCGAGCGCATCCGTCGCTTGATCAATCTGGAAGGTTTTGGTCTGGCCGCGACTAAGCCTTCGCAAGCACCTGGGCGCTATGCGAAATGGTTGAACGAAGTCAAAGCAGCGCGTCAAGGCGAGATGAATTTACGCACCTATCCCGACAGCGAGGCTGTGGCGCAACGCTTGATCAAAACCAATTCGCGTTTGAGTTTGGACAAAGCGCAATGGCTCGCGCAGCACTGGGCTCAACAAAACAGCAACGGTGAATGGGAGATTTTGGGTCACCCTGCACACAAAGTGATCAACCCGTATTTGTTTCGCGTGGAAGAAATGCTGGCCATCTACCAAAGCATCAGCGCGCCTGTGCTCAACGTCGAAGCCAGCCAAAACGATCTTGAAAAATGGTGGCAAGGCAAGTACAAGCTGGATGAATTTCACGAGCGCTTAAAGCACATCAAAGATCTTCACAGCGTCACCATACAAGATGCCGGTCACATGATGCACCACGACCAACCGCAAATACTGGCGCAACACATCGAGGCGTTTTTGCAGCAGCCATGACCCAGGTCGATGTGCTGATCATCGGTGCGGGCGCAGCCGGTTTGTTTTGTGCAGGCGTGGCAGCACAACAAGGTTTGAATGTGCTGCTGATTGACCATTACCCCAAAGTGGCGGAAAAAATCCGCATCTCCGGCGGCGGGCGCAGTAACTTCACCAACAAAGACATAGACCCGCGCGCGCCGCACACGCATTTTCTGGGCGACAACCCCATGTTCGCGCGCAGCGCACTCAGTCGTTACACGGCGCAGGATTTCATCACCTTGGTGCAAAAACATGGCATACCCTTCCATGAAAAACACAAAGGCCAGTTGTTTTGCGACCGCAGTGCGCAAGACCTGATCGACATGCTTTTGCGCGAATGTGAAGCCGGTGCCATGGGCGGCAAAGTCACCCGCTGGCAGCCTTGCAGCATTTCGGGTTTGACATACAGCGATGCGCCCGAGCCGCACTATGTGGCTGACACCAGTCAGGGGCAAGTTCAAGCCAAGGCTGTGGTGGTCGCCAGCGGCGGCTTGTCCATCCCCAAGATAGGTGCCACCGACATCGGTTACCGGTTGGCCAAACAATTCGGCCTGCGAATGGTCGAGCCGCGCCCCGCTCTTGTGCCACTCACTTTTTCCGCCGCAGACTGGCAGCCCTACGCGGCGTTGGCCGGACTGTCTTTGCCGGTAGCCATGCAAACTGGCGAAGGCAAAAAGCCCGTGTTGTTTAACGAAGACCTGTTGTTCACACACCGGGGTTTGTCGGGTCCGGCGGTGCTGCAAATTTCCAGCTACTGGCAAACCGGCAAGTCCATTCGCCTGAACCTGTTGCCTGATACCGATTTGGCGCAAACCCTGTTAGACGCTAAGCAATCCAGCAAAAAATCCTTGAGCAACGCTTTGGCCGCTTGGCTGCCGTCGCGTTTGGCCGACACCTGGACCGCAAGCCACAGCGACTGGCAAAAAAGCCTGCCTGACACCCCAGACAAATCCTTGCAGCGGCTGGCGGCCTCCCTGCAAGCCTGGGCGCTGACGCCCTCCGGTACCGAAGGCTATGCCAAGGCCGAGGTCACGGCTGGCGGGGTAGACACACGGGATTTGGCCCAACAAACCATGGAGTCCAAACAACCAGGGCTTTATTTCATTGGTGAAGTCGTTGATATCACGGGTTGGTTGGGTGGCTATAACTTCCAATGGGCCTGGGCCAGTGCCCACGCCTGCGCGAAAGCCTTGGCAGCCCGGCTGAAACCGCTATAATTTCCCGTTTGGCGAATTTGGCCTGAGAGCTGACTCCCCTACCCCTCGTAACACCGCTGCCCGGTTTTGAAGCCCGATCTTCTTCAGATACTTGGCGAGCACATTTTGAAAATTGTTGTCAATGACCACCATCCGTGTAAAAGAAAACGAACCTTTTGACGTAGCTTTACGCCGTTTCAAGCGCACCATCGAAAAACTGGGCTTGCTCACCGACTTGCGTGCCCGTGAGTTCTACGAAAAACCAACCACAGAACGCAAGCGCAAAAAATCCGCTGCTGTCAAACGCCACTACAAGCGCGTTCGCAGCATGCAGTTGCCCAAAAAACTGTACTGATTTCCACAGGCCTTTGCCTGATCAGGCTCGCCCGGCCATGACCGTGCGGGCCTTTTTCTTTTTTCCGGAGACACCCCATGAGCCTCAAAGCACAAATCACCGAAGACATGAAAACCGCTATGCGCGCCAAAGACAGCGTGCGCCTGGGTACCATCCGCTTGTTACAAGCAGCAATGAAGCAAAAAGAAGTGGACGAGCGGGTCGAACTTGATGATGTGATGGTCATTGCCATCGTGGACAAACTGATCAAGCAGCGCAAAGACTCGGTCGCCGCTTATGTGACCGCGCAGCGCCAAGACTTGGCAGACGTGGAAACCGCGGAAATTGCAGTGCTGCAGGCCTATTTGCCTCAGCGACTTAGCGCCCAAGAGGTGCAGCAGGCAGTCGAAGCCATCGTTGCCGAGTTGGGTGCCAGCGGCCCGGGCGACATGGGCAAGGTCATGGGCGCTGTCAAAGCACAACTGGCAGGCAAAGCAGACATGGGTGAAGTCAGTGCAGCAGTGAAGTCGGCATTGAGCAAATAAGGGCTCGCCCCATTGGCCCATACTGTGAAGACAAGCCGCATGTGCTTAATGCATAAAATCCCAGCAAATCCTTGCGCTGGTCCCAGCGTGTCCCCGGCCATCTTTTTTTTACAAACACCGTGACCGATTCTTCTGTTTACTTGCGCATAGATAACGTCACCAAGCGTTTTGGTGAAACACTTGCTGTCAACGATGTCAGTTTGGACATTGAACGCGGTGAAATTTTTGCGCTGCTGGGTTCTTCCGGCTGCGGAAAATCCACCTTGTTGCGTGTGCTCTCAGGGTTTGAAACGCCCACCAGCGGACGCGTTTGGCTGGACGGCAAAGACGTCACCGATTTGCCGCCCTATGAGCGTCCAATGAACATGATGTTTCAGTCTTACGCACTTTTTCCCCACCTCAATGTCTGGGAAAATGTGGCATTTGGCTTGAAGCGCGATGGTGTTGCCAAAGCTGAAATTCAACAACGGGTCGAAGACATGTTGCAACTGGTGCAATTGCAAAAATTTGCCAAACGCAGCCCGCACCAGTTGTCAGGCGGCCAGCAACAGCGCGTAGCCTTGGCGCGCAGTCTGGTCAAGCGGCCGCAATTACTTCTGCTCGATGAACCGCTGGGCGCACTCGATAAAAAATTGCGCGAAGAAACCCAAGTGGAATTAGTCAAGATCATCAAACAAGTGGGCGTGACCTGTGTCATGGTGACGCATGATCAAGATGAAGCCATGACCATGGCAGACCGTATTGCAGTCATGAGCGATGGACGGTTTTTACAAGTGGGCGCGCCCAGCGAAGTCTACGAATACCCCAACTGCCGATTTGTTGCTGACTTTATTGGCAATGTGAACTTGATTGATGGCGAAATTGTGGTGGACGATGCAGAAAAAACCGTCATACAAAGTGATGTCTGCAGTTTTTTTGTGGGCCACGGTATCTCTGGCCACTTAGGAATGCAAGTAACGGTGGCGCTGCGGCCAGAAAAAATTCATTTAAGCCTAGAAAATCTGGCCAACACACACAACTCGGTTGCCTGTACGGTGGAGAGCTTGTCGTACTTTGGCAGTTACACCAGCTATCACCTGAAGCTGGCCAATGGCGCTTTATTTCAAGCCAGAGTGACCAATACCGATAGGCACCATGAAAATATTGAGATCGGTCAAGAACTGTGGGCGCAATGGTATGACAACGCCATGGTGGTTCTCAACCGCTGATGTCATTCAAGCGCCAGCGACTTTCATTCGGTTGATCAACACTGAGCCAATGGTTTTGGCGCCATAGTTATAGGTGTCAGAACCTATCGCTTGTATGCCCATCAGCATGTCTTTCATGTTGCCGGCGATAGTGATCTCTTGCACCGGATATGCGATTTCACCCTTCTCGACCCAAAATCCGCTGGCACCGCGCGAGTAGTCCCCTGTGACGTAGTTGATGCCTTGGCCCATTAACTCGATCACGAACAAACCGGTACCGAGTTTTTTTAGCATGGCTTTGAGATCGTCTTCACTGCGGGTTTGGGTTGAGCGCATCACCAGATTGTGCGAACCGCCAGAGTTGCCTGTGGTTTGCATGCCAAGTTTGCGTGCTGAATAACTGCTGAGGAAATAGCCCTGTACTTGACCGTTAAGAATGATGTCGCGTGCTTGGGTTTTGACTCCTTCATCATCAAAAGGTGAACTGCCTTTGCCGCGCATGACGAAAGGGTCTTCATGCACCTGTATGTGTGAGGGCAGCACTTGCTTGCCCAATGAGTCCAACAAGAAACTGCTTTTGCGATAGAGGGCACCACCGCTGAGCGAGTGCACCAAACCGCCCAATAAACCAGCTGCCAGCGGCGACTCGAAAAGCACCGGACAACTGACGGTGCGGATTTTGCGAGCATGCAAACGGCTGAGCGCACGCTCTGCGGCATATCGTCCGACCACTTCAGGAGCGGCCAATTCGTTCGGATGGCGCATTGAGCTGTACCAGGCATCGCGCTGCATATCGTCACCCGTGCCTGCGATGGGCGCGACAGACACGCTGTGGCGTGAGCTGGCATAGCCTCCTCTGAAGCCATGTGTGTGGGCACTGAAAAAATGGCTTTGTTGGGCAGACACTGCGGCACCTTCGCTGTTGGTAATGCCTGCATCAGTGTCTAAGGCTGCGGTTTCGCAGCGCAGCGCCAAGGTGGCGGCCTCTTCGCTGGTAATGGCCCACGGATGAAATAAATCCAAATCGCGCTCGTCATGGGCTATCAAGGCTTCTTGTGGCAATTCCGCCATGGGGTCTTGCGCCGTGAAACGAGCGATGTCATGCGCCGCTTGGACAGTACGCTCAATGGCCGCCTGAGAGAAATCGGAGGTGCTGGCATTGCCCCGGCGGTGACCGACGTATACCGTGATGCCCAAAGATTTATCGCGATTGCGCTCCACGTTTTCAAGTTCGCCTTTGCGCACTGACACGCTCAGACCGCAACCTTCGGAGGCCTGGGCGGCGGCATCGCTGGCACCCAAGCGTTTGGCGTGGGCAAGTGCGCTGTCTACAAGTGCTTCAAATTGTGCACGGCTGTGGCTGAATCCAGGCAAAGGTTTGTCGTGGGCGGTATGGGGGGGGGAATTGGGTTTCATATCGACAGCTATGATACTTGCCACACCATTAACCCCAGACCATGTCCCGCAAACCCACCAAAGGTTATTACGTCAAAGGTCATTTTGTGGCCGAAGGCAGCGACCTCGACCTAGAACTCAAACGCGAGCTCAAAGGCAGCGACAGCGCCAGCCGGACCGACCTTAAACGCGAAAGTTTCGAGTTGCAAAAGCTCGGCGAAGACTTGATGCAACTGCGTCAGGACGCCATGCAACAACTGGTCGCTCAAAAACATGTGCCTGAGCTATTGTTTGAAGCCATCCGCGACGCCAAAAAAATCACCAACTTCGAAGGCCTGCGCCGCCAAATGCAGTATGTGGGCAAACTCATGCGAAAGCTCGATGAGCCACAAGTACAAGCCATCAGAGACGCCTTGGATGTGCAGCACAACGGCAGTGCCGAGGAGACGCTGGCGTTGCACATGGCTGAACACTGGCGCGACAAGTTGCTCAAAGACGATCAGGCCTTGGCTGATTGGCTGGTCGCACACCCAGACACGGATAGCCAGCAACTGCGCGCCCTGATCCGTCAAGCCAGAAAAGATGGCTTGCCCGACAAATCCGCGGTGTCGCAAGGTGCGTTCCCGCGTCAAGGTCGGGCCTACCGTGATATTTTCAAAATCGTGCGGGACCATTTGTCCGTACAAAAAGTTGACACACCATGAAAGCAGATTCCTCTCAAGACACTGTTCGCATCGGCATTGTGTCCATCAGTGACCGCGCTTCCAGCGGCGCTTACGAAGACAAAGGCTTACCCGCCTTGCGCGAATGGCTGCAACAGGCCTTGCATAACCCACTGGTGTTTGAAGAAAGATTGATTCCAGATGAACAAGCCCTGATCAGCCAAACGCTGATTGACTTGGTAAAAGCCGGTTGTTCGCTGGTGCTGACCACCGGCGGCACGGGGCCGGCCATTCGCGATGTCACACCCGAGGCCACACTGGCTGTGGCTGACAAAGAAATGCCCGGCTTTGGCGAGCAAATGCGTCAAATCAGTTTGCACTTTGTGCCAACGGCTATTTTGTCTAGGCAAGTCGCTGTGATTCGCGGCAGCAGCCTGGTCATCAATTTGCCAGGTCAACCCAAATCAATCACTGAAACTCTGGGTGGCTTGAAAGACGCCCAAGGCGCAACGCTGGTGGATGGTATTTTTGCAGCCGTGCCCTATTGCATCGACTTGATTGGCGGCCCTTATATGCAAACCCGCGACGCGTTTTGCAAAGCCTTCAGACCTAAAACAGCTGTGCGACCTTACACGCCGCCGGAATGAGCCTTGGTTTGATGGCCTAGTCTTTTTGCAGGTGAAAAGCAACCTGCGTGATATCGAAATACATTTTGTCAAAAAACAATTCGCTAGAGGCTGTACCACCGCTTACCAAACGCAGATTCACCGACTCTGGGCTGTTCAGCAGGGCATCGAGCGGTGAAAATTGCATAGTAGAAAACACATATTTTTCTAACGACCTTAAGAACACTGCAAAACCAGGTACTTTGAGTTGCGCCGGGTCTTCGCAAACCATCCACCAATGTGAGTGCAATTCATTCGGCGGGAACAGTTGCAACTTCACCATACAGTCGCGCACCATCAAACCGTATTGCTCGATGCTGAATGACAAATCGGCGGTGCAGTCACCGCTTGGCGATTGGTTAAACACCAAACTGTGTGGGTGCAATTTGATAAATGCTGGCATGGCTCAAGAATCGTCAGAAATCGGTCGGGCTTTAAACCGTTTCAATCAATCAGCTTGTTGAGTTTCTCAATATCGGCGTCCATATTTTTTGCGGCATCTTCAGGCAGGCAATCAGCGCCGTTGATAACGCCATTGGACAATTTCTCCAAGGCTTGCCAGAGCATGGCAATTTGCTTGTCCTGCTCGGCCGTGTAGTCGATCAGTCCGCGAATCGCCTGGCTGAGAGGGTCGTCGTTTTGCGTCACACCATATGCGGAAAAACCCATCTTGGAAGCGACTTCTTCGCGTACCGCATCGGTTTTGGCTTCGATGATGCGCGCCGGATTGCCCACTGCCGTGGCACCCGCAGGCACGGGCTTGGTGACCACCGCATTGCTGCCGACCTTGGCGCCGTCGCCGACCGTGAATCCGCCAAGCACCTTGGCGCCTGCACCTACGACCACATTGCGCCCCAAAGTCGGATGACGCTTAGCGCCTTTGTAGAGCGAGGTTCCACCCAAGGTCACGCCTTGGTAAATGGTGCAACCGTCCCCGATCTCTGCAGTTTCTCCCACCACCACGCCCATGGCATGGTCAAAAAAAACACCGTTGCCAATGATGGCCGCAGGATGGATTTCGATGCCCGTTAAAAACCGCGACACATTGGAAATAAAACGGCCTAACCATTTCAAGCCGTTTTTCCAGCAAGCGTGCGCCCAACGGTGCATGACCATGGCATGCAAGCCCGGATAACACGTCAGCACCTCGAACCCACTGCGCGCGGCAGGGTCACGGTCGAGAATGGTTTGAATATCAGAGCGAATTCTTGAAAACATGCAATGAGTCTAACGATTTCGCTGCGATGACTGCGTCATGGCCTTGGCAATGCCGCGCAGAATGTGGACTTCTTCCTCGGTCAAGCCAGCGCGGTTGAACAGTTGATTCAAGCGCGGCATGAGTTTTTTCGGGGCTTGTGGGTCGAGAAAACCTATATCTGTCAGCGATTGTTGCCAATGCGACAGCAAGCCCGAAATTTGCGCGGCATCGGCATGCAATGCTGGCGTGGCCGCGTCTTGCACCTCAAAACCACCAAGCGCCAAACGCCATTCGTAGGCAATGACCTGCACCGCACCAGCAATATTCAGCGAGCCAAAGCCTGGGTCGGTCGGAATACTCAGCGCCACATGGCAACGGTACACGTCTTCGTTGGTCATGCCAAAACGCTCGGAGCCGAACAAAAACGCCATGCCGCCAGCAATTTGGGCGGGCTGCGTCAGTTGCGCGAAATGATCACGCGGTGTGCGCGTTGGCGGGCCGAAATCGCGCGGCGTCATTGCGGTCGCACACAGGTGCGTCATGCCGTCCAGCGCCTCTTCCAATGTGTCGGCAATGCGGGCGTTTTCCAGCACGTTCAGCGCCCCGCTGGCACGTTGAATGGTTTCCTCGCGGCGCAACACATTGGACCAACGCGGCCGCACCAGCACCAGATCGTCAAAGCCCATGACACGCATGGCGCGTGCGGTCGCACCGACGTTGCCGGCGTGGCTGGTTTCGATCAGGATAAAGCGTGTGTGCATGGGACTAAAATAAGACCTATTGTCGCCGCCCGCAATGTCGGGCGTGTTTTTTTGCTGATAGACGCTGCTTGTTCGCGTTCAACACAGGCTTGCCGATCGCCCCCATGACCATCGCTTCTTCTTCCTCCATCCACCCCATGCTCAATATCGCCATCAAGGCGGCGCGGGCGGCTGGCACCATCATCAACCGCGCAGCGCTCGATGTTGAATCGGTTCGGGTCTCCAAAAAAATGGAAAACGACTTCGTCACCGAAGTCGATCAGGCCAGCGAAAACACGATCATCGAAACTTTGCTCAGCGCCTACCCTGACCACGGCATTCTGGCTGAAGAATCCGGACGCACCCACGGCAACCCCAATGCAGAGCACTTGTGGATCATTGATCCGTTGGACGGCACCACCAACTTCATCCACGGCTTTCCTTTTTATTGCGTCAGTATTGCCTTGCAAAGCCGTGGCCGCCTGGAACAAGCCGTGGTGTATGACCCGACTCGTAACGATTTGTTCACGTCCACACGCGGACGCGGTGCGTTTCTCAACGACCGCCGCTTGCGCGTGAGCAAACGCATTCGCTTGAAGGAATGCCTGATCAGCACGGGTTTTCCGTTTCGAGACGGGGACGATTTCAACGCCTACTTGAGCATGATGTCTCAGGTGATGACCCGCACAGCAGGCTTGCGCCGACCAGGTGCTGCTGCGCTCGATATGGCTTATGTCGCCGCTGGTTTCAGCGATGGTTTTTTTGAAACAGGTTTGCAGCCTTGGGACATGGCTGCAGGCGCGTTGCTGATCACCGAAGCAGGTGGCTTGGTAGGTAACTTCACCGGTGAAGCTGACTTCTTGTACCAGCGCGAATGTCTGGCGGCCAGCCCGAAAATTTATGGGCAACTTGTGACCCTGCTTCAGCCTTACTCTAAATTTGCAGGGGTAGCTGAGAAAGCCATAGCGACGCAAGCGATAGCGCAATTGAGCCAAGACATTGACGGCACGAAATAAGCATTGACCAGCGCTGTGTGACCATGGCAGACACATCAACGCACACGCCCATGATGACCCAGTACCTAGGTCTGAAAGCAGACTTTCCGAATACGCTGCTGTTTTATCGCATGGGGGACTTTTACGAGCTGTTTTTTGAGGACGCGGAAAAAGCCGTGCGTCTGCTCGACATCACCTTGACACAACGCGGCCAGTCAGCCGGTCAACCCGTGGTCATGGCGGGTGTGCCGTTTCATTCGGTGGACACTTATTTGTCGCGCTTGATCAAACTGGGTGAATCCGTCGCCATTTGTGAACAAGTCGGTGAGGTCGGCGGCAAAGGGCCTGTCGAGCGCAAAGTGGTTCGCGTGGTGACGCCGGGCACGTTGACCGATGCCGAATTGTTAAACGATAAGACCGAGGCTTATGTGCTGGCGGTGCATGCCAGTGAACGCGCAGGTAAATCTGGTGGCTGCGGCTTGGCGTGGCTCAGCGTGACTGAAGGCGAATTGCGTTTGGCCGAATGTTCGGCCGATCAATTGCCTGCGTGGATTGCGCGCATTTCACCCAGCGAAGTGATTTTCAGCAGCGAGCTGCCCACGCATTTGCTGCCCTTGCTATCCGGCGTGAACGTGAAGTCCGAGCGGCCTTCGTGGGCGTTTGACAGCAGCTTGGGTCAGCGCAAATTGCTTGAACAATTGCACGCTGCTTCCTTGGAAGCATGGCAAGCGCAAGACTTGGTGCAAGCGCACGCGGCCGCCTCCGCCTTGCTGGCCTATGCAGAACACACACAAGGCCGCAGCCTCACGCATGTGCAAAAGCTGCGTGTCGAGCGCAACGAAGAACGCATCGACCTGCCGGCCACTACGCGGCGCAATCTGGAGCTGACGCAAACACTGCGCGGTGAAGACAGTCCGACATTGTTTTCGTTGATGGACACGTGCATGACCGGCATGGGCAGCCGTACTTTGAAACGTTGGTTGTTAGAGCCGCCACGCGAACGCGCATTGGCACAGCAACGACTCGACGCCATCGCAGCCCTGCAAGGCGAACACGGCGCTGGTGTGTGGCGAGATTTGCGCACGGGCTTGAAAGGCTTGGGCGATGTGCAACGCATCAGTGCGCGCATTGCATTGCGCCAAGTGCGACCGCGCGAATTGGTGGCTCTAGGTTTGGCGCTGCAACGCGCAGCACAGTTGCCTGCGATGTTGTCTGAATCAGCAGATATGCCTTGGTTGAAAACGCTTTGCAAATCGTTGGTGTCGCCGCCTGAATGCGCTGCCTTGTTGCAAGCTGCATTGTTGCCAGAACCTTCTGCCTTGGTGCGCGATGGCGGCGTCATCAACCATGGTTTTGATGCCGAGTTAGATGAGTTGCGCAACATACAAAACCATGGCGACAGTTTTTTGCTGGAACTCGAAGTGCGCGAGCGTGAGCGCACAGGCATTCATAACTTGAAAGTGCAGTTCAACCGGGTGCATGGTTTTTACATCGAAGTCAGTCAAGGTCAGTTGGAACGCGTGCCCGACGATTACCGCAGAAGACAAACTTTAAAAAACGCCGAGCGCTTCATCACGCCTGAGCTCAAAGCCTTTGAAGACAAAGCCTTGTCGGCGCAGGAGCGTGCGCTGTCGCGTGAAAAATTTCTGTTCGAACAATTGCTGGATGACTTGCAACAGTTTGTGCCCGCGCTATCGCAAGTGGCTTGGGCGCTAGCCACTTTGGATGTGCTGGCTTGTTTGAGTGAACGGTCGTTGACACTCCACTGGTGTGCGCCAGAGCTTGTGAACACGCCGGGCATCAGCATCACGCACGGCAGACACCCGGTCGTCGAAGCACGCTTGGCGCAAACCGGTGGCAGCTTCATCGCCAACGACACACAGCTCGGGCCGACACAGCGTATGCAAATCATCACCGGCCCCAACATGGGCGGCAAATCCACTTACATGCGGCAAGTGGCGTTGATTGTGTTGCTGGCCAGCATTGGCAGCCACGTACCCGCTGATGCATGTCGCATAGGTCCGATTGATGCGATTCACACCCGCATAGGCGCGGCTGACGATTTGGCGAATGCGCAATCGACCTTCATGCTGGAGATGACCGAGGGCGCGCAAATTTTGCACGCGGCGACACCGAACAGCTTGGTGCTGATGGACGAGATAGGACGCGGCACTTCCACCTTTGATGGGCTCGCACTGGCCAGCGGCATCGCCACTTACTTGCACGACAAATCGCAGTCTTACAGTTTGTTTGCCACCCATTATTTTGAGTTGACTGAGTTTGCAGCCACGCACCGCTCTGCGGTGAATGTGCACGTCAGTGCTGCCGAGAGCGGTAACGATATTGTGTTTTTGCACGAGATACAACAGGGTCCGGCAAGCCGCAGTTACGGCATACAAGTGGCGCGTTTGGCGGGCATGCCCACGAGCGTGTTGAACCATGCCAAACACGCGCTTGCCGCTTTAGAAACAGATGCGCAAAACACGCGTGCGCAAGTCGATTTGTTCGCCGAACCACCAGAGGCCATAGATACCGGGCCCACACCATTACAAGCCAAACTCGCTCAGATAGACCCTGACACACTCAGCCCGCGTGAAGCGCTGGATGCTTTGTACGCGCTTAAAAAATTACTTGATTGATTCAATGACTCTTTATCCTGATACACCTGCTGGTCAACCGTTGGTGCTTTTTTTTCACGGCAACAGTTTTCCCGCCAGCACTTACAGCGTGATGTTGAATGCATTGCGTCAAAGAGGTATGAAGGTTCAAGCGCTGGAAAAAATCGGCCACAACCCGGCTTATCCAGTCACCAGCAACTGGCCGCATCTGGTAGAAGAAGTGCATGCATTTGCCAAGCCTTTGATTGATGCGCACACAGGACCTGTGGTGTTGGTAGGCCATTCGCTTGGGGGCATACTCAGCTTGATGCTAGCGGCACAGTATCCCGGATTGGCCCATGCGGTGGTGATGATTGATGCCCCTGTGGTGGGGGGCTGGCAAGCAAAGGTATTGAGGTTGTCCAAAAGACTTTCTTTGACCAAGAAGTTTTCTCCAAGTGCCATCAGTCGCACCCGACGCAATGAATGGCATTCGCTGGAAGACACAAAAGCGCATTTTGCTGGCAAGCAAGTTTTTGCGCGGTGGGACCCGCAAGTGTTGAACGACTATGTCAACTTTGGCACAGACGAAGTAGACACGGGCAGAGGAAAAAAACGTGCACTGTGTTTTGATCGTGACATTGAAACCCTGATTTATGAATCGATTCCACACAACCTGGAACGGTTGTTGAAAAAACACCCGCTGACTTGTCCTGTCAGTTTGGTGGCTGCACGCCATTCGAGAGAAATGCGTTTGGCGGGAACTGACCCCACTCAAAAAATCACCCAAGGACGGGTCTGCATCATTGATGGAACACATTTGGTGCCCATGGAAAAACCGTTGGTGACTGCTGCGGCTGTGGAAGTAGCCGTGCTGAATATGCTGAGCCTTAAGGCTGCCAGTTCACCCAGCCCAGATGGGCGGTGACCAACACGACGGCACCAAAGCCGATCCGATACCAAGCAAACGGGACAAAGTTGTGTGTTGAGATATAGCGCAATAACCAACGCACACAAGCCCAAGCGCTTAAAAATGAGAACACCAAACCCACAACAAACATGGGCAGATCAGCCATGCTGAGCAACGCGCGTTCTTTGTAAAGGCTGTAAGCCCCTGCACCTATCAGCGTGGGGATAGCCAAGTAAAAAGAAAAATCGGTAGCTGCTTTGCGGCTCATGCCTAACAACATGCCGCCAATGATGGTGGCACCGCTTCGACTGGTGCCTGGCACCATGGCCAGACATTGCACCAAACCCACTTTCAATGCATCAAGTGGCGTCATGGATTCGACATTGATGATACGCACGTGGTCATCCGGATGTCCTTCGTGCAAGGGTTTACGACCCCAACCCTCGACCCACAAAATAATGATGCCCCCAATGATGAAAGTGGATGCCACCACGGTAGGCGTGAACAGATGCGCTTTGATGGCTTTGCCAAACAGCAAGCCCAAGACCACGGCAGGCACAAAAGCGATGAACACATTCAGAACAAAACGCCGCGCCAAACGTTGAGTGGGCAACGCAACGACGGTGCTGGCAATTTTTTGCCAATAAACAATGATGACGGCGAATATGGCACCGGTTTGGATGGCGATGTCAAACACCTTGGCTTTCTCATCGTCAAAGCCCAGTAATGCGCCCGCCAAAATGAGGTGACCAGTGGACGAGATGGGCAGAAATTCGGTCAAACCTTCGACCACACCCATGACAGCGGCTTTCAGCAACAACGTGAAATCCACGACGTATCCTTTTGATTAAATTAGGTTTATTCTAAACTCCAGTGAATCTTGATACATACAATCCCTGTGTGTCAGCGCTTGTCTGATTGCGGGCGGGTTTACTTTGCTGCCTTCACGCTATTTGGGCAACTTAATTTGGCATGAATGGTTGGGGTGGCTCTGACAGCACAATGGCTCCCCCTAAAATCGCCGGATGACCAAACCCGCCTCACCTGCCACACCCGAAGAACACAAAATCAGCAACTTTCTGCGCCAGATCATCGAAGCCGATTTGGACAAAGGCACCTATGCCAGCCGCCGCTGGGCCGGCAGCCCAGGCGACGCAGCCCACCACGCCAAAGGGCAGCCTGACCCCGCCAAAATCCGCACCCGCTTTCCGCCCGAGCCCAATGGGTATTTGCACGTGGGCCACGCCAAAAGCATTTGTATCAACTTTGGCTTGGCACGCGACTACGGCGGCGTGTGCCACCTGCGCTTTGACGACACCAACCCCGAAAAAGAAGACACCGAATACGTCAACGCCATCATTGACGCGGTCAAGTGGCTGGGTTTCAGCTGGAGCCAGCCGGGCAACGACAAGGCTTACCAAGCCAGCGATTATTTCGATTTCATGTACCGCGCAGCCGAACATTTGATCGAGGCTGGACACGCCTATGTGGACGAGCAAACACCGGAAGAGATGCGTAACAACCGTGGCGACTTTGGCAAGCCCGGCGTGAACAGTCCGTTTCGCACACGCACCCCTGCTGACAACCTCGCTCGCTTTCGCAACATGCGTGACGGCAAATTGGATGACGGTGCCGCGGTGCTTCGCGCCAAGATTGACATGGCGTCTCCCAATATCAATATGCGCGACCCGGCCATCTACCGTATTCGCCGTGCCACTCACCACCACACCGGCGACACCTGGTGCATCTACCCGATGTATACGTTTGCGCATCCCATTGAGGACGCGCTGGAGCAAATCACGCACAGCATTTGCACCTTGGAGTTCGAGGACCAGCGCCCGTTTTATGACTGGTTGATGGATCGCTTGTGCGAAGGAGGCTTGCTGGGTGCCCCTGCGCCCAAGCAATATGAATTTGCTCGATTGAATTTGACTTACGTGGTTACCAGCAAACGCAAGTTGGCGCAACTGGTGACCGAGGGCAAAGTCAGTGGTTGGGACGACCCGCGCATGCCCACCATCGCAGGTTTGCGCCGCCGTGGCTACACACCCGAGAGTTTGCGCTTGTTTGCCGACCGCATTGGCGTGACCAAAAGCGACAGTTGGATCGAGTACAGCACCTTGGAAGGATGCCTGCGAGAAGACTTGGAGTTGAAAGCCCACCGCGCCATGGCGGTTCTTGATCCCTTGAAGCTGGTACTGACCAATTGGGACGAAGCATTTGGTGCTGGCCATTTAGAGCCCTGCACCTTGCCCGCTTTGCCACACTCGCCAGAAGGTCAGCCCGAACCCGCAGCGCGGCAATTCACCATTGGCAAAGAGGTCTGGATTGAGCGCGATGATTTTGCAGAGCACCCACCCAAGGGTTACAAACGGCTCAGCCCGCCTAGCAACCAAGCAGACGGCAGCGTGACGCCGGGCAGCATTGTTCGGCTCAAAGCGGGCTATATCGTTCAATGCACCGGTTGCTTGAAAGACAGCAACGGTGTTGTTACTGAAGTGCATGCCACGGTGTTTACCGATACCAAAAGTGGCACGGCCGGAGCCGACAGTATCAAGGCCAAAGGCGCCATCACTTGGGTCGGAGTGGCAGACGGTGTTCGCGCACAAGTGCGCTTGTATGACCGACTGTTTACCGAAGGACAGCCTGACGCAGGGGGCCGCGATTTTTTAAAAGCGATCAACCCTGACAGTTTGAAAATTCAAGAAGCTTGGGTTGAGCCCTCTTTGAAACTTGCCAAACCGGACGACAAATTTCAGTTTGAACGCTTGGGTTATTTTGTCGCAGACCGCATCGATCATCAAGCAACACAATTGGTATTTAACAGGTCTGTCAGTCTCAAAGACAATTGGTCCAAATAAATCTATCGTTGCGCCAGCAACGATAATCATCTTTTTTCAAGAAGTCATGATGTCTCAATTATTAGAACAACTGCAATGGCGCTATGCCACCAAAAAAATGGACGCCAGCAAGACGGTTCCCCAAGACAAGTTGGACCGCATTGTGGAGGCCGCCAGATTGGCGCCCAGCTCCAGCGGCCTGCAGCCCTATGAAATCATTGTGGTGAGCAACCCAGATGTTCGCGCCCGCATTCGTGCCGCTGCCAATGACCAATCGCAAATCACAGACGGATCACACCTGTTGGTGTTTGCCGCCTGGGACAATTACACACCTGAGCGCATCAACCATATGTTTGAATTGCATGTGAATGCACGCGGTGGCACCAACGAAGGTTGGGAAAATTACCGAAATATGCTGCTTAAAAATTACCCTGCACGCGAGGCACACGTGAATTTTGAGCATGCTGCCCGTCAAGCCTATATTGGACTGGCTGCCAGTTTGATTGCGGCGGCTTCAGAACACGTGGACAGCACGCCCATGGAAGGCTTTCAGCCTGCTGCGGTGGACGAAATTTTGAATTTGTCAGCGCGTGGTCTGCGCAGTGTGGCGCTCTTGCCTTTGGGATACCGTTTGAGTGGCCAAGACTGGCTTGAACCATTGGTCAAAGTACGCCGTCCACGCAACGAATTTGTCACCGAAGTAAAGTAGGCATTTGCGGCTTTGCGCCCACCAACCCCCACATCCACCGGAGAATCTCATGGCCAAAGGCGAACAGCGCAGTAACAAGATGACCAAAAAACCCAAAAAGGACACCTCACCCCCTAAGGTGATTGTTCCGGGTGACAGGCCCAGTGCGCCCGTGACATTTGTCGCGCCGCGCGGCAAGTTGAAAAACAAATAAACAAGCCATGGCCAGGCTGATAACGCCTGCCATGAAGAGTGGGTTCAGTGGACCGAGCCTTTGAGGGCTGCCGGCAAAGCCAGTGGCATCACGGGAATGCCTTCTTCGAGCAATGAACGGGTTTCTTCCATAGAAACCTGTCCGCGTATGTTGCGCTCTTCGGTTTCGCCGTAGTGCATTTTGCGAGCTTCCTCTGCAAATCCTTGGCCGATATCTTCGGTATTGGCCACGACATGCTGCACCATTTTTAACCAGGCTATGTGCGTCTCTTCGCTCACGGGCACAGGCGCAGACTCTTCAAAAGGGACCACTGCTTGGCTAAGGGAAGAGGATTCAGCAACCGTGGCTTGCGGTTCCAATCGGGATGTTAATAAATTCAAGCGCGGTGCACTCAATCGTTTAAGGATGGTGCTGTCTCCACAAATGGGACATTCCACCAACTTGCGCTCGCGTTGGGACTGGTAATCATCCTCAGAGGCAAACCAGCCTTCAAACTGATGTTGCTGCTGGCATTGGAGATTGAGCACTTTCATGAAATGATTATGTCAAAACAAGGCTTATCAAGTGCCTAACGCTTGAACAACCGCCACAGCGCATAAGGACATCAAACCACCTGGCAACAGCCCAAGCACCAACACCAAACCCCCATTGACTGCAAGCACGGCCTTGACATGCTTGTCAGCAGACACGGTACTGACGGTCAAAGGTGGATCAAAGTACATCACTTTGATGACCCGTAAATAATAAAACGCGCCAACCAAGGACATCATGACTGCAAACACAGCCAACACCAACGCGCTGATTTGCTCGGAGGCAACCAACGCTTGAAGCACTGAGAGTTTTGCAAAAAAGCCGACCAACGGAGGCACTCCGGCCAACGAGAACAAACAAATGGCCATCACCCCGGCAAACAAGGGGCTGCGCTGGTTAAGTCCAGCCAAGTCAGATATTTCTTCACTTTCAAAACCTTCACGCGCAAGCAGCAAGATGACACCGAAAGCACCCAAGGTGGTGAGCACATAACTGATCATGTAGAACATGGCAGAGCTGTAGGCGTTGGCCGCAGACAAAGTATTGCCTTGGTTAACACCTGACAGCATACCGATCAGCACAAACCCCATTTGGGCAATGGCGGAGAACGCCAACATACGTTTGAGATTGGTTTGTGCAATGGCGGAGAAGTTACCGATCAACAACGACACCACGGCGAGCACCATCATCATTTGCTGCCAATCGATCGCCAGCGGCAACATGCCGTCGACCAGCAAACGCATCATCATGGCAAATGCGGCCAATTTAGGAGCAGCGGCAATCATCAAAGTCACCGCTGTAGGCGCACCTTGGTAAATGTCTGGCACCCACATGTGAAAAGGGGCTGCGCCCAATTTGAAAGCGATACCGCAGACCACAAACACCACACCCAAAACCAACACTTGGTGTCTGATGTGGCCACTGGAGATGGCTTGAAAAACACCCGATAACTCAAGCGAGCCAGTGGCCCCGTAAATCATCGACAGTCCATAAAGCAAAAAGCCGCTAGCCAACGCGCCTAGGACAAAAAATTTCATGGCGGCTTCGGTGGCATTACCGTTGTCGCGGCGCAGTGCCACCAAGGCATAACTGGACAGGGTCAGCAACTCTAAGCCTAAGTAGATGACCAAGAAATTGTTGCCAGAGATCATCACAGACATGCCCAGCAAGGAGAACAAACTCAGCAAGAACAGCTCCCCGCCTTCAAGCATTTTGCGGTCTGCCGCATACGGGCGGCTGTAAATCAGCGTAACCATGACAGCCAAGCTGGCAAAGCATTTGAGCCAATTACCCATTGCATCAGACACCACCATCTGGCCAAAGCCATACACCGTTTGACCCGTTGTCGCATTCATGGCGTGCATCAATGCAACCGCCAACAAAGTAGCCAAGGTCAATAAATAAGTCAGCGTGCGGTCTTTGCTCTTTACCCACAAATCAACCAAGGTGATGACACAAGCCATCGACAGCAAAAAAATTTCAGGCAATGCGGTCATCCAGTTGACAATGTTCATCATGGTTGACTTCCTAGGCAGTTGATCGTGTGATTCATAGGGGCAATTTGCTCAGTGCCACATGTTCAAGCAATTGGGTCACCGATACATGCATCACATCGGTGAAAGGTTTGGGATAGACGCCCATCCACAAAACAGCTACTGCCAAGAGGCCAAGCATCAAAAATTCACGCGCGTTAATGTCTTGCAAAGCTTGTACTGCTTGGTTGGTCACAGGGCCCAAATAAACACGTTTGACCATCCACAAGGTGTAGGCCGCGCCGAATATGAGTGCGGAGGCAGACAGCAGGCCCAGCCAAAAATTGAATTTGACGGCCGCCAAAATGACCATCCACTCACCCACAAAACCTGCTGTGCCGGGTAAACCGCAATTGGCCATGGCAAAAAACAAAGAAAACGCAGTAAATTTTGGCATGCGATTGACCACACCACCGTAGCTGGCGATCTCGCGAGAATGGACCCGGTCGTGCAACACCCCTATGCACAAGAACATGGCCGCTGACACAAACCCATGCGCAATCATTTGCACAATGCCGCCAGTCACGCCGAGTTCGCTGAAGATAAAAAATCCGAGTGTGACAAAACCCATGTGCGCCACAGACGAGTACGCCACCAGTTTTTTCATGTCTTGCTGAACAATGGCAACCAAGCCCACATAGACCACGGCAATCAGGGACAGCGTCAGCATCAGCCATGCCCATTCATGGGCAGCATCGGGCGCGATGGGAAGTGAAAACCGCAAAAAACCATAGGCGCCCAACTTGAGCATGATGGCTGCCAAAACTGCCGAACCGCCCGTAGGTGCCTCGACGTGTACATCGGGTAACCAAGTGTGCACTGGCCACATGGGCACTTTGACGGCAAAGGCGGCGAAGAAAGCAAAAAACAAAAATGTTTGCGGGGTGGCTGCCAGTGGAAGTTGCTGCCATGTGGCCAAATCGAAACTGCCTTCAGATGCAATATACAAATAAATCAACGCCACCAGCATCAACAATGAACCAAGCAAGGTGTAGAGGAAGAATTTGAATGCAGCGTAAATTTTGTTGGGACCTCCCCACACGCCAATGATCAAGTACATAGGTATCAAGGTGGCTTCAAAAAATACATAAAACAGCATGCCATCCAATGCACAAAATACGCCGATCAACAAGCCGCTGAGTACCAAAAAAGCGCCCATGTATTGATTGACACGCTCGGTGATCACTTCCCAGCCAGCAATCACCACCACCACCGTGATGAATGCAGTCAACAAAACAAACCACAGAGAAATACCGTCAACACCCAAGTGATAGTTGACATTGAAGCGACTGATCCAAGGCAAGTTTTCAACAAATTGCATGGAGGCAGATGCGTTGTCAAATTGCGCATACAACGGCAGCGTAATAGCAAAACTAAGCAAGGCCCCGGTCAATGCAAACCAGCGCACCATGCGCAAGTGCTCATCACGCCCAAACGCCAGCAACAAAACACCGCACACTATCGGTGTCCAAATGGCCAGACTCAACAATTCCATAACATCCCTCTGGGTCGAATCAGCTTAAATGACAGGTTGAAATTCATGGTTTGAGCCAGACGAACCAAGTGATCAATCCGAACATGCCCAGAATCATCAGCAAGGCATAGTGATAGAGAAAACCGGTTTGCAAGCGCCGCACCAACATGGAAACTTTGCCAACGACGCGCCATGACCCATTGACCATAAAACCGTCGATCACCGATTGATCGCCGCCCTTCCATAAAGAGGTGGCCAACAAGCGAGTGCCACGGGCGAGAATTTTTTCGTTGAAATCATCCAAAAAGTATTTGTTCACCAACAAGCTGTGCAAAGGTTTGACATGTCGCAGAATGAAAGCCGGTACTGTCGGATGAACCATGTACATATAAAAAGCCAGCAACACCCCAGCCAAGGCCAGCATGAACGGCAAAGTGCTCAATGCATGTTCGGCCATGCCCATCGGAGAATGAAACATGTCTTGCAGTGCCCTCATGGCAGGATGCAATGCACTGTTGACATGAATAGCGTCTTTGAAAAAATCGCCAAACAGCATGGGTTCAATCGTGAAATAACCGATCAGCACAGAGGGAATGGCCAGCAGCAGCAACGGCAATGTCACTACCCAAGGTGATTCATGCGGTGTGTGTGTGTGGCCATCGCCATGGTGAGCGTGAGGGTCTTGATCAAACCGGGGCTTGCCGTGGAACACCAAAAAATACATTCGGAAAGAATAAAACGCCGTGACAAATACGCCAGCCAGCACCGCAAAATACGCCAATGGTGCAGCAGCCAATTGACTGGCCGCCACAGCTTCAATGATGCTGTCTTTGGAATAGAAACCAGAAAAAAGCGGCGTACCGATCAACGCCAATGAACCCAATAAGGATGTCAGCCAGGTGATGGGCATGTACTTACGCAAGCCCCCCATGTATCGAATGTCTTGGTTATGGTGGACGCCCATGATGACCGAGCCCGCAGCCAAAAACAGCAATGCCTTGAAAAATGCATGGGTCATCAAATGAAACACAGCAACAGAATAAGCCGAGGCTCCCAAAGCCACGGTCATATAGCCCAGTTGTGAAAGCGTGGAATAGGCAACCACTCGTTTGATATCGTTTTGCACGATGCCCAAAAAGCCCATGAACAAGGCTGTGATGGCACCAACTGACAGCATCAGGTTCAGCGCAGTGTCAGACAACTCAAACAGGGGCGACATGCGGGCCACCATAAATATGCCGGCTGTGACCATGGTGGCGGCATGGATCAAAGCAGAAATAGGTGTCGGTCCCTCCATTGAGTCGGGCAACCAGACATGCAAAGGAAATTGCGCTGATTTGCCCATGGCACCAATGAACAAACAAATACAAATCACAGTGACCAGCATCCAATCGGTGCCGGGCAATGTCAATGCCGCCAACTGGTCTGCTTTGGCAAACGCTTCTGTGTAGTTCAAGGTCCCTGCGTAAGCCGCGATCAAGCCGATGCCCAGGATGAAGCCGAAGTCACCCACTCGGTTCACCAAAAATGCTTTCATGTTGGCAAACACAGCACTGGGCTTGTTAAACCAAAACCCGATGAGCAGGTAAGAGACCAAACCAACAGCCTCCCAGCCGAAAAATAATTGCAGCATGTTGTTGCTCATCACCAGCATCAACATGGCAAAGGTGAACAATGAAATGTAAGCAAAGAACCGGTTGTAGCCCTCGTCCTCTTCCATGTAACCGATGGTGTAGATGTGAACCATTAAGGAAACAAAAGTGACCACGCACATCATCATGGCAGTGAGACCATCCACCATGAAACCGATTTCCATTTTCAACTCACCGATTTGCATCCAGGTGTAAATAGATTCGTTGAAGCGGGCACCATCAACCACCACATCTTGCAGGGTAAGCGCAGACAAAACAAATGAAACCAAGACCCCCAAAATAGTGAGGCTGTGTGCCCAGCGACGACTTAACCCGCCACCACCGAGTTGTGTGCCCCAAATACCCGCCAACAGCGATCCGACCAAAGGGGCCAGTACGACTGTGATCAGGGTGGATGATTGAATGGTTTGGCTCATGGTGAATACTGGCTCAGCCTTTAAGGCTGTTGAGTTCGTCAACATTGACGCTAGAACGGTTGCGGAACAACAGCACCAAAATCGCCAACCCAATGGCGGACTCGGCTGCAGCAACCGTCAAAATAAAAAACACAAACACCTGTCCGTGCATGTCGCCCAAATAATGTGAAAACGCGACAAAATTGGTATTGACAGCGAGCAACATGAGTTCGATCGCCATCAACAACACGATCAGATTTTTTCGGTTCAGAAAAATACCAATCACCGACAGCGCAAACAAAACTGCACCCAAAGTAAGGTAGTGACCAAGCGTGATGTTCATGATTTGGGCTCCTCAGCAGCAGGCGGCACCAAGGTTTGCTGCACGGGTTCGATTTTGACCATGCGCAAGCGGTCTGCTGCTTTGACTTTCACTTGTTCACCTGGGTCTTGCGCTTTGGTGTCTTTTCGTTCGCGCATTGTCAATGCAATGGCTGACACGATGGCTACGAGAAGAATGACCGCCGCGATTTCCAAAGGATACAAGTACTCGGTATAAAGCAGCACCCCCAGATCACGTGTATTTGACACAGGCTGGCCACTCACTGCCGCAGTGTCAACAGCAATTTCGGAGGACCGAAAGCCTCCCATCAACACCGAAGCCAGTTCAAGCGCCAGCACCGCGCCAATGAACGCCGCCAGCGGGAAATGTTTCCAAAAGTCTTTCTTCAATGCATCCACATTGATATCAATCATCATCACCACAAATAAGAACAACACCATCACTGCGCCGACATACACCAGCACCAGCGTGATGGACAGAAATTCTGCCTTGAGCAGCATCCAAATGCCTGAGGCCTGAAAAAAGGCCAGCACCAAATACAGCGCCGCATGCACCGGGTTGCGTGAAGTGATGACACGCAAAGCTGCAAACAGCATCACAGCTGAAAATAAATAGAAAAGCGCAGACTTGATTTCCATGGGCTTATCTGTTCCTGAGGTTAGCGGTATTTGGCATCGGCCGCCTTGTGGGCCGCAATCTGCGGTTCATATTTGTCGCCCACGGCAAGCAGCATCTCTTTGGTGAAATACAGATCGCCGCGTTTCTCGCCGTGGTATTCAAAGATATGGGTTTCGACAATCGAATCAACCGGACAGCTTTCCTCGCAAAAACCGCAAAAAATGCATTTGGTCAAGTCGATGTCGTAGCGCGAGGTACGGCGTGAGCCGTCTTCGCGCACATCGGATTCAATGGTGATGGCCATGGCTGGACACACAGCCTCGCATAGTTTGCATGCAATGCAGCGCTCTTCACCGTTCTCGTAGCGGCGAAGCGCGTGCAGACCGCGAAAGCGTGGGCTCATGGGCGTTTTTTCTTCAGGAAATTGCACGGTGATCTTGCGTGCAAACATGTACTTGCCGGTAATGGCAAAGCCCTTGAAAAACTCGAGCAGCAAAAAGCTGGAGAAGAAATCAGCCCAAGAAAAGGGCGTCGGTGGTGTGGTGGAAGTATGCGTTGTCATAGGGATATTTGCATCAGTTCCAAATGTTCCAAGGGGTTTGCATCCAAGCCCCGATGATGACCAACCATACCAAGGTCACGGGAATGAAAATTTTCCAACCCAGACGCATGATTTGGTCGTAGCGAAAACGCGGGAAAGTAGCCCGTACCCAAAGGAACATGGTGACCACAACAAAAGTTTTGATAGCCAGCCAAATCCAGCCTGGTATCCACGCCAAATACACCGTGTCCAAGGGCGGCAACCATCCACCCAAGAACAAAAGCACGGCGATGGTTGAAACCAAAATCATGTTGGCATATTCACCCAAGAAAAACATAGCGAATGACATGCCTGAATATTCAATCATGTGGCCCGCCACAATTTCGGATTCGCCTTCCACCACGTCAAACGGATGGCGGTTGGTTTCAGCCAAGCTGGCAATGAAAAAAATCACAAAGATCGGCAGCAACGGCAACCAGTTCCACGACAGAAAGCCCAAGCCCTGATCGGCAAACATGCCCTTGCCCTGCCCGTTGACGATGTCAATCAGGTTCATGCTGCCCGACACCATCAACACCACCACCAGACAAAACCCCATGGCGATTTCGTAACTGACCATTTGTGCAGATGCACGCAATGCGCCCAAAAAAGCGTATTTGGAATTGGACGCCCAGCCGGCAATGATGATGCCGTAGACCTCCAGCGAAGTGATGGCCATCAGAAACAGCAGGCCTGCGTTCACATTGGCCAACACCACTTCAGGGCCGAAAGGTATCACCGCCCAAGCAGCCATGACAGGCATGATGGTCATGACAGGGCCTAAAAAGAACAAACCCGAACTGGCCTTGGTAGGCAGAATGATTTCTTTGGTCAGGATCTTGAGAGCATCAGCAATCGGTTGCAACAAACCACCGGGGCCAGTGCGATTGGGCCCCAGACGAATTTGCGTGAAGCCAATGGCTTTGCGTTCCCATAAAGTCAAATAAGCCACGCAACCCAGCAAAGGCAAAACAATCGCCACGATTTTGATCAATATCCAAATCACCGGCCAAACAACATTGCCCCACCAGGGATCACTGACCAAGCCCGCGCCAAAATTGAACAATGACTCAACCATGAACATGTCCTTCATGCGCATCGGTGGTGTGTTGCAATGCGGGCGCACGCCGTACCAGGCTGTCGAGTTGGTACATGTTGACAGTCACCGGTGCTTTTGAAGCCGGGGTCAAATCCAACTTGGCTTGGGTGGCATTGGACAAAAGCGAGGTCATGTCTTTAGGCAAAGCCACGGCACGGACTTCTTCGACACTTTCAAATTCAAAGCCGGGCAACTTCATCATGCTGCCCAAGACCCGCCATACTTTCCAAGCGGGACGGGTTTCACCCAGCGGTTTGACCACGCCATGAAAACTTTGCGCACGCCCTTCTGTGTTGACAAATGTGCCAGCAGTTTCTGTGAAGGGTGAAATCGGTAACAACACATCGCTGACATCTAAATTGGTTTTGAAGGCAGACATGGTCACCACCATGTCTACATTGGCCAAGGTGTGGTCAGTCACTGCACAATCATTTGCGGGCTCAGTGTGAAGCAACAACATGGCTTTCAAAGACGATGCCTTCAACATTTGGGCTGCATTCAATCCGTTAGCTAACGGTCTTGCATTCACCAGTTGTGCACCGACAGTGTTAGCGGCTTCTCCCAAGTAGCCGACACTGGCACCGGTTTGCTCTGCAATGAAATACGCCAAAGCCAGCAAGCTGGAAGCTTTTTCATGGTGCGCTGCTGCATTGCCCAGCAAAACGGCCTTGCGCTCACCACTCAAAAGTGAAGTGGCAATGGCTGCTGCAACCGGTGAAGAAGCATTGCCGGGCGCAGGGGTTGGTGTGTTTGTCTGCTGAGCCACTGCTGCAGCAATATCGGCCAATGCTTGAACCCATGCACTGCTGTCCGCTATTGAAATCTCAGCTGTAGGCATGGCCCAATCAAACGCTTGTTCATTCAATGCAAACACCTTGGCGCCACGACGTGCAGCTTGTCGAATACGTTGCGCCAATAACGGTTGGTCTTTGCGAATATTGGAGCCGATGATCAAGGCGCGGTTCAGAGAAGACAAGGACGCAATAGACGTTCCCAGCCAACGCACTTTTGCATCATGCTGAAAATCGGCAGCGCGCAAACGGCTGTCAATGTTGTCACTGCCAAGTCCGCGCATGAACTGCGTGGCAAGATACAGTTCTTCCAAGGTGCTGTGAGGACTGGCCAAACAACCTATCGCTGAGGCACCGTGGTCAGTCTTGATGTGTTGCAAGCCGTTGGCAATGTATTCCAGCGCTGTTGACCAATCCACCGTGATCCATTGGCCGTCTTGTTTCAGCATGGGTTGGGTCAAACGGTCATCGCTGTTCAAAGCTTCGTAACTGAAGCGGTCGCGGTCCGCGATCCAACATTCGTTGACGTCTTCGTTTTCCAAGGGCACCACGCGCATGACATGGTTGTTTTTCACCTGCACAATAAGGTTGGCACCGGTGGCGTCGTGTGGGCTGATGGATTTGCGGCGGCTCAATTCCCAAGTGCGGGCTTGGTAGCGAAATGGCTTGCTCGTCAATGCGCCAACCGGGCAAATATCAATCATGTTGCCGGACAACTCAGAGTCAACAGTTTCACCCACGAAAGCTTCAATTTCAGAATGCTCGCCACGCTGCGACATGCCGAGTTCCATGCTGCCCGCTATCTCTTGACCGAAGCGAACGCAACGCGTGCAATGAATGCAACGGCTCATCTCTTCCATGCTGATGAGCGGGCCGACATCTTTGTGGAACACCACGCGTTTTTCTTCTTCGTAACGCGAAGCACTTCCGCCGTAACCGACGGCCAAATCCTGCAATTGGCATTCGCCACCTTGGTCGCAAATGGGGCAATCCAATGGATGGTTGATAAGCAAAAATTCCATCACCGACTTTTGGGCTTTGATAGCACGCTCGGACTTGGTGTGCACCACCATGCCTTGGGTCACAGGCGTCGCGCAAGCCGGCATGGGCTTGGGCGCTTTTTCAATGTCAACCAAACACATGCGGCAGTTGGCTGCAATGCTGAGTTTGCGGTGATAGCAGAAATGCGGAATGAAGGTGCCTGCCTGCTCGGCCGCTTGAATGACCACGCTGCCTTCAGCGACTTGCACGGTCTTGCCGTCGATTTGCAATTCAATCATGGTGATGGCTCGCGTGTACCTGCGACGAGACCATGCAGGTCTTGTGCGTGATGTGGTGTTCGAACTCGGCGCGGAAATGTTTGAGCATGCCGCGCACCGGCATGGCCGCCGCATCGCCTAAAGCGCAAATGGTGCGACCCATGATGTTTTCCGCCACGTTGTCCAACAAGTCCATGTCAGACGGTTTGCCGTGGCCGGTTTCAATCCGGTCAACCATGCGCGACAACCAACCCGTGCCTTCACGGCAAGGTGTGCACTGTCCGCAGGATTCGTGCATGTAAAAAGCAGACAGACGTTGCAAGCTTTTCACCATGCAACGTGTGTCATTCAACACGATGACTGCGCCCGAGCCAAGCATGGACCCGGCTTTGGCGATTGCGTCGTAGTCCATGGTGATGTCCATCATGATGGACGCAGGCAACACAGGTGCGGATGAACCGCCGGGAATCACCGCTTTCAACGCCCCGCCCTGCACACCACCGGCTAATTCGAGCAACTTGGCGAAAGGTGTGCCCATGGGTACTTCGTAATTGCCGGGCAATGCCACGTCACCGCTCACAGAAAAAATCTTGGTGCCGCCGTTGTTCGGTTTGCCGCAAGCCAAGTATGCAGCGCCGCCATTGCGAATGATCCACGGCACGGCCGCGAATGTTTCGGTGTTGTTGATGGTCGTCGGTTTGCCGTACACGCCAAAGCTGGCGGGAAACGGCGGCTTGAAACGCGGTTGGCCTTTTTTGCCCTCCAGCGATTCGAGCAAAGCAGTTTCTTCGCCGCAAATGTATGCGCCGAAACCGTGGGCTGCATGCAGTTGAAAACTGAAGTCGCTGCCCTGTATGCGCTCACCCAAAAAACCTGCCGCACGTGCTTGTGCCAAAGCAACTTCGAAACGTTCGTAGGTCTGGAAAATTTCGCCGTGAATGTAGTTGTAGCCGATGCTGATGCCCATGGCATAAGCTGCAATCGCCATGCCTTCAATCACGATGTGGGGATTGAACTCCAGAATGTCGCGGTCCTTGCAAGTGCCGGGCTCGCCTTCGTCTGAATTGCACACCAAGTATTTTTGACCATTGAACAAGCGGGGCATGAAGCTCCACTTGAGGCCGGTGGGAAAACCTGCGCCGCCGCGACCGCGCAAACCGGATTCTTTGAGGCAGGCAATCACCTGATCCTGAGTCCAAGCCGATTCGCCGTTCAACCCAAGTATGGTGCGCAAGGCTTGGTAACCGCCGCGTGACACATAGTCATTCAAGGACCAGTTGCTGCCATTCAATCCGTCATAAATTTGCGGGTTGATATGACGTCCATGAAAACAGGACTCCAGACCCTTGGATTGAAACTGAGACAGGAGTTGTTGCAGATTCATGGCTGTGTCTCCGCCTGTTGCAGGCCGTCAATCAGTTGATCGAGTTTGTCGTGGCTCATGAAGCTGCACATGCTGCGGTCATTGACCAACAGCACCGGTGCATCAGCGCAAGCGCCCATGCACTCGCCCGGTTGCAAAGTGAATTTGCCGTCTGAGGTGGTTTGTCCGACTTCGATATTCAGCTCTTGGCACAGGTGTTCCAACGCCTTTTGACCGCCGCGTAACTGGCAAGGCAAATTGGTACACACATTGATTTTGAATTGCCCCACCGGTTTCTGGTTGAACATGTTGTAGAAGGTAAAGACTTCATGCACTGCCATGACGGGCATGTCAAGCACAACCGCCAGCGCTTTTTCCTGCTCGGTTGTAACGAAGCCGTTTTCCTGTTGAAGAATGGAAAGACAGGCAATGACCGCTGACTGCTTTTGATCGTCAGGGTATTTGTTCAACTCATGCTGAAAACGTTGCATGGTCTCTGCAGAAAAATATTCGACTGCGGTATTCATCGGTCAATTTCCCCAAACACAATGTCCATGGTGCCGATGATGGCGACGGTATCTGAAATCATGTGACCGCGTGTCATCTCGTCCATGGCGGCCAGATGCGCAAAACCGGGTGGACGGATTTTCAAACGGTAAGGCTTGTTGGCGCCGTCGCTGACCAGATAAATACCGAACTCACCCTTGGGGTGCTCGACAGCGGCATAAGCCTCTCCTTCGGGCACATGAAAACCTTCGGTGAATAATTTGAAGTGGTGTATCAACTCTTCCATGCTGGTCTTCATGGACTCACGCGAGGGGGGAGCGACTTTGTGGTTGTCGGTGATGACAGGGCCGGGGTTGTCGCGCAGCCATTTCACGCATTGGCTGATGATGCGGTTAGATTGCCGCATCTCGGCAACCCGCACCAGATAGCGGTCATAGCAGTCGCCGGTCAAGCCAACAGGCACATCGAAATCCATTTGATCGTACACGTCATACGGCTGCTGTTTGCGCAAATCCCAAGCGATGCCTGAACCGCGCAACATGGGGCCGGTGAAGCCCAGATTTTTCGCACGCTCTGGCGTGACCACACCTATGCCAACGGTACGCTGTTTCCAGATACGGTTATCGGTCAGCAAAGTTTCGTATTCGTCAACGTATTTGGGAAAACGCTTTGTGAAATCGTCGATGAAGTCGAGCAATGAACCTTGGCGGTTTTCATTCAATCGCGAAATGGCGCGCGCATTTTTGATTTTGCTGACCTGGTATTGCGGCATGCTGTCTGGCAGATCGCGGTAGACACCACCTGGGCGGAAATAGGCGGCGTGCATGCGGGCACCTGACACAGCTTCGTACATGTCGTACAAGTCTTCGCGCTCGCGGAAGCAGTAAATCAAGATGTTCATCGCACCGCAGTCAAAACCATGCGCGCCCAACCACAACAAATGGTTAAGCATGCGCGTGATCTCGGCGAACATGACGCGTATGTATTGCGCACGGACAGGCACTTCCAAGCCCATGAGTTTTTCTATGGCCAAACAATAGGCGTGCTCGTTACACATCATTGACACATAGTCCAAGCGGTCCATGTAAGGCAATGATTGGATATAGGTTTTGCTCTCGGCCAGTTTTTCAGTGGCGCGGTGCAGCAAACCGATGTGCGGGTCAGCACGTTGCACCACTTCGCCGTCCAGCTCGAGCACCAGACGCAACACACCGTGAGCCGCCGGATGTTGCGGCCCCAAATTCAAAGTGTAATTTTTGATGTCAGCCATAGCTAGTGCATTCCACCGTAATGGTCTTCACGGATGATGCGCGGTGTGATCTCGCGCGGCTCGATGGTGACGGGTTGGTAAATCACGCGTTTTTGCTCAGCGTCATAGCGCATTTCGACATGACCGGAGGTCGGAAAATCTTTGCGAAACGGATGGCCGATGAATCCATAGTCGGTGAGGATGCGGCGCAAATCTTCGTGGTCTTTGAAAAGAATGCCGAACAAATCGAAAGCTTCGCGCTCAAACCAATTGGCAGCACTCCAAATGCCGTTGATTGAATCTACCTGCGGCATGTCATCGTCGGTAGCGTGCACGCGCAGGCGCAAACGCCAGTTTTGCGTCAATGACAAGATGTGGCAGACCACAGCAAAGCGCGGTGCATCTGTGTAGGCTGAATGCGCGCCGTCTTTGTAGGCCGAGTAGTCCATGCCGCACAAATCGATCAGCTGTTCAAACGCCAATTCGGGGTGATCGCGCAGTTGCAAAGCCACAGGCAAATAATCTTCGTTCTTGACAGTCAAGGTCAGTTCACCCAACGCCAACTCCAACTTTTGAATACGCTCACCAAGTACGCGCTTCAAAGCAGACTGCAAGGTATCAATGGAAACGGTGATGCTCATAAGATGTCAGCGCGCAATCGTGTTTTCACGGCGGATTTTGGACTGCAATTGCAATATGCCGTAGAGCAAAGCCTCGGCAGTGGGCGGGCAACCCGGCACATACACATCCACCGGCACAATGCGGTCACAACCACGCACCACCGAATAACTGTAGTGGTAGTAGCCGCCGCCGTTCGCGCATGACCCCATAGATAACACCCAACGCGGCTCTGACATTTGGTCATACACCTTGCGCAAAGCAGGCGCCATCTTGTTGCACAAAGTACCGGCCACAATCATCAAATCGGATTGACGCGGACTGGGGCGAAACAACATGCCAAAGCGGTCAATGTCGTAACGCGCTGCACCGGCATGCATCATTTCCACGGCGCAACAAGCCAAACCAAAAGTCATGGGCCACAGCGAACCGGTTTTAGCCCAATTCACCACAGAGTCGTAAGACGTGGTGATAAAGCCTTCTTTGAAAACGCCTTCAAGTGACATGTGTCATTCCCAGTCAAGGGCTCCCTTTTTCCACTCGTAGATAAATCCCACCACCAGAATGGCCAGAAAAATCATCATGGCGATAAAGCCGGTCAAACCGATTTCCTTGAGCGACACCGCCCAGGGAAACAAAAAAGCAATTTCGAGGTCAAACAAAATAAAAAGAATAGCAACCAAGTAATAGCGCACATCGAATTTCATGCGGGCGTCTTCGAAAGCCTCAAAACCGCACTCATAAGGCGAATTTTTGGCTGCGTCAGGTTTGTGGGGGCCTAAAAAAGCACCAATCAATTGAGGCGCCACGCCGACCAGCAAACCGACAAGTATGAATAAAAGAACGGGGAGATACTGTTCTAGGTTCATATGAAAATTTGTTTACAAATCATTTAAAGGGTTAGCTTCAGCCATTGTGTTGACAAGACAATGACAGCGGTTTGTGATGGTGCCGTCGGCGAGACTCGAACTCGCACAGCTTTCGCCACTACCCCCTCAAGATAGCGTGTCTACCAATTTCACCACGACGGCAATGTATGCTTTTTTACCAATGCATGGGCATGCAAAAAAGCCCTTGCATCTTAACCTCAATTAATCAGCTGTCCCCCTGAAAACGATGAAAACCTTCTGTGTTTACTTCGATGGAATCTGGGAGGCCGGGGTAGAGGCAGGCACAGGAGCCGCTGGAGCTGGCACTGAATTGTCTACTGCAGCAGGTGCAGCAGCAGGTGCCACCGTTGAAACAGGGGCAGGGGTTGAACCAGGAATATTGTCGCCCGCGCTCGGTGGGGCAGTCACTGGCAGCGTTGTAAGTTCGAGCAAACTGCCTGAATCTGTGGGACGCAGATTGCCAAAGTAAGCCAAAACCAACGTGCAGACAAAAAACACAGCCGCCAATGCCCCCGTGGAGCGAGACAAAAAGTTGGCCCCGCCAGTGGCACCAAACAAGCTGCCCGAATTGCCGCTGCCAAATGCTGCGCCCATGTCAGCGCCTTTGCCGTGTTGAACCAGAATCAAACCGATCATGCCCAATGCAGACAAGATTTGAACCAACAACAATAAATTAAGAAGCGTACTCATGAATACTCCGTGAATGTCAATGCGATGCCGCAGCAACAATGGATAAAAAATCTGCTGATTTGAGAGAGGCACCACCGATGAGGCCGCCGTCAATATCGTTTTGCGAAAGCAAACTGGCTGCGTTGGCGGCGTTCATACTGCCGCCGTACAACAAAGCAATGCGCTCAGCATGCTCGGTCGCCGCTTTCAATTGGGCACGCAGCAAAGCATGAACCTGTTGCGCTTGCTCGGGACTGGCGGTTTTGCCGGTGCCAATGGCCCACACAGGTTCATAAGCCACCACAATTTCGCTGATGCAGTGGCCGTTGGTGTGAATCACAGCCGCTAATTGACGTTTAACCACTTCTTGCGTGTGCCCAGCTTCACGCTCGGCCAAAGTTTCGCCGACACACACAATCGGCGTGATGCCGGCAGCCAAGGCGCGTTGCGCTTTGGTTGCCACCACAGCATCGGTTTCACCGTGGTATTGGCGACGCTCGGAATGACCGACGATGGCATAGCGCACACCGAATTCGCGCAACATGGCGGCAGACAACTCACCCGTGTAAGCGCCCTGCTCGTGTGCTGACACATCTTGCGAACCCCACAGCAGGGATGAGCCTGCTGCGAGTTGTTGCAATTGAGACAAATACAACGCAGGCGCGCAAACAGCGACTTGGCAAGAAGAGGCAGGTAACCCAGCAATCACCGCGCGCACGAGATCTTGATTGGCAGCCAGGCTGCCATTCATTTTCCAGTTACCGACGATGAGTTTGCTGTTCATCGCTGCATCACTCCTGGTGAGGTTGCTCTTCGTGGTGGGCAGGCGCTTCGGGACGATCGAGCAATGCCTTCATAGACAACTTGATACGGCCTTTTTCGTCGGTCTCCAACACTTTGACGCGAACGATTTGGCCTTCGGCCAGCACGTCAGTGACTTTGGCAATGCGCTCGTGGCTGATCTGGCTGATGTGCAGCAAACCATCTTTGCCGGGCAGCAAATTGACCAGGGCACCGAAGTCCAAAATCTTGGTGATCGGGCCTTCGTAGATCTTGCCGATTTCCACTTCAGCGGTGATTTCCTGAATGCGGCGTTTGGCCTCATCAGCTTTGGCGCCGTCGGTGGCGGCAATGGTGATGGTGCCGTCTTCTTCGATGTTGATCTGGCAACCGGTTTCTTCGGTCAGCGCACGAATGACAGCGCCGCCCTTGCCGATCACGTCCCGGATTTTCTCGGGGTTGATCTTCATGGTGTAGAGCTTGGGCGCGAAGTTGCTGACCTCGGTCTTGGCTTCGCCCATGGCGTCTTGCATCTTGCCCAAAATGTGCATGCGGGCTTCCTTGGCCTGCGCCAAAGCGACTTGCATGATCTCTTGCGTGATGCCTTGGATCTTGATGTCCATCTGCAACGCGGTGATGCCGTTGGTGGTACCGGCCACTTTGAAGTCCATGTCGCCCAAATGATCTTCGTCACCCAAGATGTCGGTCAGCACGGCGAAGCGGTTGCCGTCCTTGATCAAACCCATGGCGATACCGGCCACGTGCGCTTTCATAGGCACACCGGCGTCCATCAGTGACAAACAACCGCCGCAGACTGAAGCCATAGACGATGAACCGTTGGATTCGGTGATTTCTGACACCACACGCATGGTGTAAGGGAACTCTTCTTTGGTGGGCAAGCACGCAGCCAATGCGCGTTTAGCCAGACGTCCGTGGCCGATTTCGCGGCGCTTGGTGCTGCCCATGCGACCGACTTCGCCGGTGGCGAACGGAGGCATATTGTAGTGGAACATGAAGCGGTCTTCGTACTCGCCTGACAGCGCGTCGATGCGCTGTGCATCGCGCTCTGTACCCAGTGTGGTGATGACCAGCGCTTGAGTTTCGCCACGCGTGAACAATGCAGAACCGTGGGTGCGCGGCAATACGCTGTTGCGGATTTCGATGGGGCGCACAGTGCGTGTGTCGCGACCATCGATGCGCGGCTCGCCTGCCAAAATTTGGCTGCGGACAATGCGCGCTTCGATGTCAAACAACATGCTTTCCACTTTGACGCCATCGAACTCGACGCCGTCGGCTTTGAGGCCTGCCATGACAGCTGTGTAGGCTTCGCGACAGGCTTGTGTGCGGCTTTGTTTGTTGCGGATTTGGTAGGCGGCGGCTAACTTGTCGTCGGCCAATGCAGCAACTTTGGCAATCAAAGGCTCGTCCTTGGCAGGCGGCTGCCAATCCCAAGCGGGTTTGCCTGCGTCACGCACCAACTCGTGGATGGCGTTGATGGCAATACGGCTTTGCTCGTGACCGAATACCACAGCGCCGAGCATGACTTCTTCAGACATTTGCAAGGCTTCGGATTCGACCATCAGCACAGCGGCTTCGGTTCCTGCGACGACCAACTCGAGGACACTGTCCTTGCGCTGGGTTTGGCCGGGGTTGAGCACATATTCGCCGTTGATGTAACCGACGCGGGCAGCACCGATGGGGCCGTTGAATGGAATGCCTGAAATGCACAAGGCGGCTGACACGCCAATCATGGCGGCGATGTCAGCGTCCACTTCAGGGTTGAGTGAAATGGTGTGAACAACGACGTGCACATCGTTGTAAAAACCTTCGGGGAACAACGGACGGATGGGACGGTCAATCAGTCGGCTGGTGAGGGTTTCGTGTTCGCTGGGCTTGGCTTCGCGCTTGAAAAAGCTACCGGGGATTTTGCCCGCTGCGTATGTTTTCTCAATGTAATCCACGGTCAAGGGGAAAAAATCTTGGCCGGGTTTGGAGTTTTTAGAGCCGACCACCGTTGCTAAGACCACGGTGTCGTCGATATTGACGATGACTGCGCCGCCCGACTGGCGTGCGATTTCGCCGGTTTCCATGGTGACCGTGTGCTGGCCCCATTGGAAAGTTTTGCTTACTTTGTTGAATAAAGACATGATGTATTCCTGAACAGAATGAGCGAAGTGTTGGCCACTTCACAAAAGCCCAAAGTTGCTGTCAGAACACGATGCCATTCCAGAAAAATGCCTTGCTTTTTTTGGAATGACACAGCTTCGCTCTGAAACAGTTGCTTTGCATGTGCCCTGCCCCATGCGCCAACGCCTGAGTGAATGAACAGACTCAGGCGTTGCACTGGAAGAAGGATTACTTGCGCAAACCCAATTTGGCAATCAGCGCGGTGTAGCGCTCTGCGTCTTTGGTTTTGAGGTAGTCGAGCAATTTGCGTCGACGGCTGACCATGCGCAACAAACCACGGCGGCCATGGTGATCCTTGGCGTGTGTTTTGAAATGGGGGGTCAGTTCATTGATGCGTGCAGTCAGGATGGCGACCTGCACTTCGGGACTGCCAGTATCGTTGGCTGAACGGGCATTGGCCTTGACGACCTCGGCCTTGTTTAATGTAGTCATGGTGTTTTTCCAAAAAATTTGACATGCGCCAACAGCCGGAAATGCCAGATGGCGTGAACTTGGAACCGAAATGGCCAAGCCTTGAAATTATAGCTTTCCCAGCCACTGCCTGAGCCGACGTGCGCCCTCGCTCAACCGGTCGGGGTCTTGCGAGGCAAAACACCAGCGCAGCCAGCCCTGTGCCTCTGGTGCAAAAGCACTGCCTGGGGCCAAGCCCAGACCGGCCTCGGCAACCAAGCGCTTGGCGGTATGCACATCGTCAGCGTGGCCCGAAATAGAGAAAAAAGCATACATACCGCCATCCGGCACAGCCAATTCCAGACGGGGAATTTGCGCCAATTCGTTGAACAACCGGTCGCGGCAAGTTCGCATGTGTGAAACGACACGCGGCACCACTTCGTTCGCATGAACCATTGCAGCCTCACCTGCGCGCTGCACAAACACGCTGGCACATGAGGTGTTGTATTCAATTAACTTGCCCATGTGCTCGGTCATGGATACCGGCATCACCAACCAACCCAAACGCCAACCGGTCATCAAAAAGCTTTTGGAAAAACTGTGTGCCACGACCAATCGTTCGTCTGGCGCGGCGATATCCAGAAAACTCGGAGCACAGCGGTTGTTGGATGGCAGGTAGTAAAGATTTTCGTAGACCTCGTCAGCCAGCAACCAAGTGCCTGTGTGGCGACAGTGCGCCAGCAGGGTTTGTTGTTCAGCCTGGGTCAGCGTCCAACCGGTCGGGTTATTGGGTGAATTCACCACCAGCAACTTGGTGCGGGAAGTGACAGCCTGCAGCAATTTCTCCATAGGCAAAGTCCAACGACCTTGATGGGGTTCCAAGCACACGGTCTTGAGTTGTGCGCCCAAAATCACGGGCTGTGCCGTCAAGTTAGGCCAGACCGGCGTGACCACCACCACCTCGTCACCCGGATTGACGATGGCTTGCATGGCCAGCATCAAGGCATTGACCCCGCCGGAAGTGACTGCGATGCGCTCGACCCCAATGTTGGCCGCGTGGCGTGATTGCATTTCTGACGCAATCGCCTCACGCAAAGATGGCAAACCCAAATTGTGGGCATAAAAAGTTTCGCCATTGTTCAAAGAATCGATGGCGGCCTGACGCACAAAGTCTGGGCTGACTTCATCGCTTTCGCCAAACCAGAAAGCCAGCACATCGCTGCGCCCCAGTCCGGCGTTGGCCACATCGCGGATGCGGGAAGCTTGCAGGTCAATGATGGTTTGGCGCATGGAGGTGATGAAGTTTTGGCGTTCAGACAGTGGCGATTTGCGCCAACGGCCAACGAGGCAACACATTGAATGCGTAACTTTTTTGGGCTCTTTCAACACCTGCGTTTATGCGCATGGCTGCTGCCATGGCAATCATGGCGCCGTTGTCGGTGCACAGTTCGGGTTCGGGGTAATGCACTTTGGCGCCAAGTGCTTGGCAATCTTTTTGCAGTTGCTCACGCAGCATGCGATTGGCACCCACGCCCCCGGCAACCACCAAGGTCTTTAAGCCGGTAAGTTTGAGCGCTTTGACCGATTTTTTGACCAACACATCCACTATGGCCGCTTGGGTAGATGCTGCCAAATCAGCTTTGCGGGCTGGCAATTCATCCCCGAGTTTGCGACTTTGGGTCAACACTGCGGTTTTGAGGCCGGCAAAAGAAAAATCTAAGTTGGGTTGATGCAGCAATGGTCGGGGTAATGCAAACGCTTGCGGATTGCCATGGGCAGCCAACGCAGACAACGCGGGGCCGCCGGGATAACCCAAGCCCAGCAATTTGGCTGATTTATCAAACGCCTCACCCGCCGCATCGTCGATGGTCTCACCCAGCAACTCGTAACTGCCCACAGCCTTGACCCGCATCAATTGCGTATGCCCACCCGACACCAATAACGCCACAAAAGGAAAGGTCGGAGGGTCAGCACCCATGAATGGCGAAAGCAAATGTCCCTCTAAATGATGCACTCCCAACAACGGGATGCCCAAACTTGCTGCCAACGCACAAGCCGTACCCGCGCCCACCAACAATGCACCTGCTAAACCGGGACCTCGGGTGTAGGCCACCACATCCAAGTCAGCCAAAGGCAATGCCGCTTGTTGCATCACCTCTTGAATCAAGGGCAGAACCCGCCGGATGTGGTCTCTGCTCGCCAGTTCTGGCACCACCCCGCCATAAGCCTCATGCATCGCTGCTTGGGTGTGCAAAGCTTGCGCCACCAGTTGTGGCAAGTTGCCACCCGCGTGCGACCGAACCAAGGCCACGCCAGTTTCATCACAGGAAGATTCAATGCCCAATATCCACATGCTGGCGAGTTTAGCTTCGCGTGATTTGCCTCATAACTGAAAGTCATCAAGCTTGTTTCACAATGCAGCCATGAGCATCAGCCACTTCATCCGGGAAATTGGGCGCGGCAAACAAAGCGCACGCCATTTGTCGCGCGAGCAAGCCGCCGAATTGATGGGCCTGGTATTGGATGGCAAAGTGTCTGATCTGCAATTGGGCGCGTTTTGTATTGCCATGCGTGTCAAAGGAGAAACGGCGCAAGAGATGGCCGGTTTTCTGGATGCCACATCAACACGCTTGCACACCCTTTCCACATCGGACGGCAGGCCGACCGTCGTGCTGCCAAGCTACAACGGGTCACGCCGACTGCCTTTGCTCACCCCACTTTTGGCTTTGCTGTTGGCGCAGCAAGGCTTAACGGTACTCGTGCATGGCGGCAACACCGAAGACAACCGTGTGTCTACAGCCGATGTCATGCAGGCGTTGGACTTGCCACACCTCAACAGCTTGCGGCCCTTGCAAGCACAAGAAATTGCGTATGTCCCCGCCGAGGTGCTGTGCCCGGGGCTCTGGCAATTGTTGCAAGTCAGGCGCGGAATTGGGCTCAGAAACTCGGGGCACAGCTTGGTGAAACTCATGAACCCAGTGGCCGGACCGGCATTGCTGGTGGCGAGTTACACCCACCCCGAATATGAAACTTCCATGCTGCAGACCTTGCAGCTCACCAATGCCCATGCCATGTTGCTGCGCGGCACCGAAGGTGAGCCTGTGGCTGACCCCAGGCGCATGCGCAAATCCATATTGCTTCTGGATGGCAAGGTGCACCACATACATGACCCCAAAGACTTAGCATCGGCAGACAACCATGCCTTGCCGATAGGCTTGAATGCTGTTGCCACGGCCCAATTCATTCGTTCATTGATGGACGCACCCAGCTCAATACCCGCACCGATTCAACACCAAGTGTCCATGCTGTGCCAACTGGCCGCAGCGATTCGATAAGCTCTGCATTCACATGACTTCACACACCCGCCCGTCTTTTATCCCTAAGGTCACACTGGTCGGCGCCGGTCCGGGCGACCCGCAATTACTCACTCTCAAAGCGGTCAAGGCCATTGCATCAGCCACGGTGTTGATGGTGGATGATCTGGTGCACCCCGAGGTGTTGCAACATGCCAGCCCTACAGCGCGCATCATCCATGTCGGCAAACGCGGCGGCTGCCAATCTACCCCTCAGGCTTTCATTGAAAAATTAATGGCACAAGAAGCCTTGGCAGGTGAAACTGTGGTCAGGCTCAAAGGTGGAGACCCGTTGATTTTTGGCCGGGGCGGTGAGGAACAACAGCATCTGCGGGCTCAAGGCATCGCAGTTGAGGTCATCAACGGCATCACCGCCGGATTGGCCGCCGCGCAAGGTCTGGGCATTGCGCTTACTCACCGCGCCTATGCCCACGGCGTGCTGATGATCACCGGTCATGCATCCCCAACCCACACTAACCAGTACATGCCAGCCATCGACTGGGCAATGATTGCGCGCACCGCTCACGACTGCCGATTGACGCTGGTGGTTTACATGGGGGTACAAACTGCATCTGGCTTGGAACAAGCCTTGCTGATGGGTTTGCCCGGCGACACCCCAGTAGCCGTGGTTGAAAACGCGAGCTTGCCCAACCAACGGCACGCTACAACACAACTCGCGCAATTGAGTGATTTATTTGTGCGAGAACAACTTGCCAGCCCGGCCGTCATCATCATCGGCGACGTGCTGCTGGGTCTGCACAAACTGGCCGCGGTCGACACGCCAAATGCGGTACTTCAAGCCTGAACAATCTCAGTCCAATGCGCTCAGGGGATAATCTGTTCTTTTGCAAGAATTTTGAGGCGACATATGGACGCAGAACGTATCAACACCATGGGCAATTTGCTGGTCGATTTGGGTGCTCGCACCCTCGACCTACGGGGGTATCTTTGACTACGATGCCAAAGCAGAACGACTGAGAACCGTCAACGCATCGCTGGAAGACCCGGCGGTCTGGAACGACCCCAAAAAAGCGCAGGAACTGGGCAAGGAAAAAAAATCGCTGGACGATATTGTCCTGGCGCTTGGTCGCCTGACACAAGAAATCCAAGACAACTCCGAACTCTTCGAGATGAGCAAAGCCGACAATGACGATGCGGGCTTGATCACGATCGAAGAAGACACCCAACGCATCGAGGCTGAAATACAAAAGCTTGAATTTCGGCGCATGTTCAACAACCCGGCCGATCCGCTGAATGCATTTCTGGATATTCAAGCAGGTGCCGGCGGCACCGAGGCCTGCGACTGGGCCAGCATGCTGTTGCGTCAGTATTTGAAATACGCGGAACGCAAAGGATTCAAAGCCACGCTGGAAGACGAATCGCCGGGTGATGTCGCTGGGATCAAAGGTGCAACCTTGAAGATCGAAGGCGAATACGCCTTTGGTTTGTTGCGCACCGAGACCGGCGTTCATCGCTTAGTGCGCAAATCGCCTTTCGATTCTGCGGGCGGTCGTCACACCAGTTTTGCCAGCATTTTTGTCTACCCCGAGATTGACGACTCCATTGAAATCGATATCAATCCCGCGGATGTGCGCACCGATACCTTTCGCGCCAGTGGTGCGGGTGGCCAGCACATCAACAAAACCGATTCGGCAGTGCGCTTGACGCACATTCCCACTGGCATCGTGGTGCAGTGCCAAGACGGTCGCAGCCAGCACAGCAACCGCGATGTGGCTTGGAAGCGCTTGCGCTCGCGCCTGTATGACTTTGAAATGCGAAAGCGCATGGAAGCACAGCAAAAATTGGAAGACACCAAAACCGATGTGGGCTGGGGTCACCAAATTCGCAGTTATGTGCTGGACCAAAGCCGCATCAAGGATTTGCGCACCAACGTAGAGATCAGCAACACACAGAAAGTGCTGGACGGCGATCTGGACACTTTCATCGAGGCCTCGCTCAAACAAGGTGTTTGAGCGGCCAAACAACCGTTATCGGAGAATTTCCCCATGTTTCGTGAAGGCCAGGCCGTGATCACTCGGCGCGAAGACTACCAAGCTCCCGGCTACTGGATCGACAGCGTTGAATTGGTGTTTGACCTCGATCCGCAAAAAACCCGCGTGCTCAACACCATGCAGATTCGCCGCAACCCGGACGTGGCGGCACAACCGCTGAAATTGGATGGCGAAGAGTTGAACCTCTCGCGTGTCTTGGTTAACGGCCAAGGCACCTCATTCAAGATGGATGGTGATCAACTGGTTTTGGAAAATTTGCCGCAAGGGCATGAACCGTTGAAACTGGAAATTTTCACCACCTGCAACCCTTCCAAAAATACCCAGCTAAGCGGCTTGTACGTCAGCCAAGATTCTTTTTTCACGCAATGTGAAGCGCAAGGCTTTAGACGCATCAGTTACTTTTTGGATCGCCCGGATGTCATGTCGCTGTACTCCGTGACATTGCGCGCCCACAAAACTGATTTCCCTGTGCTTTTGTCCAACGGCAATTTGGTCGAGCAAGGCGATTTAGAAGACGGCCGTCATTTTGCGAAATGGGTAGACCCGCACCACAAGCCGAGCTATTTGTTTGCATTGGTAGCAGGCAAATTGGTGTGCCGTGAACAACGTATCAAGGCACGCAACGGCAAGGAACATTTGTTACAAATTTATGTTCGCTCCGGTGACTTGGACAAGACCGACCATGCCATGCATTCGTTGATGTCCAGCATTGCGTGGGACGAAGCGCGTTTTGGATTGAGCCTGGATTTAGAGCGCTTCATGGTGGTTGCCACCTCTGACTTCAACATGGGCGCGATGGAAAACAAGGGCTTGAATATCTTCAACACCAAATATGTGCTTGCCAGTCCTTCCACCGCCACCGACCAAGACTACGCCAATATCGAGAGCGTGGTGGGACATGAGTATTTCCACAACTGGACCGGAAACCGGATCACTTGCCGCGATTGGTTTCAACTGTCGCTCAAAGAAGGTTTGACGGTTTTCCGTGACCAAGAATTCAGCCAAGACCTGTGTGGCTCAGAGTCTGCCCGCGCGGTCAAGCGCATTGAAGATGTTCGCTTATTGCGCACGGTGCAGTTTGCCGAAGACGCAGGCCCCATGGCACACCCGGTTCGCCCCGACAGCTACATGGAGATCAACAATTTCTACACTGTCACGATTTACGAAAAAGGCGCTGAAATTGTCCGCATGATGCAAACCTTGGTCGGACGCGACGGCTTTGCCATGGGCATGAAGTTGTACTTCCAACGGCATGACGGCCAGGCCGTGACTTGCGATGAATTTGTTCAGGCCATCGCAGATGCCAACCCCGCCACCGAGCTTTACAAAAAACTTGATGTGTTCAAGCACTGGTATGCACAATCAGGTACGCCAAAGGTAGATGTGGAAATGTCGCATGACCTCATCACCCAGCGCCTGACATTGCACTTCACGCAAAGTTGCCCTGCGACGCCCGGTCAGTTGCACAAACTTCCTTTTCTCATTCCCATTCAATTTGGCTTACTCAATGAAAATGGGCAACCGGTCCTGCCCGAGCAATTGTTGGTGATGTCCGAAGCAAAGCACACCTTGGTGATTGAAAATATGGCGTCACCCGTGATTCCTTCATTACTGCGTGGATTCAGTGCGCCCGTGCAATTACAGTTTCCACACAGCCAAGCGCAATTGCTGGTGCTACTTGCTCACGACACCGATGCATTCAACCGCTGGGAAGCCTCTCAACGTTTGTATCTGGCGGCGACCATGCAAGCCTTGGCGCAAGACTCAGTTTCTGACTCTCTGCTGTCTGAAGAATTCATTCGCGGTTTACGCCAAGTGCTGCGCCACCCAGAGCTAGATCCGGCATTCAAAGAGCTGGTGCTGACACCGCCGAGTGAAAGTTATATCGCTGAACAAGCCAAGTTGGTTGATCCACAAAAAATCCATCAGGTGCGCGAAACCATGCGCCGCCAAATTGCGCTCGACATGCACGAGGATTGGACATGGACCCATGCACAACATCGTGCAAAAGGCGAATACTCGCCTGACGCTAAATCCAGCGGTTTGCGGGCATTGCATGGTTTGGCATTGAACTACCTGTGCTTGGCCGGTCAATTTCAGCATGATGACCAATGGGCACAACAAGCCCTCGAAGCATTCAGCCACGCCAACAACATGACCGAACGCATGCACGCCTTGCAAGCCCTGGTGTCGGTCAACCACGCCTTGGCCGCACAAGCCCTTGCTTCTTTTCATCACCAATTCAAACATGAAGAATTGGTATTGGACAAATGGTTTTCCGTGCAAGCATCTGCCTGCGATCACGATGGCCATGTGCTTGGTCGAGTGCGTCAATTGATGCAACACCCTGACTTTCAAATTCGCAATCCCAATCGTGCCCGCAGTTTGGTGTCTAGTTTCTGCAGCAACCCGGCCGCATTTCACCGGACTGACGCCTCGGGTTATGTGTTTTGGAGCGAACGTGTGCTGGAGTTAGACAGCTTCAACCCACAAGTGGCTGCCCGCTTGGCCCGCGCCTTGGACCGTTGGCGTAAATTGAGCGAACCCTACCGCAGTGCCGCGCACGAAGCCATTCGTCGCGTCAGCGCCAAGGAAGATTTAAGCGCCGATGTGCGCGAGGTGATTGACTCTGCATTGGAGGATTGATACATGGCTGCATCTTTGTCTCGTTACTTGGTAGAACAACAGCGTGCCAAGCAAAATATTCCGCCCGAGTTACGGCTGTTGCTTGAAGTGGTGGCGCGAGCTTGCAAAGGCATCAGCCATGCGGTCAATAAAGGCGCCTTGGGCGGTGTACTTGGCTCGGCACACAGCGAAAACATACAAGGCGAAGTGCAGAAAAAACTCGACATCATCGCCAATGAGGTATTGATTGAAGCCAATGAATGGGGCGGTCATTTGGCCGCCATGGCCTCAGAGGAAATGGACACCATATACGTGGTTCCTAACCGTTACCCACAAGGCGAATACCTGCTGTTGTTCGACCCACTGGATGGCTCTAGCAACATCGATGTGAATGTCAGCATCGGCACCATTTTTAGCGTGTTGAAAAAACCCGAATCATCAGACAAAGTGACCGAATCGGATTTTTTGCAACCCGGTCGAGCACAAGTCGCAGCTGGCTATTGCGTCTATGGGCCACAAACTACGTTGGTATTGACTGTAGGCGACGGTGTCGCCATGTTCACACTTGACCGAGAACAAGGCTCTTTCGTCTTAACCCAGGAAAATGTGCGAATCCCTGAAGACACCCGCGAATTCGCCATCAACATGAGCAATATGCGCCACTGGGACAAGCCGGTGGCGGATTACATCGCTGAATGCTTGGCAGGGAGCAGCGGGCCACGCGGCAAAGATTTCAATATGCGCTGGGTCGCCAGCATGGTGGCCGATGTTCACCGCATTCTGACCCGAGGCGGCGTATTCATGTACCCGTGGGACAAGCGCGAACCCGACAAGCCTGGCAAACTGCGCCTGATGTATGAGGCCAATCCCATGGGTTGGCTGGTCGAGCAAGCTGGCGGCATGGCCACCAATGGCAATCAGCGTATTTTGGATATTCAGCCGACACTTTTGCACCAACGTGTGAGTGTGTTTCTAGGTTCAAAAAATGAAGTTGCCAGAGTCACAGCCATGCATCAGACTGCATAAAAAACCGGCACCTATAATTTCCACAACTTGCTGTTGTCTCTCAGTCGATAGCGTTTTTCATTCATCATGAGAAGGTCGGGTGTTTGATTGACATCTCCGCCTCCACAGAAAGCAGTCATGGCTACGCAAAACAGTGAACTCATACACGCAATGGTTCTTCGTGAGATGCAAGAAGGCGTGATACGCGACGGCCTGTGGGCCCAAGCTTTGGTAGAGGCAACGTATGACAAAGAAAAAGCCAAAGCCATTTACATAAGACTGCGTGCGACCAATATGCAAGAGGACACCAAAAAACTGCTGGTCAAGCAGATCCAGCAAGCATTGAAATCTGATGAAATAAAACGCAAAGACTTTATCTCTGCGTCTGGACTTAAAAAGCCTCGTTGATCAATGGCCCAGTTGCTTCAAGCGACCGGGTTCAACAATCTCTATCCAATAGCCGTCTGGGTCTTTGATGAACGCCACATCTTTCATCTTGCCTTGCTCGGGGCGTTTGACATAAACCACTTGGTTGTTGTCAAACCATTGGATGGCGGCGTCTAAATCTGGCACTGAAAAACAGATATGGCCAAAGCCTTGAGGTTGAGCATTGCCATCGTGGTATTTGAATTCGGCATCAGTTTCAGTTCCCCAGTTATGGGTCAATTCCAATATGCCAGCTTGTGAAAATGTCCAAGCTGTTCTTTCGCCAGTATCCTGTGGTGCACGGCTGGCAGATTCAGCCACAGCCAGAAAATAAAGGCTGAATTTCATCTCGGGGAAGTCCAACTTGCGTAACAAGCGCATGCCCATGATGCGTGAATAAAAGTCCAAAGCCACGGCTGGGTCTTTGACACGCAGCATGGAATGGTTGAGAACAAATCCCTTAGACGAAGCATCGGGATTTTCGCAAACACCTGTTTGCAATTCAGTATTGAAATTCATAGGAATTTAAAAATCAGGATTTGACAGCCGCCAATATTTTGGGATGGGATCTGGGAGATGAAGAGTCGAAATTAGCGTTGAGTGAAAGAGGCAAAACATCTGGACCAAGCAGGGGGTCAACTGTCGACTGGTGCTTTTTTTCAAGCGTGATCAAACATCTGCGCAAATAGCGCAAACTGGTGATTCTCAGAAACGAGGCGAAGTTGGGAACTTCGCCCCGATGCTGAAGAATTTCATCGTGCAATGCGCAGATGAGAGCATTGGTGGTGCAGCCCTCATCCTCGGCCATCTCTGCCAACACATCCCACACCATGTTTTCCAACCGGATGCTGGTGAGCATGCCGCGAATGCGAACCGAGCGTGTGCGTTGCTCGTACTGAATCGGATCGGCTTTCACAAAATACTCACACATACAGCACTCCTTTAGCTGGAAAAATCACTGTATCAAATGGCCCGTTCGGTCATCTGTTTGGCGATGTAATCCGCCTGACGAATCGCCAATGTCACGATCGTCAATGTGGGGTTTTCAGCGCCGCCGGTGGTGAACTGGCTGCCGTCACTGATGAACAGATTGGGGATGTCGTGCGTCTGGCCCCATTTGTTAGCCACGCCGTCACGTGCATTGGCACTCAGACGGCAAGTGCCTAGGTTGTGGGTAGATGGGTAAGGCGGCGTACGGTAAGTTTTGATGGCACCCGCCGCTTGGTAAATACGCTCGCCCTGGGTAAAGGCATGGTTACGCATCACAATGTCATTTTCATGGTCGTCGAAGTGAACATTCGCCACCGGACTGCCCCATTTGTCTTTCACATTGTTGTTCAATGTGATGCGGTTTGTTTCGCGAGGCATATCCTCACCCACAAGCCACATACCCGCTAGGTTGGTGTAGTTGTCCATCCACCAAGCGTAGTCAGCACCCCATGCCCCGGGGTCTAGGAAGGCAGGCATAAAGGCCAAGCCTAGCGACAAGGTTTCCATCTCATAGCCACCCGCAAAGCCACGCTTGGGGTTGTGATTAGATTCGTCGCTGATGATGCCTGCCATGGTGGTGCCACGGTACATATGAACCGGGTCCTTGAACGCTGCGTACACAGAACCTGTCATGTGACGCATGTAGTTGCGACCCACTTGTCCAGAGGAATTGGCCAAACCGTCTCTGAACATATTAGATGCTGAGAGCAACAACAAACGAGGGGTCTCGATCGAGTTACCTGCCACACACACCACCCGAGCTGATTGGCGCTGTTCTTTGCCGTCTTTGTCGAAATACACGACACCACTGACCATGCCTTTTGAATTATGTTCAATACGGGTCACATGGGCTTCAGGGCGCAGGTCCAAATTGCCCGTGGCTTCTGCTTTGGGAATTTCGGTGTAGAGCGTCGACCATTTGGCACCGCTCTTACAGCCTTGGAAACAAAAACCGAGTTGCATGCAACGACCACGTCCGTCACGCGGCTGGCTATTGATCGCCATGTTTCCTGTGTGAACTTGCTTGTAGCCCAGTTTTTTTGCACCAGCATGCATCACTTTGAAGTTGTTATTGCCTGGCAAACCAGGAATACCGTTGGTTCGGGTCACGCCCATTTTGTTTTCGGCTTTAGCGTAATAAGGCGTGAGTTCTGACAGTGTGATCGGCCAGTCGAGCAAATTGGCACCCTTGATATCGCCGTAAACGGTTTTGGCACGGAACTCATGCTCTTGTAAACGCAAAGATGCGCCAGCCCAGTGGGTGGTTGATCCACCCACGGTCTTGCAAATCCAGGCGGGCAAACCAGAAAAGTCTTTGGCGACACGCCATGTACCGGATGTGGTGCGTGGGTCCAACCATGCCAATTGACCGAATGATTTCCATTCGTCGTTCACGAATGATTGCGGGGACTGACGGGCACCAGCTTCAAGCACCACCACTTTGATACCCTTTTGGCACAACTCGTTGGCCAATGTGCCACCACCTGCGCCAGAACCAATGATGACGACCACGGAGTCGTCGCTGTATGAAATAGAAGCCATGTTGTGTTTCTCCTGAAATTTTGTCAATCGTTGAGATCAGCCCATGTAAGGGGGTGGGCTGGCTTCTTTGGATGGGGCTGGCAGCCATTTCAAATCTTGGAAGCCACGTGTGATGTAGCCACCTTTTTCCCAAGCTGAACCGGGAAAACCAAACGCGGCAAATGCCATGTCATTGTTGTAGATCGAGGTCACGCATTGACCACGCACCGTGCTAAAAAAAGTCGAGCCTTCCAATCCTTTGACTATCGACAGACGTTTATCGGCTTTGGCTTTGGCGAAATTTCCACCAGCCATACTGTCAAGGTTGGCAATGCCTTCGCGCAGCATCTTGGCAGTGTCGGCACTACCGGAGGCGGCACCATCCAAATCCTTGGCAAGGATGGCATATACGGCATCCGGCAATTTTTTGTGCGGGTAAATCACACGGCCCATGGCCATCAAGGTTTCGCCTTCGGCTTTGCTCAGGGTTTTCAATTCAACCGCCCAAGCAGTGGAGGGAGCAAGACCTGCCAACACCGAACCGGCCGCCAAAGTGCCCATCAAAATGCCTGAGCCCTTCAAGAACTCACGGCGCGCCAAAGGAAGGTTTTGTTTCGGGACGATGCCGCTTTCTTCACAATCACTGAACTCTGAAGCAAGATTTGCTATGGGTATGGTTCGCATGTGGATGTCTCCTGTTAACTGATGAATGACCGAGATCAGTATTTCATCGGAGTTTGCTGTGTGGGTGGTATCACGCTAAACACAAGGAAAACCCTGAGAAACACAGGTCTTCATAGATTATTTGCTGAGTATTTACCCTTGAACGAGTGGCTAAGCGCTAGGAATATTGACAAAATGTCATCAAGTATTTGTGTGTCAATTGGAAGCTGTCTGTTCCTACCCGGAGAACCCTATGAGTATCAGCATTTCAATTGCCAAACCCTTGGCTGACATTCATGGTCTGTCGAACATTGTGCTTTCGGCTTTTGCCCCAGGCGCACAACCCAAACAATCTGCACAGTTGTCCGACTCTCTAGATACTTCTTCTGCGGACAACTGCCAAAAATCTTTGTTGTCGGTGATTGAGGCGCAAATCATTCCACAGTTGATGCAAGCACACACCAGCGTTGCAGACTACCAAAGCGAGCCAAAGATATCGCGCAATTTCACAGACGCAGAAATCGAACATTTTTCCGAATCCTGTTTGGGTAACGAACTCGATCAGCCGCTGGCTTATGTCATGGGACTCATCGACCAAGGTGTGTCGATTGAAAGTGTGTTTGTCGACCTGATCACCCCCTCAGCGCGTTGGCTCGGTCAAGAGTGGGAGCTGGATAAAAAAGATTTCACCGCTGTCACGCATGGCTTGATGCGCATGCACCAGTTGACGCGCAGCTTGGGTTACATCAACCATGAATCACCACAAACCGCTGGCGAGATCAAGCGCATATTTTTTGCCTGCGCTCCTGGGTCTATGCACATACTTGGGCTTAGCATCGTATCTGAAATGTTTCGCAGTGACGGCTGGCAAGTGGTCATGGAAATTGCGTCGTCCGAGGAAGAATTAACAAAGGCATTGCGGCGTGAATGGTTTGACATGATCGGTTTATCCGTCGGTTTGGTAGAGCAACTGCCAGGGCTCAAAGACTTGATCACGCGACTCAAAATGCAAGCGATCAACCCCCAGACCTTGGTGATTTTGGGTGGCCCTGCAGTGGCGAGCGACCCAGACCTGTTGCAAAAAACCGGCGCTGATGGCGTTTCCTCGCATGCGCCGCAGGCCATAGAGTTGGCCAACCAGTTATTGAACCCAGTTTAAGAACACCTTCTTACTATATTTCGCCGTGATGGTTATTCGCTTGACGCAACACCCGCGTTAAACTGATTTCCATGGCAACGCCTCCTCCACTCATCAGAAGTTCCAAAGCTTTTTCTGTAGAAATACCTGAAGGGTCTAACAGCGCCAAATCACGGCGAAGTGATGTCGTGGGCAGCGATGATCTGAGTATTTCTGCCAAAAAAACCGACTTCAAAACAAGTGATGCGGTACTTCTTCCTGAAATGCACCACGAGCCTGTGTCTGAATTGGCTGACAGGTCTGCGAAGCATGCCGATGCATTGGCTTTGCAAAATTTGAATGTGCATGAAGATGCCACATCACATGCCGCGCAGATGGCTCTAGAAGACAGACACACAGATACAAACATCCAAAGCGTGCCTGATGATGCCTTACCCGATCGCACTGTCGACCTGCCCCACACCGACAGTAAACGTGACAATCTTCAGTCTATTGCGCAAGCTGCAATCAAAGACAACTTACAAGCAGTGTCCGCCGCCAGTGCCCTGAATGAAAACTTGCAATCGGTTGATAACGCTGCCATTAACGACAACTTGCAAGCGGTTGATAACGCTGCCATTAACGACAATTTGCAGTCGGTTGATAACGCTGCCATTAACGACAACTTGCAATCGGTCACGCAAAACAACTCTGGGCAGCGCAATACCGCTGTCGATAAATCTCACTTGAAGGACAACATTGCGTCTGTGTCATCTGATGCGCTGCAGTCAAATTCGCAGGGTGTGCAAAAGGATGCCCTGACAGACCGAACTGCTGGTGAACCCAACAGCCCTATCAATGACAGGCAATCATCCGCTGCACAAGGCGCGGTTCAGGACAACTTGCAAGACCTGCCTAGCAACGCATTAGATAACAATCAGCAAGCCGTAGACAACCCGGCCATTCACGGTAACCAACTATCGCTTGATGACGACTCATTGCAAGACAACCAGCAAGCCGTAGATAACCCAACGATAGAAGACAACACCGCAGGCTTACCGTCTGACAGGTTGGACAAACGCAATGCTGAGTCAGCCAAAGAACATGCGCAAGACCATGTGGTGGCCCTGCCTGTTCAAGATGCCAGACTTAAGGATGTCCCCAAACCTGTTGCTTTGAACACCACTGGGGCTTCGACCACTCAACAGTCGTACAGCGCATCTGGCAAATCTTCTGGGTCAGGCAAAGCCACTGCTGCACACACCAAAGTCATGCAAAGTGCTGAAGCCACAAAATTGCAAGCGGCCAAGCTTGAGCAAGCCCGAAGGATGGACGAGTTTCATGGGCGTGTAGAGGCTTTGAAAAAAACCGTGTCAGGCATCAATAATTTGCTAGATGAGTTGGAAGAAAAAAAGCCCTAGAAAAAAATCCTGACACAGAGTCAGCCCGTCAGGTCATCATCTTGTTGACTGATTGGCAATTGGGTAGCTAGTACTTTGTCAATTCGTCGTCCATCCAAGTCCACCACTTCAAAGCGCCAACCCATGGACTCGACGGCTTCACCCTCTTTGGGCAAATCGCCAGTCAACACCATGATCAATCCAGCCAAGGTGTTGTAAATCCCTTTCTCCTCTGCCGGCAAGACATCGATTGACAGTCGGGATTTGAGTTCTTGCACAGGCATCATGCCGTCCAGTAACCAACTGCCATCGGTGCGCTGAACTGCCCACGCATCTTGCGGTGATGTGGTCTGCACCAACTCACCTGTGATGGCTTCTAGCAAATCGCGTGGCGTGACAAGACCTTGCACCACACCATATTCATCGACCACCAACACCATGCGGGCGCTGTGCATTTGACCTTGAGGTTTGTCTGCCGAATGCGGGCTGCGAAATTGCGACAACAAATCCAGTCCGCTCAATGTTTCTGGCACAAATGCTGCGGGCACTGACCATGTTTCCAGCGGCAATTCACTGCTCACATGGTGCAGCATACTGGCCATGCTGACCACACCCACCACCTCGTCCAAGCCATCGCGGCATAAGGGATACCAAGAATGGGCTGCCTCACCTTGAATGTGCCCCATGGCTTGCTGAACCGACCAGGAACAGTCCAGCCAGACAATATCAGTTCGAGGGACCATCAGTGACACCAAATTTCGTTCATCTAAATGGAACACGTTTTTCACCATTTGATGCTCGTGGTGCTCAATCAACCCAGCGTCAACGCCTTCGACCAAACTGGCGGTGATTTCTTCTTCGGTAACTTGCCTGACCTTCTCTAGGTCAATGCGCATCAACCGCAATATGGCAGCAGTACTCCACGATAAAGCGTTGACCAAGGGTCTGGCCATCCAAGACAATGCCAACATAAGAGGAGCCGTCATGCGGGCTGCTGTTTCAGGGTAAATCTGTCCAATACGCTTTGGCACGAGTTCACCAAACAAAATGGTGCTGAGTGTGATCAAAGTCACCACCGATGCGGTGGCCAATACGCCAGCCAAAACGCTGGTTGCCCCCATGCCGACAAACCATTGGGCTACTTGAACGCTGAAAGCAGCTTCACCAATGATGCCGTTGAGCATGCCAAGTGTGGTGATGCCAATCTGGATGGTGGACAAAAACTCTGTCGGCCTTTGCTGCAAATCCAAAGCGGCTTGGGCGCCAGCCATTTTTTCTTCTGCGAGCCCCACAAGCACTGCCCGTCGACTTGAGGCCAACGCCATCTCTGACATAGCAAACAAACCGTTCAAAAACGTCAAAAAAACGATAAGCAAGACATCCATAAAGGTGGGTTTCAGCGCCTAGGGCGTGCAAAGGTTGAATGAATGACAATCATGCCATGGCAATGTACCTGATTGGCGATGTGCAAGGTTGCGACCCAGCCTTACAACATTTGCTGGACCTTATTCAATTTTCACCCAGCCGCGACACCTTGTACTTTTTGGGCGACTTGGTCAACCGCGGGCCGGATAACTTGGCTGTGTTGCGGCGTCTTCAGCACTACGGCCACAGTGCCAAATGTCTTTTGGGTAACCATGATCTTCATCTGTTGGCCTTGCACTTGGGGCATGGACGACTCAAACCGGGCGACACCGTTGGCGACATACTGCAGGCGCCAGACCGTTTGCCATTGATCGATTGGTTGCGCGCGCAATCCTTGGCCATGTTTGAAGGATCTGTGTTGATGGTTCATGCAGGAGTGTTGCCGCAATGGTCAACGCAACAAACCTTGTCGCTGGCCCAAGAAGTGCAAACAGTGTTGCAGAGTAATGATTGGACAGATTTCATGGCCCACATGTATGGCAACCAACCTGATCACTGGCAGGATGACCTAAGCGGACATGAACGCCTTCGCGTGATTGTTAACGCTTTGACGCGTTTGCGTTTTTGTACCCCACAAGGCACCATGGAATTTGCACACCACCGAGACGCCTCGCAAGCACCACCGGGCTATGTGCCGTGGTTCGATGTGCCGGGCAGACAAACACAACAAACCACCATTGCCTTCGGACATTGGTCGTCACTTGCACCCCTGCACAGGGACGATGTGATTGAGTTAGATACCGGTTGCGTGTGGGGCGGTTGCTTGAGCGCACTCGAACTCAACACCTCCACTGGCGCGAAAAAACGCTGGCAAGTGAAATGTGAGGCCGCAGTCTCGAAGGTTTAGTCAGTGGTGGTGGTTTTGAACAAAGCCGCTACCGTGCGTTTGGGCTTGATATTGGGCGAAATACTGCGTGAATTAGACAGTACTTGTTCAGACCCGGCCGTTGTCTTCACGGGCTCGTCACTGGCTTCGTAGGGCTTGTCGAAAAATGGATCATGCACTTTGGGTGGAGGCACAAAACGACTGCGTGAAGCAGGTTTCTCGTGGCCACTGTCTTCTTCATCCCAATGGCGGCGTCCGGTGTTGATGCGACCGGCGGGACGGTCGTCTTCAAACTCAAAACCCAGCAACTCGATTTTTTGTTTGGTGAGTTTTTCAATGTCAGTCACCAAGCGTGTATCGTTGGCCGAAGCAAAACTCACCGCCAAACCTTCAGCACCGGCACGACCCGTGCGACCGATGCGGTGAATATAGTCTTCAGCGTTGTAGGGAATGTCAAAGTTAAACACAGCCGGCACGTCTTTGATGTCTAAGCCACGGGCGGCCACATCAGTACACACCAGCAAATCCACCTCGCCTTTTTTGAAGGCTTCCAGCGCTTTCAAACGTTCGTCCTGGCTTTTATCGCCATGCAAGGCGGTGGTCTTTAAACCGTCGCGCTCGAGTGAGCGCGCGAGTCTGGCGCAACCGAGTTTGCTGTTGACAAACACAAAGGCTTGCGAGATGCCGCGTTGTTTGACGATTTGTTTCAACGCACGTCGCTTGTCATCGTCCGGCAAGCTGTAAAACAACTGCGTCACAGTCGACGCGGTTTGGTTCGGACGCGCAACTTCGATGGTGACCGGGTTTTGCAAGTAGCTAGATGCCAGTCGCTTAATCTCGGGCGAGAACGTGGCCGAGAACAACAAGGTGGTGCGCTGTTTGGGTAAGTAGCTAAGTATGCGTTGCAGGTCTGGCAGAAAACCGATGTCCAACATGCGGTCAGCTTCGTCAAGCACCACGTACTCCACTTGATTGAGTACCGCTGTTTTGGCTTCAATATGGTCCAGCAGTCGACCCGGTGTAGCGACCAATACCTCGACGCCTCTTTTCAACTCTGCCGTCTGCGGCTTCATATCCATGCCGCCGAATACGACTGCACTTCGCAGTTGCGTGTATTTGGCGTACATCTTGATTTGTTGCGCCACTTGATCGGCGAGTTCACGTGTGGGCAACAAGACCAAAGCACGCACCGGATGACGGGCGGGAGATGTAGAAGTGTTTTCATGCTTGAGCATGCGTTGCAGCAGAGGCAAGGAAAACGCCGCTGTTTTACCGGTGCCGGTCTGGGCCGCGCCCATCACATCCTGACCGGATAACACCACCGGAATGGCCTGCGCCTGTATCGGCGTCATAGATTCGTATCCCATTTCGGCGACGGCTTTTGCCAAATGGGGGGCTAACTGCAATTGTGAGAATGAATTCATATATGTCGTCTATTGTCGCACTCTGCACCAGTCGCCATCAAACCCCTGCAAAAAGCAATCTCAGAGCGAACTCAAGCCTTGGGCAATGTCACCCCAACCTGCCCCTGGTACTTGCCTCCACGATCCTTGTAACTGGTCTCGCACACTTCGTCGCTCTCAAAAAACAGCACTTGTGCACATCCCTCGCCTGCATAAATTTTGGCGGGCAGTGGCGTGGTGTTGCTGAATTCGAGGGTCACATAGCCTTCCCACTCAGGCTCGAATGGCGTGACGTTGACAATGATGCCGCAGCGCGCATAGGTGCTTTTCCCCAAACAAATGGTCAGCACATTACGCGGAATTCTGAAGTATTCAACGGTTCTGGCCAAAGCAAAACTGTTAGGCGGGATGATGCAAACTTCAGAGTGGATATCGACAAAGCTTTTTTCATCGAAATTTTTCGGATCAACCACCGTGCTGTAAATGTTGGTGAATACCTTGAATTCAGGGGCGCATCGAATGTCATATCCATAACTGCTGGTGCCGTAGCTGACAATTTTTTCACCTGCTGCATTGACACGAATTTGTCCCGGCTCAAACGGCTCAATCATGCCAGTTTGCTCTGCCATGCGGCGTATCCATTTATCGCTTTTGATGCTCATAAAACTGCCTTTTACGTGATCTGTTGATTGTAGTTTGGCAGTATGGAGCGAAAAAAATCAGGGCAATGAACCCAAGACACCCTTGACCAGAAAGCGCATTTTCGCAATTTGTTCATCGCTCATCACTTGCCCTCGCGCCAACACCACACCATCTTGGTTGTCAAAAATGGGGCCAGAAAACGGCTGCAAGCTGCCCTTGGCCATGGCACGCTGCAGCCGCAAAACTTCCGCTTGAACCCGCTTGGGAAGACGCGGACCAAAAGCCTCTACTTTGACCATGCCCTCGCGAACACCGCCCCATGTCTGAGTACTTTGCCAGTTACCACGAATCACATCCAAGGCCCGGCGACTGTAATAGTCGCCCCACACATGGGTGACAGCCAACAGCTGCGCTTGTGGTGCCACATGCCGCATATCAGAGTGGTAGGCAATGGCCATTTTTCCGCGCTCTTGTGCAGCCAACATCACCGCGTCTGAGGCGGTATGAAAAGCCAACACATCTGCTTTTTGGTTCATCAACGTGATGGCTGCTTCGCGTTCACGCGCCGGATCGAACCAGGTGTCCAACCAAATCAATTTGACGGTCGCGTTTGGGTTGACCGACCGCATACCCAATGCAAATGCATTGATGCCTTGAATGACTTCAGGAATTGGAAAGCTCGCAACGTATCCTGCAACACCGCTCTTGCTGACTCGCCCGGCGGCAATACCTGAAAGAAAGCGGCCTTCGTAATAACGCGCGTTGGCAGTGGCGACATTGGGTGCGGTTTTATAACCAGTGATGGATTCAAATTTCACATCTGGAAAATCAGCGGCCACCTTGAGCGTGGCCTCCATATAGCCAAAACTTGGCGTGAATATCAACCCGACACCTTGTTGCGCCAAGTCGCGAATAACACGTTCAGCGTCAGCACCTTCAGACACATTTTCGACAAACTGCGTTTGGACTGCGACGCCTTGTTTTATCAAATTAGCCTCAAGCGCCAGTCGTCCCAATTCATGCTGATGCACCCAGCCCGCAGGCAGGCGGGGCGTGACATAGACAAATCCAACTTTGAGCGGCTTTTTAGACGGCCCGGTAGTTTGCGCAAAGGTGGAAGAGAAAAACAAAGCAAACGAACACAGCGCCGCGATGAGGTTTTTGTACATGGTGTTCCTCGACATGTCCCCTTACAGGGTGAAAAACTGAAGGCGGTAAAGCGATCAGGGCAAAAAAATAGGCTGTGAAATGCGTTTTTCGAAATAGCGGAGTGGACGGGACAGAAATGCCCACTCCCAAAAAGCTATATAAATCAACTACTTAGGTAGTAGCTGGTTAAAAAATCTCGCTACTAGCATTGCTACCAGTGGCGAGAGCATAGTTTACAGCATCCTTAGAGCTTGGCGGCATTCACTTGTCAACCAGTCTTGGCAGTTGATAGGGTGGGTATCACATTGAAGGATATCGAATGAACCCCCACGCCCTATTTGGAATCGAACTGGATAAAGCTTGCGCCGCAACACTCGGATGGACATTGCAGGAAGGTGAGAATTTTGCAGGCTATTACCAAATTGGAGAAAAGAAGGTATTTCTCCACAATTGGAAACCAACACTGATTGACAAGCAGTGCATGCGGCTAATTACAGAATACAAGATTTCAAGCCAATTCTTAAAGAAGCCCGGAATCTGGCGCGCATACATCATCATTGATGATGACGAACTTATTGAAGCGAGAGCCAAAAAATTGAATGAGGCCGTATGCAGATGTTTTGTGTTAGCCGGTCAAAAAGGAGTTTTAAAAATTGACCCATCAAATGCTAACGTTGGATTGACAGAATAGGAAAATATGAATATTCTAAATATTGCCAACTGGTATTTGTGTTGAAAATTTCGCAGGCAATACCGCCATAGTAATATATGGCGGTATTTTTTTTACCCTGCTTTTAATTGCATGTGTTCGTAATTTTTGGTTATATGGTTAAGGCTATGCGAAATAGCTTCAACATTTAACAAAAAGGCAAATATATGAACATTATGCAAAAATCTCAAAAGGGTTTCACCCTTATCGAATTGATGATTGTGGTCGCAATTATCGGTATCTTGGCTGCTGTGGCAATTCCACAATACGCCGAATACACACAAAAGACTAAGCTGTCAAAAGTGCAATCCTACATGGCTCCTGTTAAGGGAACCATTGGGCAAGTTTATAGCGAGAACGGTGGCTGTTTAGTTGGCTCTGTGAACAATACATTTACAGTATCTGGAACAGCACTTGACCTTGGCAACCAAGCCCCGACACTTACAGCCACTGGTGGCCTAACCGCTGAAGTCACATCTCTCGAACTTTCAGAAGGCGGAGCAACAACGGAATGTGTAATCACAGTAACGACTCCTAAGCTGGGCAAAGATTTTACAGGCGCAGCCATAATGACATTCACCGGCAATTTTGCAACCAATCCAGTTAAATGGACGTCAGCTATTACATCCGGCGTAACCACTGCAACACCTGCTGAAACAGCCATCCTTTCTTGGAAATAATCTTTACTTTTTGAAAAAAGGCGACTCTGGTCGCCTTTTTTACGTCTTGTCATTCCGGCCATATTTTTTCTATTCTAAATAATGGCATTAACCAAAAGCGCACCACCCAAAACCGGAAAACCAAAAATTCAAACAATTGAGCGTATGGACTGCGCCCAAATTGAGAGCACACATGCATTGATTGACGGTCTATTTAAACCGATTGACCACAAATTGAAGCGCCCTTCCTTTAATATTCAGCAGAAAATTTCTACAAAAGCAGGCAAGAATTTAACACTTGAATGGCAAGGAATTCAACTCGACATTACTGACCAACAAGTTTTATTGGCAATCCTTAGAATTGTCTCCGAGAAAAATCGACAAGTAGAGCAATCAAAAATTGATAATGCCTCCCTGACAGCTCTAACAAAGAGTTTCAATTTTCAGGGAACTGCACTCGCATCAATTACCGATACGCTAATGGCAAATACGTCACTCACGGAGATTTGTACCGTTGCGGGGATGAGTGATAGCGGACAAAATATTGAAGCCGTGTATCAAAGCATTCATCGCATGCAATGCACAAGGTGCTGGGTGTATCAAGAGACAGAGACAAACTTAAAAAAGCGGACTGAAATTGGCTTTTCACTCATTGCACATTGGGGAATGAAAGAAGGCAATGCCTACATTGGAATCAATCCATTTCTTTCCAATGCTATTTTGGGGAAGATGCAGGTGACTCATTTGGATATGACGCACATGCGGTCAATTCGTGGAGAAATTGGCAAAAAGCTATTTCTATGGCTTTCCGCATGGGCTAGCTATGATAGGACACAGGCTATCGGCCTAGATAAGCTTGTAGGGCATGTATGGGGCGATTCTGCTAAGGACAATGCAGCATTACGCAAGCGTAGATTGCGAGTACGTACAGCTTTGGATGGAATCAGCAAATTGGAAGGCTGGACAATTCAACCGAAAGATACCACTGATGCGATTTTCAACATACGAAAACCAAAATACATCTAAAATCAACCGCCAATAGGCGGTTTTTTAATATCGTAAATCTAATTGCGTACCGATATTTGGGGAACGCTTTACCGATATTCGAGGAACGGAATACCGATATTAGGGGAACGCTTTACCGATATTAGGGGAACGCCCACTTTTCGCAAACCTATATCCCATGCGGCCTAGCGGTCGATTTCAAAAACTGTACCCAAGTTTACCCAATATACCCAAAGTACCACTTTGGGTATATATGGGTTAAACTGAATTATGCGATTTTTGGATAGTTAAGGCTATTTCTAAATATGAACGGCGTGAAAGAAGTGTTTCGGCTATCGCCTCACCACCTCTTTACGCCTCGGGTCATATCAAATTTATGTGTTCTTGAATAACACATTTAGCCAAAGCGGTACTATGTACCGCTTCTGTGCCGCTTCGCGGCGTAGAAATACCTTCTAGTCTATTTTCTTGGAGCGTTGCAAACCACTTCATATTTTTTACCAAGCGAATTGCAAATGAAGGCCGCATCATAGACCATAGCACTTATGTTTGGATTGCCTTTAAACATAGCAACTGTATTGTTTGCCGTTGGCTTTGAAATATACGTAGTGTCTCCACCTGAATATCGAGTGGTTGATGAACCAGAGATAGTATTCCCATAAAGGTTTGCACTGCCGGTAGTTGTTGAAGTTACTGGGGCAGTATACGAACTGACTTCCGTGCCAGTTTTCGAGGATAGAAATGCGAAATGTGTGAAACCATTTGCCATTGCAAGTTCGGCACTTCGAAGCATCGCAAAGTCTTCGGCTCGCTCTCCTTTGGTGTATCCATTGCCACGAAAGTTAACACGCCACACATCGGGGGCCAATTGAGTCTCTGTAAATCCACCAGACATGCCCTGTGGCTGATAGGCAGTTGCACAACCGAATAGCAATGCTGTCAATGGAATCAGGCTGAAAATCGAACGCTTCATTGGTGATCACTCCCTTGGAAATTGTTGAAAGTTGTGAGCCTGTTCACATGAGCAAACCCGCCAAAACTATACATCAGTACGGCGGCTCATCCCAAGGCTTTTTAGGCTCTGGATAGCTCCAAGGCGTATCCCATGGGGTTGATGCTGTGGCGGCCTTCTCAGGCTCTGGCGGTGGCTTGTAGGCGTCTTCCTGATGCTCTCGTAGCTTCGCGTATATCTCATCCGGCGTAGGGTCTCTACTGGCTTCCAAGATGGCTTTGTGATTCGGATTGCGGTTCCATTCTGCAAGGTCTGCAACCCTTGCGCTATGGTTCAGCACCTTTAAAAACTTTTCTTCGTTCCTTTGGGCCGTTGCGAGTTGTGCTTTTGCGTGCTCAATTTTTTTGAGACGCTCCATTTCTCTTTCTCGAATTCCCATCGTATCGTTTGCTTTGACACCCAGCGATTCCACAACTTTAAGAACTGGATTCAATAGGGAGTACCAAATCTGCGAGGGGTCATCTTCCAGCACTTTCAATCGCCTATTCCATTCATTTTTATTTTTCGTATTTATATTGAAGGCTGTTTCAAATTTGGCCATTGTCTCTGCGTTATCACGAAGCTCCATAGCTCTTGCCAATGGCGTGACGGGTCGGGGCTCTGGTGTTGGTGCAGCGATGTTAATTTGAACTGGTTCAACTTCAATTGTTGGTATTTCCAAAACCGGCAGCGGCTCGGGATTTTTTGCAATCTCAATTGCCTGATTAACCTGTTCCGTTATTGCTTTGGACTCATCGGACAAGCGTTTAAGTTCGTCACGTGCTTCAAGAATTGCAATGTTTTTGGCTTCTAATTCATCACGCATTTCTTTGGGACAGTTGCGCGGAATATGAACCGTAGGAATGTGGTCGGGGTCAATATCCACAAACTTGCCAGCATAGGCAAACCAGTCGGAACCGTTCGCTTTTCCATGTTGGTTGACAATCTCGCAAACTGCCTCACGTAGGTTTGAAACTTCCCCATTTTTTGAACCCTCGTCCAGAATTCGGGTCTTTTTTCCAAACACTCCATTTTTATCAACTACGCGAGTAGTAAACAAAATATGGGCATGGTCGTTTGAGCCATCTTTCTGTCTGTGGATTGATACTTGAACCGCTACGCCATAGCGTGCGCGAAGCATTTCCCCAAGACCTCGGGCGCATAATTTTCGTTGTTCGTCCGTCCAGTCGTGCGGCAAGGGCACCATGATTTCACGACAAACCGAAGAATTTTTTCTGGTTTCCGATTTCTCTGCGTCGTTCCAAAGTTTTGCTATATCGGTAAAACCGATCAACTCAGTTGAGACATGACCCCATTTATCTTTGTATTGGTGCATTTTGCCCACGCGCTCATCTTCAAGATTGACGCAGGCACGATACGCAGCGGCGGCCACGGCGCTATCGCCATTGGTACGGCTCATCACTTTTAGGGATGGCGTAAACCAAGTGGCGAGATTCGAATTAGCCATCGCAGATATCCCCCATGGTTGCAACGCAACGGGGTCCAGGGGCGCAGCCCTTGGCGAACGCAAACTCGAAGAGTTTGCATAAGTGAGCTCTTGCAGAGAGCTGGGGGTAGGCTAAATCAAATAATATATCTTCGTGTTTCACACCTACTAAATTAGCACAAATAAAAAAAATATGTTAATTTGAGATGATGAACGGGGGAAATATATATGACGGATATAAATAAGCTAAGAAAGAAGATTGAGCAACTTGAAGCCCAAAAACAGATAATCCATAACAAGATATCGGAGACTAAGCAGCAAAATCAGACGGGGCAAAAAATCCTACTAGGTACGAGTCTTTTAAAACTTGCCGAAACTGATGCGGATGCCCATGCGGTATTGATTAGGGTTTTTGATATCGCCGCTAAATATCGCCCTACTGTGTTTATTGATGCCGTGATACCTCCGGCACCGCAGGCATGAAGCAAGAACTTCAATCAGCAAGGTCGGAAATCAATATTGAGGACGGATGGATAATTTTTTATCTATCCCCAAATCCCTTAGCGTGTTCGAAATTGATAGTCATGCAGAATGAGAGACGGATTGACTACTTTACAGTAGAACCCTATTTAATTGTCTCCATCAATATGACCGATGCTTTTGATTGTTCCAGTCTTAATAATGTCATTGAATCGCTAATGTTATTTCATAGCGATTTTTTGAAAATGCACGGTATTACAATTCCTGCTTACGATTACCCAAAAGATGAGTCCATCGAGCTACCGCCTGAACTTTAATTGTCGATTTTGAAAAAAAATTCAGCGCAATTCTAGAACCCAAAACCAAGATACCCTGATTTATTTAAATCAGGGTATCCTCATCAATCAAGTTCCCTAGATTAATTCCATTCATCGGGTCGGCTGCACTTTTCACAATTTCGAAAATTTCTTCTAATGTCGGAAATACCGTTGCAGCTAATTCATCAATGTTAAGGTTTGTTGTATAGGTTGCAACATTGACATGTTCAAGCTCATGCCCGATAAATTGACACCGATTCTCTAAACTTACCTTATTACGCATTAACTGATTATTGACATATTTCCGCAGGCTGTGAAATACCAATTTTTTGCGTTTAACCCCTGCTGCCTGCAAATTTCTAGAAAACATTTTCCCCACTGCGTTACCGCTACCTTTTCCATCTACCTCGACGTATTTAAATAGCTTATCGGATTTGTTTTTAATGAAGGGGGCGATATGTTGAACAATGAACGGGTGAAGCGGCACCTCTCGTATTCCAGCCATTGTTTTACTATCCCGAATTACCATATACGGGATACCTTGAGGACTGGTTTTTAGTTGGTCTCTTTTAAGATTGGTAATTTCACTAATCCGGCATCCTGTCATTAATGCAAGTACCACCGTATTAGCGTAATCGGGGGATTTTGTTTGCTGCTCTTTATAGAATTCGCTACGAAATAATAGGTCAAGTTCTTCCTTTTCAAAGGTAGCAAATCCATCTTGTAGCTTCTGTTTTTTTGACATCAATGACCGGTTAGCGGCTGGATTGTCTTTACGTGTGTAGCCTTGTACTTTCGCGAAATTAAGCAATGCTCCAATATTCGAAATTTTTGTATCAATCGTGCGAGGGACATTCCCCTTCTTTGCCAAATGCTCTTGAAATCGCGTGATATCGCTTTGAGTAATTTGCGTAATCGGTGGATTATTTAGGAATTTGGACAGCTCTTTGTTTACATTTTTGTACGCCTTAACCGTTGCAGTTGCGAGAGTGCGTAACAGGAGCATTTTCTCCAAAAGCTCCCCCAATTTGAGGGCTGTGGGGTCGTCTGCTGGCTCTATGGGTGCCATGGCTGGGGGTTGTACTGGTTGCCCTGTGTGAAGTGCCTTCATGGCCTCCATAGCCTGCATTAGGCGGGTGTGATCTTCACTTCCATCAGCTTTAAGAATCCCCCGCGCCATGTCGAGTTCGTACTTTGCCGGAAGGTCTTTTTTGAGCATAGTGTTCAGTAGAGCTATGGCTCGCATGATAGCTTCACGCTTGTAACTGGTGCGTAGTGAGCGTTTGAACTGCTTCCCTGCGATGCGTGTGTGCAGGTAGTAGCTGGAACCAAGAAGGTAAATCGGCAAATTGAGCATTGAATTGCTACCAAATTTGCTACTACCCACAAAGGCGAAAGCCTTGTAAGTCATTGACTTACAAGGCTTTTTCCATATTGGCGGAGCGGACGGGACTCGAACCCGCGACCCCCGGCGTGACAGGCCGGTATTCTAACCAACTGAACTACCACTCCTGGTAGATAGCTTTGTTTCAACAGACGCTGAAACCAAGTGCTACAAACTTGGCGACCCTACGGGGATTCGAACCCCGGTACTCACCGTGAAAGGGTGATGTCCTAGGCCTCTAGACGATAGGGTCAAAACCTGGACGCTCGACATTCTGGTGGAGGTAAGCGGGATCGAACCGCTGACCTCTTGCATGCCATGCAAGCGCTCTCCCAGCTGAGCTATACCCCCGGCAAACATCGAGTCCTCGATTATAGCCTGATATTTTTCTCACACTGTCAGGCGAGAAAAAACCTCTTCGCGTGGGAACAAAGCCATCACGGCGTCCAATGAAGGGGTTTGCGGCGTACCCAACAACAACACACGCACTGGCATCGCCAATTGGGGCATTTTCAAACCTTGGGACTGCAACACTTGCTTGATCACCGCAGCGATGGCGGCTTTGTCAGCTTCGCATGTGCGCAAAGCCTCGACCAAAGCCTGAACGGCAGGACGTATGGCGGGTGTCAGGTGTTGCGCCAAGTCTTCTGCGCTTGGCGACACGGGCCGGTAAAAACGCGCAGCCCAATCGGCCAAGGCCAACGTGGTGTCGCAGCGGTCTTTGAACAAGTCGCATATGTCCGGTAAGCGGCTGTCGGTGACGATGCCTTGATCGCTCAAATGTGTTGTGACCAGCGTCGCCAACGCTTGGCCATCCATGGCCTTCAGATGCTGGGCATTCACCCACCTTAATTTGGCTTCGTCGAATTGCGCGGCGCTTTTACCCAAATGGTCTAAGTTAAACCACTGCACAAACTGTGCACGGCTGAAGATTTCATCGTCGCCATGGCTCCAGCCCAAACGCGCCAAGTAATTGACCATGGCTTCGGGCAAATAGCCTTCATCGCGAAACTGTGTCACGGCTTTGGCGCCGGTGCGTTTGCTGAGTTTTTCTCCCTGCTCATTGAGCACCGTGGGCAAATGGGCATACACCGGCGGTTCATGGCCCAGCGCTTGAAAAATATGAATTTGCCGGGGCGTGTTGTTGACATGGTCATCACCCCGAATCACATGGGTGATCGCCATGTCAATGTCATCGACCACCACGCAAAAGTTGTAAGTGGGTGTGCCATCAGGTCGTGCGATGACCAAGTCATCTAATTCGAGGTTGCTGATTTCAATCAAGCCTTTGACTTTGTCATCCCATTTCACAGAACCGGTCAACGGGGTTTTGAACCGCCACACAGGTTTGACACCTGCAGGCACGGCAGGCAAAGTCTTTCCTGGCTCTGGTCGCCACGTGCCGTCGTAACGCGGTTTTTCCTTTGCCGCCATTTGTCGCTCGCGTAACGCATCCAATTCAGCCACGCTCATGTAGCACGGATACACAAAGCCACGATCTTGCAACTGCGCCAGCACTTGCTTGTAGCGATCCATGCGTTGCATTTGGTAGAACGGACCTTCGTCATGCGTCAACCCTAACCACGACATGCCTTGAAGAATCACATCCACCGCTTCTTGGGAAGAGCGCTCGACATCGGTGTCTTCAATTCGCAAAATGAATTGGCCACCAGTGGCTCTGGCAAAAGCCCATGGATACAAGGCTGAACGGATGTTGCCCAGGTGAATAAACCCCGTGGGCGACGGTGCAAAACGGGTGCGTGTGGTCATGCGGTGGCCTTGATTTGGTCGAGTCCGCGAGACAAATCATTTTTCAAATCGTCAAGGTGCTCCAACCCGACCGCCACGCGCACCAAACTTTGTTGGATGCCTGCAAGTTGACGGTTGGCTTCGCTCAACCGTCCATGAGAGGTGCTGGCCGGATGGGTGATGATGGTTTTCACATCGCCCAAATTGGCAGTGATGGACATCAATTGCGTACTGTCAATCACCGTGAATGCATTGCTGCGGCAATGCTCAGGGTGGGCACCGACCACATCAAACGCCAACACCGGACCGCCCATGGCGGACTGCTGCTTCATCGCCAAGGCATGCTGTGGATGCGATGGCAAGCCAGGGAAATGCACTTTCGCCACCTTGGGATGCTGCTCTAACCAAGTGGCCAAGGCCAAGGCTTGCTCAGATTGCGCTTTCATTCGCAATGACAAAGTCTCTAGTCCTT
>JAIYBB010000009.1 GCA_027488735.1 Comamonadaceae bacterium | reverse complement strand
CAACGTGTCGATCACGGTCAAGCTGATCCACCCGATTGCGATGGAAGAAGGTTTGCGCTTCGCCATCCGCGAAGGCGGCAAAACCGTCGGCGCCGGTGTGGTTGCCAAAATCATCGCCTAAGGAATCAGCATGTCGACAAAACAAAAAATCCGCATCCGCCTCAAGGCCTTTGACTACAAACTGATTGACCAGTCTGCCGCTGAAATCGTTGACACCGCCAAGCGCACCGGCGCGATCGTCAAAGGCCCCGTGCCTTTGCCGACACGCATGAAGCGTTTTGACATTCTGCGTTCACCGCACGTCAACAAGGCCAGTCGCGACCAGTTGGAAATCCGCACCCATCAGCGTTTGATGGACATCGTGGACCCGACTGACAAAACTGTCGACGCATTGATGAAGCTCGATTTGCCCGCCGGCGTTGACGTCGAAATCAAATTGCAGTGAAAGTTTGCCGCCCCCATAAAGGGCGGCAATATTGGATCGGCTGAAGTTTTCGCTTAACCGTAAATTTCGGCTATAATCCAAGGCTTCGCATAATTTGTGCGAAGAAATTATCAACCTTCTTTCATACACCAAACGCAGTTGCCAATTGAAGTGACAGCGGTGAAAGTTTTGGAGAAAAACATGAGTCAAAGCAATCGACTGGGATTGCTGGGCCGCAAAGTGGGCATGATGCGTCTGTTCACTGATGATGGGGACGCAGTGCCTGTCACAGTGGTAGATGTTTCTGACAACCGAGTGACCCAGGTCAAGACCCAGGAAAATGACGGCTACGTTGCCTTGCAGGTAACGTTCGGTGCACGCAAAGCTTCGCGCGTTACCAAGCCACAAGCAGGTCACATGGCCAAGGCCGGTGTACTTGCAGGTGAAATCACCCAAGAATTTCGCGTGACCGCAGAAACCGCCGCCCAATATCCGGCTGGATCGTCTGTTCCGCCCTCTGCCATTTTCACCGTGGGTGAAAAAGTCGATGTACAAGGTACATCCATTGGTAAAGGTTTTGCGGGCACCATCAAGCGCCACAATTTCCGTTCACAGCGTGCTTCTCACGGCAACAGCCGTTCGCACAACGTGCCCGGCTCCATCTCCATGGCCCAGGATCCCGGCCGTGTGTTCCCAGGCAAAAAAATGTCCGGCCACATGGGCGACGAAACCGTCACCACCCAAAACCTGGACGTGATCCGTATCGACGAAGCGCGTCAACTGTTGCTGATCAAGGGCGCTGTGCCCGGATCTGCCGGCGGTTTTGTCACCGTGCGTCACGCCATCAAAGCCAAATCCAAGGGAGCCATCTGATGCAAATCGAACTCCTGAATGACCAAGGCCAGGCGTCTGCCAAATTTGACGCGCCTGAAACTTTGTTTGGCCGCGCCTATAACGAAGATTTGGTGCACCAGATTGTGGTGGCTTACCAAGCGAACGCGCGCCAAGGCACACGTGCACAAAAAGACCGTGAACAGGTCAAGCACTCCACCAAAAAGCCGTTCAAGCAAAAAGGCACAGGCCGCGCCCGTGCCGGTATGACTTCTTCCCCCATTTGGCGTGGCGGCGGTCGTGCTTTCCCGAACAGCCCGGAAGAAAATTTCACACAAAAAATCAATAAGAAAATGTACCGCGCTGGTATGGCCGCCATCTTCTCTCAGTTGGTGCGTGAAGGCCGTCTGGCAGTGGTGGATTCGCTCAAGATCGAAGCCCCCAAAACCAAACTGCTGGCTTCCAAACTCAAAGCCATGAATCTGCAATCCGTGTTGGTCATCTCCGAAGAGGTGGATGACAACTTGTATTTCGCGTCGCGCAATCTGGCCAATGTGCTGGTGGTCGAGCCGCGTTACGCAGACCCGGTTTCGCTGGTGCATTACAAAAAGGTGCTGGTCACCAAAGGCGCCATCGACAAACTCAAGGAGATGTTCGCATGAGCACCCCGAAATTTGACGAAGGCCGTTTGATGGCCGTGCTCGTGGCTCCCATCGTGTCTGAAAAAGCCACCATGGTTGCCGAAAATTCCAATGCAGTCACTTTCAAAGTGCTGCAAAACGCCACCAAGCCCGAGATCAAGGCCGCTGTTGAACTCATGTTCAAGGTCGAAGTCAAAGGCGTTTCTGTGGTCAATACCAAAGGCAAAACCAAGCGTTTTGGCCGTTCCGTAGGTCGCCGCGACAACATTCGCAAAGCCTATGTGACGCTCAAGCCCGGTCAAGAGCTGAACCTGTCTGGAGAGGTGGCTTAATCATGGCAGTCATCAAAATGAAACCCACCTCGCCCGGTCAACGCGGCGTGGTCAAGGTCACTCGTGACCATTTGTTCAAAGGCCCCGGTTATGCGCCTTTGTTGGAACCACAGTTCCAGCACGCCGGTCGCAACAACAACGGCCACATCACGGTTCGCCACAAGGGCGGCGGTCACAAGCACCACTACCGTGTCGTCGATTTCCGTCGCACCAAGGACGGCATCCCCGGCAAGGTCGAGCGTATCGAATACGACCCGAACCGCACTGCGCACATCGCACTGATTTGCTATGCAGACGGTGAACGCACTTACATCATCGCCCCGCGCGGTCTGGAAGTCGGCGCCACCATCCACAGCGGTTCTGAAGCGCCTATCCGTGCAGGTAACACACTGCCGATTCGCAACATTCCCGTGGGTTCAACCATTCACTGCATCGAGTTGCGTCCAGGCAAAGGTGCGCAAATCGCGCGCTCAGCCGGTACCTCAGCAACTTTGTTGGCGCGTGAAGGCACTTACGCTCAAGTGCGTATGCGCTCTGGCGAAGTCCGCAAGATTCATATCGAATGCCGCGCCACCATCGGTGAAGTAGCCAACGAAGAACACAGCCTGCGTCAACTCGGTAAAGCCGGTGTCAAGCGTTGGATGGGTATTCGCCCGACCGTGCGCGGTGTGGCCATGAACCCAATTGATCACCCGCACGGTGGCGGTGAAGGCCGTACCGGTGAGGGTCGTGCACCTGTGGATCCATGGGGCAATCTGACCAAGGGCTACCGCACACGCAATAACAAGCGTACCCAGGTCATGATCGTTTCACGTCGCAAGAAATAAGGGTTAACACATGACACGCTCACTCAAAAAAGGCCCGTTCGTTGACCACCATTTGTTGGCCAAAACGGAAAAAGCCGTAGCCACCAAAGATAAAAAACCGATCAAAACCTGGTCGCGTCGCTCCATGATCCTGCCCGATTTCATCGGCTTGACCATCGCGGTTCACAACGGCAAGCAACATGTGCCGGTATATATCACCGACCAGATGGTGGGTCACAAGTTAGGCGAATTCGCGCTGACTCGGACCTTCAAAGGCCATCCGGCTGATAAAAAAGTTCAGAAGAAGTAAGGAGCAGCTATGGAAACACGTGCAGTCCTGCGAGGTGTGCGCTTATCGGTCGACAAAGGCCGTTTAGTCGCAGATTTGATTCGCGGCAAAAAAGTGGACCAGGCTCTCAACATCCTGAATTTCACCCAGAAAAAAGCAGCCGGTATCGTCAAAAAAGTGCTGGAGTCGGCCATTGCCAACGCCGAGCACAACGACGGTGCCGACATTGACGAATTGCGCGTCAAAACCATTTACGTGGAACAAGGCGCAACTCTCAAGCGTTTCACCGCACGCGCCAAAGGCCGCGGCAACAGCATCAGCAAGCCCACATGCCATGTGTATGTGACGGTCGGTAACTGAAAGGTCTAGGAAGATATGGGACAAAAAATACACCCCACCGGTTTCCGCCTGTCGGTCAGCCGTAATTGGGCCAGCCGCTGGTACGCCAGTAACAAAGACTTTGCCGGCATGCTGGCAGAAGACATCAAGGTGCGCGAGTACCTCAAGGTCAAACTCAAAAATGCAGCTGTTTCACGCATTCTCATTGAGCGCCCTGCGAAAAATGCCCGCATCACCATTTTTTCCGCACGCCCCGGCGTGGTTATCGGTAAAAAAGGCGAGGACATTGAAAACCTCAAGAAAGAACTCGCAGCCCGCTTGGGCGTGCCTGTCGCCGTCAACATCGAAGAAGTGCGCAAGCCTGAAATCGATGCCCAACTGATCGCCGACAGCATCACCCAGCAGCTGGAAAAGCGGATCATGTTCCGCCGTGCCATGAAACGCGCCATGCAAAACGCCATGCGTCTGGGTGCCCAAGGCATCAAGATCATGTCAGCAGGTCGTTTGAACGGTATTGAAATTGCGCGTACCGAGTGGTACCGTGAAGGCCGCGTGCCACTTCATACTTTGCGTGCCGACATCGATTACGCAACGTCTGAAGCCAAGACAACTTACGGCATCATCGGCGTCAAAGTGTGGGTCTACAAAGGCGACACACTGGGCCGCAATGATGCACCTGCTGCACAAGAGCCACGCTCTGAAGAAGAACGTCGTCCACGCGGCCCGCGCCGTGATGCACGTCCGGGCGGTGACCGTCCGCCTGCACGTGGCGCACGCCGTCCCGCAGGAACCAATGCCGCACCGGCTGATGGCAGCGATAAACCCGCTGACGCCACCGATGCTCCCAAAACCACCGTCAAGCGCGTTCGTAAGATCACCGCGCCCGCATCCACTGGCACGGCTGCGGACGGACAAGGAGAATAAGCATGCTGCAACCAGCGCGCCGTAAATACCGCAAGGAACAAAAAGGTCGCAACACCGGCATCGCCACCCGTGGCAATACCGTGGCGTTCGGCGACTTCGGCTTGAAATCCACCGACCGTGGTCGTTTGACCGCACGTCAAATCGAATCGGCTCGTCGTGCCATTTCGCGTCACGTCAAACGTGGCGGCCGTATCTGGATCCGTATTTTTCCGGACAAGCCGATTTCACAAAAACCTGCCGAAGTTCGTATGGGTAACGGCAAGGGTAACCCCGAGTACTACGTGGCTGAAATTCAGCCCGGCAAAGTGCTGTACGAAATCGTCGGTGTGCCCGAAGAACTCGCGCGTGAAGCATTCCGTTTGGCAGCCGCCAAACTGCCTTTGCGCACCACCTTTGTGTCACGCCTCATTGGCCAATAATTCAGGAGCCCCTTCATGAAAACATCTGAATTACGCCAAAAAGACGCGGCCGGTCTCGTCACCGAGATCAAGGAATTGCAAAAAGCCCATTTCAATATGCGCATGCAAAAAGCCACACAGCAACTCACCAACACTTCACAGATGAAGGTGACACGCCGCGCTATCGCCCGCGCCAAAACCATACAGGCTCAACAAGCCGCTGCCCAGGAGTGAATATGACTGAAGCCAAAACATCACTCAAACGCACTCTCATTGGTAAAGTTGTGAGCGCCAAGCGCGCCAAAACTGTCACTGTGCTGGTCGAGCGTCGCGTCAAGCACGCGCTCTACGGCAAGATTGTCGGCAAGTCCAGCAAGTACCACGCGCATGACGAAACCGGCCAGTATCACCTCGGTGATGTGATCGAAATCACAGAAAGCCGCCCCATCTCCAAAACCAAAAATTGGGTGGCAACCCGCTTGGTTGAGAAGGCGTCCGTGGTCTGAGTTTTATATGTCAGGTACCTGACATTGATTCTGAAAATGGCCCACAATCGTGGGTCATTTCTTTTTACAAGGAGCAAAACATGATAAAAATCGGCGACAACATTCCTCACACCACATTGATGGAGTATTCAGACGTTGAAGGGGAAGCTTGCAGCATTGGCCCCAACCCTGTTGATGTGGCGAAAGCGACCGTTGGTAAAACCATTGCTTTGTTTGCCTTACCAGGTGCATTCACGCCCACCTGTTCAGCCAAGCATGTACCAGGTTATATCGACAAAATAAGCGAACTCAAAGCCGCTGGAGTGGACGAAATTTGGTGTGTCAGCGTGAACGATGCGTTTGTCATGGGCGCATGGGGACGCGAACTCAAAGCTGCCGGTAAAGTGCGCATGTTGGCCGATGGAGATGCAGAATTCACCAAAGCCACAGGCTTGACCTTGGACCTCACAGGCAAAGGCTTGGGGTTGCGTTCCAACCGCTATTCCATGCTGGTCAAAGACGGCAAAGTACAAACCTTGAATATTGAAGGCCCCGGTAAATTTGAAGTCAGCGACGCTGACACCATGCTGTCGCAAGTCAAACATTGACTAAATCTATATAGACGGAAAAGCCAGGCTGCTGTTGACTTGTATGCAAGTGCAGCAGCCCTTCCCCTACGCCTGCGTGTCCAGTAGCTTCAAACAAACGTAGGTGATTGCCGAGCAGATTGAAAACAGCAGCACAGCCAGCCAGCGGTGTCTGCCAGAGTCGGCAGAAGAGGGGTTGGTATGCGCCATCACCCGATAGCCGCTGAGCATGGCTTTCACCAGCGGCGTTTTTTTCATCACTGTTTGGTAGGCAACAGCCGCCATATGCAGGCACACCCAAAAGAGCAGCAACCATTGACCCACATCCGCGTGGTAACGGGTGGCCAAACTGACCCAGGCGCTGCTGATGTGCGGGGTCAACGGACCTGAAAAACCAGCATCATCATCGCTGCCAAGACCTGTCATCAGTTGTAAAAAAATCAGTGAAAGCATGACAATCACTGACCAACTGCCCATAGGGTTGTGGCCTGCGCGGGTCCAGTTCGCCGGGTGACGCAGGTAAGTCAGGCTGTCACTGAAAGAGGGTTTGAAATTGACAAACCGAGACCAGTACCCGCCCACCAAGCCCCACACCAGTCTAAATAAGAGCAGGCTAGCGATTAAATAGCCGAATCTGGCATGCCACACCATGTGCTCAAACACCAGCACACTGATGGCCGAGGCTGATATGGACAACACCAAAGCCCAGTGAAACAAGCGGGTGGGCAAATCCCAGACTTTGACCAGTGAATTCATAGCGAGCAAATAAACAAATAAAACATGAATTGATGCTACAAGACCTGAGTGACGAGCGGATGGTCATGCGCTATATTTGGAAAACTCTAGGAGAAACCGCATGAAAAAGCTAATTGTGATGACCGCAGCTTGGTTGATGTGTTCAATGTCTTTGCCCGTGAGTGCGCAGTTTGCCAAAGCCGAGGACGCGGTCAAATACCGCCAAAGTGCTTTGTTTGTCATGGGCCAGCATTTTGGTCGTCTAGCCGCGATGGCCCAAGGAAAAATCCCTTATGACGCCAAGGCCGCAGTCGATAATGCCGCGGTGGTTGAAGCCATGTCAAAGCTGCCATGGGCCGCATTTGGTCAAGGCACAGACATGGCAGGAAACACCAAAGCCAAGCCCGAGGTCTGGTCAGATAACGCCAAGTTCAAAGAAGCCGCTGACAAAATGATGGCCGAGGTTGGCAAGTTAAATGCAGCCGCCAAAACAGGCAAGTTAGATGACCTGAAAGCCGCCGTAGCTGCCACCGGGGGCACGTGTAAAAACTGTCACGACAACTTCCGCAACAAATAAAACCTGTACCGTACAGAAAGTTTCAAGGCTTAAGACGCTTTGATTGATGACGGCGGTGAGGCTGCCCCGTTGTCTTGTATGCCTAGCCAGTCTTGCAAAACTTGGCTGTGATGTTGGCCCAGCATGGGCGGGGGCATCGACTGCCTGACCGGGGTTGCACTCATTTTGATCGGGCTGGCCACCAGCGACAAATCAGCTTGCAGGGGATGCTGCCACTGCTGAACCATTTGCCTATGCAGTACATGCTTGTCAGCAAACACTTCAGCCAAGTTATTGATAGGTCCGCATGGGACTTTGGCGGCTTCCAGCAGTGTCAGCCAGTGTTGTTTGCCTTGCGTCATCAACTGCCCGGCGATCATAGGAATCAACACTTCGCGGTGGCGCACCCGGTCTTGGTTGCGGACAAAACGGGAGTCCAAAGCCCAGTCGGCTTGGCCTATGCATTCACAGAACTTGGCAAATTGTGAATCGTTGCCAACCGCAACGATCATGTAGTCCCGCTCGCCATCGGGCTTGGGTGCTACTTCAAAAACTTGGTAGGGCACGATATTGACATGCGCGTTCCCCATGCGAGTGGGCGGTGGCTTGGCCGGTGAGTGCACCAAAAAATTTGCCCCCAAGTTAGCCAGCATGGCCACCTGCGTGTCGAGCAACGCCATGTCGATGTGCTGCCCTGTGCCGGTGCGCTCGGCATGTCGCAAAGCCGCCAAAATCGACACAGTGGCGTACATGCCCGTGAACAAATCCGCGACTGCGATGCCCACCTTTTGTGGACCACCTCCAGCGTCATCACGCTCACCAGTAACGCTCATCAAGCCACCCATGGCTTGCACCGCAAAGTCATAACCGGCGCGATCTGCATAAGGGCCGGATTGACCAAAACCTGTGATGCTGCAATAGACGAGCTTGGGGTTGATCGCCTTGAGAGAGGAATAGTCCAGGCCGTAGCGTTGCATATCGCCAACTTTGAAATTCTCAACCAGCACATCTGCGCGCGCGGCCAAATCACGAATCAATTGTTGTCCTTGAGTACTGGACAAGTCACAAGTGATGGAGCGTTTGTTGCGGTTAGCGCCCAAAAAATACGCCGACTCTGCGCTGTCGCTGCCGTCTTTGGCTGGTAGAAAAGGAGGGCCCCATCCGCGGGTGTCGTCACCCACGCCAGGGCGCTCGACTTTGACCACATCTGCGCCAAGGTCCGCCAAGGTTTGGGTGCACCAAGGTCCCGCCAGGACACGCGATAAATCCAGAACACGAACGCCATCTAATGCATGCATGGGCGCATTGTCTACCAATCTAAAGGAGACTCAAGATCAAAAGCTTGACCAAGCGCAAGGTGGGTCGACAATAGAACCGAACCCTTGATGTCTGGGGCCATAATCCACGCAAAGCACCTGTTTATGAGCACACGCATTTTGATCATTGCCCACGCCCCGCTGGCCACTGCCTTGCGCGACTGTGCATTGCACGTGTTTCCTGAATGCGCAGAAGAAGTGGTGGCGATCGATGTGCCGCCCCAAGAGGCGCCTGAAGTCACGTATGTGCATGCCTTGCAGCGATTGCAAAGCGATTCGTTTGTGCAAACCTTGGTGTTGACGGATGTCATAGGCGCCACGCCTGCGAATGTGGCGCAACGCTTGGTCAACGGCAAAGACGCGCAGTTGGTGGCCGGTGTCAATTTGCCTATGTTGCTGCGTACGGTGTGTTATCGCCACGAGGATTTGGAAGCGTTGACACGCCGGGCGCTTGATGGCGGCACCCAAGGCGTGATTCAACTCTCCAGCAGTTCCGAATAAAACAACCACAGGTCAACATGAAACAAAGCATCAAAGTGATCAACAAATTGGGCTTGCATGCCAGAGCATCTGCCAAGCTCACCAAGTTGGCCGGCAGTTTTCCTTGCCAAGTGTGGATTTCCAGAGGCGAGCGGCGCGTCAACGCCAAAAGTATCATGGGTGTGATGATGCTGGCCGCCGGTGTTGGCACAGACATTGAAATTGAAACCATTGGCGACCAAGAAAATGAAGCATTGCAGTCATTGATTGGATTGATCAACGACAAATTCGGCGAAGGCGAATGAGACAGTCATGACGTTTTCCATCCACGGATTGGCCGTAGCCCGCGGCATAGCGATTGGCAAGGCCGTGTTGGTGGCCAGCAGCCGCGTGGATGTAGCGCACTATTTCATCAAGCCCGCACAAGTGGAAGAAGAATTGGCGCGTATCACGCAGGCACGCAACGCGGTCATGGCCGAGGTGCAGCGTTTGCACCAATCGGTGCCCAAGGACGCGCCGCCTGAACTTCCCGCGTTGCTCGAGGTACACATGATGCTGCTGCAAGACGAATTGCTGGCAGACGGCGTCAAGCACTGGGTAACCGACCGGCTCTACAACGCTGAATGGGCGCTGACCTCACAGCTTGAAGTGGTGGCGCGTCAATTCGATGACATGGAAGACGCGTATTTGCGTGAGCGCAAAGGGGACCTTGAGCAAGTAGTCGAGCGATTGTTGCGCCACATGAAAGGCTTGCCCACCAGCTTGCCGCAACCCGCAGGACGCAAGCCGAGCAGCGCAAGACAGCAGGAGCAACTGTTAGACGAAAGCCATGATGCCCCGTTGGTTTTGGTGGCCCATGACTTGTCGCCTGCTGACATGTTGCAGTTCAAGCAAAGCGTGTTCACAGGCTTTGTCACCGACGTAGGTGGTAAGACATCGCATACCGCCATCGTTGCGCGCAGTCTGGATATACCGGCGGTGGTGGGAGCGCGCAGTGCCAGCCATTTGGTGCAGCAGGACGATTGGGTCATCATTGATGGCGATGCCGGCGTGATCATTGTTGATCCTTCTCCATTCATTCTTGCTGAGTACGTGTTCAAGCAGCGACAGGCTGAACTTGAAAGAGAGCGCTTGGTGCATTTGCGCCATACCCCTGCGGTCACACTCGACGGCCAATCTATCCATTTGCTGGCCAATATCGAATTGCCTGAAGACACCCAGCTTGCCGTGGAAATGGGCGCAGTCGGCGTGGGCTTGTTTCGCAGCGAGTTTTTGTTCATGGGGCGGGACGGCAAATTGCCGAACGAGGAAGAGCAATACCAAGCCTATAAACGCGCGGTTGAAGGCATGCAAGGCTTGCCGGTCACGATACGTAGCGTCGACGTGGGCGCGGATAAACCGTTGGACCGTACGGTCAAAGAACAGGCGCACTTGAACCCGGCACTGGGCTTGCGTGCGATACGCTGGAGCTTGGCCGACCCAGGCATGTTTCTCAGCCAATTGCGAGCGATATTGCGTGCAGCGGCACACGGGCAAGTTAATTTACTTATTCCGATGCTCGGTCACGCCAAAGAAATCAAGCAAACACTGCATTGGCTGGCCCATGCCCGCGCGCAATTGGAGAAAAAATCTATTCCCTACGGCCCGCTGCGTGTGGGCGCCATGATCGAGGTGCCTGCCGCTGCTCTGAGCCTGCCTTTGTTCTTGAAGCATTTCGATTTTTTGTCGGTCGGCACCAATGACTTGATTCAGTACACCTTGGCGATTGACCGCGCTGATGAACAAGTGGCACATTTGTACGACCCCTTGCACCCAGCGATATTGCATTTGTTGGCCGACACCATCGCGCAAGGTGCAGCAGCGGGCAAAGAAGTCGCGCTGTGCGGAGAAATGGCCGGAGATCCAGCGCTGACCCGTTTGCTGATCGGATTGGGCTTGCGGTACTTTTCAATGCACCCAACCCAAATTTTACGGGTCAAACAAGAAGTACTGCGCTGCGATGCCCAGCGCCTGGCACCGTGGGCGCAATTCGTCATGCAAGCGGAAGACCCGGCGGCTGAAATGCTGCTGCGATGATTCAGGCTGGGCCGCCCGGCATGTAGACGCTGGGATCGGTGTAAACCGTATCTAACGGCAAACGCACACCGCGCGCATGGTCTTGGGCGCAGCGCACCAACAAACGGCTGCGGTGCCGCGCCTGGGTGGCCTTCATTTCTTCCATAGACATCCACAAGGTTCGCACAATGCCGGTGTCCAGCGCTCTGTACGGGTCATGCGCGCCTAACTCGCCGGTGAAAGCGAAGCGCAAATAGGTGATGTCTTCCTCCGGGTCCTCGGGCGTTGCCGGTTTGCTAAAGCGCGACAGGTAAATGCCCACCAGTGAGGTCGGTGTGAATGCATAAGCGGTTTCTTCCAAAACTTCCCGCACACAGGCTTGCAGCGGCGACTCGCCCGGGTCTAAATGGCCGGCAGGGTTGTTGAACATCAAGCCTTTGGGGGTGTGCTCTTCGACCAATAAATAACGACCATATTGTTCGATGATGCCGGCCACGGTCACACTGGGTTTCCAACGGTAATTCATGGTGCAAAATCCCTGTTTTTCGGGCCTGTTGTGAATCTGCGATGATTCTCGCCCATTGTGTAGAGGAGATAAACATGCTGATTGGCGTGCCTGCCGAAACCACGGCGGGCGAAACCCGTGTTGCCGTGACCCCTGAAACGGCCAAAAAAATCATTGCCCAGGGCCACACCGTCCACGTGCAGTCGGGTGCTGGTGTTGCCGCCAGTGTCACTGATGCCGCCTATGAAGCGGCTGGCGCACAGATCACCGACGCAGCAGGTGCCTTGGGTGCGGAACTGGTGCTCAAAGTACGTGCGCCGTCGGCCACCGAGTTGTCTCACATGAAATCCGGCAGCGCATTGGTTGGCATGCTCAACCCGTTTGATGCCGACGGTTTGCAACGCATCGCAGCCGCCGGTTTGACCAGTTTCGCTTTGGAAGCCGCGCCGCGCACCACGCGTGCGCAAAGCATGGACGTGTTGTCCTCGCAGGCCAATATCGCCGGTTACAAAGCAGTCATGATGGCAGCTGACAAATACCAGCGCTTTTTCCCCATGCTGATGACCGCCGCCGGTACCGTCAAGGCCGCGCGCGTTGTTATTTTGGGTGTGGGCGTGGCCGGTTTGCAGGCGATTGCCACGGCCAAGCGCTTGGGTGCCGTGATTGAAGCCTCGGACGTGCGCCCCAGCGTGAAAGAACAGGTCGAGTCGCTCGGCGCCAAGTTCATCGACGTGCCTTATGAAACCGCGGAAGAAAAAGAAGCTGCCGAAGGCGTGGGCGGTTACGCGCGCCCTATGCCGCAGAGCTGGCTAGATCGTCAAAAATTGGAAGTGGCCAAGCGCGTGGCGCAGGCCGACGCCGTCATTTCAACCGCCTTGATTCCCGGTCGTGCAGCCCCCGTGTTGATCACCGAGGACATGGTAAAGAGCATGAAGCCGGGCTCGGTCATCATCGACTTGGCGGCTGGCAAAGGCGCCAATGGTGTAGGCGGCAATTGCCCCTTGAGCGAAGCTGATCGCACGGTGGTCAAACACGGCGTGACCTTGGTCGGTGAAACCAATTTGCCTGCGCTGGTGGCAGCTGATGCTTCGGCACTGTATGCACGCAATGTGCTGGATTTTTTGAAACTGGTGCTGCCCAAAGACAAGGGCTTTACCGTTGACATGGAAGACGACATCGTGGCGGCCTGCCTGATGACTCAGGGCGGCGACGTCAAAAGGAAATAAGCATGGATCACACCATCACCAACCTCATTATTTTCGTGCTGGCGATTTACGTCGGCTACCACGTGGTCTGGAATGTCACGCCCGCTTTGCACACGCCACTCATGGCGGTGACAAATGCGGTGTCTGCCATCATCATCGTCGGCGCCATGTTGGCGGCCGCGCTCACTGTCACGCCGCTGGGCAAAACCATGGGCGTGCTGGCCGTGGCGCTGGCGGCAGTCAATGTGTTCGGCGGTTTTTTGGTAACAAGACGCATGCTGGAAATGTTCAAGAAAAAAGCCCCCAAGGCAGGAGCTGACAAATGAGCATGAACCTCGTTGTACTTCTGTATTTGGTCGCCAGTATTTTCTTCATCCAGGCGCTCAAAGGTTTGTCGCACCCGACCACGTCGATCCGCGGCAATTTGTTTGGCATGAGCGGCATGGCCATTGCGGTGGTCACCACCGCCGCTTTGATTTTTGAGCAAGCCAAGCTTTTCGGTCAGGTTGACCCTGTGCAAGGCATGGGCTGGGTACTGCTCGGCTTGGTGATCGGCGGCGGCGCTGGTGCCATCATGGCGCAGCGGGTCGAGATGACGAAAATGCCCGAACTCGTCGCCTTCATGCACAGCATGATCGGCTTGGCGGCGGTGTTCATCGCGATTGCCGCGGTGGTCGAACCCGCAGCTTTCGGCATCGTGGCGCAAGGCCTGGGTACGCTGGACATTCCCAAAGGCAACCGTCTCGAGTTGTTCCTTGGTGCGGCCATTGGTGCCATCACTTTCAGCGGCTCGGTCATCGCTTTCGGCAAGTTGTCGGGCAAGTACAAATTCCGTTTGTTCCAAGGCGCACCTGTGGTGTTTGCCGGTCAGCACATGCTGAATTTGCTGATGGGCATTGCCACGGTGGGCTTGGGCGTGTATTTCATGTTCACTGGCAACTGGGACGCGTTCCTCATCATGCTGGCGCTGTCGTTTGTGCTGGGTGTGCTCATCATCATCCCCATCGGCGGCGCTGACATGCCGGTGGTGGTGTCCATGCTCAACAGCTACTCGGGCTGGGCTGCGGCAGGCATTGGTTTTTCGCTCAATAACAGCATGTTGATCATTGCCGGTTCCTTGGTTGGATCGTCTGGTGCCATCTTGTCTTACATCATGTGCAAGGCCATGAACCGCTCGTTCTTTAATGTGATTTTGGGCGGCTTCGGCGGTGAAGCGGGCACAGCAGCGGCTGGCAGCACCGAGCAGCGTCCGGTGAAAAGCGGCAGTGCGGATGACGCGGCCTTTATTTTGGGCAACGCCGAAACCGTGGTCATCGTGCCCGGTTACGGTTTGGCTGTCGCCCGTGCACAGCATGCGGTGAAAGAGTTGGCCGAAAAACTGACGCACAAAGGCATCACGGTGAAGTATGCGATTCACCCGGTGGCCGGTCGCATGCCCGGCCACATGAACGTGTTGCTGGCCGAGGCCGAAGTGCCTTACGACCAGGTGTTCGAGATGGAAGACATCAACGGCGAATTTGGTCAGGTGGATGTGGCCATCATTTTGGGCGCCAATGACGTGGTCAACCCTGCCGCGATGATCAAAGGCAGCGCCATCTACGGCATGCCGATTTTGGAGGCCTACAAAGCCAAAACTATCATTGTCAACAAGCGTTCTATGGCCGCAGGCTATGCCGGACTGGACAACGAATTGTTCTACATGGACAAAACCATGATGGTGTTCGGCGACGCCAAAAAAGTGGTTGAGGACATGGTCAAGGCCATTGAATAAATGTCGAACTGACGGAGATTCGCACTATGAGCCAGCAGCCTGCTTCTGCCAAGGGTGTGATTGGCATCATCGGAGGCAGTGGTGTGTATGACATCGACGCCCTGCAAGACAAGCAGTGGCGCAAGATCGAATCTTCGTTTGGCGAGCCCTCTGACGAATGCCTTTTCGGCCACTTAGATGGCCAGCCCATGGTGTTTTTGCCGCGCCATGGGCGTGGTCACAAGATCCCGCCGTCGGCCATCAATTACCGCGCCAATATCGATGCCCTCAAGCGTGCCGGCGTGACCGATTTGATTTCGGTGAGTGCGGTGGGTTCTCTCAAGGAAAGTTTGCCGCCCGGCACCTTTGTCATCGTTGACCAATTCATAGACCGCAGCTTTGCCCGCGAAAAAAGTTTTTTCGGTACCGGTTTGGTCGCCCACGTGTCCATGGCCCACCCGGTGTGCGGGCGCATGGGGGGGCATTTAGAGACCGCGGCGCGTCAACTGCAACTGCCGGTGGTCAGAAACGGTACATATTTGGTGATGGAAGGGCCGCAATTCTCGACCTTGGCCGAATCCAACCTGTACCGCCAATGGGGCTGTGATGTGATCGGCATGACCAACATGCCAGAAGCCAAACTCGCCCGCGAAGCAGAAATTTGTTATGCCTCGGTGGCCATGGTCACCGATTTTGATTGCTGGCATCCCGACCATGATGCGGTCACAGTGGATGCGATCATCAAAGTGTTGCTGGCCAATGCGCAAAACGCTCGCTCGCTGGTCAAAGCCGTCACGCCTGCGTTGGCAGCAGACACACACGGTCCGGCTTGCGCTTGCCGCCATGCCCTAGAGTACGCGCTCATTACAGCGCCGCAAGCACGTGACCTCGCTTTGGCGAAACAGTTGCATGCGGTGGCCGGGCGCGTTTTGTCCCGCGGCTAGACATGGCAGAGCCAATGGACGACAAGCCATTGCGCATGCAGATGTGCAAGGCTGCATTGCAGCTGGATGCCACGGGCCTCAACCGTGGCAGCACGGGCAATCTGTCCGTGCGCAACGGGGGCCATTGGTTGGTGACGCCATCGGGCGTGGCTGCGCAAGAATTGCAGCCTGAGGCAATGGTCAGCATGGACTTCCATGGCCAACCCTTAGGCCCGGGCAAGCCATCCAGTGAATGGCGATTTCACCGAGACATATTGGTATTGCGCCCCGATGTAGGTGCAGTTGTGCACACCCATTCGCGTTTTGCTACTGCGTTCTCTTGCCTGCACCGAGACATTCCTGCTTTTCATTACATGGTGGCCATAGCAGGTGGTGACACCATTCGCTGCGCTCCTTATGCCTTGTTTGGTTCGCAGGAATTGTCCGACCATGCCCTCACGGCATTGACCGACAGACGGGCTTGTTTGTTGGGTAACCATGGTTTGATTGCGGTCGGTACAGATATTCAACGCGCCGTTGCCGTGGCGGTGGAAGTCGAGTCCTTGTGCGAGCAATACTGGACCGCGTTGCAGCTGGGCGCACCGACCATTCTCAGCACAGAACAAATGCAAGCCGTCCATGAAAAATTCAAAACCTACGGACAAACCAACGCATGATTGCTGCACCTGAACAAAGCCACATTGAGACATTGCGCTGGCGCGATGGCCGACTCGAGATGATTGATCAACGCATATTGCCTATGCGATTTGAATACCTCTCGTATGCCAACGCTGACGAAGTGGCGTATGGCATTCGCAGCATGGTGGTGCGCGGTGCGCCTGCCATCGGCTGTGCCGCGGCTTATGGCGTGGCATTGCAAGCGCTGTCGCACCAGCACATGGCTGCCGACACATTCACACAGGCCATGGCGCACGGTTTTGAGGTGCTGGCGGCGAGTCGCCCGACCGCGGTCAATTTATTTTGGGCATTGCAGCGTATGCGCCAATCGTTAGACAGCCACGCACATTTGCCCAAGCCACAGTTGGCCGCCCTGTTGCTGACACTTGCACACGATATAGCGACGGAAGATGTGCGCATCAACCAAGCCATGGGCACGCACGGCGCAGCCTTGCTGGCAGATGGCGCGCGCGTGCTGACACATTGCAATGCAGGCGCGCTGGCTACTGCAGGGCATGGCACTGCGTTAGGCGTATTCAGGTCGGCGGTGGCGGCAGGCAAAAAAATCAGCGTGATTGCAGATGAAACCCGCCCCTTTTTGCAAGGCGCACGGTTGACCGCCTGGGAAATGGTGCAAGAGAATATTCCTGTGACATTGATCACCGACAACATGGCCGGTCACTTGATGAAGCAAGGCGAGATTGATGCGGTCGTGGTTGGCACGGACCGGGTCGCGGCCAATGGGGATGTCGCCAACAAAATCGGCACTTACATGGTCGCCGTGTTGGCGCACAGGCACGGTATTCCTTTTTATGTGGCGTGCCCGTTATCCACCATAGACATGCAGTTGCCCAATGGTGACGCTATACCGATTGAAGAGCGCAGTCCTGACGAAGTGACTGGCTTTGGTGCCCAGCGCTGGGCACCACAAGGTGTGAAGGTGCGCAACCCGGCCTTTGATGTCACGCCCGCTGAACTCGTGAGCGCATTGATCACGGAAAAAGGCGTGGTGCACCAGCCCAATGAAGCCAAGTTAAAGAAACTATTTCAGTCCTGATGCGCTGAAAAGCCAGTCTATTTCAACCAACCTCGGCGGCGGAAATAAATCATCGGCACCACGGAGCTGGCAAACATCAGGGTCAGTGCAAAGGGATAGCCCCATTTTTGAGACAACTCCGGCATGAACTGAAAGTTCATACCGTAAACGCTGGCGATCAAAGTCGGGGGTAACAAGGCGACGCTTGCCACCGAGAAGATTTTGATGATCTTGTTTTGGTTGATGTTGATGAAACCAACCGTGGCATCCATCAAGAAGTTGATCTTGTCGAACAGAAATGCGGTGTGGCTGTCTAATGAATCAATATCGCGCAGAATTTGCCGGGCATCGTCAAATTGCTCGGCGTTGAGCATGCGCAGCCGCATGGTGAAACTGAGCGCGCGGCGCGTGTCCATCATGTTGCGCCGAATACGACCGTTCAAATCTTCTTGCCTGGCGATTTCGGCCAGCACTGCGCCGGCCAGCTCATCGGTCACGTCGCCAGACAACACCATCTTGCTGACTTTTTCCAACTCGTCGTAAATACCTTCGAGCGTGTCAGCAGAATATTCGGCATCTACAGAAAACAATTCAAGCAGCACATCTTTGGCGTCTTCAATCAAACCTGGCGCACGGCGCGCACGCAGACGCAGCAACCGAAACACCGGCAAATCCTCTTCGTGCACAGAAAACAAAACCCCATGGCTTTTCAGCGCTGCGTTGTGCTGGTTCAAGATGAAGGCCACACGCACTGCGCGCGGCGCATCTATGTCTGCGATCAAGAAGTCCGAGCGAATATGTAACTCGCCGTTGTCCTCTTCATAAAAACGCGCAGACTCTTCAATGTCTTCGTCCATCGCGTCGTCAGGCACCTGTACATCAAAGTGTTGGCTGATCCAACGCTTTTCTTCAGGTGTGGGGGACTCCAGGTCAACCCAAATAGGCTGAAAACGAGACAGTTCTTCAAGGGAAGAAATCTCTTCTTGAAACAGGCGGCCGTTGACCAGCGAAAAAATATTGAGCATGGCAAATCTCAGTGCGTGAATGGACGAATGAAAGGGTGAGGTTCGCTTTCGATTCCGTCCGGCCTGTTGCCAGTGAACCGAAAGCTACCAACTGGGGTAGGTTTCCAAGGAGGCTGCTCCGTTGCTGAACAAGCCAGAATTATGGCACTGCCCTGTGACAAAAAGGTCACACTGTTAAAGTCTTGGGTTTACTGAGCGACATCCCATGCACACTGAATTAACGCCACGAAGAGAGTTGGCGCTGCTCCTGACCTTAGCGGGCATTCAATTCACGCATGTGCTCGACTTCATGATCATGATGCCCTTGGGCCCGCAACTGACCGCTTTGTTTGCCATCAGTGATGCCCAGTTCGGGTTATTGGTGTCGGCCTACACCTTTGCAGCTGGTGTGTCAGGCTTGCTGGCAGCGTTTTTTGTGGATCGATTTGAGCGCAAACGTTTGTTGTTGGTGCTGTATGTGTTGTTTGGCTTGACCACATTGGCGTGTGCGCTGGCACCCACATACGGTATGTTGATGTTGGCGCGTATTGCTGCAGGCGTGTTCGGTGGCATTTTGTCGGCCATGACGCAAACCATCATTGGCGATGTCATTCCGTTTGAGCGTCGCGGCCGCGCCACTGGCTTGGTGATGATGTCGTTTTCATTGGCCACGGTGGTGGGTGTGCCTGGCGGATTGTTTTTGGCCAACTGGGGTGGTTGGCACAGCAGCTTTATTGCCATTGCAGTGGCTTGTACTTTGGTGGGGGCATTGGCGGTGTGGAGCCTGCCGCGTTTGGACAAACATGTGGCCAATGCGCGTGGGCAGAACATGACATTTGCTATCCGTGGGGTATGGACCGACAGAAACCACCGCTTGGCACTTGCCATGTCGTTCGCCATGATGTTTGCCGCCTTCACCGTGATTCCCTACATCACCATCTACATGCAGGCCAACCATATTTTGTTGCCCGCCGAAATCCCTTTCATTTATTTGGCGGGCGGCATCGTGACTTTGCTGAGCGCACGGTGGATAGGTGCGCTCACCGATCGGATCGGCAAGCGCCAAATGTTTCAGCGCATGTTGTTGTTGTCCATGGTGCCCATGACCTTGACCACCTTGATGCAGCCTTATGCATTGCCCGTGGTGTTGTTGGTGTCGGCGAGTTTGTTTTTTTTCATGAATGCCCGCATGATTCCTGGTATGGCGTTTTTGACTTCAGCCGCGCAGCCGCAATTTCGCGGCGCCTTCATGTCGCTTAATGGTGCGGTTCAGTCCATGTCGATTGGTATCGCCACTTGGCTGGGTGGCGTGCTGATCCAGCGCAACCCCGAGGGGCAAGTCACGCACTATTGGATGTGCGCAGTGGCAGGCGTCGTCGCGTCAGTGGTGGCTTACTGGTTGGCCCAGCACGTCAAAATGCACACTATTGAACCCCAAGCACCTGCTGCGTAAGCCGCGCCGCCCTGCGCCCAACAGGGCCGTCCAGGCGGGGTTTGCTTTTTTGCCGGACTAGGTGCATAGTGGCGTTGACCTGTCACCGCTTTGGCATGTTGCCGGGGCGTTGCGCACAGGCCTATGTCTGGAGGGTATGTATGAATTTGACAATCAGTGGGCATCACCTCGAAGTCACGCCGGCACTGCGTGGCTATGTCACCCAGAAACTCGACCGAATCATGCGGCACTTTGACCAAGTGGTTGATGTTCGTGTGCTGTTATCGATTGAAAATCAAAAGGAAAAGCAAGGCAGACAGCGCGCTGAATGCAACATCCATGTCAAAGGCAGCGATTTGTTTGCCGAATGCGCCAGCGAAGATTTGTATGCCGCTGTGGACGAACTGGTCGACAAACTGGATCGACAGGTGGTGCGTCACAAGGACCGCCTGCAGGACCATCAGCATCCCAGTGCCAAACGTGATTATTTGAACTGACCCGTGGTTGATGGGAAAACCGCCTGCGACCCAGGCGGTTTTTAAGTAGCAAAAAAGATATAAATATTTACCCTAGCTTGACACGTCATCTAGGTGCATAATCAGCCCCCAATCATGAACAGACTCGCTGCCATCTTGCCCCCTGCCCAAGCCCTTGTGCAGGTGGATGCCACCAGTAAAAAACGCGCTTTTGAAGAAGCCGGTTTGCTGTTTGAAAATTTACATGGCCTGAACCGAGCCTTGGTCGCTGACAGTTTGTTTGCGCGTGAACGACTGGGTTCAACTGGTTTGGGCTACGGTGTCGCCATCCCACACGGGCGTATCAAGGGCATGAAAACACCCTTGGCTGCAGTGTTTTTGCTGGCTGAACCGATAGGTTTTGATGCCCCCGACGAAAAACCAGTCAGCCTGATGATTTTTCTGTTGGTGCCAGAAGCATCCACACAGAAGCATCTGGAAATTCTGTCCGAAATCGCCGAAATGCTGAGCGACACCAATCTGCGAGACAAGCTCCAGCAATGCCGTGAAGCCCAAGAATTGCACCTCTTGATCACCAACTGGCAATCGGTACAAACCGCTTGAGTTTGTTGCTTTGAAACCCACCGCCGTCAGCGCAGACGTTCTGTTCGAGGACTTTCGCAAAAAACTCGAATGGCATTGGGTGGCCAGCAAAGGTGCCACCGAGCGCCATTTCGACGAAGTGGCAGTACGCATGGCCCGCTCTGGGGCAGATTTGGTGGGCTACCTCAACTACATACATCCCTACCGCTTGCAAGTCTTAGGCGAGCGAGAAATCAGTTATTTGCAACATGCAGACCCGCTGGTCGGCGAGCGCAGGGTGTCTCGCATCGTGACCTTGGTGCCGCCAGTGTTGGTGGTGGCAGATGGCCAAGTGCCCACGCCAGCGTTATTGTCCATGTGCGAAGAGGCACAAATCCCCATGTTTGTGACCCACGAGTCAGCCGCCTTTGTGATCGACTTGTTGCGCGCCTATTTGTCCAAGCATTTTGCTGACAGAACCACCTTGCACGGCGTGTTCATGGATATTTTGGGCATGGGCGTGATGATCACCGGCGAGTCAGGCTTGGGCAAAAGCGAATTGGGGCTGGAGTTGATTTCGCGGGGCCATGGGTTGGTGGCGGATGACGCAGTCGATTTGTACCGCATCAACCAAACCACCTTAGAGGGCCGTTGCCCGGTGTTGCTGCAAAACCTGTTGGAAGTGCGCGGCATCGGCCTGCTTGATATCCAAGCGATCTTTGGCGAGACCGCAGTGCGACGCAAAATGCGCCTCAAGTTGATTGTGCATTTGGTGCGCAAGGAAACTTTAGAGCGCGATTACGACCGTTTGCCGCACGAGCCGCTGACCGAAGATGTGCTCGGTATTGCCGTGCGCAAAGTGGTGATTCAGGTGGTGGCCGGACGCAATATCGCCGTGTTGGTCGAGGCTGCCGTGCGCAACACCATATTGCAGATGCGCGGCATTGATACATATGAAAAATTTGTCTCGCGCCACCGCGAGGCCATGCTGTCTAACAAAATCGACTAAGTGTTTTTGAAAGGGCAGGGTTTGCGCGTGCAGTGCGCATACAGGCTCAACGCATGGTCGGCAATTTCAAAGCCCTTGGCGCGGGCAATACTGTGTTGGCGTTGTTCAATTTCTTCGTCAAAAAACTCTTCGACCCGTCCACAGTCTAGGCAAACCAAGTGGTCATGGTGCTGCCCTTCATTGAGTTCATACACCGCTTTGCCGCTTTCAAACTGGCTGCGCGTGAGCAAACCCGCTTGTTCAAATTGCATCAACACTCGGTAAATGGTGGCCAATCCAATATCGGCGCGTTCTTGTAAAACCAGGCGGTACACATCTTCTGCACTCATGTGGCGCTGCCCACTTTTTTGGAACAACTCCAGGATGATGATGCGCGGCAGCGTGGCCTTTAAGCCGGTGTTTTTTAAATCGCCTATAGACTGCATTGGTACCTTTCGCAACTCTGTTCGGGTAGTCAGCACCCGTCGTTACAATGCAATCATCATATCTTGCCCCAATCCCAACATGACTCCATTGCAACCTCTACTGGCGCGCAGCTGCGGTCTATTGCTGCTGACCACATTAGTGGCGTGTGCATTTGTCGACGACCCTGTGGCCCGAGCCATGCGCAAGGTCACTCCTTACCGTATCGAAGTGGTGCAAGGCAATTTCGTGTCCAAAGAGCAGGTGCAGGCTTTGCGCCCTGGCATGACCCGCAACCAAGTCAAAGAAATTTTGGGTACCCCATTGATTGCCAGTGTTTTCCATGCGGACCGCTGGGACTATGCGTTCACTATCCAGCGCAAAGGCACCCAGCCCCAGCAACGCAAACTGTCTGTGTTCTTTCAAAATGAGGTTTTTTACCGCTACGAAGCCGATGAACTCCCTAGCGAATCCGAATTTGCCGAACGCTTGACCACGTCAGAGGAAAGAAAAAAAGTTCCCCGCTTACAGGCCACGCCGCAGGAATTGGATAAATTCAAATCGCAAACGTCTGTCAGTAATGCGCCCGACACAGCGCCTGAAGCCAACTCTGCGCGCAAACAATACCCCCCCTTGGAATCTCCCGTCAAATAAAGGCCCATCGCATGAACGCCTCTGCCTCGTCCCCAAGACGTATCGCCATCGCCGGTGCCACTGGCCGCATGGGGCGCATGTTGATCGAAGCGGTAGTGCGTTCACCAGACATGCAACTGGCAACAGCGTTGGACTTGCCAAGCAGCTCGCAATTGGGCACCGATGCCGCTTTCTTTTTGGGCCAACCGGTTGGCGTGCCTGTCTCCAGTGATATCTCCGCGGGCTTGCAAAACGCCCAAGTACTGATCGATTTCACACGCCCTGAAGGCACCATGCAGCACTTGGCGGCATGCCGCCGTTTGGGCGTGCAAATGGTGATCGGCACCACCGGATTCACTGACGCAGAAAAAGCCGCTATTCAAACAGCTGCCAATGACATTGCCATAGTGATGGCGCCCAATATGAGCGTGGGCGTGAATGTCACCCTCAAGTTGCTGCAAATGGCGGCACTCGCACTCAGCGATGGCTACGATATTGAAATCACCGAGGCCCACCACAAGCACAAAGTGGATGCGCCGTCTGGCACTGCTTTGAAAATGGGAGAGGTGATCGCCACCGCCCAAGGCCGCTCTTTGAAAGATTGCGCCGTCTATGAGCGTTATGGACACACCGGCGAGCGCGTACCAGGCAGCATCGGTTTTTCAACCATCCGTGCTGGGGACATCGTTGGTGACCACACCGTGATGTTCGCCACAGAAGGCGAGCGCATTGAAATTACGCACAAATCAGCCAGTCGCAGCACCTATGCCCAAGGCAGTTTGCGCGCCGCCAGGTTTCTGGCGCAGCAACGCAGTGGCCTGTTCGATATGTTCGATGTCTTGGGCTTGAACTCTTCCCGCGCCGATCAATGAACGTCAACGACATGATCATGCAAAGCGATGGCGTGAGTGTCACGGTCGCGCTGCTGCTGTTGCTGATGTCGGTGGTGAGTTGGTTCATCATTCTTTACAAGTCATGGCTGCTGCATCTGGCGGTTCGCAATCTCGCTTCATGCAAGGCGCTGTTTTGGCAAGCCGGTGATTGGTCACAGGCACGTGCCCATTGGCTGGCGGTCGATTCGCAAGCGATGTTCCTGCCATTGCTGGACGCTGTTACTCACCCGAGCCAAGGGCTATCCACCCATGTGGCAGTCTCAGACCAGTTGACCCGCCGCCTGCGTGAGGGCTTGCAAGCGGTTCGCTCGCGCTTGCAATTTGGCCAAGACCTGCTGGCCACCATTGGTTCTACAGCGCCATTTGTCGGATTGCTGGGCACCGTCTGGGGCATATTCCATGCGCTCACCAATCTGGCAGCTTCTGCCCAGTACACCTTGGACAAAGTCGCACAACCGGTGGGCGAGGCATTGGTGATGACGGCCGCTGGCTTGGCAGTGGCGATTCCTGCGGTCATGGCCTACAACCTGATGGGCCGCCGATTGGCCCGCTTGGACAGCGAGCTCGAAGGGCTGGCCTACGACTTGCGCGCGCTGGCGCAGTCCCAATCTCCCCACAATCGCTGAGCCGCTGCCATGGCATTTGGAGAATTTGAATCCCGCCCGTCTTACACACCCATGGCTGACATCAATGTCACACCGCTGGTCGATGTCATGTTGGTGTTGTTGGTGATTTTCATCATCGCCGCGCCCATGATGACTGGGGCGTTGCACATGGAATTGCCGCAGGTCGATGTGGCTGCTGCTTCGGACAAGCCGGCGCCGCTTGAAATCGCCATTGAGGCGGACGGCCAAGTCTCGGTGGACGGACAAGCTTTGCCCATGGCACAACTGGCCGCAGCATTGAGCCTCAGAGCGCAAGCACAGTCTGCCCAAGCCAACGAAGTGCAATTGAAGATCGATAAAACCGTGCCTTATGGGCGTGTGGCCGAAGCGATGGCAGAAATTCAAAAATCCGAGATGCGCAGCGTGTCGCTGGCGGTACAGCCTGCTGGGCCTAAAATCGACACAACCGCCCCGGCACCGCGCAACTGAGCGCGCACGGGGTTTCTTATTGAGCCCCATGTCACAAACCGATATTTCTTCACAGCGTCACAGCAGCGCACATCCCGAATACACCGCAAGCACCATTGAGCAGGCCGTACAGGTGGCATGGACGCAGGCCGATGTCTACCGCGTCACCGAAGACAAGTCGCGTCCCAAGTACTACGCCTGCTCCATGCTGCCTTACCCCAGCGGCAAATTGCACATGGGCCATGTGCGCAACTACACCATCAACGACATGCTCACCCGCCATTTGCGCATGAAGGGCTACAACGTGCTCATGCCCATGGGCTGGGATGCGTTTGGCTTGCCGGCTGAAAATGCAGCGCTGAAAAACGGTGTGCCGCCAGCCAAGTGGACTTATGAAAACATCGCCTACATGAAGCAGCAAATGCAGGCCATGGGTTTGGCTATCGACTGGTCGCGCGAAGTCGCCACCTGCGATGCGAGTTATTACAAATGGAACCAGTGGCTGTTTTTGAAGATGCTGGAAAAGGGCATTGCCTACCGCAAGACGCAAGTGGTGAACTGGGACCCGGTGGACCAAACCGTGCTCGCCAACGAACAAGTGATTGACGGTAAAGGCTGGCGCACCGGTGCGGTGGTGGAAAAGCGCGAGATCCCAGGCTACTACCTGAAGATCACGGATTACGCGCAGGAACTGCTTGACCATGTGCAAATCGGTAACCCCAAAGCCACGTTGAACGGCTGGCCGGACAAAGTGCGTTTGATGCAGGAAAACTGGATTGGCAAATCCGAGGGTGTGCGTTTTGCGTTCACGCATGGCATCCACGACGCATCGGGTCAGTTGATTCAAGACGGCCGCATGTATGTGTTCACCACGCGTGCCGACACCATCATGGGCGTGACCTTTTGTGCGGTCGCGCCCGAGCATCCGCTGGCTTTGCATGCGGCGACGGGCAACCCGGATTTAGCTGCGTTCATCGAGGAATGCAAAGCGGGCGGCACGACCGAAGCCGAGCTGGCATTGAAAGACAAGGTTGGCCGGGACACCGGTTTGAAAGTGACGCATCCTTTGACCGGCGAACAAGTAGCGGTATGGATCGGTAACTATGTGTTGATGAGTTATGGCGATGGCGCGGTCATGGGTGTGCCGGCGCATGATGAGCGCGATTTTGCGTTTGCGTTGAAGTACGGGTTGGTGATCAAGCAGGTGGTCAGTGTTGGTGCCGCTGGGAGGACGACATCGCGTTCGGATGGTGGTGCCGCTGCGGTGACTGCCCCCGGTTCGTCGGTCGCAAGCTCCGACTCCTCACCAGGGACAAGCCCCGCATCTGCGGCTCCTGCTTTGGTCAACGCCGTTTCATTCAACAATCGCGCTTGGCAAGACTGGTACGACACCAAAGACGGCGTATGCCTCAACTCCGGCGTACTTGATGGACTGCGTTTCAAAGACGCGGTCAACAAAGTGGCAGAGTTACTCGCCGCCAAAGGCTTGGGCGAGAAAAAAATCACCTGGCGTTTGCGCGACTGGGGTGTGAGCCGCCAGCGCTATTGGGGCACGCCGATACCCATCATCCATTGCGATGAACACGGCGCCGTGCCCGTGCCCGAAAAAGACCTGCCGGTGGTGTTGCCGCAAGACTGCATTCCTGACGGTTCGGGCAACCCCTTGCACAAGCACGAAGGCTTTCACCAAGGTGTGGTGTGTCCGACCTGCGGCAAACCAGCGCGGCGCGAAACCGACACCATGGACACGTTTGTCGATTCGAGTTGGTATTACATGCGCTACTGCGACCCGACCAACGCCGACAAGATGGTGGCCGACGGCACCGACTATTGGATGCGCCAAGAGGGCGTGGCCACGGGCGGCAGCGGCATGGACCAATACATAGGCGGCATTGAGCACGCGATTTTGCATTTGCTGTACGCGCGGTTCTGGACCAAGGTGATGCGCGATTTAGGTTTGGTGAAAGTCGATGAACCGTTCACTAAACTGCTGACCCAAGGCATGGTGCTCAACCATATTTACTCGCGCAAAGGCGAGAAAGGCGGTGTCGAGTATTTCTGGCCGCACGAGGTGCAAGACCAGCATGACGCCAGCGGCAAAGTGATTGGCGCAGTACTGAAAGAAGCCAAAGGCCAGTTGCCCGCCGGTACACCCATCGTCTACGAAGGCGTGGGCACCATGAGCAAGAGCAAAAACAACGGTGTCGATCCGCAAGACCTGATCGAGCGCTATGGCGCTGACACGGCGCGCCTGTACACCATGTTCACCGCGCCGCCCGAGGTCACGTTGGAGTGGAACGATTCGGCGGTGGAGGGCAGTTACCGGTTTTTGCGACGTGTTTGGAATTTTGCGCACCAGCACCGCCAGCGTATTGCCAGTGGTTTGGCGACTGGGCAAGCAAGCGGTTTTGGCAAGGCCGCCAAAGCTTTGCGGCTTGATATCCACAGCGTGCTCAAGCAGGCGAATTACGATTACGAGCGCATGCAATACAACACCGTGGTTTCTGCCGTCATGAAGATGCTCAACGCCCTCGAGGATGCCGCGCTCAGTGACACCAAAGAAGATGCCACTGCATTGGCTGAATGCCTGTCCATTTTGTTGCGTGTGTTGTACCCGGTGTGTCCGCACCTGAGTTGCCACCTGTGGCAGGATTTGGGCTATGACAAGGCCCATGGCAGCTTGTGGGATGCCACTTGGCCAAGCGTCGATGATGACGCTTTGGTGCGCGACGAGATCGAACTCATGCTGCAAGTCAATGGCAAGCTGCGCGGCTCCTTGGTGGTGAGCGCGAGTGCCGACAAAGCGGCCATCGAGCAGGCGGCGCTGGCCAGTGATGCTTTTCAAAAGCTGTCACAAGGCGCAGCACCGAAAAAAGTCATCATTGTTCCCGGGCGTTTGGTGAACTTGGTGATCTGACCATGCAAGCGCCTCAGCCTCTGCCAAATTCACGCCGCCAATGGTTGCAACAAGGCGCACGCATGGGCGCAACTGTAGCGGCGCTGGGCTGGCTCACGGCTTGCGGTTTTAAATTGCGCAAAGCACCGGAATTGCCCTTCAAAACCCTCTACAGCAATATTGCCGAAACCTCGCTTTTTGGGCAGCTGCTCAAGCGCAATCTCAAAAGCATTGGTAATTTGGAGGTCATCTCGGATGCGCGAGAGATTGAGCGCGCCGATGTGATTTTGGAGTTGTTGCAGGAGTTGCAAGAAAAGGTGATTCTCAGCCGCACATCCACTGGCACGGTGCGTGAATTCACATTGCGTTTGCGGGTGAGTTTCAGACTTCGTACCCGCAATGGAGATGAACTCATCCCGCAAACCGAGATCTCGCAAGAGCGCGAAATCAGTTTCAGCGAAACCGCTGCTCTGTCCAAGGAAGCCGAAGAGCTGTTGCTTTACCGCGATATGCGTTCGGACCTGGTGCAGCAACTGATCCGGCGAATCGCTGCGGCGCGTTTGCCCTGACCATTGGCCATGCAAATCGCTGCCGCACGTTTGCAAGAACAGTTAGCCAAGGGCTTGCGCAGCATTTATGCATTGCACGGAGACGAGCCCTTGTTACAACAAGAGGCGGCAGATCTGATTCGGCAAACAGCACGTGACCAAGGCTTCACAGAACGCCATGTGTTCACCGTGGCAGGCGCGCATTTTGATTGGCAGTCGGTACAAGCGGCTGCCGGAGCGATGAGCCTGTTCTCTGACAAGCTGTTGATGGATGTGCGTATTCCTTCAGGCAAACCTGGCAAAGAAGGCAGCGTGGCCTTGCAGTCACTGGTAGAGCGCATGGCTGATCAGCAAGATGTGTTGTTGTTGGTGTTATTGCCTCGCCTGGACAAGACGGCCCAAAGCAGCAGCTGGTTCATGGCTTTAAACAACCACGGTGCCACGGTGCAACTTGATCCGATTGAGCGAAATGCCTTGCCTGCTTGGATTGCACACCGGCTTGACCAACAACAGCAAAGGGTGCGTGAAGGCGAAGAAGGGCAGCGCAGTCTGCAGTTTTTTGCCGACCGGGTGGAAGGCAATTTATTGGCCGCACACCAAGAAATTCAAAAGCTGGGCTTGCTGTATGCGCCGGGTGAATTGAGTTTTGAGCAGATAGAGCGCGCTGTGTTGAATGTGGCCCGGTATGACGTGTTCAAACTCACCGAAGCGGTATTGGCTGGGCAGCACCTGAGGGTGCAGCGCATGGTGGACGGTTTGCAAGCCGAGGGTGTGTCTGAGGTGTTGGTGCATTACACCTTGGCAGAGGACATTCGCAGTTTGAAGCGAGTCAAAGACGCTGTGTCTGCTGGGCGCCCATTGCCCCAAGTGTTGCGCGAGCAAAGGGTCTGGGGTTTGAAAGAGCGTTTGTTCGAGCGTGTATTACCTCAACTCAAAACAGCGCAACTTGAGCGTTTGCTGCAAAGTGCCCATCAGGTGGACGGCATCGTCAAAGGCATGAAATTGCCCACATGGCCGACCGATAACTGGCAGGCCTTGTTGCGTTTGGCGCTGATGTTCAGCAAGGCTTGCAGCCCGCGCTGAACAGCGCTTGCAGGTGATGTTGGTTCACATCTGCGGCTATTTCTGAAACAGGCGTCTTCTCTGCCAAAATCGGCGCATGAACGCACACACCATTCCTGAATTGATGAAGGCCCTGGGGCAACAGGCCAAAGCCGCCAGCGCCTTTATGGCCAAAGCCAGCGCATTGCACAAAAGCACAGCTTTGCGTGAACTCGCCCGCTTGCTTCGCGCCGACACCGCAGCTTTGGTGGCCGCTAACCAGGAGGATTTGCAAAAGGCCAAGGCCAACGGTTTGGACGGCCCTATGCTGGACCGGCTCAAACTCACACCGTCTATTTTGGAAACTTGCGCTATCGGTTGCGAGCAACTCGCGGTCATGCCCGACATCATTGGCAGCATCACCGGCATGACACAACAACCCAGCGGTATACGCGTGGGACAAATGCGTGTGCCCATCGGTGTGTTCGGCATGATTTTTGAGAGCCGGCCCAACGTCACCATTGAGGCGGCTTCCTTGGCCATCAAAAGCGGCAACGCGTGTATTTTGCGCGGCGGCTCAGAGGCTTTGGCCTCCAACACCGCGCTGGCGCAACGCGTGCAACAGGCTTTGCATAACGCCGGTTTGCCGCGCGATGCGGTGCAACTGGTGCCCACCACCGACCGCGAAGCCGTGGGTCAGTTGATCGCCATGCCGGCTTATGTGGACGTCATCATTCCGCGTGGCGGCAAAGGCTTGATCGAGCGCATCAGCCGCGATGCCAAGGTGCCGGTGATCAAACATTTGGACGGCAATTGCCACACTTACATCGACGATCCGTGCGATGTAGAGATGGCCATTCGCGTCACCGACAACGCCAAAACACAAAAGTACAGCCCATGCAATGCCACCGAAAGTCTGTTGGTAGCGCGCGGCTTGGCCGCGGCATTTTTGCCGCGCATCGGTGCGGTGTTGGCAGCCAAGGGCGTGGAGATGCGTTGCTGCCCCGAAAGCAAAGCACTGCTGCAAAGCGTCAAAGGCGCGGTGTTGAAAGACGCGACGGAGCAAGATTGGTTCGAGGAGTATTTGGCACCCATCATCAGCATCAAAGTGGTGGACGGTGTGGACGCAGCCATTGCACATATCAACCACTACAGCAGCCACCACACCGATGCCATCCTCACGCTCAACCATGTGAACGGTCAGCGCTTTGTGCGCGAGGTGGATTCAGCCAGCGTGATGATCAATGCAAGCACGCGGTTTGCCGATGGCTTCGAGTACGGCTTGGGTGCTGAGATTGGTATCTCTACCGACAAGTTTCACGCGCGCGGGCCGGTCGGTATTGAAGGCCTGACGTCGCTGAAGTTTGTGGTCTTGGGTGAGGGTGAAGTCAGAGGGTGAAGTCAGAGGGTGAAGTCAGGGGGTGAGAGAGTGTCAATTCAAAACCTTCAACCGGATTTGAATTTGCTGAAATATCTCTGGACGCAGTCGCTACCTGGCTTAGAGCCCAGAGTCTTTGTTGTCAGCCCGGCTCTTTTTTTGTAAGCCTGTCACAAGCGCATCGCTTGAAACTGTCAAAATCGCCCCCAGATCCTAAAAACATACGAGACATATCAATTCATGGTCCCCCACCTCATTACCGCGCTCACCGGCCCTATCAACGAACTCGAGCAGCGCATCATCGACTCCATGCCTGCCATCGAACGCTGGTTCCGCATGGAGTGGATGGAGCACACGCCGCCTTTTTACAGCTCTGTTGATATTCGCAATGCAGGTTTCAAACTGGCACCGGTGGATACCAACCTGTACCCCGGCGGTTGGAACAACCTCACCTCTGAAATGTTGCCTCTGGCTGTGCAAGCCGCCATGGCCGCGATTGAAAAAATCTGCCCAGAAGCGCGTAATTTGTTGCTGATCCCCGAGAACCACACGCGCAATACTTTTTATCTGAGCAACGTGGCGCAACTCGCGCGCATTTTCAACATGGCCGGTTTGAATGTGCGCATCGGCTCGATCAATCCTGACATCAAAGAAAACACAAGCTTCGAATTACCCAATGGCGACTCAGTCTTGCTTGAGCCGGTGATTCGCAGCAAAACCCGCTTGGGTTTGAAAAACTTTGACCCGTGCACCATTTTGCTCAACAACGACTTGAGCGCAGGTATCCCCGGTATTTTGGAAGACCTGCACGAGCAATACCTGTTGCCGCCCTTGCATGCCGGTTGGTGTGTGCGTCGCAAAAGCATTCATTTCGCCAATTACGAAGAAGTTGCCAAGCGCTTTGGCAAGCTGATTGGCATCGATCCATGGTTGATCAATCCCATGTTCAGCCAATGCGGTGAAGTCAATTTCGCCGAAGGCGAAGGCATGGAGTGCCTGACCACCAATGTGGACGCGCTGCTCACCAAGATCCGGCGCAAATACAAAGAATTCGGTATCCACGAAAAGCCGTTTGTCATTGTCAAAGCCGACAACGGCACCTATGGCATGGGCATCATGACGGTGCGCGATGTCAAAGACCTGGAAGTGCTCAACCGCAAAACCCGCAACAAAATGAGCGTGGTCAAAGACGGCCAAGAGGTCAACCAAGTCATCATCCAAGAGGGTGTGCAGACCAACGAACGCATCAACGACGCGGTGGCTGAGCCCGTGGTCTACATGATGGACCGTTATGTTGTCGGCGGTTTTTACCGAGTACATGCCGAGCGTGGGATTGACGAAAACCTCAACGCACCCGGAGCGAGTTTTGTCCCGCTGGCGTTTGAACAAAGCGCCCACACCCCGCAACCCGGCATGAAACCTGGTGCGAGCGCTCCGAATCGTTTCTATATGTACGGCGTCATCGCCCGATTGGCCATGCTGGCGGCCAGCTATGAATTGGAAGCCACCGACCCAGACGCTGAGGTTTACGAGTAAAAAATAGCTCTTAAGCCACATGTTGGAATCGTTAAACTCACGGCTTCTGAGTTACCGATGGGCGGTTCACAAGCCGCTTTTTGTTTTATGAGTGAAGCGCAAAGCCAAGGCAACAAGCAATCGTCGATAGCAGGATTGACATTGGGTGCCATTGGTGTGGTGTATGGGGACATTGGCACCAGCGTGCTTTACTCCATCAAAGAGGTTTTTGGCTCTGGCCACGTGGCATTCACCCCTGACAATGTCTACGGCATCCTCTCCTTGTTCTTCTGGACGCTGACCTTCATCGTGTCGCTCAAGTATGTGACCTTGGTGCTGCGCGCCGACAACAACGGCGAAGGTGGTTTGGTGGCCATGCTGGCGCTGGCCTCTTCATCTGTGCGGGACAAACCGCGTTTGCGCCGCATTTTGCTGGTGGTTGGTATTTTCGGCACCTGCTTGTTTTATGGCGATGGTGTGATCACCCCGGCCATTTCGGTGTTATCGGCGGTAGAGGGTTTGGAGGTGGTGTCGCCAACTTTCAAACGATTCGTCATACCCATCACACTTTTGATATTGCTGTGTTTGTTCGCTGTGCAAAAACGTGGCACGGGCGGCATCGGTAAATTTTTTGGACCGATCACCTTGGTGTGGTTCATTGCCATTGCCTTGTTGGGGGTATATCACATCGTTGACCATCCGGAAATTTTATGGGCGGTCAGTCCGCATTACGCCGCTATGTTTATCTGGGACCAACCGTTCACAGCATTCATCATTTTGGGTGCGGTGGTCTTGTGCGTGACCGGGGCCGAAGCCTTGTATGCAGACATGGGCCATTTCGGTAAAAAACCGATCCGCTTGGCATGGTTTTACGTCGTCATGCCGTGTTTGACATTGAACTACTTTGGCCAAGGCGCATTGTTGCTGGCCGAACCTGAGGCGGTCAAAAATCCCTTTTACAACATGGCTCCGGACTGGGCCTTGATACCCTTGGTGATTCTCGCGACTGCAGCCACCGTGATTGCTTCACAAGCATTGATCACCGGAGCCTTCAGCGTGACCAAGCAAGTGATTCAATTGGGCTTTTTGCCGCGCTTGCAAATATTGCACACCAGCGAAAATGAAACGGGCCAAATTTATATGCCGCTGGTGAATTGGGGCTTGTTTGTGGCGATCGTGTTGGCCGTGGTGATGTTCAAAACCTCTAGCAACTTGGCGGCGGCTTACGGCATTGCGGTGTGTACCGATATGTTGATCACCACCATTTTGACTTTTTATGTCATTCGCTACGCTTGGAAATACCCGTTGTGGCTGTGCATCAGCGCCACCTCGGTGTTCTTTGTGGTGGACTTGGCGTTTTGGAGCTCCAACATGCTCAAGCTCGCGGACGGCGGTTGGTTCCCACTGGTCATAGGCGGCATGATTTTGGTGTTGATGCTGACCTGGCGCGATGGCCGCGCTTTGTTGCACCACAAAACCCGTAACGAAGCCATGGACCTGGCTTCGTTTTTAGAGGCTTTGTTTATGGCGCCGCCCACCAGAGTAGAAGGCACAGCCGTCTTTTTGACATCTGAGGATGGCATCGTGCCCAATGCCATGCTGCACAACTTGAAGCACAACAAAGTCATGCATGCGCAAAACCTGTTTGTCACCGTGCGCCACCACGAAGTTCCATGGATTGCGAATGACAAACGCATTGAATTCACTGATCTGGGCGGCAATTGTTGGCAGGTCATGATCCACTATGGCTTCAAAGACGACCCGGATGTGCCGTTTGCGCTGAGTTTGTTGCGCGGCCAAGTCGGCGAAATAAATCCCATGAACACCAGTTACTTTCTTTCGCGCGACAGCATTGTGCCGACGGTGGGCGGTGGCATGGCGCAGTGGCGTGAAAAGCTGTTTGCCCAGATGTACCTCAATGCCAGCGCGGCAGCGGACTTTTTGAATCTGCCCAGCAACTCGGTGGTGGAAATGGGCAGCAAAATCGAAATTTGATCTTTGATCTGTTGGCCGACGTGTTCGCTGTTACCCTAGAGCCATGAACATACTGTTTGTCTGCGATCCTTTGGCTTCCTTTCACATAGAAAAGGACAGCACGTTCACCATGATGCGTGAAGCGCAAAAGCGTGGACATGCGGTGTGGGCTTGCGGCACCCATGACTTGGCGTGGCAAAGCGGGCAGCAAGTCCGCGCCCTTATGCAACAACTGCATTTAATGGCTGACCCGCTGCACTGGTTCACGGTGATGGCAGAAGACACCCGCGCGTTGGCCGACATGGACGCGGTGCTGATGCGCAAGGATCCACCGTTTGACAACGAGTATTTTTACGCCACACATTTGCTGAGTCAGGCCGAGCGCGAAGGCGCGCGCGTGTTCAACAGCCCGCAGGCCTTGCGTGAGCATCCCGAAAAGCTGGCGTTGATGGAGTTCGCCGAATTTGCCAGTCCCACGCTAGTGACCCGCAGTCCGCAGGCGATTCGCGATTTTCATGCGGTGCACCAAGACATCATCCTTAAACCTTTGGATGGCATGGGCGGCATGGGCATCTTCCGGGTCAAAGCCGATGGCTTGAATTTAGGCAGCATCATTGAAACATTGAACCGCGATGGCAGCACCAGCGTCATGGTGCAAAAGTTTTTGCCAGCCATTGCGCAAGGCGACAAGCGTGTGCTGGTGATCAACGGGCAGGCTGTGCCGTTTGCGCTGGCGCGCATTCCTCAAGGCAACGAGGTGCGCGGCAACTTGGCGGCAGGCGGCAAAGGCGTGGCACAACCGCTGACTGAGCGTGATTGGCAAATCGCCCGTGCTGTCGGGCCTGTGTTGGCCGCCAGGGGCTTGTTGTTGGTGGGATTGGACATCATTGGCGACTGCCTGACCGAGGTCAATGTCACGAGTCCCACCTGCTTCAGAGAAATCACAGACCAAACAGCTTGCGATGTACCTGCGCTGTTCATGGATGCGCTTGAGCACTGTCTGACCGACCCTTCTTGAGCGGCCATGGCCCACACACACGCTGTATATAAGTGATGAAGGTCTTTATTGAACAGGCTTTATTCGAGCCCTACGCCTATGCCGCCAAGGAGCGACTGAACGCGGTCAGGCCTTTTGAGTATTCGCAAAGTCGAAACCATGTGCATGGCGCGGTCAGCATGTTGTCGCCGTACTTGACGCACGGCATTTTGAGCATTCCCGATGTGGCTGATTACATGTACCGTGTGCACCGCATGGGTGCGCAACACAAATTTATTTATGAATTGGCGTGGCGTGAATATTTCCAGCATGTGCATCAGGTGCTGGGCGACGCCATCCATGCGAATTTGCGCGAAGGCGTGTTGCCTGAGGACGCTTACAGCAAGGACATGCCAGACGATGTGCGCCATGGCGCCACCGGCGTACCTGTGATCGACCAAGCGGTGCGCCAACTGTATTTCAATGGGTATGTGCATAACCATGCGCGTTTGTGGCTGGCCAGTTATTTGATACATATCCGTAAAGTGCATTGGCGCGCGGGAGCTGATTGGATGTACAGCCATTTGCTCGATGGCGACGTGGCGAGCAACGACCTGAGCTGGCAATGGGTAGCGGGCACGGGCAGCAGCAAACCTTATCTGTTCAACGCGGCCAATGTGGCTATACATGCCCCCGAACCTTGGCACAGCAAGCAAACCGTGGTGGACCAAGAGCTCGACATCATTGACATGATTGCGCGCAGCCGAGCCACCTTCACCCAATCGTCCAAAACGTTTGCGCACGTTGATGAGCCGGAGTTGTTCACACGACCACCACCTGGTGTTGAGCTGCTGCCTGCCGGCTTGGCGGCAGAGAAATTGAATGGCCGCGAGGTTTGGTGGATCCACCCGTGGGCATTGACCGACAAGCTGCCAGCCAGTGTGCCTGCAGACGCGATGCAAGTGGCGGCCTGCTGGTTGGAGTGGACTGAGGCCAGGCCGTGGAGCCAGGCGCGTTGGAAATTTGTTGCGCGCGGCATGCATGCGTTGGCATCCCACTGTTGGTTTGAAGATGCTGCAAGTTTGGGGCAGATATTGGGCAAAGCCAAAGCCGTGCATGTATGGGACCACCGCTGCTTGCCAGACTTGCCAGGGGTTCAATGGGTTCGTCACAGCCCGCCGCGCTTGTGGCCGCTGCAAGAAGAGCATTGCAAATCATTTTCCAGCTGGTGGAGCAAGGTCAACCGCTACAGACTGACCTTGCCGCAGTTGTTAAGGCGTAACGCCTGATCAGGCTCAGGCCGCCGCTTTCACTTTCAAACGCCAAGCGTGCAGCAAAGGCTCGGTATAGCCGCTGGGTTGTGCCATGCCTTTGAACACCAGGTCGGTGGCTGCCAGATAGGCTTTGGAGCTGCTGAAATGGCCAGCCATGGGTTGGTACAAGTGGTCACTGGCGTTTTGCTTGTCAACCACAGCCGCCATGCGCTCGAACGTGGCGCGCACTTGCGCTTCGCTGACCACGCCGTGTTTGAGCCAGTTGGCAATGTGCTGGCTGGAAATTCGCAGCGTGGCGCGGTCTTCCATCAGTCCGACGTTATGAATGTCGGGCACTTTGGAGCAGCCCACGCCTTGATCGATCCAACGCACCACATAACCCAAAATGCCTTGCACGTTGTTGTCCAGCTCTTGCTGTTTGTCGGCTTCGCTCCAATTGGCTTTGGCAACAACGGGCACGGACAACAAATCTTTCAGCAACGAAGCATGCTGTTTGTTGGCATCGATTTTTTCCAGTTCTTTTTGCACATCGCTGACCAACAATTGGTGGTAGTGCATGGCGTGCAGCGTGGCAGCGGTGGGGCTGGGCACCCACGCGGTATTGGCACCGGCTTGTGGGTGCGCAATTTTTTGCTCCATCATGGCTTTCATCAAATCGGGCATGGCCCACATGCCTTTGCCGATTTGCGCCTTGCCGCGCAGGCCGCAGGACAAGCCGACCAGCACATTGTTTTTCTCGTAGGCGGCGATCCACGCGCTGCTCTTCATATCGCCTTTGCGCAGCATAGGACCGGCGTGCATGGCGGTGTGCATTTCGTCGCCGGTGCGGTCTAAGAAACCAGTGTTAATGAATGCCACGCGGCTGGCGGCGGCGGCAATACACGCTTTGAGGTTGACGCTGGTGCGGCGTTCTTCGTCCATGATGCCCAGCTTGACGGTGCTGTCTGGCAAGCCCAGTATTTGCTCGACACGGCCGAACAATTCAGAGGCAAACGCCACTTCAGCCGGGCCATGCATTTTGGGTTTGACGATGTAGACCGAGCCGGTGCGTGAATTGCGGATGCCGTTGGCGCCATGGCCTTGCAAATCGTGCAGAGCTATGGTTGTGGTCACCATGGCGTCCATGATGCCTTCGGGAATTTCATGCGTGTGACCATCGGCGCCGTCGTAAAGAATGGCCGGGTTGGTCATCAAATGACCGACGTTACGCAAAAACAGCAGCGAGCGGCCATGCAGTTTCACCTCGGCGTTGCCCTTGGGTGAGTGGTAAACCCGGTCAGCATTGAGGCCGCGTTTAAAGCTATGTCCGCCTTTGCTCACGTCTTCGGTGAGTGTGCCTTTCAAAATGCCCAACCAGTTGCTGTAGGCCAGAAGTTTGTCTTCGGCATCCACGGCGGCGACGGAATCTTCCAAGTCCAAAATGGTGGAGAGCGCGGCTTCGACCACCAAATCACTCACGCCTGCCGGGTCGGTGGCACCAATCGGGCTTTTCGGGTTGATTTGAATATCCAAATGCAAACCGTTGTGCACCAGCAGAACGGAAGAGGGGCGAGCCGCATCGCCTTGGTAACCGACGAATTGTTTGGGGTCTGCCAGCGCAGAAGTTTTGCCGCCTTTCAAGGACACCACCAAAGCGCCTTTGACCACGGCGTAGCCGGTGGAATCCATGTGCGAGCCCTTTTTCAAGGGCACGGTGCGGTCCAGCACATAACGTGCGTATTCAATGACTTTGGCGCCACGTTTTTCGTTGTAGCCCGGGCCTTTGGCGCAGCCGTTGGCTTCTGAAATAACGTCGGTGCCGTACAAAGCGTCGTAGAGCGAACCCCAGCGTGCATTGGCAGCATTCAAGGCATAGCGGGCATTCAAAATCGGCACCACCAATTGCGGGCCTGCCTGCAAAGCCAGTTCCGCGTCCACGTTCGCGGTGGTGGCTTTGGCTTTGGCAGGCACCGGCACCAAATAGCCGATGTCATGCAAAAACGCCTGATACGCTTTCATGTCGGTGACCGGTCCCGGGTGGGCTTGGTGCCATTGGTCCAACGCGGTTTGCAAGCGGTCACGCTCGGACAGCAAGGCTTTATTTTTAGGCGCCAGGTCTTGTACCAGTTGGTCAAATCCTTTCCAGAAAGTGACGCTGGAGACGCCTGTGCCGGGAAGTACCTGTTGGTCGATGAACCGGTAAAGGGCGGAATCTACATGCAATTGGTAGAGGGAAGTACGCTGAGTCATCTAAGGCTTTCTGGTCACAAAAATGGGTTTCGGGTTTTCACCGATAATTTTCTATTTTAGGAGGTGGCTGTGAACCGTTTGAAAATTGGTCTGGCAGGTCTGGTGATCAGCATGTCTTGTGCGGCATGGGCTGAATCTGAATTCACTGTTTACAGTGGCCATCAAAGCTCTCCGCACTCCACTGTCGAAAACACCAACACGGGAAAGTCTTTTTACACGGGCTGGGAAGGCAAGCCTTTGTCTTTTCCCATTTACCTTGGTTTGCGTTACACCGACTGGGTGACCGATGATTGGGGCTATGTAGTCAACTATGCCCATACCAAGGCTTACTCGACTGACTTGAACAGTTCCAGCAACACCGGTACCAGTGGAAACAGCTACACGAGACTGGAATTTACCGATGGTGCTAATCCTCTCACGGTGCTTGCCATGCGTCGCTTCACGTACCGCAGTATCCGCCCCCATGTGGGCGCTGGCATTGGCATTTCTGTGCCCCATGTCGAAGTGACTTGGGCGGGTAATAAAACATTTGAATACCAATACGGTGGTCCCGTCGCCACGGTCTTGGCTGGCTTTAACTACCCTATCAACGACAAATGGAACCTGCTGACCGAGTTTCAAATGCATTACATGATGATAGATGTGGCTATCACCGGCGGCCGACTCAAAACCAATCTGATCACCAATGCCTTGAATCTTGGAGTCAGCTATCGTTTCTGAACGTTAACCATGCAACAGGTTCAGGATGATTTGCTGGCTGCGCTGACAGCAGCTTTGGAGGCTTTGTCGCCAGGCAGTGGTGGCAAGGCCCGTTTTGAAACACCTAAGGTGTCTTCCCACGGCGACTGGGCGGTCACCGCCGCCATGCAATTGGCCAAGCCGCTGGGGCGCAACCCGCGTGAACTCGGTGAGCAATTGCGTCAAAGCTTGTTAGACAGCGAAGCAGGCAAGCGTTGGTTGTCAGCCATTGAGGTCGCCGGTCCTGGTTTTCTCAATTTGCGCCTCAAGCCCCAAGCCAAGCAGCAAGTGGTGCATGAAGTGCTGATCAACAACGACAAGTATGGTGATCAGCCCCCCCATGGGCAAAAATTGCTGGTCGAGTTTGTGTCCGCCAACCCCACCGGCCCTTTGCATGTCGGCCACGGCAGACAAGCGGCGTTGGGTGACGCGATTTGCAATTTGTTTCATTCCCAAGGCTGGTCGGTGCACCGCGAGTTTTATTACAACGACGCTGGCGTACAAATTCAAACCTTGGCTGTGTCCACACAATGCCGTGCCAAAGGGATCAAGCCCGGCGATACCGATTGGCCTGAGAACGCTTACAACGGCGAATACATTGCAGACATTGCCCAGGATTTTTTGGCTTGTAAAACGGTGGTGGCCGATGACCGACAAGTCACGGCCCATGGGGACGCCAACGATTTAGACAACATCCGCGAATTTGCTGTCGCTTATTTGCGCCATGAACAAGACTTGGATTTGCAAGCTTTTCAAGTGTCTTTTGACCAGTACTATTTGGAGTCGAGCCTCTACGCCGATGGCAAAGTGGAAAATGCAGTGGCATCGCTGCAAGCCTCTGGGCACACCTACGAACAAGACGGCGCGCTGTGGTTGCGCTCCACCGACTTCGGCGACGACAAAGACCGGGTCATGCGCAAGTCAGACGGCAGTTACACCTATTTCGTGCCTGATGTGGCGTATCACTTGGCCAAGTGGCAGCGTGGTTTCAGCAAAGTCATCAATATCCAAGGCACCGATCACCACGGCACCATCGCCCGCGTGCGTGCGGGTGTGCAAGCCGCCTCCAAGCAACAGGGCTTGAATATTCCTGTGGGTTATCCCGACTATTTGTTGCACACCATGGTGCGCGTCATGCGCGGCGGCGAAGAAGTAAAGATTTCCAAACGCGCTGGCAGTTATGTGACCTTGCGCGATTTGATCGATTGGACCAGCAAGGATGCCGTGCGATTTTTTCTGCTCAGTCGCAAAGCCGACACCGAGTATGTGTTTGACGTGGATTTGGCGCGCGCCAAAAACAATGAAAACCCCGTCTATTACGTGCAGTATGCCCATGCCCGTATTTGCTCGGTGTTGGGCAAGCTTTCGTCCACAGCCGCGCAAGACCCATCCGTGCTCGCTCAAGATGTCTTGCCCCTTTTAAAGCGCGCCGACTTGTCAACCCTTGACAGCGCCCCGGCGCAAGCCTTGATGATGTTGTTGTCGCGATACCCTCAGGTGTTGGCGCAGGCATGTGCCGACTTGGCCCCGCACGATGTAACGTTTTATTTGCGCGAACTTGCTGCGTGCTATCACAGCTATTACGATGCAGAACGTATTTTGGTGGACGATGAAGCCATGCGCAACGCTCGAGCGGCTTTGATTTTCGCCACAGCACAGGTGTTGAAAAATGGTCTAAACATGTTGGGGGTGCACGCCCCTGACGTCATGTAAAGAGGACAGCGAATGGCATCTATTACCGCGCAGCGCGGCAACACCTTGGTAGGCTTTATATTGGGCTTGGTGGTGGGCTTGCTGATTGCTTTGCTGGTGGCGGTGTATGTCACCAAGGTGCCTATTCCATTCATGAACAAGGGCCTGACGCGTAACGCCGACCAAGACGCCGCTGAAGAAAAGAAAAACAAGGACTGGGACCCCAATGCGCCGCTTTATGGCAAGACCCCGTCTGCTAATACACCCACAGACAGCGCAAAATCTGACAAGCCCGTCGAGCCTATTGCCCCTGCTGCCCCCGCCGCTTCTGAAGACCCCTTGGGTGATTTGGCAGCAAGCAAAGCCCAGCAGTCCGATGCATTCCAATATTTTGTGCAAGTCGGTGCATTTGTCGCTAGCGCCGATGCCGAGGGGCAACGCGCGAAATTGGCTTTGGGAGGGTATGACCCCGTCATTTCACAACGCGAGCAAGAGGGAAAAATCATCTACCGCGTGCGCTTGGGACCTTTTGACACCAAGTCGCAGGCTGAGCAAATACAAATGCAATTGAAAACCGCGAAATTTGAATCCGCGTTGATTCGGGTGCAACGATAACTTGAAAGGTATGGTCATGAAACGTCGTCAATTCACTGCCCTGGCTTCGTCCAGTGTTGCTGGCTCACTCTTCTTACCATGGCAAGCCGCCATGTCACAGTCCGCTGGCTTCAAGGCGGGCACTGACTATTTGGTGCTGTCCAAACCCATCACCACCGATGCGCCCAAGGGCAAAGTGGAGGTCTTGGAGTTCTTTTGGTACAACTGTCCTCACTGCAATGCGTTTGAGCCCACGCTCAGCGCTTGGGGCAAAAAACTGCCCAAGGATGTGGAACTCAAGCGGGTACCCGTTCGCTTTCGCGACACCTTTGAAGCGCAGCAACGCGCGTATTACGTGCTCGAAACTTTGGGCAAGGTAGAGCAATTGCAGGGCAAATTGTTTGCGGCCATCCATGTTGAAAAGCAATCTCTGGACAAAGCCGAGGCCTTGTCTGCTTGGGCCGAAAAAAATGGTATTCCTGCGGCCAAGTTCACCGAGTTGTTCAACTCGTTTTCTGTGGTCGGCAAAGCCCGTCGCGCCGCGCAGTTGCAAGAGCAGTACAAAGTAGAAGGTGTTCCTGCACTGGGCATCGGCGGACGTTTTTATGTCGATGGCAGTTTGGCCGGCAGCATGGATCGGGCGCTGCAAATCACTGACTTTTTGCTGAACGAAATCCGCAAAGGCCGCTGAAAATTGCTGTCTGTCATTGCCCCTACAATGCGGGCATTGTCCAACACAGCAATTTCCGTGCCTTGAAAAATTTTCTGCTCCTTGTTTGTTTGTTCACACTGCCGCTGACGCCAGCGCTGGCAGAAAAGGCCGACCGCAAAAAGCCTTTGAATGTCGAGGCTGACAACCTTGAACACGATGAGTTGAAGCAATCCAGCATATTCACTGGCAAGGTGCTGGCGACCAAGGGCACCATCGTCATGCGAGGCGATCGGTTGGAAGTGCGTCAAGATCCGGACGGTTTTCAGTATGGCGTGATCAAACCTTCCCCCGGACAACGCGGGTTCTTCAGGCAGAAACGCGAAGGCGTTGAAGAGTGGATAGAGGGCGAAGGTGAGTTGATTGAATACGACGGCAAGGCAGATCGATTGACCTTGCTAGGGCGTGCAGAATTTCGTCGCTACCGTGGCACCGTATTGGGCGACCAGATTACCGGCCAGCGCATCATCTATGAAAACCTGAGCGACCAATTCTCCGTCGATGGTGTGGTCGGCGGCGTCAAACCCACCAACGGCAGTGGGCGTATTCGCGCAGTGCTGACACCCAAGCCCGACGATGAGGCGGCCAAGTAATGACAGTGACTGACCAAGCAGACGGCCTGCTGGTCCAGCATTTGAAAAAGTCATATGTGGGTCGGCAAGTCGTACAAGACGTATCGATCCACGTTAACAAAGGTGAAGTGGTCGGCTTGCTTGGGCCCAACGGCGCAGGCAAGACCACCTCTTTTTACATGATTGTCGGTTTGGTGCGGGCCGATGGCGGCACCATCACCATCGATGGTGTTCCTGTCGAGCATTTGCCCATACACCAGCGCGCCCGCATGGGTTTGAGCTATTTGCCGCAAGAGGCCTCCATTTTTCGCAAGCTGAATGTGGCTGACAACGTGCGTGCTGTGCTGGAGTTGCAAACGGATGCACAGGGCAAGTCGCTGACCAAAACCGAGATCGAGCAACGCTTGACCGGCTTGCTCAAAGAGTTGCGTATCGAGCATTTGCGTGAATCTGCGGCACTGGCGCTCTCGGGCGGCGAACGCCGTCGCGTAGAAATTGCGAGAGCATTGGCCACCCAACCGCGCTATATTTTGTTGGATGAACCTTTTGCGGGTATTGACCCGATCGCGGTTCTCGAGATTCAACGCATCATCGGTTTTCTCAAAGCCAAAGGCATTGGCGTCTTGATCACAGATCACAATGTGCGTGAAACCTTGGGCATATGTGACCATGCGGCCATCATCAGTGAAGGGCGTGTGCTGGCTGAAGGCAAGCCGCAAGACATCATTCATAACCCAGAGGTACGCCGGGTGTACCTGGGCGAAAACTTCCGCATGTAAGGCCCGGGACGCAGCATGAAGCAAGGCCTCTCACTGCGCGTCTCGCAACACCTGGCACTCACGCCACAGTTGCAACAATCCATCCGCCTGCTGCAACTCTCCACTTTGGAGTTGAGCCAGGAAATCGAACAAATGCTGGACGACAACCCGTTTCTTGAAAAAGAAATGGAAGACTTGGCGCCGCGTGAAGACTTCGGCTTGGATAAACAAGATGCTGTCGCCGCCTCCAGCGATTCAGACAATGATGCTGACACTTGGGACGGTCCGATGGACCGGGTCAGCGAAGTACGCGTCGAGACCGCCAGCGAAGCACCGGATGCACCTTTGGACGCAGCAGGTGTCGCCGAGAGCTGGGACGGCGACGGCAGCGTGGAGTTTTCACCGGACGACAGCGAATGGGGCGGTGACGCACCAGCACATAACCACAACAACAATGACGATGAAAAAGCGCAGGCCACTGAGCTGGCGCGCAACCAAGAATCGCTGACTGCGTTTTTGCACCGTCAGGCCTTGTCATTGCGGCTGGATGACACCGACCGCGCCGCTTTGCGTTTTCTCATTGAATCGCTGAACGATGACGGTTACTTGGAAGACAGTTTCCAAACGCTGGCAGAAAGTTTGGCCGGGGACGACTTGGAGCAATGCGAAGAACTGGTGCACCGTTTTCAAGTGGCTTTGGGTTTGTTGCAAAGCTTGGAGCCCACCGGTGTGGGTGCGCGTGACCTGGGCGAATGTTTGCGCTTGCAATTGCAAGCCATTCCTGCTGACACCGAAGAGCGTGCCGCGGTGCGCGCTTGTGCATTGGCTATTTGCAAGCAGCCTTTGGAGTTGTTGGCCAAGCGGGACGTGAAACGCTTGGTGCCAGCGATTGGTGCCAGCGAACTTGAAGTCAAAGTGGCCATGGCTTTGATTGCACGACTTGAGCCCAAACCCGGCAGACGCTTTGTCGATGTCGAGCGCAATGTGGTGGTCCCCGATGTGCTGGTCACCGCCAGCGGCGTCGACAAACAAGGTCTGCCGCAATTTCGCGCCATGCTCAACCCCGAGGTCATGCCGCGCCTGAAGGTGAATGACATTTACGCCAACGCCTTGAAAGGCAGCAAGGGCGACAGCCACGCCGGTTTGCAACAGCGTTTGCAAGAAGCGCGTTGGATGATCAAAAACATTCAACAACGCTTTGACACCATTTTGCGTGTCAGCAACGCCATCACGCAGCGACAAAAAAGTTTTTTCATTCATGGCGAACTCGCCATGAAGCCCATGGTGTTGCGCGAAATTGCCGAGGAACTCGGTTTGCACGAATCCACCATCAGCCGCGTCACCACCGCCAAGTACATGCACACGCCTTACGGCACCTTCGAGTTGAAATATTTCTTCGGCTCAGGGCTGGGCACGGACAGCGGCAACAACGCATCCAGCACGGCGGTGCGCGCACTGATCAAACAATTGATCGCCAGCGAAAACCCGAAAAAACCTTTGTCCGACAACCAACTCTCCGACATGCTCAAGGAGCAAGGCATTGATTGCGCGCGCCGCACTGTTGCCAAATACCGAGAAGCTTTGCGCATAGCGCCTACCAACCTGCGAAAAACGCTTTGAATGCATTGAATTTGTTTGTCCCCTGCGCCGCCGGGGTAGAGGCGTATCTGGCGGCCGAAGTCGCGCAAATCACCGGCTTGCCGTCATCTGCCATGCAAACCCTCAGAGGTGGTGTGCAATTGCAAGCGTCATGGCGGGATGCGTTGCTGCTCAATTTACACAGCCGCTTAGGCATGCGGGTGTTGATTCAACTGGCCCAAGCGCCGTACTTGAATGAGCAAGACATTTACAACGCCGCTTCTGCGGTGGCGTGGGAAATGTGGTTCACGCCGCGCGAGAGTTTTCGCATCGATTTCACCGCGCAACACAGCCCGCTCAAAAGCCTCAACTTTGCCGCGCTGCGCGTGAAAGATGCCATCGCCGACCGGTTCCGCGAGAAAACCGGTGTGCGCCCGGACGTGGACACGCAACGCCCGGCGGTGCGTGTGCATTTGCACCTGAGCGAGAAAACCCAAACCATTTATTTGGACACCAGCGGCGAGCCTTTGTTCAAACGCGGCTGGCGCGAAGACAAGGGCGACGCGCCGCTGAAAGAAACCTTGGCCGCCGCCATGCTGGCCGCGAGCGCATGGAGCATGCCACCGGTGTATGCGCCCGGTGAAACACGCCCTGCGGTCATGCCATTGGCTGGTGTGGATCAAGGGCTGGCTTTGTACGACCCGTGTTGCGGCAGTGGCACCATCGCGATTGAAGCCGCGCAAATCGCGTGTCGCATGGCGGCAGGCGCACACAGGCGATTTGGTTTTGAGCGTTTGCGCATGTTCGATGCCCATGTCTGGCAGCAACTCAAAGAACAGGCAAAAGCACAAGAATGCGCGCCGCGCGCCAAAGTGTTTGCCAGTGATGTGGCTTTTCGCATGGTTGATTTCGCCAAGCGCAATGCCGAGCGCGCCGGTGTGGCGCATGTCATTGAGTTGCGTGGCGGCGACGCGCTGCAACGCATGCCGCCCGGCGATTTGCCCGGCGTCATGTTGGTCAACCCGCCGTATGGCGAGCGCATCGAGACCGCCGGTGTGGCGGGTACATCCAGACGCGGCGTTCGCACGGCAGAGACATTGGATGATGAATACGAGACAGACAGCAGCCCCAAAGCGGGCCGCGAATCCGGACAGGTAGAAGACGGTGGCGACTTCTTCAGCCAACTTGCCAGCCATTGGAAAAAGAACTACGCCGGTTGGCGTGCCTGGGTGTTGACACCGGATTTGAAATTGCCGGGCCGCATGCGTTTGAAAGAATCGCGCAAAGTGCCGATGTGGAACGGTCCTATCGAATGCCGCATGTTCCGCTTTGACATGCAAGCCGGTTCAGCAAGAAAAGATAAAACGCCGGATACCGATGGTGCGCCAGCAGGGATGCCATGAAAATATCGCAATCGCGTTTGCTTGGCATCGCACTGATTCGGACATGGTGAAGAGCGGCACAGGCATTTCATTGCACGCGGCAGATGACACACCTTGCATCGTCATTGACACCAATGTCCTGCTGGACATCTGGGTCTACCGAAATCCGGCCACGCTGAACTTGCTTGCTGCTTTGGAAATCGGACAGTTGCGCTGGCTGGCGACTGCAGCCATGCGAGAGGAACTGATGCGGGTTCTCAACTACGCACACATTGCCTTGCGACGAGAAAAAGAAGGGCTCAGCCTGCAAGCAGTGATGGATGCGTTTGACAGGCTGAGCCTGTCTGCGAATGATGCCCCGCGCTCGGCTGTTGTCTGCAAGGATCCGGATGATCAGAAATTCATCGACTTGGCGGTGGCCCATTCAGCGATATTGCTTAGCAAGGACAAACTGGTCTTGAAACTGCGCACGCGGCTAACGGCTTTTGGTGTAAAGACAACAGCAGAATGGTCTGGAAAGACATAAACGACCCAATTAAATTAATGCTATCTATTTATTATTAATTTAAATTTTAATAAATTGTAAATTATAAAAAAAATAAATTCACTATTTAGTAGCAATGCAATAAACTAAATGTAGTTCAGTTTGGGGGTGAACAATGAACATACATGCATTGATACATAAATGCTTCATTGAGGTGTGCATACTGCTGCGACAAACCACGCAGTCCGCACATACGCGCATGCTTTTTGGCGAACAACCAAAGCACAAGCACTCTGCGGTTTTGTCATCACTGGTGCTCATGTTGGGTGGAGCCATATCACCTGGCTTTTCAACAGCTGAACCCACAGGCGGTGTTGTGAAATCAGGCAGTGGGTCAATCAACAGCACCGGCCTTACCGATGCCAAAGTCACCACAGTCAAACAAACGTCGCTTGCCCCACTCGTGATTCACTGGGACAGTTTCAATGTAGGTCTCAACGAAACGGTTAATTTCGTTCAACCGTCTGACGCGTCGATGGCTGTTAACCGTATTTTGGATTCACAGGGCTCGCACATTCTGGGAAACATCAATGCCAACGGCCATGTTTGGTTGATCAATCCCAATGGTTTATTTTTTGGCAAAAACGCACAGGTGAATGTGGGCGGTCTGGTGGCCTCTGCGTTAGACACAGCCAATCCTCTGGGTTTTCCTTTCTTCAACTACAGATTCACTGGAAATAGCACCGCAACTGTAGAAAACCAAGGTGTTATCAACGCTGGTTTTGACAGCACCGAAGAAGCCGGTACCAAGCATGGTGGTTATGTCGCCTTGGTTGGCCACCATGTGAAAAACACTGGCAGTATCTCTACCGCTGAAAGGGGAACGGTGGCGCTGACAGCAGGTAGCAACATTCAGCTCAAATTATCAGGAAATAGCCTGATCAGTCTCAGTGTTGATCAAAACCAATTGAACGCGATGGCGGTCAACGGCGGTGTGATGCAAGCAGATGGGGGGCAGCTGGTGTTGAGCGCAGGGGCGGCTAACAGCGCACTGGCGTCAGTGGTGAACAACACCGGTGTCATGCAAGCCAGAACAACGACCATTTCTAAAGGACGTATCGTCCTCAGTTCTGCAGCAAAGGATGGTCAGTTGCATCTCAGCGGAACACTGAATGCCTCAGGCGGTAACCTTGGTGAAGGCGGCACTGTCCATACACAAGCCAGCGTGATCAAAGTCAGCGACAGCACACGGGTGGACACACGTTCGACAGCACAAAGCTGGGGTACATGGTCGCTGGAGCAAAGCAATGCCGCACAAAACACGCCTGACTCCAAGCTCAGCAGCATGATCAGTGGTACAGCTTTAGGTGAAGCTTTGAATCACAGCAATGTCAGTCTGTTCACAGACAAAGATCTGCAAATAGACACGCCAGTCGCTTGGAATGCGCCAAGCAAGCTGTCATTGGTCGCGCACAAAAACATCGCCATAGATGCTGCCCTGAATGCTACAAACCCCAACGGCCAATTGTCACTGGCGTATGGCCAAGCAAGCACAAACGGAACGGTTGCAGGTGTGAAATCCGCGTACACGGTAAAAGCGCCAGTGAGCTTGATGGAAGGAAACAACTTCAGCACACAACTGGGCAGCTCGGGTGGAGTGAAAAACTATTACGTCATCACGCGACTGGGCGATCAGGGGAGTAGAAGCGGCAAAGACTTGCAAGGTATCAATGGAAATTTGGGCGGCAATTTCGTATTAGGCGCAGACATAGATGCATCGTCAACTGCTCGCTGGAACAACGGGCTTGGCTTCAATCCCATATGAGACCAAAGCAATCAGTTCACGGGAATATTTGAAGGGCTTGGCAACAGCATCACAGGATTGAAAATTGACAGGGTCACCAACTCCGTTGGTTTATTTGGAACAATAAAGAATGCCTTGATCAGAAACCTCAAACTCGAAGGCCTAGACATCACAGGCTCTGTCAGTGTGGGCGGATTGGTCGGCTCTGGGTTCAACAGTTTGATTGAAAACAGCCACACCTCAGGAATGATTCAAGGCGATGGAGATATGGGTGGCGTGGCGGGATTTTTTCGAGACGGAAATATTATTGACAGTTCTTCAAAAGTAGTCATCTCACCCAGAACAATTGATGGTCAAACATATGGATCTGTTGGCGGCTTGGTTGGAGAATTTAGAAATGGAGAGATAAAAAACAGCTATGTAACAGGGCGAATAAGTGGAAAAAACAATGTAGGCGGATTGGTAGGCTGGGCAAGAGATGCCTCATTAGATAGCAGTTATGCGTTCACAGAAATAACCAGTGGAGACATAAGATCAGGACGATTCAATGGATTGGTAAATGACACGGGTTCCATTTATTTTGGTGGATTGACTGGACTAACAAACCGTACAAGCATAAAAAATAGTTTTGCAAACGTAAAAATGAGTGGCGATATAGAACTTGCCGGGGGAATGGTTGGGGCAAGGTTTGATACAGAGATTGAAAATAGTTATGCTGCCGGCGAAATAGACGCTATCGACGCCGCAGGAATCATTGGAATCGGGCGAAATTTAAAGCTTGAAAATATTTTTTCGGATATTTCAAATTCATCTGAGTATTCTGCTGGAATTGCAAGCGGATTATTTGGAATAAACAATATAAAAAATACCTATTGGAATAAAAGCACCACGGAAGAAGGCGTCGGTTTTCAGTCCGAAAGTTCAAGCACATACATGCAGTCATCACTAGGCTTAACAAGCCAGGAAATGCGTGAATCGGTCAATTTTGAAGGATTTAATTTTTCAGAAAATTGGACAAACTATGAAGGCAAAACCACACCATTGCTGAAAAGTTTTATGACGCCCTTGACGGTCGCAATCAAAGCAAGCGATTCACAAACTTATAACGCAGACATAGCGTACAGAGGAGTCGCAAGTATTGTGGATCAGGCAAACGTACTTGCAAAATTGCAAGGCACGCCAAATTATGTGTTGACATCCAAAAATGCCGGCACGCAAGCGGTCATTGACAACGGTTTGTATTCTGACCAATTGGGCTACCTGATCAAATATGACACCAGCGGATCGCAAGTTCAAATTCATAAAGCACCCATCTCGGTCAATGGCATTACCGCTGACAGCAAGGTCTACGACGGCAATCAAGTCGCTTCTATGAACCTTAGCAACATGCAAGCCAGCGGTATCTTTGCTGCTGATCAAGGTACCGTTGCGTTGAATATCAGTGGCACTTTTGATACCAAAGATGTCGGTGATAACAAGCAAGTGGCTATAACTGGCACCACCGGCGGTGCCAATGGCGGTAATTACTTTATTGAGGGTCAATCCACCACAACATCCAATATCACGCCGGCCACTTACACCGCCTTGAATGGCTCTAAAACATATGACGGCGGTACCGCGTTGAGTAATGTGCAAGTCACAGGTGTCAATGGAGAAATATTTGGGGCTACAGGAAGAGCCAATAGCAAGAACACCAGTCGCAGCCTTGTCAATCCAGCCAGGGTATTGGTAGAGATCAATCTATTGCAAAGCCAAAGCTTTGATATCAACAATTACTTGCCGGTCGATTTCAACAGGCTTCAAGAAAATTCTGTGACGATTATTCCCGGGGAGTTGACCTATGTGGCTGACAAAGTAGAGCGGCAGGTCAATCAACCAATCACGAATTTGACAGGTAAGGTGACCGGATTTGTGCAGGACGATACGTTGGAAAATTCGACGCAAGGCGAATTGTGGTGGACCACCGAGGCGACCTCTGAGACGCCCGAGGGAAATCATGCCGTCGTGGGGCAAGGACTGACGTCGGACAATTATGATTTTGTACAGAGCGAAGCCAATAAAACTGCTTTGACCTTGAAAAATGCACAACCACCTCGTCGGCCCTTTGGACGGCGACCAATAGTCCCGCCAGCAGAAGCTAACACTGAAGATGCGGTGGTATCGGAAAGTAAAGCAATACAAGATATTTATACGGAAATTGTGGATACCTTCACGGCAAGTGATGCCCAAAGAGTCAATACTGAATTGCGTATGGGGGACCTTCAAGATGGGTATTGGTTTTTTGACTGTATTTTAAATTCAGGCGGACAGGTCAAAACGCTGAAATGCAAACCGGCTTCGCAAAAAAAATTGCCAACGACCGCATTTCTCAAGTAAGCATAAGCATCAGCCTCTCAAAATTGGCTTGACGATTCATCAAAATAACTCAGTGTATTCATGGTCTGTTCTTGTCATCAGTCCTGTGATGAATCGTCGAACCTGAGTGTCTGGCATGGCCTGCAATTGGGGTGCTGGAGTTTGGTCTGTTTTTGTGTGCTGGGTTGGCACACCTTGTCTATGGCATCAGACAATAAACCGAATGCCGGTGGCTTATTCCTTGACATCCCTGCCCCGATGAAAAGCAAAGAAAAGAGCCAAGAAATCAAAGGCCTGGAAAATTTGCAAGAGAAGGCACAAGCCGGGCCAGATGCATTTGAAGTCTCTCAGTTAATCATCAATGGAAATACAGTGTTTTCTAAAGAACAACTACACGCTTTGGTGAACTCTCTAGAAGGTACCTCCATGACGCTTGAGCAACTTGAAGCCGGAATTGAAAAAATCACTGCCTTTTACAGAAGTCAAGGCTATCCGTTGGCGCGTGCATTGATTCCAGATCAGGTGATTGAAGAGGGCGCGGTTCAGATATTCATATTGGAAGCTGTCTGGGGCAGTGTACAAATTGTCAACACAAGCCAAGTCTCAGATCAGGTGATTGAGCGTGTCGTTGATGAAATCAAGCCAGGACAACAAGTGCAGCAGGCGCAAATCGATACAGTCAGCTTGATGCTCAGCGATATACATGGGGTTGATCCACATTTCACCATTAAACGTGGACAAGTCACTGTTTCATCAGACCTAGAGGTGCAGGCCAAGGCCGAAACCCCGCTCAATGCGCAAATAATGTATGACAACCATGGCAGCAAATACACGGGGCGCGATCGCACTTATTTGGGCTTGCAGTGGAACAATCCCTTTCGCCAAGGCGATTTGATTGACATCAAATGGTTGTCTACCGGCGACTTGCTGAACTACAAGCGCATCAGTTTTGAAGCGCCATTGGCTTATCCTGGTTGGATGGCGGGTACGGCTGTTTCGAATTTGCAATATACCCTGGGTGATGTTGCAACCACTACAAACTCATCTGGATCAGTCAGGCAACGAGGGTTTTGGGGTAAGTATCAGTTGCAGCGAAGCCAAACTCGCAATATGGCGATGAAGATGAATGTTGATCGCATGGTCTTGGAAGACCACCAAGGCAGTGGAACAATCCAAACAGACAGAACCATCCATGCCGTCAACCTCAGCTTGAACGCCGACAAATCAGATGCGTGGATGGGCGGAGGTCAAACCCTATGGAATGCTCAACTGACTGTCGGCGAGTTGGGTTTTGACGATGCAGACGCCGAAAAGTTGAACGATAAATCTGCCAAACACAAAGGCAAGTTTGAACACCTCAGATTCAGTGCGTTTCGCCAACAAGTTATCCGTCCGACCACAAGCCTGTTGTTCAATGTGGATTCACAATGGGCTTTCACCAATCTAGATTCCTCACAGAAGTTTTATCTTGGCGGGCCGCGAAGTGTGCGTGCTTACGAGTCGGGCACCCTGTCGGGTGACTCTGGCTTGTTCTTCGGCGCTGAACTGAGTCAATTACTGCCTGAGCCGCCACCCCATTTGAACCTTCGCGGTCAATGGTTTGCAACTCTGTTTATCGAGGCAGGAAAAGCCAAAATCAACCAGCGCCCATGGGACAAGGGCACGAATAAAGAAAGCCTCAGCGGTATAGGTGTGGGGTTGAACTGGACCGGCCCGGATAACTGGCGCGCCGCGCTCAGTTGGGCTCGACCGCTGCACACCGCCCCAAGCGCATATGCCAGTTCTAAACGCGTAAGCGCTGCGTTTGAATTGACCAAAGCTTGGCGCTGAAACTCGGGTAGTCACTCACATTTTTGTCTTCGTGCAGCCATACACTGTCCCGTTTTCACCACCGGGGCAGGTATGGCAGATTTGTTGACGCAGCCACAAGTTCAGCAATCGATGCAGGAACTGCTGGCTGATCCGCACAACACATGGCGGCTTCAAGACCAAGCCTTGCATGCAGATTGGAAATTCAAAGATTTTCAACATGCCTTCGCATTCATGACGGCGACGGCGCAGATGGCCGAGCAAATGAACCACCATCCCGAATGGTCGAATGTTTACAACCGCGTATCGGCTCGACTGATCACCCATGATGCCGGTGGTTTGACCGCACTGGACTTCAACTTGGCAAAAGCCATGACGGCTATTTACCGTCATCAAGCGGACTCCGGCCTTGCGCCTCAAAACAAGGAAGTCCTGCCTTCAGGTTTGCAGCAATGGGTGCACGCATTCAACCATGAAGACTTGGCGGCGATCACCGCTTGCTACGCCGAGGATGCGGTGTTGTGGGGCACGCGCTCACATGTTTGGACCGGCGGACAAACTGGCATTCGCGGTTATTTCAAAGTGGTGTTTGAGTCAGGCAGAAAAGTGCGTGTGAGCGTCTTGTCGCAGCAACTCAGTCAATACCCCGGCATGCAAATCAGCAACGGCATTTACCAGTTTGCGTCTGTGGAAAACGAACAGCCTGCGCTTGCAGATGCCCGGTTCACGTTCGTCTGGCGGGCAGGGGCTGATTCGCTGGTCTTGCTCGCCCACCACTCATCGTTGATGCCATAGCTCGAGTAAACGCTGAATGGCATGCAAGTGCGTGGCTTGCCGCACCGCTGCACGGTCGCCTTCGAAATGACAGGTTTGCACTTTCACCCATGCGGTTTCAGCGCCCAAGGTGGGGCCTGTATCGCTGGGCAAAGCCCAGGCAAAACACACGGTGCCCACAGGTTTGGTGTGGCTGCCGCCGGTGGGCCCAGCGATACCGGTGACAGCCAACGCGACCTGCGCTTTGCTGTGGTTCAAGGCGCCCAAGACCATGGCTTGAGCCACCTCTTCACTGACCGCGCCGTGCTTGTCAATCAAAGCAGTGGGCACGCCCAGCATGTCATGTTTGGCGTCATTGCTGTAGCTCACAAAGCCACGTTCAAACCATTGGCTGGAACCGGCCAGCGCTGTGCAGCCTGCGCTGACCATGCCGCCGGTGCAGCTTTCAGCGGTGGCCAGCATCCAACCGCGTTGCAGCAAAACTTCGGACAGTCGTTGGGTGAGTTCGGTCAAATTCATCGGGTGGCCTGCCAAAGTGAAATAAACAACAGCGTGCAAAACGCTGCGACGATATCGTCAAACATGATGCCGAAACCGCCGCGCCAACCCAGGCCGTGGAAATGCCGGTCGGCCCAGCCTACCGGACCGGGTTTGAGCGCATCGAACAATCGAAACAAAATGAAGGCCACCAATTGTCCGAACAGACCAACGGGCATCCACAGCCACAAAATCAACCAAAAAGCGACGATCTCGTCCCACACGATGGCGCTGGGGTCTTGCACTTGCATGTGTTGGGCGGTCACGGTGCAGGCCCACCAGCCCACGGGGAAAGACAGCGCAATCAGCCAGCCGATTTGTGCCGTGCTCAGGAACAAGCTCAGCACAACATAGGCGGCCCAGGCCCACAAAGTGCCTACCGTGCCAGGTGCTTTGGGGCTCAAGCCAGCGCCAAACCCCATGGCCAAGACATGCGCGGGGTGGGACCACATGAAGCGGGCGGCATGCCATGGGGCATCAATCGACATGGTCAACTCTCAATTTGCAAAATGGTCATACGAGGCAAACCGACGTGACATAGGCACCCCTTGCAGATCAAGCACCTGCAGTCCGCTGCCAGTCGTGATGCGGCCGATGCAAGTGACACTGACATTGGCTTCGTTGGCAGCGTGTTGCACCGCGTCGGATTGTTCGGGTGCAGCGGTGAACAACAATTCGTAGTCATCGCCGCCAGCCAGTGCCATGTCTAAGCGACGTGCAAACGGCAGGCTTTGCATGGCTGCACTGATGGCAGCGCTGTCTTGTACCCAGTCGGTGGTCAGTACAGCGCCGACTTGAGAAGCTTTGAGCACATGGCCCAAGTCGCCGGCCAAACCATCGCTCACATCAATGCATGCGTTTGCCACACCGCGCAATGCCAAGCCCAAAGCGACGCGCGGTTCGGGTTGCTCCATGCGTTGCCGACAGGATTCGAAGTCTGATGCGCTGAGTGAAAGTTGACCGCGCATGACCTCAAGGGCCAGTCTTGCGTCACCCACTGAGCCACTGATGTAAATGTCATCGCCGACTTGTGCGCTTTGTCGCAGCAGCGCGTCGCCCGGCGGCACTTCACCCATCACCGTGATACAGATGGTCAAGGGGCCTTGCGTGGTGTCACCACCCACCAATTCGCACTGGTGCAAGTCCGCCAATGCCAGCAAGCCCGCCGAAAAACCTTGCAGCCAAGATTCATCGATGCGAGGCATCGCCAGTGCCAAGGTAAACGCCACAGGCTTGGCACCGCTGGCGGCCAAGTCACTCAAATTGACAGCCAAGGCTTTGTGCCCCAGTCGCTTGGGCGGCACAGTGCTCAAAAAATGTCGGCCTTCTACCAGCATGTCCGAAGACACGGCCAATTGCATGCCTGGTTGTATTTGCCACAAGGCGCAGTCGTCGCCCACACCGAGCACAGCCCGCTTGGCCGGGCGGGTGAAGTAACGGGTGATCAGGTCAAATTCACCCATGCGTGGTCAGTGCATATGCCGCTTGCTGCCGCTGTCGCTCAATGCGTCCAGCACAAACATCGGAATGTCGACATCAAACTTTTCACCATCGACCGCCACGCAAAAATAACTGCCATGCATGGTGCCAGTAGGGGTGCGTAAACGCGCACCGCTGGTGTATTCAAAGCTCTCGCCGGGTTGCAGCAAGGGTTGGTGGCCGACCACGCCCAGGCCTTTGACTTTTTCGTGCAAGCCTTCGGCATCGTTGATGTGCCAGGTGCGCGAGATGACTTGCGCGCCGATATCGCCGGTATTTTGTATGGCCACGGTATAGGCAAAAGAGAACAAGCCTTCGTCTGGGCTGGACTGATCGGGCAGGTAATGTGGCGTGACTTCCACGGTGAGTCTGTAGGTTGGCATGAGGTCGGGGGAATCTGGTCAAATGAATGGCAAGAGCCGATTCTGACACCATAATCACGACCATGACTACCACCTACCGCATCGCCCCTTCCATACTTTCCGCCGATTTCGCCCACCTAGGCGACGAAGTGAAAAACGTTGTCGCCGCCGGTGCCGACTGGATTCACTTTGATGTGATGGACAACCACTATGTGCCCAACCTGACCTTCGGCCCTATGGTTTGCCAAGCGTTAAAGCCGCATGCCAAAACGCCTGCCGGTGTGGCCGTGCCCATCGATGTGCACTTGATGGTGCAACCGGTGGATGCACTCGCTGCAGCCTTCGCTCAAGCCGGTGCTGACTTGATCAGCTTTCACCCGGATGCTTCCAGCCACGCGCACCGCAGTGTGCAAGCCATCAAGGCGGCGGGCTGCAAGGCCGGTGTGGTGTTCAATCCGGCCGAGCCTTTGGATGTGTTGGATTGGCTCATTGAAGACATCGATTTGATTTTGATCATGAGCGTCAACCCGGGCTTCGGCGGACAAAGTTTCATTGACTCGGCCTTGCGCAAAGTTGAACACGCGGCCAAACGCATTCAGGCCAGCGGCCGCGATATCCGTTTGGAAGTGGACGGCGGCATCAAGCCCGACAACATCCGCTCTGTGGCCAACGCAGGCGCAGACACATTTGTGGCCGGCAGCGCCATATTCGGCAAACCGGATTACAAAGCTGTGATCGACCAGATGCGCCACGCACTTGCTTAAATTTTCTCCCTCACGAACCATGAAAAACACATCCTCATTGATTTGCTTGGCTGCCAGCTTGTTGGCTGCGGGCATCACTCAAGCCGCATGTTTTCCCGACTCGCCGCTGACTCGGCCCGACAGCCGTTACGAAGCCGCCAATGCCAGCGGCTCTGAAGTCAAAGACAAGGAAACCGGACTGGTGTGGCAGCGTTGCGTGCACGGCATGCAATGGAACGGCACCACTTGCACCGGCGCTGCCACTGCACAAGACTGGGTCGTCGCCACCAAAACGGCGGCCGAGGCCAAATGGCGCTTGCCCACCCAGGTTGAGCTGGAAGGCTTGAGTGAAAAAAGCTGCTCGGACCCGGCCTTGAACCAAACATGGTTTGGCGCTGGCCCTTACGGTTGGGTGTGGACTTCCACCGATATGGGCAGCCCCGATGGCGCTGTGGTCGTGCACTCCGGCAGTTCATTGATCGCTAACCTGATCAAAAAAATTCCTTTGTTTGTCAGACGTGTCAGGTCTTGAACTATGCCCACTCCATCTCAAGCATTCAGCCTCGCCAATATTCAAGCCGTCATGATCGACTTGGACGGCACCATGGTCGACACCATGGGCGACTTTGAAGCCGCGCTCAATTTGTGTTTGGCAGATATGGATTTGCCCAAGGTCTCGCCTGCGGTGGTGAACATCGCGGTTGGCAAAGGCTCCGAGCATTTGATTCGCACGGTATTGCGCCATCAACTGGATTTGCCCGAGGTCAAGGCCTCAGGCATGGTGTGTGACAACACCGGTGTTGAAAATTTGTTTGAGCCAGCGTTTGCGCGCTACCAACACCATTACGAAAAAGTCAACGGCAAGTTTGCAGATGTGTATGCAGGCGTGTTGCCCGGTTTACAGCAATTGCAAGCACGCGGCTTGAAGATGGCTTGCTTGACCAACAAACCCACGGCGTTTGCCAAAGCCTTGTTGGCCGACAAAGGGCTGGCTGGTTTTTTCAGCCATGTGTATGGCGGAGACGCTTTCCCGCGCAAAAAACCCGACCCTATGCCATTGCTTGAAACCTGCAAAGCCTTTGGCACATTGCCTGCGCACACGCTGATGCTCGGAGACTCGCAAAACGATGCACTGGCCGCGCGTGCCGCGCAATGCCCAGTGGTGTTGGTCACCTATGGGTACAACCATGGTGAGCCCATACACGGTGTGGATTGCGATGGGTTCATCGACCGTATCGATGAATTGAAAGACTGAATACCGCTGTTTGTTACACTTTGAACCATGTTTATTCACCTCAATAACCTCACTGGGTCCCATGGACGGGGAGCTTGGCCTTGGCGTCGCCCGTCTTGCACGGCGTGACCAAGTTGTATTGACACGTTACGCCTCCTGATTGGTCGGGTGACCCCACCCTTTTTTTATTTGAAGCCCTGAGGGGCTGAGCTGTGGAGGCTCTCTGTGATCTCTGAACTCGAATTTAAAAGCCTCGCGGCACAAGGCTACAACCGTATTCCCTTGATGGCCGAGGCGTTTGCCGATTTGGAAACGCCGCTTTCTTTGTATTTGAAATTGGCATTCACCCATGACGGTGGCAAATACAGTTTTCTGCTGGAATCTGTGGTGGGGGGCGAGCGTTTTGGGCGCTACAGCTTCATCGGTTTGCCCGCCCATACATTTTTGCGTGCACAAGGTTTTGGCGACCAAGCGCACACCGAGGTGGTGACCAACGGCACGGTCGTTGAAACCCACCACGGCAATCCGCTGGATTTCATCGCCGCCTACCAACAGCGTTTCAAAGTGGCGTTGCGCCCCGGTATGCCGCGGTTTTGTGGCGGACTCGCGGGCTACTTTGGCTACGACACCGTGCGTCATATTGAAAAAAAGTTATTGCACACGTGTCCACCCGACACCTTGGGTTGTCCAGACATACTGTTGTTGCAAACCGAGGAATTGGCGGTGATCGACAACCTGTCAGGCAAGTTGTACTTGCTGGTGTACGCTGATCCACATACCGCCGAGGCCTATACCCGCGCCAAAAAACGTTTGCGTGAACTCAAGGCCTTGTTGAAATATTCAGTGAGTGCGCCTGTGGTGAAGCCCTCACAAAGCCATCCCCCCGAACGTGAATTTGCCAAAGCCGATTATTTGAAAGCGGTTGAGCGCGCCAAGGGGTTGATAGAAGCCGGTGATTTCATGCAGGTACAAGTTGGGCAGCGCATCAAAAAACGCTTCACAGAAAGTCCGTTGTCGCTCTACCGCGCATTACGCTCGCTCAACCCCAGCCCGTATATGTATTTTTATCACATGGGGGATTTCCAAGTGGTGGGTGCTTCGCCAGAAATTTTGGTGCGCCAAGAAACCACCGCTGAAGGCAACAAGGTCACCATTCGACCCTTGGCGGGAACCCGACCGCGCGGCGCCACGCCCGAAGATGACAAGGCCACGGAAGTTGAATTGATCAACGATCCCAAAGAGCGCGCCGAACATGTCATGTTGATTGACTTGGCGCGCAATGACATTGGACGTATTGCCAAAACCGGCAGCGTCAAAGTGACCGAAGCTTTTTCGGTGGAGCGCTACAGCCATGTGATGCATATTGTGAGCAATGTCGAGGGCATGCTCAAAGACGGCATGCGCAGCATGGATGTGTTGCGAGCCACCTTTCCGGCTGGCACGCTCACCGGCGCGCCCAAAGTACACGCCATGGAGTTGATCGATCAACTCGAACCAGTCAAGCGCGGTATTTACGGCGGCGCTTGCGGTTACCTTAGTTTTGCGGGAGACATGGATGTGGCTATCGCCATACGTACCGGCATCATCAAGAACGACACTTTGTATGTGCAAGCTGCTGCCGGCGTGGTGGCTGATTCTGTGCCTGAAATGGAATGGCAGGAAACAGAGCACAAAGCGCGGGCTTTGCTGCGCGCCAGTGAGTTGGTTGAGGAGGGGCTGGAATGAAACTCTTGATGATCGACAACTACGACAGCTTCACCTATAACCTGGTGCAATATTTTGGCGAGCTCGGCGCAGACATTGAAGTCTGTCGCAACGACGAGTTGACTGTGGCGGACATCACCGCCATGGCACCGAGCCATTTGGTGGTGTCGCCTGGCCCATGCTCGCCTGCTGAGGCTGGAATTTCTGTCGCCGCCATTGCGCATTTCGCTGGCAAGTTGCCAATTCTGGGGGTGTGTTTAGGGCACCAAAGCATTGGCGCTGCGTTTGGTGGACGCATCATCCGCGCTCAGCAACTCATGCACGGTAAAACCAGCGTCATTCACACCACGCAGCAAGGTGTGTTCGCCGGGTTGCCGCAGGCCTACACCGTGAACCGTTACCACTCGCTAGCGATCGAGCGCGCCACGCTGCCTGCCGAGCTTGAAGTCACCGCGTGGACCGACGACGGTGAAATCATGGGCGTGCGTCACCGTTCCTTGCCTATCGAAGGGGTGCAATTTCACCCAGAGTCTGTGTTGACCGAACACGGGCACAGCTTGTTGAAAAACTTTTTGCAAATCGCCTTATAAAGAATGACAGTACAAACTCAGCATGACGCTTAGGCGATCATTATTGAGACAGTGGAGTGCCCTATGACCATCACAGCCAGCGAAGCCTTACAACGTACCATCGAGCACCGTGAAATTTTTCATGACGAGATGCTGCACCTCATGCGCATGATCATGGGTGGAGAAATCACGCCACTGATGACGGCCGCTATCTTGACTGGCCTGCGGGTGAAAAAAGAAACCATCGGCGAAATCACGGCAGCAGCTCAGGTCATGCGTGAGTTCGCGACCAAGGTTGAGGTGGCAGACCGCACGCATCTGGTCGACATTGTCGGCACCGGCGGTGACGGCTCACACACTTTCAATATTTCCACTTGCGCCATGTTTGTCGCGGCGGCAGCTGGCGCGAGTGTCAGCAAACATGGCGGTCGCAGTGTCAGCAGCAAAAGCGGCAGCGCGGATGTGTTGGAAAACCTCGGCGTCAACATCAACTTAAAACCGACGGCGATTACCGATTGCATTGCACATACCGGCATCGGTTTTATGTTTGCGCCTAACCACCATCCGGCGATGAAAAATGTGGCACCCGTGCGCAAAGAACTCGGCGTACGAACTATCTTCAATATCTTGGGACCCTTGACCAACCCGGCTTCTGCGCCGAATATTTTGATGGGTGTGTTCCATCCTGATTTGGTCGGTATTCAAATACGTGCGTTGCAACGTCTGGGTGCCGAACACGCGTTGGTGGTGTATGGGCGAGACGGCATGGACGAGGTCAGCTTGGGAGCGGCTACCTTGGTCGGCGAATTGAAAAACGGCGAGATCACCGAGTACGAGATTCATCCGGAAGATTTCGGCTTGACCATGTCCAGCCACCGCGCGCTGCGGGTAGAGAATGCACAAGAGTCGCGCGCCATGTTGGAGGCGGTGCTTGACAATCAGCCCGGCCCAGCGCTTGACATCGTGGCGCTGAATGCTGGCGTGGCTTTGTATGCCGCCAACGTAGCACCCACCATGGCTGGCGGATTGGCCTTGGCCCAACAAGCACTGGCCAGTGGTTTGGCCAAGGCCAAGTTGGCCCAGTTTGTCAATTACACCCAACGCCCTGAAGTGGCTTGACCAAAGGATTTGCAGTGAGCGACATACTTCAACAAATAGTCCAAACCAAGCGCGAAGAAGTGGCATTGCGCCTGCGCAAAATGCCATTTGAGGCGATGCGAACAGATGCTGAAAGCCGAGTCATGACGCGTGGCTTTGAGGCGGCTTTGCGCGCCAAGATGGCCCAAGGTCAGGCCGCTGTTATTGCTGAAATCAAAAAAGCCAGTCCGTCCAAAGGCTTGTTGCGCGAAGACTTTATTCCCGCTGACATCGCGCAAAGTTACGCCTACGGCGACGGCAAGATCAGCGCCGCTTGTTTATCGGTGCTCACCGATGTGCAGTATTTCCAAGGCTCGACAGATTTCTTGAAACAAGCGCGCGCCTCTTGCGACCTGCCGGTGTTGCGCAAGGACTTCATGGTCGACCTCTACCAAATTTACGAGTCGCGTGCCATGGGTGCGGACTGCGTGCTGCTGATCGCCGCATGTTTAGATGATGCGCAAATGGCTGAGTTTGAGGCGGTGGCGCACAGCCTGAACATGTCCGTGCTGGTGGAAGTACATGACCGAGCAGAAATGCAGCGCGCTTTGCGATTGAAAACCCGATTGCTTGGTGTCAACAACCGAAATTTACGCACCTTTGAAGTGTCGTTAGACACCACCTTGTCGTTGCTGCAAGACTTGACGGATGATCGATTGCTCATTACTGAAAGCGGTATTGCAACGCAAGCCGATGTGCTGCGATTGCGTGGCGCAGGGGTGCAGGCGTTTTTGGTCGGCGAGGCATTTATGCGAGCTGACGAACCCGGCGCTGCTTTGGCGCAATTGTTTGCAGAGTGATCCCGTGTCGTTGCAAAGCGCCAGCCCGGGCGAATGGGCTGTGCATGCGTCGTGGCAGCCTCTGGTGTCGGCGTTTTGGCAAAGCCAAACAGGGCTGCAACTGACAGCTTTTTTGGACGCTCGCATCCGCCACGGTGCCCGGATATATCCACCACAGCCTTTGCGCGCACTCGAATTCACACCATTGAACAAGGTGCGGGTGGTGCTGTTGGGGCAAGACCCTTACCACGGGCCGGGGCAGGCCGAGGGCTTGTCTTTCTCTGTGCCGAAACACATGACCCCGCCACCATCTTTGCGCAACATTTTCAAAGAATTACAAGCTGACACGGGCTTGCAGCCGCCGATGAGCGGTTCACTGATGCCCTGGGCTGAGCGTGGCGTGCTGTTACTCAATACATGCTTGACTGTTGAAGAGGGCTTGCCTGCCTCACATGCCAAGCAAGGTTGGGAGGTATTGACGGATGCCATCATCCGTGCAGTTGCAAAGCAACATCAGCCCGTGGTGTTTTTGCTGTGGGGTGCCCATGCGCAGACCAAGCTTGCCTCAATCCATGAAAGGGTCTCGGGCAAATTACTTCTGATGGCCAACCATCCCTCGCCCCTGTCCGCATTGCGCGGGCCTGCCCCTTTCATGGGCTGCCGCCATTTTTCAAAGGCGCAAAAATGGCTGAGTGAACAAGGCGTAGATTTTCATTGGAAATTAGACGAATAGTAGTCACCAAGGACGGCTTAACTGTTTAAGAAAACGTAATTTCTGACGGGTAATCCTGTGCTATAGTCTTTGGCTCGCTGGAGGGGTGCCCGAGTGGCTAAAGGGGGCAGACTGTAAATCTGTTGGCTTACGCCTACGCTGGTTCGAATCCAGCCTCCTCCACCACACTGCTTGGGTGAACTGCGACATCGTAGAGAGCCATGCCGAGTGGGCCTTGGGGACCTGCGGGAGTAGTTCAATGGTAGAACCTTAGCCTTCCAAGCTAATGACACGGGTTCGATTCCCGTCTCCCGCTCCAAGCGGAGTTGGTGATCCGGCGAAGAAGTTTTCGCCCATGTGGCTCAGTGGTAGAGCACTCCCTTGGTAAGGGAGAGGTCGCGGGTCCGATTCCCGCCATGGGCACCAGATCTGGTTTTTTTGGCATTAACTGTCAGTTTTTTTTCGGAGTCGAAGAATGGCAAAAGGCAAATTTGAGCGGACCAAACCGCACGTCAACGTAGGCACGATTGGCCACGTGGACCATGGCAAGACGACGCTGACGGCGGCGATCACGACGATTTTGTCGGCTAAGT
>JAIYBB010000005.1 GCA_027488735.1 Comamonadaceae bacterium | reverse complement strand
TTTTTCATTTGAAAACTCCAAGTTGTTGATGTTTCAAAATGAAACACCAAACTTGTTCTACAACGCAAACTTAAAAATAGATATAGCGATTGCGAGCTATCTTGTAGGTGTTTGCCTATCTTATGTTTGTTAAATTGAAATGCTCTAGTGGCTAGATTGAAGTTAAGTTAGTGTCCACTGGTAATGATTGGTGCCTGTAAGCCTACCGTCCCGTTACTGGACGGTCAAACAAATGTCGTTTCAAATTACAACTACAAAGCCTGATGCTGTAGTGTCGTGAGAAACGACATGTCCACTTCCCTTGATCTGTTAGTGCCAAGCTTGGAATCTATTGAGCTGGGTCAGTACCCCCATTTGTCACTGCCTCAAGGATTTCAATTGTGTCTAAGATAACTCCGTGCTCATTTAATCTTGTGGAAATATCTGTTGTGTTGAGCAGTAGTTCTGTCAAATCGTCTTCATTGGGAATTTCGACAACGTATCCAACTACATTGGTATTTCTTTTCCTAAATAACTCAAACCGAAAACCCAAGTGTGAAGTGGCTTGTTGCAGTTTATTGTTCAAAACCCACCAGTCGGGGTCTTGAACTTGGTAAGTCACCAATACTTTTTTCACAATGAGCAAATTAATATGAATGTATTGAAATTTTACTCTCGCTTAATCCACAGTAAAAAACACGATGGGATCAGGTTATTTTTGTCAGCATAGTGACGTTTCTCACGACACCCCTCGACCCTCCCACGGCTCAACCCTGCCCCGCCGGCGCTGCAAGACCACTGTGAATGACCCTAGCGATTCTTCTTTGGTGATGCGGCGGTGTCAGTTGACCCGACATATGTCAACTGTCCATTAACTTAACGATCTTGAGGTGTCGTGTAAACAATTCCAAAAAATTCAAAAAATAAATGTGCCAGTGATCATTCAACAGAACACTGGCACTTTAAGGTCAAGCCATCAATTACTTGGAGACAGCGCATTTGAGTAGTGACGTTACATGAACCGCGCCATCCTTGACCAACCTTTTTTGATCAAAGTTGCAAGGTCCTTTCACGTTGGCAAACTTGCCAGTCAACCCAATAAACTCTGCCGTGCCTGTCAATGATTGTGGCGTACTGTTACCTCTGACGTAATTAAGACGCCACTTATCGCCATCTGTGTCTGAAGCCAAACACGAACCACCACCGCTTGCATTTGTATTTTCAACAGTCACTGTACCCAAACACTGCGAAACACCCATTGCACCTACAGGTAAAAAAGATACATTCGATTTAATTACTAGAGTTGAATAAGTCACGTTGGTAATCGAATATTTCGAATTTCCATAATCGTTTGTTATAGCAGTTACTACTCCACCACTTACAGCTTCAAATTGACCTGACTCGGCTACGGCAGAAGCCACAGAAATCAAACAAACAATAGCAGTCAATATTTTTTTCATTTTTGCAACTCCAACAAAGCAGGGAAAATTCCCGAAGTAAGCTTATCCAAAAATGATTTATTTTTCATGTTTTTCTTGTTTGAAATAATAAGTAAATATTTTCTAAATTATTAATTTTGCATTTGAAGTTAATAAAAAATAACCATTAATAAAAATTTTCAATTAGCCCCTATTAAAGTGACCACCTCTGTCATCGGTGAACCACCCGGCAACTCATAAAATCCGCGAACGCCAAGAGATGAATCCACAAAAATTGCCAGCGATCGCCTTTGCTATAACTCGAATTGACTTGAACTAACTCAGTTTACAAAGGGGTTGATGATGTGCAGATGGGTTGCCTATGCTGGACCAGAAATTTACTTGGAAGACTTGATCTTTCATCAAGAGCACTCTATCGTTAGTCAAAGTCTTGCTGCTATGCAGTCCTCTTGGGTAACCAACGGTGATGGCTTTGGAGTTGCTTGGTACACGAAACGGACAACTCCTGGCCTCTTCAAAGACGTATTACCTGCCTGGAACGATAGCAACCTACGATCAATTGCAGCACATATACAAACACGTATGTTTTTTGCGCATGTTCGCGCAACAACAGGTACTGCCGTTAATAGGAGTAATTGCCATCCATTCATTTGGCAAAACTGGACCTTCATGCATAACGGCAAGATTGGTAACTGGCACGAGTGCAGAAAAGATGTGGAGGACTTGATTGACCACGTACATTACCCGCACAGGGAGGGCACCACCGACAGTGAGGCGCTTTTCTTAGTGGCACTAAGCAAAGGATTGATCCACGATCCGATTTCTGCCATTGAAGCAACCCTGCGCGATGTGACCCGAATCATGGACAAACACAAATCAGATGAGCCCATGCGGATTTCGTGCGCACTGACAAATGGCAAGGAAATCTGGGCTTTCAGATATTCAAGCGACGATAAATCACCCAGCATGTATTTCGGTTCCCCTCATACCCGCGCCAGCGAAAAAGGTTTGAACCCAATCACCACCATTGCCTCAGAACCTTCAGATTCCGATGCAACGCATTGGTTCAAGGTTGACGAAAGACAAGGTATCCATTGGACTGAGCGCGGGTTAGAACATTTCGAAATCAACTTATAGCTCTTTTCAAGCCTTGTTAAGGCGTGCACTTCACTTTAGTTGGAGTTCAGGGGATCATGCAGAGAGATCAATCCTAGTTTCACCATGTAAGCCATTGACTGAATCAGTACGTCTAGATGCTGAACTGACTGCATTTGAAGGGCTTGATGATTGCAATTGCCCCCGATTTTGTAATTCCAAGCCAAAGTGCTGAGCTGCGTATAAGTTACTGCTTTGAAGCGCTGATCCAATCTTTTGCAGATAGGGATCAGAAGAAACGCTTGGGTCAAAGTTGATCAGTGCAGTGAAGGCCAAACGCGCAGCATCCAGTTCTCCGACCTTTAAGGCTTGTAACAATGCCTGTAGTTTCTGGCGGCGACGGTTTTGTCGGTCGCCTTGCGGTGAATTGTTGCCGCCCCATTGCTTGGCGTTTGCGTCAATGCGAAGCGAAAATGATGTATCCATGACACCTACTCCCTTCAATACTTTTAATCAGTTCTGCGACACCTCTTTTTTTAATATTTTTGGATTCAAAAATTGGGTGATTGGTTGTCTTGCAAGACCAGTTTTGAAAGTTTCAATAAAAATTGAATGTCAAGAGATCAACCAATCGATAGATTTAAAGCATAAAGAATGCCAATAATAAATACGCTGGGCTTGAAAGAAGGTTTAAAAGATAACAGTGTCCGTAGAACCGCTGACACAAGGTGTTTCAATATGAAGCATGCCTAAATACTTTCTTTAGTAGTCATTAAATCAACTATTTTTCAATGATCTTAAATTTGTCATAGTAGTTACCCTAATGCTTGCTAATCTAGATTCTGCATTTACTTGCATGCCCTCTTCTGACTTTGAACAGGCAAATTCACAAGGAACTTCATCATGATCACGAAATTCGCATTACTGACTGGTTTGATTTTGACCAACACAGCTTTCGCCACTGACACCGCAGCAATACACAATCACTTGACCATCGCCGCCATTGACCAGCAAAAAGGTTTGTTCAATGTGCGTGAATTGCACAACATGGGCTTAAGCGGCGTTCAACAAATCGACTATGTGGTCAATTGCTCAAATCAAACAATGGCTTTGACGGGGTTCGCTGTCGTGACTTCTAAGGGTCGCTTGACATCCAATTACCCTGCAGCAACCTCTTCCACCCTTTCCTTTTACAAACCCGTGATCGAGCATGACCAACGAATTGCCAGCAATGTTTGCGGTAATTTGCTCACACTTAACACCAGTGCTGCACAATAAATCAAGTACCCACAAATAGCGCTGATCTGGAAGGGGCATGCTGATTAAGAGCAGAGGAAAAAGGTAGCCCCAGTCTCGCTATAATTCGCGGCTCGGCGCTTTAGCTCAGTCGTGCAAACGAAAGTTCTATAATGCATCTACGGTTTGCATACCAAGCCGCTACCATTATCAACTGCCGCAACGCCTCCACTAAGTGGGATTTCATAGCAGTTTATTCGTTCCAATACCAACACTTATCAGCTGCCATAGATGTTGATATGACCCGCCATTCGTTAGCCCGCATTTGTAGCTAAGTCTGCGGTTAGCTACAAATTCGCTGAGTTGTGTGGCTTTTTTGCGGCTTTGCTGCTGCTGATTTTTTGGATGCGTGATTGGCAGGTTTGTGGTGTTCGCTGGCAGTGATTGGCTCCGCACTTTTCAGCAGCACGTTTTGATTTTGGTTGCCCGCCAGGTTAACTACATGTAAGCTGAGTTGATGCAGTTTTTTGAGCATGGCGCAGCAGCAAACGACACCCAGATTGAGTCTGCCAGCAACAAGCTGCGTGAAGGCTTTGTCAAGTAATGAACAGGCCTGACAGGAAATCAGGCCTGTTCACGTAGTGTCGGTTGAACCGACACCCTGAACCTAGGCTGCAACAACACGGCCTAGGTTTTTGTATATGCCCTGAATACTTTTCTAATAAATAAAAGAAAAGGAGTTGCAGATGCGTATCAATGAAATTGCCAGTGCCGAGGATCAAATGGCTTTGTGGCGCTTGGTCAGTGACAGTGTTTGGCAGGCTATTGAAACTCAGCGACAGCAACAAGCACAAGCAGAGCAGGCCAAAGCTGCCATGGCCAAGCTGAAACCTCGGGGCTCTAGAAAAGGCAAGAGCAGATCAGCTGCACCCATGCCCTCACCCAAGCCACCCCCACCCAAGAAAACCCAACCTCCTGAGAATCCCAGCACTAAACCTAATCCACCAGCAGCTGCTAACCCTCCGTCTCAGAGCCCGGCCCAGCGGCAACAAGCACTTGCGCCCCGAATACCTGTGACAACTTCTGCCGAACCAAATGCGCTTATCGCATCGAAAAACGGGGTATTTGCCCCAAATACTGCTGCGGCAGCTAAACCTGAACCATGGTCACGACAGGCATAGTAGAAATGGTTTGTCACCTCTACCCTCCACATAAATTTTAAGCTCCTTGCTCACACGGCGCAGCAGTTTCACTATGACTGACCGTAGCAATTCTTTTATAGTAAAGGAGCAATATCGGTTGAACCGGCATCTAAAAAAATAAACTTATCAATATGCATTTTTTGCTAAGATCATTCTCGGGCGACATAATTTAGGGAATATATCTCTCGTTTTTCTTGAAAGTGAACCACCCATGAGCAGCTCCTCATCCTCGCCGTCCGTCGGCACAGCACCCACATTTAATGACTGGATTTTCATTGCGTTGTTGGTGGGCGTAATTGCTTTAGTGGCTTACATCGGCAACGGTATGTATGAGCGTGGGAAACAACTCGAGAAAACTAAGCGCAACGCTGAAGGTTTGGTGACATGGCTGAGCAAAGCCAGCGCCCAACGCTTCAACCCCGATTACCCCGTTAAAGCATGTGCAGGTGGCGGTGACGCCAAAGCCAGTCCTTGGGGCGCCTGCCTAGATTATTTATTTGCAAATGACTTCAAAAGTATGCAGAACCCCTTCAATGGCAAGCCACCAGCTTTCCTTGATGCATGCAACCCTTCTGACAAAAGCCTCAAAGGTGATATTGTTTTGTTGAAATCCACAGCCACCCCCCTAGGGTCTGCCGTGGCCGCCGTCAGTTCCCAGCTGGTAGCTGAGGACAGCATTGACCAAAAACTTCAATTAAGTGTTGGTATCTGTGACCATGGTGCTTACCTTGTCAAAGTGTCTGACTTTGAATTCTGAGGCTTAATATGACACAAGAACTGAACCCCTCAAACACAGCTCAAAAACTGATTGACATAGACGCTGTCGATGCCAAAACCCTGCTGGGCGTAGAAGAATCAGGCCCCAGCATTTCCAGCGATCAGCCCTTTCGCAAGTGGCTGTATGACTGGACACTGAACCCCAATATTGCTGGTAACTTTCAATCAACGCTTGAGCGTTGGATTGTCATTTTGATTGTTCTCAACTTGTTTGCTTTGCTGCTGGAACATGTTCCAGCCATTTACGAGCCTTACAAGCAACAGTTTTATTATTTTGATGTTTTTTCTGTTGCTATTTTTGTTCTGGAATATGCGCTACGCTTTTATTTGGCACCTGAGGATGAAGAATTCCAAAATAAAAAAACACCACGCGTGGCTTATGTTTTCAGCCCGTTTGCCATCATCGACTTACTCGCCATAGCCCCCTTCTTCTTGCAAGCCTTTATTCCAGTTGACTTGCGCGCCTTGCGGTTTTTGCGACTGTTGCGAATTTTGAAGTTGTTTCGTATCTTGATTCCTGCGGTCAAAGAGTTTGCGGAACTCAACCGTGGACGCACATTCCGTCAATAAATTCACGCACTGGTTTTTCCCAGCGAATATGGCGGTAAATTACACAATTTTTTTGATAATTTCATTGTTGTCTGGGTGATTATTTCGGTGGCCGCTGTGGTGCTGGAATCGGTACACAGTGTTCACTACCTGATCTTCTTAGAGTTCATCATCCTCGACACCATAGCGGTGGGTATCTTTAGCATCGAGTATTTTCTGCGCATGTATTCCTGCGTGGAAGAACCGCGCTTCAGACATGGCTTCTTGGGGCGCTTCAAGCATACTCGCCAAACATCAGCCATTATCGACTTGTTGGCGATACTGCCGTTTTTCATCGACGCACTGCTGGGGAACATGCTGGACTTGCGGTTCTTGCGAGTCTTCCGCTTGTTGCGTTTACTCAAGCTTACCCGCTACAACGACTCCACCAAGATCTTGACCACCGTAATTGCCCGCGAATGGCCGGTGATCAGCGCATCCGCATTTATCATGATTTTGATGGTCGTCATGACCGCCAGTTTGGGTTATGTGTTTGAACACCAAGCACAACCCGAGAAGTTTGACAACATCCCCAACTCGGTTTATTGGGCGGTTATTACACTGGCTTCGGTGGGCTATGGCGATATCTCCCCCGTTACCCCCATAGGCCGATTCGTAACGGTGGTCATGTCCTTGCTGGGCATTGGTATCTTCGCCATTCCTGCGGCTTTGCTGGCCTCGGCATTTGGCGACCAACTGCACAAAGAGCGTGAATTATTGAAAAACAATTTGCGTAATATGATGAAAGATGGGTACTTGGATGAAAAAGAAGTCGCCTTGCTCAGAAGTGAAGCCAAGCGCTTGCACATAACAATTGAAGAACTCAATGTCTTGCTCGAGCAAATACATGATGAACGTGAAAACGCCCAACACAAGTCGGTGCTGCCAGTGCATGTAATTGCTGATCACCCTGATCATGCTATTCAACACTACAAAATGCTGCTGGCCCAAATCAGCCAATTGGCCCTGCTAACTGACACCGCCAAATTTGAGCAAGCAGCAAAAAGTTCTGACAGCCTCACCGCCAAAGAACTGAGTTTGTGGCAACAAATCAAAGCCCGCAGTTGATGTTTTCAAAGCAGGTCCCTTCGACCGCCTAAGTTGGTCTATTTCGTCTTGCTATCAAAGTGTCGGTTGAACCGACATCAATAAACGAGCCGTCGCCGGACGCTGTCTAATTACTTGGGCTCATCATTCAATCTCAGATAGTCAATAACGCATTTGAGAGCAAGTTTTCCGGAAGACAAATATGGATCAAATTCGGGATTTTGAATTTTGATCATTTCGTACAAAGTGGATACAGGTATGTGATCCATTGACCAAGCATAAAAAGCACGTTCCGTGACCTCTTCGAAGTGAAGCAATTCAATATCAATGTGTCTTTGGTCCTTGCAGATATCGACATACAGTTTGTTGACTGCACTTCTTTCACCTTCTAGCACCTGTAAGAAGACCCCTTCACCACTGCACAAGACACCAGTGATTTCGTTTGCTTGATTGCTTTTTCTAAATTTTTCCAAATTTGACTCGGCAAATTTAGAAGGCTGTTCTGCAATCTCTTTGCTGACATATAAAAGCCTAACCAGCATAATAATCTCCAAACTTTGAGGGTTGGGATGACAATAATTAAAAAATTCAATTACGTCAAGGCTAGAACATTTGGATTGCTACATCAGCCAACTGTCCCGTCGCCGGACGCTGCTCAACTGTCGTTTCTCACGACACCACCACCCCTCCTCCGTGTCAACCCTGCCCCGCACGGCGTCGAATGTGAGTTGTGATAACTCCATAGATTCATTTGCATTGCCCTTGTATTCAAAATATACTTGTATAGCAAAATAGGAGACGTGCATGTTAGCCCTGAGACTTCCCGAAGACATTGAGTCCCGTCTTGACAAGTTAGCCAAGGCAACTGGGCGCACCAAAAGCTTTTACGCTCGTGAGGCGATTCTTGAGCATTTGGCTGATCTGGAAGATCTTTACCTCGCAGAAAAAAGACTTGCCAAAGTTCGCACAGGCAAAAGCAAAACGTACACTTTGAATGCTGTGGAGCAAGCGCTTGGCTTGGCAAATTGAGATTGATGAAGCTGCCAAGAAGGAGCTTGGCAAACTAGACCCTCAAGTAGCCCGCAGAGTCATACAGTTTCTAAGTACAAGATTGCAAAGCGTCAAAGATCCACGAAGTATGGGTCAAGCCCTTAAAGGCTCAGCACTTGGCAACTTCTGGAAATACCGATTAGGTGACATCAGAATCATTGCCAGCATAGAAGATGATCGATTAGTGATCTTGGTTTTACGAGTTGGTAACCGCAAAGAAATTTACCGACGCTGAAACTACGGCTCACACACTCAAAACAACCACCCCAGCCCCCCACGCCAGTCTCGCTATAATTTGCGGCTCGGCGCTTTAGCTCAGTCGGTTAGAGCGATGGAATCATAATCCACAGGTCCGCGGTTCGAATCCGTGAAGCGCCACCACCAAATAACCATACAGAACAAGCACTTAGGAGCAATCCTAGGTGCTTTTTTCTTGGTGTTTTTTCATTGCACAATCTTTATACAGGCCATCTAACTGACATTGGGCTGCGCCCGGTGTCGCTGACACGCGCCTAGGTCGTCGTAGTTATCGACCACCCGAAAAAAAGACCCGTGACTCAATAAGATTTGTATCGTCAAGCAGCAAATACCGACAAGGGCTCAAACCTGCCATTGAGCAAGCTTTGGCTGTTGGCACCCATCCACTCTTGCATGACCGTGGCGTACACACGGCGAAAGTCGACGGTGTGAAGCACATTGCCTTCGCGATTCAATGTGGTCAAGCTGGGCGCTTGGCCATAATGACCGCCATTGAGCGCGCCACCCACCAAGTACACATGGTTGGCTGTGCCGTGGTCGGTGCCCAAACTGGTGTTCTCGGCTGCTCGCCGCCCAAACTCGGAATACACCATCACCGTCACGTCTTTATCGCGACCTATGCGTTTCATGTCTTGCATGAAACCACTCACACCATCGGACACATAGGTAAGCAACCGTTGGTGCAACTCGACTTGGTGGACATGGGTGTCAAAAGCATTGTGTCGGTAAGCAGTTTGGTAGATGCGGGTAGGTAATTTGGCATCAATCATGGCGGCCACTTTGGGTAAATCCATGGGCAATATGCCGTAGTCGACGGGTGTTTGGTAGCTTTGCCATGCCGCTCGTACTTGCTCTGAGGCTTGTCTTGCACTTTGTGCCACGTCTTCCAAAAACTTTTGCGACGCATTACTGCTGGGTGCGTTATTGCTCAAGTCTTTGTCAATCAGAGGGCGGCTTTGGTAGAGACCTTTGCGACCAAATCGTTCGGGGTCATCAAACACCACAGGCACATGGCGTGCTGCTCGCACGGACAAAGATTGGCGCTCGTCAATATTGACTAAAAAATTGGGCGTGAGTTGCGGATCGATGGCATCTGCCAAGCGGCCCAACCAACCGTAGCTCTCGCCCCCATTGGGCACACCCGTGTGCCAATAGGCTGCAGAAGTGAAATGCGAATACGACGGGTTGTCATAGCCGCAACCGTGCACCACCGCCATCTGCCCCTCTTTGAATAAACGCTCAAATCCAGCCATGCCGGGGTTGAAGCCGTACTGGTCGTCAATCTTGCGCAGCTTGTTGGCGCGGATGCCTATCTTGGGGCGCAAGCGGTAATAGGCGTCGTCGGCATACGGCACCAAGGTGTTGAAACCGTCGTTGGCGCCGGTGAGTTCCACCACCACCAATATGCGCCGGTTGTCAGCGGCGAATGCGTTTTGGCCAAATGGCAGGGCAGCGCCTAAGCCAAAGCCTGTCAATCCTTGCAAAAACTGTCTTCGGTGAAAGCTGGCGTGGTGCATGTTTATCCCAATTGGTAGGCTGGCAAAGACAAAATCACATGCAAGGTGTTGCGTAAAGCATCTTCCATGTAACTGTCAGCGGCGGCAAGGTCAGAGGTGCCCAAGTCTTGGCTCAGCATGTCGGTAATCTGGGCTTGCACACTGGCATCGACTTTCACCGACACAAAACGCTTGATCAAATACGCCACGGCTTCATTTGTGGTTTTGCATTTGGCTTGGCGCAGCATGGCTGACAGGCTCAGCTTGGCAGGGCTTCGATCTATGGGTTTAACGTTCTCTATGGCTTTGCGCCATGCGTTGTAACTGGCCAAGCGGGTATTGAAATCTTCATCGCGGTCGCCCTGGTTGGACATGGACATCTCGCCCATGTTTTTTCCCACAGGCTTGGTGGCGGTGGTGATGTCTTGACCTTGTGCCAATTGGTCTGCCACTGAAGTGATTTGGTACAGGCTGTTGGGCACTCTGTCAGGCGCTACAAAGTCGATGGGCGGGTAAACAGTGTCATAAATCACATTGCCCCGCGCCAACAGTAGCCCGGGAGTGATCCAACTGCGCCCTTGTGCCCAGCCCGCCACATTAGGTGGGTAGAACAATTTTTGCCCCAGCATCTCTGACTGCTGGTTGAAGTCGGGCAGGCCCGGCACGGTTTTAAGGCCCATTTTTTTATAGGTGGAAATCAGCAGTTCCACAGGCGGCTTGATGCGTGTGGCGACCGATGCCTCGCTGTAAAAGTCTTTGGACAACAACACCGTTTCCATGAAGACCGCAATATCGTAGCCCGAGTCGCGAAGCAACTTACCCAATTGCTGCTGATAGAGAGGCGATAAATCTTCTCGCACAAAGTAGCGATACAGCTTACCTGCCAAAAACTCGGCAGTGACGGGCTGGGCCAACAAAATATCAATGACCTGCTCGCCGTTGAAATTCCCCGTTTTTTGCAGGACTGTTTTCAAACCATCGTCGTGCTGCGCTGGGTTGATGACAAATTTCAAATCTTTGTAGTTCCAACCGGTGAATGCGCGCGCTGCTTCACGAATATCTTGTTCGGTGTAGTTGCCCACGCCCATGGTGAACAATTCCATGATTTCACGGGCAAAATTTTCATTGGGTGCGCCCTTGAGGTTGGCGGCTGCATCGAGGAATGACAACATGGCGGGGTCTTTGGCCACAGCCACCATCAAGTCACGAAATTTTCCGTTGGCGTGTTTGCGCAAAACATTATTTTGCACATGCAGCTTGCGATAGTCGCGCACTTTTTCTTCGGTGGTGGCAAAGTGGCCATGCCAAAACAAAGTCATTTTTTCTTGAAAAGGACGCGGTGAGGTGAGCATGCGGTTGGCCCACCAGTAGCTCAAGCGGTGGGTTTCCAAACGCGAGGCCCTGAGCCAATACAAATAACGATCGGCCACTTGTTGCACTTGCCTGTTGCCAGCAGGCTTGACTTTCACGCCCAAGGCTTGCCCGGTGGCTTTTGCCAAGTCGGTGGCTGCGGGGCGCGATGCGGCAAAAGGCTCGAGACCTGCATCATGCGAACCCGAATCTTCAAAAGGCTTGAATTTGTCGGGTGTGGCTTGAAAGCGCACCAGCCTTCGCACCGCTTGCGCGGGTGTCAGTTGGGCCAATTGCTCAATGTCTTGCGGAGTTGCCCCAAAACCTGCACGCTCAAGCAAATGCTGCGCGCGTTCGTAGTTCCACTCGCGCTTTGGCAAGGGTTGCAGATCGTTGAGCCAAGGGTCTGCTGCTTGGGCAGTGACTGCCAAGCCACTCAGTAACATGCAGCTCCATAAGAGCTTTGCAACGGGCAAGCGGTGTAATGTCGTCATGCCAAAAATCATAACCTTCCAAGCCTTGGGAATTCTCATGAAAATCGCTAGCCGTATTTTGTTTGTTATTGCCTGCATGATTGCAGCTTCATCGGTTTTGTTGGCCGCCTATGTGGCGCATATGGGTGAGGGTTTAAGCCCATCAGCATTGAAGTCGGTGCAGTCCGCATTGCAAATGCAGCAAATCCATGTATTGGCGATGCTGGGGGTTTGTACGGTCGCCTTGCTGCACAAAACCAGTAAAGTTTTGCTGATGTCTGCAGTTATGTTTTTATTGGGTTTGTTCATGTTCAGCCTCAACATATGCTTGATATATTTGAGCGGCATCACCGTTTTCAAAGCATTAACGCCCTATGGCGGTATGGCGTTTATAGCCGCTTGGCTGAGTCTGGCCGTGTGGGCGCTTCGCTTACCTCAACCTCACTGATGCCTTCTTGGCCCTGCCCCTGCGCAATGAAATGTGTCTACAACCCAATTTCACTGCATCAGTACAAAGTTTCAAAATACAGAGTGCTCTCCTAATTGCACGTCAACACGACCCTCCAACATTTGGCGGTAATGCAAAAAAAGTGTCTGATCCCCAAACGCTGGCGTGGCTTGATCGTCGTATGTCCCCTCCTTTGGGTTCCAAACCAACATAGATTCAGTGGCGTAATAACGTCCGATGCGGGCCAACTCGGCTTTGTCAGCCAGTGCAGGTATGAGGAACCCAAGTGTTTTCAACACAAAAATAATCACGTCTAACAGCGCTACGGGTACATGTTTGTAATGGGGTGGCAAGGCCAACAATTTGAACAAATATTCGCCCTGCTGCAAAGGGCTGATGGCGGGTCCCGGCCCCCCAATCGGTAGCACTGCATTTTGCTGATTTTTGTTGATCAAACAATTCGCTATGAATTGACCCAGATCATGGTCGCTGATGGGTTTGCAAGCTGTCAACTGACCATCGCCAAACAGCAAAAATGGTTTACCCTGCTTCAAACGTTTGACTTGTCCTGATAATGATTTGAAAAATGCGGTCGGCCTGACGATGGAATAGGTCAAGCCCGAGGCGATGAGTTCATTTTCAAAAGCTAATTTAGCTTGCTGAAAACCCAACAATGGCTTTTGTACACAGATGGCTGACAAATACACATAGTGCTTTATGCCTTTATCCATCGCAATCTTCAACCAATCTGAGTGGGCTTGGTAATCAATCGCCCACGCGTCTCGCGGGGTGCCATTGCGAGACGCCAAACACGAGACCAAGGCGTCAAAGGGTAGTTGTAGCCAGTTGGCTTTTAACAGGGCATTTGTATTCAATACATTTCCAAATTGAACATCAGCGCCTGCTGTCTTTAAAAACATTTCTGTGGGCGTAGTTTCGCCATTTGCGCCGGGCTTTTCACGCAATACACACACCACCTCGTGGCCACAGTTCAACAAAGCCTGGGCGGTGGCCTGACCTATGGTGCCCGTCGCCCCAAGCAACAACACGCGCATATTTGCTCCCTGTTCAGTCAATCGACATCAGTGTATTGCCACCAACTTTATCTTGCTAGAACGCAGCCAGCCATCAACAGATAACTGACAGTCTTACACTGTCGCGATGCGCCTCTCACATACAAATACTTCGGTCTTCTTTGCTTTCATGGCATGTTTTTCTTGCGGTGTGTGTTTTTCCATGGACATGACGCCTAGGCCATGCAGTGGCTGGAACACCGCACGCAAGGCCAATCTCAGCACAGTCGTGCAACGCGAATGGGTTTATGGCTATCTGACTGGTTTGAGTGATACGCTGAAAACCCATGCGGGCAAAGACATCCACGGGATGTTGCCCACCAATGAAGACATCGTCTCTCAGCTAAATAACTATTGTGAAATACATCCCCAAGATTCAGTGAACAAGGCGTTGCTCGTATTGATTGACCGATTGTTTGAACAACGTTGATGCTGCAAGTGTTTGATGCCATTCAACGTTGGGCAAGGCGTGTCAAACAAGACAGCGTCATGCTGTGGTTTGCTTGCCGACATCCACAAACGCCTTGGCTTGCCAAAGCCATTGCCGCCTTGGCCGTGGCATATGCACTCAGTCCTATTGACCTGATTCCTGATTTCATCCCTGTGTTGGGCTACCTTGATGACGCATTGTTGTTGCCAGCCATGGTGTGGTTAGCAGTGAGATGCTTACCTGAAGATGTCAAAGATGAATGTCACCGCCAAGCGCAGGCATGGATACAAACCCATGACGCCAAACCCGTCAATCGATGGGGCATTGTTTGGGTGTTATCGATGTGGGCGGTTTGTTGCTACTTGCTGTGGCACTGGTTGAGTTAGAAAGAATTCATGGAACCCTTGCTTATTTCAACCGGTGTCGTGGCGCTTGCCGAGGTCGGTGACAAAACCCAACTGCTCGCATTCATTCTGGCGGCCCGATTTAAAAAACCCGTGCCCATCATTCTTGGCATCTTGGTTGCCACGTTGGTCAACCACGGTTTGGCGGGTGCACTTGGCGCGTGGATCACAGCCAGCATTGATGCAGATATTTTGCGCTGGGTGTTAGGTGTGTCGTTCATTGCCATGGCAATATGGACTTTGATTCCAGACAAAATCGAAGAAGAAGAAACTGCGGTAGCGGTGAAATTTGGCGTATTTGGCGCCACACTCGTGACTTTCTTTCTGGCAGAGATGGGTGACAAAACCCAAATTGCCACTGTGGCTTTAGCAGCCCATTACGCCACACCGTGGATGGTGGTTGCTGGCACCACGCTGGGTATGTTGATTGCTGATGTGCCTGCTGTATTTCTTGGCGACAAACTTGCTGGTCGCATTCCAATGACATTGGTGCACAGAATCGTTGCCGTGATATTTGCTGCTTTGGGTATCGCCACTTTGCTGGGCGCGGGGAAGTCGTGGATCGCCTATTGATCTGGATGGCGAGTGCAACTGCGAAACACCTCTGAATACATGCGGAGTCTTTCGCGGCTTGGGGACTGTGCGTCCGAAATCAAATCAGCGATATCACCTGTCAGTTTCAAAAACTCTGGGTTGCAATGGTGCTTGATGGTGTTTTTATACACGGCCTGAACGACCCACTGGTTTTCGCGCATCAACATGGCGTAGTGCACCAACTCATGACCCAGCGCCCAATTCACCATCGGACGACTCCACAACTGCAAAGTGCGAGGTGAGACGTTAATTTGCAAAGTATTTTGCGGCTGGTCTTCAGAAGGAAATTCAAACACCATGCGCGCTGTGGTGGGAAGCCCTGGTTGAATCACCAGATTCGGCATGACCAAATCAACGGGAGCGCCAGTTTTGGATTTGATGAACCGCCAAATAGCGTCCAAGGTGACCATGTCAAAAGATTTGTCCCCCGGCGAAATCGCGGGTGTGGGGTTGGCTCGTGTTTTGGCGTATTCCGCTTCGAGTTGCCTGGCCTGCACTTGTGCGAATTTGAAATTCACCATGCACACTTCTACATCGTCGCTCAGTGGTGGCATCATGATATTTTTGTGTGCCAGTAAATTTTCTTGCATCTGTTGGTTGAACTGCGCTTGGAACGCTGTTTGACGCGCGACCGCCTCTTGCTCGCTCATACCTTGGCGAATGCTCAGGAAATAGCCAATGCGTGCGTAAATATCACTGTTCGATAAAAAAACATTGGCACTGCGGCGTTGTTCTTCGTGGATAGGATTGGCCGCAAAAAAATTACCTATCAAGTCATACATAGTGGCACATTGGCTAGCCATATGTGCCAACTCTTTTTTTTCAGTTTTCCAGTCTGGGTGGTCTTTGGTCCACGCCAGCAAGCCAACCGGTGCTTGTGCGCCCGCGAATGAACAACCCAGCCACATCAGGGAAACGATCAAGCGGCGCCGGTTCAACATGGTAGGTACAAATACATCATGAATGCATATTAATGCAGACACTCCGGGCTTAGCAGCCGGTCCTGCATCGACCCGACATGCATGGGGTTAAATCACCTGATAGAACAAAACATCAACGCTCATCAAAGCTCAATGTCACCGCTTGGCTGGTAGGTTTTGACTGACACGACAGGACAAACCCTTGTGTGGTTTCCCAAGCTTCAAGTGTGAAATTTTTCTCCATCTCAACACTGCCATGCATGACTTTGGCACGACAGGTACAACATACTCCCCCGCGACAAGAATACGGCAGGTCCAGGCCTGCGGCCAATCCGACATCCAATATCTTCTGATCGGCTGACATGCGAAGCACATGCTGTTTGCCATCCAATATCAGCGTCAAAGCCACTGATGCATCATCATCTTTCAAAGATTCTTGCGAGTTGGTCAGAGGTGTTCTCGCGGTCTCATCAGGGGCTAAAAATCGTTCAGTGCGAATACGCTCTTGTGCAACACCACTGTGCAGCAATGCACGACAGGTGCTGTCCATCATGTCAGAAGGGCCGCAGACAAACACTTCGTCAATGGTTTGAGGTGACATCACTGACTGAAGCAACTGAACGACCTTGGCCTCATCAAGACGCCCCTGCAGCAACGCCACCTCTTGCGCTTGACGGGACAACACATGGATAAGCGTGAGCCGGTCAGTGAAGCGGTCTTTCAAATCCTGCAGTTCTTCATTGAACATGACAGAAGCCATGTTGCGGTTACCGTAAACCAATGTGAATTCAGAGTCAGCTTGCTGCTCTAAGGTGCTGGCCATGATGGACAACACAGGCGTGATGCCTGACCCAGAAGCAAAACCCACACGGTGTATGGCTTGCGTATGTTGCGACACAAATCTGCCGTCCGGTGGCATGACGGACACCCGTACACCTGGCTTGAAATGTTGAACGGCCCAGCAAGAAAACAAGCCCCCCGGCACCGCACGAATACCAATTTCAATCTCGTGCAAATCTGCATATCGCTTGGTGCTGCTGCATATGGAGTAACTGCGCCGAATCTCTTGCCCATCGATCACAGATTTCAAGGTCACAAACTGCCCAGGTTGAAATGCAAATTGCGCATGCAGTTCTGAGGGTATGGCAAAGGCCACTGCCAACGAGCCCGCAGCCTCAGCCCTTACCCTGGCGATTTGAAGTTCGTGAAATGTTCGGCGCTGAGACTGTGTCATTTATTTTCAATAAGGTTTGAAGTAGTCAAACGGTTCAGCACAAGCTAAACATCTGTACATGGCTTTGCATGCGGTAGAGCCGAACTGCGATGTTTCGGTGGTGTCTAAACTTCCGCATTGCGGACAAGCCACTTGTACCCGGCTCATCTTGCCTGCCCATCGAATATGGCCAATAGCGATTGGCGCGGCGTTTGAATGCGGGGGTGCAATACCGTAGGCGCGCAGCTTTTCTTTGGCTGTAACAGTGATCCAGTCGCTCGACCATGCCGGAGCAAGACAGGTGAACACTTCGGCTTGCTTGCCTGCTTGTTGCATAGCAGTCAACAGGTCGGCCTTCATTTGCGACATGGCTGGGCAACCGTTGTAAGTGGGTGTGATCCACAACTGCCAGCCGTTTGGCGCAGCTTTCACCGCTCTTAGAACGCCTATTTCTCGCAATGACAGCACAGGAATTTCCGGATCACACACCGATTCCAACAACTGCCAAATGGTCGCCTCTTCGGTCTCGAGCTGGGGTAACTCGAGGGGTCCCATAGGCAGCGGCACAGCGCTTACCCAGTTGTCGATCACCATTGCGCACCAGGGTGCTGCCTGGCCAGACTTTGCATGTCTGCAAGCAAATAAGAAATGTGCTCTGAATGAATACCATGCACACCTTGCGTGACATAGCCACTGGCGTCTGGCTGACGCAATTGCGCCTCTTTGATGACATCGCTCACCATGAGCGTCCACTTATTTTTCAAAGCGGAAGAGTCTGGCAAAACCTGTTTGGCGGCAGGCCAATCACACCAAAACTCTTGTGTGTACGGCATTAAAAAATCTAAGGCTGCTTGCGCCCTGTCATGCGACTCTGGCGTGCCATCACCTAACCTGATCAACCAATCAGCGGCATGTTGCCAGTGGTAGCGCACTTCTTTGAGTGACTTGGCAGCAATCGCAGAAAGTTGAGACTGCTCGTGGCTTTGCAGTACTTCCCACACCAGCAGCATGTAACTGCTAAAGAAAAAATTTCGCACGATGGTGACTGCGTAGTCTCGATCAGTACGGGCTGAAGGTGCCAGTGCTGTGCAGTGCGGCAGCTCCAACAGCGTGAAGTTGAGAAACGCATGTGGGTCGCGAAAATAGGCCAGCGAATCTTCGGTACTGCCATCGCCACGAAGTTGTGCCACCCATTGGTATAACAACCGCGCTTGTCCAATCAAGTCCAGCGAATGGTTGGCCAAGGCCAAGTCTTCTTCAAGTATCGGACCATGGCCACACCATTCTGCATTGCGTTGACCAAGAATCAGCGCGTTATCTGCCAAATGCAAAGCGTAATCAGCCAGCTTGCTCACATATGCCCCACTTCATCTGGGATCACAAAAAAAGTCGGGTGCCTGTACACCTTGTCTTTGGCAGGGTCAAACAAGCTCTCCTTGTCCGCCGGGTCGCTGGCGGTGATAGCCGCCGAGGGAATGACCCAAATGCTGACCCCTTCTTGTCGGCGCGTGTAAACGTCACGCGCCATGCGCAAGGCTTGTTGTGCGTCAGACGCATGCAAACTGCCGCAGTGTTTGTGTTCAATGCCTTGCTTACTGCGTACAAATACTTCCCACAACGGCCATTCGCCTTGGCTAGCTGGTTGGCTCATGCAGCCTCCTGGGGTTGCTGCAAGCGTTGTTGCTGCTTGCGGGCATAGGCCATGGCAGCGTCGCGAACCCATTGACCATCGTTGTGCGCCTTGACACGTGTGGCCAAGCGTTCTTTGTTACAAGGCCCGTTACCGCTGACGGTCGCCCAAAATTCATTCCAGTCGATCGCACCGTAATCGTGGTGCCCACGTGCTTCATTCCATTTCAAATCTGGGTCAGGCAAGGTAATGCCCAAGACCTTGGCTTGGGGAACCGTTGCGTCTACAAATTTTTGCCGTAAATCATCATTGCTGACTCGCTTGATGCCCCAACGCATGCCTTGGGTGCTGTTGGTGCTGTCAGCATCTGGCGGGCCAAACATGGCAAGACATTTCCACCACCAACGGTTGACCGCGTCTTGCACCATGGCTTGTTGCTCGGCATTTCCTTGCATCATGACCATCAGTGACTCAAAGCCTTGGCGCTGGTGAAAAGACTCTTCTTTGCAAATACGCACCATGGCGCGTGCATACGGACCATAACTGCAGCGACACAGGGGAATTTGGTTCATGATGGCCGCGCCATCAACCAACCATCCGATGACGCCCACATCGGCCCAAGTGAGTGTGGGGTAATTGAAAATAGAACTGTATTTGGCTCGCCCCGTGTGCAATGCGTCTAGCATTTGGTCACGGCTGGTTCCCAAGGTTTCTGCTGCACTGTACAAATACAAACCGTGTCCACCTTCGTCTTGCACTTTGGCTATCAATATGGCTTTGCGCTTGAGGCTTGGTGCACGGCTGATCCAGTTTCCCTCGGGCAACATGCCCACGATTTCGCTGTGCGCATGTTGGCTGATTTGGCGGACCAGCGTCTTACGGTATGCCTCTGGCATCCAGTCCTTCGCTTCGATTTTCCCATCTGCATCTATCACCGCATCAAAACGGTTTTGGGCTTGCGCCAGTAATTGTTGCTCTTGCGCGGAGAGTACCGGCTTGATGTCAAGCACTGGGCTTGCACTGGTTCCGCCGTCGGGCACATTGAATGACTGTGTGTACATAGATTCACCTGCGAATTGGAAGCCCCATCTTAACTGATACAAAAATAAATTAAAACCAGATATTTATGTATCATGTTTAATACGCACAACCCTGCTCTCGCATTGCCCAAAAGCCATGGCTACCAAGACCGACAAGCGCATCCAGCGATTCATCCACAAGGAACGCGTGCAAGCTGGCTCACTTATTGTTTCCTTATTTGGTGACGCGGTTTACCCGCGTGGTGGTGCGGTTTGGCTGGGTTGCCTCATCCGCCTGTTGTCACCGCTGCAAGTCAATGAGCGTTTGATCCGCACCGCCATATTTCGTTTGGTCAAAGACGACTGGTTACAAACAAGCACCCACGGCAGACGCACCAACTATGCGTTGAGTGCCGCAGGCGCCAGCCGCATCGCCACCGCATCCCAACACATTTACGCCAGCCGCTCTCCCGACTGGGATGGTCACTGGCGTCTGCTGATGGTTTCTTCAAAAATCAAGCCGAAAGACAAAGAACTGCTTAAAAAGGCGTTGCGCTGGCAAGGATTTGGTTTATGGCAAAACCACGCTTTTGTGCACCCCGGCGCGGATTTGCATCAGGCCTTTGTATGGTTGCAACGCGAAGGACTTGGGCATTTGCAGCAGAGTTTGTGGCCGCTCAAGGCCACAGGTTTACCGCTGCCAGGTCGCCTGAGCGACAGTGAAGTGGTTGCACAAACTTGGGGCTTGGACGAACTCGCCATCCACTATCAAGCGTTTGTGAAAACTTACCTCCCCTTGCTTCATGAATGGCGAAATCCTCATTTTTCTGAGGAGTCCCATCAAAAAGAAAATTCTTTTTTGCTGCGTTTGCTACTGATCCACGACTACAGACGCTTGCTCTTGCGTGACCCACTTCTGCCTGCAGATTTGCTGCCCGCCAAATGGCCGGGGGAAACCGCTCGTGAGACATGCCAAGCGTTGTACGAATGCTTACGTGTGCCATCCGAAAAATTCCTGGACGATGAAATGCAATTGGCAGATGGCAGTCGCACCAAAAGTCTGAAGTTATTGCGGCAGAGGTTTCAAAAATGTTGATAATCCTCGCTATAAAACCCTTTCGCTGACCGGGTGCCCTAACCGTCGGTTGTCATTAGAGAAAGTTACACATGGCGTTGAATGTAGTTGGTCTGGCGATCAAGCGTCCGTATACGTTTGTGGTGATGGCCTTGCTTTTATTGATACTGGGGCCACTGGCAGCGCTTAAAACCCCCACCGATATTTTTCCTGAAATACGCATCCCAGTGATCGCAGTGGCCTGGGCCTATACGGGCTTGCCTCCCGATCAAATGGCGGGGCGCATCAGTACCTTGTACCAACGTGTGCTGACCACGACCGTCAATGACATCGAGCATATTGAAGCCAACTCTTACGCCGGCGTAGGCATTGTGAAAATATTTTTCCATCCGGGCGTCAACATTGCCATTGCCAACGCGCAAGTGACAGCTATTTCCCAGGTGCTGATCCGTCAAATGCCGCCCGGCACGTTGCCGCCGTTGATCGTGAACTACAACGCATCGACCGTGCCGATTTTGCAACTCGCACTTGCAGGACAAGGCCTCTCAGAGCAAAACTTGGCAGACATTGGGTTAACGCAAGTGCGCACACCTTTGGTCACTGTGCCGGGGGCCGCCATTCCGTTTCCATACGGCGGTAAATCCCGCCAAGTACAAATTGATTTGAACCTGCCCGAACTGCAAGCGCGCGGATTGGGCGCGCAAGATGTGGCCGCTGCACTGGCCTCGCAAAACATCATCACACCGGTAGGCACACAAAAAATCGACAGCCTGGAATACACCATCAGCTTGAACAATGCTGCCGCCACCATCAAAGACTTGGGCGACTTGCCTATCAAAAGCGTCAACGGTGCGATGGTCTACATCCGCGATGTTGCCCATGTTCACGACGGTAACGCACCGCAAACCAACATCGTCCATGTCAACGGCAACCGCTCTGTGTTGATGTCTGTGCTGAAAAATGGCACCACCTCCACACTGGCCATCGTTGATGGCGTGCTTGAAAAACTCGAAGCGATCAAACCGTCTTTGCCTGAAGCTCTGACTGTCATGCCAATCAACGACCAATCCATGTTTGTACGCTCGGCAATCAACGCTGTGGCCATGGAAGGCATGATTGCAGCAGCACTGACCAGCTTGATGATATTTTTGTTTTTAGGCAGTTGGCGCTCGACCATCATCATCGCTGTATCTATTCCGTTGTCCATCATGGGCGCTTTGCTTGGTCTGTATGCCTTGGGCGAAACGCTCAACATCATGACCTTGGGCGGTTTGGCTTTGGCCGTGGGTATTTTGGTGGATGACGCCACGGTCACCATTGAAAACATCAACTGGCACCTTGAAAAAGGCAAGGATGTGGAGACAGCCATTCTTGACGGTGCCGAACAAATCGTGGCACCTGCATTTATCTCGTTGCTGTGTATTTGTATTGTGTTTGTGCCGATGTTTTTTTTGGAAGGTGTATCGCGGTTCTTGTTTGTACCCATGGCCTTGTCAGTGATGCTGGCCATGGCTTTTTCCTTCATTCTGTCAAGAACCTTGGTTCCCACCATGGCCAAGTACCTTCTCAAACCCCATGCACCCCACACGGATATGCATGGCAACAGCAACAGCCTGCCACCGACGCGCAACCCGATCATGCGTTTTCAGCGCAGCTTTGAAATGGGTTTTGAAAAATTCCGTGCCGGATACAAAGGCCTGTTGGAACTGTCGCTGGCCCATCGCTGGCCCGTCGTGATCGGGTTCATGGGCTTTGTCATGGCTACTTTTGCTTTGGTACCTCATTTGGGCACCAATTTTTTCCCAGATGTGGACGGTGGCCAAATTTTGATTCATGCCCGTGTGCCTGTGGGTACCCGGGTCGAAGAAACAGCAGCGCGATTTGCAAAGATTGAAGATGCCATCCGCCAAGTGATCCCTGATCAAGAAATAGAAACATTGGTGGACAACATCGGTTTGCCACCAAGCTGGATCAATTTGATTTACAACAACACCGGTGTGATTGGCAGCATGGATGGCGACATTCAAATTGCTTTGCGCAAAGGACACCAGCCCACGGCCGACTATGTGCGTGAGTTGAGAAAAACCTTGCCCGATGCGTTTCCAGACACAGTGTTCTCCTTTCCTCCTGCGGACATCGTGAGCCAAATTTTGAACTTTGGCGCGCCTGCTCCGATTGAAATTCAAATTCGCGGCGCTAACCTCAGCGCAAATTTTGATTACGCCAATCAATTGCTCAAGGAAATTCGCCGTATTCCCGGCTTGGCCGATGCGCGCATTCAGCAATCTGCCAAAAGTCCTGTGTTTGAGGTCAATATCGACAGGACGCAGGCACAAAACTTGGGCGTGACACCCAGAGATGTCACCAACAACATGGTGGTGAATCTTGCTGGCAGCAGCCAAGTGGCACCCACCTTTTGGCTCAATCCCGCCAATGGAATTTCTTATGGCGTGGTGATGCAAACCCCGCAATACAACATGGACTCGCTGAATGCTTTGTCCAATTTGCCGGTCGGCAACAGCGCCAACACCAATCAACCGGTGCTGGGTGCTTTGGCAACCATCAACCGCACCACGCGCAATGCTGTTGTCAGTCAATACGATATTCAGCCTCTGGTGCAAATCAATGCCACCACCCAAGACTCCGACTTGGGCTCAGTGGCCCGTGAAGTCAAACGCGTGATTGCGGCGACACAAGCCGATGTACCCAAGGGCAGCAAAGTGGTAATGCTGGGTCAGGTACGCACCATGGAAAAAGCTTTCTCCGGATTACTCTGGGGATTGTTGGGCGCTGTGGTGTTGATCTATTTCCTGATCGTGGTGAATTTTCAATCTTGGCGCGATCCGTTTGTCATTGTCAGCGCCCTGCCTGCTGCCCTTGCTGGCATCGTTTGGATGCTATTTGCAACGCGCACGAGTTTGTCCGTTCCAGCGCTCACTGGGGCGATCATGTGCATGGGTGTGGCCACTGCCAACAGCGTCTTGGTGATCAGTTTTGCGCGTGAGCGTCTTGAGCAATTGGGCGATCCCATCGCTGCTGCGTTGGATGCCGGCTTTGTGCGTTTCAGGCCAGTGCTGATGACCGCGTTAGCCATGATGATCGGCATGGTGCCCATGGCCCTGGGTCTGGGTGAAGGCGGCGAGCAAAATGCACCGCTGGGCCGAGCCGTGATTGGCGGCCTGATGCTGGCCACAGTGGCCACTTTGGTATTTGTCCCGCTCTTATTCAGCATGGTGCATAACCGTCATGGCGCCAGCGCCAGTCCCTCGTTTTCCTCTGGAGTCAGTCATGTTTAAGCAGTCAGGATCGTTTGTTTCACGTGGTTGGTTGTGGACGGCATTGATTGCGGCAAGCGTGCTTGCTGCAGTGGTGGTGTTCAACGGATTGCAAGTCCGCGCCAAAGATGCGGCCCAATTGAAAGTACTGGCAGATAAACAGTCCACGTTGACGGTCAATGTGATGACGCCCACCAGCAACAGTGACGCGTCTACACTGAGCCTGCCCGGCCGTATAGAGGCCTATGCGAAGGCCCCTTTGTATTCGCGCATCAGCGGCTACTTAAAGACTTGGAAAGCCGACATTGGCATGTCCGTCAAAGCAGGTCAAGTGCTGGCTGAAATCGACACACCAGACTTAGACCAGCAAATTCTCCAAGCCAAAGCCGAGTTGGCCAGTACCCAAGCCAATGCCGCTTTGTCGGAAAACACCGCCAAGCGTTGGCAGTCATTGCAGGCCACCAACTTTGTGTCTCCTCAAGCCGTCGAGGAAAAGCTGGCTGATCTGAACGCCAAGCTCGCTATTGTCAATGCCTCCCAGGCCAACGTCAACCGTTTGCAAGCATTGAAAAATTTCAGCCGTATCGTGGCTCCCTTTGACGGTGTGGTGACTGTTCGCAATACTGATATTGGTCAATTGATCAATGTTGGCGGAGCGCCCGGCACAGAATTATTTGTGGTGTCTGACGTAAAGCGTTTGCGTTTGTATGTGAATCTGCCGCAAAACCAAGTCTCCCATATTCAAAAAGGTACCACCGCAAAATTCACTGTGCCTGAGCAGCCGGGTCAAGTGTTTACAGCAACAGTTCAGTCCATGTCACAAGCCATCAGCAGCAGTTCAGGCAGTATGTTGGTGCAACTCTCCGCTGAAAACAAACGCGGCGAATTGCTGCCCGGTGGTTATGCAAGTGTCAGCTTCTCCATCCCACCCCAAGCCAATATGCTCAGCGTCCCACCAAGCGCTTTGGTCTACACGAAAAATGGATTGCTGATCGCCACGGTGAACACTGAAAACCGGGTGGTGATGAAGCCCGTGGTGATTGCGCGTGACCATGGCAATCGACTGGAGTTGTTGTCAGGGGTTGAAGCCAGTGACAGAGTGATTGAAAATCCGCCAGATGGAGTGACCCAAGGCGACTTGGTTCAAGTGCGTACAGTTCAAGCAGCACCTTAATTTCGCCATAAAAGCCAACACACCATCAGCTGATCAAAAGCAGTGTGTCTTTGACTTGCAAAAACAGTCAAATGTCAAATTGCGAAGTAAATCATTTCTTGACTGCGTATCTCAAAAACGTTAATAATTCCCAAAATATTTTTTCGCACTTGATGACACACCAAGGATTTAAGGAAGTGATGTTCTGTCGAAATACCTTATCCGGTTTAGGGCTTGTGCGTGCTGTTTGACCACTGTGCGCAGTGTCAGCGGTGTTGCAATGTGGAGGCTGGCTATCCTCCTCTTGAAATCACATTGACCGCCACCGAACAAAAAAAACTCGGCTCGGTTTGTATAGAAAACGAATGCGAACATTTGGGTCCAAGCGGTTGCACTATGGGTAAAAGCAAACCGTTTGGCTGTAATCTTTACCCACTCAGTTACAACCCGAACAACAAAAGTTTTTACTTTGACACCGACTGTCCCCTGATGGATGACTATCTGCTCGGTTTGTCAAACATTAAAAGTGATGCAAGCGCGCACCTGCATAAAGTGAAACAAGACATTGCTCGGTTGGAAAAAACAGATCCTGCGTTTTTGCAACTGAACCACCAAGTGGATGTCGAGTATTTTGATCTCAAGCGCATCACTGCTGCACATTTCAGACCCAAACAAAACAAGAAGAATTCAAACATTTAAGGGCAATACGATGAATGGCGCGCTCTACCAATTCAAACCGGCGAATTCAGTTGCTGCTACACCTACAGTGCACGAAGTTGGTTACCAGAGTTGGACACAAGACAATTTATTGGTTGAAAGCGATCACAACGACGTTCTTTACTACACCACACGATGGGACGCGCTCTGTCCCTATATCAACGTTACTGTAGAAATGCTGGAGTCTGCGCCCCGGCCTTTTGTGGTCTATGCCCTGCCGCCCGACAGTCCCTTTGGTGTGCCCATCAATGACAAATACGGTTTGGTCAACACCATGGATGAGACGTTTTGGAAAGAACCGCGCCGCGAGCGAAAATTCCGAGAATACGACAAGCAATACAAACACTTTTTATTCACCGAAGAAGTGGTTCTCGGCTCTCAATTGACTGTTGAAGACATGTTTGAAATGGGCGGTGAGCATTTCGCCAATTACTATATCGACGACCGTGAAGTTGAAGGCTTTGTCGACTATGTTCGCAATTTGGATGTATTGATACTTCGTGTGCACAGTCCAGAGGGCGAACTTGTTCTGACCGATGTGTCTATTCTTTTGCCTAAATACAACCAGTTGTACGGCAGCTTTTGTCAATGGAACCGTGATTACAAAAACCGCTCACCGGGTATCTATGCATGTTTGCAAGCCTGCCGCTGGGCTGCTAAAAACGGACTGCGCTATTACAACCTAGGGCCTGTGGATGATTACGGTTACAAAGCATTGTTCGTGACAGATTACGAGCCTATTTATGGACTGGCTTTGATAGATCCGAATCATCCTTTGGCGACTGACCCCACATCACCGTTGATCACAGACTTCAAACTTCACGAGTTGAATCAAATTTACCGTCACCCCACCGTCCTGCCTCAGCTTGTGAACCAGCACAGCGAACTGGCCATGGAGGGTTGATCAAAAATAGTGCTTCTCGCCAAAGCTGATGTCGTAATCGATAAACAGTTCTTCGCCTTGCTTGATCGCTTTCACACTTTCTAACACGCCAACTTTTTTAAACCGCAAATTGGGTTGCTTGGAGTGGTTAAGGTAGACCGCCAGGTCAAATGAGTTCAACCCATTGACGGGAATACTCACCGTCTTTCGGTTGTAATAACAAAACATGTCTATTTGGCTTTTGACGCCCTTGGGTAAATCCTTTAAATCCTTTTTTGGCACATCAATCTCATGCGTGCGTATGTAACTTTTCAGGGGATTGATGCCTTTAGGTATGGGGCGGATCGCAAACACACCAATGCCGTGTATGGGTGAGATACCGAGTTTGCAAAATACTTCAGACTGAAGGTGCTGAATGATTTTTTTCTTGGTAGTTGGCATGACCATGACTTTCCGAGTAGCAGTGCACTATACCCAATAGGTTCAGGGTCATCAGCAGCCTGCTTACAATCCAATCAATGATGCCGCTTAACAACGAAACGCACCTGCGCCCTATGAGCCTGCGGCTTTTGATTCTTTCCTGCTCTTTTTTTCTGGCTGGCGTGTTCCTGTCAGCTCTGCCGGTCAACCAAGAATGGATGCTTTTTTTAAACCATGCGGTTGCAGGCATTGACCCGTTCTGGTCTTTTCTTACCCAATTTGGCGAAGGTGGAGCTGCCCTGCTGCTGCTGCTGGTTTTCACGCGCTTTACCCGCCACGGCACAGCGCTTTCCTTGAAATGCTTTTTGATTGGCTCGCTGTTGTCGCCTTTGTTGAAGTCATGGTTCTCACACCCCAGACCTTTGGGCGTGCTCGAGCCCGGAGTGATTCATACGATTGGCGTACCTGCCGCCGCCGCAAACTCACTGCCGTCCGGACACAGCATGACTGTGGTGGCAGCGGTCACATTGCTTTGCTTGTTTCTTCCTTCTGGCAAGAAATTCAAATGGCTGGGCTTGGTGATGGCGTTATTCGCCGCCTTGGTGGTGTTGTCGCGTGTCATGGTGGGTGCTCATTGGCCATCCGACTTGATTGCTGGTGCCGGCGTGGGATGGATGGTGGTAGCACTCGCGCAAGAGTGGGAGTCACGCCATGCATGGGAGCCTCGCTTGCGAACACGATGGGCACAAATCGGGTTGTTACTGGCAGAGATAGCTTTGGTGACTTACCTGTTTATGGCGACCACCCACACCCCGGCAGAACGTTTGGCATTTGACCTGATCGCCACGGTGGGCATCGCCGGAGCCCTATCCCGATTCGCGAAGCTGCGTCAACAATCAGTGTCATGATTTTCTTGTTTAAACCCTTTGCAAAACCGCTGCCTTGGTTGTTGCTGTGCATCGTATTTTTTTTGGCTTTCCCAGAGACAGATTTGCGGGTGTCACATTATTTTTTCGATGCTGCGACGCAAAGTTTTCCCGCCAACCAGTGGTGGTGGATCAAATGGATTTATGTGTACACCCCGGAACTCAACAAACTGGTGACCGTGTCGGCAATGCTTGTGCTGTTGGTCAATGTTTTTCGGCCTCAAATGCTCGGTTTGCGTTGGCGAAAAGGCGTTGTCGCCTGGCTGCTATTGACGGTGATTGGCATTGGTTTTTTGGTGGATTGGGTATTGAAAGACCATGTCGGCAGGCCGCATCCATATCAAACCCTGCCCTATAACGGAACCAAAGATTTTGTCCCGGTATTTCATTACCAACCCTTGTGTGACCACAATTGCTCTTTTGTCAGCGGCCACGCGGCTGGCGGCTTTGTCTGGATGGCTTGGGGCATGTGGCGTGGTCGCCGCGTGCGACAGCGTTGGCTGTTGGCCGGTGTTGCAGCCGGGGCTTTGATTGGCACTACCCGCGTCATGCAAGGTGGGCATTTCCTGAGCGACATCATTTTTTCTGGATGGTTCATGTGGCTGACCTACCAGTTGATTCGTAACGCGTGGTTAAGGTATCGTTATATTCGTATCCGTCGGCACGCCAATCCACAGATTTGAAACACCACACAATTGCTCAATGAGAGCATCGGCTACATTCTTTCTTTTTTACCGCGAGATAACTACATGGATTTGTTAACCAACCCCCAGATGTGGATGGCGCTTGCCACCTTGACTTTGCTTGAACTGGTGCTGGGCATAGACAACATCATTTTTATTTCCATATTGGTCAGTAAATTGCCAAAAGCCAAACAAGAAATGGCCAGACGCATCGGTTTGTTCATGGCCATGTTTTTGCGAATCGCCTTGTTGTTATTGCTGTCTTTCATCATTGGCTTGGTGGAGCCGCTGTTCACCGTCATGGAACAGCCGTTTTCGGGTCGTGATTTGATTCTGCTGGCGGGTGGCTTGTTTTTGATTTGGAAAAGCACGGCTGAAATTCACCAGTCCTTAGAAGGTGAAGAGATCGATCATGCGACAGGTATCAAAGTCAAAGCCAATGTGATGGCCATCATTGCCCAAATCATCATCATCGATTTGGTGTTTTCACTGGACTCCATCATCACTGCCGTCGGCATGGTCGATGATGTGCGCATCATGATCGCCGCCGTTGTGATTTCTTTGGGACTGATGATGCTGTTTGCGCGTGCTATCGGTGAATTTGTAGAGGCCCATCCATCAATCAAAATGCTGGCGCTGAGCTTTCTGGTGGTGGTGGGCGTGGTGCTGGTTGCTGAAGGCTTTGGCCACCACGTTCCCAAGGGCTATGTCTACTTTGCCATGGCATTCTCATTTGGTGTTGAATTGCTCAACATCCACTTTCGCAAAAAAACAGGAAGCAAACCCGTCAAATTGCGTGAACCCACCATACCGGGTGAAGACGATTAAAGCGACACGCTGCCAATTGCAAATCATGCCCGAGCGGCAATTGGCAGCAGCGTTCAATGACAGAAGAGTACAACAGGATTCAAACTGAAAAAATTCGAACTACTTTGGGGTATTTTTTCAACAGCCACTGTCGTTTACCGTGCCGTCGGGCATGGTGGTTTTGCAAAATTTAACCTCGTCCCATTTCGCGCCGTCTGTCTTGGCACCTTTTAAATTTGCACCTGCCAAAACCGCACCTTTCAAGTTGGCATTTATCAACACCGCTTCTCCCAAGTCCGCCCCAGATAAATTGGTTTCACGCAAATAGGAGTTGGTGAAATTGGCCATGTGCAAGTTGGCGCCGCTGAAGTCTGCGCGGCGCAAATTGGCGTCTTCAAAATTGGTGACGAGCGTGCGTTTTTCCATAGGACGCTCGCTCAAATTGGCCTTGGACAATACTGCCCCCGAGAGATTAGCGTTTTGAAAGTCGGCCCCGCGCATGTCTCGCCCACCCAAAGGGGCGTCTGTCAAATCACAGTATTTGCACACATTGGTGGTTTTGAAATCTTCCATCTTGCCCGCGTCAAACGCCCCGGCAGTCCAAGGCCAAGTGGCACACACCGCAGCCACCACCACCGAACCATTTATCCATCGTGCTTTGTTGGTAACCACGGTCAGTCCTTTTGAGAGATGAAGTCAATTCACAGCTTTGAATAATAACCAAGTACCTGTCAATGGCTTGGAATTGAGCAGCCAAGGGGCATGACTTGCCATGCGATGATTGCAATATTGAGAGGCTGTCATGGTTTTGTCGTTCTTAAACGGTTTTGCGGCGCGCTGGCACCCACGATGGGCGCTGTCAGCTTTGCTGTGCTCGGCATGCCTGTTGCAACCAGCGTGGGCGTACACCCTGACCTGCGACGTACAAGGCAGTTTTCCAGAAATGGACAAAGTCAAGATTGAGCCCGCCTCTGTGAAAGTAGAGATCACTTCCATCGGTGACCATTTGTACATCAGAATTGACGGCCCAAAACTCTATACTTTTTTTGTCAACACCCTTCGAACCCCGGAATTTGAAGGCGTTGACCTGACCTCAAAAACCAGTTTATGGGTCAAGCGAAAAAATCTGCAAACCATGGAAGAATCAGAAGTCAAAATAAACCGCGAACCAGTGAATATCAAAGCCATCAAGGTTGTTCAAAGATATGGCAAGAAATTGAAGTTTTTCGTCACCGGTCCTTGTCAATTGCCACCTGGATGAACACCTCATGAACCAACTTGTTATCCGCCAGTTGTTGATCGATTTGAAAACACCTTTCGCCCTGCGTTGGAATGGTGGCGATGCATTTAGCTCCGCCTTCATGAATGCTTTGTCCATGAGCTTCCCCGTGGGTGAACAATTTTTCCTAGACAGTGTGCGCGATGGCTTGAAGCAATTGCCGCTGGATAAACAAGCGCTGTTCAAAGACGAGGTCAAGGGATTTGTCGGGCAAGAAGCCGTACACCGCCGAGTCCACAGCCTGTACAACCTGCATTTGACTGCGCTTGGCATGGTCAACCATTGGGAAAATCGTGCGGCAAAACGCATTGCGATCATGCAAACCTTTGACCTGCGCCATTCCCTGGCCGCCACTGCAGCCACAGAACACTACACCGCAGTGTTCGCCCATTGGTTGCTGGCCAATCCTTGGTTCTTAGCAAACGCCGATGACAGACTGAAAACCCTGTGGCTGTGGCATGCCAGCGAAGAAAGCGAGCACCGATCCACCGCATTTGATGTTTACAAAGCATTGGGTGGCGATGAAACATGGCGACTGCGCTGGATGCGTCGCGTCACTTGGTTTTTTCTGACCGACTTGCTGCGCCAAACTGTCAACAATCTTTGGCATGACGGCGCCTTGTTCAAGGTGTCCACATGGCGCAGTGCTTGGCGGCATTTGTTTGCCAAAGGCGGCTTGTTTCGTGAAAGCTATGCTCTTTGGCGCGACTACTTCAACGCTGATTTTCATCCCTCCCAGCACCCGGACGCTCTGTCCCAGGAATGGCTGAAAACCCATGAAAATGCTTATTCACTCGTGGCACCCGCCTCTTAAGGCAGTGCTGCTTTACCTGTCCACAAACTGCTGACTGCCATGCTCGACCCCCAAGCCAAATTTCTGTTGCAACTCATGGTTGAAAGAGCGGTGCCTGCTTTCAATGAGCAAACCCCTGTGCAAGCACGCCAAGCCTATTTGATGCGCAAAGGGTTCACACAACCTGAACCGCCAGAGGTGTCTCGCTGCCACGACCACCAGGTAGCGATGAACGGTACACACATCAAAATTCGAGAATTCCGCCCAGCAGGCACGTTAGCCACGCAAGTTCTACCGGCGCTGGTTTACTACCACGGGGGTGGTTGGGTGATTGGCGACATAGACACACATGATGTGTTGTGTCGTCAACTCTGCCAATCCAGTGGTTGTGCAGTGTTTTCGGTGGACTACCGATTGGCACCGGAACATGTTTTCCCTGCTGCTTATGACGATGCGCAAGCCGCATTTCAATGGGTGGCTGACAACGCCCAGCACTTGCATATCGCTGCTGAACGCATCGCTGTAGGCGGCGACAGCGCAGGTGGCAATTTGGCTGCAGCGGTGTGTTTGGGCGCGCGGGAACAAGCGTATCAACCGGCTTTTCAATTGCTGATTTATCCTGCCACTTTGATGTACCCGGACACGCAAAGCTATCACGACAACGGTGAAGGCTACGCGTTAACCGCCGACATCATGCATTGGTTCATGGACCATTACTTGCCTGAGCGCGACATGGCGCATGACTGGCGCGCCTCACCCCTCAAAGCGCAATCACATGCTGACTTGCCGCCAGCGCTGGTCTTGACCGCTGGGTTTGACCCTTTGCGCGACGAGGGGCGCATGTACGCCAATGCCTTGTCAGCGGCTGGCAGCAGTGCCGAATACATTTGTTTTGAACGGCAAATCCATGGCTTCATCACCATGGGTCGCATCATGCGTGAAGCCCACACCGGCGTTGCTGTGTGTGCGGATGCACTTAAACGTTATCTTTCATAAGGACCGGCTCCATGAAACTCCATGTCAACGGAAAAAACCACGAACTCGATGTAGAACCCGAAATGCCCCTGCTGTGGGCGTTGCGCGACGAACTCGATATCAAAGGGCCGAAGTACGGATGCGGCATCGCACAGTGCGGAGCTTGCACCGTATTACTCAATGGTGAACCGGTACGCTCTTGCAGTTACCCCGTGTCATCGGCTGACGGTCAAAAAGTCGTCAGCATCGAAGGACTGGCAGACAAGGGCAAGTTGCATGCGGTACAACAAGCTTGGATTGACCACCAGGTGCCGCAATGTGGCTATTGCCAAGGCGGGCAAATGCTCGCTGCTGTCGCCTTGCTCAAGAAAAAACCCAAACCCACCGACCAAGACATAGATGCGGCGATGACCCATATTTGCCGCTGTGGCACCTACGCACGCATACGCACCGCCATCCATGCAGCAGCACGTCAAGCCGGAGGCAAATCATGAGCAACTCGCCAATCAACCGCCGTTTATTTTTGCAAGTCAGTGGCAGCACAGCCGCCACCTTGAGTCTTGGCTTTGTATGGCCGCAGTCCGCTGCTGCAGCCAACAGTTCCGAAGTCAATGCTTGGATTGACATACATCCTGATGAGTCAGTGGTGATCCGCTACGCGCGTACCGAAATGGGCCAAGGCAGCCGAACCTCTGCGCCGATGCTTGTCGCTGAAGAGCTGGAAGTCGATTGGAAAAAAGTGCGTATCGTGGATGTGCCGGCGCATGACAATTTGCGTCGCAAACGGGTGTATGGCGACATGGCCAGTGTGGGCAGTCGCACCATTCGTAACTCGCAAGACTATCTGCGCAAAGCAGGTGCTGCTGCACGCATCATGTTGGTTGAGGCAGCCGCCCAACGCTTAGGTGTGGCGACATCCGAATGCAAAGCCAGCATGGGCATGGTCGTACACAGCGCCAGCGGGAAAAAACTCAGCTATGGGCAACTCGCAGGTGATGCCGCGAAATTGACCCCGCCGAAAGACATCCCCTTAAAGGACCCGAAATCTTGGACGCTGGTGGGTAAGTCTGTGCCGCGTGTTGATATCGCAGACATCGTGACCGGAAAAATTCGCTACGGCGTCGATGTGCAATTACCAGGCATGCTGCACGCGGCTATCGCCCAATCGCCAGTCTTTGGTGGCAAAGCCACCGCAGTGGACAGCAGCAAAGTGGACAACCGGCGCGGCATTGTCAAAGTCATCAACCTCGGCGAATTCGTCGTTGTGGTGGCAGACAACTGGTGGCGTGCCAAAGAAGCCTTGCGCGATGTGTCCATCGACTGGGACAACGGAAAAAATGGCGCGGTCAACAGCGGCCAAATCATGCAGGTGTACCGCGATGGTTTGAGTCACAAAGAAACCGCTATTGCCCGCAATGACGGTGACACCTTGGCTGTATTGGCCGCTGGTCCAGTGGTGGAAGCCGACTACTACACCCCGTATTTGGCCCACGCCACCATGGAGCCCATGGTGTGTACCGCCATGTGGACAGAAAACCAACTCGATATCTGGGCATCTACCCAAAACCCCGAATCCACGCTGACAGCAGCAGCTTCGACGGCAGACATTGCGCAAGAAAAAGTGCGTGTGTATGCCATGCAAATGGGCGGTGGACTGGGGCGCAAAAGCCCGCAAGATTTCACACGTCAAGCTGTGGCTATCGCCATGCAAATACCTGGCAAGCCTGTCAAGCTGATGTGGAGTCGTGAAGAAGACATACAACACGATTTGTACCGTCCCGCCAGTTTGGTGCGCATGCGTGCCACGGTGGATCAGGCCGGAAAACCCAAAGCATTGCATGTGCGCGTGAGCGCCCCCTCGCTGTTTTCACAATTGCTGCGCATGCCTTTGCAAAACGGAGTGGACCAACAAGCTGTCGCATGTTTCAACGACCATCCCTATGCCATTCCCAACACCTTGGTTGACTTTGCCATTCGCACCACCCATGTGCCTGTCGGTTTTTGGCGCACGGTGGGTCATTCACAAAATCCATTTGTCCGCGAGTGCTTTCTTGATGAATTAGCCCACGCGGCGGGACAAGACCCGCTGGCTTATCGCTTGTCGCTGTTGCCTGACAACGAAAAAGCCAACCGCGATAAAAGCATTTTGCAAGTAGTGGCCAAGGCCGCTGACTGGGGCAAACCGTTGCCCAAAGGGGTACACCGCGGCATCGCCAGTGTTGATGGCTATGGCAGTTGGACCGCATGCGTCTGCGAAGTGTCGGTCAACGCCAGAGGTGAAGTCAAAATTCACCGCATCGTCATCGGGATCGACCCGGGCTATGCGGTCAACCCGGACAACATCAATGCGCAATTGCAAGGAAGCGTGGTGCATGGTTTGACCGCGATCTTCTGGGGCGAAATGACGGTCAAAGATGGTCGGGTCGAGCAATCCAATTTCCACGACTACCGCATGATGCGCATGAACGAAATGCCCAAGGTCGAAACCGTGATCGCTGCTACTGGCGGTTTTTGGGGTGGGGTTGGTGAACCTGCGCAAGCCCCGCTCGCACCGGCACTGGGCAATGCTTTGTTTGCCGCGACTGGCAAGCGCATTCGTTCGCTGCCTTTGAAAAACCACGGTTTGTCTCTCGTCAAAGCATGAAGCACATTTGGTTTGCCACGCTTTTGTTCAGCGCTGCAACGGCATGGGCGTCAAGCGATGTCATGCCCGCCACAGCCTCGAGCGCTAACGCCAACCCAGAGCGCGGTCGCAAACTGTTGGTCAACCGTCAAGAAACCGGTTGTGTGTTGTGCCATGCCATTCCGGGTATGAAAGAAGGCGGTGAAATGGGCCCAAACCTCAATGGCTTGAGCCAACGCCTGAGTGCAGAACAAATTCGCTATCGCATTGCCGACCCGCGTTTGCTCAACCCGCAAACCTTCATGCCCGCCTACTTCAGCACACAAGGCTTGCATAATGTGGCCAAGCCCTTGATTGGCAAAACAATACTCACCGAGCAAGGCTTGGAAGATATCGTTGCCTACTTGCTCACTGCCACCAAAGGACCTTGATGTTGCCAACGTTGTCGCGCCGCGATTACCTGATCCGTTTTTTACAAACCACCGTCGGCGCGTGGGGGGTGAGCACTGGTTTAACGAATGCACAAGACATGTCGGTACTGGGCCGCGTGCAAGACTTGAGCGATGCGCGGTTGCGCAATTTCGAGGAAATGGTGGCACCTTATGTGGTGCGTCAAGCGATGAAGCACGAAGGCGTCACCTTGTCCTTGCCCATGTTGGCAGACAACGGCCATTTGGTCCCTTTGAGCCTGAAGGTTGACAGCCCCATGACCGAGGCCTCTCATGTGACCCACATCTACCTGATCTCGCAACGCAACCCTGTGCCATTGATGGCGATGTTTGTGTTGGGCCCATGGAATGGGCGCGCTGAACTGAGCATGCGTGTGCGCTTATCAGGCACCCAAATGGTGGTGGCCTTGGCCCGTTTGTCTGACGGTACTTTTCGCTACGAAACGCAAGAAGTGGTGGTCACTGAAGCGGCTTGCATTGACAACGGGTAACGCATGACAACCGCACGATTACAAGTCCCCAACCGCATCCTCGAAGGCGATGTGTTCAAGTTGCGTTTGTTGGTCCAGCACCCGATGGACAGTGGTTTCTTGCGCGACCTGGAAGGTGTATTGGTCAAACGCAATGTGATCCGACATTTGCAGTGCATCTTGCATGACAAGGAAGTGTTTCGGGTCGAGCCCACCACTGGCACATCAGCCAATCCGTTGTTCGAGTTTTACCTGCGTGCCACCCGCTCTGGTGAGCTCTATTTCCGCTGGGTAGACGACAAAGGCTATATCGGCGAACTGCGCCACAACTTGGTGGTCGAACCCGCCAATCAATCACAGGCCCCCAAGTCCTGACATGTTCTTGCTCATCTCCGTTTTGAAACGCTGCGGTGTTTGTATGGGTCTGGTGGGGCTAGGCATGCTCGTGTTCACCACACCATTGCATGCCCAACAACGCCTGATTCCGTTGGAAAAATTGCAATCAGGCTTGGCATTCACGGGTCCCGAAATTTTGGATTTGCAAGCCGATGATTTCGCCAATCCTGCGCTTCCAGCCATGGACAAGGGCGGGAAGTTGTGGAAGCAAGTGGCCGGCAAATCCGATAAAAGCTGCCAGTCCTGCCATGGCGAAACAAGTACCAGCATGAAAGGCGTGGCCACGCGCTATCCCGCCATAGACAAAGCCAGTGGGCAATTGTTCAATCTTGAAGACCGTATTCGCCAGTGCCGGCAAAAAAATCAAAAAGCCAGTGAGTGGCCATTGGAGTCCGACGAATTGCTGGCCATGACCTTGTTCGTCACCTCCGCGTCCAACGGCATGCCGATTCAAGTGCGCATTGACGGCAAAGCCCAATCGCATTTTGAGGCGGGTCAAAAAATATTCATGACACGCCAAGGCCAAATGAACTTGGCTTGCACGCAATGCCACGACCAGCGCTACGGCATCAAATTGTTTACTGACAAACTGAGCCAAGGCCAACCCAATGCCTACCCAGCCTACCGGATCGAATGGCAACGCTTGGCTTCACTCGAGCGGCGTCTGCGGTTTTGCTATACCGGCGTGAAAGCAGAAATTCCGGCTTGGGGACACAAAGACATGCGCGATATCAGTTTGTATTTGATGTGGCGCGCACAAGGCTTGAACATAGAAGTGCCTTCGGTACGCAAATAACTACAAGCTAGCAATCAGTGCTTGCCACAAAGCTGGAGTCACCTCGGGCATGACACCAAACCAAGCGGCAAAACCCGGTCTGGCCTGATGCAACAACATGCCCAAGCCATTGACAGTGGGGTTGCCTCTGTGTTGGGCGCGCTGCAGCAAATCGGTTTGCAGCGGCGTATAAACAATGTCTGACACCACCGCATGCACAGGCAGTTTTGCCAAATCGATATCCAAAGCAGGTTGACCTTGCATGCCTTGGGTGGTGGTGTTAACCAGCAAGCCAGCATCTGACAGTGCGTCTTGGCGCTGCTCCCATGGATAGGCACGCACCGGTGCACCCATTTGGTTTGCCAAGGCTTGGGCTTTGTCTGGGCTGCGGTTGATCAATCGAATGTCTGTCACCCCCGCGTCTGCCAAGGCCCAAATGATGGCGCGGGCGGCTCCACCTGCACCCAAGACCACGGCGGCACCTTGTCTGGCTTGCCATGCCGGCTGCGCTTCATGCAAACTTTGTATGTAACCGAAAGCGTCTGTATTGGTGCCGCGCAAACTGCCATCCGGGTTGACCACGACCGTATTGACCGCGCCGATCTGGCGGGCCACATCATCCAACTGGTGTACATGGGCCAAGGCGTCCACTTTGTGAGGCAAAGTGAGGTTACATCCGGCAAAACCCAAGGCTGACAAACCGCTGAGTGCTTGGGGCAAAGCCACCGGATTGACCGCCAAAGGCACATAAGCGCCGCGCAACCCCAATTGCTTGATCCAATAGCCGTGAATCACCGGCGAGCGCGAATGGGAAATCGGCCAGCCCATGACACCTGCTAAAACAAATTTATCTGAAGTGTGTGTATTCATGGTGTGACAAGCATAGCGTTTGTCGCTGCCTTTTTTCCACGCAAGCCCTGCGCGGTCTTTTTCTGCCTATGACTGTGAAACAATCGCACCTTCATTAAAAACATGCTGAGATGTACGAAGCAACCAAGCCCCAGAGTCAAAGACTGCACCAGTTTCTGGCCGACATGACTCGGCTGGTTGAGCTCTCACCCGCAGAAGACGAGCTTTTGACACAAGCGCAGCAACTCATGGCGCCATTGTTAACCCATGACGATTGGCTGCACCCTGAATTGGCGCAAGCTCATCCGCACCACCCGCAGCTCTATCTGATTTACGCCGATCCGGCCAACCGCTTCAGTGTGGTGAGCTTGGTGTCTGGCCCCGGTCAAAGCACGCCCATTCACGACCACACGGTTTGGGGATTGAGCGGTGTTTTGCGCGGCAACCAATCCTGCCAACCCTTCAGCAAAATGTCAGATGGCAGATGGGTGCCCGCAGGTTTTCAAATAGACATGTTGCCCGGCCATATTGAAGCGGTGTCGCCGCGCATTGGTGACGTGCACAAAGTATGGAATCCGCTGCCCGATCAAGCATGCGTTTGCATTGAGGTGTACCAAGGAAATATTGGAGAGACGGCCAGACATTTTTACCGCGAAGACGGTTCGCGCCATGTGTTCGTGCAAGGCTATGCCAACTCACCCGGTATGCCGATTGCCGCCACAACTGTGCAAGCGCCAGTGGCTCCTGTCATGGCTGCACCTGTGGTGTCGTCCCAGGCCACCAAGCTGAACGCACTCCATCCCGAATCTGTTGCGGTTGGTGTCACAACAGCCACACCAGACCACCCTTTCAAGCTGTCAACATACCCAGAAGTCAGACAGGCACTGCTCGACAAACAAGAAATTGCGTTGGTTGATGTGCGAGAGGAGCAGGCATATGCCCAAAGCCATCCCTTGTTTGCCATTCAATTGCCCATTGGCCGCATAGAAGCGGATGCTTGGCAACGTATCCCCAGACGTGACACGCCCTTGGTTGTGCTTGACAACGGCGAAGGTTTGAGTGTTCGAGCCGCAGAACTGTTTCAGCGCCTTGGCTACAGCGACATTCGTATTCTGCAAAATGGTCTGGCCGGCTGGGCAGCTGCGGGTGGTGAACTGTTCAGTGATGTGAATGTACCCAGCAAAGCTTTTGGTGAATGGGTCGAGGCGCAGCGCAAAACCCCCTCTTTCTCTGTTCAAGAAGTCAAAGCCTTGATCGACAGTGGCGCAGACATGGTGCTGTTGGATGCCCGACCTTTTGACGAATACCAACATATGAGCATTCCAGGCGCTATCAATGTACCGGGCGGAGAGTTGGTATTGCGTGCACGCACATTGGCACCGAGCGCCACCACCCGCATCGTTGTCAATTGCGCGGGGCGCACACGCAGCATCATCGGTGCCCAGTCGTTGATCAACGCCGGCATTCCCAACCCGGTGTGTGCGCTGCGCAATGGCACCCTCGGCTGGCAATTGGCTGGTTTAGAGCTGACCACCAAAGCGCAGCAAACCTTTGGCGAATACACCGAAGAGGACAGAAAAAAAACCGCTGCATCGGCCTTGGCATTGCTGTTTCGCGCAGGTGTTCAGCGCATCGATAGGCAAGCATTGCAACAGATGCAAGCTGATCCCTCTCGCACCACCTATGTTTTGGATGTTCGCCTCGCGCAAGAATATGCACAAGGCCATTTGCCTGGCGCCGTGAATGTCCCCGGCGGGCAATTGCTGTACGAAACAGACCATTACCTGGCGGTGCGTGGCGCACGCGTGGTGGTTTACGACAGTGATGGCGTACGAGCTTGCATGGCAGCTTCATGGCTGGCGCAAATGGGCTGGGAATCTTGCGTGCTCAAAGACGCTTTACCCGAGCAGTTCACCGAGACTGAATCGCCAGCACCAGATTTGCCCGGCACAGTCGAACCAGTCCAGGAAGTCGACCCGGTGACGCTCAAAGAATGGTTGGCTAACCGCAGTAATCTGAGCATGGTCATTGATGTGGGAAGCAGCAGCACCTACGTCAAAAAACATATTCCTGGCGCCTGGTGGTTGTTGCGTTCGCAAATGGCCCAAGATTTCTCGCGGGTGCACAAAGCCAACCGGTATGTGTTGACCTGTGATGATGGCCGTGCCTCGCGCTATGCAGTCGCTGAATTACGCCGTTTGGTCAGGCCCGGTATCGAGGTGTATTGGTTGCCTGGTGGCAACGCAAGTTGGATGGCGCAAGGCTTCAGCACCCAACAAGGCGAGTCGTATGTGGCCAGCCCGCGAAATGACAAGTACCGCCGTCCTTATGAAGGGTCAGACCATATGACCGAGGCCATGCAAGCCTATCTGGAATGGGAGCATGGTCTGGTCGAACAACTTCGCAAAGACGGTACCCATGGATTTAAAGTCATTTAGCGCTTGTCAGCGATAGCCACCCAACGAAGGGGTATGTGGCTGACTTTTCACCAGAGCTTCCACCCACGCCAATTGGCGCGGCAAACACACTGTTTGCAAGTCGTAGTGCGTGATGGCGTGTTGTCTGGCCAATGCGCCCATGCGCGCTCTTTCCTCGGGTTGGTCCAGCAGGGTATGTATGGCTTGCGCCCACGCTTGGGGATCGAAAAAAGGCACCAAGCGTCCGGTTTGACCATCGGTAATGACCTCGCGCACCGGTGCTGTGTCGCTGGCCAAAATGGCGCAACCACTGCTCATGGCTTCGATCAAACTCCAGCTCAGCACAAACGGGTAAGTCAAATACACATGGACACGGCTGATTTGTAACATGGTCAGAAATTGCGGGTAACTCAATCTGCCCAAGAAATGCACCCGCTGCCAATCAGTATCTGAAATGTGTCCTCTGACCTCGTTGATGAACACCTGTTTCCAAGAATCAGGGCCGGGTGGTTTGGCACCATAACTCACCCCATCAGCACCGACGAGCAAGACCTGTGCATCCGGGCGCAAACGCAACAGTGCAGGCAAGGCGCGCATGAATACATGGTAGCCACGGTAGGGCTCCAAATTACGGCTGACAAAAGTCACCACTTCATCATTTGCGGTCCAAGACTTACCGTCTGCCAGAACCAAGCGGGCTTGCGGGTCTGGGCGAATCTGTTGGGTATCGATGCCGTCATGCACCACAGTGATTTTTTGGCGCATGTGTGGCGCGTAAGTGGCGGCTTGCCAATGCGTGGGGGAAATGGCTGCGTCCGCAAAAGTATCTTGCATCAGGCTGAACGTGTTTTTCATCAGCAAGCGGCTGTCCACGCTCAATTCAGGTTTGGAAAATTCGGGGTCAAAGTGCACGTCTTGTCCCCACGCTTGGTAGAACATTTCATAAAACAAACCCAAGCGGGTATCAGGCCATACGTGCTTGATGAATATGCTTTCGCCCCATGAGGGATGGGCGATCACCACCTGGGGATCAAACCCTTTTTCTTTGGCTGCCAGGGCCCAGCGCAACACCGCCTCGGCGCGAATGGTTTTCGCCTCCATGTCCACCAGCCACGGATGAACGTTTGGCGCACTGCCACGTTTGGGAAAGTAGGTGTGCACGTTCACGCCCTGCCATTGAAAACCTGGCCTTTGCGCCATCAACAGCGCATGAACCTCGTGGCCTTGGTGGACAAGTGCGGGGGCCAGGTGCTTGAATTGGCCGGGAAAATTTTGGTGGAGAAAAAGTATCTTCAATTGCTATTGGCACGACCCCAAGCCATGCGTCGCAACAAACCATCACGCTTGACCCATCCATGCCACAGCGCAGCCAAAAAATGCAACAGTACCAAGGTCATGAAGATTGACGCAAGCCATTCATGGGAGGCTGACATCCAGGACTTCAACAATGGGTCAGGATCGAACAATTTTGGCAACACCATACCGAAAAATTTCACCGGATAAGCGGAGAAATTTGAACCAGCAAAACCGGTGATGGGCAATAAAAGCATGCATGCATACATGCTCCAATGGGTCAGTGTGGAGAGCTTGTGCTGCCAAGAGGGCCCAGAATTGACGGGTGCTGGCACAGAATGGGTGATACGCCAGCCCAGACGCCACAAAATCAAAACACCCAAACACAAGCCGATGGATTTGTGCAAATTGAACCACTGGGCTCGTTCACCCGGCGGCTCTTTGGGCAAATCATCCATCCACAAGCCTAGACCCAATTGGTATAGCAAACCCATGGCCAGTAACCAGTGCAAGAGCACCATCATGCGGTCATACTGCAAAGGCTTGGCCTGCGAAAATTGGACCTTTTGTGTTTGAAGATCTTCAGCCATGGTTACTTTCGTGATCATCAGCCTTAGTGTGCCACGACTCCCCAGGGCAATTTGCCGACAGGTATTTCGAGGACCATTTTGCGAGTCGCCAGGTCAATGACACTGATGGAACCACTGCGACCGGAGGCCACATAAAGCTTGCTGCCATCTTGGCTGAAGCCCATGTTCCAAGGACGTTGTCCAATCGGTATGTTTTGGATCAATTCAAAACTTTTTGCATCCACCATAGACACATTGGCATCGCCGCCATTACTGGCAAACACATACGCACCATCTGGCGAAACAATGACACCGGCTGTGCGTTTACCCACCGCTTGTTTGCCAACCACTTCGCGCTTGGCTACGTCGATGGCCACCAGCATGCTGCCACTTTCGACCGCCACAAAGGCGCGTTTGCTGTCTGGCGTGAATGCAATGCCGCGGGGCCGTTCGCCCACTTTGATAGAGCCAATTTGGCGACGCTTGCGTATATCAATCAAATCGACTTGGTCGGCCTCTTCGGCTGACACCAACATGTATTTGCCGTCTGGGCTGAAGACACCATGCTCGGGGTTTTTGCCACTCACCGGTATAGAGAATTTGAGCTTCATGGATTTCACTTCGATGAAACTGATGCTGTTACTTCCCTCGTTTGCCACGCCCAGCCATTTGCCATCAGGCGAGCAATACACCGCTTCTGGCGACTCGCCCAACTGAACCCGTTGCTCAATGTCGCCTTTGGCTAGATCAATACTCCACAGTTGCGCTGAATTTTGTTCGGTGACAAACAGCTTTTGACTGCCCTTGCACAAGGTCAATCCGCGGGGCTTGCCTCCGGTGTCAATGGTTGAGACCACCGTGTCAGTCGCCGTGTCAATGACAGACACGGAACCGCTGCCCTCGTTGGTGGCATATGCGCGCGACTGCGCCCAAGTGGTAGAAACTGAAGCACTGAATAACAGGGACACAACGATTGAGAAATGTAACTTTTTCATCACGAGATTTCCTTCAACAAAAGACTTTGGGCGGGTTGCAGCATCTTAGAGCAGGTCATCAACCCTGATTGGTTCAAGGAATCGGGACTCTGTCCCACTCGGTTATTATCAGCCCGCACTTTTGCCGCCGCCTTTGAGTTGCGAGTTCTAGCGGCTATTTCCCATGATTAGCAACAGGTGAATCCTTTTGAAATCTTTTTTTTCTCGGCTCAAGGCCAAAAACCCCCACTGGGAGGTTGAGCCGTTATGGTTTGAATGGCTGATTCTTGTCGGCCTGTTTATTTTTTCCACTTGGCTGCTGGGCATCAAAGGTGTCTGGCAGTTGTTGATCAGTTCGGACCCTACCGGCATCACCTTGGTCATCATCGTGATCTTTGCAGTGGCCACGCTGTGGTGCGGCGTGCGCTCCAAAGAACTGGCGCGCCAAAGAGATTTGCTCGAACGTGCAGCTTCCCAAGGTTCACGCGGTTTATTGCAAGCGCAAGGATGGGCGGCTGAATACTGGTCGGCTCTGGCAGCCAACCCGCAAGACAGTGGCGCGCCATTGGACCTGCTGATGGAAAAAACCCATGGCCCGCACACCACGGCATGGTGGGTCAATGGGGTGCAACTCAAGTTGGGATTGCTGGGCAAGGTGATTGGCTTTTCAGTGCTTGCCATGCAAATCGGTCAAATCCAAAACTTTGACCCGACGCAAGCCCAAGATTTACTGCGCAACCTCACTTCTGGCTTGGGCGTGGCATTGCTGACCACCATGGTCGGCTTGGTCGGTAATATCTTGCTGGGGCTTCAACTCACGCGCATGGACCGCTTTGCAGACCAGTTGCTGTCGCAAGCGCAACGACACGGACTGATCATCGGTCGCTGAAGCGATCGGCACAGCATGCGTAAAAATCGTTTTTCCCGTGAACCCGAGGTCGATCCTTTCTACGACATGTTGTTCAATATGTTGATCGCCTTTGTGTTTTGTTTCATCATTGCTTTGCTGGCCATGAACCCCAAGGCCACCAAAACCGGAGACATTCCCGCCAAAGCGGAATTCATCATTACCCTGTCTTGGCCGGACATGGACCCAAACGATTTGGACCTGTGGGTGCAAGGCCCCTCCGGGGAAAGTGCGTGGTTTCGTAACCGCGAGGTAGACCTGATGTATTTGGACCGTGATGATCGCGGCAACTCCAACAACACCATCATGGTGAATGGCCGCAAAGTTATCAATCCCTTGCGCCAAGAGGTGGTCACGATCCGCAGCATCGTGCCGGGCGAGTATGTGGCCAACGCCCATTACTACGAGACCAAAGACATTGACAGCAACGACCCGCGAGCGGGTCAACCTGTCGAGGTCAGCATTTCCATCATCAAGGTCAACCCCAAAGCAGAAGTCGTTTTTTACGGCCAAGCCACCTTGGAAGGCCGTGGCAAAGAAGCGACTTTGGCGCGATTTACTGTTACCCCCGACGGTGGCGTTGACAATGTCAACACCATCCCCAAAACTTTAGTGAAATCTTTTTAACATGACGCTGACCTTCATCATTGTCTTTGCCCTCATTGCCTTGCTGCTTGCACTGGCCCTGGTTTATTCGCAGTGGCCACGCTGGCTCAAAGGTCTGTTGGCCATTGCCGTCAGTGGTTTTTATTTTTATGGATTTTCTGCTGTCCACAGCTTGCTTGGCATCCCAAGCACTGACGCATTGCCAGAGCGGTTTGTTGTCCTCGCGGCCTTGATCGATGAACCTCGCGCCAAATTTCCCGGGGCTTTGTACATGTGGGTAACACCCATCGAAGAAGGCAAAGGGTTTTTGCAGCCTCGCGCCTATCGTCTACCCTACACACGGACGATGCACGAGCAAATTTCCGATGGCATGCGCAAAGGCCGTGAAGGCGTTCCGCAAATGGGCACGGCCGAAGTCAAACCAGGCAATGGCAAAGGTGCCGGTTGGCTCAACCCAGGCAGTGACGAACAAGAAATCAAGATCATGGATTTGCCCACACCACAGGTGCCTGAAAAATGAGCCTGCGTATTTTTCTCTTGGGCGTATGCGCCTTGGTCAGTTTGACGGCCTGTGACCAACCTGCCAAAGACAACCCGCTGTTTCCCTTGGCCGCCGGCAAACAATGGACCTATCAAATTGAAACGGTGTACGACGCGCCAGACGCCAAAACCACCACCCATACATTGGAAATTCGCAACCTTGGCAGCGCCCAGTTGAGCGACGGCAGCCAAGCTTGGGTCAGACGCAGCAACAACGGCCACGAGTACTGGCTGGTTACCGACAGCACAGGCATCAGCCGTGTGGCTTTGAAGTCTCCCAGCAAAGAGCAAGCGGTGATGGACTTTGAACCTCGCACCGTCTTGCCTACCGGCTTGGCGCTTGGCAGCACGTGGACTAACACCACCGTGCCCTATTTTTTGCGCAGGCGTAATGAAAAACCCGCAGAGTTTCGCTACTTAGACAAATACAAAGACCTGCCCATGGTGTTCAAGGTGGTCAACTTGGACACTGCATTGCAAACACCGGCCGGAAACTTTGAACACTGTGTGCGTGTGGATGGCAGCATGGAAATGATGTTGTGGAACGACGAAGCGTTCGCCTACAAACCCACACCCATCTTGTCCCGTGAATGGTATTGCCCTGGCGTGGGTTTGGCCCAGGTTGAACGTGTCGAGCCCACCACTGCAAAATTATTTCAAGGTGGCACCATGCGCATGCGCTTGTTGTCCTACCGCTGAAAGCAAAGCTGCTCACTGTCAGCCTCGATTCAGCTCGTGTAAGCAGGCTTTAAGAATAGCCTGAGGCCATGAATATGTATCTTTTTGAACTGTCTCTTTTTGAGAAATTCACGAATATCAATAACCCGACTAGGGTTTGCTCTAGGAACGGTCTTATACAAGTCTAGGAAAATTACTCGGGTTAGTTGTGTTCCCTTTGATAAACCCTGAAGGACTTTTTCTATGAAACTTTTATTCAAATCAGTTGCCATGGCCGCCGCCTTGGGCGCTGCCTCACTGGCAAGCGCACAAAGTTGGCCGGTTTACGGCGGTGACGATGGTAATCAGCGTTACAGCAAAGCTGCTCAAATCACACCCGCAAACGTCAACAAGTTGAGCGTGAAATGGGCGTTGCAATTGGGCACCAACCGTTCACAAGAATCGACCCCAATTTTGGTGGGCGATACTCTGTATGTGACTTCTTCATTTGGACCTAAGAACGTTTTTGCTGTGAATGCAAAAACTGGCGATGTCCGCTGGAAGTACTCTCCTGAAATGCCAAAAGGCGTTGACCAGTACGCTTGCTGCGACGTCAACAGCCGCGGTGTTTCTTACAACGACGGCAAGATTTTCTTTGGCCGCCTCGACGCACAAGTGACTGCACTGGACGCCAAGACAGGCAAAGAAATGTGGACAACAAAAATTGTTGACTACACACAAGGTTCAGTTATCACTTCACCTCCCACACTCGTCAAAAACCTGGTTATCACCGGTTTCGGCGGCGGTGAGTACGGTGTGCGTGGTGCCTTGGTTGCTTTGGACCAAGCCACTGGCAAAGAAGTGTGGCGCACTCATACCGTGCCCATGGGCAATGAAAAACATGCTGACACCTGGAAGGGTGACACCGGCAAAACAGGCGGCGGCGCTGCTTGGTTCATCGGATCCTACGACCCCAAGTTGAACCTCGTTTACTACGGCACCAGCAACCCAGGCCCCTGGACTGCGATTGTTCGTGGCAACGACTCTTCTGACATCGGCAAGTTCACCAACCTGTACACCGCTTCTGTGGTGGCTTTGAACCCCGACACAGGCAACATCGTGTGGCACTACCAGTTCACACCCCATGATGCATGGGACTATGACGGCGTGAACGAACTCGTTTTTGCTGACCTGCCTGTCGACGGTAAAAAAGTGCCTGTCGTGATGCAAGCCAACCGCAATGGTTTCTTCTATGTGTTGGACCGCGCCAATGGCAAATTGATTTCAGCCAAGCCTTTCATCAACGGCGTCAACTGGGCCACAGGCATTGACATGAAAACTGGCATGCCTATCGAAGCCGCAAACAACGAAAAGCGTCCTCGCTTGAAAAAATGGGCCCGCGACATTTGCCCCAACTTGGTTGGCGGTAAAAACTGGATGCCTATGTCCTACAACCCTAAAACAGGTCTGGTGTACATCCCCACCAACAACTTGTGTATGGACTTGGAAGGTGTTCAAGAAGAATACAAACGCGGCCAGTTCTACTTGGGCGTGAACTTCGACTTGGACAAAGTCGGTCCTGGCGGCCACGGTGGCGGTTTGAAAGCATGGGATCCTGTGAAACAGAAAGAAGTCTGGTTCAACAAGGATGAACTGCCTTTCAACGGCGGCACCATGACCACCTCTACCGGCCTGGTCTTTGCAGGTGACATCAAAGGTGTTTTCCGCGCCTTGGATGCTTCAACTGGCAAAGAACTGTGGAAATTCAACACTGGCTCTGGCATCACTGCTGCCCCCATGACTTACATCCTGGACGGCAAACAGTATTTGGCCGTTGTGTCAGGTCGCACACAGTCTATGCCTGCTTTCTTCGGCAAAATGGGTGAGCGCATGGTTGCTGCCAGCCCTGAAGGCGGCACACTGTTTGTGTTCGCTATCAACTGATATTGATTCAGTCTAAAAACACCGCCTTCGGGCGGTGTTTTTTTATAGGGTTTTCGCGGTTCTCAAAGTGTCTAATTCAAAAAATAATTTTCCGAAAGTGTTTTTCGAATTTGTCTTTTGCACCTTTTTTTGATGTTAATTATTTGACCTGATGAACACGTTGTGAATGGATTTATTCAGCTTGCTGTCAGTTGATTTCTCATAATATAAACATCGCTTGATCTGATTTTTTAAGAATTTTCATACTTGCCATCTAACTTCAGGAGTATTTGCACCATGTCCAAGTCGTTTCCCCGTATCGTCAAGTTTGCAGTCAGTGCAACAGCCTTGGCGGCTGTCACCATGTCTGCTTCATTTGCGGCTGATGCGCTCAGGGTTTGTTCTGACCCAGATAACTTGCCATTCAGCAAGTCTGAAGGTGCTGACAAGGGTTTGTACATTGAGTTGGCAGAATTAGTAGGTAAGCGACTGGGCAGCCCCGTGGAATATGTATGGTGGCTGTCATTCAACCAGCGCCGCGCGCTCAGAACCACCATGGAAGGCTGTGATGCTTACTTTGCGTTGCCCGCCGATGCTCAGTACCGCGTCAGAGGTCTGGTCAAAAGCAATGCCTTCTTGTCCGTCAGCTACGCCATTGTGGCGCCGCAAGGCATGAAGGTAACGGCTTTATCAAACTTGAAGGGCAAAAAGATCGGTGTATTGCACGGCTCTCCTCCGCAAATTTTGTTGGCCACCCAAGAAGGTTACACAGCCAGCACTTTCCGTTCGCAAGAAGAAGTCTTTGCTGCCTTGAATGCCAATGAAATTGACGCAGCCTTGTTGTGGGGCCCAAGCGCTGGGTTCGACAATAAAACCCAATACAGTAACCGCTGGCAAGTGATTTCCATCAATGGTGAAAGTTTGGGTGGCCAGGTTGCTGTTGCTATTTCTAAAGAGAAGCCACAACTCAAAGACCAGATCAATCAAGCCCTGGAAGAACTCAAACCTGAAATTGAACGTCTGAGAGAAAAATACGGCTTTCCCACACAAACGCCGCTACAAGTCAATATCACGAATGCAGAAAACCGCTATGCGCGATTGGATGCGCTTCAAGCAAAATCTCCGGCTTATCGTTCATCTGGTTTCATCAAAGTCGTTGACAAGCCAGCACAGCGCGAATGGCAAGTCGCTGAAAGTGGTGGCTCCATTGCTGAAGCCCAGTCCAACTTCAATAACAAATGCGGACACTGCCACGGCAAGAACGGAGCCAGCCCTATTTCTGAGCGCGATTTACGCAAGCTCAGCATGCGCTACAAAGAAGAATGGAAAAGTGTGACCTACTCCACCATCGTAAAAGGTCGACCCGATTTAGGTATGCCTACTTGGGATGGCATATTGCCAGACCATGAAATCAAAGCCATTGTGGAGTTTTTGGTGACTGTGCAAAAGAACTGATCAGTTCAACAACAAGTTATCAACCGACTGTGTAAAAGCAGTCGGTTTTTTTGTATCTGTGTTGTGCAAAAAAGCTAAAAGCTTTTGCCCATGAAAAAAAGCGGGGATAAACCCCGCTTTTTGTTTGACATCGCACTGTGCTGCCTTGCGGCAACACAGTGGTCTGTTCATCAGGCTTGCTGGATCGCTTTGCCAGTGATAGGCAATGTACGAACACGCTTGCCGGTCAGTTTGGCAACAGCGTTGGCCAATGCAGGAATGATGGCTGCAGTGACTGGCTCGCCGATACCGCCGGGCTTCTCACCGCTCTTGACCAACACGATATCTACCAAAGGTGATTCGTTGGTACGAACCATGGGGTAGGTATTGAAGTTGGTTTGTTCAACACGACCGTTTTGCAGTGTGATGGAGTGCTTGAGTGTCGTACCCATGCCCATGATGATGCTGGACTGGATTTGTTGCTCAACAATCTCTGGGTTCACAATCATGCCCATGTCGGCAGCCACAGTGGTTTTGACCACTTTGACTTCGCCATCAGCACCAATGTTTACTTCAGCGACCACAGCCACATAGGTGTCATAGCCTTCCATGATGGCCACGCCCATGGCATTGCCTTTGGCAGCGCCTTTTTTGTAACCGGCCTTTTGAGTGGCCAATTTCAAAACGTTTTGGAAACGGGGCTTACCTTCGAGCAAGGACATGCGGTATTCGACGGGGTCTTTGCCAGCAGCCAGAGCCATTTCGTCAACGAAGCTTTCGTTGGCAAAAACGTTCATGTTGTGGCTCACCGCACGCCAGTAACCGACACGTAAACCAGCGTCATGGATGACGAGGTCATGCTGTGTATTGGCAATGTTGTAAGGAGCAACTGCGGCTTCGACCATGAACGGATCCATGGTGTCCTTTGGCAGACCAAACGCACGTTGTGTGATGGACTGTGAAGTGACTTTGAAATGCAAACCGACAGGCTTACCGCTGGCATCCAGACCTGCATGCATCTGGTTGTAGCCGATGGGGCGGTAGAAGTCATGTGTCATGTCGTCTTCGCGTGACCAGACCAATTTCACAGGCAGTTTGACCGCTTTAGAAATTTGGGCAGCTTGAACCACGAAGTCGAGTTCGATACGGCGACCAAAACCACCACCCAAGTAAGTGGTTCTGACGTCCACATCTTCAGGCTTCATACCCAAAGCTGCAGCAGTTGCGCCTTGAGCGCCTTGCTGGAACTGGGTTGGGCCAATCAACAATGCTTTTCCACCGGTCACATGCGCTGTGAAGTTCATGGGTTCCAGGGGTGAGTGCGATTGCAATGGAGAGATGTAAGTGGCAGACAGTTTTTTAGCTGCGCCGTTGATAGCGGCAGTGGCATCGCCTTTGGCTGGCTGGATCGGCAGCACTTTGCCAGAAGAAGACGCTTGTTTGTGAGATTCAATCATGCCGTCAGAAGACAGATTGGCGCCTGGGCCATTGTCCCATTCGATTTTCAATGCACGACGGGCTTTGACCGCGCCCCAGTAGGTGTTAGCCACCACAGCGACGCCGTCAGGGATTTGCACCACATCAACCACGCCAGGCATGGCTTTGGCAGCTGCGCTGTCAACGCTCTTGACCTTGCCGCCAATGACAGGACATTGCTCCAAGCTGGCGTAAACCATGCCTGGCAATTTCACGTCAATACCGAATTCGGCAGTACCGTTGACTTTGGCTGGCACGTCAAGACGGGGAATACGCTTGCCGACAACGCGGAAGTCTTTGGGTGCTTTGATGCTTGGCTTTTCTGGCACGGGCTGCTTGGAAGCAGCTTCAGCCATTTGACCGTAAGTGGCTTTTTTGCCGCCAGGGCCGGTCAGCATGCCGTTTGCAGCTTTCACAGCGCTGGCAGGAACGCCCCACTCTGCGGCTGCACCAGCGATCAACATTTCGCGCACTTGCGCGCCAGCGATACGCAATTTTTCCCAGCCTTCACGAACGGAGGTAGAACCACCGGTGATCATGGCGCCGAGGAAAGCGTTGGCGTACACAGCGCCGGGAGGAGCGGCAGCGACGGTGACCTTGGTCACGTCAACATTCAACTCTTCTGCGATCAGCATAGGCATGGAGGTGTAAACACCTTGGCCCATTTCTGAACGGGCAGAAATCAGGGTGATGCTGTTGTCGTCAGCAATGTGAACCCATGCGTTGGGAGTGTGCAGAGTGCCTGCAGCCATGGTTTCTGCGACTGTACCGGGCAGAACCACGCCCATCATCAAGCCACTGGTGGCGATGCTGGTGGTTTTAAGAAAGTCGCGACGGTTTGTTTCTGTGCTCATCATGATTTATTTCCTTTGAAATTAAGCGGCGCGCATCATGGATGCAGCGTCTTTGACAGCAGCACGGATTCGTGTGTAAGTACCGCAACGGCAAACGTTGCCAGCCATGGCTGCGTCAATGTCTGCATCGGATGGGTTCTTATTTTTGCTGAGCAAAGCGGCGGCGCTCATCAACTGGCCAGATTGGCAGTAGCCACACTGGGGTACTTGGTGCTTGACCCAAGCTTTTTGCAGTGCGTGTGAGCCTGAACCGAGGCTTTCAACGGTGCTGACGCTAGAGCCAGCGACGTTGCCGACCTGAGTCTGGCATGAACGGACAGCTTCACCGTTGACATGCACGGTGCAAGCGCCACACAGAGCAGCGCCGCAACCGAACTTGGTGCCGGTCAGGCCGAGTTCATCACGGATGACCCAAAGCAAAGGCGTGTCAGCCTCGGAGTTGGACGAAACGGTTTTACCGTTGACTTTGAATTGAAGGCTCATAGATACTTCCTTGATTGAGGGATGCGGAACGTATTTATATTAATGATTTCCGCCCTGACAACACCCTAGGGAAAGCCCTTGTAGGGATTACTAATTTCTCTTTTTGAAACACTCTGAGTCGCAGGTTTGACAATATCCCGCATTGTCACAGGGCTATTCATGGAATTTTCATGAAATAAACGAGGTTGAAGCCCTTGTTCCCTGCTCACTGGATTGCAGCCTCAACAATCAATTCTTTGTTAATGGGTGGCGCCGGTGGCGACGCAACGGATTCAGAACCCGCCGCCTGCTATCACGCCATGGCGTTGCGCAAAATGCACCATGGCTGCCAAGGTGTGCATGTCCAATTTTTCTTTGATTTGTGTTTGGTGGTTAGATACAGTTTTTTGACTCAAATGCAACATGTCTGAACACTCTGAGACACTGTGGCCCAGGGTCAGCAAGCGCAAAATTTCATATTCACGTGGTGTCAAGCTTGCCACGCGTTGCGCTTCTTCTTGCAAGTTTTGTTTGCTCGTATGCTGAACCTCTGACTCGCTATTGAACAGCCTGCCCGCATACACCTCGTGGACCGCGTGTAGCAAGGCATCAGGCTGCGCATTTTTTGACACAAAACCACTGGCTCCAGTTTGAAAAACTCGCTCAATCAATTGGGAGGAGTCGTACATGCTGCAGACCAGCAACTTAGCGAGCGGATACCGCACACGGATTTTTTGCACCAAGCCCAAACCGCCCACGCCCGGCATTGATACATCGGTGATGGTGATGTCTGGCGAATGAAGCACATAGGCCTGATAAGCCTCATCCACATTGCCAGCTTCGGCCACCACTTCAATAGCTTCGTCTTGAATCAACAAACGCGCATAACCAGCACGCACCACCGGATGGTCATCTACCAGTAGCACGCGAATCATTCGAACTCCATGGGCAATTTAATACGAATATGAACGCCTTGGTTTTCTTTGGAATGCCAGTTGAATTCACCTTTCACACTGGCAACCCTTTCTTGCATGCCCAACACACCAAAACCTTTTTGCGAAGCATCATTGAGAGGTGTGCCACGGCCATTGTCCTGTATGGACAGCAACAGCTCATCCGACTCTGACACAAGCAATTTCACAATGACCCGGGTTGCGTTGGCGTGGCGCGCCACATTGGTCAAGCCTTCTTGCACCAAGCGGTAGATGGTGACGCACAAGTAATCCGATAACGTGTCAGGCAACTGGTCAACTTCGTAAACACAAACAACACCAGTGTTGGCTTGCCATTGCTGGCATTGCGCCAACAACGCATCTGACAATCCCATGCTGTCGAGCACCATGGGGCGCAATTGCTGCAACATATGGCGCGTGATTTCCGACAACTGCTGTGCAGATTCGGCAATGCGTTGTGCACATTGACCGATGCCATGCGCATCCATTTTTCCCATACCAAGCACCGCAGCTTCAGTACGGATAGCGGTGCAGGTCTGACCCATTTCGTCATGCAATTCACGCGCCAGTGCGCGTCGCTCATCTTCTTGTGCGGTGTAAAGCCGCTGCGCTAAATCGCTGTTGTGGCGCAGCAATTCCTGCACACGCTGCTCAGACCGAATGCGCTCTTGTAATTCCAACTTTGCCTCTAAGCTACGCCGCCATGAGAACCATGCCAAACCGATAGCCAGCACCAAAAAAGAAAACGGCCATTCGTCTAGTTCAATATGTTCATATACATGGCTGTATTCAACAATATGCTCTGACAACTCCCACCTGCTAGCCACAAACCCAAATAGAACCGTTAAGGCCACTACTGAAAATAAATCCGTTAAGAGTTTGTTTAACTTCATTTAGTTAACCTGCAGTGAGTGAACCAATATTTTATGCAAGTCAACAAGGCTGCAATTATTCTTTGCTCTTTTTGGCACACTGTACAGTTTGATGCCAAAACTGCGGACCAGAGCCACCATATTCGATGGGCAACGACATGATGCTGAGATGCGCTGCTTCAATTTCTTTCATCCGCAGGTAACTCATGAGTCCCCGACTCTGCATAGCCAAATACGCCGCGCAGTTAGCACCAATTTCACTTAATTGCGGTTGTTGCGCGTGGGCGCACTCATGAAAATAAACAAAATCCCAAATGGCAGGTGTACCCTTGCCAGTTCGTTTGTAGGCCTCTGCATCCATGATGATGGTGGGCCAGCCCTTGTCATCTGGCCGCATCACAGCCACTGCCCTGCCCAATTCGGGATGCCGGTCTTTGATGTCTGTGTAATTTACCCAAATCTCGGTGGCTACCCCGGTTTGCCCATTCAAACTGACCTCACATTCAACTATGTCGCCGCTTGACAACGTGAATGCACAAGCTTGGCCACTCACACACCAAGCTATGCAAACCAGCATGACTTTGTATCGAACTGAAAACAGTACTGGCATGATGATGGCCTTTGCGTGAGTTGAAAAAAAAAGAGCCCGCCAATATTGACGGGCTCTTTTCAGTCAGTGTTTTCTACCTATATTACTTTTCAAGCTTGAACACCATGATGGTGCCGCCTTGAGGCACATTGGTTACTGTGCTGTTGAGTGCATCGATGCCCGACTGCATACGCTGTGCATCAACCCCCCAACCAGCTTGAACGGCAATGTACTGTTCGCCGTTCACTTCAAATGACGAAGGCACCGCGGTCACGCCAGAAGGCATGCTGTATTGCCACAGCACTTTCCCGTTGGATGCGTCAAAGGCACGGAACAATTTGTCGTTGGTGCCACCCGCGAACAGCAGATTGCCACCAGTGGTCAACAGTGGCGCCCAAATAGCGCGGTCGTATTTGTGAACCCAAGCCATCTTGCCTGTTTCCAAGTTCCAGGCTTGCAGTTCACCAATCGTGGATGGTTTACCACCTTGGTAACGCAAGCTTCCCAACACGCCTTCAATCGGATAGCCGATGAACAAGTCACCTTTTTTATATGTGACTTCGTCAGCCGCTGGCAATTCTGAGCACAGGTTATTGTTGGCAGGAATGTAAAACAGTTTGGTTTTCGGGTTCCAAGCTTCTGGCGGCCAGTCCTTGCCACCCCACAGTGATGGACAGAATTTCACAGCTTTGCCCATACCGGGCCGCTTGCTCATGTCATAGGTCAAACGGCCGGTTTTTTTGTCAATGCCTTTGAAGACATCGTTGTAAACGTAGGGAACACCATCGACAAAGTTGATCTTGCCACTGGACTCTCGCTCCAACATCCACAAATAGCCGTTGCGTCCGGCGTGCACTGCACCTTTGACTTTTCGACCGTTGATTTCAGTGTCCATCAAAATGGGGGCGCTGACCTCGTCCCAGTCCCACGCATCGTTATGGTGGTACTGGTGATGACCCTTGATTTTGCCGCTGTCAACATCTAATGCGACCACGGAGGTGCTGTAGAGGTTGTCGCCTGGACGAGACTCAGTGGGCCATGGTGCGGGATTACCTGTGCCCCAATAAGCGATGTTGCTCGCAGGGTCATAGGTACCTGTGATCCAGACGCTGGCTCCGCCGTTTTTATGGGTGTCGCCTGGCCAAGTGTCTCCACCTGGCTCACCGGGTGCGGCGGTGGTGTATGTGCGCCATGCTTCTTTGCCAGTGACAGCGTCAAACGCAGCGACATAGCCTCTGACACCTGTTTCACCACCGGAGGAACCCACCAGTATTTTTCCTTTGGCGGCCAATGGTGCAAGCGTGATGTAGTGCAAGGCCTTGACATCACCGACAGTGGTTTTCCATGCCACTTTTCCGGTGGTGGCGTCTAATGCAAACAGATTGGAATCCACCGTGGCCACATACACCTTGTCACCGTACAAGGCCACACCACGGTTGGTGTTGTGCAACATCAGTAAATCTGCGGGAAGTTCATGTTTGAAGCGCCAGATTTCCTCGCCAGTGGCTGCGTTCAGTGCAATCACTTGGGCGTTTGGCGTGGTCACATACATGTAACCGTTGTTGACGATAGGAGGCGCCTGATGTCCTTCGGTAGAACCCGTGGACGATGACCAAGCCAATTTCAACTTTTTAACATTCTTACTGTTGATTTTGTCGAGTGCGCTGTAGCCCCACCCTTCGTAATTTCCTCGGTACATCAACCAATTTTTTGGCTCAGGTTTGATCAAGCGAGCGTCAGTGACGGGATCATATGGGCCCAGTTTGGTGTCAGCGTGCGCCAAGAAAGCACACGTACTGATCACTGCTATTGAGATTTTTTTTATCAAGTGACTCATGAACAACCTCCTGGAAAGTGAGTCTGGAAAATCAGGGCTATTGCCCTGGGGTGGGGGAAACTATCTTGGCAATCGCTAAAAACTCACCGTCCATGGTGAGTGCGACTGCAGGCAACGCTCTGGTAGCAGGCCCGGTGATAACTTTGCCGCCATCGAGCAAAGCAAATTTCGAAGCATGACAAAAACAAACCAAAGCACTTTCTTTGGCGATCCATGTTTTCACTTCACAACCTTGGTGCGTGCAAATGCCTGAATAAGCCACGACACCAGACGCAGAACGCGCTTTGGTTTCCGACGCCATTTGGTCTTCGGGCAGTTTCATCAACACCAATTTGTTCAATCGCGATTCATTTTTGGGTGCTGCTGCTTTGACATCAAACGGGAACACCAACAACGGTTTACCCGGCTTTAAATCGGATGGACGCAATGGTTTGAAATCGTTTTCTGCATCCGCATCAACCAGTTGCATGAGCGCTGTATCTGCCAAGGCATTTGCACTCACAAATGGCAGGGTAGTCATCGCACCTGCGGCCATCAGGCCCAGCAAATGGCGGCGGTCACTGTCCACGCAATCGGCTTGCTGCTTGCAGCCTGAACAGGTTGAAGGTGAATGCAATGGGGTGTTCATATCTTTGTGGTGTCAGTGAATATTTGCCATTCGGCTGGGAGGTTGAAAGGTTTGAGATGGGTCTTTAGGATGGAATATAGTATTCTGAATTCAGAATTCGATAAGGATTTTCCTTTAAGGGTAATTCCTAGAAGTTAGTGTTTACTGCTTCTCAGTTGTCACTAAATCTTTGTTTGTATCTGCCACTTCTTGGGCAAATTGTTCTTTTAATCGGCGATGAACAATCTTGCCTGTCGCCGTCCTGGGCATATCTGCTGCATCCACGAAGCGAATGACACGAGGCTGCTTAAAACCCGCGAGTTGATGTTTACACCACTGCTTGAGTTCGTCCTCGTGGCAATCGGCATGGGCTCTTAGCACCACCACAGCTTGTACGGTTTCGCCCCATTTGTCGTGTGGCACACCAATGACGGCCACCTCTTGCACGGCTGGATGCGCCGCCAGCACCGCTTCTACTTCCGACGGATAAATGTTTTCGCCGCCGCTGATGACCATGTTGCTTTTGCGATCCATCAACCAAATGAATCCGTCTGGGTCACGACGAGCCATGTCACCTACCGAGCACCATGCGCCGGCATAGGCTTGCTGGGTTTTTTCAGGCGCATTCCAATAGCCTTCAAACGCATAAGGCGTGCATGAATACAACTCGCCAATTTCACCGTCTGCGACTTCTTGCCTGTTTTCATCCATGATCTTGATCGGCCCACTGCCCGCCCATTCACGTCCCACCGAGCCCAATTTGGTGAGTTGATCTTCCGGTCGCAATAAGGTCACCCAACCGGCTTCGGTCGAACCATAGAGCTCGTACAACTGGCCGTTGGGGAAAAGTTTTTGGATATCGCGCTTGAGGCTTTCATTTGCAGGTGCAGATGAAATCAACAACCTAGCCACACTGCCTGTGGCGTATTGACGCGTGTTGTCTGCCGACAGCGCCAACATCATGATGTAGTGCGTCGGCACCAGGGAGGTGAACGTGATGCTGTGACTGCTCAACCAATGCATCACCCGTGCGGGGTCAAAGCTCACGCTGTCATCGATCACGATACACGCACCCAAGTGCATGAATGTGTTGGCAAAGTACAGCGAGTTGGCATGGCACAAAGGCATGACCAGCAAAGCTTTGTCTTCTTTGGTAAAGCCCATTTCCATGGCTGTGGCGTAAGCGATCAAGGTACTGGCCTCGTGGCTGCGTATCGCACCTTTGGGCTTGCCTGTGGTGCCCGAGGTGTACATCAGCGCACAGGTGTCTTCGGGTTGTACCTGTGGCCACTGAGCTGGTAATGTGGCCTGCGCGATCAAGCTGTCATAGTCCAACCAACCTGCATGCGTGGCACCCCCCATTTGCACGCAAGCCTTGAGGCCAAGTGTGGGCAACACTTCTTGCACCTTGTCTTGCAGCAAAGAGGTGCAAAGCAAAGCTGCCGCTTGCGCATCACCCAAGATATAGGCAATTTCATGGCCGACCAACCTGAAGTTGATCGGCAAGGCTACCAAGCCTGCACGTGCAAGCGCCACATAAATTTCCATCCATTCGACGCAGTTGTGCGCGAGCACTGCCACGCGTTCGCCCGGGCTCAAGCCTTGCGACAGCAAACCTGCCGCCAGCAAATCTGCACGCTGGTTCCATTGGTCAAAACTCAAGCTGCGGCGGGAATCCATCGCCCCGATGTCGTGCGGCCGCAATCGGGCGTGTGTGCGGACCATGTCTGAAATATTGAAAAGCTGTTTCACGTCAGGGTTTTCCAAGGGGTTGGAGAAAATTCATCACAATTGGCATGAAATATAGTATTCTGAATTCAGAATTCACTTAGTATATTCCCTTGATTGCCACGGAAATCGCTGGGTGAGCTTGCTGTTTGCCCTGATCACAGGCGCTTTTGACCCTTCACAATATCTTCTCTTTGCAAAGAAAATACCCCCATGAATTCCAACCTAATTCACAGCAGCCACGACTCGGTGGCCACCGTCATTGCCCAATTTTTGAAATCACAAGGGGTGCAGCGGGTCTATGGTTTGTGTGGCGGTCACATCATGCCGATTTGGATGGCGCTGGATGCACAAGGCATTCGCATCATTGATGTCAGAGACGAGCGCGCCGCTGTGTACATGGCGCATGCGGAGGCTGATTTAACAGGCAGCTTGGGGGTGGCCTTGGTCACCGCTGGGCCCGGTGTGACAAACGCCATGACCGGCATTGCCAATGCGCATGTGTCGCGCGCTCCTGTGCTGGTGATTTCCGGCACGCCGCCCATGGCGCAAGAGCACCGCGGCGCTTTGCAGGACATGTCGCATACCGAATTGGTAGCGTCCATCACGCGTATGGCCAGAACCGTGCGCCATCCCGCCTTGGCCTTGTCCACCTTGAACGAAGCCACCTGCCGCGCGTTTGGGCAGGGCAATGAACCCGGACCGGTCTACATCGATTTTCCAGTCGATGTGTTGCGCAGTGCGCCCCCTTCTGCCATCTTGTTATCGGAACATTTCAAGCGCATCACCGTGCCAGTTACTATGCCAGCAACGTCCGATATTGACGCTGCCGTGGCCCTGTTATGGCAAGCCAAGCGGCCGCTGTTTATTTCTGGCAGAGGTGCCAAAGCTGCGTCGGCGCCCTTGCAACAACTCTTGGGCATGTTGGGTGCCGCTTACTTAGACACGGGAGAAAGCCGTGGACTGGTACCCCCTGACCATCCCAGCGTGGTGGCTGCCATGCGCGGCAATGTCATGGGCCAAGCCGATCTGGTGGTGACCATCGGTCGCAAACTGGATTTCCAACTTGCCTATGGTTCCCCTGCCGTGTTTGGACAAGCTCGTTTTCTGCGCATCGCTGACAACAGCGCCGAACTGCGTGACAACCGCCGTGGTGAAGTGGACATACTCGCCAGCGTGCCGCAAACGCTACAAGCCATCTGCGATGCAGCAGTGCACATGAAACCGCATGCTGACTCCGACTGGCTCAAAGGCCTGCGACAACAACATCTGGCACGCGCCGACAAGCTCAAATTCAGCATGGCACAAGCAGCAAACGGCTCTGATGGATTGATGCACCCCAATAAAGTGTTGGCCGCTGTGCAAGACGTGTTGCCGCAACATTCCGTGGTTGTCGCCGATGGAGGAGATTTTTTAAGCTTTGCCCGCGTCGGTTTGCAATCAGATGCTTACCTTGATCCAGGGCCTCTGGGGTGCATCGGTGTGGGCACGCCGTTTGGTGTTGCCGCCAGTTTGGCCTGCCCTGAACGACCGGTGGTGGTGGTTACCGGAGACGGTGCATTCGGCTTCAACGCGATGGAAATTGACACCGCTGTCAGACACAAAGCGCCAGTGCTGATCATTGTGGCCAATAACGGTTCGTGGGCGATTGAAGTCAGAGACCAGCAACAAAACCACGGCAAAGTAGTGGGCACCCAACTGCAGTTCGCGGACCATGCCGCCATGGCGCGCGCCTTTGGCATGCATGCACAACGTGTTGAAAAAGCCGAAGACTTGCCTGCGGCTTTGGCATTGGCCAAGCAAAACCTTCCAGCGCTACTGGATGTGCTGGTAACGCCTGAGGCAGAATCCTCCGATGCCAAGTCTGGCCTTGCGTGGGTTCCTGATCTGCAAGCTTTGGCGGCGTGGGATGATCAAGAGCGAAAATGGCGTGACATGGCATGAACTGAACGCCTGATTGCAGACGAATCACAAAGTGACACGATGAAAATAATTGCTGTACAACCCAACCTGGTCGAACAAGTCCACGAAGCCATTCTGCAAGAAATTTCGTCCGGAAAATTGGCACCCGGTACCCGCATCATTCAAGAGCACATCGCAGCCGAGCTAGGGGTCTCCAGACAACCCATACAGCAAGCGCTTTTGTTGCTGAGAAACCAAGGCCTTTTGCGAGATGCCCCCGGGCGCGGCTTGATCGTGGCGCCACTTGACCCAGATTACATTCGCCAAATGTATGAAATCCGTGCGGTGCTTGAAGGCTTGGCATTTCGCAAAGCCGCTGAAAACAATTCACAAACCGCGCGCACCCAAGGCGCGGCTTTGATTGAAAAAGGCAGAAAAGCAGTCAAAAAAGGATCAGTCACTGAGTTGATCAGCACCGACATGGCGTTTCACCATTTTGTGTATGGTTTGTCTGACAACTTGCTGATTGCGCCGACCATGGACACCCACTGGACTTACACGCAACGTGTCATGGGTGAAGTACTGATGATGGATGAAAAACCCAGAGACATTTGGCATCAGCACGAAGAGTTGCTGCAAATCATCATCGATGGAAATGGCGACGCCGCCGAAGCCAAAGCCAGACAACACATCACAGAAGCCGCCAGCTTCATCATTTCTCGACTCAGCACCAGCTAGCACCAGACTCACCAACGGTTGCGTAACTCGCGCAATTTGGTGAACACGGTTTCTGCGTTGATGTCAGCGGGCAAATCGGGGAAATCCACACGCAATTGCACTTTGATACTGGCATGGTCGAGCCTGAAAAATGTGTTGATGTCGCGCTCGGTCTGCAAGGTGGTGACATGTGCTTGATGGACATCTTGGCCACTGACTTGTTGCAATAAATCGGCAGCCACTGGGTTGTCAGGCTCGCGGTCAAGCGTGAAACGCAAATTGTTTTCGATGTAATCGTGCCCAGGGAAAATGCGAGTGTTGGCGGGCAAGCGATTCAATTGCTGGCTGAATGTTTCAAACAAAGCTTTGACGTTGCCACCGTTGTGGCAGTTGCCGGCACCAGCATTGAACAACGTGTCGCCTGAAAACAAAGCGGGTTTATCGGTATGCGCCACCAGACACACATGGCACATGGTGTGGCCAGGCGTATCGAGCACTTCCAGCTCAACCGTTTTTCCCACCTTGACCACGTCGCCCGCCAGCAAACCCCGAAACATTCCGGGAATGGCAGACGCTGCTTTGGCATGGGCCAACACCTTGGCGCCAGTGGCTTGCACAATATCTTGGTTGCCACCGATATGGTCAAAGTGCTCATGGGTGTTCAATATTTGGGTGATCTCCCAGCCCTGCTCTTTCGCCGTTTGCAAACAACGCGCGCTGTCAAGTGGGTCAATGGCCAGTGCTTCGCCGGTTTGCGCGCAGACCACCAAGTAATTGAAATTTCTATAGGGATTGGCGGTCCAAAGTTGTTTGACGATCATGTGTGTGTTGGGCTCAGGCTGAATGACGTGGTCAATGCTAGCGCCAAATTCATCAATTAGTCATATGCCGAATTTATGCTCGACTTATAGCAAAAATGTGCATCAAGCCTTTTGCTTTGCATCAACCATCATCAGGAAATGTATGCATTACAGAGCTGTATTTATATCTGACTTGCACTTGGGAACACCGGGCTGTCAAGCAGACGCTTTACTTGACTTCCTCAAATCTCACACCAGCGATTCCTTGTATTTAATTGGTGACATCGTAGACGGCTGGCAACTTCGTCGCAAATGGTATTGGCCGCAATCACACAACGATGTGGTGCAAAAATTGTTAAAGCGGGTCCGCAAGGGCTGCAAGGTGGTTTACATACCAGGCAACCACGATGAATTCGCAAGGCATTTTGTTGAACACCATTTTGGCGGCATTGAGGTCAGTGAAGAATATTCACACACGCTGGTAGATGGGCGCAAGCTGTGGCTGATACACGGTGATTATTTTGACGCAGTGGTGCAGTACGCCAAGTGGCTGGCCTATGTTGGCGACAGTTTGTATGAATTGACCTTGCGTTTGAACCGGCACTTCAACCGCATACGTGCAAAGTTAGGCATGCCTTATTGGTCTTTGTCTGCGTATTTAAAAGGGAAAGTGAAGAAAGCCCTGAATTTCGTGACAGACTTTGAAAATGCAGTGGCACACGAGGCCCACAAAAGGGGCTACCAAGGAGTGGTCTGTGGGCATATTCACAGGGCTGAAATTCGCATGATCGGCGACGTTCTGTATTGCAATGATGGTGACTGGGTCGAAAGTCGTTCTGCCCTGGTTGAGCACATGGATGGCACGCTTGAATTGGTGTTTTGGGACCAAGTCTTGGATTTTCTACCCATCAAACAAATGATCAGAAAACCTGCCGAACTGGTGTCGTGATACTGCGTCAGCAGTCAATGCCCAATGGGTTTTATGCGCTGATAGCCAGCCAGTTTGTATCCGCACTTGCCGACAACGCCTTGCTGTTGTTGGCAATTGCACTACTGCAATTACAAGGGTATGCGCCGTTTTGGATTCCCTTGTTAAAACTGCTTTTTACCTTGTCTTATGTGTTGTTTGGGCCTTGGGTTGGCGCGATCGCTGACACATGGTCCAAACACAAAATACTGATGCAGGCCAACGCGCTCAAGTTAACTGCTTGTCTCGGCATGCTTGCAGGGCTCAACCCCATTGCGGCATATGCAGTCACGGGGTTAGGGGCCGCTATATATTCACCGGCCAAGTATGGCTGGATCACAGAATCGGTTGAAACCGAACTATTGCTCAAGGCCAACGGTTGGATTGAAGTAACCACGGTGTGCGCAGCACTTTTTGGTGTGATGCTGGGCGGTTGGTTGGTGTCCGACAGTTGGCTGAGCCTTGAAGCGGTTCAAACTTACACCAACTGGATGTCAACTGACAACGGTTTATCCCTGTCAATACTTGCGATCTGCATGATGTATGGTTTGTCAGCTTGCATCACATTGTTCATTCCTAGCTCTCACAAGCAGTATGCAAAAACCCAATGGGAATGGCGAAGTATTTGGCGCGACTTTTATCAAGACCAAAGAAAACTTTGGACCGACCCTTTGGGGTTCATCAGTCTGTCTGTCACCACTTTATTTTGGGGCGTGAGTGCATGTATGCAATTGTTGGTATTGGCCTGGGCTCAAACCATGTTGCACCTGAGTTTGACGCAAGCCGCCTATTTACAAGCCTGCACCGCTGTTGGCGTGGTGGTAGGTGCCATGGCGGCAGGACGCTGGGTAAAGATGCGCAACGCCACGGCAGTATTGGGCGCGGGAGTGGCCATGGGCTTTGTCTTGCCCTTGATGGTGTTCATCACCGAATGGCATATCGCCCTAGGATTGACACTGTTGATAGGTGCCTTAGGTGGTTTTTTGGTGGTCCCTATGAATGCGCTGCTGCAAGCGCGTGGGGCAGTGCTTCTAAGTGCCGGCAGATCCATCTCTGTACAAAACACTTGTGAGAATTCAAGTATTTTGCTGATGCTGGGTCTCTACAGTGTCTTAACTTATTTGAACTGCAGTCTCTCCACTGTGGTGATTGGTATGTCCGCCAGCGTTGCAATTGGCATGGCGGTATTGACAGTGAGAAGCAAAAACCACAACACCTATGGTTGACTCACTTCTCTTCACTCAAGCATCAAGGTAATTCCATCAAGGCTTCACCCATTTTGATAGGTTTGCCTTCCTCAATAGACCCAGACAATCTGAACGCGGCTGGGGCAAACACAATGATGGTCGAGCCATGTTGGAACCAGCCCAATTCATCGCCTTTTTGAAAGGCGCTGTTGCAACTGATCTCTAGCGGGCCTTTGTAAGCAGCCGAAAACAAGGCATCCAAGGCATGCAAGCGAATGCTTGCGACCAACACCGCTGCGACCGGAACCAACGCAACTTTGTGGGCTTCGTTGCCCACTTCAATTTCAAGCAATGCGCGTTCGTTTTTACAAAATAATTTTTCAATCCGCTTCAAAGCAATAGGGTTCACATTCCATGTATCGCCGGAAAAATACTTGACCCGCTTGAGCTGCCCATTGTGAGGCGCATGAAAGCGGTGGTACATGGAAGAAGTGATGCGAATCGTGACAAACCAGCCGTTTTCCCATTCAGCCATTGAAACGTCATGACCCAATAACTCATCTAATCGATAGGGAAAACCTTTGGCTTGGTACAACTTCCCCGACTCCACTCGTCCCATGGCGCCGACAATGCCGTCACAAGGACTGATGAATACCTTTTGGTTCGTGTCGATTGGCCTGGCGCCAGGTTTTAACTCACGGATGAAACAGTCATGCAAGCTGTCGAACTGGGTCTTTTTTGCTTCAGTTAAATCCAAATCTGCAATGGAGCGCCAGATAGACAGCGATATATCCCTGACCCATGGGTGCTTGATCTGGCTGAACCATCCCATGAACCGGGTCAATGCAAGTCTGGGTATTCGGTTGGTCAATAAGAAATTCAAATTTTCATTGGCACCCAACTTATTGAACATGTGTTTGATAGTCATCATTTTTTAACTCAGTCGTAATACAAAGGAGGTTTTAAGGAATCTGCACATGGAATCACTCAACGGAATTCAATCTGGCATGGCATTGACAGCGACCGCGTTGGCGGGTCTTGTATTGGTGAATAAGCTCCACACTCGGCTGCAACTGTCCATGGCAAAGCATCCTTCATTAGGGGGGCATTTGCGAATGGCGAAGAAAGTCGCTGCTTGGATTCCAGGTTATTCATACAACGACACGCAATGGTTTGTGGCAGACGGTGCGCCTGCACAAATTGGGCAACAAAGAAAGTTGGCGATTGAACACATGGGTCACCATTTGCAAAGCAAATCGCCGCAAACTCTGGCTATGTCTGCGGAACTCAAACCCTTGATTTCGGATTTGCAGCTGATCAGCGAATACCGCATTCCCTTTCAATTCAGAGAATTGATGCAGCAGCATATCCGTCTTGGAAGCTTTTGGCGTGAAAGCGATGGCTGCTATTTGACCGACATGGACGGCAACCGATTTTTCGATGTCACAGGCAGCTACGGTGTCAATTTGTTTGGCATGGATTTCTATAAAAAGTGCATTGCACAGGGTGTTGAGTTGGCTGAAAAATTGGGCCCTGTGTTGGGCTCTTACCATCCGTGCGTGCTGGACAACGCCAAACAATTGTGCGAGCTGTCCGGCATGCAAGAGGTGTCGTTTCACATGTCTGGCACCGAAGCGGTGATGCAGGCGGTTCGTCTGGCCCGCTACCACACCGGCAAGAAAAAATTGGTACGGTTCACTGGCGCTTACCACGGCTGGTGGGATGACGTTCAGCCAGGGCCGGGCAACCCCATGCCGCCGTCTTCGCATACTTTGACGCTTAACGACATGCACCCCAACACATTGCGCGTTCTGCGTCGAAGAAATGACATTGCCTGCGTGTTGATCAACCCACTGCAAGCCATGCATCCCAACAAAGCGGCACCCACCGACTCCACCTTGGTCGACTCGAGCAGACAGGTGCATTACGACAAAGGTGCTTACTCTGCTTGGTTGCAACAACTGCGGCAGGTGTGCACAGAAAAGGGCATTGCCTTGATCATGGATGAGGTATTCATGGGCTTCAGACTTGCACCAGGTGGCGCGCAAGAATATTTCAATGTCAAAGCAGACATGGTGACATATGGCAAAACATTGGGCGGTGGATTGCCAGTGGGAGTTATTTGCGGTCTCTCGAAATGGATGCGTCGATTCAAGACAGAAAAACCCGGGGAATTGTGTTTTGCCCGTGGCACATTCAACGCCCACCCTTACGTCATGGCAACCATGAATGTGTTTTTGAACACATTGAAGACACCTGAAACCCAAGAGATTTACGCACAAGCCAGTCAGCGATGGGCGGTGCGTATGGGTACGCTTAACAGACGGCTGGCTCAGGCAGACTTGCCCGTGCAAGTCGCCGGCATGGAAACAGTCTGGTCTATTTTGTACAGCACGCCCAGCAGATACAACTGGATGTTTCAGTTCTATTTGCGACACCAGGGCATTGCACTCAGTTGGGTTGGGTCTGGAAGAATGATTTTCAATTTCGCCATCGAAGACAATGATTTTGAAATATTCATGCAACGCTTTGTCAAAGCTGCTGAATTGATGCGAAATGACGGTTGGTGGTGGGTTGATGCTCAACTCTCCAACCGTCATATTCGCCAATCAATCTTCAAAGAAATATTGAAAAGAAAATATTTGACTGCTCAGTGAACAGATGTACGCACGTGGTCCATAGGGTCCAGCCACTCTCCACGCATCAAATAAATCGGTGACTTGTAATACATTTTGATGTCGTGTAGAGGGTCAGTGATGATTTTCAAGGCCCATGCCAAGCCAGCTTGCAAGCTGTCTTGGTGCCACAGTTGCGCAACACGAAACACCAGTCCGGCAATGCCTAAAAACAACCACAAAATACCCGTCATGCGCACTGGGGTGTCTTCATACATTTGAGGAACTGCCCAAGTCAGCACAGCAGGTGTCCAGTAAGCCAACACAGGAATCAAAGCACACACACTCAACAACACAATTTTGCGCTTCAAGTTGTATCCCACTTTGATATCTTCTTTGTGCTCGTGCGTTGCCATATTGACTTCGTCATAGCCTTTGGGTTCAAACACAAAATGGCCAAGTTGACGGGTGGTCATTGAAACCAACCAAGCGATCAGAGCCGACACTACCGGGTCAATGAACAAATACACATATGCCACTAAAAATGAAATTGCACTGATTAAATGCAATGTTTGGTTAATGCGGCTGTGATGGTAGTAACGGTGATCATCCCACCGCTGAGTTTCAAGAGTTTTCAAAAATTGTTTCATAGGTGCTCCCAAATAAGTTCAAGTGCGTTGTTCGCCTTTTGACTTTCACATGATTGAGTGAATTTTTGATGACATCTTTTGAATCCTTCGTCGTCATGAAATTGACACGCCTGTTTCACAAAATTGTTGCCATTATTTGACATACTTTTCATATGAACACACATTTACATATTGAACGCTTAGGGCAAGTCCGACCCAGTTTGAAAATATCAGTGGTGACAGAAACATACCCGCCGGATATCAATGGTGTGGCAATGACACTATCTCGTATTGTCAATGGTCTTGTGGAAAATGGCCACGACATTTTCTTGATCAGGCCCAAGCACTTCAAGCATGACGCACCGACCACGCGAGAAGGTTTTCAAGAGAAGTTGGTACACGGCTTGCCTATTCCGTTTTACAAGCAATTGCGCATGGGATTGCCATCGAAAAAGGAATTGATTCGCCTGTGGACATACAGCAGGCCAGACATAGTTCATATCGCAACCGAAGGACCATTAGGCTGGTCAGCGCTGCAAGCCGCCAAAAAACTGCGCTTGCCCGTCAGCACAGATTTCAGAACCAATTTCCATGCCTACAGCAATCACTACAAAATTGGATGGCTTAGCACGGCCATCCTGTCTTACCTAAAGAAGTTCCACAATTCTGCCAATGTGACGATGGTGCCCACCAAGCAATTAGAAGATGAATTGACGTCGGTCAAATTTGAAAATTTACACATCGTCCCACGAGGCATTGATACACAGTTATTCAACCCAGGCAAACACAGCCCCGCCTTGCGCGAGCAATGGGGTGCCACTGACAAGACCACAGTCATGCTGTATGTGGGGCGTTTAGCTGCAGAAAAAAATCTTCCTTTGGTTGTTCAGTCTTACGAGATGGCAAAGAAAATATGCGCCCATATCAAATTGGTGCTCGTTGGTGATGGTCCGCTGATGAATGAACTCCAAAGCAAATACCCTGACATCATTTTTGCGGGATTCAAAACCGGAGAAGAGCTGGCAAAGCATTACGCAAGTGCGGATATGTTTGTTTTTGCCAGTCAGACAGAAACGTTTGGCAATGTCACACTTGAAGCCATGGCCTCAGGCTTGTCGGTGGTGGCATTTGACCATGCAGCCGCTTCTGAATTGATCATCAGTGGAGAAAACGGCATGCTAGCCAGTCAAAACACCGATATTCACTTTGAGATGGCTGTACAAGCAATTTTGAATAACCCATTTTTAATGGCTGAAACCAAAATCAACGCAGTTGAAACGGCACGCAATTTCAGTTGGGAATCAATTGTTGAGCGAACTGAATCGGTTTTCTTTGATGTCATCAATAACCATCACCGATCTACCGTACAAATTACATCGAATCATCCACTGACTACAGGATTGAGTAAGCAGTATCCTTGAATAGTTCAGGAAAACACTTCAAACAATATGTTTGAAGTGTCACTCTTGAACGATAGTTAGCATCAAACGTTGGCCAATGTTTGTGTCACTTGTTGCAGCGAATTTTTATCGGCTGCTTGGGTAGGGTTCACCGGCAAGCATTCAGATGCAGTGGTTGCGTGAAGTGATGGAGCAGAAATTTGTCCCTGCAATTGCTTCGCTTGAGGGCGACCTATGCCGAAGTATTGAATTCCTTTTTCCTGCATTCTGACGGGGTCAAATAAGTTTCGTCCATCAAACACCACCGCTTGCTTGAGCGATTGCTTGATCACTTCAAAATCAGGCGCCTTGAACTGCCGCCATTCAGTCATGATCACCAATATATCTGCATGATGTAGAGCAGCCTCTTTGGTACCGCACAGTTGCAGCATGGGTTGCTGGCCATATATTCGCTGCGTTTCTTCCATGGCTGCAGGGTCATAAGCTTGCACTTTGGCACCAGCTTCCCATAAAGCTTCCATGAGCACGCGACTAGGCGCTTCACGCATGTCATCGGTATTTGGTTTGAACGCCAATCCCCACAATGCCACAGTTTTTCCAGCTAACGCATTGTCAAAGTGTGCGCATATTTTTTCGAACATGATTTTTTTCTGTGCTGAATTACGCGCTTGAACAGCATTCAAAATCATGGGCTCATAGCCAATTTGCTCAGCTGTTCGCACCAAGGCACTGACATCCTTTGGAAAACAACTGCCACCATAACCGGCACCTGCATAAATAAAGTGATAACCAATCCGTTGGTCACTGCCTATGCCTTGACGCACAGATTCAATATCAGCACCAACCGCCTCTGCCAAATTAGCCATTTCATTCATGAAACTGATGCGTGTAGCAAGCATGCAGTTGGCGGCGTATTTGGTGAGTTCAGCGCTTTTCACATCCATCACAATGATTTTGTCGTGATTACGATTGAATGGCTCATAGAGTTCGCGCAATATTTTTTCAGCGCGCTGGCTGCTTGTTCCAATGACTATTCGGTCGGGTCTTTGGCAGTCTGCAACCGCTGCACCTTCCTTTAAAAATTCCGGGTTCGAAACGATATCAAATGCCAATGCCATGTTGCGCAGTTTCAATTGCTCAGAAATTGTTTGATGGACTTTGTCTGCTGTGCCCACTGGTACGGTAGATTTATTGACCACGACAACTGGCTTATGAATAAAAGCACCTATGGTTCTCGCCACATGGAGTACATGGCTTAAGTCTGCGCTGCCATCTTCGTCCATAGGGGTGCCCACTGCTATGAAGATAACCTCTGCACCTTCCATGCCAAGGGTAGCGTCTGTTGTGAAAGCGATGCGCTTTTCAGCCAGATTACTTCGAACAATGCTGTCAAGACCTGGCTCAAAAATACTGATTTCACCAAGGTTCAATTTCTTTATTTTTTCTTGATCTATATCGATACAAGTCACCATGTGGCCTGCATCAGCAAGCACAGCCCCTTGTACCAAACCTACATAACCTGTACCAAAAACACATACTTTCATAGCTGCTCCAGTTTTGGCAATGCTAGGTGGTGACTGTGACAAATCTTTGATTTTTTTATGAATATTTGGTGAAATTGATTAGTCATTGATATGACATGTATGTGTTGCATGCTTAGATTTTCATTTGCATAAAGTAGTTATGGATTTGATTTTTTGGCGTCATGCTGAAGCAGTAGAGCTATTGGATGGGCAGTCTGACAGCGATCGTCCATTGAGCGCTCGCGGTGAGCGACAAGCCATCCGCATGTCGCGCTGGCTGGAGCGTCAATTGCCAGAGAGCTCAAAAATACTTTGTTGTCCCACCGTACGTGCTGAACAAACCTTGAAGCCACTTGGACGAAAGTACAAATGCCGTGACGAGCTTTCACCCAATGCCTTGCCAGATGATGTGCTGAAACTTGTTAACTGGCCAACTAACAAACAAACGATTCTTTTGGTGACGCACCAACCACTCATTGGACAAATAGTGAAGCAATTGCTTGGCATTCAATCGCAAGAATTAAGTGTCAAGAAATGCTCTGTTTGGTGGCTTCGCAGCAAAATATCGGTGGATGACACCAACCAAGTAAGTTTGATCACGGTGCAAACACCAGACATGCTTTAAGCCTTTCAGGCGCTGATGCATGAATGGTGCTTGATGAACAAAAGCCAGTTGAATGCCCCTCAATACTTCTCTGGCACCAGCATTTGCTCAGGTACTGGGTTGCGTATGTAGTCTGGGTTGCGAACCCGCTCTGGTAACGCAATTTCTTCATGGGCAATTTCGTGGTAGTTGAATTGCGATAGCAAATGGCTGATGCAATTGAGTCGAGCACGTTTTTTATCAACGGCTTGAACCACCCACCAAGGCGCTTCAGCGATATGGGTGCGCTCTATCATGGTTTCTTTGGCGCGTGTGTAATCTTCCCAGCGACGACGGCTCTCTAAGTCCATGGGGCTGAGTTTCCATTGCTTCAAGGGATCATGGATACGACCTAAAAATCGGGCATGCTGCTCATCATCGGTGATGGAAAACCAATACTTCAACAAAGTGATACCACTTCGCAGCAACATCTTTTCAAATTCAGGCACTGTGCGAAAGAATTCTTCATATTCATCATCCGTACAAAATCCCATGACCCGTTCAACGCCTGCGCGGTTGTACCAACTGCGGTCAAACAAAACGATCTCGCCTGCTGCAGGCAAATGCGAGACATATCGCTGAAAGTACCACTGCGTTCTTTCACGGTCATTGGGAGCGGGAAGTGCTGTCACCCGACAAACCCGTGGATTGAGTCTTTGGGTTATTCGCTTGATGACGCCCCCTTTTCCTGCGGCATCTCTTCCTTCGAAAAGAATCACCACTTTTTGCTTGGATGCCACCACCCAATCTTGTAACTTGACAAGCTCACCTTGCAGGCGCAAAAGTTCTCGGAAATAAACAGCACGTGCGCGCTTTTCTTCATCGCTGGCGTGGGGACTGTTTTCATTTTCACCATCATCCATCGCCATTTCTAATTCTTCATCGATAGAGTCGAGAAGATCCTCGCGGATTTTTCTCAGCTGCTCAGCCTCAAGTTGGTTTGTTTTTTCCATACAGATATCCCTTAAATAAAGTCAGCAAAACTTTGAAGAGGTTTTTTTCATTCCAACCCCATACAGTTGGCGTAAAAAGTCACCGTGGCTGGCCAATCCGAAAAGATGCCGCGAATGCCAACATCTTTGGCCAATACATCCAATACCAACAAGATATCGCCTTCGTTGTGTATGGCTTGATTGATCGACTGGAAGTACCAACCGCCCTTATGACTGGCCATGACACCAGAACGTTCCAGCGACCAGGTGATGATTTCAAGGCCGGCTGCTTTGATATTTTTCGCATATGCAGAGGCTGCGATTTTTCCATTCTCTAGAGTTAACAGCGCGAATATAGGCGGGGCAACAATCTGTATGCCATTGGCTTTGTAAGCCTTGAGCGTATCAAGTGACGGTAGTTCTTTAACGGATGCTGCACCATCGAGAAAAACCACCTGCTTGCCAAATTCTGGCTCGTTTTTTATCCAATAAAGAACATCTGCTTCATGGAACGATTGGGCAAAAACTTCGCTTGGCATCACACCAGCCGTTTTGTATTCGTCCAACATTTTTTGGGCATATTGCTGTTGACTGAATCCATCAAAGGGCATGGGAACGGCGGCCTCCTTGAGTTCAGGCGTCATCTTCACACCCAATTGCTTGAACAGCAGAATGCTTTCTTGGTGACTCATCAATGTGCCACTTGTCGGCCCCGCATAAAGATCTGTCCGCCAAGAAGGTGTGCCCGCCACGTATTCCTGAGCGGTCTTTGCTAAAGGGTTGAACCCATCCATTTTTCCGCGCAAGGTTTTGAACTCAGCCAAGGTGATATCGCTGGTTCTGCACTCGGCGCTGGCGGGTGTTTGGTTGACAGGGTTATAAGGTTGAAAAGGTTTGCTGCACTTGGCCGCTAGGGGTGTTAACAAAATATTGGTTGAGGTGTGCAAATCATTTTGTGCGTGTCTGCAGACCAATTCTTTGTCTTTGGTGAATGTGACATCGCACTCAAGCACTCCAGCACCCATTTTTGCGGCGGCCTCGTAGGACTCTCGCGTGTGCTCAGGAAACATCAGTGCCGCACCGCGATGGCCAATCGAGAAATTGGTTTTGCGAAAGGGGCCTTTGCTGCATTGCTGCAATTGATCCTTCAACAAAGAAGCCTGCATTTGTGAAACGAGAAAAAATGGCCGAGGCCCTAACTGAACATCTGATTCAGCAGCCGCGACAAAACCTGCATTGACCCAAAGAATCAGGGTGCAAATAACTTTTAGCATGCCGTCTTGTAATTATTTTTGAATGAAAACAAATACTGCGCCCCATTTGAGCCACACTGGATTTCAAAATTACCACTGCCTTCTATGAAGAAAATCTCATGCTTTGTGTAGGTGGTGTTCTGTTCATCTGTCACAAGTTTCAATTCGCCATCCAACACAACGCCACATATTTCTTGGTTGTTTGAATGTCGCTTTAATTTTTCGTGCGGCGCCAACGTGGTCAACATGGGCGATATAAACCCTTGCTGGTCCAGCGAATGCTTGAATTTATCTAGTGGGTTTTGTGTCAACTCCATGCTTTAATCCTGTGTGTAGCGGGTTCTGTCCGACATGTTTCAAGGTGTGCAATAGGCATGTGTAAATAGCGCCTCTGGACTTTCCCGACTCACTACGACCAAGTATCCACTGCTTTTATCTGCGACAACCAGTACCCCGTAATCTGCCATGTCGTTTGTTTTTGCAACATTTGCAGCCAATGTCCAGACGTTATTTAAATTTTGTGTATGTGCTGTGACAGTCGGTGAAAATCGGGAGGCTGCCCCTTCTTTCAGCTTGACCAAATGGACATGCAATTGGTTTTGTGATCGCCTTGTTCTTGGATTCACAGCAAGTGCAATGTCATTGCGAGGTATTTTTTCTTTGGCAATGTCCCAAGAAAACTGCCAAATACCGTCTGGACGGTTGGCATCTTCGACACCAGTGACTCGCGCCTTAGGCAATACCAAGCCGTGGACAAAATCGCTGGGGCAACCGCACATTTTGATGTCTCTCATGGCCACATATTCCGGGGTTTCATGCCAAATTTCGCTGGTGGCACGGCATGAGGTTTTCTGGGAACACATGGCAGAAGCTTGCGGTGCAAGGCATTTTTCGCAATAACCAGCGCGACTTGTGTGGGTGCATTGTTCAACGATATGCAAAAGCATGTCACTACTGGCAACAGCATAGGCATTGCAACACACTGACCACCATACAAGGATGGTTGTGAACGTATAGAGTCGCTTCATTGCTGAATTAAAAATGCGCGTCATTTGGAAATTTCAAAGGTGTTCATTCACTGTTGCAGTCAGTGAAAGGAATTACAAGTTTTTACATGGCAATCATGACATCTATGTGTCATCCATCAAAACCTGCTAAGTGCGTCCTTTGATAAGCTTGAAAACAAAGGCAATGAACACAAGCGCTGCAAATTGAGCGGCGATAAATCCCAATGCATGCGAAGGCGCAATGCCAGCAAAAGAATTGCTCATCATGCGACCGAAAACTGCGGCTGGGTTCGCAAATGAAGTGCTGGCGGTGAACCAATAGGCCGCGCCAATGTACGCCGCTACCAAGCTTGCGGTTTTTTGGGTGGGAGACAGCAGAATCACGCCAAGCAAACACGTGGTTGCCACAAACTCTGCCAGCCATTGGCCAAACCCAGTTCTGATTTTGTCTGACCACTGAAACAGTTCTAAATCAAACATGGCATGCGCTAACCATGCACCGCAAGCAGCACCGGCAAGTTGAGACATCACATAGGCCAAGGTGACAAGTAATGGCCATTTGTCTCGCCAAGCCATAAAGGCCGTCACCACCGGATTGAAATGCGCACCGCTGACAGGGCCTAATGTTTCAATCAATACATATAAAGCAAACACAGTAGCAAATGTATTGCCCAAAAGCGCTACGGCAGCGTTTCCTTGCGCCAGTTGTTCTGCCATGATGCCAGAGCCTATAACGACGCAAAGCAAAGCCGCAGTCCCTGCGCCTTCTGACAACAAACGCTGCCATGTTTTCACTGAGTGTCTAATCCTCTTGCTGTTTTTTCCAACGCCAATTTCTCCAGACTGCTAGCAGGCAAACTGGTGAATAGCTCAAGCCTTCTGCGAATCATGTGCAGCGTTTTCAAAAATGCCATGCGTTTTTCGTCTTGCGAGCCCTCACCTTCGGATGGGTCGGCATAGCCCCAATGGGCTGTGGCGGGTTGTCCCGGCCAATAAGGACAGACCTCACCGGCGGCGTTGTCGCACACAGTGATCACCAAATCCATGTGGGGCGCATCAGGCAAAGCAAATACATCCCAACTTTTGCTGTGCAGACCTTCTATAGAAATGCCTTCTTTTTGCAGCACCTCTAAGGCAAGCGGATTGGGTTGTTGATGATCGCGCGGACTGCTGCCCGCAGAAAATGCTTTGAATCTTCCGCTTCCCAAATGATTCAACAGTGCCTCAGCCAAAATACTTCTGGCAGAGTTGTGTGTACACAAAAATAAAACATTCAATGGCGCTTGCTCAGACATTTTTGCTCCTCATTAACCTTACCAATTTATGGTTTTTTGATGACGGTTTAATGACTATCATGTCAATTGATGATTGTTCACACCACCTCCCTATCATCGCTTTGGCTTTATCTGGCCGACTTATTTTTGCTAAATGTCGCTGGGCATGTGTGAATAATCTGTGTAGAGTATCTGCTTGCTAAGGATGACGATGAGAACATTGAGATCGCGTTGGTTTTGTTCGGCTTTGATCGGACTTTCTTTTTTTTCGGCATCGCATGCGCAGACGGAACCCGATGTCGAAGGCGTACAAAAACCCTTGTGGGAAGCAGGTATTGCTGGCTTTGGCCTGACTGGCCCTGCCTACCCCGGTGCAGATGACGATGTCGGCCGAGCACTGGTGCTGCCATGGTTCATTTACCGTGGACCGGTATGGCGTGCGGCCGGGGGAACCTTGGGCGCCAGAGTGGCAAAAACCGCATTTGCAGAATTTGACATTGGCTTGGGTGGCGCACTGCGTGCCTCCAGCGACGATGTCAAAGTGCGCGACGGTATGCCTGATCTGGGTTTTTTGCTGGAATTTGGCCCGCGTGCCAAACTGAATTTGGCGCGTCCCAGCCCAGATTCTGTGGTTCGCTTGGAGTTGCCATTGCGCGGGGTGTTTGAGTTCAACAGTGGGGTGCATTACCGAGGCTTGGCGTTCGAGCCCAAACTCACTTACGACAAACGCGATTTGGGTCGTGGCTGGGGAGTATCTGGAAGCCTTGGATTGATTTACGGCGATCAGACATTCAACCAATACCTGTACGGCGTTCCCTCGCAATACGCCACTACATCGCGCAGCGCTTACACCGCCAAAGCCGGATTGATCACGCCCCGGACACAACTGACGCTTTCACACAGACTCAATGAAGATGTTCGGATGTTTGCATACAGCCGGACTGATTTCGCAGGCAAAGGCGCTAACAGCAGCAGCCCTTTGCATTTGCAAGACCGAGGAACTTCTGTGGGGTTGGGTCTGATTTGGACCTTGGGACGGTCCAGTCAACTGGTCAATGATTAAAAACGGCCTACGCCGCCGTTGATGACAGGGCCACGGATTTTTCAAAATTCTTGCCCTCAAGTACTCACTTTGTAGATTTTTCCCATAGTTCTTGGCTGATTGACTCAGCAAGCAACTGAGCGGATTAACCCTTTTCTTTGGCCCAATCGGCCGAGCCAGACTGTCATTGCCGGTTCTTTCTTCTGGCTAACGGGGTATTGGCAGAGCGCTTAGCAGTGAATTCAACTCATTAATAACCATTTTTTACCTAATGATATTTAATTTTTATATCAATTAGCTAAAAAAATTTAATTTTATTATTTCTTTAAATTTATATAGCATGGCATACCTACTGTTTAAAAACTACTAGGTTTTATTAATTTTTGGGAGACAACATGAAAACTTTGATACAGCACAGCAGAAGAGGGTTTTTAGGACTGACAGGCAAAGCTGGGCTCTCGACCTTGGTAGCCAGTGCAGCAGGCATCAACCTAGGTGTGATCGATTTGGTCCACGCCGGATCCAAAAAGGTGACACCTTTCAGAATGGCCATGATCAGTGACTCGCATTTGTACAGCCAAGATGGCCACAAATTCGACTTGCAACTTGAAGATGCCGTCGCTCAGGTCAATGCATTAGAAATTCAACCTGACTTTGTGCTCTACGGTGGTGATATTGCCCAAAACGGCACAGAAGACCAGTTGGTCAAAGGCAAAAAAATCCTAGCGAACCTCAAACCCAAGATGATGGTGATTCCCGGTGAGCACGACTGGTACTTGGACATGGGTGCCGCTTGGAAAGGCATGTTTGGCAAGGACTACTGGTCTTTTGATCACAAAGGAGTGCATTTCATCGGTTTCAATTCCATTTTGGTCAAGGACTTCTGGACCGAAAAGGGTCTGACCAACAAGGAACGCATGGAGGCCATGGAAATGCTCGAAGGTCCCATTGGCGGCCTGTGGGGTATTCAAGCTGAACAATTGGAGTGGCTGAAAAAGGATGTGGCCAAGTTGTCACCAGACACACCGGTTGTCACCTTCAGCCATTCACCGCTGTGGGACTACTACCCCCGTTGGAATTTCCAAACTTCTGACGCGCCTGAAATTCGCAAGATTCTGTCTAAGTTTGTGAATGTGACATCGTTCCACGGCCATGTCCATCAAACCATTTACAACAAGATTGGCAACATGACTTCCATTGGTGCCATGAGCACATCATGGCCATGGCCTTATCCGCCTGTCAGTATCAAATACCCAGAAAGCCAGCAATACCGTGCTGACCCAGGTAACGAACAAGACGGCATGGGAACTTTGCAAGCGTCATTCAGTGCCAGCGGCGGCACAGCACAGCACTTGCCTTTCGCTGACTCACTGACTCCATTCCTCAAGAACGGCATAAAAATCTAATCACATTGGCATGGTGTGCTCCGCAGTATGGCGGGCCGCTTTTCAGTTAACCCATAAAAGGAGGCGTTTCATTCATGAAAACAAAAAATATCCTCAGATCTTTGACTGGTTCAGCCCTGTTAATGATCGCCACATCAGCGGTGTTTTTTCAAGCCAGCGCACGAGAGCCTTTCACCAAAGAGGAACTCAAAGCACAAGAAAAAAAGCTTCTGGCAGCAGTAGAAGAGGGCTACAACATATGGCACGGCAGTAATCCAACCACACAAAACAACGGCTTGGCGTGTGGCAACTGTCATCCAGATGCTGCGGCGTCAAACCCGCAAACTTTCCCCAAGTACCACACCGCCTTCGACAGAGTGGTCACTTGGCGTGAAATGGCCAATTGGTGTATCCAAAATCCGCAAGGTGGCAAGGCGTTGGATGTGAGCGGGCGTGAAATGCTCGCCATTGAAGCCTATGCCTTTAATCTTCATCGAGGATTACCCATTGAGCCGGGTCTTGCAAGTCGGCAAACCAAACCGGTCAAAGTTGATTACGGTAAAGGTTTCCCAAGCAAGCCCTCTGGCATTGGTTTCGACACCAAATAACCCCCAACGTTCATCATTTTGCACCCCACCAAGCACCTCATCAAAGTATTTTGCTCATACTCGCTCAATGCTTTATGGACATCATTACTTTTTTGGGGCAACTTGGTTTTTGCACAGCAAATCTGTGATCACCCACTCACTGAAGTTCCTTGGCACATTCAGGCAGATGAACGAGGGTGGGTGTTTGATTACCGAGCGCGCTTGCAATGGCAAAAGTGTGCAATTGGACAAACTTGGGTGAACCAACAATGCATCGGCAATGCGCAAGCTATGACTTATTTTCAGGCTATCAGCACTGTGACCGAGCTGAATCGGCAAAGTATTGACGGCTTCAATGACTGGAAGTTACCTCATCTGAAAGATTTGGCTTTCATCGCAGAGCAGCATTGCCGCAATCCACGCGTCAGGTTGGAATTGTTCCCAAACTTTCCTCCTGCTGTTTTTTGGAGCCGTTACACACGCATCGTGAATGACTTTGATCCACATGTTTTCACAATGGATTTTGGCTTTTCTGGTGTCTCGTTAAAACATCCCGAAGAGTCGCATTTTGTGCGATTGGTTCGGAAACTTCACTAACCCATCCTTCTTTATCCCAATGAAAAATCTCAATCGACGCATCTTTTTGATTCAATCAGCCGCTCTCACAAGCGCTACTTTAGCCACTCAGGTATCCGCATCAGATAAGAAAATGAAAGCAGCGGCTCCTGGCGAAAGACTCTCGGAAGCCGATTCATACCCAAAATCTATGGGCTTCAAATTGGAATCCAAAAACGTAGATAAAACGCGTTATCCACGACACACCACTGAGCAATATTGCAGCAGATGCCAACTCTACGAAGGCAATGCCACTGAGGGCGAATGCTCTTTTTATGGCGGTCGTATTGTTCCCGCTGCCGGCTGGTGTAAAAACTTCAAGCTGAACAAATCAGCCGCCTGAGCGCATTCCCTTTCCGCCCTCCCCTTTGCAAAGGGCTGGGCGGCAAGATATAAAAAATTTAGCGACGCCCTATAAAAATAATTAATATTAATTCATAATTTATGTGTTGACTATTCAAAGTGTCAACTTATCATTACACATAGTCCTTTTCTGAATTTTCTTGATTCTTTTATTGAAGCCTATCCGCAGGGGGGTCCATGCTCAATCGTCTTGGCAAATCTTGCTCACTTTCTGGCATCCATTTGAACTGGTGTTTATGGATCAGCATGCTTTTGCTGTTGACCGCCTGCGAGGGGCCTACCTCGGTGCAGCATGGTTACAGAGGCACTGGCATGCTGCAAATTTACAAGCCCAGTGTGCTGGCCGCCAATGCCGCTATTCACGACATACCCGAACCTGAACCAGTAGATCCGCCCGAGCCTGATGCCCAATCAGTGAATGAACTGTACGAAAACGTTCAAGTGCTCAATGATTTGTCAGCGTTGGAGTTTTCCCGCCTGATGGCAGCCATGGCAACTTGGGTGGCACCTGACGAAGGCTGCAAGTTTTGTCACAACACCAAAAATCTGGCGTCAGATGAAAAATACACCAAGGTCGTTGCCAGACGCATGTTGCAAATGACGCGCAATTTGAATAACCAATGGAAAAGCCATATCAAGGATACCGGCGTGACCTGCTGGACCTGCCACCGTGGACAAGCGGTCCCCAGTGGCGATTGGTTTAACAACCCTGGACTGCCGCACTCGCAGGGAAATATGCTGGGTGAAAAAGCTGGGCAAAACACACCCACCATGACTGAAGTGGCCAATTCTTCCCTGCCCTTTAACCCTCTCAGCAGCTATTTGGTCAATGGAGACCACAACATTCGCATACAAGGTACGCAAACCCTGGCAGGTCAAAACCGCCGGTCTATCAAACAGGCAGAACACACTTACGGATTGATGATTTATATGTCAAGCTCCTTAGGCGTGAATTGCACGTATTGCCACAACACACGTGCCATGGGTGACTGGAATGTCAGCACGCCTCAGCGGGTAACGGCATGGCATGGCATTCGCATGGTGCGCGACATCAACAGCAATTACCTGGCCGAATTAGCGCCCCTGTTCCCGCCCTACCGGTTAAGTGAAGAAGGCGACTACCCTAAGGTGGGGTGTGCGACCTGCCACAAGGGTGCCTATAAACCCTTATACGGTGTGAGTATGTTGCCCGACTATCCAGAACTTGCCAAAGACATCATTTATGAGGTTTCCACAATTCCTGCCAACCTGGCTGCCGCTCAAAAAATACCTTAGCTTCTTACTCTGCGCTGTGGACTCTAAGGGCCTTAAAACTCGACGGAGTGAATGAATGAGAAGAGCTCGTTTTGGCGGAAAGAGAGGGATTCGAACCCTCGGTACAGGAGAACCTGTACGCCGGATTTCGAATCCGGTGCATTCGACCACTCTGCCATCTTTCCTGCACTGTGAAATGCACTGAAATTCTATCAGTGCACTTTTTAAATCCTCAAGGTTTATCCGTGGTGGTAGGCACTGGTGGCGTATCACTTTTGATGGCTGCTGGGGAGACTTCATTGGCATTGCGCGGTGCACGAGTCAGCACAACCAGAGCGGAGCCGCCCGCCAAGACGTTGCCTTCTTGAATCTCTATCGTCACGTTGTGTTCTTGTTTGGTGAACACCATGACACTGGATTTTGCGCGCACTGCTGAGAGCAATGTCCAACCCTGTGCGGGGTAGTTGTCCAGAAAATAGCTGAATGCCGCAGCTGGGTCGCGGGCGGAGTCAATCACCACGCGTCCTACCCAGTTGTTGCCAGAGCCAATGACAGTGGACTGATCGTGCAAAATTCGTGCACCTGCAGGCAACTGGGTTTGCGCCAGCAAATCTGCACCGCTCATGTCAACGGTGGAAGCAGAGCGGCCGGCACCCATGGGCATATTGGCACAGCTGGTGAGCATTAGCGCGGCGACTGTACTTACAACGAGCCCGATTTTTTTCATGGTGGATTCCTCAGGGTGTCAAAAATTCAAGTTGCCCCATGTAGGGGCGCAATGCGGTCGGCACACGCACGCTGCCATCAGCCTGCTGGTAGTTCTCGAGCACCGCAACCAAGGTGCGGCCCACCGCCAAGCCCGAGCCATTCAAGGTGTGTACCCACTCGTTTTTGCCCAGTGCATTTTTAAAGCGGGCTTGCATGCGACGGGCCTGAAACGCCTCGCAATTCGAACATGAGCTGATTTCACGGTAGGTGTTTTGGGCCGGCAACCATACTTCTAAGTCGTGTGTTCGTGCAGCACCAAAACCCATGTCTCCTGTGCACAGTGCCATGACGCGGTAAGGCAAACCGAGCTTTTGCAATATCGCTTCAGCATGCCCGGTCATTTCTTCCAACGCAGCGTTGCTGTGGTCAGGGTGAACGATTTGCACCATCTCCACTTTGTCAAACTGATGTTGGCGAATCATGCCGCGGGTATCTCGCCCGTGACTGCCAGCCTCGGAACGAAAGCACGGTGTGTGCGCGGTCAGCTTCATAGGCAATTCATTCTCAGCCAACACTTTGCCACGCACAAAATTGGTCAGCGGAACTTCGCTGGTAGGAATCAAATACAGCGCTTGTCCATCGGTGTCTCCATCTTGGCCACCTTTTTTGGCAGCGAACAAATCTTCTTCAAACTTGGGCAACTGACCCGTGCCGCGCAAACTGTCAGCATTCACGATGTAAGGCGTGTAGCACTCGGTGTAGCCGTGTTCTTGTGTTTGAACGTCCAACATGAACTGGGCCAAGGCGCGGTGCAATCTGGCGAGCTGTCCTTTCATCACGGCAAAACGCGAACCCGACAACAACACACCAGTTTCAAAATCTAATCCCAAGGGTTCACCCAAGTCCACATGGTCTTTGGCGGCAAAACCCAAAGCCGTCGGCTCAAAGCCGCTTGGGCTCCATCGGCGCAATTCCACATTGCCATGCTCGTCAGCACCGACCGGCACACCTGCTTGCGGCAGATTGGGCAGCGCAAGCAACAGGCTTTGCAACTCGGCTTGCAAGGCTTCCAAACGCACCGCTGACACCTCGAGTTCGTCTTTCAGTTGACCCACTTCAGCCATGACAGCGTCGGCTGATTCGCCTTTGGCTTTGAGTTGCCCGATGGTTTTGGACAAACTGTTGCGCTTGGCTTGCAATTCCTCGGTACGGGTTTGCAAAGTTTTGCGCTCGTTTTCTAAGGATTGAAATGTGTCTACATTCAAAAAGGGCTGGGGTAGCTTGCGGGTTTGCAAGCGTTCAATCACCTGGTTCAGGTCACGGCGGAGATAAGCAATGTCAAGCATGTCTGAGATAGAGAGTTATTCGTGCCGCAAGCCTTTGGGCAGCGGGAATTTGACGGTTTCCTGAACGCCAGCCAACGTGCGCACCGAGACGGCACCGAGTTCACGCAAACGGGCAATGACTTGTTGCACCAGAATATCGGGGGCCGACGCGCCTGCCGTCAGGCCAATGGTGCGCTTGCCCACCAACCATTCGGGTTGCAACTCTTCGGCATTGTCGACCATATAGCTGGGCGTGCCGTATTTGGCAGCCACATCGCGCAAGCGGTTGCTGTTGGAACTGGTGGGGCTTCCAACCACGATGACAATGTCAACCTGCGGGCTCAATACTTTGATGGCATCTTGGCGGTTTTGCGTGGCATAGCAAATGTCTTGTTGTTTGGGTTCGCGCACCATGGGGAAATGCAGTTTGACAGCCGCCATGATTTCCGCGGCATCATCCACACTCAATGTGGTTTGGGTCACCACAGCCAATTTCTGTGTTTGCAAAGGTTTGATTTTGGTCACATCTTCGGCGTCTTCCACCAGATGTATGCCGGAGGGCAATTGCCCCATGGTGCCTTCCACCTCGGGATGCCCTTTGTGGCCAATCATGATGAACTCATAGCCTTCTTTGTGCAACTTGGCAACTTCCACATGCACCTTGGTGACCAGCGGACAAGTGGCATCAAACACCCTGAAACCTCTTCTGGCGGCTTCATGCTCCACTTCTTTAGGGACACCGTGCGCACTGAACACCAGGGTGGCGTCTGGCGGCACATCATCCAAGTCTTCAATAAAAATAGCGCCGCGTGCGCGCAAGTCATCCACCACATGCGTGTTGTGCACAATTTCATGCCGCACATAAATAGGCGAGCCAAATTTAGCAAGCGCATGTTCAACAATGTCGATGGCTCGGTCAACACCCGCGCAAAAACCGCGCGGTTCAGCCAGAATAATTTCAGAGTTGCCGCTCTCACTCATTCACAACACTCCTATGACTTTGACTTCCAAGCTGACCGCTTGTCCGGCCAACGGGTGGTTGAAATCAAACAACACCGCGTCGTCTGCCACCTGCTGTACTGCGCCAGCATAACGGCCTTGGCCATCAGGGGCGGGAAACTCCACCACTTCGCCGATCGCATAACTGGCGCCAGCTTCTCCAAACTTGTCCAGCAAAGCCCGTGGCACCCACTGCAACATATCGGGATTGCGAGGCCCGAAAGCCTCGCCGGGTGCAAGCGCCAAGGTGACATGGTCGCCTTCTGCCAAACCCATCAAACGCGTTTCAATCGCGTCTGACAATTCGGTGTTGCCCAAGGTCAAGGTGGCCGCAGGACCATCAAAAGTATTGATGATGTCGCCTTGCGGGCCACTCAATCGGTAGTGCAAGGTTAAAAAAGATCCGGGTTGAACCAGCGAAGGGGCTGTCATGGTCGCCTTTGTAAACTGGCTCTATTGTAGAAAGGCTATGGATCACAAATGTCAGGGGTGATAGTCCACGCTTTTTTCCGTGCCATCCAGCGAACATTGACCGACACGCCATGACCCTATGCCTTGATCGTCCGCTGCCCATGTTGCTTCAAGACCTGCCCAAAACCACCCGCCCGCGCGAAAAACTGCTCGCTATGGGCAGTCAAACCCTGACCGATGCAGAACTGCTTGCGGTCATGCTCGGCACTGGCCTGCCTGGCCAAAATGTGCTGCAACTTGCCCATTCCCTGCTTGAAAATTTCCATGGCCTGGCCGGTCTGCTGCAAGCCACCCCTGCCGATTTGCGCGCGGCCAAAGGCCTGGGCGGTTCCGCACGACGCGCCCAGTTGCTGGCCGTGCTCGAAATGTCGCGTCGCGTCTTGCTGCAAAAAATGCGCAAGCGTGACATCATGAATAACCCTGAGACCGTCAAACAATTCTTGCAACTGCAATTGGGCGCGTATCCTCACGAGGTGTTTGCCGTGGTGTTCATGGACGCACAGTACCGCTTGCTGAGTTTTCAGGAAATGTTCAAAGGCACTCTCAATCAAACCTCGGTCTACCCACGCGAAGTGGTCAAACGCGCGCTTGAGCAAGGTGCCGCCGCGGTTATCTTGTCGCACAACCATCCCAGTGGCGATGTGCGCCCCTCGGCTGCTGACAGCGCACTCACGCGCACCTTGCAAACTGCTTTGTCCATGGTGGATGTCAAGGTGTTAGACCACATCATCGTCGGTCCCGGCATCCATTGGTCTATGGCGGAGCGCAGTCCATGGTGAAAGCGCGCAGCTTGCAAGACTTGGGCTTGATCAAACAAACCCTCAGCAAACAAGCCGAAATAGAAGCTGCCGTAGCCGCTGAAAAACAGGCCGCTGAACGCCGCGCCAAAGCCGAAAAAAACCTGTTCCAACGCGCAGTTGGCCCGGTCAAACTACTGGCCACACAGCCGCGTGCCGAATTGAACGGTACGCCTGCGCCGCCCAAAGCGTTTCAGCAAAAGCGCGACGATGACCGCGTTTTACGCGAAAGCTTGAGCGATGATTTTGATGTCAGCACCTTGCTAGACACCGACGATGAACTCAGCTACAGACGCAGTGGCATCGGCACTGACGTGACACAAAAATTGCGCAAAGGGCATTGGAGCCTGCAAGGACAAATCGATTTACACGGATTGCGCAGCGATGAGGCGCGTGAAGCATTGGGCCAATTTATCCGTGACGCCTACAAACGTGGATGGCGCTGTGTAAGGGTGGTGCATGGCAAGGGCTTGGGTTCTCCCGGCAAAACACCAGTGCTTAAATCTAAAGTGCAGCGTTGGTTGGTGCAAAAAAACGAAGTGCTGGCATTTGTGCAAGCCAAAGCCTCTGAAGGTGGCGCGGGTGCCTTGGTGGTGTTACTGAGCTAAGCCTGACAAGCCCACATTCACACTGCAGACAAAAACTATTCGGCTGCCATGCGCAGGGTTTGCACCACCGGACGGCGCAACACTTCGCGCAACCCCCACCATCCCGCTCCCCATGCCAACAATGCACCGCCTGCGATGCCCACGGCCAGAACCCAAGGCGAAGCTTGCCAGTTGAATTCAAAGACAAACCAAGCCAGCGCCCAACCCATGGCAGACGCAACCAAGGCCGCCAACGCGCCAGATAACGCGCCGACCCCCAGCAGTTCTGCGGTTTGCACTTGTCGCAATAAATGGTTGCCTGCGCCCAACGCTCGCAGCACAGCGTATTCGCGGGCCCTTTCTTCGCGAGTGGCAGTGACTGTGGCAAACAACACCACCAAACCCGCCGCCAAAGTAAAGCCAAACAAGAACTCCACTGCACCAATCACTTGACCCAACACCTTTTGCACTTGGTTGATCGTGGCACCCATGTCTACGTTGGTGATGTTGGGGAACAAATTGACCAACTCATTGTCAAAGCTTTTGCGCGGCGGGGCGCGGTAGGCTGCGATGTAAGTCATCGGCAACTCCGGCATACTGGAGACGGGATACAGCGCAAAGAAATTGGCGCGCATGGAAGTCCAATCCACACGGCGCAAAGATGTGATGCGAGTCGTATACGCTTGGCCTGCCATTTCAAACACCAACTCATCGCCCAGTTTCAAGCCCAAGCTTTTGGCGATGCCCTCCTCCATGCTGATGGCGTTGGCTTCTTCGGGCACCCATGCTCCTTGCACGATTTGATTGTGCGTAGGTGCTCTGGCGGAATGCGACATATTCAACTCGCGCTCGACCAAGCGTTTCGCCCGCTCGTCGGTGAAATCTTCCGGCTGTACCGCTTTGCCATTGATCTGCAGCAAGCGTCCCCGAATCATGGGGTACCAATCTCTTTGCTGGATGCCTTCTTGGTCTAAGTGCGACAAAAAAGCCTTGGCTTGGTCGGGTTGAATATTGATGACAAACCGGTTGGGCGCATCTGCTGGGGTGGCATTGCGCCAGCTGTCCACCAGATCGGTGCGCAACAACACCAACAACATCAAAGCGAGCAAACCAACCGACAACGAACTGATTTGCACCACGGTATAGCCTGGCCGCGAACTGATTTGACGGGTGGCCATGCGCAACCACGCAGGCACTTGTTGCAAGTTGACGGTTTGACGCAAGCCCCACACCGCCAGCCAAGCCAGTCCGGCAAACACCAGTGCGGCGGCGGCGAAACCACCGACCACCATGAGCCCCAGCCAAGTGTCACGGCTGGCATTCAACAACAACGCGCCAAAACCCGACAAGCCCAAAACAAACACACCCAATGAAGCGGGTTTGAGCGGCCCCATGTCACGGCGAATCACGCGCAAGGCCGGCACCTGCGCCAATTGCAAAATAGGCGGTAAGCCAAAAGCGAGCAACAGCGTGAAGCCAGCGCCAACACCTTGCCAAACAGGTTGCCAGCCCGCCGCGGGCAAATCGGTGTCAACCAAGCCAACCAGCAGTTGCACAAACAATTGGTGCAAGCCAAATCCCATGGCCAACCCAAAGCCACTGGCGAGCAAACCTGCCGTGAAAAATTCACCCAAATAAACCCACAAAATATTCCGTTGGCTTTGCCCCAACACACGCAACATGGCGCAATCGTCCAAATGCCCTGCGGCAAAAGAACGCGCAGCCAAGGCCACAGCCACCGCACTCAGCAAAGCAGCGAGCAACGCCACCAAATGCAAAAATTTTTCCGCGCGGTCCAAGGTCTGGCGCATTTCTGGGCGACCGGCCTCCAGCGTTTCCAGCCGTGTGCCACGGACTTCAGTTTGTTTGACGTAGGTTTGCGCCCAGCTGGAGAACTCAGCCACTTGGCGGCTGTTGCCCGACACGGCGAGTCGCCAGTTGACGCGGCTGGCGGGTTGCAGCAAGCCGGTGGCGGCCAAATCCGCTTGGTTCATCATGATGCGCGGCGCAAAATTCATAAAACCGGCGCCCCGATCAGGCTCAGACACCAACACCTTAGAAATACGAAGCGTGCGCTCACCTAACGAAATATTACTGCCAGGCTTAATTTCCAAGGTCTCTAATATCGCCGGCTCCACCCACACCTCACCAGGCTGCGGAATTTCTCGGGTGGGAACTGAAGGGCGGTCATACACCGTTTCATTGGTCAATTCTTTAACCAAACTTGGTTTGACCACCGGCGCATCTGCATCTGGCAACACCTGCAATTGACCCCGTAGCGGGTAGCCTGCGGACACCGCTTTGAGCGCCACCAAACGGCTTTGCCCCTCAAGTGCCGAACCGCTGCGGGCCATGGTTGGGAATGACAAAGTGACCACCGAGCGCACGCCAAAGCCATTGACCTTCTCTAACACCTCGGCGGGAAAAGCATGGTCGCTAGCCAGCACAGCGTCTCCGCCCAGCAGTTGTTTGGCGTCACGTTGCAAGCCCGCTTCGATGCGGTTGGCCAAAAACCCCACCGAAGACAGCGCGGCCACGCCTAAACTGACCGCCACAAATAACAGGCGCAATTCGCCCGCCCGCGCGTCGCGCCACAGCGCTTTGCCAACCATGCGAAGTAATTTCAAAGTGATGCGCTCCAGCGGTCGTCCCAGCCATGTTCGGCCTGTTCCAAATCACGGCGGTCGCGTTTTGTCGGCCTGCCGTGGGCAATGCTCAAAGCAGGCTCGCGTGCAAAGCGCCGTTGCTGGCTGTGCAACTCGCGGGCCTGCACACTTTCAGTGGTTTCTGCGTAAAGCAATTGGGCGACAGGTGCAGAACCGCGCGCATTGCTGATGGCCAACACTTGTACCGTTCGGGTCAATCCCTCTCGGCGCAGGGACACCCATTCGCCCAGTTTGACTTCTCGCGCTGGCTTGACCACCTGTCCATTGACTGCAACACGACCCTTATTGATTTCATCGGTCGCCAAAGAGCGGGTTTTGTAAAAGCGCGCCGCCCACAGCCATTTGTCGATACGTATTTTGTCCATTCGTTCCATTTTGACCGGTTTGCTGGCAAATCTTTAGACAGCCTAACTCAAACCTTTGACTTGCCGGTGAATAGCAGAAAAACAACATATGGCATTGCACTGGATTTGACATAACTAACAAAAAAGCTAATATCCACACCCCTTTACGAAATTAACTTCTATTAATTTCTGGGTTTTGAATTTATACATTTCAACCAAGCATGCATCGGAGCATCAAGATGGCATTCAAGATTTTGGTCACCAGTCAAAAAGGTGGTGTGGGTAAAAGCACCTTGTCTGCAAATTTGGTGGCCTACCTGAGCCGCAGCCTGAACCTTCCTGTCACCTTGATCGATTGGGATCCCCACGGGTCCTCCAGCAACTGGCTTAAACAAGCCCCGCCTGTGGGTGCTGTCGTTCAACATTTGTCTCTGCCGGTTGACCAGGGTGGTAACCGCCCCATTTTTGAAGCGCGTTTGCAAATGCGTCGTGCGGCCAGTGAATGCGACATTTTGGTGTGCGATCTGACTTGGTCAGACTCGTTGGCAGGCGAGTTGATGTTCGAGTTCGATATGGTGTTGGTGCCCACCTCGGTTTCTGAAATTGAACTGGCCGCAACGTCTGGTTTTCTCAGTCGCCACCGCTGGGTGTTTGACTCAGCCGCGGCACGCCGCCCCATGCTGGTGGTCTGTCCCACCCGCGTGCTCAATGAACAACTCAATTCAGATGTTTTCACCAAGCAGCGTTTCCCCGTCAGTTTCATGTTGGCGCCGCCCATTTTGGAAGCGCAAAGCGCCCGCGATTTGTTTGAGCGCGGCTACCTGATGGACGCACGCGATATCGGTGGTGAATCGTTCCGTGAATTTGGCGAAGCGATTTGCGCGGCCCGTGAAATTCGCATGGCGCAATCACAGCAGCCCCGCATCACGCCGGTGAAGCTGACGGTCAAAGACACGGGCAGCCAACGTGTACCTCTGACACCCAGCAAAGCCAGTGTGCTCGAAAGTATTCCGAATTCTTCCCAATACTCGGTCTTGGGCAGATATCGCCAACGCAAAATCGCCGAAGAAGCACAAGAAACCACGAACTCACGTTCATTGGCACAAATGGGCATTCCCGAATTTCTCAAACGCTTGGCGCGCGGCAGTTCGGCCAAGCTGTAAACACGCACCATGTCACAAGAAAAATTTCTCGCCTTCAAAGGCCTCAAACAATACGACCCGGGCATGGGCTGGGCCTCGGTGCATAACTTTGCACATTCGCAAGACACCGACCAACACAATGCGTCCGCCGCAACTATTGATCAACAAGACCAAGTCAGCACTGAACGTGATTTGCAAGCTGCCTTGGACAACGCGCGCATGCAAGCCAATCACACTGCGGCCGAGGTGTTGCATGACCCTTTGCTGAGCGAATTGTTTGATCAACTGCATCAACCGCCCAAAGACGAGTTGGCGCAAAGCTGGAAACTGATTGCACAAAGCGTCAATTTACTGAGCCAGCGCATGGCAGAGCAACGCGAGTTGCGCGAGCACATGCACAAGATCGAGCAAGAGCTGGATTTGCTGCGGCAAAACATACTGCACGATTTGAAAGAAATACAACGCGCCTCCGACAGCCAACTGTCGATGGCTCGATTGCGTGCTGAGGTATCCTCACTCGCACAAGCGCGTCTATCATCTAGATTGCGCCAAACACACACTTGATCCACAGAGGTCAGGGCATCAGGGGTTTGTTCAGTGCTAGATCTCAACCAAATACGATTCCCGGTCCGCTACACCACTTTTTTCCTGGCGCTGGGGGGATTGGTCTTTAGCGTGTTGGTAGTGCTCGCATCGGGCCAAGCTTGGATCATGTTGCTGCTGTTTGCCGCACTCTCGGCTGTTGGTGTGCACGATTTGCTGCAAACCCGTCACGCCATATTGCGCAATTACCCGATTCTGGGACACATGCGTTTTCTGTTCGAATTTATCCGTCCGGAAATTCGCCAGTACTTCATTGAGAACGAGTCTGAGGCCGCACCTTTTTCACGTGCCCAACGAAGTTTGGTGTATGCGCGGGCCAAAGGCCAATCCGACAAACGACCCTTTGGCACCCAACTCGATGTCGACCAAGTTGGGTTTGAATGGCTGACGCATTCGATGGCGCCGACCACCATTGCCAGTCACCAATTTCGCACAAGGGTGGGGAACTTGGCATGCAGTCAGCCCTACGACATGAGCCTGTTCAATATTTCCGCCATGAGCTTTGGCGCTCTCAGCGCCAATGCCATCATGGCGTTGAACCAAGGTGCCCAAATGGGTGGTTTCGCACACGACACCGGCGAAGGTTCGATATCGCGCTACCACCGCATACACGGCGGCGACCTGGTCTGGGAAATCGGCTCCGGGTATTTCGGTTGCCGTGACGACCAAGGCCGTTTCTGCCCCGAGCGATTTGTGACTCAGGCCCGTGAACCGCAAGTGCGCATGATTGAAATCAAGCTCAGCCAAGGTGCCAAACCGGGACACGGTGGCGTGTTGCCTGCGGCCAAAGTCACCCCGGAAATTGCCGAAGCCCGGGGTGTGCCACTGGGCGCAGATTGCGTGTCGCCAGCCGCGCACAGCAGTTTTTCTACGCCCACTGAATTGCTTGAATTCATGCAGAGTTTGCGCGAACTCAGCCAAAACAAACCCGTCGGCTTCAAGTTGTGTATCGGTCACCCATGGGAATGGTTTGGCATTGCCAAAGCCATGTTGGAGACCCGCATACTGCCCGATTTCATCGTGGTTGACGGTGCCGAAGGCGGCACAGGTGCGGCACCCTTGGAATTTTCCGACCACATGGGCATGCCCTTGAAGGAAGGTTTGCGCTTAGTGCACAACACCTTGGTAGGCATAGGCATGCGCGAGCATGTCAAATTGGGGGCCAGTGGAAAAATCATCAGCAGCTTTGACTTGGCACGCACCTTGGCCTTGGGTGCTGACTGGTGCAACAGCGCTCGCGGGTTCATGTTTGCGCTGGGGTGTATTCAGGCGCAAACCTGTCACACCGGCAACTGCCCGACCGGCGTCACCACGCAAGACCCACAACGCCAAATGGCTTTGGTGGTGCCAAACAAAGCCGAAAGGGTCAAAAATTTCCACCAAAACACCTTGGAGTCTTTCAAGGAATTGCTGCAAGCTGCTGGTTTATCGGCGCCCGATCAACTCAAGGCCCATCATTTTTTCCACCGCATCAGCCATACCGAAACGCAAACCTTGGCGCAGATGTACCCGGCATTGACCCATGGTGCCTTGCTCAAAGACTCGGTGGCCAAATTACCCGAGCCGTTCAAAACCTATTGGAGCAAAGCCCGCGCCGAGAGTTTTCACTGGCACTGAACCGCTGGCGACTCAGATCAATTTTCGGTGCCTGGACGCGGAAAGATCACACGGTCTTCTTTCGGTGCAGCACGCGGTGGCAGCGCCGGCGGTTGGGCCGCAGCACGCGCGGCTTCTGCCGCTTTGGCTTCTGCCATGGCACGTGCCCGCGCTTCCGCAGCAGCTCTGGCCTCGGCCGCCGCTCTGGCTTCGTTGGCTGCTTTGAGCTCGGCCTGAGCTTTGGCCTCAGCGGCTTTAGCTTCTGAGGCGGCCTTGGCCTCAGCCGCTTTGGCCTCGGCCGATGCTTTGTTGTCTTGAGACTTGGACGCTGGCGTCGCTTTGGGCAAGGTCAAGGGCTTGTCCAATAGTTTCTCCCGCTCACGCTCTTTGGCGACGGCTTTAAGGGCAGCGGCGTTGGCGGCTTCAAGATCTCTTTTCAATTTCTGGATTTCCGCGATCACTTCTTTTTGGTTGTTCACCACAGGCGGCGCAGCTGGTGCGGGTTTGTTGGCCATGGCTTGAACCTTGGCGTCCAGTGCTTGTATGTTTTTTTGCAAATCTTTGAGCTTGGCGTCCAAATTTTTGTCGTTCAGGCTACTGACTTGACCGGCGATTTGGTCAGGCATTTTGACAAACAGTTTGTCCTGCGCGTCCATTTTTTCCTGGAATTTTTCATCCAGCTTGATTTGACGCTCTTCCAGGCTGTTGAGCTTTTCAGTGGTATCCCCCAAGCCGCGAGTGGCGTCCCCAAAAGTGGCCAAGGTGGCGTCGAGTTCCACCACGCGCTTGCCAACCGCCAATGACAAACTGTCGAGTTGACGGATGTTTTGTTGCAAACGGGTGGAAATAGCGAAAAACGTACCGACGGCAATGATCAAAAAACTCAGCAAGCCGATCAGAATGACGCGTGAATGCAGAATATTTTTGGAAGTCAAATCGGTGACGGTTTTCATCACGCCGCGCATTTCGTGGCTGATGTTGGCACCGACCTCGGCAGAACGGGTGGATACCTCTGCCGAACTGAGCACAACGGTGGTCAGGTCCTCAATTTGACGCGCGACTTCAGAGCTGTCAAGGGCCTGTGTTTCAAGTTGCGCTAAACCAATGGCCAGCGTGTCGTTTTGCTCACCTGCTTCGGGGTCAGGCGATGCTTGCGTATCTTCTTCCGAGTGCACAGGCATGTCGGGCAAGAAGTCGCCGTCATCAGCGGCTTCTGCTTGTTTCGAATCTTGCGCCATGTTGGGTATCCTCTGGAAGTCTTAGGGGGTGAATTTCTTGCGTTCCAGCTTGTCCAATTCAACATGCACCAAGGCGATGTCTTCGGTCAGCTTTTGGATACGGGGCTGGAAATGCTCTTCCCATTGATCGGAGGAAGTCAGGCCAACTTGAGCCATCTGCGCATTCAATGCTTGGTTTTTAGACGCCACAACAACCCCTGTTTCATGGCCATGTTCAGGCGGATTGACCAGCGCCCTGCTGGCATCGGCCAACATGGGTTGATCAACGGTGCGCATTTCCGGGTCTTCTAATTCGCGGCCAGGCAGGCTGTGAAGTTGCGGGTCATGCAATTCGTGGGAGGACACGGCAGCCAAGGTTTGCGGGTCGGTATGTATATGCGTTTGGGGCGGGAGGCGAGCTGGGGCGTCCGCCTGCGCTTGGGTCACCCGTTCACCCTCTGGCAAGGGATCATCTGAAATGGCAGGTTTTTGGTTCATATGTCACTCCATTTGTTTGAATCGGCCCTCAACACAACTTCTTGATCTTTGGTGACGATATCAGTCCTGAAATTGCGCTTGAAGCGATTTGGTGGTTCTCAGCCACGCCTTGGCCAAAGGCGGGTTCTCTTTCATCAAGGTCTGCGCCTGGGCTTTGTCTGCATAAGGCCCCGTGACCAAAATGTAATAAGGCTTGCTGCCTTTGCGCTGCGTAAACAAAACTTGGCCCGATTTGAAACCCAAAGAAGTGCCTTGAAACTGGCGCGCTTCGTTCAAGCTGTCAAATGCGCCGTGCTGCAACACCCAAGCATTGGGATCAAGTTGCGCCACCCAACTGGCGTTATCGGCTTGTGTTGACTTGTCTGAATTGTTGGGAGGCTTTTTCTCTGCGGGTTTCTTGGGGGATTCGGTCACAACGGCGGCCACAGGTTCGGGCGTGACCTTGGCGACTTCGCTGGCCGGCGGCAAAGTTGTCGTGGTAACGGCGACAGGCTCCGGGTTGTTGGGAGTGACCAATTCTTCTTTGTCAGGGCTCAAGGCCTCGGCAGGTTTGACAACAGAGGGGGTGCTGGAAGACATGGACACTGAAGGCGGCGGCGGTACGGCGGGTACAGAGGCGGCAATCGGCGGCTCGGCGAGCGGTTTGGTGCCAGACAGATACGAACGCATGCCTTCCCATTCTTCGAGCACGCGTTCTTTGTTGATCACACCAAAAACCACGCCCGACACCACCAATACAAACAACAAAACCATGGCCCACCTGCCACTGCGCTTGGCCGCTGCTGCGTTGGCTTCCCAAGACTTGGCCAGTTCTTCGCCGGAGGGGAAATCGGAAAGCAGGACTGGCTCGCCAAGTTCGGGGTCAATCAAACCGCCAGGGGCGTCCGCAGATGCGGAGGTTTTGCGGTCTGACAAATCCAAAGGCGGCGGCGGTACCGAGGGCAACACAGCATCGTCAGAAACAACCGAGGGGGCTGCCGGTTTTTTATCGTTGGCTACTTGCTTGGCGCCTGGCCAGTCGCCCAAGGTTTCCAATCGCGCGGTTTTGGCAGGAGCCGGTGCTTGCGACTCCAGCACCCATTGCAACAAATTTTTGCCGAAGGCCGAGAGTTTTTTGTCGTAAGCACTGCGACTGTTGACCAACAAAATCACATTGATATTGCTGGCAGGAAAACCGTTGACCAAGCGGGCAAGCAACTGCAATTCGAAATCTTGAATGCCATGCGTATCGGGAAAAATCATGTAGCGTTTGGGCGCGGTCTGGTTGGTTTTATCCAGCGCCTGGTCTACCGTCAAGGTAGAGAGAATTTCGTTGAACCGGTCTACCAATCGCTCTGAGTCTGCAGAGGTCCACAACTCGACATTGGGCTCACCTAGCTGACGCAAATGCTGAAAAATACGCTTACCGTAATGCGTCAAGGCAAGCTCATCGTCACCCAAAATAGCCAAGTTCAAGCGGCCTTCACGCAATGATTTGAGCAAAATCTCAAACCTGAGTTTGTCGGCTTGGCTTTGGTAGAAATCGCTCATGGTTTGACCACTGTCATGTCGTTATCACTCAAAAAGAAAACCGTTTTCGTCATAGCGCATATTGTCAGGTATGCGCAGTGTCGGTTTGACCATACCACCAGAGTCTGAATAACTCTGGTTCAAGCTGAACACATAGGCAATGACCTGCGCCACGGCATGGTAGAGCCCTTCGTGAATCGGGTGTTCAAGTTTGGTGGTGAAGTACAAGGCCCGGGCCAATTCGGGCGCCTCAAACATATACACACCGGCTTCTTTGGCACGCTCGCGGATGCGTTGAGCGAGTTCATCAGTTCCTTTGGCCACCAAGGTAGGTGCGCCATCAGAATTCGGGTCATAGCTGAGCGCCACGGCGAAATGCTGCGGGTTGGTGATGACCACATCTGCGTCCTTGACCTTTTCCATCATGCGGCTGTTGGCCATTTCACGCTGACGCCGGCGAATGGTTGCCTTGACCTCGGGACGCCCTTCCGAGTTTTTCATTTCATCTTTGATTTCTTGGCGGGTCATCTTCAAGCGTTTGTTGGTTTGGTAATGCTGCAACGGCACATCGGCCAGCGCGATCACGATCAAGCCCATGCTCATCCAAAAACAGGCATCCAAAATCAAATTGCCCGAATGGTGAATGGCCGTGCCCAAATCCATGCGGTTGATTGACACCAAGTCATCGATATTGTTGGTCACCGACATCCACAAAATCACGCCGATGAGGAAAAACTTAACAATCGCTTTGCCCAATTCAATCAGCGCTTTCGTGCCGAACATACGGGCAAGCCCCGCCAACGGGTCAAGCTTGCTGAATTTGGGTGCCATCAGTCCCACCGAGAACACCAGACCACCGCTGAGTACCGTGGACAACACCGCCACCACCGCCAGCACAAACATGATCGGCAGTATCAATATGTAGCCGTCGATCACGGACTGAAAAAATATGCCGGGCAACAACTCTGCCTTGTCCATGACCTTGCGGTCAAACTGCAGTTGCGAAGAAAACAAATTGCCCAGTTGGTGAAACATGAAATTGCCAGCGAGGCTGAAAAACAATGTGGCCGTGATCAATATGGCCGCCGTGGGCAGTTCAACAGAACGCGCCAACTGCCCCTCTTCCCGCGCTTTGGTGAGGCGCTGCGCGGTGGGTTCTTCGGTCCGTTCGGAGGAGTCGTCAGCCATCGCCTAGCCTCCTAGCAGCATGCCGCGCATCTGCCCAAATGTTTGCACCCACCACCAACTCATGCGGTTGATCATGCTGGGAACCGCCAACCACATCACCACAAAACCTGCCAACAAAATGGCTGGAAAACCCACCGAAAAAATGTTCAAGCTAGGTGCAGCGCGGGTGATGAATCCCACCCCAATATTGACAAACAACAAAGTGATGACCACTGGCAGCGAAATGAGCAAGGCCGCCACAAACATCATCGCGCCCCACGCCGTCATCTTGCCCAGCAGGTCTTGTGTCATCAACACTTTGCCAATAGGAAACAAGGTGAATGATTCCAACAACAAGCCAAACACAATCAAATGACCGCCAATCGATAAAAAAACCAGCGTACCCAAAATATTGAAAAACTGTGACATCACCGGCACACTGCCCATGGTGGGATCGACCATGGTGGCCATTGACAAACCCATGGAACCCGATACCGCCTGACCGGCCAACACAATGGCAGCCGTAGCCAATTGCATGATCAAGGCCATGGCAAGACCAATGAACAACTGGTTGAAAATTTCTTTGACCCCTTCGGCGGTGACCGGGTCAATCTTCGGAATATCGAGTTGCATGGACAAAAAAATGGTCAGCACCATGGCGATAGAAACCCGAATTCTCAAACTGACCGCACGAATAGAAAAAATAGACGCGAACGCTAAAAACGCTGAGATGCGCAGCATGGGCCACAACAGGGCGTAAAACCTGTCGAGCAAATTGAGCATTTCAATGTTCATGCGTGTCAGCCGAACAGGCCGGGTATGCGACCGTAAAGCACTCTGGTGTAGTCCACCAAGGTATTGATCATCCAACCACCAAACACGGCAGCGGCGAGACCAATCGACAGCAGCTTGGGAATAAAGCTCAGGGTTTGCTCATTGATGGATGTCGCCGCCTGAAATACACCAATGATCAAGCCCACCAAGAGCGCCACCGCCAACATGGGCGCGGATATCAGTATCGTCATCCACAGGGCTTGACGCCCGAGATCCACCACCATGGAAGTGTCCATACCCTTACCTCACTTGAAAATAAAACTTGACGCCAAAGAACCCATGATCAGCGTCCATCCATCAACCAGCACAAACAGCATCAACTTGAATGGCATGGAAATAATCATTGGAGAGAGCATCATCATGCCCATGGACATCAGCACGCTGGCCACGATCAAATCGATGACCACAAAGGGGATGTAAATCATGAAACCAATCATGAATGCGCTTTTGAGTTCAGAGGTCAAGAACGCCGGCACCAAGGTCGTGAACGGCACTTCTGCAGCACTGGCGACTTCTTTGCGCTGTGCGATTTGCATGAACATCGCGATGTCATCTTCGCGAGTTTGCAGGGTCAAGAACTGCCGCACAGGGACTTCCGCCGTGGCCAGGGCTTTTTCAAAGGGCATGTTGCCATTCATGTAGGGCGCCACAGCGTTGGTGTAGACATCGTCAAACACCGGGGTCATGATGAAAAAGGTCAGAAACAACGCCAAACCGACCAGCACGGTATTGGGCGGTGTTTGGCCAGTGCCCAGCGCCTGACGCAATATGGACAACACAATAATGATCCGCACAAACGAGGTCATCATCAGCAACAACGAAGGCAGCAAGGTCAGTACCGTCATCAAACCCAGCAATTGCAAGGTCAGGCTGTACTGTTGCCCGCCCTTGCCCGAATTCACGGTGACCATGGGCAAGCCTTGAGACAAAGCCAAGTCAGGCAACCAAAGCATACAAAAAGCAAACAAAGGAAGTATGAAGTACTTAATTCGCATCGTTAACACCTGGTTCTGCAGACGAAGGGGCATCTGCACGCCATGCGTGCAGGGTTTGGATATCCGTGTTGTTGACCGACAAAAGCAAACGTTGCTGGTCCACCTGCACCAACAACAACTTGTGTCGCAGGCCCATGGGGTAGGCCTCTAGAATTTGAATACGCCGTTGAGTGGCAGGGAGTAAAAAGCCCTTGTTGCGACGCGACAGCCACCACAAGGCCGCCGCCAACAGCAACAAGACGAATGTCATACTGAGAGAATACTGAACCCAGTCATAGTTTGGCATGGTGTCCATTATCTATCGGGTAAGAGACAAAAATGAAATTAAATCGTAAATCAAGCAAATCTCTTTTTTGCATTCATGTTTGTGAACACTGAATTCGGCGGCAAAACCCGCTTGGCCACTTGGATCAAAGACTTGGCCAACGCCGGTGGCACGGGCGGACTGAACTGGCATGTGCACGCGGCGCGTTCTTTGCAACGCTGGCTGCCGACGCGCGAACACATCGCCTCTTTTTTGGCAGGCATTCACCCTGAACAAAAACACTTGTTGCTGATCGGTTGCAGTGCCGGTTGGATGCTGCCCACCCCTTGGCTGACCAGGTTTGAACGCATTGATATCTATGACATTGACCCCTTGGTGCCATTATTGTTTGGCTTGCGTCATGGCCGCGTGCTGAAAAACCATTCGGTGCAATTGCGGTACCACCGCAGCGATGCCATTGCCGGCTTGCCTGTTTTATTGAAACAGCATCCGCAAGCCTGCGTTTGGTTTGACAACGTGTTGGGGCAAGTGGGCGTGCGTTTGGGGGACGAGGAGATTGCCGAGCGACAACTCTCTCACTTGAAGCATTTGTTAAATGGCCGCGCCTGGGGCAGTTTGCATGACATGTATTCAGGCGGCACAGATGCTGACATGCCCGCGCCTGCGATGGAATGTTGCACATGGGTGCGTATGGACGAGGCGCCAGAAGAGGAGTCAAAAGTACATGCCAATCAAGAAGAATTTATGCATCCGCAAGCAGCGCAATGGCTGCTGACACGCTTGAATGCAAAAGGTGTTTGGCATGACCACGCCACTGGCAGCGTGTTTGCGCCTGGCACCCAGACCACACTCATTCCTTGGGCATTCAAGCCGCATTACTGGCACTGGCTACAAGCGGCTTGGGTCAGGCCTTGAGGTTGTAGAGCGTCAAACCCAAGCTGTCCATTTCTTTTTGGTCGCGTTTACGCTCCCATAGTTGCACCGCTTGCAAATCTTTTTCCTGCATGGTTTGCATCTTCATGCGCTGATGGGTCGCCTGCAACAACACAGCTTTGGCCTGCTCGAGTTCGCGCAGTGCCACTTTCAAATCCGCATCCACCCGGTTCACCAGCGTTTGCAATTGCAATAAAAACTGACGGCTGTTGGTGGCCTGCGCCATGGTTTGTAGCTTTGACTGCGCCTCCAAAGCGCGCTGTTTGTAGTCGTCAAGCAAATCGTTCATGCGCTGGCGGCTTTGCTGCAACTCCAATACTTTGTTGCGCGCGCGCGCACAAGCTGTTTGTGCTGTTTCTTCTTCGTCTTTGGCTTTCTTGGCCAACACGGACCAACAACTTCTGGGCTTCATGTGTCAATCGCTTTCAGGTCTGGTTGAGCAAGTCGCGCAATTGAACGCGCGTGGTGTCGTAGTCTTGGCTGATGTGCATGTCTTGGCGCAAAAACGCCACGATGCGGTCATGAAGCCTGATCGCCTCATCCAGTTCTGGATTGGAGCCATGTTCGTATGCGCCGACTTGCACCAAGTCGACGTTTTGTTGGTAGATCGACCACAAGCGTCGCAATTTATTGGCTGACTTCAAATCTTCGCTGCTGAGCAAGGACTGCATCAAGCGCGAAATAGAACCGGTCAAATCAATAGCAGGGTAATGCGCCGAATCAGCCAATTTGCGCGACAACATGACCTGTCCGTCTAGCGAGGCGCGGGCAATGTCGACAATCGGATCGGCGGCATCGTCGCCCTCGGCCAACACGGTGTAGATAGCGGTGATCGAACCATGGCCGTGTCTGCCGACACCGCCGCGCTCGATCAAATTGGGCAACAAACCAAACACTGAAGGCGGGTAACCTTTGGCGGTGGGCGGCTCGCCAATCGCCAAACCAATTTCACGCTGCGCGTGCGCCACACGGGTCAAGCTGTCGCACAGCATCAAGACATCTTTGCCTTGGTCACGAAAATATTCTGCGATCACATGCGTTAAGTGGGTGGCTTTGAGCCGCAACACCGGCGACACATTGGCAGGGGCTGCCACCACCACGGACTTGGCCAAACCATCTTCGCCAAGGGACTCTTGGATAAAGGCTTGCACCTCTCGGCCACGTTCGCCAATCAAACCAATCACCACCACGTCGGCTTTGGTGAACCGCGTCAACATACCGAGCAACACGCTTTTACCCACGCCGGAACCTGCGATCAAGCCCAAGCGCTGGCCTCGTCCCAGCGTCAACACGCCGTTGATGGCTTTGACACCGACATCCAAAATTTTGTTGATCGGTCCGCGCTCCATCGGGTTGATCGGGCGGCCCAACAAGCTGAGCAATTCTTTGCATTCGGGCGGTGGTTTGCCGTCCAGGGGTTGGCATCTGCCATCAATCACCCGGCCCAACAATTCGGGGCCCAAGCTGACCAAAGAGGAATTGCTGATCACACGCACCATGTCGCCGGGGCCCACGCCAGCGGGTTCGGTGAATGGCATCAAAAACAAAATCTTGTCGTTAAAGCCCACCACTTCGGCTTCCACACGGTGGCCATGTCTACCCACCACTTCGCAGCAGGCACCCAATGGGGCCATCACGCCACGCGCCTCTAAGGTCATGCCCACCAAGCGCACCAAGGTACCACTGCGTTGCGGCTGGGGTGTGCGCAAATGGGGCAGCACGGCGTCGATATCGGCGGCGAAATCCATCATGGCTTAGGGTGCAATCTTGATCATGGAACGGATGGCATTGGCCACACGGTTTTGTTCCTGCTCGGTGATGTAGCGCACCACCATGAGCTTGTCTTCGTAACTGTTGCCCGCCAGCAATTCGGCTGGAATGACAGGTTTTTTCTTTTCCTTCTTCATGCTTTGGCGCATTTTTTCCAGCGATGAATCTTCTTCCACGGGGTCTTCAGTGTCAGCATCAAGCTGCTCTTGCGCCAATTTGGCAAGTCGCTCGGCTTCAAGCGTGGCAGCCTCGGCGCGTCGCACCATTTCTTCTTCATGGCCTTTGAGCAATTCAGCCTGATGAAGTTTTTCAGCCTCGATGTGTTGCAACTCCTCTGCGGTCAATTCCACAGCCTTTGGCGGCGGCGTGTCCACGACAGCCGTGTTGGCGAAAGCGTCTTGAGCAACTGTCTTGGGCGCTTCGAGTTGAGGCAAGGGTCTGGGTGCATAAAAATTCGCAAACTGTTCGCGAAATGCGGAGTTGACTGCGAGTTGCGCCATTTCTTCGAGCTCCAGCGTATTGGGTTCACGGCGGACCATGGACATCAACATGGGTCTGACCACAAACGCAATGAATGCCAAGCACATGATGGTGCGCAGAGCAATATTGATGAAATCAAGCATGGTCGTCCTCTTGCTGGGGTTGGTCAAACGAAACGCGTTCTGGCACGTCTTCCACTTGGCCGTCGCGCTGCGCCAAAGGTTGGCGGAAAAAAGCTGACTGTTCGCGCCACAACTCGGGTTGGTTCAATAACCGGTTGGCCATGGCTTGCAGTCTGTGTTCAATCAAGTCTTCGATCTGGCTGTCATTGACCACCAAACGCACACTGCCGGGTTGCAAACCGGGTACCGCTTGCAACTGCATTTGTTTGATCACTTCTGCACCCAGGTCTTCCAAACGGGCTTTGTCTTGCGGATTCAATTCGACGGTGACAGCGGATTGGCCATGCAAATCGATTTCATCGAGACAGCGTTGCACCAACCGTTCAATGGCCTGGCCAGAAATTGTCAATTCAGCCAGCACCAGTTGCTCGCTGATATGCAAGGCAAGACGCTTGACCGGCTCGAACAATGCTTGCGGGTCGTTGCTGAATGCGCGCAGCTTGTCTTGCACTTGGCCCAACAAGCCGAGCTGCTCTTGCAACACACCGCTCAATTCTGTTTTTTGTGCAGCCAAGGCATTGGCCAAGGCATCTGCAGCCTGGGCTTTGGCCTGCTCTAAACCTTGGGAAACACCTTCAGAGAGTCCTTGTGCATGGCCAAGCGACTGGCCTTCTTGCAAGCCTGCGGCGGTGCCTTCGGTATGCCCTTGCGCAAAAGCTTCTTCGCGTGCAGCGGCCAAGGCCGCCGGGTCAATGACCGGGGTATCGTCGCCTAACGGCAGGTCTGACTGCCAGTCATCTTCATCTGATCGCTTCCACATGCATTCGGCGCCAAACACTTCGCGCTGAAGTCGCATGTCTGCATCACGTTCGGCTTGCGCTTGCAAACGGGCTTGGTGCGCGGCGAGTTGTGCCGCGAGTTGCGGGTCTTCATCGGGCGCAGTGTCTGGGTGTTCGATCAATGCTGCTTGCGCTGGCGCATGGCCATCTTTCAAAGCAGTTTTAGCGACTGTGCCATCTTGTCGAAATGTTTGGGTTTTGCCAAATGTTTCCAGCACAAATGCGCTGTCTTCGTCCAGCACCTTGGCAGGCTCGGGCGCGGCCAGTTGTTTGAATTTGAACGTCGCGTAATCCAACTTGGGCACGTTGGCCCAATCGAATTCACCAAAATTTGCAATCGGTTTAGAGGACGAGTTCAACCACGTGTCATCTAACCAATGGCGCGGCTTGGCTGGCTGCGGATCAGGATTAAACAAAGTCTGCTCCACCCAAGATCAACTCGCCGGTGTCTGACAATTTGCGCGCCAAACGCATGATTTTCTTTTGTGCATCTTCGACGTCAGCGACACGCACTGGACCGCGTGCGTCCATGTCGTCCTTGAACATGCCACGGGCACGCTCGGACATGTTGTCGAGGAAACGCGCCAGCACTTCTTCGGGCGCACCTTTCAAGGCCACCATCAATTGGTCGGGCTCGACGTTGCGCATCAACACCTGAATACCTTTGTTGTCCACGGTAGCCAAGTTGTCGAAAGTGAACATCTGGTCTTGAATCTTCAACATCAAGTCAGCATCGATTTCTTCCAGACCATCCATGACAGAGCGTTCCAAATCGGTTTTGGTTTTGTTCATGATGTCGGCGGCTGCTTTGATGCCACCAAAGCTTGACGACTTGGATGACGAACTCTTGGCAAACTGCTGCTTCATGATTTGTTCCAACTCAGCCATGGCAGACGGTTGCACCGTGTCCATGGCGGCCACGCGCTGAATCACTTCAGGGCGTACTTCTGGGGGCAAATACACCAACACATCGGCGGCTACACCGGTTTCCAATATCGACAAAATGATCGCAATCACCTGCGGGTGTTCGGTGCGAATCATTTCTGCAATTGAGCGCGGATCCATCCAAGACAAGATGTCCAAACCTTTGGTGCCTTGTCCCGGCATGATGCGGTTGAGCACTGAGTTGGCTTTGTCTTCACCCAACGCCAAGCGCATCACCCGGTCCACATAGTCAGAGCCACCCAGGCCCACGCTGTTTTGTTTTTTCAGCATGTCGACAAATTGGTCGAGCACCACATTCACCGCGCCTTGCGACAGCGTGGAAGCCTGCACCATGGCAGCGCCCAGAGCTTGTACTTCTTTAGGGCTGAGGTATTTCACGATTTCTGCCGCTTGCTCTTCACCCAGCAGCAGCATCAACACAGCAGCCCGCTGGGTAGAGGTCATGGCCTCCATTTCAGCGCGAAGCTCGGGGGTCCATTGAATGGTGTCGTTTTCAGCCATGTCGTTTCCTTGGTAGCTTGTCAGTCATCAAGACTCGATCATGTTGCGCATGACACTGGCCACTCGGCCGGAGTTGTCAGACACAATCATTCGAATCAAAGCGACTTTGTCATCATATGAGTTGGCGTTGTTCAGCAAATCGGCTGGAATACTGGCTTTCTTGGGCTTGAGTTTGCCCATGCGTGCCTTGAGATCATCCAAGGATTCGCCTTCTTCCAATTCCACTTCTTCGCCATTTTCGGCTTGCAGTTCGAGGGCGGCCAAGCGCTCTGCTTCGCGGGCGGCTTCTTCCTCTGCCATGCGGGCGGCTTCGGCAGCAGCGGCTTCTTCGGCCATCTCTGCCTCTTTGGACAAAGCTTCGGCGGCAAGTCGTTCGGCTTCGGCTTTGGCCTCGGCTTCTTTGCGGGCTTTTTCCTCGGCCTCTTCGCGGGCAGCACGTTCTGCCACCACCCTGGCCGCTGCGTCTGCTTCTGCCGCAGCGATGCGTTCTGTGCGTAATTTCTCTGCTGTCGCGGCTTCGGTTGCTGCTGCTGCCATCGCTGCTGCTGCAAACGCTGCTGGGTCGACTTCCGGCTTGATCAGTTTCTTGATCATGGGGCGAACCACAGCCATCAAGAACAACAGGAACAGCAAGGCAACCACGCCACTGTTGGCCAATGAAGCCAAGGCTTCGTCTTTGTACCAAGGCACGACATTGGGGTCGACTGGCGGCTCAAAGCGTGTTGCCACCACGGTCACCACATCGCCGCGTTGGTCATTGAAGCCCACCGCACCGCGTACCAATTGGTTCAAACGGTCAAGTTCTTCTTGTGTGTAGGGAATGGTCGTCGGAGGTGGCGCGCCATCTGCAGGCTTCTCCACTTTCATGCCGGCGGGAATGGGGCGCTCGTTGATCAACACACCAACGCCGAGCTTGGAAATATTGCCCATCGCGCTTTTGGTGTGGCGCACAGCACGGTCGAGTTCATAATTTTTGGTGCTACGCGCCACCACTTGTACACCCTTTTCGCTCACGCCTTTGTTGGGATCGGCGGGCGTGGCATCGGTGGCTGCCGGGTTGATCGGCGGGTTAGGCGGGGTGCTGCTGAGGGAACCGGGAATGCCGATGGCATCTTTGAAAGTATTGCGGTCTTCCACATACAACTCGGAGCGGGTTTTGGGTCCCTTGTCGCCTTGGTCAAAATCTTCAGTGGTGATTTCTTCTTGTGTGAAATCGAGTTGCAACGTGACTTGTGCGGTCACGTTTTCTGCACCCACGATGGGTGCCAGCAATTGCAACAAGCGGGTGCGGTACAGGTCTTCCATTTGCTGCTTTTGCTGCAACTCTGCGCCTGTCAATCCCAACGGTTGTGGCCCCAACATTTCGTTCATCAATGAACCGTAGTTGTCCACCACCGACACGTTTTCAGGTGCTAAATATGGAACGCTGGAAGCCACCAAAGAAATGATGGCTTGCACATTGGCAGAAGACACCTCTTTGCCAGGCGCACGCGTGATGATCACCGATGCCTTGGTAGGCACGCGGTCACGCACAAACACGCTTTGCTTGGGCGCGGCCAAATGCACGCGCGCATTGCGAATACCGGCGATTTGCGAAATGGTTTTCGCCAGTTCCTGCTCCATCGCATTGTTGTATCGGACCTGTTCCATGAACTGGCTGGTGGTCATGGCAGGCATGTCTTTCAACGTGTCCATGCCCTGCACTTCAGTGCGCGGCAAACCTTTGGAAGACAGCAACATGCGCGCTTCTTGGTATTTGTCAGCCGGCACCATGATTTGTCCGGTGTTGTTGTCAATCTCCGGGCTGAAATTGGCAGTCTTGAGGGTCTCGATGGCAAGTTGCTTATCGGCCTCCGGCAGCATCATGGTCAATGCCCGCATCTGTGGGGTTTTCATCGACATCGATGCCAAGCCAAAGGCGGCCACGACCATCAAAATGACCACGATCGGTAGCACTTTTCGCACGGTGGGTTGACGCACCAAATCGCGGATCATGCCCATGGGATCGGTCAGCGCAGAACCGGTGACAGAGCGCATCGGCGAGCCATTGGCCACCATCGTGTTGTTGCTGCGTGCACCTGCGTCAGACTCGGTGATCAGCGCGTTCGAGGTGGTGCCCATTGGGGAATTGAGTGTTGCACTTGCGGTTGCCATGGTGTTCTCTCAGGTTAGACCGGCATGTTCATGATTTCTTCATACGCTCTGAGCACTTTGTTGCGCACCTGTAAGGTGGCCTCAAATGCCAGAGAGGATTTCTGCATACCCAAGACCACATCGGTCAAAGGTACGTCTTCGCCTCGTTGATACGCTTCTTGTAAGCCCGAGGACTTGAGTTGCGTTTCATTGACTTTGTCGAGCAGGTTCTTGACCGACTCGGTGAAATTCGGCAGTTCGGTTTTAGGTGCCTGAACGTCTTGCACCTGCGGCGGCTTGATGTTGATCTGGTCAACACCTGCGGCGGCCTTGTTTTGGTAGGCGCGAATCGTCTCCATCATGGAGTTCACGCTGTTGCCTGAAATTCCGTCAATCATGGCTGCTGCTCCCTACTCACGCGGCCACAGCCAGGTCCATGCCGCGTTCACGCAGTTGGGCCAACTTGTAGCGCAATGTGCGCGGACTGATGCCGAGTTTTTTCGCGGCCTCGACACGGCTTTCGGTGGCTTGAATCGCCGCCAAAATCACTTGGTGTTCACTGGCTTTCACCGCTGACATCAGGTCCTCGGGGGCAGTGACTTTCATGTCATCCGAGCTGTTGGGTGCCATGAAACTGTCTGGCGACGGCGTGGCAGGTTCTGCCACATGCACTGCTTTCAGGATGTGTGTGTCGGCGATGCTGTGCAACATCATGGGCTGTGTTTCATCAAACATCAAATGCGCTGGTGTGACCACACAGCCACGGCACAACACCACGGCACGCTGAATCACATTTTCAAGTTCACGCACATTGCCGGGCCAAGGGTATTGCTGCAGCATCAATTGCGATTCGATACTCAAGCTCAATGGAATATTGTCTTTGGCCAAACGGTTCAAAGCTTGCATGGCCAAGGGCAGGATGTCACCGGGGCGTTCGCACAAAGGCTGAATGCGCAAGCGGAAGGTGCTGATGCGAAAATACAAATCCTCGCGGAATTCGCGCGCTTCAATGGCTTGGCGCAAATCCTTATTGGTGGCGGCAATCACGCGCACGTCCAAATCGATAGCGGCTTCACCGCCCAATCGGTTGAGTTTTTTCTCTTGCAATACGCGCAGCAGTTTGGCTTGCAAATGGATGGGCATTTCGCCGATCTCGTCCAAAAACACCGTGCCGCCTTGAGCTTGCTCAAACAAGCCTTTGTGGTCCTTGTGAGCACCCGTGAACGCGCCCTTTTCATGACCAAACAACATGTCTTCAATCAAGTGCTCTGGCAAAGCCGAACAGTTCAGCGCCACAAATGGTCCTTTGGCGCGCTGTGAAGACTCGTGCAGCACTCGGGCCAGCACTTCCTTGCCAGCGCCGGTCGGTCCGACCAATAACGCGGTGACTTCTGTTTGAGCCACGCGCTGTGCCAACGCCAACAAATGTTGGCTGACCGGGTCGACAAACACAAAACTTTTGGGATGGTTGCTGTCAACCATTTGCATGCCTTGGGTGGCGCCTTGCCAAGCTGCTACAGACCATTCATCTGTCGGCAACACATGCATTGCGCCGTGGCGCATGGCGTCCACCGTGACTTCCATGCGGCGTCTTTCCACGCGGCAGATCACAGGCACATTGAAACCGAGTTGGCCGATCAAGGTTTGCACCTCGCGCAGCAAATCCGCGCTGTCGCCCAAGCGAATGATCATGACATGTGCGCGTTTGAGCGCCAAGGTCAAGTCCCCCAAAGTGGAAATAGCGTGCAATGCCAAGCCTGCCTCACCCAACTGGGCACGCTGCTCATCATCAAGCGGGCTGAACGGATCCAGCCAGACAGCTTGCAGTACGTTTGAAGTCGAAGTGTTCACATTGATCAACCAGTAACAAAGGTCTGATCAATAAGCAATGGGTGTGCCAGCTGTATTTAATAGTACTTAAATACTTATATTAAGCTTTATTTTTTATGATTTGAATCTCTAATGGCTAATGAGTCGGCATTTCGACAGCCGCCCATCAAGCCTTCCACAGATAACGCGAGGTTTTCCTGACGCTAGGCGTGGCTTGCATCGCCAGCTCCGCAGCCGGTTGCGTCGGCTTGGCCATGAATCCGCGACAGTGGTTGCCATCTGCCCTGTACACCTCGAAAGAGGGAATCATGCGGCTCTTGAACCCCATCATCTTGCATTGGTAGGGGTTGCGCGGGTCCCAACTGATGGCGAAATAGCGGCATTGCCAGCAATCCGGCGCCTTTGTCGGGTCTTCAGCAAAAGTATTCGGTGGCATGAATAAGTGTGCGTGGTTAAGCGTTCAATCTTGCGAGGTTAACCGCCCAACAACTTGAGCACCGATTGCTGGCTGGTGTTGGCTTGCGCCAATACCGCTGTGCCGGCCTGTTGCATGATTTGGTTCTTCGCCAATTCAGTAGAAGCTGCTGCGTAATCCGCGTCTTCAATCTGGCTGCGTGAGGCAGACAAATTCATCGACACGTTAGACAAGTTGGTGATCACATGGTCCAAACGGTTCATCACCGCACCCATGGTGGCGCGAGTGGCGTTGACCTTGTCCATGGCGTCATCCAACTTGGCCAGTACTGCGCTGGCGCCTTCGCGTGTGTTGATTCGCACGCTGCGTTGTTCTATGTTCAAGTCCACATCGCCGGTGATGTCGCCGGTGATCGGTCCGCCTTTGCCGAAGTCGGCCAAGTCGATGGTGATCATTTGGTTGGCAGATGCGCCGACTTGGAAGGCCAGACGTCCGACTTTGGGCGGGTCCATTTCAGAGCTGGAACGCCCGCCATAGGTGCCTTCGTGGAAGCCCAAGGCTGCGAAATTGCTGTTGGTGCCAAAACCATCGGCCCCTGAAGTCACCGAGAACGGGCGACCGTTGGCACGCAACAAGGTTTCGTAGTCTGAAGGCGGCGCACCAATCGGCATGGGCAAACCTGGCATTTGCGGTGCAGTAGCAATCATGCGAACCGTGCCGTACAGGGTACGCGCGGTGGTGCTGTCTGCGTCGCCGTCCAAAATACCTGTGACTTGGTTGCTGCCATAGCTGTTGGCAGTGACCTCAGCAACATTGACTGAGTTCAATGCCGAGCCAGAGCTCGCGCCATAAATTTCAAACGGCGAGCCGGCAACGGTTGAGGTGACGGTGACATAGCCGTTGGCAGTGTCAGACGAAACCGTGACGTTTTTGATCGTGCCGGAAGTGATGGCACTGCTGATCGCAGTGGCCAATGCAGTCGTTCTGTCTGTCAGGGTAGCAGCGGCAGCAGAAGTGATGGTGATGCCGTTGATCACCACAGACACGGTCGCACTGGTGGTGCCGGTCAGTGTGACCCGCGCAGCTTGCTCAACCGCATCCCCATTGTCCAAACCAAAGCTGGCGGCCGACAGGTCTTCTACATTCGAGTCGAACCAGACCGCCAAATTGCGTCCGTCTGATGTCAAGGTCACACCGTTGCCGTTGTCAGCGGCGGTGACACCGTGGGTACCCGAATAGGTATTGATGGCTTCCACCACCTTGGTACGTCTGGCGGTGCCGGTTTCATTTTGGGTAAACAGCACTTGAATTTCTGTGCCGTTGACAAACAAGGAATGGTATGTGGGTGTGCTGAGCACCGGCACGCTGGTGTCGGTGACGCTGCCCTTGGCTTGTGCGCCGTTGGCAATGGCTCTGACACCGGTCACCGGTGTTTGTGAATTGATGGCGGCCGCAATCGCAATCGCGCTGGCGCTGCGGTCGCTGCTGGTGGGGCCTGTGGGTGAAAAGGTGTCGTCGCCAGCTTTGCTGGGAGGAATCTTCACGCCGTTGATCACCAAATCGTCCATGCCCAAGGGTTTGAAACTGGCGCTGGCGCTCTCGATTTCATTGGCCGTGGTCATGGTGCCCGAGGTCGAGCTCTTGGAGGTGGTGAAGGTAAAGCTGGTGCCTGGGTTGTCGGCTGTCAGGAACAACTCGCCCGCTGCCCAACCGGCTTGGGCGGTGACTTTCAGATCGCTGTCAGCGTTGATCAGGTCGACCAAACCATCGCGAACAGATTGTGCTGTGGTGCCAGTTGCTGTGAAGGTGTAAGTGCTACCGTTGACCACCGTAGAGAATGTATCTCCAATGGCAATCGTGCCCCCAATCAGCAAACTGTCGACCTGTGCCACAGACGGCGACACGATGTCGCGCGCGCTGGTGTTGGCCACGGCTTGGTTGCGGGTGAAATTGCCCTCGATCAAACCGGCACGGGTGATGTCACCGGTGGAGTCAGTGCTGAGCACCACAGGGGTGGGGATTTTGGATTCCAAAGAAATCGTGCTGGCCTGCACGCCTTGGCGCAAACCGATGCGTGCACCGAACTCGTCATCGTTGGCAGCGGTCTCGAAACTCACTTCAATGTTGCGACCATCGGCAGCGACCAATGTCACGCCTTTGGTGTCAGAACCTGTGTCAATCGCTTTGACACCGGTTTTGTCGCTGATCATGTTGATCGCCTTAACCACATCAGAGCGCGTGGCCCGTGTGTTGTTCAAGGTGGTGGCGATGTTGGCACTGGCAAATCCGTTGATGAAAACCAGGCCTTTGAGCACCGAGGTACCTGTCATGGCCTTGCCGGTCATCACGTTTTGGTTGACCTTGGCGTAAACGCCAGTGCCAGCCGTTGCAGTGAAGTTTTCTTCCATCACATCGACCACACCGGTGAGTCCGGTGGAACCCGCAGAAATGCTGGTGTCAGAGATGTTGCCTTCAGACGCTTTGTAAGTGATGGTCAGGGCCGAATTGCCCGCTGTGTAGCTGACCGTGCGTCCGCTGGACTCGTCAAACAAAGTACTGGCCTGCAATGCCGCGGCAATCTTGGCAGTGGCTTTGGCTGAGGTGTTGTCCAGGGCGTCAAGCGTCACGCTGACACCACCGACTGTCAGGGTACCCGCTGTGGGTGTACCGCTGAAAGTGAGCATTTGGGATTCGCCACGGGTCACACCGGTGGCGTTGGCCATGCGGTTGATCGCAGCAGCTTTGGCAATCGCACTGCCTGAAGCATTGTTGACTGGTGAGAACGGATCGTCTTCAGCGTGGGATGCGCCGATTTCAATGCCGTTGATTTGCAAGTCGCCTGAGCGCAATGCAGGGATGCTGCCGGCCACGTCGACGGCGTAGCTGAAACTTCTGGAAGTCAAGGCAGAGGCGGCACCGGCAGACGTGGCAAATGTATAGACCAAGTCTTTTGAAATCACTTCGCTATTGGAGCCGCTGTCTGCAAAAAAGCTGATCGAACTGGCAGGTGCGCCATTGGTGATGTCAATGGTTGGCGCTGTGCCTGAGCTGCTGACTTCCAAATCCGTCACGTTGGTGCTGGATGTAGTGCTGGTAGCCGTGATGTAAGTGTTGCTCGCTGTGTAAGCTGTTGTAAAACCGCTGAACGTGCCCGACCAAGTACCGTAAGTTGAAAGATCACCAGCAGCATCACCATTAGCAAGAACGCCAAATGACGCAGCTACTTGCGCTGCAGTTGCAGCTTGAGTCACCGTCAGTGTCAAGCCGCCCACAGTCACCGTTTGGCCCACTGTCACTGCATTGAAAGTCACCACCGCGGATTCATTTCTGGCGCTGGTGTTCAATACACCCGTCATGTCAATGGTGTCGCCTGCTTCTGTCAGGAACGAAGCCGTGACATTGCCGGAAGTGTCGGTGCTCATGCTGAGCGAGCCGCTTTTGAGGAACGCTCCACCGTCTTTGAAAGCTTCTGAGCCCGCTGCGATTGCTTCGCGGGTGGTCGCCACTGCTGCGGTCATGCCGTTGATGGCTGAATACGACACATCGGTGTCTGATACGGCGCCTTCATCAGCGGCGTAGACGATGGTCACCACGCTGCCTGACACGCTGACGCTTCTGCCTGAGCTGGAGGAGAAGCTGGCATCATTGCTCAATGTGCTCTGGATTTTGGCGGCTATCGCGGAGGTGGACAAAATATCTGTCGAATCCAGTGTCACTGTCACGCCACCGACGGTGATGTCACCTGTGGTGACAGCAGTGCCGCCAATGGTCAAGGTTTGTTTCTCGCCACCGTCATCGCCACCGAGTGATCGTGAAGTGGTGGGGTTGATGAACACCGAACCGAATTTGTTCTCTGAGGTCACTTTGAACAATGGCATTTCACCCACGCGCTCGCCGGCTGTACCGTTGAGCACTGGGAACCCGTTCCATTCGGTGGTGTCGGCAACACGCACGATCTCCTGTTTGAGTTGTTGAAACTCTAAATCCAGGTAACCGCGCTGCGCATTGTCATTGGTGTCGTTGACTGCTTGAACGGCCAATTCACGCATGCGTTGCATCATGTCCGTGATTTCGTTGGTCGCGCCTTCAGCTGTCTGTATCAAAGAAATGGCATCCCCGGCGTTGCGAACCGCCTGGTTCAAGCTGCGTATCTGATGCGTCATGCGCGTAGAAATCGCCATGCCTGCTGCATCGTCGCGTGCAGAATTGATCCGCTTACCGGTTGATAACTGCTGCATAGCCACAGACTGACTGCGCTCTGTTGATTTCAGAGCCGCCTGTGAAAAAAGCGCTTTAACGTTGGTGTTGATGACTGCCATTTACTTCTCCAGACCTTTCAGGCCATGTGTGTTGCGATCAATTAAGCAAGCTTGATGCCAACTTCAGTTTTATTTCTCAAACCCTTACAAACTTCCTGATTTGTATGGGTTTTGCCGCTGTGTGTGAAGACGGTGGCAAAAACTGTCGTGGACGGGTGGCAAGTGCTTGCCAGATTGCCGCTCATACTTTTTATTGAATTTGTGTGCTTACGCCAACCAAATCGGCGTAATCTTCAAGCGCCAAGCTTTCGGCCACCAGCTCGAGTTGTTCAGGAAACATTTGCAAGCCTTGGCGGGCCACTTGCAATGCGCGGGCGGGATCGAGGTTGCAGCGCAATGCGCGAACCATCATCACGAAAGTGAAGGCCTGGGTATTGGCACCCTGGATATCCATCAACTCTTGCAGATAGTCCACGGCCAAAGGCCAGTCTTGCTGCATCAAAGCCAGCAGGCCGTTGATGGCCAGCATGTCTTCGCTGTGCGGGTGAATGCTCATGCCTGCAGAGCCTAAGGCGAAGGCCAAATCCAATTGCTCTGTGGCCACCAAGGTTTGAATGGCTTCGCGGATTTCAGCGGGACTGAAGCGCTTGATGTGCTCGGTTTGCAGTAAGCCACCGGTGTGCGCTTGGTTCATCAGTTCTTGGATCAGGTTCATTTGTATTCCTTGGTTAGTGTCAACATTGCGCCATATTCAACAGCGCTTGTAGTCGATCTAAGCAATTGACATGCCAATCTTTTTTGCCCTGATTCATACCCTGTCAATAGAGTTGGCTTAAATCATGCATGACATGGTGAACTTGTTTCTATTGAAACCTTTTCACCTCATGAACCCTACAAAATTACTGTCAAACAACGCCAAGCCACCTGTCGAAATTTCCGACATGCGTGCTTTGATTGAGACCTGTGAAAACCTGCAAGGCAGCGGCAATGCCGAGCAAGCCGCGTTGCTCTACGGCAATTGGCTGGCAGATGAACAGCAAACCCACAGCCCGGTGGTGTGGTTCAACTACGGCGCATTGCTGCAAAGTCTGGGCAACCTCAAAGGCGCGATGTCGGCTTACGAACAATGCCTGCGGCTCAAGCCCGGTTTTGGCCAGGCCTTGGTGAATTTGGGTTTGACCTGCGAAAAAGCAGGCCTCACAGACACCGCTTTGCAGTACTGGGGCCAATTAGCCAGCCAATACTTTCATACCGTGGACCATGACCTGAATTTGGTGGTGATGGCTTTGAACCACATAGGTCGGGTGCAAGAAAACCTGAAAAATTACCAACTCGCAGAAAACGCATTGACCCACAGCCTGCGCTTGATGCCCAAACAACCCCATGTGATACAGCACTGGGTGCATATCCGGCAAAAAGCTTGCCGCTGGCCGGTGTACCAAGCCTTGGAAGGTGTCAGCACGCACGAGATGTTGATGGCCACTTCTCCGCTGGCCATGTTGGCCTTGCATGATGATCCGGCGCTGCAACTGCTGAGCGCCCATTCGTTTGTGCAGCGCAGTTTTGCCGTGCCCGCCGACGACTTGTCGCGTGGTCGCCGCTACCACCACCCACGATTGCGCATCGGCTATGTATCGGGGGACTTGTGCGTGCATGCCGTGGGCCTGCTGTTGCCCGAAATGATGCAAGCGCATGACCGGCAAGCCTTTGAGATTTATGCCTATGACTTCAGCCCTGAAGACGGCACGCCGCACCGTGAGCAATTGAAACATGCATTCGACCATGTGCGAGGCGTGCATGCGCTCAGCGACCGGCAAGTCGCAGAACAAGTGTTGCTAGACGAAATAGATGTGCTGATTGATTTGCACGGCTTGTCGTCGGGTGCACGCCCGGGCATTTTTGCGTTGCGCCCTGCCCCGCTGCAAGGCGCTTATTTGGGATTCATAGGCACCACGGCCATGCCTTGGTTTGATTTTGTGGTGGCCGACCGGCAAGTGTTTCATGACGGATTGAAGCCGTTTTTCTCGGAAAAACAAGCGCTGTTGGTCGACGGCAGTTTCATTCCGCTGGCACCGCGGCAAAGTGTTGCCGTTGACTTGTCACGCCAAAGTCTGGGCTTGCCAGAGGATGCGTTTGTGATGGCCTCGTTTGGCAACACCTACAAACTCAACCCCGCACTGTTTGATGCGTGGCTGTCCGTGTTGCAAGCGCATCCGCAAGCGGTGTTGTGGCTGATGGATGACAACGCAGACACCACACGGCATTTGAAAAACCATGCTGCCTCCAAACACATTGACTTACAGCGTTTGGTGTTCAGCCCGCGCGTAGGCCATGACGTGTTTCGCGCCAGACTCGGTTTGGCCGATGTGTTTTTAGACACCTATCCGTACAACTGCGGTTCGACCAGCAAGGACGTGATCGACGCTGGCGTGCCCTTGGTCACGCTGTGCGGACAAAGCATGGTTTCGCGCATGGGTGCGAGTTTGTTGACGACGCTTGAATTGCCACAACTCATTGCGCATGACATGGCGCAATACAAAGACATCGTGTTGCAACTGGCCCAAGGGACCTTGCAAGTGGATATCAAAGCCCAATCCATGAAGCACCTGCCCCAGGCCGTGACGCGCATGGTGCGTTCACTCGAACATGGCCTGCAGGAATTACACGCATCAAAGACCAAGGAATAAACCATGGCCATCTCACCTCCTGTCACCCGCACCGCCACTCGACAAATCGAGCTGCGCCAAATTTGTTATTCACCCCAAACCCTGGCCAGCGTGCCAGATGGCATGTTGGCGCTGGATTACCAAGACAATGCGCGACCCGATTGGCGCGAGTACTGGCCGATTCGCCAATTTCTGTTGAACAACGTGTTGGCAGAAGACACCTTGTATGGATTTTTCTCACCCAAGTTTGGTTACAAAACAGGGCTCGACAGCGCCAAGGTGCATGCCTTCATCAGCCAAGACCACGCGCACCACGACGCCTATTTCTTCAGCCCGTTTTGGGATTTGTCGTCGTTCTTTGTGAACATCTTCGAGCAAGGTGATTTTTTTCATCCCGGTTTGACCAAAGCCAGTCAGCTGTTTGTTGACAGCATCGGTTGGTCGACCAACGTCAAGTTCCATGTGACGCACAGTCAGAACACCGTGTTTTGCAATTACATCGTGGCAAACAAAGCTTTTTGGTTGAAATGGCTGGCACTGAGCGAACGGCTGTTTTTTGCCGCCGAGCATCCGGATGCGGACCCCGTACTGCAAGCCATGCTCAAAGACGACACCACCTATGGCGAGCAACGCTTACCGCTGAAAGTTTTTTTGCTTGAGCGCCTGGCCAGCCTGTTGCTCTTGAACGAGCCTGCGCTCAAAGCCAAAGGCTATGACTGCTTTCAGCTCAGTCCATCCATCACCCCGCTGAACCGTTTTTTCAACGAAGCCGTGCAATGCAACGCTTTGAAACTGGCCTATGACCAGTCAGCCAGCCCGTTCAATTTGCATGCGTTCATGAACCTGAGAAACCAAGTGTTTCAACAACTGCACTGACACAGATGATGAATGACGCTTTTGACCCCTTTCGCTTGGCATCTCTTTTGCTTTAACCGTTTGACTATTTCTTTTTGATTGAAACATCGTGTCCACTATTTCTTATGTCAGCAGCAGCTCAAGCAGCACAACCGTCACCACGGTGACGTTGGACTTGGGCGCGCTGGATTCGAGCCAAATCAAAAGCATACCCACTGCCAATATTGCCGCGCTGACCACAGCGACCGTGGCCGAAATCCCAGAAGACGCCATCATTGGATTGACCAGTTTACAAATCAACGCGCTGCCCACTGAAGTTATTGACAAAATATCGACATCTCAGCTCAGCGCCATGAGTACAGCGCAAGTGTCGTACCTGAAAACGGCGCAACTCACCCTGCTGAGCAGCAGTCAAATCCAATCCCTCAGCCCCGAACAACTCGGGGCCATGAAACTGGCTTACCTGACCACGGCACAAGTGTCGGCATTAACGGCGGATCAAATCTCCAATGCCACTGCCGTGGTGGTGTCGTCCTTGAGTCCCGATCAGTTTGAAGCCTTCAGCTCACAACAAATCAGTGCACTGACAGTGCCACAAATCAATGCACTGACTGCCAGCCAGGTTGCCAGACTCGACAGCACAGAATTGCAATCGCTGAATGACGAGCAATTGGCTGCGTTGAGCGAAAAGCAAATTGCAGGTTTGTCGACCACACATATTTCTACTTTGCTGGCCTTGAGCGCCCTGCCCTTCAGCGAAAGCCAAGTCGCTGGCATTTCTACGGCAGCAGTGGCGTCCTTGACGGCAAGTCAGATCGGATTTTTCAGCGAAGAACAAATCCGTGGCCTGAGCAGCACCCAAGTGCGTGCCATGACAGCCACACAACTCAATGGCTTGAATGAATACAAATTGCAAGCGCTGGATGCGGGCGATTTGGCCGCGGTTTCCACCGCTGTGCTGGCAGATTTAAACACCGCGCAAATTGCCAATTTCAGTTCAACTCAAATAGCAGCACTGACCAGCAGCCAAACCAGAGCCATGGGTACCGCACAGTGGGTGGCCATGACCGATGAGCAATTGCAAAGCCTGAGCACTGCCAATATTTCTGCGTTGACATCGGTACAAGTCAAAGAACTCAAAACCCAGCAAATTGCTGCATTAGGTACCCGACAAATCCAAGCACTCAGCTCTGATGTGTTGTCTGCATTGACCACGGCACAGCTTAGCAATTTGACGGACAGCCAACTCAAAGCCTTGACCTCGACGCAAATTGGCAATCTGTCTTCCACGCAATTGAACCTGCTGTCTGAAGCACAACTTCAAGCCATTGATGAATCGGACTTGACCCTTATTTCAACCGCCAACATCAACGGATTGACCACAGGTCAATTGAACCGCTTAACCAGCTTGCAAATGCTTGCGCTGACCAGCACGCAAATCAAATCTTTGACCACCACGCAGTTGAGCCAACTGTTGGAAGAGCAAATTCGTGGTCTGGAGTCCGTGGATATTGCGGCCCTGACCACAGCACAAACATCGTCATTGCAAACCCAGCAATTGAATGTGATGAGCACAGCGCAAATCCGTGGCCTGAGTACTGCCGCCATGGCCGCCTTGAGCACCACGCAACTTGGCGTGATGCTTGAAAACCAAATCAGTGCATTGACATCCGCACAGGTCAAAGCTTTGTCCAGCACGCAAATCAATAGCTTGGAAGAAGCACAAATTCAAGCCATTGACTCATCCGCCATTGAGGCATTGAGCACCAGCACGCTGGCGGCTTTGACCACCACACAACTCAGCCGCATGTCAACGCAGCAAATTGGCGCACTGAATTCGACACAGGTCAAAGCCTTGACCTCGACACAGTTGAATTCGCTGAGTGAATCACAAATTCAAGCCTTTGCCACCGGCGACGTGGCGGCACTGGGTACAGACAAAATTGCCGCGCTCACCAGTTTGCAATTGAGAAACCTCTCCAGCACACAAATCAGCGCGTTGACATCGGACCAGGTCAAAGCCCTGAGCACAGAGCAACTGGGCAATATGCTTCAGTACCAAGTGTCCGCCTTGAAAACAGACCATATTGCAGCACTGTCAACGGTTCAATTAGGGGCCATGACCTCGACCCAGATCACCGCGCTCACCAGCGCCCAGATTCAGGCATTGGCCACTGGCACGATTGCGGGACTGTCGACCACGCAATTGACCATGCTGTTGACCGATCAAATCGGCGCATTGAGCAGCGCACAAGTCAAATCACTGAGCAGCACCCAATTGAACAACCTGGGTACCGCGCAATTGCAAGCTTTGGAAACCGCTGACATTGCGGCCATCAGCACCAGCAAATTGGCAACGCTCACGACCGACCAATTGGTCAAACTCACCACATCGCAAATTGCCGCACTGACAGCACTGCAAGCAAAAAGCCTGACGACAGGACAGCTCAATAAACTCACATCGGCCCAGTTGTCGGCCATGGAAACCGCAGACATCGCCAGCTTGAGCACCGCTTCGCTGGCGTCTATGACGACAGAACAGTTGGTGAATTTAAGCAGCAACCAAATTGCCGCGCTTGGCTCGGCGCAGGTCAAAGCACTGAGCACCACACAAATCAGCAAATTGCTGGAAGACCAAATCAAAGGCCTAGAGTCGCGTGATGTCGCGGTTCTGACCACGGCACAACTGCGTGCTTTGACCTCTGCCCAAATGGCAGCGATGAGCACCACACAAGTCCAAGGACTTCAAACCGCGGCCATGGCCAGTTTGAATTCAACACAGCTTGAGATGCTGACCACCGCACAACTCAAAGCGCTGAGTTCACGCCAAATCGGCGCGATGAGCTCCACACAATTGAACCTTTTAAGCACGGCGCAGTTGCAAGCGATCGATGCAACAGACTTGGCGGCCGTGAAATCCAGCCAAATTGCAGGCTTGAGTACCACCCAGTACAGCGCATTGACGACGGCACAGTTGTCTGGGCTGACATCGGCACAAATTCGTACCGTGACCAATGCGCAATTGACAGCGCTCAGCACAACGCAATTGCAAGCGATAGATTCACAAGACATCGCAGCCATGACAACTGCACAAGTGCTGAGCCTGACCAGTGACCAGTTGAACAGTTTGAGCACGCGTCAATTGGCCGCCTTGAGCGGCGCACAACTCAAAGCCGTGACCGCCACCAAATTGAACGGCCTGACCACCACCGCTTTGCAGGCCTTGTCGTCGCAATCCATCAAGAGTTTGACAACAACCGTGCTGGCCTCCTTGTCGGGCAGCCAGTTGGCCAATCTGAGCACGGCCCAAATGGCCGCCATGCCTACCCAACTGATTGCCGCATTGAGCACCGCGCAATTGACCAACATCACCAGTGCACAAATCAGTGCCTTGGGCAGCGCTCAACTCAAGGTCTTGACAAGCGCACAACTCAATTCACTGGACCAAACCCAGTTGCAAGCGATCGATAGCGCTGATTTGACAGCCCTCAGTACAGCGACAGTGGCAGCATTGACTTCCACGCAGTTGAATCAACTCAGCAGCAAGCAAATTGCGGCTTTGAATTCTGCACAAGTCAAATCATTGACAGCCTCACAACTGAACAATTTGTCCACCACTTTGCTGCAAGCGATTGAAGCCGCAGATTTGGCTGCCATTGCCACCAACGTGATCAGCACACTCAGCGCGTCGCAAGCTGCACTGCTGTCTACCGCGCAAATGGCAGGCCTCAGCAGCGGTCAATTGGGCGCGATGACCACTGATCAACTCAGCAACCTTGGCACTACACAAATCAAGGCGCTGACCTCGAACCAAATCAAGGCATTGAGCAGCGCGCAACTCAACAACTTGCAAGCGGCTCAACTGGCCGTGCTGGATGCCACAAGTTTCGCCACACTCAGCACCGCTGCCGTGGCCGGCATGACCTCCACGCAACTGGGGCAATTGAACACCGCACAAATCGCCAAGCTGACCACCACCGCCATTACCAAATTGAGCACCACCCAACTGCAAGGGCTGACAGCCGCACAGATGACGGCTTTGAGCAGCAGCCAAATCAAGTCCATGGGTTCTGCACAATTGAATGCGCTGACCTCGGCACAAATTCTGGCGATTGACTCCAGCGATATCGCTGCCATCCATATGTCGACACTGGCCGGTATGACCACGGCACAACTGAGTTACCTGAGTACCACGCAGGTCGCAGCCCTGGGAACTGCTCAAAAGGCAGGTCTGACGTCTGCACAAATTGCGGCGCTGTGACGATGGCGCACCGCTGATGTATGGATTCACCACATCAACTGTTTGAGAGAGTGGCCATGTTTCAAACAGGTTTGGTCATTGCACATTTCCACAAAGAAGGAAAACTGCGCAGCGATACCATCGCCATGCTTGAGTGCTTGGTCCCTGTGTTTGACCGCATTGTGTTGGTGTCCACCTGTTTAAACGACAGCGAACGAAAAAAATTGCCTGCAAGCGTGGACTTGCATGTTCGCCCGAACACGGGCTATGACTTTTATTCCTACCGCTACGGCATCAAACAATTGCAAGCCTTGGGCGGTCGTTGGCAAATCACGGTGATGAACACCAGTTTTATCATTCAACAACCCAAGCTGTTGATAAGTCACTATTTTGAAAAGTACTTGCCGTCAGAGCAGTTTGATGTGCTGGGTCTGACCCAATCCTTTGAGGTCCAAGCGCATTTGCAAAGTTATTTGCTGACGTTTTCCAGCCAATGCACGCAGCAAACCGCGTTCATTGAGTGGTGGGACCAAATGACACCGATCAATGAACGCTTTGCCGTGGTGTATCACTATGAACTGGGGCTTTCCGCCATGTTGCAACGCTGCGGCATGGCCTTGACTTGCGCCATGCCCACCCCCGCCATACCCGCCAATAACCCCAGCCATTTTTATTACAAAGAATTGCTTCAGCAGTTTGGCATTGTCAAAATTGAATTGCTCAAAAGCAATCCCTTCGAACTAGACCTGAGCGGGCTGACCAAGGCCTTGGGCCATGACGCGGGGTTTGCGGAATTGGTGGGTGAGGGGTTGGAGAATTGACTTGATTTCATTCTATTATGGACAAAAATTTGCTGTATTGTCTATAATAGAATTATGCCAAAGAAACCTCCCGTTATTTTTCCGCAAGAGCAATCCATCCTCACAGAACTGGGCGGACGACTCAAGCTTGCCCGACTGCGCCGCAAACTGAGCAGCTTGGTTGTGTCACAGCGCGCCGGAATTTCCAGGTCCTCGCTTTACAAGGTTGAAAAAGGCGATGCAGGCGCCACGCTAGGCACCTATGTGCGCGTTTTGGCTGTGCTTGGATTGGATGGTGATATTCGACATTTGGCTGCGGACGATAGGTTGGGTCGAAAGCTGCAAGATTTGCAACTGATGCCGACCGGTGGGGCTAAACTTTGATGAAGCGTAAAGAGGCGCTTCAGGCGAAAAATGAACAAAGAAATGCGCGCCCGCTTTATGGAAGGGGGATTTTTTCATGTGCATTCAAGACCTGACACGCCAAGTTGATCTGCGCGCATAATATTTGGATGCGTCTTACACCTTTTCAGCGCCAAGTTTTCACCCAAACTGCCCGTGAGTGCTTTGAGCCACTGGCGCAGGTCCGTTTGTTTGGTTCGCGTACCGACAATTCCCGCAAGGGGGGTGACATAGATTTGCTCATCGAAACCCAACTACAAGACCCCGATCGCATTGCAAGAGCCCACACCCAATTCCTTTCCCGAATCTACATGGCCTTGGGTGAACAAAAAATCGATGTCCTGATTGACTATCCTGACCGGCAAAGTCAGGCCCCTATTTACCAAGTGGCCAAGCAAGGGTTGTTGTTGTGAATACGCATGCACAAACTGTGTTGCAGCAGGCTTGGCTGACATGTCAACGACATTGGCACCACATGCAACATGCTTTGCAAGCGCTAGAGCCCCACCTACCTGTTCTAGGTCAAGATTTGACCAAACTGGACGATGAGCAGGTTCAAGACTGGGATCAATTTATCCTGCGCTTCACTAAATTGCAGGATGCTTTGGGTGCGCAGCTTTACCCTGCTCTTTTGGCATATCTGCAGGAGCCCTTTGAAGACCGTCCTATGCTGGACAAGCTCAATCGCTTGGAAAAAATGGGCTACTTGGTCAGCGTAGAACAATGGCAATCTTTACGCGCTATTCGCAGCCGGTTGACGCATGACTACCCTACCGACGATGCTCTGAAAAAAGCATATTTGAACGATACGATTGATTCTGTGAAATTACTGAAAGACTTGCTGGACCGGGTGGCTGACGCTATTCCAAACTAGTAACTCGCCAAGTCTTGCAAATGAACCAGACCCTGAATAGGTAGTCTGCAACGATGCGCCCAAGGTGGCAAGGAACTGAAAGTTTCTCGGCCACCGGCAGCCGCGACCACCAGCGCGAACGACTCCACGCCCACCACCCAGCGGGCTTGCGCAATGGATCGGTTCAAGTCAGGCTGGTCGTCTAATTGCACAACCAATGCAGTTTGCGTATTTATCCAAGCGTTGTATTTGCCTGCCGGGTCTGAAGGATGGGGTCGTAGTGTGATGTGCACGGAACTGTTGCCCACCACGTGTACCAATTGCTGCACAAAAAAATCAAGCGCTTGAAATTCTCCTTGTACACCTCTGCCCCAGTCGTGGCGCACCGGCTCTAAGACATACAAAAGGTTGAGGCAATCTGCGGGCACAGGCGGTATGTTTTTGACCAACTGTTGCAAATACATATTTGGCAAATCAAGCACAGGCACACTTTCAAAATGTGAACGCGCCAAACCTGCTGCATCTGCATCGGACACCCAAATTTGCGAGGGCAAGACCACCGCACCATCTCGCTCAAAGCGCTGCGCATAGTTGACCCAATGGTCGATGACAGCGATGCTGGGAATACTTAAGGCTTGGGCATTTTGCCTAGCTTGGTGTTCCAAATGACTGGCCCAACCGGTTCCGGTCAGGACACTATGGCAGCCTTCTATGGCATCTAAAGAGGTGTGCAACTGCACCTGAGGCAATGGCACGGGATGATGTTGCCAGGCTTTTTTTGCTGGGCCTTGCAGCACCAGCTTGAAGCTGTGTTGCGCCAACAGGCCAGCTTCACACCAATGTCGTAGCCAAGCAAATATCAAATGGGCTGCGCCTGCATCGTGACAGACCACGGCAACGGGAGACTGCAACGTGGCGGGCAGTGGTATGGGTTTGGACATGCTTATGCAGTGCCAGAATGCATTGGAAATTTTGCAAAATACAAAATGTCTACGGGTTCTTCGCCAAGTAATTCTTGGGCCTTCTGAGTAGCCTCCAAATTCATGCCGCACTTCTCCATGATCTTGATCATTCCCAAATTACTTGACATGGTTGCTGCTGTCACCTTACGCATCTTGGCTTGGATTAGCAACGCACTGATAGCCAAGGAAAAAGCTTCGTAACCCATGCCTTTGCCCCAATGGTTTGTGTCGCCAATCAGGATACCTACGTCAGCCGTTTGATGGTGAGGGTTGATGTACAAGGTGAGGGTGCCTATCAACGCGTGGTTAAGCTTATCTTCGATGGCTAAAAATCGATTTTCTGTGTTCGCAAAACTGGCCAAATAATGACGACAGCTGGCTTCGGAATGCTTGTGAAACCGTTGGTTGCTGAATTGCATAACTTGAGGGTCGTTCAGCCAAGCCATATAGTTGGCTTGAATATCCTCAGGTGTGAAAGCCCGCAAGCGAAATCGCTCACTTTCCAGCACCTGCGGCAATGAAACTTTCAAATCAGCCATGTTCAATTTGGGACAAGTTGTTCCATACTTTGTGAAACGCTTGTGCGATCAAATCCACATCGGCATCACGCAAGTCGTGCAGGCACATGGCAAAGCCCATGTAGCTTTCGTCGTGGAATTTTTCTGCGACAGGGCATATGCCTTTGGCATAACTCACCTCGCGTTTGCAAATATCCGAGGTCCAAGGAAAACCATGTGAACCATAAGCAATTTTCTTTTGAAACATGGGCAGCAGGTGTACGTTTTGGTAGCCACCACCCAGGCCGGTGACACCTTCAGCTTGCAAGGCCTTGATCAAGGTGTCGCGCTTCACGCCCAAGCGGGCCGTGTCCAGCAACATGGGGTAAACGTAATAAGCATGGGTGCTGTCGGGCATCACATAGGGCGTGGTCAAACCGGGCAGGCTTGACAATGCTTGGTTGAAACGCTCGGCTATTTGCTGGCGACCATCGACAAAATGCCCCAGCTTTTTGAGTTGGCTGATGCCCATGGCGCATTCAATTTCACCCAAGCGAAAGTTATAGCCCACCATATTGGTCAGGTCGGTCATGCCCATGCCTTGCACCACGGCTTCGGCATGGTTGCGAATCAGTTGCAGGCGTTGCGCGATCGCATCATCGTTGGTGACCAAGATGCCACCCTCGCCGGTGTGGATGTGCTTGTGGTAGTTCAAACTGAAGCCGCCCACATCGGCCAAGGTACCGGCGTATTGGCCTTTGTAAAGCGCACCAGGTGCTTGGGCCGTGTCTGAAATCACTTTCAAACCATGGCGTTTAGCAAGGGCCATGATGACTTCCATGTCAGCCGACTGCCCAAAAATATCCACTGCCATGATGGCCTTGGTGTAGGGCGTGATGTTGGCTTCAATGGATGCCGGGCTGATGCAATAGGTCTGCGGGTCAATGTCAGCGAACACGGGGATAGCATTCCAATGCAAGATGGCCGTGGCACTGGCGCACATGGTCCAAGGCGGCACGATCACTTCATCGCCGGGTTGAATGCCAATGGCACCGACAGCGGTAATCAGGCCACTGGTCCAAGAGTTGACCGTGATGGCGTGCTTGACACCAAAGTGCTGGGCGCACAAGGCTTCAAACTCTTTGACCTTGGGCCCGCCCAAAAAGTCGGGGTGCCATGCACCAATGAACTGCGACAGGACACCGCTTTCAATCACTTCTTTGGCGGCCTGTACTTCTTCCTCACCAATCGGGTTGTAGTGCTTGAAGCTTTGGGTGATGGTGGCTGGGCCACCCAGCAAGGCCAGTTGGGAGTTCATACAGCTTCTCGTTTGTCTTGGGGCTGAGGCCATTTGGCCACAGCCTGTTGTTGAATTTGTTCACACAAGCTGTGAGCTTGCAAAGCATGAATGCCGGTACAAGCCAACGCAGCGCCTTGTGTCAAGGCATCGTGCAGGTTGGCAACAGCATTGCACAGCGCAGGTGAACCCTGCGGTGTAATCCATTCACCGTGGTTCAAAAAGTTGTATCCCGGCAATTGGTTGCTGGGTGCAGCTGTGCGAAAGCGCCAACGTGCGCCGCCGTCTTCCATGCTGATGACACCTTTTTCGGTGACGATCTGCATTTCAAACAAAGCATAGTCCTCCGCATGCGCCACGTTGAGTTGAATGGGTACACCATCAGCAGTTTGCAAACAGGCGTCCACGCTTGGGTCGGCTTCAAAGTGATCAACCACGGCTTGGCCCACATGGGTGATCTGCAAGGGGCCAAACAGGTTCAACAACAAATCCATCATGTGGCTGCCGTTGTTCAACAAGCCCTTGTTGTAGACCGCTGACACCGAGCGCACGGCACCCCACTGTCCTTGGGCCAATTGTTGTTTCAACTGCAGCACTTCTGGGGACCAACGGCGGCTGTGGTTGACCGCCAGCAGCACTTGCTGTGCTGCACAGTCGCTCACGGCTTGCTGGGTTTGGGCCACATGCAGAGTGACAGGTTTTTCACAAAATATCAGTCGAGGCTTGAGCGCCAAGGCGGCTTGAATATCTTGCGCATGCACGCTGGAGGGGGAGCAAATGCTGATCACAGCAAACGCGCCTATGACTTGAGGTATGTCTTGCCAGCTGGCGTAGCCATGGGGCACATGCCAACGGCTTTGAAAGGCTTGGCGTTGCGCGGTGTTCGGGTCGATGCAACTGTTGAGTTCAAAGCTCCCATGCTGGTGAAACGCCTTGGCATGCCCCAAGGGCAAGGCTTCCTCGGGCTGACGCAGGTCATAGCCACCTGCCATGTTGCCGCAGCCGATGAGCAAGACTTTGAACTTGGTGCTCATCACACCATGTCCCAGCTGAGCGCCGTGCCGCGTGCCACAGATTGCCTCACAGTTTTTCCCAACACCTGCTCGAGGTATTTGGTGGGTAAACCCAGACCAGGTCGAATCGCTCGCACATTGTCTGCAGTCAACTTTTCACCTGCTTGCAGGTCTTCCACCACATACAGCGAGCGTCTAAAGACAATGGATTTTTCTTCGGCTGCTGTCGGCCCATAGGCCACACGGCCCAAGGCCTGCCAAGCGCGTTCTGTTTCTACCACCAACTGCGCCATTTCGGCCGGTTCCATCGAAAAACTGCTGTCCACACCACCGTCGGCGCGGTTCAGGGTGAAGTGTTTTTCGATCACGGTGGCCCCCAAGGCCACGCTCGCCACAGACACGCCCACACCCATGGTGTGGTCTGACAAGCCAACCTCACAGCCAAACAATTCGCGCATGTGCGGGATAGTCAAGATGTTGGTGTTGTTTGCGGTGGCTGGGTAAGTACTGGTGCATTTCAACAGCACCAGGTCTTTGCAACCCGCTTGACGGGCAGCACGAACCGTGTCGTCCAATTCGGCAATGCTGGCCATGCCGGTGGAAATGATCATGGGCTTACCTGTGGCCGCCACTTTGCGGATCAGCGGTAAATCGGTGTTTTCAAATGAGGCGATCTTGTAGCAAGGCACATCGAGTGACTCTAAAAAGTCCACGGATGTGGCGTCAAACGGTGTGCTGAACGCGATGATGCCCAGCTCTTTGGCCCGTTTGAAAATGGCTTCGTGCCACTCCCACGGTGTGTAGGCTTGGCCGTACAACTTATACAGTGATGTACCTGCCCACAGGCTTTTGGGGTCGCTGATGTGGAATTCTCGTTCGTCCAAATCCAAGGTCATGGTGTCAGGCGTGTAGGTTTGGATCTTCAACGCATGTGCACCGGTCTTGGCAGCGGCTTCAACTATTTCCAGCGCTCGTTCCAGTGACTGGTTGTGGTTGCCGGACATTTCGGCAATGACGAAAGGTTTGTTGGCACTGCCAATCGTGAGGTGGGCAATTTTCACGTGCAGGCCTCCAAGTCTTTTGCAAATTCAAAGTGAGCTTGGTTTGCATTCAAGGTGTATTTGAGTTTGGCAAACAGTTTTTTGGAAGGCTCGTTGTTAGGCAACACATGTGCATGCAAGGTTAAAACTTCAGGATGGTGTTGACGTAACCAATGTTCAGCTTGCTCGAGCAAACATCCGCCCCAACCTTTGAAGCCCGACTCAGGAACTAAATAGATGGAGACCGTAGCTTCTTGATTAGAAATATCAAATCGCACGACGCCAACCGGCTTGTTTTTGAATTCACCAATCAAGATGGGACCAATATTTTTTTTCAAGTGATGTTCAAACCACTGGCGATGTTCGTCCCAGCTGATTTCTTGGGTGTCAACTGAATGGTTTCTAACCAAGGGATGATTGCGCCACTGAAAAATAGCTCGCGCGTCTTCTGCCTCAGCCAAACGCAATTGCATGGCATGCGCCATGGGTACAGTGGCCACTCTTTCAGCACCACGGCCATCGACCAAAGCCATAACGCGTTCAGATTGTGCTTGCAGTGATTTGGACTCTGCACTCATACCGTTTAAATACGAAGACAATAACTTCATGGGGTCTTCTTGACTTGTCGGCCCCACAATTAATCCGGCTGATTGCAAATCATGCAGTTGCTGTTGTTGGTTTTCAGCGGTGGCGATGCATACAGAAGGCAACCCCAAAGCGCATCTTTCCCAAACAGTTGTTCCCCCGGCACCGATGGCCAAATCTGCAACGGCCATCAACTTGGCCATTTGGCTGGTTTGAACATGGCAGGCGTAGCCATGTTGGAAACAGATTTGCTCAATCTTTTCTTTTTGCGGGTGCAGCTGGCCAATCACCACATTCACTTGAACAGCCAACTTCAAACTGATGAGTACGTCTAACACCTGGCCCGTGAGGTTGTCTGCATCCACGCCACCAAAGAATACCAAGATGTTGTTTACTTTTCCGGTTCTGACTTGCACCTTGTCCCACATGGCTTTGAACTCAGGGCGCAGCAGTGCAAAACTCGGCCCCAGCAAAAGTCGGCAATGCGACGGCACTTTGCCAAGATAGCGCTGATCTTTGTTTTGGTAAAAATTTTGATCCAGCAATACATTGCAGTCGTGCACGCGGTCAGCCAAGTCATCAATCACCATGACGTGTTTGCATACTTTGCGAAGCGGTGTTTCAAACCGCTGGTCTAAGGCGTAGTGGTCTACCACCAGCCAATCCCAGGTACTTGCATCCAGTGCTGCCAAGGTTAGTTCTGCATCTTTCGCTTGACTGGTTGTCAGCCACGCCGAATGCGGCAATTCGTCTGTATCTTGTTTACCATCAGGTTTTGGCAATGCTACATATTGAATACTCCGCTCTGTCAACATCTGCTGCAAATGCAGCGGTAAACCTCTCGCCACAAAACAAATCTCTGCATTTCGAAGGCATAACTCATCTGCCAAGGTCAAGCAGCGCATGAAATGGCCGGTGCCAATCTGCTGATTGGCATCTGTCCTGAAAACAATGCGCAAAGGGCTCATGATGGTCAATGTGCTTGCAGGCTTAAAGCCAAGCGCTCTGCGCGTTCCCAATCTGCGGGTGTGTCAATATCAACCACTCGCCAGTTAGGTATTTCATAACCGACGCCGCTACTGTGGATACGGTTGTTGGTCAGCCATGCTTGTTTTGTGCCCCAGTAAAACTGCCCAGCGTCATAAAACGCAGCTTCCAAGTCTTGGGTGCGGGTCAGTTCATGCTCGGGGCAATAAGGCGCCATCAAGCCATTGCTGCTGTGTTTGAGTGCACGCTGTATGGCGGTAGGAAACTCGGTGACTGGAAAGCAATAGTCGGTGCTTCGCTCTTTCAATTTGGAAAACGCTCCCTGCAAGTCGCCCACCTCAATGAAGGGCACGCCGGGATAAATGCAACAGACATTTTCAAACTGCCAACCCAAGGACTCACAGGCTTGTATGGCATGCGCCACCACCGGTACGGTAGCCGTGAAATCATTAGCCAATTCATCAGGCCTGATGAACGGTGTTTCGGCACCCAAGCTGTTGGCAATGCTTTGTATTTCCGCATCATCGGTAGACACCACCACACGCTCAAACAAGCCTGAGGCTTGGGCTGCCTTGATGGCATACGCGATCATGGGTTGCCCACCAAACGGCTTGATATTTTTGCGCGGAATGCGTTTGCTGCCGCCTCGTGCGGGAATGATGGCGATGTTCACAAACCAGCTCCAACGGCTCGCTTCACAACTTTGGCATGGCAAAGGCTTTCTATCAGCGCCACCACGCGATGTTGTTGTTCAGAAGTCATGCTGGCATAGACCGGAATGCTGATGCTCGACTTGAAATAGTCTTCAGCATGTGGGCAATAGCCGGGCTTGAAGCCCAGGCGCGCATAGTAAGGTTGCCGATAGACGGGTATGTAGTGCAGGTTCACTAATACACCAGCACGGGTCAGCGCTTTGTATAGGGATTGTTGATCTACGCCCGAAGTGGCTGTCACTTGGATGGGATACAGATGAAAACTGGACAGCCCATCGGGATGCTGCCACGGGGTTTGAATATCAACGTCAGACAATGCATGGTCGTAATAGCTGGCGATGGTTTGTCTGGTGACCACGAACTGGTCTAGCTTTTGAAGTTGACTCAAACCCAGCGCAGCTTGCAACTCCGTCATTCGGTAGTTGAAGCCCAAATCAATTTGTTGGTAATTCCAAATTTCATCCCTTGGGCGCTGAACCATGTCTTCTGCTGTGCTGCTGATACCGTGGCTGCGCAGCAAGGTCATTTTCTTTGCCAACTTGGCGTCGTTGGTCAATGCCATGCCGCCTTCAGCGGTGGTGATGATCTTCACCGGATGAAAGCTGAACACGGTGATGTCCGAATAGCGGCCATTGCCCACGGGTTCACCTTTGTATGTGGCACCAATGGCATGCGAGGCATCTTCGATGATTCTGAACCCATATTTAAGCGACAACGCATGGATGGCCGCCATGTCGCAGGGCTGGCCACACATATGCACGGGCACCACCACCTTGGGCAGCTTGCCTTGCAATTTCGCGGCAATCAGTTTTTTCTCTAGGGCGACCGGGCTCATGTTGAAGGTGTGCGGGTCAATATCGACAAAATCCACTTGGGCGCCGCAATACAAACCGCAATTGGCCGAGGCCACAAAAGTAATGGGACTGGTCCAGAGCAGGTCACCAGGTCCTAAATCCAAAGCAAGACAAGCAATATGCAGGGCGGCTGTGGCATTGGATGCGGCAACACCATGCCGCGCTTGGCAATAATTTGCCACGGCTTGCTCAAAAGCTGGCACTACCGGTCCTTGTGTCAGAAAGTCGGAACGCAGCACGTCCACCACCGCCTGAATGTCTGCTTCAGAGATAGATTGCTTGCCGTAGGGAATGATGTTTGCTTGGTTCATGGTTCATCCAAAGAAGCCGTCAAGATGACGTCATGGCTTCTTTAAAGCAAATAGCAGACCAGCCACAGACAGATGGCATGACTTCTGCTTTATCAACTTATCTTTTTCAATGGACGTCGGGTTTCCGGCGGTTTTGCCATGCAACAGTCAGTGGATATTTGCGACCAATCTATTTTGATCACCGGGGGCACAGGCTCCTTTGGCAAGGCGTTTGTCAAGTCGGTGCTGGACCATTGCCCCAAGATCAAACGCTTGGTGGTGTACAGCCGCGACGAGCTGAAACAGTTCGAAATGCAACAAGAGTTTCCCCAAGACAAATACCCTGCATTGCGATTTTTTATCGGCGATGTGCGCGACCCCGCTCGCTTGTCTCGTGCCATGGAAGGCATTGACACCGTGGTGCATGCCGCTGCTCTAAAGCAAGTACCCGCCGCTGAATACAACCCCTTTGAGTTCATCAAAACCAATGTGATGGGCGCGCAAAACGTGATTGAGGCTTGCCTAGACAAAGGCGTGCGCCGCGTGGTGGCCTTGTCCACTGACAAAGCCGCTGCCCCAATCAATTTGTACGGCGCCACCAAGCTGTGCAGCGACAAGCTGTTCATTGCCGCCAACAATTTCAAAGGCGAGCGCGATTTGCGTTTTTCTGTGGTGCGCTATGGCAACGTGATGGGATCTCGCGGTTCGGTGATCCCCTTCTTCATGAACAAGGCCAAGACAGGCGTCTTGCCCATCACCGATTCAGCGATGACCCGCTTCAATATTCCGCTGGAAGAAGGCGTGGAAATGGTTTTCTGGGCTTTGGAGCACGCCTTGGGCGGCGAAATATTGGTGCCGAAAATTCCGTCTTACCGAATTGGAGACGTGGCCGAAGCCATTGGCCCCAGCTGCAAGCAAGAAATTGTGGGCATTCGCCCGGGCGAAAAGCTGCATGAAGAAATGATCACCAGCAGCGACAGCCCTAACACGATTGACTTGGGAGGTTATTACGCTATTTTGGGTGCGGGCTTGCAACACAAAATGCCTGACTATATGAAAGCCTTGAAAGCGCGTCCTGTTCCCACAGGGTTTGCTTATGAGTCGGGGAGCAATCCGGACTTCTTGAGCGTTGAACAAATCAGGTCGTTGATCAAGACCCATATGAATCCCGAATTCGAACCCATTTAAGGTATTTAAAATGAACTACCAAACTGAACAAGAAAATTTTTGGGCCAATGAATTTGGAAAAGATTATGTATCTAGGAATAATAGCGAATCTCTACACGCTTCAAATCTTTCATTTTTTTCCAATGCTTTAAGACAAACTAGAAATATAAAAAATTGTATTGAGTTTGGAGCCAATATAGGAATGAATCTTAAGACGCTTAAATTACTATTTCCTTCAATTGATTTACATGCAATTGAAATAAATTCTCATGCAGCAAAAGTACTAGCAGATACAATACCCACTAAAAATATTACAAATAACTCCATTTTGAATATCGAAATCAAAGAAAAATGGGATTTAGTATTATCAAAAGGTGTTTTAATTCATATAAATCCCGATAATCTAGAGGATGTATACAGAAAAATGTATGACCTATCAAGAAAGTATATTCTAATTGGAGAGTATTACAATCCAACTCCAGTAGCAATTAGCTATCGAGAACATGAAGATAAACTTTTTAAAAGAGATTTTGCTGGAGAGATGATTGATAAATTCCCAGATCTTGTTTTATTAGATTATGGATTTTGTTATCATAGAGATAATAATTTTTCACAGGATGATATAACTTGGTTTTTATTAGAAAAAATAAAGTCATAAAAGGAAAATTCAAATGATATCTTATTGTAAAAAATGTGTCATGCCAAACACAAAACCAGACTTAATTATTGATGAATTTGGTATTTGCAATGCATGCTCTTCATTTAGTAATCGATCTAATATTGATTGGGACACAAGGTATAAAGATTTAATTGATTTAACAAATAAATATAAATCAAAGAATCAGTCAAACTGGGATTGCGTAATTCCTGTGAGTGGTGGAAAAGATAGCACCTATCAAGTTGTTAAAATACTTCAGTTAGGATTAAATCCCCTGTGCGTCACATCTACCACTTGTGATTTATCTGAAATTGGAAGAATGAATATTGAAAATATTAAAAAATTAGGAGTTGATTATATTGAATTTTCACCAAATCCAATCATCAGATCAAAACTAAACCGTATCGGTCTTATGAACATTGGTGACATTTCATGGCCTGAGCATGTTGGCATTTTCACAATACCAGTTAGAGTAGCTGTTCAATATAATATCCCACTCATTATATGGGGTGAAAACTCACAAAATGAATATGGCGGCCCTGCTGCTGATTCTGAAAATAATCACCTTACAAGAAAATGGTTAGAGGAGTTTGGAGGTTTACTAGGAATGAGGGTATCTGATCTTACGTCTTATGAGGGTATTGAAAATAAACATCTTATTTCTTATACATATCCTTCAGACGAAGAATTGCAAAAAATAGGAGTAACCGGATTATTTTTAGGTTACTATTTGCCTTGGGATGGTTTGTCAAATATGTTAATTGCACAAGCAAATGGATTTATTACTTATGATAAAATTGTAGAAGGTTCATATGTGAATTATGAAAACCTAGATAATCACCAAACTGGAATACATGATTATTTTAAATTTTTGAAATTTGGATTTGGAAGAGCTTCTGATATCGCAAGTCTGCATATCCGAAGAGGAAGAATTAGCAGACAAGATGGCATAGATTCAGTAAAAAAATTAGATGGACTTTTTCCTTGGGAATATTTAGGAAAATCTTTATCTGAAATTTTAAAACCACTTAATATTAGTATTGATGAATTTATAAAAATATGTGACAAGTTTACTAATAAAAAGCTTTTTATGAGGGACGCAAACGGTAACTTAATAAAAGATTCAATAGGTAACTTGACAAAAATTAATTATGATAATCTATAAAAAATTGTAATGATAATTGGGATAATCAATTACGGAACTGGGAATATTTATTCAATATCAAGCGCATTGAATGAAATAGGAGCCGATCACATAGTTATCAATTCGTCAACTGAGCTATTTAAAGCTGATGCGATTATTTTGCCTGGTGTAGGTAGCTTCTCTGATACCAAAAAAAAATTAGATGAACATTATTGGACTGAAGAAATTATTGAGTTTGTTACAAATAAAAGTAAGGCAATACTTGGAATTTGTCTTGGTATGCAACTACTTGCTGATTCAAGCACTGAAGGCTTGTCAAATAAAGTTACTCCTGGCCTGGGATTAATACCTGGAAGAGTTGATCACCTGAGTACTTTTGGGTGTAATTTAAGAACACCACATGTTGGATGGAATTCAATAAATTTAATTCAAAATAATCATCCGATGTTTGAAAAAATTTATGATGGAACAGATTTCTATTTTGTGCATAGTTTTGCATTTTCTCCAATTAATAAAAATCATGTACTTGCTACAACAGAGTATGAGATAAACTTTGCTGCTGCAGTTGGTAATGAAAGGGTTTGGGGCACACAATTTCACCCTGAAAAGAGCTCAAAAGCAGGTTTTCTTATTTTGAAAAATTTCATTGATTTTGTATCATGTTAAAAGTTAGAATTATTCCTACACTCTTATATAAAGATTTTGGTCTTGTAAAAGGAATTAACTTTAACAGTTCTAGAAGAGTAGGTTCCGTTCTGCCAGCAATTAAAATTTATAATCAAAGAGAAGTCGATGAATTAATTTTCGTTGACATAAATGCAACTATCACAAATACAAGCATTGATTTAGAGATGATTAAAGATATTAGTAGAGAATGCTTTGTGCCATTGACAGTTGGTGGTGGAATAGACTCATGTAGTAAAGTTGAAGACTTATTAATGTCTGGAGCTGATAAGATTTCATTAAATACTGCTGCATTTAATAATTCAAATTTAATTACTGATATTGCAAATAGGTTTGGAAGTCAGTGTGTTGTAGTTAGTATTGATGTTCAAAAAAAGAATAATAAAGAATGGAACTGCTTTAGTCATTCAGGCAGTTTACCAAGAGATAAAGATGTTGTTGCATGGGCTAAAGAAGTTGAAAATAGAGGGGCAGGAGAAATTCTTTTAACATCTATAGATAATGACGGAACAATGCAAGGATATGATTTAGATTTAATCAAACTAGTTTGTGAATCTGTCAAAATCCCCGTAATTGCTTCGGGCGGTGCTAGAAATTTTAATGATATGCGTTTAGCAATAACGAAGTCTGGGGCTTCGGCTGTCGCTGCAGCAAGTATTTTCCACTTTACAGAGCAAACTCCGTTAGGTTTGAAGTCTGATCTTTCCAATGCTGGCATTGCAGTAAGAATTCCAAATTAGAAAAGTTTAATTATTATTTAAAATTTTTTTGGTAATATTTTCTGATATGTAGTTTGCTAATTTTCCAATATTTATTCCCACGTGCTCATTTACCTTCGATACAAATGGAACTACATTCGGAAACCAGTGGTACTTTTCAGGATGACCTAATTGAACCCAAGACTCTTGCACTAAAACTGATGTTTTGACACCACCTGCAGCAGCAATCACACTGACAGCAGAACCTATTGATACAACAAAATCAAGCTCAGTCACGAGTGCTAATACCATTTCCAAGTCATTTTTCAAATCAATATCAGTCCAACGAAGAATATGAATGCCAAATAATTGTTCTACTTCTGATATTTCTGCTTCACAATCACCGTGTAACAAGTTAACAAATTGATAGCTCGGATTGCAAAGTAAAGCCTCCCAGTCTCGCAAAACTGTGTAGTGCAAATTCCTGTCAACAGCTAATAAGCTACTTCGCCAGCAAATTCCAATAAGTGTTTTATTTCGATGGGCTTCTAGTTTGGCTCTAATATTGTTAACATATTCTGGCAGGGGTTTCCAAATAGCTGGCTGTTTTTCAAAGTTCTTTATGTTGTTTCTAAAATATTTAGGTAAAGATCCAATCGCAATATTTAATTCGAAGTCGTTGTGAGGAGAATAAAAATCTTCTTTGAATGATTCTTTTCGCACAGTAAATTTTGGATAAGTTCTTTGAAAAATATCAACAAGCCTTGGATCACATTCAAAAATTATTTTTAAATCTAAATCATGGACATCATTTAAACATGAACTGAATAGTATTTCGTCTCCCAAACCTTGTTCTCGCCAAATTAGAATAGTTTTTGACTCAGCGAAATTTCCATTCCACTGAGGTTGATTGAATTTTCTTGGGGAACGAATTGCATTATTAGGTAGTATCCCTGCGAATCCATAATCATAGTAACTCCACGCTTTAGCAAGTTCGCCAAGACAAAGATATGTATATGATAGATAATATTTTACTAAATTTGACTCAAGTGGTGAAATATTCTTGAGATTCAAAATTTCTTCATACATTAATTTGGCTTCATAATAATTACCTAATTTTTCTTCCATTTGTGCAATGTTTATTTTTGTAATTACATCATTCGGATTTAAATAACTTGCCATTAAAATAGCCTGTTTCGAAGCTTCTGTTTGGCCTAATGAACCTAAGGCCGACCCCAAATTAAGGTAAGCAACGGGGGATTTAGGATTTATTTCAACGGCGCGCATAGCAGAATTAACAGCCTCATGATGCTCTCCCAAGGCTTGATGGATATTACCTAAGTTAATGAATCCAGCGAAATTATCTGGCTCTAGTTCATGAACATATTGAATAATTTCTTTGGCTTCATGCGGTTTGTTACAACGAATCAAAGCAAGGCTGAAGTTATTTAGTGCCAAAATATTTTTATTATCGGATTCAACAATTTTCGCATAATCAATTAAAGCCAGTTCAAACTGCTCATTTCGCAAAAATGCTTCACCTCTTAGCATAAGAGCCGAATAGTCTGTCGGCGAATTTTTTAAATATTTATCTAAGATTTCTATGGCTTTTAAGTAAGAACCATCTCTTAAATATAGTTGGGCTTTTAACAGTTGTTTATTGATGGACATAAAAAAGGGATGTATGGCGTATGGCCATACATCCCCTGCATATTAACGCAATCTATTATTTCAGCAAAGAGAGAATTGACTGAGAAGATTGGTTAGCTTGAGCCAGCATTGCAGTTGCAGCTTGTTGAATGATCTGCTGCTTAGCCAAGTTGGTGGTCTCGGTTGCGTAGTCAGTATCCAAAATACGGCTGCGTGAAGCCTGCATATTTTTTGATCCTTCAGTCAAGTTATTGATGATGGAATCCAAGCGGTTGTTGATGGCACCTGACTTGGCTTGGGCAGCGGACACAGTGTTTATAGCCGCATCAATGGCTACGATCGCTTGCGTCGAACCCGCGACGGTAGACACATCCAGTTGATTGACTTTCAAACCGTTGTCAGAGCCGCCAAAAGTACCCTCTTTGAAACCCAAGGCTTCCAAGTTTGGCACACCATGGGAACCTGCACGCATAGTGAAGGCATTGCTAGCACTTAATTGCACTTGTGAAATAAAGGTCGTCGCACTTGCTGCAGTTGCTGCTGATACGATGCCAGTTAAACCCAAGTTTGCAACTGTGGTCGTGGTAGAAACAGCTATGTTACGACCATCTGCAGCGGTCAATTGAATGCCATCACCCCAAGCAGATGCAACAACGCCTGTTTTTCCTGTTTGGTCATTGATTGAATCAATCACACCATCACGTGAGGAGCTATTTACTGTGATTGATATGTTATTCAAGGTCATTGTTGAAGCAGTTACGGTGGCGGTAAAGCCAGTTCCCCTCACAATATTTGGCTGAGCTGATGCCGTGACACCAGTTTTTGCTGAAGAACGGTTGATAGCCGCTGCAATCGCAATGGCGCTGCTGGAACGTGTAGAACCGAGAGCAGTTGTATCGGATGCAGTATCGTCCGTCACTAAGGCGGCACCGATGGCCACATCATTGATGATCATGCTGTTGCCGTACAACAAGCCTTGATCAGCGGATGTTGGCGCTATGTTTGCCACGGTTCTTGCTGCAGAAATTGTTTGAGCCACATCAGATTTGTACGTGCCAGCGCGCAAGCCAGTAGCAGCCAAAGCGGTACTGCTACCAGTCTTTGTATTCACATTAATATCGCGGCCATCCAAGGTATACAAATTAAATGAGCCGGAATATGAACCAGAAAGAACACCTGATGCGGCAGAAGTAGCAGTTGTCAAAGAAACGACAATGTTACGGCCATCCTTGGCAACGAGTTGCACGCCAGTGTTGTCGTCACCTGTATCAATCGCAACTACGCCAGTCTGGGAAGTTTTTGCGTTAATTGCAGTGACAGCATTCTTGCGAGATACAGAAGAATCAGCGGTAGTCGTAAAACCATCAGAAACCACACCATTGATTGTGACCGTTCCAACAGCAACAGCAGCTGCTGTCATCGTGGCACCTGAAGCAACAGTTGTGTCTGCTTTTGCATAAACACCGCTCAGGTGAGCAACTTTGTTGATGGCAGCAGCTTTGGCGATTGCGCTGGTATCTGCCGCAGTGGCTGGGTCGTCAACTGCGACCGAAGCACCCACCGCAATACCATTCAAAAGCAAATCGCCTTCGGCCAATGCCACACGAGTTCCCACGACACCACCAATTGAGCTTAAAGAAGCACGGCTGCCCATGCCGATGTCTTTGGCTTGCATGGAATCAAAGCCAATTTTCATGGTGTCGCCAGAATTGGTGCCGGTTTGAATAAGAACGTTTTGAGCAGTGCCGTCCAACAACTTGATGTTGTTGTGGTTGGTCTTATTGGCGATGTCGTCAATTTGAGTTTTCAGCTGTGCAACTTCCAATTGAATGCTTGAACGATCTGAATCATTCAAAGTGCCAGTGCCTGATTGCACAGCGAGTTCACGCATGCGTTGCAGAATATCGCCGATGTTGCCGATGGCGCCTTCAGCGGTTTGAGACATAGAGATAGCGTCATTCACGTTGTTGATGGCTTTGGCCATGCCGCGAACTTGCGAGGTCATGCGGTTGGTGATGGCCAAGCCGGCTGCGTCGTCTTTGGCACTGTTGATTTTGCTGCCTGTAGACAAACGCTCCATGGCCTGGCTCATGCTCAGGTTGCTGGAACGCATAGACTCTTGGGCGACAAGTGCTTTTACATTGGTATTGATCACTGACATGGTGTTACTCCTTGAAGATGGATTTACCGAAACATTTCAAGACAACGTGTCCTGATAGCTGATGATTCGACTTAGAAAAAAAAACCTTTAATAAAAAATTGACAAATCAAATCTTTTTATTCATGAGCAAGCCCTTGAGGGCTTCAATGTTGTGCGCAACCTTCACGACCACTTCATTGGGTATTTGACGAATCACTTCGCCGGTGTCTTCCTTGCGAACCACCACAATCGGACGACCCAAAGTCTCGTCCATGGCGAAGGTGACATTGCGGCCACCGTCGCGCATTTGTTCATTCAAGCGACCAATAGTCACCTCCAAGTTTTGTTTCATGCGTTCCATGTCCACAGGTACTGCTGACTTGGCTGGCGCTGTTTGGATTGAACCCGTTGATGCAGCTTGCGGTGAAGATTTGGGCATCACTTGGGATGCAGAGTTAGAAATAGTTTGAACAGATAAAACCATGGTGGACCTTTCTAAGGTGTCACATGACACCAATTCTTAAGGTCGTATATCGGCACGAAACACTAAAACTTGAATGGCTTATAAAAGCTTTCTGCAGGCCATGAATCGGATTGCATGTGTATATCTTGAGCTTTTATGTGCATTTAATTTAGGCACTTGGAAATATTCATTCAAAAGAATGCAAATTTACTTTCAAAAGTGTAAAGAGTGTAAAGAGCGCTCAAGTTTTGGGAGTATCAGCGCTGCCTTGGCCCATACTTCTTTATGGGCGGCAATATCTTGCCGAATTCCCTATTTCAAGAGGTACAGACATGATCATCAATACCAATATGGACGCCATTACAGCCGCTTTGGCCTATTCAGATGCTGTCGCTGCTGCCTCTACTGCCAGCCAACGCATCAGTACCCAACTCCGAATCAACAGCCCCAAAGATGACCCCGCAGGGCTGGGTATTGCCAACAGATTAAGCGCAAACATTACCTCATACGCCAAAGCGGTGGACAACATCAATCAGGGTATTTCCGCTTTATCCACGGCTGACTCGGCCATGTCGTCCATTCAAACTATCTTGACATCGATGAAGACGCTGGCCACATCCTCTGCGTCTGGCACTGCCAGCAGTACCACGTTGGCAAGTAACCAACTGGCGTTTGCCTCGTACATGACACAGCTTGACTCTGTGGCCAACACCGCCTATTTCAACAATGTTTCTCTTTTGAATGGCAAAACCCCCACGATCTCTGTACAAACCGGCATCAATGCGGGAGACACAACAACTTTAAGTTTTGGGTCTTTACTCTCATCTGCACTGGGTTCTGGCAGTTCACTGGCTTTGACCTCGCTGGGATCATCCACCACAGCCATGGCATCGGGCGATCTGGTTTTGAATGGCTACATGGTCGGCGCATCACTCTCAACCGATGATTCCTATTCATATTCCTCTAATGCTGGAAGCGCAATTGCCAAGGCAGCAGCTATCAACCGAATCACAGGCACTACCAACATCAAGGCTGAAATTGGCACTACCCAAGTCGCTGGTAGCGCAATCTCTGCTTCTGGCACAGGAACCGCAGGTACCATCACCATCAATGGCACCGCCATTTCAATCACATTAGCAACCACCAGTGATTACGCGACCAACAGAGCAGCTGTGGTGACTGCCATCAATCTCAATTCGGGAACCACTGGTGTCACCGCTACTGACAATTTGTCCACCACCAATGGGGTGTCGCTCAAAGCCGCCGATGGAAGAAATATCACTGTGGCATTTGACGGCACCAATTTGACAGCAAGCAACACTGGTGTAGGCGCAGCTGGCACTCATGCAGGCACTTACACACTCAGAAGTCTCAGTCAAAGCAGTATTGTGGTCAGTAGCAATGTCGGAGGCACGTTGGCGAATGCTGATTTGGGACTGGGTACATACAGCAGCAACACTGCACAATTCACTGGCAAAGCCCGAAGCGGCTCCATCGCTGCCCCTACCGCGCTGGCTGCGGGTGACCTCATGATCAACGGCTACAACATTGGCGCGGCATTCACATCGGATGACACAGCTTCTGTAGCTACCACCACCTCCTCGACCAAGGCTTCGAGTGCGATTTCCATGGCCGCAGCCATCAATCGTCAAACTTCACTCACCAAAGTGACTGCCGCCGTCAATCCAAATGTTGTCGAGGGAACCGGGTTTTCTGCTGGCGCAGTCGACACCATCTATTTGAACGGTGTGTCCATTGCAGCTACATTGACCACCAGTTCCACTGCAGCGGATGTGGTGACGCTGCTCAATACGTACTCGGGTCAAACTGGGGTGACCGCCACCAACAATGGAAGCGGCGTCACTTTGACAGCATCAGACGGCAGAAATATAGCCATTGGTGTCAGCAGTGGCGGCGCTGCAGTTGCGGGCACGCGCATCGGACTGGGGGGTAACGCCGCACTGACTGGTGCTGCGGCAAGCTCGGCAGGCGCAATGACTTATTTGTCAACCGTCAAACTGACATCTACCAACGGCACTTTCAGTGTGGCACCTGGCAGCAATGGGACCACCAACTTCAGCACACTTGGCTTCAGAGAAGGTACTTATGGCGGTGGATCAACTTCCACCAAGGTTTCTAGCTTGGATATTTCCACCTCTACCGGCGGTACCAATGCCCTGACGACGTTGGCCGATGCCATCAACATGGTTTCTCAATACCAAGCTACCGTTGGCGCTTTGCAAAACCGCATGAGTTACCAAACCAGTTATGTCAATAACCTCAAGACAACTTCCACCGCGGCATACGGCAACATCATGAATTACGATCTGGCTGCTGAAACAGCAGCACTTGCTTCAGCAAAAATCAAACAAAATGCTTCAATGGCCATGCTGGCTCAAGCCAATATTTCGCAAGACATGGTGTCGTATCTGCTCAAACAGTACATCAAATAGATACATAAATTTTCGGTGATTCTTTTTTTACTCACCCGCTAAAGTTTGAAAGCTTGCTGCCGATTCTGCCTAGGGACATCCTTAGGCAGCATCAATGATCATCGAACGACTGGAACTTAACCAACTGGCTTTGACGAGCAACATACAGACACTCGAGACGCTTGACATTGGTGACAGCATTTTTTGCGATGACCTGAAAAAAGCACACAGCTTGCGTGCGCTTTCCTATTACTTGGTGCGCACCCGCAATCTGTCTCGCAAATTTGTATTTCGCAAGATGGACCACGGATGGCGCATCATTCGTACCCAATAACCGTTTTATTTGTTGGTGTAAGTGGCCATCATGCCGTCAAAGGTTGACTTCAGGCTGGTCTTCTGACTGTTCACACTGCCGACCAAACTGTCCATGGCGGCAAACTGCTTTTGATAACGCGCTAACAACGCATCCATGCGGGTTTGCAACTTGGTCAGGCGCTCGCGGTACTTGGTATTCTCGGTGTTGGCGTTCTCGCTCTTGGTCAACAAGGGGCCTGTGGCTGACAACAAATTGGTCAGCTTTTTGACCGCATCACCAGCAATACCCGCGGACAAAGTGCTGTACACACTCAATTTGTTATGTCCGCCGGTGAACATCTTGGCGATGTCATCAACCCCGGTTTGCAGTGCGGTGTCCAACTTGGTTTCATCCAGCGACAACACGCCCGTTTGGTCCAAACTGAAACCCAACTGGCTCATCGATTGGTAAGTCGTGCCTGGCGTGCTGGACACACCAAAGATCAAGGAGCGCATTTGTTGCCGCACCATGCGGGCCGTGCTGTCCCCCACCAAAGTGGCACCATAAGTTTCCAAGGTGGACTTGGGGTTGGTGGTTTCTTTGATGATGTTGTCGAAATCGTTGTAGGCGGTAACCAAAGCAGTCAATTTGGCCTTCAATGCAGACGTATCTCGCGCCAGATTGACACTGGCTGGCGTGCTGCTTGTCGCCTTGAGGCTCAAGGTCAGGCCCGGAACAATGTCTGAAATGGCATTGCTCTGTCGGGTGTAACTGATGCCATCCACCGTGACGCTGGCGTCGCTCGCGGCATAGCCACTGGGGGTTGCAAACCCTGCACCAAATACATTGGCTGTGTCGTTGCTTGATACCGTGAAGCCCTCGGTGGCTCCGGTGCTGCCAGTAATCATCACCTTATAGGGAGAGCCTGCGCTGCCGTCGTTGATCAATTGGGCTTTGTAGCCGCGGTTAGATGCGTTGATCGCCGACACCACGCCCGCAGGCGTGTCTTCATAGGTTTTTTTCGTCAAGCCAATACCAGTGATGTCCTTGCCAGATGCAGAACTGACGACCAGACCGTTGGTGCTGTCATAGGACACACTGATGTCGGAGTTGCCGTCCAAAGTGCGCAATTGCATTTGCAGATTGGTCGCCAATGAGGTCATGTTGGCAGTCACAGGCACAGGTATGAGTGAACGCTGTGTACCCGCGATGGTGACTGTGAAAGCGCTGAAATCATTGATCGAAGGGTGGGTGCCAAAACTCGCCCCGGTGATGGCTGACGTACCCGCTGTGCCTGCCAAGGCACCGGTGTCTAAATTGATGGTGGTTGACTTTGACAGTGCCGGGTTGTTGACCACTCGGGTGGTGGTGGCCGACGTGAACTCCAGTTGGCTACCGTTATAGGTCACGCTCAAATCAGAAGAACCGTCCAAGACCCGTAACTGACTTTGCAAATTGGACGCCAAATCAGCCATGCTGGCGGTGGCGGGCGCCGGGGTCATCGAGTAGGTTTTGCCATCGATATCGACAGAAAAGGTTTTGAAATCGTTGACAGATGGTGTGGCGGAAAACGCAGGCGCATTGATAGACGCCATGTAGGTGGAATACGACTGGGAAGTTCCCACCGTGGGGCTAGAACTGCCCGCAATCGTCAAGCCAAAACTGCTGCCAGCGTTGATGCTGGCAGAGGAAGAGGCAAAGCCCGCGCTGATGCTGCGTTGCGGCTGCGACAAGGCGTTGACCACGATTTGGTGGTCGCCCATAGAGGCGGCTGCAGTGGCGGTCACACTCACCGCAGAGGTATTGCTGTTGGTTACTGTCAGCGTATTGAAGTTATCACGGTCTTTGACTGCACTCAGAGCGGTCTTGAACTCGTTCATCATGAACATCACCGCTGACAAACCGCTGACCTTGCTGTCGTTCTTGGCAATCTTCGCGTTGATCGCGTTTTCTTGCGGCATTTTTTCAGCGTTGACCAAATTTTGTGCCAACGAAGCCACGTCTACCCCAGAACCCGCGCTCAATGAGGAGATGATTTTTTGTGCATTGGCTTTATTGGCTGCAGCCACATCCGCCGCTGTGGTGGCGGCTGTGGAGGAGCTGGAGCTGACTGCTGAGGTGGCCATGGGCTTTAGAGGGTTGTCGTCAAATGAATCGGATCAGGTACAAAAAACTTGAGCCCATCAATTGATGTAATTGAACAAACTCAACTTGGAAATCTTGGCAAAGCTGCTTTGCGCGGCTTCCAGCGCCAACTGGTCTTTGTTCATCTTGGTGATGGCTTCGGTGTAGTCCAAGTCTTGGATGTCGGACATGGTGCTTTTCAAGCGCAAGGTGATTTCGTCCAACACATTGTTTTGTGAATCCACCACATTCAAGTCAGTACCGACTTGTGCGATGGAGTCGCTCAGCCCTTGCTGCAAGGTGTCAATTTCGCTCAGGCCACGTTGAATCGCCACGCGGTTGCTGCCTTTGACTGCGTCGATCAAGTCCCCCATCGCTTGAAAAAAACCAACACCAACCCGACCACCTTTGCCATCGTCACGCACCACATTGGTAAACGCGTCAGAGCCGGGAATGTTTTGGTTCATGCGGCGGTTGTCGCCCACACCGACCACCATGCGGGCCTGGTCGCCTTTGTAAACAATCACGCCTTTGGCATCGGGTGAAAACGGCATCTGGCTGACCCGACTGCCAGCAAACAAGTAATTGCCGTTGGAGTCCTGCGTATTGGCCAGACTCACGATTTGGTTTCGCAGTTCAATCATTTCCAGTGAAATGGTTCTTCTGTCAGCCGCACCCAAGGTGTCGTTGGCTGCTTGCACCGCCAACTCTTTCATCCGGAACATCACATCGCTGGTGCTGTTCAAGGCGGTTTCCTCGGCCATCAGCCTGATTTCGATCGACTTGATATTTCCTTGGTAACTTTTCTGGCGGGCAATCTCCGACTCCAAGCGAGTCACCAACGACGCCTTGTCCGGTTCGTCGCTGGGCTTGGTGATTTGCTTGCCCGTGGACAACTGCTCTTGTGTTTTGGCCAGACTGCCCTGCACATTCGCCAGTTGCGAACTGGCGCGGTCAAAAAACATACTGGTAGAAACTTTCATGACCATGGTGTCATCTCCTTATCAACGGATTTGCACAATGGAGTCAAACAACTGACCCGAAATTTGCAATGCTTTGGCGGCGGCTTGGTAGGCTTGCTGATAGCGAATCAAATCAGCTGCTTCGTCGTCCAAGTTCACTCCCGAGACTTTGTCTCGGGCACTTTGTGCTTGGTCGTTCACCACCGTCAGTGCCTGTTGTGTGATCTTGGCTTGTTGGGCGGCATTGCCCACGTTATTCACTTGGTCGATATAACTCTCTGCCAAGGTTTTGTTGCCCACCACTTTCTTTTGGGCCAAATCGGCCATGATCAGCATGTTCTCGTTGTTGCCAATGCCGTCATGGTTGCCGTCGACCGCAAACACATCACCCACATCCGGGGCGCGTGAAAATTTGATGGACAAACCTTGGTACTCAATCACTGGGTCAAGCACGGTGTTGTCGTAATGGCGGTTGACCAATTCGGTACCGGTGACGCCATCGATGATCACATAGCGGTCTGGCTCGATGAATTTGATCTGCAGGTTTTGATCGCGCAATTTGTCTTTGGGGTCAATCGGTTGTCCCTCAAAGCTGGCGGCAATATTGGCTTTGCCTTGACCGGTGACAAACACCATCAAATCGTCAGGTACTTTGCCTTCAATATAAGCAGCTGTTCTGAACCCCAACAAGCTCAGGTCAAACGGGCTGCCGGTCTGGCGACGATCTTCAGGGCCATACTCACCAAAAGACAAACGAATGTCTGATTTTTCCGGGTCGCCCAAACGACGCGTCAAGCGCACCATGCCGTGGAACAAATTGGAGCCTTCGCTCAAATTCAAGTTCAATGCATTGGCTGGTTTTCCTGCGTCATCAAATGGGCCGAGTGCAATGGTCTCGCCTTCACGGCCCGGCAAGTTTTCCAAAATCAAGTCGCCGTTGTCAGCGAGTCGGGCGTTCACTCCAGTTGCTTCGCTTTTCGATTGCAACGCTTGCACAAATGACAACAAGTCTTTGTACTGGGCTGGCACTTTGCCGCCTGTGGGCAATTTGCCAATCACCACACCGTTGACGGTCATTTCTTTGTGAAAGTCCAGCGATGCCGAGGGAATGCGTATTTCGTTGAACACTTCAGCGTATTTCAGGTCATTGGCTTTGACAGCATCGGCCGCCAAGTGTTGGCTGACCACGGTGTCGTTGAAGCCGCGAATCAAGCCAGTCAATACGGTGGACTTGCCATCTGCATTGGTGGTTTTGCCGCTGTAATAAATTTGCTCGTCACCGATTTGAATCACGCCACCAGTGTCAGAAAACAAATCAGCGTTTTTCAATTCCAAGGTGTCAGCAGTTAAGCTGATGTCGCCGATCAAGGTGGATTGCTCGGATGAAAAGAACGGGTGTGCATCAATGCCTGCGTTCAACCAATCCGCAATTTTTTGCGGCCCGAGTTCTTCCCCTGCCGCCAATTTCAATTCGCCCAAGGACTCGTCATTGAGTTTGATGGCGCCCTCTGGAATCACCACCAAATCGGTGGACGAAGAAACCGGCACCACGCGTCCGCTGGCCAAAGTAGCTGCCGTTGGCGTGGCTTTGTCAGGCTGACCCAATTTGTCAAACTGCTGTTCATACAGCACGCTGGCTTTGGTGCCATAAAACACTTTGGCACCACGGTAGCCTTTTTCACCCGACTGGTTCAGGTAAGCATCGCTGTATGTCAGTGCCGAATTGAAGCCATTGTCTGTGTTGAGCATTTGGAATTTTTCATCCTCGCTCAACGGCACACCAATCAATTGACGGGCGTCGCGCGTCATCACATGCAACTGCTGGCCAGGTTTGACGTTGTCCAAATAAATGGTAGTGTTTTCCATGCCCGCGGCCACGGTGGTCACAGGCGCAAACAAGCGGCCACCACCTACTTCCACTTTCAGCGGATTGTTGGTGAATGGGTTGTTTGATAACAAAGGGTTGCTGATGCCAAGCGGCATGGTGCTGGCCAAAAAGCTGACCCGCGCTCTGACATCACTGGCATTGTTCGGGTTTTCTGTCACCCTGAATAATCCGCCGGTGGTAATGCGCAACGGGTCTTGCAACAACACCCGCATGCCCACTGCAGCACTCGCGGCCTTGTCATCGATGCGCAGCAAATCCACGCCAAGGTGGCCATAGCCGTCAATGCCGGAGCGTTGAATCAAATTGACTTCATTGACAAAACTTTGCGCCAAAAAATCCAGACCTTTTTGCGCGGGTTCAAGTACCTGGCTGATGAACGTGTTGAGACCGCCCATGGTGCCACCACTGGCACCAGACAAGGGTTCGGTGTTGCCATACGGGTCGAGCACCAAATCAAGTTTACTCATCGAGTTGGGGTCAAAGCCAATCGGGCGTGACTTCAAGCCATCGACCACCAAACTTTGCTTCATGGTGGTTCCCAAACTCACAGACACAATGCCGTTCGGTGTGAAGCTGGTTTTGATGCGTGAAAATTCGGAAATCTGACGCAACAGCAAATCGCGGCGGTCGAGCAATTCAGACGACTGCCCTTCCAATGTTGGCGACTTGGTCAACTGTTGGTTCACCAAGGCCAATTGTTCGGTCAAGGTGTTGATTTGGTTGCCCGCGCTCTCCAAGGCTTGACGTGTTTCGGTGGATACCAATGACAGTTGCCCTGCCAATTCGGCAAACCGTGAACCCACACCTTCCGCGCCGCGTATGAAACTGGTCCGCATCACCGTAGAGGCCGGGTCTACCGACAAACTGCGTGCAGCATTAAAAAAGGTGTCAAGTGCTGAGCTCAAGCCGACGCTTTTGTCGCCCATGATGTCCATCACACGCTGGGTGTAATTCACCAAGGGTTCTTGCGTCGCCAAGTCGGTGTTGCTGTTGCGCAAATTAGATTCGGCAAACGTGTCAAACGCGCGCTTGACCGAGGTGAACAACACACCCGTGCCCAAGAACATATTCGCGTGCTTAGCCGGCGCACTTTGTTGCAGCGTGGACTGCTGTCTGGAGTAGCCTTCGGTGCTGACGTTGGCAATGTTGTTACTGACCGTGCCCAATGCGCGTTGGTAAGCGGCCACGGCGGTACTGCTGATACCCAGCATATTGCTCATGGCTCATTCCTCACGGGTGCCAAAGGCATGGTTTTGTTCATGGGCAGTGGCTTCAAGGTCTGGCGCTGCAAAGGCATGGCCGGCTGTTCCACAGGCGTCAAACTCATGGGCAGCACTGGTTTGTGCAGCGGCATGCCAGGTGCTTGCAAGGCACCTGTTTTTTGGCGCAATGCCAGCAACTCGGCTGTGCTGGGTGCAGATTCTTGTTGGCTCAATTGTTTGACCACCACATCGGCAAAACCTAAAGCGTTGCGTTTGGCCATGGACATGGACAATTCTTTGTCGTACATGCCTTGGAAAGTTTCCAATGCATTGGACTTGAACATGTCGCTTTTCAACACATCGTTGGCTTCGCGCATGGACTTGAGCATCATCTGTATGAACAGCGCTTCAAATTGCTCCGCTGATTCACGCAATGCGCCCTTTTCATTGCGCTGGGCTTTGCCGCGCAATTCGCCCAAGGCGCCGAAGTCCGAATAGGACTTGGCCGCAACAGTGGAGGGGTTGGTGATATCAGCCATGGTCAATGCATCAAATGATGATGAGCTCTGCGCGCAAACTGCCCGAGCTTTTCAAGGCTTCCAAAATCGCGATCAAGGAAGAAGGGGTGGCGCCAATTTGATTGACCGCATCCACGATTTCACGCAGGTCTACGCCGGGCTTGAACAGGAACATCGGATTTTTCGGCTCGGTGACCGCCACATCGGCGTTTTGCACCGGTGTGGTTTGTCCCTGGCTGAGTGCATTGGGTTGTGACACATCGTTGGTGGCGGTAATGGCCACAGAAATCGTGCCGTGCGACACCGCAGCCGCCGTGACCCGCACAGCGCGGTTGATGACCACGGTACCGGTGCGTGAATTGATGACCACGCGCGCATTTGGTTCAGCGGGAGTGACTTCAATGTTCTCCAACATGCCCATGAATGACACGCGTTGATTCAAGTCTTGGGGTGCTCGAACCGATATCGATGTGCCGTCGATGGCTTGCGCCACCTCGCCACCAAATTTTGAATTGATCGCAGCGACCATGGCGCTGCTGGTGGAGAAATCGTTGTCACGCAAATTCAAAATCAGATGCTCTGCTTTTTCGAATGGCGTCTCGACCGTGCGCTCGACAATGGCTCCCGCAGGAATTCGTGCGGCTGTGGGCACGCCGATCGCCACTTTTGAGCCTGCAGCACCTGCGTCTATGCCGGTCGCGGTCAGGGCGCCTTGCGCCAATGCATAAATTTCACCGTCCACGCCGCGCATGGCAGTCATGATCAGGTTACCGCCACGCAAATTGGTGGCTTTGCCAATGGCCGAAATATTCACGTCAATGCGTTGACCCGGCTTGGCAAAACCCGGCAAGTCAGCCGTGACCATCACCGCTGCCGCATTTTTGATGTCGATACGGCTGGCTGATGTGACTTGTTCAAAGTCAGACATCGGGCCGTCAATGCGCACACCCATTTGCGCCAACATGGCTTTCATGCTTTGCGTAGTGAATGGCACGGACGCATCATCGCCGGTGCCTTGCAAGCCCACGACCAATCCAAAACCAATCAGTTGGTTGGAGCGCTGTGCAGCGACGGTGGCCAAATCTTTGACGCGATCGGCCCACACCGGCGTTGCCAGTGCACATGCCAGCATCACACAACTTGCTTTCAACCACGAATTTGTCATGTCAGTTCAACCTGTTGAAACATTAAAAGGGCCAGAATTTCATCAAGGCGGAGGTGCCCCAGCCGGGCTTGCTGGCACTCGCCAAGTCACCCGAACCACGGTAGGAAATTTGTGCATTGGCCAGGCGCAATGAATTCACTGTGCCATTGGGGCCGACGTCTTGCGGGCGAATCACACCGGCGACTTGAATCACTTCAGTGCCTTCAGACAAACCCAATTTCTTTTCTCCGCGCACCACCAAATTACCATTGGCCAAAATTTCAATCACCGTGACCGTGATCGAGCCGGTCAAGCTGGCCTGTTGGTCTGCCGTGCCCTTGCCAGTGCTTTTGGTGGTTGAAGAATTCAAATCAACACCACTGAATGGACTGGTAGAGCCTGCAATGAATTTGCTGATGCCAGAGGGCAAGGCTGTGTTGGAGGCATCTTTGCTGATGTCCGTGCCTTGGCTGCGAGCGGCTTGTGTGGATTCATTCAACATCACCGTGATCAAGTCACCGACTTGGTAATTACGGCCGCGACCGAACCAAGCATCGCTTTGGCGATTGCCGTAAATGCCACCGGTGGCAGGTTTGGTCTGGTCTTGCACCAACGGGTACACCGGCGCAAAGTCCGGTGAAGAAGTCAAGGCGGGCAGCATGGGGTCGGGTTGGGCACACGCCTGCAATCCCACCACCACAGCCACTAAAGATAAGAATTTTTTCATGATGTCAGTGAAGTTTTGGATTACAGGTTTTGGTTCAAATACTTCAACATGCCGTCGACCGCTTCGATCGATTTGGAGTTGATTTCGTAAGCACGTTGGGTTTCGATCATGTTGACCATTTCTTCCACCACGTTCACGTTGGAAGCTTCCAACGAACCTTGGTTCAACACGCCCGCACCCACGGTGCCCGGTTGCAACAATTGCACCGGACCGCTGGCAGCGGTAGCGGCCATCAAGTTGTTACCCAGCGGCTTTAAGCCACTCGGGTTGATGAACTTGGCGATCTGAATTTGACCCAGCACCTGCTGGCCTTGACCGCCGACCAGTTCAACGGACACCGTGCCGTCGCGGCCGATGGTCAATGAAGATGCGTTGCCGGGAATGGTGACGTTGGGCTCGAGGAAAAAACCGGTCGAGGTGACCAGCTGTCCCGTGCCTGTCAGCTTGAACGCACCGTCGCGCGTGTAGGCGATGGTGCCGTCTTGTTGTTGAATCTGGAAAAAACCGTCGCCCATGATGGCGACGTCGAGCGGGTTTTGGCTGTTGATCAAATTGCCTTGGATATGCAATTTTTCTGTGGCCACCACTTTGGTACCTGTACCCAGCATCAGGCCTGTAGGCGCTTGCGTGTTGGCTGTGGTTTGCCCGCCTGCTTGGCGAATGTTTTGGTAGAGCAAATCTTCAAATACCGCGCGGTCGCGCTTGAAGCCCGTGGTCGATACGTTGGCCAAGTTATTGGAAATGACGTTCATGCGCGTCTGCTGCGCGTCCAAGCCGGTCTTGGAAACCCATAAAGCTGCATCCATCGTCTAACCCCTGTTCTTCAAATATTCAATCTGTCTGTGTCAACTTGCATCAGCCGTTCAACTTCATCATGCTGGCCCCGGCTTGGTCGTTGTCATGGCTGGACTTCACCATGCGCACTTGTTGCTCGAACATGCGGGCCTGCTCGATCAGTTTGACCATGGCTTCTTGGGGATTGACATTGCTGCCTTCCAAAGCCTGTGACATTACTGACACCCTCATAGGACCTGAAGCAAAATCTGAGCCAGATGGCTTGTCGTGCACTTTAAATAAGCCGTCTTCCCGTCTTGTGAGCGGGGTTTCGCTGGCGTCACGCAGCATCAAATTGCCCACCAATTCTTGGGTTTGGATGCCCGGCTGTGACGGGTTACTGACATACACGCCGCCGTCGTCCGCAATATTGACTTTCAGGTCGGGCGACACCGTGATCGGGGTGTTGCCCTCGCCCATGACCGGGTGGCCATTGCCGGTTTGCAAGATGCCGTCGACCGACACTTGCAAATCACCACGGCGGGTAAATGCCGTCTCGCCGTTGGGCGCTTGCACCCCCAACACTGTGTGGTCATTCAGATGGATGTCTAGGTCGCGGCCTGTGGCAATCAACGGACCGGGCTTCAATTGGATGAAGTCCATGTGCGCGGCCTGCGGCTGGAAGCTGGAGTCAAACCCTCCGCCATCTGCTTTGAACGCTTTCATGGACACTTCAAAAGAACGCTTAAAGCCCGTGGTGGTCATGTTGGCCATTTCATTGGCCAAGACCTGGCGAGCCAGACGCATTTCAGTGATTGCTGCAGAAGAATTAAAGGCTAGGCGTTCCATGTCGATTCTCTAAGGAGGGGCTTTACGCCCTGATTTGAATAATGGATTGGGTCATGGTGGTGCTGGTCTCAATCGCTTTGGCATTGGCCTGGAAGTTCCGCTGCTCGGTGATCAAGTCGACCAGTTCTTGCGTCAAGTCCACGTTGGCCCGTTCTGTCGCACCGGAGCGCACCGTACCGAAACCTGCTGAACCGGCCTCACCGTACTTGGCAGCACCTGATGTGGCCGATTTGTAATAACTGGTGTCACCAATCTGGCGCAAACCGGTGGGATTGGAGAAGTTCACCAACACCACTTTGCCCAGCGATTTCTGCGCCCCGTTTGAATAAGAGGCGTTGACCAAACCATCGTCGCCGATAGACAAGCCCACCAAATCACCTTCGGGTGCACCGTCTTGCGACTGTGACAACACCGCGTAAGGCGATGAAAACTGGGTGGATTTGGAGTAGTTGATATTGATCGTCAATGCGCCCTTACCGTCTGGCAAGAACACGGTGTCGAGTTGTGAACCTTGTTTGGGTGACACCAAGTTACCGGATGTGTCAAAGGTCAGTTCGCCTTTTTCCAAGAAAATCGGTGACCACTCTGGCAAGTTCTTAAAGCCATCTGGGCTGAATGTTTCTTTGCCGAATTCGTCGATGTACATGGCCACTTCCACACCATTGACGGTTTGGGTGTATTGCGTGGGTTTGATCCAGGTCGAGGTATTGCCGCGGCCGCCTTCTACGTTGGCCAAGCCCCACTGGCTGTCACCCGACACCTTGATAAATGAGTTGGTCGAAGCCGTGCCCGTAGTGAACGTCAAACCGTTGGTGGCTTTGTCGTACGCGACTTTGACACCAGACACCATGGAACCGGTCAAGCCATGTTGGTCAGGCGGTCCGGCCAAGCGATTGATGCCGTTTTGCAAAGCTTGCACAAAAGAATCGATGGTGTAGGTTTCTTTGGGTTCCAAATACACCGTGCCTTTGACATCATCTACCGACACCACAAATTTGTTGTTGGTCAAGTTGACGCTGAAGTTGTTGTTGGCGTTGATACCCAAAGGTGAACCCAACATAACCGCAGGCTTAGATTCAATACCACGAACCGCCATGATGGAAGGCTTGACTTCATAGTTGCCATCGGCCGCAATACCCAGACGTTCTGAGGCGAAAGTGTTGGGGTTGCTGATTTTGATGCTGGAGGAGTCGCCTGTGGTGCCCGATTTGAAAATGAACTTTTCATTCACCGTGTCGTATTCCACCTTCATGCCATAGCGTTGCAGCTTGATGGGACGGATGTAGTTATTGGTGATGGATGGCGAACCAGAAATGCTCAACATGTCACTGCCGACTTCTTGTGTCAGCGGTGTGGTGATGCCCATTTGGTTGTTCAAGCCCGACAAGGTGATGCTGTTGCCCAACACGGGTTCGAAATTGAATTTTTGCGTTACAGGGTCATAGTTTGCTTTGACCATGTTCTCGGTAGGTAACTTGCTGATGGCGAAATTTTTACCACCCACTGACACCGTAGAGGCGGTCGCGGATGCGGCGTTCAGTGAAAAACCGGTGATGTTTGTCACGCCGCTGGCATCAATGATTTTCAAATCTTTGCCGTTGATCACAGACACCGTGATTTTGTTGACACGGTCGGTGTCATACACATCAGGGTCTTCCGCATTCAAAGCCGCACGGATTTTTTCTTGCAAGCGGATGGCCAGATCGTTGATCGGCGTGCTCGACAAGGTCAGGTCTTCCAAGGCCACATTGGTCAATGAGGTGCCATCTTCCAAACTGAAGTCAAACGAATTGAACTCGGTGCCTGTCGGTGTCGTGCCCAAAGGGAAACTGACGTTGGAGAGGGTGTAAGAACTGGGCGTGATCACATTGCCGTCGTTGTCGGTCACGACGTCCACTTGAACCGTGCTGCCACCTTTGGTCAAAGTCGGGTAATCATCGGTGTCTGCAGTCAGCGTCAATTCACTCATGAAGTTGCCGCTGGTGTCGGTCACAGTGAAAGCGTTGGTATTGGAGTCCCAGGCCACTGAAGTGGTGGCGCCCTTGGCGGTGGCTTGCAGCAAGGTTTGTATGTCTGTTGCCAGCAAATCCATGTGCTCTGTATTGGTCGGGTCAAATGTGAGGTAGCTGGGAATTGGGTCGACACCGGTCAAGCTTGGGAACGACGCTGCATTCAATGCAATGGTGCTGGTCAAGGAACCAGTGGCATCGGTCGTGGTGAATTTCAAGCTGGAGAAATGGCTCAGCAAGCTTTCAGCGTCCACAGGTTCAGCGCCAAAATCAACACCCGCCAACGTGATAGTGGATTCACCACTGACCAGCACAGGGGCTGTCGGGAAAGGTGTCGCACCCGTGCTTCTGGGTGTCAAAGAAAACGATTGAATTTCATGCCCGCCGATGTCACTGACGATCAGTTTGCCAGCTACATCTGGGTCTTCTGAAATAGTGACTTGTGAGGCTTCAAAAGTGCTCCATCCCAATTCAATCAACTTGGCTTGGGTTTTGTCTTGTAATTCTTGCGCCAGCACATTCAAGTCGCTTGGATCGGTGTCGGTCAGGTCCAAGGTCACTGTGTCGCTGCCTCTGCTGCTGCTGATCTCCAGCACCATGTTGTCGTAGTCACCCAATTCCAAAGCGTCAACACCGGTCAAATGCTTTTGGTTGGCAATGATATTTTTTGAGCCTGCACTGATACTGCTCAATGAAAAATCAGAAATGGTGCCGCCATTGGCATCATTGATACGTACCTCGTTACCGTTTTGCACATTCACGGTCACCTTGCTCGCAGCTTCAGCCGTATAGCCCAAGCGTTGTTGCAAGTCGAGTTGGATACGGGTTTGCAATTTGGTCGTCAAATCTTCCATGGGCTTGGTGCTGAGCGTGGTGCCAAGGTCAATTCGGTTGGAAACCTCGACGCCATCGATGGTCAGGGTGTAGCCTCTGAATTCTTCAGGCGATGGTGGCGTTTTGGCAAAGCTCACGTTAGACAACACATTGCTGCTGCCGCTTAACTGGCTGTTGATCTTGTCAGTCACCTGCTCGTAAGTCATGTCATCCGCATCCAATTGGATGGTGCGGTTTTGAATCAAGGTGCCATCCGCGTTCGAGGCAGTGATTTGGAAAGTTTGTTGTCCGGCGAAGTTAAAGAAGCGCTCGTCACCAAATTTACGGTTCAAGACATTGGTAAATTCCTTGGCAATCTCTGTTCCTGACAATGCCGGCAAGTTCGTACCGGCCAAATGATCTAAACCGACGGAAACCTCGCCCGAACCGTCGACTTCGATTTGAAACAGGTCTTTCAACTGCGAAGGCTGCAGCACACTGAAATCAATACCTTCCAATGTGCTCAGCCGGGGGGCCTTGCCGCCACTGACCGTTGCTGGTTCAGAATTGCGCAAATCGGTCAACTGGTTGAGTGAAAACTTTTGTGTTTTTGCGTTGACCAACAAATCGCCCACTTCACTTTCAGGCTTGAGTTGACCGTATTTATTCACATACAAAGGCTCGCCAGTGGTGTCTGTGGCTTGTTGCAATGCAGCTGCCACCAAAGTTTCACCCACATACACATAGGTTTGCCATTTGTTGTTCGGGTCCGCCTGACTCGCATTTTGAGTTTTGGCGTAATACACCGTGGCCAAGTAACCGTTACCGCCCTTGTCATACACCGTCAACGCTGTGCTCTTGTTGTAAGAGGCGGGGTCGTTGCGGTTGAAGGATTTGGTCACCACTTGTGCATCGGCCGGAAAGTTCAAGCCCAATTGCACCAGTGAAGTTTCCTTGGCCATGCCGGTGGTTTTTTGCGGAATGGTCAACACGTTCAAGTCGTTCAAATTGGCTTTGCCGGTCGAGTCAACCGACGCCGCCATCAAACGCTGACCGGCCGAGTTCACCACGTTGTACTGGTCGTTCATCATGAACGAGCCGTTACGCGTGAAGATGTCTTGGAATCCGTCAGCTGATTTGAGCGGGAAAAAACCGTCACCGGAAATCGCCAAGTCCAAGGTGTTGGACGAGAAGTTCATATTGCCCTGACCAAACTCTTGCGTCACGCGTTTGAGCGACACACCTTGACCGATGGTTGATGTGGCTTTTTGCAAAGGAGATGTTGCAAAAATGTCGCCGAAGTCGGCGCGACTGCGCTTGAAACCCACGGTACTCGCGTTGGCAATGTTGTTGGATGTCACGCCCAATTGCGCGGTGGCCGCATTCAAACCGGTGAGTGAGGTAAAAAATGACATGTGTTAACTCCGTTGTATGTGCTGTGTGGGTTTGATCAGTAAGCAATGCGCTTGACATCGGCCATGTTGACGCTCTTGCCGCCATCGACCTCCAATAACCAGGTGTTGTCGCCCGTGCCGGCGTTGGACACGCTGCGCACCGTAGACAAAGTGTTGACCGTGGGTTGCAGGGCCTTGCCCATGCTGCTGGCCAACACCTGCATGGTGTAGCTGCCGTCTGGCATGGCCGCACCACTGTCGCTGTAGCCGTCCCAGCTCAATCGCATAGGGCCGATGGGCTGTGCACCGAAAATTTGCTTGCGTACCAACTGACCTTTTTCATCAAAGACCTTCATTTGCACGCCGTCCGCACCGGTGGTCAGATCGACATTGGCCTCGACAGGTTGACCGCCCAACAAAATCAGCGGGCCGTTGGGCACTGCCACGCGGCGACCAATCATGGCGGCACCGGCCAGCATCTTGTCGCCTTCCAAGCTCTTGACCATGGTCTCCATGCTGTTCTTCATGGCGCTGGTGGCTTCAAGTTGCGAGAACTGCGCCAACTGCGCCACGAAGGCTTCGTTTTTCACCGGGTCCAAGGGGTTTTGGTTTTTCAATTGCGTGGTGAATAAGGTCAAAAATGCGCCTTGGTCCATGGTGTTGGACGGCGCTTTGACTTTGTTCTTCGCGATGTAGTCTTCATAGCTAACGATGCCACTTGGCAAAGGTGCTTTGGCTGCGGTGGGGGTGGCCATGTCGATTTACTTTCTAGGGTCAGGTTTTGGTGATTTCAAGGGTGCGCATCATCAATTGACGGGCGGTGTTCACCACTTCAACGTTGTTTTGGTAAGAGCGTGAAGCGGCCATCATTTCGACCATTTCTTGCATCTCGTTCACATTGGACAAAAACACATAGCCTTTTTCATCGGCTGAGGGGTTGCCCGGGTCGTAAATACTGCGAATCGGTGTGGGGTCGTCCACCACTTGGTCCACTTTCACGCCGCCCAAATAAGGAAAGCCGGCGTTGGTGAATTCGTCTTTGACCAAGGCTTTGAACACCGGGCGTTTGGCGCGAAATGCTTCGCCCTCGGTTTTGGCCACGGTTGATGCGTTGGCCAAGTTAGACGCGGTGGTGTTCATGCGCACCAGTTGGGAATTGAGGGCGGTGCCGGCGATGCCAAACACACTGTCAAGTGTTCTCATGGTCTATCACTCCCCTTTCAAAGCTTTGCGGATGCCGCCAATGCGGCTTTCCAAAAAATTCAATGTGGTTTGGTATTCAGCGGCGGCTTGACCAAACTGGGCCTGCTCGACACTGATCTCTACGGTGTTACCGTCAAAAGAACTGTTGAACGGCACGCGAAAACGCTTGCCGTCATCTGCTTGCTCTTCCAAAGCGGCGTAATGCTTGGAATGCGTAGCGGATATGTATTCGCGACTGGTTTCTTTGAGCATGGCTTTGAAGTCCAGCTCTTCGGCTTTGTAATTAGGGGTGTCGGCGTTGGCGATATTGCGTGACAACACTTCCAGGCGCTGGCTGCGAACGCCTAAGGCACGCTCATGGATGCCAAATGCTCCGTTGAATAAGTTCATCACACATCTCCCTGGTAGTTGTTACCGCCGTTTTCACGACACTTGGTGCTCAAGTTGAGACACCTCCGGTCGATACGTGCAATTTGTGTGCCACCCAAACTGTCTCAGGTTTTGTGTGCACGGGTTTGGCTCAGGGCGGCAAGACTTGACCGCAGCCGCAGTGCCTCGGCCATCCATTGCCGCTGGCACCCGCTTTTTTACCGAACATAGTCTTGGTTCAAATAAGCACCGATGCGCAAGGCCTGCGCCCGGCTCATGGCATTAGCCGGTGTAGGCAAACTGCTGGCTGCTGCTGGCGTGTTTTGCGCCAGCATCGAAGACTCGTGCTTGCCCAAGCGCTCCAAGGCATTTTGGTAAAGGCCTTGCATGATCGAGTTGCGGGTAATGGGCGCGGTCTTGTCGCGGTTGACATACAGATGCTGTGCTTGCGTGCCCGCAATGTTCAAACTGGCGTCCGGTGCTTTTTCGCGGCGTGCGGCCGGGGTGAGCACGGTCAGGTACAAATCATCCAAGCTGGTGGGGCCACCATTGCGTAAACCGGTTTCATCGAAATACTTGGACACCATATCTAGTTGCTCGAACACGCTGTGGCCCAAAATGGCTTTGGGATTGCTGCCAAAACCGGCGCTGGCTGCGCCCCGGTCCGGGCCATCACAGAACTGGATGATGCCGTGGCAACGGCTATTGGTTGCTTTGGGGTTCATGCCGTCACTTTCCATCAAGGTCAGGCGGGCAAAGTCGTCCGGTGCAAACTGATAGGTGCGCGACATCGTCAATATCTTGTCAAACACCTTTTGCCTGTCTTCTGCAGGAATAAAGCCTTTGGCGACGGCACGGTCCAAGGTTTTTTGCAGCACCGGGTGGTGTTGGTTGAAATGCGCTGGCGCTTGGCGCAACATGGACAAGGCATTGGGCTGGGCGGTCGCCTTCGGGGACAAGGCTGTTTGGGCAGTGGCGAGTTTGGCGTCGGGTCTGGCCAATTCAGGGCTCAACGCCGACAAATTCAAGCGCTGACCCGGGAAAATCCGGTCTGGGTTGGCCAGTCCGTTGGCGCGGGCAATGTCTTGGGCCAGACGCGCAGATTCGTTGTGTGACACCGTTTTGCCCAGCGCTTGCATGTGATTTTTCACAATGCCGGTCAAGGTGTCGCCTTCTTTGACGGCCACGCTGGGCACTTGGGGATTGAGAATCGTCGATGAATTGACACTGTTTCGGGTTTGCAACTGCGCCAAGGTTTGGGCAAAACCGATGCGCGCGATGTTGGCCTCCACCGTTTGCTTGGCCGTCATGGATGACGTATTTGGTGTTGAAAAATTGGTTTTGACGAGTGCTTTGGAATCGATATTGAAGTTCATATGGCGCTCAGCAAGTTGAAAAATGGTTGGCATTGAAATTGCTTCGGGTATGAGACTGACGCCAAAAACGTCAAAACTTTCACACTCTTGGAGACCATCTTGCAAATGCTGTGCCGAACTTTTCAAACAGGTCAAAAACCCGGGCTGATCGCCTTGGCTTGTGCCGCTGCCTTGCTCGGCACGGTGTGGCAACAAGCCGACGCGCAAAACGTGCCGGTAGCCAACCCGGGTTGGGCTGCGGTTGAGCAAGGTGCCAAGCAATTTGTCATGGACACCTACAAACTCGAAGCGGGCTTGGTCACCATCCAGCCCATGGACAGTCGCATCAAAATGCAAGCATGCAAGCAAGACATCGTGTTCGACCAGCCTTATGGCAACAAGCAAAGCGTGCGCGCCCGCTGTGCCGAACCGGTGTGGCAACATTTTGTAATGGTGCAGGTCAAGACCGGTCTTGGCGCGCAATTCGCCAACGCCTCACAAACCAATGCGGTCACCAGACTGGTATGGGTGTCTACCCAATCCATCAAACGCGGCACCACGGTCCAGCCAGGTATGTTCAAAAACACCGAAATCACTGTGCCGGCCCATGAAACCCGATTTGTCAGCGATGAGCGGGAATTGGTCAACACGGAGTTGCTGCGTGACCTGCCGGCCAACACCCCGCTCAAAATGCAAGACTTGAAACCCACGACCATGGTGCGTCGCGGCCAACAAGTGACGGTGGCGGTAGGCGGCGAAGGCAAAGGCTTTTTGATCACGGTCAAAGCCGAAGCCCAGCAAGACGGCTTGCTTGGCGAGCAAATTCGCTTGAAAAACCCCGAATCAGGTCGATCATTGACAGCAGTGGTCACTGGCATGAACATGGCTCGTGGGCTTTAAAGGAATACCAAATGGCTCATTTAACAGCTTTTGAAAGTTTTTTAATAAAAGTCCTCAAGAAAAAAAGGCTCAAGTCGATACCAACGATGTCGAGTCAAAAGTTTTGTACTCTCGTTTGAACACAAGGAAACCACATGTCTGATCCTATTTCTAACAACCAAAACCGGTTATCCAGTGCTGCTGCGGCGAACCGCACCACGTTGGAAAAGCTGGACAGAAAAACTGCCCCTGCTCAAGCCGACAACGTCCAAGAAACCAAAGCGCCTGCGCGTACGCAAGGAAGTGACACCGTGAATCTGAGCAATGTCAAGGAACGCATCGACGCCAAGCCCGATTTCGACCGCGCCAAAGTCGATTCCATCAAGGCCGCGCTGCAACAAGGCAACTACCCGGTCAACCCGCGTCGCATTGCCGAAAACTTTGTCTCCCTCGAAAAACTGATCCAAGGTTAAAAAGCTGACCATGACTGACACCATTGCCATTGACGAAGCCAAAACATTGCAAGAGGCTGATGCGCTGGTAGATCAGCTGGCTGAACTGCTTGAACACGAATTCGAAGCACTCAAAGCCCAAGACCTGGACCAATTTGAAGCGTTGTTGAGCGGCAAAAACCATTTGCTGTCTGAATTAACGCGTTTGACCGGCGTCACTCAGTTGAACGATGCCGACAAGCTAGGGACGCATTGGAATGACTTTCGCACCCGCATGCTGGAGTGCCGTGACATGCACCGTCGCAATGAAATTTTGATCATGCGCAAACTCGACGCCATTCGCGGCGCACTCGAGAGCCTGAATGTCAACGAAGCCACCAGCCCGGTAGAGGTTTATGACCGCCTGGGCCAAATCAAACGCATACGCCACCTACGGGGCTTTACCGAAGCTTGACGCGGTCTTCGCGGCGGGCGGCATTTGCTCGTCGCCGGGTTGCATGCCCTTGAGCCAATACACCCAAGACAAAATCACTGCCACGGCGGTGTACATGTCTTGCGTGATTTCTTCCCCCACATCCAGTTTGCTGAGCAACGCCAACAGTTGCGGATCCTCGGCCACATAAATGCCCTGGCGCTTGGCCTCTTGAATGATGCGATGCGCCAATTCGGCCTGCCCTTTGGCCACCACGCGCGGTGTTTTACGTTGTCCATATTCAAGGGCAATGGCTTCAAAAGGCGATTTCATGGCTGCTATGTACTCACGCTTGGGTATCGATGACAGAGCCCCGACTGCCGGAAGCTTCAGAGGCGCGCACCAAAGGTCGGGCCGCATTGAAAATCTGGAACGACTGCAAATTCAAACCGGCTGCGCCAAGTTCAAGGGCGAGCTCAGTGGCGCGTTGTTTGGCCAGGCCCGCCACGTCACTGCGCAATGCCCACATCACCAAATCCACCCCTGTGCCTTGGGTGATGGTGGTGTTGAGCCAAATTTCACCCAAGGTGCGACTGCGCGAGTGGATGTCCACCGTCAATGGCTGCTCTTCTTGGTTGGGTTTACGCGCTGGTTTTTGAAAATGCAAATCCACCGGTTCGTGGTCGATAAACGGCAACACCACATGCAAAGACAATTCGCCACTGAGCCACTTTTGTGCCGCCTGCGCCTGCGCTGATTCCAACTCACGCACGGCTTGCTCCAGCTCGATGGTGTCTTTTTTGCCAAGACCTTCGACGGTTTGTTGCTGCAACAAAGCCAACATTTGTTTGATGATGGCTTTGGGGTCGTTGTCGGCGGGCAAGCCTTGCGCCAGCAAATTTTCGGCACTGCGCGCTTGGCCAGACACCAAGCGTTTGAGTGTCGTGGGGTTCATTTGCGCGAACGAACTGCGTTGCTGCAACAAACGCTTGACCATGTCGGAGAACTCACCCTGGCCGCTCAAGTTACGCGTGCCAAGCCCTGCGAGCATGCGGGTGAAACTTTCAAATCCGCTGGCTTGGGTCAACAACAAGCCCAAGGAGGTGCTGGGCAATGTCTGCACCGGGCTTAAGACGGGCGGTGGGTTGATGCCAAACGCCGCAGAAGCCGGGGTGGCGCTGGAGGTTTGACCGCTGGGGTACGACTGAATCAAAAACCCCCAACTGCCGCCGTTTTGGCTGGCCCTTAAAAAAGGTTTGTCACCGTCTTTGAGTACCCAGCCGTTGGGCAGTTCAAAGAAAAAATCCTTGAGCCACAAGCGCACGCGTTGATCGCGTATCTCGGCAGTGGCCTGCACAATCTGACCATCGCGCAAGCCCAGTTGCTGAGCCACAGGCGTTTGCACCCACAGGCTTCGAACATCCATTTGCACCACAGGTACACGGGGGCTGGCTGATACAGACTCTGGGCCGAGCATAGGGCAAATCCTTGCATGCCGAGCGGCGTCGGCGCGGTGTCAGGGGTAACGCACCCAGTGGCGTTTGGGGGGGTCTTGCATCGCCATATTGTGACCGGCACTGTGCGCGGCTGCGCCACCACCGGTCCCGGGATTGGCCGGTGTGGGAGCCACTGGCGCGACAGCCACCGCAGCAGGAGGCACAGCGCTTGGCGTGTCGGGTTTGTCGGACTTGTTCACCGCCGACACCACAGGCAAGAGCAGTCTTTTGCTCAGCTCCAAGGGATCAGGCAAGGACACATTGCTGCCAATGACCAGCGATTTCGCATTACCTTTGGGAAAGGCTTTGGGGTTGTTTTGTACCAGGCTGTCGCGCAACACATCGGCACGCAATGGCGAAGCCGGGTAAAACTTTTGCAGAATTTTTTCAACCGTGTCACCTTTGCGGGTGGTGTAGTTGGTCATTTCTGGCAGGCCGCTCAAGTCGCGCGCCGCAGCCACCGGTGTTGCCGCCGCAGGTTTTGCAGGAGGCAAGGTCACCGCCTTGACTTCGCGACTGGTCACTGCCTCGGATTTCGGCGTGGCTTTTTTCACTGGATCGGGCTTGGCTTTCTCCACCATGGCCACAGGTTCGCCATCTGCCAGCGCCTTGGGTAATTCCAAGGGTGGTTGCTTGCTTGATTCATTGGCGCCGGCCCATCCGTGAAGAGCGACCAACAACACAAGCATGAACTGTGAGCGTTTAGACAACAACATAGAAAACTCCTGGATCCATTCAAGGCATGTAAGGCACAGCCATCCATTGGGATGGATTGGTTATTTTGGCCGAAGTTTTCAACTTCACTTCGGCGGCGTATTCGCTGACAGACACCACTTCGCCCATGGCCAAGCTGTCAAAGGCGCGAGGCTCTAGAGCACGAGACGGCAACTGGTCTTTGTCAGTCAACACCACGCTGGCACCGACTTTCAAGCCACTGCCACTGCCCCCGGCAATGCGCACGCTGTCTTGGCGGATTTTCAACACCTCAAACTGCGGGACACGGCAGGACAACACACGTTCCATGCCCTGCGACAACACCTGCACCGCAGCTTGGATTTGCGCCAACACGGCGGTTTCAAGCGGGCGACTGGTAGCAGACACCAACTGTGGTTGGTTGATGGTGATTTTTTGTTCGGACTGGTAAAGCGCCATGCCTTGTACGCGGGAAACCAATTCCCAGCGAATCTCATACGTTTTTGACAGGTACACCGAGTCGCGCCCCGGCACGATGCTGACCCTGAGTTGCCACGGCACATGTTGTTCGCCTTGGCCGACCAACAAACGCTCGTAGGTGTCGCTCACATATTTGCGTTCATTCAAACGCCACGCACCCGATTGTTGTGAGGCCGACAAGGCCATTTTTCGCAACTGCAATTCCACTTGCTGGGCTTCATACTGGTAAGCCACGGGCATGGGCACATTGATTAATTCCCAGGTCATCTGGTGCCACACCGGGGATTTGGAGGCTTTGCAGCCATTCGGGGGAATGGGTTTGCTGCTGTCCAACACCATACCGCCAGCGTCTTGTGGGTCCATGTCGCGGCCATAGGCCATCACACGCACGCCGCGCACTTCCATGCCGGTCACAAAACTGCTGGATTCTCTGAGCACACCGCTGCCGTCAATAAAGGAACTCGCGCGGACCTCTGTGGGGCCCTCCATGGCGCGTTTGACCAGGGCTTGACGGATCGCGTCCAAGCGCTCTTCCGGGGTCAATGGGTTGGCCAAGACTGGCATGGCCAAGCTCCAGCACACCCAGCCCAGACCACGCAAACATGAACGCAAATCCATCACCGTTTTCATCTCAAGCCAATCAGCGGTTGCTGCGTGAAGCCACTTGCGTCAAATACAGCATGCGCAAGTCTTGCACCGCATTGCGGTCCAAAGACAAAGTGGTTTCGTAGGTATCGTCTCCCACCGGCGTGATGCTCACCAAGGTGGCACCATAAATCACACCTTCCACGCGTGTGCGAAAGGTGTCGTTCAACACGGTCATGTCAGCCACAGTGGTGGTGGCGTCCAATTGCTGGCCATACACCTGTTCGGTCAATGCTCTGTAGGCATCAAGCTTGGAAGCGCGGATAGCGAGCAAGCGTTGTTGCGCAGCGTTCTTATGGTTTTGAATGCTGATGACCGCATAACCAGTGGCCACCATGGTTTCTTTGCGCTCGAGCATCGGTGTGATCATCGAAGCGGGCGATGGCTCAGAAGCGGCCTGCATGGTTCTGGGGGCAGCTGCCGGTGCCGCTGTGGCCACGGTCACCACGGGTGCAGGTGCTGCTGCATAGGGGCGAATGGATTCACAAGCTGTCAATGAAGCCATCGCAACCAGCGTTAAAGTCAAACGGTAAAACATGGTGAATTCCTCTTTGTGTGAAGCAATCGGTGACCGGCTCATCCAGGCACAGTTGTTTCATGGGGTACATGCAAAGTATCGACCGCTTGGGCGTCTTCTTTAAAAAACAAATCCCTGTGGGTCGAATACTTTTGGCGACTTGCCAGCGCTATGACATCAGCGACAATCCCCCACGCATGAAGTCGCAATCCTTTTTCATCGGTACCAGCCCTATTGCGCAAGCCTTGCGCCGCTTGGTATCGACCATCGCCAACTCCAATGCCACCGTGTTGATCACCGGTGAAAGTGGCACAGGAAAAGAACTATTAGCCCGCTCATTGCACGAACAGTCTGACCGTGCAGGCAGCGCTTTTGTACCCATTAACTGCTCAGCCATCCCTAAAGAGTTACTCGAAAGTGAACTCTTCGGTCACCGCAAAGGTTCGTTCACAGGCGCGGTGGCGGATCGCATCGGGCGCTTCGAATTGGCACATGGCGGCACCATCTTTTTGGATGAGATTGGTGACATGTCATTGGACATGCAAGTCAAATTACTGCGCGTATTGCAAGAGCGCTTGATCGATCCGGTGGGTGCCACTCGGCAAGTACCGATCGATGTTCGTGTCATTGCCGCCACACACCGTGACTTAGAAGCAGAAATACAAGCGGGTCGTTTTCGCGAAGATTTGTACTATCGGCTTAATGTCTTGCCTGTGGTCACACCGCCGTTGCGCGAGCGCAAAGAAGACATTCCAGAGTTGCTGCGTTTTTACGCCAGCCATTACAAACTCAACCATACGCAAGCCGTGCGTTTTTCTACCGAATTTTTGCAAGCCTTGATGGACTACCCATGGCCTGGCAATGTGCGCGAGTTGTGCAACCTGATCGACCGCTTCAGCACACTCTATGCGGGACAGGAATTGGACTTGCGTGCCATACCCTCCAATTTATTGCCCAAAGCATTGGTGCCTATTCAAGCCGAGTTGCTCGAGCGCAGCGGCCCGGCGACCATGCAGGAAATGAACATGCCGCCTGAGGTGTTGGCGGAGATGCAAGCCGCCGACGCTTCGAACCCATTGGTGGACCAACCTGAGCCGCAGGACAACGACATAGAAAGCATCATCATGCTGGCACAAGGCATGCCGCATCTGCCAGCCGAGGGCATGTCGCTGAAAGACCGCTTGGCTGAGATTGAACGCAACATCATCGAGCAAGCGCTGGAACGCTCACAAGGCAATGTGTCGCGTACCGCCAAATTGCTGAACTTACAGCGCACCACGTTGATTGAAAAAATCAACAAATACGAATTGCGTACCGCTTAACTTTTCAGCGTTTTTAGTTAATCAGCGTTGTTAAATTAAAAGGTCACATCACGCTTTCACGCGATGTGACACCTTTTAAATAAATTACTGCGGATCTTGGTTCAACACCGTGATACTCATGCGGCGGTTACGCGGATCGAACTTGTCTTTCGGGTTGAACGGATCGGTGTCAGCCACGCCCTCGATGCGGGTGAAGCGTTCTTCCTTGATGCCTTTTTTCTGCAACAGTTGTCGGGTGACCTCTGCGCGTTCGGCCGACAAGGACCAGTTGTTCTTGCCCTGCGGATTTTGGAAAGGCACGGCATCGGTGTGGCCACGTATCGCCACCTTGTTGGGCATGTCAGCCAGTGACGCGGCGACTTCACCAATCAACGCCGCAGCATTGCCTTGCATGCCCACACCAGCGCTTGGGAACATGGCGAAATCGGCTTTGTCGATGATCTCGATGCGCAAACCTTCTTTGTCCCGCGTGATCGACACCTGGTCTTTGATCTGTTCGAACCTCTTGTTCTCGGACAGCTTTTCCTTGATGTCTTTTTCCAGCTTTTCAAAATTTTCTTTGTCCTGCTGCTCGGCAATTTCTTTTTTCTCCGCCTGGGTCAGCTTGTCAGGGTCGTTACCGCCTTCGCTCTTGCCAGAGCTTGGGTCCTTGGCTTCATTTTCATTTTCAGGACCAGGGTCGGTGTCAGGATTGGGACCGCCCTCAGACCTGGGGGTCAGTCGTTCGAGCAAACCGGTTTGACGCATCGCATAAGGAAACGCATCCGGGTCGATGATGGAGCGACCACCCAACACACCATTAGAACCAGCCAATTGACCCACTGGCGTCAAACTGTGTGAGGTGGGTTTGAAATAGTCGGCAATGCTTTTGCGTTGGTCGGCATTGGACGCACCCAGCAACCACATCAACAAGAAGAACGCCATCATGGCGGTCATCATGTCGGCCAGCGCAATCTTCCAAGCACCGCCGTGGGCACCACCATGCCCGTCGGGCATTTTTTTGATGATGATGACCGGCGCGAGCGCTTCTGACGCAGGCGCTTCTGCCGGCGTTTCGGGTGGCGTATCCGTGGGCGGCGCGTCGGGATCGACCTCCGCCACCGGCTTGGCTTGCTCGTCGGCCATGTTTATTTGCCTCGCATGCCGTCAAAAATTTCGCCAAACGAGGGCTTGTTATGGTGATTGATCACCGACCTGGCAGCCTCAATCACCAGTGGCATGGGGTGGCCATGCAAATTGGCAACGATGAGTTGCTGCACGCATTTCAAAATTTCTGTGTCTTCTTCGATGACCTGTCCGATACGAATAGCAAAAGGACCCGCCACACCGTAAGCCAACAACACACCCATGAACGTACCCACCAACGCTGAACCAATCAAGGCACCCAGCACTGGAGGAGGTTGGTCAATCGCACCCATGGTTTTCACCACACCCAACACGCAAGCCACAATGCCTAGCGCAGGCAACGCGCCTTCCATACCCGCCCAAAAGGCTTGGTTCATCATTTCGTGGTGGTGGTGGTTTTTGATAGAGGCCGTCATCACGTCTTCCACCGCATAGGGGCTCAAGTTGCCTGATGACACCACCATCAATCGGATGGTGTCGCAAATCATGTCCAGCAATGCGTGGTCGTGGAGGATGGGTGGGTATTCGGCAAAAATCGCGCTGGACTCGGGATTTTCAATATGAGGCTCCAGAGCCACTGCGCCTTCGGCTTTGAGCGTTTTCAATATCTTGGACACCACCAAAATCACCGCGAGGTAATCTTCCTTGTGGTACTTGGGGCCTTTGAATACTTTGCTCACAGCACCAAAGCCTGCACCGACACCGGCTTTGCTGTTGCCAATCATGGCCGCGGCCAGTGCCGCACCGAAAATTTGTGCAAATTCCCAAGGCGCGGCCTTGATCACCGGCGTCAAATCGCCACCGTGCGCGACGAAAACGCCGAACACCGCGATCATCAAAACTACCAGACCTATTGCTGCCATGTTCTTACTCCACTGTTAAAGCAAACGGGGTCAAACGACCCCATCGCTTCAGATCCGATGCCCTGAGAGTACTCGAAAAACAGTACCCAATGCGATGCATCGTGTTTTCAATTCACTGCCATGCTCGCTTGCTGCGGGCGTGGGATCAACTCAGGCACAGACTCCCATGCACTGCGAATTTCAATCATCAAGCCATAGATTTCTTCCAAGGCTTGCAAATCATTTCTAGCATTAACGTGTAACAACCGACGTGTCACATAGTTATAAAGTTCGTCCAAATTTTTGGCCAACTCGCCGCCTTTTTCAAAGTCCAACGCACCTTGCAAGCCCAGCACGATGCGGCTGGCACGGGCAATCGCTTTGGATTTTTCCGAGATGTTGTTGTGCTGAATATGGCCTTTGGCGGCGGACATGCTTTCAATCAGTCCGTCAAACAGCATTTGAATCAGTTCAACACTGCTGGCCTTGGACACGCCGGTACTGACCTTGACTTGTCCGTAGGATTCGATGGCACGGTGATTGGCTCTCATTGCATTGGCTCCAGTTAATCAATCTTTGACAATGAATGATTCGGAGCCATGGGAGCTAACTTGAGAGTTTGTGTGAAATTGCATGCGACGCTCAAGCGGGAATAGGTTTGGCTTCTTCTGTTTGTTCAGAAGAAACAGGGCTCGCCATCGCCGCCACAGGGCTGGCTGGCTGAGCTGTTTGCAAGCCCGACAAATCAGGTTGCAGCACCATCGGTTCATGTGTGAGGGCCGGTTCAGTCGGCACTTCAGCGGCGGCAAAGACCTCTTCCACCGGTGGCAACTCTGGGTTGTCCTCACCTTCAGGGTGTATCAGCAAAGTCGCTGAATAGGCCTCGTTCAAACCCACACCAATGCGCGCATAAATCATGGCGGTGACTTGGTCTAAGGATTGCTGAATGCGCAACACATCGTCTGCATTACCTTTGGCAAAGTCCACGCCCGCCTGGTAAATACTGGCCAAATGGTGCATCGGTAACCATGACTCCAAGGAACCACGCGGGGTGGGAATCATGCGGTTGTTGGTCGGCACGCCAGCGGTGCCAGCTTTGCCATGTTTGTAACCTTCCATGAACACTTGTTCAATATGCTGGCGCAACACGGGTTCGTAATGTGGTTTGAGGGTGCCCACAAATTTGGCATCGACGCCCGGCACCGGAATGCCGCTCATGGCGTCCCACAGGCTTTTGCCGGACAACTCGCCAAACAAACCGTCGTTATAGGTTTGCGGCATATCAGGCTTGGCATAGCTTTGGTAAATCACATTGACCTTGTCGATGATGTAGAGCACCAGGATGAATACCAGCAACAAACCCCAGGCAAAGAAAAGTTGGAAGAAGCTGTTCATGCCGTCCTCCTGCCCGCTCTGGCCGAGGGTTGATCATCCACTTGCAAAGTGCCGCGCAATTTTTTCACCACGGCAGACAAAATTTGGCTGACGCGGGATTCGCTGACTTCAAGCACTTCTCCAATTTCTTTCAAATTCAATTCTTCGACGTAATAAAGTTGCATCACCAGTTGCTCGCGCTCTGGCAATTGGCCAATCGCATCTGTCACGGCTTGCATGAATTCAGCTTCCTCTACCATCACATCCGGTTGGTGCGAGGCGTCATCGGCAATGCTCATGACTTCTTCGGTGACCACTTCCAGCGAATAGGTTTCAAAACGACGGGCCTTGCCACGTTCCTTTTGGAAATCTTCCAAGTCCTTGCCCATGTACTCTGCAATTTCAGCTTGGGTAGGCGCGCGGCCCAGTTCAGCTGACAAGGCATGCAAGGTTTCGTTGTGGGTTTTGTTGAACGCCACGGCCGAGCGCGGCAAGAACGACAAGCGTCTGACCTCGTCCAGCATGGCACCGCGTACACGGCTGTGGGCAAAGTTTTCAAAGTCCACGCCTTTGGTGGCGTCAAATACACGAGAAGCTTCTAGCAAGCCCATCATGCCGACCTGAATCAGTTCATCCAGTTCCATGTAGGCAGGAACGCGTGCTTTCAAGTGCAAAGCCACACGCTTGACCAAGCCTAAATGGTTGAGCACCAGTTCCTCGCCTTGCGGCCTGCCCTGGCTGTACATCTGCATGGGGGTCAAAGTACGCATCACTGATCCGCACTGCTTTTCAGCAGGCGCTCCATGAAAAATTGCAAACCACCTGACGGGTGATCGATAGGCCTGAGCTGAGTGCATAACTCAGCCAGTCTGCGAAAGTCGCGGGCAGCAGCGGTACCGGGTGCCAACTCCATGACCGATTGGTATTTTTTGAGCGCAGCCAGCACCATTTCATCGCGCTCGATGGCCGTGAGGTAGTGGATGGATTCATTCAGAAAACGCATGCAGACATCGTTCAAACGCTGATAGAGCTTCCAACCTTGCGTTTGTGTGTCGACCAAATTAGGTATCAAATAAATCTCGTCCAATTGCATTTCCTGCGACATCACTTTGATCGTGCCGTACGCATCTGCAATAGAAGAGGGATCATCCTGCACCACCACAAAGCGACGGTGGCAAGCGGACAAAAATGCCAGCACGGAAGGTGAAATACCAGCGGCGACGTCAACAATCAGGTAGTCAACACTTTTGCCCAAATTGCTGAACGCTTGCACGATACTGGCCGCCTGTATGTGGCTGAGTGCGGCCAACTCTTGCATGCCTGATGCGCCGGGAATGAGTTGTATGCCTTGGCGGGTTTTGAGTGTGATTTCTTCCAGCGTTTTTTGACCCGCCAAAAAATGGCTGAGGTTGTATTCGGCGCGTGCACCCAATGCAATTTGCGCATTGGCCAAACCCAGATCGGCGTCAAACAACATGACATCATGGCCACGCTGCGCCAACGCCACGGAGAGGTTGATCGCCACAGTGGTTTTGCCGACCCCGCCCTTGCCGCTGGCAATGCCGATGACCTCGGTGGTTTTAAGCTTGCTCATGCGTTACCCCTGTGTGCTGTGCCGCCAATCGGCTGATTCTGGCAGATGCCATGGCCATGGTGCTGCGAAAATCTTCTTGTGTGCTGTCGATTTGATAGGCAGTCAACTGTGTCAGTGCAAGACCGACCAGTTCTTCTGCATGCAATTGACGGCTGCAGTCACCTGCGCGCTCACCTCGGCTGACATGGCTGACGCCGACATGGCCTTCGGTGAGCACTTGAATGAGTGACCACGGTTGTGTGGCTTCATCGAGTTTGCTGACCATCAGACTTTGCCACTGTATGCCTTGCGTGGAGAGCAAGCGGCGCAACAGTGATTGCGAAGCATCTGCAGGCACAACCACATGGAACTGTGCACTGGCTGCAATGCCAGCAATTTCCGCCACGCGCTCCGCCATTTGCACACCCGGGGTGTCAATCACGATGCATTTGCGGTGACCGTGTTCTTCCAACAGCAGTTTCAACATGGTGATGTTGGTGGCGCGAAAGCAATCCACACCAGACTGTGCGCTGAGCAACTGGGTTTGGTTCCACGCACCGGCGCGTTGGTCGCTGAAACTGATCACCGCCACTTGTTCGCTGCCGAGGCTGACACTGGCTTGTTGCGCCATGCGTGCCACCATCAAAGATTTGCCTGAACCTGAGGGTCCCGCCAACACATGGATGCCTGTGTCTGTCACAGACACATGGGTTTGTTGCATGGAGTGGCACAACTGACGGCGAATTTCTTCGAGTGCCGGTTCGACCTCTTCAAAGCTTTGGATGCTGTCGATCAACAAAGCCCGCAATGCCACAGGGATGGCGGCTTCTTGCAGTGCATTGCGAAGCGGATGCAAATTGCGGGACAGGCCAGCTCCTTGCCAAGCCATTTGCTGGCTGAGTTTGAATTCTTTGCGCAACACGGCCAGCTCTTCGCGCACCATGTCGACAATTTCGCGGCTGCGCATCTTGTCGCGTTCTTCTTGCGCGGCCAGCAATTTTTCGGCCGCCACGGTATCCACCGCCAACGCAGGCGTTGGGATGGCGGCGACTGCTGCGACTTTGTCTGTCGCGGCGACATGGGATGGCTCCACTGTCGCCTCTTTGGCCACTTGGGTTTTCAATTGGGCCGCTGGCACAAATCCATCGGAGGAAGAGGCTTTGGCAGGTTTGCCTTGGCGTTTTTGGCGACCTATGGTGTCGTCCAGCACTTGGCCAAAGCTAGCAGGTGACTCATCCGGCACTGGTTTGTCTGACAACACATATGTTTTTTCGGTCGGCACAAAGGTTTCTGCAATCGCCGTTTCTGCGTCCAAAGGTGCCACGTCCACAGCCACGATCAATTCGGTTTGCCCGCGGACTTTGCTGCTGGAGATGACGAGCACGTCAGGTCCATACAAAGCCACGGCCTTTTCGTTAGCGGCTCGGGTGTCGCGTGCCAGAATTCTTTTGAGTTCCATGGTGTTTCTCGCAGGTCAGTGTTTTTATATCAATCAAGTCCGGTTCAGGGCATTCACTGTGTGAATCACCTTGACAGCCTGGTCATCAGGAATTTCGCTGTATGACAGCACGGTCAAATCGTTCACACGGAATCGCACCGCTTTGGACAACCAGCCGCGAATCAGTGGCGACACCACCAAGACTGCCGAATGTCCTTCTTCTTCCATCGCGCGTGAGCCTTGGCGCAATGAATTGAACAGGTTTTCTGCCAAATTGGGTTCCAGCACCACCGGCTGGCCGGGCTGGCTTTGTTGCAATACGTTATGCAAAAGTTGTTCCAGGCTGGGCTCGAGTGTCATCACAGACAAATTGTTCGATTCATCCACCAGCGCTTGCATGATCATGCGACCGAGTTTGGGGCGCACAGAGGCAGCGAGTTGTTCGGGGTCGGTGCTGCGGGCAGCGGCTTCTGTCAAAGTTTCCACAATCGAGCGCATGTCGCGGATGGACACGCCCTCGCCCAGCAACTGCTGCAACACGCGGGTGACCACGCCCAGGCTGAGTTTGCCCGGCACGAGTTCTTCGACCAATTTCGGCGATTTGGCCGACAGCTTGTCAAGCAATTGCTGCACTTCATCATGGCTCAACAAATCTGCCGAGTTCTCACGCAAGACTTTGTTCAAATGAGTTGCAATGGCGGTGCTGGCGTCAACCACGGTGTAACCCAGCGTGCGCGCCACATCGCGTTGCGAGGGTTCGATCCACACAGCCTCGAGGCCAAACGCCGGTTCGCGTGTCGGCGTGCCTTGTAATTCGCCATACACCTGTCCGGGATTGATCGCCAGTTCACGACCGACTTTGATCTCGCCCTTGCCACGCACCACGCCTTTGAGCACGATGTTGTAGCTGTCGGGGTCGATGTTCAAGTCATCGCGAATACGCACCGGTTGCACCAAAAAGCCCAACTCTGCCGACAATTTTTTGCGCACTCCTTTGACACGGCTCATCAATTCACCGCCGGTTTCAGGGTTGACCAAGGGAATCAGGCCATAGCCAATTTCCAAGCCGATCAAATCGACCTGGTCGACATCGTCCCAGTCCAAATCTTTGGTGGCTTCGGATGTAGCGGCGGCTTGCGCCACGGCTTCTTGCGTGGCTTCTTCTTCAACCTCGCTCTTAATCACCAACAAGCCCAGCCCCGCGGTGGCAGCAGCCAAGCTGATGAACATCAAATGCGGCATGCCGGGCACCAGTCCCAATATGACCAAAATAATGGCCGATATAAACAACGCAGACGGATTGGCCAATTGCGAACCGGCTTGCTCGGTAATTGATTCACTCGTGGTGACTCGCGTGACGATGATGGCGGTGGCCAATGACAACAGCAAGGATGGAATTTGCGCCACCAAGCCGTCACCGATGGTCAGCAATGTATAAATTTTGCCCGCTTCAGCCACAGGCAGATCATGCTGAACCACACCAATGGCCAAGCCGCCGATCAGGTTGATCAACAGAATCAACAGGCCGGCAATGGCGTCGCCGCTGACAAATTTAGAAGCACCGTCCATGGCACCAAAGAAATCTGACTCTTGGGCCAGCTCTTCGCGGCGTTTCTTGGCGGTGGCTTGGTCGATCACGCCGGCGTTCAAGTCGGCATCGATAGACATTTGTTTGCCAGGCATGGCGTCCAAGGTGAATCGTGCGTTCACTTCGGATACGCGGCCCGCACCTTTGGTCACCACAATAAAGTTGATGATCATCAAAATCGCAAAGATGATGAAGCCCACCACATAATTTCCACCGATCACAAATTCGCCAAAGGCCGCCACCACTTTGCCCGCGGCTTCATGGCCGGTATGCCCTTCCACCAAAATGATTCGGGTGGACGCGACGTTCAATGCCAAGCGCAGCATGGTGGCAAACAACAACACGGTAGGGAATGACGAGAATTCCAGCGGTTTGCGGGTGTTGATGGCGATCATGATGATCACCAAGCTGATGATGATGTTGAAAGTAAATAAAAAATCTAATAAAAGTGCAGGCAATGGCAGCACCAACATGGCCATGATCAACAACACCAGGACGGGAATGCCCAGACCGGTGTAGTCAAACTTGGCCAAGTTCTGTCGAATCGTTGACAGGCTCAAAGTGCTCATTGTGGCTTTTCTCTTGTTTTTGAAACGTTAAGAATTCAATTTTTTCTGGTTTTTTCAGAACCATCGAGCAAGTGAAGCAATGGGTGTGCCAACTCTGCTTAAGCCTTGATTCAGCCCTCCCCAGCTTGCGGCAGTTTGTACTGTCAGCGGCAAGCTATTTCCAGTCACGGTTCTTGCTTAGTAGAAGCTATCTTCAAAGAAACCACTGAACGGATATGAACTTATCTGCATTGAACCCACCCCAGGTCAACCACCCAAATAACAAAGTGGCTGAGACTTCTGTCTCTGGCAACGAAGCTGCGCGCTTCAAATCTGAGACTTTGACGGGCGCCGACTTCGCCAGTTATCTGCACAACCAAGTTCAGTCGCTCAAGCACGGACAGCGGCCAACTTTTGCCGCTTTAGACAAGGCTTTGCCACCGCCCAATGCGAAAAACGACGCCAGGTTGAACAAAGACAAGCCTGCCGACGAATCTGGCCAAGACAAACCGTTGGCTGCCAACGCCCACAAGACCCAACAACAACGCCAGGCAGCGGCCAAGGCCGCGCAGGCAGATAAAAGCAATGACCGTACCGAGAGCGATAAAGAAGTCTCGGATCGGCAGGCGCGAGACCGCATCCAAGATTCCAAAGAAGCGCAAATCAGCCAGCAACAGGCCCAGCTCGCGGCAGATCAGCAGACCGCAGATGCTGCAGCGACGGCGCAAACCGTGTCGGATCAAATGCAAGCCGCCCTCAATGGCAGTACAGGCCAGAGCACCGAACTGACCGCCGATAGCGACCAGGCGAATGGCTTGGCCGCACACAATGAGACGCTCACCACCATCGCGGTCAGCGACAAATTGCAAATCATCACCACGGCCAACGCCGCCGCCAGCGAACAAAGCGTGGCCGATTTCGCGTTGGCCATGGGCTTGGACCCGAACCAAGTGAAAACCTTGTTCGGTGAATCCGCAGCCAATGCAGCGGCAGCCAAACTGGCCGGCAACAATCTGTCCACCCAACACATGCTGGGCCTTGGCTTGAATGCCGAGGCGAATGCTGTGGCCAGCGGTAAATCGATGGCATTCAGCGCCCAAGCCTTGGCCAGCAGCGGCTTGCCGCTTGCCATGGACGGCCCTGTCAGCACGGCAGACTTCCAAACTTTGCAAGCCCAAGCCCCTGCTTTAACAACAGACGCACAAGACCTGCTGGGCAAAATGGACAACCTGCAGATTCAATTAGGCAGCGCCCAGGCACAGCTCACAGCGGGAAATTCCTCACCGGCCAGCACGCTTGCTGTGTTGTCCATGATGGACACGCAATTGCGCGCTGAAGACATCGAAGCCTTGAAACAAGAATTCGATACCCTCTCAACATTTGACAGCCTGCCCGCTTTGGGCAAGGACGTGAACGCGACACCGCTGTCCCCATTGGCCAACCGCTCCAACGCAGCCCAAGCACCTGCCACCCCAGTCTTTGCAAACCACACGGACATGGCGCAAACCTTTGACAAATTGAGCCAAAAACTGACCACCGAATTGGCCGCTCGCATGCATGAAAAACTCAATGCCGGCGAATGGAAGATGAAGTTCGCGCTCAAACCCGCCAGCCTGGGCTTGGTCGATGTTCAATTGGAAATGCGTGATGGAAAACTGAGCGCCCACTTTCAGTCGGACACCCATTTGACCGAAAACTTGCTGCAAAACGGCAGCCAACGCCTGAAGGACGCGCTGGCCGATTTAGGCATGAACAATGCGTCCGTGTATGTGGCCCAAGGTCAAGCCCAAGGCCAAGGGACGCAAGGACAATCTGCGAGATCTGGCAAATTCACCCAAGGTAACGATAATCGTGAGAAACTGTCGGATGAATCTGGCCTGAAAATTGCTGGAGATAAAGCATCTCGGCGTGACGAGCGTTCACAATTTGACAGTTACGCCTGAACATTCAGTTAAATAGGAGATTCCCATGGCAACCGCTGCACCTCAACCCGAAGCCGAATCTGGTTCGGAAGAGCCGAAAAAGAAAAAACCGATTTTGTTGATTGTTGGTATCGCTGTGTTGTCCATCGTTTTGATGGTGGGCATCGCTTTTGGTACCTTGTATTTTTCCGGTTACTACGAGAAAAAAGCCGAATTGGCCGCCATGGACAAACTCGAAGAACTCGAGGCAGCGGCCACCAAAGCCAAAGACGAGGCACCTTCCAAACTGAAAAAAGAAGCCCCCGAAGCAACACGTTTCGAGAAAAACTATTTTCAAGTTGAAAAAGAATTGATGACCAACATCACCGGCTCGAAAAAAGTCATGGTGGTGCAAATCGCGATCATGACGCATTACGACTCGCGCGTGTTTGACAACATCAAAAAGCATGAATTTGCTTTGCGCTCAGCCATGTTGGACTTGATGCGTCAAACCACTGAAGCTGAAGCCAGCAAGCCTGAATTCCGCAAGGAATTGGCCGTCAAGCTCAAAGACATCATGAACGCATTGCTCGAAGAATACGAAGACTTCGGCGGCGTCGAAGAAGTCATGTTCACCTCCTTTGTCATGCAGTAAAGGCCCATGGCAACTCGTCAAAACTTACTCAGTCCGGAAGAACTGTCTGCCCTCTCTGAAGGGCTGAAAGACGGTTCTCTTGAATCGGACACCGGTTTCAATACCGGGGTGCGGGTGCGCAAGCACGACCTGGCCAGCGAAAACAGCAGCCTGGGTGTGAATGTGTCGTCGATCGACATGATCAACGAACGCTTTATCCGCATGTTCCGCCTGGGTTTGCTGGAAGTGCTTCGCACCACGCCACGTGTCAACCCGACGCGTGTGCAAATCATGAAGTTTGGCGATTACCTCGCCATGCTCAAAGCGCCCTTGTCGGTCAACACCATTCGCATCAATCCGATGCGCGGCAATTCGGTGATCATCATTGACCCGAATGTGGTGTTCAGTTCACTCGACAGTTTTTTTGGCGGATTCGGCAAAGGCGTGTCAGATTTGCCCCCGGGTCGTTTGTTCACCGCGACAGAAACCCGCATCATTCACATCATTTTGGAAGTATTTTTCCGCTCGCTCAAAGAGGCGTGGGGGCCGGTGCTGGAAATCGATTGCGAGCAAGTCAGCTCAGAGATCAACCCCCAGTTCGCACAAATCGCTGATGAAAATGACTTGGTGGTTCTGAGCCGATTTGAGGCAGAAGCCACGGCATCTGGCGGGCGCGGTTTTATCGATTTGGTCTATCCCTATGCCACGCTCAAGCCCATGCGCGATTTATTGCGCAACCGTGTGGCCTCAGGCGACGGCAATGAAGAGTCCGACAAAGTCTGGCGTGAAGATTTGGCAGTTGCTGTCGGTGATTCGCAAATAGACATCAAAGTCACCATGGGTCATGTCAAAACAACCTTGCACCATTTGCAAACCATGAAGGAAGGCGACATGCTGTTCTTCAAGAAACCCGAATTGGCGCAATTCTTGGCCAATGACGTGCCCTCTTTCGGGGTCAATATCGGTACCCGCGGCTCAAATGTGGCTGTGCGGATTGAAAAACAAATTGTCCCCGGACAGAATTAAGAAGGCAGGAAACTCCTATGAACGACACCACCACTGAACCCCAAGACCAAGAACCTGAGTCCAGCGGCATGCCGCCGACCTCGGAGGAGTTTCATGTGTCACAGCCAGGCAATATCAACCCTGAAGTGCTGCAAAATATTTCTGTCAACTTGTCTATTGAAGTCGGCCGCACCAGCATCAAGATCAAAGACTTGATGCGCCTGACCCAAGGCAGCGTGGTAGAACTCGACCGCATTGCCGGCGAACCGCTTGACTTGTTGGTCAACGACACGGTGGTGGCGCAAGGCGAGGTGGTGCTGGTCAATGACCGCTACGGCGTGCGCTTGACTCGTGTGGTGCCGTCTACCGACCGTTTGAAATCACTGTAAGCGCTGGCGCTGAAACACACCCGTCTTTTGCATACAAGTGATTGGCGTTGCGGCTTGGTTTTTTATTCCGACAACACCAACTCGCCGCGCAGTGAATGCGGCAAGGCTTGGGTGATGCGCACATCAATCATCTGACCGACCAAGCGGGCTGACTGCGGCCCGCCATCAAAGTTGACGATGCGGTTGCACTCGGTGCGGCCCATTAGCTCGGCGGCGCTTTTGCGCGACGGCCCTTCCACCAAAATGCGTTGCACTGTTCCCATGCGGCTTTCGCTGATGCGTCTGACGTTGTCTTCCACCGTGGCTTGCAAATGCTGCAAGCGTTTGAGCTTGACTTCATGCGGTGTGTCGTCGGCCAAATTGGCCGCCGGTGTGCCCGGGCGCGGACTGAAGATGAAACTGAAGGAAGCGTCAAAGCCGATGTCGGTGATCAACTTCATGAGCTTGTCAAAGTCTTCCTCGGTCTCGCCGGGAAAACCGACGATGAAATCCGAGCTCATGGAAATGTCAGGACGCACGGTACGCAGTTTTCTGATCGTGCTTTTGTATTCCATGGCGGTGTAGCCGCGTTTCATGGCCATGAGTATGCGGTCGCTGCCGTGTTGCACTGGCAAATGCAAATGGCTCACCAGTTGCGGCACTTTGGCATACACATCGACCAAGCGCTGCGTGAACTCGTTCGGATGGCTGGTGGTGTAGCGGATGCGCTGGACGCCGGGAATTTCTGCGATGTATTCAATCAACAGTGCAAAGTCTGCAATTTCCGATGTGCCGCCCATGCTGCCTCTGTAGGCATTCACGTTCTGGCCGAGCAGCGTGATTTCTTTCACACCCTGTGCGCACAAACCGGCGACCTCGGTCAACACATCGTCTAGCGGGCGGTTGATTTCTTCACCGCGCGTGTAAGGCACCACGCAGTAGCTGCAATATTTAGAGCAGCCTTCCATGATGGACACAAACGCGGATGCACCATCAACACGCGCAGGCGGCAAATGGTCAAACTTTTCTATCTCGGGAAAACTGATGTCAACCTGCGGTTTGTTCAAGGCATTTCGTTGGTTCAACAACTCGGGCAAGCGGTGCAAAGTTTGCGGGCCGAACACCACATCCACAAACGGCGCGCGCGCGATGATGGCCGCGCCCTCTTGGCTGGCCACACAACCACCAACAGCAATTTGCACGCCTTTTTTCTTCAAGTGCCGCACACGGCCCAAATCGGAGAACACTTTCTCCTGGGCTTTTTCGCGCACCGAACAGGTGTTGAACACCACCAGATCGGCTTGGTCAATGTCGGTGGTTTGTTCGTAGCCTTGGGCGGCGCCCAGTACATCGGCCATCTTGTCCGAGTCGTACTCGTTCATTTGGCAGCCGAAGGTTTTGATGAAGACTTTGCGGCTCATGGCAAAGCCTTGAGAGAGTTGCAGCGGGTCATGGTGTAGATCCAGAGGCTGTTGAAGAAGCCGCGATTGTATCGAGTGGCTTGTTTATGATGGCTGCATGCACACATTCACACGCACTGTTTTATTCACCGACACAGATGGGCGCGCACGCTTTCGCGAGGAAGAATTGGCGCTTGACCAAGGTACACCTCAATCGCGCCTGAGCGCTGTGTTACCCGCCGTTGGTTTGCAATTGCGCAAAAGCCCTGTGGGTTTTCGCAGCCAGTTTCATGTGAGCACCCAGGCGCAATGGGTGTTTATTTTGCAAGGCACGATGGAGATCGGTTTGCAAGACGGCTCGTCCAAAGTGTTCAAAGCTGGCGAACATTTCTATTCTGCTGATTTGTTGCCGCCTGAGGCGGTATTTGACAGCCAAGTGCATGGGCACTGGAGCCGGCAAGTCGGCGAGGAAGAACTCGTGACCGTGTTTGTGCAGGGATAAAGCGCCGCTCTTGCCTCAATTTTTTTCTGCTTTGTGAAGATAGTTGGCGAAAACTAATTCGAAAGAATCCATTTGAAGCGCAAAGGCTAAAGGCTGGGTTGTTCCGAGCCGATACCATCGCTACTTACGGTGTTTACTAACCATGGACACTGCTTCTCTTTGTTTTTTTCGTTAAAGCTGTCATGAAAAAATACCTGCGCTTGATCTTGGAAATTCTGTTGGGTGTGAGCCTTGTTGCCGCCTCAACTTTGGCATACATGAACTACTCGGCCAAAAAACATTTGGTGACAGAGGTCGGTGAATTGACCGAGCAACTTGGCGAAACCAACGAAGCCTTGGAAAAAATGCAAGAAGCCGAGCCACTTGCACAAGAGCTGTCTGCTGAGACAAATACCAGTTCGCAAGAGCTGGATGCACTCAAAGCAGCGTTCTCCAATGGCGTTGTGTTGCAAGACATGGAATTGCTTTACAAAGCGCAAAAAGCTTTGAGCCCAGAGCGCCAAGTCGGCATGGCTTCCATTCGCTTGCTGACCAAAGGTGCGCAAGACGAGGGCACGATTGCTGCCTTCCAAAAAGCCTTAGAAATGGCTGAATGGGGCAACCGATTGCAAACCGTATGTGCGGCGCAAAATGCGCTGGCAGCTGCGGGACAAAAGGTCACCGTGCTCTCGGATTGCAAAAAATCCCCTGAAAAACAAGGCCAAGAAGGCAAAGACAGCGCGGCCAAAAAAGACGGGAAAGCACACGATGTCCATTGGGGCTATGAAGGCGATAACGGTCCCGAACACTGGGGCAGCAACTTTCCTGTGTGCGGTACTGGTAAAAAACAATCGCCTTTGAACATCATTGGGCCGTTTGAAAAATCCAAAGACGTGTTGAGCGTGGACTACAAAGAAGGCCCTCTGAAAATACTCAACAACGGCCACACGATCCAAGTCAATCTCGAACCTGGCAGCACGCTGACCATCAACAAGGAAAGCTATGACTTGCTGCAATTCCACTTCCACCGCCCGTCTGAAGAACAAGTCGACGGCAAAAACGCCGCCATGGTCGCGCACTTTGTGCACAAAAGCAAAGACGGCAAACTCGCTGTCATCGGTGTGTTGCTGAACGAAGGCAAAGACAACGCCGCGATCAAAACTTTGTGGGCCAATTTGCCGCCCAAAGAAGGCGAAGAATTTGTGCCGCAGAAAGTCAGCTTCAACCCCGCCGGCATGTTGCCCAAAGAACTTGGTTTTTATAACTATGAAGGTTCTTTGACCACGCCGCCATGTACCGAGGGTGTGCAGTTCTACATCCTGAAAAAACCGGTGGATGTGTCCAAAGACCAAGTGGCTAAATTTCCGTTCAAGCTCAATGCGCGTCCTGTGCAAAGCCTCAACGGCAGAAAAATCAACGCCGGCGGTTAAATCAACGCGGCATGCCGGGAAACCCGCCCATGCCTTTCATGCCGCCTAGCTTTTTCATCATCTTCATCAAGCCGCCGCCGCGCATTTTTTTCATCATGTCTTGCATTTGATTGAATTCGTTGAGCAACCGGTTCACATCTTGCACCTGAACGCCAGCGCCAGTGGCGATACGACGCTTGCGAGTGGCTTTGATGATGTCAGGCTTGGCGCGTTCGCGGGGCGTCATGCTGTGGATGATGCCTTGCTTTTTCACCATTTCTTTTTCGGCGCGGTTGATATCCACATCCTTGGCTTTGGCCGCCATTTGCCCGGGCATTTTGTCCATCAGACTCGATAAGCCGCCCATTTGCTTCATCTGCTGAATTTGCGACAAGAAATCATTCAAATCGAAACCGTCGCCGCTTTTCAACTTGGCCGCCATTTTTTGCGCGGCTTCCATGTCCACATTGGCGGTGACTTGCTCGACCAGCGCCACGATGTCACCCATGCCGAGCATGCGACCGGCATGACGCTCGGCGTCAAAGGCTTCGAGCCCATCAATTTTTTCGCTGGTACCCGCAAATTTGATCGGCGCGCCGGTAATTTGCCGCACCGACAAAGCCGCGCCGCCGCGTGAATCGCCATCGGTTTTGGTCAGCACGATGCCGGTCAATGGCAAGGCATCTTTGAAAGCCTTGGCGGTGTTGATGGCGTCTTGTCCGAGCATGGCGTCGACGACAAACAAAGTCTCGACCGGATTCACCGCTGCATGCAAAGCCTTGATCTCGTTCATCAAAGCTTCATCGATGGCCAAGCGACCTGCGGTGTCCACCAGCAGCACATCCACATAATGTTTGCGCGCATAGTCCAACGCAGCCAACACAATGTCTACAGGTTTTTGTGATGGGTCACTGGGAAACCACTCAGCGCCCGCTTGCGCAGTCACGCTTTTTAATTGCTCGATGGCGGCCGGACGGTAAACGTCAGCCGACACGGTCAACACTTTTTTCTTTCGCTTGGTGATCAGATGCTTGGCGAGTTTGGCTGTGGTGGTGGTTTTTCCTGCGCCTTGCAAACCCGCCATCAAAATCACGGCGGGCGGCTGCGCCGCCAAATTGATGTCAGCGACACCTTCGCCCATGGTCGCGCTGAGTTCGCGCTGAACAATACTCACCAGCACTTGACCGGGTGTCAGCGAGCCGATGACTTCCTGTCCCAGCGCCTTGTCTTTGACCCTGGCAATGAAATCGCGCACCACGGGCAGCGCCACGTCGGCTTCGAGCAATGCCATGCGCACTTCGCGCAGCATGTCAGCCACATTGGATTCTGTGATGCGAGCTTGTCCGCTGATTTGTCGGACCATGCGCGACAATTTTTCGCTCAATGTATTTGCCATCTGCAATGCCTTAAAAGGTGGGGAACCTACGGTGTCATCCTACAAGTTCTGAATGACCCGCTAAACTGTTCACATGATTGTATTGAGCGCATCCCAATTCAGCCTGGTCTGGGGCCTGGTCGCCGCCATGGCTTACGCACTCGGCGCGCTGTTCGGTGGGCGTTTGTCTGCCCAACAAAGCCGCAATTACCTGTGGCTGATTTCATTGGTTCATGGATTGAGTGTCATTGCCAGTTTGATTCCCTCTGAGGACGGCTTGGCACGATTTGGTTTTGCGCCGGCTTTGTCGGCCACCGCTTGGCTGGTGTTGTTGGTCTACACCTTGGAGCACCATTGGTTTCCACAAATGCAAACCCGTTGGCTGATGTCTGGCGTGGGCATGGTGGCCGTCATCTTGCCTTTGGTGTTTCCTGGCCATGCTTTGCACAGCACGTCATCGGCATGGTTGCCGTTTCACTGGATGCTTGGCATGGCTTCGTACGCGCTGTTTGCTGCAGCAGTCGTGCATGCCAGCTTGATGAGCCGCGCTGAGCGGCAAATCCGTTTGGGTGCGGCTGATCCCACCGGGCTGCCGTTGTTGACGCTCGAACGCCTGACTTTTCGCTTTGTCAACATCGGCTTTACCTTACTCAGCGCCACTTTATTGGCCGGATGGTTGTTTGGCGAGCAACTCAACGAACCGGACAAAGCCTATCGCTTGGACCACAAAACGCTTTTCGCGCTATTGGCATGGCTGGTCTTCTTGGTGCTGATGTGGGGACGCAAATACCGTGGCTGGCGTGGCGCTTTGGCTATTCGCACGCTCTACACCGGCGCGCTGATGTTGTTTTTGTCATATGCCGGCTCGCGCTTTGTCACCGAGGTATTTTTGGGACGCAGCATATGAAATACCTGATATTGCTCGGCATTGTGTTCGGTGTGATCTGGTGGATCAAACTCAGTCGGCCCGCCAAACCGCCTGCGTCATCTGGCAGTTCTGACAACGGACTCCAGCCCATGGTGCGCTGTGCGCATTGCGGTTTGCACCTGCCACAAAAAGAGGCCGTCATTGCTGGGGACATGCCGTACTGCAGTGAGGCGCACCGTCAACTGGCAGAACCTAAGGCATGAGCCCACAGCCTATGTGGCAGCAAGGTTGGTACCGCTTTGCACATGCCTTGGCTTCGCCAAATTTCGGACCACGCCCTGTCAACACAGACATCGATTTGGTGGTGATCCATTCCATCAGCCTGCCTCCCGGTGTTTACGGCGGCAACCAAGTGCAGGCGTTTTTCACCAACTGTTTGCAAACCTCTGAGCATCCTTATTTCGAATCACTGCGAGACATCAAAGTGTCATCGCATTTCTACATTCGCCGAGGCGGCGAGTTGCTGCAATTTGTCAGTTGCGATGACCGTGCATGGCACGCGGGTGCATCGACGCATGCGGGCCGTACGCAATGCAACGACTTTTCCATTGGCATCGAACTCGAAGGACTGGAAGGCGATGCGTTCACACAAGAACAATACGAAAGTTTGATTGCACTGCTACCCATGATTGCTCAGCAATACCCGCTTCAACACATAGCAGGACACGAGCACATCGCACCAGACAGAAAAAAAGATCCTGGCAAGAGATTTTCTTGGCGTTTTTTGCAACAAAGTCTCGGGTGGCCCGACCATTTTTTCAGCGCATGCGAAGAATCTATTCGCTAAATTTGCACTCAGATTAAATCTAAATACAGCAAATTGCTATAAAAAGAATCACCGCGCGAGAAATTTTCAAAAAAAGCATCAAACACTACGTGTAGTGTGTTGAAAAGAGTTGCCACCCCATATATAGTGTGGGCTGTGCACATTTGCGCTTGCGCTCCATGCCTGCGCACACAAAAAAATAAGAAGTTACCAAAAGCATTCACGCCCCACAGGATTACAAAAAGATGCAAATTGCAACAAGCCCGACGAATGTCAACCCCTTTGTCAAAACCACAGATACCACAGGTGCTGCGCAGTCAGCATTGTTGTCTTCATTAAGCCAGTACCAAATCATCCGCAGAAATGGCGCAGTGGTGCCTTTCGAGCCCGCCAAAATTGCGGTGGCCATGATGAAGGCGTTTTTGGCGGTACACGGCACCCAAGGCGCCGCCTCCTCCAGCGTGCGCGAAACCGTTGACCAATTGACGCAAGCGGTGACACGCGCTCTGATGCGTTCACGCCCAGGCGGCGGAACCTTTCATATTGAAGATGTGCAAGACCAAGTCGAACTTGGTTTGATGCGCGGCAGTCACCACGAAGTGGCGCGTGCTTATGTGCTCTATCGCGAACGCCGCAGCCAAGAACGCGCCGCCCACAAAGAAACCACTATCAATACCGGTCCGCAATTGCATGTCATCGTTGACGGCGAACGCGTGGTGCTTGACACCCAGCGTTTGCAACAACTGATTGAAGCCGCCTGCGAAAACCTTGGCGCAGATGTCACGGCTGCACCTATCCTGACCGAAACCATGCGCAACCTGTATGACGGCATTCCAATGGAAGAGGTGCACAAAGCTTCGGTGCTGGCCGCCAGAACAATGATTGAAAAAGAACCGGGCTACACTTTTGCCACCGCACGCTTGCTGATGTATTCCATCACCAAAGAAGTTTTGGGCCATGAAGCCACCCACGCCGAAATGGCTGGGCATTACCAGCGTACCTTCGCTGACTTCATGAAAAAAGGTGTGGAAAACGATTTACTCGACGCCCGCTTGCTGCAATTTGACTTATCCCGTTTGGCCAAAGCCCTCAAGCCAGAGCGTGACTTCCAGTTCGACTACCTCGGCTTGCAAACCTTGTACGACCGTTACTTTTTGCACGTGCGTAAACAACGCATCGAATTGCCACAGTCGTTTTTCATGCGTGTCGCCATGGGTTTGTCACTCAATGAAGTCAATCGCGAAGAACGTGCGATCGAGTTTTACGAAATTCTGTCATCTTTTGACTTCATGTCGAGTACGCCTACGCTGTTCAACAGCGGCACCACCCGTCCGCAACTCTCCAGTTGTTACCTGACAACCGTGCCGGACGACTTGGACGGCATTTACGAATCCATCAAAGAAAACGCGCTGCTCTCGAAATTCGCTGGTGGCTTGGGCAATGACTGGACGCGTGTGCGCGCCTTGGGCAGTCACATCAAAGGCACCAACGGCGAATCACAAGGCGTGGTGCCTTTCCTCAAAGTCGTCAACGACACAGCGGTGGCTGTCAACCAAGGCGGCAAGCGCAAAGGTGCAGTCTGCACCTACCTTGAAACTTGGCATTTGGACATTGAAGAATTTTTAGAGCTGCGCAAAAACACAGGCGACGACCGTCGACGCACACACGACATGAACACAGCCAACTGGATCCCAGACCTGTTCATGCGTCGCGTCATGGAAAAAGGCGAGTGGACTTTGTTCTCCCCTTCCAACACGCCTGATTTGCATGACAAATTCGGTTCAGAGTTTGAAAAAGCCTATACCGCCTACGAAGCACAAGCACGCCAAGGCTTGATCAAGCCCAGCAAGACAGTGCAAGCCACCGACTTGTGGCGCAGGATGCTGACCATGTTGTTTGAAACCGGCCATCCTTGGATCACTTTCAAGGACGCTTGCAATGTGCGCTCTCCGCAGCAACATTCAGGCGTGGTGCACTCTTCCAACCTGTGCACAGAAATCACTTTAAACACCAGCGACACAGAAACCGCAGTGTGTAACCTGGGTTCGGTCAATTTGGTGCGTCACCTTAAGCAAGGCCCGCAAGGCCAAGAGTTAGATCACGACAAACTCAAGAAAACCATCAACACAGCGATGCGTATGCTCGACAACGTGATTGACATCAACTATTACGCTGTCAAAAAAGCCCGGGACTCCAACCTGCGTCACCGCCCAGTGGGTTTGGGCATCATGGCGTTCCAAGACAGTTTGTACGAGCAACATATTCCATACGCTTCACAAGCTGCCGTTGAATTCGCTGACAAATCGATGGAAGCCATTTGCTACTACGCCTACTGGGCTTCCACCGAACTGGCGCGTGAACGCGGCCGCTATTCCACCTACAAAGGCTCATTGTGGGACCAAGGCATTTTGCCTTTGGACACCCTGAATTTGCTGGAAAAATCACGCGGTGGTTACATCGAAGTAGACCGCAGCGCCACGCTCGACTGGGATGCCTTGCGCCGCAAGATCGCTACCGATGGCATGCGCAATTCCAATTGCGTGGCGATTGCGCCTACGGCCACCATCTCCAACATCGTCGGGGTGGATGCTTCCATCGAACCCTGCTTTGGCAACCTGTCAGTCAAGTCCAATTTGTCCGGTGAATTCACCATCATCAACTCCTATTTGGTGCGTGACCTCAAACGTCTGGGCCTGTGGGACGATGTCATGGTCATGGACCTCAAGCATTTCGACGGCTCATTGCGCCCCATCGACCGCGTGCCGCAAGACCTCAAAGACATGTATGCCACCGCCTTTGAAGTGGAAACACACTGGTTGGTTGAGGCAGCTGCGCGCCGTCAAAAATGGATTGACCAAGCACAGTCACTCAACATCTACATGGCAGGTGCCTCTGGCAAAAAACTCGACGAGACCTACAAACTCGCTTGGCTGCGCGGCCTCAAAACAACTTACTATTTGCGCACCACCAGCGCCACGCAAATCGAAAAATCCACCGTACAGGCAGGCTCGCACAACGCGGTTTCCTCTGGCGGCGGCTCTGGTTTGAGTGCCATGGAACTTGCAGCTGCTGCCGCGCGTTCACAAATTCTGTCGGCTTCACCGGCCACTGACGTCAAATTTTGCGGCGTCGATGACCCTACCTGCGAAGCATGTCAGTGACAAAATCGAGCGCTGCTTTTTTGCCAGCGCTCGCATCAATTGCAATTCAACAACAAATTTCCTCGCAGTTGTGAATGAATCCTTTGCGTTTCACAAGCATGCACCCATAATCCAAAGAATGGAATTACCAATATGTTGACCTGGGAAGAAGAAGCCAAACCCACATCGCCCGTCGCGGCCCCCATGGGTGACTTCAACAGTCACCTGACTGCGTCACCCTCCCCTGCTTCAGTGCCCGCCTCTCGCATCCTCAACGACGGCGCTGTACTTCCAGACACATCCTCTGCATCGCGAGCCTTCACATCTGCTCCTGCCCAGACGGGGCACCGCGTTAATGCTGCAGACAAGCGCATCATCAACGGACAAACCGATGTCAACCAATTGGTGCCGTTCAAATACAAATGGGCTTGGGAAAAATATTTAGCCACTTGCGCAAACCACTGGATGCCGCAAGAAGTCAACATGACGCGTGACATCGCGCTGTGGAAAGACCCGAACGGTCTGACAGATGACGAGCGCCGCATCATCAAGCGTAATCTTGGTTTTTTTGTCACTGCCGATTCACTCGCTGCCAACAATATCGTGCTGGGCACTTACCGCCACATTACCGCGCCGGAATGCCGTCAGTTCCTTTTGCGCCAAGCTTTTGAAGAAGCCATTCACACCCACGCTTACCAGTACATCGTCGAATCGCTGGGCTTGGACGAAAGCGAAATCTTCAATGCTTACCAAGAAGTAACTTCCATCCGCGACAAAGATGAGTTCCTGATTCCATTCATTGAAGCCATCATGGACCCCCACTTCCACACTGGCACGGTTGAAACCGACCAAACGCTGCTGAAGTCCTTGATCGTGTTTGCTTGCCTCATGGAAGGTTTGTTCTTCTATGTCGGCTTTACCCAAATCCTGGCATTGGGGCGTCAAAACAAAATGACGGGCGCTGCAGAACAGTACCAGTACATCTTGCGTGATGAGTCTATGCACTGCAACTTTGGCATCGACCTGATCAACCAGATCAAGTTAGAAAATCCCCACCTGTGGACGGCCGAGCTCAAAGCAGAGATCATCGAGCTGTTTCACAAAGCCGTTGAGTTGGAATACCGTTATGCTGAAGACACCATGCCACGCGGCGTGCTCGGCATGAATGCTTCCATGTTCAAAGGTTACTTGCGCTACATCGCCAACCGTCGCGCCACACAAATCGGCTTGGACGCGTTGTTCCCCCACGAGGAAAATCCATTTCCCTGGATGAGCGAAATGATCGACCTGAAAAAAGAACGTAACTTTTTTGAGACCCGCGTGATCGAGTACCAGACCGGCGGCGCACTGTCTTGGGATTGAAACTGACATGACCTTTTTTTGTTCCCCCTGCACACCACATCTTTCACAGTCGACAGATGTTTTTTGTGGGTCAGGAACACCCCCCGTTCATGGTGTTGAACCACGGTTCAGCACCATGAATCACTTGAGCTGCAAAGACCAAGTGTTTTTGAACCAACGATCTAAGATCTTGATCTAGGAGAGTATCTAATGGCAACTGCAAAAAAATCCGCTGCAAAAAAACCAGCAGCAAAAAAACCGGCCGCTAAAAAAGCTGCCGCCAAGAAACCTGTCGCTAAAAAAGTAGCAGCTAAAAAGCCCGCAGCCAAGAAAAAGCCTGCAGCCAAAAAGCCTGTTGCTAAAAAAGTAGCAGCTAAAAAGCCTGTTGCTAAAAAAGCAGCAGCTAAAAAGCCCGCAGCGAAAAAAGCAGCAGCTAAAAAAGCAGCAGCCAAAAAGCCCGCAGCCAAAAAAGCAGCAGCTAAAAAGCCCGCAGCCAAAAAAGCAGCAGCTAAAAAGCCTGCTGCCAAAAAACCTGCTGCTAAAAAAAAAGTAACAAGTAGCACACCAGCAACCAAGAAGCCGGCAACCAAGCCGGCCGCTAAGCCTGCGGCCAAGCCAGCGGTCAAAAAACCGCAGGCAAGCCCCGCAGTACAAGCGGTTGCACACGTGGCACAAACCACTTTAAACCCTCAAGCAGCTTGGCCGTTTCCTACGGCCACCAAGCCCTGAAAAGGTGTTTGATGTTTGCCTACAACCCGGTGTCTGATCGCACCGGGTTTTTTTATGTCAACGTGTAATTTTGAGGCCCGCGTGTCGCAATTTTTCGGGCACCGACCCGGTTACCCAATTCGGCACAACGCAGTAAGTCCCAACCTTGGTCAAGTCCAAATAACAAAGCACTGCGCCAAGCGTCACCGCAACCGGTAGGGTCCACCACCGCCTCAGCTTTCACGGGTTGCACCCATTGCATATGGCCTTGCAACCAGACCTCGCAACCTTTTGCGCCCAAGGTCACCACCAAGCCTTTGACCTTGGATGAAATTTCAGCGCTGTCCCAACCGGTACGGTCTGACAACATTTTTCCTTCGTAATCGTTGACAGTCACCCAGGTCGAGAGTTCGATGAAATGGCGAAGTGTTTCGCCATCAAACATAGGCAAGCCTTGTCCTGGGTCAAACACAAACGGAATGCCTGCAGCCGCAAATTGCTCGGCATGCTGCAGCATGGCATCGCGGCCGTCGGGGGAGACAATGCCCAAGCTGATGTCGGCGCGCTTTTGCACCTGCGTGATATGCGCTTGCATCATGGCCCCAGGGTGAAAGGCCGTGATTTGGTTGTTATCCAAATCGGTCATGATCATGGCTTGCGCGGTGTAATCGTCGGCGACCATTTTCACAAAATCGGTAGCGATACCCAAGTGCTTGAGTCGGTTGAAATAGCTTTCACCGTCGTTACCCAAAGTAGCCATCGGCAGCGGTTGCCCGCCGAGTAATTTCAAACCATAGGCAATATTGCCTGCACACCCCCCGAACTCTCGTTGCAGACGTGGCACCAAAAATGACACATTCAAAATATGCAATTGCTCTGGCAATATTTGCTCTTTGAATCGACCTTCAAAATGCATGATGGTGTCAAAGGCCAACGATCCACAAATCACAACTGCCATGGCTATATCCAATTCAAAAAATTTAAGGGTAAAAAAGCAATGCTTTGAAACCGTCGATTGTCGGGGACAAAGACGGGTCTAGTCTAAAGCTGACAAAAAATGCATGGTTACCGCGCGGACGCAAAGGCTCGTTCAGTCCGAGCTCTGTGGGCGTGATGATTGTGCGCACCACATCGCTGCCTTCTGAGTTCAAGGTCAGCTCCAAAGCTGGCGGCGACAACAGCGAATCGCCCAAGTTTTTCACAACCCCTTCAAACACAAATGTATCTGGCTCGACACGTTTGAATCGACTGGACTCCAGCGAGACTTGGTTTGGGTCCATGGGCAAATACACATCACAAGAAAACGGTTGACACAACCACTGCATGACGGGATGTAATTCAGGTACACGGCCCGCAATGGCATGGCGTTGGTGAACCGCCCACTGCAAGATAAAAACCAAAACCAGCAGCGCCAGCACATAACCCGCCCACCCATGCTGAGGTTCGGGCGGCAGTTGTTGACTGTCGGTCAAAGCAACTGGGCGCGACAAAGGCTGCACCAGTTCTGGCACAGGCCGGGGGTCATCCATTTCAAACAAATGCTGGTCAAGCGGAAACACATGGGCACATTGGCCGCATCTGACCCATCCATCGGCTGTGCTGAAATGGTCGGGCTGCACCGAAAAGCCGGTTTGGCATTGGGGGCAAAGGGTCACAAAAGCCATGGGTTTAAAGCCGTAGATCTGTTGAAACGTCAGTCACGCTGGCCGTGCATCAGCACCCAACCGTCGAGTTCGTCCGCTACTTGCAAAGCCAAGTAAGGTTGGTAGGCCGCTTGGATCTCTTCGGTCTGGCGCGTCAAAATTCCTGCCAAAAGCAACTGGCCGCCCAAGGACACATGGGCACACAACAAAGGCGCCAGCACTTTCAAAGGTGCAGCTAATATGTTGGCCACCACCAGCGGGTAAGTGCCCTGCGCCAATTCAGGCAAACCTGTGTTGATCTTGACTTGGTTGTCATGGGCGTTTGCCAAAGTGGCTTTGACGGCATCAGGGTCGATATCGACAGCATCCACATGAGACGCACCCACCATGGCAGCACCAATGGCCAATATGCCGGAGCCGCAACCATAATCCAAAACACGTTGATCTGTGGGCGGATGCATGGCAATCCAACGCAAACACATGCGCGTGGTCGGGTGCGTGCCAGTGCCAAATGCCAAACCGGGGTCCAATCGCAATACCCATTGCGCTTGTGCGGGGGCTTGGTGCCAACTGGGCACCACCCAAAATGTGTCGGTGATGGGAACCGGCTCAAACTGTGATTGCGTCAAACGCACCCAGTCCTGCTCGGGCACCTCAGTGATGCCTTGCAAACTGCTGTTTTCAAAAAAGGCTTGCAGCGCGAGCAACTGCCCGGCCTCTTGTGCTGAAGCCTCATCGGCAAATAAAGCAATGACGTGAGAACGAAGCCAGCCAGCGGCAGGCGGTGGCATGCCGGGCTCACCGAACAATGCATGTTCTTGGTCAGTGTGTGCATCAGCGTCTTCAACGGACACACTGAGCGCATCCAAAGCCATCAGTGCTTCGCTGATGGTGTCCACCTGGTCTTGCGGACAATGCAATCGCAACTCAACCATCAGGATTGACGAACCGCCAGCCATTCTTCCAAGTAATGGATATTGGTACCGCCGCTGATGAAGCCAGGGTCATCCATCAACACTCTGTGTAAAGCGATGTTGGTGCTGATGCCTTCCACCACGGTCTCGCCCAAAGCCGTGCGCATGCGAGCGAGTGCGTGTTCTCGCGTGTCGCCATGCACAATGATTTTGCCAATCATCGAATCGTAGTTTGAAGGCACAAAATAATTGGTGTACACATGCGAATCCACCCGCACGCCGGGTCCGCCCGGCGGATGCCACATGGTGATGCGTCCAGGGGAAGGTGTGAACTTGAAAGGGTCCTCGGCATTCACACGGCATTCAATCGCGTGGCCTTTGATTTCGATCTGCCGCTGTGTGTAAGGCAGTTTCATGCCGGAGGCGGTCATGATTTGGGTTTTGACGATATCGACACCAGTGATGAATTCGGTCACCGGATGCTCAACTTGCACGCGGGTGTTCATCTCAATGAAATAGAACTCGCCGTTTTCATACAAAAACTCAAACGTACCCGCGCCGCGATAACCCATTTTTTTGCAGGCCGCGACACAGCGCTCACCGATGCGTTCAATCAACTTGCGGGCAATGCCGGGCGCCGGCGCTTCTTCGATCACTTTTTGGTGACGGCGCTGCATGGAGCAATCGCGCTCGCCCAAGTAAATGGCGTTTTTGAAGTTATCCGCCAGTATTTGAATTTCAATATGCCGGGGGTTTTGCAAAAACTTTTCCATGTAAACCGCAGGATTGCCAAACGCAGCACCTGCTTCGGCTTTGGTGGTTTGCACTGCATGGATCAAGGCCGCTTCGTTGTGCACGACCCGCATACCGCGACCGCCACCGCCGCCTGCGGCTTTGATGATGACCGGGTAACCGACCGCTTTGCCAATTCGGCGTATTTGCGCTGGATCGTCTGGCAGTTCACCGTCTGAACCGGGCACACAGGGCACGCCCGCTTTGATCATGGCTTGCTTGGCAGACACCTTGTCGCCCATCATGCGGATGGATTCAGGTGTAGGCCCAATAAAAACAAAGCCGCTTTTTTCAACCCGCTCGGCAAAGTCGGCGTTTTCGCTCAGAAAGCCGTAACCGGGATGAATGGCTTGGGCATCCGTGACTTCTGCCGCCGAAATAATGGCCGGCATATTCAGGTAACTTTGAGCGGAAGCCGCCGGTCCAATACACACCGCCTCTTCGGCTAACTTGACATATTTGGCTTCACGGTCGGCTTCGGAATAGACCACCACAGCTTCGACACCGAGTTCTTTACAGGCGCGCTGAATGCGAAGTGCTATTTCGCCCCGGTTGGCGATCAGAATCTTTTTAAACATGTACGGGGATCACTCGATGATGAAAAGAGATTGACCGTACTCGACAGCCTGGCCGTTGACCACCATGATGCGCGTGACTGTTCCGCTTTTGTCCGCCTCGATTTCATTGAGGATTTTCATGGCTTCAATGATGCAAATGGTGTCGCCTTCATTGATGACACTGCCCACTTGGACAAAGGGCTTGGCTTCCGGACTGGATGCTGTGTAAAACGTGCCCACCATGGGCGACTTGACGATATGACCGCTGATGGCGGCCGGTTCTGCAGCGGCGGGCGTTGCAGGTGTTGCTGCCGATCCATCCGCTGAAGCGCCAGGCACTGGTGCCGCCACCATCACGGGCGCGGCCAGGGCCACAGGCGCGCCAACCGGACCTTTGACAATACGAACCTTGCCCTCGGCTTCGGTGATTTCAAGTTCCGACACATTGGACTCGGAGACCAAGTCGATCAAAGTTTTAAGTTTTCTTAAATCCATATAACTTACAGTGAATTGCTGTTAATAAGCTGCTAATTTACACCATTTTCAAAACAATGGTCTAGCGCCACACAAACGGAATCTGGCTTCAGGTCCAGGAACGAATATCGCTGTCTGACAGTTTACCAAGTTTGCGCTGTAACAACCCACCCTGTGAATCTATCACTAAAGTAAACGGTAAGCCGCCTTGTTGGTTGCCCAATGCGGTCATGAGCTTCGTGCCATTCAAGCCAGCCATACCGATGGCATATTCTACCGGGTACTGGGTTAAAAACCGCTTGACAGCGCTCGGCTGATCGATAGCCAATCCCAAGACTTGCCAGTTTTTAGCTGCATTTTCTTGAAAGAAGGTGTTCAATAAAGGCATTTCTTCCACGCATGGGGTACACCAAGTCGCCCAAAAATTAATCACCAGCGGACGGTTTTTGAAATCCACCAGTTTCAAAGGCGAGCCATCTGGCCTCTCAAACTCCGCGCTCCACAAGGCATCCATCATGGCCGGCGGCAGTTGCTGTGACTGGCTGCGCCACCAGGCCGCTCCCAGCCCAGCGGCCAAGGCACCTGCGGCCACAGCCACAAAGCTGCGCCTGCTTTGGCTAAGGTTGCTTGGTTTTTCAATATCTTGGGTCATGCGGCATTGTCCACCAAGCGCTGCAATCCATCTATATCCCCACGCATAGGCTTGCCACGGCTGTCAGGCAGCAGCGCGCCGCGCAAATCGTCATAGTCATACACCATCAGGTGCACACCAATGTCTTCATTCAATACCGGGCAGCGGCTGTGTATGCTGAGTGCGTCCACCGTCTCGCCTTGAAAACCGCTGACCGAGCTGACCTCAAAGCGCACCCCTTTGTCCAGCAGTTGCAATTCGGCTTGTTTGCTGTCATCGCAAAACAATTGAATGTAAATATCCGATAAACGCGTAGCGGTTCCGCGCCAGACGGCACCGCTCAAATGGGGTCGGAATTCCTCCAAACGCCGCATCCAAGTCAGGGCCAATTGACGCAAGGCCAACAATTCTTGCGGTTGGGTTTCAGCACAAAACAATTGCACATAGTCAAAAACTTCACGCTCCAGCAAGTCGTTGTCCGGCAATGCCTGGCGCGGGGATAAACCAAGTTCGCGCACAGCCCGGCGCTTGGCAGGCCCAAATTCCATGCCCTCTTCCACCACCAAGCGGGCGGCAGTGGCGGCAATTTCCTGTGCGGTATCGCTTGTCATGACCTGGATTGTGACTTGATCCGGCAAGACCTCAGCGGTTCTCAGGGCTTGGCAAAGCCTGTCCACCTGCGACTTCTACAATGCACCTCCATGCATATACATATATTAGGCATTTGCGGCACCTTCATGGGCGGTCTGGCCGCCTTGGCCCGCGAAGCCGGTCACCGGGTCACCGGTTGCGACACCGGCGTTTACCCTCCGATGAGCGACCAGTTGCGCGCTTTGGGCATTGAATTGATCGAGGGCTACAGCGCCGAGCAGTTGAGCTTGAAGCCGGACATGTTTGTGGTCGGCAATGTGGTGTCACGCGCCAGAAGTGCTGACGGCTCACCCCGTTACCCGTTGATGGAAGTGGTTTTGGAAGCCGGTCTTCCCTATACCAGCGGCCCGCAATGGCTGAGCGACCATGTGCTGCACGCGCCCGGCCAAACCCGGCATGTGCTGGCCATGGCCGGTACGCACGGCAAAACCACCACCACGGCCATGCTGAGTTGGATACTGGACCAAGCCGGTTTGACGCCGGGGTTTTTGATCGGCGGCGTGCCACTGAATTTCGGCGTGTCGGCGCGCTTGGGGCAACTGGCTACAGGACAAACCAGACCATTGTTTGTGATTGAAGCCGACGAATACGACACCGCGTTTTTCGACAAGCGCAGCAAGTTTGTGCATTACCGCCCGCGCACCGCCGTGTTGAACAACTTAGAGTTTGACCACGCGGATATTTTTGACAACCTCGCAGCCATCGAGCGCCAGTTTCACCACTTGGTGCGCACCGTGCCGGGCAGCGGCTGTCTGGTGGTGAACGCCGAACAAGAGAGTTTGCAGCGCGTATTGGGCATGGGGCACTGGAGCACAGTCGCCGGTTTCGGCCAAGGCGGTGAATGGCAGGCGCAGGGCGAGCCGCATGATTTCGAAGTGCTTCAATCCGGCAAGCCAGTGGCTCAGGTTCGTTGGGGCTTGACCGGCGTGCACAACCAAATGAACGCCTTAGCGGCCATTGCCGCAGCAGCGCATGTGGGCGTGACGCCGGCACAAGCGGCTGATGCTTTGGGACATTTTGAGAATGTACGCCGCCGCATGGAGTTGCGCGGCAGCATAGGCAGCGGCGCGCAAGCCATCAACGTATTTGACGATTTCGCCCATCACCCGACCGCCATTCGAACCACCTTGGACGGACTGCGACGCAGCGTGGGTCAAGCCCGCATACTGGCAGTGTTCGAGCCGCGCAGCAACACCATGAAACTCGGCGCCATGAAATCGCAGCTGCCTTGGAGCCTTGAGCAGGCCGATCTGGCGTTTTGCCACACCGCCGGTCTAGATTGGAATGCGCCTGAAGCACTCGCGCCCATGGGCGCGCGCGCCAGCGTGGCAGACAACATCGCGACGCTGGTGTCACAGGTCAAGGCCGCTGCACGACCCGGCGATCAAATTGTGTGCATGAGCAACGGCGGCTTTGGCGGCATACACCAACAACTGCTGGATGCGCTCAAGCACTGAAAAATCATCAGAGATGGACTGATGAAAAAAAACGGACTGCCAGGCAGTCCGTTTTCATGAGAAGGCTTATTTCTTCGCTTTGCGACGCGCCTTGATGCCTTCGTCCAACACCTTCAGCACTTCCAGCGAATCGTCCCATGACAGGCAGGCGTCGGTGATGCTTTGGCCGTAGACCAAGCCCTCGACCTTGTCTTTGCCGGGCGTGAATTTTTGCGCGCCTGGCTGCAAATGGCTTTCCACCATGACACCGAACACCTGGTGCGAACCACCGGCCAATTGAGCGGCAATGTCTTTGGCCACCACCAATTGGCGTTCGTGTTGTTTGCTGCTGTTGGCGTGGCTGCAGTCGACCATCAATGTGGCTGGCAATTTGGCGGCTTCCAGCTCTTTGCAAGCTGATGACACGCTGGCGGCGTCATAGTTCGGCGCTTTGCCGCCGCGCAAAATCACGTGGCAATCCGGGTTGCCTTGGGTTTGCACAATCGCCACCTGACCGTTTTTATGCACCGACAAAAAATGGTGGCCGCGTGACGCAGCTTGTATCGCGTCGGTTGCGATTTTGATGTTGCCATCGGTACCGTTTTTAAAGCCGATCGGTGCGGACAAACCTGAGGCCAATTCGCGGTGTACTTGGCTCTCAGTGGTGCGGGCACCAATAGCGCCCCAGCTGATCAGGTCGCCTATGTATTGAGGAGAAATCACATCTAAAAATTCGCTGCCTGCGGGAACGCCGGTGCGGTTGATTTCAATCAGCAATTGGCGTGCGATGCGCAGGCCTTCGTCAATGCGGAAACTCTCGTCAAGGTAAGGATCGTTGATCAAGCCTTTCCAGCCAACCGTGGTGCGCGGTTTCTCAAAGTACACGCGCATGACGATTTCCAATGTGTCTTTGTATTTTTCGCGCTCGGCTTTCAAACGGCGCGCATAGTCCAGCGCCGCCGCAGGGTCGTGGATAGAACAAGGGCCCATGACCACCAGCAAGCGGTCGTCTTTACCGGCCATGATTTTGGCGATGCGCTGGCGTGTCTGGCTGATCAATTTTTCAACAGCGGTTCCAGCAATCGGAAAAAAGCGGATCAAATGTTCGGGTGGCGGCAGCACGGTGATGTCCTTGATGCGTTGGTCGTCGGTCTGGCTGGTCTGGTCATCGATCGGTGCATAAGCATCTTTGGGATGGGATTTCATGGAAGACTCCTGGAAGGCTGCAACTGTTTATGAATGACAAATTTGGGAACAAAAAAAAACCGCCGGAGTTCGGCGGTAGGTTGGGGAGTTCAGAGCTTTGTTTGCTTTCAGACCTCTCGACCGCCGTTGGAGCGTGAGACATAAAAATAAGCAAAGTGAAAAAGCGCTGAATTCATAGCTTGAAATGTAGCACAGCCAACAGCACCGGTTTCAAGCTGTGCCGCCTACCGTCAATCCGTCGATACGCAGAGTGGGTTGACCCACACCTACCGGCACACTTTGGCCTTCTTTGCCGCAGGTACCGACACCCGGGTCTAGAGCCATGTCGTTGCCGATCATGCTCACGCGGGTCAAAGAGTCAGGGCCATTGCCGACCAAGGTCGCGCCTTTGACCGGGTATTGGATTTTTCCTTTTTCCACCCAGTAAGCCTGGCTGGCGGAAAACACAAACTTGCCCGAAGTGATGTCCACCTGGCCGCCGCCGAAATTGGTGGCGTACAAACCTTTTTTGATGCTGGCGACGATTTCTTCCGGGTGCTTGTCACCGCCCAACATATAAGTGTTGGTCATGCGCGGCATGGGCACATGGGCGTAGCTTTCGCGTCTGCCGTTGCCAGTAGGCGCCACGCCCATCAAGCGTGCGTTCATGCTGTCTTGGATATAGGCTCTCAAAATACCGTCTTCAATCAGCACATTGCGCTGGCTGGCATTGCCTTCATCGTCCACATTGAGTGAACCACGGCGATCGGCAATGGTGCCATCGTCGAGCACGGTGACACCTTTGGCAGCGACCCGTTGGCCGATTTTTCCGCTGAATGCGCTCGAGCCTTTGCGGTTGAAGTCGCCTTCCAAACCGTGTCCTATGGCTTCGTGCAACAAAATGCCGGGCCAGCCCGAGCCCAGCACCACGGTCATTTCGCCCGCAGGCGCAGCTTGCGCCTGCAAATTGGTCAGCGCTGCACCGACGGCTTCGTCCACATAGCGTGTCAAACAAGCCGCATCGAAATGCGCCAACCCGAAACGACCGCCGCCACCTGCTGAACCGCTTTCACGGCGGCCTTTTTCTTCCACGATCACATTGATTGACAAACGCACCAAGGGGCGCACATCGGCGGCCAAGGTGCCGTCGGCGCGCGCGACCAGCACCACGTCGTATTCACTGGCCAAGCCGGCCATGACTTGCACCACGCGCGGGTCTTTGGCGCGGGCTTGTTGCTCGATGCGCTCGAGCAAATTGACTTTGGCGGTGCTGTCTAAGCTGGCGATCGGGTCGTCGTCGCGGTAGAGGCTGCGCGCCTTGGCGATGCGTCTGCCCGGGACTTTGGTGCTGGCGGTGTTCCCCGCTGCGGCAATGCTGCGCACGGTGTGCGCCGCGTCCATCAGGGAAGCCATGGAGATATCGTCCGAATAAGCAAAGGCGGTTTTTTCGCCGCTGACTGCGCGCACGCCCACGCCCTGGTCGATACTGAATGAACCGGTTTTGACAATACCCTCTTCCAAGCTCCAGCCCTCGGAGCGGGTGTACTGGAAATACAAATCCGCATCGTCAATCCGGTGCGCGCGGATGGCAGACAGTGCTTGAGTGAGGTGGCTTTCGTCCAAGCCGTAAGGCGTGAGCAACAAGCTTTGGGCAATGGCTAAGCGTTCGAGGGTGGGTTCATGTGCAATCATTCGACCATTGTAGAAGCCGTGGTTTGGACATGAGCGCATCAGGTTATTGCCATCAACCGGTGTGGAACCGACCGACGGCAGTTTGCAGGGCAAGCTTAGGGGCGGTCGGCGGCCTGGCGGATAAAGGCCAGCATGTTGCTGTCATCCATGTCGGTCATGCCTTGCTCGCAAGCCATGGCAAAGGCTTTGGCAGCGGACTCACCCAACCAGCCCGCATAGCCCACCTGTTGAGCAGAGGCCATGGCCAAACGGGTGTCCTTGGCCAACAACCGCATGTGCGAACCTATGGTGGTGTCTCCTGCCAACACTCGGCGCAAGCGGTCAGTGCCTATCCAGTTCTGGCCGCTGGAACGCTCGATCAAGGACAAAGTATTTTCCTTGTCCAGGCCCATTTTTTCGGCCAGCACCATGACCTCGCAAGCGCCTACCAGGTTGATGCCAGCGAGCAGGTTGTTGACCAGTTTGACTCTGGCACCATCGCCGACACGGTGACTGATGACAACGCATTTGTCAGACAAGGTGTGCAGCAATTCTTCTTGCTCTGCCAGTACCACTTCAGGTGCAGCGAGCATCAGGCTCATGGTGCCGTTGGCGGCGCGTATCGGCCCGCCGCTCATGGGGGCGTCCACCATGTGCACGCCGATGGCCTGCAATTGCTGGGCAAAGTGTTCTGTGTCAGCGGGGGCGATGGTGGGACACATGACCACTGTTTGACCGGCTGTCAAACCTGCCAGCAAGCCCTCAGCGCCGTCGAAAACCTGCTGCACTTGAACAGCATCAATCACGCACACGATAACCACTTCAGCGGCTTGCGCCAGCGCTGCCGCATGCGCGCAAGCTTGAGCACCTGCGGTTTGCAAGGCTGCTTGCTTGGTGGCATCTAGGTCATGCACAAACACCGGCCAACCCACATCCAATAAGCGTTTGGCCATTCCGCCACCCATGTTTCCCGTACCGACTATGCCTATTTTTTTACTCATGATTGCACCAACTGTTTGGCTTTGGCAATGGACAGCAAAATACCCATGCCCAAACCTAGCGTGACCATGGCTGTCCCGCCATAACTGATGAAAGGCAAGGGCACGCCCACAACGGGAAGTATGCCGCTGACCATGCCCATGTTGACGAATGCGTAGGTGAAGAAAATCAAGGTCACACTGCCTGCCAATAAGCGGGCAAACAATGTGGGGCCTTCAAGTGCAATGGCCAAGCCACGGAACACCAAAAACACAAAGCCGGCGATCAAACACAAATTGCCCAGCAAACCGAATTCTTCGCCGTAAGCCGCAAAAATAAAATCGGTAGTGCGCTCTGGAATGAAGTCCAGGTGGGTTTGCGTGCCCTGCATGAAGCCTTTGCCAAAGAAACCACCAGAGCCAATGGCAATCATGCCTTGGATGATGTGAAAGCCTTTGCCCAGTGGGTCGCGCCAAGGGTCTAGCAAGGTACACACCCGCTGCCGTTGGTATTCTCTGAACATGTGCCACTTGACTCCATCGGCGCAAAGCATGGGCTCAAATACAACCAACAAGGCAATGGCAATCAACCCGATGAGGATAGGCGGGATGATCCACTTCCAGCCCAATCCGGCGAAGTACAACACATATACACCTGCGGACATCACCAAAATGGCGGTACCCATGTCAGGTTGTCGGGCGATCAAAGCCACTGGCATGACCAACAAAACAGTCGCCACCAAAAAATCTAACGGACGCAACTGCCCTTCGCGCTTTTGAAACCACCAAGCCAGCATCAAAGGCAAGCCGATCTTCATGATTTCACTGGGTTGAATCACGATACCAATATTGAGCCAGCGGCGCGCGCCGTTTTTGGTCAAACCGAACAAGGCCACGGCGACCAAGAGCGCAAGTCCAACGGTATAAATGGGCACCGCGAAAGTCATCAAGCGCTGCGGCGGAATTTGGGCCACCACAAACATGATGCAAAAAGCCAGTGCAAGATTTCTGGCATGGTCCCAAAAGCGTATGCCGCTTGCATAACCAGAGCCAAACATGGTGATCAAACCAGCGACAGCCAACAAAGTAACCGCCAGCGTCAACTGTCCATCAAAGCCACGCAAGACATGCGTGAATTGTCGCCATACATAGGGTTTTTCAAAACTCAGAGCCATGCCGGAATTATCAACCTATTCCACTTCACCCGGCTGCATGCTCGCCCCGCATGTGACAATTGCAGCCATGTATGCATTGTTCGAAGAAGCCGGCAAACTCCACAGCGGTCGCGTGCTGTCCGACACCGACACATCCGCCCAAATAGAGCTTGAATCCGGCAAGCGCGTGAAGGTCAAAGCGGCCCAAGTATTGTTGCGGTTTGAAAAACCCGCGCCTGTCGATTTGCTGCGCGAGGCGGCTGTCACCGCTGACAGCATTGAATTAGAGCTGGCCTGGGAATTTGCGCCGCCTGACGAATTTTCATTCGCCGACCTTGCCCGTGAATATTTCAGCGACAAAGCCAGTTTGACTGAGCAAGTCTCCTGCCTGCTCAAACTGACCGCGGCGCCGCATTATTTCCGCCGTGCCGGCAAAGGACACTTCAAAAAAGCCTCGGCTGACATCATCGCGCAAGCATTGGCGGCTATTGAAAAGAAAAAAGCGCTGCAAGAACTCATGGAATCCTGGGCGCAGCAATTGATTGAAGGCAATTGCCCTGCGCCGATACAAGCACAGCTCTACAAAATTTTGTTCAAGCCGGACAAAAATTCAGCCGAATACAAAGCCGTGGTGTTGGCTGCCAAGCAAAGCCAGCAAGCGCCCCTGACCTTGCTGCAAAAAGCTGGTGCAGTCAAAAGTCCGTATGACTTTCATTGGCAACGGTTTTTGTTTGACCATTTCCCTAAGGGCACCGGATTTCCTGCGTTGCAAGCACCCGCCTTGCCACAAAACTTGCCACTCGCTGATGTGGCGGCCTATTCGATTGACGATTCGCAAACCACCGAAATCGATGACGCGTTATCCGTACAAGGCTTGGGCAGTGGCACCGTGGTGCTGGGCATACACATTGCTGCACCTGCGTTGGCGCTGCAACCGGGCGACGCTTTGGACCAACTGGCGCGGCAGCGCTTGTCCACCGTCTACATGCCCGGCCACAAAATCACCATGTTGCCAGACAGCGTCGTGCAAACCTACACCTTGGACGAAGGGCGGGCTTGTCCTGCGCTTTCTTTGTATGTCAGTTTCAACGAAGACACGCTGGCCATTGAACACACCACCACGCGACTGGAGCAAGTTCCTATTCAAGCAAATTTGCGGCACGACAAACTCGACCATGTGGTTACCGAGCAGTGGCTCACCGATGCAGACTTTCAGCACCCGGACCCACTGCTGGACCAAGGTCTGCCCCGCGCTGCGCTGTCCTTCATGCACAAACTGGCCAAGCAGCTCAAAGCCATGCGGGAACAAGTGCGTGGTAAACCCGAGCAGTTCAACCGGCCGGATTTCAATTTCAAACTCAACGGCGTGCCCGCACATGGACCCGTTGGCGATGAAACGGTGCACCTGAGCATCCGCCCACGCGGGGCCGCCCTTGACCTGATCGTTGCAGAGGCCATGATTTTGGCCAACAGCACTTGGGGGCAGTGGCTGGCCGACTTGGGCGTGCCAGGTCTCTACCGCAGCCAAGCCAGCATGGCGCCAGGCGTGAAAGTACGCATGGGCACGCGTGCGCTGCCACATGCAGGTATAGGTGTGCCGTGTTATGCATGGAGCACTTCACCGCTGCGCCGCTACACCGATCTGGTCAACCAATGGCAGTTGGTAGCCTGCGTGCAACATGGCAACACAGCGGCACTGGTGGCGCCGTTCAAACCGAAAGATGCCAACCTGATGTCTATCGTGTCTGCGTTTGAAGATGCCTACAGCGCCTACAACACGCACCAAGCCACCATGGAGAGGTACTGGACACTCAAGTACCTACAGCAACACCAATTGGAAGAAATTGACGCTTCAGTGATCAAGGCCTTCCCCGGCGAACCCCCTTTGGTGAGAGCTGTCAATTTACCGTTGGTGCTGAGCGTAGCCGGTGCACCGGCGCTCGAGCGTGGCGCTTTGGTGCGGGTCAAACTCGGACAGGTTGACACCATGGCATTGGATGTCAAAGCCACATTTATCAGCCTGCTGGACACGGTGTCTGCCCCGGAAGAAGACAACGCTGAAGACGACGATGCAGTCGGCCCGATCGCCATCGCCTTGGACATGGAAGACGCCGCCAGCGATGCCAGCACCCCGGGCGAAACTGCCCCTGACGCAGCCATGTGATCCCTATGCCGTTGCAGATCACACCCATGCAAATCGCCATCACTTTGTCAGTGGGTTTGCATGCCAGTTTGTTGGCCTTCAAATTCGCAGACCCGCAAGGCTTTGACCGGTTGATGACACAAAGTCCACTGGACATTATTTTGGTGAATGGCCGCAGCGAAGGCCCGCCCACGCTTAAGCCGCAAGCTCTGGCGCAGGCCAATTTACAAGGCGGCGGTGAGGCCTCAACCGGCCGCACCCAATCACCCTTGCCCTTGTCGGAAAAATCGCAGGTCGGGCTGGCAGATGATGCCAACCAAGCCAAGTTGCAGCAAATGAAGCAGCAACAAACCGCGCTCTTGGCCAGCATCAAACAACAAATCGCGGTCAATTCAGCCGTTCAACCCCAAACTTCTTCGCAAGCCGCTGAGCAGGCACAACGACAGCGGCAGTTGCTGGACATGTTGGCTGAAATTGAACGCCGCATTGCAGAACAAAACGCCAGACCCCGCACGCGCTACGTCAGTCCCGCAACCCGTGAAGTGAGTTTTGCGGTGTACCAAAACCACATGCGCCGTTTGATTGAAGAACGCGGTACGCGCTTTTTTCCGCAAGCCAATGGCGAAAAACTTTATGGCAGCCTCACCATGGTGCTGACTGTCAATGCCCAAGGGCGCGTGTTGGCCACACAAATCCTCAAAAGCTCGGGCATTGCAGCGCTTGACCGCGCGGCTTTAAATATTGCTGCAAGTGCTGGGCCATTTGGGGTGTTTACCCATGCCATGAAAAAAGAATTTGACCAATTGGCCATGGTGTCGCGCTACACCTTCAAAAGCAACCAAACGGTCCAAGCGGAGTCACCAGAGCCATGAGCCATGCAGCGCCCAGAACACGGTTCAGCAGAGGCCAGTTGTTTCGCCGCTGGTTGTTGTTGATGGTGTTGGCATTTCTTGGATTGCAACTCTATTTTGTAGCCCGAGTAGCGATGATGCGATTTGTCGACCCCCAATCGTCGGCCTTTGAACGCTCACAAATCGTGCAACTGCTCAAGTCTGACAATCGCTTTCGCTGGCGTCAGCAATGGGTTCCCGCTTCTCGCATCCATTCTTCTTTGGGCCGTGCCGTGATTGCCGCCGAAGACGACCTGTTTGCCAGCCATGATGGTGTGCAATGGCAAGCCATTGAAAGGGCTTGGATGCGCAACGAAAAAGCACAAATCCGCTCGAGCAGCAAAGGCAAAGCTCCCAAGGTAGTGGGTGGCTCGACGATCACCCAGCAACTGGCGAAAAACCTGTTTCTCTCAGGTGAACGTAATTTTTTACGCAAAGGCCAAGAGCTCTTGATCACTTTGGCGCTGGAGACTTTTCTCAGCAAACAACGCATCCTTGAGATTTACCTCAACCATGTGGAATGGGGCAAAGGCGTGTTTGGTGCGCAAGCAGCTGCACAGCATTATTTTTCAAAGCCAGCATCGCAACTCAATCCTTGGCAATCGGCGCGCTTGGCGGTCATGCTGCCACGACCCAAGTATTTTGAAAAGTTGCCTCAATCGCCTTACTTGGCAGAGCGCGCCCAAGTCATCCAAGGCCGCATGTCTTCCGCGGTATTGCCATGAATATTTTGGGCATTGACCCTGGCTTGCAAACCACCGGCTTTGGCGTGGTGCATTGGGCCCATGGGAAATTGGACTATGTTGCCAGCGGCACCATCACCACCACGCATTTGCCGCGTTCCGATTTGACTGCCCGCGTTGGTGTGCTGTTTGAAGGCATTTGCGAAGTGACAAAACGCTACCAACCGCAAACTGCTGCCATTGAAATCGTGTTTGTGAATGTGAATCCGCAATCGACTTTGTTGCTTGGTCAGGCCCGTGGGGCTTGTTTAGCGGCACTCTCGCATATGTCGCTGCCAGTGGCCGAATACACCGCATTGCAGATGAAGAAAGCTGTCGCAGGCCACGGCAAGGCAGCCAAGGCGCAGGTACAGGAAATGGTCAAGCGCTTGTTGCTTTTGCCTTCACTGCCCGGCGCAGATGCCGCAGATGCCTTGGGGCTTGCCATCACCCATGCGCATGCATCGCGTGGCATGGCGCTGATGGCCCTAGCCGGCATGGGCCGCGCCAAAGCCAGCGGTATGTTGCGCGGCGGTCGTGGCGGTTAAACCGGGTTAGTTACCAAGCGGGGGAAAGTTGCGCCAAGCCCTTAGGGGCCAAGCGTTCGTCGTCAAAGCTGACCCATTCGTAAGCATAGGAGCGGCTTAGGAGTTCACGCAACAGCAAGTTGTTCAATGCGTGTCCGGATCGAAATGCGCGGTAATGACCCAGCATGGGTTTGCCCAGCAAGTACAAGTCGCCCATGGCATCCAGAATTTTGTGCTTGACGAATTCATCGTCGTAACGAAGGCCATCGCTGTTGAGCACCTTGTAGTCGTCCATGACGATGGCGTTGTCCAACCCGCCGCCCAAGGCCAAGCCGTGAGATCGCATGCACTCCACATCCCGGGTAAATCCAAAAGTGCGGGCTCTGGCAATGTCACGGCTGTAGTGCCCCGTGTCCATGTCAAAAGTGACCGATTGGCCCGTGGTGTCCACCGCAGGGTGTTTGAAATCGATTTCAAAACTCAGCTTAAATCCGTGGTGCGGATAAAGGCTGGCCCATTTTTTTTGATCCCCTTCGCCTTGGCTGACAGTGACTTCTTGCAAGATGCGCAAGAAACGCTTGGGGGCGTTTTGCAATTCAATGCCTGCAGATTGCAACAAGAACACAAACGAAGACGCCGACCCGTCAAGAATGGGCACCTCTTCGGCGGTGATGTCAATATACAAATTGTCCAAACCCAAACCGCTGCAAGCAGACATCAAATGCTCAACCGTGTGCACCTTGGCGCCGTGTGCTTCGATGGTTGAAGCCAGTCGTGTGTCAGTGACCGACAAGGCCCCAACGGGTATGTCTACCGGCTGCGCAAGGTCAATGCGCCTGAACACAATACCCGTGTCAGGCGCGGCAGGGCGCAAGGTCAACTCGACACGTTGCCCGCTGTGCAAGCCCACGCCGACGGCGCGGGTCATGGTTTGTAAAGTTCTTTGTTTCAGCACAAGTGAATTTTAATCGGCCTGTTTTCGCAAGAACGCGGGGATTTCGTAATTGTCCATGCCGCCCGACGATAAAGCGTCAACCTTGGCCGCGGCTTGCGTGCGATTGGTACGCCACACACTGGGCACATTGACATTCACATCGTTGCTGGTTTGTGCCATTGAAGCGCGGTTGATGCCATCGCTGCCCGCATGCGCTGTTGGCGATATGGCCACTGGCATGACATCGGCAGGGTTGGCATACACCGCGTTGTCCGTGCCTGTTCGGATGACAGACAAAGGCGGGGCCATGCGACGGCCGGGTTGCGCCAAACCGGTGGCAACCACCGTGACACGGATCTGGTCTCCTAAGGTTTCGTCATAAGCTGTGCCGTAAATCACATGGGCTTCGGGTGAAGCAAAGGCACGAATGGTGTTCATGGCCTCGCGTGATTCGGCCAATTTCAATGCACCTTTGGCTGCCGTGATCAACACCAGTACACCTTTTGCACCGGTCATATCCACGCCCTCGAGCAGCGGGCAAGCCACCGCTTGTTCGGCAGCAATGCGAGCGCGGTCTGGGCCGCTGGCAGTGGCCGTTCCCATCATCGCTTTGCCCTGCTCACTCATGACGGTACGCACGTCTTCAAAGTCCACGTTCACCAAGGCTTCTACATTGATGATTTCAGCAATACCACCGACCGAGTTTTTCAGCACATCATTGGCGAATGCAAACGCTTGATCTTGGCTGACATCGTCGCCGAGCACTTCTTGCAGTTTTTCGTTCAGCACCACAATCAGCGAGTCCACATTGGCCTCAAGTTCGGCCAAACCAGCTTCTGCATTGGTCATGCGCCGTCCACCTTCCCAATCAAAAGGCTTGGTCACTACGCCGACGGTGAGGATGCCCATTTCACGAGCCACCCGCGCCACCACAGGTGCGGCCCCGGTGCCGGTGCCGCCGCCCATGCCTGCGGTGATGAACACCATATTGGCACCTTGCAACACTTCGCGAATATTGTCGATGGCAGCTTCAGCGGCGGCCTGACCACGCTCGGGTTTGCTGCCTGCTCCCAAACCGTTGTCACCCAATTGAATAACGCGGTGCGCTGAGCTGACTTTCAAGGCTTGCGCATCGGTGTTGGCACATATGAATTCAACGCCACGCACACCGCTGCTGATCATGTGTTCGACCGCGTTACCGCCACCGCCGCCGACGCCGATCACTCGAATTTGCGTCTCTGGGTTGAATTCGCTGGATTCCATCATTTCAATTTTCATAGTTCTCTCCGAATGTGTGTTGCAGTTGCCCTGAATGTGTGTATTTTTTGAATGGATATGTGATCTTTCAACTTGGTGGCGCCCCCCGTGAACAAGGTCGCCATCGTCGGCATTTGCTGCGGCGGGATGAAAGCGATACCGTGAAATAGTTGTTGTCCATGGTCAGAAGGTCCCCACTAACCAGTCTTTGACACGCCCCATGGCGGTCTTGACCGAACCGTTTTTTTGCGCCACGCGAAAACCACGCAACCGTGCAAGCCTTGCTTCTTCCAGCAAACCCATCACGGTGGCCGCACGCGGGTGCGACACCATGTCCGACAACGCGCTGCTGTAACGCGGCACGCCACGGCGCACCGCTTTCAAAAAGATGTCTTCTCCGAGCTCGATCATGCCGGGCATCATGGCGCTGCCGCCGGTCAGCACAATGCCTGACGACAATACTTCTTCAAACCCGGATTCACGCAAGACCTGTTGCACCAAGGCGTAAATTTCTTCGACACGCGGCTCGATCACTCCTGCCAACGCCTGACGGCTGAGCATGCGCGGACCGCGGTCGCCCAGACCCGGCACTTCCACTTGGATATTGGGGTCGGCCAACAACTGTTTGGCGTAACCCGATTCAACTTTGATTTCTTCTGCGTCCTTGGTGGGTGTGCGTAACGCCATGGCGATGTCGCTGGTGATCAAGTCGCCAGCGATGGGAATGACCGCCGTGTGTCTGATGGCGCCACCCGTGAAGATGGCGATATCGGTGCTGCCCGCGCCAATGTCTACCAAGGCGACGCCGAGTTCTTTTTCGTCAGCAGTTAAAACGGAATAGCTGGACGCGAGCGGATTGAGCATGAGTTGCTCGACATCCAAGCCGCATCTGCGCACACATTTGATGATGTTTTCTGCGGCGCTTTGTGCGCCGGTGACGATATGCACTTTGGCTTCCAAGCGGATACCGCTCATGCCAATCGGCTCCTTGACATCTTGCCCGTCAATGATGAATTCCTGCGGCTCCACCAGCAGCAAGCGCTGGTCGTTGGAGATATTGACGGCTTTGGCGGTTTCGACCACACGCGCCACATCGGCAGCGGTGACCTCGCGGTCTTTGACCGCCACCATGCCATGCGAATTCATGCCTCTGATGTGGCTGCCCGTGATGCCGGTGTACACACGCGTGATCTTGCAATCCGCCATCAACTCGGCTTCTTTCAAAGCCATTTGTATGCTTTGCACGGTAGCGTCGATATTGACCACGACACCGCGCTTGAGTCCGCTGCTCGGGGCAATGCCAAAACCAGCGAGCTTGAGTTCGGCACCGGGCAATACCTCGGCCACCACCACCATCACTTTGCTGGTTCCGATGTCCAAACCTACGACCAAGTCTTTGTATTCTTTAGCCATGCGAACCTCTTTTTACTTACCTTGTTGCTGTTGAATCCAATGTGCTGACACCGCGCAAGCGCAACGCATAGCCATTCACATAACGCAAATCTGCAGACTCCAACGACTGCGTCTGACGGCCATAACGCTGGCTGACTTGCGCCAGTGTTTGCGTCAGACGTTGCACACGCGCCATCACTTCTTGTTCACTGCCTCTGCCAAGTTCAATGAGCGCTCCGTTTTTAAAACGTGCGCGCCAGCTGCCTCTGGCTGTCAATTCCAGCGCGCCCATGTTCAATTGCATTTGGGTGAACACAGGCCCCAAGGCATTGAACATTTGCAACACGCGAATTGATTCGCTGTCTGGTCCCGACAGGTGCGGCAGGTTCTCGTTGTCCAACTCACCAAAGTTAGCGCTGAACACTTGGCCTTGTTTGTTCACTAGCCGTGAATCTGCTTCGGGGCCCCAATAAGCCACCGGTTCGTGCTCGAGAATTTCTACGCGCAAACGGTTGGGAAACTCGCGTTGCACCACCGCCTGTCTGACCCACGGCACGTTTTCAAAAGTTGCTTTGGCACGCAACAAGTCGACGGTGAAAAAGCTGCCTTGCAAACGCGGCACCACATTGGCGCGCAATGTGACTTCATTGTTGTGGCGAACCTCGCCCAACACCTGCATACCCGTGATGGTGAATACCGGGTGGCGGGCAATCCACATCACAAGCATGCCGACGAACAACAGGCCGGCCAGCCACAACATCCATCGACTGGTGATATTCATCAACCGCACATCCAACGCCAACTCTGGCGCCGTATCTCGGCTCATGTACATGGCGTCGCGTGCTCTCATGCGTGCGATGCCCCCATGGTCGAATCAAGCCGTGCATCTTCTAGCAAGCGAACACACAAATCAGCATATGCCATACCAGCCGCCTTGGCAGACATAGGCACCAAGGAGTGGCTGGTCATGCCGGGGCTGGTGTTCATTTCCAGCAGAAAGGGTTGGCGGTCGCTGGCACGGATCATCACATCTGCACGGCCCCAACCACGACATCCAAGTGCACGGTACGCAGCCACGCTCATGGCTTGAATGGCTTGCTCTTCTTCTTTTGGCAATCCACTCGGGCAGTGGTAGGCCACAGCGTCTGTGAAGTATTTATTCTGGTAGTCGTATGCACCATCCGGCGCTGCGATTCTGACCACCGGCAATGCAAAGGCGTTGTCGGCCTCGCCCAACACGGGACAGGTGACTTCTTCGCCCTGAATAAAAGCTTCACACATCACATAAGGGTCGGATTGCTTGGCCACTGCAATGGCTGCCAACAATTGATCGCTGTGGCTGACCTTGCTGACACCAATAGAAGATCCTTCATGCGGTGGTTTGACAATCAGGGGCAAACCCAGTTGCTGAGGAATGGCTGTCAAGGCTTGTGGGGTTTGCTGTGCAGGTGTTAGCCAAATGCTTGCAGGGGTAGACAAGCCTTCGGCCAGCCAAATGCGTTTGGTCATGTGCTTGTCCATGGCGATCGCAGATGCCATGACCCCGGAGCCGGTATAAGGAATACCCATCAACTCCAGCGCCCCTTGAACGGTGCCGTCTTCACCATGTCTGCCATGCAATGCAATGAATGCATGGGTGATGCCTTGCTCGCGCAAAGCCAACCATGGTGTCTGTGCTGGATCAAATGCCACAGCATCTATGCCTTTTGACAACAACGCCTGCAACACACCGTTGCCAGACATCAAAGATACTTCGCGCTCGGCGGAATGCCCGCCCATCAACACGGCGACGCGCGCTTTGCGTTTGTCAAATCCCATCATGTCCTCACCACCCTCAAACCTGGCTTATCGTTGCCACTGGCATGGGCCACCAAACGCACGGGCAACTGACCGATAGATCCGGCACCCATGCACATCACCACGTCACCGTCCTGTGCTTGCTCTTGCACCAGCGACTCTAGTTGCGATATATCCTGGGCAAACACCAAGGCCTGTTGACCGACGACACGCAATGCATGTGCCAAGGCACGGCCATCGGCCGCTGCAATCGGCGCTTCACCGGCGGCGTAGACCTCGGTCAACCAGACCACATCGGCCAAGCGCAGCACTTGTACAAAATCTTCAAAGCAATCTCGGGTGCGGGTGTAACGATGTGGTTGAAACGCCAGCACCAATCTGCGGCCTGGAAATGCACCTCGTGCGGCTTCGATCGTGGCCGCGAGTTCCACCGGATGGTGGCCATAGTCTTCTATCAAGGTGTACTGGCCACCGCCGCGTGCAGGTATGTCGCCATGGTTTTGGAACCGACGACCCACCCCTTTGAAATCAGCCAACGCTTTGACAACCGCGTCGTCTGGCAAATTCAATTCAACCGCAATGGAGACAGCCGCCAAGGCATTGCGTACGTTATGCACGCCCGGCAGGTTCAACACAATGTCCAAATCCGGCAAGGTGATGCCGTTGCTGCGAGTGACACGAAAGCACATACGTGATCCGTCAGCCCGCACATCATGTGCACGCACCTGTGCGTTTTCTGACAAACCATAACTGGTGATGGGGCGCGACACCTCGGAAAAAATACTTTGCAACACCGGGTCATCGGCACACAAGACTGCCGCGCCATAAAACGGCATGCGGTGCAAAAACTCGATGAACGCTTGCTTTAAACGGCCAAAGTCATGGCCGTATGTTTCCATGTGGTCCGCATCAATATTGGTGACCACCGACATGATGGGGTTCAGGTTCAAGAAGGACGCATCAGATTCGTCAGCCTCCACCACGATGTATTCACCAGAGCCGAGTTTGGCGTTTGCTCCAGCGCTGATCAAGCGCCCACCAATCACGAAGGTAGGGTCTAAGCCGGCTTGCGCCAACACACTGGCGACCAAACTGGTGGTGGTGGTTTTGCCATGGGTTCCTGCAATGGCTATGCCTTGTTTTAAGCGCATGAGCTCGGCCAACATGACTGCGCGCGGCACCACGGGAATCCATTTGCGATGCGCCGCCACCACCTCAGGGTTATCGGCGTGTACCGCTGTAGAAGTCACGACCGCATCTGCGCCACTGATATGTTGTTCGGCATGCCCGACGCGCGTTTGAATACCCATGGCTTGCAATCGACGCAACACCGGACTGTCCGTGATGTCTGTGCCACTGACGGTATAGCCAAGGTTATGCAAAATTTCTGCAATGCCGCTCATGCCTGCACCACCGATACCGACAAAATGCACATGGCGAATGGCGTGTTTCATGCGGTCACCTCTTCGCATGCAGCAACCACTTCTTGGGTGGCAGTGATTTTGCGCAAACCATAGGCACGGTTCGCCATTTCAAGCAACTGCGCACGTGTCATGCCTTGCAGGAAATCAGCCAATATGCGCGCACTCAAGTCGGTTTGTTGCATCAACCAAGCGGCGTTGTGTTGCACCAAAAATTGTGCATTGACGGTTTGGTGGTCATCGACGGCATGGGCAAAAGGCACAAACAATGCCGCTGCACCAACTGCAGCGATTTCACTGACAGTGCTTGCACCAGCGCGGCAAATGACCAGATCGGCTTGGGCAAAAGCTGTTGCTGTGTCATCGATGAACGACACCAATTCAGCCTCTACACCCGCCTGTTGGTAATTGGTTTGCAGTTGCGCCAGATGTTTATTTCCGCCTTGGTGAATCACACAGGGCCGATGCTGCGCTGGAATCAATGCCAATGCTTGCGGCACCGTGCTGTTTAAATATTGCGCGCCCAAACTGCCGCCCACTACCAGCACACGCAAGGACCCTTGCCGCGTGGAAAACCGTTCGACAGGAGCAGCTTGCGCTGTGAATGCTTGGCGCAGCGGATTGCCAACCCATTGGGTGCGAGGCAACACACCGGGGAACGTGGACAACACACGGTCTGCCACATGGACCATGACTTTATTGGCCAGACCCGCGACTGCGTTTTGCTCATGCAGTACCAACGGCTTGCCACTCAACACCCCCATCATGCCGCCAGGAAAACTGATGTAGCCACCCAGACCAATCAGTACATCGGGTTTCAAGCGCCGCACCACTCTCCAGCTTTGCCAAAACGCATGCAACAGCCGCATCGGCAACAAAGCCAGCGTGATCAGACCTTTGCCGCGCACACCACCGAAACTGACCGCTTCAAAGGCAAAGCCTTTGGGTGGAACCAATTCGCTTTCCATGCTCGGGGCCGGTGCGCCCAGCCAATGCACTTGCCAACCACGCTCACGCAACAACTCAGCCACGGCCAAACCCGGGAAGATATGCCCCCCTGTGCCGCCGGCCATGACCAACGCTGTGCGGGTGTTCATACGCGTCCTCCATGCATCATGAGACGGTTTTCATAATCCACCCGAAAAACAATGGCCAATGCCACCAGATTCATCAAAATGGCCGAGCCGCCAAAACTCATCAGTGGCAAGGTCAAGCCTTTGGTCGGCAAAGCACCGAGGTTCACCCCCATGTTGATGAATGCCTGAAAGCCGATCCACACACCCACGCCCTGGGCTACCAAGCCCGAGAACACACGGTCCATGGCGATCGCTTGGCGACCGATGAACATGATGCGGCGTGTCAACCACATGAAGACACCGATCACGATGACCACACCTACTAAGCCGAATTCCTCACCCAACACAGCGAGTAAAAAATCGGTGTGCGCCTCGGGTAACCAATGCAGTTTTTCAACACTTCCACCGAGTCCCACGCCAAAAATTTCACCTCGCCCAAAGGCGATCAATGAATGTGACAACTGAAACCCTTTGCCCAATGCATGTTCTGCGCCAAAGGGGTCGAGATAAGCAAAAATTCGCTCGCGCCGCCATGGTGACAAAGCAATCATCAAGGCAAAGGCAGTCAACAAAATACCCGTGATCACAATAAACATACGGGCATTGACGCCCCCCAAAAACAAGATGCCCATGGCGATGACGGCAATCACCAAAAACGCACCCATGTCCGGTTCTGCCAATAGCAATGAGCCGACGATGGCGATAGCCACCGCCATAGGCGTGACCGCTGCAAAGAACTTTTCCTTCACATCCATCTTGCGCACCATGTAATTGGCTGCATACAAAAGCGTGCCCAATTTGGCCAATTCAGAGGGCTGAAAATTGATGAAACCAAAACTTATCCAACGTCGCGCCCCGTTAACGCTTTTGCCAATGAATGGCAGCAGCACCAGAATCAACAACACGATGGACAGAATGAATACCCAAGGCGCGGCTTTTTCCCAACGCTCCATCGGCACTTGAAACACCAATAGCGCCACCACAAAACCAATAAATACTGACAATGCATGACGGGCTAAATATTGGGCATGCCAAACATGGCTGGTAGGGGCGTTGTCATTCAATGCAATGGATGCTGAATACACCATGACCAAGCCCCACATCAATAAGCCTGCGATGGCCCATATCAGGGGTTGATCGAATCCTTTGATGCTGCCAGGGGCAGCACCTGTTCTTGCAAATTCGCGGCCATGGACACGCACGGGCAAGGCATCCACACCTTCTCTGGGTGGATTGCCAAACCAACGACCAATGCGTTCGCCCATGCTGATGCTTTCAGTGCTCATGGCTGGCCCTCGAGCATGGCAACTTGCTGCACAGCATCGCTGAATGCTTTTGCCCTGGCGACATAGTTGGTGTACATGTCCATGCTGGCACAGGCCGGCGACAGCAGCACCGCGTCAGCGGTATGCGCCAATTGCACGGCAGTGTCTACCGCGTGCTGCATGCCAGTGGCGTGGTGCATGTTGAGTCCATACACCTGCAATGCTTCTTCCAACAACCGTGCGTCGCGCCCTATCAGCACCACAGCGCGGGCGTGGCGTTTGAGCGGATCGCCCAATCGGGAGAAATCCTGACCTTTGCCATCGCCACCCAATATCACGATCAGTTGACGGTCAGCACCCAGGCTGTTGACAGCCGCCACCGTGGCGCCGACATTCGTGCCCTTGCTGTCGTCGATAAATTCGATACCGTTGATGACCGCCACTGATGACAAACGGTGCGGTTCGCCACTGTATTCGCGCAAGCCATGCAGCATGGGTGCCAAGGAGGTGCAGCAAGTGCCTGCCAATGCCAAGGCAGCCAAAGCGTTGAGCGCATTGTGCTCGCCGCGTATGCGCAAGGCATCCGCAGGCATCAAGCGTTGTATGTGCAAAGCTTCATCGGACACACGGTGACGTTTACTTTCACTGTCTTCTAAAGGCATGGCTCGCACCAACCAACGCATGCCGTTTTCTGTCGCCATGCCAAAGTCACCCGGGTGTTGCGGCAGGTCTGCACCGAATTGAACACGACTGCGGGGCAGGTCTTTTTTTCGTCCGCTGTCTGCTGGCCACAAAGCCATCACTGCGGCATCTTGTCGCGGCAGCACGCCCACCGCTTGCTGCCCATATATGCGCGCTTTGGCTGATCCATAGGCCGCCATGTCGCCATGCCAATCCAAGTGGTCTTGCGTTAAATTGAGCACGCATGCGGCGCTCGGTTCGAAGTGATCAACCCCGTCCAATTGAAAGCTGGACAACTCCAGCACCCACGCCTCAGGCAAGTTGTCCAAGGTGTGACTCAATGTATCGAGCAATGTGGGGCCAATATTGCCAGCGACTGCCACGCGCTTGCCTGCACGCTCTAACAGCAAACCCGTGAGCCTTGTCACCGTGGTTTTGCCATTGGTGCCGGTGATGGCCAACACCGCCGGGTTGTACGCAGGCTCACTGTTTTTCAAATGCGTCAACGCATGGGCAAACAAACTGAGTTCGGTGCCACACCACAGACCCTTGGCAAGTGCAGCCTGCCACACACCCGCCACTTCGACGGGAGATAAACCCGGGCTTTTGAAAACCGCACGGATGTCATTGCCCTGCACCAACTCTGCGTGGAATGCATCTTGGACAAAGCTTGCGTTGGGATGCTCTGCCTGCAATTGCGCCAGCCCGGGAGGCTGGGCACGGTTATCCACCACAGTCACCCGGGCGGCTTGACGCAAACACCAACGCACCATGGCCAGGCCGGATTCACCCAGTCCCAGGATCAAAATATGTTGGTCTTTCAATAATTCCATGGTCAGCGCAACTTCAATGTGGACAAACCCACCAAGCACAGCAACATGGTGATGATCCAAAAACGAACCACCACCTGTGTTTCCTTCCACCCGGATTTTTCAAAATGGTGGTGCAAAGGCGCCATCTTCAAAATACGTCGGCCTTCACCGTATTTGCGTTTGGTGTATTTGAAATAACTGACTTGCAGCATGACCGACAAGGCCTCCGCCACAAAAATACCACCCATGATGGCAAGCACTATTTCTTGGCGCACGATAACGGCAATCGTGCCCAAGGCTGCACCCAAACCCAAAGCGCCCACGTCCCCCATGAAGACTTGTGCAGGATGTGTGTTGAACCATAAAAAAGCCAAGCCTGCGCCCGCAATAGCTGCGCAAAAAATGAGCAATTCCCCGGCACCGGGTATGTGGGGGAAGAACAAATATTTGGAATACACCGAGCTGCCGACCACATACGCGAAAACGCCCAAGGCCGAACCCACCATCACCACCGGCATGATCGCCAGTCCGTCCAGACCATCGGTTAAATTGACCGCATTGCTAGAACCCACGATCACCAAATAGGTGAGGATGACAAATCCCAACACGCCCAGCGGATAGCTGACTTCTTTGAAGAAGGGCAACAACAAACCCGCTTGGGGAGGCAAACTCACATCAAACCCAGAACGCACCCAGCTGTAGAACAATTCGAGCACGCGCACATTGCTGACCTCTGAAATGCTGAAGACCAAATATAAAGCGGCCAGCAAACCAATCACCGATTGCCACAGGTATTTTTCACCCGAGCGCATGCCCTCGGGGTCTTTGTTGACCACCTTGCGCCAATCGTCTACCCAACCGATGGCGCCGAAACCCAAGGTCACTGACAAAACAACCCACACGAAGCGGTTGGATAAATCGACCCACAACAAAGTTGACAAACAGATTGCCAACAATACCAATACACCGCCCATGGTGGGTGTTCCGGCTTTGCTGAGGTGGGACTGCACACCATAGCCCCGAATCGGTTGGCCGATTTTGAATTCGGTCAGTTTTCGAATGACCGCCGGCCCTGCTAACAATCCGATCAGCAAGGCGGTGACAGCCGCCATAACGGCGCGGAATGTCAAATATTGGAATACCCGCAAAAACCCATAGTCGGGTGAATACGCTTGTAGCCATTGGGCCAGGGTCAGTAGCATGAAGCCTCCTTGTGGGGCTGTGTCGCCGCCAGTGTGTTGGCGTTGTGCAAGGCTTGGACCACGCGCTCCATGCGCATAAAGCGTGAACCCTTGACCAAAACCGTGCCAAGTTCAGGCAGCAATTGCGCCACCTTGTTTTGTAATTCTTCGATGCTGTGGCAATGCACCGCGTTCGGACAGGCGCTGGCGGCGTGCGCACTCAGTTCACCCAATGTCAGCACATGATCGATATGGTGGAAGTGCGCATATGAACCTGCCTCGGCATGAAAAGATGCCCCTTGTGTGCCAACTTCACCCATGTCGCCAAGTACCAGCAAGCGCGGCGCGGCAGATTGCGCCAAAACATCAATGGCCGCACGCACAGAATCAGGATTGGCGTTATAGGTGTCGTCAATCAAACAAACACTGCGTTCGCCCCGTTGCAAAATGCTGAGCTGCGAACGGCCGCTGACCGGTTGAAACTGCGACAAGCCTTGGGCGATGGCATGCGTGGGTACACCAGCGGCCAGTGCTGCTGACACAGCGGCCATGGCGTTGTGCACATTGTGTTGTCCAGGCAACGCCAGACGGGTGTGGATCGGTCCCGCCGGGGTGTGTATTTGCAACTGCCACCCGCTGCTTGAAGCGTCGGCATGCAACACATGCACGGCTGCACTGGGGTGGCCAAAATCTATGACGCGTCTGTCTGCCGCATAACTGCGCCACAGTGATTGGTAAGCATCCGTGGCGGGAAACACCGCCGTGCCATGGGCAGGCAAATGTTGAATCACGGACCCGTTTTCTTCGGCCACCGCTTGCACGCTATGCATGAATTCCTGGTGCTCGCGCTGGGCGTTATTGACCAGCGCCTCGGTAGGCGCTGCACAGTCCGCCAATTGCGCCATTTCGCCGGGGTGGTTCATGCCCAACTCCAACACCGCGATACGATGGTGAGCGCGCAAACGCAACAGCGTCAACGGCACACCAATATGGTTGTTGAAATTGCCTTGGGTCGCCAATGCATCGGCAGATTGCCATGCATGCAATATGGAAGCGAGCATTTGCGTCACGGTGGTTTTACCGTTACTGCCCGTCACTGCAATCAATGGAATGTCGAACTGTGCCCGCCAAGCTTTGGCCAAGGTTTGCAGAGCCCATAAGGTGTCATCAACTTCAATACCGGCCATGCCGGCAGCTGCCAAACCATGACGCGCAATCGCCACTTTGACACCTGCGGCAGGCAAGCTGGGTAAAAAATCATGGGCATCGAATGTGTCGCCTTGCAATGCCACAAAAACATCGTTGGCTTGAACGCTACGGCTGTCGGTGTGCACCCTGTCCACCGTCAGTTGGGCATCGCCAACGAGGCGACTGCCTGGCAACCATTGGTGCATTTGTGCCAGCGTGAGTTGCATGGAAGGTTCGCTCATGCATGCCCCCATCGTTGCAAGGCCAGCACCACATGGTCGCTGTCAGAAAACGGCAGTTTTTGACCATTGACTTCTTGGTAGGTTTCATGGCCCTTGCCAGCCACCAACACCACATCTGCGGCTTGCGCCTGCGCAATGCTGTCGGCAATGGCTTTGGCGCGGTCTAGTTGCTGAACCGCGTTGGTGGGTTGCTCCATGCCTGCAAGCATTTGCTGCACGATATGTTGCGGGTCTTCGCTGCGCGGGTTATCGCTGGTCAAGCACACCAGATCGGCATGGGCTTCAGCACTGCGGGCCATGGGTGCGCGTTTGCTGCTGTCGCGGTCGCCGCCACTGCCCAGTACGCAATGCAAACGTCCGCCACGCGCATGCGCCCACGGGCGCAATGCTTGCAACGCCTTGGCTACTGCGTCCGGTGTATGGGCGTAATCCACCACCACCGCAGGTGTTCCTTCGTGGGCCCAGGTTTGCATGCGCCCTGGCACGGGTTCCAATAGATGACAGGCATCTACAACCGCCGACAAACTGTGACCCGCCTGGCACAACACCGCTATCACACCCAACAAATTCATCACATTGAATTCACCCAAGCATTGGCTTGAAACGCTTTGGCTTTGCTCACCACAGACCACATCAAACGCCATGCCTTGTGCAGTGGTTCGCACATGACGCGCGTACACATTGGCTTGTGCGGAATGCATGGACACCGTCCACACTTGAACTGGCGTACCCGCCAGTAGTTCGCACAAGGCTTGCCCTTTGGGATCATCCGAGTTGATAACCGCAGCAGCCAAACCCGGCCACTCGAACAAACTTTGCTTGGCCTGCCAATAGGCTTGCATAGTGCCGTGATAGTCCAGATGGTCTTGCGTGAAATTGGTGAACACGGCGGTGCGGATATGGCAACCATTTAAACGCTGCTCGATCAAGCCAATGGACGAGGCTTCTATGGCGCAGGCCTGCACGCCATCGTTGACCCAGCGGCGTAACTGCGTTTGCAATTGCAATGGGTCTGGTGTGGTCAAACCGGTGCTGTGCATTTGCCCTGGCTCACCCAATCCCAAGGTGCCGACCACGGTACAACGCTGCCCCAATCGGGTGAGTGCTTGCGCCAACCACCAAGCCGTTGAAGTTTTGCCATTGGTGCCGGTGACTGCCATCAGTTGCAGTTGTTTGCTGGGTTGGTCGAAATATGCATCAGCGATCGCACCGCTGGCAGCTTTCAAACCTTGGTAGCTGACGATGGGCGCATCATGCAAACCCAAATCGTTGAGCGCCTCAAATGCCTCCAAGCCATCCGCCTCCACCACGCAGGCGCTGGCACCTTGCTGCAACGCTTGCACCACATGGTGTCTGGCATCCGTGTGTTGGCCGGTCCAAGCAAAAAATCCATCGCCCGTTTGCACGCGTCGACTGTCTGACTGCAGTTGTGCTCGCACGCGCAGACGCAGCCACATGGCCGCCTGTTCAGGGCTGTGCATTTGCTGCATCAAAATGACTCCGGCTCGGCTTTGGCAACCACTTGCGGTTTGACCGCCATATCGGGTTGCACTTCAAGCATGCGCAATGTTTGTTGCACGGTCTGGCTAAACACTGGCGCGGCAACATCGCCGCCAAAATAAAAGCCGCCGGTGGGTTCATCAATCATCACCGCCACGACGATACGGGGATTGTCAATGGGTGCCATGCCCACAAAAAATCCTCGGTATTTTTTCTCGGCGTATTTTTTTCCATCGAGCTTGTGCGCGGTTCCGGTTTTGCCACCAACCGAATAACCCATGGTCTGCGCTTTAGGTGCAGTGCCACCAGGACCGGTCACCATATGCAACATGGTGCGTACTTGTGCAGCGTGTTTGGCTGACATGACACGCACGCCGCTGACCTTGTCTTGGTATTTGAGCAAACTGACAGGCGCCATTTCGCCGTCACGCGCGAGCATGGTGTAGGCCTGCGCCAATTGAAACAAACTGGTGGACAAGCCATAGCCATAGCTCATGGTGGCTTGTTCCATCGGTCGCCAGTTTTTGTACGGACGCAAGCGTCCGGCCACAGCACCCGGGAAAGGTACCTGAGGCTTTTGCCCAAAACCGACTTGGGTATACATCTCCCACATGTCTTTGGCAGGCATCTTCATGGCGATTTTGACTGTGCCGATATTGCTGGATTTTTGGATCACCTCAGACACACTCAGCGTGCCGTGTGGATGGGCATCAGAGACGGTCATGCCGTACATACTGACCTTGCCAGGCGCGGTGTCAATCACCGTTTCAGGTTTGACCAAGCCTTTTTCCATGGCCAGACCAACGATCAAGGGCTTCATGGTGGAGCCCGGCTCGAAGGTGTCGGTCAAGGCGCGGTTACGCAATTGCGCGCCGCTCAAATTGCTGCGCTTGTCAGGCATGTAGCTGGGATAGTTGGCCAATGCCAGCACATCACCGCTTTGGGCGTCAAGCACCACGACGCTGCCTGCTGCGGCTTTGTTTTGCAACACGGCCTCACGCAGGCGCTGGTAGGCAAAGTACTGCACCTTGCTGTCAATGCTGAGTTGTAAATCTTTGCCTTCAATCGGCGGAACCAAGTCGCCAATGCCTTCGACCACATGCCCTTGACCATTTTTGATCACACGGCGGGTGCCGTTTTTTCCGCCCAAGTGCGTGTTGAATGTCAACTCAACGCCTTCTTGTCCAGTGTTCTCTATATTGGTGAAGCCCACCACATGCGCGGCTGCCTCCCCTTGTGGGTACATGCGCTTGTATTCCATGGTGGTGTAGATGCCATGGATGCCTAACTCTTTGATTTTTTTGCCCGTGTTTTCATCAACCTGTCGACGCAACCAGACATGTTTGCGGCGGGCATCACTGGTTTTCTTTTGCAGCTCTGACAATGGCATGTCCAACAACTGCGACAAGTTCTTCAGTTGTGAGGCAGTGGCTTGCATTTCTTCCGGACTGGCCCAGATGCTGGGCATGGGCACACTGGAAGCCAGTATCAAACCGTTGCGGTCCAGGATGCGGCCACGGTTGGCTGGGATATCGAGTTGACGCTCGAACCTGACTGTTCCTTGCTTGATGAAAAATGCGTTGCCCACCACTTGCACATACACCGCACGCAACACCAAGCCGATAAAACCCAGCGCGATACAAGCGACGATGAACTGGCTACGCCAAATAGGCGTCTTGCTGGCCAGCAATGGGTTGGTGGAATATTGAACGCTGCGACTGCTCAAGGTTGTTCCTTTTGCACCGCTGCCGCTGCGCTTTCCAGAGGGGCATTGCCGGGGGTGGCATATTGGGTGATAGCCGGGGTGATGGTCCGCATATTGAGTTGCTCATGGGCCAGCTTTTCCACCCGCAACGGCGTGGCTTGTGCGCCTCTTTCAATGTCTAGTCGGTCGTATTCGTTTTCCAAGCGCTGTGCTTGGGATTTGGCCCGGTACAACTCGGTATAAAGCCGCCGCGATTCGTACTGTGTGCGCACCAAGTACAACGCGCTGCACATGACCGCCAACAACAACAATGCATTCACTCGGGTCATGCGTGCTCCCGTGCTGTGGCGACGCGCTCAGCCACACGCATGATGGCGCTGCGACTGCGTGGATTGGCCTTGACTTCTTCTGCCGATGGTCGTTGGCGTCCCAAAGCGCGCAATGGCAATTCAGGCGCTGCGGCAAAAGGTGTTCGGCGGTCATACACCTCGCGTGAATGCTTGGCAATGAATTGCTTGACCATGCGGTCTTCGAGCGAATGAAAACTGATCACCACCAAACGCCCTCCGGGTGCGAGCACATGCAAACTCGCTTCAAGCGCTTGCTGCAATTCCTCGAGCTCACCATTGATAAACATACGAAAGGCTTGAAACGTGCGTGTCGCCGGGTTTTGTCCCGGCTCTCTGGTTTTGACGACCTCTGCGACAAGCGCGGCCATGCCCAAGGTGGTGTCGGGCAACTGCCCGGCGTCTCGCTTGGCAGTGATGGCTTTGGCAACGCCGTTGGCAAAACGTTCTTCTCCCAAGTCACGTATCACCTCTGCGATTTGTTCGGTTTTTGCCTCTGCCAGCCACTCGTACACGCTTTGGCCTTTGCTGCTGTCCATCCGCATGTCCAGCGGGCCGTCGTTGCGAAACGAGAAGCCGCGCTGCGGGTTGTCGATTTGGGGTGAGCTCACGCCCAGATCCATCAACACGCCCATGGCGCTGTTCGGGGGCAGTTGATTCAGGGCGGCAAACCCCTGGTGTCGTATTTGCAGCCTCGGGTCGCCCAAGGCTTGCGCTGTCTCCACTGCTTGTGGATCCTTGTCGAAGGCAATCAGTGTTCCCTGTGGCGACAGGCTGTCCAAGATGCGCTTTGCATGCCCGCCTCGGCCAAAGGTTGTGTCGACATAGGTGGCTTCGGCCTGGACGTCCAGCGCCTCGACCGCCTCCTTCAACATGACGGTGGTGTGTGCCCATTCAGTCGTTGCCATTCCACGTTAAATCGAAAAATCCCGCAGCACATCAGGCATGTCGCCTTGCATGGCTTGGGCTTCCTGAGCTTCATAGGTGGACTTGTCCCACAGTTCAAAGTGGCTGCCCATTCCCAACAAAATGGTGTCTTTGGTGATGTGGGTGGCATCGCGCAATTCAGGCGAGATCAAGACTCGGCCCGTGCTGTCCATGTCCACGTCCATGGCGTTGCCCAAAAAGATGCGCTTCCACCAATGTGCAGTCATGGGCAATGCAGCGACTCGCTCGCGAAACTTCTCCCACTCGCTGCGAGGAAACAGCATCAGGCAGCCGTGCGGGTGTCGTGTGATGGTGAGTTGCCCGGCCGCGGTCGCGCTCAGCACATCACGGTGCCTTGTGGGCACCGATAAACGGCCTTTGGCATCCAGACTCAGCGACGAAGCACCTTGAAACACAGCGATCAACCCCTTAAAGAACAAAACAGAGCAGAAAACCCAGAGAAATCATGAATTTCCCACTAATTACCACTTGTTTGCACTTTAACAGAGATTTATCCGAATACCAACCAAATTTGATGTTTTACAAATAAAATCAACAACTTAGCTACCGAATTGGATATGAATACTTTTAAAAAAATTATTTCAGGATAAGCACTTACGAATTAGACTGAATGTGATTTATGTGATTTTTAGGGGCAAAAAAAATGCAGGCCTGAAAAGGCCTGCACCGCAGCTTGTGGCGAGTCTGCGTCAATCGCCAAACATTTTTTGCTTCAACTCGCGCCTTTGTTGTGCTTCCAATGACAACGTGGCGGTAGGACGGGCGATCAATCGGCCGACACCGATGGACTCACCGGTTTCATCGCAATAGCCGTAGTCACCCGAGTCGATACGCGAAATCGATTGCTCGATTTTTTTCAACAATTTGCGCTCGCGGTCGCGGGTACGCAACTCAAGCGCATGTTCTTCTTCGATGGTTGCGCGATCTGCCGGGTCGGGCACGATCACGGTGTCTTCCCGCAGGTGCTCGGTGGTTTCACCTGCATTGACCAAAATATCCGTTTTGAGTTGCACCAGTTTGTGACGGAAGAATGCCAATTGAAATGCATTCATGTAGTCGTCATCTGACATGGCGATCACCTCTTCATCGGTGACCAAGTCTGGGGTTTTGCTTTTCCAATTGTTTGCGAGTTTGGGGTTCTTGACTGGCACCACTGGCACAACCGCTGGCAAGCTGGGCACCAGGATCGGCCCATAACTGGATTTGGCGGTGGTGGAGGCCACACTTTGTCCGGGAGGTGGCGGCATCATCGCCATGGCTTTGGCGGCGCGCGGTGATTTTTTGGTCACCTCCGCAACTGGCGCCGTGGCAGCGGTTGACGTTGGGGTGGGCTTGCCGGCTGTTGATTTAGCAGCGGTTTTGATATTTTTCTGGGGGGAGGATTTGGTAGCGCTTGTCACAGGTGAGGGAGCAGTCTTTGCAGGGGTTGATTTCTTGGCGGCAGCAGAGGTCTTGGACGCGACCAAAGACGCTTTGCTGGAACGGTCGGCTGTTGGAGTTTTGACAACTGCTTTTTTGGCGGGAACTACTTTTTTAGGAGCTGGTTTCTGAGGGGTGACAGTTTTTTTGGCGACTGCTTTTTTTGCAGGCGATGCTTTTTTGGCGGCCTCAGGTTTTTTAACCACGGCTTTTTTGGCTGCCGTTTTTTTCACTGGCAGCGGTTTTTTCGCGGCTGTTTTTTTCGGGCTTGGCTTGGCGGCAACAGGTTTTTTCACGGCGACTTTTTTGGCAGGCGCAGGTTTTTTGACAGCGGCTTTGGCTTTGGCGGGCACAGACTTTTTAGCGGGTGCCTTGTGATTGGCTTTCCCCTTGGAACTGGCGCTTTGCTTGATATGTTTCACTGTACTTCTCCTGTCAGCCCGATCTGGTCATTTAACGCCAGATATATGACTGTTGTTAGATACTTCTTGCCAAGTTGAGGCAGCCCATATGCTGACGCATGGCTGGGCTTGTAGCGCGCGGATTGTACTCAGCTTACGCACTGTTGCAGGCCTTGCATGAAAATATCTCTGGGCAAATCGATGCCAATGAATACCATTTTGCTCATTCGCTTCTCATTTTTCTCCCAAGGCTGACCCAAATCGCTGCCCATCAACTGGTGCACACCTTGGAAAATCACTTTGCGCTCGGTGCCTTTCATGTGCAACACACCTTTGTAGCGCAGCATGCGCGGACCGTAAATATTGACGATGGCGCCCAAAAAATCTTCCAGCTTGGCCGGGTCCAGCGGCCGATCGGCTTTGAACACAAAGCTTTTCACGTCGTCGTCATGGTGGTGATGGTGTCCATGGCCGTGGCCCGGCACATGGTCATGGTCGCCGTGGTGGTCGTGCGCGTGTGAAGGATGGTCGCAATGCTCGCCATCATGGTGATGGTGGTCATGGCCTTCATTCAAAAAATCCGGATCTATCTCTAGGGTGGTGTTCAGGTTGAAACCACGCAAATCAAATACTTTGTCCAAGCCAATCTCGCCGAAATGCACGATGTGTTGCGGCGCGCGCGGGTTCATGTGCTTGAGGCGGTGTTGCAAGGCCTCAAGTTCGTCTTTGCTGACCAACTCGCTTTTGCTGATGAAAATTTGATCCGCAAAACCGATTTGACGGCGTGCTTCTTGGCGGTCGTTCAAGGTTTGCGCCGCGTGTTTGGCGTCCACCAATGTCAGCACAGAGTCCAACAAAAAACTCTCGGCGATTTCGTCGTCCATGAAAAATGTTTGCGCCACCGGGCCGGGGTCTGCCAAGCCGGTGGTCTCGATCACCACGCGGTCAAAGTCGAGTTCGCCTTTGCGTTTTTTCTCGGCCAACTCTTGCAAGGTGGTGCGCAAGTCTTCGCGAATGGTGCAGCACACACAGCCATTGCTCATTTGCACGATATGTTCTTTGGTGTCTGACACCAAGATGTCGTTGTCTATGTTTTCTTCACCGAATTCGTTTTCGATGATGGCAATTTTGTGGCCGTGGTCTTCGCTCAACACACGCTTGAGCAAAGTGGTTTTGCCAGCGCCTAAAAAACCGGTCAATACAGTAGCAGGGATCAACATGAGACATGAACCTTCATCAAAACAAACCTCAAAGGAGGGGCAGTGTAGCCATGATTCAAGTCAGTGGCTCACTTCTTCATCAGAATAAGACCTTTTAAATACTCACCCTCGGGAAAATTCACTGTCATCGGGTGGTCTGGCGCGGCTTGTACCCGCTCCAAAATGTAAGCGTCTACACCTGCGTCAGTACCGGCAGACGAAACGATCTTGTGAAACAACTCCGGGGGAATGCCGCCGGAACAGCTGTAGGTGAACAGCACGCCGCCAGGCGCGAGCAGCTTGAAGGCCCAGCGGTTGATGTCTTTGTAGGCGCGCGCAGCGCGCTCCGCATGCGCGGCACTGGGCGCGAATTTCGGCGGGTCCAGCACGATGCCGTCAAACTGTTTGCCTTCTTTGTGCAGGCTGCGCAAACTCGCGTTCACGTCGGCGTCCATGAACACTTGGCGTTCTGCATCAAATCCGTTGCGGCTCACATTGGCCTGCGCTTTGGCAATCGCCGGGGCGGATGAATCAATCGACGTGACTTGTGCGCCATCGCTCAATGCACCGCTTTGCCGCATACCGCTCAAAGCCGCCACGCTGAAACCACCGGTGTAGCAATAACAGTTGAGCACTTGGCGCAAATTCAATCGCTGCGCATACTCGGCGAACTTCAAACGGCTGTCGCGCTGATCCAGGTAAAAACCGGTTTTGTGGCCTTCCACAATATCCAGCGCCAGCGTCCACTGGTTTTCCTGAATCACAATTTGTGTGTCGTCGCTGCTGCCCTCGGCGCGGTACAACCAACCTGTGACCGGACCCAAACCTTCGAGTGCACGCACGCCTGAATCTGAACGCTCGAACACGCGCTTGGCGCCCGTGTGCAACACCAGCGCTTTGACAATCTCTGCTTTGAACCGCTCCGTACCTGCCGACAAAAACTGCGCCACCAGCGTGTCGTCGTAACTGTCCACAATCAAGCCCGGCAATCCATCTGCTTCGCCGTGAATCAGTCGCACGCCGTTGCTTGGCACTTGCAAACGCGCGCGCATGGCGACAGCTGCAGCCACTTGTTTTTCAAAAAAGGCTGCGTCAATCCGTTCATCGCTTTGGAAACTCCAAATGCGCGCGCGTATGCGCGAGGTCGGGCTGAACGCGGCCCATCCCAAAAACTGACCGGTTTGCGATTCGACCCGCACGGTTTCGCCGGGGTCGCCGCCGCCTTTGGCGATGGCGCTGTCAAACACCCAGGGGTGATAGCGCAAGGCAGAACGTTCTTTACCGGCTTTGAGTGTGAGAGTTTTCATGGAGTTTTTCGTCGTGCGCGCGGGTGCGCGGCATCGTAGGCCTTGGCCAGGTGCTGGTAATCCAGCCGTGTGTAAATTTGGGTGGTGCCGATGTTGGCGTGGCCCAACATTTCCTGCACGGCGCGCAAATCGCCGCTGGATTGCAATACATGGCTGGCGAATGAATGGCGCAACATGTGCGGATGCACCGGCGTGCTGATACCGGCTTGCACACCGCGCGCGCGCAAGCGTTGCCAAATGGCTTGCGAAGTCAATCGAGTGCCGCGTATGCCGACAAACAAAGCGGTTTGCGACTGTGCGTGTTCGGGCAATGGTGGTGTGCGTATTTGCAGCCATTCGCGCAACGCAGCGATCGCTTTTTCACCGACAGGCACGCTGCGGCGCTTCGATCCTTTGCCCAGCACATGCGCTTCGGCGCTGTCCATGTCTATCCAACCACGTGCCGTGCCGCTGGCCTGCACATCCAAACCGGTGAGCTCGGCCACGCGCAAACCACTGCTGTAGAGCAACTCCACCATCGCAATATCCCGCGCTTGCAACCAAGGGTCTTGCTCGTCGTTGTGGTGCGAAGCGAGTTGCACCGCGTCATCCACATTCAAAGCTTTGGGCAATGGCTTGGCCGCTTTGGGCGCGCGCATACCAGCGAGCGGATTGGCACTGACCAAACCTTCGCGGCCCAACCAAGCATAAAAACCGCGCCAACCCGAAGTGATCAATGCGATGCCGCGCGGCGTGCGACCACTGCTGTGCATTTGCGCCATCCAACGCCGCATATGATGGGCTTGCACTGCTGTCAACGCTACTTTGTCTTTGTCGGCCAGCGCTTGCAGGCGCTGTAAATCGCCGGTGTACAAAGCCACGGTGCGGGCCGCCAGACGTTTTTCAAACTGCGCATGCGCCAGATAGCGTTGCACCAGTTCAGCGTCTTGGGACATGTTGGCGCGTGAGTTATTTACTGCAAACGCGTGAGCGATGCGGCGGCGAGTTCGGCGATGCGACTCAGCACATCGGTACCCATGGACGGGTGAAACCGCTGCGGGTCCGGCGAGGCCAACACCAGCAAACCCATGCAGTCGCCTGTGTTTGCGTTGTCAGCCACATCAGTCCATGGCGCTGCGTTGTTGCGCAAGGGCAGCAATGCCACCGACTGGGCTTCGTGCGGATGTGCCAGCCATTGCACGGCCTCGAAATCGTTGTTGCTGCCGCAGTAAGGCGCGCTCAAACCTTGGGTAAAGCTTTTCACATCTTCACTGATGTTTTGTGCAAACGCTTTTTTCTGAAACTTGTCCGCCACCTTCCACACGCGCAAGGCCACTTGCGGCACCATGAAGTGATGCTGAATTTCAGTCACGATGGCTTGCGGCAACTCAGCGGGCTGCTGAAGAATGAGCAGGCTTTGCGCCCAGCGGTGCAAGCGGTCTGCCAGCACGGCGTTGTCGCTGCCGTTGCGGATCATCTCCATCATGCGTTGCTCAAGGGCGCGGATTTTTTCGCGCAACATATCGGATTGGCGTTCTTGCAGGCTGACGGCGCGCTGGCCATGCGGGTTGACGATGCGCACCGTGGCCAACAACTGCGCGTGGCGGTCGAAAAAATCTGGTGTGTTCACCAGAAAATTAGCGATGTCATCTTCGGTGATCGGGTTAATCGGGTTGTTCATTGTTTTATCTCCATCTCGCCGCTAAAAACTGTGGTGGCAGGACCGGTCATGAACACCGGTTGGCCTTCGCCCTGCCATTCGATTGTCAACACGCCGCCGCGTGTCTGCACTTGTACTAGGCTGTCAAGCAAGCCCAAGCAAATGCCTGCGACCACGGCAGCACAAGCACCGGTGCCGCAAGCCAGCGTCTCGCCTGAGCCGCGCTCGAACACGCGCAACTTGATGTGCGAGCGGGACACGACTTGCATGAAACCTGCGTTCACGCGATTTGGAAACGCAGCATGGTGTTCGATCAACGGTCCAAGGCTTGCGACAGGCGCTTGTTCCACATCGGCCACCGTCATGACTGCGTGCGGGTTGCCCATGGAGACCACGGCCACATCTGCGTGATGTTCACCCAAAGACAAACGCCACAACAAAGCTTGTTCATTCACCGGCGATGCATGCGCCAAGTTGAATGGAATGCGCGGCAAATCCAGCACCGGCTCACCCATGTCCACTTTGACTTGTCCATCAGGCAGTTCATGCAAAGTGATGACGCCGCCGTGCACTTTCACGCGCACCGTGTTTTTTTTCGTCAAACCCTGTTCGCGCACAAAACGCACAAAGCAACGCGAGCCATTGCCACATTGCTCAACCTCGCCGCCGTCGGCGTTGTGGATCACATATTCAAAATCCACATCGGGTGTGGGCGCGGCGCGTACGCTCAAAATTTGGTCGGCACCAACGCCGAAATGACGGTCGGCCAGAAAACGGTAATCGGCAGCGGTCAGGCCTAACAAGCCCCGGGTTTCGTCGAGCACCACAAAATCATTGCCCGCGCCTTGCATTTTGGTAAATCGGATACGCATGCGCCGATTATCATGCCTGTTCCACTCTCACTTTCAGCCATGGTCCGCCCCCATTTACAACTGCATCCCCAACGATCCCCTGCCCCGCTGCTGCCTGCAGCCACTGTGTTGCTGTTGCGCGATGGCGATCAAGGCATCGAAGTGTTGATGACACGCCGATCCATGAGCGCGAGTTTTGCGCCCGGTGCTTATGTGTTTCCGGGCGGCGGTATTGATGCAGCAGATGCCGAGGTACATGCCTTGGCCAAACGCCGCAGCACACAAGCAGACTTGCGGTTGACCCAGGCGATAGCAGCCATTCGAGAGAGTTTTGAAGAACTCGGCGTGTTGTTGGCCACGCACCCGGACGGGCGCATGGCTGACATGGACGACATACATGGCTTTGACCGCTTGCAACCACTGCCGCCGCAAATCCAATCGCGCGGCATGCAACTCGCAGCGGATCAGGTGTATGTGTTGGCGCATTGGGTGACCGACCGCGATTTGAAGCGCCGCTTTGATGTGCCGTTTCTGGTGTCTCGCATGCCCGAGGGACAAACGCCGGTGGCTGACGACAAAGAGCAGTTCGAGCCCTTGTGGATACGTCCGCAAGATGCCTTGCAACGCCACCGCGAGAACGATTTCTTCATCATTTTCCCGACCATTCGCACGCTGGAGCGCATGCAGGCGTTTGACACGGTGGATGCGGTGCTGGCCGCGTGCGCGAATGAGCAACCCTGGTTTCACAGTTGCCCGCGCGCCGGTTGGTTGAATGGCAAAGAGTCGCGCCACATGGAGCACGAACAGCCTTTCGGTGAATTGGCGTTGACCTGTCGCGACGGGCAAATCGTGCATTCACTCGATTGGCAAACAGACACGCCGGTGCGTTTGCTCGCGCATGTGCAACGCTTGACCGCACCCAACCCCGGCATGATGACCGGCCCCGGCACCAACAGCTATGTGATTGGCGACGCCGACAGCGGATTCATCGTCATCGACCCGGGCCCGCCGGACCGCGAACACATACAAAGACTGTGGCAAGCCTGCGGCGGCGATGTGCGGTTCATTGTGTGCACACATTCGCACCCTGACCATTCACCGGGTGCGGCGCTTTTGAAAAAACTTTGCGCCCAACACGGCGTGAACATACGCATCATGGGCATGGCGTCAGCTGACACAGCGCGCGCGCACAGCCAGTTTGTGCCTGACCATGCATTGAATGACGGCGACATGCTGGTGCTGCACAGCGGGCAAGACACGCACACACTGCGCGTGGTGCACACGCCCGGACATGCAGCCAACCACTTGTGTTTGATTTTGGAAGAAGACGGTTTGCTGATCAGCGGCGACCATGTGTTGAACGGCAGCACCACCGTGATCGATCCGCCGGATGGCCATATGGGCGACTACCTGGCTTCATTGGATAAGTTGTCTGCGTTGTGTTCGCAGTACCAAGTGGAATTCATACTGCCCGCGCACGGTTATGTGTTGGGGAACGTTTGGGGCGAGCCCTATAGCGCAATAGATTGCATTGCACGTTTGAAAGCACACCGGTTAACGCGTGACGCCAAGGTGCGCCGTGTCATGCAAGCCATGCCGGATGGCAACCCCGACAGTTGGTTGCCGCTGGCTTATGACGATGTGCCGCCGCAGTTGTGGCCGGTGGCCATGCGCTCGCTGTTGGCGCATGTGGCGTACATCCAGGGCGAATAAAAGTGTGAAGCTCACCGATACGCCGGATTCTGTGCACGCCGGTTGCCCGGCGCGTGACCGTCATTCCTCTGGGCCGGGAGTCGCCTACCCGGCTCGGTGCTACCTACCCGCCAACTCAGCGGACCGCCTCAACGTTGGCCTACTTGGTATTGCTGCGCGCAGAGATTGCCCGTTTCACCCGAACTTAATCGGCTCGTCTCTGTTGCTCTGATCCTCACCTCACGGTGGAGAGGTGTTACCTCCTGCGCTGTCCTGTGCAGTCCGGACGTTCCTCCAGTGCCTGGTTTCCCAGATTGCACCAGCGACGGCCTAGCGAGCTTCACACAGGCATTATCAGCTTTAACTCTGGCGCGTCGCTCCCGCGTCATCAGTAAAAGGATTGATCAACGCAACCCCTGCATTTTCAAAATCAACCGTATTGCGCGTGACCAAAGTCATGCGGTGCTGCAAGGCGGTAGCAGCGATCATGGCGTCGCGTTCGGGTTTGGGATTGGGAAAATGCATGCCGGCGCACAAGACCGCAGTGTCTTGGGTGAAAGGCAGTATGCGGTCTGCGAACACGTTTTTCACACGGTCCAGCCAATCGCGCAAGGCACTGCCTTGCGGCGGCAGTTTTCTCTCTAACGCTTGAACGCCTTTTTCCAATTCGAGCACAGTGATAGCCGACAAAAACAAGCGGCTCATTTCCTTATCGGCTGCCCAGGCGCGTACTGCTTGCGATTGTTGGGGTTTGCCGTGACGCAGTTCTGAAATGACGTTGGTATCCAGCAAGTACACAGTGCATCAACCCAAGTCTGTATCAGGTGTGCGGATGTCAACACGCGTTGGCTCAAAGTCCAAACCCTCGCTGCCTTGGATGGCGTCCATGCAAGTCAACAAAGTCACATCTTGCTGACCGCACAACTGGTAATAGTCACGGATATTGAGCAATGCGTAAGACGGTTTGCCACGATCGGTGATGATGACCGGACTGCGCTCGGCGGCACGTTTGGCTGCGCTGACGTCCCGGGTGAATTCGCGGCTGGAATAGGTGTTCAGGCTCATGGTGAGTCTCCTGAAGTAACAATGCTTGTATGTTATGACATTTTAAAATCAAGCGCAAGACGCTTTCCTTGGGCAGCTTAGTGCGGCTGCAAAATGTGCCTGCCAAGTCAGCACGCCTAAAATCTCCACTTCGCATCGTCACTGCCCGATAACCACGGGCCCCGCACATGATCCGCCTGTCCGAACTCAAACTGCCTTTGTCTGCACTACCTGTGCTGACACCGCGCGCCGCCGACGCCCCCGCCGAAACCGAGGCCGACCGTCATCTCCCGCCGCACCCTGATGCTGTGTTGTGCGAACTGGTTGCCCAAGCATTAAGCATCCCTAAAGAAGACATCGCCACATTGAATGTGTTCAAACGCAGTTTCGATGCGCGCAAACAAAACCTGTTAGTGGTCTACATCGTTGACATCTCACTGCATAACGCAGCGCAAGAAACGCAACTGCTGCAACAACACGCCGCGCACCCGCACATACAAGCCACGCCGGACATGGTGTGGCGCGCACCTGTGCAAGCGCCTGCGAATTGGAGCCCTCTAGACGGCCAGCGTCCCGTGGTGGTCGGCTTCGGTCCTTGCGGCATGTTCGCCGCGCTGGTACTCGCGCAAATGGGCTTGAAGCCGATTGTCATCGAGCGCGGGCCGCCGGTGCGCCAGCGCACGAAGGACACCTGGGGCTTATGGCGCAAGTCCGTGCTCAAGCCTGAGAGCAATGTGCAATTCGGCGAAGGCGGAGCAGGCACGTTTTCCGACGGCAAGCTCTACAGCCAGATCAAGGACCCGCGCCATCTGGGCCGCAAGGTGATGCAAGAGTTTGTGAATTTCGGCGCACCCGAAGAAATACTGTGGGCAGCACATCCGCACATTGGCACGTTCAAACTGGTCAAAGTGGTTGAAGGTTTGCGCGAACACATCATCCGGCTCGGCGGTGAAGTGCGGTTCAACCAACGCGTGGTGGATTTGGAGTTTGAGACACACAACGCGCAACGCCACTTAAAAACACTACACATCGTTCAACAAGACAGTGGCGAGCGTTACACCTTGCACGCGCAACACGTGGTGATGGCGCTCGGACACAGCGCGCGCGACAGCTTCACCATGTTGCACAGACACGGTGTCGCGATGACTGCCAAAGCGTTTTCCATAGGTGTGCGCATCGAACATCCGCAAAGTGTGATCGACAAAGCGCGCTGGGGCATGCACGCGGGCCACCCCATGCTGGGCGCGGCTGATTACAAGTTGGTGCACCACGCGGCCAACGGTCGCGCCGTCTACAGCTTTTGCATGTGCCCCGGTGGCACCGTGGTCGCGGCCACCAGCGAAACCGGTCGCGTGGTCACCAATGGCATGAGCCAGTATTCGCGCAACGAACGCAACGCGAATGCAGGCATTGTGGTCGGTATTGACCCCAGCGATTACCCGACAGATGCAGCATCGTTTGAAACCACACTCGGTCAGGAACTCGGCAACGCCGTGCGTTTAGATACCTTGGATACCGCAGACGGTTTTCATCCGCTGGCCGGTATGGTGTTGCAACGCCAACTCGAATCAGCGGCCTATGTCGCCGGTGGCAGCAATTACCAAGCCCCGGCGCAACTGGTGGGCGATTTGCTGGCGGGCAAGCCATCAACGGCTTTAGGCGATGTTGAGCCGTCCTATAAACCCGGCGTGCACATGACGAGTTTTCACAAGGTGCTGCCCGCTTACGCGACGGACGCCATGCGCGAAGCCCTGCCTGTGTTCGGGCGAAAGATCAAAGGCTTTGACCGCGCAGACGCAGTGCTGACCGGCGTGGAAACGCGCACTTCATCGCCCTTGCGGTTTGAACGCGACGCTGGCTTGCAAAGCCCGAACATGCGCGGACTTTACCCGGGCGGCGAAGGCGCGGGTTATGCGGGCGGCATTCTGTCCGCAGCTGTTGACGGCATCAAGCTGGGTGAAGCGCTCGCCACACAACTGTTGCAAAATCACTCACACTGAGCAAGGAACACGTGAATGAAAGCCCACACTATTCTGGAGACTATCGGCCATACGCCGCACATACGCATCAACCGTTTGTTCGGTGCGAATCACAACGTGTGGATCAAGTCAGAACGCAGCAACCCAGGTAGTTTCATCAAAGGCCGAATCGCTTTGTCCATGGTGAAAGAAGCCGAGAAATCTCAAAAACTGCCCGAGTTGATGCTTGGCTGATTGCTTGACTTTGCACGCCGCTTCGTCCGTCACACCCGCACAGGTGCGCGTGCTCAGCGTCATCCCGCCGATGACGCAACTCAACACACCCTACCCGTCCACCGCATACCTCACGGGTTTTTTGCGCAGCCGTGGCATTGCGTCTGTGCAAGTCGATTTGGCTTTGGCATTAGTGTTGCAGTTGTTAACGCCTGAGGCATTGGCGCAAGTGAGAGACATTGCCTTGGCTTTGTCCGAAGCCGAACGCAGCGCCAGCGTGAATGCATTCCTCGATCACTTCCCGCGTTACCAGCAAAGCATTTCACCAACGATTGCTTTTCTTCAAGGCCGGGACGCCACGTTGTGCCACCGCATCGCCGGGCGTGGTTTTCTGCCTGAGGGACCGCGCTTTGCGTCGCTTGATACGTTTGACGACGAGAGCGGTGACGCGCTCGGTTGGGCTTTTGGCGCATTGGGTCAACAAGACCGGGCACGGCATTTGGCTACGCTGTACTTGAATGACATCGCCGATGTGTTGCGCGATGCGGTGGACCCGCGTTTTGAGTTTGTGCGTTACGGCGAATCCTTGGCTGGCAGCCAAGCGAGTTTTGATGCCTTGGCGGATGCATTGGCTGCGCCGCCGAATTTGATTGATAACTTGTTGCAACAACTAACGCTGCAAGCCATGCAACAACACCAACCCACGCTGGTGTTGTTGTCCGTGCCGTTTCCGGGCGCGGTGTATGCAGCGCTACGTATTGCACAAATCATCAAGCAACAACATCCGGGTGTGACGATTTGTTTGGGCGGCGGTTATGTGAACACCGAATTGCGATCTTTAACCGAACCGCGCTTGTTCGACTTTGTTGATGTAGTGACGCTGGACGCGGGTGAACGCCCTGTGCTTTCCTTGATAGAACACCTGCAAGGCCAGCGTTCACAGCAACGACTGGTGCGCAGTTTTGTGCGCGTGGATGACGCAGTGAAATACATCAACTGGGCAGAACCCGATGTGGCGTTTGACGATGTGGGCACGCCCACTTGGGACGGCTTGCCGCTGCACGAGTATTTATCGCTGCTAGACATGCTCAACCCCATGCACCGCCTGTGGAGCGACGGCCGCTGGAACAAGCTGACCGTGGCGCATGGGTGCTATTGGAAGAAATGCAGTTTTTGCGATGTCTCACTCGACTACATCTCGCGCTATGACGCGGCCACGGCAACCACGCTGGTCGATCGCATAGAACGCGTCATTGAAGAAACCGGCCAAACCGGTTTTCATTTTGTGGATGAAGCCGCTCCTCCCAAAGCGCTGAAAGCCATGGCTGAAGAAATACTGCGCCGTCAATTGCAACTCACTTGGTGGGGCAATATCCGCTTCGAGAAAACCTTCACGCCTGACTTGTGCGAACTGCTGGCCGAGAGCGGATGCATTGCCATGTCGGGCGGCTTGGAAGTCGCCTCCGATCGATTGCTGGCGTTGATGCAAAAAGGCGTGACGGTGGCACAGGTGGCGCGCGTGACTCAAGGCTTTGCTCGCGCAGGCGTTTTGGTGCACGCTTACCTGATGTACGGCTTTCCCACCCAAACCGTGCAAGACACGGTGGACGCGCTGGAGTATGTACGGCAGTTGTTTGAAAACGGTTGCATACACAGTGGCTTCTTTCACCGCTTTGCTTGCACCGTGCATTCGCCAGTGGGCATGAACCCGTCTGCTTATGGTGTGAGTTTGTTGCCATTGCCCGCGGGTGGTTTCGCTCAAAACGATGTGGGATTCACAGACCCCACCGGCACTGACCATGATTTGCTCGGACGCGGTTTGAAAAAAGCGATTTACAACTACATGCACGGCGTGGGCTTGGAAGAAGATGTACGCAGTTGGTTTGATCTGCCTAAGTGCCCGAAACCGCAGGTGAAAAAAAACGCGATCGCCCTGGCATTGGGCTGATCGCGTTTGACTGATGGGTTTAATTTATGCGGCGTTTTGTAAAGCAGCAATACGCTCTTCCAAAGGCGGGTGAGACGAGAACATCTTGCCTAAGCCGCCGCTGATGCCCATGGCTTGCAAACTTGGCGGCAGTCCTTCGGACTGCATGTGCTGCAAGCGTTGCAATGCATTGACCATGGGTTGCTTGCGGCCCATCAACGCAGCCGCGCCGGCGTCCGCACGGAATTCACGCTGACGGCTGAACCAGGCCACCACGATGCTGGCAGCAATGCCCAGCACGATGTCGAGCACGATGCTGACAACGTAATAGGCGATGCCGGGGCCGGTGTTTTCCTGGTCGTTTTTGCGAAGAAAGCTATCCACCGCATATCCAATGACGCGACTGAGGAACACCACAAAGGTATTGAGCACACCTTGCACCAATGTCAGCGTGACCATGTCGCCATTTTGGATGTGCGCGACTTCGTGTGCCAACACCGCTTCCACTTCTTCGCGGGTCATGCCTTGCAGCAAACCAGTGGACACTGCCACCAAGGCGGAGTTGCGGAATGCACCGGTGGCGAACGCATTGGGCTCGCCTTGGTAAATAGCAACCTCGGGCATTTCCAAACCAGCGCGTTGCGACAACTGGCGCACTGTTTCAACCAGCCATGCTTCGTCGGCGTTTTGTGGCTGGGTAATGACCTGCGCACCTGTGGTCCACTTGGCCATGGGTTTGCTGATCAGCAAAGAGATGAATGCGCCACCAAAGCCCATGATGGCGGCAAAGCCGAGCAAAGCGGTGAGGTTCAAACCATTGGCGGTTAAAAACCGGTTCACACCTAACAGGCTGGCGACAATGCCCAGCACCAGCATGACCGCAAGGTTGGTCACTATCAATAACATAATACGTTTCATGGTGTCCTTTAATGACCGGCCCACACAAACAGGCCAGATTCGCACAATGTAAGGGTGTTCCCTTGTTTTTCAATCTCTGAATACTTTTTTGTCCTCATAAAAATCAGGGTCATGGTTGTGGGGCCACCAACCTGGTATCCCTGCCAGCGGCAGGGGTGCAAAGGGTTTGCCGCTTAAGTTGTCTGTTGTGAGTTGTTGACACAGGTCATCGTCCAACTGTGCGTCGTTATCGCCGTCTGGCAATGGCAGACACCAGACGTGCGCGGTGATGGCTTTGTAGGGGCTCAACATTTTTTCGAGCAATGCATGTCCAAATAAATGCAATTGGCATTCAGACCACAAAGCCCGGTGCGTGACAAACAAGTCTTTCCATTGCTTGGATTGCAAGGCCTGCCAGATGGGCGCAGGCGCCCACAGCAAGGCGGCGTTTTCATCGAACACGGTCAATGCATCGCGCAAACGCCCACGTTGTCCCCTTACCCCATCACGCGCAATTTCCTGCGCCTGCAAACGGTTGAGTTGTGCCTTGCTTTGCGGGAAGCGCAGCCAACACAAACCATTGAAAAAATCGTGCATGTTGTTGCGGGTAGGGATGCGTTGGTTCGCATCAATAAACGCCTCATATGCCACGCCATCGGCCAGCATGTGCTGTGGGACAAATGACTTGGCCGCTTGGGGGCCTAGGGCACTGTTTAAGGCCGCGTACAAATGCTCAGGTGTGTGTTGCCACGCTTGGGTGACTGACGCGCCGCAGGACGCCCAAGGCGCATACCAAGGCAATTGCCAGTCGATCTTCCACACCTTGTCAGTTGGGCACCAGTTGCCAGGCTAAGGTTTCGCCGCCGCACAACGGTTTGATGCTCGCCTGCCCCAATGGCAATGCTTCAGGAAGCGTCCATGCTTGGCGCTTTAACACCACTTGCTCAGTGTTGCGTGGCAGACCATAAAAATCAGGTCCATGAAAGCTGGCAAAACCCTCCAACTTGTCCAAAGCATTCACGCCCTCAAACGCTTGCGCATACAACTCCAGCGCTGACAAAGCGGTGTAACAACCGGCACAGCCACTGGCGTGCTCTTTCAAATGCGTAGCATGTGGCGCGCTGTCGGTGCCCAGAAAGAACCGGTCGCTGCCTGAGGCCACGGCATGCAGCAAAGCTTGGCGATGAATTTCGCGTTTGAGCACAGGCAAACAGTAATAGTGTGGCCGCACGCCGCCTAAAAACAAAGCATTGCGGTTGAACAGCAAATGGTGCGCTGTGATGGTGGCTGCGGTGTGGGCCCCAGCCTGCGCCACATACTGCGCGGCTTCGCGCGTGGTGATGTGTTCAAACACGATCTTCAGTTGCGGAAAGTCACGGCGCAAAGGCACCAGGTGCTTGTCAATGAACACAGCTTCGCGGTCGAACAAATCAATCTCAGGATCTGTCACTTCGCCATGAACCAGCAAGGGCATGCCCAACTGCTGCATGGCTTCTAGCGTTTTGTGCGTGTGGCGCAAATCGGTCACGCCAGCACTGCTGTTGGTGGTAGCACCTGCAGGATAGAGTTTGACTGCGACCACACCGCTGTCGTGTGCCCGCTGGATTTCATCGGCTGGCGTGTGGTCGGTCAGGTACAGCGTCATCAATGGTTCAAACCTGCTGTCAGCAGGCAAAGCAGCATGAATGCGTTGCTTGTAAGCCAAAGCCTGCGCGGTGGTGGTGACCGGAGGTTTTAAGTTGGGCATGACCACCGCACGGGCAAATTGGGCAGCGGTATGCGGCACGACGGCAGCCAATGCATCGCCATCGCGCAGATGCACATGCCAATCGTCAGGTCGAATAAGGGTGAGGGTGTTTGACATCAAGCGCTTTCATCATGCCCGCTCTGCGGGGTTGGTCAATATCGCTATTGTCTGACAATGGTGCGCATGCCTTTGGACGGGGCCGCGTTTGGTTATGGAAAGCGGTAACTCAATCCCATGCCCACAAAATTGGTGCCGTTGTTGGGTAGCTTGATATCGATGTTGCTGATGTGGCGGTAAGTCAGCGACAAACGCACACGCTTTTTCAGGTCTGAAATGCCAATACCCATTTCGTCTGTGAACTGAAGCATGGTGGATTTTCTTTGGTGTCCGATTGAGGTGCGTGAAATCAGGTCTGGTCCCAGACCAAAACTGGCATCCACAAACACCGGCCCTATGGCTTTGCCGAACTGGCCCACCGGCACAAAACCCAGTTCGTAAAGCGATGAACCGTAACTGCCGCTGCTGGTGTTCCACATGGACACCAAGCCTGTTGGCAGGACTGAAAACTCAATGCCCCAAGGCAAGATGTCAGAGGTGTCCATATCGCACCGCATGAAACCCAATCGCAAGGTGTCGCTGTAAAGCATATTGTCTTTGCCAGCCATGTAACCGAAGTCCCATTGCGTTTCGCAGGCTTTGAGATGTTGGCGGTTGCTGATGGCAAATGTGTTGGTCAGCAAGCCCGCCAAGATGACCGTGTTTTTGCGTTGGGTGTTGTCCATGGCGTAGACATTTTGCAAAACTAAAAGCAGTGCCAAAAAAAAGGGTATGTGTATCTTTTTCATGGCTTTAATGTACCTGTTTGACTTTATCAATATGTATACAAGAAGCATTGCTTAGCCAACAAAAAACCCCGCCGTGTTGCCACGGCGGGGTTTTAGACTTATTCAAATCCTTAACTGGCTGATGCCAGCGGAGGGATTAGAAGTTGTGGCGGATACCAACTTGGTTGGTAACTGGGTTGGCAGCTGTTGTACCGTTAGCAGTGATTGCGTAGACACGTGTTTTCTTGCTGAGGTCATAGTTCAACATGGCTTGGTAGTTGCTGATGTTTGATGAAGCATTACCCATACCAACTGAAACAGTGGCTGCTCCGAAAGGTACTGCAACACCGTAGCTGGTGCCGCTTGTGCTGGCAGCATTAGTGACTGATGTGGTACGAGTACCTGCATAAATCTTTGCAAATCCCAGGTCGTAGTTGGCAACTATGATGTTATCTTTTGTTTTTACAGTAGTACCGACGGATCCACTGGCGAAACCAATATTAAATGCACCGTTGCTGTAGCCAACTGAATAGCTAGAGTACTGTTCGAGCGCTACAGCATTGTTCAATGCTTTTTGGTAGTTGACAGTGATGCCTGAAAAAGTAGGTGAAGTGTAGTTGACGGAGTTGGCAATTTGACCTTGTGCGCCGCCGTGAAGTTGGTTTGAAAACGCCTGACGTGCCATTACGTCACCGGTGATTGAGGTCATGAATGTATTTGACCAAAATTGTCCCAACTTCACACTGCCGAAATCACCACTCAAACCAACCCAATTTTGATAACTTCCAAAGGTGGAAGCAGTGGCAGTAGCTGCAGCTGCACTGCTACCAGCAGTTGAAGCTACGCCAACGTAAGCTATGTCAGCATCGTTTGCTGTAGAAATCACTGTTGTTTGACCAAAGAATTTCAAACCATTGCCCAAGTCTTCATTGAGACCAACGGTAAATTCTGTTCCGCCATTGGTACCGCTACCAAAAGCTGTTCCTGTGGATGATTTGGCAACTGCTGCTTCCAATACACCTGAGATGGTGGCTTCAGCCATTGCGCCTGTGGCGACCATTAATGCTGCGACTGCAACGAGGGTTTTTTTCATTTCAATTTTCTCCAAGGGTTAAACAAAGGGCTCCGGAACTGCGGTTTTTCAACCACCGGATCCCCGGGCCAACCTCCATTTAGGAAGCTGTGGCTATTTGACCCGAGCCCATGTGGCGAAGCAATGTCTTTGTCCAAATAAATGGGCATCCCGTTGTCTTCGGACAACAAAGACCATCGACGATTTTGGCGTATTGCGCTATAAAGTGTCAATTAAATTAATTTTAAAGAATTTAAGTTGTATTAAATTGAATTTGATGTTTTGTAGACACCCGTGATCAAGTACGCCATGAAACTTCGCCTTCAAAACTTGTATTGCAAGCCAATATTAGCCGTTTTGACGGATCCAACTTGCACACTCTGAGTGCCAATACTTGTCACACTCCCCACGAAATACGCAGAAGTTGACTTGTCAAAGGCATAGTAAGCACCAAGGGTTGTATCGGCAAGTTTTGCGTCACCTGCAGTCAAACTGCTCGTGCTGGCGGTGGTGTAAGAGTCCAAGGTGCCTGTTCCCGCACTCAAGGCAAAAGTGAATGAGTCCACGGGTACTTTGATTCCCACAGTGTGGGTGGTCAAACTACCCTCCTTGTTTGACGCTGTGGTGAATGCCTTTGCGTAAATATAGTTCAGCACCGCCGGGCCAAAGTCGTAACTGGCTGCGGCAATATTTCTAAACACCTTGTCAGTGTCAGTGCCACCCCACACCAACGAATTTGAATTGCCTACTGTGGAGCCTTCGTACGCAACGCCATCGGTGCAGTTGGTGCCAGGCGCGCACAATTTTCCTTTGGCGTTGTCAGTACTGTCTCTGACCAGCACCGCTTTGATTTTTTCGTGTTGGTATTTGACGGCGAAAGATTGGTAACGCGTGTTGCCCTCTCCAAATGCAGCCAATGCATGTCCTGTGAACCCAGCGTAACTGGGACTGATGTATTTCACAGAATTGCCTGCTCGGTCACCCTGGGAAGCGGCATCTCCTTTGGTCTGAGTCAAGCGCCATAATTGTGGTTTGTATTCGGTGCGTCCGTTGGCATCCATGGCAAATGTTTCATAGGCCATTGTTTCTTGCGTGCCCATGCGCACCGTGCCAGCATTTCCAGTCAGGCCCACAAAATTTCCTCGGTTGGAGGTGGTGCTGAGCAAACCCTTGGGTTTGTCAGGCTTGAGTTCCAGTTCGATTTGAATATGGGCTTTGGTGGTGGCACTCAGCTCACGCTCAGCTCTGACACCCAATCGGCTGGTTGATACCGCAGCGTACATGCCTACATATTTTTGACCGGCGGTGGCGCTGATCGAATCAGACAACGTCTGCGATTGCACCGCTTGGTCCAGCACGCCATACAACTTGACACCGGCGCCCACATCGACATCCGCCAGCACATGTGCGGCAATGCCCATGCCAAAAAGAATGACCAGAATTTTTTTCATGCAGTGACTCCATTTAATTTGTTTATCAGGGTTTGAAATGTGCTTGCCCTGTGGCAATACCGCTGTGTGAAAGTCACTCAGCAAGTGCCAATGACAAGCAAAGACAAGCCAGATAATACACTAAATGCGAATCATTCCTATTTGCTTTGCGACACTCAAAGCAGACGAAAAAAAACCCACTGCGTTGCCGCAGTGGGTTTCTAAGTAACGCCTTGGAGGTGTTAAGCGTAATTCAGATCAGAAATTGAACTGGGTACGAACAGAGAAGATGTCTTCTTTAGTGGTGGCGCTATTGTTATATCCAGTATCTAAAGCCTCAACACTCTGACCAAATGATGTAGTGGAATAGTTGAACATCACTCGAGCATTTGAATTGAGAATCCAATTCAAAGCAAAAGTTTGCGTAGTGGCTTTAGGGCTGTTTTGATAACGAGAGTTTGTATCGTTGGTGTATGAATAAGTCGTGCTGTTGCGTGCATCTACAGCTTCTGAGTGTGTAACTTCATATGTGGAATATCTGTAACCTATTTGCCATGCACCTGTTCCGTTACCAACCACACCGCCATAGTCTTTCATGAACTCTGAAGTTGGCTTGATACCGCCAAATGCACCCTTGCTGTATGACTTGGCAAAGTCTTCGCCAGTGATGTTGTAAACAAAGGCAACATAGCTGGTTTTTACATTTGCATCCAAAGTTACATCGGAGGCGCGACCATTACTTGAAGCGGCAAATTTTGAATCAGCATACTCTCCTTGAAACTTGAACGGACCGTAAGCCAAGGCGGCTTCAAAACCATTGGTAAACCTGTTAACGTCGATGGTTTCATTACCAACTGCTCCGTAAGCAGCTGTCGTGTTAGAAACACCCGCTTTTTGCAAGCGATACACGTTAGACAAGCCCCTATTTTCATCGCGGAAACTTATGATCGTCGCTCTTGTAACGACAGAGGCTGCTGATTCGGTACTCCCAGAAGTAGAAGGAATAACCTCGTACGAACCTTTGTCTATGCCATAACCCAAGTGAGCTACATATTTTCCTTCGCCCATCTTAGCTAATTTGGCCAAGTCAGTGGTCAAGCGCAATGCACCCATGGTGCTTGCGCCGTCGCTGTTGGATACTTCGTTGAAATTGTTTTGATAGATTGAGGCAGCGTAAGTAAAACCAAGATTGTTTGCACCGTGAAGCATGGCACCGAGTTTTTTTCCTGGGATTATTTGATTGACGTATGAACGCTCCATGAAGTCGATATTGTTAGAACTGGTGTTTTCTTCCAGAGAGAAAGGTTGTTTGAAACGGCCCACACGGATGTTGGCAGCAGAGTCGTAGCCGTAGTTGATGAAGGCCGTGTCAATAATATTTGTGGTGCTGCCCACCGCATTGGCAACGCCTTCAAACTGTATTTGTTTATTGTAGTCACCTGAAAATCCAATTCGTGCGCGGCGGATTTCAAAGTTACTGGCGGCTGTAGCAGTATCACGGTCATTGATTTGATCTAAACCGCTGTCAATAGCTCGCGCGTCGTAGTGCACACGTCCGGTCATTTTTGCATTCATTTGTGAGAAGGCAGGCATGCTGATACCGGCGCACACCACGGCAACTGCCATGGACACGCGATTCAGTGAAAATGCTGAAGTTTTTTTCATGGGTAAAGCTCCGAAATAAAAAAAGGGTTAAGCTGGTGAATCCAACTTGACTATCCTTACAAGCCTATATTTCAATTCCGTGACTTTTCTACTTTTTCGCCACACACAAGCCTCTGCAAATATGCATCAAAAATTCAACACAGTCGTTTAATGAATACTTTTGAAATCAAATCCATCAACACGCTTGCGAACCGTTCTGGTTTTGTCGACGAATGTCTGATCTCTGTTGATAAGGCTTTGCGAACTGTGTTCGCCAAACACCACGCCAGTCGATCTTATCCGGCGCAAGGCATCAACACAGTGGCGCTGAATGAAGCTGAGCGATCAGAAGCGGGAGCATTGATGCGGGTGAACCATGTGGGTGAGGTATGCGCGCAGGCTTTGTATGCATCGCAGTCATTGGCCACACGCGACCCTGTGCTGAAGGCGCATTTTCAACGCGCCAGTACCGAGGAAACCGACCATTTGGCGTGGACAGAAGCACGCCTGGCAGATCTGGGTGCACGCCCCAGTGTGCTCAATCCAGTGTGGTTTGCAGGCGCGTTTGGTTTGGGCTACTTGGCAGGAAAGCTCGGCGGCGACAAGATCAGCCTAGGCTTTGTCGTGGAAACCGAGCGGCAAGTCGAAGCGCATTTGCAAGAACATATGCATCGTTTGCCGTTGGCAGATTTGGCGTCACGTGCAGTGTTGGCACAAATGAAACAAGACGAGGCCGAACATGCGGCAGACGCAGAAAAAGCTGGAGCGCAGCCCTTGCCCAAACCTATCACCGAAGCCATGCGGTGGGCAGCAAAGCTCATGACAACCGTGGCGCACCGGATTTGATATGCGAAGCCATCAACAACGCACAGCGTCGTTGTTGATCAAGCTTCTATCACTTCAAAGCTGGTGGTTATTTCAGCGGTTTTGCCAAGCATGATGCTCGCTGAGCAATATTTCTCATGGCTCAGCTTGATGGCACGTTCGACCACATTGGAGGCGATTCCTTTGCCGCGCACGGTGAAATGCATGTTGATGCGCGTGAAGACTTTGGGATCGGTCTCAGCGCGATCGCCACTCAGTTTCACGCTGCACCCGGCGACTGCATGTCTGCCGCGCTTGAGCATCAACACCACGTCATAAGCGGTGCAGCCGCCCGCACCAGCCAACAACAATTCCATCGGCCTGGCTGCCATATTTTGACCACTCTGGTCGGGCTTATCTGGGTCTGGCGCGCCATCCATGGCAATCACATGACCGCTACCGGTTTCGGCCACAAACCCCATGGCAGAGCGGGTGCCGCTCGCGCCGGTCCAACTGACAGTGCATTCCATCTGTGTTCTCCTTGAATAGCAAGAATTGTCGACCAATTTACACAACGCGCGCGCTCTTCAGCAGTGCCCATTGATTTGACTGCACGATGCGTGAGAATCAGGGCTGAATAGGAAATGAACGCATGCCCGCAAACACACCTACTGACGCTGCCAATCAACGTGCAAAGCGCAAGCTCACCCCTGCCGATTATTTGAAAAAAATCCTGACCGCTAGGGTGTATGACGTGGCGCATGAGTCCGCGCTGGACCCGGCCCCGATACTCAGTAAAAAGCTCAAAAACCAAGTGCTGCTCAAGCGCGAAGACCAGCAACCCGTGTTCAGCTTCAAACTGCGCGGCGCCTACAACAAGATGGTGCAATTGACGCCCGCTGAATTGAAAACCGGCGTGGTCTGCGCCTCGGCAGGCAACCATGCGCAAGGCGTGGCCTTGGCCGCAAAAAAGCTGGGCACACGGGCAGTCATCGTCATGCCGGTCACCACACCTGCGCTCAAAATTGACGCGGTCAAAGCATTAGGTGGCGACGTGGTGTTGTTTGGCGACAGTTATTCGGATGCCTATGCGCATGCGGTGAAACTGGGTGTTCGCCATGGCCTGACATTTATCCATCCGTTTGATGACCCCGAAGTGATCGCCGGTCAAGGCACGATCGCCATGGAAATGCTGCGCCAACACCAAGGGCCATTGCATGCAGTGTTTGTAGCTGTGGGGGGTGGTGGTTTGATTTCCGGTGTAGCCAACTACATCAAGGCAGTACGCCCCGAGGTAAAAATCATCGGCGTGCAAACCCATGACTCAGACGCGATGTTGCGATCCGTGAATGCAGGCAAACGCATAGCCTTGGATGATGTGGGTTTGTTTGCCGACGGCACCGCAGTGAAATTGGTGGGCGAAGAAACTTTTCGCATCGCGCGCGGTTTGGTCGATGAATTCGTGAGCGTTGACACGGACGCGGTTTGTGCCGCCATCAAAGATGTGTTTGTCGACACCCGCAGCATCGTTGAGCCATCAGGCGCCATGGCAGTAGCTGCCATCAAAAAATATGTGGCCCAACACAAAACACAAGGCGAAACTTATGCTGCGGTATTGTGTGGCGCCAACATCAACTTTGACCGTTTGCGGTTTGTGGCAGAACGCGCCCAAGTCGGTGAAGAAAGTGAAGCCTTGTTTGCTGTAACCATTCCCGAAGAGCGCGGCAGTTTCAAGCGCTTTTGCAGCGTGCTGGGCGACTTGCCTGCGTTCGGAGGCAGCCAAGCGCCGCGCTCCATCACCGAATTCAACTACCGCATCAGCGATGCCAACAAAGCCCATGTGTTTGTAGGTTTGACCACCAGCGCACCAGGGCAAAGTGCCAAGATTGCCGCGCATTTGGATAAGCATGGCTTCAAAGCCCTTGATTTGACGCAGGACGATTTGGCGCAAGAACATATCCGCCACATGGTGGGCGGGCGCACACAGTTGGCGCACGACGAACGTTTGTTGCGGTTTGTGTTTCCAGAAAAACCTGGGGCTTTGATGAAGTTTTTATCTTCTATGCGCGCCGGATGGAACATCAGCCTGTTTCATTACCGCAACCAAGGCGCTGACTATGGAAGGATTTTGGTGGGCTTGCAAGTGCCACACAAGGACCACGCCAGTTTTGAAAAGTTCTTGCAGACCGTAGGTTATCCGCACGTGGATGAAACCGAAAACCAAGTGTACAAATTGTTCTTGCGACAGTGATCAGCGCAAGATCCATTCGCCTTTGACTTTAAACACTTGGTAGAAGGCTTAAGGCTACCTATATTTGTGTCACGAGCGTCTTTTGCTGTGCAACAAACTGATGTTCATTTCCGCTGATAGCGTAGAGGCATAAAACTTTTCGATCATCTCCACCGACGTGCGGGCGTTGCGCGCCAAGGTCAACAAATCTATATTGCCGCCAAAAATCAATCTGAATGTGATGGCCGTGTGTCGCAAGCTGTAAAAACTGCGATCAGCGCCATGTGGGCCCGGCTTGATGTCCAGCGAATTCAAAATCCAATTGAACAACCATCCAATCGTGTTGAGGCAACGCAGACGGTTTTTTTCTTCAGGGAAAAACACATAGTCATCAGGTTGACCATAGCCCATGGCGGTTTGGTGCGCCAACAGTGTTTTGTATACACGCACGGCCTGCGGCAGGCTGACAGTGGGCGCTTTGTGGCGCTTGATTTCTGGAGGTGTCAAACGCAAATAATGAAATTTGCCGCTGATGATTTCTATGTGTTTATTTTTCAATTGCCGCACATCCCCAGGGCGTAAAAAGGTATAGACCATGAACCGGATCAAGCCATTCATTTCCAAGGGCATGCGGCGGTATTGCGGCTTGATATGGAAACGTGTGTCGGGCTTGTCCCAGACAAATTCATGGCGTCGCAAAGTTTTTGACTGCCGCAGCATGGCAGCGTACTCGGTGACCGTGAACGCCCCACGCGGCTTTTGCGTGACTTTCATTTTGGGGAACAACGGCATTTGCGCGATGTGCTCATGTTCGACCAAATAGCGCAGCACTTTGCGCAATTGCGCGATATACCCCACGATGGTGGGCGTTGACAGTTCTTGGTCGGACAAATAGTCGATAAACCGCTGAATGCTGCCCATGTTGATAGTGCGCAAATCGGTGTGGTCAAAAAACGCCGCAATGTGGGTTTCTAGCCTCACTTTGGTCATGCGGTAGGTGCCTTCGGTGACCTCGTGGCGGCTCACCTTGTGCTTTTCTTGGGCCAATATCACTTGAATAACAGTGTGAATATTTATATATGCACTTTTGGATTCCACAACAGATGTATGTATATTTTTAGTGTTATTTATCAGAGGATTTTCAACGAAGGATGAAGTATTTAAGCTGAATTCAACCAGTGGTTTAGGCGAAGCATCTGACCGTGACCACTGCACCCATGGAATGCAAACATTGGGTTGAACAACCTGTGTGTAATGGCTGTGATAGCTATTTCTAAAGTCCACATTAAGTTGTGCCATGGTTTTTTACCTCTAAGTATTCAAAATAATCAACGGTTAGAAAATACTAACACAAGTTATTCATAATAGTTAAAAAACCCTCGTTGCAGTAGCATCTTTGTTTTCTTTAGGACTCACTTCTGCTGAAACCACGCTTTACGGAAACGTGGATCAGGCCTGGACTAAAGTAACTAAAAAATACAGTAACGCTGCCAAATCAGCAGCAGATGACTCAAATACCGTTGGATTTGACCCTGTACAAATGGGCGGTGGTATTTTGGGCGTCAAAGGCTCAGAAGACCTCTCAGGCGGCTTAAAAGCCAGCTATGTCATCGAAATGCAACCAGCTATCGACGGAACAAGTACTGGAGATAATGGCATGGCGAACCGCCAGTCGTTTGTGGGCCTGAGTGGTGGTTTTGGCGCAGTGCGTATCGGTAAACAGTACTCTCAAGCCTTCAACAACACCGTGGGTGTGGACCCAGGCGGTGCTACAAGTATTGCAGGTAACAACTCCTTCGCTATTCAACTTGCTCATACCGGAGACGCCCCCTTGCGTCAAAGCAACGGCATGCAGTATGACTTGCCTGAAATGCTGCCCGGCCTTAAAGTGGGCGCAACCTTGGTATATGGTGAAAAAAACACAGCCAATGGAAAAAGAACTGCAGACGGTCAAGGCTTCAATATTTCTTATGCCTCCGGTCCAATCTATGCCGGTTACACCTATGACAAAGTCAAAAGCACAGGTATAACCCTAGTGTCAACCAATGATGTTGCAACCGCCAGTAGTAAAGACGATAACAAATTGGTCACCATGTCTGCCAGCTATGACTTGGGCGTTGCCAAAATCAGCATCAACAACAACAAAATGTCTGTGGGTTCCAAAGCTGTTGACAACACCTTTTTTGCTGTAAACATCCCATTCGGCGGCAACGCAAATGTCTGGGCATCGGTCGGTCAAGGCTCTTCTTACCGCGATGACATTTCGGCTGACAAAGATCACGAAAGTTTCCAATTAGGCTTGAACTATTCGCTGAGCAAACGAACAGTTTTATACGCACAATACGGCGAAATGGAGTTGGGTGGTGTGGGATCCGCAAAGGATAAGTTTGAACAAACTGGCACTGCTTTGGGCGTTCACCACTCCTTCTGATCTGACGCTGGCTTTGTCCAGTTGATGGTTTGAAACCAAAACCCGCTGTGGCAACACAGCGGGTTTTTTCATGAAGGCTTGTCATGGATCGGCAAAATGCCACTGTGGCTGGTTGTTACCATGGGGGCGGTGGTGATGCTGATCGTGCTGGCGGTCATGTTGCCCATCATTCAACTCAATCAGTTCGTGCGATTAAGGTGACACATGGCGAGTACGCTGGACGGCAAATTGGTGGTGGCGATTTCCTCGCGCGCCTTGTTCAATTTTGAAGAAGAAAACCAGGTCTTCGAACAAAACGACGACCGCGCCTACATGGATTTGCAACTCGGCAGACTGGAGCAACCAGCGCTGCCGGGCGTGGCGTTTTCACTGGTTAAAAAACTGTTGGCTTTCAACCGTCCCGGGGACGCTCGGGTAGAAGTTGTCATCTTGTCGCGCAACGACCCGGTCAGCGGCATGCGTGTGTTTCGCTCTGCCCAGCATTACGGCTTGGACATTCAACGCGGCAGTTTCACCCGTGGTCAACCGCCTTGGCGCTACCTCAAACCATTGAATGCCAATTTGTTTTTGTCTGCCCATTTGAGCGATGTGCGCGCCGCGCTGGACGCTGGTGTGCCCGCTGCACAGGTCTACCCGCATTCCGCCCACGCCTCTGAGGCGCACCCGAACGAAGTGCGGATTGCGTTTGACGGCGACGCGGTGTTGTTCAGCGACGAGGCCGAGCGCGTGTTTCAGGCGCAAGGGCTGAACGCCTTCCAACAACATGAGAAAGACAAGGCGGCGCAGCCTTTGTCTGCCGGACCGTTCAAGCCCTTGCTGGCCGCCTTGCACCGGCTGCAAACTGAGGGCACGCCAGCCATTCGCATCCGCACCGCACTGGTGACGGCGCGCAGCGCCCCGGCGCATGAACGCGCTATCCGCACCTTGATGCAATGGAATATCCAGGTAGATGAAGCCATGTTTTTAGGCGGCCTGCCCAAGGGCGAGTTTTTGCGCGAGTTCGAGCCAGATTTCTTCTTTGATGACCAGACAGGACACATCGAATCCGCCTCGCGCCACGTCCCTTCAGGCCATGTGGCCAGCGGAGTGCAAAATACACCTTTGCCTGCTGATTGATGTTTCATGCGAATTTTTAATCCCATACGCTCTATTTGGCGCAAGACACTCATACACCTAGGCAAGGTTTGGGCGCTGTCTTTGCCCTATTTCCGTTCTGATGAACGCTGGTCGGCGCGGTTTTTATTGCTGGCTTGTGTGGCCCTGAACTTGGTGTTGGTGTATGTGTTGGTTCAGTTGAACGAATGGAACCGGGTGTTTTATGACGCCTTGCAAAACCGCGACGAAGCGGTGTTCTGGGAACAACTCAAGGTGTTTTGCATGCTGGCCGGTGCGTTCATCGTGGTGGTGGTTTACCGTTTTTACCTGACACAGTTTCTCGCCATCCGCTGGCGCACGTGGATGACGCGCGATTTCCTCAAACGCTGGACCACCCACCAAATTTTTTACCAAATTGAATTGCGCCAATCGCACGGCTTGGGCGACGGTTTGAATGGCTCGGACAACCCCGATCAACGTATACAAGAAGACATCAAGATGTTTACCGAACAAACCGTTGATCTCAGCATGGGGTTGCTGGAAGCGGTGGCCACGCTGAGCATTTTTATTGGCATCTTGTGGGTGATGTCGGGCGGCTTTACCTTTGTGTTTGAAGGGGACGAATACACCGTGCATGGTTACATGGTGTGGATGGCCTTGTTGTATTGCGTCGGTGGTAGCTTGATCGGCCATTTCTTGGGCCGGCGCATGGCGCCATTGAATTTCGCCCAACAGCGATTAGAGGCCGATTTCCGCCACCATTTGATTCGGGTGCGCGAGTACAGCGAAGCGATTGCGATGGACCGCGGTGCCGCTTATGAAAACCAATCGCTACAAAAGCGATTTATGCAAGTCGTGACCAATTTCAAACAATTGCTTTCTGTCCAAAAGCGTTTCACTTGGTTCAGTTCGGGTTACGGTCAGGCAGCGGTGGTGTTTCCGATATTGTTGGCTGCTCCACGTTACTTTGCAGGCACCATACAGTTGGGTGAACTGATGCAGATTTCCTCTGCATTTGGCCGGGTGCAAGACTCCCTGAGTTGGATCATCACTAACTACAGCAATTTGGCGGCTTGGACGGCCACCACACACCGTTTGAGCGTTTTTTCGGTGCAAATGGAAACCCTGCGCGCCATTTCTTTTGCCGTGGTGCAACCTTTAGACCCAGACAGCCCGTCAGCGACTGAACTGAAAACCTCGGCGCTGACCATCACGCTGCCAGACCGAACCGTCTTGCTGGATGATGTGGTTTTGCAAGTGCGTCCCGGCGATTCGGTGTTGATTCGCGGCCCTTCCGGCAGCGGCAAATCCACCTTGCTGCGTGTGCTGGCTGGCATTTGGCCCTATGTGCGCGGCTGGGATGCCAAGCACCAACCGCTGCCAATTTCGCAGGCTGTGGTGCTGCCTTCCAATGCCGTGTTCATCCCACAACGGCCGTATTTCCCTGAAGGCACTTTGCGCCATGCTTTGGCTTATCCCAATGCCGACAACGACTTCACCGACGAGCAACTGAAACAAGCGCTGGAGCATGCCTTGCTGCCGCAACTGTGTTCGCAATTGGATGTCGCGGGTCAATGGAACCAGCAACTCTCCGGCGGCGAAGCGCAGCGTTTGGCGATGGCCCGGGTGTTTTTGAAGCAACCCAGCTGGGTATTTGCCGACGAGGCCACCAGTGCGCTGGACGAGGTCACTGAAAAAGTGATTTATGAACGATTGCTGCAAATGGTGATGCGCCAAGGCGGTGCTTTGGTGTCTGTGGCACACCGTCCCAGCGTGGCAGCCTATCACCAGCGCTTGTGGCAATTGGTGAATGTCAACGAAGGCAGCATCAAGAGCCATGTGCTGCAAGTCAGCCATTAAGCCCTGACACCCCGCGCTGAACGGCGATTAGCTCAAGCTTGGCTGATTTGGGCCGATCTGATATGTGCGATGGGTAAACACACTGTTTTCAGACCGTCCTCGCTCATAGCCCTGGTGTTAAGGGCGCGCCCTTGTGGCGCCGGGGACGGTCGCCTTTTGGGGTGAAATTAATTGGTGTCTGACCCCAATTTTTTTAAACGCATCTCGGCAGCGCGTGCATGTGCCTGCAAACCTTCACCGTGCGCCAAAACGCAAGCCGTCTGCCCCAGTATTTGCGCGCCAGCCTCGGACACTTCAATCAAGCTGCTGCGCTTTTGAAAATCGTACACACCCAGCGGCGAAGAAAAACGCGCGGTGCCTGAAGTGGGCAGCACGTGATTCGGTCCAGCGCAATAGTCGCCCAAGCTTTCGCTGGTGAACGCACCCAGAAAAATCGCGCCGGCGTGAATCAGCAATGGCTCCCATTGGTGCGGATCGCTGCTGCTCACCTCTAAATGCTCGGGCGCGATGCGGTTGCTGATATCGCAGGCCTCTTGCATGCTGCGCGTATGTATCAAAGCGCCACGACCGTTGAGCGACGCGGCGATGATGTCGCGCCTAGGCATCTCTGGCAGCAATTTGTCGATGGACGCTTGAACCGCGTCTACGTAGGCCGCGTCTGGGCAGAGCAAGATGCTTTGCGCCAATTCATCGTGCTCGGCCTGGCTGAACAAATCCATGGCCACCCAATCTGGTGGCGTGCTGCCGTCGGCCAGCACCAAAATTTCGGAAGGACCGGCGATCATGTCAATGCCCACCGTACCGAACACGCGCCGCTTGGCAGCCGCCACATACGCATTGCCCGGACCGGTGATTTTGTCCACACGCGGCACGGTGGCGGTGCCGTAGGCCATGGCCGCGACCGCTTGCGCTCCGCCGATGGTGAATGCGCGGCTGACACCGGCCACATAAGCTGCGGCCAACACCAATTCGTTGCGCTCACCGCGCGTAGCCGTCGTGCCGCTACCGGCAGCGCCGCCGGTGGCCACGCTGCCGCGCACCGGCGTGGGCACCACCATGATGATTTCGCCCACACCGGCCACGTGCGCGGGGATGGCGTTCATCAACAAACTCGACGGGTAAGCGGCTTTGCCGCCGGGCACATATATGCCTGCGCGATCCAAGGGCGTGACTTTTTGTCCAAGCAAACTGCCGTCGGCATCGCGGTATTGCCAGCTTTCGCCGCAGGCTTTTTTCTGTGCTTCGTGGTAGCTGCGAATGCGGGCGGCTGCGTCTTGCAAGGCGCGCTTTTGCGCTTCGGGCAGACCGTCAAACGCGGCTTTGAAATCAGACTGCTGCAACTCCAAATCGGCCATGCTCGCGGCTTGCAAACCGTCAAAACGCGCGGTGTAGTCCAGCACGGCGGCGTCGCCGCGCGCTTTCACATCGGCAAGAATATCTGCCACGCGTTGCTCGATAGCGGCATCGGTATCGGCCGACCAATGCAGCCGCTGCTGAAACACCGTTTCAAAATCAGCTTGAGTGGTGGACAGGCGAAGTGGGCGGGCGTTCATGGCAAGTGGTGTATTGAATCAGCTTGGTCAGTGAGGCGGACAGGCATCAAACAGTTTGGACGGTAGCGCGGTCAAAGCTGTCTATCAATTGACGGATGGCGGCGGTTTTGAGTTTCAGCGACGCTTGGTTGACCACCAAGCGCGAGCTGATGTCCATGATGCGTTCGACCTCGATCAAATGGTTGGCCTTGAGCGTGCTGCCGGTGGACACCAGATCGACGATGGCGTCTGCCATGCCGGTGAGCGGCGCGAGTTCCATGCTGCCATACAGCTTCACCAGATCGACATGCACGCCTTTGGCGGCGAAAAAGTCTCGCGCAATCGCCACGTACTTGGTGGCCACGCGCAAACGCGCGCCTTGCTTGACGGCGGCGGCGTAATCAAAACCTTGGGGCACGGCCACGCTCATGCGACAACGCGCGATTCTCAAATCCAGCGGCTGGTACAAACCGGCGCTGCCGTGTTCGATCAAAGTGTCCAGACCAGCCACGCCCATGTCAGCGCCGCCGTATTCCACGTAGGTCGGCACATCAGACGCACGCACCAGCACCACGCGCAACTGTTCGTTGTTGGTCGGCAAAATCAGCTTGCGCGATTTCTCCGGGTCTTCCAACACGGTGATGCCTGCGGCTTGCAGCAGCGGCAGTGTTTCGTCAAATATGCGTCCCTTGGACAGCGCCAGCGTGATGCTCATCGGATTCTTTCGATGTCCGCGCCCAGGGCGCGCAGTTTGTCTTCCATGCGGTCGTAACCGCGGTCCAAATGGTAAATCCTGTCCACCACCGTGTCGCCTGAGGCCACCAAACCGGCAATCACCAAACTGGCCGAGGCGCGCAAATCGGTGGCCATGACGGTCGCGCCCGACAACTGCGGCACACCTTCGACCATGGCGATTTTGCCGTCTATGTTGATGTGTGCGCCTAAACGCAGCAACTCGTTCACATGCATGAAACGGTTTTCAAAAATGGTTTCAGTGACCTTCGAATTGCCTTGAGCGACCGTGTTGAGCACCATGAATTGCGCTTGCATGTCGGTGGGGAAACCGGGGTATTCGGTGGTGCGAAAACTCTGCGCTTTCAAATACTGGTGCGCTGGTGCAGTTGCACGCACACGCAAACCGCCATCCACTGCCTCGATGTCTACGCCTGCGTCGCGCAGTTTGTCGATGACAGCTTCCAAATGGTCGCCACGCGCATGGCGCAACACCGCGTCGCCACCGGTGGCTGCCACCGCGCACAAAAACGTACCGGCTTCGATGCGGTCCGCCACCACTTGGTGCCGCGCACCGTGCAAAGCATCAACGCCTTGAATATGGATACGGCTGCTGCCGTGACCGCTGATGCGCGCGCCCATGGCGATGAGCAATTCGGCGAGGTCAGGAATCTCGGGTTCTTGCGCGGCGTTTTCCAGCACGGTTTCGCCATCCGCCAGACAAGCCGCCATCAAAAAGTTTTCGGTGCCAGTCACCGTCACCATGTCGGTGGCGATGCGCGCGCCTTTGAGTCGCTGGAGCCCGGGCTTGAGGCGCGCCACCATGTAACCGTGTTCCACATCAATCACCGCGCCCATGGCTTGCAAGCCTTTGATGTGCTGGTCAACAGGTCGTGTGCCGATGGCGCAACCGCCGGGCAAAGACACTTTGGCGTGCCCAAAACGCGCCAGCAAAGGGCCAAGTGCCAGCACCGATGCGCGCATGGTTTTCACGAGTTCGTAAGGGGCTTCGGGCGTGTGCAAACCACCTGCATTCAACACCATGTCGCCCGCTTCGTTGCGCTCGGCGCTCACGCCCATGTGGCGAATCAGCTTGAGCATGGTGTTGACGTCTTGCAACTGCGGCACGTTGCTTAAAGTGACTGTGTCGGCGCTCAGCAGCGCGGCGCACAACTCGGGCAAAGCAGCGTTTTTCGCGCCTGCAATCGACACCTCGCCGTGCAATTGCCGGCCTCCACGAATTCGTAATTTATCCATGCGCGAGCGACAGCGGCCCTCAGGCCTGCGCCTTCCATTCGGACGGTGTAAACGTTTTCATCGACAGCGCGTGAACTTCATCATTCGCCATCTTGTCACCCAAGGTGCCGTACACCATTTGGTGACGCTGAATCAAACGCAAGCCTTCGAATTGGGCCGACACAATCGTGCCGAACCAATGGCGGCCGTCGCCTTCAATATGCACATGCTCACACGGCAGACCGGCGGCAATCATGTCTTGGATTTGTTCAGCGTTCATTCATCACCCCCGGATTTTGTAACCTGTGCGCAGCAAATGCAGCGCTATGGCAGCAACGATCAGATTGGCGCTGCCAACCAGCGCCAAGCTGATCCATGGCGACACATCGCTGACACCGAAAAAGCCATAGCGAAAGCCGTCGATCATGTAGAAAAACGGATTGAAATGGCTGACCTGCTGCCAAAACGACGGCAGCGAATGGATGGAATAAAACACGCCACTCAAAAACGTCATGGGCGTGATCAGAAAATTTTGAAACGAAGACATTTGGTCGAATTTGTCAGCCCACAAACCGGCGATCAAACCCAGCGTGCCCAGCATGGAGGCACCGAGCAGCGCGAACACCAGAATCCACAGCGGCGCGACGGCGGACAACGGCGCAAACCACATGGTGACCAGCAACACGCCCAAGCCCACCGCAAAACCGCGCACCACGGCGGCCAGAACATAAGCCGCGAACCAACTCCAATGACCCAAGGGGGTGAGCAAAATAAACACCAAATTGCCCATCATCTTGCTTTGCACCATAGACGATGAACTGTTGGCGAACGCGTTTTGCAACACGCTCATCATCACCAGACCCGGCACCAAAAACGAGGTGTAGCCCACGCTGTCGTACACCGTGACTTTGCCTTCGAGCAAATGGCCGAAGATCAACATATAGAGCAAGGCTGTCAGCACAGGTGCTGCAATGGTTTGCGCGCTGACTTTCCAAAAGCGCAGCACTTCTTTGTAAAACAGGGCGCGCCAGCCGGTCATGCGTTCGCTCCCATGACATCCAAAAACACGTCTTCCAAATCGGCTTTGCGAATTTCCACGTCTTCGGCAACCAAACCGGCGCTGCGCACCGCAGCCAAATAATGTTCGATTTGCGCCGCGTCATTCGCCGGGAATTGCACGATGCGACCGGTCACGCGGGCTTGCGCGGCGAGCTCGGGCGGCAATTGCGCATCGAGCTTGAAACGCAACACATTGCTGGACGCGTTTTTCAACAAGGTACTGGTGTCGTCCAAAGCCACGACCTTGCCGAGCTTCAACATGGCGATGCGCGAGCACAGGGCCTCGGCTTCTTCCAGATAGTGCGTGGTCAGCAACACGGTGTGGCCTTCGCGGTTCAAGCGGGCGATGAATTGCCACAGGGTTTGGCGCAATTCCACATCGACACCGGCGGTGGGTTCATCCAGCACGATGACCGGCGGTTTGTGCACCAGCGCTTGCGCGACCAGCACACGCCGCTTCATGCCGCCGGAGAGTTGGCGCATATTGTGGTTGGCCTTGTCTGCCAGCCCCAGGTTGTCGAGCAATTCATCAATCCAGGCATCGTTACCTGTAACGCCGAAATAGCCGGATTGAAACTTCAGGGCTTCGCGCACTGAGAAGAACGGGTCGAACACCAGTTCTTGTGGCACCACGCCCAGCAGCTTACGCACTTTCAGGGACTGGGTTTGCACATCCAGGTCATGCACACGGATGGCACCGCTGCTGGACTTTAAGAGGCCAGCCAATATGCTGATGAGGGTGGTTTTACCGGCACCGTTGGGGCCGAGCAGGCCGAAAAATTCACCGGATTGAATATCGAAAGACACCTGATCCAATGCGGTGAACGTGCCACGGGCATTGGTGAATGTTTTGGAGACAGATTGGAAGGAGATAGCAGCCATGGCAAGCTGGCTATTCTAAGGGGTGCCGCTGCGGCGGCTTGGGCTGAGGGCCGCCGCCGCGGCAGACCAGACTAGTGTGATGGCGCTACTGGGCTGTGGCCGGACAAAATCTCGGATACGCCATAAAGGGTGGCCAGTTGCACCGCACGCTGCGGCAAACCGATGATTTGCAATGTCAACGCTTGTTGTGCTGCGGTCCGGCAAGCACCCAACAACACAGCCAGCGCGGAGGAATCAAATTGATGCAAAGCCGATGCATCCACAACACACGTTCCCTTGGCTGACAGCAGCAGCGCTTGAAGTTGTTGCGACACCGAAGTTGCCTGCGCATGCGTCAAGGTGGCGGGCAAGGCCATGGCGGCAGCGATGGTCATTTGCGGCTGTTGGATTTATTGCGCTCGCTCAGGGTGGCAATCAAGCCATCTATGCCTTTGGCGTTGATTTCCTGCGAGAACTGGGTGCGGTAGTTATCAACCAACCATATGCCCAAAATATTGAAGTTGTAGATGCGCCAGCCCGAGTCAGATTCAGTGGTTTTTTCCAAACGGTAATCGATAGGAATGGGTTCAGCGCTACCGCGGATTTCTGAACGCACCACCAGTTCGTTGTCGTTACTGCTTTGACGCAAGGGTTTGACCACGATGGTGGAGTTGTCCTTGATTTGCGACAAAGCGCCAGAGTAACTGCGCATCAGCAAGAGCTTGAATTCTTCTTGCAAACGTTTTTGTTGCTCTGGCGTGGCTTGCCGCCAAGCAGGCCCGACAGCTGCTGCGGTCATGCGCTGAAAGTTGATGTACGGCTTGAGTTTGGTATCCAAGACCGCGCCAATTTTTTGCAGGTCACCCGCTTTGAGCGCCGGGTCCTTGCGCACCATGTCCAACAATTCGTTGGTGAGTTTTTGCATGAACTCATCAGGGGCTTGTTGGGCCAGTGCCAACCCCGACATACCCAATGTCATGCAAGTGATGATGAATAGTTGCTTGAAATACCGAAAGAATGCAAATATCAGGGTGTTCATATCCAGTGGGCAAGCGTCAATGTCTGCCTATTATTGGTCATTTCTCAATCCATCGTCGCCGTCATCACCATCACGGCTGCTGGGTTTTCTTTGGGTAGCTGCTTTTCGGCGCTGCAAATAGGCATCCCGCACGAAGGTGTATTTGTCCAGCGCCACTTCGTTCAAGCTGGTGTCCATGCCCACAAAACCCGCGCGTTTGTCCACCAAGCGCAGGACTGAGCCGCCATACCGCAAACCCACAGCATCTACTTCTGTGCGCCACACATCGTAACGGTTGTCTACCGCCCAGCCGGCGGTGTCACGCACAGTGGACGGGCCCAGCAAGGGCAGCACCACATACGGGCCGGGTGCAACCCCCCAATAGCCTAGCGTTTGGCCGAAGTCCGCGCTGTGGCGTTCAATACCCACCATGGTCGCCACATCAAACAAGCCATAAATACCAAATACCGAATTGACCGCGACACGCAAACCAGTCTCAGCGGTTTGCATGGGCTTGGCCTGTAAACCATTGTTCAGCGTCGACCAGATGTCCTTGAGATTGCCAAAAAAATTGTTAACGCCTTTTTGTAACACTGCGGGCACGTTATTTTTATAGCCGACGGCCACAGGGCGCAACACAATTGCATCGACACGCTCATTGAATTTATCGACGCGCCGGTTGGTGGCCTCAAAAGGATCAGTGGATTGGGTGGCCGAATGTGTGGCGCACGCCGCCTGTGCCAACAAGGCCAGCACAACAAACACACGCCTCAAGTAGCGCACAAAGTGCATGGTCAATTGCCGCCCGGGGTGCTGCCCACGTCTGAGGCCTTGTTGTAGAGAAAGCGGCTGATCAGGTTTTCCAACACCACCGCTGACTGGGTGGACTGCACCTTGTCGCCAGGGACTAAATTGGCCATGTCAGAGCCCGCTTCAATACCAATGTATTGCTCGCCAAGCAAACCGCTGGTGAGAATTTTCAATGAACTGTCTTTGGGGAAACGATAGCGCACATCCATGGCCAGCACCACATTCGCCTGAAAGGTTTTGTCATCAAAACGAATGTCTTGCACCCGACCGACCACGACGCCCGCGCTTTTGACAGCGGCTTGCTTTTTCAAGCCGCCAATATTGTCAAACAAGGCATTGATTTCATAGGTTTTTTGCCAGCTGATGGACAGTAAATTGGCCGATTGCATGGCCAAAAATAGCAATGCCGCGGCACCTACGACCACCAGCAGTCCCACCCAGACATCGGTATTAGAGCGTTGCATTCCCTGGTTCCCTTTTCAAAGCTTGAACATCAGTGCAGTGAGGACAAAGTCCAGCGCCAACACGGTTAAAGAGGCCATGACCACCGTGCGTGTGGTGGCACGGGCCACGCCTTCCGGAGTGGCCTGCGCTTCAAAACCCTGGCGCAGCGCAATGAAACTCACAGTCAGTCCAAACACCACGGTTTTGATGAATCCGTTGCCCACATCGGACCAGACATCTACGCCATCTTGCATTTGACCCCAAAACGACCCCGCGTCAACACCGATCATCACCACACCGACCAACCAACCACCCACAATTCCTAAGGCACTGAAGACTGTGCCCAAGATGGGCATGACCAACACACCCGCCCAAAAGCGCGGCGCCAATATCCGAGTCACCGGGTCGATGGCCATCATTTCCATGGCGCTGAGCTGCTCTCCGGCTTTCATCAATCCAATTTCAGCGGTCAGTGAAGTGCCGGCACGGCCCGTGAACAGCAACGCCGACACCACAGGACCCAATTCACGCACCAGGCTCAACGCCACCAGCATGCCCAAAGCAGAGGCCGAGCCAAATTTTTGCAAAGTGTTGTAGCCCTGCAAAGCCAAGACAAAACCGACGAACAAACCGGACACCGAAATGATGGCCAAAGAATAGTTGCCGAGGAAATGCATTTGGTCACGCACCAGGCCGAAGCGACGAATGCAAGCCGGACCCAGACTTACCAGACGAACAAACAGGGCCGTGGCATGGCCGACATCGGCCAACCACTGCCTGACCAAAGCACCGATACGCGCGAGCATCGGCCTCATGTTTGCTTCTCCTGCGTGGCGATGAGACCGAAATCTTCGCTGGCCTCGGCGGCAGGGTAATGAAAACGCACCGGACCGTCAGGCGCGGCACTCACAAATTGCTTGACCAAGGGGTCGCTGCTGTTTCTCACTTCAGCTGGCGTTCCCTGGGCTGCGATGCGTCCGTTAGCCAAAATAATGACTTGATCGGCAATATGAAATGTTTCTTCCAGATCGTGCGACACCACAATGCTGGTCAAACCCAAGGTGTCGTTCAACTGGCGGATCAGACGCGCGGCAGTGCCCAGCGAGATCGGGTCCAGACCTGCAAACGGCTCGTCATACATCATCAATTCCGGGTCGAGCACCATGGCGCGCGCCAAGGCCACCCGCCGCGCCATGCCGCCTGAAATTTGGCTGGGCATCAAATCACGCGCACCGCGCAAACCCACGGCTTGCAACTTCATCAGCACGATATCGCGCACCATGGCTTGCGGCAAAGCCGTGTGTTCACGCAAGGGGAAAGCCACGTTGTCAAAGACACTCATGTCGGTGAACAAGGCACCAAACTGAAACAACATGCCCATGCGACGGCGGGCTTGGAACAAGGCGTCCCGCTGCAACTGACCTATGTCGGTGGCATCAAACAGCACCCGCCCGCTGTTGGCGCGGTATTGACCGCCAATCAATCGCAGTACCGTGGTTTTGCCGCCGCCGGAAGCCCCCATCAAGGCTGTGACTTTGCCTTTGGGGACCTTCAAGCTCACGCCTTCGAGCACTGGTCGCTCACCGTAACCGAAATGCACATCCTCTAGCTGGATCAGTGGTGCGACAACTTGTGGCATGTGGCAGGATAGGTAAAGGCGTTGAGTCAATCAGCGATTCTATGTGGGTGCCTCAGTCTGCTTAAAAACCATGCAACCCTCAGTCAACGCGGCAATTCACTCTCGCCCATCAAAAACTGATCGATGGTGCGTGCCGCTTGGCGACCTTCGCGGATGGCCCAGACCACCAGTGATTGGCCGCGGCGCATGTCACCAGCGGCAAACACCTTGGGCACATTGGTGATGTAGCCGCTGCCCTCTTCGGTATGGGCTTTGGCGTTGCCGCGTGCGTCTTTGTCGACACCGAAAGCGTCCAACACCGTGGCCACCGGATTGACAAAGCCCATGGCCAGCAACACCAGATCCGCTTTGTGCACGTGTTCAGTTCCGGGAACTTCAGTGAGCTTGCCGTCTTTCATTTCCACGTGAACGGTTTTCAAGCCGGTGAGCTTGCCTTTTTCACCTATGAATTCTTTGGTGGAAATGGCGAACTCGCGCTTGAGCACACCTTTTTCAGTGCCTTCATCGTGGCTGGAACTGGTGCGCATTTTCAGCGGCCAATACGGCCAGACCAAAGGTTTGTCTTCGTGCTCGGGTGGCATGGGCATGACTTCAAACTGCTCCACGCTGACAGCACCGTGGCGGGTGCTGGTGCCCACGCAATCAGAACCGGTGTCGCCGCCGCCGATGACGATGACGTGTTTGCCGTCTGCGCGCAATTGGCCTTTGTAGCTGTCGCCAGCATTGACCTTGTTTTGCTGCGGCAAAAACTCCATGGCGAAATGCACGCCGTCCAAATCGCGTCCGGGCACCGGCAGGTCGCGCGACTGCTCGGAGCCGCCGGTCAACAACACAGCGTCAAATTCTTTTTTCAATTGATCGGCAGTGACCGTGTCTTTGGCCCAGTTGGTGACCTTGCTGTCTTTGGGCCAGGCACCCACCAACACGCCGGTTTTGAACACCACGCCTTCGGCTTGCATTTGCTCGACGCGGCGGTCGATATGCGTTTTTTCCATTTTGAAATCGGGGATGCCGTAACGCAGCAAGCCGCCGACACGGTCGTTCTTTTCATACACGGTGACCGCGTGACCGGCGCGCGCGAGTTGCTGCGCGGCCGCCATTCCAGCGGGACCGGAGCCGATCACCGCGACTTTTTTACCCGTCTTCTTGGACGCGGGCATGGGCTTGACCCAGCCCTCGGCCCAACCGCGGTCAATGATGGCGTGTTCAATCGATTTGATGCCGACCGCGTCGTCGTTCACATTCAAGGTGCAAGCGGCTTCGCAAGGTGCGGGACAAATGCGGCCGGTGAACTCGGGGAAGTTGTTGGTGCTGTGCAAAACCGTCAAAGCGTTTTGCCAGTCGTTGTTGAACACCAAATCGTTGAAGTCCGGAATGATGTTGTTGACCGGGCAACCGCTGTTGCAAAACGGCGTGCCGCAGTCCATGCAACGCGCGCTTTGTGTTTTCGCTTGCTCGGGGCTTAGGCCGATGACGAATTCTTTGTAATGTTTGAGCCGCTCGGGCACAGGCTTATAGCCCTCTTCGACGCGCTCAAATTCCATGAAGCCGGTGATTTTTCCCATGATATTTCCTTGTACGCGTTAAGACTTGACGACCGCTTTTTTGGCTTTGGCCGCTGCCGGTTTGGTGTCCGCTGCAGCCATGTCGCCCAATGCGCGTTTGTATTCGTTGGGGAACACTTTGACGAACTTGGCGCGTGCCTCGTTCCAGTTATCCAACAATGCTCGGGCACGTTTAGAGCCGGTCCAGCGGTGGTGGTCTTCCAGCAGTTTCTTCAACTGCGCTTCATCGGTTTGGCCGCGGTGCCACAAAGCCTGCGCCACGTTATCGGTTTGCTCTTTGTCGCTCAGCACTTTGTCCATGCTGACCATGGACGTGTTGCAACGCTCGGCAAACAAACCGTCCTCGTCGTACACATAAGCGATGCCGCCGCTCATGCCAGCAGCGAAATTGCGACCGGTGTTACCCAACACGGCAATGGTGCCGCCAGTCATGTATTCGCAACCGTGGTCGCCAGTGCCTTCCACCACAGCAGTGGCGCCGGACAAACGCACCGCAAATCGTTCACCGGCCACGCCGCTGAAAAATGCTTCGCCGCTGGTCGCGCCATACAACACGGTGTTGCCCACAATGGTGTTGCTGATGGCTTCGCCTCTGAAATCGATGCTCGGACGCACCACCACACGCCCGCCAGACAAACCTTTGCCGGTGTAGTCGTTGGCGTCGCCGATCAAATACAAGGTGATGCCTTTGGCCAGGAATGCACCAAAGGATTGACCACCGGTGCCTTCGAGTTGAATGCGCAAAGTGTCGTCGGGCAAACCTTCGGGACGCACCTTGGTGAGTGCGCCGGACAACATGGCGCCGACCGAACGATTGACGTTGCGCGCGACTTCCATGAACTGCACTTTTTCGCCTTTGTCGATGGCGGCGCGGCTTTTCTCGATCAGCACTTTGTCCAGCGCTTTGTCTAGGCCGTGTTCTTGTGTCGCCACATGGAACAGCGGCGTGCCAAGCGGCACCTGCGGCATGGCCAGCAAGCGGCCGAAATCCAAACCCTTGGCTTTCCAGTGCTCGACACCTTTTTTCATGTCCAGCAAATCGGCGCGGCCGATCATGTCATCGAACTTGGCGATGCCGAGCTGCGCCATGATGTGACGCACTTCTTCGGCAATAAAGAAGAAGTAATTCACCACATGCTCGGGCTTGCCGGAGAATTTTTTACGCAGCACCGGGTCTTGCGTGGCCACGCCGACAGGACAGGTGTTGAGGTGGCATTTGCGCATCATGATGCAGCCTTCCACCACCAACGGTGCAGTGGCAAAACCAAATTCATCCGCGCCCAGCAATGCGCCGATCGCCACATCACGGCCGGTTTTCATTTGACCGTCGGTTTGCACGCGGATGCGACCGCGCAAGCCATTCAACACCAAGGTTTGCTGTGTTTCAGCCAAACCGATTTCCCAAGGGCTGCCTGCGTGTTTGATCGAAGACCAAGGCGAAGCACCGGTGCCGCCGTCATGGCCGGCGATCACCACGTGATCCGCCTTGCACTTGGCCACGCCTGCGGCGATGGTTCCCACGCCGACTTCAGACACGAGCTTGACGCTGACATCTGCGTGCGGTGCCACGTTTTTCAAATCGTGAATCAGCTGCGCCAAATCTTCGATGGAGTAAATGTCGTGGTGCGGCGGCGGAGAAATGAGGCCGACACCGGGCACGGAATAACGCAAAAAGCCGATGTACTCAGACACTTTGCCGCCGGGCAGTTGACCTCCCTCGCCGGGCTTGGCACCTTGCGCCATCTTGATTTGAATTTGGTCGGCGCTGCTCAGATATTCAGCGGTCACACCGAAACGCCCGGAAGCCACTTGCTTGATTTTCGAGCGCAGTGAATCGCCTGCCATCAATGGCATGTCGACTTCGACTTGCTTGTCGCCAATCACGCTTTTCAAAGACTCGCCTTGTTTGATCGGAATGCCTTTGAGTTCGTTGCGGTAACGCGCCGGGTCTTCGCCGCCTTCGCCGGTATTGCTTTTGCCGCCGATGCGGTTCATGGCCACAGCCAGCGTAGCGTGTGCTTCGGTGGAAATAGAACCCAGCGACATGGCGCCGGTGGCGAAACGTTTGACGATCTCAGCGGCGGACTCCACCTGGTCCAAGGGAATGGCTTTGGCAGGATCGATTTTGAATTCGAACAAACCGCGCAGCGTCATGTGACGGCGGCTTTGGTCGTTGATGATTTGTGCGTATTCTTTGTACGTGGTCCAGTTGTTGGCGCGGGTGCTGTGCTGCAACTTGGCAATCGCGTCCGGCGTCCACATGTGGTCTTCGCCGCGTGTGCGCCAAGCGTATTCGCCGCCGGTGTCCAACATCGTGGCCAGCAACGGGTCGTTGCTGAACGCGCTGTTATGCATGCGGATGGCTTCTTCGGCAATTTCAAAAATGCCTATGCCTTGCACGCGGCTGGGGGTGCCGGTGAAATACTTGTCAATGGTTTCGCTGTTGACGCCGATGGCTTCAAACAATTGCGCGCCGCAGTAAGACATGTAGGTGGACACGCCCATCTTGGACATGATTTTCGACAAACCTTTGCCAATGGCTTTGACGTAGTTGTAAATCGCTTTGTCGGCAGACAAATCGCCGGGCAGGCTTTTGTGCAATTCGGCCAAAGATTCCATCGCCAAATAAGGATGGACCGCTTCTGCGCCGTAACCGGCCAGCACCGCAAAGTGGTGCACTTCGCGCGCGCTGCCAGTTTCCACCACCAAGCCTGCGCTGGTGCGCAAACCTTCTTTCACCAGATGCTGGTGAATCGCAGACAAAGCCAGCAGCGCGGGAATAGCCACTTGCGCGGCGTTCAAACCGCGGTCGCTGATGATGAGAATGTTGTGTCCGCCTTTGATCTGATCGACTGCTTGCGCACACAAGGAAGCGAGCTTGGCTTCCACGCCTTCATGGCCCCAACTCAAGGGGTAAGTGATGTCCAAGGTGGCGCTTTTGAATTTGCCATTGGTCATGCTGTCGATGTGGCGCAGCTTGGCCATGTCCTGGAAGTCCAGCACCGGTTGGCTGACCTCCAAACGCATGGGCGGGTTCACTTGGTTGATATCGAGCAAATTGGGTTTGGGTCCGACGAACGACACCAGTGACATGACGATGGCCTCGCGGATCGGGTCGATCGGCGGGTTGGTCACTTGCGCGAACAATTGTTTGAAGTAGTTGTAGAGCGATTTGTTCTTGTTGGACAGCACGGCCAACGGACTGTCGTTGCCCATAGAGCCCAAAGCTTCTTCACCATTAGCGGCCATGGGCGCCATGAGGAATTTGAAATCTTCCTGTGTGTAACCAAAGGCTTGCTGGCGATCCAGCAAAGACAAATCGGTGTGCTCGGGCGAGCCGACGGGATGCTCTTCCACATCATCCAAACGGATGCGCAGATTTTCAATCCACTGTTTATAAGGCTTGCTGTTGGCCAAGCCCGATTTCAACTCTTCGTCGTTGATCATGCGGCCTTGTTCCAAGTCGATCAAGAACATCTTGCCAGGCTGCAAACGCCATTTGCGAATGATCTTGCTCTCGGGCACAGGCAACACGCCGGACTCGGAACCCATGATGACCAAATCGTCATCGGTGATGCAATAGCGCGAAGGACGCAAACCGTTGCGGTCCAAGGTAGCGCCGATTTGTCTGCCATCGGTGAACACGATGGAGGCCGGGCCGTCCCAAGGTTCCATCATGGCGGCATGGTATTCGTAGAACGCACGGCGACGCGAGTCCATGGTGCTGTGGTTTTCCCAAGGTTCGGGAATCATCATCATCATGGCTTGGCTGATTGGGTAACCGGCCATGGTCAAGAGTTCTAAACAGTTGTCGAACGTGGCGGTGTCGGATTGGTCGGCAAAACTGATGGGGTAGAGTTTTTTCAGATCGGCGCCGAGCACAGCAGACGACATGACGCCTTCGCGCGCTTTCATCCAGTTGTAATTGCCTTTGACGGTGTTGATCTCGCCGTTGTGTGCCACATAGCGGTAAGGGTGAGCCAGCGGCCATTCGGGGAACGTGTTGGTAGAGAAACGCTGGTGCACCAAGCCCAGCGCAGACACGCAACGCACATCCTGCAAATCATTGAAATAAGTACCGACTTGGTCGGCGAGCAACAAGCCTTTGTAAATGACCGTGCGGCTTGACATGCTGGGCACGTAATACTCTTTGCCGTGCTTCAAGTTCAGGTGAGAAATAGCGGCACTGGCGGTTTTGCGAATCACATACAGCTTGCGCTCAAGCGCGTCTTGCACGATGACATCATTGCCGCGACCGATGAACACTTGGCGGATCAGCGGTTCTTTGGCGCGCACGGTGGGTGACATGGGCATGTCTTTGTTCACCGGCACATCGCGCCAGCCCAGCAACACTTGGCCCTCAGCGCGGATGGCGCGCTCGAGTTCTTGTTCACACGCCAAACGTGACGCGCTTTCTTTGGGTAAGAACACCATGCCAACGCCGTATTCGCCAAATGCTGGCAAATTCACCCCTTGTTTGGCCATGTCTTCGCGGTACAGCGCGTCAGGCAGTTGAATCAGGATACCGGCACCGTCACCCATTAATTTGTCCGCACCGACCGCGCCACGGTGGTCTAGGTTTTCCAGAATTTTCAAAGCCTGAGAAACAATCTCGTGACTTTTCTGCCCTTTGATATGCGCGACAAAACCCACACCGCAAGCGTCATGCTCTTGGTTGGACTGGTACAAACCCTCGGTAAACGCGTGCTGCATCTCGCCATCCTCTGTGTATATCTTGGAAGAAGCGTAAGCATAGTCCAGCAAATGCTGAATTCCAAACAATTTAATTGGGGTCAGATACCAATTAATTCCCTATTTAATTACTCTGGTATTTAATTAGGGACAGATTAATTCTGACCATTCTCGCCAAACGGCCTACCCGCTTTGGCCTTGTGAATTCGCCGCTTGGTCAAGGGTTGCAGGCTTTGTATGAACACATCCTCGCCCAAGGCCCAGCCACCCATGACTGAAGATGTGAGTGCTTGCTTGTTTTTATCCTCAATACCAGCTTGAACCAATTCGGCATACGCCTTTTCTCTGGCGAATGGCGTATTGCCCAGCGCCCAGTACACATCGTGGGCGACCAGCCAACTGTCTTGCCTCGCCCCGACGTAATGCGCGTGGCTGGACCAAGGATGATCCAAGGCCTGCGCCACCATGCCGGCACGCACCGGGTTGAGATCCATGTAAACCATGCAGGCCAAAAAATAGCGTTCGGTTTGTATCAGCGAACTGCGAAACCGCCCTTCCCACAAGGTGCCGGTACGCGTGTGCTGCTTATTGAAATAGCGCACGTAGTCGCGCCCCAAGTTTTGCATCATCTTTGACAAGGCCTGATCGGCTTGCGGCGTGACCAGCAAATGCACGTGGTTGTCCATCAACACAAAAGCGTGCAAATCGACTTGCTGGGTTTGGCAATGCGTGACCAGCAACTCAAGCCATATTTGTCTGTCGCTGTTGTCCTTGAAGATCAATTGGCGGTTGTTGCCGCGCAATATCACGTGGTGCGGGTAACCGGGCAATGAGAGACGGGGCAGTCGGGCCATGTGTGGATGGTAATGCGAGCAGAGGTCTGCTGTTTGTTAGGGGTGCACCGTTATCATGCGAACCATGAACAAGCCAGAGTTGTCCCCGCCCAGCCAAGGCCATGCCATGCATGTGTTTTGCTTGTGCGCGCAATGGTGCGGTACCTGTCGTGAATACCAACCCATCTTTGATCAATTGGCGTCGCAATGGCCGGAAGTCAAGTTTGTGTGGGTGGATATTGAGAGCCATGATGACTTGCTCGGCGATCTCGATATTGAAAATTTTCCAACGCTGTTAATTGCCGATGCCCAAGGCCAAGCACGGTTTGCGGGCACCGTGTTGCCGCACGCGGAAACGCTGCAACGCATGTGCCAGGCGGCATTGGCCGGGGATTTTCCGCTGATCAACGACCCGGTTTGGCAAAACGTGACGCCGGGGTTGATACGGTTGGATTAGTGGTGTCAGGGTGGGGAAATTGGGGTCAGTAACCAATTAATGGAAATTGGGGTCAGATACCAATTAACAGGGGTCAGATAGCAATCTGCCAAGTCCCCATTTCTTCCAAACCAAATTCCTGCAACAACGCCTTCAATCGATCAACTGACGCCTGTTTGCGTTGCCCAGTGAATTTCGCCAGTATCAATTCGTTTTTCATGCTGTGTTCCCAGCCAACCAACTCGGTCACCGTCACTTGGTAACCATGCGCTTCTAAATACAAACAGCGCAACACATTGGTCAACTGGCTGCCGACTTCGCGCGTGTGCAGCGGATGCCGCCACAACTCGGCCAGCGGTGTGCGCTGCAAATTCAACGCTTTGTTTTTGTTCAGCACGCGCGCCATCTCCGCCTGACAACACGGCACCAACACCATGTGTTTGGCCTTCTTTTGCAAACCGAAGGTAATGGCGTCATCGGTGGCGGTGTCACACGCATGCAGCGCAGTGACCACGTCGATCTGCGCGGGCATGGCGTCGCTTTGCGCCGACTCGGCGACACTGGTGTTGAGAAACTGCATGCGCTCAAAGCCCAAGCGTTTGGCCAGTGCAGCGGACGAGTCCACCAATTCGCTGCGCGTTTCAATGCCGTAAATATGGCCTTGGCCCAAGCTCTTGAAAAACAAGTCGTAAATGATGAAACCCAAATAAGACTTACCCGCGCCGTGGTCGGCCAGCGTGGGACCTGCATCAGTGGCGGGTAATTCTTTGAGGATTTTTTCGATGAACTGAAACAAGTGGTTGACCTGTTTGAGTTTGCGGCGCGAGTCTTGGTTGAGCTTGCCGTCGCGCGTGAGTATGTGCAGTTCTTTCAGCAAGTCGATGGACTGACCGGGGCGCAGGTCGAGTTGATCGCTGGGAGATGGCGGCTTGGCGGCGGTATGTTTGGCTTTGGGCATGGGGGGATTGTGCCTATCATAAGTAGACAAAGTGACTTTGCTAGTTGGGCTCTTTGTTAGATAAACCCAAAGCCTCCCACCCTTCTCTACCCAACTCTTCCAACACTTGCACATTCCGTTCATAAATCAGCGACGCATCCGGGAACGCGGCCACGGCCTTATCGATACTTTCCTCGCGAAGCAAATGCAGCGTGGGGTAAGGCGCGCGGTTGGTGAAATTGCTGATGTCGTCAGGCTGTGTGCCCGCAAACTGGTAGCGCGGATGAAAGTCGGCGATTTGCAGCACGCCCTCCAACTCCATCGAGACCAATACCGAATCGCAGTCAAATAAAAATTCGTTGAAATCTAAAAAATCCGGCAAAAGATGGGGCGCTATCAGCAGCGTGGTATCCAACACTGCAGCATCGGTATCCACCAACAACTGCATTTCTTGTTGCAGCATCTGCAACACTTGCTCGGGCTCGCTGTTCATGCACACCACCATGCGCACTTGCTGTTTGGCGACCACAGCTTTGGCAAACGGGCACAGGTTCAGGCCTATCACCGCTTTGTCCAACCAAGCTTGGGTGTCTGCCACAACTTGCGCTTCAATCGTCATGAGATGAGCACTTTGCCGGTCAAACGCGCATGCTCTTTGGTGGCAAACCTATCGGTCATGCCCGCGATGTAATCGGCCACGGCGCGCGGTAAGTCGGCGCGTTTCACATGTTGCTCGGGCATGGCAGAAGGCTTTTGCATGTACGCATCGAACAATTCGTGCACCACTTGTCTGGCCCAATCGGTGGTTTGCAACACCTGCGGATGCCTGTACAAACTCTGCATCAAAAATTGTTTCATCTCGGTGCTGGCCGCAAGCATGCCGGGACTGAATCGCACCAAGGGTGGCGAGCGACGCACATCGTCAACCGAAGACGGTGCATGCTCTTGCAACAAAGCGCGTGTGGTGTCCATGACTTCATACACCTGGTCACTCAACATGCGGCGAATGCTCTCAAAAAGCAAGCGCCTGCCGGTGAGCGCTGGAAACTCGTCTTGCACTTTCACCATGTAGGCATTGAACAAAACCACTTCTTGCAATTGCTCCAAGCTGATGAGGCCCGAGCGCACGCCGTCGTCTATGTCGTGCGCGTTGTAAGCCATCTCGTCGGCGAGGTTGCACAACTGCGCTTCCAATGACGGTTGCTGGCGTTGCAAAAAACGTGCACCCACACCACCGGGTTCTGCTTCTTCGAGTTTTTGGGCATTGCGCGGCGAGCAATGTTTCAAAATGCCTTCGCGGGTTTCGAAGCACAGGTTCAGGCCATCAAACTGCGGGTAACGCTCTTCCAAACCATCGACCACGCGCAGGCTTTGCAAATTGTGCTCAAACCCGCCATATGGTGTCATGCATTCGTTCAATGCATCTTGTCCGGCGTGCCCGAACGGTGTGTGGCCCAGGTCATGCGCCAGTGCAATGGCTTCGACCAAATCTTCATGCAAACCCAAAGCACGCGCGAGTGAACGCCCGAGTTGTGCGACCTCCAGCGAATGCGTCAAACGCGTACGAAACAAATCGCCTTCGTGATTGAGAAACACTTGGGTTTTGTAAACCAACCGACGAAACGCGGTGGAATGCACGATGCGGTCGCGGTCGCGTTGAAACACATTGCGTGTCGGCGCTTCGGGTTCGGTGAAACGCCTGCCGCGACTCTGAGAAGGCAGGCACGCGTAGTCAGCCAAACCGATGGCGGCAGGGGCGATGTCAGCAGCAAACGCTTGGCTCATGCGCGGCAGCAGGCCTGCACCACCTCGGCGACCAACGCATCGGGTGCGCCACGCACCACAGCTTTGCCGGGCGGGTCTATCAGCACAAAACGTATGTCACCCGCCTCGGCTTTTTTGTCGACCCGCATGTGGTGCAAATACACGTCCGCGCCCAAATCAGGGCCGGTCACAGGCAATCCGGCTTTGGCGATCAAAGCGGTGAGGCGCTGCACAAATGGTGCATCCACCAAACCCAAACGCTGCGACAAATGCGCAGCGATGACCATGCCGCAACCGACCGCTTCGCCGTGTAACCAAACACCGAAACCCAAACCGGCTTCAATGGCGTGGCCGAAGGTGTGGCCGAAATTGAGAATCGCGCGTATGCCGCTTTCGCGTTCGTCTTGACCCACCACCCAAGCTTTGATTTCGCAACTGCGTTTGACCGCATACGCCAAAGCTTGCGGATCGCGTGCCAGCAAATCGTCTAAGTGTTGCTCTATCCAATCGAGAAACGCCATGTCGGCGATCGGTCCGTATTTGATGACTTCGGCCAAGCCGGCGCTGAGTTCGCGCGGCGGCAGGGTTTGCAAAGTAGACAAGTCACACACCACGCGCTCGGGTTGGTAAAACGCGCCGATCATGTTTTTACCGATGGGGTGGTTGATCGCGGTTTTGCCGCCTACAGATGAATCAACTTGCGACAACAGCGTGGTGGGCACTTGCACAAACGGCACGCCGCGCATGTAGCAAGCCGCGGCAAAGCCGGTGATGTCGCCGATGACGCCACCGCCCAAGGCGAACAACACGGTTTTGCGGTCGCAGGCCTTGCCGAGCAACACATCAAAAATCGCGTTCAAACTGTCCCAGGTTTTGTAGCTCTCGCCGTCGGGCAAGCTGCACACATGGACGACCGGGTAATGCGGTGCCAAACTTTGTTGCAAGCGCGCCAAATACAAAGGCGCCACCGTGTCGTTGGTGACGATGAGCGCAGCACCTGCTTTGGGCAAACCTTGCCAAGCCGAGGCGTGATCAAGCAAACCGGCGCCAATGGCGATGTCGTAACTGCGCTCGCCGAGGTCTATGTGTACGTGTTCAGTGTGCGTCATGGGGCAGCGGTTTCTATCGGTAGCAAACCGGCAAGTTCGAGTTGAGTGACGATCATCGTGACCATGGTCGGGATGCGCGGGCGACTGGTTTCGATGACGAAATGCGCTGCCGCTTGGTAATGCGGGTCGCGTTCTTCAAACAGTTGCATTATTTTGAGTTTGGGGTCGTCCACCTGCAACAAAGGTCGCTGGTTGTCATTTTTCAAACGCCTGAAAATTTCTTCGGGCTGCACCCGCAAATAAATGACCTGGGTGCGTTCACGCAATAGCTGTTTGTTCGCGTCTCGCAACACAGCACCGCCGCCGGTGGCCAGCACGCCGCAAGCCGTGCGGGTCATGTCGTCAATGACTTGGGCTTCAATGTCTCTGAAAGCGGCTTCGCCATGGCTCGCGAAAAAATCTTTGATCGGGCAACCGATACGCATCTCAATGACTTGGTCGCAGTCGACAAAACCCACGCCTAATTTGCGGGCCAATTGACGACCGACTGTCGATTTGCCGCTACCGGGCATGCCCACCAATGCCAACACGATAAAAACTTTCTCAAGGTGCGAAGGCACTTTGTTCAAGCATTTTAGGGCTTAGGAATATCAACAGCTCTTGTTTGCTGCGCCTGCTCGCGCGGTTGCCAAACAGCCAACCCAGCAAAGGGGTGTTGTGCAAACCGGGCAAACCGGCACGGTTGGTGTTGTCGCTGGTTTCATAGATGCCGCCGATCATGACCGTGCCGCCGTCCTCCACCCGCACTTGGGTGCTGACATGCTTGGTGTCGATGGCAAAGCCAGCGGGTGTGCTTTGTCCAACGCTGTCTTTGTGCACATCCAAGTACATGGTGATGCTGCCGTCCGGCGTGATGTGCGGTGTGACCTCCAAGCGCAAATTGGCTTTGCGAAACGCAATCGAGGTGCTGCCGTTGGGCCCAGACAATTGGTAGGGCAATTCGGTGCCTTGCTCGATGATGGCCTTCGATTGGTTGGCGGTCACCAAACGCGGACTGGCCACCACGCGCCCCATGCCGTCGGCTTCCAAAGCCGAGAGTTCAACCCCGAGCCGCAGGCTGTGCGCCGGATTGAAAAACGTGAAGCCTGCAGATGCTGCTTGTGCACCCAGTGCAGCGGCGGCAGGGAAGTTGGCGTTCAATTGCCCGGACTTTCCAGACAACCTGACCCCGAGCGTGGACGCGAAGTTGTCCAAGGCTTCGACAATGCGTGCCTCGATCAACACCTGTCGCTGCGGCACGTCCACACGCGCGATCAATTGCGACACCTGCAACAAGCGGTCTTCAATGTCGGTGACAAACAACTGGTTGGTTCTGGCGTCTGCCATGGCGCTGCCTCTGGGGCTGAGCAATCGCGCTGGCGCTGTGCCAGAGCCACCCGCAGCCTGATTCAGCAAGGGGGGCAATAAATCGGCCGCTTTGGCGTAATTGAGCGCAAACGATTTGGTTTGCAAAGGTTCCAGCACTTCAATAGCCCGCCGTGTTTCCATGGCCCCTTTTTCCCGCGCCGACAACTCTGCCTGGGTGGCGACCCAAATCACATTTCCCTCTTTGCGCTGGCCGAGTCCTCGGGTTTGCAAAATCGTGTGCAGCACTTGGTCCCAAGGTACATTTTTCAAGCGCATGGTGAGATTGCCACTGACGCTGTCGGACATGATGATGTTGACGCCACTGAATTCGCTGACCAGTTGCAACGCGGTTCGCAATTCAATCTGCTGAAACTGCATGGACATGGGTTCGCCACTGAACGTTAACGGGGGCTTCTCTGGCAATTCTGGTGGCAGTGTTTGGGCGTGGCCGGTGTGCAGATGCATGGCCAACCACACCGAAGCGCAGTATCCGATGAGGGGAAAAAGACACGGCTTCATGGTTGGGCACCTGCAGGAAAACGTCTTTCCAGGCTGACCCATTTCCCTTGAGCATCGGCCACCCATTCGCGCAAACGCAAATGGTCGCGCCCAATCTCAATGACAACACCCCAGTCTTGTCCCAGACGCTCTCCCACAAGCACTGGATATACCCGACCGTCGCAATGCACCAAGGCTTGTCGCTGTTGGTCATTGGCCAGCATGCCGACCCAACGCATTTGTGACAGTGGCCGTGTCTGCCAAGGCAACGGGGTGGCCCCGGACTGAGCCACCATGGGCAAGGCTTTTTTCAAACCCACCAAGGAGAATGGGTCGTGCATCAGTGACGCTCTGCCGGTGCGCGATAGCGAGTCGGCAGGGTTGGCGCGCAAGAGGCTTGCGGATGCCGCCCCTGCATGGCTGGGTTTGGCCATTGCCTGGGGTTTGTGGGCCGTTTCTGGGGGGCGATTGCGCTCTTTCAACACCACCCAATGCATTTGCAACTGCAAGGCTTGTGTCCTACCAGTGGCCTGCATGCGCAGCGGGTCTGGGTGGATACGCCATTCAAAACCGGTGACAGCCATGCGCGGCACTGCTGCGGGCAGACCATGCCATGCGGCCAGCAATTGCGGCAAGCTGCCTGTCCAGCTTGCGGATGCCGCAGCTTCTTCTACTTTGCCGGCCTGAACCTGTAACCCATGCTGGCGACCCCACGCCAACCATGCGCGCAACACCTGCTTGCTGTCTGCCGGCATGTCTTGTGGCCAAGTTTGCCAAGCCGGAGCCGCAAACCCTGCTGGATGCGGCATGGCCTGCATGCTGGCGATGCGCCTTCGTTGTTGCTGCACTTGCTGCTGCAGCATCTGCATGTCTTGTTGGATCTGTTGTGCGCGGTCTTGTGACTGCCACCAACTCTCCCAAGCCTGCGCCGACACCCACACACTGCCAGCAAGCACTGTAACCAGCGAGCACAGAAAAAGCAGCAAAGCCTGCGCCCCCATAGGCCAGGCATGCCATACCCGCCAATGGGTGCGCCATTGCGGCCACGGCGACATGAGCCAGTTGATGAGGGCGGCTGTCATGGCTTGGCCACTAAGGTGGGCAGGGTCAATGTCAATTGAAACGGGTGTTGTTTGGCGGCCAGTCCGTCTGCTTGTCGCCATTGCGCCTCGGCCCACGACGACTGTTCTGTTTGTGGCGAAAAACCGGCGACGGCCAGTGCGGTCTGCCAGTTTTGCCAATGCCCCGCGCTCAACGCCCAACCGCTGACTTGACAATGTGGGTCGCGCCACACCACGCGCTCGATTTGTACGCCACGAGGTGGCACTGACAACCACTGTTGCATCACCTGCCAAGCCAGGGTTTGCTGCTGACGCCAATACACCCAGTCAGCCTGTACGTGTTGAGCCATGCGCGTGCGGGCTTGCCATTCGGCGTCCGATTTCAATTCAGCTTGCCAAAGCGCCATGGTCTGCTCGGCTTGTTGCTGTTGCGCTTGCTGCTCTGCCAGCCAACCGTTCCAAGCTTGGTCCAAGCCGTACACCGCGCATACCGAGGCTAGCAACGACAACACACTGCCCCACTGCCAGCTGCGGATACGGCTGTGGCGGAGTTGTTCGCGCCAAGGCAATAAATTGAAGTCGCTCATGGCTTGACCACCCCCAATGACAAACCTCCCAGCACAGCCCATTCGCTTTCGCTCAACATGTCCTCGGCTTGAGCAGGGGGTTCTTGCAACACCGCCGCTTTGCTGTTTTGTACAAACTGTTGCCATCGCATGCTGGCCTGCCACTCGGGCTCTAGCCGTACCAGACGCAATCCCGCCTGACGGCACCAGTGTTCACACGCCTGCGCCCATGATTTGGGCAAGGCCAGGACCTCTGCTTGCCACAAGGGTTGGGCCTGTAATGCAGCGTTTAACCATGCGGGACGATTCACAGTGGTGGTGGGTATACCCGGGTTGTCTTGGTGCTGGCTGAGTTGGTAGTCCCACAAAACTTCGTGGATGGGCCAAGGCAACACAGGTGCCAATTGCGCTTGCAAATGCGCTTGCAGTTGGCGTGGCCCCATGCTGCTGCTGACATTGAATGTGAAGCGCAGTAATTTCTCCGGCGGGAGCGCCATGGCCACTGATTGCGCTGAAAAGCCGCTGCGTTGCCTGGCCCAACGCAAACAATGGGGCTCGGGCCATTCGCTGGCGGAAGACAACAAAGGATGCGCTGAAAACGCCTGCCAATGCCACGCGGGAAGCGATTGTTTGGCGTCGTTATGGGTGGGTGTCTGAGCCAACGCGAGCCCGCGTTGGTTGATAAGGATGCCCAATCCGAGTGGCTGACGATGGCGCTTGCTGAACATGAAAATCCTTGTGCGATAGGGGATGTCTAGGGTTTTAAAAGCGCCAAGCACGATTGCGGTTAAGCTGGACTTGCATTTTTTTTACAATCCACTTTCTTCATACCAAACGGCCAAGCGCCGTATGCCCGACATGCCCCCACAACCTCCCGCCAAAGATCCCCCATCCGGTGGTCTGCAATCAGTAAACGCGAACAATCTTTGGCGTGTACTCGGCAGCTTTTTAGGGTGGTCCCTGGGGTTTTCTGCAGCCGCTGGATTAAGCGTCTTGCTGTTGGTCGGTGTGGCGCTGGTGATGGCCTATCCGCAATTGCCCGATATTTCCGATTTGGCCGACTACCGTCCCAAATTGTCGATGCGCGTGTTTTCGGTGGAAGGCAAAGTCATCGGTGAATTTGGCGAAGAACGGCGCAAGTTGATTCCATTCAAAGAGATTCCCGATGTGGTTAAACAAGCGGTCTTGTCCATTGAAGATGCGCGCTTTTACAAACACGGCGGTGTTGACTACATAGGTTTGGCCCGCGCCAGTTTGGCCAACGTAGGTCGTGCCAAAAGCCAAGGCGCCTCCACCATCACCATGCAGGTGGCGCGCAATGTTTACTTGACCTCTGAGAAAACATTCACACGCAAAATTTACGAGCTGCTGCTGACTTACAAACTCGAACACCTGCTGAGCAAAGACCAGATTTTTGAAATTTACCTGAACCAGATTTACCTTGGTAACCGGGCCTACGGCTTTGCCGCTGCAGCCGAAACCTATTTTGGCAAACCCATTCAATCATTGAGCATTGCAGAAGCTGCCATGCTCGCAGGCCTGCCCAAAGCGCCTTCTGCCTACAACCCCATCAGCAACCCCAAAAGGGCCCGCTCACGCCAGCTCTACATCATCGAACGCATGGAAGAAAACGGCTTCATCACCGAAGCGCAAGCGCAAGCCGCCAAGACCGAAGAACTGAAAATCCGCAACATCAGCACGCCCAACCATACACACGCGGAGTATGTGGCTGAGATGGCGCGTCAGCTCATGTTCGCGCAGTACGGCCCCGAGATATACACACGCGGCTTGCATGTTTACACCACCATCAAAGCCGATGACCAACAAATCGCCTACCAAGCATTGCGTCGCGGCATCTTGGACTATGAATTGCGCCAGGTCTATCGGGGGCCAGAAAAATTCATCGACCTGCCCACCGATGCCCGCGAACTTGAAGATGCGATTGACGACGCCTTGATTGAAGCCGGCGACAAAGGCGATTTGCTCAGTGCCGTGGTGCTCGAATCCACACCCAAAAAAGTTCGTGTGATGCGCCAAAACAGCGAGATTTTGGACATCATCGGCGACGGCTTGAAGCCTGTGACATCGGGTTTGTCCGAGAAGGCTTCCGCCAACATCAAACTGCGCCCGGGGGCTGTGGTGCGCGTGGCAAAAAATCCCAAAGGGGAATGGGGCTTGACCCAGTTGCCAGAGGTGGAAGGCGCGTTCGTGGCCATCGACCCCGCAGATGGCGCTATCCGCTCGCTGGTCGGGGGATTTGATTTTGAAAAGAACAAATTCAACCATGTGACCCAGGCCTGGCGCCAGCCCGGTTCAAGCTTTAAGCCATTTATTTACTCGGCTGCCTTGGAAAAAGGTTTCACCGCCACCACCCAAGTCAACGACGCCCCTTTGTTTTTTGACGCAGCAGCCACCGGCAGCCAAGCGTGGGAGCCGAAAAATTACGATGGCAAGTTCGAAGGCGTGATGAGCTTGAAGACAGCGCTGGCCAAATCTAAAAACATGGTGTCTATACGGATTCTTGAAGCCGTGAATCCTGCAACGGCCCAACAATGGATCAGCCGCTTCGGCTTTGATCCAGACAAACACCCGCCTTTTCTGACCATGGCCTTGGGCGCTGGTTCGGTCACGCCCATGCAAGTCGCGCTGGGCTATTCGGTGTTTGCCAACGGCGGCTATTTGGTCAAACCCTATCTGATCACAAAGGTCACCGACCCGTTGGGCAAGGTCTTGTCTGCATACACCCCGATCGAACTCGATGAGCGATCACGCGCCATCGATGCACGCAATGCATTTGTGATCAGCCATTTGTTGCAAGAAGTGACGCGCTCAGGCACTGCGATGCGCGCACAAGCCACACTCAAACGTGGTGACATCTACGGCAAAACTGGTACCACCAACGACTCCATGGATGCGTGGTTCGCTGGCTACCACGCCAGCCTCACATCAGTCACATGGATAGGCTATGACACGCCTCGCAAACTCGGCGACCGCGAAACCGGTGGCGGCTTGAGCTTGCCGGTTTGGATCACCTACATGCAACATGCCCTGAAAAACACACCCGTGAGTGGTATGTCGGTTCCTGCAGGCGTGGTGTTTGAAGGCAATGACTGGTTTTTCAGCGAATACACGAACGGCAATGGCGTCACATCTTTAGGCCTAGACGGAAAAACCAGTGAGGGCGAAGGTGCTGTGGTTGACCCGGAGAAAAAGAAAATTCTGGAAATGTTCAAGGATTGAAACAGCGCATGCTTGAGCGAGCTTGGTCTTGGTTCAACGCTGAAAATTCATAGCAGCGCCAAACTGCCGGCTGGCATCTTGTGTGAGCTGATCCCAAAACTCACCTTGGCCTTTGGTGTCTTGCCAACGCGCTCCATCAAACCGATAGTGGTACCCGCCGCTTTGTGCGGCCAGCCATACCTCGTGCAAGGGCTTTTGCAGGTTCACCACCAATTGACTGCGATTGGGAAATATCAGTGTGACCATGCTTCCCACCCGTTGGTTGTCAATGTCAATGTCGGCCTGTTCATTGAGCTGGTCGCAGACTTTTTCCAGTTGTTGCAACAAGCGCTCGGCTTGGTCCATGAATTCGTTATCGGTCATCTGCTTTGGTTTCTCGGTGGTTAGCCGCTCAACGCTGAAGCGGCTATTACAATTTCATGATGAAAACAGCGATTCTAGGCAGCCTGCTCGCCCTTGCGATCTCCATGGTCATCGGCTGCGGCATGAAGGGTGAACTGGTGTTGCCCAATGAGCCCGAGTCCCAAGACCGTGCCAGGTTCCCCGAAGTGCTGATCCCGACCACACCTTCTAACGCCCCGGCCAAACGCTGAGCCTGGTCTCTTTGAAAATCGTTTCATGACCCCTACCCTAATGCCAGGCGCTCCGTTTTTGGCTTACCGCGAGCAACACTTGTTCATTGAAGAGATGGACTTGCAGGCTTTGGCCAAAACACATGGCACGCCCTTGTTTGTGTATTCCAAAGCGTCCATGCTGCATGCACTGGCGGCCTACCAACGCGGCTTTGCCGGGCGCAAAGCCAAAGTGCATTACGCCATGAAAGCCAATTCCAGCCTAGGCGTGTTGCAGGTGTTTGCCCAAGCTGGTTGCGGTTTTGACATCGTGTCTGCGGGTGAACTCGCGCGCGTGCTGGCCGCCGGTGGGCGCGCGTCCGATGTGATTTTTTCTGGCGTGGGCAAAACCCGCGCTGAAATGCAGACCGCCTTGCAAGCAGGCATTTTTTGTTTCAACGTGGAGAGTGAACCCGAATTGGATGTCCTGAGCGAAGTGGCTGTCGCTATGGGCAAGACAGCGCCGGTGAGTATTCGCGTGAACCCTAACGTGGATCCGAAAACGCACCCCTATATTTCCACGGGTCTGAAGGGCAACAAGTTCGGCATTGCGCACGAACGCACTTTGCAGGCTTACCAACACGCGGCTGCGCTGCCCGGTTTGAAAGTGGTGGGCATTGACTGCCACATCGGCTCGCAAATCACCACCAGCGAGCCTTATCTGGATGCGCTGGACAAGGTGTTGGATCTGGTCGAGCAAATTGAAGCCGCGGGCATACCGATCCACCATTTGGATTTCGGTGGCGGCCTAGGCATCAATTACAACGGCGACACCCCGCCTGCGGCAGATACATTGTGGAAAAAGTTATTGGCGCGTTTGGATGAACGCGGCTTTGGCGACCGTCAATTGATGATCGAACCGGGGCGTTCGCTGGTGGGCAATGCTGGTGTGTGCTTGAGCGAAGTGCAATTCATCAAACCCGGTGAGCAAAAAAACTTTTGCATCATTGACGCGGCCATGAACGATTTGCCGCGCCCCGCCATGTACGAAGCGTTTCACCACATCGTGCCCTTGACGCTCAGCGATGCCGCGACTCAGGTGTACGACGTGGTCGGCCCGGTATGTGAAAGCGGCGACTGGATTGGCCGCGATAGAGCACTGAATGTGCAAGCCGGTGACACACTGGCCGTGCTGTCAGCAGGCGCGTATTGCATGAGTATGGCCAGCAACTACAACACGCGCGGCAGGCCGACCGAGGTGCTGGTTGACGGTGACAAAGCGCATGTGATTCGCCAACGTGAAACGGCGGCCGATCAAATGCGCGGTGAAGTTTTGCCCTTTACCCACACACGCCAAGACAGCAATACGCCCAACACCAAAGCGTAAATCCAGACCTCGTCAAAATCGTTTTTGCCGGCGCGCATCCAATAAAAATGCAACAAGGCGAACACCGGCAACACATAAACCAAGCGATGCAATTGCTGCCAGCGTTTGCCGCCCAACCAACGAACCGCTGCGTTAAAGGATGTCAAGGCCAGCGGCAGCATAAAGACAAAACCTAACATTCCCAACCATATAAAAGGCCGTTTCACCAAGTCTTTGGCAATCTCATTGATCTCAAAGTTTTGGTCAAACCAGACATAGCACAGCAGATGCAAAGTGGCATACACGAAACAGGCCACGCCGGTGCTGCGCCGAAAGCGCAACAACACCGGTGCACGCAGAAAATGGCGCAACGGGCTGATCGCCAGCACCAAACACAATAATCGCAAGGTCCAGTCGCCGGTTGAGCGGCTCAATGCTTCAGCAGGATTGGCGCCCAGTGCATCTTGGAATAACGCCAACACCCATCCTATAAAAGGCAAGGCCAACACCAGATACCACACCCAGTGCGCGCGCGGGGACAGCAGCGCTTGTTGCCAAGGTATTTTGCTCAGCATGACAGTCACACCTAGCTTGTCAAGGGTTAGAAATTCTTGGTCAAATCCATGCCCGCATACAACTGTCCGACTTGCGGTTCGTAACCGTTGAACATTTGGGTTTTGATTTTTTTGGCAAACAAACCACCTTCACCGATGCGCCGCTCTGTGGCTTGACTCCAACGCGGATGGTCTACCGCTGGGTTTACATTGGAATAAAAACCGTATTCGTTGGCTGCGGCTTTGTTCCACGCGGTCAGCGGTTGCTTGTCAGTGAAACGAATCTTCACGATGCTTTTTCCACTCTTGAACCCATACTTCCAAGGCACGATGACACGCACTGGCGCACCATTTTGGTTGGGCAAGACTTCGCCATACATGCCAAAGGTCAATAGGGTCAGAGGATGCATGGCTTCGTCCATGCGCAAGCCTTCGGTATAGGGCCAACTGAGTACACGCGAGCCAACATAAGGCATGGTTTTGGGGTCGGCCAAGGTGACGAACTCCACATATTTGGCGCTGCCCAAGGGCTGGGCTTTTTTGATCAGTTCGGACAAGGAAAACCCCACCCAAGGAATGACCATGGACCAACCTTCCACGCAACGCAAACGGTAAATGCGCTCTTCCATGGCCGAGAGCTTGAGCAATTCTTCCAGCGACAGCGTGCCAGGTTTTTTCACCAAGCCTTCAATCTCAACCGTCCAAGGACGGGTTTTCAAGGTATGTGCGTTTTCAGCCGGGTCGGCCTTGTCTGTGCCGAATTCGTAAAAATTGTTGTAAGTGCTGGCGCTCTTATAAGTTGTGATGTTTTCCGTGGCTTGCGCACCAGGCACTGTTGAGACGCTGCTGGCAAGTGGCGCCAGTTTTCCGGGCCGGGGCACCGCTGATTGGGCCCAAGCGCCTGCGCCCGAGGCCAACAAACCTGCTGCGCCCAACCCGGTTAAAAAAGAGCGGCGTTGCGCGTATATCTGCGGCGGCGTGATTTCGCTGGGTACAGGGTGGTGAAAACCATCGTCTCGACGAATCAACATGAGCAACTCCTGAACATAAAAAAGGCTGACACTCGGTCAGCCTTTGAGGAATGAGAAAAGACAAAGAATCAGTTCAAACCGGCAATGTAATCAGCCAAGGCCTTGATTTCACGGTCATTCAATTTAGCAGCAACCTGATTCATTTGCAGGCTGTTCTTGCGAATCCCGTCTCTGAATTGGGTCAATTGTGAAGCGGTGTAATCGGCGTGTTGGCCGCTCAGACGTGGATATTGGGCAGGAATGCCAGCACCGTTGGGGCTGTGGCAACCAGCACACGCCGGGATTTGTTTGTCAGCGATACCGCCACGGTAAATTTTTTCGCCCAAAGCCGCGAGTTCTTTGTCTTTGGCAAAACCAGGCTTGGCTTTGGTGCTGCCCAGGTAAGCCCCCACATTTCGCATGTCCTCTTCGCTGAGCGCAGAAGCAAAGCCCAGCATGACAGCGTTGGCGCGTTTACCGGCTTTGAACTCGGCCAGTTGCTTGGCGGTGTATTCAGGGTGTTGTTGGGCCAGCTTGGGGTTGGAAGGAATGGCGGAGTTGCCATCGGCCCCGTGGCAACTGGCGCAAACGCCGTTGTAAATGGCTGAGCCCTTGGCAGTGTCAGCTTTGGTAGGGGCTGCAACTTCGGCATGCGCCGCCCAAAAATAACCCGTCAGGCAGATGGACAAGAGGATTCGTGCAAAAAAAGTCATGGCAGTCTGGTCTTGAAAGTCAATCGGTGATTCTACAATGCAGCCCTGCACCCAACGGGTTGCGCGCAAAGAATAACCATGGCCCACCCCAGCACCTCCTCTGAGGATGCAACTCAACAAGTACGTGTCAAACAAGCTGTCGGCTGGCTGCACACGGCGCGTTTTTTAACCACGGCGGCCCAGTTGCACCACTTACCCGCCTACGACCAGCCTGAAATTGCCTTTGTCGGTCGCTCCAACGCCGGTAAATCCACCTGTATCAATGTGTTGACCCAGCAGCGGCAATTGGCCTATGCCTCCAAAACCCCCGGGCGCACCCAACACATCAATTTATTTGCCCTGGGCCGGCAAAACCAGACCGACGCGGTACTGGCAGATTTGCCGGGCTATGGCTATGCCGCTGTGCCCAAAGCCGACAAAGTGCGCTGGCAGCGCGTCATGGCCAACTATTTGATGACCCGTGACAACCTCAAAGGCGTGGTGTTGATGTGCGACCCGAGACTGGGCTTGACCGAACTTGATGAAATTTTGCTGGAAGTGATTCGGCCCAAAGTCGAAGAAGGCCTGAAATTTCTCATGCTACTGACCAAGGCCGACAAGCTCAACCGCAGCGAAGCCGCCAAGGCTTTATCGATTGCGCGTTTGCAATCCGGCGGGGGTCAGGCGCATTTGTTCTCGTCATTGAAAAAACAAGGCGTCGAAGATGTCAGCCTGCAATTGTGGGAATGGACCCATCCCAACGAGGCAACCCCATGATGCAGTTTCAACGCGTGGTTCTGCCGCATGGCGTTGAACTCGATTGCCGCGTCGCCGGCGCCGCCGACCGTCCGTTGATGCTTTTTTTGCACGGTTTTCCGGAAGCGGCCTTTGTCTGGGACGCTTTGTTGCTGCATTTCAGCCAGGCCGCCAATGGCGGTTATTTGTGTGTGGCTCCCGATATGCGTGGCTATGCCGGCTCTTCGTCGCCGACCGATGTGAAAGCCTACCGCGCCAAAGAATTGGTCAAAGACATCATTGCGCTCAAACAACATTTTTCGCCGATCGAGCCGTTGGCTTGTTTGGTGGCGCATGACTGGGGCGGCGCGGTGGCTTGGAACATGGCGAACCAGCATCCGGCGCTGATGCACAAACTCGCCATCATCAATTCACCGCATCCGGGCACTTTTTTGCGTGACCTGAAAAACGACAGCAAACAACAATCGTCCAGCGATTACATGAATTTTTTGATTCGCGAAGATGCAGCACGCTTGCTGAAAGAAGACGACTTTCGCCGCTTGTGGACATTTTTTTCCAACATGGGGGCAGAAACCGGCCCGCATGCGTGGTTGGACGAAGCCACCAAAGAACATTACCGCCAAGTCTGGAACCAAGGACTGGACGGCGCGTTGAACTATTACCGCGCCTCGCCTTTGCGTCCGGCCACTGCCAAAGATCCGGCGGCCTCTGCCATCGATTTGCCGATGGAGATGTTGCGCATTGCGGTGCCGACCTTGGTGATTTGGGGCATGCAAGACACGGCGCTTTCCCCGGGACTGATTGACGGATTAGATGACTTTGTACCTGACTTGGAATTGCACAAAGTGGATGAAGGCACGCATTGGCTGGTACATGAACAGCCTGACCTTGTCATTGAATTTATCCGGAACTGGATTCGCTGATACCTTATACAACTTGCCATGTTTATTTAAACGGGGCTCGTCAGTTTGACGTGATCCAACATGGCGAATTTTTTACATGTCGCTTGCGTTACCAAATACAAAAACGCCACCACGCGCGGTTTCAATACGCCCGCGATAAATTGATGCAACCGGCCTACATCAGCGCCGGGCGTATACCGGCGGCTGGCCCTCAGGCCGCGTCTTAAAGCGTTTGTGCACCCAGTAATACTGCTCAACTGACTTCATCACCTGTTGCTCAATCTCATGGTTCATCCGGTAGACATCAGCTTGTACATCTGCACTGGGAAATGCGGGCCAAACCGGACCCAGTTCCACTGCATAACCTTGCGGCGTCAAACGGGTGACCAAGGTACACACCCGGGCACCAGCCAGTTTGGCGATGCGCGGCAAGGTGTTGGTGGTGGCTGCTTTGACACCGAAAAAATCGGCCCACACGGCACCTTGCATGCCAAAGTCCATGTCAGGCGAATAATGCAATCGCATGCCTTCGCGAAGAATTTTCAGCAGTGGCTGCGCACCGTCATTGCGTTGCACCGACTGCACATGACCGGAACGGTTGCGACCCTTCATCACCCAGTCTTCCACATAGGCATTGCGCAAGGGCACATACACACAGGCCATGGGAATGCGCTTGAGCACGGTCATGGCCGCGCCACCTGCGTCAAGGCCGACAAAATGCGGGGCCAGCACTATCAGTGGTGACTTGTCTTCAAATATTGAAAAGTCACCTGTGAATTGAATGCGTTTTTCAAGTTGAGAGTCAGGTGCATGCCAAAGCCATGCGCGGTCCCAAAGCGATTGTCCTAACAAAATGAAATGTGTTTTGGCAAGCGCTTGTCGCTCAGACTCACTGAGTTGGGGGAAACACAGTTTGAGGTTGGTCAACACCACATGCCGTCTGCGTGCCGACACTGCGTAAAACGCTTGTCCTGTCAGGCTACCTATGGCGCGGATGGCTCCCAAAGGCAGGTGAGCCAGCACAGCCATGAACATGCGCAACGGATTCAATGCAGCACCTCGTGGCGGGGGTGCTTGAAGCGGGCATAGCCCCAGAGGTATTGCGACGGGCATTGTCGGATCAAGCTTTCAAGCGCATGATTGATTTGCAAGACTGCGGCGGGCAGATCGTCAGAAAGTGTTTCGGCCATGGGTTCAACATGCACGCAATAGCCTTGCGCATGTGGCAAGCGTTCCCCCCAAACCAACAAAATTTGCGCGCCGGTTTGCATGGCCAGTCGCGCAGCCAAGGTCATGGTGTAAGCGGGCCTGTTCCACATATGAGACCAAACACCCATGCCATGCGGAGGCACCTGATCGGGCAACAAACCGACCGACTGACCGCGCCGCAAGGCTTTGATCAACTGTCGAACCCCGTCCATGCTGGCTGGTACCGCTTTGAGAAAAGGCTTGTCGCGTGCATGCACCAACACATCCCGCAGCCATGCTTGTCTGGGTGGCCGGTACAGGACCGTCAAAGGACCGTTGTCAGGCCCGAACCGCAAGGCGCATGTAGGTGCTGTGATTTCAAAACAACCCAAATGAGGGGTGACATACAACACCCCTTTGCCTCTTGCAAAGGCTGCACTGATGTGCTGCTCACCCTGCAATTGCACTGGCATGGGCGCGCCAAACCAGATACGAAAAGCTTCCAAAGCCTGGCAACCGGCCGCGCCAATGGCACCCCTGACCTGTGGCATGGTGTAACCCGCTTGTTGCGCTTGGTCACGGAATTGACGCCTGTAACCGGGCGACAACCACCAAGTCAACCAGCCCAGCGCAGCGCCCACTCGCTGCATCCATAGCAAAGGCAGTTTAGACAGCCAGCGGATCAATAAATTCATAGCAATCAGAGTTGATTAGAATGCTGATTGTCGCTGAGTTAATGAAGCAACTTGCAGGGCGACACACTCGAGAGAGTCGGCTGTTCATCAGTCATCTGCTAAAGCGTTCGCCAGGCTCTTTTGGTATGGCAACGCCTCAACCATCAACAGGAGTATTTCATGGCGAACGATTATCTTTTCACATCCGAATCCGTCTCTGAAGGCCACCCAGACAAAGTGGCTGACCAGATTTCTGACGCTATTTTGGATGCCATCTTCAAACAAGACCCGCGCAGCCGCGTCGCCGCCGAAACACTGACCAACACCGGTCTGGTGGTGTTAGCTGGCGAGATCACCACCAACGCGCATGTGGATTACATACAGGTCGCGCGCGACACGATTCAACGCATCGGTTACGACAACACCGAGTACGGCATTGACTACAAAGGTTGCGCCGTCATGGTTTGCTATGACAAACAATCCAACGACATCGCGCAAGGTGTGAACCACGCCTCCGATGACCACTTGAATACCGGCGCCGGTGACCAAGGCCTGATGTTTGGTTATGCGGTCAAGGAAACCCCAGACCTCATGCCCGCACCTATTTACTATGCGCACCGTCTGGTCGAGCGCCAAGCGCAACTGCGCCGCGATGGCCGCATGCCGTTTTTGCGCCCGGACGCGAAGAGCCAAGTGACCATGCGTTATGTGGACGGCAAACCGCACAGCATTGACACCGTGGTGCTGTCTTCCCAGCACAGCCCGGACCAAAGCGAGACACCGACCAAGATGAAAGCCTCTTTCATTGAAGCCGTGATCGAAGAAATCATCAAGCCTGTGCTGCCCAAAGAATGGCTGAAAGACACGCGTTACCTGATCAACCCGACCGGCCGTTTTGTGGTCGGCGGCCCGCAAGGCGATTGCGGCTTGACCGGACGCAAAATCATTGTCGACACCTACGGCGGCGCCTGCCCGCACGGCGGCGGTGCATTCAGCGGCAAAGACCCGAGTAAGGTGGACCGCTCAGCGGCTTATGCAGCGCGTTATGTCGCGAAAAACGTGGTGGCTGCTGGACTGGCCACCCAGTGCCAAGTGCAAGTGGCGTATGCCATTGGTGTGGCCAAGCCCATGAACGTGACGGTGAACACCCAGGGCACCGGCGTGATCAGCGACGAGAAAATCGCCGCTTTGGTGAACGAGCATTTCGATCTGCGCCCCAAAGGCATTATTCAGATGCTCGATTTGCTGCGTCCTATTTATGAAAAGACAGCAGCCTACGGTCACTTCGGACGCGACGAACCCGAGTTCACGTGGGAGAGAACGGACAAAGCCCAAGCGCTGCGTGCAGCGGCCGGGCTGTAAGCACGGCACCCGCGAAGCGGGACTTGGGCTTTGGGGCGAAGCTCATATCGCGCAAGCGATGTGAGCGTAGACCACAAGGCTGCAGCGCTGCGTGCAGCGGCCGGGCTGTAAGCACGGCACCCGCGTCCTATCACTCCAATCCGTAACGCCTACATAGCGCATCACGTTGTGTAGGCTCAAAATTGATGCGCTGCACATCGCCGTCAACCGCCTTGAGAAGCCTCGGGTTCATCACAGCAAACCACAACGGCGGCACATAAGCCACCAAAAACATACCTGCGTAGCCGCTAGGCAGTTGCGGTGCATCATCAAAATGACGCAGTGCTTGGTAACGTCTTGCAGCATGTGCATGGTGATCCGCATGTCGTTGCAAATGAAACAGCATCCAGTTGGAAAGCACATGGTTGCTGTTCCATGAATGGCGAGGCTGGCAACGCTCGTAGCTGCCATCGGCCAATTGCAAGCGCTTCAAGCCGTAATGCTCGACATAGTTGGCCGATGTGAGTTGGAAATTGGTCCACATGGCCACCGGCACAAGAAACCCAAGTACCTGCGGCCCTAGCCACATCATGAGACATGCCCAAAGTGCAGCAGTGATGATCAAGCCTTGCACAATTTGGTTTTCCCAATGGAACGATGCCAACCCCCGTTGCTTCAAACGCTGGGCTTCATACTGCCAAGCACGCTTGGCACCCCCTGGCATTTCCCGCCATAAAAAAGCCCAGATCGATTCGCCCATGCGAGATGAGGCGCTGTCATGCGGTGTGGCCACCTCAACATGGTGACCCCGGTTGTGCTCCACACAAAAATGCCCATATGCGCTGGGGGCCAGCACCCACAGCGCCAAACTGCGTTCAAGACGGTTGTGCTTATGACCCATTTCATGCGCGAGGTTGATGCCAAACCCGCCTACAGAACCAGTGGTCAACACCATGGCCAACCAACCATGCCAAGGTAATGCATGCTGAGTCACAAACCATGCCGAAAACACAAACGCAGCCCACAACACCGGCACCAACGCATAAGTGATGTACCTGTAGTACCGATCGTTTTCCAATTGCGGCACGGCCGATTCAGGCGGGTTATGGCGAGATGGCGGAATCAATGCATCCGCCAAAGGCACCACGCCATACAAAAAAACCAGAGGCCACCATAAAGCAGTCACGTCCCCTGTTAACCACATCAGCCATGGGCCAGCAGCCACCAACGCAGGTGCAAACAAAGAAACCAGCCACACCCAGCGCCAAGGGTCTGTGTAAATCACATTCTTTTCGCTGGCTCGGGTGTGTGTTGCCATTTAGTGACGGGGCGGGTTAATTCAAACTGGCGATGTAATGGGCAAGGTTGTCAATGTCTTCTTCACTCAAAGTGCTGGCGACGCTGGTCATATTGCCAGCGTCATTGTTGCGGTCCTTCGCTTTGAAATCTTTGAGGGTTTTCACCACGTAATCAAAATTTTGACCCGCTACTTTGGGAATCTCATTTTGACCTTTGAACTCTCCCTGATGGCACATGGCGCACAAAGTTTCATTGGCTTTGGCAATGCCTTTTTTGACCTTTTCCGGATCGGTCGCGAAGCGCTTATTGGTCAGTTTTTGTCCGGCAAAATAATTGGCCAGCTCTTGCATGTCAGCTTTGCTGAGCCCTGCGGTCATGGGCGTCATCATGGCGTTATCACGACGGCCTTCTTGGAAATCGCGCAACTGCAAATACAAGTAGCGTGCATTTTGGCCCGCCAGACTAGGTACGTTGGGCATACTGGAGTTACCGTTTTCACCATGGCATGCCAAGCAAGTGGCTGCCTTGGCAGGTACTTGTGCCAAGGCTGTTGCAGGGCCCCATGAAAGCATTGCGGCCAAACTTAAATACGGGAAGAACAAAATGGGTTTCATGCTATTTTCAAGTTACAGATATCAAAAAAGCCTGTGTGCATTCGCATGCACACAGGCCTGGGCTTAGAACTCAATCCAATCAGTCAGCTCAGGGCAGTGCAAACACAACCACTGAATTGCCACGCTTGGCATCGATCTGGTTGTTGCCGCCAGCTGCCACTGCAACGTACTGCTTGCCACCGATGGTGTACGACACAGCAGGCGCATTCACACCGGCACCGGTCTGGTATTCCCACAGTTTCTTGCCGTTTTTGGCATCGAAAGCGCGGAACAAACCGTTGGCTTCACCGTTGAACACCAAGCCGCCAGCTGTTGCCAACACGCCACCGATCAAAGGCTCGTCAGTGTCAAATTTCCATGCCACTTTGCCGGTGTCAATGTTGACAGCAGACAAACGACCACTTTGCTTTTCGCTAGGGATGGTTTTGAAAGCACCGCCCAACCACAGCTTGCCACCGGGGTACTTGGAAGCTTCAACGTGGTAGGTCATGGGTTGCAACAAGTTGGCAGCAAATGCCAAACGGGCTTCTGGGTGAATGGCCATCGGGCTCCATTCCACACCACCGTTGGCACCCAACATCATCTTGGCACCTTCTTTGGTGGGCAATGTCCACAAACCGTCTTGCGGAACCATGGCTTCAGAGAAGCGGATCAATTCGCCAGTGGCACGGTCATGCACATACACGTGACCTGTTTTGCCGGCGTGGATAGCCACTTTGGTCATCTTGCCGTTTTTGCCTTTGGCTTCAGTCAAGATGACAGGCGACACTGAGTCCAAGTCCCATACATCGTGAGCGATGTACTGATGGTGCCACTTGTACTTGCCCGTGTTGAGGTCCACAGACACGATCGAGTCGGTGTAGAGGTTGTCTCCAGGACGCTCAGCACCGTAGAGGTCAGGGCTGGGGTTGCCGACCACAAAAATGACACTGTTGGTTTCCATGTCAACCGCAGGCGCCATCCACACGCCGCCGCCCAAGGTTTTGTAGAAATCGCCGCCTTGCTTGGCCAACTGAGCTTTTTCAGCTGGGATGTCGCGCTTCATGTTGCGGCCCGTGGAGTCATTCACCGCCCACACTCCTTCGTGGCCTTTTTCAGGGATGGTGTGGAATGTCCACTGCAATTTACCGTCTTTGGCGTCAAAGGATTTGACAAAACCACGGATGCCGTATTCGCCGCCGTTTGTGCCAATCAAGACACGGCCATTGACAGCCACAGGAGCCATGGTTTCTGAATAACCCAATTCTGGGTCAGCGATTTGGGTGTCCCAAACCAGCTTGCCTGTTTTGGCATCGAGTGCGACCAATTTGGCGTCTAAGGTACCCATGAACACATGGCCGCCCATGATGGCCACACCACGGTTATTAGGACCGCAGCAGTAAGTGGTGACTGGACCCATCTTGTGCTTGTAGTGCCACTTTTGCTTGCCCGAGACAGGGTCAATCGCGTACACGTGGTTGAAAGACGTGGTGATGTACATCGTGCCATCCACAACGATCGGGGCTGTTTGCATAGACTCCAAGACTTCAGTCTGGAAGGTGAATGCAGGACGCAGCTTGCTGACGTTGCTGGTGTCAATTTGCTTGGCAGGGTAGTAACGGGTGTTGGCGTAATTTGCATTGCTATGCAAGAAATTGCTGCCGTCCTTGTCAGCAGCCGTCAATTGAGACTGACTGACATCTGCCTGGGCGAACCCGGCTGACAAAACACCAACTGCGATGCAGGTGATGGTTTGGGAAATTTTCTTTCCGTATGTGTGCATGTGTGCTCCTTCAGCCTTGCGGCCATGTTTGATAAACCAGATAGGTTTGAGGATTTAAATTGATATAAAGCCTGTATTCCTTGTCCAGAAGTCTGGGTTTTTAATCTTGCGCTAACCTTGTGCTGTGAAAACAAAATTCTGCGACAAGGAAAAATTCCCATGTACCCATCTTAACCACGCACTGTTGAATTGCACTAGGTTGCAATACCTTAAAAGGGAAAACCCTTAAGACCTCGACAGCCTATGCCATGCAATTCAAACACCCAAGGACTTTGATAAAAATGATTAAATACACCAAACTGCTTACTATGGGACTCGCTTTGCTGTTGGGCTTGTGCCCTGCCGCATTTGCGCAAAACGATTCAACGTTCACCCTCAATGCCCAATTGTTGGTGGCAGCCCGCCAAAGCGATGTTGAAGGCGTGAAGAAAAGCCTCGCGCGCGGGGCGCTTCCCAATTCGCGCAACCGCCTAGGCAAAACCTCGCTGTTCATGTCGATTGAAAAAGACCACATGGAGATTTTCAAAATGATGTTGGACGCCGGTGCCGATGTGAACCTGGCTTCACTCGAAAAAATCACCCCGCTGATTGCCGCTTCCTACGCTGGTAATCACAGGATGGTGGCGTTGCTGATTGAAAAAGGGGCCAAGCTTGAAGAAGAAGACAGGTTGCATAAATCGGCACTGGTGTATGCCGCTGGCATGGGGCACGACAAGGTGGTGGAGCAACTGGTCAATGCAGGTGCTTTGATAGATGCCGCCTACATTGATGGATTGACGCCGCTCATGTGGGCGGCTGGTCAAGGCCATACGGATACCGTGCGGTTTTTAGTGTCCAAAGGCGCGAACAAAAGTCTGAAAGACGAGCGTGGATTGACCGCCTTGGACATGGCCAAAGAAGCCGGACACGCACGGATTGTGGATGCATTGCAATAAGCGAACACCATTCTTGGCGAGGTGTTGCGCAGCTCAGAGTTTGTCGCGCCGCGCCAAGTCGGGGAACAGTTTTAACCAGCCCAAAGCAATGGCCACCGTTCCAAGGCCTCCCGCTACCACGGAGGCCACCGGGCCCCACAGCGCGGCGGTGAGGCCTGATTCAAATTCACCGAGTTCGTTTGAAGCACCGATGAACACGCCGTTAACCGCAGCCACCCGACCGCGCATCTCATCCGGCGTTTCCATTTGCATGAGCGTCAATCGAGTGACGACACTGACGTTGTCTGCCGCCCCGCTCACCGCCAGCGCCACCATCGACAAGACAAAACTGTCTGACAGGCCAAACACCATCAAAGACAAGCCAAACACTGCCACAGCAGCCAACAACTTGTAGCCTACGTAGCGCTGGATCGGCCAACGCGTGATCACAACAGACATGCACAACGCGCCCGCCGCAGGTGCTGCGCGCAACAAGCCCAAACCCTCGGGGCCGACATGCAAAATATCGCGGGCAAAAATGGGCAGCAAGGCGGTGGCACCACCCAGCAACACCGCGAACAAATCCAACGAAATAGCACCCAGCAAAACTTTGCGCTCCCACACAAAAGCCACACCGGCAAACAGCGATTGCCAGCTCAAACTGTGGTGCCTGGCCACATGCGCATAGCGCACCCATAAAGTCAACAACATGGACAGTGTGAACAGCGCCGCGCACACCCGGTACACCGTCAACGCGCCGCCCAAGTAAAGAAACCCGCCCAAAGCCGGGCCGCATATCACTGCCACTTGCACGCCGGTGGAGCTGAGCGCGACAGCACGCTGAAACAAGGATTTGGGAACGAGCAAAGGGGTGATGGCCTGTTGTGCGGGCATTTGAAACGCGCGGGTCAACCCCAACACAAACGCCACCCCGAAAATCAAGGTACGGCTGACTTGGTCTTGCAAAGTCGCCATGCTCAGCACCACTGCAATCAAAGCAAGTAACGCCATGCAAGTAGCAAAAATACGGCCACGGTGCAAGCGATCAACCACATGACCGGCAGGTAAGGCCATCAACAACGCGGGGATAAACTGAAACAAGCCCACCAGTCCCAGATCCCAGGCGCTGTTGGTCAATTCGTACATGTGCCAACTGATGGCCAGCATCAGCATTTGGTGCGCGGTAATACCGCATATGCGCGCCAGCCAAAAACGCATGAATTGGCGTTGCGCCAACAACTCGGACAAAGACGAAGACATGCGTCGATTGTGGCGGCAATTTTCAGTCGCCCTTGGGATTGGCACAGGCTTGTGCCAATCGGGAAATCGCAAGAAGTGATTTAAATCGTCATGCCGCCATCTATCGAGTAGGCGTTGCCCGTGATGAAACGCGACTCGTCACTGGCCAGAAACACCACCATGGGCGCAATTTCATGCGCCTGCGCCAAGCGACCCATGGGCTGTCGGGCGATGAAGTTTTTGCGCGCTTGGACAGGATCGGCTTGGCTGTTGATGCGGTCTTGCAGCGACGGCGTGTCGACCGTGCCGGGACAAATGGCGTTGCAGCGTATGCCTTGTCCCACGTAGTCGGCCGCGACTGCTTTGGTCAATCCGATCACCGCGGCTTTGCTCACGCCGTACACAAAACGGTTGGGCAGGCCTTTGATGCTGGAGGCCACACTGGCCATGTTGATGATGCTGCCACCGCCTTGCGAGAGCATCTTGGGCAGCACGGCTTGGATCATCCAAAACTGCGAACGCGCATTGAGGTTCATGGCGAAATCCCATTGCTCATCTGTGGCATCAAGCGCGGTGTTGTTATGGACAAAACCGGCGCAGTTGAAAACAGCGTCGATTTTTTCAACCCGCTTAACCAAGGCGTGGATGGCGGGTTTGTCCAACACATCCAAGACTGCCGTGTGGATATGGGCATGGCCTTCAAAGGACTTGAGCAATTCGGGCTTGATATCAGTGGCCCAAACCGTGGCTCCCTCGGCAGCCATGGCCATGACTGACGCATGTCCTATGCCTTGTCCGGCAGCAGTCACAAGCACGGTGCGATTAGCTAAGCGCATATTTTTTTCTTCCTTGAAAACAAGATAGCTTAATGATGATGGGGAATTGCTTGCAAAACGCGTCAAGGCGCGGCCACGACATCGCACGAGGCCAGACTGTGCATACTGCCAATCTTGCCCACCGATACATAGCGGTCAGAGGGAATATTGGTGGTGACCACCAACGCCGCGTCCTTGTAGTCGGTCCAGGTTTCGCCGTCTTGTGAACGCCAAGCGCGGTTGAAGGACAAAGGATAGACATCGCCCTTGAATGTCAGTTCGGCGGTTGGTCCAGCAAACACCACGCTGAAAGGAGCGCCCAATGACGCTTGCGAACACTGCATCTGGCCAGTGGTCAATTGCGCATAGCTGATTGTCATGCAGCACACCAGCGTCAAACTAACCAAAGGTTTCAACATCGCATATCCTAGGTGAATGGGTCTCACAAATGTTAACTTGCCTTGTTTGCGCTGGCAGTGGCATCAGTTTCGCTTACCGATTTACTGACTCTTTGTCACCCTGATAAAGCGTGCATTTGCCTACAGTCTTGGGCATGTATCCCCGACCCTCCAACTCCGAACGCCCCGCCCCGCAAGACCTGCAAGCAGTCGAATGGCTGACCCAACTGCTGCTGCAAAGCCTGTCTTTGAAAGCCTCTGACATTCATTTGGAGCCATTTGACAACTTGCTGCGTGTGCGTATTCGACGCGATGGTCATTTGTATGAAATGCCGGCTCCACCTGCTGGCCTGCGCGAACAAATCGTCTCACGCATCAAAGTGCAGTCACGCATGGATATTGCTGAAAAAAGATTGCCACAAGATGGCCGTCTTCAACTCGCTTTGCAGCACCGGTCCGTAGACATGCGGGTGAGCAGTCTCCCCACTTTGCATGGCGAAAAAATGGTGCTGCGTATTTTGGATGTGCAATCCCAGCCGCTCAGCTTTGAAGCGCTGGGCATGCCCGACAAAGAGCTCGAGCAGCTCCAGCATGCCATCCACCGTCCAAATGGCATGGTGCTGATCACTGGCCCCACTGGCTCGGGAAAAACGGTTACTTTGTACACCTGCTTGAACCATTTGAATACGCCTTCGGTCAATATTGCCACCGTTGAAGACCCCTCTGAAATTGTCTTGCCTGGCACCAACCAAATCAATGTGAATGAACGCATTGGCTTGACATTTGATGTGGCATTACGCGCCTTGCTGCGACAAGACCCGGACATACTGATGGTGGGTGAAATTCGGGACTTTGCCACCGCCGATATGGCGGTGAAGGCATCGCAAACCGGTCACTTGGTTTTGTCAACCTTGCACACCAACGATGCTGCATCCACATTGACACGACTCAACCATATGGGCATGGCCGGTTTTAACTTGGCCAGCAGCGTGGCACTGATTTGCGCACAACGCTTACTGCGTCGCTTGTGTGATGCTTGCAAACAGCCCATGCCAGACCAAGCCAGTTACAAAGCGGTGGGTTGCCCACAGTGCTTAGACGGCTATGCAGGCAGGATTGCGATTCACCAAGTCATGCCCATCACAGCCTCTTTGCAAGCCTTGGTTTTGCAACAAGCCAGCGCAGGCGAACTAGCTGCCCAAGCCGCGCGAGAAGGCGTGCGAAGTCTGCGCCAAGCGGGCATGTCCAAAGTGGCTGCGGGGGAAACCACCATCGAAGAAGTCATGGCTGCCACCCATGAATGACGCGCCGCAAGTGAGACATCTGCCTTCGGCTTACCCTGCGGTTGTCACACCGCCACGCGTTCGCGCGGTCAGTTCACATGAATTGACCGCGTTCACCCGGCAGTTGGCCACCTTGGTGTCTTCAGGCGTGCCATTGCTGCAGTCTTTAGAGGCTATTCATAAGGGACTCGCGGGTCAAGCCATCGCCCCGGTGGTAGAACAACTTCGGCAGCAAATTGCGGCAGGTTTGTCATTGCAAGCGGCCTTGCAGCAACACGCCGTGTTCTCCGCTTTGTATTGCCAAATGGTGGCAGCCGGCGAGTTGTCTGGCAACTTGGACGACATGCTCAACCGTCTGGCTTGGCACACTGAACGCCAACAACAGTTGCTCAGAAAAGTGCGCATGGCCTTGGTCTATCCCATAGCTGTGCTGCTGATTGCATTGGCGGTGGTGGCTGTGATTTTGGTGTGGGTGGTACCCGTATTTCAGTCGATATTCGCCTCATTTGGCGCAGAACTTCCCTGGGCCACTCGACTGATTCTGGGTCTGAGTCAAGCCATGCTGCAATGGGGCCTGCCGGTTGCTGGTGTGTTTGCATTGCTTGGTTGGCTGATCAGAAAACGCTACCAAACTGATACCAAGCTCCAATGGTTCATTGCCGTTCGGGCGCTTCGCCTGCCGCTGCTGGCGCCGTTGTTGATCAACGCCAATTTGGCAGTGTGGACGCGTTGCATGGCAATGCTGATGCAGTCTGGCGTGCCATTGCTTGATACGCTGGAGACGGTGGCTGGCGCTTGTGGCAACCGTGTGTATGCGCTATCAACTTTGCTGGTTCGCGATGCTGTTTTCAAAGGCATCAGTCTGTCAGAGGCACTGCGGCAACTCGAGGTTTCGGCGCATCATCCCAGCGGTGAATTTATCGGTCTGTACCCGCCGATTTTGGTTCAAATGATCGACATAGGCGAACAATCTGGCAGCCTGTCTGCGTTACTTGCCAAAGCCGCGGACGCACAAGACGAAGCGCTGGATCAACAAGTGCACTCCCTCACGCAATTGATTGAGCCATTGTTGGTGGTTGTGCTCGGCGGCTTGGTCGGCGGCATGGTGGTTGCCTTGTATTTGCCTGTTTTTCAACTGGGTCAGGTGATGTGAAGCTGGGTCTTATAGACTTGGCTACATGTTGCAGCAGGCTTTCAGACGCATTGGCTTGACCGGAGGCATCGGCAGTGGCAAATCCACGTTGGCGCAACTGCTGGTCGCGCGTGGTGCGCCATTGATCGATGCGGACGCGTTGTCGCGGCAGTTAACAGCTGCTGGCGGCGCAGCCATGCCCGATATCGAACAGGAATTTGGTCCAGCCTTCATTGCCGCTGACGGCAGTTTGCAACGAGATCGGATGCGGCAATTGGTTTTTGCCGAGCCTGAGGCCCGTTTGCGGTTGCAAGCCTTGTTGCATCCACGGATTCTTTCTGCCTTGCTTGAACAAGAGTCACTTCTGATAAATAAGGGAAAACCCTTGGTTTTGCTGGACATCCCGTTGCTGGTCGAATCGGCACACTGGCGTCAAAAAGTTGACCGTGTGCTGGTGGTGGATTGCTCGGCTGACACGCAAATACGTCGGGTCATGCAGCGCAGCGGTATGACGGCAGCGCAGGTCCATGCCATCATGGACACGCAAGCCAGTCGAGAACAACGGCTAGATGCCGCGGACTGGGTGGTTGCCAACGATAGCGACGACATCGGCAAACTCGTGCAGCAATCCCAGGCCATTCAACTGCACATATAAGCTCTTCTGGCATCAAATGCCGCTTAACAACGGTTATCATTTACCATATTTACAATTTTTCACTCGCGCGCTATTTGTGATTCTCTACGAGCACCCTTTCAACGAACGAATTCGCACTTATTTGCGATTGGAATATTTGCTCGGGCGTTTTGAACACCTGTTGTTGCGTTCATCTGAAATTGACCACCATTTCGCTCTGACAACCTTGTTTGAAATCATTGATGTCGGTGGTCGTTCTGATTTGAAATCAGACATTCTTAAAGAACTCGAAAGACACAAGCAGCAGTTCAGCAGTTACCGGGGCAACCCGTCTGTGTCAGAAGCTGTACTTGATGAATTGCTGGGCAACATCGAAAGATGCTTGCAAGGCTTCAACACCCAAGCGGCTCGCCTGAGTCAATGCGTGACTGAAAGTGATTTCCTCAGCAGTTTGCGCAACCGGGTGGCCGTGCCTGGCGGCACATGCGCATTCGATCTGCCAGGCTACCACGCATGGCAACAACGCGACCCTGACATGCGCCGTATAGATATTTTGAAATGGTCAGAGCCTTTGAAAATTCTGCAAGAGAGTGTGAGCTTGTTGATGCGCTTACTCAGAGAAAGTGGTTCACCGCAGCGCGTGGTGGCCAACCAAGGCCAGTTCCAACAAGCCTTGCCACAAGGGCGTTTTCAAATGATGCGTTTGTTTATTGATGAATCACAAGGCTTGGTTCCCGAAATCAGCGGCAACCGCATGATGGTGTGGGTGCGCCTGATTCATCAAAACTGGGAGGGCAAGCCTCAAACAGCGGTGGGCAACGCAGAATTTGAAATAGAACTCTGCGCCTGAGCCAACCACTCCAGCACAGGCAATGTCCCGGCCAGCACTGGCGCTACTGTCACAGGCAGTTGCTGCCAAGAAAATTGTTGGCCCTCTTTCATTTGCAATTCTCCCTGCCAGTGGGTCACTTTACAAAAATGCAATTGCACCCATGCATGCGGGTAATCGATTTGTTCTGTGCGCCAAAGGCTGGCCTGCGAGACATGGATGCCCAGTTCCTCGTGTAATTCACGGACCAATGCTTGCTCAATGGTTTCACCGGCTTCAATTTTTCCACCCGGAAATTCCCAATGGCCCGCATAAGCTTTGCCTTCGGGACGGGTGGTCAATAAAAACTTGCCTTGCTCGGCAAGCAACACACCAACTGCGACTTGAATCAATGGCCGGTCTGCGGCACCGGTACGCGGCAGTTGCGCGTCAACCACTCGCACCGATGACGAGGCGTCTTGGCTCATATGCCACTGGTACCAGTGCGCCCGGCAAAGTCGCGTGCAAATTGGTAGGCAACACGTCCGCTGCGTGAACCTCTCTCCAAGGCCCACACCAATGATTCGGGATGCGCTTGTTCCCACAAATTGGTTGGAACCTGCAACGACTGAAGCCACTGGTCAACGATACGCAAATATTCATCCTGACTGAACGGATAAAAACTGACCCACAAACCGAAACGCTCGGAGAGCGAAATTTTTTCTTCAATCACCTCACCTGGGTGCACTTCACCGTCCTCTGTGTGCGTGTAACTGAGGTTGTCCTTCATGTACTCGGGCAACAAATGGCGGCGGTTGCTGGTGGCATAAATCAGCACATTCGGCGTGGCGGCGGCGACTGTGCCGTCGAGAATGGACTTGAGCGCCTTATAGCCAGGCTCACCCTCGTCAAAACTCAAGTCATCACAAAACACGATGAATTTTTCTGCGCGGTCTGCCACCACCTGAATGATGTCTGGCAAATCGACCATGTCTTGTTTGTCAACCTCGATCAAGCGCAAACCCTTGCTCGCGTAAGTGTTCAAACAAGCTTTGACCAAGGAAGATTTGCCTGTGCCGCGCGCGCCCGTCAACAACACATTGTTGGCGGGCTTGCCTTGCAAAAACTGCAAAGTGTTGCGTTCGATTTTTTCTTTTTGCGGATCAATTTCTTTTAAGTCATTCAACGACATTTGGCCGATATGCCGCACAGCTTCAAGCACCCCATGGCCACTGCTGCGTTTGCGGTAACGAAAGGCAACGCCCGCGTTCCAGTCGGGTGCGTGTAGGGGTTGCGGCAAGATGAGTTCAATGCGAGCCATCAACAATTCAGCGCGATGCAGCATGCGTTCCAAAGCGTCGTTCATGGTTCAGCTGCGGTAGTCTGCGTTGATGGTGACGTATTCATGGCTCAGGTCGCAGGTCCAGACTTGGTCGTGCGCCTGTCCTCGGCCCAACAAAACACGAACCGTGATTTCGTCTTGCTTCATGATGCGTTGACCATCTTCTTCGCGGTAGTCAGGGTGTCGGCCACCGTGCGTGGCAACATGCACATCGTCAAGAAATAACTCAATCAACGATTGGTCCAAATCTGCGACACCGGCGTAACCCACGGCAGCCAAAATGCGCCCAAGGTTGGGGTCACTGGCAAAGAAAGCGGTTTTCACCAAGGGCGAGTGTGCGATCGTATACGCCACTTGGCGGCACTCGGCGGCGTGGCGTCCGCCTTCCACCCGCACAGTGATGAATTTGGTGGCGCCCTCGCCATCGCGCACGATGGCTTGCGCCAGCCAACTGGCCACTTCGATCAATCCCTGCTTGAGCATCGTGGCCGCCGGACTTTGCCAATTGGTTAGCGGTGTATTGCCGGCCTTGTCTGTCGCCATCACCACGAATGAATCGTTGGTAGAGGTGTCGCCATCAATGGAAATGCGGTTGAAAGAAGCCTCGGCCAATTCGTGGGCCAATGCGTGCATCAGGGATTGGTCTATGGCTGCGTCAGTGGCTAAAAATCCCAGCATGGTCGCCATGTTCGGGCGAATCATGCCCGCCCCCTTGGAGATGCCGGTGATGGTGACGGTGCGGCCATCTATCTGCAGTTGGCGGCTGATGGCCTTGGGCAAAGTGTCGGTGGTCATGATGGCCTGTGAAGCCAGCGACCAATTGTCTTGGGCTCTGGCCGCCAGCGCTTTGGGCAAGCCAGCGACGATACGCTGAACAGGCAAAGGCTCCATGATCACGCCTGTTGAAAACGGCAGTATGTGTTGCGGCTGTACGCCGAGTTCTTCGGCCAATGCACTGCACACAGCAAATGCGTGGTTCAAGCCGTCCTGACCGGTACCGGCATTGGCCACACCGGTGTTGATCACCAGCGCACGAATGCCCATGCCCGCAGCCAAATGCTGTTTGCACAATTGCACCGGGGCGGCACAAAAACGGTTTTGCGTGAACACTGCGCCAACCGAGGTGCCTTCGTCCAAGGTCATCACGGTCAGGTCTTTGCGGTTGGCTTTGCGCACCCCTGCTTCGGTCACACCAATGTGTAATCCGGCAATGGCATGCAGTTCTTCAGGCCGGGCGACGCTCAGATGAACAGCCATGGCTTAGGCCAACTTACCGTGGCAGTGTTTGTATTTCTTGCCACTGCCACATGGACAAGCTTCGTTGCGGCCCACGACAGGCACATCGCCTACCCGAGCTGGCGCGTTTGCAGCAAACAATTGGGCTTGACCTGTTTCATCAGGCGCTGAATAGGTGAGATTGTTGACTGTCTCCGCACGTTGCTCGATGGCTTGTGCGGCTTGCTCTATCTGTTCGGCTTTTTCAATTTGCACCGTCATCAAAATTCGGGTGACTTCGTTTTTGACCATGTCCAGCAATTGACCGAACAACTCAAACGCCTCGCGTTTGTATTCCTGCTTGGGTTGCTTTTGCGCATAACCTCTCAGGTGTATGCCTTGGCGCAAATAGTCGAGTGAGGACAAATGTTCACGCCAATGGCTGTCAATGTTTTGCAGCAATACCGCACGCATGAACGGGGTGAATTGGTCTGCGCCGACGGAATCGAGTTTTTGCTGAAACGCCGCATGCGCGGCTTCAACCACCATCACCAACAAGTCTTCATCGGTGATGGCCTGCGCTTGTTCAACGTGGCTGACCAAAGGCAACTCTATGTGCCAATCATTGCGCAAGACATTTTGCAAGCCTGCGATATCCCACTGCTCTTCCACGGATTCAGGGGGCACAAATTGGCGCACCAAGTCTTGGAAGCAACCTTCACGCAAACTGGCGATTTGTGCAGTCAGGTTTGTCGCGTCCAAAATATCATTGCGCTGCTGGTAAATGACTTTGCGCTGGTCGTTGGACACATCGTCATATTCCAATAATTGTTTGCGAATATCAAAATTGCGGGCTTCCACTTTGCGCTGTGCGCTTTCAATGCTGCGGGTCACCATGCCAGCTTCGATGGCTTCGCCTTCAGGCATTTTCAATCGGTCCATGATGGCTTTGACGCGTTCTCCCGCAAAAATGCGCATCAATGAATCGTCCAAGCTCAGATAAAAACGCGAAGAGCCTGGATCGCCTTGGCGGCCAGAACGGCCACGTAACTGGTTGTCAATGCGTCGTGATTCATGGCGTTCGGTTGCAATGATGCGTAATCCGCCTGAGGCTTTCACCCGTTCATGCTCAACCGCCCACGCCTCGCGCAATTGTTGTGCTTTGGCGGTTTTTTCAGCCTCGCTAAGACCTTCGTCTGCCATCAACTTTTCAACCGTTTTTTCAACATTACCGCCTAACACAATATCGGTACCGCGACCGGCCATGTTGGTGGCGATGGTGATGGCGGCAGGTGCACCCGCTTGCGCCACGATGTCGGCTTCACTGGCATGCTGCTTGGCATTGAGCACTTGGTGTTTGAGGCCGGCGGCTTGCAACATGCCGGCGAGCAACTCTGACAATTCGATAGAGGTGGTACCCACCAACACCGGTTGACCTCGGCCATGGCATTCTTTGATGTCGTCAATCGCCGCCTTGTATTTTTCATCGGTGGTTTTGTAGACGCGGTCCAACTGGTCTTCGCGCCGACTGGGTTTGTTGGGCGGAATGATGACGGTTTCTAAGCCATAAATCTCTTGAAACTCATAGGCTTCTGTATCGGCAGTTCCGGTCATACCGCTCAATTTGTCGTAGAGACGGAAATAATTTTGGAACGTGATTGACGCCATGGTCTGGTTTTCAGCCTGAATCGGCACACCTTCTTTGGCTTCGACCGCTTGGTGCAAACCATCGCTCCAACGACGGCCTGACATCAAGCGACCAGTGAATTCATCAACAATGATGATTTCTCCGCCTTGGTTCACGTAGTGCTGGTCTAGGTGATAGAGGTGCTGGGCACGCAAAGCCGCATACAAATGGTGCACCAAACCAATGTGCGAGGGGTCATACAAAGAAGATCCCGCAGGCAACAAACCCATGTCTGACAGAATTTTTTCAGCCTTCTCATGGCCGAGTTCGGTCAAATAAACTTGGTTTGATTTCTCATCTAGCGTGAAGTCGCCGGGGGTGATGACACCCTCGCCGGTGCGCAAATCCATTTCACCCACTTGCCGCGTCAGATGCGGCACCACCTTGTTCATGGCCAGATAGGTTTCCGTCTGGTCTTCGGCTTGCCCACTGATGATCAAGGGCGTGCGTGCTTCGTCAATCAGAATCGAATCGACCTCATCAACAATGGCGTAGTTAGTTTTGCGCTGCACACGGTCAGCAGTCTCGTACACCATGTTGTCGCGCAAATAATCAAATCCGTATTCGTTATTGGTGCCGTAAGTGATGTCACTGAGGTATGCGTTTTGCTTTTCCTCGCGGGTGAGTTGCGCCAAATTAACACCAACAGTCAAGCCGAGGAAGTTGTACAAGCGCCCCATCCACTGCGCATCGCGATTGGCCAAGTAGTCGTTCACCGTGACCACATGGACACCCAAGCCAGCCAATGCATTGAGGTAGACCGCCAGCGTTGCGGTCAGTGTTTTACCCTCACCGGTTCGCATTTCTGCGATTTTTCCTTGGTGCAAAGCAATACCGCCAAGCATTTGCACATCAAAGTGACGCATCTTCATGATTCGCTTGGAACCTTCGCGCACCACTGCAAATGCCTCGGGAAGCAAATTGTCCAGGCTCTCGCCTTGCTGATGCCGCAGCTTGAATTCAGTGGTTTTGGCTTTTAATTGTTCATCGCTCAAAGACTCCAACGGGACTTCCAAGGCGTTGATGCGCTCGAGTGTTTTGCGATAGGTTTTGAGCAGCCGGTCGTTGCGGCTGCCAAAAATATAGGTCAGTGGATTGAAGGCCATACAAGCAATACGACCATGACTTACCGGATGGCGGGCCATGGACGTTGGTTCCTTTTTCGAAGCTGCCCATTTTACCTGTGTGCAGGTTCATAATTCCCTATGTCCAGACCAACCCCTGCCCCAGGCCAACGCACCAGTGTGATGGATGCCATCGCCCAATCTGACACCTTGTCTGGCATGCTGTCCATGCACCAAACGTCGACGGCTTACTTGAATGCATTGAAAACTTTGTTGCCGCCCGATTTATGGGCTCAGATCAAGGCCGGACCAATTGATGAAAACAATTGGTGCTTGCTTGCGGCCCACAATTCAGCAGCCGCCAAATTGCGCCAGTTATTGCCTGGCATCGGCGCCCATTTGCGCAGCAAAGGCCACCCTGTGCAAAATATTCGCATCAAAGTAATGTCACGCTGATGGGCTACTGATTGGGTTGGAACCTGCAACTTTTATTGGCCTCAATGTACATGTGCAAACGGTCCTCGCTGGACTCGTAAATCTCCCACAACAGCTCGGCGATGTTTTGCGTGATTGTCATGAATTCATAGTCACAGTGGTGCTTTAGCCGGTTTTCGTACCAGGTTTTTTCTTGCCAGCCGTTTTCGCGCAATAAAAACGCATAGTGCGTCATTTCATGCCCGAGCGCCCAATGCCACATGCCGTTGTTCCAGGCCACCATGCTTTGGGGGTTCAAGCGGATACGCATCTCAGTTTGCTGCGCTTGCTGGCTGGGGTATTCAAACATCAATCGGACATTTTTTGGCAGCGTTTCATCTATCACGATAGGAGGAATAGCCAAATCTGCAGGCGCTTGTGTTTTGCTTTTGATGAAGTTCCACATGCGCGAGACTGTTTGCGCTTCAAGCGTGCCTTGCGCGGTTTGGAGCACGTCTTGGGCACGGACGGGCTCGACAGCGCATAGCGCAAAGATTCCCCAAATCAACACATGCAAGACATACCGAGAAAAAACCATGGTGTCCCTCTGAAGCCTAATAACTGTTTGCCAGATTATTTCAATTTGCCATGGTGTGTGTGTGCCGTGATGCTTTGACCCTGATTCACTTGGCTTTTTGGGCTTTGGGTCACAACAGCAGCTATTTGATGGCCTGTGAGCCAAACGCAGCGAAGTATCTGCCAAGCAAAGAAAAAAGCCAGAACTCTTTGGAAGGTGCTGGCTTTTTAAATGGTGCCGATTATCGGATTCGAACTGATGACCTACCGCTTACAAGGCGGTTGCTCTACCAACTGAGCTAAATCGGCGAATTGCTTATTCTACCCAAGGCGCAGACGGATTTACTTGATGCGCTTGAGTTGTGGACGACTGCTTGCGGTGCCATTGGAAACTGGCGCCGTGTGGCTTGGTGTTTCTGAGGCATCGGGCTTCGCAGGGGCAGCTTGCTGCGTGGTAACGGGTGCCGGAAAAGCCATGCCTTGTCCGTTTTCTCGGGCGTAAATAGCCATGATCCTGCCCATGGGCACCACGATATCCCTGGCCACGCCGCCAAACCGGGCTTTGAATTGGATGAACTCGTTGCTCAGTTGCAAGCCACTGGTTGCATCAAAACTGACGTTCAAAACAATCTCCCCGTTGTTCACGTACTCACGCGGCGCCTGAACACTGTCATCGACAGAAACTGTCACATAGGCAGTGAAACCGTTGTCCGTGCACCACTCGTGCAAGGCCCGAACCAAGTAAGGGCGAGTGGAAATTGACGAAGAGTCAGACACCATAGGGGTTACTTGCGCATGACCTTTTCAGAGGGAGTCAATGCTTCAATGTATGCCGGTCTCGAAAAAATACGTTCCGCATATTTCAACAAGGGGGCGGCGTTTTTTGACAATTCGATGCCGTAGTGGTCAAGGCGCCACAGCAAGGGAGCAATAGCCACATCAAGCATGGAGAAGTTGTCTCCCAACATGAATTTATTTTTTAAAAATACGGGGGCAAGTTGGGTCAATCGATCGCGGATGTGCGCACGTGCTTTTTCAAGCACTTTCTCATTGGATTTTTGAAGCCGCGACTCAAGCGAAGTGACATGGGTGAACAGTTCTTTTTCGAAATTCAGCAAAAACAAACGCACGCGTGCACGGTCTACTGGATCACCCGGCATGAGTTGTGGGTGCGGAAAACGCTCGTCAATGTATTCATTGATGATGTTTGACTCATACAAAATCAAGTCTCGTTCAACCAAAATAGGCACCTGGCCGTAAGGATTCATCACGTTGATGTCCTCAGGCTTGTTGTAAAGGTCTACATCACGGATTTCAAAATCCATGCCTTTTTCAAACAGCACGAAACGGCAGCGGTGGGAAAAAGGACAAACTGTCCCAGAGTACAAGACCATCATGCGCGTGGCTCCTGAAAACAAAAAGTGTAACGGGCCAGGTCAGGCCCGTTGTAAAAACCCGCTAGAGCGGGTTGAGATGGTTCGCGCTTAGCGAATGTCTTTCCAGAAAGCGGCATTCAAACGCCAAGCTACGAACATGAATATCAGAAGGAAGATCATCACCCATACGCCAACTTTGACGCGCAAGCTTTGTGAGGGCTCAGCCATCCACTGCATGTAACTGACTAAATCGCCAACCGCTGCATCGTACTCTGTGGGGCTGAGTTTGCCCTCAGAAACCTGTTGCCAGCCTTTGAACACCTGAGTGTCATGGCCTTTAGATGCCACGGTCTCGTAAAGCGGTTTGCGCTCGCCTTGCAATTCCCACAGCACATGCGGCATGGCAACATTGGGGAAAGCGAGGTTGTTCCAACCAGTGGCCTTGCTCGGGTCTCTGTAGTAACTGCGCAAATAAGTGTAGAGGTAATCAGCGCCAGTGCCACCGTGTCCTGAGCGTGAACGAGCGATCACAGTCAAATCAGGTGGGGTGCCACCGAACCACTCCTTGGCTTGCTTTGGATCCATGGAGATTTTCATGGTCTCGCCCACCTTGTCGGTGGTGAAGAGCAAGTTGTCTTTGATTTGCTGTTCCGTCAAACCGATGTCGGTCAAGCGGTTAAAGCGCATGTATGCTGCAGAATGACAGTTCAAACAATAATTGACAAACAGTTTGGCGCCGTTTTGCAAAGCCCCCAGATCATTGATTTTGTTGGGTGCTTTGTCCCAAGGAATGGTGTCTGTGCTGGCGGCAAAAGCGGACCAACTTGTGAACATGCTGATCAGCAGGCTGAGAATGATTTTTTTCATGGTTGTTTGCTCCAGCCGTTTCTCAATGGGCAACAAAGTTGACGCGTGTAGGCAATGGCTTGGTTTTACCCAAGCGAGTCCACCAAGGCATCAGCAAGAAAAAGCCGAAATAAAACAATGTACCGACTTGAGAAATTCGTTCGTTGATTTGCGAAGGTGGTTTGATGCCCAGATACCCGAGCACAATAAAGTTGATCACAAAAGCTGCATACAGGTATGAATGCCAAGTGGGTTTAAAGCGTATGGATTTGACCTCACAGTGGTCCAGCCAAGGCAAGAAGAACAGAATAATGACAGCGCCACCCATGACCATCACGCCCCAGAATTTGGCGTCGATAGCCAGCATCAAACCGACCATGACCAATGCGCCAGCAACGACCAGAATTTTGAAAAAATTGCTGATAGCTGCACGGCTTGCACCCAGATAAGCCGCCGCAATCACACACACAATCAGCGCATACATCATCTCGCTGGTGATGGCGCGCAACATGGAGTAGTAAGGCGTGAAATACCAGACCGGCGCGATGTGCAAAGGCGTTTTCAGCGGATCAGCAGGTATGAAGTTGTTGTACTCTAGGAAGTAGCCGCCGAACTCGGGTGCAAAAAAGATGATGGCAGAAAAGACCAACAAGAAACCAGTCACACCCATGATGTCGTGAACGGTGTAATAAGGATGAAACGGAATGCCGTCCAAAGGTTTGCCATTGGCATCTTTGGTGGCTTTGATTTCAATGCCGTCAGGGTTGTTTGAGCCCACTTCATGCAAAGCAATGATGTGCGCAACGACCAAGCCCAGCAAGACCAGAGGTACGGCAATCACGTGAAAGGCAAAAAAGCGGTTTAAGGTGGCGTCGCCGACCACATAGTCGCCGCGAATCAGCAAAGCCAAATCTGGACCGATGAATGGAATGGCAGCGAACAAGTTCACAATGACCTGCGCGCCCCAGTAAGACATTTGGCCCCAAGGCAACAAATAACCCATGAAAGCCTCGCCCATCAAGGCCAGGAAAATAGCACAGCCAAACAACCAAACGAGTTCGCGTGGTTTGCGGTATGAACCGTAAATCAGGCCACGGAACATGTGCATGTAAACCACAACGAAGAAGGCGGAAGCGCCAGTGGAATGCATATAGCGAATCAACCAACCCCAAGGCACATCGCGCATGATGTATTCAACTGAGGCAAAAGCAGTGGCTGCATCCGGCTTGTAGTGCATGGTCAGGAAAATGCCGGTGACGATTTGAATCACCAACACTAGCATGGACAAAACGCCAAAGAAATACAAGAAATTGAAGTTTTTGGGCGCGTAATATTCGCTCAAATGTTCTTTGTAAAGCTTGGACAACGGGAATCGGTTGTCTACCCAGTTCAGCGCTTTTTCCGCCATTGGGGCGTTCGGGGAAATTTCTTTGAATTCAGCCATGGTGTTCGCCTTTAAGCCTTTTTGTCTTCGCCGATCAGCAAACGACTGTCTGACAGATACATGTGAGGAGGAACTTCGAGGTTATCGGGAGCGGGTTTGTTTTTATAAACACGACCAGCCATGTCAAACGTGGAACCGTGGCAGGGGCAAATAAAGCCACCTTGCCAGTCGTCGGGTAAAGATGGTTGGGGGCCCATTTCGAATTTATCGCTGGGTGAACAACCCAAATGAGAACAAATACCCACCCCAACAAAAAACTCAGGCTTGATAGAACGCATTTGATTGCGTGCGTAAGCAGGTGTCAATTCATCAGGATTGCGCAAGGATTGCGGGTCTGCCAATTGGGTTTCCACTTTTTTCAAGGCATCGAGTTGCTCGGGCGTGCGGCGGATGACCCACACTGGCTTGCCGCGCCATTCCACGGTGAGTTTTTCTCCGGGCTTGATGGCGGAAATATCCACCTCAACCGCTGCTCCAGCAGCCTTGGCGCGCTCGGACGGACTGAATGTACTGATAAAGGGGACAGCAACCGCTGCTCCCCCGGCAACACCCGCACAACCAGTGGCGATGAGCCATGTGCGTTTACCGGTGTCTAAAGTGGTTTCACTCATGTAAGACCTCTGAATTTCATTACGATCATCGAAAACCCTTAATTCTAACCGAGCGGCTTAGGTGAAAACCAGTGGGCATGTCAGAAAGGGTTTTGTCACATGCTCTTGGGCTTGTATCTGACGAAGCATTTAGTACTCGAAAGTGCGTCAATTCGCTGATTTCACTGGGTATTGGCTGCGGTCACAGCAGCAAGCAAACTGGCTGGGTCTGCCAAACCTTTGCCCGCAATGTCAAACGCCGTGCCATGGTCCGGACTGGTTCGAATAAATGGCAAGCCCAGGGTTTGGTTGACACCGTGTGCCAAGCCTTGCAACTTCACCGGAATCAGCCCTTGGTCGTGGTACATGGCAAGCACCACATCCGGAGATGGAGTGGTTTCAGTTTGCAGGGCTTGCATGAACACTGTGTCGGGTGGAAACGGGCCACTGACCTCAATGCCTTGCGCCTTGGCGGCGGCGACAGCAGGAGAAATCTCAAGGATTTCCTCTTGCCCAAACAAGCCCTCTTCGCCGGCATGAGGATTCAAGCCAGCCACCCAAATGGTTGGCCGATAACCATACAACTGCAGCCAACTGTGGTGTGTGACTTGCAAGGTTTGCAACACATTGGCAGCGGTGACCGCGTCAATGGCTTGGCGCAGCGACACATGAATGCTCACCAGCACCACCCGCAGACCAGGGCGACTGAGCATCATGCGCACTGGCATTTCGCTCACCGGTACACCTAAATGGTCGGCGGCCACAGCCTGCAGCATTTCGGTGTGGCCCGGGAAATCGATGCCTGCCAGCGACAAGGCTTTTTTGTGCAAAGGAGCGGTCACAACGGCGCGCGCACGGCCTGCTAAGGCCTCGCATGCAGCAAAGCGAACCGCATCCGCCGCCATTTTTCCAGCGGCAGCGCTTACTTCACCGATGGAGATCGGGGCGTCAGGCGTGACATTCCACACAGGGATCTGGCCCGCTTGCAAGCGCAAGGCCTCATGGAGCGCAAAAACTTCCACACATTGAATATGCGCAGGCAAAAAATCGGCCAGTGCTTGCCTGTGCCGATGCATGAGCGCCAGGTTGCCCAACACGCAACAGCCTTGCATAAACTCGGCATGGTTGGCAAATGCCTTGAGAATGATTTCAGGACCGATGCCTGCCGGGTCGCCCATGGACAGCGCAATTGGCAAATGGTGGTTAGGCGAAGCCATGGCGTGTCAGGGCTTAGGCCGGGTTGTGTATGTCGATGAATTCGTGCGCGATACCGAAATGCTCGCAAACATGCGCGGCCAGTGCCGGCGCGCCATAGCGCTCGGTGGCGTGGTGGCCGCAGGCAAAAAAAGCGACGCCGGTTTCATGGGCCAAATGCGCTTGGGGCTCTGAAATTTCTCCAGTGACAAACGCATCAGCACCCGCTGCGATGGCGCTTTCAAACCAAGATTGCGCGCCACCTGTGCACCACGCAATGGTCTTGATGGCACGCATGGAATCGGGCACCACGGCAACCGGTGTGGTGCCTAATGCAGCGGCCAATTCCTGGGTGAAGGTCTGCGCATCTATCTCGCCTTGCGCGGGATGACCGACCATTCCCAGCGCTTGCTCTCCAAATCTGTCTGTTGTTTGCCAGCCCATGAGCGCGCCTAATTGCGCGTTGTTCCCCCATTGCGCATGGGCGTCTAGTGGCAAGTGGTAGGCCAGCAAATTGATGTCATGCGCCAGCAGCAAAGCCAATCGCTGTTTGAGCCAACCAGTCACGCTGCCGTCGTGACCGCGCCAGAACAATCCATGGTGAACCAATAAAGTATCCGCATTTTGCGCAATAGCTGCTTCAATCAAAGCACGACTGGCGGTCACGCCAGAAATGATTTTTTTTATCTCCGAGCGTCCTTCAACTTGCAGACCATTCGGGCAATAGTCTTTGAACAACTGCGGCTGCAAAAGTTGGTTGCAATAAGTCAGTATGTCGTTGCGATGGGCCATGTCAACGCGGTACCGATTTAACGCGCGGGCGTTGTGCCGGGGTAACTGCAAACTCTAATTCTTGGTTGTTACGCAGGAACTTGAGTCGCGCCGGGCGTCCCGGTTTCAGGGCAGATACCTTTGCAAGCAACTCCGCCACGGTTTGAACTGGCTGTCCCTCTACGGCCAGCAACACGTCTCCTGGCGCCACACCAGCGCGCGCCGCAGGGCCGGATTGCAAAACGCCTGTGATGATGACCCCGTTGCCGCGTTGCACATTGAAAGTCTTTGCCAATTCAGGTGTGAGTTCAGTCGGCTCCACACCAATCCATCCGCGCACGACTTGCCCGTCTTTGACAATGCCCTCAAGCACTTGGCGAGCGGTGCTCACAGGAATGGCAAAGCCTATGCCCAAACTGCCACCGGAGCGCGAGTAAATGGCTGTGTTGATGCCCAGCAAATTACCCTGAACATCTACCAGCGCACCTCCCGAATTGCCTGGGTTGATGGCAGCATCGGTTTGAATGAAATTCTCAAAGGTATTGATACCCAATTGGCTGCGCCCAAGTGCAGACACGATGCCACTGGTCACCGTTTGCCCCACGCCAAAAGGATTGCCAATGGCCAGCACAATGTCACCCACTTGCAACTGCTCTGAGCTGCTCATGACCATCACAGGCAAGTTGTCGAGCTTGATTTTGAGCACCGCTAAATCGGTGTCCGGGTCAGTGCCCACCAAGCGCGCTTGTGTACGCCGGCCGTCATTCAAAACCACGGTGATTTCATCGGCAGTCTCAACCACATGGTTGTTGGTCAGTATGTAACCGTCCGCGCTGACGATGACACCGCTTCCCAGTCCAACATTGGATGGGTCTTCATCCTGATCCCCGAAAAAATACCTGAACCAAGGATCACGCATGCGGTCTGCTTGGTTGGATTTTCGGGAAGCTGTGTTGATGCTGACCACCGAAGGCGATGCACGTTTGGCGGCCACACTCAAACTGCCAGCGCTAGACGTCGTTAAGTTAGAGGCTGGTGCTTGCAATACCTGCACATCTGGGCCCCACAAGCTAGGGCGTTGCAACCATTCAGGTTTGAGCGTGATGAGAACAAACCACAGCGCCACCAGCACGGTGACCGTTTGCGCAAACAGTAGCCACAGGCGGCGCATCGTCAGGGTTTCTCGCCGGTCACTTCATCCTCCGGCGCCTTGGTGTGCTTCATGAATATCTGCGCCGCCCAAATACCCACTTCATAAAGAATGACCATGGGAATAGCCAAGGCCAACTGGGAGACCACATCAGGCGGCGTCACGATGGCGGCAATGACGAAAGCCAAGACGATGAAATAGGAACGAAAAGCTTTGAGTTTTTCTATGCTGACCAGGCCCATGCGAGCAAGCACGATCACCACAATCGGCACTTCAAACGCCAAACCAAAGGCAATGAACATGGTCATGACAAAACTGAGGTAAGCCTCTATGTCAGGCGCTGCCGTGATGCTTTTGGGAGCGAAACTTTGGATGAACTTAAAGACCTGACCAAAGACGAAGAAATAACAAAATGCCACACCGATGAAAAACAAAATCGTGCTGGACATGACCAGTGGAAACACCAAACGCTTTTCGTGGGCGTACAAGCCAGGCGCTACAAATGCCCATGCTTGGTAAAGCACCACAGGCAAAGCGAGCAAAAAAGCTGCCATGAGCATGATTTTGAGCGGCACCAAAAAAGGAGAAATGACCGAGGTGGCTATCAAGGTGGCGCCCTGAGGCAATTGCGCCACCAACGGTTCGGCCAATAAATCGTAAAGCTGACCGGGGCCGGGGTAGAAGCTTAAAACAGCGCACATCACCGCCACAGCGATGAACGATTTGACCAAACGATCGCGTAACTCTTTGAGGTGTTGAACAAACGGCTGCTCGCTACCGGAGAGCGGGTCTTTTTCTTGGGAACCTGTATCAGACATTCAGCATCAGACTTTGTTCTAACCTAAGCCAGTTGGCCGAAAACGCGCCACCCGGGCTGCCCCTGACAAAGCCTTGGTACGCACTCCCTGGCGGGCCTTGTACCAATGCGGCATGGCCGAGCGCTTGAGCCGCCAGTTTTTTCTGGGGTGCTTGTATTCGGGTTGCTGCGGTTGCCAATAAGGAAGGAAGGAATTGTTATTGTCAGAAGAGGTGGCATCCTGACCAAGGTCGGCGATGCCTTGGTTCAGTTGCGTGGTGGCGTTGAGCACACTTGACTGGACATCAGTCATGGCCGAGTCCATGGACTCTTTCATTTTTTTCAAGTCTTCCATTTCCATGGTTCGGTTGACTTCGGCCTTGACGTCAGAGATATAGCGCTGCGCTTTGCCAAATAAGGTGCCCATCGTGCGAGCTACGCGCGGCATTTTCTCCGGTCCAATGACGACCAGGGCGACTGCACCGATAACCGCCAACTTGGAGACGTCTAAATCAAACATTTTTAAGACTTGCTTTTGGCTTCAACATCAATGGTGGACTTTTCTGCATTTGCAGGGCTCGCGCCAGTGACTTGTTGCGCAGGTGCAGCAGGATTTTCTTCAGGTGTGGCCGAGCCGTCCTTCATACCGTCTTTGAAGCCCTTGACAGCGCCGCCCAAATCGCCGCCGAGACCTTTTAATTTCTTGGTGCCGAACACCAAAACCACGATCAATAAAACAATTAACCAATGCCAAACGGAAAATGATCCCATGGAATGCTCCTCAATGAACTGTAGGAATTCTAGTCTTAGCCACGTAACCATGGGCGCGGACCGCCCATGACATGCCAATGCAGGTGGTGAACCTCTTGTCCGCCCTCGGCGCCGGTGTTGGTCAGCAGCCGAAAACCACCTTCGGGATAAGGGTTGACGCCCTCTTGCAATGCGAGTTGCGGCACCTTGACCAGCATGCGCCCCAGCAGCGCTGCGTGCGCTTCGGTAACCTGCGCCATCGAAGGGATATGCAGTTTGGGGATGACCAGAAAATGCACCGGTGCCCAAGGGTTGATGTCATGAAACGCGAACATGTCGTCGTCTTCATAGACTTTACGCGAAGGAATCTTGCCCTGAATGATTTTGCAAAAAATGCAGTTCGGGTCTTGCGTATCACTCATTCAATCTTCTCCTGATTCACGCTGCAAGGCTTTGCGCAAAGCTTTTTCTTCCAAGCCGCCCAGGCCTTCGCGGCGCGCCAATTCGTTGATAACGTCAGCCGGGCTGAGGCCGTAATGCGCCAGCGCCACCATGCAGTGAAACCATAAATCGGCCATTTCATTGACCAAGTGTTGCGGGTCACTGCCGTGGCTCAAGTCTTTGGCGGCCATCACGGCTTCGGTGGCTTCTTCGCCGATTTTCTTTAAAAACGCGTCCGGCCCTTTGTGCAACAGGCGCGCCACGTAACTGGCATCCGGGTTGCCGCCATTGGCCGGTTTGCGGCTTTCGATCACAGCGGCCAAGCGCATCAGGCTGTCAATGGTGTTCATGGTGTTTTCTTATAAATGAGGGCGGGGTCTTGCAACACAGGCTCGGTGCTCAGCCATTGACCGCCGTCCGGGCCGGTGTGCCAGCGCTGAAAAAAGCAACTGTGGCGGCCGGTGTGGCAAGCGATGCCGGGGTCGTGGCCGGTTTGCGTGACGCTGAGCAGCACCACGTCATTGTCGCAGTCGAGGCGGATGTCGTGCACCAGTTGCACATGGCCGGATTCTTCGCCCTTGAACCAAAGCTTGTTGCGCGAACGGCTGAAATAGACGGCGCGGCCCTGCTCGGCGGTGAGTTGCAGCGCTTCGCGGTTCATCCAGGCGAACATCAGCACGTCTTTGCTGCCCTGCTCTTGCGCGATGACGGGCACCAGACCTTGCGCGTCCCATTTGATGTGATCAAGCCAATTCATAGGGTAGATGTTAAGGGCTGCGCCTGTTGTGGATGAGCAATCGGAAAAAGCGCATGGAAAGGCATTTAAAGCTAGGCTCAAGCACTCATTGCTTGTATATCCTAGTTATTGCCATTTTTAAACAAGAACTCTAAACTTGCCTTGTGAGCTCAATGAATATTTCCTTACCTGAGTCACTCAAATCCTTTGTGGACGAGCAGGTCAGCCAGCGCGGCTTCGGCACCAGCAGTGAGTATGTGCATGAGTTGATCCGCAGGGACCAAGAGAGACGGCAATTTCAAGGTTTGCTTTTAGAGGGTGCAAGCTCGGAAGCAACACAAGCGGTGACGCCTGCCTATTTTGATAATTTGCGCTCTAAGAAACTCTTTACTTTTGCGGAACGAGCCTAAGTTGCAAATCGCAACCTACAGCCAGTGCGTATTTGCGCAAGGTAGCGATTGCGGTGGCGTGCTGATTCAAAACACTATGTCTTTGAAACCGAAAACAATCCCTAATTTCAGATGGTTTTGCCTTTATAAATTATGTCTGACAGCAGGCTCTTTGTAACTTGGTCGCAGGTTAAAGGAAATTCAATTCGCTGAATTCGATCTACGCGAAAGGTACGCGTTTGTTTACGGACTAGGCAATATGCAAGTAAATAGAAAGCCTCATTGCTAGAAAATACTTCTTCAACTATGACCTCTCTTTGAGTAATTTGACCCTCATTGTCTGTATATATTAAAGATGCGTTACAGGTTAAATCTTTAACGAGAACCCTTCTCTCTGCCTCCCAAGCGTCTGCATCAAATGGCACATGAGTTTTATCTATATTGTGATTAAGGAAGCCGTTTGAAAATGCCTCGCCAAGTATTTTTCGCTTTTCCTCGATTTGCTCTTCTGCCTCAGGGTGGATCGTTGAGAATTCTCTAAGTAATTGCCACTTATCTTCAAGATGTTGCCTGAGAGTAGAGCCTGGGCCAAAAATCATTCTTAAACGTGCAATGGTTGATTCAGTTGTGTCTTGGTGCTTGTTGCGCTTGTCTCCTCGAATTGCATTGATCTTGTGGCGACAAATCTTCTTCTCTTGCCCCAGTGCGCAATTACAGTTTATGAACGTTAAATCACCTTGAATTTCAATCGAGACTTCAAAAGGAGGCTTCTTCGCATTCCTTGAGAGATAGGTTATTTTTTCCATTTTGGTAACGCTCCCTTAAATTTTCGTTGCGAGCAGATTAATTAGTAATTAATATATCATTTGATTTTTTAATTTAATACAAATAAATTCATATACATTGGATCAGTCATCATCGTGACGTTGTCAACGCATTAGATATATCCACAACCAACACATCTTGGCCTTGCTCAACTTCAAGGAATCTCAAATGATTTTTTTACACAACAGATTGCAGCATCTTGAAACAAGCAGGTCTGTGAAGCCCCATACACACGAGGAGTTGCCCATGTTGTATCCCGTTTATGTCCACCCTGGTGATGCCAAGCATGCGCATGGCGTGACGTTTCCAGACTTTCCGGGTTGCTTTTCTGCGGCCGATACGTGGAGCGATTTACCCGCCGCCGTGCAAGAGGCGGTGGAAGCGCATTTCAATGGCGAGCCAGACGCAGTGCCGCCGCCCACACCGCTGGAAAACTTAGTGAATCAAGCTGAATACGCAGGTGGCGTTTGGATGTTGGTAGAGTTGGACTTGAGCCGCATCGACACCCGGCCTGTTCGCTTGAATGTGAGCCTGCCTTCAAACTTAGTGCAGCAAATTGATGCTTGGGCCGAATCGCACCACATGACACGTTCAGGTTTTTTGGCAAGCGCTGTGAAAAAGGCCATGGCGGCAGGGTCTTAAAAGCCAAGTAGCGCTGACAAAACTTATAGCCTTACCGGTATCCCGCGCCTCGCCATATGTTGCTTAGCTTGCCCCACCGTAAATTCACCATAATGAAAAATGCTAGCCGCCAGCACCGCATCTGCGCCGCCAGTTTGTATGCCGTCGGCCAAATGGTCTAACGTGCCCACGCCGCCGGATGCAATCACCGGCACCGGCACCGCATCGCTGACCGCGCGGGTCAGTGCCAAGTCAAAGCCCGACTTCGTACCGTCGCGGTCCATGCTGGTCAGAAGTATTTCGCCCGCACCAAACTCAGCCATTTGCGTGGCCCAAGCCACCGCGTCCAAGCCCACATTTTTTCGCCCGCCGTGGCTGAACACATCCCAGCCCGGGCCCACGTGCTTACCGTTCGCGCCCATGCGTTGTTCTTCTTCTGCGCTGCGTCGTTTGGCATCTATCGCCACCACAATGCATTGCGAACCGTATTTGTCCGAGGCATCGCGTATCACTTGCGGGTTGGCAATGGCTGCCGAGTTGAAACTGGTTTTGTCGGCGCCTGCATTCAGCAAGCGGCGCACATCTTCCACAGTGCGAACACCGCCGCCAACCGTCAGCGGAATAAACACTTGGCTGGCCACGGCTTCGATGATGTGCAAAATCACATCGCGCCCGTCGCTGGTGGCGGTGATGTCTAAAAATGTCAGTTCATCCGCGCCTTGCGCGTTGTAACGCGCCGCGATTTCCACCGGGTCACCGGCGTCGCGCAACTCCACAAAGTTCACGCCCTTGACCACCCGTCCGGCGGTCACGTCGAGACAGGGAATGATGCGTTTGGCCAGCATGTCAGCCGTTGAGTTCGTCGGCCCGGGCTTGGGCCTTTTCAAAATCGAGGTCGCCGCTGTAAATAGCGCGCCCGCAAATCACACCTTCAATGCCTTCGTCTTCCACTTCGCACAGCTTTTCAATATCCTGAATATTCGACAAGCCGCCTGAAGCGATGACGGGAATAGACAAAGCCTGCGCCAGTTTGACCGTGGCTTCGATGTTGATGCCGCTCAGCATCCCGTCACGGCCAATGTCGGTGTAAATGATGGACTCGACACCGTAGTCTTCAAATTTTTTGCCCAAGTCGATGACTTCGTGGCCGGTCATCTTGCTCCAGCCGTCGGTGGCGACTTTGCCGTCTTTGGCGTCCAGCCCGACGATGATGTGGCCGCCAAAAGCGCTGCACGCGTCTTGCAAAAAGCCGGGGTTTTTCACTGCCGCCGTGCCAATGATGATGTAGCGCACGCCGCCGTCTATGTATTTTTCAATCGTGTCCAAGTCGCGGATGCCGCCACCGAGTTGCACCGGAATATCGTCGCCGACCGCTTTCAAAATGCTGCGGATGGCGCTGTAGTTTTGCGGCTTGCCAGCGAACGCGCCGTTCAAGTCGACCAGATGCAAACGCCTGGCGCCCTTGTTGACCCATTGCAAAGCCATGTCGGCCGGGTTTTCGCTGAAGATGGTGGATTGATTCATGTCGCCTTGAATCAGGCGTACACAATGACCGTCTTTCAGGTCAATCGCGGGGATGAGCAACATAAGAAGTGGTGGTGGCAGTCAATGACAATAAAGTCTTCAAGGTGACCAAGACAAAAAGTTTCGGTAAAGCATCAAGCCCATGTCAGCGCTTTTTTCAGGGTGAAACTGGGTTGCGAAAATATTATCCCTTGAAAGCGCCGAGGTAAAGAGCTGGCCGTAATCGCTTACCCCAACGGTGTGGCGCACATCTAACGGCTTGGCGTAAAAACTGTGCACAAAATAGAAATAACTGTCGTCGGGCACGCCCGCCCACAGTGGGTGCTGACTTGTCTGGCGAACTTGGTTCCAACCCATTTGCGGCACTTTGTAGCGGCTGCCATCCGGCTGCAATTGCCCGGCGAGATCAAACTTGACCACTTCGCCAGGAATCAAACCCAAGCAAGCCGTGCCGCCCGCGTCACCTTCGCCGCTGTGGTCGAGCAGCATTTGCATGCCCACGCACACCCCAAACAGCGGCTTGTTGGCTGCCGCGTGCAGCACTTCAGGCAGCAAACCGCTGTCGTGCAACTCGTGCATGCAGTCGCGCATGGCACCTTGGCCGGGCAACACGACACGTTCGGCTTGGCGCACTTGCTCGGGGTCGGAGGTGATGACCACATCAACGCCGCTGCCGTGGGCGGCTGCGATGACAGCTTGCGCTACCGAGCGCAAATTGCCCATGCCGTAATCGATGACCGCGACGCTTGCCATGGATAAAGCTTAGAGCGAACCTTTGGTAGAAGGAATGATGCCCGCAGAGCGCGGGTCGAGTTCGGTCGCTGCGCGCAGCGCCCGCCCGAAGGCTTTGAACACCGTCTCGGCTTGGTGGTGCGCGTTTTCGCCTCGCAAATTGTCGATGTGCAAAGTCACGAATGCGTGGTTCACAAAGCCCTGGAAAAACTCAAATGCCAGTTGCGAATCGAAGTGACCAATCATGCCGCTCTTGAAAGGCACGTGCATTTCCAAACCGGGGCGGCCGGAGAAATCGACCACCACGCGGCTGAGCGCTTCGTCCAAGGGCACATAAGCATGGCCGTAACGGCGAATGCCTTTTTTGTCGCCGACAGCTTGCGCCACCGCTTGTCCCAAAGTGATGCCCACGTCTTCGACGGTGTGGTGTCCGTCGATATGCAAATCGCCGGTGGCTTTGATGGACAAATCGATCAAGCCATGGCGCGCGATTTGATCCAGCATGTGGTCAAAAAAACCGATGCCGGTGGATAAATCGGACTGACCGGTTCCATCCAAATTGACCCGCACTTGAATTTGGGTTTCCTTGGTGTCGCGGTGAACTTCGGCAATGCGTTGTGTCATAGGAGTTTGATGGGTATGTGATTCGTGACTCAGGCCAGCACTTCTTGAAGTGCACTCAACAACTGGTCGTTTTCTGTCGATGTGCCCACGGTAATGCGCAGGCAATGGTGCAACACAGGGTGCATTTTAGAAACGTTCTTCACCAGTATGTTTTGAGATTTCAAAGCGGTAAACACACGGGTGGCGGCGTCATCGTCGCCGGGCAAACGCAGCAACATCATATTGGCCTGACTCGGGTAAACAGTCACGCCCTTGAATGCGGCCAAACGCTGGCTCAAGCGCTGGCGTTCATGGCAAACATCCTGCGCTTGTTTCTCAAACACATCGGCATGCTCCAGCGCAAACAATGCGCACTCGGCGTTCAACAAGCTGATGTTGTAAGGCGGGCGGATTTTGTCGAGTTGAGCAATGACTTCAGTGCGCGCCAACATATAGCCAATACGCACACCTGCCAATCCAAATTTGGACAAGGTACGCATCAACATCACTTGTGCGTTGGCTTGGGGATCGCGGTTGATTTCAGTCAACCAGGTGTCTGAAGAAAAAGGTTGGTAGGCTTCGTCCAACACCACCCAACCACCATAAGCCGACACCTGCGCGATCAGGCGACGCATGACATTCGCGTCCCACAAATTCGCGGTCGGGTTGTTCGGGTAAGCCAGATAGACGATAGCCGGTTGGTGCTTGGCGATCGCCTGGGTCATGGCGGGTTCGTCGAGTTCGAAATCGTCCCGCAATGACACCGGCACGTAAGCCATGCCTTGCAATTTGGCACTCATGGCGTACATCACAAAACCGGGCTCTGGCGCGAGTGCGACTGCGCCGGGCATTTGACAGGCCATGGACAAGAGAGAAATCAATTCGTCTGAGCCGTTGCCCAACATCAAGCTGTAGCCTTGGGGCAAGCCGGTGTGTTGTGCAATCGCGCGCTTCAGATCATCGATGCGGCTGCCGGGGTAACGGTTGACAGCGACAGCGCCTAAGCGCTCGCCCAATTGCGCTTGCAGCTCAGCAGATAAGCGGTGCGGGTTTTCCATCGCATCCAACTTGACCATGCCGCTTGCGTCTTGCACGGTGTAGGCCTGCATGTCCTGCAGATCGCGACGGATATGTTTTAAATAGCTCATTGTGTGCACAAATTATAGTCATGCGCGAGCGAAATGACCTGTCATTCATGCTTTCCCAACATTCACGCAAAGTCAGTGCAGAATGCAGCATGTAAGAGGTAGCCAGTCAAAGCGTCAACGCTGTGCTGTCGCTACACCGCCCAAGGAATTTGATTATGTTCACACTATTTAGCACTTCACGCTTGCGTATCGTCGGTTTGTCCCTTTTTTTTCTTGCCATACAAGGATGCAGCACGTTTGACAATTGGACGCAAATGGCTCGCCAAAGCCTAGCTCCAGACACGAACTCCCGGGGTACGGCCCTGATCAATGGCCAAGATTTGAACGCTTGGAAATTGTTGGGCAATGCCAATTGGCGACTGCAAGACGGGTTGGTGCAAGCCGAGCTAGGCGATGGTTTTTTGGTCAGCCGCGGGAGTTACCAAAATTTTCGTTTGGTGGCGGAATTCTGGGTTGATGAGGAAGCCAACAGTGGTATTTATTTTCGTTGCACCGACCCCGTGGTGATCAATGACAAAAATTCTTATGAAGCCAACATCTTCGACAAACGCCCTGACCCGTCCTACGGCACCGGTGCTGTGGTCAATGTCGCCAAATCGCTGGTGCAACCCAATGTCAAAGCAGGCGGGCAATGGAACACCTACGACATCACTGTTGTGGGAACGCGCATGACTTTGGTGCTCAACGGTCAAACCACTGTCGATACGAACGACAGTACGCACACCGGCGCTGGACCGATCGCATTGCAATACAACAAAGGTGTGGTCAAGTTCAGAAAGTTGACTATCGAAAGCTTGTGACGGGTGTGTTGCAAGTTTCCGATTTGCCCCGCGCACCCGGGGTTTATGTCTTTCATGGCGAGGGCAACTTGCCGCTTTACATTGGTAAAAGCATTGACATCCGATCGCGTGTGCAGTCGCATTTGCGCAATCCGGATGAAGTGCGCATGCTGTCGCAAACACGCCGGATTGAAGCCATAGAAACAGCCGGTGAAATCGGCGCTCTGCTGCTTGAGTCGCAAATGATCAAAACGCAAAGCCCTTTGTACAACCAACGCTTGCGACGCGTCAAAAAACTTTGCAGTCTGCAATTGATTGATGAACCGGATGGCAGCAAGGTGTCTTGGGTGGATGACCAAACGGTTCAACCGGGCATCACGCCTGATTTGTTTGGTTTGTTTTCTTCTCGCAAAGCCGCCAAAGACAAACTGCAATCTCTGGCACAACAACATCGCTTGTGTTTGCAATTACTCGGGCTGGAACCGGCGAATCAACGCGGATGTTTTGGCTGGCAAACCAAGCAATGTGCAGGTGCATGCACCGGTCATGAGTCACGCGCTGACCATGACCGCCGATTACGCGATGCCTTGCGCGATTTGCAAGTGCACACATGGCCGTTTGCAGGCGCGGTTGATGTGGTGGAAAAACGCGGCGACTGGTTGCAAAAACACCGCATACACAACTGGGGCTATGCGGGCACTTGGTGTTCTAAGCGCAACGATTTCATAGACAAACATTTAAACCCCACCGGTTTCGACGCAGACTGCTACCAGATATTGCTCAAACCGGTGTTGTTGCAAACCTTGGAAATCCAAAGTATTTCCACTTGAGCATTGCGAACTGATTTGCAGGACTTGTTTGTTTTATCGGCTGTGTTGTTTAAGCCAATTCACCGCCCACGCGGCATCGCTGTTGCTGGGGAAGATCGGGTATTTCACCGCTACAACTTCGGCATCTTTTGTAATTAGCGTCAACCGCTTTAATAAATGCATGCCGTTGGTATGAAACGTCGGCAGTTGCAATCCTTTGACAAACGCCATGTCATGGTCACTCAAAATGGCGAAAGGCAAATGCAAACGCTGCGCCATCTCTTGCTGGTACTCGGTGGTTTGTGTGCTCAAGCCAAACACTTGCGCACCGAGTTCGGTGAGTTCATCGTAATGGTCTTTGTACGCTGTGTTTTGCGGCGTGCAGCCGCGCGCACCGGGAATCTCATCCCACCCCGGCGGCAAGGGTACGCCGGGCTGACCGGTCATGGGGTAACAGTAAATGACCACATATCCGCTTAGCTTGGTCAAAGCCAATGTGCTGCCTTGCGTTGTCGGTAAGACGACGTCCGGCAAACGCATACCCAGCAAGTGATCGGCTGCACCATCGTCCTGCGGTATGGGCAGGTTGTCGGGGGCGCTTGCGTAGTCTTTCATTTTTTTAAATTCAAACTTGCATATCAGAGGCCACACTACTCCACAGTCACACTTTTCGCCAGATTTCTCGGCTTATCCACGTCCGTGCCTCTGGCGCATGCGGTGTGATACGCCAGCAACTGCAAAGGCACCACATGCAACAACGGGGACAACGCGCCGTAGTGTTCGGGCATGCGAATCACATGTAAGCCTTCGCTGGAGTGAATACGCGTGTCCGCATCTGCCAATACATACAACACCCCGCCGCGTGCACGCACTTCTTGCAAATTGCTTTTGAGTTTTTCAAGCAAGGTGTCGTTCGGAGCCACGGTCACCACTGGCATTTCACTGGTCACCAGCGCCAGCGGTCCGTGCTTGAGTTCGCCAGCGGGGTAAGCCTCGGCGTGTATGTAGCTGATTTCTTTCAACTTCAACGCGCCTTCTAAAGCAATCGGGTAATGCATGCCCCGGCCTAAAAACAGCGCGTTTTCTTTGTCCGCAAAATCTTGCGCCCAGGCGATGAGTTGCGGCTCTAAGGCCAACACACTTTGCAGTGCCACAGGCAAATGTCGCATCGCCTTGAGGTGCTGCGCTTCTTCATCTGCACTCAAGCGATGCTTGGCTTTCGCAAGCGCCAAGGTCAATAAAAACAAACCAGCGAGTTGCGTGGTGAAGGCTTTGGTGGAGGCCACACCAATTTCGACACCAGCACGCGTGATGTAGGCCAGTTTGCATTCACGCACCATGGCCGACGTGGATACATTGCAAATCGTCAATGTGTGAAGCATGCCCAGGCTTTGCGCGTGTTTCAACGCCGCCAAAGTGTCTGCGGTTTCGCCCGACTGCGTGATGGTCACGACCAAGGTGTGCGCATCCGGCACGCTGTCGCGGTAGCGGTATTCGCTGGCCACCTCCACCTGACAAGGTATGTGCGCCACAGATTCCAACCAGTACTTGGCCACGCATCCGCTGTAGTAACTGGTGCCACACGCCAGTATCAATACCGAGCGAATATCTTTGAACACAACAGATGCTTCACCGGGGCGATCCGGGTGGTCAAACAGTTCGGGCACGATGCCTTCTATGCCTTCCAGCGTGTCGGCGATTGCGCGCGGTTGCTCGAATATTTCTTTTTGCATGTAATGGCGGTAAGGCCCGAGCTCTGCTGCCCCGCTGTGTGCCAGCACGGTCAACACTTCACGCTGTACTTGGTGACCCGACGCGTCATACACCGTGTAGCTTTGCAATTGCAAATCCACCACATCACCTTCAGCGAGGTACACAATTTGATCCGTCACACCAGCCAATGCCATGGCATCGCTGGCCAAAAATTGTTCGCCTTGACCCACGCCCAAAATCAAAGGTGAACCGGCTCGCGCACCCACCACCCGGTGCGGCTCGTCTTTGGCGATCACAGCAATCGCGAACGCACCATGCAGTTGTTTGATGGCCTGCGTCACGGCTTGCAACACATCGCCTTGGTACAAAGAATCAATCAAATGCACCATCACTTCGGTGTCTGTTTGGCTGTCAAACACATAGCCCTTGGCCTGCAAACCAGCGCGCAAAGCTTCGTGGTTTTCAATAATGCCGTTGTGAACTAAAGCGATGCGCGGGCTGTGCTTGCCAGGCGCGTTCGGGCCGTGGCTGAAATGCGGATGCGCGTTGTGCACCGCAGGTGCGCCGTGAGTCGCCCAGCGTGTGTGTGCAATGCCAGTGGCGCCTGCCAATCCGCCTGCTGCGTCACCAACTTGCGCCAGCAACTCCGACACCCGGGCCGTGCTGCGCGCGCGTTGCAAACCGGCCGCCTGACCGAGTTGCGCTTGGTCGGCGTTGACCGCTACGCCGCAGGAGTCATAGCCTCTGTACTCCAGACGTTGCAGTCCTTGTACCAACACAGGAACGATGTTGCGGGTGGAAACCGCGCCGACAATGCCACACATAGCGTCTGCCCTTTATTTGTTTTTTTTGTCTGGTCGCTGCCAGTTCGGGATGCTGACCTGTTTGCCTCGCGCCACCGTCAGCGATCCGGGCGGGGTGTCTTTGGTGACCACCGAACCTGCGCCTATGGTGCCGCCCGCGCCCAAGGTGACGGGTGCGACCAGCACACTGTTGCTGCCGACATGCACATCTGCTTCGATAAGGGTTTGGTGCTTGTTCGCGCCGTCGTAATTTGCAGTGATGACACCGGCGCCGTAGTTGACGCGTTCGCCCACTTGAGCGTCACCCACATAAGCCAGATGGTTGGCTTTAGCGCCCTTGGCCAAGCTGCTGTTTTTGACTTCCACAAAATTACCAATGTGCACATCGTCACCCAGCGTTGCGCCCGGGCGCAAACGTGCAAACGGGCCAATGCGCGCACCATGACCGATCTGCACGCCTTGGGTTTCACCATCGATATGGGTGAAAGGCAATATGTGCGTGCCCGCGCCAATGTCTGCATTTGCAATCACACAGTTTGCGCCGATTCGCACTCCCTCGCCCAAATGCACTTTGCCTTCAAATACACAGTTGATATCAATTTCTACGTCGCGGTCACACACCAAATCACCCCGCACATCAAAGCGCGCCGGGTCTGCCAATCGCACGCCTTGTTGCATCAAACGGTTTGCCTGCAAATGCTGATAGGCACACTCTAGCGCCGCCAACTGCACCGGCGTGTTCACGCCCTCCACCTGCCAGGCCTGGTCTATGCAATGTGCTTTGACTTCATTACCGTCAGCCACCGCGAACTTGACCACATCAGTCAAATAAAACTCACCTTGCGCATTGCGGTTGTCCAAGCGCGCCAACCAAGCGCGCAGCAAGTGCGTGGGCACGGCCATGATGCCGCTGTAAATTTCTTGGATGCGTCGTTGTTCATCCGTTGCATCTTTGTCTTCCACAATGGCGGTGACCTGCTGCGCCGGTCCGCGCAAAATGCGCCCATAGCCGCCGGGCGTCGGGGTTTGCAAGGTCAACAAAGCCAGATGTTTGGCATCGCACAGTTGCAACAAGGCTTGCAAAGTGTCGGCCTGAATCAAGGGCACATCGCCTGAAAGCACCAAGGTCACACCATCGTCTTGCAACACGGGAATCGCTTGCTGCATGGCGTGGCCCGTGCCAAGTTGCGGCATTTGCCGAACCGACGCAACACCCGGTTGTGTCGCCAGCACAGCCTCGACTTGCTCAGCCTGATGCCCGGTAATGACCAGCACACGGCGGGCCTGAATATGTCCTGCGGTTTCAATCACATGCTGCAACAAAGCCCTTCCCCCCAAACGGTGAAGCACTTTAGGCATACTGCTATTCATGCGGGTACCTTTGCCCGCCGCCATGATGACCACATCAATGTTTGACATGTATTGGGTTTCCTCTGTGACCAAGATTATCAATCAGCACCTATCCCGCGGTTGGCGGGGCATGAAATTCGTTTTTTTAGCCGTCGTGCTGGGCTTATCGGGCTGCAGTTTGGTGGTCTCTGGCTACAACAACGCACCCAATTTGTTGATGTTTTTATGGATCAACCCCCATGTTGATTTAAATACCGCCCAAGAGAAACAAACCCTCGCTGACTTAAAAACAGTGCTTGAATGGCACCGCCGAGAGCAACTGCCCCTTTACGTGGATTGGCTCAAAACCATGCAAAAACTCGTGGCCGAAGATATTTCTGCCGAACAAGTGTGCAGCTTGGCGCAATCCATCACGGACAGCTTGGACCCTTTGGTTGACCAATTTGAAGAACCGCTGACTCGGCTCTCGCTCACCTTGACCACCGCGCAATTGCAAACCCTGAAGAAAAAGTACCAGCAGGATTTAAAAGACTACCGCAAGGATTGGAAATTAGACGCCTCGGCAGAAGCGCAGCTCGATGTGCAAACAGACAAAGGACAGTCAAACGCTGAAAGGATATATGGGCGACTGAGCGCACAACAAAAGAAACTGTTGCGTCAGTTGGCGCAAAATTCCGGCTTCGAAGCAGAACGCACGTCTGCCGAACGGGAAAGACAGCAACGTGAAAGCTTATCCATGCACACGCGCATTGTGCAAAACCAACCCACCCCTGAAGAAGCGCGAGCCTGGGTGCGGCAATGGTTGCAAAGCAGTTTGCATACCGCTGATCCCGAATACGCGGCATATTTGAAAAAACGCAAACGCCTCAACTGCGAAGCGTCGGCACAATTTCACAACACCACCACGCCTGAACAACGCGCGCGCGCTGTCAAGACACTCAAAGGTTATGAAGAAGACCTGAGGGCTTTGATGCGCTACAAAGCCTCATGAGCCGATCAAGCTTGTAGAGAAGCCCACATTTCTTTGTCACGGTCTGCCGTCCAGATGCGCGGATTGACAATGCCTTTGGCTTCGTCGTAGGCGCGGCTGACATCAAACGGCAGGCAATGCTCGTAGATAAAAACCTTGCCGAACACCGGGTCCATGTGTTGGCGGGTCAAGGCCATGGCGGCTTTCAAATCCATGTTTTTCGCCACAGCTTCTTTGCCGCAGGCAAACAAGGTTTCCACCCACTCGCGGGTGTAGTCCAGCGATTTATTGACATTGGCATTGCCGATCATGGCCTCGCCGCGACCGGGGACGATCGCCTCGGCTTCCAAACCGCGCAGGGCTTCCAGCGTGGCCGGCCATTCTGCCAAATGCGCGTCGCCTGTGTAAACACCGGCCTGGTATTCCACCAAATCACCACTGAACAATACTTTTTCTGCTTCCACCCAGGCGATGGTGTCGCCGCGCGTGTGGCCTGCACCGGGGTGCCAGATGTCAACACTGACACCACCCAAATCCAAGCGGATGCTGCCGTGTCTGCCGGGCTTGCCGTCGCCAAACACCAATGTCGGCCAAGTCAATCCGGGCACACTGTCGGCGCCTCTGAACAGTCGCGGAAAGCGGTCCATTTCGCTTTGCATGTCCTCGGCACCGCGCTCGACGATCAAATCGTATGTACCCTTGCTGGCAATGATTTCTGTGGCACCTTCAGCCACATAAGCGCTGGCACCTAAGACCCGCACCGCGTGGTAGTGGGTCAACAACACGTATTTGATGGGCTTGTCGCTGACCGCGCGAATACGCGCAATCAAATCTTGCGCCATCAACGGGGTGGCCGTGGTGTCGCTGACCAGTATGTATTTGTCGCCGATGATGACGCCGGAATTCGGGTCACCCTCTGCGGTGTAGGCCCAGCAATGCTGACTGAGTTGGGTGAAACTGATTTTTCTATCGCTCAGATCGCTCTGGCTGGCAAACGCTTTGGACATGACTCACCTGCATGAAAGTTGATGCTTGCATCATAAGCAACCTATGACGGGAGAGAATTTGCGCTGTTTCCTAGAGGTTTGTTGCAAGAAACGAGCGGCACCGAGATGTCGTTAAACATGAAGGCCGCTGTCAGGAGAAATGGGTAGGCCAGACCACGCCGTTTTCGTTCAGCAACGCGTCCAGCGGCAGATCGTGCGCTTCAGGCTCCATGTCTTCGATGAAGCCGCCGGTAAAACCCAAACCGACAGTGAAGGGTTTGGGCTGCAATTGCGCAAGCGTGCGGTCGTAAAAACCGCCGCCATAACCTAAGCGGTAACCGCCGGGCCCGTAGCCCACGCAAGCGATAAACAACAAAGTGGGCACAACCACCTCAGTGTCTTTGGGTTTGGGAATGTTGTAGGCATCCTCTTCCATATCGCATCCCGGGTACCAAGCATGAAAAGTCAGTGTTTTGGTGACTTTGTCAACGACAGGCAGAGCAATCCGGCGCAACACCGGGTCATCCAGCAGTTCACCGTCTTCCTTCCAACGATGCAACGCTGGCAAGGGGTCAAATTCACCTTTGATCGGCCAATACGCACCAATCACCGTGTCTTTGCGGTCGAACAACCAAATGCGCATGACTTGCTGCAGCAAGTCAGAACGGGCAGCGCGGTCTGGCAAATCCAGACGCTCTTGAATCAATTGTTTGCGAAGGGCTTTTTTGTCCATGGGAGAATGCACCCCTTATGTCAGGTGTATTCATTGTGTCATGTCCTTGTTTTTGATCCGCCGGCTCACCGTTTCAGTGTTTGGCGTTTGTTTACTCGCCTGCCTACAGCCTTCCTTTGCTGTTTCATTCAGCGCTTCGCCCGACAGAAATGACCAAGTTTTGGTGGACATGTCGACCGCTTACTCGCAAAACGATAGGCGCAAACTGACCCAACTTCTGCCGCAAGCCAAAGGTCACATTCTTGAGCCTTGGGCGGCGTACTGGGAATTGCGTGTGAGGCTTGGGGACGCCAGCGACAGCGAAGTCAAAGAGTTTTTAAGCAAATACGCGGGCTCTTACCAAGAAGACCGTTTGCGCAACGACTGGTTGCTAGTACTTGCTCAACGCCAAGAATGGACGCAGTTTGAACGCGAATTTGCGCTCTACCGCATGCACGACGACAAAGAGGTCGAGTGCTATGCCAATTGGTTGAGCAGCAGCCAGAAAAAATATCAAGGCACCGCTTTACAAGAAGACCATATCCGCAGAACCTGGTTGGGTTTGCGCAACGCTGACGAAGGCTGTACTTACGCGTTTGAACAATTGTTGTTGGCCAAGCGTGTCAGCGCTGTAGACGCATGGCGCAAAGCGCGCAGTATGGTGGAGATCAACCGCAAAACTCCCGCCAGAGATGCCTTGCACTTGGTGTCTGGCCAGAGCATGGCCAAGCTCGATGAATTGATGGCCAATCCCTTGCGGTTTTTGCAACAACGCGCCACATCGCTTGGCAAAGAATCCCCCGAGTGGATCACCATGGCGCTGGTCAAAATGGCGGCCAATGATCATGTTGCCGCAATCAAACAGATCAACAACAACAAATCCATCAAGTCACTGACCGCAGAACAATTGCGATGGGTGTGGGCGGTGATCGGTCGTCAAGCAGCGATGGATTTCGACAGCAAGGCCGTGAAATATTTTGAATCGGCAGGAAACGCTCAAGGACTCAGCGACGATTTACTGGCCTGGATGGTCAGAGCCGCTTTGCGCGCCGAAGGTGTGCCACGTTGGTCCATGGTGGAGTCGGCCATAGAAGCCATGAGCCCTGCCGCACAAAAAGATCCGGCTTGGGTTTATTGGCGTGCACGTGCATTGATTTCTCATCAACCGGTGTCCACCACCGCCATGTCGCAAGCACTGATTGCTTTTCAAAGCATCGCCGGTCACCAAGGTTTTTATGAACAACTCGCCCTAGAAGAGCTTGGCCAAAAAATCACATTACCTGCTCGTCCCTCACCGCCTACCGCCGCCGAATTGGAAGCGGCCAAATCCAACCCGGGGTTGCAACGCGCAGTGCGTGCGATTCGCATGGGCATCAGGCAAGACGGAGTGCGCGAATGGAATTACACCGTTGGCTTGGTAGATGGGCAAGGCAAGCGCGGACGCATGAGCGATCGCGAAAGAATGGCTGTTGCGCAATTGGCCTGTGAATTTGAAATTTGGGACCGCTGCATCAGCAGCAGCGAACGGGCTCAACAATTTGATGTCAATCACCGCTATCCGATGCCGTTCAAAGACGAAGTGTTCAGCCGAACACGTGAGATCAAGCTTGACCCGGCATATGTGTATGGCCTGATTCGACAAGAGAGTCGTTTCATCATCAATGCTCGCTCAACTGTGGGTGCGAGCGGATTGATGCAAGTCATGCCACGCACGGCCAAGTGGACCGCCAAGAAGATGGGTATGAAAAATTTTCAACCCGAACTCTTGAACCAACACGACACCAATATCGCAATTGGCACAGGCTATTTAAAAATGATCTTGGAAGATTTTCATGGGTCCTTACCCATGGCCACTGCCGCTTACAACGCAGGGCCTAGTCGTCCGCGCAAATGGCGCAACGGACCGTTGCTAGAAGGCGCCATTTGGACTGAATGCATTCCGTTCACTGAAACGCGTGACTACGTGAAAAAGGTATTGAGCAACGCGACCATGTATTCAGCCATCATCACGGGCGAACCACAATCGCTCAAAGCAAGGTTGGGGAAAGTCGGGCCACGCGAAAAAAATGAATCTGTAGAAGACACGGATTTGCCTTAACCATTGTCCTCCTGGCTTTGCTGCAAGGCCCACATTTGTGCATACCTGCCATTGGCTGCCAGCAAATGAGCGTGCGTGCCGCGCTCAACGATATGTCCGGCATCCAGCACCACAATCTCATGGGCGTCCACCACGGTCGACAAACGGTGCGCTATCACCAATGTGGTTTTATTCTGGGCGGCTTCCCTTAACTCGGCTTGTATTGCGCGTTCATTGCTGCTGTCAAGTGCAGACGTGGCCTCATCAAAAATCAATATTGACGGGTTTTTCAACAACGTGCGGGCAATGGCAACCCGTTGCTTTTCACCGCCAGACAATTTCAGACCGCGCTCGCCCACCATGGTGTCATAGCCCAGCGGTGTCGATGTAATGAAATCGTGGATACGCGCCGATGTGGCCGCTTCTTCCACTTGGGCGCGGCTTGCGTGAGTGTTTCCGTATGCAATGTTGTAGTAGACCGTGTCATTGAATAAGACGGTGTCTTGGGGAACGATACCAATGGCCTGGCGCACACTGTCTTGCGTCAGTTGCCGCAACTCATGACCGTCTATGCGAATTGCACCTTGTTGTACATCGTAAAAACGAAATAGCAACCGCGCCAGCGTGGATTTTCCAGAGCCTGAAGGACCAACCACTGCAACTGTCTTGCCAGCAGGAATAGTCAAACTGATGCCATGCAATATCGGGCGGTCCGGCTCATATGCGAAGTGCACTTGCTCAAATCGCACTTCGGGTGAGCGATCCAATTGCAAAGGCTGGGCCACCGGTAAATCTGCCACTTCGCGGTTTTTCTCTAACAAACCAAACATGCGCTCAAGATCGGTCAGGCTTTGTTTGATCTCACGGTAAATCACGCCTAAAAAATTCAACGGTATGTAGAGTTGAATCATGAATGCGTTGATCATCACCAAATCGCCCAGACTCATGCGACCTTGCACCACGCCTTCGGTGGCGCGCCACAACATCGCTACCAAAGCCACAGCGATGATGAGTTGCTGCCCTATATTCAGAGCACTCAGTGAATTTTGTGCTTTGATGCGAGCTTGTCGGAGTTTGTTCAGGTTTTCGTCATAACGCGACGCTTCAAACGCTTCATTGCCAAAATATTTCACAGTCTCGTAATTCAACAATGAGTCGATAGCCCGTGTGTGTGCGCCAGAATCGAATTCATTGACTTGTTTGCGAAATTGGGTGCGCCATTCAGTTACCGTGACGGTGAAATATATATACATGGCCAGTGCCAATAAAGTGATGATGGCATACCACTTGTCAAATTTCATACCCAATATCGTGAGCACCAACACCACCTCAATCAGCGTCGGCACAATGCTGTAGAGAGAATAAGCAATCAATGATTCGATGCCTCGCACTCCACGCTCAATGTCGCGGCTCATGCCGCCAGTTTGACGCTCTAAGTGAAAACGCAAACTCAAATGGTACAAATGCTCAAAGGTTTGCAATGCAATTTTTCGTGCGGCTCCTTGCGTGGCTGCGGCAAACACCAGTTCCCGCAATTCGGTGAATGCAGACACAGACAAGCGCAACAACCCGTAGCCCAACAACAAAGCCAGAGGAACGACCATCAGCATTTGCGCACCCGTAGGTTGCGGGGTCAATGCATCAATCAATTCTTTGAGCAGCAAGGGAACCCCGACGTTGGCCAGTTTGGCGCCCACCATGAACGACAGTGCGGCCACCACTCTCCACTTGTATTCCCACAAATAAGGGAACAGGCGCTTTAAGGTGGCCCAGTCCGAAACGGGAGGCTGGTCAGGTGTGGCAGCAGGCAAAGCAGGTGATGGGGCAGCGTGGTGACGCATAAAGCACAATACAGGTTAATCAACAACTCGGATTGTGCCTGTGACCGACACCAAAGATTCCCGCTACACAGTCAAGAGCCTGCCCATCGATGCCGAATTGGTACTCAAAGTCATTCCCATGCCGGCCGACTGCAACCAAAGTGGCGATATTTTTGGCGGCTGGGTCATGGCGCAGGTGGACTTGGCCGGTGCAGTTTTGCCTGCCCGATATGTCAATGGCCGCATAGCCACCGTTGCAGTCAATGAATTTATTTTCAAGCAACCTGTCAAAGTGGGCGACATATTGAGTTTTTTCAGCTCGGTCACGCGCGTAGGCAACACCTCCATCACTGTCAAGGTTGAAGTGTTTGCAGAGCGCTTTAGCATGCAAGGTGTTTATTTGAAAGTAACCGAGGCCAACGTGACTTATGTGGCCATCGATTCAAACGGCAAACCCAAACCGATTCAGCGCAGAGACAGTTGATCAGTTGAAAACCGGCTTGCGCTTTTCCATGAAAGCGCTGAAGGCTTCCACCGCCGCCGGTTCTTTCAACATCCTTGAAAAAACAGCGGCCTCTTCATCCATTTGAGACAGCACTGCAGGTGTGCGAGCGGATTTCATCAACCGCTTGGTCTCTATCAACGAGGCCAAAGGTTTGCGCGCCATTTTTTGCGCTTGCTGTTGCGCATACGCATTCACCTCGGTGGGCGGCAACACGCGGCTGATTAAACCCAACTCCAGCGCCGTCTCGACCATGAATGGCTCGCCCATGAGCAAAGCCTCGGCAGCACGTTGGTAACCCATGAGTTGCACCGCCAGCAAACTAGATGCAGCTTCAGGGCACAGACCTAAGTTGACAAACGGCATGGAAAAAGCGGCGTTGTCACCTGCATACACCAAGTCACAGTGCAACAACATGGTCGTGCCCACGCCGACAGCAGGACCACAGACCGACGCCAACAAGGGTTTGGGAAACACCGCGATACCGTGCAAAAAACGTGACACCGGCGAATCAGCGTTAGCGGGAGGCTGCTGTAAAAAATCAGCGATGTCATTGCCCGCACTGAAGACGGTTTCATGGCCTTGCAGCAAAACCACCCGCACATCGTCTGCGGCTTGTGCACGGACCAAATGGTCTGCAAGCGCCGCGTACATCTGTGCAGTCAGTGCATTCTTTTTATCCACCCGATTCAAGGTCAAGGTGAGCACGCCATGCTCTTGGCTGTTCAATATGGATGTCATGGTTTTCCCGTCAGTTAAATATGTTCAGCGGTTTATTCCGCCCTGATCCAGTATTGGGTGCGATAAAACACACCAATGTAGCCGCGAACTTGCAGGCGCTTGCCACCTTCAATCGGTGTCATTTTCACGGTGTACACCTTACCGTTGTTAGGGTCAAGAATGGTACCTTTGCCGGCCCATGAAAAATTACTTTCTTTGCCTTCACGGGTCAGGTTGCGAAGGATTTCCATGCCAATGATATTTTTGTTTTTTCTGTCGTCGGTACACAAGTCACACACAGTTTTAGCCTTGGGGTCTTCCTTCAATGCTCGACCCACCACGCCGCTGAGTACGCCATTGTTTTCTGTGATGCGTATTTCGCCCTTGGGTTCATTGGTCTCGTCGTCAATGGTGTGCCACAGTCCGACCGGGGTCATCTGTGCGCTTGCACCAAGGCTGATGAAAACAGCCAACAAACTGATGATTTTTTTCATGGGATATATCTCCATCCTGGGTTGAGTGTGAATGCCAAATCAAGAAAACACTTCTGCCGTGTCCATCAATACATCGCTGCCAGACCGTGCGGTCAGCATCAATGAAGCGGTTTCGGGGAGCAACCTAGAATAGTAAAAACGTGCTGTTTGAATTTTGGCTTTATAAAACGGATCTTTACTGCCTGCCGCTATTTTTTGCAATGCGACCTGCGCCATGCGCGCCCAAAAATAACCGAACACCAAGTGACCGGTGACGCGCAGATAGTCCACTGAAGCAGCCCCAACTTCATCCGCATTGGCCATGGCTTTCATACCGATTTCACCGGTGAACGCCGTCATTTGCTGACCGAGTTTGGCCAATGGTTGTAGGAACGGTGCCATGTCCTCATTGTCAGTTTCTTCAGCCACCAGTTGCGCGATCAATTTGCCAAATTTTTTCAGCGTAGCGCCTTGGTTGCCCAAGACTTTGCGGCCCAGCAAGTCCAAGCTTTGGATGGTGTTGGTGCCTTCGTAAATCATGTTGATGCGGGCGTCGCGCACATATTGCTCCATGCCCCATTCGCTGATGAAGCCGTGGCCACCCAATACTTGCAAACATGAGGAAGTGGCAATCCAACCGTTATCGGTGATGAACGCTTTCACGATCGGTGTGAGCATGGCCACCATTTCTGCGGCGTCTTTGCGCACAGTTTCATCGGGGTGGTTCAACTCCTGGTCGATCAACAAAGCGCAATACAAATTCAAAGCCCGCCCGCCTTCCGCATAGGCCTTGGCAGTGAGCAACATTTTTCTCACGTCAGGGTGCACCAAAATGCTGTCGGCGGGCTGTGAAGGGTTTTTCACGCCTGACAAACTGCGCGATTGAATCCGTTCTTTGGCATAGGCCAATGCGTTTTGGTATGCCACTTCAGTCAGCCCCAATGACTGCATGCCCACACCAATACGGGCGGCATTCATCATCACAAACATAGCGGCCAAGCCTTTGTGGGGTTGTCCCACCAAAGTGCCGACCGCGCCGTCGAGCACCATCTGGCAAGTAGCGTTGCCGTGTATGCCCATTTTGTGTTCGAGACCGCCGCAGTAAATGCCATTGCGTTGGCCTAAAGAGCCATCAGGATTGACCATGAATTTGGGCACCACAAACAAACTGATGCCTTTGCTGCCGGGAGGCGCATCAGGCAAACGTGCCAACACCAAATGCACGATATTGCTGACAAAGTCGTGCTCACCTGCACTGATGAAAATTTTGTTGCCGGTGAGTTTGTAGCTACCGTCCGCCTGCGGTTCGGCTTTGGTACGAAGCAAACCCAGATCTGTGCCGCAATGCGCTTCGGTCAAACACATGGTGCCGGTCCATTCGCCGTTGGTCAGTTTGGGCAGGTAAAGTTTTTTCTGTTCTTCGGTGCCGTGTGCATGTAAACATTCGTAAGCGCCATGCGTCAAACCGGGGTACATGGTCCAGGCCTGGTTGGCGCTGTTGAGCATTTCGTAAAAACACTGGTTCACCACCAAGGGCAAACCTTGACCCCCAAACGCCGGGTCGCAACTGAGCGCGGGCCATCCACCTTCCACATATTTTTCAAAGGCTTGCTTGAAGCCTTGCGGCGTGCTCACCTCATGTGTTTGCGTATCCAAAGTACAGCCTTGTCTGTCACCCACACTGTTGAGAGGCAACAAAACTTCGTTTGCAAATTTACCGCCCTCTTCCAAGATGGCTGCGATGGTGTCGCTGTCGAGTTCTGCATGTGCGGGGAGTTGGCTGAGTTGGGCGGGCACATCAAGCACTTCGTTCAAAACAAATTGCATGTCGCGCAATGGCGGGTTGTAAATAGGCATGTCAGTCTTTCAATGAGTTGGCGCCGTAGCGCTGAAGAATATGTTCAAAACCCTGTTTGGCGCGGTTCAAACTTTTGGAGGACTTCAAAAACCGCGCTTCGTAATGCAAAGCCAAAATCAAACCATGTATTTCAAAAGACATTTGTGTGGCATCCGTGTCAGAAGACAAATGCTTTTCATCGCGCGCTTGCAACACCGATCGGTGCAAAGCAGTTAACCAGGTTTTGACCGAGCTGGCCAGTGCGTCACGCACCGGGCCAGGCCGGTCGTCAAATTCCGCAGCTCCGCTGATGTACAAACAACCGGAGTCAATTTCGGTGCTTGTTCTTGCCATCCAGTTGATAAACAGTGCTTGCAGACGCGGCAAGCCACGCGGTAATTGCATGGCTGGAAAAAACACTTCTTGTTCAAACCGGTGGTGGTACTCGCGAATGACTGAAATTTGCAATTCTTCACGCGAGCCGAAATGCGCAAAGACCCCAGACTTGCTCATGGCCATGACTTCAGCCAAAGCACCGATACTCAAACCTTCAAGACCGATTTGGGTGGCGAGTCCCAGCGCTGCTTCCACGATGGCCGCTTTGGTTTGCTGACCTTTGTGCAGCAATCTATGTCGCGACATCAATTTGTCAGCGTCTTTTTGAACAGGTATGGAATGTGACATGCGCGCAGTCTATCAAAAAAGAACGGTCGTGCTATTTTATTGTTTGTCACAGGGTTTGAATACACTCTTTGAATGGACACCACACGCATACTGGCCATTCGACATGGCGAAACCGATTGGAATGTCGCCACGCGCATTCAAGGACAAATAGATATTTCATTGAATGCACAAGGTCAATGGCAGGCAAGCCAAGTGGCCAAGGCGCTGGCTGACGAAGAGGTACACGCTGTTTACGCCAGCGATTTAAGCCGGGCATTGGTGACAGCGCAACAAATCGCGGCGCTTCATCCACACGAAGTCAAACAGGTCATTGCATTGCGCGAGCGGCATTACGGTTTTTTTGAAGGCCAGACTTGGGATGAGATTCAAACCGCACACCCTGAAGATGCCTCACTGTGGCGCGACCGCGATCCACACTGGACCCCGAAGAGCGGCGGCGAAAGCCTGGTGATGCTGCACGAACGCGTCAAGCAGATGGTGAATGAAATTGCCAGTCAGCACCGGGGCGAGCAAATCGCTTTGGTCACGCACGGCGGCGTGCTGGATATTTTGTACCGCATCGCCACCGGTCAAGATTTGCAAGTGGCGCGCAGCTGGGGTTTGCGCAATACCGCCATCAATCGCTTGCTATGGACGCCGCAAGGTTTGCAACTCGTGGGCTGGGCGGACGAGCGTCATTTAGACACTGGCGCGCGCGAGGAAAGCAGCAACTGATTTTTTATTCGGCTTCAGTGCCAAACAAACCGGCGGCATGCTGTGTAGCCGCTGGAGCCGTGACGCCAAGATGCCGGTAAGCTGCCAAGGTCGCAATGCGTCCGCGTGGCGTGCGCTGCAAAAACCCTTGTTGAATCAAAAACGGTTCGATCACATCTTCGATGGTGTCGCGTTCTTCACCGATGCTGGCCGCGATATTGTCCAGACCGACCGGACCGCCGTCAAAACGGTGAATCACCGCTTCCAGCAATTTGCGGTCCATCAAATCAAAACCTTGCGCATCCACATCCAGCATCGCCAGTGCAGCCTCCGCCACGGCTTTGCTGATGTGGCCATCGGTCTTCACTTCTGCATAGTCGCGCACCCTGCGCAGCAAGCGGTTGGCAATACGCGGCGTACCGCGTGAGCGACGCGCGATTTCAAACGCGCCGTCTTCATGCAATTGCGCTTTGAGCAAACCACCGCTGCGCATGACGATGCGCAACAACTCTTCGGGTGAATAAAACTCCAGCCTGGCCACAATGCCAAAGCGGTCGCGCAGCGGGTTGGTCAACATGCCTGCACGCGTGGTGGCGCCGACCAAAGTGAACGGTTGCAAATCGAGTTTGATGCTGCGTGCGGCAGGACCTTCGCCGATCATGATGTCTATTTGGTAGTCCTCAAGCGCGGGGTACAAAATCTCTTCGACCACGGGTGACAAGCGGTGGATTTCATCGATGAACAAAACATCGTTTTTTTCCAGATTGGTCAGCAGCGCCGCCAGGTCCTTGGGTTTTTCCAGTACCGGTCCGCTGGTCTGACGCAGGTTCACACCCAGCTCTTGGGCAATGATGTGGCTCAGCGTGGTTTTGCCCAAACCAGGCGGGCCGAACAGCAGCACATGGTCAAGTGCTTCATCGCGTTGGCGCGCTGCACCGATGAAAATTTCCAATTGCTCGCGCACCTTGGCCTGCCCCACATAGTCTTGCAACAACTTGGGCCTGAGCGCACGCTCAATCGCTTCTTCTCTGGGGCTGACGGGCGCTGCCGACACCACGCGGTTATCAGGTTTGAAGTCGTCGCCGAAGCTGTCGGTTTGTATGCTCATGGTTTACCTGGCCAAGGCCTTTAGGGCCTGCTTGATGCCGTCACTCACACCAATGTCTGCGGGCAATTGTTTCAAAGCCGCAGAGGCTTCCTTGTCGCTGTAACCTAAGCTCATCAGCGCTTGCAAAATATCGTTTTGGCTGGAATGCACGTGCGGCGCGGCGTTTGCTCCCAAGTCGCTGCCCATTTTGCCTTTGAGTTCGAGCAGCAAACGCTCTGCCGTTTTTTTGCCCACGCCGGGAATTTTCACCAGCCTGCCCGCTTCTTGCAAACTGATGGCTTGCGCCAGTTCGGCCACACTCAAACCGCTGAGCACACCGAGCGCCATGCGCGGGCCCACGCCGGAGATTTTGATCAATTGACGGAACGCAACGCGTTCCTCGGCAGTGGCAAAGCCATACAAAATTTGCGCATCCTCGCGCACCACAAAATGCGTGAGCAAACTGAGTTTGTCGCCGACGGCAGGCAAGTTGTAGAAAGTACTCATGGGCACATCGACCTCATAGCCCACGCCATGGCAGTCCACCACCACCTGCGGTGGATTTTTTTCAATAAGAATGCCACTGAGTTTGCCAATCATGTCGAAGTAAGTATGGATGCTGTGCAAAGTCAATTATCAGCGCGAATGGTTTCATCCCCGCGAGCATGCGTTTAGCCATGGGGTATGCTTTGATTCCTTCGCCGTCAACGACAGAATTTCTCAATGCCCTCTTTCAACTTGGTTCATCTTCAATACCGTTCCGCCTGTGCGGGACACATGCCCGGCGGGTCTGTGTTTTGATCATTCGCCACCAATTCAGTCCCAGCAGCAACACCCGCTTGGGTCATTTATGCGGCGCGTTGGATGAACATTTGCGCACCATAGAAACCGGTTTGCAAGTCAAGATTTCTCACAGCCACGAGAAATTCAAAATTGACGGTCTCAAAGCCAACGCTAACCGCGCCTTGGAAGTGTTGCAAGCCATGTTCGAGCGCGCAGCCAAACCCATACCCAAAGAACACGTGCAATTGATGCTGGCCGGTGACTCGCACATGCCTTCCAACACACAGACGCTGAACACGCGGCGCAACGATGTGAGCGCGAGAACACCGACGCAAGCGGTTTATATGGACAACATCGCCAGCCACGACATCACGTTTGGCATCGGACCGGCGGGCACCGGCAAAACGTATCTCGCGGTGGCCTGTGCGGTGGATGCGCTCGAGCGCAGCGCAGTGCAGCGTATCATCCTGACCCGGCCTGCGGTGGAAGCCGGTGAAAAACTGGGTTTTCTGCCCGGCGATTTGGGTCAAAAAGTGGATCCGTATTTACGTCCGCTGTACGACGCACTTTATGAACTGATGGGTTTTGACAAAGTGCAAAAAGCGTTTGAACGCAGTGCTTTGGAGATTGCGCCGCTGGCCTTCATGCGGGGACGCACCTTGAACAATGCGTTCATCATTTTGGATGAAGCGCAAAACACCACGCCCGAGCAAATGAAAATGTTTTTGACACGCATAGGCTTTGGCGCCAAAGCGGTGGTGACCGGTGATGTGAGTCAAATTGATTTACCCAAAGGCAGCCCCAGCGGTTTGATTGAGGCTGAACAGATATTGCGCCGGGTCGACGGTATCGCGGTCACGCATTTCACCAGCAAAGATGTGGTGCGGCACCCGTTGGTGGCACGCATCGTCGACGCCTACGACAAGCATCGCCACTTGGCCTGAGGCATGGCGCTCAAACACTTGTCTTTGTCTTTGCAATTCGGTGATGTGCCGTATGTGGCCAGGCACCGCGCCGCACTGCCGCGCCATTGGGTCGCCCGCTGCCTGCGCCATGCGTTGGCCACACCCGCAGAGTTGACAGTGCGCATCGTGAATGAAGATGAAGGCCGCACCTTGAACCACAGTTACCGGCGCAAAGACTACGCCACCAATGTGCTGACGTTTGATTACCAGCAGTCCCCGGTGGTGATGGCAGATTTGGTGTTGTGTGCAACGGTGGTTGCCAAAGAGGCCAAAGAACAAGGCAAATCATTGAAAGCGCATTACGCGCATTTGCTGGTGCACGGCGCATTGCATGCGCAAGGCTGGGACCATGAAACATCGCTCAAAGATGCCAAGGCGATGGAGGCCTATGAAGTGCAGATATTGGCGGGACTGAGTATTGCCAATCCGTACGCATAAAAACCATGTCTTTAGAGCTTGTGCACGCCACTGAGTTTTGCCAAAGATTTGTCAAAGCTGCCCAAAGGCGTATGACCGGCCTTGCGCGCAATTTCAAGCACCATGCAATCGGAAAATCCCAGCGCAGGTTTGGCTTTGAAATGTGTCAATGCCGCCATGACCACATCGGCATCTTGTAGCACCAGGCTTTCATGTGACAGCAGCAACTCAAGTGCTGCTGCCAATTGCGCCGGACTGCGCTGATACACCGCGTCAAGCACCCACACAGTTTCCACCAACACCAGATGCGACACCCACGCGCCTTTGCTGATGTAAGCGTCCGCGGTTTTCGCCTGCTTTGCATCGTCTCTGGCCAACAAACGCACCAACACATTGGTGTCAATGGCGTGCATGTTTCTTTTGGATAAAACTGCGAACGGCTTGTTTGGTATCTTGCGTATCTTTGGCTCGTTTGGGCGCGGAATTCCCAAAAAGCGCTTGGTGCGCATCAGAGGTCGTGTGTGTCACCGCACGTTGCACCCACATGCGCTCACCCTCCTGCACCCACAGCAAGGTAGCGCCGGGGCTTAGGCTGAGAAATTGGCGCACCGAGGCAGGCACAGACACTTGGCCTTGTGAAGTCAGCTTGGATTGCTTGGTAGACATGCAGTCAGAATATCACATTACCCGGGTAATGTAAATCAATCCATCAACCGCACGCGCACGTTTTTGCCTTTGATTCGGCCTTTGGACAAACGCTCTACCGCCTCTGCAGCAATGGATCTGTCAACCGCCACATAGGTGGAAAACTCGTTCACATTGATCTTGCCGATTTGCGCTGCATCAAAGCCTGCTTCACCGGTCAACGCACCCAGCACATCACCGGGTCGGATTTTTTCTTTGCGCCCGCCAACGATTTGCAAGGTACGCATAGGCGCCATCAACCTGCCGCCAGGCGTGGCGGTGAGCGTATCCAACTTGACCCAATTCGACTCCATGTTTTGCAGCAATTCAATGCGCCCGACCGCACCCATTTCATCCAGACTCGCCAAAGTCAAAGCCAAGCCTTGCGCATCAGCGCGGCCGGTACGACCAATGCGATGAATGTGAATTTCCGCATCCGGCGTCACGTCCACATTGATGACCGCGTTCAATTGGCTGATGTCCAGACCGCGCGAAGCCACATCGGTAGCCACCAACACCGAACAACTGCGGTTAGCGAATTGCACCAACACCTGATCGCGCTCGCGTTGTTCGAGCTCGCCGTACAGCGCCAGCGCGTCAAAACCTTGCGCTTGCAACACGGCCAGCAATTCGCGACATTGCTGCTTGGTATTGCAAAACGCCAGTGTCGATTCGGGTCGGAAATGGTTGAGCAACAAAGACACCGCATGCAAACGCTCGTCTTCGCGCACCTCGTAAAAGAGTTGTTTGATTTTGTCTGCCGCGTGCACGGTTTGTACTTTCACGGTTTGCGGGTCGCGCATGAATTGGGCTGACAACTTGGCAATGCCTTCGGGGTAAGTCGCTGAGAACAACAAGGTTTGTCGCTTGGGCGGGCACTGTTGAATGAGTTGCTTCATGTCATCGAAAAAACCCATGTCCAACATGCGATCGGCTTCGTCGAGCACCAAAGTTTTGACCGAATCCAAACGCAAGTTGCCGCGCGTCAAGTGATCCAGAATGCGCCCGGGCGTGCCGACCACCACATGCGCGCCGTGTTGCAGGCTTTGCTCTTGGCCGCGCAAGGCCACACCGCCGCATAGCGTCACTACTTTGATATTGGCCGTGGCACGTGCCAAACGACGAATTTCGGTGGTGACTTGATCGGCGAGTTCGCGCGTTGGGCACAACACCAAAGCCTGTACCGCATGAAAGTTGGCAGTGAGTTTTTCAACCAAAGGCAAACCGAAAGCTGCGGTTTTGCCGCTGCCGGTGCTGGCTTGCGCAATCACATCCTGTCCGGCCAACGCCAAGGGCAGACTGGCTGCCTGAATAGGTGTCATCTCGGCGTAGCCGAGTTGATCCAAATTGTTGAGAGTGTCGGGGGAAAGAGTGAGCGTGCGAAAGGATGAAGTCATTGAGTGATTATCGTTGTGGGTCTTACTGAATCAAAAATCTAGCAGGTACAGGGCTGCAACGTCAACCGGATGACGCCTGCGTTTTGCGCAAAGCTATTTCAAATCTCGCACATCCTCAAAATGCGCTTCCACATCATTTGGTAGCAACTGAATGCTGGCGCGCAGTCCCGGCACTGCGCTCATCAACGCTTGCTCGACACTGGTGCGCAACGCCGCCGCACGTCCCAGCGACCAACTGGCCGGCATGTGCATATGCATATCGACAAACCGGCGCTGCCCGGCTTGGCGCGTGGTGATGTGGTCAAAGCGGATGATTTGCACTTCACCGCGTTTGTGCTCGAAACCCGCTAGCACTTCTTTGATCTGCGACAGCACCTGCGGCTCGACCGCTTCATCCATCAGGCCCTGGGATGAACGCCAGATCAAATTAAAGCCTTCTTTCATGATATTCAAAGCCACGCCCATGGCAACCACCGCGTCCAGCCAGAGCCAACCGGTGTAGAGCACCAGCAACAAACCGATGACCACGCCACCAGACGTCCATACATCGGTCACCAAATGTTTGGCATCGGCTTCCAGCGCGATAGAACGCTGTGCCTTGGCTACCTTGAACATCACCCAAGCCAATAGACCGTTCAACGCAGAACTGGCCACTGACAAACTCAAACCCCAACCCAAATCAACCACAGGTTGCGGATCAAACAATCGGTGCACAGAAGCCCAGATGATGGCCACGGCCGCTCCCATGATCAACACGCCCTCAAAACCGGACGAAAAATACTCGGCCTTGTGGTGCCCGTAAGGGTGTTCTTCGTCAGCGGGTTGTTGCGCGACGGTGACCATGATCAACGCGAAAATAGCGCTGGCCAGATTGACGAAAGACTCCATGGCATCCGACAGCAAGCCGACCGAATCGGTGACGTACCAAGCCGCTGTTTTCATGACGATGGTGATGATGGCCACCACCACCGATGTCCACAACAAAGTGGTGGGTGAGAGTTTCAATAACCAGTCATTCAATCTGTTCATCGCTTGGATACCGGTTGTCGTTTGAATCGTTCAGGGACTCAGGTGGACGCGTGCAAATTTGCGTTTACCGACCTGCACCACGTAGGTGCCTGCTTCTAATTTCAAGCCTTTGTCACTGACCACACTGCTGTCTATGCGCACACCGCCGCCATCGACCAAGCGTCCAGCTTCGCTGGTCGAGGGTGCTAAACCTGCGTTTTTCAATAAGGCATTGATGCCCAAGGGCGCGCCACTCACATGTACATCTGCAATTTCGTCAGGAATGCCGCCTTTGCTGCGATTGACAAAATCCTGCTCGGCGCTGTCCGCCAGTGCCGACGAGTGAAAACGCGCCGTGATTTCTTTGGCCAACATGACTTTGGCGTCGCGCGGGTTGCGCCCGGCTTCAACCTCGGCTTTCAATTTGGCAATGTCCGGCAGGCTCTGAAAACTCAACAAGGTGAACCAGCGCCACATCAACACATCGCTGATAGACATGACTTTGGCAAACATGGTGTTGGCATCTTCAGTGATGCCTATGTAATTGTTTTTGCTCTTGGACATTTTGTCCACGCCGTCCAAACCTTCAAGCAACGGCATGGTCAAAATACATTGCGGCTCTTGTCCATATTCCTGCTGCAGATGGCGCCCCATCAGCAAATTGAATTTTTGATCCGTACCGCCCAACTCCAAATCACTTTTCAACGCAACACTGTCATAGCCTTGCATCAAAGGGTATAAAAATTCGTGCACGCTGATCGATTGCCCGCCGTGAAAACGTTTGTGGAAATCGTCCCGCTCCATCATGCGCGCCACGGTGTAGCGTGACGCGAGTTGAATCATGCCGCTGGCACCCAAGGGCTCGCTCCACTCGCTGTTGTAACGAATCTCGGTGCGCGCCGGGTCCAGCACCATGCTGGCTTGTTTGTAGTAAGTGTCGGCGTTGTGCTTGATTTGCTCGGGCGTCAAAGGCGGGCGCGTGCTGTTGCGCCCGGACGGGTCGCCGATCAGCGAGGTGAAATCGCCGATCAAAAAAATGACTTGGTGCCCCAAGTCTTGGAGTTGGCGCATTTTGTTCAGCACCACGGTATGCCCGATATGGATGTCTGGTGCCGTCGGGTCCAAGCCGAGTTTGATGCGCAGCGGCTGCCCTGTGCTTTCATGGCGTTGTAACTTCTTGACCCATTCATCCCTGGGCAGCAATTCTTCGCAACCGCGCAGCGACACGGCCAATGATTGCTCAACGTGCGCAGATAAAGAGGTTTCGGTTTTAGATGCTTGATTCATAAGTGATTTTGGGCTTGGTGCCTTGGCGTCAGGCTTGTATACTCTTACGCTTTGTGCCACACCCTAGATAGTGCGGTGGTCAACGGATGCGTTGATTCTAAAGCGCTGACTTTTTGCCACATTCGCACACAAACAGTTTTTTGTTTCACAGATTTTTTCTTTCACGGACTTTTTGATTTGCCTAACTCTGACGAATTCATTTCAACCGAAGACGCGCCTCGTGCCAGTACTTGGCAGGTGCGTTGGGTGTTGCTTGGTGTCTTGCTGGCTACGGGCGCATTTGCTGTCGCTGGCTTTGGCAACTTGGACCGCGGCAATATACCCATCCGTGAACTGGTTGAGTCAATTTCCAACCCGAGCCTAACCAGCCAAATCAACAGTCTCAGCAAAGACCCTTTGCGTCTGTACCGTACCGACACATCGCGCGCTACCGACACGGCTGAAACCTTGCTGGCCCGTCTGGGTATGTCAGACAAAGCCGCTGCCGATTTCATGCGCAGCAACCCCTTGGTTCGCGAAAGCTTGCTGGGAAAAAATGCCCGCTTACTCAATGCCGAAGTCGATGATGACAACCACTTGCTCAAACTGACTGCACGCTGGGCCACTGAAAGCAACGACACATTTCAACGTTTGGTCATCGAACGCAGCGAGCAAGGCTTGAGTGCATACCGAGATACCGGCGAACTCAAACCATCTGTGCGCTTGTCCGGGGGCTTGATTCAAACCTCATTGTTCGCCGCCACCGATGAAGCGCGTATTCCCGACAGCATTGCTTTGCAATTGGCCGATATTTTTTCTGGGGACATCGACTTTCACCGCGCATTGCGCAAAGGCGACCATTTCTCAGTGAGCTACGAATCATTAGAGGCAGACGGAGAAGTACTCAAACCAGGCAAAGTGCTCTCCGCTGAATTTGTCAACAAAGGCAGATCGCACCAAGCCATGTGGTTTCAAGACAGCCCGCAAAAAGCTGGCGGCTATTACAACTTGCAAGGTCAGAGTCTGCGCCGCACTTACCTTGCCTCTCCCTTGGCTTTTTCTCGGGTGAGCAGTGGCTTTAGCATGCGCTTGCATCCTATATTCAAAACATGGCGCGCCCACTTGGGGGTGGACTATGCCGCCGCCCAAGGCACACCGGTGCGCAGTGTGGGCTCAGGGGTGGTGCAATCTGCCGGCAACATGGGCGGCTACGGTAATGCTGTAGTGGTCAAACACAACAACGGCCACACCACGCTTTATGCCCACCTGAGCAAAGTGTTGGTCAAATCTGGTCAGTCAGTGGCACAAGGCCAAGCTGTCGGTCGGGTCGGCGCCACCGGATGGGCCACTGGACCGCATTTGCATTTTGAATTCCGCGTCAATGGTGTGCACAAAGACCCGGCCATACTGGCGCGCCAAAGCGAATCGGTTCCGGTTCCTGTGCATGCCCGCGATGAGTTCAATCGACAAGCCTCACAAGTAGCACGCCAACTTGCCTCTGCGGCGGTCGTTTTCGCAGACAACAACCCCTGATTGATTGCCCATGTCCACGCTTTATATCGGCGTGATGTCTGGCACTTCTCTGGATGGCGTGGACGCCGTATTGGCTGATTTTTCAAAGGGTGTTCGTATTCTTGGACACCGCGCCTTGCCGTTTGATGCGCATTTGCGCCATACTTTTTTGCAATTGAACCAATCTGGCACTGATGAATTACACCGGGCTGCGCTGGCCGGAAATTTGCTGGTCAAGGTGTACGCACAAGCCGTGCGCCAATTACTGGAAGACACCGGATTACCTGCAAGCGATGTGGCCGCCATTGGTGCACATGGGCAAACCGTTCGCCACCAACCCGGTCAGCACGACGGCATAGGCTACAGCTTGCAAATCAATAATCCTTCGTTGCTTGCTGAGTTGACTGCCATGCGCGTGATCGCTGACTTTCGCAGCCGCGATATTGCCGCAGGCGGGCAAGGCGCACCCTTGGTTCCTGCATTTCATCAACACATGTTTGCCAAACCCGGTCGGACTGTGGCTGTGCTCAATATCGGCGGCATCTCCAATCTGAGCGTGCTCGCGCCAGCCCGTGTCAGCGGTTTCGATTGCGGTCCGGGCAACGTACTTCTTGATTATTGGTGCCAACAGCACACAGGACAGGCCTTTGACAAAGATGGCGCTTGGGCGGCTACAGGTCACTGCCAAGCAGCCTTGCTATCGCGTTTTTTAAGTGAGCCTTTTTTGCTTTCAGGGCCACCAAAGAGCACTGGGCGCGATCTTTTTCATGCGGAATGGTTAAACACACACCTGGAAAAATTCAAAGGTCTATCGGTAGTTGATGTCCAAGCCACCTTGACTGCCTTCACCGCCCGGGCTTGCGCAGACGATGTGTTGCGCTATGCACCAGATGCGGTTCGGTTGCTGGTTTGTGGCGGCGGCGCGTACAACCGCTGTTTGATGGATATATTGCAACAGTTATTACCCGGCATTCCGGTTCAAAGCACCGAGCAGCAAGGTTTACCGCCCTTGCAAGTAGAGGCCGCCGCCTTTGCTTGGTTGGCGCAACAAACCTGCCTGAATTTACCCGGTAACTTGCCTGCGGCCACAGGCGCTTCGGGGCCGCGTGTGCTCGGCGCGATTTACCCGGCATAAAAAAAGCCGGGACATGCCCGGCTTGTTGCTCAGCAAAAAAAGATCAAGCTGAGAATGAAGATCCGCATCCGCAGGTGCTAGTGGCATTCGGGTTTTTGATGACGAACTGCGCACCTTGCAAATCTTCTTTGTAGTCGATTTCGGCGCCCAACAAATACTGGTAGCTCATAGCATCGATGAGCAAAGAGACGCCGTGTTTAGACATGATGGTGTCGTCTTCATTGGTGATTTCATCGAAGGTGAAACCATATTGGAAACCAGAGCAACCGCCGCCTTGCACAAACACGCGTAATTTCAAATCGGGATTGCCTTCTTCGGCGATCAGGTCAGCCACTTTGGCCGCCGCACTGTCTGTGAAGACGATAGGCTCGGGCATGGCGGTGGGTAAAGTTTCGGCTAAGGCACTCATGGCGCTCTCCAATGAAAATGTTCTTTGATGGGTAATAGTAACCTATTTCAGTCAACAATCTCTTTGACAAGGTTATATGCAAGGCTGATGCGGCAAGCTGTCTTGCATCGCCCAGAAAAAAACCGCCAGAACACAAGCCCTGGCGGTTGATGGCAGACACAGGGCCTGCACAGCCGGATCAGCGTTTGCTGAACTGCTTGCGGCGACGCGCGCCGTGCAAACCGACTTTTTTACGTTCCACTTCACGCGCATCGCGGGTGACAAAACCGGCTGCTGACAGCGCGGGTTTGAGGGTCGCATCGTAGTCAATCAAAGCACGTGTGATGCCGTGACGGGCTGCACCGGCCTGGCCGGATTCACCACCACCTTGCACATTGATTTGAATGTCGAAAGATTCGGCATGCTGAGTCAAAAACAAGGGTTGCTTGGCGATCATGATCGAGGTTTGACGGCCGAAGTATTCAGCGATGTCTTTGCCATTGACCATGATTTTGCCGGAGCCTTTTTTCAGAAACACGCGGGCGACGCTGGATTTGCGACGACCGGTGCCATTGTTCCATTCACCAATCATTTCATAGCTCCTTAGATGTCCAGCACTTTAGGCTGTTGGGCGGTATGGGGATGCTCGGCACCGCCGTACACCTTGAGCTTTTTGATCATGGCAAAACCCAGCGGGCCTTTGGGCAGCATGCCTTTGACGGCTTTTTCCAAAGCACGTGTGGGGTGCTTGGCCTGCATGTCTTTGAAGTTGGTACTGGAGATGCCACCTGGATAGCCTGAATGGCGGTGGTACATCTTGTCCAAGGCTTTGTTGCCTGTGACACGGATTTTGGACGAGTTGATGACGACAATGTAGTCGCCGGTATCGACGTGGGGCGTATAAATGGCTTTGTGCTTGCCGCGTAAACGGAGGGCTGCTTCGCTGGCAATCCGTCCGAGCACCTTGTCGGTGGCGTCAATCACAAACCACTCATGCGTCACGTCAGCGGGTTTTGCGCTGAAAGTGGACATGTGTTTTCCTAGAGTGGGTTGTGGGGTCCTTTTCCACGGTCGGTGTTCTTCTGCTGAGAACCTCTTAGGTGGGGGTGAAAACTAAGCCGCGGGACCTTGTTCGCTGCGAAGCCTTACATTCTATGCCAGTTTGCCGGTGGTTTTGCAAACCCAAGCAGGCGAGTTACCATGGCGCAATGTTCAGTTATCGCCACAGCTTTCACGCAGGCAACCATGCCGATGTGCTCAAACACTCGATTTTGGTTTCTGTTATGAAGCATTTAGCACTCAAAGAGGTGGGTTTCACCGCCATCGATACCCATGCCGGGGCTGGTATTTACCGGCTTGACAGCAACGATGCGAGGCAAAGCGGCGAATCACAAGACGGTTTACTGGCGCTTATGCGCAACAAATCCAAGCTTGCCGGGCCCATGGCAGACTTGTTGTTGGACTATCGCCGGGTGCTGGACCATTTCAACCCGTCTGGCGGCTTGCTGAACTATCCGGGTTCCCCCTTCATCGCCCAACACTTGTTGCGAGAACAGGACAAACTCAAACTGTTTGAAATGCACCCCACGGACATACGCGCGCTGCAAACGCAGGTAGAAGCTTTGAAAGCGGGCCGACAAGTCATGGTGATGCATGAAGACGGGTTCAACGGTTTGCCCAAATTTCTGCCGCCCCCGTCGCGTCGCGGCTTGGTTTTCATTGACCCAAGTTATGAAATCAAACTCGATTACGAACGCGTGGTGGTAGCCGTCTCAATTGGCATGAAACGCTTTGCCACAGGGACTTATGTGGTTTGGTACCCGATCATTCCGCGCCCCCAGGCGCACAGCCTGCCGCGACATTTGACCAACCTTGCAAGACAAGCTGACAAGCCTTGGTTGCATGCCACTTTGCGCATACGCACTGGCGCGCGCGATGGGGTTGCTGCGGGTGAATCCATCAAACCGATAGGTTTGGTTGACAGCGGTGTGATCGTCATCAATCCACCCTTTACGCTACACGAGCAGTTGCATCAAGCCTTGCCGCAAATGGTGCAATTGATGGGCCAGGATCACTTGGCCGGTTTCAGTCTGACACGCGGCTAAGCCAGACTGAGGTTGCGGCAAATCGCCGTCACTGCTGTCGACTGGTTCATGGTGTAGAAATGCAAGCCCGGTGCGCCGCCGTTCTTCAATTGCTCGCACAAGTCGCTGACCACCTCCAAACCAAATGCTTTGATGGATGCGCTGTCGTCCCCAAACGATTGCAAACGCAAACGTATCCAGCGCGGAATTTCCGCCCCGCAAGCATCTGAAAAACGCATCAATTGCGAGGAGCTGGTGATCGGCATGATGCCGGGCACAACAGGAATATCCGCACCGAGTTTGTAGGCCTCGTCGACAAAGCGAAAGTAAGCATCGCTGTTGAAAAAATACTGGGTGATGGCTGAGTTTGCGCCTGCTTTGACTTTGGTCACATAGGCTTGCACATCGGCCCGCGGCGATTTGGCCTGCGGGTGCACTTCGGGGTAACAACCGACTTCAATATGGAAATGCTCGCCCGACTCTTGGCGTATGCATTCCACCAATTCGCTGGCATAACGGAATTCACCGAAGGTGCCGTGGCCGCTGGGCAAGTCACCACGCAAAGCCACCATGCGTCCAATGCCAGCCGCTTTGAATGCCGCCAACTGTTCGCGCACTGTGTCTCGCGTGGTGCCTATGCACGAAAAGTGTGGTGCCGCATCAAAGCCATCTTGCAAAATGCTTTGCACTTGCTGCAAGGTGCCGTCTTGGGTGGAGCCGCCCGCGCCGTAAGTGACGCTGAAAAACTGCGGCTTGAGCGCATACAGTTCTTGACGCACGGTCAATAACTTGGCCGCGCCCTCTGCTGTTTTGGGGGGGAAAAACTCGAAGCTGACGGGAATAGGGTTGGAAGCGCTCATGACATTCTCCTGCGCACATGAATAAAAAATTCCCGGTTACCGTCACCACCAGCAACCGGACTGCCTAACCATTGCAAAACCTCAAACCCCGCTTCTTCACACGCTGAGGTCAACCGCTGCTGCACTTGCGCGTAGGAAGCCGGGTCTTTGACCAAGCCGCCTTTGCCAATGTCTGCGGGCTGCAATTCAAACTGCGGCTTGACCAACAACAACGCATGGGCGCTGTCTTGCATCAATGCGGGCATGACAGGCAACACCAGCGTGAGCGAAATAAAACTGAGGTCAGCTACCAGCAGATCAAAGCCACCTTGCGGGGTGTGTGCTTGCAACGGTGAGTCGTCCGCGTTCAAAGTGCGCGCATTGAACTTCTCAATGCACACCACCCGCGCATCGTTTTGCAACGACGGGTGCAATTGCGCATGACCGACATCCACACCCACCACCTGCGCTGCACCGTGTTGCAACAAGCAATCGGTGAAGCCGCCAGTGGATTGGCCGATGTCTAAACAACGCAAACCGAGAACCGCCACACCGGTTGATTGCAAAGCGCCAGCCAGTTTCAAACCGCCGCGCGACACAAACCGCGACTCGGCGTCATCCAGCAATTGCAATTCACAATCAGGCGGCAGCAAGACACCGTTTTTTTCGATGCGCTGCCAGATGTGCAAAGGATTTCGCCATTGCACACCCGTGGCGATCAAACGCTGGGCTTGTGAGCGCGATGTAGCCAGACCGCGCTCGACCAGCAACTGGTCGGCGCGCATCGGATCAATAGCGGTAAGTGTCGGCTTTGTAAGGGCCGTTTTTGCTGACACCAATGTAAGCCGCTTGCTCATCGCTCAACACTGTCAACATGGCGCCGACTTTCTTCAAATGCAAACGCGCGACTTTTTCGTCCAAATGCTTGGGCAGCACATAGACCTTGCCGTTTTCGTAATGGTCTTGCTTGGTAAACAACTCGATCTGGGCGATGGTTTGGTTAGCAAAGCTGGCACTCATCACAAAGCTAGGGTGGCCGGTGGCGCAACCCAAATTCACCAAACGGCCTTTGGCCAGCAAAGTGATTTTTTTGCCGTCAGGGAAGACGATGTGATCGACTTGCGGTTTGATCTCGTCCCACTGGAGTTTTTCCAGCGAAGCTACATCGATTTCATTGTCGAAGTGACCGATATTGCACACAATCGCCTCGTCTTTCATGGCGGCCATGTGCTCGTAACGGATGACGTTTTTATTGCCGGTGGCAGACACAAAAATATCGGCTTTGTCGGCTGCGTATTCCATGGTCACCACTTTGTAGCCTTCCATGGCCGCTTGCAATGCGTTGATCGGGTCGATTTCTGTCACCCACACTTGGGCGCTCAAAGCACGCAAGGCTTGGGCGGAACCTTTGCCCACGTCGCCGTAACCGGCCACCAAAGCCACTTTGCCGGCGATCATCACGTCAGTGGCGCGCTTGATGGAGTCCACCAACGATTCGCGGCAGCCATACAGGTTGTCGAACTTGCTCTTGGTTACTGAGTCGTTCACGTTGATGGCGCGGAACATCAATGTGCCCTTGGCAGCCATTTCGTTCAGGCGCAACACGCCGGTGGTGGTTTCTTCTGTCACGCCGATGATGTGTGCAGATTTGCGGCTGTACCAAGTGGAGTCAACAGCGAGCTTGGCCTTGATGGCGTTAAACAAACAGACTTCTTCTTCGCTGCCGGGGTTGTTCAGCAATGAAGCGTCTTTTTCAGCGCGCTTGCCCAAGTGCATGAGCAATGTGGCGTCGCCGCCGTCATCCAAAATCATGTTCGGACCTTCGCCGTCCGTGCCCTTGGCACCGAATTCAAAAATGCGGTGGGTGTAATCCCAGTAGTCATCCAATGTTTCGCCTTTGTAAGCGAACACAGGTGTGCCGTTAGCGACCAGCGCGGCGGCAGCATGGTCTTGGGTAGAGAAAATATTGCAAGAGGCCCAACGCACTTGTGCGCCCAGGGCTTGCAGGGTTTCAACCAGCACCGCTGTTTGAATCGTCATGTGCAGTGAACCGGTGATGCGCGCGCCTTTGAGCGGTTGCGCTTTGGCGAACTCTTGGCGAATGGCCATGAGGCCGGGCATTTCGGTTTCGGCGATTTTGATTTCTTTGCGGCCCCAATCGGCCAGGCTCATGTCGGCGACATGGAAATCGGTGGTTTGTGTAGGTTTGAGAGATGCGTTCATAGTGAGGCTCCAAAAAAGTTCAGGGCCACTGACGCAGAAAAGCAAGCACTTGGGGTACCGAGGTGCTCACCTCACGTTATCAGTGGGTGAGCGCAGTTGGAAAGGGTTCCGAGCCTCACAACATGGTTTGTTGCTGCAGCGCTCCTCGGTAGTCAAATTCTATTTCAAAAAACTCCCACTCAAAGCTACACTTTACAAAACCCTAATTGACTGACAAATTACCAAGCATGGCGAATAAAAATTACCTTTTTTACTTATGGGTGCTGCGCAAGTTGCCCTTGGAATTACGCAGTTCACAAAATTTTTATTTTTTGATCAACTCCTTGGCTGCCGTGGTGTTTTTGCTGCCCATCTCCATCCTGATGTGGTGGCTGCCAAACCCGTTCGCGGCGATAACTTGCTTGGTCGCCAGCGCTTTGTTGCTGGCCAATTTGTCGGCGTGGCGGTTTGGCTTGCCTATGTTGTGGTCACACGCGATTTACCAAATCACATTGATAGTTTTGATTTTGTCCAATGCTGTGCTGACCGGGGGCTTAACGTCTCCCTATCTTGTGTTCATGGGTTTGGTGCCCTTGCTGGCAGTGTTTTGCATGGATCGGCAATGGGCCATTTTTTGGGTGGTTTTGAGCTTTTTCAGTCTGCTGTTGATGTTTTTTGCCCAAATCAACGGCCACTTGCCCATGGCAGAACTCTACAGTTGGCAACAACTGACACAAAGCTTCATGTGCATCATGTTGCTGGAGATCACCCAAGTGATTCTGGTGTTTGTGTATGACTCGGCCCATTCGCAATCCATGCACACGCTCAACCGAATCAACAAACGCTTGGCCAATGCATCCGCCGCATTGAAATTGGCTGACTCACACAAAGACAAATTTCTGGCCATGGTGAGCCACGACATGCGCACGCCGCTCAATGCCGTGATCGGCTACTTGGGTTTGATGCATGACAACAAGCAATTGAACAACGAGTCCATCGGTTTTGTCGCCAGCGCCCAAAATGCCGCCGCGCATTTACTCACCGTCATCAACGACCTGCTCGATTTTTCACAAATCAGGTTGGGTCAATTGACCTTGCATCCGCAAGTGGTCGACCTGCCCCATGTGCTGCAGCAAACGTTTGACACCTTGACCCACCAAGCTCATGAAATGCAACTCGGCTACAAGCTCACCCTAGCCAAAAATCTGCCTGTGTGGGTGCGTATCGACCAAAACCGTTTGTCGCAAATTCTCATCAATTTATTGGGCAATGCCATCAAATTCACCTCAAAAGGGGGCGTGCATATGCGTGCGTCGCTGATTCACATGGATGATGTGCCGTACCTGTTGGTGGCGGTGGAGGACACCGGTATCGGCATGACCGAAGAGCAGCAAAAGCACATCTTTCGCCCATTCATTCAAGTGCATGATGCCCAAACTGCTTTGCGCATGAGCGAGCCCATGCGCGGCAATGGACTGGGCCTGGCCATCACCCAAAGTCTGGTGAAAAGCCACCGGGGGGAATTGGGCTTATCCAGCCAGCCAGGGGTAGGCACCACCTTCACTGTCAAGCTTCCGCTAGAAATCGCGGCTGAACCGCAAGTACCCAAAAACCAAACCCCTCAGACTGACGCCAGTTTGGACCAAACTGCACTGCAATTGCTGGTGGTTGACGACAACCAAGTCAACCGGCTGCTGGTCACCACCACGTTGCTGCGCCACTTTCCCAATGCAGTCATTGACCAGGCGGAAAACGGTCAACAGGCGTTGGACAAAATGCTGTCACATGTGTATGCGTTAGTGCTGATTGACTTGGTCATGCCCGACATTGATGGTGCCCAAGTGGCGCAACACATCCGCCAGCATGCCAACTTGCCCATGCGCGATATGCCGATGGTGGCTCTGACCGCCAATGTGGCGCAAGACGCGCTTGAGCGATGTCGTCTGGCTGGTATCAACCACGTGTTGGCAAAGCCCTTTGACCGCCATATGCTGATTCGGGTGGTGCGGTTTTTCGCCCTGAACCAACAAAAAGGTGAACTCTAAGGACAGGCAGTCATCGGGCTATGATCCCGACTTATCCCCTGTCCACACCATGACCACAGCCCTAGAAGAAGTGCGTCGTCGACGCACGTTTGCCATCATTTCTCACCCTGACGCGGGTAAAACCACACTGACAGAAAAACTGTTGCTGTTTTCTGGCGCGATCCAGATCGCCGGTTCAGTCAAGGCCCGCAAAGCCTCGCGCCATGCCACCAGCGACTGGATGGAAATCGAAAAGCAACGCGGCATCTCAGTGGCCTCCTCGGTCATGCAAATGCTCTACCGCGAGCACGTCATCAACTTGCTGGACACGCCGGGACACAAAGATTTCTCGGAAGACACCTACCGTGTGTTGACTGCGGTGGACTCGGCCTTGATGGTGATTGACGCGGCCAACGGTGTGGAAGCACAAACCCGCCGCTTGATTGAAGTCTGCCGCCAGCGCGACACGCCCATCATCACTTTTGTCAACAAAATGGACCGCGAGGTGCGCGACCCACTGGATATTTTGGACGAGGTCGAACGTGAACTCGGCATGCCTTGCGTGCCCATGACCTGGCCGGTGGGTCAAGGCAAAAGTTTCGGCGGCATCATCAATTTGCGCACCCAAGCGATGACGGTGTTCGAGTCGGGCAGCGAACGCTTGCCGCAGGATTTCGAAACCATTGCACTCACCGAACAAGCCGATTTGTCACAACGCTTCGGCCTGGAATGGACCGCCGCCATGGACAGCATGGAACTGGCCACCGGCGCATCGCCCACGTTTGACCGCGAGGCTTTTTTACAAGGCAAGCAAACGCCAGTGTTCTTCGGTTCTGGTGTGAACAATTTCGGCGTGATGGAAGTGCTGGACGCATTGGTCGATTTGGCGCCTTTCCCGCAGTCTCGGCAAAGCTCGCTGCTGGTCAACAAGCAAATGGTAGAAAAAACCGTGCAGCCCGAGGACAGCGGTTTCTCCGGTGTGGTGTTCAAAGTGCAAGCCAATATGGATGCCAACCACCGCGACCGCATCGCGTTTGTGCGCGTGGCCTCGGGCAAATACGCGCCGGGCATGAAGCTCAAAGTGCAACGCAGCGCCAAAGAATTGCGCCCCACTTCCGTGGTCACCTTTTTGAGTCAGCGGCGCGAAGCGGTGGAAGAAGCCTTTGCGGGTGACATCATCGGCTTCACCACCCATGGTGGCGTACAACTCGGCGACACCATCACCGACGGCAGCAGTTTGCAATTCACCGGCTTGCCGTTTTTCGCGCCCGAATTGTTCATGACCGTGCTGCTGAAAAACCCACTGCGCACCAAGCAGTTGCAAACCGGTTTGGAGCAACTCGGCGAAGAAGGCGCGATTCAAGTGTTCAAACCCGAAATCGGCGGGCCTATGTTGCTCGGCGCCATTGGCCAATTGCAATTTGAAGTGGTGCAACACCGACTCAAAGCCGAATACGACTGCGATGTGCGGTTAGAGCCTTGCCAATACACCGGCGCACGCTGGATCACCGCCGACACACCGGCGCAACTGCGCGAGTTCAGCAACGCTTACCCGCAACGCATGGCGCTGGACGCCGCCCACACGCTGGCTTATTTGTGCACCTCGCCATATGACGTGCGTTTGGCGCAAGAACGTTTTCCGCATATCCATTTCCATCCTTTGCGCGAACACGCCGGTTTGTCGCTCGGATCGGCCGGCTGATAACAGCGTATGCGCAAAGACTGGATGCCCGCCTCTCTTCGACCCGTGGTCTGGCTATTGGTGTGGTTGCTTGTGGGCGTGGTGTTGTCGCTCCATCCCCATCAGGTCAACCCAATTGGCAGGCCCGCCGCCCTGCCCTCAACCCCTCAAACGACCCCTTCCCTTCACACTTGGGTGCTAGAGGCCCAAGGCATGATCGGTCAACCCGAAGAAGCGCCCGCGGCCCACGCCAGCAACTTGGTGGCTTTGCCCGACCACCCTACTTACGCGCTGGCGGCTTTCTGGTTTGCGGGCAGCAAAGAGGCCCGCCCCGATGTGCGCATTGCCATGTCACTGTGGTTGCGTCAGCAACAAACCTGGACCGCGCCAGTGTGGGTGATCGATCGCCATACCGCAGGCGCTGCATTGGGCAAAGGCATATTGCACATAGGCAACCCAGTGGCTTGGGTGGACCAGCAACAACGCTTGCACTTGTTTGTGGTGGGAACCGGGCTGGGAGGATGGGCCGCTGCACGGGTGCTGCATGTGCGCCAAAGTCATGCGATCACTGCCAATCCGTCCGCACCCGCTTTTGAAGTAGTCGGTCAATTGCCACTGGGTTGGCTGTGGAATCTCAGCCATCTGGTGCGTCATTCTCCGATGCCGCTGGCCGATGGTGGCATGGTGCTGCCCTTGCATTTCGAATTGGGTGGTCACTATCCCTTGTTTGCTTGGTTCAGCCCGGGCGGAGAGTTTCAAGGGCTGCGTCGTTTGACCCACATACACCAAGCCTTGCAACCTGCGCCGGCAGCAGTTAATGGCAACCACTGGCTGGCCTATTTGCGCACCTTGGGACCACGCGACAAGCTCCAAGTGCTCGCCAGCACCGATGCCGGCCAACATTGGCAGTTGCAACCCGAGTTGGCCCTGAGCCAACGAGACACTGCGGTGGCCAGTCTGCGCTTGCCCTCGGGTGAATGGATGATGGCGCGCAATCCACTTGAACGGGGTCGTACCCAGTTGGTCATGCACCACAGCCCAGACGGGTTGAATTGGTCGCCCGCTTTGATGCTTGCCGAGGGCGAATCTGGCAGCGAATATTCTTACCCGTCATTGCGTTGGAGCGAAGACCGGTTGTGGGTCAGCTACACGCATTTGCGCCAAGGCATTGCTTGGCAACGCTGGCGTGCTGCGCCCCCTGGCAAGGCGACGCCATGAACATTTTGTATGGCCTCAATGCATCATTGCTGTTACCGCCGTTGGCGGTGCAACAATTTTTTCATGCCGTCATCTGGCTGGCGGTCTTGAGTTGGCTTGGTGTCCAATGCTTGCCCTCGTATGACCGGCGCTGGCGCTGGGTAATTTCCAGCATTGCGGCTTTGCTGTTGCTGCTGGTCTGGCAATCGGTGCTGCCTGCACTGGGAATGGTGTTTCAAACCCCTAGCTTGATCACACTATGCGCATGCCTTGCAGTGGCTTGGAGCGACATCAAAGGCCCTTCCGTCCGGTTGTTTGCCAATCACACCACAACGCGACTCAGCCCTTGGTTATGGCTGGCTCTGGTGCTGGTTGGTTGGTGCCTGTTGCTTGATGCATTCGGCATGCTGCCGTGGGACATTTACAGCTTGGGCTTTGATCATCGTTTGCTGTGGTTGGCTTGGTGGCTATCGGGTTTGTGGATGACCGCTGCCTATGTGTTGTCCTTGCCCAAATGGCATGCCAAAGCCGCGACCTGTTGGCTGGTTGCTACTGGTTTGTTTGTGGCAACACATGCACCCTCTGGCAATGTGTGGGACGCTTGGTTAGATCCAGGCCTGTGGTTGTTTGCGCATTACCAGTGGGTCAAATACGGTTGGCTTCAACGCACACGAAGCAACCACTCTTGACGCCACAGCCATTCGCTGGGTCGCCACATATTGCCAGCATGCACCTGCCCGGGTTTTAAACGTTGCTCAATGTCCCAACGCACTGCCACGCGTTCGCAAATGTGTAGGGCTTCACAGGCCAACGGTGGATCGCTCATCAGGCGAGGAACGATGAACCATGTGCCCGGCGTACGGTCTGTTCCATCAATCAATGCATTGAGTTTGGCCTGCTCTGGCACGAACCGGTTGTTACCCGGCAACAAAAATTGCAAGCGCTCAAATTCACCGTTGAAACCCTCTGTGACCCATACCGTTTCGGCGCTGGGTCGATCCGCCATACTGCCGTGAAAACGCACACGCTCACCCGACAGACCTTGCAACAAAGCATTGAAGCCGAGTAAAAATAAAGCAGCACACCACAGTGACTGAATCGCAGCTTGGTCAACCGACCGCCACATGGCCGCACACAGCACGACCACACCCAAGCCCGCCAACGCGACGCACAACGCCCATGGCATAGGCAAAATGCCCACGCTGAGGGCATGCCACGCCAACCAGCACAACACCGTCAACGCCATTGCACTGAGCAGTCCTGAACTGCGCGCCACAACAGCAGAGAATTTTTCTGCATGCATGGCCATCAACATGGCCAAGGCGGGCATCAATGGCAACAAGTAACGGCCAGAGCGTTGGCTGGGCAGCATAAACACCAAGCACCAGACCGCGATCCACAGCCAAAGCGCCATTGACAATCCACCCCGCCACACCCAGCCATGCACTCGCACAAATCGCCAGCCAATCGCCGCCAGTGCCAGCACCCAAGGAAACAACAAACCGGTATTCAACAAAGGGGCGACCAAGTAATCGCCCGACCCTTTGAGGCTGAACAACACGGACAGATATGACTGGTTGCTGCTCATCTTGCCAGCGTTTTCACGCTGAACAAACTCGCGCCACACTTCTTGTGGTTGCGGGTCCAGCAACAACCAAGTGGCAAACACTCCCACCGACAACACCGACAACCAAAGGGTTTGCGCTGTGCATACCCCTAGGTCACGCCACGACCAGCGCGGCTGTAATGCCAAGCGCATGGCCCAAGTAGCGGCTGCCAATGGTGCGATCAGGGCAAAGGATTTGTAAGCCAAACCCAGGCCGCTCAGTAAACCAAGTACGGTCCAAGCGCCCCATTCAGAGACAGTGTGGTGAATGCCGCGCGTGCTTGGCTGGGCCGCGCGCCAAAGCACCCAACCCGGGGCCAAGCCAAACCAAAACATCTCGGGAGCTGTGGTCAGATAGGGTCTGCCGTAACGAAATGTGCCCCAAGACAGCAGCACACACAATACCGCCCAAGCTGCGGTTCGCCATTCACCCAACCACCGGTGCAATAACAACGACATTCCCACGCAAACCAAGCCCAAATAAAACAAACTGGGCAAGCGCAATATCCATAACTGCCAATACTCGCCCCAACCGCTGATAACCATGCTCTGCCAAAACAGCAGAGGCGGTTTGGTGTTACGCATGTCATTCAAATCAGACACCAGCGGCAACCACTGCGCGCTGGCTGCGGTCAGCCTTGCAATATGCGCATAAACCATTTCATCGCCATTGCTTGGCATGTACAGGTTATCGATACCCCAGACATACAGCAAGGCCACTGCCACAACCGTTACCCACAGCACCCGGGTCGAGGGCAAAGGTCGGTCAGCTTGTGTGGTTGTCATGCCTGATCATCAACCGACTTTTGTCTGAATGTCCATTTGTCATTGGCCAAAAAATTGCTGACACTGGCCAACAAAATAGACAACACATTGGCGACCAAGTAATACATATGGGCAGACAGCCATAAAGTCAGGCTGTATTGAATCAGTATGCCCAACCAGCTAGACAAGGTGTATTTGAAAAGGCGCTTGCCGGTAGCCAAGTCGGTTCGCAAGTTTGGTGTGTCGCCTGCTTGCAATCGGTCGGCCCATGTCCACAGACTGTTCCATGCAAAATTATTGATGGTGGCCACAGCAATCGCCCCCACCAATGCCACCGACAAACGCAAGTCTGGGCTGGCAATGACAACCGGTAGCACCCACTCTTGCATGACATACAGAACCGCAATATTGACCACCGTGCCAGACGCGCCCACAGTGGCAAAGCGAAAATAACGCCATGCAAATAATCGCACCAAGACTGGTTCAGACCAGGCTAACCAAGCGGGCAATCGAACCGGCAGCACAGACGGCGGTAATTCAGACATACGCCGGCAAACGTGGTTCGCACAATTGCAACTGGGTCAACGCCAATGACAACACCTGCTCGGGCTCAATTTGCTTCAAGCATTGGTTGTCGCCATCGCACGGCGTAGCGCGGTGGTTATAAGCGGTCAAACATGGGGAACATGCCACATGGCTTTCAAGCGCCACAGCACGCGGCGTGAGCGGCCCGTACAAGGCGCTGGTTTCAGGGCCAAAAAACATCAGTGTGCGAATCGGTGTGAGGCTGGCGAAATGCCCGGGGCCGCCGTCATTGGTGACCAGCAAATCGCTGTGAAAAAATAACCGGGTCAAGGCCTCAAGGTTTTTGGTGTAACCGACAAAATTCAAACACAAAGAATGCGCGCACTCGGCCTGAATGGCAAGTGCCAGCGGTTGATCTTCTGGCAAACCGATGATGCCAACCGCATGCCCTTGCGCACACAAACTCTTGGCAAGCTTGGCGTAATGTGCGGCCGGCCAGGCGCGTATGGGCAGCAAGCCACCACCGACATAAAACAAGATGCGTTTGGACGCTGACATGAACTCAGGGTAATCACGGCGCAACTGTTGGGTGAAATCAGCCATTTCATCCTGGCTGAAATGCACGCGTAAACCTGAGTCCAAATGCTTGGCTGTAACTGCCATGCTTTTACTGCGCGGCATGGTGTTCGATTGCAAGGCTTCCACCAACGCCATGAATTGCAAACTGATGTGACGATAGGGGTTGTAAGAAACCGCCGCATTGAAGAAAGAACCTCTGTACAAACCCTCTTGGGTATGCGGTGTGAAGCCCGCCCGCAAGCGCGCACCGCAACCATAGGCCAGCAAAGCACTGATGCGGGAAAACAATTCGCAGTCAATCACCGCATCCAATTTCATCCCGCGCAAGCGCCACAACACGCGCAGCAAATCGCGCAGCAGGCTGAACAAGCCGCTGTCATCAATGCCATGCAACTGTGACTCGGGTGCCAAGCCTAGCAGTCGCGCCACCGATTGATTGCGTTTGAGTTGCAGGATGTGAATTTGCGCCCCGGGGTGGCGCTGTTGAATATGGCCAAACATGGGACCAGCCAACACCATGCTGCCCATTTCGGACAACATGATGACCAGCACTTTTTGTACCGGTTGTGATGGGTCGGCGGCGCGTCCAAAGAAACGGTCCCACAGAGACACCAGGCCACATAAAGAGGGACCGACCCAGGCGTCGATTCGGCGTTGCGTATGTATATTCATAAAGACAATGCGAGATTGTAGTCAGCCGCAAGCGCCGATCAAAAATGCCATTTAAGAACGTGCCAGCACAGGCTGTAACGCGCGCCCGGTGTGGGTGCCCAAGGTCACCAACGCCTCGGGGGTGTCTGCCGCCACCACACGCCCACCGCCATCGCCGCCTTCTGGGCCTAAATCAATCACCCAATCGGCCTCGGCGATCACATCCAAATCGTGTTCAATCACCACCACGCTGTGGCCGCCATCAACCAAGCGGTGCAACACACGGATCAATTTGTCCACATCGGCCATGTGCAAACCCACCGTCGGTTCGTCCAACACATACAAGGTATGCGGTGCTTGTTGCCCACGCCGCGTGATGTCGTCCCGCACCTTAGACAACTCGGTCACCAGTTTGATGCGTTGCGCCTCACCGCCACTCAAGGTAGGTGAAGGCTGCCCCAAGGTCAAATAACCCAAGCCCACATCTTTGAGCAATTGCAAAGGATGGCTGATTTGCGTCATGGCCGCGAAAAACTCCACCGCTTCGTCGACTTCCATTTGCAACACATCGCCTATGCTTTTGCCGCGCCAGCGCACCGCCAAAGTCTCGGGGTTGAAGCGCGCGCCTTTACAGACCTCGCACAACACTTTCACATCCGGCAAAAAACTCATTTCAATCGTGCGCATGCCTTGGCCTTCGCAACCCGGGCAACGGCCTTCGCCGGTGTTGAAACTGAAACGCCCGGGACCGTAGCCGCGTGCTCTGGCCTCTAAGGTATCTGCAAACAATTTACGGATGGTGTCCCAGAACCCGATGTAGGTGGCCGGGCAACTGCGCGGCGTTTTGCCAATCGGTGTTTGGTCCACTTCCAACACACGGTCTACGCTTTCATAGCCGCTGACCGCCGTGCAACCGACCCACGCTGGGTGCTTGCCTGCGTCATTCGCTTTGCGTCCGGCTTGTGTGGAACGTTGCGCCACCACAGCACTGACATTGGCCAACAACACATCGCGGGCCAAGGTGGATTTGCCAGACCCACTGACGCCAGTGACAGCGACCAAGCGCTGAAGCGGCACTTGAACATTCACGTTTTGCAGGTTATGCAAGAACGCCCCTGTCACACCCAGCCAAGCTGTACCAGATGCCAGCACGGGCCGGCGTGCTTGTAACGGGTGTTGCATGGCGTGTTTGAGGTAGCGTCCAGTTTGCGAATCAGGCGCGGCCATCAGATCCGCCACCGACCCTTGTGCAACCAGATGGCCGCCGCGCTTACCAGCGCTCGGCCCGATATCGATGATGTGGTCGGCCCGTCGAATGGTGTCTTCGTCATGCTCGACCACCACCAAGGTGTTGCCCTTGTCGCTGAGGACTTTCAACGCATCCAACAAAATTTGGTTGTCACGCGCATGCAGTCCGATGGTGGGTTCATCCAGCACATAACACACCCCTTGCAAATGGCTGCCCAGTTGTGCGGCCAAACGGATACGCTGAGCTTCACCACCACTCAACGTGGGCGCACCCCGGTCAAGTGTCAAATATCCCAAACCCACGCTGTCGAGAAACTCTAAGCGGCTTTGGATTTCCGGCAGCAAATCGCGTGCAATATGGGCCTCTCGTCCACTCAGGCTCAGTCCTGCAGCCCACGTACGCATGCGCAGCACACTCATGCGCGCCAACTCTGTGATGGACACACCGGCAAACTTGACAGCACGCGCCGTCGGGTTCAAACGGGTGCCGTGACAAGCGGTACAAACTTGATCCGTGAGGTCTTCCAATTCGGGTTCGGCAAAGCTTTTTTCGCGGCCGCGATCCTGCGGGTCTTGTACCGAATCATCCATGGCGGCTCGTTGCTCGCGTGTCAATGCGGTGCCGGTGCCGACACATGACGTACACCAGCCGTGTTTGCTGTTGTATGAGAACAAACGTGGATCGAGTTCAGCATAGGAGGTGTCGCACACCGGGCAAGCCCGTCGCGTCGAGAACGCATGAAGTTGTCCAATTTGTGATGTGTCGTCGCCACTTTCCATGGCCTGTTGCAATCCATCCAAACCACTCAAAACATGCACCAAGCCTTTGCCGTGCTCCAAAGCCGTCATCAGTGCTTGGCGTAACTCAGCTTCACGCGCTGGCTCGATGGCCATGCTCGCCACCGGCAACTCCACCGTATGTTCCTTGAACCGGTCGATCCGTGGAAATCCCAGGGTTGGCAAAAACTGTCCATCCACCCGCAAATGGGTGTAACCGCGGGGCCTGGCCCAGTCTGCCAATTCGGTGTAGACGCCTTTGCGGTTCATCACCAAGGGGCTCAGCAAGCCGATGTGTTGACCTCGAAACTGCTTCATCAACAACGCCAACAAACGCTCAGGAGTTTGCGGTTGCAAGGCAGCATCATCATGTGTGCAATGTTGTGTGCCCAGTTTCACAAACAATAATCGCAAGAAATGCCAGACCTCGGTGGTGGTGCCCACTGTCGACTTGCGGCCACCCCGCGACAAACGCTGCTCGATAGCAACGGTCGGCGGTATGCCATAAACCGCGTCTACCTCGGGGCGACCCGCCGGTTGCACGATGCTTCGCGCATAGGCGTTCAAACTTTCCAAATAACGCCGCTGTCCTTCGTTGAACAAGATATCAAACGCCAATGTCGATTTGCCCGAACCACTGACACCCGTGACCACATTGAATTGGCCGCGTGGAATATCCACACTCAGGTTTTTTAAGTTGTGCTCTTTGGCATTGATGATGCGTATGTTGTTGTTCAGTACGTGGCCAAGGTATTTGGCAGAAGGTTCGGCTACTTCCACCGCCGCCCTTGTCGCGACGGGTAAGCTTGTCGCGTCAGAATCCAATAACTGCCCCATGGCCTGCACATAGTCACGCAAAGCCAATCCGGTGTGCGATGTGGGGTGTTCTCGCAGTTGTTCCGGCGTGCCTTCTGCCACCAGCAAACCACCGCCCTCGCCGCCTTCGGGCCCGAGGTCAATGAGCCAATCGCTGGCACGAATCACGTCCAGGTTGTGCTCGATGACGATCAGCGAATGACCGGCATCCAGCAAACGACGCAATGCGCGCATCAGCTTGGCGATGTCGTCGAAATGCAAACCCGTGGTCGGCTCGTCAAACAAAAACAGCACGCCTTTGCGTGCCGCAGGTTGACGGCTGGATGACGCGACCTTTGCAGCTTCAGCCAAAAAACCAGCCAGCTTCAAACGCTGGGCTTCGCCGCCGCTGAGTGTGGGCACCGGTTGGCCTAAGCGCACGTATTCCAAACCGACATCGACGATGGGCTGCAAGGCGCGGATCACGTCGCGGTCATTGGCAAACAATTGCACCGCTTCGCTCACCGTCAGATTCAAGACATCGGCGACATTCAAAAACACCGGCGGCTCATGCGCCGATTTTTTTCGCTCGATTTTGACTTCCAAAATTTCCGGCCGATAGCGCTGGCCGTCGCAATCCGGGCAACGCAAATACACATCGCTCAAAAACTGCATTTCCACATGCTCGAAACCGGAGCCGCCGCAAGTCGGGCAACGCCCGTCGCCGCCGTTGAAGCTGAATTTGGACGCGGTGTAACTGCGCTGACGCGACATCGCCGTGTTGGCGAATATCTCTCGCACGGCATCCCATGCGCCGACATAACTCGCCGGATTCGAACGTGCAGTTTTGCCAATCGGCGACTGGTCCACAAACACCACATCGCTCAAATGGTCCGCCCCCAGCAAGCGGTCATGTGCGCCTGCGCCTTCCGTGCTTTTGCCGAAATGCCGCAGCAATGCCGGTGCCAATATGTCTTGCACCAATGTAGATTTGCCCGAGCCGCTGACACCAGTCACCGTGACCCAGCGTTGCAAAGGAAATTCAATGTGCAGATCGCGTAAATTGTGTTCACGCGCACCTTCGAGCACCAAACGCGGTGTAGCGTCGCTCACCATGCGCTTCAAACCCACACCCACTTGTTTGCGCGCACCCAAATAAGCGCCTGTGAGCGTATCGGCTTGTTTCAATTGCTCAGGTGTGCCATCAAACACCACTTGCCCGCCGCGCTCGCCCGGGCCGGGCCCCATGTCCACAATCCGGTCGGCTGCCAGCATCACCGCGGGATCGTGTTCGACCACCACCAAGGTGTTGCCTGCATCACGCAAACGCAACATGGCTTGCGTGATGCGGTGCATGTCTCGCGGATGCAAACCGATGCTGGGCTCGTCCAGCACAAACAAGGTATTGACCAAGGAAGTGCCCAAGGCTGTGGTCAGGTTGATGCGCTGCACCTCGCCGCCACTGAGCGTGCGGCTTTGTCTGTCCAAACTCAAATAACCGATGCCGACATCGCACAAATATTTCAAGCGGGTGCGGATTTCATCCAGCAACAAATGCAGCGCTTGCTGCTCGGCCTGCGCATGGGCAGTGAGTGACGCATCAGAAGCCATGTGGTCAAAAAAACCACGCAGTCTGTGTATCGGCATGAGCATCATGTCGTGCAGACACAAGCCCGGCAAGGCTTCAAGTTGGTCGCGCGACCATTGCACGCCTTGCGGCAAAAAACGCCGTGCAGCAGGCAATGCCATGTCAGCACCCGCGCGACTACCGATGCGCCATAGCAAACTTTCGGTCTGCAGTCGGGCACCGTTGCAATCAGTGCACAAGGTGTACGAGCGGTACTTGGAGAGCAGCACACGAATGTGCATCTTGTACGACTTGGTTTCTAAGTATTCAAAGAAACGCTTGACGCCATACCACTGCTGGTTCCATTTACCGTTCCAATTGGGTGAGCCGTGAATCACCCAGTCATGTTGTTCGGCGGTTAATTTGTACCAAGCGGTGTCGCGCGGTATGCCCGCCGTCTCCGCATGCCGCATCAAATCATCTTGGCATTCCTGCCACGCAGGGGTTTGCATGGGCTTGATGGCACCCATGCGCAAGGTCATTTTGTCGTTCGGAATGACCAAGCCGTAATCGACGCCAATGACACGCCCAAACCCTTTGCAGGTGGGGCATGCACCTGCCGGCGAATTGAATGAAAACATCGAAGGCGTCGGTTCGCTGTAGCGCAAATCACTGTCAGGACAATGCAAGCCAGTGGAGAAACGAAAGGCTTCGCCCAGGCTGTCAGTGCCTGCCTCTGCGGGCATGCGGTAAGCGGTCATGCGGCCGCTGCCGCGTTGCAATGCCAGTTCAATCGCTTCCATGGCACGAACGTGTTCAACCTGTTGCAAGCGAAACCTGTCGGCCACCACATCCAGCAATTGGCGTTTGCCGTTTGTATCCGGCTTGGCAGTGGCGGTTTTCTTGGCTGCTGCTGTTTTTTTTGCAGCTGCAGATTTTTTGTGGGTGGCTGGCGCTGGATCTGCGCTGTAGGTGATTTCACGTTGTGTATGTATGCGGGTGAAACCGCTGGCACTCAGCCATGCCTGCAATTCGTCGGCGCTGGTGTTGGCGGGCAGCTCCACCGGAAAAGTAATGACCCAGCGGGGATCACCTTCGCTTTGGGCCAGCAATTTTTGAAAAATACTGTCGGCACTGTCATGCTCAACTGCTTGCGCGGTTCGCCTGTCAAACAATTGGCCGGCGCGGGCGAACAACAGTTTCAAATGGTCGTTCAACTCGGTCATGGTGCCTACCGTTGAACGTGAACTGCGCACCGGGTTGGTCTGGTCAATCGCAATCGCTGGCGGCACGCCCTCGACTTTGTCTACCGCCGGTCGGTCCATGCGGTCTAAAAATTGCCGCGCGTAAGCGCTGAATGTTTCTACATAGCGACGCTGGCCTTCGGCGTACAAAGTGTCGAACACCAGACTGGATTTACCGGAACCGCTCGGGCCAGTGAACACCGTCAACTCGTTGGTGCGGATGTCTATGTCGATGTTTTTGAGATTGTGCTGACGGGCACCCCGAATGCGAATAAAACCTTGGCTCATCCCGCCATTATTCACCGAGGTAGGCGGCGCGAACTTTTGGGTCATGCAGCAGGGCTTTTGCCTCGCCCTGCATGCTGATTTCGCCGGATTCCATCACGTAAGCACGTTGCGCCATCTTCAGGGCACGACTGGCGTTTTGTTCGACCAGCAACACAGTGACGCCCAAACCTGCCACTTCGGCAATCACCTCGAATATTTTGTCCACCATGAGGGGCGACAAGCCCATGGACGGTTCGTCCAACAGCAGGAGTCGCGGGCGGCTGAGCAAGGCACGTCCCATGGCCAGCATTTGCTGCTCGCCGCCGGACAGGGTGCCGGCCAATTGTGCACTGCGTTCTTTGAGCCGTGGAAACAACGCAAACACACGGTCCATATCGGTCTGAATGCCCCGCTTATCGCTACGCAAATACGCACCCATCTGTAGGTTTTCCACAATGCTCATGCGGGTGAACACGCCGCGCCCCTCGGGCACCATGACTAAGCCTTGCTTGACCAGGTCCCAACTGCCCTGGCCGCGTATGTCACGGCCCAGGTATTCGATGCGTCCGGCCGTTGGCAGCAGCGAACCGGTGATGGCCTTCATGGTGGTGGTTTTACCTGCGCCATTCGAGCCGATCAGCGATACCAATTCGCCTTCGTTGACCTGAAAGCTGACGCCTTTGACCGCTTGAATGCCGCCATAAGCAACCCGCAAATCGGTGACTTGCAACAAGGCACTCATTCAATGCTCTCCTGTGCCGAGATAGGCTTCGATCACTTTGGGATCGGACTGCACCTGCGCCGGTGTGCCTTGCGCGATTTGCTTGCCGTAGTCCAACACGGTCACTGCATCGCACAAACCCATGACCAATTTCACGTCATGCTCGATCAGCAAAATGGTGCGCCCATCGTTGCGAATGCGGTCAATCAATTCACGCAGTTGTACTTTTTCGGTGGCGTTCATGCCGGCGGCTGGTTCGTCCAAGGCCATCAACTGCGGATCGGTCGCCAGTGCACGCGCAATTTCCAACCGGCGCTGGTCGCCATAACTCAGCGTTCGTGCTTTGTAGTCAGCCAAATCGGCGATGCCTACATAGGCCAGCAACTCGTGGGCACGCTGTTCGATAGCCGCTTCTTCAGCGACAAAAGCTTTGCTGCGGAAAATAGCGCCCAGCAAGCCCGAGCGTGTGCGCACATGCCGCCCTACCATGACATTTTCCAGCGCAGTCATGTCAGCGAACAAGCGGATGTTTTGAAATGTGCGCGCAATGCCCGCCTTGGCCACTTCGTGCACTGCCGTGGGTTGGTAAGGCTTGCCAGCCAACTCGAAACTGCCGGTGTCGGGTGTGTACAAGCCGGTAATGACATTGAAGAAAGTGGTTTTGCCCGCACCGTTCGGGCCGATCAAACCATACACCTGGCCGCGCTGAATCGTCATGCCTACATCACTCAGCGCTTGCAAGCCGCCAAAGCGTTTGGAGATACCTTGCACATTCAACACGGGTGTACTCATGCTGACCTCTTATCAGCAGGCAAGGCCTTGCCGTGTTCCGGTGCTGGCCACAAACCACGCGGTCGCCACAGCATGATGAGAATCATCGCCAATGCAATCAAGAGTTGGCGCAGTATGGCGGCGTCTAGTCGGCCACCGGTCAGCTCTTGCAAGGGGCTGGCCACATAGCGCAACACTTCGGGCAGAGCCGACAACAACACCGCACCCAAAATCACGCCCGGCAAATGACCTAAGCCGCCCAAGACCACCATGGCGACGATCATCACCGACTCCATCAGGCTGAATGATTCAGGTGATACAAATCCTTGGAAAGAAGAAAACAACACACCGGAGACACCACCGAATGCCGCGCCCATGCCAAACGCCATGAGCTTGAGGTTGCGCGTATTCAGCCCCATGGCCTTGGCCGCTATTTCATCTTCACGAATCGCCATCCAAGCGCGACCAATGCGCGAATGCTCTAAGCGGTAACACACCAACACACTGACCAACACCACGGCTAAAAACAAATAGTAGTACTGCGTGACACTGGGCAATTGCATGAAACCCAGGTCAAGTGTGCGTGACAGTGGATGGCCCATGATGGTCATCGGGTCAATTTGTCCCAAACCCTTAGGGCCATTGGTGATGTTGACCGGGTTGTCAAGGTTGTTCAAAAACACGCGGATGATTTCACCAAAACCCAAGGTCACGATGGCCAAGTAATCGCCGCGCAATTTCAAGGTGGGCGCGCCAAGCAATAGGCCGAACAAACCAGCCAAAGCCGCACCCAACGGAATCACCACCCACAAAGGGGTATGTATGCCTTGCGGGAACAGGGCGGCAAACATGGGAAAGTTTTCTATCAGGTGCGGTGACGCCAATAAGCCAAACATGTAGGCACCCACCGCAAAAAAAGCGACAAACCCCAAGTCAAGCAAGCCCGCATAACCCACCACAATATTCAAACCCAAAGCCAGCAACACATACAACAAAGCCATGTCAGCGATGCGCACCCATCCGTTGCCAAATATCTGCAACACCAAAGGCAACACCATCAACAGCACGCCCCAAGCGGCGTAACGTACATAAGATGCGGCGGTGTGGTTTTTCATGGTTTTCATGCCCTGTCCGCGACGCGTTCACCCAATAAGCCCGAGGGCCGCAAAGTCAGCACGGCAATCAACACCACGAACGCGAAGATATCGGCGTAATGGCTGCCCAGCACACCTCCCGTCAGGTCGCCGATATAGCCCGAGGCGATGGCTTCAATCAAGCCCAGCAAAATACCCCCGACCACCGCGCCGGGCAAGTTGCCAATGCCGCCAAACACAGCGGCGGTGAATGCTTTGAGCCCGGGTAAAAAGCCCATGCCGTGTTGCACCGTGCCGTAGTTAGAAGCCCACATCACACCAGCGAGTGCCGCCAATACCGCGCCAATGACAAAGGTGGCTGAGATCACCATGTCAGGCTTGACACCCATCAAGGTGGCGACGCGCGGATTTTCAGAGGTAGCGCGCATGGCTCGCCCCAGCTTAGTGCCATTGACCAACCACATCAGCAATGCCAGCGCCATGGCAGTGACCGCCAAGATGAGGATTTGAGTTGGCGTGATGACTGCACCTGCCACAGGAATCGGGTCGCTAGGCAACAAGGTGGGGAATGACTTGTAATTGGGTTTCCAAATCACCATGGCCAATGTCTGCAACAAAATGGACATGCCAATCGCAGTGATCAAGGGCGCGAGTTTCGGCGCACCCCGCAGCGGCTTGTATGCAATTTTTTCAATGGCGAAATTCAAAGCGGCTGCCACCACACAAGCGCAGACCAGTGAAATCAGCAGCATGAGCCAACCCGGCATGCCTGGTGCATATTGTTGCAACACACCGACGACGGTCCAACTGGTCAACGCACCCACCATCAATACTTCACCGTGCGCGAAGTTGATCAGGTTGATGATGCCGTAGACCATGGTGTACCCAAGAGCCAGCAAGGCATACATGCTGCCAAGTACCAGTCCATTGATGATTTGTTGCAACAAGATATCGATGGCCAGTCTCCCAAAAGGTGCGCGATTGTAGGAAAAAAAAAGCCCTCCATGGATGGAGGGCCTGGCAAGTCAGTGCTTAGACGAATTAGTCATCGGCATAAATATCAACATCTTTGGTTTCCTTGATGAACAAAGTACCGATGATGAAGGTAGCACCAGCAATGATGATGGGATACCACAGGCCGTTGTACATGTTGCCGGTCTGCGCCACGATGGCAAATGCCATGGTTGGCAACAAACCGCCGAACCAGCCGTTACCAATGTGGTAGGGCAAAGACATGGAGGTGTAGCGGATGCGGGTGGGGAACATTTCCACCAATATGGCGGCAATCGGTCCATACACCATGGTCACCAAAATCACCAAGTAGGTCAGGATCAAAATCACCCAAACTTTGTTGATTTTCATTGGATCAGCTTTGGCAGGGTATCCAGCAGCTTTGAGGGTGTCGCTCAAGTTGGCAGAAATGACAGCATCGCGGCTTTTCTTTTCATCCGACAGATTTTTCAACGCGTCTTCGGCTCTTTTCACCGCCTTGGGGTCCACCGGTTCAGCCGCTTTGAGTGCTTCCAATTTTTTCTCGGCCGCCTCTTTGGCTGCTGCCACATCTTCTGGTGTCACCACCGTAGAAATGGTTTTTTCGCCGACTTTGATGACCGCTGGTGTACCGGGAGCTGCGATTTCGTTGGAGTAGCTGACCGAACTGGCGGCCAGTTTTTGCTTGACGATGTCACATGAAGAAGTGAACTTGGCAGTGCCTGTGGGGTTGAATTGGAATGAACACTCTGCCGGGTCAGCCACCACCACCACTTTGTTGGCTTGCTGTGCCGCATGCAAATCTGGGTTGGCGGCTTTGGTCAATTGTTCAAACACAAAGAAATAAGACAGAACGGCCAGCAAACAACCCAGCATGATGATGGGCTTGCGTCCGACCTTGTCTGACAAGGCTCCAAAAATGATGAAGAAAGGCGTGCCGATGATCAACGAGGCAGCCACAAACAAATTGGCTGTGGCCCCATCAACTTTCAACGACTGGGTCAAGAAGAACAAGGCATAAAACTGGCCGGTGTACCAGACCACGGCTTGGCCTGCGGTCAAACCGATCAGGGCCAAGATCACAATCTTCAAATTTTTCCATTGGCCGAATGACTCGGTCAAAGGTGCTTTAGAGGTTTTTCCTTCGGCTTTCATTTTGGTGAAAGCAGGTGACTCGTTCATGGACAAGCGGATGTAAACCGACACCCCCAACAAAGCGATAGACACCAAGAAAGGAATGCGCCAGCCCCAATCTTCAAAGGCCTCTTCACCGATGGCGGTACGCGTGCCCAAAATCACCAGCAAAGACAAAAACAATCCCAGGGTTGCGGTGGTTTGAATCCAAGCGGTGTAAGCGCCGCGTTTGCCGTGCGGCGCGTGTTCGGCCACATAAGTGGCAGCACCGCCGTATTCACCGCCGAGCGCCAAACCTTGCAGCAAACGCAAGGCGATCAAGATGATCGGCGCGGCCACACCAATACTGGCGTAGGTTGGCAAAATGCCCACAATAAAGGTCGACAAACCCATGATGAGAATGGTCACCAAGAAGGTGTATTTGCGACCGATCATGTCACCCAAGCGGCCAAAAAATATGGCACCGAACGGGCGCACGATGAAACCTGCGGCAAATGCCAGCAGCGCAAAAATGAAGGCAGAGCCTTGGTCCAAGCCGCTGAAGAACTGCTTGGCGATGATGGCCGCAAGTGCGCCGTAAAGGTAGAAGTCATACCACTCGAACACCGTGCCCAGTGACGAGGCAAAAATGACTTTCTTTTCTTCCGACGACATTGGTCGGTCTTCATGCACGATGGCCATGGTGTCTCCTTTGGGTTACCCGCTGACTGGGGTTTATCGGTATTTTGTTTGCTGCTTCTTGCCAGCGACTGACGCAAAACTGAATCAGGGCTGACAACCCTAGGGCAAACCCTTGCAGTTTATTTCGCGATGCGAATTTTCAGCGCTTGCGGTGAATGCCTGCGGGTAAATTGGCAGCTGATGTCCAAGCCGGACTGCGGTACCAGTCATCGCCGTCTAAAAATTCACGCAGCATCGGCAAGGCGTCCAAGCCCCAAAACATTTCGCCGTCTGCCTGAATGCTGGGCACACCGAACACGCCATCGGCAATGGCTTGCTCGGTGTTTTGTCGCAAGGTTTCTTTCACTTCGTTCGCGTCTGGTGAACGTGCTGGTTGCAGACTGCGGGCCAAGGCTTCCAAGCGCTGGCTGTCACTGGGGTCAAGGCCTCCACACCAGACATGTTTGAACACCGCTTCACACACGTGTCGGTTGGGTTGTCCGTTGGCGTCGCAGGCAATGGCCAATCGCAACAAGGGCAACGGATTGAAAGGATGCGCGGCAGGCATTTGCAGATCCAAGCCTTGTTGGCGCGCCAACCACAGCGACTGGCGGTATGTCCATTCGCGTTTTCCGACCACTTCCACCGGGCCCAATTGCCCGTGGTGTTTCAACAAGCCACCAAACAACACCGGCTTGTAAACCACTTGGTAACTCAAGCCTTGCAAGGTGCGCGGCAATTGGTCGAATGCCAAATAAGCATAGGGGCTGATCACATCGAAATAAAAAGTGAGTTGGTGCATGTCAGGCCTTGTTGAAATGTTGTTCTATGCGCTGCGCAAGGCGTTGCCAAACAGCACGTTGTTGTTGCGGTGAACTCATGCCCCAGCGGGCGATTTCATCGAGGCTGCGTAAACAGCCGTGGCATTCATCTACATCGCTTTTCATGATGCACACCGACATGCAAGGTGAAGCCAAGGCCTGGTTGTCAGGCACCTGCTGCACCTGCTGCCAGCGTTGACGCAGACTTTGCCAAGGGGTGTGCGGCTCTGTCATATCAGTCCACCGTCAAGCGCAACAGCGGCGCGCCTTCGGCCACTTGGTCGCCGGGCGCGTACAACAACTCGGCCACCGTGCCGTTGCCGGGTGCGGCCACGGTGTGTTCCATCTTCATGGCTTCCATGACTGCCAGCGCTTGTCCGGCCACCACTTTGTCGCCGGTCTTCACTGCAAATGACAACAGCTTGCCGGGCATCGGAGCCGCCAGATTTCCACCAACAGCGGCGTCTTGCTTCACATAGGCCAAAGGGTCTGACAAACGCAGACTGGCTTCACCGGTGTCAGTAAACACGTGCCAGTCAACGGCGTCTTGGTAGACATGGCAACGCAATGATTGATCGCCCCAAGTCACTTGCAATTGACCGGCTGCATCACGCCAACTGAATGCGGCTTCATGTCCGTCAATCTGTAAGCGCATACCACCTCTGACCAAACTGGTGAGCGCTGCAGTGTGCGTTTCGCCATGTATTTCAAAATGAAAGCTGCGCACAGAGCGGCCTTGCATCAACCAACTCTGGCGATGCGACCACGGATCCACCCAATCTTCTGAGTGGTGTTGCTCTGAACGCAAGAAAGCCGCCACCACGGCCGCGATGCTTTGCGGTGGAGCCACCGTTTGCTGGTGAAACAACAGAGCTTTTTCACGCTCGATCAAAGCCGTATCCAGCTGCGCTTGTGCAAAAGAATCTGTGCGGATCACGCGCCGGATGAAAGCCACATTGTTTTGCACACCGACGATATGCAATTGCGCCAGTGCCAGATCCAATCGGGCCAGCGCTTGCTCGCGGGTGTCAGCATGCACGATCAGCTTGGCAATCATCGAGTCGTAATACGGACTGATGCTGTCGCCTTGTCTGACGCCGCTGTCCCAACGCACCCCAGACACGGCAAAGCGACTCGCTGTCGGCGTCTGCAACACACGCAGTTGTCCGATGGCTGGTAAAAAATCGTTGTCCGGTGTTTCAGCGCAAATGCGCGCTTCCATTGCATGGCCTTTCACTGTGACTTGCGCTTGCGTCAAAGGCAAGGGCTCACCGCTGGCAATCCGCAATTGCCATTCCACCAAATCCAAGCCCGTCACCGCTTCGGTAACAGGATGCTCGACCTGCAAGCGCGTGTTCATTTCCATGAAGAAGAAATCCATGCCGCGATCGGTTTGCTCGACGATGAATTCCACCGTTCCCGCACCGACATAGTTCACCGCTTTGGCCGCCGCCACGGCAGCCGCACCCATGCGCTCGCGCATCTCATGCGTCAGCCCCGGGGCAGGAGATTCTTCCAACACTTTTTGGTGTCTGCGTTGTACCGAGCAATCGCGCTCATGCAAATGAATCACGTTGCCGTGCGTATCACCAAACACTTGTATTTCAATGTGGCGCGGGCGTTGCACATACTTTTCAATCAACACCGCGTCATCGCCAAAACTGTTTTTGGCTTCGCGCTGACATGAGGCCAATGCTTCATCAAAGTCTGCCGCCTGCTGCACGATACGCATGCCTTTGCCGCCGCCGCCTGCACTGGCTTTGATCAACACGGGAAAGCCAATGCGCCGGGCTTCACTGGCCAACAACGCAGGCGATTGGTCGGCCTCGTGGTAGCCTGGCACCAAGGGCACACCGGCTTTGGCCATCAACTGTTTGGAGGCCGCTTTCAGCCCCATGGCTTGAATGGCCGCGACACCGGGGCCGATGAACACCAACCCGGCGCGGGCACACGCATTCGCAAAATCTGCGTTTTCACTCAGAAAACCATAACCGGGGTGAACCGCTTGAGCTCCGGTTTTCACGGCTGCATCCAAGATGCGTTGCCATTGCAAATAACTGTCTGCCACGGCAGCGCCGCCTATGTGCACCGCTTCATCACAGGCTTGCACATGCGCGGCCTGCGCGTCCGCGTCCGAATACACGGCCACGGTGCGCACACCCATGCGCTTCGCCGTGGCAGCGACACGGCAGGCGATTTCGCCCCGGTTGGCAATCAGTATTTTGTGGAACATGGCATCAATAGCGCTTGGCGACTTCTTCGAGCATGACCTCGGTGGCACCGCCGCCGATGGCCAGCACGCGCGCATCGCGCCACAAACGTTCGATCGGTGCTTCACGCATATAGCCCATACCGCCCCAGAATTGCAAACAACCACCGACCACTTCGTTGACCAAATCGCCGGTCAAGGCTTTGAGCATGGAAACTTCCTGCACGATGTCATGGTCTTGCGTGACCGACCATGCGCAGTGGTACATGAATTGGCGTGCAGAACGTGTTTTCGCATCCAACATGGCGATGCGCTGACGAATATGTTGCATCTCCCACAAGCTCTTACCAAACGCTTGGCGCTGACGCACATAGTCCAGCGTCAATTCAATGGCGCGCTGGCAATGACCGATGGCCATGGCTGCCAAGGCAATGCGCTCGGTTTGCAAATTTTTCATCAACGCGTAAAAGCCTTTGTCTTGCTCGCCCAGCAATGCCTCGGGGCCGAGTCGCACGTTGTCCAACACCAATTCTGCGGTGTCAGAACACAACCAACCGGTTTTGTCTAAGGACCGCCCGACACTGAAACCTGGCGTGCCTTTTTCCACGATGAACATCGACATTTGGTGTTTGCCGACACCGGTCTTGGCCGCCACGAAATACACGTTCGCATGCACGCCGTTGGTGATGTAGAGCTTGGTGCCGTTCAGCACCCAAGCGTCGCCATCGCGTTTGGCGGTGCTGCGCATGCCGGACAAATCCGAGCCTGCGCCCGGCTCTGTCATGGCCACCGCGCTGATGGTTTCGCCAGAGATGATGCGCGGCATGTACTTGGCTTTTTGTGCGGTTGTTCCTGCATGGTGCAAATGCGGACTGGCCATGTCGGTGTGCACCAGCACGCTGACAATGAAACCGGCATAGGTGGATTGCGACAAAGCTTCAGCAAACACCAAATTGGTCAAGGCATCCGCTTCTGCGCCGCCGTATTCACTGTCGTACATCAAGCCGAAAAATCCGGCCTCGCCCATCTTGCGCAACACTTCGCGCGGCACCTTGCCCGCCTTTTCCCACTCTAAGCCATAGGGCTCAACTTCACGCTCTAAAAAACGCGCCATCTGGTCGCGCAGTGTTTGGTGTTCGGGTAAATGGTAGATATGGTTCATGGTGGTTGTCTCAAAAAATCACATGCGGAAGACACCAAAACGGGTGTCGGGAATCGGGGCATTCAGTGCAGCGGACAAGGCCAAAGCCAACACCTGGCGCGTGTCTGCGGGGTCGATCACGCCATCGTCCCACAAGCGGGCACTGGCGTAATAAGGGTGGGATTGATGGGCGAATTGATCGAGCAGCGGTTGTTTGAATGTGGCTTCTTCTTCTGCACTCCAACTGCCGCCTTTGGCTTCAATACCGTCTCGCTTGACGGTTGCCAATACGCTGGACGCCTGCTCGCCGCCCATGACGCAAATGCGCGCATTCGGCCACATCCATAAAAAGCGCGGGTTGAACGCGCGGCCACACATGCCGTAATTGCCTGCGCCATAACTGCCGCCGATGATGATCGTGAATTTAGGCACTTGCGCGGTCGCCACGGCGGTCACCATTTTTGCGCCATGCCGTGCAATGCCTTCGTTTTCGTATTTGCGACCGACCATGAAGCCGGTGATGTTTTGCAAAAACACCAGCGGGATTTTTCGCTGGCAACACAGTTCGATGAAATGCGCGCCCTTTTGTGCCGACTCGGAAAACAACACGCCGTTGTTGGCCACGATGCCGACCGGCATGCCTTCGATATGCGCAAAGCCACACACCAAGGTGCTGCCGAAACGCGCTTTGAATTCGTGAAACTCAGAGCCGTCAACCACGCGGGCGATGATGTCGCGCACGTCGTAGGGCTTGCGCGTGTCCACAGGAATCACGCCGTAAATTTCTTGCGGGTCGTACAAAGGCGCACGTGCAGGAATGACGGCTGTGTCAAATGTTTTGCGATGGTTCAAACGAGACACTGCTTGACGCGCCAAGGCCAACGCATGCGCGTCGTTATCAGCCAAATGGTCGGCCACGCCGGACAAACGCGTGTGCACATCGCCACCGCCCAAATCTTCGGCGCTGACGATTTCTCCGATGGCCGCTTTGACCAATGGCGGACCGCCCAAAAAGATGGTGCCTTGGTTTTTCACGATGATGGTTTCATCGCTCATCGCAGGCACATACGCGCCGCCTGCGGTGCAACTGCCCATGACGACCGCGATTTGCGCAATGCCTTGCGCGCTCATGTTCGCCTGGTTGTAAAAAATGCGACCGAAGTGATCCCGATCAGGAAACACATCGTCTTGGTTCGGTAAATTCGCGCCACCTGAATCCACCAAATAAATACACGGCAAATGGTTTTGCTGCGCAATTTCTTGCGCGCGCAAATGTTTTTTCACCGTCATCGGGTAGTAAGTGCCACCCTTGACCGTCGCGTCGTTGCACACAACCACGCAATCGACACCGCTGACACGCCCGATACCGGCGATCACACCGGCACCCGGCGCCTCGCCTTTGTACATGCCGTGCGCAGCCAAGGGACTGAATTCCAGAAAAGGTGTGCCGGGGTCGAGCAACAGAGCCACACGTTCGCGCGGCGGCAATTTGCCACGCGCGACATGTTTGGCACGCGCGGCCTCACCGCCGCCTTGCGCGCTCAGAGCCATTTGCACACGCAGGTCCTCTACGGCGGCCTGCATGGCCTGTGCATTGGCGATGAACGCAGCCGAACGGGTCGACAAGTGGGAGGTGAGTACGCTCATGCGGTGTCAGCCTAGATCAGTTCAAGCGCCATGGACGTGCCTTCGCCGCCGCCGATGCACAAAGTCGCCAAGCCTTTTTTCAAACCTCTGGCTTGCAAGGCATGCAGCAATGTGACGATGATGCGCGCCCCTGAGGCGCCGATGGGGTGACCCAAGGCACAAGCACCGCCATTGACGTTGACAATTTCATGCGGCACTTTGAGTTCGTGCATCAACGCCATGGGCACCACGGCAAACGCTTCGTTGACTTCCCACAATTGCACATCGCTGACCTTCCAACCGGCTCTGGCCAAAGCCTGCTGTGTCGCACCCACAGGTGCCGTGGTGAACCATTCCGGTTCTTGCGCAAACGTGGCGTGGCTGACCACACGCGCCAAAGGCGTGCAACCTAATTTTTTCGCTGTGCTCTCGCGCATCATGACCAATGCAGCTGCGCCATCATTGATGGATGAACTTGATGCTGCGGTGATGGTGCCGTCTTTTTTGAACGCGGGTTTCAAGCTGGTGACTTTGTCGAGCTTGACTTTGCCGGGACCTTCGTCCAAGGTCACCACGCGCTCACCGCTGCGGTCTTTCACTGTGACCGGTGCGATTTCTTTGCTGAACGCGCCATTGGCAGTCGCGTCTTTGGCGCGCTGCACACTGGTCATGGCGAAATGGTCTTGGGCTTCGCGGGTGAATTTGTATTTGGCGGCGCAGTCTTCGCCAAAGGTGCCCATGGAACGACCGGCTTCGTAAGCATCTTCCAAACCATCAAGCATCATGTGGTCGTAAATTTTGTCGTGGCCCATGCGGTAACCGCCTCGGCCTTTCAACATCAGGTAAGGCGCGTTGGTCATGCTTTCCATGCCACCGGCCACGATCACGTCTTGCGAGCCTGCGCTCAAAATGTCATGGGCAAACATGGCGGCGCGCATACCTGAGCCGCACATTTTGGACAACGTAACCGCGCCGGCACTTTTAGGCAATCCGCCTTTGAATGCAGCCTGACGCGCCGGGGCTTGGCCTTGACCGGCCATCAAACAATTACCGAACAACACCTCGGTCACCGCATCAGGGGAAATACCTGCGCGCGCCACGGCCGCTGCGATAGCAACGCCGCCTAAATCGTGGGCAGACAAAGGCGAAAAGTCACCTTGGAAACTGCCCATGGGTGTACGCGCAGCACTGACAATAACAACGGGATCTGACATGACTTACTCCTTCAAAAAAATTCAGTGGGGTGGGCTCAATGCAGCGCGTTGAACCACAAAACGTTTGTCTGCTTCATAAGGGAACACATCATGCACATGTCCCTGGTTGATTTTTTCCTTGTGCCCTTGCCAAAAATCAGCTTCCAACAAATCGGCATGGTGCCTCATGAACACCTCGCGCACCGACGGGTTGCCCAGCAAAAACGGACCGAAGGTTTCGGGGAACACATCCCGCGGCCCGACGTGGTACCAAATCTCGCCTGACATTTCATCTTCTTCGTTGCGAGGCGCAGGTACTTTGCGGAAATTGCAGTCGGTGATGTATTCGATCTCGTCGTAATCATAAAAAACGACTTTGCCGTGACGCGTGATGCCGAAGTTTTTCCACAGCATGTCGCCCGGAAAAATATTGGCAGCCACCAGGTCTTTGATGGCATTGCCATATTCCACGACAGCGCGTTCCATTTGCGATTTGGCTTTGGGGTCATCCAAACCGGTGTCAAACGATTCTTGCAAATAAATATTCAAAGGAATCATGCGGCGTTCAATATAGGCATGCTTGATCACCACCTCTTGTTTGCCGTTGTCTGCCCGGGTATTGATCTCTATTTGGCTGGGCGCAAATTTTTGAATTTCTTCGATCAACTCGTCTTCAAATCGCTCACGCGGGAAGGCCACATTGCTGTACTCCAAAGTGTCAGCCATGCGCCCCACCCGGTCATGTTGCTTCACCAACAAATATTTGCCTTGAATTTGTTCGCGCGTCGTATCTTTTTGCGGCGGGTAAAAATCCTTGATGACCTTGAACACAAAAGGAAACGAAGGCTGGTCGAACACCAGCATGACCATGCCTTTGATGCCAGGAGCGATACGGAATTTGTCTGTGCTGTGTCGTTGGTGATACAGCAAGTCACGGTAGAACAAGGTTTTGCCTTGCTTGGCAAGACCGAGCGCGTTGTAAATTTCAGCGCGAGGCTTGCGCGGCATCAAACTGCGCAAAAACTGCACATAGGCTGACGGTATGTTCATGTCAACCAAAAAATAAGCGCGCGCAAAACTGAACAACATCAAGAAATCGTCTTCGCCGAACAAGGCAGCATCAATCACCAATTGGCCTTGTTCGTTGTGCAACAGGGGCAATGCAAACGGAATTTCCAAAAATCCGTTGATCACCTTACCCACAATATACGCAGCCTTGTTGCGGTAAAAAAGATTGTTCAATACCTGTATCTGAAAGTTGGCACGCAAGCGGGTTTGGTCCAACCGCATTTGCACATTGCGCAGGATGTCGTCGGCGTCTCTGGGCAAGTCAGCAAATTCGCATTGCAAATTGAAATGCTTGACGATACGCACAATGGTCTCGTGCAAGTTGTCGGTGCCGGGATACCACGCTTGGTAGGTCGGCAGCGCATTCGGGTCGTCACTTTCTATGTATTCAGTGCTGACGGCAGGCCGCACAAAAATAAATTCATTTTGAAAATAACTGCGGTCCAAAATTTTGGTGGTCACCGAATTGAAAAAAGTCTCTGCCAACTCGGGTTGAAAATGGTCAACCAACAAGCCGATGTAATGCAATTTCACCTGTTGCCAGATATCGGGCGACTGTTGCGCTGCTTGGAATTCGGTTTCCAAACGGGCAGAGCATTCCTTGACCCGCAGATCGTAAAACTCGATACGTTCACGTTGTGCGCGCTGTTGTCCGTGCCAGTCCTGCTGCTCAAAACGCTGCTTGGCTTTGGCTGATTCTTGGCGAAATAACTGGTAGTGACGGTTGAATCCATCCATCATCGCTTGTGCAATGTCATAAGCCACCGTGGAGTCAAGTCTTTGCGGAAACATCTGTTTGTCGCCTCAAGCAATCGCGCGTGGATAGCGCTTGAAGCCATTGCGAAACACTTCAACTACTTCATCGGAATGGCTCATTGTGACTTGTAAATCTTTGACCAAGCCATCTTTTAGGCCATAGACCCAGCCATGCACGCTGACTTTTTGATCGCGCGCCCAAGCATCTTGCATGACATTTGACAAGGCGACGTTACCGACTTGCTCAATGACATTCATTTCACACAATACGTTTTCCAAATCGGGCTGGGCCAAATGGTTCAAGCGTTGGCGATGCCGCAAATGCACATCCTGCACATGGCGCAACCAGTTGTCGGCCAAGCCAATGCGCATGCCGCGCGCGGCGGCCATCACGCCACCGCACCCGTAGTGGCCAACCACCATGATGTGCTCTACCTTTAAATGCTCGACGGCAAACTGAATCACGGAAAGCGCGTTCAAATCCGAGTGAACCACCAAATTGGCCACATTGCGATGCACGAACACCTCGCCCGGATCCAAGCCAATGATTTCATTGGCAGGCACCCGGCTGTCCGAGCAACCGATCCACAAATATTTGGGCGACTGCTGCCTGGCGAGTTTTTCAAAAAACCCGGGGCGTTCGCGGCTCATGCGATCAGCCCATTCACGGTTGTTATGGAATAAATTATCAAGCTTGTTCGTCATAGGTCAGGCCTTGCCTTTCTTGCTGTGCTTAACTAATAACTGCTTGGCTTCTTTTTCATGCTGTTTGACTTCATCCAGATTCGCTTGGATTTCTTGCATTTGATTTTCCAATTGCTGGCGGTGTTCGGCCAGCACTGTGATGAACTTTTCCAATTGCGGAACTGTATCGCGAGGGCTGTCGTACATGTCGATGATGTCTTTGGCCTCCATCAACGACAAGCCTAATCGTTTGGCGCGCAAGGTCAAGCGCAACCTGGCCCGTTCTCTGGCGCTGTAAATCCGGTTTCTGCCGCCTGGGCCATGCCGCTCTGGGCGCAGCAAACCCATGTCTTCGTAAAAACGAATGGCGCGGGTGGTCAGATCAAATTCTCTGGCCAGGTCGCGGATGGTGAATTGGGTCGCCATGAAGACAGTGCAATCTGCTTAACGTTTACGTAAACGTCAATTATCAAGCAAAATCCCTCGCTATGAACTTGCTTGAAAAAGAATTGCATTACCCGCTCGGGGACGCATTGCCAGCCCCCGGCTCTCACCTGCCGATTGCACCCGGTGTTCATTGGCTTCGAATGGCTCTTCCGTTTGCCTTGGATCACATCAACCTGTGGCTGATCCGCGACCAGGCGGACGGCGTTGACGGCTGGTGCATTGTCGACTGCTGCTTGGACAACCCGCATGCCCGCGCGCAATGGCTGCAAGTTTTTGATTCAACCCTGATGGGCTTGCCGGTGCTGCGGGTGCTGGCCACACATTTGCACCCTGACCACTTGGGACTGGCGCATTGGCTTTGTCAGCACTGGAACATACCCCTTTATATAAGCGCCACCGACTACCACACGGCACGCACATTGATCGACCATCCGCCGCCAGTAGAGGGCAACCAAGCGCACACTTTTTTTCGTTCTCATGGATTGAAAGACCCACAGGTATTGGCCGCGCTCACCGATCGCAGTTTGCAATTCAGTCACATGGTGCCTGCGCTGCCTTCACAATTTATACGCTTGACAGATGGTCTGGCGCTACAAATCGGCGAACATTCGTGGCACTGCATCAGTGGCTATGGCCACGCTCCGGAACACATGGCCTTGCATTGCCCTGCTCTCAATGTACTGATCAGTGGCGACATGGTGCTGCCTCGCATTTCTAGCAACATCAGTGTGTATGACACCGAACCTCAAGCAGACCCGCTGCGTTTGTTCATGCAGTCTTTGTTGCGATACGCCGACTTGCCTGCTGACTGCTTGGTGCTGCCCTCACACGGCAAGCCGTTCACAGGGCTGCACCAACGCATTGGCCAGTTGTTGCAACACCACCAAGACCGATTGACCGACTTGCGCGAAGCCTTCCATGACGATGGCATGACCGCCATGGATGCGATGGCTGTTCTGTTTAAACGCCCACTTGATCCACACCAAACCACTTTTGCCTTGGGCGAATCGTTGGCGCATTTGCATTACCTATGGTTTGGCGGTGAGTTGCGCAGAAGCTTGACGGCTGACGGCATCTACCGCTTCACGCCCACTGCGGCAATGTCTCTTCCCTGAGTTGTGCGCGTCGGCTGGCGTAGTCCGGCACCACGGTGCGAACGGTTTCCCAAAACAAAGGACTGTGGTCCATCACCCGCAAGTGGCTCAGTTCGTGCACCACCACGTAATCAATGATTTCCGGCTTGAAATGCACCAATCGCCAATTCAATCGAATGCTGCCGTCCGAGCCAGCACTGCCCCATCGGGTGCTGGCATTGCTAAGAGACAGCTTGCGCCATTGCACCCCTAATACTGGTGCGAAATGGTTAAGTCGGTGGATAAACAACTGTTTGGCCTGTCCCATCAACCAAGCTTGGACTGCATCACGGATTTGCGATGGGCTGGCATTTTGCGAAACCGCTACCTTGAGCAATCGGGTGACTTGTCCCTCAGTGTCTGGCGCAGCAGCTTCAAGGCAAGCACCGGTTTCGCTGAAAAAATGCGCGGCATCTAAATGAAGCCGCACTGTCTCACCCAAATACGGCAAGCAAATACCGTCGCGCCATTCAATGACGGTCGACTGCATATGCTTTTGCCGCTCTTGCGACTCCTGCAATTTGCGCAGTATCCAAGCGGCTTTTTCATGCAACGCCTCTTCGATGGCGCCGAGACTGACCCAGCGCGGGGCCCGCACGTCCAAACCTTCTGGACCAACGGACATGCCGATGGTTTTGCGACGGCTGCGGGTAAGTCGGTAGTCGGCGCTTCCCACCCCCAAACGAATAAACCGATTGGCGCGTTGATGCGAGAAATGTGCCGTTTCAGTGGCCAAGTGCAATTGCGCGTGTTGTGTGAGTGTGTGGGTGGCAACAGGTTCACTGATGCTCGATGTTTGGGCGGCCGGCACCCACCAATCAAGCGCGAGTTGCACAAAGGATTTCATGTGTCTGCAGGTGTTGGCGAATAAGCCGATGGGTCCAACTGCCGCATTTCAGCCTCAATCCATTGGGCCACCTCGGCCATCAAGGTATCGGCTTGTCGACCCTCGCTGGCAATGGCCGGCCCAATCGACACAGTCACAACACCAGAGTGCTTGACGAATGCTTTGCGCGGCCAACATACCGCTGAATTGACCGCCACTGGAATCACCGGAACACCTGTTTCAATCGCCAATCTGGCGCCGCCAGATTTGTAATGTCCCGACTGACCTCGAGCGATGCGCGTACCTTCAGGAAACATGATGACCCAAATGCCTTTGCGCAATAAATCTTTGCCTTGTTGAACCACTTTTTGAAACGATTGCGACTTTTGCTGGCGATCAATATGAACCATGTCTAACTGACCAATGGCCCAACCAAAAAAAGGCACATACAACAATTCGCGCTTGAATACATAGGCCAAATCTTTGGGCATGATCACTGGCATTAAAAATGTTTCATAGGTGGATTGGTGTTTGACCAACAAGATACAAGCTTGGTCAGTAGGCGGCAAATTCTCTTGGCCTTTTATCTGATAAGTGATGCCCAATAAGTAGCGCGCGCCGTAGACGGCAAGGCTCAGCCAAAAAACTGCGATGCGGTAGAGACGATGCCCATTAAAGCGCATTGCTGCTGCTGCCAGCAACACCAGCGCCACGGGCACCACGGTGAACAGCATCCACAACATATGCAGCACTGATCGCAAAAAAGCCATCAACTTAACTCTCTTTTTGAGGGTGTTTGTGCAGCTGTTTCACCCAGCGCCAGCACCCAGTCAGCAAACGCCAACAGGTTTTCATGCACCAATGTGTTTGGCGGAAAATTGTCAGGAGGTACGGTGCCGCTGTACCCTTCGCTCTTGCCAGTGCACACCAAATGGGTTTGGCAGCCCACCAAGGCGGCAGCTTGTGCGTCGCGCAAGGTGTCGCCCACAGCGTGTACTTGGTCCAAAGCCACCCCGAAGCGCTCACCGATTTGCTCGAACAATCCGGGCAAGGGTTTTCTGCATTGGCAGTTATCTTGAGGCACGTGTGGACAAAAGAAAATGGCATCTATTCGACCACCTGCGGCGGCGAGCAATTTATTCATCTTGTCGTGCATGAGGTTGAGGCTGGCCAAGTCAAACAAACCACGACCTAAGCCGGATTGGTTGCTGGCAATAGCAATGTGCCATCCCGCTTGACACAAGCGCGCGATGGCTTCGATAGCTCCCGGCAGTGGTATCCATTCGTCGGGCGACTTGATGTAGTCGTCACTGTCGTGGTTGATAGTGCCGTCGCGGTCAAGAATGATGAGTTTGCTGTGCATGGCAGATTACTGCGCCAGGCGCGAAATGTCCGCGACTTGGTTCATGTGCGCTTGCAATTGTTTGAGCAAGGCCCAGCGATTTTTCCGAATCTGTGCTTCTTCGGCATTGACCATGACATCGTTAAAGAATTGGTCAACCGCATCACGCAATCCCGCCAGCATTTTTAAGTGGCCGGTGTAATCTCCAGAAGCCAAGCAAGCATTTGCCAATGGTGCAATATGTCGCATCTGTTGATGCAATTGCTGCTCTGCAGATTCGATCAGTAGGGTTGTGTCCACATCTGCAGAAATGGGTTGATCGACTTTTTTCAATATATTGGAAATACGTTTGTTAGCCGCGGCCAGTGCTTGGCTTTGCGGCAAATTTGCAAACTCAGCCACCGCATCCAAGCGTGATTTGATTTGGCTCCAACCGTCTGCGGTGTCGACCGCGAGCACCGCCATGATGTGGGCCACGGGTTTGCCTTCTGCTTCCAACAGGTTGATGAGACGCTCTTGGAAAAAAGACTCCAGTTTGTCGATGTCTAGTGCAGCAGATACTTGGGCGGGAAATACAACCGCTGCGCACTCCAGCACACTGCGCACACGCACAGCCAGAGCTTTGTCAAGCAACATGCGCGTCACGCCCAATGCGTGGCGACGCAAGGCAAAGGGGTCGCGGTCCCCGGTTGGGAAGTTTCCAATGCCAAACATGCCCACCAAGGTTTCCAATTTGTCGGCCATGGCAACAACCAATCCCACATCGTTGCGCGGCAATTCATCGCCTGCAAATCTCGGGCGGTAATGGTCGGCAATGGCTTCGCTGACACATGGATCTTCGCCATCATTCATGGCGTAATACCGTCCCATGACACCTTGTAGCTCGGGAAATTCGCCCACCATTTCAGTCAGTAAATCGGTTTTCGCAAGACGCGCCGCCCTGACTGAATGCTTGACCAACAAATCGGTATCTTTCAAAGATGGGGTCCAACCTGATTGCACAAGTAGCTTGGCCAGTGCTTGCGCCATTGCGCAGACCCGCAGCATACGATCGCCTTGCGTACCGAGTTGGTTGTGATAAATCACTTTATCCAAACCTGCAACTCTTGACTCAAGTGATTTTTTGCGGTCTTGGTCAAAAAAGAATTTGGCATCTGCCAAGCGTGGCCGAACCACTCGTTCGTTACCGCCTATGACGGCTGACGGATTTTTGGGATTGATATTGCTGACAATCAAAAACCGATGGCTGAGTTGTCCATCAGACTTGAGCAGCGGAAAATATTTTTGATTAGCCTTCATGGTCAGTGTCAGACACTCCATGGGCACTTGTAAAAATTCTTCTTCAAATTGACACGCCATGACGGTGGGTCGCTCAACCAAAGCCGTGACTTCCTGAACCAGTTCGTTGTGTCGCAAAGCTTCTTCTGCTTGCGCATCTGTCAAGCCAGCAGCTTCCACATCTAAGCGGCAACCCAATTGTTTGGCCTGCTCACGCAATGCGCGCACCATGGCCAAACTTCTAGCATCAAAACTGGCGATCACGGCGCCACGGCTGGCCATGGTTTCTTCATACGCATCTGCATGCGCAATTTGAACCGGGTGCTGGCTGGCCTCGAATCGATGACCATGGGTAGAGTTTCCAGCAGACAAGCCCAAGGCTGTCACAGCCACCAATTGGTTGCCATACAAAGCGATCAATCCATGGGCTGGGCGAACAAAACTGACTGTGCTCCACCCCGGCAATTCGCACTGTTGGTGCAATTGGTATTGCATGACTTTGGGGATGGGTAATTTGTCCAAAGCATGTTCTAGCGCCGACTGCAAGCCTTGTTGCAAACTGGCACCATTGACCATGCTGTTGTAGTAGAGCACTTCAGTCTTGCCGTCGTTGACACGCTGGAGTTTTTTGACAAGAGTTTCGGGTTGAGACGTATCCACACCCAGCGCATTCAATTTTTTCAAAAGGGCCGGCGTGGCCTGACCTTCGGGACTTAGACCGACAGTGACTGGCATGAGCTTTTGCTCTAGTGGCTTGTCTGCTGCTTGCGCTTTGACATCTTTGATCCACACTGCGAGTCGCCTGGGTGATGCAAACGCTTTGTAGGTCTGGTCGCTGACACTGGTTGTTGAGTTCTCTAACAATTGCAAATCAGCCAAAGCGGCCCAAAGAGACTGGGCAAACGCGTCACCCAATTTTTTCAATGCCTTGGGCGGGAGTTCTTCAACCAGCAATTCAACCAATAGATTTTGCGTGGTCATGCGGTTGTTTCCTTGGCCATAAATTCTTCGACCCATGCTTTGGGTGCCATGGGAAATCCTAGTTTGGCGCGACTTTCCAAATAGCTTTGCGCCACACTTTTGGCCAGATTTCTGATGCGCCCAATATAGGCGGCTCTTTCAGTCACGCTGATGGCACCTCTGGCGTCTAACAAATTGAAGGAATGCGCTGCTTTGAGAACTTGCTCATAAGCAGGCAATGCCAGGGCTTGCGTCATCAAGTGCTGCGCTTGTTTTTCATGTGCACTGAATGCCGTGAAAAGAAATGGCGCATCGCTGTGTTCAAAGTTATAGGCAGATTGCTCTTTTTCATTTTGCAAATAAACGTCGCCATAACTCAATGTTTGGGTCCATTTGAGGTCGTACACATTGTCAACACCTTGTAGGTACATGGCCAAGCGTTCAAGGCCATACGTGATTTCGCCAGTGATCGGTTTGCAATTGATACCGCCGACTTGCTGGAAATAGGTGAACTGTGTGACTTCCATGCCGTTGAGCCAAACTTCCCATCCCAAGCCCCAAGCACCTAATGTGGGGTTTTCCCAATCGTCTTCGACAAACCGAATATCGTTTTGCGTGAGATCAAAACCCAGGGCAATTAACGACCCTAAATACTTGTCCAATATGTCTGCGGGCGCTGGCTTCATCACCACTTGGTATTGGTAATAGTGCTGAAGTCGGTTCGGATTTTCCCCATAGCGACCGTCTTTGGGTCGACGAGAAGGCTGGACATAGGCGGCCTGCCATGGCTCTGGGCCGATGGCACGTAAAAAAGTTGCAGTATGTGATGTACCTGCGCCCACTTCCATGTCATAGGGTTGCAGTAGCGCACATCCTTGTGCATCCCAGTAGTTTTGCAATTGCAAAATGATTTGTTGAAAAGTCAGCATTTTTTCATTTTACAGACTTGCTTTTTTCTGCACGGCTTCTGCCTCGCCACACGGCAAAGACCATCAATCCGCCACACAGCAACCACATCGGCTTAAGACCCCAGCGTCCGGCCCATTGGGCAAAAAAAGTGATGTCTTGGTAGGGCGAATGGACAACGCCCGACAATTGCCCCCGGGTAAAAGGTTCGAGTTGCTGCTGCAAGCGACCTTGTGCGTCAATGATGGCGGTTCCACCAGTGTTTGTGGCACGAACTGTTGGGCGCTTGAACTCCAAGCTTCTCATACGCGCGATGTCCAGGTGCTGCTTGACCACTGTTGTGTCGCCGAACCAGGCAATATTGCTTAAATTCACAAAAAGCGTGGGCGCGTTGATGGGGTCATTGAATCGCACGGCCAATTCTTCGCCAAATAAATCTTCATAACAAATCGTGACCGCCATCTTGTGTTCTTTCCAAACGAAAGGGGGCTGGTCTACAGCTCCGCGGTTGAAGTCGCCAAAATCTATGGACATCATCCGAGTGAACCATCGAAGTATTTCAGGGGTAAATTCTCCAAAAGGCACCAAATGGTGCTTGTCATATTGGGTTTCCTGCGGACCACCCAGACCAATCGCGGAATTCCCATAGCCTTTGGTACTGTCTTGCGTGGGTATGCCCACAATGGCAAATTTCTTATCTTCTTTGGTTTGCTTTGCCAATGTTTGCCAATAACCGTCGGGTAATTCATGTTTGAAATACGGCAAAGCTGTTTCCGGCATCACCGTCAATTCAGAAGCACTCTCAAACAAGGCTGTTTGGTACCACTGCAATGCCGGTAAACGTGCTGTTCTGAATTTAGTGTCTTGGCTGATATTGGCTTGCAGCAAATTGACCGACAGTGCGGGACCGGTGGTATTTGTTTCTCGCACAGCAGGTAGACACGCCACAGTGAATGCCAGACACACCACCCATTGATGCGCCATCGCTTTTCTTTTGAACACGACTTGCGCCAATGCACAAGACATGAATGCTGATATGAAGCACAAACCGTAAATACCTGTCCAAGGTGCGGCATATGACAGCACTCCTTCTATATGTGCATAGCCAATGGCAGCCCAAGGAAAGCCTGTCCACCATTGCGCGCGGGCCAATTCGGCAAAAGTCCAGCAGGCAGCAAAGCATATGTTTTTTTGCAAGCTGGTTAACTTGTGTGCATAGGTGACATAGACCCATAACGCCCCTGCGTAATAAAGCGCCAAGCCTCCACACAACAGAAATAGCGCCACACATGTTGTGATTGAAGGCAATCCTCCGTATTGGTGAAGTGCTATGTATAACCACCATACGCAACTTGCCAGCCACAGTGTTGCGAAAACCCAAGTCAGTTTTATTTTTGGCAATGCGTTGTTGCTATGGAGAACAACGCATAAAGCTGCCAACCCTATGATTTGCAGAAATCCACCCAAGTAGGGATGACCTAATCCGTTGCCTGCGATAGCCATGCAGGCCACACCAGATGCGAGGATCAAACTGGCGCTTTTACCGGACAAGCCGGCAGTTGTACTCAATTGCCTATTTTCTTTACTCGGTACCACTTGACAACGCCACTCTTGGAATGCATGACCTCGAATCTGAGGCCGTGGATATCGTGGTGCTCTCCCTTGGTGGGCACATGTCCCATCAAATGCGCAATCAATCCACCGATGGTTTCAAATTGTTCTTCGTCGTCTGTCAATAGTTGCGTATTAAAAAACTCGCTGAACTTTTCAACAGTGGTGTGTCCTGCCACTCGAAACGATTTGTCAACGAGGCTGTAAATTTCGCCGTCGTCCTCTTCTTCATCAAACTCGTCCTCAATTTCTCCAACGATTTCTTCCAAGACATCTTCGAATGTGACCAAGCCAGAAATACGACCGAATTCATCCACCACCATGGCCATGTGGTTACGGTTTTTTTTGAAGTCTCGCAAAAGGTCGATCAGATTTTTGGTTTCAGGTACAAATACCGCTGTTCTCAAAAAGACTTTCAAATTGATCTCTGGCGCTCTCTGCCATTTCAATAAGTCTTTGGTCATCAATATGCCGATGATGTTTTCTTTTTCATTTTCATAAACTGGATAGCGTGAATGTCCGATGTCTATGATTTTTTCTAACATTTGCTCAATGGGCATATCTACATCTAACAAATCCATCTTGGGTGTTGGGATCATGATTTCCGCCACATGCATTTGGCTGATTTTCATCACGCCTTCGAGCATGATTTGACTTTCTGCCCCGATGAGTTGCTTGGCCCCCGCTTTAGAAATCAGTGTAAGAAATTGTTCGCGTGTTTTGATAGGCGACAACCATTTTTCATAGAGTTGCTTTGTCCATTTTTTAGGGACAGTTTTTTGGCGCGATGTAGGGGGTATTTCGTTCACACAGCAATTCTATTTAAACTCAATACCCACAGTTTATTGAGTTTTCAGGTCATTCATGCTTCCCAATGGATTTATTTTTCTCCAGCGCGACTGGCTTTCTTCTAATAGTTTGTTACTCAAAGATGAAGATTCTTCTTACATGTTTGATTCTGGTTATGTCACACATGCCGAATTACTGGGTCAGCTTGTGCTTAATGAACTCGGAGATAGACATCTTGACGTCCTGATCAATACCCATTTGCACAGTGACCACTGTGGCGGCAATGCTTTTCTTCAATCTATTTACAAAGATTTGGATATTTGGGTGCCAGAAACCCAGTTTGCTGTGGTGAATGCATGGGATGAAGTGGCTTTGAGTTTTCAGTTGACCGGACAACTTTGCCCGAGGTTTCAGGCCTCAGGGTTTGTTTGCTCGGGAATGTCTTTGTCGATCCACGGTTTGACATGGATGGTTTACCCATCAAAGGGCCATGATCATGATTCATTGATTTATTTTCAACCAGACCATGGCATTTTGATTTCTGCAGATGCTTTGTGGGATAACGGGTTTTCTGTTGTATTTCCAGAATTTTTAGGCGGTAAAGGTTTTGAGGATGTCTCAAACACTTATGACCTGATCGAAAATTTAAATCCGAAAATCGTTGTTCCAGGTCATGGGGCTATGTTCACCGATGTCAAAAAAGCATTGTCTGTTTCTAGAGAACGTCTTGAATATTTTCACAAATTCCCGAGTTCACATGCCACTTATGCTGCAAAAGTTTTGATCAAATTCAAGCTGATGGAACTTCATCATTGCGCTACAGACATATTTTTCCAGTGGTGCCTTGAATCATTGCTATTAAAGAGCATTCATCTTCAATTTTTTGATTCACTAAGTTTTCCGAATTGGATAACTGAACTGATTACATCTTTAGAGACAAAAAATGTTTTGAATGTCAGAAGTGGTGTCATTTATAACCACAACTTATAGCCATTCAAATGATATTGGCTGAGCATGAAGAAGCACAACGAAAGCTCAAGGTTTTTTTTGATTCGACAAAACAAAAAGCCCGACTCGATTGAGTCGGGCTTTCTGAGGCTGTAATAGCCTGACAATGTCCTACTTTCACACGGGGATCCGCACTATCATCGGCGCTGACGCGTTTCACTGTCCTGTTCGGGATGGGAAGGAGTGGTACCACGTCGCTATGGTCATCAGGCATAACTTGTTCTCGTCATGACATAATCAGGACAAGGAATTTATAGAGCGAATCAGCTGTATTTTGAATGCGTCACTTGGCATAACAACCTTGATCATTGCTGAATCAAAGTTATAGGGTCAAGCCGCACGAGCAATTAGTATCAGTTAGCTTAACGCATTACTGCGCTTCCACACCTGACCTATCAACGTCCTGGTCTTGAACGACTCTTTAGGGGGCTCAA
>JAIYBB010000013.1 GCA_027488735.1 Comamonadaceae bacterium | reverse complement strand
GACGGGCCTTCCCGCATGGTGAAGCGGCCAACCGGGTCAGGTGGGGAACCAAGCAGCCCTAACTGTGGAGCCAGTGCCGGGGTCAAGGCTCGTCAACTTCAATACTATTTCTCTAAATGGGATTCAATTCCCATCGTCAAACACCCTGAGCACATCCGAATGGAACTCGCGGTTGTACAAAATAGCCACGATCATCAGCGTCATCACCGCAAAAAATAGCGGCGAAAGAAACCATCCCATGGTCGCGAATGAAAAGTAATAAGCGCGCAGTCCATCGTTGAAAGTTTCTGCAGCCAAACCGGTCATGGCCGCCACCCGCTGGGCATAGTCATCCCGGCGGTCAATATGTTTGTGAAAAAACTCAGGCGATGGCAAGGCCCCAATCATCAAGGCCACGAATGTGTATTGACGCATAGACCAGGAAAATCTGAAAAATGCATACACAAAAATAGACATCAAAATCAATATCTTGAATTCAAATACCAAGATGGGAGTAGCCTGCGAAAAAGGAATTTCCCGCACAAACTCAGCGGCCTTGTCGGTCGTGCCCATCAGTGCGATCAATCCACCCATGATGATGATCGTGGTCGATGAAAAAAAAGATGGTGTGTGCGAGAGAGTTTGCGTGATGATGCCGTCCAGCACACGCGGGTCGCGGGTCAAAGATTCTTTGATCCAGCGCAACCGAAAGCGGTTGGTGGCGGCCAATATGGAATGACGGTGCACAGCCAAGTGGCGGGCGAATACCGCATAACCGATCCACATGGCCATGAAGAAACACAGCGCCAGCCAATCCAACCAAGGCAATAAGCTCAGGATTTTCATGAATCGATACTAACCTACAAATACCGGACCGACATGTGCTTGATCCAGTCTTTGCAGGCGTTGAAAACCCTGAGCCGTTAACAAAGTGTTCAATCAGCCCTGCATGCGCTTCGTGATCTCGGCAACGCGTTTGCCATAAGCACGGGCCGTGTCCAAATCGCCGTCTGGAATATCCGCCGCAGGGCTGGTCGGGCCCACTTGCGCCATGACACCTGAAGCCGAGCCCAAACGGTTCAAGTGCCCGTCATTGCCTTCGGTTTGACCCACCCAAATCATGCCCAATTGCATGCTCAGGGTCATGAAATACTGCAAGGTGGAGAGCTTGTCGCCGCTGAGGTTGCTGGAAATCGTGAAGCCTCCCGCAACCTTATTTTTCCAACTGCCATTCATCCAATACTTGGAGGTTGCATCAGCTACTTTTTTGAACTGCCATGAAGCCATGCCCATGTAGGTGGGAGAACCAAAAATAATGCCTTGGGCTTGCTCCAATGCTTCCCAATCGCTCTTGCTCAATTCACCCTCGGGACTGATGGCGATCAATTGCCCTTGCGCGCCCTCAGCCACTGCTTGCGCAAGACGTTGGGTATGGCCATAGCCTGAGTGGTAAACAACTGCTGTCTTGCTCATTGGTGTGATGTCCTGTGAATGAAAAAATTATGCCGCCAGGTCAAACAACAGCACTTCGGCTTGGCGTGCGTGGCCCAAGTGCAATTCGGTTTCTTCAGTGATCAGCAATGCGTCGCCCGCTTTCAGCGACTGCCCATTGGCAGTCAATGCGCCGCTGATCAGATGCAAATACTGTTTGCGTTTGCTGTTCAAGGGTTGATGAAAGGATTCGTCACCATCAAACAGTCCCGCAAATACATGGGCATCGGCGTGGATTTTGACCGCATGTGATTGCGATTCAGGCCCGGCCACCAAGGTCAATTGACCACGCTTGCTTTCTGTAGGCACCGTTTTTTGTTCGTAGCTCGGCGCGACGCCGAGACGGTCAGGCAGTATCCAAATTTGTAAAAAATGGGTTTGTTGTTGTGGTGCATGGTTGAACTCGCTGTGGCGAACACCAGTGCCTGCGCTCATACGCTGAATGTCCCCGGGAGGAATAGCTTTGACATTGCCCATGCTGTCTTGGTGGGCCAATTCGCCGCTCAGCACATAACTGATGATTTCCATGTCCTGGTGTCCGTGGGTGCCAAATCCGGTACCCGGGGCGATGCGGTCTTCGTTGATGACCCGCAAATTACCCCATCCCATGTGGGCCGGATCGTGGTAACCCGCAAATGAAAAACTGTGATGGGATTGCAACCACCCGTGGTCTGCCCATCCCCTGTCCTCTGATTTACGCAATATCAACATGTGTGGCCTTGCTTTTCAAGACTTTCACTGTAAATCGGACACGGGGTTGGGAAGGTTGCGCCGATTGATGGCATCATTCAATTTATTTGATGGATAAGGCCTTGAATGAACTTTGCCAGAGACGTATTGACCCCCGAAAGCCTGACCATGCTGCAAACCATTGCACGCTTGGGCAGTTTTGCGGCTGCCGCCCGCGAAATGGGTTTGGTGCCCAGCGCACTGAGCTACCGGGTGCGGCAGATGGAAGAATCACTGGACGTGTTGCTCTTTGACAGATCCTCGCGGCAGGCGAAATTGACAGCGGCTGGCACCGAGTTGCTAAGCGAAGGCATGCGCCTGCTCAACGATATGGACAGCATTGCCCACCGAATCAAACGGGTGGCCACTGGCTGGGAAAGCCAGTTCACCGTGGTTATTGACACCATCATTCAACAGCCTGTGGTGATGGATTTGTGCCAGCATTTTTTTGAAGCCAACCCGCCCACTCGCTTGCGTTTGCGAGAAGAAACGCTCAGCGGAACCCTGTATGCGTTGACATCCGGGCAGGCAGACTTAGCCATCGGTGTGGTCCTCCAAGAGGACCTTCCCTCTGGGTTGCGGTTTGAGGAAATCGGCCCGGTGATGCAATTTGTGTTCGCGGTTGCACCGGGCCATGCGCTCGCGACGGCCAGCCAGCCCTTGAGCGATGCCGATGTTCGCGCTCACCGTGCGGTGGCTGTCGCTGACTCGGTCCCCCAAGGCAGTGGCATCACCATAGGTCTGCTGGCCGGACAGGATGTGCTCACTGTGGCAAGCATGGCTGCCAAGCTCGATGCCCAATTGCGGGGCATGGGCGCTGGCTTTTTGCCTGAACCCATGGCCAGGCCCTACATAGAGCGCGGCGAGTTGGTGGAATGCACCGTGCTGCGCCCGCAACGCAGCGGCAAAATTACCTATGCTTGGCGAGACCACCCAAGACACCGCACTGCCCCAGCAGGAGACCGAGCCTTGCAATGGTGGTTGTCGCAGCTCAAACATGCGCACACTCGCCAAGCTTTATTAGGACAAGCCATGGGTTCGCCAGGTGCCGCAAGGGTGTAGAGTCAGGGCATGAAAAATACAGCTGTCATTGGCGCCGGCATGGCCGGTATCGCAGTCGCCCGAACTCTGATGCAAGCAGGTCACCGGGTCAGTGTGTTCGAAAAAAGCCATGGTGCAGGTGGCCGCATGTCCACGCGAAACACGCCCTACGGCAACTTTGACCATGGAGCGCAATATTTCACGATCCGTGACCCGCAATTTATGAAAGCCGTCACCAGCGTGCCTGGCACGCCAGAAATTTGCCGCGCTTGGAGCGCGAATGCGGTTCGTGTATTGGATCCCTTGGGTCGTGTCATAGAGGCGCCACTGCCTTTGCGTGAACCGCATTTTGTGGCCGCCCCCGGAATGAACAGTCTGTTGCGACACTGGGCGCAACCTTTGCAAGACGCGAATGCTTTGCATCTGGAGTCGCAAGTCCAGTTCTTACAGAAATCGCGTGCTTCGGGCAAGATCTGGGACATTGCTTGCAGTGATGGGGCTTTGCACACTGGCTTTGACCAAGTGGTGTTGGCCATTCCCCATGTGCAAGCCGACTATTTGCTGCGTCAGTCGGGTGCGCCTGCAGCCGGTTTTAACGGACTGCGCGACATGTCTGGTGTTGAGGTTACCCCTTGTTGGACCTTGATGCTGGCCTATCCGCTGGCGCAACCCACCATGAACCATTTGGGCCCCCAGTGGAACGCCGCACGCAGCACCCACCATCGGGTCGCTTGGATATGCAGAGAGTCCTCCAAACCTGGACGCTCATCTGTAGAGCGCTGGACTGTTCAGGCCAGTGCGCAATGGTCACAACACCATTTAGAAGATGATGCACAGCGGGTGCAGGACAAGTTGTTAAAGGCGTTTTCTGAATTGACCGGTATCCGTGCAGAACCAGGGTTCGCACAAACGCATTTGTGGCGTTACGCCAAAACTGTTCAACCGCTGGGCAAAAAGCACCTGTGGGACCCGAAGTTAAACCTTGGGGTGTGCGGCGACTGGCTGCTGGGACATCGCGTCGAAGACGCTTTTGTCAGCGGGCTGAGCTTGGCCCTGCGCATAGCTGACAAAAAGCCCGTCCGATAGGCTCAGCGACGCGGTTTGTTGAGCCAGTTTGCCAGCAGGAAAATCATGACGATGATCCACATGATGAATAAAACAGTTTTAACTTCCATGGTAGTTTCTCCTGGTGTGTGGGGTTGACTGAAAATGACGCGGTAATCAAGACTTGGTTTTTACCAAGGGGTTCATGATCAAAACCGTCATTATTAACAAGACGATTTCCAGACTATACACAATGGAATATGCATTCGCCGAAGACGTGAGTTGCGCAGCGAGGTCTCGCAAAATACCACCCAAGGCCATGGCCAAACCTGCTGTAGAAGCTTGAACCGCACCCCAGGCACCCAATGCCAAGCCGGCCTGTCCGGGCGGAGCGCTGTTCATGGTGGCGGTCAATGTCCCGTGACCAAATAAACCAGCGCCAAAGCCAATGAAAACCACACCGGCAGTAAACATCAGAACAGAGGCTTGGGGTGCTGAAAAAATAACGGCACAGAACGCGGGAATGCCGACCAGGGCACCACGACGGGCCATCTTGAAAGGGTCCGCGCCTTTGCCCAGCACATGAGAAGCCCAAGCAAAACCGACCAAGCCCCCCGTGGCAAGAAAAGCAGTCAAGTAAGTGGTTTGGGAAACGCTCAAACCCAGAATTTCACCGCCAAATGGTTCGAGCAAAATATCTTCCATGGTGAAGGCCATGGTGCCTAGGCCAATCGCCCACAATCGGCGAACTGCGTTTTCACCCCTGCAAAACAATTTGAAAGACGACAAAAAGTCTGGGTCCTCTGCATACACCCCAGGTGGCCGGTCGCGCGATCTGCCCTCTTGTTTCCAAAGAGCAATCACATTCAAACAAATGGTCAAAACCGCAGCCGCCTGCACGGTTCGAATCAATGTGCCTGGGGTGAAATCTTCCAACACATGGCCAAACACGATGGAACTGAAAATCACACCCACCAACAACATGACATACATCAATCCGACCACTTTGGGACGGTCTTGCGCAGGCGCTAAATCTGTGGCCAAAGCCAATCCAACGGTTTGGGTGGTGTGCAAGCCCGCACCCACCAATAAAAATGCCATGCCCGCACCTAAGTGACCCACCCAAGGCGGAGCGTGACTTGCCTGACCCAGACCACCCAGCACCAGCAGTGCAAATGGCATGATGGCAAAGCCGCCAAACTGCAGCAAAGTACCCATCCAAATATAGGGAACGCGGCGCCAGCCCAAATGTGACCGGTGGTGGTCTGAGCGAAATCCAATCAGGGCGCGAAACGGGGCGAACAGCAAGGGCAGTGACACCATGACTGCCACCAATGAAGCCGGTACGTGCAACTCAACAATCATCACGCGGTTGAGTGTGCCGATCAACATGGCGAGTGCCATGCCGACAGAAATTTGAAACAAAGACAAACGCAATAACCGGCTAAGCGGCAATGTCTCGGAGGCCACATCTGCAAATGGCAGAAACTTGGCGCCGAATTTAGTCCAGCTTTTGGAGGGTTTAGCGACGGTGCTATTCATTTGAAAAATGGACCGGAATGGGTGCATTCCGGCCCATCACACAAAGAAATTTTTTGTGTCAGGCAGTAGGCGTTTTGACAGTCTGTACGACTGCTGCGCTTGCTGCACTTCCATTCAAAAATTTCTTGACCCATGTGGTGTTCAGGGTCAATGCCAAGTGCACCGAAAAGGATCCGATAGCAACTGCGGCGAGGAAGATAGGAATGCCGACAGAAGGTTTGACCACTGTCCAGATTTTTCCGTAGATCATGTGGTGCTCCTTTTATTTCAGCCAAGGGGAATAAATGTACGCCAGCAGGTGTGCCAACGCTGCAATCATTCCAAAGATTTGAGTCCCTTGGATGAGGTGCCGATGAATTTCTTCTGACTCGGCTTCTGTCAGGCCTGTTGGGCCTACTTTGTCTGACATGGTGTTATCTCCTTGAAAGATTTTCACGTCCGTGCAAAACCCGCACGAGGGTTATTTATGGCCCCCATGGCCACAAATGCCTTAATCCCTTACGGATTCAAAGTGATTCTAGATTGACACTCAAATATGTCAATATTTATTTACAGTCTATTTTTGCCACTTCATACTCCCCCTATAATCCTCGCAACTCATTGATTTGATTGAATTTTTTATTTCTCCATGCTGTTTATGACCTACCGTGGCCGCTTTGCCCCCTCGCCAACCGGGCCGCTGCATGCCGGTTCTTTGGTGGCAGGATTGGCCAGTTGGCTGGATGCAAAAGCGCAGCGCGGTGCATGGTTGGTGCGTATCGAAGATGTGGATGGGCCACGGTGTTCAGTGGATGCTGCCCAGCATCAATTGGCGCAACTGGCAAGCTGCGGACTGCACAGCGATGAACCCGTGGTGTGGCAATCTCAACGGGCAAGCCATTACCAACACGCTTTAAATCAATTGATAAAACAGCAGTCTGTGTATGCGTGCCAATGCTCGCGCGCTGATATCGCCAAAGCATTGCTCGAGCAGGGCGTCGTCTCTGAGCGTCACCGTGATCTGCCCTACCCCGGCACTTGTCGCGGTTTGTCTTTGCCGTTTCATGTTGGTATGTCTATGAGGTTCAAGGCAGATACGCAAGTTTTGCATTGGCATGACAGACGCCTTGGTGATCAGCAGCAACATCTGGCGACCTCTGTGGGCGACTTCGTGCTGTTGCGCAGTGTTGGCTTGTGGGCCTATCAGTTGGCCGTGGTGGTTGACGACGCTGCACAAGGCATCACGCATGTGGTGCGTGGAGAAGACTTGGCTGACAACACCCCCAGACAATTGTTGTTGCAGCAAGCACTGGGTTTGCCCACTCCCATCTATATGCACACCTCACTGGTGCTGGCAGCGGATGGGAAAAAACTCTCCAAGCAAAACGGCGCGCAGCCTTTGGAAGTCGCCACATCTGAACAGGGCTTGGCCGCGTTGCAAGCCGCCGCCAAAGTCTTGCAGTTACAGCCTAGTCATGCCAAGACGTGCGCCCAAGCCTTGGCGGAGTGGGTGATGCAATGGCGTGACAAATGGGGAATCACTGGCTGAGTCGTCGTCTGCGCAGGCACAATGGACAAAATTTTTTCGACCCGCCATGAACAACCAAGCCCCCGCGCACATCGCCCACCCTAAAACCATCAAAAGTTTTGTCACCCGAGCCGGTCGCACCACCAGCGGTCAGGCCAAAGCCTTGGCGGAGTTGGGCCCGCGTTTTGTGCTGCCGTTTGATCGCCATGCTTTCAATGCCCAAGCCTCTTTTGGCCGTGTCGCTCCTTTGATTTTAGAAATTGGTTTTGGCATGGGGGATGCCACTGCACAAATCGCCAAAGTCAGACCGCTAGATAACTTTCTGTGCTGCGAAGTACACGAACCCGGCGTGGGCGCATTGCTCAAGCACATGGGCGAACTCGGCATAGACAATATCCGCATACTGCAACACGACGCTGTGGAAGTGATGGAACACATGCTGACCGCAGACAGTTTGGACGGCGTGCATATTTTTTTTCCCGACCCTTGGCACAAACTGCGGCACAACAAACGCCGTTTGATACAAACGCCTTTTGTGAATGAACTGGTCAAGCGGCTCAAACCCGGCGGCTACATTCACTGTGCGACCGACTGGCAACCTTATGCTGAACACATACTGCATGTGTTGCAAGCCGAACCTGCTCTGGTCAACGCCAGCCAGCGCGAAGACGGCTACAGCGAACAACCAGCCTACCGCCCTCTGACCAAGTTTGAGAACCGGGGCTTGAAGCTCGGACACGGGGTTTGGGATTTGGTTTTTACAAAAGCTTGATAGTCTTTGCAAAAGCTGGTTCACAGATCACTGAGCTTGAATGAATACGTCATCGCCCAAACTTTTACCCATGCATCTTGGTGTTAGTGCGTCGCGCGTACGCTTGCCAACTGGGGACTGGGCCACGATTCTGGATTTTTTGTGCCATCGTTTTTCGGCCATTGGCCGTGAGGAATGGGTCGCGCGCATCCACAAAGGCCATGTGCTGCACGAGGACGGCAGCACGGTCGAACCGGATGAACCCTATTCAGCGCACCAATTCATTTTTTATTACCGCGACGTGCCGCATGAAGCCACCCTGCCGCAAGATGCACAAGTGCTGTTTGAAGACGAGCATGTGCTGGTGGCCGACAAACCGCATTTCATGCCGGTCACACCGGGCGGACGTTATCTGCAAAGCTGTCTGCTGGTGCAACTCAAGCGCTTGACCGCGTGTGAATCGCTGACGCCGATTCACCGTATAGACCGCGAGACCGCGGGCTTGGTGGTGTTTTGCAAACGCGCGCAAGATCGGGACCCTTACCACGCCTTGTTTCGCCATCACCAGGTACACAAGTGGTACCAAGCGGTGGCGGCTTTCAAACCGGATTTGCAGTTACCGCTGGTGCATCGCAGCCGCTTGGTTGAAGGCGATCAGTTTTTTTTGTCTAAGGAAATTTCAGGCGAGACCAACAGTGAAACGCGCGTTTCTATGTTGAAACGCATTGGCGATGAAGCTTTGTACGATTTGCAACCGCTGACTGGTCACCGCCATCAATTGCGTATACACATGATGAATTTGGGCGTGCCGATTGCTGGCGATCAGTTGTACCCGCACCTGCTGCGCGGCCCGCATGAAGCCGATGATTTCAGCAGCCCCATGCAACTGCTGGCTCAGCGCATCGCATTCACAGACCCGGTCACGGGCGAGGAACGCGACTGGCAGAGTCAGCGTTTATTGCGGATCACCACCAGTGATTGATGCAGACCCGGCGGGCTGAGCGGATCACAATAAATTACAAACGCTCATTGACCCAAGCTTGCACGCTTGCCAGCGCTTTTTCCAAACCGGCAGGCTGGGTGCCGCCAGCCATGGCCATGTCGGGCTTGCCGCCGCCTTTGCCGCCGACTTGCTGAGCAACAAAATTCACCAGTTCACCAGCTTTGACTTTGCCTAAAGTGTCAGCGGTCACACCAGCGGCGAGTTGCACCTTGTCGCCGTCCACACTGGCGAGCACCACCACCGCGGTTTTGAGTTTGTTTTTCAATTGGTCCAAGGTGTCGCGCAAGGCTTTGGCGTCTGCACCGGGCAGCAACGCGGCCAGCAGTTTCACGCCTTTGATATCGATGGCTTGGGCCAGCAAATCGTCGCCTTGCGATGAAGCGAGCTTCCCTTTCAACGCGCCCATGTCTTTTTCCAGACTGCGCACTTGATCGAGCAATTGCGCCAGCCGCTGGTTGAGTTCGGCGGGCGTGGCTTTGAGCGCGGCGCAAGCCTGGTTCACCGTGTCTTCCATCTGCTGCACATAAGCCAATGCGTGTTCGCCGGTCACGGCTTCGATACGGCGCACGCCTGCGGCCACGCCGCTTTGCGCCACCACTTTGAACAAACCAATGTCGCCGGTGCTGTGCACATGCGTGCCGCCGCACAACTCGCGACTGCTGCCGATGTCGAGCACGCGCACCGTGTCGCCGTATTTCTCGCCGAACAACATCATGGCACCGGTTTTTTGCGCCGCTTCTATGTCCATGACCCGCGCTTGCGTGTCGGCGTTGGCCAATATCTCGGCGTTCACCTTGTGTTCAATCTCGCGGATTTGCTCGTCTGTGATCGGCCCGGTGTGGGCAAAGTCGAAGCGGGTGCGCTCGTTGTTCACCAAACTGCCTTTTTGCTGCACGTGTGCGCCCAGCACTTCGCGCAAAGCTTTGTGCATCAAATGCGTGGCCGAGTGGTTGCGCACCGTGGCGGCGCGCAGCGCGGTGTCCACGCGCGCTTCCACGCTGTCGCCGATTTTCAAACTGCCCTTGGCTAATTGGCCGTGGTGACCGAATACATCGGCTTTGATTTTGAGCGTGTCTTCCACTTCAAACACTGCACTGCCGCCGCTGATCTGCCCTTGGTCGCCGACCTGACCGCCGCTCTCGGCGTAAAAAGGCGTGTGGTCTAACACCACCACGCCCGGCTGTCCGGCTTGCATTTCCTTCACTGAAACACCATCGAGATACAAAGCCGTGACTTTGGCCTCAGCACTCAGGTGTTCGTAGCCGACAAATTCATTGCCGACACCGCTGTATTCCAACGCCCTGTCCATTTTGAATTTACCGGCTGCGCGGGCTTGGGATTTTTGTTTTTCCATCGCGGCTTGGAAACCCGCTTCGTCCACTGACACGTTTCGCTCGCGGCATACATCGTTGGTCAAGTCCAGCGGAAAGCCATAGGTGTCGTGCAATTTGAATGCAACTTCACCGGCGAGCACATTGACACCATGAGGCAAACTGGCATCCAAAATTTCCATGCCGGTTGCGAGCGTTTCATAAAACCGCTCTTCCTCGGTCTTCAACACTGCCGTAATGCGTTCAGCCTGCGCCGCCAAGCTCGGATACGCCTCGCCCATGAGAGCAACCAAGTCGGCAACCAGTTTGTGAAAAAACGGTTTCTTCTGACCCAACTTGTACCCATGACGAATAGCGCGACGGATGATGCGCCGCTGCACATAACCGCGGCCTTCGCTGCCGGGAATCACGCCGTCGCTCACCAAAAACGCGGTCGCGCGAATATGGTCAGCGATCACGCGCAGCGAATTGTTGTGCAAATCAGCGCAACCGGTTTCGCGCGCAGCGGCTTTGATAAGCGCGTCAAAAATATCGATCTCGTAATTACTGTGCACATGTTGCAAGATAGCGGCCAAGCGCTCCAAGCCCATGCCGGTGTCCACGCAAGGCGCGGGCAGTTTGTTCAAGCTGCCGTCGGGTTGCATGTCAAACTGCATGAACACGTGGTTCCAGATTTCGATGAAGCGGTCGCCGTCTTCGTCCGGGCTGCCGGGCGGGCCGCCGGGAATGTGCGCGCCGTGGTCGTAAAAAATTTCAGAGCAAGGACCGCAAGGGCCGGTGTCGGCCATCATCCAAAAATTGTCTGACGCGTATTTCTTGCCCTTGTTGTCGCCAATGCGAACGATGCGGTCGGCAGGCAAACCGATGTCTTTGTGCCAAATATCGTAGGCCTCGTCATCGTCGATATACACAGTCACCAGCAGGCGCTCGGGCGGCAACTTGTACACCTGCGTCAACAACTCCCAACCCCATTTCAAACTGTCGCGCTTGAAGTAATCGCCAAAACTCCAGTTGCCCAGCATCTCGAAAAAGGTGTGATGGCGTGCGGTGTACCCCACGTTTTCCAAATCATTGTGTTTGCCACCGGCGCGCAAACAGGCTTGTACCGAGGCTGCGCGCACATACGAGCGCTTGTCCTCGCCCAGAAACACATCTTTGAACTGCACCATGCCCGAGTTGGTGAACATCAGCGTCGGGTCGTTGCCCGGCACCAACGGGCTGGAGGCCACCACGGCATGTCCTTTGTCGGCGAAAAAATCCAAAAAGGTTTTGCGTATGTCGGCCACCGACAGTTTGGGCAAATGGGAGGTCGTTGCGTTCATGGTGATAGGGTCGTGGATTAAGCGGTAATTCGGGGCGATAAGCGAGTTGCTTACCGCAGGCGCCATAGCTTTGGCGAAGAAGAGCGAATTATAGGTTTTCACCTTCGCTCTACGGTTTGTGAGTGGGTGAAGCGCACTAATTTACGGGGCAAGGCATTTGCAATCGCTTGCACGTTGACCTCAATGTCATACGTTGTAGTCAAACTGTTTACCAAAAAATCATCTTGCCAATACCGGTCACGCCCACACCGTATTTCATAACTTAAGATGTGGCCCCGAACTATTAGCCAGACAGTGATCTCACATTTGGGCTTAAAGGCCGCTCTCAATTTCAATTCAAACTGTTTGATTTGCAAGTCGTTCATGTTTTTCTCCAAAATGAGATTAGCTTGACATGAAAATTTTCGGAATCAAGTCCTTGGCTTGGAAGCGGTGCATCAAACCTTCAGATGCTTAGGGGCAAATTAGAGCCTACGAGTTTCTCAGTGATAGTGCCCACGACAGGCAATGACAACCAACTCGTCATCATCAGCGGCATAAACCAGTCGATGGACATCGTCAATGCGCCTTGACCAGTAACCGGACAAATTGCCCACCAACGGTTCGGGCTTACCTATACCTGCGAACGGGTCGCGGCGGGCCGACTCAATGAGTACATTGATACGACGCAGCGTCTTTTTATCTTGCCCTTGCCAGTAGGTGTAATCGTCCCAAGCCGCTGCTGTGAACAATATGGCCCGGCTCATGCGTCAAGCAGCTGACGACGTTTGGCTTTGCCCGCCTTGTGTTGTGCAATTGAAGTGGCCAAGTGTGCCGCGTTGGCGGGATGGGACAAAAGGTAAAGCGTCTCGGCCATGCTTTCGTATTGGGCCTGGGACATGACCACCGCGTTACCGCCCTCGCGGCGCGTGATCACAGCGATGTCTGCATCGTTGACAACGTCATCAATCACGGCCTTCAAACCGTTACGAGCATCGGTGTAAGAAATGATTTTCATGATCGACCTGTGCAGCTTTATGGACAGGTCATTCTATCGCACAGCCATCAAACCTAAAGGTGATTTGTGCACAGCCCAGCAATCTCCCCTTTACCAAAAGCAGAAATGTCATGCTCATACTGAACCTGGATTTCAGACGCAGCAACGCAAGGGGCATAATTTCTGATTGCCACATCTCAGCCCCGAACCTCAGAAAGTTGCCCCATGGACATGAAGACCTCCCCGCTTGCCTTGCTCAAAGACCCAACACTGCTGAAAACCGATGCGCTGATCAACGGCGAATGGATCAAAGGCGGCAGCCGTTTTGAGGTGCAAGACCCGAGCACCGGTTTAAAGCTGGCAGATGTGGCCAATTTGGGGCCAGCGGACGCAGAAAAAGCCATCGCCGCAGCCGATGCCGCCTGGCCTGCTTGGCGCAACAAAACCGCCAAAGAACGCAGCCAAATTTTGCGCAAATGGTTTGACTTGCTCATGGCCAACGCCGACGACCTGGCCCGAATACTCACCGCGGAACAAGGCAAGCCTTACCCCGAGGCCAAAGGCGAGATCTCTTACGGCGCAAGTTTTGTCGAGTGGTACGCCGAAGAAGCCAAACGCGTCAACGGCGAGACGCTGCCGCAGTTTGACAACAACCGCCGCTTGCTGGTGCTCAATCAACCCATCGGTGTGTGCGCCGCCATCACGCCTTGGAATTTCCCGCTGGCCATGATCACGCGAAAAGTCGCGCCTGCACTGGCCGCTGGTTGCCCGGTCGTCATCAAACCTGCTGAACTCACGCCCTTAACTGCGCTGGCTGCGGCTGAACTGGCGGTACGCGCAGGCATTCCAGCGGGTGTGTTGAACATGTTGAGTGCTGACAGCGACCACAGCATCGCCATCGGCAAAGTGTTTTGCGCCAGCGACACGGTGCGCCACATCAGCTTCACTGGCTCCACCGAAGTCGGTCGTATTTTGATGGCCCAGTCCGCTCCCAGCATCAAAAAACTGGCACTCGAACTCGGCGGTAACGCGCCTTTCATCGTGTTCAACGACGCCGACATCGACTCTGCCGTTGAAGGCGCCATGCTCAGCAAATACCGCAACGCAGGTCAGACCTGCGTGTGTGCCAACCGCTTTTATGTGCAGTCCGGCGTGTATGAAGAATTCGTGCAGAAATTCACCGCCAAAGTCAAAAACCTGAAGGTCGGCAATGGCTTTGAAGACGGCGTGTCACAAGGCCCGTTGATTGAAGACGCTGCTTTGCTCAAAGTCAAATCCCATGTGGCAGACGCGCTGGCCAAGGGCGCGCGGGTGCTGACCGGCGGCAACCCTTTGCAAGGCCAGTTTTTCGAACCCACGCTGGTGGCAGACGCCACCGCCGACATGTTGTGCGCCACCGAAGAAACCTTTGGGCCGTTTGCGCCGGTGTTCAAATTTGAGACCGAGCAAGAAGCCATTGCAGCGGCCAACAACACCGAGTTCGGCTTGGCCAGTTATTTTTACACCCGCGACATTGGCCGGATTTACCGCGTCGGTGAGGCGCTGGAATACGGCATGGTCGGCGTCAATGTGGGCATATTGGCAACAGAACATGTGCCTTTTGGCGGCATGAAACAGTCAGGTTTAGGCCGCGAAGGTTCCCGCCACGGAATGACCGAGTATTTAGAGGTGAAATACCTTTGCATTGGGGATATATTGGGATAATATTCATTTCAATACCAATGATCGTTTTGACTTATATGCGTCATCAGAAAATTTATCTTAATTTCTTAAACTTAATCCAAACGATTGAATCCAATGGCAAACTTCCTGCGCTTGACCCTGACGCCAAGCGCCTGTTGGAAATCATCGCCGTGAGGCATTTTCTAGGCCAGCAAACAACCATCAGTAATGCCATGGGGTTAAACAGTATTGCCTCCCCCGCAACGCTTCACCGAAAAATAGACATATTACGCGGCTTGTCTTTGATAGAAACATACTTTCAAGGCGAGAACAAGCGCACCAAATATTTGCGCCCGACCGACCAAGCCGATCAGTATTTCAACATGCTAGGTCAATTGATGGAATCCGCAGGCGTGTCTGCCGTTTAATCGATCAACGGCACACCAGTTTTGCTTTGTATGTGATCGCGGGTCACGCCTTCGGCAAGTTCAATCAGTTTCAAGCCCGCAGGTGTGACATCCATCACGCCCAGGTCAGTGATGATGCGGTCCACCACACCCACGCCGGTCAAGGGTAAGGTGCAGGCTGGCAATATTTTCAAATCTTCGCCGCCATCTTTTTTACGCGCCACATGCTCCATCAAGATGATGACGCGTTTGACGCCAGCCACCAAATCCATGGCGCCGCCCATGCCTTTGACCATCTTGCCCGGAATCATCCAATTGGCCAGGTCTCCGGTTGCACTGACTTGCATGGCGCCCAAAATGGACAAATTGATTTTTCCACCTCTGATCATGGCAAAGCTGTCGTGGCTACCGAAAATGGATGTGCCCGCCAAGGTGGTGACGGTTTGCTTGCCTGCATTGATCAAATCCGCGTCCACATGATCTTCTGTCGGAAACGGCCCGATACCCAACATGCCGTTTTCTGATTGCAGCCAAACTTCTATATTGGACGGCACATGGTTGGCCACCAAGGTGGGAATACCGATTCCTAAATTGACATAAAAGCCGTCTTGCAATTCGTGGGCAGCGCGGGCTGCCATCTGGTCTTGTGTCCAGGACATGGTCAGACTCCTGCTTTCTCTGTGATGGTGCGTTTTTCAATGCGTTTTTCGGGGTGCGGGTTATGCACAATTCGGTGCACATAAATTCCCGGCAAGTGAATTTCGTCAGGTTGCAACTCTCCGACCTCCACCACATGCTCAACTTCGACAATACACAACTTGCCAGCCATGGCAACAGCTGGATTGAAGTTGCGAGCCGTCAAGCGAAATTGCAAATTGCCTGCTTTGTCTGCGGTATGCGCTTTGACCAAGGACACATCCGGCAACAAAGCATGTTCCATCACATAAGTTTCACCGCCAAACTCGCGCAATTCTTTGCCGTCAGCGACCATGGTGCCCACGCCAGTTTTGGTGAAGAAAGCAGGAATACCGGCGCCACCGGCACGCAGCTTTTCTGCCAGCGTGCCTTGCGGTGTGAAGTCCAGTTCGAGCTCGCCTGCTAAATACTGACGCTCGAATTCTTTGTTTTCGCCCACATAAGAGGAAATCATTTTTTTGATTTGACGAGTAGCAAGCAACTTGCCCAAACCAAAATCATCGACACCGGCATTATTGGAAATCACGGTCAGGTGCTTGACGCCACTGTCGCGCAATGCATCTATCAGCGCTTCTGGAATACCGCATAAACCAAAACCACCCACAGCCAGCATTTGGTGGTCTTTCACGACATCTTTGAGTGCTGCAGCAGCACTTGGATAAAGTTTGTTCAATCGTCTCTCCTGCGAGTCATTCGTTTCATTCTACTGGGCAGGTTTTAAACCTGCGCACTCTGCGCTGGGCATAATGCGCGCAACCAGGAGCCTGCATGAACCGCTATCCAACGCCAGAAATCAAAGACCTTCCCAAAGATATCGTTGACAAAATAATGGAGGTGCAAGAAAAGGCCGGCTTTGTCCCTCAAGTGTTTTTAAGCTTGGCGCGTCGCCCTGCCGAATGGCGCGCTTTTTTTGCTTACCACGACGCCTTGATGCTGAAGGAGGATTCCAACCTCACGAAAGGCGACAGAGAAATGATTGTCACCACCACCAGTGCAGCCAACCATTGCCTGTACTGCGTGGTCGCACACGGTGCCATTTTGCGAATTTATGAAAAAAAACCTTTGATAGCTGACCAAGTGGCCATCAACTACCGCAAAGCCGATATCTCAGTGCGGCAACGCGCCATGCTCGACTTTGCCATGAAAGTTTGTTTGACCAGCTATGAAATCAATGAAACTGATTTCACCGTATTGCATGCGCATGGTTTCAATGACGAGGATATTTGGGACATTGCCAGCATCACGGCTTTTTTTGGCATGTCCAACAGAATTGCGAATTTCTCCGGCATGCTGCCTAATGCGGAGTTTTATGCCATGGGAAGAATACCGAAAGAAAAAAAATAAGCGCTAATTGACCGTGGTTTGAAGTTGTAACTGGCCCAGGATCATTTCAACAAAAGCATCTTCAAATTCTTGCGGGTCTTCAATGTCCAACCGTTCTAGTGCCGTGCTGCGCAGGCAACCCATCAGTGATCGGTTGAGCACATAACAGCGGATAGATGACATTCTTGAAAAGTAAGGATGCTGGATATATTTGAAGCAGGCTCGCAATCTGTCAACCATGGCTTTCATGGTGAGAGTGGTTTCCTCGGGTGTCTCTACCAACCAGCACAAGCGGTTGATAACTTGCTTATGTTCATCGCCGATGGCAAACCCTTTGATACAAATTCTGATGTAGTGCCTGAAAAAAATTTCTGGGTCTATCTCGCTGGGGTCTGTTTTGGTTTCAATCCGGTACAAATAGCTACTCAACTCTTTGAGAACCGCCTCCCTGGAATATTGCACCATGGCGCGGAAGATTTCATCCTTGCTGGCAAAGTATTGGTACAAAGTGCCCACAGAGAATCCGGCTTTTGCAGCGATTTTGTTGGTCGTCAAACCGACCATGCCCTCGCGTTCGACCAGTTGAGCCGTTGCTTGAAAAATGGCCTCGATAGTGAGCTGTGCTCTCTTTTGAATGGGTTGCTTGCGCATGTCGATGTGGCTGTTTGCCAGATATGTGGCCTGCATCGATCTTATACGAAAAATAGTTATATTGAGCTATTTTAGATAATTTATTGATATCTTAAAAACTAATTACTTTGTTATTTTTTCTCGGCATTTATCTGTTGTCAACTGATGATTGCTTTGAACCATTGCGGCATAGGCACTGACTTTTGCTTAGGAAAATCCACCCACACAGTCGTGGCACCACCCGTTGCATGAATGACCCCGGGCATGTCGGTGCGCTCAAGCGTTGCCCATGACTCAAAACTGCTTCGGCCTGGCTCACTGACATACATCTTGATCAAAACATCACCCGGGTATTCGAACTGCTTGTAAAAGTTGCAAAACGCGTTGATGATGACTGGGCCTTCACCAGTAGGCGAAGGTGTACAACCAAGGTGTGTCATCCAATCAATACGGGCGGTCTCAAGAAATCGGAAGTAACTGGTATTGTTCAAATGCCCCATCGCATCCATGTCCCCCCAGCGAATGGAAATGGTTTTATCAAAGACCCATTTTTTTTGTGCAGGAATTTCAATCCTCATACGCCAAACCCGTCATCTGCTGCAATCACGGCACCATTGATGAAGTCACTTTGTGGGCTGGCCAGCATTACCAATAACGCATCTAAATCCTTGGGTTGACCCAAGCGCTTACGCGGCAGCATGTTGACCAACTTTTGGCCTTGCTCGGTTTGCCAATGGTGGTGGTTAATTTCTGTATCGATATAACCTGGACAAATAGCATTGACGTTGATGCCGTGCTTGCCCCATTCCACCGCCATCGCTTTGGTCATCTGCACCATGGCCGCTTTGCTCATGCAGTAAATGCCAATTTGCGGCAGCACTCGCAATGCAGCCATTGAAGCAATATTGATGATGCGCCCGCCGCCAAATGTGCCGGGCGCCAAACCTTTAGATCTGGCCAACATGCGTGTGCCAACGGCTTGCGCGACAAAAAAAGCGCCGCGCACATTGGTGTTGAACACAAAGTCAAAATCTTCTTCTTGCACATCTACCAAGCGTTGGGTGGTGCTGACGCCGGAGTTGTTCACCAAAATATCGATAGGTCCCACTTCTTTCTCAGCGGTTTCAATCCCGTTATCTATGCTTTTGCGACTGGTCACATCCAAACTGACCACATGTGCATTGCCACCCTCGGCTTCGATGTCAGCGCGCAAGGTCTTGAGCATTTCAACGCGTCTGCTGGCAAGCACCACGGCCGCACCAGCACCGGCCAATGTACGGGCGAACTGGGCCCCCAGTCCGCTGGATGCCCCAGTGACCAAAGCAACGCGTCCTGACAAATCCAAGCTGTATGACATGTTTAACTCCTTTGAAAATTTAAATCACTGACTGGCTGTTCTTTGCCAAGAAATTTTTGGTGTGTTTGGGTGCATTATCACCACGGCCCCCACCGGGCTAGGCATAGAATCTGTCGCTCTATTGACATCCTTGCACAAACGCTATGACGCCCTCTTCCCTGCTTGAACAATTTGGCCCGCGCGAGGCCATGGACTACGACGTGGTGGTGGTCGGTGGCGGACCTGCTGGACTGGCCGCTGCGATTCGCATCAAACAACTGGCGGCGGCGCAATCCAAAGACGTTTCTGTGGTGGTCATAGAAAAAGGCTCCGAGCCGGGCGCGCACATTTTGTCCGGCGCGGTGATGGACCCGCGCGCCATGAACGAATTGTTTCCCGATTGGAAAGCATTAGGTGCACCACTGAACCAAGCCGTCACCGGCGACGAATTGTTGGTGTTGTCTGAGAGCGGTCATACCGCCACACCCGGCTGGCTGATGCCGCGCAATTTCCACAACGACGGCTGTTATGTGGTGTCACTCAGCAATGTGGTCAAGTGGATGGCGCAGCAAGCTGAAAACTTGGGCGTAGATATTTTTCCCGGCTTCACTGCGGCAGAAATTTTGTACACCGAAGCCGGTGCGGTGCGCGGTGTGGCCACCGGCCATGTCGGTTTGGGCAAAGACGGTCAGCCGACTGACAATTTTCAACTCGGCATGGAGTTGAACGCCAAATACACCTTGTTCTCCGAAGGCGCGCGCGGACATCTGGGCAAACAACTGATTCAACGCTTTGGTTTGGACAAAAACAAAGACACACAGACCTTTGCCATCGGCATCAAAGAACTGTGGGAAGTAGACCCTGCATTGGCACAACCCGGTTTGGTGGTGCACACCTCTGGCTGGCCTATTGCTGACGAGAGTTTCGGCGGCGGGTTCCTCTACCACTTGGAAGACAACAAAGTCACGCTGGGTTTTGTGCTGGGCTTGGATTACCGCAACCCCTACATGAGCCCATTCGAGGAAATGCAACGTTGGAAAACACATCCCACCATTGCCAAACACCTCAAAGGCGGTAAGCGCATTGGTTATGGCGCACGCGCCATCAACAACGGCACATTGCAAGCTCTGCCCGATTTGGTGTTTGAAGGCGGCGCATTGCTGGGTTGCAACGCAGGATTTATGAACGCCGCGCGCATCAAAGGCAGCCATGCCGCGATCAAGTCGGGCATGCTGGCGGCTCAAGCGGCATTTGATGCCTTGCAAGCCGGACGCGCGCACGACAAGTTAAGCGCCTACCCTAAGGCTTTCAAACAAAGCTGGCTCTACACCGAACTGCACCAGACCCGCAATTTCAAAAACTGGTTCAAAAAAGGCAAGCTCATTGGCACACTGATGACAGGCATAGAACAATGGTTTTTGCCCAAAATCGGCATCAGCACACCGCCATGGACGGTGCACAACCACAAAGCCGATCACCAGTCTTTGGCACAGGCTTCGCACAGCACGCGCATTGCCTACCCCAAGCCAGACGGCGTGTTGTCGTTTGACAAACTCTCCAGCGTGTTCATCAGCAACACCAACCATGAAGAAAACCAACCGGCGCACTTGACGCTGAAAGACGACAGCGTGCCAGTGCGCATCAACCTCAGCCAGTACGATGGACCCGAGGGGCGATATTGCCCGGCAGGTGTGTATGAATACGTGAAAACAGACGATGGCGCGGACCGTTTGCAAATCAACGCGCAAAACTGCGTGCATTGCAAAACCTGTGACATCAAAGACCCGACGCAAAACATTGTGTGGGTCACGCCCGAAGGCGGCGGTGGCCCCAATTACGCAGGAATGTAACCATGACCAAATACCATTCAGAACATACGTGGATGCGCATTGACGGCAGCACAGTTTTTGTTGGCATCACCTTGCATGCGCAAGACACCTTGGGCGATATTGTGTTTGTCGAGTTGGCCGAGATCGGCAAGTCGTTCGAGCAAGCCAGCGTGGCAGGCGTGGTGGAGTCGGTGAAAGCCGCAGCCGATGTGCACATGCCTGTGTCTGCCACAGTGATTGCGGTGAACGAAGAATTGCGCGCCGACCCGTCGCTGGCCAACAGCGACCCCGAAGGCGCGGGATGGTTTTACCAAGTCACTTTAAGCAATCCGTCAGAAGTAGACGGATTGATGGATGCCTCGGCGTATCAGTCTTTGGTGGGCTGAAATAAATTTTTTCTGAATATAAAAAAGGCTGCAAACATGCAGCCTTTTTGTTGCTTGCTGTATTTGTTCAACAGTTAGGCCGCAGTCTCGTGCAATGCCTGCCCCAATCGTTCAATACCTTCGGCAATCTTGCTTTCATCTGCGGTTGCAAAACTCAAACGAATGGTGGCGTTGTCCGGGTTATCGGCAAAAAACGGCGCGCCGGGGACAAAGGCCACGCCCTTTTCAATCGCGCGTTTGGCCAGCAAATTGCCGTCGGTGGTGAAGCCGGTTTTGCCGGTGAGTTTGGCCCAGACAAACAAGCCGCCTTGCGGCGCGTGAAACGACAAACCCTCGCCCAAATGCTGTTGCAAAGCATGGCACATGGCGCGGGCGCGGCTGGCGTACACCTGACGCACATTTTGCAAAGTGGCCGGCATGCGCCCGGCTTGCAAATACTGCGCAGCAGTGGCTTGAGCGAATGTAGACGTATGGGCATCGCTGAATTGCTTGCACATGGTGGCGCGAGCCAGCAATGCAGGTGGCGCCACCATCCAACCTATGCGCAAACCCGGCGACAGCACTTTGCTGAGCGACCCGCAGTGCACCAACCAGTCACGACTGCCCGGCACTTGCGCGCTCAATGCGAGCAGTGACGGCGGCGGTGCATCGGCAAAATACAAATCGCCATACGGGTCATCTTCAACCACAACAGTTTGGTATTTCACTGCCAGCTCCAGCACGCGCAAACGCCGCTGCAAAGAAGTCATGGCACCGCTGGGGTTGCCGAAAGTCGGCACCAGATACACCAGCTTGGGGTGGTGCTGTTGAATCATCTGTTCCAGGGCATCGACATCCACACCGTCCACATCGATAGGCACGCCCATCACCGTCGGTCCGTACAAACGGAAACATTGAATCGTGGCTAAAAACGTGGGTGACTCAACCAACACCGTGTCTTGCGGATCAAGCAAGGTTTTACCCACCAGGTCCAGCGCTTGCTGGCTGCCGGTGGTGACTATCAATTCGTCGGCACGCAAACCGGCCACGCCTTTGGACTGCATGAAAGCCGCGAGTTGTTCGCGCAAAGGGTTATAGCCTTCAGTGGCGCCGTATTGCAAAGCTGCACCGGGCTCGTCACGCAGGGCGCGTTCGCTGGCTTCGCGGATGCCTTGCACATCGAACATGGCGCTGTCGGGAAAGCCGCCGGCAAAACTGATGATGCCGGGCTTGCCCAGCAATTTGAAAAGTTCGCGTATGGCCGAGGTTTCGACCTTGTCTAAACGTTGGGCAAATTGCATGAAGATAATCAGGGCCTAAACCCTGTCAGATGAATGATGAAAAAAGATCAGATCGAAACATTTTTTGCGAGGCTCAAAGCAGCCAATCCGCAACCGAATACTGAATTGGAATATACCAGCGTGTTCGAGTTGCTCGCCGCTGTGCTGCTCAGCGCGCAAGCCACGGATGTGGGCGTGAACAAAGCCACGCGACGCTTGTTTCCGGTCGCCAACACGCCGCAAGCTATTCTCAATTTAGGCTTGCCTGTGCTGGAGTCCTATATTCAAACCATTGGCTTGTTTCGCAGCAAAGCCAAGCACTTGATGCAAACCTGTGACATATTGGTGAACCAACACGGTGGCGAAGTGCCGCGTACCCGCGAAGCACTTGAAGCCTTACCCGGCGTAGGCCGCAAAACTGCCAATGTGGTGTTGAACGTAGCGTTTGGAGAGCCCACCATGGCGGTGGACACGCATATTTTCAGGGTTGGCAACCGCACCGGTTTGGCGCCCGGCAAGACGCCTTATGACGTTGAAATGGGATTGCTCAAGCGCATACCGAAAGACTATTTGGTGGATGCCCACCATTGGTTGATTTTGTTGGGCCGTTATGTGTGCCAGGCGCGCAAGCCGTTATGCTGGCAGTGCCAAGTGTCTGAGTGTTGCAGTTTCAAGCCCAAGACTGCAAGAGATTGAAACCACACCACAGCTGATCGCTTCAGGTTTATTCCAATTGATCACGAGCCGTGTGTATAGCTTGCTTTAGCGTTTCCAAGTGGCCTATGTGGTTGGCCATCACCAATACCAATCGAGCGTTGAGCAAATGGCTTTGTGATTCCGTCAACCCTTCATGCGACTGCATCAAAGCTTCGTAAAAAGCATCGCCAGGTTCAGTGTCTGTGCGCAATTTGGACGTATCCGAAAAAAAATTCGGCCGGGTAATCAATGCAGTCATGGCATGCTTTCTTGTCTATCAGCATTGAGCTTAGCAAATTCTGCCTAGCCAATACTCTTTGCAAGGTGACAGGTTCACTCGGGTAAAACCACCCATCGATCTTGCAACTTATGAAATCTTAAGTGCTGCCCGAACACCTGTTGCAAGCAAGCATGCAGCAACGGGTCATCTGCGCTCGACTGCATCACTGCCTTACCTTGGTCCATCACCACCAGTTGCTGGGCACACAAGGCCAAGTTCAAATCGTGCAGCACACTGACCACCGTGTGTCCTTGCTGTGCATGGGTACGCACAGTGCTCAACCAAGCGGACTGGTGAGGAAAATCGGCATTGGCCACAGGCTCATCCATCAGCAGCACTGGGGCGACCACCGCCAAGGCTCGGGCAAGCAACACGCGCTGTCTTTCGCCACCAGACAAGCTACCTAAATTTCGGTGTCGCCAATCCAGCATGTTTTGCGCTTGCAAACAAGCATTCACCACGTGGTGGTCTTGCGCAGTCGCACCTTGCCACCAACGCTGGTGTGGCAAGCGACCCAGCATCACCACATCTTGTACGGTCAAATCGTCCATCGACACATCGCTTTGCGACAACCATGCCATGTGGCGGGCACGTTCTTTGGCTGAAAACGAAGACAAAGGCCGTCCTGCCAACAACACCTCACCTTCACTGTCTAGCAAACCTGCCAATGTCTTGAGCAATGTGGTTTTCCCGGCGCCATTGGGGCCGACGATACAGGTCCAACCACCCGCTGCAAAGGTGGCATTGATGTCTTTCAACACCTGTCGTTTTCCACGCCAAACATTCAAGCCCTTAGCTTCAAGTGGCGTACTCATGTGTCACTTCCAGTACCGTGCATCACACGCAATCGCCACATCAAGTAGCCACCGCCCAGCACAGCGGTCAATACACCCACCGGTAATTCTTGGGGGGCTGACAGCACGCGCGCCAAAATGTCGGCGATACACAGCAACGCACCACCCGCCATGGCAGACAACCAAGAGTGCGTCACAAAGCGACCACGCCATTGCGACCGTACCAATTGCGGTGCGACCAGCCCAACAAACGCAATCAAACCTGTTTGTGCCACTGCCGTCGCGGTGGCCAAGGCCATTACAGCAAGTAACAACATACGCAACAACACCACTTGCAGCCCCAAACTCAGCGCCGTGTCTTCACCCAAGCCTAGGGCATCCAGCAACGGGCTCAATGGCCAAGCGGCCAAGCCGCACAGCAGAAGCACTGCAGCCATGAGCCAACACGCTGAGCCATTGACCATCGAGGTATTGCCCAATAAAAAAGATTGCATCGCAGGCAGCAAATGCGGTTGACTTACCGTGAGCAAAGAAGTGAATGCGCCAAGAACCACGCCCACCACCACACCTGCCAATAACAAGCGCAAAGTGTGTTGCACGCCGTTGGCCAACATCAACGTCAGCAGCACCGCTGCCCACGCACCGACAAATGCGGCACCGGTCAGCCCGAGCCGCCACACCCACAAGCCACTGCCATGGATGTCTGCCGACATATATGCGCCGCCCCATGCCCCTAAAGCCAGCGCCACGCTCACACCCAAGGCCGCGCCCGAAGCGCTTCCCAACAAATAAGGATCCGCCAAAGGGTTGCGAAACAAGGCTTGCGCCATGGCCCCCGACAAACCCAATAACGCGCCTGCCAACCAAGCGCCCACAGTTCGAGGCAAACGGATATCCATCACCACGGGATCAGATATATCCCAGCCCCACTCGAACCCTTGGCTGCCAGCGGTCAAACCCAATGCACACAAAATAATTGAGAGAGTCAACCACATGAATGTCACTTGCCAAACTTTGGCTGAATGGTTTGCACTCATGGGGCAGCCGATCTGTTGAAACAGTTAACCAGCACTTGCGCAGCTTCACCGATACGAGGTCCCGGACGCACCAATACATTGCCTTGCGCCATCGTCAATTTGCATAAACGGTTCGATTTCACGGCAGCCATATCGCGCCAACCGGGGCGCTGCGCCAGCGATTGCGCCATGGGTTCGGCCAAAACGATCCAATGCGGATTGGCTCTGACCACAAACTCGGGATTGACTTGGGGAAAAGCACCCATGCTTTTGTCGATGATGTTGCGCAATCCCAATTTGCTGATGACACCACCCATGAAAGAGCTTTCGCCAGCAGCATATCCACCCGTGCTGGCTTCAAAGTAAATGGTGTTGCCAAGAACATCAGAAGGCAGCGATTTTGCGGCGAGTTCAAGCGACTGCATGGCACTTGACCACACCGCCTTGGCTTGTTCGTCTGCGTTTGGCAAATGCAAAGCTTGTGCGATCACACGAAGGCTGCGCTCAACATCGGACAAGTTTTTTGGCTCAAGTGCAATCACTTGAATGCCCAAGGACTCGAGCCGCTGAACGATACGGGTGGATTTACCAGCAAGCACCAAGTCGGGCTTGAGCCGAACGATGGCCTCGACAGAAGCGTCATACAAACCACCCAACTTGGGCAACGCTTTGACTTGCGCAGGCCAATCGGCAAAGTTGTCAGTGCCCACCAGACGCTCACACGCATTCAACGCACACACGGACTCAGCCAATGAAGGTAGCAAGGTCACGATACGTATGGGCGCACGCTTGACTTCTATGGTGATGTCACGGTCATCCACCACGCTGACGGCATATGCGATAGGCCAAAGCAAGGACAGCACAAACAAAACGGTGAAATTACGCATGGCTTGCCACCCATTCGCTGATGATGCGATGCAACTGGTCAACGCCATCGGTCAATGCTGCAGGACCGGGCTGCAAAATATCTGCCGACTTGATTTCAAATAACTGCTGGTTTGCCACGGCTGGCACAGAAGCCCAACCCGCACGCGCAGCCACCAATGACGGGCGAAATTTTTTGCCACACCATGAACCGATGATGATGTCGGGTTGTCTTCGCACCACTTCCATCGGGTCGGCAATGATGCGGTTTTTGCCGAGGGACTGCACAGCGAGTTCAGGAAAACAATCGTCACCGCCTGCAATACTGATCAGTTCAGATACCCAACGTATGGCGCTGATCGGCGGCTCATCCCATTCTTCAAAATACACACGAGGGCGGCGTGCAAAGCCCTGTGCCGTTTGTTGAATGGTTTGTAAATGCGCTTGCATCTGCTGAATACGATACAAGCCCTGCTCCGCCTCACCTACCACGGCAGCAACTTGGTAGAGCATGGAGTAAATTGCATCCACACTGCGCTGGTTGAACACCGTCACCTGCACGCCATGACGAATCAATTGAGCGGCGATATCAGCCTGTAAATCTGAAAAACCAAAAACACAGTCAGGCTTGAGCGCCAAAATTTTGTCAATCTTTGCGCTGGTGAATGCTGACACCTTGGGCTTTTCAGCACGGGCGATTTTGGGGCGCACCGTGTACCCTGAAATACCCGCAATGCGATGCGACTGACCGAGCAGGTACAACCACTCGGTGGTCTCCTCGGTCAGGCAGATGATGCGTTGGGGGGCAGGTAATTTAAAACTCATCAATGAAACCGGTAGTTCAAAGAGGCAGTGACCATTCGACCTGGCGTGTTGTAGCCATAAGCGAGTTGATAGCTTTCATCCAAAAGATTATGAATCCTCACTCTGGCAGTCCAGTCGTTTCCAAGTTGTCGAGACGCATAAACCGACAAAAGTGTGTAACTACTTAAGATGTCTGTGCTGTAGTGACTGTCTTTTCGCTCGCTACTTGCAAAAATTTTCATACCAATGTCGTAAGCATGAATGCGTTTGGTTAGATCAATGCTTCCATAACGTTTCGCTCGGCGAGCCAATGCTTCGTCATAGGTAAGGTTTTTGGGGTTTTGAAAAACGATGGTGGCTTTGATGAGAACGCCGCCCCATTCGGCACGGCCTGTAGACTCAAACCCTTTATTGGTTGACTTGTAGGCGTTAGTTGCAACACCGCTGTCATCGTAATCAATAGAATTGTTGGTATCTGTTTCAAAATAGACGATGCGTAATGATTGAACATTTTTCGCATACTGCAAACCAACCTCCTTTGCTTCAAATTTTTCAGGGGTTAGCTTGGTGTTTTGAGAAACATCATATGCGGTTGGTGCACTGAAGCCGTTAGATACCGACGTTGTCAACTTCCACTGGGGGGACAATGAATAGCCAATACCCAAAAGACCAGAACTTGAGCTTGGATTGATACTTGTTACTACTGAATTCGCATTGGTGTTGGCAACATCTAAAAGATCGCGACGAACATTTGTTTGAAACGTCCAATTGCCAAGGGCATGATTCACACCTAAGAAGATGGCCTTCGAGGCCCTTTGCATTGAATAGGAATCTGAATTGGCTACAGTTCCCTTGAAAACCAACTGATCGGTGCTGTAGTCAAATCCAAAGTTCAACAGTGTTTTTTCTTTCAGCGCATAAGTATTGAACCATCGCGCACTTTTTCGAACACCTTCATTCAATCCAAAACCATAGTTGGTTTTATTTTGCGAGCCATTGAGAATATCCACATATGAAATATTGCTCCTTGTAAGGTCCAAGTTTGATTTCCAGTTTTCATTGAAATTGGTGTGCAGATACAAAACATAAGAGCCATTTGATTTGTTCTGCTGATGTGTGTCTGTGGTCAAAGCGCTACTTGCGTAGTCATAGTCGTAATTTGACTGACTGCCACTGGCTCTGAAACCAAGGGCTGAGGCAGAGGAAATCTTTTTCTCCACGCTTACTGACGCATACTGGTTGTAATAGCTATCCAAGTCTGAATTTGCGGCTGTCTTTTGCTTGGTATTCAATGCCGAAAATCCTTCATTTTCAACCGTACCCGCTTGCACATTGAATTTCATACCGTCAACAACACCGCCATAGCCTGCATTCAATTCTTTCAATCCATAACCCCCTAAAGTAGCACTGCCATAGGGGGCCGCCTTACCAGTGCCCTGCCGGGTATAAATGTTGATGACTCCTCCGATCGCTGCATCACCATACAAAGCCGATGCATTTCCTCTAAGAATTTCAATTTTTTCAACCTGCGAAAGAGGTAAGTCGGTGATCTGTAAAGCACCTAACTGATCCACAGGCGAGCGTACTCCATCGATAAAGACAGCAATATTTTTGCTTTGTTGACCCCGCAGAAAAAAAGATGTCGTTGAACCAATACCCCCATTGCGTCCAAATTCGATGCCAGCTTCACCTTGTAGTAAATCTGCCAATGTGGAGGCTTGAGACTTTTCAATGTCCTCGCGCTGGATAACCGACACAGAGGCCAATGCATCCGACAATGGCTGCTCACTCAATGAACCAGTGACGATGACAGGATTAAGGGTGTTTTGTTGAGAAAAAACAGGTTGGGAAATTAACAGGAGCAGCGATACCCCCGTTGAAAAACGATTTAACAATTTCATGATGATAAATACCAGCCAATTGCCCTCACCGCCTTCCCCGACAGTGCATGGACGTTACGCAGTCACGACAAGCGCGGCTACACCTTGTTGGCCGGTATCCGGGCTGGCGAAAACAACCTTGTCCGCCTTCCCAGTTGCTTGTTCAAGGCAACCAGTGGCTGTGTGGGACAGGGCGGAAACACCGCGAGGTGTTTCGTTCGCTTGACCGTTGCGGGGGCAGCGCAGGCTGGTCGTCACTTCAAGCCATGTACCGAAAAGATGTACTTGTTCGAGTGAAAACTTCTGCTTCCCGTTGAACTGCGGTGTGTGAACCACACCGCGAGCACCAACGAGCGCATTATAGCCACAAGCGGGCGGTACACCCCTAAAATGTTTCCCATGCCTGATAACAACACCTTGGATTCCGTACTTGAACGCGTTGAGAGATTGTTGGTTCGTTATGAAGAACTCAAACGCACCAACGACTTACTGATCGGTCAAGTTGAGACGCTCACACAAGAACGCGATTCGCTCAAATCCCGCCTGCAAGCCGCCCGCAGTCGCATAGATGGCTTGCTTGACCGTTTGCCCTTGGATATCAAGGACAGCGCATGAACCAAGTCGAAGTACAAATCATGGGGCAGAGTTACATACTCGGTTGCCCTGAAGGTGCCGAAGAGCGTTTTCAATCGGCAGTGCGCAAAGTAGATGCGGCCATGTGCAGCATTCGGGATGCTGGAAAAATCAAAGCGCGAGACCGTATTGCGGTATTAGCCGCTCTCAATCTTGCGTTTGAGTTATCAGATTTTTCTGCCGCACCCAGCGAACCCGTCACCTCAAACCACAATCTCAATAACCTGTTGCACCGGCTGGACGCGACTTTAGGTCACGATGGTCACCTTTTATAAAACATGCTCCTACAATGGCTTGGTCTGCAAGTCTGTCGGGTTTATATTTCTTGAACCAATGCTCTATGGAGCCCCGGGCTTGGAACATCGTCTGGTGAGCGTGATCATCTCGCGTAGATGAACCCAACACCTGACTGACCTCGCCCACCTGAACCTTTTGTTCAGGATGACAGCCCAGCAGAATCTTGCAGACACCTTGTTTATGTTTTTTCTTCCTACCTCCCGTCTTTTGTCATGAGTCTTCGCATCGCCATCGTCGGCGCAGGTGCCATTGGCGGCTATCTCGGCGTCAAACTTTCTCTCGCGGGTCATGATGTGACATTCATTGCCAGGGGCTCTAACCTGCAAGCCATTCAACAAAATGGAATGAAGTTGTTGCTTGAAGATGGCAACGAATTGCACGCCAAAGGTGTCAAAGCCTGTGACATCGCCAGTGCCTCCACCTACGACTACGTATTAGTCACACTCAAGTCCCACCAAGTGGCCGCTGTCGCTGCTGACATCGCCGCGCTGTGTCATGACGACAGTTGCATCGTCACCATGCAAAACGGATTGCCCTGGTGGTATTTCCATCAATTGCCGGGCGAGTACAACGGCAAACAACTTTCAACCCTTGATCCGCAAGGTCAGTTGTGGCAATTACTCAAACCCGAACGCATCATCGGCGCTGCTGTGTACCCGGCAGCAGAATTGACAGCCCCCGGCGTGGTGCATTTGATTGAAGGCAACCGCTTCACCTTAGGCGAACCCAGCGGCGATAAAACCGAACGCGTGACGAAACTCGCGCAAGCCATGATCGGTGCGGGTTTCAAAACACCTGTGTCTAACGACATACGCGCCGAACTGTGGGTGAAGCTGTGGGGCAACCTCAGTTTCAATCCGGTGTCTGCGCTCACGCATGCCACGTTGGAAGACATCGCCAGTTTTGCGCCCTCGCGCGAAGTGGTGGCCATGATGATGCAAGAAGCGCAGGCCGTGGCGGAACGCACCGGCATCCAATTCAAGATCAGCATAGACAAACGCATCGCTGGTGCACAGGCGGTGGGTGCACACAAAACTTCCATGCTGCAAGACATCGAACAAGGCAAAGCGCTCGAACTCGACGCACTGCTGGGCAGCGTGATTGAGTTGGGCGACATCGTCGGCTTGCCCACACCTACTTTGAAAACAGTTCATCACTTGTGCTTGTTGCTACAGCAATCGGTGCTGCGCAGCGGACACGGAATCTCTTTGAATTAAACAGGACTCACCATGCAAACATTGACCGAATGGTTGGCAGCCGGCCAAGACTCAAACACTTGCCTCAGTGCAAACGGCGCTGCACCTTTGACTTATGCCGGTTTGCGCAAACTGGCAAGCTACGTAGAACACACATTGAATGCTGTTGGTATCGGTCGCAACGACCGCGTGGCCTTGGTCTTACCCAATGGTGCGGACATGGCCGCTTCGTTTGTCACAGTGGCTGCATGCTGCACGTCTGCTCCGCTCAACCCCTCATACCGCGCTGATGAATTCGAGTTTTATTTGAACGACTTGAATGCCAAGGCCTTGATCGTCGAAGCAGGTTCTGCTTCACCTGCGATTGAAGTCGCACGCAAGCTCGGTGTGTCTATATTGGTGTTGCATCCCACACCGGCGAATGGCGCGGGTTCATTCACCTTGGACACCTCAGCACGCTCAGCAGCAACCCCGGCGCACCCCGGCGCGGCATTGCCTGACGATGTGGCATTGGTGCTTCACACATCAGGCACCACATCGCGTCCGAAGATCGTGCCTTTATCGCAACGCAACGTCTGCGCTTCTGCCCAACACATCGCGACCAGCACGCGCTTCACATCCACCGACAGAGGCTTGAACGTCATGCCTTTGTTCCATATCCACGGATTGATTGCAGGCATATTGGCGCCGTTGTCTCAAGGCGGTGAAGTGCATTGCACCGGCGGCTTCAACGCCTTGAAATTTTTCGCGCAAATGGACGAGGTCAAACCGACTTGGTACACCGCAGTGCCCACCATGCACCAAGCGATTTTGTCGCGCGCTGCAAACAACAAGGATGTCATCACGCGCGTGCCTTTGCGCTTTATCCGTTCTTCATCTTCATCATTGCCGCCGCAAGTGTTGGCCGAGTTAGAAGCCACTTTTCACGCACCTGTGATTGAAGCCTATGGCATGACAGAAGCTGCGCACCAAATGGCTTGCAACCCGTTGCCGCCTGCTCAACGCAAACCAGGCACCGTTGGCATTGCCGCAGGTCCTGAAGTTGCCATCATGGACTTGGACGGCCATTTGCTCAAAGCTGGTGACACCGGTGAAATCGTGATTCGCGGCCCCAACGTCACACCCGGCTACGAGAACAACGACAAGGCCAATGCTGAAGCATTCACACACGGTTGGTTTCGCACCGGCGACCAAGGCATCATGGACGCGGACGGTTACATCAGTATCACGGGACGGTTGAAAGAAATCATCAACCGAGGCGGCGAGAAAATCAGCCCGCGCGAAATCGATGAAATACTGATGGACCACCCGGCGGTCGGTCAAGTCGTGTGCTTCGGTATTCCACACGACAAACTCGGCGAAGAAGTTGGCGCGGCTGTGGTGATGCGTGAAGGCACATCTGCCACAGAAAAAGAATTGCGCGATTACGTCGCTACGCGAGTGGCAGATTTCAAAGTGCCGCGCAAAATTTTGTTGCTTGAAGAAATTCCTAAAGGTGCAACCGGTAAATTGCAACGCATAGGCATGGCACAAAAATTGGGTCTTGCCTAAGCCATGAACGAATGGCCATTGCTGTTGCTGGCACTGGCCATACTCGGGTCGTTCGCAGGATTTTTAGCCGGCTTACTTGGGGTAGGCGGCGCATTGGTGATGATTCCTTTTTTAACCTACCTGCTGCATCACCTGGATATGAGCACTGACTTGGCGGTCAAGATGGCGATTGCCACCGGCATGTCCACCATTGTTGTCACTTCGTTGGCCAGCACGCGTGCGCATCACAAGGCGGGTTCAGTTCGTTGGGACTTGTTCAAAGGATTGACACCCGGATTGGTGCTGGGCAGTGTGATTTCCAGCCTGTGGTTGTTCTCGATCATCAAAGGAACCGTGCTTGCCTTGCTGTTTGGGGGCTTCACTGCGTTTTCAGCAACACAAATGTTGCTGGATAAAAAACCCAAGCCCAGTCGCCATATGCCCGGTGCATTTGGGCAGTCCGCGGTCGGTAGTGTGATTGGTCTGGTTTCGGGCTTGGTCGGTGCGGGCGGTGCTTTTATCAGCGTGCCATTCATGACTTGGTGTAACGTGCCGTTGCGTCAAGCAGTGGGCACCAGCGCTGCGTTGGGTTTTCCCATTGCCTTGGTCAATGCCTTGGGTTATGCGGCCAGCGGTTGGTCAGCACAAGATACGCCACCCCATAGTTTTGGCTTTGTATGGTTGCCGGGTTTTTTCACCATTTGTGTGTGCACGGTATTCACCGCGCCCATGGGCGCAAGGTATGCACAGCGCTTGCCAGTGGTCAAGCTCAAACGTGGATTTGCGTTATTGCTTTATGTGCTGGCTTGCACCATGTTTTATCGCGGTTTGTCGGCGTTTTGATGACATTGAGGTTGGTTGAAATGCGCTTTGACCGACCCATCTGTTGGGGGTTGGCACTTCTGCTGTTGAAGCTTTAAGACACGTATAGGCCGACCCATCCGTTGGGTGAGGGAATTTGTTCAGTTGAATTAAGACACGCTTAGGCCGACCCATCCGGTGCGATTTTTTTCTCCGCTTTCGCTCGAAAAAAACGCCCCCTCCTGTTCGGCCTGACGTGATTTCTTTGGCTCTAGCGAGATTTCAGAAATTGGTTACTGACCCCAATTAACGCAATACCAACACCGGAGTCTTTGCGTGCGTCAACACCGCCAGCGTTTCACTGCCCAGCAACATACGCTTCAAACCTTTGCGTCCGTGTGAAGCCATGATGATCACGTCGGCTTTGTAACTTTGCGCTTTGTCCATCAAACCCTGAGCGATATCGTCAGATTTGACCACTGCGGTTTGTGCATCGACACCCTTCTCCTTGGCTTGACTCACCACTTTATCCAGTATTTTTTGTGCAGCTTGGGCCCATTGTGATTCAATCTTTTGGCTGTCTACATCGCTTACTGCAAATGAGCCCTCGAAATAGGTTTGTATGTAATGCGGAATGACATTGACCGCCATCAGTTCAGCTTTGAATTGCAAAGCCATTTCAATGGCGCTGAGCACTGCCTTTTGCGACAGGTGTGATCCGTCAGTGGCAAGCATGATGCGTTTGTACATTTTGAAACCTCTTGTGTTTAAGTTAAATCAACACTTGAAGAATACGAGTGGCATGTGATGTCTGTATTGATCATCATCAAAAAAAATGCATATTTCAAACAGTCATGCCGGGCAAACACCAGGGCGATGCGCTGTGGGTCAAACCCGTCCACAAACCCCATGCGGCTGTCACGGTCAGCAATAAACCGGACAGTCTGGTTCCCAGGTGATTGAATTGAGACAAACCTCGGGTAGTTGTGGTGATCGAGGTAATTGGGGTCAGATACCAATTAATTTTATTAATTGGTATCTGACCCCAATTGCCAGGTATCTGACCCCAATTACCCCCATTTCTTAAACGCGACCACAGCCACGGAAACACCGTCAGCATCAGCCCGCCGCCCAGCGCAAACATAGCCATCACCAAAGCGCCTTGCACTGCCCCGGCGGTGAACATGGCCACCAGCAATGCCGAATACAACAAACCGCAGGGCAGCAATGCCCACACCATGCCCAACCACAAAGGTGTCAAAGCTTGCTTCGACAAAGCGCTTGTTTGGGTGGACATGGTCTGCCATATACGTTGTGCCGCTCGACTCACCCACAAAGGTTGTTCGGCTCTGAACATCAGCCACAGACCCCAGATGACTCCAGCAATATGCAGCATGCTCCACAGCGGATGAAACACCGCAGTTTGCTCAGCCATCCAACCCAGTGCGTTCATGGACAGGGCCGCAATCGCACCCAATGCGGCATACCCCGCAAGACGCCCGGCTTGAAACAGCAACAGATTGCGCGCAGCCGATTGACCAGGCATGCGAGAGACGCCCATACATGCCGAACCACACATGACCAAGCAATGCGGCCCACCAGCCAAGCCCATCAACAAAGCGCTGATCAACAGTGAACTGAGCATCACAAAATTTTGGAGAAATGCGTCCGTTTCTCGTCAGATTGCACATACTTGTCAAACACCATGGCAATGGCTCTGACAAGATACCAACCAGTGGCAGTGACTGTGATCACCTGACTGTCAAACTCGATAAGACCTTGTTTGGCAAATGCTTCCAACTGCGTCAGTTCAGTCGCAAAGTACGTGCTGAACTCCAGCAAATACGATTGCTCAATATCTGCCAACTCCACCCTGCCTTGACACATCAGCGCCATGATGATGCTGCGCCTAGCCAGATCATCTCGGGTCAAGCCAATGCCTTTGACCACTGGCAATTTCCCTTGTTGCAACAAATCCGAATATTCATCCAGCAACTTGGCGTTTTGCACATAGCTCGCGCCCATGCTGCCAATAGAAGACACGCCCAAGCCCAGCAAATCACCATCAGGGCGGGCGCTGTAGCCTTGAAAATTTCTATGCAATCTTCCTTGCCGTTTGGCAACCGACAAGCCATCTTCAGGCAATGCAAAATGGTCCATGCCGATATACACATAACCCGCATCTTGCAACTGCTCTAAAGCCATTTCCAACATGCTCGTTTTTTGTGATGCACTTGGAAGGCTTTCGACATGTATGTGACGCTGCGGTTTGAAGCGCGCAGGTAAATGTGCATAACCGTAAATAGCCAAACGGTCCGGGCGCAGTTGCAACACAGCTTGCAAGGTGCGTTGCCAACTCACTTCTGTTTGAAGTGGCAACCCGTGGATCAAGTCTAAATTGACAGAGCCGAATCCTATGGCTCTGGCGGCTTGCATCAGTGCATAGACTTGTTCGACAGTTTGTACCCGGTGTACGGCATGTTGCACTTGTGGGTCGAAATCTTGTATGCCCAAACTCAGCCGGTTAAAACCCATAGCCCACAAATTATTTAAGCGCTCGTCGTCCACAGTTCTGGGGTCAACCTCTATCGCATATTCGCCATTCGCTTGCCATTGAAATGCCGCCTTGAGCAGATTCACCAATTCAAGCAATTCCTTATCTTTGAAAAAAGTAGGTGTGCCGCCACCCAAATGAATTTGTGACACAGCCTGACCTTGCCCCAAATGCGGTATCAACAACTCAACTTCACGCTGCAAATCATCTAGGTAGTCGATGGCTTTTTGATAGTTGCCAGTGATGATTTTGTTGCAGGCGCAGTAGTAGCACAAAGATGCACAAAAAGGGATGTGTACATATATCGAAAGTGGCGACATCACCCCGCGCGAACTGGTGTGACGCTCTTGCAATGAATGCACATATTGTGCTTCCCCATAGGCTTCAACGAACCTGTCGGCCGTCGGGTAAGACGTGTACCTAGGTCCTGGCACATCAAACTGTTGAAGAATATCTTTAGAAATGATCATGTTGGTCAGTATTAACAACCATAATGTGCCTGTGATCACTGGCATGCGTATTGAGCTAAATCAAAGAATGGTTTTTTTCATACTCACCTCAAAGGTTCTATGACTTCGTTGAACCCACAGACTTTCAAAGTCGCATGTTCCAACTGCAATTTGCGTGAACTCTGCATGCCGGTTGATTTGAGCGCAGCGGATCTGGCGCGCATTGACACTTTGGTAGATACACGACGCAAAATCCTACGTGGCGAATCCCTTTATCACAATGGTGAATCTTTCAATTCGCTGTTTGCCATTCGCACAGGGTTTTTCAAAACCAGCGTCACTCTGGAAGACGGCAGGGAGCAAGTGACGGGCTTTCAAATGGCCGGCGAAATCATGGGCTTGGACGGCATTGTCAGCGACCAACACACCTGTGATGCGGTGGCATTGGAAAATGCCGAGGTATGCGTGATGCCTTTTGAAAAAATAGAGGAACTCTCGCGCGAAGTCAATGCGCTGCAGCACCATGTGCACAAAATCATGAGCCGAGAAATTGTGCGTGAACACGGCGTCATGATGATATTGGGCAGCATGCGTGCCGAAGAAAGACTGGCCGCTTTTTTGCTGAACTTGACCACACGTTTACATGCCAGAGGATTTTCACGCTCGGAATTGGTACTGCGCATGACCCGGGAGGAAATTGGCAGCTATCTGGGTTTGAAGATCGAAACCGTCAGCCGCACGTTTTCAAAACTGGTCGATGACGGTGTACTGGAAGTGAAGCAAAAAAATCTGCGTATTCTCAAACCTGAAGCGCTCAAAGAACTGGTCAATGCACCCGCCTGTTAATGGATAGCTTGTCGGCGCAAAGCTCAATCGTCATCGCCACTGCGATGACATTCAACGCATTGGGAAAATTGTGTGATGCCCTCTTCCTGATGTTCACTTCGAATTTTTTCAAGTGAATGCTCATGGCATCCATAACACGTGTACTGCTTGTAATCATTGGCCATGTGACAGGTAGAACACGCAGCTGAATGATGCTTGTCAAGCATGAATAATTTGTCGTGATCGAATGTGGCTGGTGTCCACTTCGTTTGCGCATGGCATTGCGCGCAGTCGCCTTTGATTTGCTGATGAATGAAATCTTTGGGGGGCTTGTGACATGACTGACAATTTGCCCTCACCTCTGTTTTAAGCAAGGCATGATCGAATTTTCTGCTTGACTGGTAACGCCTAACCCCCACATGGTCACTGTGGCACGACACACAACTTGCTTGACTTAAATCTTTGTGGAAAGTTGCTGAAGTCAAAGGCTTGGCAAGCGGCAGCCCCTTGCTTGTCAAACGACCAATGTCGGCTGGCAGATGGCAAGTGATGCATTTTTTGGCATCAATGCCTCGAAATGGGGTGTGGCAAGCAAAACAATCACCCTTCAAATGTTGGTGCGCTGCAATCAAATGCCCCGGAGTAACCATCAGTTGCGCGTAGGCAAAACTAAGAATGGCGATGACCCATAAAACGACAAGCAAAACCAGTTTGAGAGTGCTGCTCATCTCCATTCCCAAAACATAAATATGCTAAAAATATGACCAATGGCCAATACGGCAAAGACCATAAAAATTGGAATATGAACCTTGCGCCATTGCGCCATGGCATTGACTGCCACTGAATCCCAGAAAACAGAACTTTCAATTTCAATGGCGGACAAACCTTGCGCTTTGAATTGCTCACGCTCAGCCATGACAAATTGACGGGACCTTTTCAAAAGTAATTTACCCACCAGACCACTCACCACATTGAGCCCCATGGCCAAGGTGGCCAGCCATGGCAAAACAGCATTGAAGTGAATGCCTGAATGAATCAACACCATGGTCGCGCCAAGCCAAGCACCGAACTCATGCAACCTTAAAAGTGTTTGTGGATTCCCGTAGTTAACCCACTTTCTCTTGCGTGCAGAGTAATAAAGCGACCCAAGTATCAAAAGCGTTCCAGGAATTCCCAGATAGCGACCCACCCAAACCAAATTGAGTTGATGAAGAACATAGTCTCCCGCAAGCGTGGAGATGGCCAACAGCCCCAACATCAGCGTGAAAGGTAAAACGTGTCTTTGCCAGAGCGAATGGTTCATTTGAGAAACACTGAAAATGCATCCGCCCTTTATTGACTTGGTGCAGAAGTCGCTGCGTGATTACGTCCTTGTATGGCGGGAGTCAATGCTTTACGTTGCTCAGGACGCGCAAGTTGCAAATTGTGTTTAACCGTCTCATCGTCTTTTTTGAAATCTGTGTCATTGCCCTGAAACGCAATCCATCCTGAGACAGCACTGGCGATCACCACCAGCAACGGGCCCGACAACACCAACCACACATGGCCGAAGCGCCACCAAGGCTTGGGAAAATTCGATTGATCAGATGACATAGAAACCCTTCGTTTATTTCATTCAGCGGGGGACCAAGAACACCGCTTTTTCAGTCACATGCAAACTGCCGTCGTCGTTGGAAACATCAAACCAAACCGGGTAAGAACCAGGTTTGAGGTTTTCATAGGGAACACCAATACGCACCGGCAACCACCGCGACTCGGCACCCCCCACTTGAAGTTCATCACTGGTGACGATAGACATGCCATCTAAGCCCCGGGCTTGTATATGCAGGCCTTGCTTTTCTTCGGTGGCATTCATGATTTGTAATCGGTACACGTTCTCCACCTCGCCTTGCTGGGTGATGCGCGGCATGCCTCTATCGCGGATCACATCCACTTTCATAGGCATGCGCATCCACAAACTAAAACCCAGCAGCAAAATCAAAGTCCACAGCACGCCTGTGTAAATCAAGACGCGTGGGCGGAAAATGCGTTTCCACATGGCCGTGGTGGTCCACCCTTTGTCCATGGCGTTTTGGGTGGCGTAGCGGATCAAGCCCTTGTCGTAGCCCATTTTGTCCATCACGCCGTCGCACACATCCACACAGGCGGCGCAGCCAATGCATTCGTATTGCAAGCCTTGGCGAATATCGATACCGGTAGGACACACATGCACACACAAGTCGCAATCTACGCAAGCGCCAAGTCCAGTGTCTGGCAAAGCCACATGCCGTGAGCGTGCGCCACGCGGCTCTCCGCGTTTTTCATCGTAAGTGACGATCAATGTGTCTTTGTCGAACATGGCGCTTTGAAATCGCGCATACGGGCACATGTATTTGCATACCTGCTCGCGCATGAAGCCTGCGTTGCCATAGGTGGCGAAACCGTAAAAGAACACCCAGAACACTTCCCACGAACCCATGCGCGTCTGTAAAAACTCCATGCCCAGTTCATGAATCGGCGTGAAGTAACCGACAAAGGTAAACCCTGTCCATATCGCCAAGCCCAGCCAAAGAATATGTTTGTAGGTTTTTTTAACCAGCTTCTCCAATGAGAACTCGCCGTTATCCAAGCGTATGCGCGCACTGCGGTCACCTTCTACTTTGCGCTCAATCCACATGAACAATTCGCTGTACACGGTTTGCGGACAGGCATAGCCGCACCACAATCGCCCAGCTACTGCCGTGAATAAAAACAGCGACAACGCGCTGATGACCAACAAGCCCGTCAAATAAATAAAGTCTTGCGGGTACAGCACCAAACCGAAGATGTAAAAACGTCGTGCGCCCAGGTCAAACAGCACCGCTTGTCGCTGACCCCACTCCAACCAGGGCAAACCGTAAAACACCAATTGCGTGATGAACACACCCATCCATCGCCAGCGTGCAAACAAACCGTGCACCGTGCGCGGGTAAATTTTCGGCATGGACGCATACAAAAAAGCAGACGACTGCGCGTCATCCGCTTTGTGTATGGAGATGACTTTGGAAGAACTGTCGGGCTCGCTCAAGGTCAATTCACAGGTAAGTTGGCATGAGACATCGACCACACGTAAGCACTCAGCACATGGATTTGTGAATTGCTGAGCCTGTCTTTTTGAGCCGGCATGGCATTGACTTTGCCGTGGTTCACCATATTGACAATGGCTTGCTCACCCCAGCCATGCAACCAAATTTTGTCGCTGAGGTTTGGCGCACCTATCGCTTGGTTGCCCTTGCCATCAATGCCATGACAAGAGGCACACGCCGTGAATTTGGCTTTACCCACGGAAGCTTTGTACGAGTCATGCGGGCTGGCGGACAAACTCAGCACGTAATGCGCCAATTCAGATACTTCTTTGGGCGTTCCGACCGCTTGCGCCATGGCGGGCATCATGCCTTGGCGACCGTTGATGATGGACGCTTTGATGTTCTCAGGCGCACCGCCATGCAACCAGTCACTGTCGGTCAAATTCGGATAGCCCTTGGAACCTTGGGCATCCGAGCCGTGGCATTGCGAACAGTTGTTCATGAACAAGCGTTCACCGATGGCCATGGCCTTGGTGTCTTTGGCAAGTTGCTCGACAGGCAAGGCATCAAACGCTGCATACAAAGGCGCCAGCGCTTTTTCAGCTTCTGCCATTTCAGCCTTGTACTCTGCTTGCGAACTCCAAGACTGGCTGCCTTTGAAACTGCCCAGTCCCGGGAAAATCCACAAATAACAAAGCCCAAAGATCACACTGATGACAAACAGTCCTACCCACCACATCGGCAGTGGATTGTTCATCTCTCGCAAATCTTCATCCCACACGTGGCCGGTGGTGTTGTCAGCATGGCCGACAGTTTTTTTTCTTGCTGTTACCCATAGCAACACCAGACAGGCCAAGATGCCCAACAAACTGATGGTTGTGATGAAAAGCGACCAATAGGAACTGGTGAAATCACTCATGACAATCCTTACTCATCCAAAAATGGCAGTCGCGATGCATCTTCAAACCGGCGTGTTTTGCGCCGGTCAAGCGTCCACCAAATGATGCCTAGAAAACATACAAAACTCAGCACGGTCGCAATAATGCGCAAAATCGTGATGTCATCCATGGCTGTGTCCTTTACTTGAGCGCGCGGCCCATGGATTGCAAATAGGCGATCAATGCGGTCAATTCTGATTTACCGCGAACTGCATCGGCTGCACCGGCGATTTCCGCATCGGTGTAAGGCACACCTACTTTGCGCAATGCAGACAAATGGCGCGGCATCGAATCGGCATCTACCAAGTCTTTTTCCAGCCATGGATAAGCCGGCATATTTGATTCAGGCACCAAGTCGCGCGGATTGATCAGATGTGCGTGTTGCCATTCGTCACTGTATTTGCCACCGACACGGTGCAAGTCGGGACCTGTGCGTTTGCTGCCCCATTGAAACGGGTGGTCATAGACAAACTCACCAGCCACCGAATAATGACCGTAGCGCAGCGTTTCAGAGCGGAACGGTCGAATCATTTGCGAATGGCAGTTGTAGCAACCTTCACGCACATAAATGTCCCGGCCTGCCAATTGCAAGGCATTCAAAGGCACCACCCCTTCGATGGCTTGGGTGGTGGACTTTTGAAAAAATAAAGGAACGATTTCCACGATGCCGCCGATGGCAATAACCAGCACAATCAGCACCACCATCAAGAAACTATGCGTTTCAATTCTTTCGTGGTTAAACGATTTTTTATCAGCCATGTTTCTCTCCTCAGGCGTGCGCCACAACAGCGGGAATAGGCACAGGCTGGACATTGCCTTTAAAGGCTGTCATCAACACGTTCCAGAGCATGATCAGCATGCCGCCTAAGTACAAGACACCACCGGCCACACGCACCACGTAGTACGGGTAAGTGGCTTTGACGCTCTCGACAAAGGTATAGGTCAAACTGCCGTCTTCGTTGATGGCGCGCCACATCAGGCCTTGCATCACACCGGCAATCCACATGGCAGCGATGTAGAGCACGATGCCGATGGTGGCCAGCCAGAAGTGCCACTCAATGGCTGGCTCGCTGTGCATTTTTTTCTGTCCGAACAAACGTGGAATCAGAAAGTACATAGCGCCCATAGACACCAGACCGACCCAACCCAAAGCACCTGAGTGCACATGGCCGACGGTCCAATCGGTGTAATGGCTGAGTGCATTCACCGTCTTGATCGACATCATCGGACCTTCAAACGTGCTCATGCCATAAAAAGACAGCGACACAATCATGAAACGCAACACAGGGTCGTCACGCAATTTGTGCCAAGCACCTGACAAAGTCATGATGCCGTTGATCATGCCGCCCCAACTGGGTGCGAGCAATATCAAAGAAAACACCATGCCCAATGATTGGGTCCAATCAGGCAATGCGGTGTAGTGCAAATGGTGAGGGCCGGCCCACATGTAGGTGAATATCAGCGCCCAAAAATGCACGATAGACAAACGGTAAGAATAGACCGGACGACCTGCTTGTTTGGGGATGAAGTAATACATCATGCCCAGAAAACCGGCGGTCAAAAAGAAGCCGACTGCATTGTGCCCATACCACCACTGCACCATAGCGTCTTGCACACCGGCGTATGCAGAATACGATTTCATCCAACCCACAGGCATGGCGGCACTGTTGACCAAATGCAGCACCGCTACTGTCAAGATGAAGGCGGCATAAAACCAATTGGCCACATAGATATGAGACACCCGACGCTTGACGATGGTGCCAAAAAACACCACGGCGTAAGACACCCAAACCAAGGTGATGAGAATGTCAATCGGCCATTCCAACTCTGCATATTCTTTGCCACTGGTGTAGCCCAATGGCAAGCTGATGGCAGCCGCCACGATGACCGCTTGCCATCCCCAAAAAGTGAATGCCGCCAAACGCGGCGCAAATAAACGGGTTTGCCCGGTGCGCTGCACCACGTAGTAGCTGGTGGCAAACAAGGCGCAACCACCAAACGCAAAAATCACTGCATTGGTGTGCAACGGACGCAGACGCCCGTAACTTAGCCAAGGTATGCCGAAATTCAATTCGGGCCAAGCCAACTGGGCTGCAATCAGCAAGCCCACCAGCATGCCAACGACGCCCCAGATCACCGTCATGATGGAGAACTGCCTAACCGCAGTGTCGCTGTAAATGTTGTCAACCAAACTCATGTCAAACCTTTCACAGATCTATAACCAGTATCAGATCTATCAGGCTATTTGGTTTTGATGTATGTCAATCTTGACGCAAAATCCGCTCGGCTTCACCTTCTATGCGGTCGAATTGCCCGCTGTGTATGGCCCACCAAAGCCCCACCAATATCAGCAGCACCAGCACCACAGACAAAGGAATGAGCAAATACAAAATGTCCATGTCAGGCTAATGCAACTGAATGTGATCTGGCTTTGACGGCTGGCACGGCCAATTGCAATGAGTACAACACCACCACCAGTGAACTCACAGCCATACCCAATCCGGCCAGCCACGCAGGCAAATAACCCATCACGGCCAAGGGCACGCATACCGCGTTGTAAGCAGCCGCCCAGATCAGGTTGTGACTCACCACGCGCATGCTGCGTTTGGCCAAGGCCATGGTGTCTGCCACGGCCATCAATTGATGACCGAGCACCACGACATCGGAATGCGCCTGCGCCAGTGGCACGGCTTGTCCGAAAGCAAAAGACACATGCGCACCAGCCATCACCGGCATGTCGTTGAACCCATCGCCCACCATCGCCACACGTTTTCCGGCGGTTTGCAAATCTTTGAGATAACTCAATTTATCGTCGGGTTGGCATGCGGCATACACATGCATGGGATCCAGCTGCAACCGTTGCGCGACAGCGTGGACCGCCGCAGGCTTGTCACCCGACATCAGATAAATGCTGACCCCTTGTTGGCGCAAGGCATTCATGGTTTGCAATGCATCCGGTCGCAAAACCTCTCTGAATGCATACGAGACCATCCAGCCATTTTGATCAAACACATGGACCTGAGCCATTTGTGCGGATGCGGGCAACTCGCTGACACTGCTACCCGCTTTGCAAAACGCCAAAGAACCCATGCGCAATTCACGCCTGTCTGCGCCATCTATCCAAACACCAGACACGCCTTGACCGACATGTTCTTGGACCTGTTGAATAACGGTTTGTGTCGGAACAGGGTTTTTGATTTGCAGTACCGCGCGGGCAAACGGATGCCATGAATGATCGGCCAACGCAGCTGTCAAACTGAGCAAGCGCTGCAATGCTGGCGTATCTATCTCGGCAGAACCTTGCGCATACAAAGGCGTGAACACATGCTGTAGTTCCATTCGGTCACTGGTGAGCGTGCCGGTCTTGTCAAACACCACCGCATTGACATGCGCGAGCGATTCCAAGGACTGCACGTCACGCAACAACACACCTTGCCTGGCCAAATTGCCTGCAGCAGCAAGCATGGCTGAAGGTGTCGCCAATGACAAAGCGCATGGGCAAGTGACGATCAACACGGACACAGCCACCATGATGGCTTTGCTGGGTGACTCGCCCCAGGCCCACACTGCCGCCAATGCCGCCACCACCAACACCGTCAGCAAAAACGGCTTGGCAATGCGGTCAGCCAACGCTGCCAATCGCGGTTTGTGCAACGAAGCGGTTTGCATCAACTTGACGATCGATGCATAGCGTGTCGATTCACCCAATGCGCTGACCTGCATGGTCACGGTTTCGCGTAAATTGTGGGAACCGGCCAACAGAGCTTCACCCGGCCTACGCTCCAATGGCTCGGATTCGCCACTGAGCAACGCCTCTTCCACCCAAGTGTGACCACTGCGCAATAAGCCATCTGCCGCAAACACTTCCCCGGGGCGTACTTGCAAAATATCACCGGGTTTGACCATGGCCAATCCCACGGTATCGAACTCGCCATCTGCACGTTGACGGCGCACCGATGGCGGCAAGCGGTTGATCAGGGCTTCCAGTGAACCAGCAGCGCGTTCACGCATCTTGGCCTCTAGCCAACGCCCGGTCAGCAAGAAAAAGACAAACATGGTGATCGAATCGAAATACACCTCGTTGCCCCAAAAGCCATTGGGTTGAAACATAGCTGCACTGCTGACCAAAAAACTGACCCAGATGCCAAGGGCGACAGGCAAATCCATGCCGATGGTGCCGCGCTTTAAATCGCGCCAAGCTGCTGCGGTAAACACATCGGCAGAAAAGAACATGACGGGCAATGTCAGCACCCAAGCCGCCCAACGCAACAGAGACAACATCTCGTTGGAAATATCGTGCGACACATAAGGCGGCAAGGCATACATCATCACTTGCATCATGCAAAAACCAGCGACTGACCAGCGCCAGAGTTGACGCCTTACCTCTTGTTGCCCTTCGGTGCGGGCCACATGGTCATTGGCAGGCACAGCCTCATAACCCGCCTTATGCAATGCATGTAGCCATTGCGAAGGTTTGACCATATCAGCCCGCCACACGATTTCTGCACGGTGTGTAGCGCCGTTCACAGTGACTTGCTTGACCCCTGGCACAGCGCGCAATGCTTTCTCCACATTCAGTGCGCATGAACCACAGTGCATGCCTTCGACCACCACTTGCGACTGCCAGACACCATGTGTTTTGTCAGCATCTTGAGATTCAGGTGCAGGCACACTGAAAGCAGCCCATTGGGCAGGATCGTCTAAAACGGCATAAGTGGAAACCATATTTGAATCCTAAAGTGCTGGTTGGTTCATGCCTTGATCTATGTCAAACAAAGTCCACCGCTTTTCTATGCGTTTGTATTCGACTGTTTCTGATTGATAATGTTTATCAAACTCTTAGCTTCTAACTTCCAAGGAAAGCACATGGACTCTGCGATCTCTTTTTCCAACATCATCTATCTGGTTCTGGTGGTGCTGATCGTCATGGCATTGCGATCCGCCATCAAAGTGGTTCCTCAATCTGAAAATTGGTTGGTTGAGCGGCTTGGAAAATACAACCGCAAGATGGAAGCCGGCTTGCATGTGCTGATTCCCTTTATTGAAACGATTCAACACAAAGTACCTATCCAAGAGCGTCAACTGCCGCCCAAGCCGATCAATGCCATCACTTTAGACAACGTCACCATTTCTATTTCATTGGCGGTGCTCTATCGGATTGCCGACGCCTCCAAAACCATGTATCGCATTTCTAATGTGGATGATGCCATCATGACCATCGTCAATGGCACGGTGCGCAGTGTGATCGGCAAGACCGATTTGGATGGTGTGCAATCCAACCGCCGGCATTTGTCTGATGAAATTGAAGAAGACCTCAAAGCCGTGTCAGATGAATGGGGAATTGTGCTCACACGCGTTGAAATTTTGGAAGTAGACGTTGACATTGAAACCAAGCAGGCGATGCAATTGCAACTGAATGCCGAACGCAACAGAAGAGCATTGGTACGCGAAGCGGAAGGAAAAAAACAAGCCACCGAACTCGATGCAGATGCGCAGTTATATGCGGCTCAAAAACAAGCAGAAGCCATGAAAATCCGTGCCGATGCCGAAGCCTACGCGGTCAACGCGGTGGCCAAAGCCATCTCCTCTGGCGGAGAGAGTGCGGTTGCATTTGAAATCAAAAAAATCCAAGCACATGCCGTAGAAGAATTGTCCAAAGGGTCAAACTCCAAAATTGTGTTGGTACCCACAGACGTACTCAACAGCTTGAGCGGTACATTGGGTCGACTCGTTGACAGGATCTAAGCCATGGATGCTTACCAAATTTCTTTGATTATCAGTTTTGTACTGGCCATTGCCGAGGTCATGACGCTGTCGTTCATCTTGCTGGGGTTCAGCATTGGCATGTTGGTAGTGTCTGGCGTACAGTACTTGTTCGATGGGTACAGCCTGAACAGAGATTTGATGGTATTTGCCGTGGTGTCTGTGGTCAGTTTTTTGGTGTTCAGAAAAGTATTTAAAAAATCTTCAGATGTGAAAACACTGAGAGAAGACGACATCAACCAATACTGAGCGTCACTGTCTTGGCCCCGCGCATTAAGAATTAGTTTCTGTTGCAGCCAAAAACCACACCACTCAACAAGCGCATTGCGCGTTAAGTTAGCGCGGCGCGCACAGCAGGTTTTTGTAACGAAAGTCAGGCTCAGAAGAAGAAGTGCACTGGCCGTTGATATAAAGCTCGATCGCTGCTTTGTTGTCTGCCGTCAGGAAAAACTGCACATCGTTGGTTCCGCATTCGTTCTCTACACAGCCTTGCGAGACGATCAGGTCTGATTGGACCAACTCAAACGGTCCACATACTTCCAGGCGTTCAGTGGCTTGCGCCTGCAATTGCTCAGACAATTTGCCCCAGATATGTTCGTCAAACGCTGAAGACAAAACAGAGGCTTGCTCGCCCGGGAAATAGGCAGGACAACTGACACCTGTGAGCAGTTCAAACGGGGCCGGTGTCTGCGTTGGTTCCTTTGAAAGGGTTTCCACTTCGACAGGATCGGCCGTGGATTCGGTGGCCAATTCCTCCGCAGGCTCAGACCAAGGCGGGGTCAATGCAGATATATCCCCCACCAATTGTTCGACAGGAATACGCGCCCATTGACTGCCCTGACTCAGCGGCAAGGTCACGATAGACACCAAACTGCCCAGGCAGACAAATACCAAGGCAGGTATGGCGTGCGACATGTCACCTTTGGAAACCAAGCCGTCCTGCGAAAGACGCAATGCCGGAGAAGAGTGAACCGCATTCAACACCAGTGACGGCGCTTTTGTCTGATCAAGGATCAGCGCGGGTCCTGGTCTGACCTGTGAATGCAGCGAAGGAGATGGGTTCATTCAGCTGTGGGCCTTGTGGGCGTCCAAAATGGCTGTGAAAATTTGGGTGATCTCTTCCAATTTTGCTTCTGATATTTCTTGGCCTTCGATGATGGAACGCTTGAGCGTCATGTCATAGGAGGTATCTGTCACTTCTTTTACGCCAATGGTCAATTCACGGTTTAGGATGAACAGCAAAATAGCGATGACCACACCTGATACGGTCAATCCCAAGGCCCATTGCATTTCTTCTAAATGGGCAGCTGCATAAGCCCCGGCCGCAAATACAAAAAACCAGAACAAGGCCAATTTCCAAGGGCGTACCGTGCCAAAAGAGACGGAACTGATCGAATGAATCGGCATGATGACTTTGGAAAAACCGAAAACACTGCTCGACTCGTATTGCACCTTGTCGTACAGGATGCGTAAGCAGTAATTGGGGTCGAGTTTTAACAGCGCAAACAACCAAGCAAACAAGCCGCTTTCACGCGCCAGAATTTCGACATACACACCGTCTTCGCGCGGTGTGGGACTGACAAAAAATTTTTTAACCACCAGTGCCATGATGCATCCTTGAATGAATATCAGTGTTAAAAACCGATGGATTTATCTTAGCTAATTAACTACAAAAAATAGTAATTCATATTGATTAAAAAAATATATGGATTGAATCTTATCTAGCGCGTTGATTCGTCCTCCAAAGCCCAAGCCACACATTCTCTGACCACTTCACTGTCATGTGTCAGCCACATGCTGGCGGCTTTTCGCAACGCCTGTGACTCATCCGCTGACAACGCGGGTTGTGCACGCAAAGCATTGCCGAGTGCGACCGCCAAGTTGCGCAGCCAACGCACATGGCCAATGCGACGAATCGCACTGCCCTCGGTCATGCGCAAAAACATGGCCTCGTCCCATTGCATCAATTGCACCAATTTGGCTGACCCCAAACCATGTCTTTCGTCAAAATCCGGTAGGCTGCTTCGGACAGCAAATTTGTTCCAAGGGCATACCAATTGGCAATCGTCGCAACCGTAAATACGGTTACCCATCAACGGACGCAATGGCAAAGGTATCGGTCCATCGTGCTCTATCGTCAAATAAGAAATGCAGCGACGTGCATCCAATTGATAAGGTGCCAAGATGGCCTGTGTAGGACATGCACTGATGCAAGCATGGCAACTGCCGCAATGGTCACTCACCGGTTCTGACTGGGGCAACGCCATGTCCAGAAAAATTTCACCCAAAAAAAAGAATGAACCCGCATCCCGTTGTAGCACCAGTGTGTGCTTGCCACGCCAGCCAAGGCCGCTTTGTACGGCCAATTCCGCCTCCAACACAGGGGCAGAATCGGTGAACACGCGGTGTCCCATGGGACCGACCTCGGCTTGCAACTGTTGCGCGAGTTGTTGCAGCCGTTGCCGCATCACCTTGTGGTAATCGCGCCCTCTGGCGTACACAGATACAACTGCTTCAGTGGGTTGATGCAAACGCTGCGATTCATGCGCCAGCAATGCAGACATATCGTTTATCAACGCAGCAGATTCAGCTTCGACATCGTTGCCACGGGCAATGGGTGCGTCACCTGTAGAGCGCCTTGGCAAATAATCCATGCGCGCGGTGATGATGCTGAGGCTGCCTGGCACCAATTCTGTGGGGCGCGCCCGCACGAGGCCATGCCGCTGCATATAGTCCATGCTGCCGTGGTGCCCCGCCGCCAGCCAAGCCAGCAATCCGGGCTCGGCATGCGACAAATCCACAGGGGCAACGCCAATTTGGGAGAATCCCAGTTGACGCCCCCAAAGCTGTAATTGCGCTGGCAACCCCTGCTGTTGAACGGACACATCATTCCTTTGAACCAAACACCGATTGTAAAAACCCTGCACTGGCCGGATGAACTGGCCTGTCAGGCGTTTGCCCGACAACTTTCGCACAAACCCCAACTCGCCGATGCGGTGCTGTGTTTGCGCGGAGACTTGGGATGCGGCAAGACCACCTTCACGCGTTATCTGTTGCAAGCATTGGGCTTCCATGGCCGCGTGAAAAGCCCCACTTATGCCGTGGTGGAGGGCTATGAACTCACACTTGATGGCCGTGGTCTACAGGTGTGGCATTTTGATTTTTACCGTTTCAAAGACCCCCAAGAATGGGAAGACGCTGGTTTGCGAGACATGTTTGCCGCACCGGGTCTGAAGGTCTGCGAATGGCCCGAGAAGGCTGCTGGTTTTTTGCCAACGGCCGACCTTGAGTTGCAATGGCATGTCAACATAGATGACAGCCGTGACTTGACCTTGACAGCCCACACAGAAATTGGACGAAGGCTGGTGTCTTGATACTGCCCATTCAACTTTCAATCTGCCAGACAGCACACGTCCAACGATGACCATGCACAGACGCCTTTTGTTACAAACCGGTTCGCTGGTGCTGCTGCTGGGACGCGCTCAACTGGCCCATGGCGCCACCATCTTGGCAGTGCGGGTCTGGCCCGCCAACGACTACACGCGTGTGACGATTGAATCTGACACCGCACTGGTCACCAAATACACCTTTGTTGCACAACCGCCCAGACTGGCGGTGGATATTGAGGGCATAGAACTGAATACGGCCTTGCGCGAACTCGTTGGCAAAGTACTCAGCGACGATCCCTACATCACGGGCGTGCGGGTGGGTCAATTCACCGCCACCACCGTGCGACTAGTGCTGGACTTGCGTCAACCGGTCAAGCCGCAAGTGTTCAACCTTGAACCGGTGCAATCGGGACAAGCCATTTTCCAGCACCGGTTGGTGCTGGATTTGTACCCATTGTCTGTTTCTGATCCGTTGGAAGCGTTGATTGCCGAAAAACTGCGCGACGACAACAAACCGCCTGCTGACAAAGATGCCTTGGGCGAATGGATGAACAAGCATTCGAATGCGCCTGCGCAAACAGCCGCGAACACACCACCTGCTGCAACCATCCCCGGCCCGCTCAATCGCCATGACGCAGCACCGACCCCGCCGCCCAACCCGACACCTGCCGTTGCTGCAACAACACCTCCTGCTGCCCCCTCTGTTGCATCTACTGCCCCTGCCCCAGCGCCTACAGCCAACACCACCACAGCAAAAACCACCACTGCCAACATCAGCAAGCCGACGCCGTCCAAGCAAGCCACTGAGGCGCCCAGTTTCGAACGGTTTGCCGTGGTGGCCTTGGATCCAGGGCATGGCGGTGAAGACCCCGGCGCCATTGGCCCCGCAGGGACTCGAGAAAAAGATGTGGTGCTGCAAATTGCCAACCGCTTGCGCGAGCGCATCAACAGAACCGTACTCAAAACCCGGCGCGGTGACTTGCCGCTGCGTGCATTCATGACACGGGATGCAGATTTTTTTCTGCCTTTGCATGTGCGGGTTCAAAAAGCCCGACAAGTGCAAGCCGATTTGTTCATCAGCTTGCATGCCGATGCGTTTTTCACGCCCAAAGCCAGCGGCGCGAGTGTGTTTGCACTGAGCCAAGGTGCAGCTTCGAGTGCTGCCGCGCGTTGGATGGCCAACAAAGAAAACGGTGCAGATGCCGTTGGCGGGCTCAACATCAAAGTGCAAGATCAGCATGTGCAACGCGCTTTGCTGGACATGAGTACCACGGCGCAAATCAATGACAGCCTGAAACTTGGCAACGAAATGTTGGGTCAAATTCGCCGTGTCGGCAAACTGCACAAACCTCAGGTAGAGCAAGCCGGTTTTGCGGTATTGAAAGCGCCCGATATTCCCAGCTTGCTGGTAGAAACCGCATTCATCAGCAACCCGCAAGAAGAGGCTTTGCTGTTGAGCGAGGACTACCAAAACAAGTTGGCGGATGCCTTGCTCGCCGGTATAGAAAATTACTTTTTGCGCAACCCGCCGTTGGCGCGCAACCGTTCGCTGTAAAGCTTTAGCGCAGACTCAGCCCGGTGTTTTCAATCGGGTGCTGATCGCACCCCAAACCGCCAGCAAACCGGGCAACAGGATCAATGCCCAAATGAATTTTTCAAAATGCTCTTGCACCCACGGAATATTGCCAAACACATAACCCAACAAGCCGATGCCAATGACCCACAGCACTGCGCCCAACACATTGAACAATGTGAAACGGCCGCGGTCCATGTGCGCCACGCCGGCCACAAACGGTGCAAACGTGCGAATGAAGGGAAAGAATCGTGCAGCGATGATGGTGATGCCGCCATACTTTTCATAAAACGCGTGGGCTTGGTCATAGGCTTTGCGGTTGAACCATCGGTGGTTTCCGTCTAGCAACCGCTGGCCGAAATATCGGCCAATCAAATAATTGCATTGGTCCCCCACAATCGCCGCGATCAGCATGAGCCCCAAAGCCAAAGGCAAATTCAAGAGCCCCGCGCCGCCCATGGCACCCACCACGAACAGCAGGGAGTCGCCGGGTAAAAACGGCATGATGACCACGCCGGTCTCGACAAACACGATCAAAAAAAGCACCAAGTAGACCCATGCGCCATGCTCTTGCACCAACAGAGCCAAGTGGCGGTCAATGTGCACAATGAAATCCAACAGCAAGTTCAGTATTTCCATGGGGGCTGATTATGGCCTGCACATGAGTGCACCTAGAATCAGCCAGTGAATTCTGTCCCCTCCACCCTCCCCCGCATCCGCGAATTGCCCGACGAACTCATCAGCCAGATTGCTGCTGGCGAGGTAGTCGAACGTCCGGCCTCAGTGGTGCGCGAACTGGTCGATAACGCGCTGGATGCAGGAGCCAGCCACGTGGTGGTGCGATTGGTCGAAGGCGGTGTGCGCCTGATCAGCGTGGAAGACGACGGCACGGGTTTGCTGCCTTCAGACATGCCGCTGGCACTCAAGCGGCATGCCACCAGCAAGATCGCCAGCTTGCATGACCTCGAGTCTGTGGCCACCATGGGTTTTCGCGGTGAGGCATTGGCCGCGATTGCTGCCGTTTCAGAACTGAGCTTGCTTTCACGCACCGCAGAACAAGAACACGCCATGCAACTCGACGCGCGCAGCGGCGAATTGCGCCCGGTAGCCAGAAGCCAAGGCACCACGGTTGAAGTCAAAGAATTGTTTTTCAGCACACCTGCTCGCCGCAAATTTTTGAAGTCCACCGCCACAGAACTCGCGCACTGCCTCGAGTCGCTCAAACGCCATGCACTCGCCCGCCCCGATGTGGGTTTTGCTTTGTGGCACGACGGCAAAGTGATCGCGCAATGGCGCGCGCAGTCGCATGCACAAGGCTTGGATTTGCGATTGGCCGATGTATTGGGTCAGGATTTTTTAAACACTTCTTTGTGGATTGATCACCAGCACGGCGCAGTGCGTGTGCGTGGACGCGCCGGTGTGCCGGACGCTGCGCGCGCTCGCGCCGACCAGCAATACGCGTATGTGAATGGCCGTTATGTGCGCGACAAAGTTTTGTCGCACGCGGCGCGAAGTGCCTACGAAGATGTGTTGCATGGTCAACGCCAGCCGGTGTACGCGCTGTATGTAGAGATTGACCCGCAGCGCGTGGATGTGAATGTGCATCCGACCAAAATCGAAGTGCGTTTCAGAGACAGCCGCGAAGTGCACCAAGCGGTGCAACACGCTTTGTCTGGCGCATTGTCAGTGTCGCGTGCAGGTCAGCCTGTGACTGGCATGGCAGACAGTGACACTTCTTCGCGAACCGCGTTTGTGCAAGACAGAAACCAGGCCATTTCCAGTTTGCAAAACTTCGGCGGACCTGCTGCACGGCCTGAAAACCAAACCCATTTGCCTTGGCAAAACCAAGCCGGTCAACCTTTGAAAGACTTGGGTCAACTCTGGCAACCTTCGGTCGTCAACACCTTTGAAGTACCGCAATCTCCGGCATTCACACCCATGCCGACAGTTGCGCTACCTGAAGGCGAATGGCCGCTGGGCAAAGCCTTGGCGCAATTGCAAGGTGTTTACATACTGGCTGAAAACAAACAAGGTTTGGTGCTGGTGGATATGCACGCAGCGCATGAACGCATTGTGTATGAGCGACTCAAAGTGCAGTTGGCAGAACACGCCATGCAGAGCCAAAACCTGTTGATCCCCGCCTCTTTCAGTGCCACGGCTGAAGAAATAGCCACTTGCGAAAGCCATGCCGAGGTGTTGTCGTCTTTGGGTTTGGATATTTCGATTTTGTCGGCCAATTCCTTGGCTGTGCGGCGTGTGCCTGCCTCGCTCGCGCAAGGTGATGCGGTCGCGCTGGCACGCAGTGTGCTGGCTGAATTGGCGCAACACGACGCGCATCAGGTGCTGCAACGCGCGCGCGACGATGTGCTGGCCGCCATGGCCTGTCACGCTGCCGTGCGCGCCAACCGTCAATTGACGTTAGAAGAGATGAACGCCTTGCTCAGACAAATGGAAACCACAGAACGTGCGGACCAGTGCAACCACGGACGCCCGACTTGGCGACAACTCAGCATGCGTGAACTCGACGCTTTGTTTTTGCGGGGCCGCTGATGCACGCCAATCTGGTGATTTTGCTGCTGGCCTTGTCCATCGGTTTGCAACCGGTGTCTACCGATTTGTATTTACCCAGCCTGCCAGGTTTGGCGGCAGATTTACACGCCAGTGTCGGCATGGTGCAGTACACACTCACAGGCTTGTTGCTGGCATTTGGTATCTCGCAATTGTTGTGGGGCCCGTTTTCCGACAAGGTGGGCCGCCGCCCCATCATGTTGCTGGGCTTGGGCTTGTACCTGATTGCAGCCATCGGTTGTGTGCTGAGCACCAGCATTGAAACCTTGGTAGCTTGGCGCATATTGCAAGGCGCTTCCATGGGCGCGGTGATCACCAGTGCGCGCGCCGTGGTGCGTGATTTGTACGAACCTGCGCAAGGTGCGCGCGTGATGTCCAAGTCCATGACCGGTTTGGGTTTGATGGCTTGCACCAGCCCGCCGCTGGGGGGCTTTTTGAGTCAACACTGGGGCTGGCAAGTGGCCTTGATGTCGGTGGTCATCTATGCAGTTGCAACCCTTGCGTTGGTGGCTTGGCGGTTTGAAGAAACCTTGCACACACCCAACCCGCGCGCCTTGCATTTGCCCACCATGCTGCGCATCTGGTGGCAGGTGTTGTGTCACCCGACTTTCCGCGCATTTGCGTTGTTGTCGCTGGCAGGCTATGGCGTGTTGTTTGTGTACCTCGCCACCTCGTCGTTTGTGTTTATTCAGGTGCTGCATTTATCGAGTTTGCAACTCGGTTGGATCTTGTCTTCCATGTCCATCATGTACATCACCGGCACCATCATTTGTCGTTTCTTGCTTCGCAAAATCGGTATGCGACGCACCATCGCCATTGCAGGCATCTCCAGCGCCTCTAGCGCCATATTGTTGGCATGGATGATTTACGGCGGCTGGGCCAGTGCAATCTCATTGGTGCTGGCCATGTACCCGATGATCATCGCGCACGGCATCCATCAGCCTATCGGACAAAGCGGTGCTGTCGGCCCGTTTCCCTTGTCTGCCGGTGCTGCTTCAGCCATGAACGGTTTTTTGATGATGTTGGCCGCGTTCGCGACCGGCGCATGGCTGAGCCACAGCATAGACGGCACCTTGTTTCCACTGGCGCATGGTGTGGCCTTTTGGGGCACTGTGTTGGCGCTGACCGCCTGGACTTTGGTGCAATGGCATGGTGAACCTGTCAAATCCGACTGAAGCCGCGCATGCGGCACTGGCACTGGTCGGCCCAACTGCCAGTGGCAAAACCGCCTTGGCTTTGTCACTGGCGCAGCAAGTTCCATTGGAAATCATCAGCATGGACTCGGCCTTGGTGTACCGGGGCATGGACATAGGCACGGCCAAACCTTCGCGCGAAGAATTGCAAACCGTGCCTCACCATTTGATTGACATTCTTGACCCGTCGCAAAGTTACAGCGCGGCAGATTTTGCGAAAGACGCCACGCGCTTGATTGCAGACATTCGCACGCGCGGCAAACTGCCTTTGCTGGTCGGCGGCACCATGTTGTATTTGAAAGCGCTGGTTGAGGGCTTGGATGATTTGCCTTTGGCTTCCCCCACCATTCGGGCCGAGATAGAGGCGCAGGCAGCATCTGAGGGCTGGCCTGCACTGCACGCAGAACTCGCCAAAGTAGACGCAGTGACTGCACAGCGTTTGCCACCACATGATGCGCAACGCATCTCGCGCGCTTTGGAAGTCTGGCGCGTCAGCGGCAAGCCTTTGTCTTCTTTTTTCGGAGCCACGCGTGTGGCAGGACCGGACATCGCCGTGGTGTCGCTTGAGCCTGTGCAACGCTCTTGGTTGCATCAGCGCATCGAGCAGCGCTTTGACCACATGCTGCAACATGGTTTCTTAGACGAGGTGCGAGGTTTGCGGGCACGCGGCGACTTGCACGCAGACATGCCATCCATGCGATGTGTGGGTTACCGCCAATGTTGGGACATGCTTGACTCCATCAAAGACACACTTCCCGCCGCGCACGATTTGCGCAAGATGCGCGAGACAGGCGTGGCCGCCAGCCGCCAACTGGCCAAGCGGCAATTGACTTGGTTGCGCAGCATGCCGCATCGCCACGTGCTGGCATGCGATCAAGCCGATTTGCATTCGCAATGGCAGGCTTTGTTGCAGCGTTTGTCTGTGTTGTGAAACGCTGATGCAACTGGTTTATGAAGACGCAGATTTGGTGGTGTTGAACAAACCCGGCGGTGTGCTGAGCGTACCCGGTCGCGGTGAGGAAAAACAAGATTGCGTGCTCACCCGTTTGCAAACCACGCACCCGACCGCTATGGTGGTGCACCGTTTAGACATGTCGACTTCCGGCTTGATGGTGTTCGGTTTGCACAGCGACAGTCAGCGCGCTTTGAGCATGATGTTTGAAGCGCGTCAGGTGCACAAGCAATACATGGCTTGGGTGGATGGTTTGCTGCCCTTGGCTGAGGGTTGGCAAACCATCAACCTGCCCTTGATGGCCGATTGGCCTAACCGGCCTTTGCAAAAAGTGGATGACTCAGGCAAACCCAGCGTGACTCAATGGCGCTGCTTGAAACACGACATGCAGTTGAATGCCTCATTGCTCGCACTGCAACCCTTGACCGGGCGCAGCCATCAGTTGCGGGTGCATTTGCAAGCCATAGGTCATCCAATTGTGGGGGATGCTTTGTATGCGCCCACACTGACCAGCGAACACGGTTTGATGTTGCATGCCAACGAACTGGGTTTCACGCACCCGTTCACGCAAGTGCCCATGCAATGGCAATCTGCACCGCCTTGGCCGGTTTGACACTCTTTGCAGTCTTTGCGCTTAAGACGCGAGCGAAGCACACAACAACTGCCACAATCCGTTGAATTTCCGGAGCAACCACATGAAAAAACATCTCACCATACTGACCGGCGCTTCACGCGGCATGGGCTTGGCCATGGCCGAGCAGCTTTGTCATGCAGACCAATCGGTGTTGTGCATTTCCCGCGGTCAGTCTGACGCGTTGACGGTGATCGCCGACAAACACGGCGCACATCTGTTGCAATGGCAAGCCGACTTGGCGCAACCCACCACTTTGGCTGAAAAGCTGTCGCATTGGCTAGACGCACTCCATCCCGAAGAATTCGCATCAGCCACCTTGATCAATAACGCGGGCGCGATCGGTCATTTGGGTCCGGTGGATGACGCGCCTGCGGACAGCTTGCTGCAAGGACTGGCGATCAATTTGCAAGCGCCGGTGTTGTTGAGCTCGGTGTTTTTAAAACACACGCGCACATGGAAAATGCCGCGCAAGATCTTGAATATTTCTTCCGGTCTGGGTCGCCGCCCCATGGCTGCCAGCGCTTTGTATTGCGCCGGTAAAGCCGGGTTGGACCATTTCACCCGCTGTCTGGCGCTGGACGAGGCCTTACACGCCAATCCTGCCAAAGTGGTGTCGCTGGCCCCGGGCGTGATCGACACCGACATGCAAACCGATTTGCGCAGCGCCAAAGGCGCAGGCTTTCCGGACCAACACATGTTTGTGCAGATGAAAAATAACGGTGCTTTGACCACGCCTGCGGTCGCAGCAGCCCAGATATTGGCCTATTTGCAACGCCCCGACTTCGGCAGCAACCCGGTGGCCGATGTCAGGGATATTTAATTGGGGTCAGACTCCAATTAATTCGGGCGTTTATCATCCACCCAAGGATTGACAACATATGAACACAACAACCACCACCCTCGACGAACAACCCACCCTCACCTGGTCTGACGACTTGGTGATGAACATGGACAAAATGGACCAAACGCACCGCGAGTTTGTGGACTTGCTGGCGGCCACGGAACTGGCGCCGGAAGACAAACTGATAGCCAGCTTCATCGAGTTGATCGCACACACCGATGAGCATTTCAGCGGTGAAAACCAATGGATGCAAGACGTCAGTTTCGGCCCGGGCGGTTGCCACACCGACGAACACGACATGATTTTGAAAGTCATGCGCGAAGCTTTGCGCCGTGGTCAAGAAGACGGCAACCTCCAAATGGTGCGCCAGCTCACCGGCGAGCTCGCTGTTTGGTTTGACGGCCACGCCAAAAGCATGGACGCGGTGCTCGCCATGTTTTTGAAAGAAGTGCAATACGACCCGGTCACTCGTATCGTTCACAAACCGCAAGTACTACCCGAGGGCGTCGCCGCCGGTGAATGCGGCGTGCCTTTGGATGCGGTCAGTTCGCAGGCTTGAGGTTTAAGCGCTTAAAGAAAAAGGGCCCAAGGGTCCTTTTTTTATAGGAACCGGTGTTATGCGGTAATTAATCGGTCTATTCACCGCGTTTTATGCGGCAAATAACTTGCTATTTCGGTCATTATGGCGTTTAATCTCCGCATGAATAGCGGAGAAAAAACTTACATCTGGCAATCGGACGTGTGGCCGAAGTGGCGCTACGACCTGTCAGCAATTGCGGATCAACTGACCGCCGTCAGTCATGCCCAAGGTCTGCTGATGGGCCGATTGGCTGATGTAGGCATGGCAGTGCGCGACCAAGCCAGCATCGCTACATTGACCGATGAGGTAGTCAAGACCAGTGAAATCGAAGGCGAAGTGCTTAACGCAGACTCTGTGCGCTCGTCTGTCGCCCGGCATCTCGGCTTAGATATCGGAGCAGTGGCACCGGTGGACCGACATGTAGACGGCGTGGTCGACATGGTGCTAGACGCAACCCTGAACAGTGACAAACCGCTTAGCGCTGAGCGTCTGTTTGGTTGGCACGCTGCATTGTTTCCAACCGGGTATTCCGGGCTGAACAAAATCATTACCGGCCAATGGCGGGATGATGCGGATGGACCGATGCAAGTGGTCTCCGGCCCAGTGGGGCGGCGCAAGGTTCACTTTGAAGCACCCCCTGCACACGCATTACCTAAAGAGACTGTAGATTTCATCACATGGGCTAATGCAGCCACCGGTGAACCTGCACTGGTCAAAGCAGGCTTGGCGCATCTGTGGTTTGTCACCGTGCATCCTTTTGATGACGGCAACGGTCGCATGGCACGCGCCGTGGGCGATCTTTTCTTGGCTCGCGCAGACAGCAGCCCGCAGCGCTTTTACAGTTTATCTGCCCAAATTCAGCGCGAACGCAAAGACTATTACGACATCTTGGAACGCACACAAAAAGGAACCATGGATGTCACCCAATGGCTGGCATGGTTTCTGGGCACACTCAACCGCGCTGTAGAGAGCGCGCACTCCACGTTGGAAAAGGTGCTTGTCAAAGCTCTTTTCTGGCAACGTTTGGCAGGCGTTGCGTTGAACGAAAGACAATTGAAACTGCTCAACCGCATGCTCGACGGCTTTGAAGGCAAACTCACCAGCAGCAAATGGGCGGCTATCGCTAAATGCTCACCGGACACTGCCCTGCGCGACATCACGCAACTGCTGGCACTTGGCGTACTGCAAAAGTCAAACGGTGCGGGTCGCAGTGCGGGGTATTTGTTGGTGTATGGAGATATTGCGAGGTGATGTAGGCCTACCTTGTAAAAACAAGCATAATTCGGTTTCAACCTACTTGGCTTTGGACTAATTCTCCGCACCTCACCAAGTAGGCGTCGCTGGTCCCCCGACGCCCTTCACCCGGGGACCTCTTTTATCTTTGCATTTGCACCTGGCAGTTTGTAGCTCATCTTCGGGGGTCTACCCCCGATCTTCTCTCCCTCTGTTGGCAAAACCAGGCGCTTGGTATCACCCAACAAATAACTGCGCAGCGAGAGCACAGCGCCATGAAGCAAGTTTTTGCGGCGCACATGGGTTCGGTGAGAAGGCACAAACACAACCTCATCCAGCGAAGACTTCATTTCAGCCAAAGTTGCCTCTGTCAAGTCTTTGCACTCAAGGCGAACGCATTTGGCGACGGCATCCTCAATGATGTAACGGTATGGCTCCATCAAGTCGTAAACCAGGCTTGGGTAACCTGTTGTGACATGCAAAAACCCGTGGGCGGGAGACATTTTGTGCATCAACACCCACCTGAGAAAAATGCCATAGAGAAAGAAAGAGCCCGCATCTAATGCCGCAGAGACCGGGTTGGCTGAGCGGCGACTGATGCCAGCTTGCCCCAGATCAGCGAAGTACTTTTCCCAATAGGTTTTGCTCTGGTGTGCCTCGACCAAGCGGATGTCTTTGACATCTCGCAGTTTGGCCAATCCTTTATAAAAAACGCCTGCAATGGGGAACTTGGTGGCTTTGAATCTCTCGCGCACCAGTGTGCGCGAAATGAAACAGTTTTTGATGGCGTTTTGCCGCACCGTGACCTGCGCGGTGAGTATGTCCGAGTCATCCCGCCTTGCCGCAGGAACAAAAACATACGGGTCTGGCAGGTTGCGGCGATGAAACAGGGCCGGTATCCGTCTTGCCGCCAAATCATCCAAAAAAGTTAAGGGCAGATCGCCCGAGGCGCCATAAAACAAAATCACCTCAACTTTGCTCAGGTCGACACGAAAGTCGCCGCCATTGAATGCCACATCCCAGTTCCCCTTGCTACCTTTGACTTTAGCGATGCTTTGCAGGTAAGGAATCCATAAGCTGACCTTGCTTTTGCGACCTGAGCTTGACCATGTCCAAATGGAATCCGGATGCTGAAATTCGTCCATTTCAATACCAAAAATTGGTTATAAATATTGAATTTTATGTTTTAAAATAACTATTAATTGCTTAATTAGGCAGTTATGAAGGGTTGTTGGAGGATAACGGCGACGACACCCAGGCAGTTATGAAGGGTTGTTGGAGGATTAATTGATGTTGGGACAGGCAGTTATGAAGGGTTGTTGGAGGATCATGACGCTTACCGCGTGGCAGTTATGAAGGGTTGTTGGAGGCAGGAGTTGTACCCATGGGGCAGTTATGAAGGGTTGTTGGAGGAGTCAGGCCTGCTGTGGCGGGCAGTTATGAAGGGTTGTTGGAGGCGTTCGCATTGTTTCTGCGGGCAGTTATGAAGGGTTGTTGGAGGCTTTGTGCAGTGGGCACGGCAGTGATGAAGGGTTGTTGGAGGTTTTTCCACCCACCGCCAGGCAGTTATGAAGGGTTGTTGGAGGCTTTGAAGTGCGGCCGTGGCAGTTATGAAGGGTTGTTGGAGGTAAGACGCGCCCTTAAGAGGCAGTTATGAAGGGTTGTTGGAGGGTCTTAGATAAATTTTTTGGCAGTTATGAAGGGTTGTTGGAGGGCCGTTTCCGTTCTTGTTGGCAGTTATGAAGGGTTGTTGGAGGCCAAAAGCGTGTGTTTTCAGGCAGTTATGAAGGGTTGTTGGAGGCATGGCGCACGTCCCAGCGGCAGTTATGAAGGGTTGTTGGAGGCCGTTGCAGATAAATTGTGGCAGTTATGAAGGGTTGTTGGAGGGCTATCGGGTTTGTCTTTAGGCAGTTATGAAGGGTTGTTGGAGGGCGCAAGCCGGGTGCAAGGGCAGTTATGAAGGGTTGTTGGAGGCATAGCGAACCGGCATTGGCAGTTATGAAG
>JAIYBB010000006.1 GCA_027488735.1 Comamonadaceae bacterium | reverse complement strand
CATTTAGAGAAATAGTATTGAAGTTGACGAGCCTTGACCCCGGCACTGGCTCCACAGTTAGGGCTGCTTGGTTCCCCACCTGACCCGGTTGGCCGCTTCACCATGCGGGAAGGCCCGTCGACTCAAATTGTACGCCCCGTAGAATGACCGGATGTCCTATCTGGTGCTCGCCCGAAAATACCGTCCCAAAACTTTTGAACAGTTGGTGGGGCAATCGCATGTTGTGCAAGCCTTGACCAATGCCTTGCGTACCCAACGACTGCACCATGCCTATTTATTCACCGGCACACGCGGCGTGGGCAAAACCACGGTGTCGCGTATCTTGGCGAAATCCCTCAACTGCGAAACCGGTATCACGGCTGAACCTTGTGGTGTCTGCGCCGCTTGTACCGACATCGATGCGGGTCATTTTGTCGACTACACCGAACTTGATGCCGCCTCTAACCGAAGCGTCGATGAAATTCAGCAATTGCTCGAGCAAGCGGTTTACAAACCCGTGCAAGGGCGTTTCAAGGTGTTCATGATCGACGAGGTGCACATGCTGACCGGGCATGCCTTCAATGCCATGCTCAAAACCTTGGAAGAACCGCCAGAGTATTTGAAATTTGTACTGGCCACGACCGATCCGCACAAAGTGCCTGTGACGGTTTTGTCACGGTGTTTGCAATTCAATTTGCGTCCTATGGCCGCCCAAACCATCGTCGAGCACCTAGAACACGTATTGGGCGACGAAACAATCAGCGCCGATGTGCAAGCCTTGCGTTTGATTGCCCGTGCGGCGCGCGGTTCCATGCGCGACGCTTTGTCTCTGACCGATCAGGCCATTGCTTTTGGCAATGGCACGTTGGTGGAATCTTCCGTGCGAGACATGCTGGGCAGTGTGGATCGCAGCCATGTATTCACCATGATTGAGGCGTTGGCAAACTCTGATGGACTGGCCGTGGTCAATACCTGTGACGACATGCGCCAAATGGGTTTGTCAGCCAGTTCATTGCTGGAAGAGATGTGCATGGTGTTGCAGCGCATGGCTGTCCAACAAACAGTGCCGTCTGCCAGCGACACCTCCTCTGACCCAGACCCGGATGCACTGCGCATAGCCCAGCTGGCTTCGCTTATGCCCGCAGACGAAACCCAGTTGCTCTACAGCATGTGTTTGCACGGCCGCACTGAGTTGGGCTTGGCAAGCGACGAATTTGCCGCCCTCATTATGGTGTTGTTGCGCTTGTTTGCGTTTAAACCCACTTCTCAATCGGCTGAAAAAAAAACACTGAAATCCGCTGAGGCACTGCCAGTGGCGGTTGGTGTAACGCCTGCCAAAGCACATACCTCGGGCGCAATCGCCTCTGCTGTGTTGTCAATTGCGCCTGCACCTGTCGCTGTAACAACCACAGCAGTATCGACAAATCACCACAATGCGGGAATGGCTGCTAGCAGTGAAACCCGTCCACAACCTATCGCGTCAAGCGACAACACCTTGGCCGAGGCATGGTTTGTGGTGGTTGAACAATTGGTCACCGCTCAAAAAATTCAAGCCATGACGCGTGAACTGGCCATGCAGTCGCAATGCGTGCAACGCGAAGCCACGCGTTGGGTGCTTCAAGTTGAGCGGGAGTCTTTGGTGTCACCCGCCAATGTGGAGCGCTTACAAAATGCTTTGCACGAAGCGGGCCACAGCGTGACCTTGGTCACGCAAATCGGCGATGTCACTGATTCGCCCGCCATTCGTTTGGCGCAGAAACAGCAGCAGCGCTTATCCGACGTTGAAGAGGAAATTTTGAATGATCCAGTGGTGCAGCAACTGATCACAGAATTTGACGCGAAAATCGTTCCCGGCTCCATCAAAACCCTTACCCACTGAAAGACAGATATGTTCAACAAAGGTCAACTCGCTGGTCTCATGAAGCAGGCCCAAGCCATGCAGGAAAATTTGAAAAAAGCCCAAGAAGAATTGGCTTTCATTGAAGTCACAGGCGAGGCCGGTTCTGGCTTGGTCAAAATTCTGATGACTTGCAAGCACGAGGTCAAGCGGGTCTCCATCGATGCCAGTTTGATGACCGACGACAAAGAGATGCTGGAAGACTTGATCGCTGCGGCGTTCAACGATGCTGCACGCAAAGCAGAGGAAACGTCTGAAGCCAAAATGGGCAAGCTGACCGGCGGTATGCCGGGGCTGCCAGGCGGTATGAAACTGCCGTTCTGATGCGCGACCACAGCGCTTTGCAGGCCTTGGTGCAGGCCTTGAAAAGCTTGCCTGGGGTGGGCGAGCGATCGGCGTCACGCATGGCGTTTCATTTGTTGCAGCATGACCGCGAGGGTGCGCTGTTGTTGTCGCAGGCATTGCTGAGCGCAGTCGCTGCCGTGAAACATTGCCAACGTTGTCACACCCTCACCGAGTTTGATGTGTGCGGTACATGCATGGACACACAACGCGACCTGACCCGTTTGTGTGTGGTGGAAACCCCGTCTGACCAGTCGGCTGTGGAGCGCACCATGGCTTACCAAGGCATGTATTTTGTGTTGATGGGTAAACTTAATCCGATTGAGGGCATGGGTCCCAAAGACATAGGCATACAAAAGCTCATTGACCGTGCGGGCGATGGGGTGGTGCAGGAAATCATTTTGGCGACCAATTTCACTGCAGAAGGGGAAGCCACTGCCCATGCGTTGAGTGAAATCTTCAAACGCAAAGGTCTGACCGTGACTCGCTTGGCCAGAGGTGTACCTGTCGGCAGTGAACTTGAATTCGTAGACCTTGGCACCATTGCCCATGCACTGGTAGACCGGCGCAGTACCTGAGCCGCCGCTTTGGGGGTTTCACCAAGGGGGAAGCTACCGATGTGCAAATGCCAACAGCCTTTTAAGCTTGGCAGATGGAAGTAAACAACCAACAAGTGCTTGAGCAAAATGTATCCGCGCGACGTCAGTGGGCGAAACTGATTTTGGCGGGTAGCTTGGGCATGCTCTGCGCCCCGACATTGCTCAGCGCCCAGACCGACAAAGCGCGCATGGTTTTGGCGATGGATGATGTGTCAAGTCTGGTGCATTTGCCAGTGCTTTTGGCCCTTCAATTGGGCTATTTCAAAGCCGAAGGCTTGTTGGTGGATATTGTTGAGCAACCCCTGACTATGTTTGCCACCACCGCCAGTGCGGGTACGGTGGCTTGGTCGCTGCCGTTCACGCAAATATTACACAGCAGTCGCCGCGATGACGCTTGGCGTTCTTTGATGCAAACCGGCAGGACCCCGCAGTTGGCGCTGGGGGTTTCCAAAAAAACCTTGCCCGGCTTCAAACAATTGAAAGACTTTGAGGGATGCCGTATTGGTGTGCATGAATTGGATTCATTTGCCCATCGCTGTGTCGATTTCATGTTGCTGCAAGCGGGGGTAAACCAACAGCGCGTGTCGTTCATTCCCCTTGGCAGCAGCCTGAATGCAATCCAAGCCATCAAAGATGGCTTGGTTGATGCTTTGTGCGCCTCCGATCCACTGATGACCTTGCTGGACAAACGCGGTGAAATTAATATTGTTCGCAATTTGCGTTCTGTCAGAGAGACCTCGCGTGTTTTTTCGGGCATGTTGCCCGGCAACTGTGTGTGTGTCCCCACGGCTTTGGTGACCAAAGACCCTAAATCCTGCCAATCCTTGGTCAATGCTGTGGCGCGTGCCTTGAAATGGTTACGTACGGCAGGCCCCTCGGATTTACTCCACACCATGACGGACAGTGTTTTCTTGCCTGATCGGGCGATTTATTTGAACGCAATTGATAATTTGCGCGAAAGTTATTCAATCGATGGCATTTTGTCGCAAGAGGCTTATGCCAATGCATTGCGTATTCAGAACGTATGGGAGCCAGCCAGCAGTGCAGATCGCAATGCTGCTACGGTTCCCTTTACCAACGGGTTCATGCTTCAAGCAAAAAAACGCTTCAATATTTAGGCGCACTCACTGGCGGGGGTTTTTTCTGGAAGCGGGCGCGGGTGCTTTGACTTTGCGGGCCTTGGTCTTAGCCTTGGCTTTAGATTTGGATTTGGCTGGAAGCATCAAGCTGATTTTTTGGCCGGGGCGAAGCGGGCTGTTGACAGACAAACCATTCCACTGCGCCACTTGGTCTGCGCTGACCTTGTAGCGTTTTGCAATCAACACCAAGCTATCGTTTTTACGCGCTTTGATGGTGTGTTTTCGCATGGCCACATCTGGCGCCAGATTAAGTTGCCCGCTGTCAGCCAGTTTGGCAGATACGTCATTTTGATGGTGCGACATGCGTGGCACCAGTAATGCAGAGCCCGCCTTGATCAGCATGCGTGGAGGGATTTTATTGATCTGCCTGAACTCTTCCTCGTTCATGTTGTAGCGCTTTGCTACGTCCGAAACCTTCATGTTTTTGTTGGCCACCCAGACTGTCCAACTGGCCAAGCTGCCTTCGTAAGCCTGCATATTGCGTTGAAAAATTTCGGCGTTGTCCCATGGCAGCAAAAATTGAGGCGTTCCCCCTGCCAGCATGACAGGTCGGTGCGCAGAAGGGTTCAATGCTTTGAAGTCTTCTGGAGACACTTCAGCCAGTCGGGCGATCAGCGCCACGTCCATGTCGCGTGGCAACGGCACCGTTTGAAAATACGGGTGATTGGGAATGCTCGGCAAATTGACCCCAAGCGCTTGCGGGTTGGCCACCACATTTTTGATGGCTTGCAATTTGGGCACGTACATGCGAGTTTCAGCAGGCATTTTCAGTTCGGTGTAGACCAATGGCGCGCCTATGCGCTGGTTGCGCGACAGCGATCGACTGACATTGCCCTCACCCCAGTTGTAAGCCGCAAGTGCCAAATGCCAATCACCAAACATGCCGTGAAGTCTTTGCAAATAGTCTAGAGCTGCGCGGGTTGAAGCCAATACATCGCGGCGGTCATCGCGAAACGCGTTTTGCTTCAAGTCAAAGTCTTTGCCGGTGCGGGGCATGAATTGCCACATGCCGCTGGCCCTTGCAGACGACACTGCTTGCGGATTGAATGCGCTTTCAATGAACGGCAGCAAAGCAAGTTCGGTGGGCATGCCTCGGCGTTCAATTTCTTCAACGATGTGGTAGAGGTATTTGCTGGAACGCTGTGTCATGCGGTGGATGTATTCGGGCCGTTGGGCATACCATTGCTCTCGGTCTTGCACCAAATCCACTTGCAGGTCAGGCATGGCAAAACCACGGCGAATCCTCTCCCACAAGTCTGCTTGCGCTTCGGTTGTCATCAAGGAAGTGGGGGCCGGGTCGGTGAAGACAATGGGCGCTAAATCTTCTACCGCCAGAGGTCTTTCGCCGCCAGTTTGCGCAAAAGCCATTGGCCACTGGGTGATACACAGCACAACCGCCAACAGTAAAGACCGACCGGGAATCAATTGCATGTCGTTTAACCAGATAAAGAAAAAGGCAGTCAATCTGTGGGGGTTCAGACAACTGTGGGATGAATAGAATGGTCTGCAAGATCGCAACTTTTTGCGACATGCCCGCCAACATTCATTGATTCATGAATTCCCAAATTATAAGAAGCCAACCTGACTTGGCTTTGTGGCTGCAAACCCCTGCGGGACAGTACTTGGCGCAATGGGAATCGGCACAGTTTGACCGCGTCGTCTCCGATGTCTTTGGCTACCACGGTTTGCAGTTGGGTTTGCCCCAGCTAGAGTGCTTGCGCAATAGTCGTATTCGGCATTGCTGGGTGGCGCAAGACCATGTGATGGGCGCTGAGGGCCAAGCTGGCGTGCCTGGTCTTTTTGCGAATTCGGTGGCCTTGCCATTTGCTGATCAGAGCCTCGATTTGGTTGTCTTGCCGCATACCTTGGAATTAAGCTTAGACCCGCACGCCACACTGCGCGAAGTCGAACGCGTGTTGGTACCAGAAGGGCGGGTCATCATCAGCGGCTTCAACCCTTTGAGTTTGTGGGGTCAGCGGCACAAGCGCGCACTGTGGTGCGCCAGACTGGGCATAGACAATTATTTTTTGCCAAAAGAAGTCGACTTCATTGGTTATTGGCGGCTGCGTGACTGGTTGCGCTTGTTGAGTTTTGAGGTGGATGGCGGGCGCTTTGGGTGCTATTTGCCTTCGGTGCAGTCGCCCCGATGGATCACTCGGTTTGGCTGGATGGACAAGGCTGGCGACCGCTGGTGGCCCATTTTGGGGGCGGTGTATTTTTTGGCGGCGGTCAAACGAGTGCGCGGTATGCGTCTTTTACAACCTGTGTGGAAACACGCCAAACCCACGTCTGTCAGTGCCGTGCCTTCGGTCAATTCAGGTAAATCCAGTGCGCCAACTGGCATGCACGCTCACTCGGATGACACCCTATGAGCCGAGTGGTGATCTATACCGATGGTGCGTGCAAAGGCAACCCTGGTCCAGGCGGTTGGGGCGTGTATTTACGCTACGGAGACATTGAAAAAGAGTTGTACGGTGGGGCTCCCCAAACCACCAACAACCGCATGGAACTGCAAGCGGTGATCGAGGCCTTGCGCGCACTCAACCGACCTTGCGAGGTTGACTTCTACTTGGACAGTGAATATGTGCGCCAAGGCGTGACCACATGGATGACCGGTTGGAAGGCGCGTGGCTGGCGCACGGCCGATAAAAAGCCGGTCAAAAACGAAGACCTGTGGCGCATATTGGACGAATTGGTGACGCTGAGCACACACTCGATCGCCTGGCATTGGGTCAAGGGCCATTCAGGCGACCCGGGCAATGAGCGTGCCGATGCGCTCGCAAATGAGGGCGTGCGTCAAGTTCAAAGAGGTTGATAATGAACCATTAGTCATTAGCAGCCTATCCACATGCCCAGCCTCCACAAAAATACCTTCATTGCCTTAGTCGCCTTGGCCGTTGCCGCAGGGGGTGGTTATTGGTATGTGCGAAAACCCTCTGCAGCGGGTGGGCAAGTTGCCTCCGGTAACCTCGCCGCCCCAAAAGCAGCAGCACCTGGCGCAGGTGCTCCGGGCGCAGGTGCTCCCGCTCCCGGTGGCGCGCCCCCTGGGCCGCCGCGTGCGATGGGCGTTGAATTGGCCGTTGTGGAGACTTCAAGTTTGCGAGATGACGCACAAACCATTGGTACGCTGAAGTCTCGCCAAAACACCATCGTCAGACCAGAGGTGGCCGGTCGCGTGGTGGCCTTGGGCTTCACCGATGGCAGTCAGGTAAGAGCTGGACAAATGCTGGTGCAGTTGGACGACACCTTGCAGCGCGCTGAAATTCAGCAATCACAAGCACAAGTGTCGATTGCCCAAGCCAACCATCGTCGCAACCAAGAATTGGTGGCGCAAAACTTCATTGCACAGCGCGCGCTGGATGAAAGCCAAGCCAGTTTGCAAGTCGCGCAGGCGCAGTTGTCTTTGACCTGCGCACGTTGGCAACGCATGCGCATACTCGCCCCTTATTCAGGTACCGTTGGTATACGCACTGTGAATGTCGGCGACTTTGTCAAAGACGGCGCAGACCTGGTGAACCTTGAGGATTTGAGTGGCTTGTATGTGGATTTCCGCTTACCCGAGCGTTACCAAGACAAAGTCAGCTTGAGACAAACCGTGGATGTGCAAGTCGACGCCATACCGGGTCGCAATTTTCAAGCACGCATCCAAGCTATCGACCCTTTGATTGATGCCAATGGCCGCTCCATCAGCGTGCGCGCCTTGTTGAACAACAGTGCCGCCAGCCCCAAACCAAAAGCGGCAGAGCCCGCAGCAGCGAACACCAAACCTGTCAATGCCACTGCTGCCACGGCTGAAGCCATGTGCCCGCCAGCACCTGCTGTGGCCGCTGACAAAGCTTCATCGCCCGGACCTTTGCGCCCCGGCATGTTTGCCCGCGTGAACGCCTTGTTCGCCTTGAAACAAGCCGCCTTGTCTGTGCCTGAAGAAGCCATTGTCCCGATGGGTGGCAAACAATTCGTCATCAAAGCGGTGGCGCCTGATCAAGTACCCGACCACGGGCCATTGCCCCCCGAGACCAAGCTCGTGTCTAAGCTGACCGAGGTCAAGCTAGGTTCGCGCCGACCAGGCCGTGTGGAAATACTCTCCGGTTTGAACCCTGGCGACAGTGTGGTGATTGCAGGTCAACACCGACTGCAAAAAGACGGCACGGCATTGCGTGTCGTTGAAACCAGGAACTGACATGCAACTGCCTGAACTCTCCATTCGGCGTCCGGTTTTCGCCACCGTTTTATCGTTGCTCATTGTGCTGATTGGGGCGGTGTCATTCAATCGTCTGGTGGTGCGCGAATACCCCAAGATTGACAATCCAACGGTGACAGTTGAAACCCGCTACGTGGGCGCATCCAGCGCAGTGGTTGAGAGCCAGGTCACCAAAACTTTGGAAGACTCACTTGCTGGCGTTGAAGGCTTGGATGTGATCACTTCCATCAGTCGCCAAGAGCAAAGCCAAATCACGGTCAAATTTTTGTTGTCGCGCGACCCCGACGCCGCGGCTTCCGATGTGCGAGACAAAGTTTCTCGGGTCAGGCAGCGCTTGCCGGTGGGCATAGATGAACCCGTGATCGCCAAGGTGGAAGCAGATGCATTTCCTGTGATCTGGTTGTCTTTGAGTTCAGAGACCATGAACACATTGGAACTGACAGATTTGGCCAACCGAATTGCCAAGCCGATGATGCAAACCGCCCCCGGGGTGGCTGACGTGCGAATTTTCGGGGAGCGCAAATACGCCATGCGTATCTGGTTGGATACCGACCGCTTAGCGTCTTACCGTTTGACCACGCAAGATGTGGAAGAGGCTTTGCGCCGTTCAAATGTGGAAGTTCCTGCTGGTCGTGTCGAGAGTTTGACCCGCGAATTCAACGTCACCACCGCGACCGATTTGCGCAAGCCCGAAGAATTCCAAGACATTGTGATTCGCAATATCAATGGCATGCCAGTGCGCTTAGGCGATGTGGCCCGCATTGAGCAAGGGCCTTTGGCCGAGCGTTTTTCAGTTCGCTACAACGGCAGCGAAGCGGTGGCCTTGGGTGTGTTGCGTAATTCAACCGCCAATCCCTTAGACCTGAGCAAAGCCATCACGGCGATGTTGCCGCGCATTCGTGACAACATGCCCAAGGGCGTGGACATCGAAGTGGCCAATGATTCTTCTGTCTTCATCGAAGAGTCCATCAAAGCGGTTTATGCCACCATACTTGAAGCCGCGGCTCTGGTGTCACTGGTCATCTTCTTTTTCTTGCGCACGCTGCGCGCTTCCATCATTCCGCTGATCACCATACCGGTGTCTTTGACAGGCAGTTTTGCCTTGATGGCCTTGTTTGGTTTTTCTATCAACTCGTTGACCTTGCTGGCCTTGGTGTTGGCCATTGGTTTGGTGGTCGACGACGCTATCGTGGTGCTTGAAAATATTTACCGCTACATCGAAGAAGGCATGGAGCCATTTGCCGCCGCCATCAAAGGTGTGCGCGAAATCGGTTTTGCGGTGGTGGCGATGACCCTCACCTTGGTGGCGGTGTTTGCGCCCTTGGCATTCACGCCCGGGCGCACCGGGCGTTTGTTTGCCGAGTTCGCGCTGGCATTGGCGGGCGCGGTGCTGGTCTCGGGTGTGGTGGCCTTGACGCTGTCGCCGATGATGTGCTCCTTGATGCTCAAACACAACCCTAAGCCAGGTATGTTTGACCGTGTGGTCGGAGGTTTTCTGGAGTCCATGAGCCGTGCTTACGGCGCCATGTTGTATTGGACGCTGACGGCGTTTCGCTTGGGTCCCGTGCATATTTCAAGAAGGTGGTTGGTGGTTGCCGTGATGTTGCTGGCCGCATGGGGCTCTGTGCAATTGTTCAAAACGGCCAAGACCGAGTTGTCACCCATGGAAGACCGTGGTGTTATTTTGATCATCATCAATGGTCCGGATGGCGCAACGCTGGACTACACCTCGAAGTACGTCAACATGCTGGAGAAGATTGGCCGCAAGTACAACGAGTTTGACAAATTTTTTGCGGTGGTGGGAAATCCGACTGTCGCGCAGGGCGCGGTTTTTTTAGGGGCCAAGCCTTGGGGTGAGCGACCCAAATCCACCTTGGTCTTGGCGCGTGAAATGATGCCTGCGGTGGCCAGTTTGCCGGGCGTCATGGCGTTTCCCATCACCCCGCCATCCTTGGGCCAAGCGTTTCGCGAGCAACCCTTTAATTTTGTGGTCTTGACCGGTGACAGCTATGAAAATTTGGCGAAAGTCACCAAAGAATTACAAGATGAAATCGCCAAAAATCCCGGCATCGTCAGTGTCAATGTGGACTTGCGTTTGAACAAACCCGAACTCAGTATGGAAGTAGACCGGGACCGCGCAGCAGACCTTGGCGTGCCAGTAGACACTATCGCCCGTGCGGTGGAAACCGTCATGGGCGGGCGCACTGTCACGCAGTTCAAGCGCAATGGCGAGCAATACGATGTGGTGGTGCAAGCGGATGCCAAAGGCCGTGACAGCCCTGACGGCATCGAAAAGATCTTTGTCCGTGGCAAGGGCGATGTCATGGTGCCTTTGTCTGCCTTGGTGCATTTGAAAGAAGTGGTGGTGCCGCGCGAGTTGAACCATTTTGCGCAACGCCGCAGTGTGTCCTTCACCGCCAACTTGGCACCGAATTATTCCTTGGGCGAGGCGTTGAAGTTCATGAATGAAGTCAGCGCCCGGGTGTTGAAAACCGGTTATTCCACCGATTTGAACGGCAGTTCTAGGGACTTTGCTCAGTCCAGCGGTTCACTCACCACGGTGTTTGTGTTGGCCTTGGTGTTTATTTTTCTGGTGCTGGCTGCGCAGTTTGAAAGTTTTGTCGACCCGCTTGTCATTTTGTTGTCGGTACCCTTGTCGATGGTGGGCGCATTGTTGGCGCTCAAATTCACCCAGAGCACTTTGAATGTGTACAGCCAGATTGGCTTGATCACCTTGGTGGGTTTGATCACCAAACACGGCATTTTGATTGTCGAGTTTGCCAACCAATTGCGCGCCGATGGATTGACGGCTTTGGATGCCGTACACCGTGCCGCCACCTTGCGTTTGCGCCCTATCTTGATGACCACAGGCGCCATGGTGCTCGGTGCAATTCCATTGGCGCTGGCCACGGGTGCTGGCTCTGAGAGCCGTCGCCAAATTGGTTGGGTGATTGTGGGCGGTATGTCGCTGGGCACATTGCTCACCATTTTTGTGGTGCCCACCATGTACTCGCTGTTTGCCCGCAAGTCCACGCCGGGCCCAAATATGACCGTGTTTGACGAAACTGCACCTTCGCACAAGTAACGCAGAAAGTTAAAGCGTAGTCACGCCAAGGATTGCAAATGCTGCAGTTCTTCGGCGGTGTTGGCATTGGCAAACGGAGGCAGTTGTCCCGGTGCACCAGTGAATGGGCAAATCGCCATGCTGTGCTGTTTTGCCCACTCAGTGATCTTGAAGCCTCCCGATTGAATATGGGCGTGCAGACTGCTTGCCAACTGACGGTGCATCAAACAAAACACCGGTTGTAAGCGCCATTCTTGGTGTCCATCAGGAGTGGGTTCTTCTGCTTGCGCCATGACGATCAACGCTTTGGATTGCGCGGCAGTCGCCGCCAGTTTCTCCACCAAATCCAGCGGAAAAAACGGACTGTCGCAAGGCACGGTCACCAGCCATTCGGTGTCGCAGTGTTGCAAGCCCGTCAAAAAACCAGCCAGTGGTCCTTTGAATCCATGGTCAGTATCTGCAAACACAGGGACGCCGTGCAAAGCATATTGCGCGGCATGTCGGTTGGCGTTGACCATGACTGAATTGACTTGCGCTTGCAATCGCTCGATAGCACGTTGCACCAGCGTTTGGCCGCGAAACAGTTGCAAACCTTTGTCCACGCCGCCCATGCGCGAACCTCTGCCGCCGGCCAATATGCAGCCGGTGATGTGTTGTTTAGCAGGAGGCTGAAACGCAACGGGCAGCATGGTCAGCCGCCGATGTAGCTCATTTCCACGCGTTTTTTGCCGGGCGCGGTTGCGGGCAATTGGTTCAAGCCGCGTAGCTCTGAGTAGCGGTCTTCGCGTTGTTGCCAGATCAGGCCGACGGCCGAGGCGATGTCTGCGTCGCTGGCGCCTTCGCGTAACAGGCTGCGCAAATCGTGGCCTTGCACCGCGAACAAACACAAATACAACTGGCCTTCGGTGGATAAACGCGCGCGGTTGCAATCGCTGCAAAAGGCTTGCGTCACGCTGCTGATGACACCGACTTCGCCAAGCGCAGGATCAAACTGACCGGATGCGTCTGCATAGCCCCAGCGTTGCGCGGTTTCGCCCGGGGCGCTGGCTTCTAAAGGCACCAGCGGAAATTCGGTTTGCAATAGCTTGATGAGGTCGGCGGAGGGCAGCACCTCGTCCATCTTCCAGCCGTTGGTTTCGCCGACATCCATGTATTCGATGAAGCGCAACGTGATGCCGCTGCCACGGAAGTGGCGCGCCATGGGAATGATTTCGCTCAGGTTGGTACTTTTCTTCACCACCATATTGATTTTCAGACCGCTGAAATTGCCTTTGGCATCGCGGCCCAGACCGGCTTCTTTGGCGGCTTCGATGCCGTCCAGCACATCGGCCACAGGGAAATCCACATCGTTCATGGCGCGGAAGATGGCGTCGTCCAAACCATCGAGACTGACCGTGACGCGTTGCAGACCGGCGGCTTTCAGCGCTTGCGCTTTTCTTCTCAGCAATGAGCCGTTGGTGGTCAAGGTCAGGTCCAGCGGGTGGCCTTCGGGTGTGCGAAGCGCAGAGAGTTGTTCGATTAAGAGTTCGAGGTTTTTGCGCAGCAAAGGCTCGCCGCCGGTGAGTCGGATTTTTTGCACGCCGTGCGCCACAAAAATGGACGCGGTGCGGGTGATTTCCTCAAAGCTCAAGAGCGAGGAGTGCGGCAGGTATTTGTAATTGCTGTCGAAGACTTCCTTGGGCATGCAGTAGTTGCAGCGGAAGTTGCAGCGGTCGGTGACGCTGATGCGCAAGTCGCGCAGCGGGCGACCGAGCCGGTCGCCGAGCAAACCGTTGGCAGGAATAGCTTGGGTGGGGATGGTGGCGCGGAGGTTGCGCTGATCGATGACGGGGATGACGCGTTCTGACATGGGGGGATTGTCCCTCAGAACGAATTTACTTCTTTTAGAAATGGAAAAGGTCTTTTGACAGCTGGTTAATGTTTAAAAAGTATTCATGCGATTCAATAAAAAAAGACCCGCCTAAGCGGGTCTTTCTGTTTACCTAAAAAAAGCTAAATCTGCTTATTTCTTTTCTTCAGCAGCTGGCGCTGTAGGCGCCGCAGCAGCAGGAGCCGCTGAGGTGTCAGCAGGTGCGCTGATAGCCGCAGGTGTTTCCACCGCAACAGCCGTTTTTGCCACACTGCCACCATGGATAGACATCATCACAGGCACGATCAGCAGGGCGACGATGTTGATGATCTTGATCAAGGGGTTGACCGCAGGACCTGCCGTGTCTTTGTAGGGGTCGCCCACGGTGTCGCCGGTCACAGCCGCTTTGTGGGTGTCAGAACCTTTGCCGCCGTGGTGTCCGTCTTCGATGTATTTCTTGGCGTTGTCCCAAGCACCGCCGCCGGTACACATGGAAATGGCCACGAACAAACCGGTGACGATGGTGCCCATCAACAAGCCGCCCAAAGCCGCCGGGCCGAGGACCAAGCCGACCACGATAGGTGCGACCACTGGCAACAAGCTGGGGATCATCATTTCTTTGATGGCTGCTGTGGTCAACATGTCCACCGCGGTGTCGTACTCGGGCTTGCCGGTACCGTCCATGATGCCTTTGATTTCCTTGAACTGGCGGCGAACTTCCACCACCACGGCACCGGCGGCGCGGCCCACGGCCTCCATCGCCATTGCGCCGAACAAGTAAGGAATCAAACCGCCGATGAACAAGCCGATGATGACGTTGGGGTCACTCAAGTCAAACTTGATGTGCGCGCCCAGGCCTTCGAGCTTGTGGGTGTAATCAGCAAACAGCACCAACGCAGCCAGACCGGCAGAACCGATGGCGTAGCCTTTGGTCACGGCTTTGGTGGTGTTACCCACCGCGTCCAGCGGGTCGGTGACATCACGCACACTGGCTGGCAACTCGGCCATTTCGGCAATACCGCCGGCGTTGTCGGTGATGGGGCCGTAAGCGTCCAAAGCAACCACGATACCGGCCATGCTCAGCATGGAAGTGGCAGCGATAGCGATGCCGTACAAACCACCCAAGTCAAACGCGCTGTAAATGGCCGCACACACAAACAGCACAGGCCAAGCGGTAGAGCGCATGGACACGCCCAAGCCAGCAATGATGTTGGTGCCGTGACCGGTGGTTGATGCTTGCGCGATGTGCTGCACGGGCGCGTATTGGGTGCCGGTGTAGTACTCGGTGATCCAGACCAGCGCGCCGGTCAAAATCAAACCAATGGCGCAGGTGCCGAACAATTTGCCAGCGGTCAAGGCAGTGCCATCAGGCAATGTGATCGCCGCGGGAAACATCGACTGGGTCACAAAGTAAAAAGCAATCAGCGACAAGATGCCGGAGACAGCCAAGCCTTTGTACAGCGCAGGCATCACATTGACCATGCCGGGGCTGGCTTTGACGAAGAAGCAACCGATGATGGATGCCACGATGGACACGCCGCCGAGTACCAGCGGGTAGAGCACCATGTTCGGGCCAGCGGCACCTGCCAGCATCGCGCCCAACACCATGGTGGCGATCAAGGTCACTGCATAGGTTTCGAACAAGTCAGCGGCCATACCGGCGCAGTCACCGACGTTGTCACCGACGTTGTCGGCGATCACCGCAGGGTTGCGCGGGTCATCTTCAGGAATGCCAGCTTCGACTTTGCCCACCAAGTCAGCGCCGACGTCAGCGCCTTTGGTGAAAATGCCGCCGCCCAAACGAGCGAAGATGGAAATCAATGAAGAACCGAAGGCAAAACCTATCAGCGGGTTGAGCAAGCCAGCCAGCGCTTTGCCGTCAGCGGGCACGCCGCCAGCGGTCAGGTACCAGTAAAAACCGGTGACGCCGAGCAAACCCAAACCAACCACCAGCATGCCGGTGATGGCGCCGCCACGGAAGGCCACATCCAACGCGGGGCCGATGCCCTTGGTAGCCGCTTGAGCGGTGCGCACATTGGCACGAACAGAAATGTTCATTCCGATGAAACCGCATGCGCCTGAAAGTACTGAACCGAGTACAAAGCCGACGGCACTTAACGGGTCTAAGACTACCGCAATAAGCACAGCCAGAACCACGCCGACCATGGCGATGGTTTTGTATTGCCGTGCCAGATAAGCAGCTGCGCCGGTTTGAATGGCAGCAGCAATTTCTTGCATGCGGGCATTGCCTGCGTCTTGGGAAAGAATCCAGCTGCGGGCCCAGAACCCGTAAATCACGGCGATGAGGCCGCAGATGAGCGCAAATACAAGCGCTGTAGAACCAGTCATAAGATCTCCTTTTTTGTTTCGCGAAGAGGT
>JAIYBB010000001.1 GCA_027488735.1 Comamonadaceae bacterium | reverse complement strand
TTCAACCCGATGGAGGGAAGGCCGCCTATGCAGGCACCGAACACCAGGTTGGCGGTGATGATGAAGAAGAGCGGCTTCCAGGCGAATTTGCCGACCTTGTCGCCGTCTTCAGTTTCCACTACCAGGGCAGTGAAAGTGATGGCAATGCCCAGGATGGCCAGCAACACGCCGAGTACCAGGGGGAAGTAGCCGGGGCCCATGCGGGCACCGCTACCGATTGAGTAGGTGCTGGCACCCCAAGCGAAGGCTACGCCTACGCCCATGAACATCAGGCCTGAGAAGAAGTCTTTTTGACTTTTTATATTCACAGTTTGTCTCCAATTAAAACCAAGGGGCGATTCTGCCCCTAAATCAACTGCGTTTAGCCGGTGAGTGGTGGCGTAGCCGACATAACCTCGTCCATCACCGTGAGCCCTTCGGACACACGCAGGGCACCCGCCAGACGCAAAGGACGCATGCCATCCGCTACTGCCTGGCGGCGCAAGGCATCAATACCCGGCTCGCCACTGACCCGCGATTTGAAACCTTCTGTGACCACAAGCAATTCGTATAAACCCATGCGGCCCATGTAGCCGGTCATGCGGCAATCCACACAACCAACGGCTTTATAGGGCTTGTAGCCGCCATTGATCTGCCAAGGCTTGACCAATTCGCCCAGAGCTTCGCGGGTGGCTTCCTCGTCACGCACCTTGCAATGTTTGCACAGCGTGCGCACCAAGCGCTGGGCCAGCACACCGAGCAAAGTGGCGTTGATCAGGTAAGCCGGAATGCCCAGCTCCATGAGGCGCGTCACCGCTGAGGGGGCGTCGTTGGTATGCAATGTGGAGAACACCAAGTGCCCGGTCAATGCGGCCTGCACGGCCATCTCGGCCGTCTCCAGATCGCGGATTTCACCCACCATGATGATGTCCGGGTCCTGACGCATGAGCGCACGCAGGCCCTGTGGAAACGTGAAATCGAGCTGGGGCTGCACCTGAGTCTGGTTGAAGGATGGCTCGATCATTTCGATCGGGTCCTCCACCGTGCTCACATTCACCTCTTCAGTGGCCAGGCGCTTGAGCGTGGCGTACAGCGTGGTGGTTTTGCCCGAACCGGTAGGACCGGTGACCAGAATGATGCCGTGCGGGCGTTTGACCAATTGCTCCCAGCGTGCGGCGTCGTGGCTGCTGAAGCCCAAGGCGTCCAGGTCTTTGACCGCGTTGTCCGGGTCAAAAATCCGCATCACCATCTTCTCGCCAAAGGCGGTGGGCAGAGTGGATATACGCATTTCTATTTCGTCACCGCGCGGGTTGCGGGTCTTGATGCGTCCGTCCAAGGGGCGACGTTTTTCAATCACGTCCATGCGACCCAGCAGCTTGATACGGGCGGTCATGGCGTTGAGCACGCCCATGGGCATCTGATACACGGGGTGCAGCACACCATCGATGCGGAAACGGATCACGCCCTGCTCGCGCCGCGGCTCCAGGTGAATGTCGCTGGCGCGCTGGTCGAATGCGTATTGCCACAGCCAGTCCACCACCTGCACCACGCTTTGGTCGTTGGCGTCTAGCTGCTTGTTGCTTTTGCCCAGCTCCACCAGCTGCTCGAAGCTGGCCCCGTTATTGACTCCGGACTTGCTGGCGGCGCGAACACTTTTGGCCAGCGCATAAAACTCGGCGGTATAGCGGGTGATCTCCTGCGGGCTGGCCACCACGCGCTTGACGCTGCGGCGGCTCTGGCGCTCCACTTCGGACACCCAGTCGGTAATGAATGGCTCAGCCGTCGCCACCGTGATTTCACTGGGCGTGACCACCACCGGCAGAATCTTATGGCGCTCTGCGTAGGCAGCGCCCATGGCGTCGGCCACCTTGCCCACGTCGACCTTCAAAGGGTCAATGCGCAGATAGTCCAGATTCGCACGCAGTGAGAGCCATTGCGTCAGGAGCTCAATGTCCAGCGGCTTTTGATCCGCGGCGCGGCGCATGGACACGGCAGCCAGACGCACCAGCGGGTGCTGTGCACTCTCGGCTTGCGAGCACCGTGCGATGGTACGCACGGCCTCGTCTTCCGAGATGACTTTGTCTTGCTTGAGCCATTCGACCAGCAGGCGCCAGTCCAGCGGGCCACTGTAGGTTGGGGGAGGTAGCGGTTTCTTGGGATGAGGGCTCATGACTTCACCGGTTTAAAAACGCGGACCCACTTGTCGGCAGGCAGGCCCCACTCGCTTTGGATGTACTCCGCGCGCTCCAACATCAAGTCGCGCTTGGGGCGGCTGGGTGTACGCTGGGCCATCACCACCGTGTTGCCTTCGCGAGTGGCCTTGAAGGCCCAGATGGCGTTTTCGCCAAAGGCCTCGGCAATCTTGTCGACACTGTTGTCAAAACTGGACGAGCGGCCGAACAGGTTAACGGTCATGCAACCTTCTTCGGTCAGGGTGGCGCGGCAGTTGGCATAAAACTCGGCGCTATCAAGCACAGGTGCAGCGGCCTCTTCGTCATACAGATCGACCTGCAAAGCATCCACTGCGCCCAGCCATTTGTCTTGTTTGATTTCTTCGGATGCATCGGCAAGCACCACTTGCATGCGACTGTTGTCGGCCGGCAGTTTGAACCAGCCGCGGCAGGCATGCAGCACTTGGGGGTTGAGTTCGATGGCGGTGGTTTTCATCTTGAGTTCTTTGTGGCAGAACTTGGTGAGCGAACCTGCGCCCAAGCCCAATTGCAGCGCTTGCCGCTTGTTCAGGGTGTGGGGGTCCATGAATAACATCCAGGCCATCATGCGTTGGATGTACTCATGCACCAGCACCGTGGGTGCATCAACCAGCATGGAGCCCTGAATCCACTCACTGCCCAGATGCAGGTGACGGATGGGGCCTTCTTCAGAGAAATTGACTTCGGGGAGAGTGATCGGTGCTTTTCTTGCCATGGGGATTTATACCAGCAGCGCCCCCAGCTTCGGCAGGGCTTGCTGGCTGTTGTGCAAAGCTGCTGAAGCCAATGCTTCCACGCTGATGCCCCTGAGTTCTGCCACGCATTCGGCGATGCGGGGCAGCTCGGCCGGCGCATTGCGGCCTTGCGGTTGGCCTGCGGCCCGCTGCTCCGCAGTGGTGTACAGCCAGTGCGGCTGGATATCGGGCGCATCGGTTTCCAGCACCAAAGCTTCCAGCGGCAGCGTTTTGGCAAGATGCCGCAGTTGCAGCGCGCGCTCGAAAGTGACCGCGCCGCCGAACCCCAGCTTGAACCCGAGCTTGATGAATTCCGCCGCTTGCACCTCGCTGCCATTGAAGGCATGGGCAATGCCCTGCCAGCGGCCGTTCGGGCCGGCGACTTCGCGCAGGTGCTTGAGCAAACGGTCTGAGGATTTGCGCACATGCAGCACCACCGGCAGACCATGTTTGCGGGCCAGCTTGAGCTGCTGGCGATAGAGGGCCTCCTGTCGCTCGCGCAGAGGGCTTTTGCACAAGGCGGGTACAAAGTAGTCCAGCCCGATTTCGCCAACGGCCACCAGCCGCGGATCGGCGGCATGGGTAGCGAGCGCTTCATCCAGCGCACCCAAATCTGCATCGACTGCACCGGCCACATACAAGGGGTGGATGCCCAGGCAATAGCTGTCGCCTTCGACATGGGCAAGCAAGCGGACGGTATTGAAGTTGCTGCGCTCCACCGCCGGAATCACGCAATGCGCTACACCGGCATCACGCGCCTGCTGCCGCACCGTGCTGCGGTCGGCATCAAACTCAGGCGCGTCGAGGTGGACATGGGTATCTACCCAGCGCATGGAACTCCGGAAAAGGTCATTGCTTGCGTTGAACGAAAAGATTGCGGGTGCGGTCTTCAGGATACGCGAAGGTCACGACTCCATTTTTGATCAGGCCCATCACCAACATATTGCTGGTGATGGCGTCTTTGTCGTCCTTGCTGAAGGGCCGCTCGTGGGTGGCGGTCACCCCGTAATACACCCGGGGAATGTTCTCCAGCGCCATCTTGACCGATGGCCCAGACAGATCGCCACTGCGGATGGACAGGATGGCATACGCCAGCAGATATACCGTGTCATACGCCTGCGCAGCCGCCATGGGCACGGCGATTTTTTTGGTGCCGTACTTGCGGTTGTAGGCCGTCAAAAACGCAATGCGGCGCTCGTTGCTAGGCTCGGCAATAAAGGTCTGGGCCATGAGTGCGCCTTCGGCGGCATCCTTGGCACCGTCGATAAAAAACGGGAAAGACAAAGGCCATGCCCCCACCTGCGGCACGTTCCACTTCAGGGCCTGACGGCCTTTGGCAATGACGGCGTTTTCCGGCCCCACGGTGTAGCTGAACACCACGTTGGCACCCGCTGCCTGCGCAGCCTTGAGCTCGGCTTGCAAGTCTTTGACGCCTGTATCGAAACGGCCCACGTACACCGGCGTCAACTGTTTGGCAGCCAGCGCTTTGGTCACGTCGTTCATGCCTCCTTCGCCATAGGCGGTTTTGTCGGCAAGGATGGCAACTTTGGTCCAGCCGCGGGCAACGATGTCGTTCACCACAAACGGAGCTTGGATGGCATCCCGCGCCGAGGTGCGGAAGATGTAGCTGTCCGGCGCCGGGAACTTGGCGGTAATGGGAGAGCCGGTGGCGCAAGGCACGATCAAGGGGGAACGGGCTTGCTGGTACACGTCCAGCGACTTCATGGCCACACCGGTATTGCAAAAGCCCACGGTGGCCACCACACCATCGCGCACCAGCTCTTGCGAAAGTTGCAAGCCCACATCGGGGTTGGCCGTGTCGTCCTTGATCACCAGCTCAATCGGCCGTCCGAGATAGCCGCCTGCGGCATTGATTTCATCAACCGCTAGTTTGGCCCCGTTCATCATGGGAATGCCAAAGTCCGAAGAAGGCCCGCTGAACGGACCGATCAGGCCAATGCGCAAAGGCTTGGGTGTCTGAGCCCCCGACTCCGCACCCCACAAACAGGCAACCACCGCCACGCAGATCAGTGCCTGCCGCTTCCAACGTTGTTTCATAGTGTCCCCCGACAAATGTGGCGGGAGCATAGGCCGGGCGGGATAAAGCGCGTATGCGCGTGAACCCTCAGATGCGCAGGTTACAACCGGTTAGCGTCAGTAAACTGCAAGCCTGCAAATCAGTCCACCAAACGGCCGGACACCAGCTTGAGTTGCCGGCTGCAGCGGGCCGCCAAGGTGGCGTCGTGGGTGACCAGCACAAAGGCTGTACCTTGCTCGCGCGCCAACTGGAGCATGAGCTCAAACACGCCGTCTGCCGTGCTGCGGTCCAGGTTGCCGGTGGGCTCGTCGGCCAGCACACAGTCGGGTCGGGTGACCAGTGCGCGGGCGATAGCCACACGCTGCCGCTCCCCACCCGAAAGCTCAGCCGGGCGGTGGTGCAGGCGGTGCTCCAGCCCCACCAACGCTAGCATTTTCATAGCTGCTTGCGCAGATTCCGCGGGCGCCAGACGGCGAATTGTCAATGGCATGGCCACGTTGTCCAGCGCGCTGAACTCGGGCAACAGGTGGTGAAACTGGTAGACAAAACCAAGGTGCTTGTTGCGTAAGCGACCTTGCTCAGTGGCCGTAAGGCTGGCCAGCGACTGGCCCAACAGCTCCACACTGCCGCTACTGGGCGCATCCAGCCCGCCCATCAGGTGCAGCAAAGTGCTCTTTCCAGAACCCGAGGCACCCACAATGGCCAGCGTTTCGCCGCGGTGCACCTGCAGGTCCACGCCCTGCAGCACAGTGACGTCAAGGCGACCTTCTTCGAAGCGTTTGGTCAGGCCGCGCACTTGCAGCACCAGCTCACCATCAGGGACAAAAGCGATGGGCGCCGTCAACTCCGCCACCTGCTGGTACTGGGCCGCAGCCACTGCTTGTTCTACCGATGAGACGGGCTTATTCATAACGCAAGGCCTCCGCCGGGTTCACGCGGCTGGCGCGCCAGCTCGGGTACAGGGTGGCCACAAAGGCCATCACCAAAGAGATCACGGCAATCGGGACGATGTCACCCTGCTGTGGCTCGCTAGGCATGCGGCTGATCAGGTAAATGTCTTTGGGCAGAAAGCTCGCGCCTAACGCCTGCTCCATCGCGGGCACGATCACATCGATATTGAAAGCCACGCCCAGCCCCAGCAACAGACCGGCCAAGGTGCCGATCACGCCCACCATGGCACCCTGCACCACAAAAATGCCCATGATGCTGCCCGGGCTCGCGCCCAGCGTGCGCAAGATGGCAATGTCGGCGCGCTTGTCGGTCACCGTCATCACCAGAGTGGAGACAAGGTTGAACGCCGCCACCGCCACGATCAGGGTGAGGATGATGAACATCATGCGTTTTTCGATCTGCACGGCCGCAAACCAGCTGCGGTTCTGGCGGGTCCAGTCGCGCAGCACCAAGTCACCATTCAGGCTGCGTGCGAGCTGGTCTGCAACCTCACGGGCTTGGTGCAGATCCTTGAGCTTGAGGCGCACGCCGCTGGGGCCTTCGAGCCGGAAGATGCGGGCGGCGTCTTCCCAATGCAGCAGGGCCAGCGCCGAGTCGTATTCGTAGTGGCCGGAATCGAAGGTGCCCACCACCGTCATTTGCTTCAAGCGTGGCACCACACCGGCCGGGGTGACTTGCCCATTGGGCGCCACCAGAGTGACCTTGTCGCCCACCCGCACACCCATGCTGCGGGCCAGCTCGCCGCCCAGCACCACGCCGAACTCGCCGGGCACCAGCCGGGTCAGCGCCTCCTGCTGGGTGCCGGTGGCAAAGTCGCTCACTTGGGGCTCCAAGGCCGGGTCTATGCCGCGCACCATGGCACCTTTCATTTCTTCCCCACGCGCGATCAGTGCTTGCGCCGCAATAAAGGGGGCCGCGCCTATGACCTGCGGATTCTCTTTGGCCTGCGCCATGGTGGTCGCCGCATTGGGCAGGGCCTGCCCATCAGCGGCATACACCTCGATATGCGACACCACGCCGAGCATGCGGTCACGCACCTCTTTCTGAAAGCCGTTCATCACGCTCAGCACGATGATCAGGGCGGCTACGCCCAGCGAAATCCCCAGCATGGACACGCCGGAGATGAAAGAGATAAAGCCGTTACGCCGGGTGGCGCGGCCGGCGCGGGTATAGCGCCAGCCAATCGTCAGCTCAAAGGGGAGTTGCATGGAAGGTTACAAAGTGCTTCAACCAGCGGATTGTGGCATCCATGCAGGACAATCCTGTGTATGCACACCCTTATTCCCTTCGCAGCACCGGCCGGCCCGCAGTGCCAGGAAGCCCTGCCCCGCCTGGAGCTCCCGTATCTGGCGGAATTGCTCGAATTGTTGACCCCCACTCCGCCGCTACTGGGTGCCGAAGACTCGCTATCACCCTTGTTTGAACGGGTGCATGCCAAAAGCCTGGGCCTGCAAGGGGCTGACGGCTTGTTGCCCTGGGCTGCGCTGGACGCCCGCCAATTGGGCCTCACCCGCACCCACGGTGACACGGGCTGGGCTTGGATTACGCCCTGCCACTGGCAGATCAACGCGGACCACGTGGCCATGGACCACCCGGAATCGCTGGCGTTGGACGTCCACGAGATTGACGCCCTGCGCGCTGCCATGCAGCCCTACTTTGCCGAAGACGGCATCACCCTGCACTCGCTGAACCACAGCACCTGGCTGGCCCATGGCGAGATCTTGTGCGACCTGCCCACCGCCTCGCTAGCGCGGGCCTGTGGCGCCAAAGTAGACCGCTGGATGCCCCGCGTGGCCCAGGCCCGCAGCCTGCGCCGCCTCCAAAACGAGATGCAGATGCTGCTCTACCGCCACCCGGTGAACGACGCGCGAGCGGCCCAGCGACGGCTCACGGTCAACTCCTTCTGGATCAGCGGCACCGGCGCTTTGCCCCAGGGTGCCCTGGAAAAGTCAGACACCATGTCGGTGCAGCACAGCCTCGAAGCGGCCGCCCTGCGCGACGACGCTCACGCCTGGAACCAAGCCTGGCAAACTCTGGACGCAACTTTGCTATCTACCCTGCTGCGCCAGGCCAAAGCGGGCCAAGCCTTTGAACTGACCCTGTGCGGTGAACGCATGGCCGCCAGCTTTGTGCTGCAAAACACCGCCTGGTGGAACCGGATCCAGCGCCGCTTCACCACGCCCACGCCGGCGGAATTGCTGGCTACCCTCTGAGCGCAAGAACCTTGAGCCTATGAAAATCGTTCCTCGCGACATTCCCCCCCGCGCCGCCTGGGCCCTCGAACAAGCCGGCCTGCACCCGCTCCTGGCCCGCCTGTATGCCGCACGCGGCGTCACCGGCAAGGACGAGCTGGACGATGCCTTGGGCAAACTCCTGCCACCGCAAGGCCTGCTGGGGGCCGACCGCGCCGCCGTGCTGCTGGCCGATGCGATTGCGCAGGACAAAAAGCTCTGTGTGGTGGCGGACTACGACTGTGACGGCGCCACCGCCTGTGCTGTGGCCGTGCGCGGACTGCGCCTGCTGGGCGCCCGCCATGTGGACTATCTGGTGCCCGACCGGGTGGTCGATGGCTATGGCCTGACGGCCCCCATTAGCGAACGCGTCAAGAAATCCGGCGCCGATGTGCTGATCACCGTGGACAACGGCATCGCCAGTGTGGACGGCGTGGCGCGTGCCAAGGCACTGGGCCTGCAAGTGCTGGTCACCGACCACCACTTGCCCGGAAACGAGTTGCCGGATGCCGACATCATCGTCAACCCCAACCAGCCGGGCTGCACGTTTGAGAGCAAGTCCATGGCCGGGGTGGGCGTCATGTTCTACACCCTGCTGGCGTTGCGCTCTGAGTTGCGCAACCGTGGTGTGTTTGATGCCGCCACACAACCCAAGCTGGACACCCTGCTTCCTTTGGTGGCGTTGGGTACAGTGGCCGATGTGGTGAAGCTGGATGCGAACAACCGCCGCCTCGTAGCCCAGGGCCTCAAACGGGTGCGGGCGCTCGCCATGCCTGCGGGACTAGCTAGCCTTTTTATAGCAGCTGGACGCAAAGCAGAAGTAGCCACCACCTTCGATTTCGGCTTTGCACTGGGTCCGCGCATCAACGCCGCCGGCCGCTTGAGCGACATGACCCTGGGCATCGAATGCCTGCTGACGGACGATGCAGGGCGTGGCGATGAACTGGCCAAAATGTTGGACGGCATCAACCGAGAGCGCCGCGAAATTGAAGGCGACATGCGCGAGCAGGCGATGATGATTGCGGAGAGTCTGTTCGACGAAGGCGATGAACCTCCACCCGCCATTTGCGTGTTCGACCCCGACTTTCACGAAGGCGTGGTGGGCATTGTGGCCAGCCGCATCAAAGACAAATTGCACCGCCCCACTTTCGTGTTCGCCGCCAGCGCTGCCGAAGGCAAAGAGCACGAGCTCAAGGGGTCCGGGCGCAGCATTCCAGGCTTTCATTTGCGTGACGCGCTGGACCTGGTGGCCAAGCGCTACCCCGGCGTCATCCTGCGCTTCGGCGGCCACGCCATGGCGGCGGGTTGTACCGTGGCAGAAGAGTTTTTTGACGATTTTGAGAACGGCATGAACGAGGTGGCCCAAGAGTGGTTGGACGCCGCCACGCTGACCCGCCGCATGGAAACCGACGGCCCCTTGGCTGCCGAATACCGCCGTGTGGATCTGGTGGATGCCTTGCACAAAGAGGTGTGGGGCCAGGGCTTTGCCGCGCCCACTTTTAGCGAAGAAGTCGAGGTCGTTTCCCAACGCCTGGTGGGTGAGAAGCACCTCGCGCTCAAGCTCAAGCACCAGGGCGATCCGGTGGACGGCATCTGGTTCGGGCACACCGAGCCGCTGCCACCCAAGGTCACACTCGCTTTCCGCCTGGATGCGGACGAGTGGAACGGCGTGCGCCGAGTTCGCTTTCTGGTCGAAGGGGCGCAGGTGTGAACCTGCCCGGTGCGCGCGCCTTTGCCGCTGCCTTGACGTCAACCCAGCGCCAATTTCTGGCAGACGCTGCACGGCGCGCCAATGCCGAACCTGCGCTTCATCTGCAAACCTTCTGGATCAGCGGCGGTAGCCCTGAAGAAGCATTGCAACTGGGACGCATGGAACCGGAGCGCGCTGCCCTCATCGCCACGCTGCTGCCCGATTGCCACTTTCAGGCTGATGGCGAAACCGCCGGCCTGCATTGGCATGCGTTGGCATGGAGCGCGCAGCAACGCAGCGCGCTGCTGCAAGCCGCCCTTGAGCAATGCCACGCACGCGGCCTGGTGCACGGCTGGCGTAACGAAGCCTTTGCCTTCTGGCGCCACGATTGCCTGGTGCCGCCTGACGATGGTCGCCCATGGCTGCTTGCGGTAGAGCGCGCGGGTTTTCGTTTTCTGGGGATGCGCAGCCATGCGGTGCATATCAACGGCTTCACCCCGGACGGGCGCCTGTGGTGTGGTCGCCGTGCGCTCACCAAAGCCACCGACCCGGGCCTGCTGGACAACGTGACCGCGGGCGGCTTGCCGGCCGGTGAGTCGCCTTTGGAGTGTGCCCTGCGCGAGTTGCAGGAAGAGGCAGGCGCGGTGTTGGAAGACACCCACACCCTGCACGATGCCGGGCTGGTGCGCACGGCCCGCATGGATGCCGGCGGCTGGCATGACGAAACCCTGCTGGTCTACAACTGGGCGTGCGCGGACGGCTGGGAGCCCGCCAACCAGGACGGCGAAGTGGCAGGCTTTTTGTGCCTGAACGCCGCGCAGACATTTGCGCAGATAGAAGCCGGTGCCTTCACGCAAGACGCCGTAGCCTCACTCGCCGAAGGCCTGCGCCAGTTGTGACACAGACACGCGCTACCATCTGCGCTTGCTCCGAGAAGCCCCTACGCCCCGCCCACCGATGAACCCACCCGCCCAGAACTACGGTGCCGACCCCAGTGGTCTGATCTACGGATTTGTGTTTGACGCACAGGGCTCCGGCACGCCCACCGGCAGTGACAACGCTTTGCAGTGGCTGCAGAACACTCCGGCCGAACAAGGCGGGTTTGTCTGGCTGCACTTCAACCTGTCACACACCGCCACCACCAAATGGCTCAAAGACAAGCTGCAGCTCTCGGACTTGTTCCATGAGTCCTTGACCGACGGCTCCCGCTCCACCCGCGTGGAGCTGGACGACGACATGCTGGTCGCGGTGGTCAACGATGTGAGCTATGACTTTGCGTTTGAACCATCCGACATTTCCACCCTGTGGCTCTCGGTGGGCCCGCGTCTGGTCGTGAGCGCACGGCTTCAACCATTACGCTCCATCGACCGGCTGCGCGACGCTGTGCGCCGGGGTGAAACGCTGATGTCCTCCGTGGCCTTGTTGGTGCACCTGATGCATGACCAGGGTGATGTGCTGATCAACATCGTGCGCAACACCACGGCGCGCGTAGATGAGATTGAAGACAGCCTGCTCGCCGGCCGGCTGGAGCCCAAGCGCGCCAACCTCGGTGCCCTGCGCCGTTTGCTGGTGCGGCTACAGCGCTTGCTCGCTCCCGAGCCAGCTGCCTTGTTCCGCCTGCTACGCAAGCCGCCGGAGTGGGTCGGAGAGGAAGACCTGGGTGACCTGCGCCAGTCCACCGAGGAATTCAACGTGGCCTTGAGCGACATGGCAGCGCTGCAGGAACGCATCAAGTTGCTGCAGGAAGAAATTGCGGGTCGTGTGGCCGAGGCCAACAACCGCAGCCTGTTTGTGTTGACCATCGTGACCGTTTTGGCCCTGCCCATCAACATCATTACCGGCCTGCTGGGCATGAATGTGGGGGGTATTCCGCTGGCAGAGCATGAACATGGTTTCTGGTGGATCGTGGTTATCGTGGTCACCTTCACCGCAGTCGCGGGCTTTATTGCCATGCGCCGGCACCGCGATTAGGTGGCTTGAAGCCTTTTTGGCCTCCAGCGCCCATGAAATATGCGCGAGCAGCTCCTGAATTCATAGCAATCAATCCCAACTCCACTGCATCATGTCAACGCCCCTGCATCTGTTCATCCTCACCGGCGCATCCCGTGGCATGGGCCTGGCCATGGCGCAGCAGTTGCTGCAACCCGGCCACCAGCTGCTCTGCCTGTCACGCAACACCCAGCCAGCACTGCAAAGCACGGCGCAAACATCAGGTGCTTTGCTGGAACAGTGGAGCATCGATCTTGCCGACGGGGCTGCTGCGGCCGCGCGTCTGCACGCATGTTTGCAGGCAGCACCTGCCAGCCGCTTTGCCAGCGCCACCCTGATCAACAACGCTAGCGTCATCCCGGCTTTGGTGCCGCTGCGTGAGAGCGAACCGGCCGATCTGGCCCATGCACTGCGCGTGGGTCTGGAAGCGCCCATGCAACTTTGCGCGGCTTTTCTGGGGGCCACCCGCGATTGGCAGGCGCCGCGCAAAGTGTTGAATGTGTCGTCCGGTTTGGGCCGGCGTGCCATGGCATCGCAAGCCGGCTACTGCGCCGCTAAAGCGGGCATGGATCACTTCACGCGCTGTCTGGCGATGGACGAGGCACTCACCCCTAACGGGGCGAAAGTCTGCTCACTGGCTCCCGGGGTGATTGACACTGACATGCAAGTACAACTGCGCAGCGCCGATGCAGCGCAGTTTCCTGACCGTGGCAGCTTTGAGGGCTTGAAAAACCAAGGCCAGCTCACCACCCCCGACGAGGCTGCGCGCCGTGTGCTCGCCTATCTGGCCCGTCCGGATTTTGGCGAGCAGCCGGTGGCAGATGTGCGGGGCTAGCGTGTCACGCAGCCCCTTGGACAAGACTCAGTAGACTTCTGGCACGTACATGTTGGCGGGCACCGGGTGGCGTTCGTAGTCCTTGTTGCGCACCCGCTCCGGCAACTCCACGGGGGGGTGGGGAATCTCTTCATAGGGCATCTGGCCCAGCAAATGCTGGATGCAGTTTAGGCGGGCCTTCTTTTTGTCTACCGCCTGCACCACCCACCACGGGGCTTCGGGAATATGGGTGCGCTCCAGCATGGCTTCCTTGGCGTGGGTGTAAGCCTCCCAGCGCACGCGGGACTGCAGATCCATGGGACTCAACTTCCACTGCTTGAGTGGGTCGTGAATGCGGCCCAAAAAGCGGGTGTGCTGCTCTTCATCTGAGATAGAGAACCAGTACTTGATGACCTGGATGCCTGAGCGCACCAGCATCTTCTCGAACTCAGGCACGGTGCGGAAAAATTCTTCGAGCTGCTCGTCATTACAAAAGCCCATGACGCGTTCGACACCCGCGCGGTTGTACCAGCTGCGGTCAAACAGCACGATCTCGCCGGCTGCGGGCAGGTGGCTCACATAGCGCTGGAAATACCACTGCGTGCGTTCGCGGTCGTTGGGCGCGGGCAGCGCAGCCACACGGCAGACGCGCGGGTTCAGGCGCTGGGTGATGCGCTTGATGGCACCACCCTTGCCGGCTGCGTCGCGCCCTTCAAAAATCACGACCACCTTGTGGCCGGTTGCCACGACCCAATCCTGCAACTTGACCAGTTCGCCCTGCATGCGGAAGAGCTCGCGGAAGTAGGTGCGGCGGTCCTGCTTTTGCTGTGCGCTCAGTTCAGGGTTCAGGCCATCGGCCAGCTCGTCCTGGTTGTGGTCGTCGAGCTCCATTTCCAGCTCTTCGTCATAGCTGTCCAACATGTCGCTGCGGATGCGACGAATCATTTCTTCTTCACTGGAACTCACGGCGTACTCCTGAGGGTGCAATTTTTTAACCCTTTGAGGGTAGAGATCACTTATGTCTTTTTTATGACAAATCCATGAACCATGCGGCCGTAAGATCGCTGTATCCCATGTGGCGCACACTGCGAGGCGCACCGATTTATCAATTTAGAGGAGCTTTGTATGTCCCGTGAAGTCGTCGTCGTCAGCGCAGTGCGCACCGCCATTGGAACCTTTGGCGGTAGTCTCAAAGACATTCCCCCCACCGACCTTGCCGCCCAAGTGGTGCGCGAGTCGTTGGCCCGCGCCAATGTCGAAGGCAAGGACGTAGGCCATGTGGTGTTCGGACATGTGGTGAACACCGAACCCAAGGATATGTACCTCAGCCGCGTCGCTGCCATCAATGGCGGCTGCGCTCAAGAGACACCGGCTTACAACGTGAACCGCCTTTGCGGCTCGGGCCTGCAGGCCATCGTGAACGCGAGCCAAAGCATTTTGCTGGGGGACGCTGATGTGGCGATTGGCGGTGGCGCTGAAAACATGAGCCGCGCGCCCTTTGCCTCACTGAACATGCGCTGGGGTGCCCGCATGGGAGACACCAAAATGGTGGACATGATGATCGGTGCGCTGCACGACCCCTTCCACACCATCCACATGGGTGTGACCGCGGAGAACATTGCCGCCAAGTGGGGTATCAGCCGCGAAACGCAGGACGCCTTGGCCGTCGAGAGCCACCAGCGCGCCCAGAAGGCCACCGCTGCCGGCTACTTCACCAGCCAGATCACCCCTGTCATGCTCAAGAGCAAAAAAGGCGAGGTGGCCTACGCCACCGACGAGCATTTCCGCCCCGACTGCAAGCTCGAAGACATGACCAAGCTGAAGCCAGTGTTCATCAAGGAAAACGGCACTGTGACCGCAGGTAACGCCTCCGGCATCAATGACGCTGCCGCCGCCGTGGTGCTCATGGAAAAGAGTGAGGCTCAAGCCCGTGGCCTCAAGCCTCTGGCCCGGCTGGTGGCTTACGCCCATGCCGGTGTGGACCCCAAGTACATGGGCATCGGCCCGGTGCCCGCCACCAAGCTGGCATTGCAAAAAGCCGGCTTGACGGTGAACGACCTCGATGTGATTGAAGCCAACGAAGCCTTTGCTGCTCAAGCCTGCGCCGTCACCAAAGATTTGGGCCTGGACCCGGCCAAGGTGAACCCCAATGGCTCTGGCATCTCACTGGGTCACCCCATTGGTGCGACCGGCGCTTTGATTACGGTAAAAGCTTTGTATGAGCTGGAGCGCATCAACGGCCGCTATGCGCTGGTGACCATGTGCATCGGTGGCGGCCAGGGTATTGCCGCCATTTTTGAGCGCGACCGCTAAGCGCTATGGAGTAGGGCGCGGGGTGGGCCTGTTTAGAACAGGTCCACATCCATTTCGTCGGCGACCTGCTCGACCAGCTTGCCTTCGGCCACCAGGGTCTGGTAGTTGCAGACCTGGTTACGCCCGTGTTCCTTGGCGTAATAGACCGCCTTGTCTGCACGCCCGAACGCACTACTGGGCGTGTCATTGGGCAAGAGGGACGACACACCCATGCTCACCGTGATGGTGCCTACCTGCGGGAAGGCATAGGCCTGCACTCTTTCCCGCAAGCGCTCCAGCGCACCTTCAGCATGCGCAGCGCTGTCGCAACGCATGAGAATGACGAATTCTTCTCCGCCAAAACGGTACAGCTGGTCGTGAAAGCGGAAATTGCCGCGCATCAGGCGGGCCATGAGGAGTAGCACTTCGTCGCCAATCAGGTGACCGAAATTGTCGTTTACGCGTTTGAAGTGGTCGATATCCAGCACGGCCAACCAGACACCCGACTCAGAACTTTCGTGACGGCGCTCGGGCATGTTGTCAGGCGGTCCGCCGGTCTGGTCCGCTGTAGCCTTGAAAAAAGCGCCATCAAACGTTTTCCGGTTCAGCAACTCTGTGAGCGAGTCTCGCTCGCCATAGTCCAACAGACCCAGCAGATTCTGGTAGGCCAGAAGAATGCTCTGCAAGAGGTCGATGTCTGCCGGAGACAGAGGTTGCTGTGCCTGAACGTCCAGCAAAATCTGCAAACCTTGAGCCTGACCCATAGGCAACACCGCATTCCCGGGTTGACTGGGGTTGACTGCAGCCCTCCCGATATCGAGGGCCTTCTGGCGCACCGCAAAGTCCGACACCTTGGGTAAGAGACTCCAGTCCGACCAGAGCAGATCTCGGGTTGGTTGCTCCAAGCCCGGTTTCAGCGCAGCCAGCGACAGGCAACGTCGATCGTCCCCTTCACCAACCACGCGAATGAGATCGGCGCTTTCAATGCGGATGCCCGAGCTGCTGAGCACGAGGCGCACCAGTTCTGTGTCCAACGCATCACGGTCTCTCAGGCCACCCAAGGCCGCGAGACTCTGCACCAAAGCATTCATGGGATCTGTCTACCCTGTTCTTGTCGTATTCGGCATCCAACGACCGATTGCGCCAACACTTGACGCACCTCAAACCTGTCCGGACCGCGCAAACCTATGCTCTCCAGCTTGCTAACCGCCGCCATCTTAGACCACACCATGACCGATACCAAGCTTGATCTGCATCATTTGCCGCAAGAATCCAACGATTGGTTGCGCAAAAGCGGCCTGAATGCATTGCAAATCGCCGGCCGGCGTGTGCTCCCAATCGTGCAAGGCGGCATGGGCATAGGTATCTCCGGCAACCGGCTGGCCGGCAGTGTGGCGGCTGCGGGCGGCGTGGGAACACTCTCCAGTGTGGACTTGCGGCGCCACCACCCTGACCTGATGGACCGCACCCGGGAGTTGGCTCCGGGCGAAGAAGCAAAGACCGGCATCAATGCGGCCAACCTCGAAGCCATAGACCGTGAAATCAAGCAGGCCCGCGAACGCACTGGCGGCAAAGGCTTGCTGGCCATCAACGTGATGCGGGCCGTCAGTGAGTACGCCGCGAACGTGACCCGCGCCCTGGAAGCCGGCATAGATGCCGTGGTGGTGGGCGCCGGCTTGCCGCTGGACTTGCCGGACTTGGCCAAAGACCACCCCAAGGCGGCGCTGATTCCCATTCTGTCGGACGCACGTGGTGTACAACTCCTGGTCAAAAAATGGGAGCGCAAAAAGCGCCTGCCGGATGCCATCGTCATCGAGCACCCGCGCTTGGCCGGTGGCCACTTGGGCGCGGCCAGGATCGCGGACCTGCAAGACACCCGGTTCGACTTTGAGAATGTGATTCCGCAGGTGCGTCAGTTCTTCAAAGATGCAGGCTACGAGCAGCACATCCCGCTCATTGCAGCTGGCGGCATCCGCAGCCATGAAGACATCGCGCGCCTGCAGGCGCTAGGAGCCGACGCGGTGCAACTGGGCAGCGCATTTGCGGTGACCGAAGAGAGCGACGCCCACGCGGAGTTCAAGCGCGTACTAGCCGAGGCGCGCGAAGAAGACATGGTCGAGTTCACCAGCGTGGCCGGCCTGCCAGCTCGCGCGGTGGGCACGCCGTGGCTGCGCGCCTATATGAAGATCGAGCCCAAGCTGCAGGCTGTGGCTCACGCCAAGAGCCGCTGCACCAAAAGCTTTGACTGCCTGGGCCAATGCGGCCTGCGCGACGGCTTGCCGGGCTGGGGCCAATTTTGCATCGACAACCAGTTGGCCGCTGCTTTGCGCGGTGATGTGAAAAAAGGCCTGTTCTTCCGGGGTGCCGGCCGCCTGCCTTTTGGCGACCAGATCAAAACAGTGCGCGAGCTCATGCAGCGCTTGCTGACGCCCGGCTTGGCGAGCTCGGCAGTTTAACAAGCAAAGATGCTATCAATTCAGGAGCTATTTGCGCATATTCCGCGGGGGCTACAGGGCTAAAGCGCCTTAAATTTCGCCCTGAAACCCGCTTGCGCGCAGGGTCACCACCAAGGTGTCGCGGTAGCCGCCCTCGGCCAAAGGCTGGATCGGTGTGGACTCGTGGATGACACGCTCATCGTCCAACAGCAACAATGACCAGGGCTCACTCAGGGTGAACCGCTGGCCGTTCGGGCCATCGGCCTCGAACACACGGGTTTCGCCACCCTTCACCCCGTTGCGTGCCACCATGAACACGGCCACAAGGTCCACACCATCGCGGTGCGCACCCTCAGGCGTAGGGCGGCCAATGCCGTCGGTGGTGTCGATGCGAAACTGGTGCGCCTCGGCAAACCAGGTGTGGTGGCCCTTCAAATCGTCCGCCACCCGGCCTAGCCATGCGAGCAACTGCTGCCATGGCGCTTGCGCCGTGAGGTCGCTATCCATAGGCTCAAAGTGGCGCTGCATGCCACCGTGCAAGGCGTTGTAAGACAAAGGCTGCCAATGCGGCCGGTGCGGAGCCTGCGTCACGCCTTGGCTGTCCATCACAAAGCACGAATGGCGGCGGCGGCGGTAGCGGCCGCCGTCCTTCAGGTAGTTGTCGGGCGGCAGGTCATTCCAGCCGTCGCACCAGCCCAGCATGGCGTCCAGCGGCACGCCGGACAAGCCTGCGACTTGCGACGCTCCTACGACCGCATAGCCCTGGCGAAACAGGGTGGCGCCCAGATCGGCAGGGCGGGCAATCAGAGGGGGCTGGAAGGAAATGGTCATAGCGCAAGATTATCAACCGCCCTCTTCTTCCGATGGCTGATGTGGGTCAATACGCCCAACGCTCTCCGCACCTAAGCTGGACCGGATCAAGGAGAAAACCGATGACCGAAACCCTCAACGCCCCCGCCACCCTTGCCTGGAGCAATGCCCTGGTACTCGACATGCCCGTGATGGACGAGGTGCACCGGGAGTTTGTTGCCCTGCTGCAGCGCGTGGTACGCGCGGAAGACGACATGCTCATGCCCCTGTGGTCGGAGCTGATTGCCCACACCCAGGAGCATTTCGACCGCGAAGACCAGTGGATGCGGGCCACCGGTTTTGCCGCCGGCAACTGCCATGCCACCCAGCACAAAGTGGTGCTTCAAGTGCTGCGCGAGGGGGAAGCCCGTGGACATGGCGGCGACCTGGCGGTAGTGCGGCAGATGGCCGATGAGCTGGGCATCTGGTTTCCACAGCATGCGCAAAGCATGGATGCATCCCTGGCATTGCACTTGCGTTCGGCAGGCTACGACCCGGCTACTGGGGCGCTGGCGCAGCCGGACCGTTTGCCGAAAACGGAGATTCATGGTTGTGGCGGCGTCACCTGCTCGGATACTGCCACCGCCTGACTACACTCGCCCGATGCCCCAAACCCCTGACAGCACCACCGACTTACGCCACCGCCCCACTGAAGACCTGCAAGCCCTGCTTACCGGCACCATTTTTGTGGCGCTGGGGGTCTTGATGTTCAAACAGGTTGGCCTGCTGACCGGTGGCACGGCAGGGGTGGCCTTTTGGCTGCACTACGCCACGGGCTGGAATTTCGGTCTGATCTTTTTCGCAATCAACCTGCCGTTTTACGCACTGGCCTACCAGCGCATGGGGCGGGTGTTCACCGTGAAGACCTTCATGGCGGTGGCACTGCTGGCCGTGTTCACCAACTTGTTGCCGCAATGGGTGGGCTTTGAACACTTGCACCCTGCAGCCACCGCTGTCATTGGCGGTCTGCTCATGGGCACGGGAATGTTGATCTTGTTCAGACACAAGGCCAGTCTGGGTGGATTCAACGTGTTGGTTCTGTACCTTCAGGACAAGCACGGCTGGCGCGCCGGGCGCATCCAGATGGCGCTGGACTGCACCATCGTGCTACTGGCCTTCGGCGTGACCGATTGGCAGCATGTGCTGTGGAGTGTGCTGGGTGCCGTCACCTTGAACCAGACTTTGGCTACCAACCACCGCGCCGGCCGCTACATGGCTCACTGAGCGCACGCTCAGGCCACCGGCACCGCAACGCACACCACCGGAGGCCCGCATGCCCACCACCAACACGCCCACCAAAGCCCCTGCCGTTGACCAACACCAGCTCGGTTTGCTACGCGAACATCGGCGCAAACACCGCCACAAGCACCCGCCCAAAGTGCTGGTCCCAGCCGAACACTTTGACCTGCCGCCACCCACCCGCGGGCAGCGTATGGCAGACGTGGTGGCGCGCACCGTGGGGTCTTGGCGCTTCATCCTGATCCAGAGCGGCTTGATTGTGCTGTGGATCACCGGCAATGTGTTGACCGGGTCGCACGCTTGGGACCCCTACCCTTTCATCCTGCTCAACTTGCTCCTGTCTTTCCAAGCGGCCTACACGGCGCTAGCCATCATGATGAGCCAGAACCGCCAGTCCGAGCTGGACCGCAAACATGCCGAGAGCGACTACGAGGTCAACGTGAAGGCGGAGCTGGAGATTGAACTACTCCACGAAAAAATCGACCTGCTCAAAGACAAAGAGCTTTTGCTGCTGACTCAAGCGGTCAAAGAGTTGTCGAGCCAACTGGCCGAACTGCGTAGCCAAGGTGCGATGCCACCGCACGAAGCAACGCATCCGCACGTTACGACTTAAGAAGTCCGGCCCGAGCTTGTCACCTAGGCTACCAAGCTACGCACGGTACGGCGCTACCATCCGCGACCATTGTTGACCCCTTCTCCCGGAGCTCCTATGACCCAAGCCCTGTCCACCCTGTCCAACCACCAGATCCGCCTGGCCGCGCGCCCCGTGGGCATGCCCAAAGCTAGTGACTGGAGCCACACCACCGAGCCGGTGGCCGAGCCTGCTGAAGGTGGTGTCACCCTCAAAACCCTGGCGCTGAGTCTGGACCCCGCGATGCGCGGCTGGATGAACGAAGGCAAGAGCTACATCCCGCCGGTGGGCATTGGCGAAGTCATGCGCGCTGGCGGCGTCGGCGTGGTGGTAGCCAGCAAGAGCGACAAATTCGCCGTGGGCGACTATGTCAGTGCGGGCTTTGGTGTGCAGGAGTACATCACCCTTGCCAAAGACGAGATGAAGCGCAACGGCCTGGTCAAGATCGACCTGCGCGCCGGTACCCTGACCCAGTGGCTCAACGTGCTGGGCATGCCCGGCATGACCGGCTATTTCGGCCTGATGGACGTGGGCCAACCCAAGGCGGGCGAGACCATCGTGATCTCCGGTGCCGCCGGTGCGGTGGGCCAGACCGTCGGCCAGGTTGCCAAGATTTTGGGCTTGCGCGTGGTCGGTATTGCCGGCGGCCCGGCCAAGTGTGAGTGGGTGGTCAAGGAACTGGGCTTCGATGCTTGCATCGATTACAAGGCTGGCTCAGGTAGCGTGCGTGCAGGCCTGAAAGAGCACTGCGCGGCCGGCGTGGACATTTACTTCGACAACGTGGGCGGTGAGATTCTGGACGACGTGCTGGCTCGCATCAACCGCAAGGCCCGCATCATCATCTGCGGCGCCATCAGTCAGTACAACAACACGACCGCCGTGCAAGGCCCCAAGAACTACCTGAGCCTGCTGGTGAACCGCGCGCGCATGGAAGGCATTGTGGTGTTCGACTACGCCGACCGCTACCACCTGGCCGTGGCCGAGATGGCCGGCTACCTGAAAGACGGCCGCATGAAGAGCAAGGAAGACGTGGTGGTGGGACTGCAGACCTTCCCCGAGACGTTGCTCAAGCTCTTCAACGGAGAGAACTTCGGCAAGCTGGTACTGGAAGTCGCCAAGGGGTAAGTGCACTTGCTCGGGGGAAACCCTGAGTGCTATGGTTTTAATAGCTGCCCGCGCAGACAGAACGGGCGCCACGTGCCTAAAATGCTCGGTATGACAAGCAGCAAGGTGGCAAACCGGGGTTTCACGCTCATCGAATTGGTGATGGTGATCGCCATCCTCGGTGTGCTGGCTGCTGTGGCGTTGCCCAAGTTCATCAACCTTGGCACGGATGCGCGTGTGGCCACGCTCAATGGTTTGTTGGGTGCTGTCAGGACCACCATGGAAACCGTGAAAGTGACCGCTGCCTTGCGCGGCACCACTGCAGTGGCAGACCCGGCATTGAAATTTCTGGATATGCAAGGCAGCAGCATCCGGCTCTGGAATGGCTATCCCGACCGGTGGTGGGACGGCATCGGAATGACGCTGCAAGGCGCACCCGCCATCGCCGGCGGGGGCTACCTTTCCACCGCTCCGATTGTGTTCAACAAGTTCACGTTCTACGGCTACAGCAACAGCACCATCCCCAATGGCGACGCAGGGTGGGTGCTGACCGATGCCCCCACACCCGCCAACTGCTCAGTGGCCTACAACTACAACGGCAGCGGTGAGCCCCAACTCATTCTGCGCACTACCGGCTGTTGAGCCGCCGGATATCACTCAATCGTTCAGCGCCGCGTACACCAGATTGCGGAACAAGGGGCGATACCAGCTGCGTTGATTGGGTGCCTGGGTCAGCAGAATGGCAAACAAATCTTTCGCCGGGTCCACAAAAAACACGGTGCCAGAGATACCGCTCCAGTAGTACATGCCTTTGCTGCCCAGCTGGGTACCCAACCCCTCTTCGAGGCGCACCGCAAAACCCAAGCCGAAGCCATGTCCGGGTGGAAGCAGTTCTGCCGCGCGGCCACTGCGGTTGACCGGAATGTCGGCCAGATGGTCCGAGGTCATCAGCCGCACCGAGGCGGGGCTGAGAATGCGCGCACCGTTCAAGGTGCCTCCATTCAACATGCATTGCAAAAAGTGCGCGTAGTCAGCTGCGGTCGAGCCCAAGCCAGCGCCGCCCGCTTGCATGGGGGTGGTCTTGCGCAAGTCCATCAGGGGCATGGGTACGCCTCCGTCAGGGTCATGGGCAAAGGGCTCTGCAATGCGGCGATGCTTATCCGGAGGGACCACAAATGCGGTATCCACCATGCCCAAGGGCCCGAGGATGTGTGCTTGCAAATAGTCACCCAAAGCCATGCCGGTCACGCGCTCCAACAGGGCGCCGAGCAGGTCTGTGGCGCGGCTGTATTGCCAGATGCTGCCGGGCTCATAGCGGTAAGGAATCGCGGACAGGGCCTGCGAAAAACCGGTGTTGCTCAACATGCGGGTGCCCAAGCCGGCTTGAGCGTAGCGCTGCTGAATGGGGTCGTCGCCCAGAATCTCGTAGGTCAGGCCTGAGGTGTGGCGCAACAGGTCTTGCACCGTGGGTGGCCGGGCTGGGGGTCGCGTCTGGCGGCCCGTTTCATCCTCCGCCACCCGCACATCGGCAAACTCGCTCAAGTGCTGGCCTACCGGGTCACTCAGCAACAGTTGGCCGCGCTCCAGCAATTGCATGATCGCCACCGACACCAGTGGCTTGGTCATGGAGTAGATGCGGAATATGCTGTCCAAGGCCATGGGCGTGCCGTCCGCCGGGTTCTGCTCGCCGATGGCCGAGTGCAACACGGTCTGGCCATGGCGTGCAACCAAGGCTACTGCGCCGGGTAATCGACCTTTGTCTACATCCGCTTGCAGCACTTGCTCCAGGTTCCGCAGTGCAGGCGCATGGAAACCCGGAGAAAGCGTCATGCCACTCATGCACCGGCCCCGTATCGCTCGCGTGCGAGGGCAGCGCCTTTGGCCAGGGCTTCGAGCTTGCGCGTGGCCACCTCACGGCTCATGGGCGCCAATCCACAGTTGGTACAGGGGAAGATGCGATTGCGTGGCACGTGTTGGAGTGCGATGCCGATGGTGTCCGCCACCTGCTCAGGCGTTTCAATCACATCACTGGCCACGTCGATCACGCCTACCATGACGTCTTTGTCCTTGAGCAGTGCCATCAAATCCGGTGGTACATGCGAGTGGTAGCACTCCAGGCTCACTTGCTGAATGCTGCTGGCCGCCAGCGCCGGAAACACCTGCGCGTACTGCCGCCATTCGCCTCCAAGCGTCTCTTTCCAGTCGGTGTTGGCCTTGATGCCGTAGCCATAACAAATATGCACGGCGGTGGTGCAAGTGAGACCTTTGGCGGCGACTTCCAGTGCTTGCACCCCCCAGTCCGCCGCGTCTTGCATGTACACATTGAAGGCCGGCTCGTCGAACTGGATGATGTCCACTCCATCGGCCTGCAAGGCCCGCGCTTCCTGATTCAGCAACTCCGCAAACGCGAACGCCATGGTCTTGCGGTCACCATAAAAACGGTCGGCCACCGTGTCCACAATCGTCAAGGGGCCAGGCAAGGTGAACTTGAGTTTCTTTTTGGTGTGGGCTCGTGCGAGTTGGGCCTCAAAGGCATGCACGCGACCTTTGAGCCTCAAGGCGGCAACAACCTGCGGCACCATGGCGTCATAACGGTTATTGCGGATGCCCATCTTGACCTTGTTCTCAAAGTCGATGCCTTCGACCTGCTCCAGAAAGCCGTGCACAAAGTGCTGCCGGCTTTGCTCACCATCGCCGACCACATCCAAGCCCGCATCTTCCTGCGCTTTGATCCACAACAGGGTGGCATCCGCCTTAGCTTGCTGCAGCTCGGGGCCGGCCAGCTTCCATTGGGGCCAGAGTTTTTCGGTTTCAGAGAGCCACGAGGGCTTGGGCAGGCTGCCAGCGATGGCGGTTTCAAACATGCGGTGTCTCCAGGATTTTGTTGGTATAGCTTCACACCATATCGCAAGGCGGCAACAAGGCTGCCACCACGGTGACAAAGCCCTGTGGGCTGATACACATGCCCCGAATCCTCTTTCCGGCACTATTGCGTGGCATGCTTTCTGCTTAACCCTTGTGGCTTGCAGAGAGGTGAGCGGCGAATTAGGTTATTACTTTTCCGCATACCTTTCGATGGTAAACCCCGATGAGAGCGAATGCTCCTGAGGCTACAGTTCAGCCTCAGAATCGGGGTGCAGACACCAGTCTGGTGCATCCTGCTGATTCAATTCTTTGGAGTAATGATTTATGAGCATGAAGAAACTGAAAACACTGGCAGCCGTAGTTGCCGCACTGGGTGCTGTCGTTGCAGCGCCTGCCCACGCTGGCAAAACATTGGATGCCGTCAAGGCCCGTGGCCAAGTGGTGTGCGGTGTGAACACCGGTCTGGCTGGTTTCAGTGCTGCCGATTCCAACGGCAAGTGGACTGGTCTGGACGTGGACGTGTGCCGCGCTGTGGCGGCCGCCGTCTTGGGTGATGGCGAAAAGGTAAAGTACGTTCCCCTGAACGCACAAGCCCGTTTCACCGCTCTGCAATCCGGCGAAGTGGACGTGTTGTCCCGCAACACCACTTTCACTTTGACCCGTGACGCTTCCTTGGGCCTGTCCCAGACCGCCGTGACATACTACGACGGCCAGGGCTTCATGGTCCCAGTCAAGAGCAAGCTCAAGAGCGCCAAGCAGCTCAAAGGCCAGACCGTTTGCGTGCAATCAGGCACCACCACCGAAAAGAACCTGACCGACTACTCCAAAGCCAACGGCCTGAATATCAAACCCATCGTGTTTGAGAAGCTGGAAGCCGCTGAAGGTGCTTACTTCTCCGGTCGTTGCGTGGCATACACCACCGACGCATCCGGCTTGGCATCTACCCGCAACAAGGTTGCCAAGAACCCCGCTGACCACGTGATCCTTCCAGAGCTGATCTCCAAAGAGCCTCTGGGCCCGATGGTTCGCCGTGGTGACGATGAGTGGACCGCCATCGTGAAATGGACTGTGTACGGCCTGCTGGAAGCTGAAGAAGCTGGCGTGACCGCTGCCAACGTGGATGACCTCAAAGCCAACAGCCAAGACCCCGTGATCGGCCGTCTGCTGGGTTCCAAGGAAGACACAGGCAAGTTGCTGGGTCTGGACAAGGAATGGCTGGCACGTGCTGTGAAGACTACCGGCAACTACGGTGAAATCTTTGAACGCAATGTGGGCCCCAAGTCACCCATCCAATTGCCACGTGGTTTGAACAACCTGTGGAACAAGGGTGGCGTGCAATACGCACCTCCAGTTCGTTAAGCGTGGTTAGCGGAGTGCTGTAAACCGGCATGACGCACCAGAAAAGGGCAGTCGCAGACACCATGCGCTGCCCTTTTCAATTGATGAGTGTTTTTTTCGTGAACTGCAAGGGCTGATATGTCCACACCCTCCTCCCCTCCTAAAAAGTCGTGGTCCTGGCGCAGCCAGGCTTTCCGCGGACTGCTGTACCAAGCCATCGCCATCATTGTGGTGCTGCTGACCGTGCTGTACCTCGCCCACAACACCACCACCAACATGAAGTTGCGCGGTATTCAGAGTGGTTTTGACTTTTTGTCCAATCCCGCAGGATTTGATATCGGCGAGAGTTTTTTTGCCTTTGACTCCGGAGAGTCTTACTGGCGCGCCTACCTTGTCGGCTTTGTCAATACGCTACGGGTGGCGGTGGTAGGCATCATCCTCACCACGGTGCTGGGCACCTTGATCGGCGTCGGCCGTTTTTCACGTAATGCCCTGATCCGCGGGATCTGCGCCGCCTACGTGGAGTTCTTCCGCAATATTCCAGTGCTGCTGCAATTGCTGATGTGGTACCTGATGTTTACCGAAGTACTGCCCGCTTCCAACGAGCCCTGGGTGCTGGGTCCGTTCTTTTTGAGTAAAGGCGGCATCAACTTCCCGATTCCCGAATGGGCAAACGGTCATGTCTGGGGCGCGTGGGGCTTGTTGGCTGGAGTCTTTGCAGCTTGGGGCTACCGCGCTTATGCACACAAAGCATTTGAGCGAACCGGCAAGGCCCGCAGCATGGTGCTGGTTCCCCTAGCTATCGTGATCACACTGGGTGTACTCGGCTGGATTCTCGGGGGTGCACCTACGGCATTGAACATGCCGGTTCAAGGCGAATTTGCCATCGAAAACGGTGGGGCTCTGACTCCCGAGTACTTGTCGGTGCTTCTGGGTCTGACCATCTACACCGCAGCTTTCGTGTCCGAAGTGGTGCGGGGCGGCATCCAATCCGTGGCCTTAGGCCAGTCTGAAGCAGCTGCGGCCCTGGGACTGAGCAGAGGGCAGACCATGCGCCTGGTGATGTTGCCGCAAGCGCTGCGCGTCATCATTCCGCCCGTGACCAACCAGTACCTGAACCTCACCAAGAACTCGTCGTTGGCCGTGGCTATCGGCTATCCGGATGTGGTTTCCATTGCCAACACTGCCATCAACCAGACCGGCCGCGCCGTGGAATGCATTGCCATCATCATGCTGGTGTACCTGAGCACGTCGCTGTTCACGTCGATCACCATGAATTGGTACAACACCCGCTCCGCCATCAAAGAACGCTAAGGCCACCCCATGAGCGCAACCACTTTTGAACCTATTCCCGCCCGCCCGGCTCCGGTGAAAACCGAAGGCGCCGTGGCTTGGATACGCACCAACCTCTTCGGGAGTTGGCAGACCACTATCAGCACCCTGATCGTGGGTGCGATCCTGCTCTATGTCCTTCCGCCTCTGTTCGGTTGGGCCTTGATTGATGCCAAATGGGCCGCCGACTCAGAAGCCTGCAACGCGGACCGTGCCGGCGCCTGCTGGGGCGTAGTCACTGAAAAATTCCGCATCATCATTTTCGGCCGCTACCCCTTTGAAGAACAATGGCGCCCGTTGATCTCGACCGTGCTGCTGTGCGCCTTGCTGGTGGCCAGTTGCATGCGCATGTTCTGGAAGGCATGGTTGGGTCTGGCATGGATTCTGGTGCTGGGCTTCTTTTTTGTCGTGATGTACGGCGGCAAGTTTGGTCTCTCCGTTGTTGAAACCGACCGTTGGGGCGGCTTGCCGCTCACCCTGCTGCTTTCTTCACTGTCGATGGCCATGGCATTCCCGTTGGCCCTGCTGATTGCTTTGGGCCGTCGTTCAAAACTACCCGCGATCAAGACGTTCTGTACGATCTATGTCGAATTGATTCGCGGCGTGCCGCTGATCTCTGTGTTGTTCATGGCGTCATTCATGTTCCCGCTGCTGATGCCACAGGGCTTCAATATCGACGTGTTGGTGCGCGTGCTGGCAGGTATCACGCTGTTTGCTGCGGCCTATATGGCTGAAGTGATCCGTGGTGGCCTGCAAGCAGTGCCCAAGGGCCAGATTGAAGCCGCCGCCACCCTTGGCCTGAGCTACTGGCAAACCCAGCGCAAGATCGTGTTGCCACAAGCACTGGCCATGGTCGTGCCCGGCATCATGAACAACTTCATCTCCACCTTCAAGGACACCTCATTGGTAACCATCGTGAGTTTGTATGAACTCACCGGTGCCATGAGCCTGGCTCTGAACTCGGACTCCGACTGGCGCCCCTTCAAGATTGAAGGCTACATCTTCATCGCACTCATCTACTTTGTGTTTTGCTTCTCCATGTCGCGCTACAGCCTCTGGATTGAAAAGCAAGTCAACAAAAGCAAACTCCGCTAAGGAACGAATATGTCTGAACCCATCATCACCTTCAACAAAGTCAACAAGTGGTACGGCAATAATTTCCACGTACTGCGCGATATTGACCTGACCGTCACCAAAGGCGAGCGCATTGTGGTCTGCGGCCCGTCGGGCTCCGGCAAGTCCACCATGATCCGCTGTATCAACCGTCTCGAAGAGCACCAGCAAGGTAACCTCATCGTGGACGGCGTGGAGCTGACTGACGATGTGAAAGCCATCGATGACGTGCGCAAAAAAGTCGGCATGGTGTTCCAGCAGTCCAACCTGTTTCCGCACCTCACCGTTTTGGAAAACCTGACGCTCTCCCCCATGTGGGTCGGCAAAATGCCAAAAAAAGAGGCTGAAGAAAAGGCCATGATCCAGCTGGAACGTGTGCGTATTGCCAATCAGGCCAACAAATACCCGCTGCAACTCTCCGGCGGCCAGCAGCAGCGCGTGGCGATCGCCCGTGCCCTGTGCCTGAAGCCCAAGATCATGTTGTTCGACGAGCCCACCTCGGCCCTCGACCCCGAGATGATCAAGGAAGTGCTGGACGTGATGATCGAGATGGCCAGCCAAGGCATCACCATGATCTGCGTGACCCACGAAATGGGTTTTGCCAAGGCTGTGGCTGACCGCGTGATCTTCATGGACCAAGGTCAAATCGTGGAGCAAAACACTCCGCACGAGTTCTTCAACAACCCGCAGAACGAACGCAGCCGCGATTTCCTGTCCAAGATTCTGGGTCACTAAGTCGCATGTCGTCGGCAGCCGGTTCCGCGCAAGCCCAACTACAGGTGTTTCAGGACGCCTTGGAGCGCTTCCGTACGGACGGGCTGAGCGCACATGACCTGTCTGATTTGGCGCGCGGTCAGAGCGTTTTGCTCGCCGCGCTGCCTGACAAGTTCTCCGAAGTGCTCCACCAGCTCATGGACCGACTGGAGTCCAGCGCCCTCTTCAGTGAAGAAAGCTGCTCCTTCAGCCAGCGTGATCTGGTGGACAGCCTTCAAATGTGGGCTGACAAAGCTGCGATCCGCATTTCAAACAGCCCCTCCGCCTGATTCAGGGTGTAGTGGCAGACGCAGTGGGCCCGAGGCGTTCATTCGTCCAGCGCAACAAGTCCATCCACATCTGGCGAACTTCTGCATCCTGCGGTAAGCGGCCCGCACTGGGCAGCTCAATGGTCACAACCGGGATGCGCCGGTGCACCCCGGCATAGTTGCCGAGCGATCCTGGGAAGATGCCCACCTGATCGAGATACAAACGCCCCAGTTTGCTGGGAGGAACCGACGGACCGTCAAAGTCCAGTACACCGTAAGGCGCATGCACACTGACAATCAAGTTCGGCTTGAAGCTGTCCATTTGCTCGAGCAGAAAACGGGACTCCGGTTCGGACACAGGTTTATTGCCCGGCCAGCGGCGGGGATCCCGTTTCGTTCGCTGTTCCCAATAGACTTTGGCATCGCGCGCCCAATTCGGAGTGGGAAAGTTGCGATTCAAATCCACACCGTTGGCGTTAGTACGTCGCGCCGGCTTGGCAAACAAGCCATCCGGATTCAGGCTGGGAATAAAGCGCCAATGAACGTTAAGCGGTGAGTCGGAAGGCGGCGTCTCTGCGAGCCCCAACCAGTGATACACCAGCGATGCTGACGACATCTCGTCACCGTGAATGCCGCCTATCACCAGCACCTTGAAATTCCCGTCCGGGGCACCGACATCACGACCCCACAGGACCCGGCCTTGCGCGGAACGGGCCTTCATGTCCTGCAAGCCTGCGGCTTCGCACATGGCCGGCGTCACACTGGGTATTTTGGAAGAATAATCGGCGCAAGCCCTTTTGATATCTGCGTGAGCAGCTATTGAAAATGTAGCAATTGACAGACTAAGATAAAGTGCTTTGAGCATGTAAGGCATTGTAAAGGTGGCGTGCGGCGAAGGTTTTGCCACCCACACCGAAGACCGGGGCACAAAGCGCGGTAAATTCCAAGGATGACTCCACCTTCGCCGGCACGCAGTGCCCTGCCACCCGACTTCTCCAGCCAGCAGTTCCGCCAGGCGCTCGGCATGTTTGCTACCGGAGTCACTATCGTCACTGCACAAGCCGCAGATGGCACTTTGGTAGGTCTGACCGCCAATTCGTTCAACTCGGTTTCCCTGACACCGCCCCTTGTGCTCTGGAGCCTTTCGCAAAAAGCAGGCTCCATGGACGCCTTCAGCCGGGGAGCCCATTACGCCATCAACATTCTGGCGGCCGACCAGCAATCGCTGGCAATGCAATTCGCCACCAAAGATATTGACCGCTACGCCGGCGTGGGCTTTTCGCGCGGCACCCACGGTGCGCCGTTGCTTGACGGCGCGGCAGCGCACTTCGAATGTTTCAACCGCAGCCAGTACGAAGAGGGTGACCACGTGATCTTTGTCGGCGAAGTTGAACGCTGCAGCCACCGGTCTGGTGCCTCGCCCCTGCTCTACCATGGCGGCAAGTTCTACGCAGAACATCCGCTCTAGCCACGATGCCGCTGCACCTGCCCCGCCCCGTCAAAGCCGCGTTCCTCGCCTTCTGGGACCTCTTTACCTCTGCGAGCCCTTTATTGTTCGCAGGTGCAGGTTTGATCTGGCTTGCCTACTGGTGGCTGGACCCGATGCCGCCCAAGCACCTGACCCTGGCTACAGGTCCGGCGCAGAGTGCCTACGCAGAAATGGGCGAGCAATACGCCAAGCTCTTGCGTCAGCATGGCATTGCGGTCGATCTGATACCCACCGAAGGCTCTGCAGATAACCTGCGACGACTGCAAAACGGCGAAGCGGACGCGGGTTTCGTACAGGGCGGAAGCGCAAAAGCCGCAGAGAATGAGGATGCAGAAGAGCTGCTCACCCTCGGCAATTTGTTCGTAGAGCCTGTTTGGTTGTTTTACCGCAGCAGCGCCGCAACGGCTATCTCTGAAAACGGTCGGCTGAATTCCCTGAACCAGATCGCGTCCCTGCGTTTAAACGCCGGCACCGCGGGTAGCGGCGTGCCACCATTGATGGATACATTGCTGGATATGCACCGCATCGATCCGAGGCAAGTCCGGCTGAGTCACCTGGAGCAAACACCGGCAACCGTGCATTTGCTCCAAGGGAAACTGGATGCCGTGGTTTTCGCTTCTGCTCCCCAGGCACCGATGGTGCAAATGCTGCTGCAAACCCCCGGTATCCGTTTGATGGACTTCCCTCAAAACGAGACCTATGCGCGGCGACTACCGTTTATCACACCGGTGACCTTGCCACGCGGCGTAGTGGATTTAGCGCGCAACGTCCCCGCACAGGATGTGCATTTGATCGCCACCACCACCAGCATGCTGGTTCGTGAAAGACTGCATCCTGGCCTGCGTCAGCTGCTGGCCCAGGCGGCGATGCAAACGCATGGTCAATCGGGATGGTTCAACCGGGCCAGGGAGTTCCCCAACGCCTCCCACAGTGAATTCACTTTGGCGCCTGAAGCTGAGCGGACATTGAAAAACGGAATTCCCTCGCTACAGCGCTACGTTCCGTTCACCCTGGCGAATCTCGTCGAACGCATGTGGCTCGCACTGGGCATCATCATCGCTGTGCTTTTGCCACTCGGGAAGATTGCACCTCCGCTTTACGCCTACCGCGTCCGATCGCGCGTGTTCCGTTGGTACGGCCAACTGCGGGACATAGAAAGCCGCTTTGAATCGCGGTCAGAGAGCGCCCCTGATCTGCTCGCCGAGCTGGACGCCATTGAAAACAAGGTAGAAAAAGTCATCCTGCCACTGTCGTATGCCGACGAACTCTACGCATTGCGCAATCACATCGGCTTGGTAAGGCAGCGACTGGCTACAGCGTAGAGTCCAAGCTGTTTTTCATGGCCTGTTGGGCCACAGCATCAAGCGCACCGTCCACCACCGGCTGAGCAGAGATCACACGAAGTTGGCCGGCAGCCACCAGTTTGTCGTGCGTACGGCGCGTCATGGACTGTGTGGCACCCGCCGCACTCGTGAACAAGAACAAGGTACCGTGCGGGCTCGCCCAGGTAAGCTGCGTGCGCACCCAATCGCCACCGGTATGCAGCTCCACCCATGAGCCCAAGGGCAGACTGCCAGCGCCTGCACCTGCCACTGCCGGAGGTATCACGGGCGAGAGGATCGTCGTTGCGACCGCTGCTGCCGGTGTTTCCTCCGCAATATCGATGAAATTGGAATCGTGCGCTTCTGAAGGTGCCACCCAAGGATTCCCATCTTCCACCGGACGGTTGCGAACTGGTGCACTTGCCACGGACTTGGCTGCTTCAGCTTCCACTTTGACTGCGACGACGGGGGTCGGTTTCTGCACTGCCCGGAAAGCGGCTTGGTGCAAACCCATGAGGGCCTCCAGGAACGCACTGGCTTTGGTCGCAGGGTACTGGATGGTTTCCAGGCCATCGCGCAAGGTGCTGAGCAACAACGGTACCAGTTTGGTGAGCTTGGCGATGTTTTTGTGCGCCAAATCTGGATGGGTGCTCCACAGCAGCGCGGAAATGAGCGCCTGGTACTTGTCAGCTGCGGCAGATCCACTACCGCCGGACAAACGGGCTTGCGCTACAACCTGCGCCCACGGTCCACAGAGGAAGGTCAGTACGACATCCGGCACTTTGGCCGCATCGGGATGGGAGTCAATCTCTCTGGCAATCTTCTCCGCAAGCAAATTGCGTTGCTCGGCTTTTTCCAGTGCTTTGACAGCTTGGCTGCGGGCTTGCGATTGCTTGACAGCTTCTTCTTGCCAAATAGCCTGCAGCTCCTGCAATGCTCGGGCAAACAGCTCCGGCCCTTCGGGTTGGGCATGGGCCAGTGGCGCAATAGCTTCCTTAACCTCATCCAGGAAAGCCAGGAAACCGGGACTTTGCGCATTGGCGTAAGCCAGACTTCGGTGGGTGAGCTCTTGCACCAGGAGTCGGGCGGCGTGATGTTTATCGGTGAACAGACGGGCATCCACCAGCGCCAGCCGCATCAACGCGGGTTCGAGTTCGCGAACAAGACTTTGTACGGGCTCCAGTAGTCGCGGATCACGGGCGATGTTGTCGACCATGAGATTCACCACCTCGAGGCTGAGGGCCTGGGCAACGCCACTCGCGCTGCGACGTATATCTTCGCGTACAGCCTGCAAACCGTGTACACCCGCAGAAGGAGGCACGCCGCCGCGCCGCTGCTCCAGCCTTTGTACGACCCTGTCCACCTGCTTCATCTCAGTCAGCGCTTCAAAAGCAGCCGGGACGGTCGCCGCAAAGTCGGAATGGGACTCGGCGACAGGAGCTTCATAGCCGCCCGGAGACTCAAATTGGCGGGCAAACTGCTGGGCGAATGCGGCGACCCGGTGAGGGGTTCCTAACTGGTCTAGTTCACCCGCCAGTAATTTACGCAAGCGGTCCAGCGTCAGCAGCGCAGGGTCTGTGGCCGGCTTGGGTCGCCTGATCTCTTGGGCAATGAGCGCATCGCGCTCGGCACTGCCTGGCGCACCGTACCGCGATGTTTCATTCAATGAAGCAGGCGGCGTTGCGTCGCGCCCTTTGCCAGCACCCTGGGCTCCCGATGTAGATGGTGCAGGCGTAACCGCATACCCGGCTGCGACGACCCCTTGGTTTTTTAGTTGGGAAGAGAGACTGGAATACAACTCCTTGAGCTCTGCCCCGAGGGCAACCCCCATGACCGTCAGCCAGTCCAGCCGCATGCCCGCGGGTGCGGGGGTGCGCTCCACTGTATTTCTGAGTGCCGCAATGTAGGCCTCGGGGCGCAAGGGGTTGCGCTCAGGACGCACGGTCGGCAGGCCGAGCGTCGCGCAAATCAGGGTGTTCAGTTCAGCAAGACTGGCTTCTGCAGCCAACATAGCCATTTGCTGAGCGCGCGCCATATTCACGCTCTCCTGCACCTGCACTTCGTCCATCAACTCCAACTGATCGAACTGAACCTCTGCAATCGATGGCATGGCTGCCTTGACGGCTTCAACAGGCCGGGTGAATTGCTCCAGCAGCGCCGGGCCATAGCCCTCGCGCAGGGTTTGCTCATGATGGAAAAGCTGCTTGATTGACTCCGAGTGCACTTCCCGCTCGCGGAAGTCGCGCGAGGCGCTTTCCCGAGCCAAAAGATCGCGCCGCAGTGTCAATATGAGCTTGCCCATGATGGCGGCACCGCCCGCCGCGGCGTCTTTGACAGTCGCCTGATACAGAGACGCATAACGCGGGTCGATGTTTTGCATGGGCTTTATGGCCTCGCCGGACGGTTACTTCAGAGCTTTATATCGCACGCGCTTGGGCTTGGCACCCTCTTCGCCCAGTCGACGTTTCTTGTCGGCTTCGTACTCTTGGTAGTTGCCATCAAAGAATGTCCACTGGCTGTCCCCTTCAGCTGCAAGGATGTGAGTCGCAATCCGGTCCAGGAACCAGCGATCGTGGGAGATTACCAGCATGGTGCCGGCAAATTCAAGCAGTGCATCTTCCAAAGCGCGCAAGGTTTCCACGTCCAAGTCATTGGACGGTTCGTCCAGCATCAGCACGTTGCCGCCTGCGATCAGGGTCTTCGCAAGGTGCAATCGACCACGCTCACCACCGGACAGCATGCCGACTTTCTTCTGCTGATCGCCACCGTTGAAATTGAAGCGACCACAATAGGCGCGGCTGGCCATCTGGAACTTGCCCACGTTCAGGATGTCGAGCCCACCGGACACATCTTCCCAGACAGTTTTCTCATCCGACAACGCATCGCGGTGCTGGTCCACAAACGCCATCTTGACGGTAGAACCGATAACGACTTCACCGGAGTCCGGCTTCTCGCGTCCGGCGATCAGCTTGAACAAGGTCGATTTACCGGCACCGTTCGGGCCAATGATGCCGACAATCGCGCCTGCAGGGATATTGAAGCTCAGGTTATCAATCAATACGCGGTCGCCAAAGGACTTGCTCACGCCCTTGAACTCGATCACCTGGCTACCCAAACGGTCTGCCACCGGGATAAAGATCTCGTTGGTTTCGTTACGCTTCTGGTATTCGAAGTCGCTCAATTCTTCAAAGCGGGCCAGACGGGCCTTGCTCTTGGCCTGGCGGGCCTTGGGGTTCTGGCGGGACCACTCCAATTCTTTCTTCAAAGCCTTGGCACGAGCTTCTTCGCCCTTTTGTTCGGCTTCCAGACGGGCACCCTTCTGGGTCAACCAGTCGGAGTAATTGCCCTTGTACGGAATGCCGGAGCCACGGTCCAGTTCCAGAATCCACTCTGCCGCGTTATCCAGGAAGTAACGATCGTGGGTAATGGCGACCACAGTGCCGGAATACCGTTGCAAAAACTGCTCCAACCAGTCCACTGATTCGGCGTCCAAGTGGTTGGTGGGTTCGTCGAGCAGCAACATGTCTGGCTTGGATAGCAACAGGCGGCACAGAGCCACGCGGCGCTTCTCGCCACCAGACAGCACGCCGATGTTGGCATCCCACGGGGGCAGGCGCAACGCATCGGCGGCGATTTCAAGTTGGTGCTCGGAGTCGGTGCCGGCGGTGGCAATGATGGCTTCCAGCTCAGCCTGCTCTGCAGCAAGTGCATCGAAGTCAGCATCTTCCGCCCCGTAGGCGGCATAGACCTCTTCAAGGCGAGCTTTGGCGGTGAACACTTTACCCATGCCGCTTTCCACAGCCTCACGTACGGTGTGGGTAGGGTCAAGCTGGGGTTCTTGGGGCAGATATCCGATATTCAGGCCGGCCATGGGAATGGCTTCGCCCTCGATTTCCTTGTCCACACCGGCCATGATCTTGAGCAGGGTGGATTTGCCCGAACCGTTGGTACCCAGGACACCGATCTTGGCACCAGGGAAGAAGGAGAGGGAAATGTCTTTAAGAATGTGCCGCTTGGGGGGCACGATCTTGCCGACGCGGTTCATGGAGAAAACGTATTGGGCCATTGCGATTCTGGTTATTCAGCGGTAAAGCCGTATTATCGACTGAGCGGCCCCGTCACCCCTATTTGTTGTGAGCTGGAGGGCCTTCAAAAGCGTTTTTCACATCGTTAAGCAGCGCCTCCCTGGCAACAGCATCGAGTGCGTTGTCCATGACATGGCCATCCGATACCAACCTGATAAGGCCAAGACCACGCAAGCGGTCCATGGTCCGGCGCGACATCGAGTGCGCCAAGCCGCCTCCGGAAATGAACATAAACAGGGTGCGGTGCGGGCTGGCCCAGGATAGCTGCGCACGCACCCACTCACCGCCCAGGGCTAAATCCACCCAAGAGCCCGTGCGCAGGCTCTCCGCACTCCAGGCATTTTGCAACACGGGGTCCGAGACCTCTGGCACATCCGCCGGGGCGCTCTTAGGCATCTGCATGTGGGTGAGAAAGCCGGAATCCTGTGCTTCCATTTCAGCCATCCAGAGCTCGTCGTCTGTCATCTCGACCACAGCCTCTACAACTTCCGGTGGAGTGGAAGGCGCATCGCGCTGTGCTACGTATTTGGCGTTGTCAAACGCCTGCTCGTGAATATCGATCAATGCATCGAAAAACGGGGGAATGCGCTCTTCCGGATAATCCACGAGCAAAAGACCCTGCCGGATTTTGAGCAACATCTGCGGTACCAGCTCGACCAGACGAGCCCGGTTCTTGCGAACCAGACGAGGTTGAACGCTCCATATCAGATCCTCCACCAAAGCGAGGTAGCCCTCAGAATCCTCAGTGCCATCAGCAAACCGCAACTGATACTCCGCGACGACTTGCGCCCAAGGCCCGCGCAGAAAGGCCAGGACGATGTCCGGCGCTTTCTTGAAAGTCATCCGTTGCGCAAATTCGTGGGCCAGACGCTGGGCCAACATATTGCGCTGCTCAGCATGCATCAGACCACGGGCAGCTTCGGCCGCTCGCTGTTTGTGCTGCGCTTCTTCAAGGGCCCAGCCCTCTTCCAGCTTGCGCACCATGCGCTCAAAGGCTTTTGCATCACCCTCGCCGCCGGCCAACACGCTAATGGCATTGTCCAAGGTCTTCTGGAAGTGAAAGTAACCCGCATCCTGGTCGGTTTGAAATGCAAGGCTGCGATGCGTCATGCGATCCAGAAACTGTCTCGCCGGATGCTTCCGATCTGCAAAAAAACGGGGATCGCGGTCAGAGAGACGCTGCAGCACCGGTTCCATGTTCAACACGGACTGCCGCACGCCTTCGAGCAAGCGCCGGTCCTGCATCAGGCTCTCCAACATAAGGCGAACCACTTCCTGGCCCAGCTCTTTACCTAGTGCTTTGCCCTGCATAGCCTCCACTTTGCCCCGTGGGGTGTGGGCGAGCGTCTTCCCGCTATCGGCGTCCACACGATTGGCTCGCAGCGACAAGCGCTTGAGCATGGGCTCCACGAGCTTCATATCTTCCAACGCCAAAAAAGACGCAGGCACAGTGTGTGTGAAGTCTGTGGTGCCGGCCACTGCAGGCCGGGGGTCCAACTCGCCTGATAGCAGACGGCGAAGTTTGTCCAATGTCAAAAGGCTGCGGGTCACCGCGGTCTCGGGGAGCTTGACGGGAGCCCCGAAAGGACTCGCCGCAGGGGCATGGGCTGCTACAGGCTCCACTCCATGTGATTTCAGCCACTCAACCAATTCCCGGTACATCGTGTCCAACGATGCCCCGAGAATGCCCGCTGCCGGCGCCATGATGGCAGAGCGCATCGCCTCATCCGGCACCACCTGTCCAAATGCTTCTCTCAGGGCATGCACAAAGGCTTCCGGCTTGAGTGGATTCAGGTGCGCCTGCACACTCGCCCACCCCATGAGGCTGCTCACCAGCGCATTGAGCGCGGGCAGCACGTCTTCTACCGAGCGATTCACTTCTTGCTCAGTAACTGCCAGCTCGATGTTGGCGTCAATCTGCTCCTCCTCCAGAAACTGGAAGTCATCAAAGCGCACCTGATTGATTTGGGGTTTGCGAAAAGTGCCACCTCCGTACACCGCACTGCGCAGTTCTACCCGGAACACCGCCTTGGCTTCAGCGGTCTGGGCTTTCAACCTGTCTACCGCGGACTGGCGCACCGGGTACAAACGGGCATGCAGAGTGTTGCCACCTGCCACTGAAAGCATGGTTTGCAACCCGTCCAACACATCCTCCAGCAAAGCATCGCTCTGCTCCAGCACTGCTTCAATGCAGGTGGCAAGGGATGGTTTGGCTTCGTCGGGCTCGTGTGCCACTCCCAAGCGCCGCAGCAGGTATTTTTTCATCGTAGGCTTATTTTCATCGCCTCGAGCGGGCAGCACCAGTGTATTGACAGTTTGTTACCCGCCGGTAAACGGGGCAGGCTGTTTGTGTCGTTTTCCGGGCATTCGGCCAAGCGTGCGACAATACGGGCCGTTGCAGCTTTTCAGTTGCCTGCAATATCAGCAACTTGCTGGGGATCGCTACGTGACAGGGCATCCCACTTTTGAATCCATCTGCCTTTGACTGACTGCTGTGCCGCGTGCCAGCAGAACGGCCGATTCCCAAGCGTCCCGGACGGACGCATCTATCCAATGAACTTTGAAGAATTGAAGCTGGCACCTGCCATCGTGAAGGCCGTGCGCGAGCAGGGCTACGAAACGCCCACTGCCATCCAGGCGCAAGCTATTCCCTTGGTGCTCGAAGGCCACGACCTGCTGGGCGGCGCCCAGACAGGCACCGGCAAGACCGCTGCATTCACCTTGCCCCTGCTGCACCGCCTCTCCATGAGCCGCAGTGCCCAGAACAAATTCGGCGGCACCGGCATCCGCGCCCTGGTGCTGACCCCTACCCGCGAACTCGCCGCCCAGGTGGAAGAGTCCGTGCGCCAATATGGCAAATACCTGCAACTCAGCTCGACCGTCGTATTCGGCGGCGTGGGCATGAACCCGCAGATTTCCAAGGTCAAAAAAGGCGTGGACATTTTGGTGGCCACCCCGGGCCGTCTGCTGGATCTGGCCCAGCAAGGCATGCTGGACTTGGGTCAAGTGCAAATGCTGGTGCTGGACGAAGCCGACCGCATGTTGGACATGGGCTTCATCCATGACGTGAAAAAGGTGCTGGCACTGGTTCCCAAGGAAAAGCAAAGCCTGCTGTTCTCTGCCACCTTCAGCGACGAAATCCGCGAGCTGGCCAACGGCCTGCTCAAGAACCCGCAAAGCGTGCAAGTGACGCCGCGCAACACGACGGTGCAGCGCATCACCCAGGTGATCCATCCCGTGGGCCGCGGCAAGAAAAAGGCATTGCTCGCCCACATCATTAACGAGCAGAACTGGAGCCAGGTACTGGTGTTCACCCGTACCAAGTTCGGTGCCAATAACGTGGCTGAGTTTCTGGAAAAGAACGGCATCACCGCCATGGCGCTGCACGGCAACAAGAGCCAGGCCGCCCGTACCCAGGCCCTGTCCGGCTTCAAGAGCGGCGATGTGCGCGCCTTGGTAGCCACCGACATTGCCGCCCGTGGTATCGACATTGACGATCTGCCGCACGTGGTGAACTACGAAATCCCGAATGTCAGCGAAGACTACGTGCACCGTATCGGCCGCACCGGTCGTGCCGGTGCCGATGGCGCCGCTGTGAACCTGGTGTGCCTGGACGAGGAAGGCTTCATGCAGGACATCGAGCGCTTCACCAAGCAGAAAATCGAAGTGAAAGTGGTCGAGGGATTTGCCCCCGAGCCAGGTGAAAAGGCGGAACCCATCGCCATGGGCCGTCAGACCATCTGGGGCGGCGCAGGCAAGCCACCAAGCCGCGACGTCATGCAAGCAGCCGCCAAGGCCGCCCGCACAGAAATGCTGCAACGCGTGCGTGACAGCAAAGCAGGCCAAGGCGGTGGTCGCGGTGGAAATGCCGGCGCTAGTGGCGGCGGCAACGGCGGCGGTCGTGGTGGCCAAGGCCCCCGTGGCAATGGTGGTGGCAATGGCGGCGGTGGTCGAGGCCCTGATCGCGGCGGCGAGTTCCAGCCTTCCCGCTCGCAAGGCCCGCGTCCCGCACAAGGCCGTGGCCCGCGCCGTGAAGGCGGTAGCGCCGAGTTCCAGCCGCCTGCAGGCTTCACCCATGAAGGTCGCGCACCGCGCCCTTCCACTGCTCAACCTGACCCCATGCGCACCAGCGTCGATATGATGGCTGGCCGTGGCGCCCGCCGCGGTGGTGGCGGTGGTTTTGGCGGCGGTGGCCGCAGTGGAGGTGGAAATGGCGGCGGATACGGTGGTGGTGGCGGAGGGGGCTTCGGCGGCGGTGGACGCCCGGGTGGCGGTGGTCGCGGGGGCAACGGGCCTCGTGGGCCGCGCGGTCCTGGCGGCTCTTCTAACCGATAAACACACCAGCGCGGTACACAGTCTGGGGCGGCGCACGCTGCCCTTGACCCACCCCAAGCTGACCCAACACATCGTCGACTTTGCGGCGCTCCCTGAGCTGCCGCAGATCGACGATGTTTTTATTTGTCTGGGCACCACCATCAAGGTGGCCGGTAGCCAGGCCGCATTCCGCGCGGTAGACTATGACGCTGTTATGGCTGTAGCCCAGGCGGGACGTGCGCAGGGCGCTACGAAATTAGGAGTGGTAAGCGCCATGGGCGCAGATGCCAAATCCGGCGTTTTTTACAACCGCGTCAAAGGCGAAATGGAAGATGCGATTACCCAGCTGGGCTACACCAGTGTCAGCATCGTTCGCCCTTCCCTCTTGGTGGGCGACCGCGGCCCGCTGAACCAACCTGAGCGTACCGGCGAGCGTATCGGCCTCTTGGTGAGCAAATTGCTCAAGCCACTCATTCCTGCCAACTACCTGCCCGTGCAAGCGGAAGATGTGGCTGCGGGCTTGGTGCAGGCTGTCAAAGCTGGGCGACCCGGCGTGCAGCGCATCTTGTCGGGTGCGTTGCAAGGTGCTGCGGCTCGCGCAGCTGCTGCTTAGCCCCGCACAAACAGGGTGACCAAAGGCTGGTCACCCACTTGGCGGCTCCAGTGGCCGTGGATGGCGGGGTCAAACGTGGCGCCTTCGGGCAACAAATCGGCCGAATAAAAGTGCTGGCCTGGCCCGAAGATGCGTGAGCTGCCGTGCACCCCGATCTCCATCTGCCCTTGCAAGATAAAGCACCACTGTGTGTGCCCCGAGCAATGGAACTGGCTGCGAAAGCCCACCGGGCTGGTGCGCAACTGATAGCCGCCCGACGCAAACACCTCAGAAAGCATGGACTGCGGATTGCCCTCGTTCAAAGGAATCGTCTCCTCACGGAACTTGGCGTAACCGTCAGTGTCGGTGTACAGAATGACTTGAGTGAATGTGCTCATGGTGGGCCTTGGTATGGTGGCGGGATTATTCACCATGCACAGACAGGGCAAAGGCCCTGATGCACAATTTGCCGCATGCAATTCCTTCACACCATGCTGCGCGTTGGCAACCTTCAACGCTCCATCGATTTCTACACCCAAGTACTAGGCATGCAATTGCTGCGCACTTCGGAAAACCCCGAGTACAAATACAGCCTCGCCTTCCTCGGTTTTGATGGTGGCAACCCCGGTCAGGCTGAGATCGAGCTCACCTACAACTGGGGCACTGAAAGCTACGACTTGGGCACCGCCTACGGCCACATCGCTTTGGGCGTGCCGGACGCCTATGCCGCCGTGGAAAAAATCAAAGCTGCCGGCGGCAACGTCACGCGCGAGGCCGGCCCCGTCAAAGGCGGCAGCACCGTCATCGCGTTTGTGACCGACCCGGATGGCTACAAGATCGAACTGATCCAGAAGGCACCGCAAGAAGCAGGTGTTGGTCTGCGTTAACGCAGTACCTCGGCAGCCAATCGCTCCAGATTCTGCTGGTTGGCCACTGCCACAAAGGTGGCGAGGGCTCGGTAATGCTCTGCTGTGTCAAAGGTCTGTCGCCAGCACACTTCGGTACCTTCGCCTGAGGGCTTGAGTTCCAGAGTCAGTGTGAAATGGTGGCCATTGAGGTGCTCCATTTCCCAAAGCGCATCCGGGACGATCCGGGTGAATCGGCTCTCATTCGGATAGTCCGTCCCATCCGGCGCATGCATGGTCAACACCCAGCTGCCACCGGGCTGGAAATCAAACGTGTGCATGGTGCTGCTGAAACCATCCGGGCCCCACCAACGGGCTACCCGTTCAGGATCGCTCAGGGCGGCGAACACCTTGGAGGGGGATGCAGCGATGAAATGGCTGCGGATATCGGACCGGTTTTCAATAGGTACCATGGCAAGGGCCTGTAGCTTCGAATATGGCAGTTGAGATACTAAAGGTTTGTACAAGGAGCACCATGCTCGAGAAAGCAGTCATGCTTTCGCTATAAATTTCATAGCTACCCGCGCAATAAAAAAGGGCGCCACAGCGCCCTTTTGCTTGATGACCATCCTGCGCCTTACTTGCGCAGTGCCTGCGTGTCTTTGGCCAGCTGGGTGATCTTGTCCCACTCGCCCTTGGCCATGGCGTCAGCCGGCACGATCCACGAGCCGCCTACGCACACCACGTTGGGCAGGGCCAGAAACTCGGGCGCGTTTTGCAGGGTCACGCCGCCGGTGGGGCAGAACTTCACATCAAAAAACGGGCCGCTCCAGGCCTTGAGCATGGCGGGGCCGCCGGCTTGCATAGCGGGGAAGAACTTGAGCTGGGTGAAGCCATCTTCTTGCGCCATCATGATTTCGCTACCCGTGGCTACACCGGGCAATAAGGACAACCCCAAGTCGCGGCAGGCCTGGCCCACGGCGCTGGTGTAACCGGGGCTCACCGCAAAGCGGGCGCCGGCGTTGGCAGCGGCTTGCGCATCTGCCTTGCTGCGCACGGTGCCGGCACCGACCACGGCCTCAGGCACGTCACGGGCAATGGCTTCCATGCAGGCCAGGGCTTGGGGAGTGCGCAGGGTCACTTCCAGCATACGCACGCCGCCGGCCACCAGGGCGCGGGCCATAGGCACCGCGTGGGCCACATCGTTGAGCACGATCACGGGGATAACGGGCGCGTCTTGCATGACTTGCAGGGCGGTAAAGGCGGGAGCGTTAGACATTGAAATGTTCCAGATCGACGTTATTGGCGGTGGGTTCAGAACCAGGTGCAGGCGCCTTCTTCGGCGGCCAGTGCATTGCGGCGGAAGTTGGCGAACAGTTCGCGGCCCATGCCGATGCCGTTGGCAGCGCGCAAGGCTTCGGGCATGGTGTCCAAGGGGCGCGCGGCCCATTCGGCATCGCTCACCAGCACTTGCAGGGTTTCGGCGTTGGCGTCCAGGCGGATGATGTCGCCATCACGCACTTTGGCCAGCGGGCCACCGGCAGCCGCTTCGGGCGACACGTGGATGGCGGCAGGCACTTTGCCCGAGGCGCCGCTCATGCGGCCATCGGTCACCAGCGCCACGCGGTAGCCCTTGCCTTGCAGCACAGCCAGCGGAGGGGTCAGTTTGTGCAACTCAGGCATGCCGTTGGCCTGCGGGCCTTGCCAGCGCACTACGCAGATCACATCGTGGTTGAGTTCATCAGCGCTGAAAGCCTTGTGCAGCGCGTCTTGCGAGTCGAACACGCGACAAGGCGCTTCGATGATGTGGCGGTCGTCCGGCACGGCAGACACCTTGATCACGCTGCGACCCAGATTGCCCTTGAGCAACTTGAGACCACCGCTGGCGCTGAACGGGCTGTTTGCGGGGCGCACCACGGTCTCGTCCTTGCTGGCACCTGCATCGGCCCACTGCAAGCTGCCATCGGCTTTGGCCGAAGGAATGGCGGTGAACTCACGCAGGCCACCGCTGCGCACCGTCAGCACATCGGCGTGCATGAAACCGGCATCCAGCAGCTCGCGGATCACGTAACCGGGGCCGCCCGCAGCCTGGAATTGGTTCACATCGGCGCTGCCGTTGGGGTACACACGGGTCAGCAAGGGAACCACGTCCGACAGGGACGAAAAGTCGTTCCAGTCGATCACGATGCCTGCGGCGCGCGCCACGGCCACCCAGTGAATCAAATGGTTGGTGGAGCCACCAGTGGCCAGCAGCGCGACCATGGCGTTGACGATGCAGCGCTCATCCACCACTTCGCCAATGGGCGCAAAGCGCTTGGCCTTGGTAATGCCCAGCACGGTGCGCACGGCTTCACGCGTCAACTCTTGACGCACGTCTTGGCCGGGGTTGATGAAGGCGGTGCCAGGCACATGCAGGCCCATGGCTTCGAGCAGCATCTGGTTGCTGTTGGCGGTGCCGTAAAAGGTGCAAGTGCCTTCGCCGTGGTACGCAGCGCTCTCAGCGGCCAGAAGCTCAGGGCGGCCGACCAAGCCCTGAGCGGCTTTCTCGCGCACTTTGGCTTTTTCGTTGTTGGGCAGGCCCGAAGTCATGGGACCGGCAGGCACAAACACGGTAGGCAGGTGGCCGAAGTGCAGTACGCCGATCAGCAGGCCGGGCACGATCTTGTCGCACACGCCCAGCATCAGGGCAGCATCGAACACATCGTGGCTCAGCGACACGGCGGTGGCCATGGCGATGGCGTCGCGACTGAACAGGCTCAGCTCCATGCCGGCCGTGCCTTGGGTCACTCCATCGCACATGGCGGGCACGCCGCCCGCCACTTGGGCTGTTGCGCCATGTTTGCGGGCCTCTACCTTGACCAGATCAGGGTAGTACTGCAAGGGTGCGTGTGCGGAGAGCAGGTCGTTGTAGGCGTTGACGATGCCGATGTTGGCACCCTTCTCTTCCACAATTTTGAACTTGTCCAAGCCGGTCACGCGGGTCTTGTCCGCGTCGGGCATGGCAGCAAAAGCGTGAGCCACATTGGCACAACCCATGCGGTCGGCACCGGGCTTTCGATCAGCCATTTGCGCGACTTGGGCCAGATACGCGCTGCGGGTGGCCGCGCTGCGCTCCACGATACGGCGGGTCACCGCCTCCACAACAGGGTGCAAAGCGACAGGGGTAGAGGTGGTGTCTGGCATATGTTTCTGTAACTAAATTACACGTCTGATGGTAACTTGGAAACCCCCGCTTGTGAATGCACGTGGTTACCAGTGAGGTACAAACTGGCCGCGGCACTGCCGTGCCGCGGTTTCAGAGCGTGGATTGCAGCAGGCGTTCTGCCCGGTGCAGGTCGTCCAGGGTGTCGATGTCGGTGACACAGCCCGGGTCATTCACTACTATTTTGATAGCTTCCCGCGCAGACACTACGGGCGCTGCACCCTGATTTCCCTGCAAAGCAGCAAGTGCATCGCCACACGCGGGGGCAAAGCGCACCGGGTGGCCACGCTGCCCTTCAAACACCGGAATGAGCACCTCGCCGGCGAGTGGCGCACGAGCGATATCCACCAGGGTTTTAGGGCGAATCAGGGGCAAATCGGCGGGCAACACCATCCAGCCCGGCGCGTCGCGGGTGGCGCACACGGCCGCTGCAATGCTGTCGCCCATGCCGGGGTGGCCTGCATCTTCGAGGTGCCACCGCAAGCCACTGGCGCGCACGGCGTTCAGGGTGCGCTGCATCACAGGGGTGCCGGCCAGATCTGCTTGCAGCTTGTGCACCTTGCCGCCGGATGCTGTGAAACGCTCGCCGCGGCCGGAAGCCAGCACCAGCACCACAGGCAAAGCAGCGGCCTCAAGGGATGAAACCAGGGGGTAACCAAGGGGGGTATTCATGGGCGCTGAACTCCGGAAAGCAAGGTCACTTGCGAAGAGTATGCAACGGGCGGGACGCCGGCGCCAACGAGAGAGAAGCGACCGGCACAGGCAGGCTGTGCCGGTGCAAGAAGCGGTTTACTGGGCAGCGGACGCGGGGGCAGCAGGTGCCGAAGCGGCGGCGGCTGCAGGTTCTGCCACAGGGGTAGACACCGACACAGGCGCAGCAACAGGCTTGGCGCGGGATTTGTGAACGGCGAAACCAATCACAGAAGCCAGGATGGCCACGATGATGACGGCGACGACTACGGTGACGACGGTTTGGTCGTTATTTTCCTGGGCAGACATGCAAAAGACTCCGGTTGAAAAAGCAACCCATGATTGTAGGCGGTCGAAGACTGCGCCCTTGCCCCATGACCCATCGCAAGCCGCGGGAAGCCCGCACTTCCTATACTGCGGGGATGACATCCATTGCCGACCTCCGCAAAAGCTACGAACGTGCCGAACTCGATGAGCACGCCTCGCATGCTGACCCGCTCCAGCAATTCGATCGCTGGCTTCAGGAAGCCATTCAGGGCGAGGTTCCCGAACCCAATGCCATGACGCTGGCCACCGTGGGGAGCGACTTACGCCCTTCTACCCGCGTGGTGCTGATCAAGGGCTATGACGCGCGCGGCATCGTCTGGTACACCAACTACGGCAGCCGTAAGGGCCAGGCCCTGGCGGGCAACCCGTATGCGGCTCTGCAGTTCCACTGGGTGGAGCTGGAGCGCGTGGTGCGCATTGAAGGTGTGGTCGAAAAAGTGAGCGATGAGGAAAGCGACGCCTACTTCCACAGCCGCCCGCTGGATTCGCGCATTGGCGCCTGGGCTTCGCCCCAGAGCGAGGCGATTCCGGGCCGCACTGTGCTGGTGACCAACGCTGCCAAATACGCTGCACAGTTTTTGCTGCAACCTCCGCGCCCGCCGCACTGGGGTGGCTACCGACTCAAACCGGACCAGTGGGAATTCTGGCAGGGCCGCAAGAGTCGCCTGCATGACCGTCTGCGCTACAGCGCGGGCGAAGACGGCCAGTGGCTACGCGAGCGATTGGCGCCCTAGCGCACTGAACTGCTTGCTGGTCGGGCGTCAGAGCCCGGATTTCTTCAGGTATTGATCGGATGTGACGCCCATCGACACATAGATGCTCGTAACCCCCTCCATGCCGATGTCTGCCGGCTCCACCCATTCCGGCGGCACATAGAGCAAGCCACCGCCAACGGGAACAGGCGCGGTGGGTACCAGCACCCCCAGATAGGGCATGCCGCCAATCATCACGGCTTGGGGCGTTGACAAGAAACCGAGTACGGCCGTGCCCTGCTTGCCCGCCCCTTGGTTGGTGCCAGCAGATTCGGTGCCCGGCTTGCCGCCGAAGTGCAGCCACACGGGGGACATTGACTGCAACTCCTCTCCGTCTTTCCGGCTCAGCAAACCCACCAATTTTTGCACCACGTCGTACACCGTGCGGACCACGGGAATGCGTTGCACCAACGTCTCCAGAAGCTGGGCCGCACTTTGCTCCAAGCCCCGCTCTACCAGCAACCCGAAGGCATAGACGAGCACAACCACTGCTAGCAAGCCCAGCAGGTAGCCGATCACCTCGGACTCCGTCAGCCCCAGGCCGATGCCGGTCAACAACTGTCCGAAGGCGCTGCCGGGGCCCAGCCATACGGCCAGAAAACTCCACAGCCACGACAGCAACAGCAACGTCGCCGCCAAGGGCAACAGCGCCAGCACCCCGGTGAGCAAGGTGCGCAAGGGGTGTTTCAACTTGAAGTTCATGTGCCGGAGTTTCCTGCAAAAAGTGCCCCGCCACGGATGCGCGCCCACAGCACCATGGCGCTTGTACCCAGTGCGATGCCCGTGGCATCAGCTAACCAATCCATCCAGTCCCCTTGGCGCCAGGTGGTCATCGCCTGCGCGCACTCAATGGCCACACCCAGCAGCAGCAAGCCCACCAGCACACGCGGCACTGCCGATGGGTAGGCCATCAAACCTAAAACGGCCAAGGCTGCGAAACCCAATGCGTGCTGGGCTTTGTCCCAAAACACTAGGGTCTGGGGAACCTGCTCACCAGGCACCAAAGACATCACGACGGTCAAAGCCACCAGCAGCCAAAAAGCAACTTTCCAGAAAAGGCGGGCAAAGTTCAAGATGCGGGACTCCAGACAGGGAATGCTTTAACTCACCCACAAGGGCAGCAGATACATCACCAAGGTGACGGTGAATAGTGCCATGACCGTAGAGACAACCACACTCGCGGTCACGAGTTCTTCTGCTTTGCGGTAACGCTGGGCAAACAAAAACACGTTGGCGCCTATGGGCATGGCAGCGGCCATCACCAGCACGGTGAGGGTGATGCCCCTCAGGCCTGCGGCATAGCCCACCACAGCCATCAACAAGGGGTGCAGCAAGTTCTTGATACCTGCAATCACCAGCGCTCCGCGGAGGTGTTGACCGATCGATGTTTTGGCCAGGGTCACGCCCATCAGCACCAGCGCCACGGGGCTGAATGCGTTGGCCAGCAGCTGCAGCGGTCTATCCACCACCTCGGGCAGCACCCAGCCGGTTTGGGCGAACAGCAAGCCCGCAATGATGGGCATGGGCACCGGATGAAAGATGGCATTGCGCACCGCCAGACCGACCGTGCGCACATGCCCACGCCAGGTATGTGTGGTGTGGGCCTGTTCACGCGCAGTGCAAAGCTCCAGCACCACCGTGGTCATGGTGAGCAATATCAGCGAATGCATGGAAATCAGGGTGAACAAGACCACCAACGCTTCTTTGCCATAAGCGAGCCCGATCAGCGGAATACCGATCATGGCCGTATTGCTGAAGATGCCCGAGAGCGCAAGCACCGCCGCACGGCTGCTACCCCCTTGGGCCAGCAACAACACAAAAAACAGGCCGGCTGCGCTGGCAAAGTACATCGACAGGGAACGGAAATCGAGCTGGGCTACATCCACCGCACACATGGTGCGGAACAGCAGCGCCTGAATCAGCACCAGGAAGACCAGGTTGCTCAGGTCACGCACGGCCTCCTGACGGATGACGTTGAACCTGCCGCTGAGGTAACCCACCAGGATCAGCAGAACGACCGGCAGCAGGGAGGAAAGAACAGGGTTGTCGAGAGGCATCCGGCTGAGGCTACTTCACAGCCACAGCATCGGTCATGCGGTAGTACAGGCCATAGGGATCGTCGTTGAGCACCGCGAACTGCCCCTCCACCACCACGGCTTCCATGGAGTACCTCACGGGCGTTTTGGTCTTGACCTCGACCATGCTCTCGGGTCCGCCAGGCAGGCAGAACGAGCAGGTCAGGGGCACCGAGCTGATCAAAAAGTGTTTCTGCTTTTCGCCGGGCTCCAGCGGCATCATGAAACCTTGGATGCGCTGGGTCTTCTTGTTCAGTGCCTGGATATCGGCCGGAAACACCGGCAACAACCGGTTCTTCTCAGTCTTGGTTTTGACAGCCGTCAGTACTGACCAGGGCAACACGTCAGCGCGGTCTTTCAAGGGGGCGAATGGGCTGTTGGGGCTGTGCACGCCGGCACCGGTTCCGGCAGGTACGCCGGGCATGGGGGAGCTGAGCTGGGCCATGGCAGGAGCGGCCCAAGCAGCGCCCAGCACCCAAGCCAAGGACAAGACACCACGACGGGCGGAGCAGATTTCAGCGCGCATACAAAACCTCCGGACAAGAGCAACAGTTTAGTGCGGCCATGTGAACCGCAAAAAGCACGGGGTTGAAGCCTCCGCTCAATGCTCGTGTTTCATGCCGCAGAACTTGCCGATGGCAATACCTTTACAGGCGACCTGCAGCTCCTTGTTGCACACCGCTTCGCCTTTGCCGGCCTCGCGGCACTTGGCAGCCGCTTCGTGAGCGGCGGCAATGGCCCGGTGCTTAACGACGTCTTCCTTGGTTTCTTTGTCGGTCTCAGCCGCTACAGAAAACATAGCTGCTTGCGCAAGCAGGACGAGGGCTAGAAGACTTTTTTTCACAATATTTCCTTTGAAGGTAGTAGAAAACAGTTCAGCGGCTTTGCAGCAAGCTCAACACGCTCACCCGGTAGGCCGCCACGGTGGGCAACAAAGCAGACGCGAGGGACACAAGCAGTGCCAGCGCGGGCACCACCCACAGTCCGGCGGGCCATACCATGCCGCTGATCAAGAGCGAGTTGTCCAGACTCAGGAACAGCGCCAATGCCGCCGCAAATCCCTGCCCCAGCAGCACACCCAGCACTGCAGCAAGCAGGCCCAGCCACAGGGCTTCACACAGAAGCAGCGTGGCCACTTTGGCGGGCGAGGCACCCAGCATGCGCAGTAGTGCGAGGTCGGTGCGGCGCTCACGCACCGCGCTCCACAGGGCGATAAACACGCTTAAGCCCGCGGTGAGCAAAAGCACTCCGGCAAAGGCACGGAGCACATCGGTGCCCAGACCCAGCATATTGAGAAGGCGGGTGATCTCCAACGCCGGGGCGGCCGCTTGCATCTCGGTGTTTGTGTTCACATATCGCGGGAAGCTCAGGGCCGCCATGGGCGTCTTGTATTTCACCAGCACCATGGTGATTTCGCGCTCTTCTTCCATCACCTTGCGGTCGTCATCGTCTACCGCTGTGTAGTCCTCGTGCACCTTCCACACAGACGCTGTGTCGGTCAGGATCAGCCGGTCCAGCACGCTGCCGCTGGGTTCCAAAATTCCGACCACGGTGTAAGCAGTCTCACCGTGGGTATGGCCACCCGCACCCAAGCCGTGCGAACCCACAAAGGTCTGGCCCAGTTGCAAGCCCATGCGCTGTGCCACGGTGGACCCCAGCACGGCTTGCATGGGCTGCGTCCAAAGCGTGCCCTGCGCGAGTTGCGCCTGGTAGTGGTCCACATAAGCAGTCGACGTGCCTACGATGCGATAGCCACCGAAGTTGTCGCCCAGGCTGATGGGAATGATCTGCGCCACCAGCGGGTTCTTCGCCAGCTCATTCACCGCCTGAAGCGGCACGTTGCCCGGCGGCACGTCGATGTGCAGCACCCCCGAGAGGATGAGCTGCATGGGGCTGCCCTTGGCACCCACCACCACGTCGATGCCGACCAAGTCACGATCAAAGGCCTTGCTGAGTTGCGCCCCCACCAGCAGCAAAAAGGTGATGGACGCCAGCCCCAGACTCAGCAGCAAGAGGTTGAGCGCAGCCCCCATAGGACGAGACCACAGATAGCGCCAGGCAAAAAACAATGTTTTCATTGCGCTACGCTTTTGATAGCTGCTCGCGCACAAGGGACAAGCGCTGGAAGCCTACTTGACCATCCGCCGTGAGTGGCACCAGCGCAGTGACCCGCGCGTCGTGGGTGGCTATTACCAACGTGGCGCTGTGCAGCGCAGCAGTGGCAAGCAATAGGCCCACGGCTTGCGCGGCGGCTTCGTCATCAAGACTCGCGGTGGGCTCGTCGGCCAGCAGCACTTGGGGCTTGAGCAGCACCGCGCGCGCCAGCGCCACCCGCTGTGCCTGCCCGCCGGAGAGCTGGCCGGGCAAGCGCTTGGCAAGCTCAGCGACTCCCAATGCAGCCAACGCAGTGTGGATGTGGGCAGCATCTTCAGCCTGCCCGGCGGCCCATTGCGCCATGGCCAGGTTCTGTTGCACGGTCAGCGCCTCGCTCAAATGCAACTTTTGCGGCAAAAAGCCGATGGCGCCAGCCCGCCAGGCGTCCGCGGCCGCACCACGCAAACCGGTCACGTCCTGGCCTGCCACCTGCAGTACGCCGGCAGACGGTGCCACCAAGGCCGCCACCAAGGCCAGCCAGGTGGATTTGCCACTGCCCGAAGGGCCACTGAGCAGCAGCACCGCACCCTGGGGCACCTGCACATCCGGAAAACGCAACTCGCTGCCACCGGGGTAGCAGTAGGCCAAGCCTTGGGAATGGATCATGCGGTGGGGCTCGCGTTGGTGTTGGCAGATGCAGCACCGGTCGCACAGTCGGCACACACGCCGCGCACGGCAAAGTCGAGGTGCATGTCGGTGTAGCCCAGTGCCCGCAAGGATTCGATGGCGGTTTGCGCCGCCTTCTCCAAGTCCACCGCATGCAGGGCACCTGCCAAGGGGCTGTCGCGGTGGCAGGTCTGGCACTCAAAGTGCGGCGTGGCGTGCACGCTGGCCGGCATGGCCTGGTAGCGGCGCACACGCTGGCTGTCCACCCGGCACAGCAGCAGACCCACTTGGGTCAGGCGGTCGATCAGGCGGTAGAGGGTGACGCGGTCCAACGGCTCGGCGTGGTCACCGGCCAGAGACTCCTGCAACTGCGCATGGGTGTAGCTGGTGTCAGGGTGGGCCAGCAGCCAGCCCAGGACGCGGCGCGCGGCGGCCGTGCGGCGCAGGCCGTGGGCGGACAAGAGCGCGTCAATCGGGTCATCGCCCTTGAGTACAGGCGAGGCCGGTGGGTTCACAGAAGCCATCTAAGCATCCTAAAAATGCAATTCAGTTGCATTAAATTATTAAATGCAACCAAGTTGCGTTAGACTATATCGCAATCAAGTTGCATTATGAGATGAGTTTATGAACTTTCGCCGTTCCCCCCGCCAAATAGATACACGCCCCGGCTTCATGGCCCTGCCCGCTTGGCGCCGTGTCGCCACCACACTGCCTGCATTGGCACTGCTGTGGCTGGGCGTGTGGTGGGCGAGCCTGGAAGCTGCGCCGCTATGAGCAGCATGGCGCAAGCGGCTAGCCCCAGCGCCTCGGAGGCGGTGCCGGCTATTACGCTGCACAACCTCACTGTGAGCTACCGCCGCCATCCGGCGCTGCACCATGTAAGTGGTCACTTTGCGAGGGGTTCATTGACTGCCGTGATAGGGCCCAATGGTGCGGGCAAAAGCACCCTGCTCAAAAGCCTGGCCGGGCTGGTGCAACCCGATCCACAAGGGCACGTTGCCCACGCGCCCGGTCTGCGTCTGGCCTACCTCCCGCAGCACAGCGAGCTGGACCGCAGCTTCCCGCTGGATGTGCGCGACTGCGTGCTCTTTGGCCTCTGGGCACAAACCGGAGCATTTGGCACCGCCACGCCGGCCATGCTGGCGCGGGTGGATGCTGCGATGGAGGCGGTGGGCCTGCAAGGCTTTGAGCGCCGCCCGGTAGGCACGCTCTCCAGCGGCCAGTTACAGCGCGCCCTGTTTGCCCGCCTGCTGGTGCAGGACGCCGACCTGATTCTGCTGGACGAACCTTTCAACGCCGTCGACAGCAAAACCACCGCCGGCCTGCTCACCCTGGTGCAGCAGTGGCACCGCCAAGGCCGCACCGTCATAGCGGTGCTGCACGACGACGCCCAAGTGAGGGAGCACTTTCCCCAGACCCTATTGCTGGCCAGAGAGTGCATCGCATGGGGTGCCACGGCCGGGGTAGTGACTGAAGCCAACTTGCAACGCGCCCGCGCGATGGCGGAAGCTTGGGACGAGACGGCTGCCATCTGCGACATCGAAGGCGAAGTCAACGGCCTGGACTTCGACACCCTGCTGGCCCGGCGACTGGCCACCACCCCGACCGCCGTTTAAGGATGCCCATGGACTTGCTTTTGGGCCCGGTGTGGGAGGCCCTGATTTCCCCTTTCGCCGAATTTGCCTTCATGCGCCGCGCGCTGGTGGCCACGCTGGCGCTATCCCTGAGCGCTGCGCCCCTGGGCGTATTTTTGACGCTGCGCCGCATGAGCCTCTTGGGCGATGCCCTCAGCCATGCGGTACTGCCCGGGGTGGCCATCGGCTTTATGGTGAGTGGCCTGTCGCTTACCGCCATGGCGCTGGGTGGTGTGGTCGCGGGGCTGCTGGTAGCGGGCATGGCCGGTGCGGTAAGCCGCTTCACCACCCTGAAAGAAGACGCCAGCCTGGCCGCCATGTACCTCGTGGCGCTCGCGCTGGGCGTGACCTTGATTGCGGGCCACGGCACGCAGCTCGACCTCTTGCACATCCTCTTCGGTAGCGCATTGGGCGTGGACGGCGATGGCTTGCTTTTAGTAGCTGGCGTGGCCACCGTCAGCGTGCTGGCGCTAGCGCTCATGTACCGCGGCCTGGTGCTGGAAACCTTTGACCCGGTGTTTTTGAGTGCACACCGCAGTGGCGTGCCGCCTTGGGTGTGGCAGCAGGGCTTTTTGATGCTGGTGGTGCTCAATCTGGTGGCGGGCTTTCAAACCCTGGGCACGCTGATGGCCGTGGGTCTGATGATGCTGCCCGCCGTGAGTGCCCGCCTCTGGCACGACACCCTGCCCGCGCAACTGCTCAACGCCAGTGCACAAGCGGCGCTGGCCGGCGTGGCCGGGCTGCTGCTGTCCTATCACTTCGATACGCCCTCGGGCCCCACCATCATCGGCTGCGCGGGGGCGCTCTATGTCGCCTCCCTGTTGCTCGCGCCCGGCGGCTGGCTGCCGCGCCGCTGGATGCGGACCCACCGCGTGGCATGAGCGGACCACTAGCGAATTCCTTTACCTACTCCAAGCCCATGACGACCATGAACTCCATCGACACCTTTTCGCTCTCCGCCCTGCCCCGCCGCTTTATATTGGCCAGTGCCACTGCCTTGGCCTTGCTGGGTAGCCAGGCATTTGCGGCCGACAAGCTGCCCGTGACAGCCAGCTTCAGCATCCTGGGCGACTTGGTGCGCGTGGTCGGTGGCGAACGCGTGGTGGTCACCACCCTGGTGGGTGCCAATGAAGACGCCCATGTGTTTGAAGCCAAACCCGCTGACGCAAAAACCTTGCTGACTTCCAAGCTGGTCGTCATCAACGGTTTAGGCTTTGAACCCTGGGCGGGCAAGCTCATCAAAGCGTCCGGCTACAAAGGCGAAACCCTTGTGGCCACCAAAGGCGTCAAGCCGCGCCACATGGAAGGGGAACAAGGCCACGGCGCCCATGCCGGCCACGCCCACGAAGAAGCCGACCCTCACGCTTGGCAAAACCCGAACAACGTGGCGCTGTACGTGCGCAACATTGCAGCCGGTTTGGCCAAAGTGGATGCCGCGGGCGCAGTCACTTACCAAGCCAACGCGGAGGCCTACGTAAAAGAGCTGCAAGCGCTGGACGCTTGGACCAAAGCGCAGATCGCCACCATCCCGGCCGACAAGCGCAAGGTCATCACCTCGCACGACGCCTTCGGCTACTTTGCGGCGCAGTACGGCGTCAAATTTTTGGCGCCCCAGGGCGTGAACACCGAAGCCGCGCCCAGCGCCAAACAAGTAGCCCAGCTGATCAAACAAATCCAGCGCGAAAAAATCCGCGCGGTGTTTGTGGAAAACATGAGCAACCCCAAGCTGATCGCCCAACTCAGCAAAGACGCCGGTGCCACCCTGGGTGCCAGCCTGTATGCCGACGCGCTGTCCAACGCCGACCAGCCCGGCACCACCTACCTGCAGATGATGCGGCACAACGTCACCCAACTGGTGGCTGGAATGAAGTTGAACTGAAGCAGGTTTTTGCTATACATTCAGGAGCTACCCGCGCAGATTCTGCGGGCGCCACCGCCGCTTTTGGCCCGTATTTCACAGTATTGTTTGAATCCGCACACTTTCCACACTTCGTGACTATGGCAAGCGATAAAGAACCGAACGTCTGGCTCATCGTCCTGAAACTGGCCGCAGGCGCTGTCACTCTGGCAGGCTTGGTATGGCTGGCGCTTTGGTACGTGGACACCTACAGCGCGGCCAAGCCCATGGCACCACCCCCGCTCAAGCCCAAAATGGACTGGGGTATCGTTAACGACTCCCCCATCCGAAATAGCCGTTAGAACCCCGCCTTGCAGCCCTCAGACCTTCTGCAGGCGCGCGAAGGTTTTCCGGAATTTCGCCACCTTGGGCGCTGCCACCGCCATGCAGTACCCCTGAGTCGGGTTGCGGGCAAAAAAATCCTGGTGATAGGCCTCTGCGGGCCAGTAGTTTTGTAGCGCCTGTACCTCGGTCACGATGGGGCGACCGTAATGGCCGCTGGCGGTCAGCTCTGTGATGATGGCGCGGGCCTCGGCTTCCTGATCGGGTGTGGAAAAGTAGATGCCGCTTCGGTACTGCGTGCCTGTGTCATTGCCCTGGCGGTTCAGGGTGGTCGGGTCGTGGATCACAAAAAAGATCTCCAGCAACTCACGGGTGCTCACTACCTCCGGGTCGTAAACGAGTTTCACCACCTCGTTGTGGCCTGTAGTGCCGGTGCATACAGCTTCGTAGCTGGGCTGCGGCAGATGGCCATTGCTGTAGCCGGATTCCACATCAACCACACCTTGCACCTCCACAAACACCGATTCAGTGCACCAGAAGCAGCCGCCGCCCAAGGTGATGGTTTGATGTGCTGTGCTCATAGAGGTACTCCTGGAAAAAATGGGGACCGGGCGATCCCGGCTTTACAACTCAGTAGTCGGGCGACGCATTCGCATCTTACGGAGGCTACAGTTTTTCGTGGTATCGCTCTGCAATGCACTTGTACTTTGCACAACTTTGCAATGAGCGCCCCTTGGCATATGCCGCGTGGATTGACACTCAGATGCGGCGCCGGTACATTAATAACCAACCAGTCAGTAATATATGCCAACCCTCCCCACCCTTTGTGACATTGCAGCCAGCGCGCGTTCCAAGCGCGAGCGCCGCAAAGACGCACGTCCGGGCGAGCTGCTGGCCGCCGCGTTGGAATTGTTTGTAGAAAAAGGCTTTGCCGCCACGCGGGCAGAAGAGGTCGCCAAACTGGCCGGCGTGTCAAAGGGCACCTTGTTTTTGTATTTCTCCAGCAAAGAAGAGCTGTTCAAAGCGGTGGTCCGTGAAAACATCTCTGGCCGCTTCTCCGAGTGGGGCGCTGAGCTGGAAACCTTCGAAGGCAATAGCGCGGACTTGCTGCGCTACTGCATGACCGCTTGGTGGGAGCGTGTAGGTTCGACCAAAGCGTCCGGTATTTCAAAGTTGATGATGAGCGAAGCAGGCAACTTTCCCGAACTTGCAGCTTTTTACCAGGAAGAAGTGGTTACCCCCGGTAACGACTTGATCCGCCGCATCTTGCAGCGGGGTGTGGATTCCGGCGAGTTCAGGCAGCTCAATGTGGAATATGGCGTCTACCTTCTGCTCGCACCCATGATGTTTCTGGCCTTGTGGCGCCACTCCATTGGACATTGCGCTGCCAACGAGGCGGAGTTGGACCCCGTCACTTATCTCAACACCCATATCGACAACCTGCTGCTGGGGCTGACGGTCCGCACGCCCGCCGCATCCGGAGCATCCTGACACTATGAAACCCTGGATCAAATGGACCACCGTGGCTATCAGCGTGGCTGTCATCGCCGGCGTAGGCTTGCGACTCGTTGCCAGCAATAAAGCAAAAAAAGAGGTGCTGGAAAGCCAACAGGCCGCCCTCAAAGTGCCCGTCAGCCTGGAACTGGGCCCCGCAGATCTTGTGCGCGCCAGCACCGTGGAGCTCACACGCACCCTGCCGGTTTCCGGCCCGATCAAAGCGGTGAGCTCAGCCTTTGTGAAAGCCCGTGTCGCCGGCGAACTGCAAGGGCTGACCGTGCGCGAAGGCGATATGGTCAAAGCCGGCCAAGTGCTCGCCCGCGTGGACTCCACGGAATACCAGGCCCGCACCCGCCAGGCCCAACAGCAAGCCGAGTCAGCCAAAGCGCAGGTGGATATCGCCCGCCGCAGCTTTGAGAACAACCGCAAGTTGGTGGAGCAAGGATTCATCTCACAGACTGCACTGGAATCCTCCAGCGCCAGCCTCGCTGCAGCCGAAGCTTCTTATCGCGCAGCCATGGCTGGTGTGGATGTGGCCTCCAAGTCGCTCGAAGACACGGTGCTGCGCGCGCCCATCTCGGGCCAAGTGGCACAGCGCCTGACCCAACCCGGTGAGCGGGTGGCGATTGATGGGCGCGTACTGGAAATCGTGGACCTGAGCCGCCTGGAAGTGGAAGCCAATATCGCCGCTGCGGACTCGTTAGGCGTCAAGCCCGGCCAAAGCGCCAAGCTGGTGGTGGAAGGCTCTGCCCAGAGCCTGCAAGCCCGGGTCGCACGCATCAACCCCAGCGCGGTAGCCGGTAGCCGCTCGGTGCTGGTGTACCTGAGCCTGGACAAGCCTGAAGGCCTGCGCCAAGGCCTGTTCGCCCAGGGCGCACTGGCTGTGGGTGTTAGCCGCACCTTGGCTTTGCCGGTGAGCGCCATACGCACCGACAAGCCCCAACCCTATGTGCAGTGGGTGCAAGACAGCAAAGTCGCCCACCAGACCGTGGAGCTGGGTGAGCGTGGTGAGGCCAACGGCATGGCCATGGTCAGTATCAAAGGTATTCCCGAAGGCACCCCCGTTCTTGCCGGCGCAGTCGGCGCCTTGCGTGCGGGAACTGCTATCAAAAACGCAGCAGGAAACAACTGATGTGGTTCACCCGCGTTAGCCTCCAGAACCCGGTGTTTGCCACCATGGTCATGTTGGCCTTGGTGGTGCTGGGCCTGTTTTCGCTACAACGCTTGCAGGTAGACCAGTTCCCGAACATCGACTTCCCGGTGGTGGTGGTGATTACCGACTATCCCGGCGCATCGCCCGAGATTGTGGAGAGCGAAGTCTCCAAAAAAGTGGAAGAAGGCGTCAACTCGATCGCCGGCATCAACGCCCTCACCTCCCGCAGCTATGAAGGCCAGAGCGTAGTGGTCATCGAGTTCGGACTGCATATCGACGGCCGCAAAGCCGCTGAAGATGTGCGTGAAAAAGTGGCCGCTATCAAACCCCTGCTGCGCACCGAGGTGAAAGAACCCCGCGTGCTGCGGTTTGACCCGTCTTCCCGCGCGGTCTGGTCCGTCGCGGTATTGCCGGATACCACTCAGGGCGGTAAAGCGCTGACCGCGGTCGAGCTCACCAACTGGGCGGAACAGAACTTCAAAAAACGCCTGGAAAACGTCCGTGGCGTAGGCTCAGTCACGTTGGTGGGAGGGACCAAGCGCGAGATCAATCTCTACCTCAACCCGCAGGCGCTGGAATCCTTTGGCGTCACGCCGGAACAGGTGGTGACCGCCGTCACCAATGAGAACCAGGATTTGCCACTGGGCACCATCCATTCCAATGAGCAGGAGCGGGTGATCCAGGTGCAGGCCCGCATGCAGCGACCTGAAGATTTCGGCCGCATCATCGTGGCCCGCAAGAACGGGACCCCGGTGCGGCTGGACCAGGTAGCCCGCGTAGCTGACGGTGCCCAGGAGGCTGAAACTCTTGCGCTCTACAACGGCCAGCGCACTCTGCTGATGAATGTGCAGAAGTCGCAGGACGAAAACACTATCGTGGTGGTGGACGGCCTGGTCAAAGCACTCGCGGAGATGCAAAAGCAGCTGCCGCCCGGCGTGCGGCTCGAGCAGATCACCGATGGTTCGCGCCAGATCCGGGTGTCCGTCAACAACGTGCGCCAGACGCTGATTGAAGGCGCGGTGCTCACCGTGCTCATCGTGTTCTTGTTCCTGAACTCCTGGCGCTCTACCGTCATTACCGGGCTCACCCTGCCGATTGCGTTGATAGGCACGTTCCTGTTCATGCATGCCTTCGGCTTCACCATCAACATGATCACGCTGATGGCATTGTCCTTGTGCGTGGGCCTGCTGATAGATGACGCCATCGTGGTGCGTGAAAACATCGTGCGCCACGTGCAGATGGGCAAAAACGCCTACAACGCCTCGCTGGACGGCACCCAGGAAATCGGCCTGGCCGTACTGGCTACCACGCTCTCGATCGTGGCGGTGTTTCTACCCATCGGCTTCATGGGCGGCATCATCGGCAAGTTTTTCCACGAGTTCGGTATCACCATCGTGGCGGCCGTTTTGATCTCGATGTTCGTGAGCTTCACGCTAGATCCCATGCTCTCCAGCATCTGGCACGACCCCAGCATCGAAAACCATGGCAAAGGCCATGCTCCAGTCACCCTTTACGAGAAGACCATAGGCCGCGTCACCGGCCTGTTTGACCGCGGTACCGAGGCCTTGGCTGAGGGCTATCAGAGCATCCTGCGCTGGGCACTGCTGCACAAGCTGGCCACCGTGTTTATTGCGGTCGGCATTTTTGTGGGCAGCATTTTCATGGTGCCATTGCTGGGCACCGAATTCGTGCCCAAATCGGACTTCTCAGAGACTTCGCTGACCTTCAATACACCGGTCGGTTCGTCGCTGGAAGTGACTGAATCCCGGGCCCGTCAGGTCGAGGCCATCATTCGCGAATTCCCCGAGGTGCGGTACACGCTCACCACTATCAACACCGGCAACGCGGCAGGAAAGATTTACGCCAACATTTACATCCGACTCGTGGACCGCAAAGACCGAAGTCTGAGCGTGGACCAGATGTCGGTGAAGCTGCGCCAGCGCCTGCGCAATGTGGCAGGCATCACCGTCACCCACGTGGGACTGCTCGATGCAGTGGGCGGGCAAAAGCAGATTCTTTTTTCCATCCAGGGGCCTGATACCCATGAGCTGGAGCGGCTCACTGCGGTGGCGCTGGAGAAGGTGCGAGATGTTCCCGGCCTCGTTGACTTGGACTCCAGCATGAAGCCCAACAAGCCCACACTGGATGTACAGGTGCGACGCGATGCGGCCTCCGACCTCGGGCTTAATGTGGCCCAGATCGGCAGTGCACTGCGCACCCTGATTGCCGGCAAAACCGTGGGTAACTGGCGTGCGCCGGATGACCAGACTTACGACGTCAATGTGCGCCTCGCACCGGATGCCCGCAATGCGGCATCTGACCTGCAGAGGCTGCCCTTTACGGTGGGGAATAACTCCGATGGCAGCGCCCGCATCGTGCGCCTGAACCAAGTGGCCGATGTGCGCGAATCCACCGGCCCGAACCAGATCAACCGCCGCGACCTCACCCGCGAGGTGTCTATTAGCGGCAACGTGTCGGGGCGCTCGGCCGGAGAAGTCTCGGCAGACATCAAAACGGCCATGGACAGCATCAGCCTACCACCGGGCTACAGCTACAAGTTCAGCGGCTCCACCAAAGACATGGCCGAGGCTTTCGGCTACGCCATCTCGGCGCTGGTGCTGGCCATCGTGTTCATTTACATGATCCTGGCCAGCCAGTTCAAGAGCTTCCTGCAACCACTGGCGCTGATGACCTCTTTGCCGCTCACGCTGATCGGCGTGGTGCTGGCGCTGATGATGTTCAACTCCACGCTGTCCATGTTCTCCATCATCGGTGTGGTGATGCTGATGGGCCTGGTCACCAAAAACGCAATTCTGCTGGTGGACTTTGCCATCCGCGCGCGGGAAGACAGCATCGATAGCCAAGGCAATGCCATCCCCGGATTGCCCCGCTCTGAAGCCCTGCTGCTGGCCGCCAAAGTGCGCCTGCGCCCCATCCTGATGACTACGCTGGCCATGATTTTCGGCATGGTGCCGCTGGCCTTTGCGCTGAGCGAGGGTGCCGAAATGCGTGCTCCCATGGGACAGGCAGTGATCGGTGGGGTGATTACCTCGTCACTGCTCACGCTGGTCGTGGTTCCTGTGGTGTATTGCTACATGGACGATCTGGCGCAATGGGCCAGACGCTGGTGGACCGGCTCAACCGCCACCGGCCGGTAAAATTTGTCACACCCGTTTAACGTGACCCAAGGAAACTTTGCCATGCATCCGAATCAAGCCCGTTTCAACATGATCGAGCAACAAATCCGCCCCTGGAATGTGCTCGACCTCCAGGTTCTGGAGCTGCTGGACAACGTGCACCGTGACGAATTTGTGCCCGCGGCCCACAAGAGCCTGGCATTTGCCGACCTCGAAATCCCTCTGCCCGCCGGCCAGTGCATGCTCGCCCCCCGCCTGGAAGCCCGCCTTTTGCAGGACCTGGCTGTCCAATCCCACGAAACTGTGTTGGAGGTAGGCTCCGGCTCCGGATTCATGGCTGCGCTGTTGGCCCACCGCGCCCGCCAGGTGCTCACACTGGAAATCGTGCCTGAACTCGCCGCCATGGCCCGCAGCAACCTGACCCAAGCCGGTCTGAGCAATGTCGCCGTGCGCGAAGGCGATGGCTCCAAGCTCGGCGCCTCCGAGGGCAAATTCGACGTGATTCTGCTAAGCGGCTCTGTCGGTCAGATTCCGCAGGACCTGCTGCAGCACCTCACGATAGGCGGCCGCCTGGGCGCCATCGTCGGCGATGACCCGGTCATGAACTGCACTATCGTCACCCGCACCAGCGAAACCGACTTCCGCACGGTGGCCTCCTGGGAAACCGTGGTCCAGCGCCTGCAAGGCTTTGCGGAACCGGAGCGCTTCCAGTTCTGACCCGGGCGGCATTGCATGATCAGTCAAATCCGTCCCGCTGAGCTCGAAGCCTGGTACGTCAGTGTGGAAGGCCATGGCCAGCCTTTGGTGCTGGACGTGCGCGAGCCCCACGAACTGGCCTTGGCCAGCGTGGCTCCGGACGGACTGGAAGTGCTCAGCATGCCCATGGGCGGAATTCCGGATCGCTTGCAGGAGCTGCCGGCTGACCGGCCCATCGCCTGCCTCTGCCACCACGGAGTGCGCAGCATGCAAGTGGCCCTGTTTCTGCACAACCGGGGGTTCGAGAAGCTGGCTAATGTGGCCGGCGGCATAGACGCCTGGTCTGTAGAGCGGGATAAACAGGTTCCACGCTATTGAGGCACTGATTTTTTCTTTTTTTGACACCTTGACTGAGAAAGCCATCCATGTACCGCCCTACCACCCCACGACTGCGCCTGCTTCCCATTGCTTGGGCATTGGCCGGCGCGTTTGCTGCCTCCCAGTCGTCTGCCCAGAGCCTGCAGGACCTGTACACCGCAGCCCGTGGTTATGACGCCAGCTACCAGTCTGCCAAGAGCCTGTATGACGCCAACCTGGCCAAGGCCGAACAGGCCAAGGCCTTGCTGCTGCCTACCGCCAACTTCGGGATGGGCGCCAGCCGCTCCAACCAGGAAATCCTGCCCAACCCCGACCGCAGCTACGGCTCGCAAACCGCCACCATCAGCGCATCCCAGCCCCTGTACCGTCCTGTCAACAAGGCCAGCTACGAGCAAGGCATGAAGAGCGTTGAAGCCGCCAAAGCCCAGTTGCTGGCTTCTGAACAAGATCTGATCGTGCGGGTAAGCCAAGCCTACTTTGACGTTTTGGCCTCCACCGATAGCCTGACCTTTGTGAAAGCCCAGAAGGCCGCTGTTGCGGAACAACTGGCCTCTGCCAAACGCAACTTCGAGGTGGGCACCTCCACCATCACCGACACCCGCGAAGCCCAGGCCCGCTTTGACCTGGTGGTCGCCCAGGAGCTGGCCGCCGAGAACGACCTGCGTGTCAAGTCCATCGCCCTGAACCAGCTGGTGGGCGTGAGCAATGCATCGCCCAAGCCCTTGGCTGCACCGATTGTGTTGGCACCATTGGTGCCCGCGGACCCGGAAGCCTGGGTGCAACAGTCGGAAGACCAGCACCCCGCACTGGCGCAGCTGAAAGTAGCCCTGGAAGTGGCCAAGCTGGAAACCGCCAAAGCAGAAGCCGGCCACAAGCCCACACTGGATCTGACCGGCAGTTACTCGGCCGTCAACAACAACGGCACCAACCAGGCGGTGGGTGACAGCAGGGTGAATGTAGCCACCGTAGGCGTGAGCTTCAACCTGCCCTTGTTTGCCGGCTTTGCCACCCAGAACCGCATCAAGGAGACCCTGGCGCTGGAAGAAAAAGCCCGCACCGATCTGGAAGCCAGCCGCCGCACCATCGCCCAGGCCACCCGCACCGCCTACTTCGGCGTGCAAAGCGGTCAGGCCCAGGTGAAGGCCTATGAAGCAGCAGAAACCTCCAGCCAAAGCGCCTTGGATGCCAACAAACTGGGCTACCAAGTGGGAGTGCGCATCAACATCGATGTGCTCAACAGCCAGAGCCAGCTCTTTAGCACCAAGGCCACGCTGGCCAAGGCGCGCTACGACGTGCTGGTGGGTGGATTGAAGCTCAAGCAAGCCGCCGGCACGCTCAAGGCCGAGGACTTGGCGCCTATCAACAGCCAGCTGGTGCCCTGAATACCACCTGCAGGGGTACTTTGGAACGAGAAGTGCCGCTGGCGCCTGAGGAATATGCGCGAGCAGCTATAAATTCTATAGCGAACTGCCTTAGTTATTTCGAATGACAGCGGCCACTTCAGTGGCCGTTTTCATTGCCGCTCCCCGGTGCGCGGCACCCAGGCCCAAGGCGGCGTCTTGCATGCCTTGCAAACGGTTGGCGTCAGTGGCAGTTGCCACAGCTTCTGTCACGGCATGGGCAAGGTCAGCGCACTGCAGAGCAGCACCGGCCTCTGCAGCCAGCGTGGAGGCCTCGGTGAAATTGAAGAGGTGCGGGCCCATGAAAACCGGCACGCCGCAGGCCGCGGCTTCGATCAGGTTCTGCCCGCCCAGAGGTGCGAAGCTGCCACCCAGCAAAGCCACATGGGCCAAGCCGAAGTAAAGCGCCATTTCACCCAGCGAGTCGCCCACCCACACGTCTGCGGTCTCTGGCGCTTCGCCCCACTGGCTGCGCTGAGCCACGGAGTAGCCGGCATCGGCAAACAGCTGCGCAACTCCGGCAAAGCGCTGCGGGTGGCGTGGCACTACCAGCAGCTGGAACGGCAATGGAGCACTTTTCGCCGGATCATTCGCTATGATTTCAGGAGCTTCTCGCGCATATTCCACGTGCGCCAGGGGCCATTTTTGTTTCATAACGTCGAGCAACATCTGCTCTTCGCCTTCCCGCGAACTGGCAAACATCAGCACCGGGCGACCCGCGGCTGCGCGCCAGGCGCGGCCTTTGGCCATCAGCGCGGCATCGGGCGTGGCGTCGAACTTGAAGTTGCCCAGCACACCCTTCACTGGTGCACCCAAGGCGCTCAGGCGCTGCGCATCGGCTTCGCTCTGGGCCCACACAGCATGCAGGCTGCGATACGCCGGGCCGGCCAGCCAGCGCAAGCGCCGGGATTGCTGGTAAGTCTTGTCGCTCATGCGGGCGTTAACCAAGCACAGCGGTACGCCTTGCTGTGCACAGCCGGCCACCAGATTGGGCCAGACCTCAGTCTCCATCAGCATGCCCACATCAGGCCGGAAGTACGCCAGAAACCGGCCCACCGCTGCAGGCGTGTCCCACGGTTGCCAGACTTGCACATCGCCCCGCTGCAGCAAGGCTTTGCCGGCCTCCCTGCCTGTGGCTGTGCCATGGGTGAGCACCAAGCGCATGCCGGGCAGGCTCTCGCGCAAGCGGGCCAGCAAGGCGGCAGCGGCGCGGGTTTCGCCCAGCGACACGGCGTGCAGCCAGACCACTGGAGCGCTATTTGTACCGGTCGCCGGCCAAGTGGCAAAGTCGTAGTGACCGAAGCGCTGCTCCACCCACTCGCCATACAGAGGCTCTACCTTGGCGCGGCGTGCCAGTTTGCGCCGCACCAGGGGTTCGGCGGCAAAGGTCAACAGTGAATAGAGGGCACGCAACATGGTTTTTTCGCTGGCAGATTCAGCGGCTCAGCACTGGCGTAGCCAATGCCTCCCAAGCGGACCACACGGACTCCACATCCGGGCACGGCTGCGCGTATACGCTGCATTGCCGCGCGGGCTTGCCACGCGCATCGAGCGCTGCAGGGCCGGTACGCCAGGCGGTGTTGAAGTTGTAGATCTGCACGTGCGGCAAGTCCAACGCGACGGCAATGTGGCTCACGCCGCTGTCGACGCCTACCACGCCGGCGCAGTGGGCCAAGGTGTCGGTCAGCACATCCAGCCCCACAGAAGGGAGCACCCAGGCCTCGTCGAGCCCGGCTGCAATCGCCTGGCTGGTCGCCAGCTCGCGGGCGCCGGCATGGGGCAAGGCTACGCCAAAGCCTGCATCATTCAATCGGCGGCCCAGTGCAATCCAGTGGTCCAGCGGCCACTCTTTGTCGGCACGCGAGGTGCCGTGCACCAGCGCCACCAAAGGCTTGCGGGGCACAAAGGGGTTGTTGGCATGACCCAGGTGCTTTGGCAGCGGCGCGCTCAAAGCCTTGGACTGACCCACCAGCCCGAAACGTAGCGTGTCGGCAGGCGTGTAACCCAGCGCCTTTGCACACAGCAAGCGGCCGCGCTGCACCGCGTGCACATGGGGCTCCAGCGTAATCGCGGTGTCTGCCACCCAGCGGGTGGGCGCCTCGTAGCCCGAGCCTTCGGTCTGGTTGGCCATGGCATAGCGGCGGCCCGCTGGTGTGGTGCGGGCAAGCCAAGCCACCAGCGCAGATTTGCTGAGGCCATGCAAGTCGATGACCGCGTCATAGGCGTCGTGCTGCAAGTCCGACTTGAAGCTGCGCCAAGCGGCACGGGTGGCACTGGCGAATGGCTGTTTGCTCCAGGCGCGGAGGTCACAAGGAATCACGCGTGCCACGCCCTCGCAGCGCGCCACCAGCGGCGCAAAGCCGCGCTCCACCACCCAGTCGATACGGGCTCGTGGAAAAGCCGTACGCAGGTCTTGGACTGCAGGCATGGCATGCACCACGTCGCCCAGGGACGAGAGCTTGACGATCAAAATCTTTTGAGGTGCTTTCAATGCGAAGCCTCCACCAAAGCGGCATCGGGTTGGATGCGTTGCACCCACGCCATCAGCATCGCCTGAATGCGGGCCAGCGCTTCAGGCGTGCGGCCCTCGCAGCGCATCACCAGCACCGGAGTCGTATTGGAGGCGCGCAGCAAGCCGAAGCCATCGGGCCAATCCACCCGCAGCCCGTCCACAGTGTTGAGGCGGGCGTCGGCATCCAATGTCAAGTGGCTGAGTAACTGCTCCACCAGCGCGTGGGCTTCGCCCTCCCGGCAGGCAATGTGGAGCTCGGGGGTGATGTGGCTGTCGGGTAGCGCATGCAGCACGGCGTTGGCATCTGCACTGCGGCTCAAAATCTCCAGCAGGCGGCAAGCGGCATAGGTGCCGTCGTCAAAGCCGAACCAGCGGTCCCCGAAAAACAGGTGGCCGCTGATCTCGCCACCCAGGGGTGAGTTCAGCGCGCGCATCTTGGCTTTGATCAACGAATGGCCGGTGCGGTCCATCACCGGCACGCCGCCAGCGGCTTGAATGACAGGCGCCAAACCTTGAGAGCATTTGGCATCGAACACGACGGCTGCACCGGGGTGACGCGTCAGCACTTCAGGGGCCAGCAACATCAATTGACGGTCGGTATGGACGGTTTTTCCATCGCGGGTGACCAAAGCTACGCGGTCGCCATCGCCATCCAAAGCCAGGCCCAGCTCAGCATCGCCTTCGCGCAAAGCGCTCACCAGGTCAGCCAGATTTTCCGGGCGGCTGGGGTCGGGGTGGTGGTGGGGAAAGTTTCCGTCCACCACGCTGTACAGCTCCTGCACCTCGCAGCCGATGGCGCGCAGCACCGCTGGCGCGCTGGCACCGGCTACGCCATTGCCGCTGTCCACCACTACCTTCATGGGGCGGGCCAACTGAATGTCTTTGACGATGCGTTCCAGATAGGCAGGCCACACATCGGTCGTCTGCACGGGCTTCGCTGGCATGGGTGCCACATCAGCACCCTGGCTCGCCAACAGCCCTTCCATGCGCTGGCGCAAGTCCTGCACCGCATCGCCATACAAGGCCTGGCGGTGCAGCACCATCTTGAAGCCGTTGTCGTCCTTGGGGTTGTGGCTGCCGGTCACCTGAATGCCATGCGGGCACAGGGTGTGGGTGGCGAAATAAAGATGGGGTGTGGTGCTCTGCCCGATGTCGATCACTTGCACACCCGCAGATGACAGACCAAGCTTCAGTGCCTCTGCCAACGCGGGGCTGCTCAAGCGTCCATCCCGGCCTACCGCTACCGCACCGCCGCCCTGCTCGCGCACCAGCGTTGCAAAGGCACGGCCCAGCAAGTGCGCCACTTCCGGCGTCAGCGTGGAAGGCACGGTACCGCGGATGTCGTAGGCTTTGAATATTCGGGGGGACAGGTGCATGCAGCGCGGGATGGTGAAGAAGCTGAAACCGCCTATTTGCGCGGTGGGCTGGATTGTAGGCGGCAGGCACATGTCCGGAAACGGCTACTTTGGCACGCCGCGCTGCGTATCATCCCACGCATGCCCTCCATCCTTCCCCCTGTAAACCCGGTGTCCGTTAGGCCCGCAGACGACGCCGGGCGCTATTTGGCACTGCAGGCGCGGGACGCACGGTTTGACGGCCACTTTTTCACCGGGGTGACGAGCACAGGCATTTACTGCCGGCCAGTGTGCCGGGTGCGAACCCCCAAGGAAGAAAACTGCCGTTTTTTTGAGCGCGCGGCCCAGGCAGAGGCTGCGGGCTTTCGCCCCTGCCTGCGCTGCCGCCCCGAACTCGCGCCTGCGCAGAGCGCCGCCCTGCATTGGACCACCCAGGACGCCAGTGCCCTGCTCGCTTTGCAGGCGGCAGACCTGATGGAACACGCCGCTCAAGCCGATGACATCCCCGGCATCGCTGCCGTGGCAGCGCGGCTTGGCATCAGCGACCGGCATTTGCGCCGCATCTTCGAAGCGCATTGGGGCATCACACCGCTGCGCTACTTGCAGACACGCCGCCTGCTGACGGCTAAGCAACTACTCACCGACACGCGGCTGCCTGTGGTGGACGTGGCCACCCTCAGCGGATTTGCCAGCGTGCGTCGCTTCAACGCAGCTTTTGTGCAGCACTACCGCTTGCAACCCACGGCGTTGCGCAAGTCGATCAGTTCCAAGGCCAATGCCTACAGCGCAGGGGCTCCGAAAGACGGAGATGCGCCAACGGATCAGGTGCTGGGGGCCGCAGCCTTCTGTTTTCATGCGGCCTACCGCCCCCCTTTCAACACCTTGCATCTGCTGAATTTCTTCGCGCAGCGCGCCATTGCCGGCGTCGAATGGGTGGATACAGCCAAGGGCTTGATCCGGCGCACGGTCAGCCTGCAGCACAAAGGCGCCGCCCTGCGCGGTTGGGTCGGAGCGCAGTGGACGCCTGATCAACACCGCGTGCAGCTATTTGTCAGTGAGTCGCTGGCCAGCGCCCTGCCGCAGGTGCTCCAGCGCATGCACGCATGGCTGGATCTCGATGCCGACCCGGCTGCGCTGGACCCGTTGCTGAGTGCGGACTTCCCCGGCACGGAAGGCATGCGTGTGCCGGGCACTATGGATGGACTGGAGCTGGCCGTGCGGGCCATCCTGGGTCAACAAATCACCGTGAAAGCAGCCCGCACTTTGACCGCTCGGCTGGTAGACCATTGCGGCACTCCGCTGCCCCATGCGCCAGAAGGGTTGGAGCGCTGCTTCCCCGACGCTACCACGCTCGCTACGCTGTCGCCCGATGTCTTGGTTAGCTTGGGAATCGTCAAACAAAGGCAGCAAGCGATTCTGTCGCTGGCCCAGGCGGTGCAATCGGGAACCCTGCACCTGCAGCCCGGTGGAGATGTGCTTGCCACCATGGCGCAGCTCCAAGCCTTGCCCGGCATTGGCGCATGGACCGCGCATTACATCGCCTTGCGGGCGCTGCGCTGGCCGGATGCTTTTCCTGCCGGCGATGTGGCGCTGCAGTCTGCTCTGGGTGTGCGGCAGGTCAGCAACCCGGCCGCAATGGCTGAAGTGCACTCGCAACGTTGGCGGCCCTGGCGGGGCTACGCCACCGTGCGGGCGTGGCATCTACTATCAAAAACATAGCAATTCGCGCAGATTCAGCAAGCGCCAGAGGCCATTTTCATGAAAACACCTACTACCGCCCACCTTTCGCGCTGGATCAGCCCTTTGGGCCCCATGCTGCTCGCTGGTCATGATGCCGGACTGCTCGGCGTCTGGTTCGATGAGCAGAAGCACTACCCGGATATCGCCGGACTGCCATTCGCCCCTCACCCGAGTACCACGGAAGCGCAGGCGCAACTGGCCGCCTACTTTGCCGGTAAGCAAACCCACTTTTCAATGACGCTGGACTTCAGCAGCGGGACCGTATTTCAGCAATGCGTCTGGCAAGCGCTGTTGGCGATTCCCTGCGGCGTTACCATCAGCTACTCCACCTTGAGCCAGCAGATCGGCAAGCCCGCAGCCGTGCGCGCTGTAGCTGCCGCTGTGGGGCGCAATCCCTTGAGCATCGTGGTGCCCTGCCACCGCGTGCTGGGCAGCAACGGCAGCCTGACCGGGTATGCCGGTGGCCTGGACCGCAAAGCAGCATTACTGAACCTTGAACAACGAAAGCCCTGAGTGAGCGCCACCCCTAACTCCCATTCCGCTCCTGCAGCCCAAGCGTGGGTATTCGATTTCGTGCTGTTGGCCGCCATTTGGGGCGCTTCGTTTTTGTTCATGCGCACCAGCGGCAAGGCGTTTGGTGCCTTGCCCACTGCGGGTTTGCGTGTGTGCATTGCGAGCCTGTTTTTATTGCCTTTGCTCGCGTTACGCGGCCAATTGCCCGCCTTGCGCCAGCACTGGAAGCTCTGCTTTACCGTGGGAGTATTGAATTCTGCGATTCCATTCGCTTGCCTGTCCTGGGCGCTGTTGTCGATTTCCACCGGCCTCTCGGCTCTGCTCAATGCCACTGTGCCACTCTTCGGTGCAGCCATCGCTTGGTGGTGGCTGGGCGACAAGTTGCAAGGTTCACGGGTACTGGGCTTGGTCATCGGCTTCGCTGGAGTCGCAATGCTGGCCTTGAACCGTGACGCTGGAGGCGCCAATGGTGCAGACTCCAGCGCACTGGCTGTGATTGCCTGCCTGACCGCCTGCCTGTTTTATGGCATTTCAGCCAGTTTCACCCGTCGATTTCTGCCAGGCGTGCCTTCGCTGGTGCTGGCCACTGGCAGCCAGCTGGGCGCCTCCATTGCCTTGTTGCCCTTGACCCTCTGGGCCTGGCCGGCAGCCCCCGCTCCGCTGCAGGCCTGGGGCGCGGTGATTGCGCTTGGAGTGGTGTGTACCGGCCTTGCCTATGTGATCTTTTTCCGTCTGATCGAACGCACGGGCCCTTCGCGTGCCCTGTCGGTAACTTACGCGATTCCGGTGTTCGCCATCCTTTACGGCGTGGTGCTTCTGGGCGAATCAGTTACGTTGTGGATGGGCCTGTGCGGCGCAGTCATCATGCTGGGCACCTCGCTCTCTACGGGCTTGTTGTCGTGGGGCAAGGCGCCCTTGCCGCCGGGTGACTAAAGTAATCCGGCCATCACGTTCACGCTCAAGGCCAGCACCATCATGTTGAAGGCAAAGGCCGCCAGACTGTGCAACAGCGTCAGGTGGCGCATGGGTCGGGAGGTAATCACCACATCCGATACCTGCGACGTCATGCCCACTACGTGGGCGTAGTACAAGAAATCGAAATAGTCTGGCGGCAGCACTCCCGGAAACTGAAGACCCCCACCTGCGGGGGTACCTTTCAACTCGGTCTGGTAGTAGAGGTGTGCATACCGGAAGGCAAAGATGCATTGCATCAAAAGCCATGAGCTCACCAACGCCAGCAGCGACACCATCACATGACCGACACGGTCCAGCAAAGCCATCTCGCGGCTATTGGACAAGAGCATGGCAATGGCAGCCACGCTCGCAAACGCCGACAAGAGCAAGAGACTGAACCAGATCACGCTCGGTTGGTCCTGCGACTGGGCGCGTGACCTTGTGCTGTTCGCATCGAACACCATGGCCAAGCGCCACGCCAACACTAGGTAGGCCGTGGCTCCACAGATCCATGCAATCAAACCCTGGAACTCCATGGCCCAAGGGGTAGGCACAACGGCCACGATGCCCCCCACACATGCGCCCGCCACAAGGCGTTGATGTCCGGTTGTGCGCGAGAGTCGGTGAATCCACATGGCTTGATTGTGCAATCCCAGCAGAGTTGTTCAAGAAAAACAAAAAAGCCGTTGCACATACATGCAACGGCCTTCAGAATATGGCGGAGTGGACGGGACTCGAACCCGCGACCCCCGGCGTGACAGGCCGGTATTCTAACCAACTGAACTACCACTCCTGGTAGCGGTAACCATTCGCTCTGTGTCTTTCGACTCAGAACCAAGTCGCTTCTATGCAGAAGCTGTTACCGACTTGTTGCCGTTTACCTTGCGAAAAAACTGGCGACCCTACGGGGATTCGAACCCCGGTACTCACCGTGAAAGGGTGATGTCCTAGGCCTCTAGACGATAGGGTCAAAACCTGGACGCTCGATATTCTGGTGGAGGTAAGCGGGATCGAACCGCTGACCTCTTGCATGCCATGCAAGCGCTCTCCCAGCTGAGCTATACCCCCGGCAAACATCGAGTCCACGATTATAGCCTGATATTTTTCACCCTTGGAGGCGTGAAAAAACCACCTCACGAGTGAACAAAGAAAGTACAGCGTCCAACGATGGGGTTTGAGGCGTGCCCAACAACAAAACACGCACTGGCATGGCTAACTGAGGCATTTTTAAACTGTGGGCTTGCAACACGGTTTTGATCACCACAGAAATAGACGCTTTGTCCCACTCGCACACCTGTAAACCTTCAATCAAGGCTTGCAATACGGGGCGAATGGCTGGCGTGACATGCTGGGCAAGGTCTGCCTCGCTTGGCGTCACGGGTTGGAAAAAACGCACCGCCCAATCAGCCAACGCCCAAGTGGTGTCGCACCGGTCCTTAAACAAATCACAAATTTCTGGCAGACGTTGGTCGGTCAAGATGCCTTTCGCCAACAAATGGGTCTGAATAATCTCAGCCAACGCAATGCCCGACATGGCCTTCAAATGCTGTGCATTGACCCAACGCAATTTGGCTTCATCAAACTGCGCTGCGCTTTTACCTAGATGGTCTAAGTTGAACCATTGGACAAACTGTTCGCGGGTGAAAATTTCATCGTCGCCGTGACTCCAACCAAGACGCGCCAAGTAGTTAACCATGGCCTCGGGCAAAAAGCCTTCATCGCGAAATTGCGTCACCGGTTTGGCACCGGTACGTTTACTTAACTTCTCGCCCTGCTCATTCAGCACGGTTGGCAAATGCGCATACACCGGCGGCTCATGGCCCAACGCCTGAAAAATATGGATTTGCCGGGGCGTGTTGTTGACATGGTCATCGCCACGAATCACATGCGTGATGTTCATGTCGATATCATCAACCACGACGCAAAAGTTGTAGGTGGGCGTGCCGTCTGGTCGGGCGATGACCAAGTCATCTAACTCGAGGTTGCTGATTTCAATCAGGCCTTTGACTTTGTCATCCCATTTCACAGCGCCAGTCAATGGCGTTTTAAATCGCAACACGGGCTTTATGCCAGCTGGAACCGCAGGCAAGGTTTTACCCGGCTCAGGGCGCCAAGTGCCGTCGTAACGCGGCTTTTCCTTGGCAGCCATCTGGCGCTCACGCAATGCATCAAGTTCACTCATGCTCATGTAGCATGGGTAAACGAACCCACGGTCTTGCAATTGCAAAAGCACTTGCTTGTAGCGGTCCATGCGCTGCATTTGGTAGAACGGACCTTCATCGTGTGTGAGACCCAACCAAGCCATGCCTTGCAAAATCACCTCAACAGCTTCTTGTGAGGATCGATCGACATCGGTGTCTTCAATACGCAAAATGAACTCGCCCCCAGTGGCTCTGGCAAATGCCCACGGGTAAAGCGCTGAACGGATATTGCCAAGATGGATAAAGCCCGTCGGAGACGGCGCAAAGCGGGTACGAGTGCTCATGCTGTGGCCTTGATCTGATCGAGTCCGCGAGACAAATCATTTTTCAAATCATCGAGATGCTCAAGGCCAACGGCCACCCTCACCAAACTTTGTTGGATGCCAGCCAACTGCCGATTGGCTTCAGTCAAACGTCCGTGCGATGTGCTGGCAGGGTGAGTGATGATGGTTTTTACATCGCCCAAATTGGCGGTAATAGACATCAATTGAGTGCTGTCAATCACCGTGAATGCATTGCTGCGGCAATGGCCAGCATCGGCACCCACCACATCAAACGACAACACTGGGCCGCCTTTACCAGACTGTTGCGCCATGGCCAGCGCGTGCTGCGGGTGTGAACTCAGGCCAGGGAAATGTACTTTGGCTACTTTGGGATGCTGCTCTAACCAAGTGGCAAGCGCTAATGCTTGATCAGACTGCGCCTTCATACGCAACGACAAAGTTTCCAAACCCTTGAGCACGACCCACGCATTGAATGGCGACAGACTCATGCCCGCACTTCGCATGACGGGAATAAATTTTTCACTGACCATGGTCTGCGAAGCGCACAAGGCACCCGCGACCACCCGGCCTTGACCGTCGAGATATTTGGTGCCAGAGTGAACAATCACATCAGCGCCAAAAGAAATGGGCGTTTGCAAAGCAGGTGTACAAAAACAATTGTCGACAGCCAACACCGCATTGGCTGCATGCGCAATGTCAGCCAATGCGCGTATGTCACAAACTTCAGTGAGTGGATTGGTCGGCGTTTCGGCAAAAAGCAATCGGGTGTTGGGTTGAATGGCGTGCTTCCACTCCGCGATATCAGTCTGAGAAACAAACGTGGTTTGAACGCCAAACTTGGCAAATTCAGTACTTAGCAACTTGTGCGTAGACCCAAAGACTGAATGCGAGCACACCACATGGTCGCCACTTTTGAGCAGGGCCATGCACAACAATAAAACAGCCGCCATGCCGCTGGAAGTACCCACACACGCTTGTGCCCCTTCAAGTGCGGCCAAGCGTTTTTCAAAACTGGCAACCGTGGGGTTGGTAAACCTGGAATAGATGTATCCGTCTTGTTCTCCCGCAAAACGGCGTGCAGCGGTTTCACTGTCAGGCTGGACAAAGCTGCTGGTTAAAAACAAGGCCTCGGAATTTTCGCCATACTGGGATTTATCGACCGCAGTGCGAACTGCCAAGGTTTCTTTGTGAAAGTGTTCGGGATTTAGAGAGTCAGTCATAAAAGGTCAACGCACATCGGCATTGGGTAAGGCAAGGCGGGAATGGTCTGCAGTATCTTCTTCAACACCAATGCGGTGCTGACCCAAGCGAGTGATGTCTTCAAGGCTGACATCGCCAGTGATGTAGACACCGTCAAAACACGATGCGTCAAAACCATGGATGGCTGGAGCGCCCGGCAGAGCAGCGCGTTTGACGGCATCAAGCATGGGCGCTATATCTTGGTAAATGAGCGCATCACATCCTATCAATTCGCGCACTTGCTCGACACTGCGACCAAACGCCACCAATTCTTCAGAGGTGGGCATATCGATCCCATAAACATTGGGGTATCGGACGGGAGGCGCAGCGCTTGCCAAATATACTTTTCTGGCGCCGGCATCACGGGCCATTTGGACAATCTCTTTGCTGGTGGTACCACGCACGATGGAGTCATCGACCAGCAAAACATTGCGGCCTTTGAATTCACTCACGATGACGTTGAGCTTTTGGCGCACAGAACGTTTACGCACTGCTTGACCCGGCATGATGAAGGTGCGACCCACATAACGGTTTTTGACAAACCCTTCACGGTAGGGTTTGCCGAGCAGATGGGCAAGCTGTGTGGCGCTGGGACGGCTGGATTCGGGAATTGGAATCACCACATCAATGTCAGAGGGTGGCACGGTGGAGACCACCCGCTTGGCCAGTGACTCTCCCAAATTCAACCGTGCTTGATAGACCGAAATACCATCCATGGTCGAATCTGGTCGGGCCAAATACACATATTCAAAAATACACGGCATCAAACGGGTGGTGTTGGCGCATTGGCTGGCATGTAACTGCCCTTGCATGTCGATGAACACTGCCTCGCCTGGTGCGACATCGCGCACAAACACATGACCGGTGCCTTCGAGCGCAACAGATTCACTGCCCACCATCCAAGTGCCGTCGGCACCGCGCCCCAGACACAAAGGCCGGATACCAAAGGGGTCACGAAAAGCCAACAAGCCGTGTCCGGCGATCATGGCAATCACCGCATAAGAACCTTTGATTCTTCGATGCACACCACTGATGGCAGAAAACACATCGGCCACAGCCAGTGTGTTGCCGCGCGTGGTTTTTTCAAGTTCATGCGCCAGCACATTCAGTAGCACCTCAGAGTCACTCTCGGTATTGATGTGGCGGTGATCTGTAGAAAACAATTCGGCTTTGAGCGCATGCGCGTTGGTCAAATTGCCGTTGTGCACCATCACCAAACCAAAAGGCGCGTTCACATAAAAAGGCTGCGCTTCTTCTTCGCTGTAGGCGTTGCCTGCGGTCGGGTAACGCACCTGACCCAAACCGATGTTGCCGGGCAATGCGCGCATATTGCGTGTGCGAAACACATCGCGCACCATGCCTTTGGCTTTTTGCATGAAAAACTTGCGATCCAATTGGGTGACGATGCCGGCAGCATCCTGGCCGCGATGCTGCAACAACAACAAAGCGTCATAGATCAATTGGTTCACATGGGACTGACTGACAACCCCCACTATGCCGCACATCAAGTCACCAACCTTTCTAATGGCGCCGGCAACACCGGCTTTAAATACACAAGCAATTGAAGAACCGACTGGGCAACCTGGGAGTCCACCCAAACCTCAGACTGTCGCCACGGTGTGAGTCCGACCAATACGGCAATCGCCAGCCACATGATGGCTGCACGCGCCAAACCAAACACCGTGCCCAGTAGCCGATCCGCCAATCCAAGACCAGCAAGTGACAACAACCGCTTCAACACACTGCCGATCAATGCCATCACCAGCATGACCAACAAAAAAATCAATCCCCAAGCAACAGCCTCGCGCACTCCATGGGCCCATGTCGGCAAAGGTAAATCGCGGCTCCATTCGAAAGCGTATTGGCTGCAAACCACAAAACCCAATACCCAAGCCAAAAGTGCAAAAAATTCTTTCACCACCCCGCGCAAAAACCCCAGCGCACCTGACAAAAGCATCAGGCTGATCAACACCCAATCAACAGCATTCATTCCTTAAAGCGTCAACACCACCGCATTCAACTGCAGCGACTTGGTTTTAGTGATGATTTTTTGGGCTTCTTCGCGAGTGGCAAACGGGCCGGCACGCACCCGTGTGCGTTTGCCCTCAGAGGTTTGCGCTACGTGTATGTAAGTTTTGACACCCGTTTTTTCAAGCTTGCTGCGGACATCCTTGACTTTGGCCTCATCCGAAAATGCACCAAATTGCACAATAAAACGCTCTGCAACAGTTTCTTTGACCACTGGTTTAGCGGTACTGGCAGCTTCCGAGGTTGCAGCCGCAGGCGCAGTTTTCGCGGGCGGTGATGTGGGTTTAGTGTCAGGGGATTTTGCTTCAACAGCCAGCTTGTCAGAAGCGGGCGATCTGTCCACTGGCGGTTTGGTTTTTTTGTTGTCCTCGGTCACCACTTGCTCATTGACGCTGACTGCTTCTGAAGGAGGAACCTTGGCATTGACCAATTCATCAGGAATGGCAACCGTCGGTGGTTGGGATGGACGCACCGACTCCCTGTCGGGCATGTCTATGCGAATATCTGCCGCCATATCGCGTGGTTTGGTATCAAATACCAGTGGAAAACCAACCACCGCAATCACGACCAGCACAGTAGCGCCAATGAGTCTGTGACGCGCTTGTTTGCGCAGGCTGTCCATGCTTTGTGCGTCATCCTTGTTGGATTCAGCGGCCGACGAAGTGGAAGCGCGGGACTTGAAAAAGGCCATGGGCAGGTTCAGGTGTGTGAAGCGGCGGGTAGACGGCCTTCAATACCGTGCTGTAAAACCCCGCCAACAGTGAAAAACGAACCAAAAACAAGAATTCTATCAGCGGGGTCAGCCGCCAATAAGGCTTGGTTCATCGCTTCAGATGGTCCGCTGCACAAGCTTGCAGTCGACGTGGCCGCAGGGTTCAACGATTGCCAGACCTCTTTCAAGGCTTGCGCGCTGGCCGCTCTGGGCGTGGGCAGGTCGCAAAAGTACCAACATTCCACCAGCGGCAGCAAACGCCGCAGCAATCCCAATAGATCTTTGTCCGCCATGGCACCCACCACCGCATGGGTACGAGGATAAAAACCCATGGCGTCCAAGTTATGTGCCAAGGCAGCCGCCGCATGCGGGTTGTGCGCGACATCAAGCACGATAGCCGGTTGCCCCGGTAACAGTTGAAAGCGCCCCGGCCAAGTCACCAAAGACAAACCCGCGCGTATGGCTTGCGCCGTGACTGGCAACTGCGTACGCATGGCCTCCATCACCGCAATCACGCCTGCCGCGTTCAAGAGTTGATTGGCGCCGCGCAGCGCAGGATACGCCAAACCACTGTAAGTACGTCCTCGGGCGCGCCATGTCCACTGTTGGTTGTCCCCTGAAAACTGCACATCCTTCATGACCTGCCAGACGTCTGTTTGTAACTCCGTCGCATGCATCAACAAGGAATGGGGAGGAGAAGGGTCGCTGATAACCACCGGTTTTCCCGCACGCATGATGCCGGCTTTTTCAGCGCCTATGGTTTCCCGGTCAGGGCCCAGTAAATCCATGTGATCCAAGTCCACGCTGGTGATGACCGCACAGTCTGCGTCGATCACGTTGACCGCATCGAGGCGACCGCCCAAGCCTACTTCCAGAATCACTACATCCAATCCTGCAGCAGCCAAGCAACTGAACAAAGCCAAACTGGTGAACTCAAAATAACTGAGAGTGACTTCGCCTCTTGCTGCCTCTACCCGCTCAAAATGCCCCACCAAATCCGCTTCTGCCACAGGACGACCGTTGATGCAGCAACGCTCTTGAAAGTACACCAAATGCGGCGACGTGTACAAACCTGTTTTGTAACCAGATTGTCTGTAAACAGACTCCAGCATGGCGCAGGTCGAGCCTTTTCCGTTGGTTCCGGCCACGGTAACAACGGGGCAATCAAAATGCAAACCCATGGTTTTTGCCACCACAGCAACCCGGCCAAGCCCCATCTCTATGGTTTGCGGGTGCAAGCGCTCACAGTGGTTGAGCCAATCAATTAAATTCATAGGAATCATTGTCCCTCATGGCACCTAAAACCCTGTCAACCCTATGGCTTGCATTTCCGTTAGATTGTGGGAGCATTACGCATACAAGGAGCTTGCCCATGAAAAAACTTCTCAGTGTTTTTGGTTTATTGCCCATTTTCTTCCTGCCCCAAGTCCACGCCCAAGAAGTCGGGCGGGTCATTTCTTCGGTGCCCATCATCCAACAAGTCGCAGTGCCTCGCCAAGTCTGTACTCATCAGCAGGTCACCACACAGCCCAGCAAGTCTGGGGCCGGTGCCCTCATGGGAGCCATTGCGGGTGGCACAGTCGGTCATGCCATCGGTCGCGACGGGCTTGGCACAGCGATCGGCATATTTGGTGGCGCCATTTTGGGCGACAAAATTGAAGGTACGCCAGCGCCAGAGGTCAAAAACGTCCAAACATGTAACACCCAAAATTTTTACGAAAACCGCACCATGGCATACAACGTGACCTATGAATACGCGGGCAAACAATACATCGTGCAAATGCCTCAGGATCCAGGCCCTACTGTGCGACTTCAAATCACGCCCGTGGTGTCGAACAGTCCAAACTACACCTACCCGCCATTGCCGGCTGCCAGTGCTGTGCCGCCACCCGGTTCGGCACCGCAAAGTTGGTAATTCTTCTTTCTCCTCAGAAAAGCCGCTCACACCGAGCGGTTTTTTTCATTCAGGGCATGGCCTAGAATCGCGCCTTTGTTCTTAATGATTAAAGTTTCATGCGTAAAAATCCTACACAGTCAGACACTTCCAAAGCACCGCAACGCGTGGTGCTGGCCTATTCAGGCGGCTTGGACACCTCCATCATTTTGAAATGGCTGCAAGACGAATACCACTGTGAAGTGGTCACCTTCACAGCCGACATCGGCCAAGGCGAAGAAATTGAACCGGCGCGCGCCAAGGCCATCAAAATGGGCATCAAGCCCGCAAATATTTTTATTGAAGATTTGCGCGAAGAATTCGTGCGCGATTTTGTCTTCCCCATGTTTCGCGCCAATGCGCTTTACGAAGGAGAATATTTATTAGGCACCTCTATCGCACGGCCCTTGATCGCCAAACGTCTCGTTGAAATTGCCCGCAAAACCAAAGCCGACGCCATCAGCCACGGCGCGACCGGCAAAGGCAATGACCAAGTGCGTTTTGAGTTGGGTGCTTATGCCTTGATGCCTAACGTGAAGATCATCGCGCCCTGGCGCGAGTGGGATTTGCTCTCACGCGAAAAACTCATGCGCTATGCGGATCAACACGGCATACCGGTGGACGGTGCCAAGCGCAAAGGACCTGCGCCCTATTCCATGGACGCCAATTTGCTGCACATCAGCTATGAGGGCGGCATTTTGGAAGACCCGAACTACGCGCCCGACGACAGCATGTGGCGCTTGACGGTCAGCCCGGAAAAAGCACCGAACAAGCCGCAAATCGTTGAGCTCACTTACAAGCACGGCGATGTGGTGGCGATTGACGGCGTGCGTATGTCACCCGCGAAAGTGTTGGCACACCTGAACACCGTGGGCGGCAAACACGGCATCGGCCGTTTGGACAAAGTGGAAAACCGCTACGTTGGCATGAAGAGCCGTGGTTGCTACGAAACGCCAGGCGGCACGATTTTGTTGTCTGGACACCGCGCCATTGAATCGATCACACTTGACCGTGAAGTGCTGGCACTCAAAGAAGACCTGATGCCGCGTTACGCGCGTCTGGTTTACAACGGTTATTGGTTCAGCCCCGAGCGCGAATTGCTGCAAGGTTTGATCGACGCGTCACAAGCCACGGCCAACGGCAATGTTCGCTTAAAGCTCTACAAAGGCACCATCATGTGCGTGGGCCGCGAAAGCAAAACCGACAGTTTGTTTGACACCCGTATCGCCACGTTTGACGACGACGGCGGCGCATACAACCAGGCAGATGCCGGGGGCTTCATCAAACTGAATGCTTTGCGCATGCGCATTGCCGCCAACCTGAAAAACGAACGCGAAAGCAAAACCGCGGCCCGCAAAACTCCTGCCAAGAAAAAGGCCTGAACATGACCACCGAACATATACAGGGCGTGAACATCGCCACCAAAGCCAATGTGTTTTTCGACGGTAAATGCGTGAGCCACGCCATCGTCACGCCAAGCGGAGAGAAAAAATCGGTGGGTGTGGTGCTGCCCTCGCATCTGACATTCAACACCGCCGCGCCTGAAATCATGGAATGCGTGGCTGGTGCCTGCGAATACAAACTCGCCGGAAGCGACGCTTGGCAGCACAGCGGCGCAGGCGACACATTCAGCATAGGCGCGAATTCATCGTTTGAGATCAAGGTGACTGAAAGCTACCACTACATTTGTCATTTCGGTTGAAAACGACCTAGTCAATAAAAAGCCACCCTAGGGTGGCTTTTTTATTTGCCTGCAAAAATCACGCGGCTATCAAACGGTGTTTGGCATCTTCAAATTCACGTTTGAATTGCGCAATCAAATCAGCGGTGCTTTGCACTTTGTCGATCACGCCGATGCCCTGACCGCAACCCCAAATATCTTTCCATGCTTTGGTTTTATCGCCAGCAAAATTCATTTTGCTGGGGTCGCTCTCAGGGAGATTGTCCGGATCCATACCAGCGTTGCGAATGGAAGGCGCCAAATAATTGCCATGCACACCAGTGAATAAATTGCTGTAAACAATATCATCAGAATTGCTGTTGACGATGCATTGCTTGTACTCTTCTGCCGCACGCGCTTCGTCTGTGGCGATGAATGCGGATCCGATGTACGCGAAGTCGGCTCCCATGGCCAGTGCCGCCAAAATAGCACCGCCGCTGGCAATAGAGCCGCTTAATGCCAACGGGCCATCAAACCATTGGCGAATCTCTTGAATCAATGCAAAAGGGCTTTTCACGCCAGCGTGGCCACCGGCTCCCGTGGCAACCGCAATCAAACCGTCAGCGCCTTTTTCAATCGCCTTGTGCGCGAACTTGTTGTTGATGATGTCATGCATCACCAAACCGCCGTAGCTGTGTGCCGCTTGGTTGATCTCTTCGCGCGCACCCAATGAAGTGATGATCAGCGGCACCTTGTATTTCACACACAAGGCCATGTCCTCGTCCAAACGCTCATTGCTTTTGTGAACGATCTGGTTGATGGCAAAAGGCGCGGCAGGTTGATCGGGGTGAGCGCGGTTGTGGGCAGCCAATGTTTCGGTGATTTCAGCCAACCACTCATCCAATTGAGAAAGAGGACGGGCATTCAAGGAGGGCATGGAGCCGACAACACCGTTGATACATTGCGCGATCACAGTTTTGGGGTTGCTGATGATGAACAACGGAGAGGCAATGACAGGAAAAGTCATTGTTGAAAAAATGGCTGGCAGTTTAGACATGGACGGTACTCTTTGTAACTCGATGAAATGATTAATTTAAAGCGTTGTTTTTAAAACGCTTCCAAGGCCATGGCGGTCACGCTGTGTGCGCCTTCGACAATGCCGTCGCGCACTGATGGTGCTTTGCTCAAAATGTGGTCGGCGTAAAAACGCGCTGTCACCATCTTGGCTTGCATGAACGCGGTGTCGGTGTCGCCTGCTGCCAATGCATGCTGAGCAGCCACGAAGCTGCGGGCCAGTTGCCAACCAGACACCACATTACCCGCCAACATCAGGTACGGCACGCTGCCGGAATAAGCTGCATTAGGGTCGCTGGCGGCGGTATCGACGATGAAATTGACCACATCCAAAAACGCTTTGCGCGCTGCAGCCAAACGGTGTGCGATAGCTTTGCCATCGTCAGTGCCCAACTTGATCAACTCGGCTTCAGTTTTTTCCATTTGCGCGGCCAAAGCCTTGGGCGTTTGACCGCCGTCGCGTGCGGTTTTACGTCCGACCAAATCGTTGGCCTGAATGGCTGTGGTGCCTTCGTAAATCGTCAAAATTTTCGCGTCACGGTAGTACTGCGCCGCGCCGGTTTCTTCGATGAAGCCCATGCCGCCATGCACTTGCACGCCAAGAGACGTGACTTCTAAACTCATCTCGGTGCTAAAGCCTTTGACCAACGGCACCATGAATTCATAGACAGCGTTGTTTTGCTTGCGTGTGTCTGCATCGGTGTGATGATGCGCTGCGTCATAGGCCGCAGCAGCAACGCTGGCCATGGCACGACAGCCTTCGGTGTAAGCGCGCATGGTCATGAGCATGCGGCGCACATCCGGGTGGTGAATGATGGGCGCTGAAGCTTTGATAGAACCATCCACCGGGCGGCTTTGCACACGGTCACGCGCGTATTGCACGGCCTTTTGGTAAGCGCGATCGGCCACCGCAATACCTTGCACGCCGACCGCGTAACGCGCGGCGTTCATCATGATGAACATGTATTCCAAGCCACGGTTTTCTTGTCCGACCAAAAAGCCGGTAGCGCCGCCGTGGTCGCCGTACTGCAGCACCGCTGTCGGGCTGGCTTTGATGCCCAGCTTGTGCTCAATGCTCACGCAATGCACATCATTGCGCGCGCCCAAAGAGCCGTCTTTGTTCACCATGAACTTAGGCACGACAAACAAGCTGATGCCTTTGATGCCTTCAGGCGCACCGCTCACGCGTGCCAACACCAGATGCACGATATTCTCGGCCATGTCGTGCTCACCATAGGTGATGTAGATTTTGGTGCCGAACACTTTGTAAGTGCCATCGGCTTGCGGCTCTGCGCGTGAACGCACCAGTGACAAATCAGAACCGGCTTGCGGCTCGGTCAGGTTCATGGTGCCGGTCCATTCGCCGCTCACCAATTTTTCTAAGTAGGTGGCTTTCAGTTCGTCGCTGCCAGCGGTCAACAAGGCTTCGATCGCGCCATCGGTCAACAAAGGACAGAGCGCGAAACTCAAGCTCGCTGCATTCAACATTTCCACGCAGGCAGCGCCAATGGTTTTAGGCAAGCCTTGACCACCGCAATCGACCGGGTGTTGCAAACCTTGCCAACCGCCTTCGGAGTACTGCTTATAGGCCTGCTTGAAGCCGGGTGCTGTTGTTACATGACCGTCTTTCAAACTGGAGGGCTGTTTGTCGCTTTCCCAATTCAGCGGAGCCACCACGTCTTGGTTGAAACGCGCACATTCTTCCAACACGGCTTGCGCGGTTTCCAAACCTGCATCTTCAAAACCGGGCATGGCGGCAATCCGCTCGATGGCCGCCAGATGCTGCATATTGAAAAGCATGTCTTTCACGGGTGCGGTGTAGCTCACAGTCAATCTCCAAAATCAAAATAAAAAAAGGCACCGATCGGTGCCTTTGTCATCAGTGTTTAAAGGGCCGCGACCAGCTCGGGCACAGCCACAAACAAATCGGCCTCTAAGCCGTAGTCAGCGACGCTGAAAATCGGAGCCTCCGGGTCTTTGTTGATGGCGACAATGACTTTGCTGTCTTTCATGCCCGCCAAATGTTGGATGGCGCCGCTGATACCGCAAGCCACATACAACTGCGGCGCAACGATCTTGCCGGTTTGACCGACCTGCCAGTCGTTGGGCGCATAACCTGCGTCCACGGCCGCGCGGCTGGCACCGAGTGCAGCACCGAGTTTGTCTGCCAATGGCGTGATAACTTCATTGAATTTTTCTGCACTGCCCAATGCCCTGCCGCCCGACACGATGATTTTGGCGGCGGTGAGTTCGGGGCGGTCGTTCTTGGCAATCTCGCTGCCCATGAACAGGCTCTTTGCGTCGGCGGTAGTCGCTTGAATCACTTCCACGGCAGCACTGCCGCCGGTGGCTGCCGCGTCAAAACCGGTGGTGCGCACGGTGATGACTTTGGTCGCATCTTTGGCTTGCACAGTCGCCATGGCATTGCCCGCATAAATGGGGCGCTCGAAGGTGTCCGGGCTGTCCACACGGGTGATGTCGCTGACCTGTGCCACGTCCAATTTGGCGGCGACACGCGGCGCGATGTTTTTGCCGCTGGCTGTGGCGGCAAACAAAATGTGGCTATAGCCTGAGGCCAAGGCCAGTACTTGCGCGGCCATGTGCTCGGCCAAACCATGGGCAAACACATCAGCTTCTGCATGCCATACCTTGCTCACGCCTGTAATCTGCGCGGCAGCAGTGGCAACGGCGCCAGCGTCTTTGCCAGCTACCAAGACATGCACGTCACCGCCGCAAGCGATGGCTGCGGTCACGGTGTTCAAAGTCGCCGGTTTCAGGCTGTGGTTGTCGTGTTCTGCAATCACTAAGGAGGCCATGTCAAATCACCTTTGCTTCATTTCTAAGTTTGTCTACCAGTGCGGTCACATCGGCCACTTTGATACCGGCGCTGCGCTTGGGCGGCTCGCTGACCTTCAATGTTTTGATGCGCGGTGTGACGTCCACACCCAAGTCTTCGGGTTTGAAAATATCGATCTGTTTTTTCTTGGCCTTCATGATGTTGGGCAGCGTGACGTAGCGCGGCTCGTTCAAGCGCAAGTCGGTGGTGATAACGGCAGGCATTGAAAGCTTCAAAGTTTCAAGTCCACCGTCGACTTCGCGCGTCACTTGCAGGCTGCCGTCAACCATTTCCACTTTGGAAGCGAATGTGGCTTGCGGCCAATCGGCCAGCGCTGCCAGCATTTGACCGGTCTGGTTGCAATCGTCGTCAATCGCTTGCTTGCCCAAAATCACCATGCCGGGTTGTTCTTTGTCGGCCAGCGCTTTGAGCAACTTGGCCACGGCCAAGGGTTGCAGTTCTTCAGTGGTTTCGACCAGAATGCCACGGTCAGCACCAATGGCCATGGCGGTACGCAAAGTTTCCTGGCATTGGGTCACGCCGCAAGACACCACGACCACCTCGGTCAACACGCCTTTTTCTTTCAAGCGAACCGCTTCTTCTACAGCGATTTCGTCGAACGGGTTCATGCTCATTTTGACGTTGGCGATATCCACGCCGGTCTGGTCAGATTTGACCCGGACTTTGACGTTGTAATCCACCACGCGCTTGACGGCGACCAATGCCTTCATGGGTTTGCTCCAAGAAATAACGGTAAGTAAAAGTCATGCCTTCCAAGGGCTGGAAGTTGACGTGCACGTCATTCTAGACCAATCCATTTTCATTTCTGAACGGTCGTGCTTTTTTAACCCCTAGAAGCAAATGGCAAGTTGTCAGAACACTGTTCGGCTCAGGGATTGGCAGAAACCACAAAGGCTTTGGGCAGAGGCAGTGAGACGGCAGCGGCTTGCAAAGCCGCCCAAGCAGCGCCATGGACCCGTGAAATCACAGCCAAACGTGAATGCAAACGATCAGCCACCCAAAATTGCAAAGTAAATTCCAATCCGTCGGCGCTGATACGGCTGAAATGCACTTGCGCGGCAGGCTCTGCGATGACATCTGGGACAGCGTGCAAGGCTTCTAACAAAATCCGTTGAACCTTTTCAACGGGAGAGTCCAGTGCCACCACCACCGTGGTTTGCAAAGAGACGGCCAAGTCGGACAAGGAAAAGTTGTCCACCCTTTGCGTCATCAGCAATTCGTTGGGAATGATGGATTCGCGGCCATTCGGGTCACGGATCAAGGTGTAGCGGGTTTTGATGTCACTGACCTGACCTTCCACGCCATCGACCCGAATATGGTCACCGATCCGCACAGATCGCTCAACCAAGACCACAAAACCGCTGACATAGTTGGCGGCGAGTTTTTGCAAGCCCAGCCCCAGCCCCACGCCCAAAGCACCGCCCAGCACTGACAACGCAGTCAGGTCCACGCCAACCGCAGACAAGGCCAACAATAAACCCAACAAAAGAATGATCGCGCGCAGCACATTCGCCGCCACTTTTCGCATGGACAAATCACTGACCGTTTGCGTCAGTATGCGGTGCTCAATGGCCGCTGACAGCCACAAGCTCAGCACCAGCACCAAGCCAGAGGACAAGATGCCCTCAAACAAGGTGCGCAAATCCAGCTTGGTCCGACCAAAGCTCAGATGGATTTTTTCCATTTCTGTGGCCACCAAAGGCAGCAAATCGGTGATCCACAGCACCGCCACGCCCCATGCCAACCACGACACCAAGCGCTCGGTCAACACCGCCATCGGAGACAGCGGAAACACCGCCATCAGCACGCGTGCGCACAAACGGATCAGGGCAAGTGACAACAACACAGGCACAGCCAACTTCAGCAAGATAAGTGGTTGCTGCTTGAACAGCAGAGCCTGTACAAAATACGTCAGCAGCAAGGCCAATAAGGGAAACAGCAAGCCATCGATGACTTGCTTGCCAAACAACACCGATTCGGTTTTTGAATGCCTCCCCAAGACCCAAGCGGTCAACCAGGCAAACAGCACAATCGCCAACAAATAAACAGCCTCTTTGACCAAGCCTGTGGGTATGCTTTCTTGGGTCAAGGCTGACAGCAGTAAATTGAGATTTTCCATGACTGAAATCAGCTTAACACGAGTGTGTGTATAAGTGCCTCTGTGTGTTTGGCTACACTCGTGATCGATGCCAGTAAATCAGACTTACCCAAGCGCCAAGCATTTTTTGGCAACCACTTCAGCCCTCCTTCTGACCCTTTGCGCTTTGTGCTTCACACAAGCCCATGCCACGACAAAAAGTACCACGGCCGGCGCGTCTAAAACCACCGCATTGGCCGCTGCCAAGAAAAAACACAAACCAGCCAGGTCAGCAAAAGCCATCAAAGGAAAACGCTTTGGCAACACTGCGGCTGTGCGTGAATTGGCCCGAAACATTGCACGCCAGCAGCAACTGCCCATCGCTTGGGTCACAAAACAACTGTCGCAAGCGCGGCAAATCCCAGCCATCTTGCCCATGGTGCTGCCGCCCGCATCGCCGCAACAAAAAAATTGGACGGCTTACCGGGCCAGGTTCCTGAGCGATTGCCGGATTCAGCACGGTGTGAAATTTTGGCGTGACCATAGTTTGTTGCTTGACCAAGCCCTGGTAATTTATGGCGTGGCACCGCATTACATCGTTGGCATCATGGGTGTAGAAACTTTTTACGGCAAGCACCTGGGGACTTACAAATTACTCGACGCGCTGACCACGCTCAGTGTGATGTTTCCTTCATCGCATCCGCAAGCCGCTGAACGACAGGCATTTTTTCAAAACGAGTTGGCCTATTTTTTAAAGCAACAAAAAATGCAACCCAGTCAAACACCGCCGCTGGGAAGTTACGCGGGTGCAAATGGTTTGCCTCAATTCATGCCTTCAAGCATTGCGCGCTTTGCCGTGGACTTTGATGGCAATGGCCGCATTGACCTGAGCAACAGTGCCGCTGATGCGATTGGCTCGGTAGCCAATTATTTCAAGGCATACGGCTGGCAGCCGGGCATGCCGACACATTTTGAAGTGGATGTGACGGACATCTATGAAGATGATTTGAATGCATTGCTGGCCCCAGACATTGTTCCTTCGTGGTCAGCATCGCATTTGCAAAGCAAGCAAGCGGTGTTGTCGCAGGCAGCCATGGCTTTTGACAAGCCCTTGGCGCTGGTGCAGCTTTACAACGGCGGCGGCCCACCCAGCTATGTGGCGGGGACCGAAAACTTCTTTGTCATCACGCGTTACAACCGCAGCAGTTATTACGCATTGGCGGTGATTGAGTTGGGTGAAGCAGTGGCCAAAGCAATGGCAGATCCAACGTATCAGGCAGGCTCTTGCCCCTGAGAAATTGTGAAATTGGAAATTGGGGTTGGTGGGAATTGGGGAATTGGGGTCAGATACCGATTAATTGATGAATCAGAAATTGGGGGAATTAATTGGTATCTGACCCCAATTTCCCCGCCAGATCCCGCAACACATTTTTCTGCACTTTGCCCATGGCGTTACGCGGCAACTCGGTCACCACATGGCAATGCTTAGGCACTTTGAAATTGGCCAGTTGGTTTTTTAGTGCGATCAACAGCGTTTGAAGTTGTAACTCCACGCCGGGCTTGGCCAGCACAAAAGCAAACCCCACCTCACCAAAATCCGCATGCGGCAAGCCCACGACTGCGCTTTCGGCCACACCGGGCAGGTTGTTCAACGCATCTTCAATTTCAGCCGGGTACACATTCAAGCCGCCGCTGATGATCAAGTCTTTGCTGCGTCCCACAATCCGCACATAGCCCTGCTCATCAAGCGTCCCCATGTCGCCTGTGATGAAGTAGCCATCAGCGGTGAACTCTTGCGCGTTTTTCTCGGGCATGCGCCAATAGCCGGCAAACACATTCGGCCCTTTGACTTGAATGCTGCCCACCTCACCGCTGGCCAGCGGCAAGCCATGGTCATCCACAATCCGCAAACTCACGCCGGGCAAAGGAAAACCCACGCTGCCGCCCATGCGCTGAGAAGCGCCGCCAAAGCGTTCATCTGGCGTGCAAGGGTTGGACGTCAACATCACGGTTTCACTCATCCCGTAGCGCTCGAGCACCGTGTGCCCGGTGCGCTGCTGCCAGCTCTCAAACGTATCCACCAGCATGGGCGCAGAACCCGAAATAAACAAACGCATGCGCGCGCACACCTGCGCATTCAAACCGGGCAAGGCCAGCAGCCTTGTGTAAAACGTGGGAACGCCCATCAACACCGTGGCGCGCGGCATGTCCGCCAATACCCGCTGTGCATCAAAGCGGCTGTGCCACAGCATTTGGCTGCCATTGATAAAGGCACCGTGGATGGCGACAAACAAACCGTGCACATGAAAAATCGGTAAAGCATGAATCAGCACATCGTCGTCGCGCCAATCCCAATAGTCTTTCAACATTTGCGCGTTGCTCAATAGGTTGTGGTGCGTCAGCATGGCACCCTTGCTTCGCCCGGTCGTGCCACTGGTGTAAATGATCGCGGCGAGGTCATCCGGCTGTGAAATGACCGGCATGTGCACATCGCTGTGGTGCGCGGCACGCTCCAGCAAACTGCCACCACGCTCTTCATTCAGCGTCACCACATAACGCGTGCCCGCTTGAAAAGCGATTTTGCTGACCCAGCCAAAATTGGCCGGTGTGCAAACCACCAAAGCAGGTTCTGCATTGGCCACAAAGTAAGCAATTTCAGTTTGCTGATAAGCCGGGTTCAAAGGCAAAAACACATGGCCGCTGCGCAAACAAGCCAAATAGAGCATCAGCACTTCAACTGATTTTTCAACCTGCACCGCGACCCGCGAAGCAGGCGGCAGTGACAGGCTTTCCAACCAATTGGCCAACATGGCGCTGCCGCGCTCCAAGTCATTCCAGCTGTAAGCCAGACCTTGGTCGGTTGCAATCGCTGTCTGCGTCAAGTCAGCCGGAAAGCCTTGGCGCAAAGCACTGTAAAGATTGGTGTGGTTCATGTGAATGCGGAAAGAAAAATCATAGGCACAGTGTTTGGCGTGTTGAAAACGATTGTCAGTCTGTGCAAAAACGCCAGTTTGGCAGGGTCCAAGCCCGCGGTTCAGGCCCGCGGTTTACGCTGAGACCACCAGACCAAGCCCGCACCTGCAATCAACATGGGCACACACAGCCACTGGCCCATAGACAAGCCCATGGACAACAAGCCCAAGTGCGCATCCGGTTCGCGGAAATACTCGGCGGTGAAACGCGTCGCACCATAGCCGATCAAAAACATACCGGAGATCCAACCGGTGGGACGCGGCTTGCGCGCCAACCACCACAACACCACAAACAGCAGCAAACCCTCTAACAAAAACTGGTAAATCTGCGACGGATGGCGCGGCACATCAGAGCCGCTTTGTGGGAACACCATGGCCCAGGGCAAATCTGCCGAGGCTGCCCGGCCCCACAACTCGCCATTGATGAAATTGCCCACCCGACCGGCAGCCAAACCGGTGGGCACACAAGGGGCGATGAAATCGGTGATTTCCAGCCATGGACGTTTGCGCCGCCACGCTGCCAAGGCCATGGCGACAATGACACCGAGCATGCCGCCATGAAAACTCATGCCGCCTTGCCAGATGTAAGCAATTTCCAAAGGATGCGCCGCGTAATAACCCGGCTGATAAAACAAGCAGTAACCGATACGCCCGCCCAGCACCACACCGAGCACGCCGTAAGTCATCAAATCGTCAATATCTTGGTTAGACCAAAGCCCTTTTAGAGCCAGTGAGGCATACGGTTCTTGGCGCAACCGAAGCCGCGCAAGCAATACAAACAGCAGAAATGCCATCAGGTAAGTCAAGCCATACCAATGGATGGCAACAGGGCCTAGTGACAGGGCGACCGGGTCGAATTGAGGGTGTATCAGCATGCCGAGATTGTGCGTCAAACCATTGGGGCTTTACTGATCCGTTAAAAAGAGAACTGGGTCTTTTTTTGACGAGGCTAAACTAATCACCTTAATTGTTTTACCACTGGAACATCCATGGCCACCGCTCCTATCAAAATCAACCGCCGCTCCGCCAATATCACCGAAGGCAAATCCCGCGCACCTAACCGCTCCATGTATTACGGCATGGGCTACCAAGAAGGCGACTTCGGCAAGCCCATGGTGGGCGTGGCCAATGGTCACTCGACGATCACGCCTTGTAACAGCGGTTTGCAAAAACTGGCAGATGCAGCAGTGGCCGGGATTGAAGAAGCAGGCGGCAACGCGCAAATTTTTGGCACCCCAACCATTTCAGACGGCATGTCGATGGGCACCGAAGGCATGAAATATTCGCTCACCAGCCGCGAAGTGATTTCCGACTGCATAGAAACCTGTGTCGGCGGTCAATGGATGGACGGCGTGCTGGTGGTCGGCGGTTGCGACAAAAACATGCCCGGCGGCATGATGGGCATGTTGCGCGCCAATGTGCCCGCCATTTATGTGTATGGCGGCACCATTCTTCCCGGCAGTTACAAAGGCAAAGACCTCAACATTGTCAGCGTGTTTGAAGCCGTGGGCGAAAACGCAGCGGGCAAACTCAGCGACGCGGATTTGCGTGAAATTGAAATGCGCGCCATTCCCGGCACCGGCAGTTGCGGCGGCATGTACACCGCCAACACCATGTCCTCATCATTTGAGGCGCTGGGTATGTCGCTGCCTTATTCGTCCACCATGGCGAATCCGCATGATGAAACTCAGAACTCTGCCAAAGAATCAGCCAAGGTATTGATTGAAGCCATCAAAAAAGATTTGAAGCCGCGCGACATCGTGACCAAAAAGGCGATTGAAAACGCAGTCGCAGTCATCATGGCCACGGGCGGATCCACCAACGCTGTGCTTCACTTTCTAGCGATTGCCCACACCGCAGAAGTGGACTGGACGATTGATGACTTTGAGCGCATGCGCAAAAAAGTACCCGTCATTTGCGACTTGAAGCCCAGCGGCAAATATTTAGCTGTCGACTTGCACAAAGCCGGTGGCATTCCACAAGTGATGAAGGTGTTGCTCAAAGCCGGTTTGCTGCACGGCGACTGCATGACCATCACCGGCAAAACCGTGGCTGAGAATTTGGCCGATGTGCCGGACACGCCTCGCGCAGACCAGGACGTGATTCGCCCGATTGACAAGCCCATGTATGCCGAAGGTCACTTGGCTATTTTGAAAGGCAATTTGTCGCCCGAAGGCGCTGTCGCCAAAATCAGCGGCCTGAAAAACCCCGTCATCACCGGACCTGCGCGTGTGTTTGACGATGAGCAATCTGCATTGAAAGCGGTGCTTGACGGCAAGATCAAGGCAGGCGATGTGATGGTGTTGCGTTACCTCGGCCCCAAAGGCGGCCCGGGCATGCCAGAAATGTTGGCGCCCACAAGCGCGCTGATTGGCGCGGGTTTGGGTGAAAGCGTGGGTTTGATCACCGATGGTCGTTTCTCTGGCGGCACTTGGGGCATGGTGGTCGGCCATGTGGCACCTGAGGCTGCGGTAGGTGGCACGATTGCGCTGATTCATGAAGGCGACAGCATCACGATTGATGCCCACAAACTTTTGCTGGAATTGAATGTGCCTGACACGGAAATAGCCACACGCCGCGCGGCATGGAAAGCACCCAAGCCGCGCTACACCCGTGGTGTGCAAGCCAAATTTGCACACAATGCCAGTACCGCCAGCAAGGGTGCTGTGCTTGATTTATTCTGATCCTTTTTCAACAAGGACTTACAAATGAAACGTGTGTTGATCGCCACCTTGCTTGCTGCTGGCTTTAGCCAATCTGTGTTTGCTGATGAAAAATTGGCAGGCACTAAAAATTGCCTGGGTTGTCATGCAGTCGGCACGCAAGTGCTGGGTCCTTCATTCAAGGAAGTGGCCAAAAAATACGCCGGCAACAAGGAGGCTGCTGCCACTTTGGCCACCAAAATCCGTCAAGGTGGTGGTGGTGTCTGGGGAGCGATTCCCATGCCTGCCAACCCGCAAGTCAACGAAGCTGAAGGCAAGAAATTGGCGACTTGGATTCTGGGTCTCAAATAATTTTTTTGCACTTCTTGATAGAGAGCAACTTCGGTTGCTCTTTTTTTTGGTGATCGTAATTGGGGTCAGTAACCAATTTCTGAAGACAAACCATTCTCTCAGGCCGAACAGGAGGGGGCGTTTTTTTCGAGCGAAAGCGCAGAAAAAAAGCGCACCGGATGGGTCGGCCTAAGCGTGTCTTTATGACCGCAGTAAATCAAACACTTTCAGACAACTGCGTCAATATCGCCGGGTTTTCCAAAGTGGACACGTCCTGCGTGATCTCCTCACCCTTGGCGATCGAGCGCAGCAACCTGCGCATGATCTTGCCGGAACGCGTCTTGGGCAAGTTCTCGCCAAAACGAATATCTTTGGGCTTGGCAATCGGTCCGATTTCCTTGCCCACATGGTCACGCAACATCTTGGCGATTTGCTTGGCCTCGTCGCCTGTGGGGCGCGGGCGCTTCAACACCACAAACGCGCAAATCGCCTCACCCGTGGTGTCGTCCGGGCGACCGACCACCGCAGCCTCGGCCACCAACTCGGTGCAACTGACCAAGGCCGATTCAATTTCCATGGTGCCCATACGGTGACCTGACACGTTCAACACGTCGTCAATGCGGCCGGTGATGGTGAAGTTGCCGGTGTGCGCATCGCGGATCGCGCCGTCACCTGCCAAATAGTATTTACCTTGAAAGTCTTCGGGGAAATAGCTTTTCTTGAAACGCTCGGGGTCGCCCCAGATGTTGCGAATCATGGATGGCCAAGGTTTTTTTACCACCAAAATACCCGCCTGACCATGGGGCACGTCTTTACCGGTCTCGTCAACGATAGCGGCTTGAATGCCGGGAAACGGCAGCGTGCACGAACCGGGCACCAAGTGCGTGGCACCCGGCAGCGGCGTGATCATGTGGCCGCCGGTTTCGGTTTGCCAGAAGGTGTCCACGATGGGGCAGCGACCGCCGCCAATGTGCTGGTGGTACCACTGCCAAGCCGCAGGGTTGATGGGCTCGCCCACGGAACCCAGCAAGCGCAAACTGTTCAAGTCGTAACGAGCGGGGTGCACCGCTTCATTGCTTTCAGCGGCTTTGATGAGAGAGCGAATCGCTGTCGGTGCCGTGTAAAAAATGCTGACCTTATGGTCTTGGATCATCTTCCAGAAACGGCCAGCATCTGGGAAGGTGGGCACACCTTCAAACACGATTTGTGTGCCGCCCAAAGCCAGCGGGCCATAAGCGATGTACGTGTGGCCCGTGACCCAACCGATGTCTGCGGTGCACCAAAACACATCGTCGGCTTTCAAATCAAAGGTCCACTCTGTCGTGAGCGCCGCGTGCATCAGGTAACCGCCGGTGCTGTGCTGCACGCCCTTGGGTTTGCCGGTGGAACCGGAGGTGTACAACAAGAACAAGGGATGCTCTGCTTCCACCCATTCAGGCGTGCAAGTGGCGGGCTGCTTGTCAGCCACTTCGGATAACCACAAATCGCGCCCAGCTTGCATAGGTATATCCGCGCCGGAACGCTTGGACACCAGCACATGTTTGACGCTGTCGCATCCGCCCAATGTCAGGGCTTCATCTACGATGGATTTCAAAGGCAGTTGCTTGCCGCCGCGCAATTGGTGGTCGGCGGTGATGACGAGTTTGGCGCCGGTGTCTTCGATGCGGTCGCGCAAACTTTGCGCCGAGAAGCCGCCGAACACCACCGAATGCGTCGCGCCTATGCGTGCACAGGCTTGCATCGCCGCCACGCCGTCCACCGACATAGAGATGTAGATGATGACGCGGTCGCCTTTGACCACGCCCAGCGACTTCATGGCGTTGGCAATCTGGCAGGTGCGCGCCAACAATTGCGCATACGTGGTGTGTGTGACTTCACCGCCGTCGGCTTCAAAAATGATGGCGGTTTTGTCGCCCAGCCCGCGCTCGACGTTGCGGTCCAGGCAGTTGTAAGAAGCATTCAAGCGGCCATCTTCAAACCATGTAAAGAACGGCGCTTTGTCTTGGTTCAACTTTTTGGTGAACGGGGTTTGCCAGTGCAACAAGCGCTTGGCCTGTGTGGCCCAGAAGTCTTCGTAGTCGTCTTCGGCGTGCTTGACCAGTGCATGGTAGGCATCCATGCCTGATACTGTCGCTTGCTTGGCAAATGCGGGGGGCGGTGCAATCACCGGTAAGGGGTGGTCTTGGCTCATGGCTTGTCTCCTGATGTTGAATGGCCGCTTTGCGGCTCTGCTTGGGCAGGACTGTCGTGCATGGCTCTTACATGCCACTGACTGGCAGGTAGCTTACGGTATGGCTCCGATCTCTTTGCCTAGAATGGCTTGTTTAAACGAATTGTCTACTCTGACGAAAGTGATGCCTATGTCTGATTCCAGCCCAGTCAACCCACCGCGTAAAACTTCTCCGCTGTCACGCCTGATTTTCTCCAGTCGTTGGCTGCAATTGCCCTTGTACCTGGGGTTGATTGCCGCACAAGCTGTGTATGCCTTCCACTTCTGGGTGGAACTGGTGCATTTGTTGGAAGCCGCCTTTGGCAGCCAAACCGCCTTACAAGCACTGGTCAATAGCATTGGCTATAAAGCTGACCCTCCTGTGGTCAGCTTGAATGAAACCATCATCATGCTGGTGGTGCTGGCCTTGATCGATGTGGTGATGATCTCCAACCTGTTGATCATGGTCATCGTCGGTGGTTATGAAACTTTTGTCTCTCGCATGTACTTGGAGCAGCACCCCGACCAACCCGAGTGGCTCAGCCATGTGAACGCCTCGGTGTTGAAAGTGAAATTGGCCATGGCCATCATCGGCATCTCGTCCATCCATTTGCTGAAAACTTTCATCAACGCCGCCAACTACGATGAAAAAGTTTTGATCTGGCAAACCATTATTCACCTCGCCTTTTTGCTCAGCGCCATTGCCATTGCCTACACCGACAAGCTGCTGAACGAAACCCGTTCCTTAGGCGACACACACTGATTCACTTTGGCAACCCACGACCAAGACGCACATGAGCAACATCACACAACACGACTTGATTGAATCGGTGGCAGCTGCACTGCAATACATCAGCTACTACCACCCGGCGGACTACATCGCGCACTTGGCGCGCGCTTATGAGCGCGAGCAAAGCGCTACGGCCAAAGACGCGATCGCGCAAATTTTGACCAACAGCAAAATGAGCGCTACCGGCCACCGCCCGATTTGCCAAGACACGGGCATCGTGAATGTGTTTCTCAAAGTCGGCATGGGCGTGCGCTTTGAAGGTTTCTCCGGCAGTTTGGATGACGCCATCAACGAAGGCGTGCGTCGCGCCTACAACCACACCGACAACCGCTTGCGCGCCAGCGTGGTGGCCGACCCGCAGTTCGCTCGCAAGAACACCGGTGACAACACACCGGCAGTTATCTTCACTGAACTGGTGCCCGGCGACACACTCGAAGTCACCGTCGCGGCCAAAGGCGGCGGCAGCGAAAACAAATCCAAGATGGTGATGCTCAACCCCAGCGACAGTTTGGTGGACTGGGTGCTCAAAACCGTGCCGACCATGGGCGCGGGTTGGTGCCCGCCGGGCATGCTCGGCATTGGCATTGGCGGCACAGCCGAAAAAGCCATGTTGATGGCCAAAGAAAGTTTGATGGATGACTTGGACATGTACGAGTTGCAAGCCAAATCGTCCAAAGGCGAGAAGCTGACACAAACCGAAGAACTGCGTTTGGAGCTTTACGACAAAGTGAATGCGCTGGGCATAGGCGCGCAAGGCTTGGGGGGTTTGACCACCGTGCTGGACATCAAAATCAAGATGTACCCCACGCACGCGGCCAGCAAGCCGGTGGCCATGATTCCCAATTGCGCCGCCACACGCCACGCGCATTTTGTGATGGACGGCAGCGGCCCTGTTTATCTGGACCCACCGTCACTCGACACATGGCCAAAAGTGAATTGGATGCCTGACACGCAAAAAAGCCAGCGCGTCGATTTGAATAGCTTGACCCGCGAACAGGTGGCGGCTTGGAAACCGGGTCAAACTTTGCTGCTCAACGGACGCATGCTGACCGGTCGCGACGCCGCGCACAAACGCATTCAAGACATGCTGGCCAAAGGTGAACCTCTCCCCGTGGATTTCACCAACCGCGTGATTTACTACGTCGGACCGGTCGATCCTGTCGGCGATGAAGCGGTGGGCCCCGCAGGACCCACCACCGCCACGCGCATGGACAAATTCACCGAGATGATGCTCTCGCAAACCGGATTGATCGCCATGGTCGGCAAGGCCGAGCGCGGCCCCACCGCGATTGAAGCCATACAAAAACACAAGTCGGCTTATTTGATGGCGGTCGGCGGCGCGGCCTACCTCGTGTCCAAAGCCATCAAACACGCCAAGGTGGTGGGCTTTGCCGATTTGGGCATGGAAGCCATTTATGAATTCGACGTGGTCGATATGCCGGTCACCGTGGCGGTGGACGCGGGCGGCACCAGCGCGCACATCACCGGCCCGGCCGAATGGTCTAAGCGCATCGCCAGCGGCGAGTTCAAAGGCATTGCTGTCACCAGCCATTGAACGTGTTGCAAAGCCAAAATTCGCCGCATCGAACAACCGCCGCGCCAAATGCACCGATCGGTGTGTTTGACAGCGGTGTGGGTGGTTTGAGCATATTGCAAGCCCTTCAGCTGCAACTGCCGAATGAGTCATTTGTGTATTTGGCTGACAGCGGCTTTGCACCGTATGGCGAACGGGATGAAGCATTTGTGTTGCAACGCGCCAAGCATGTGCTGCATATTTTGCTGGGGCAACACCACATCAAAGCTTTTGTGCTTGCTTGCAACACCGCTACCGCTTTGGCTATCCATGTGTTGCGACAAGAGTTTGTGCAGCTGCCGATTTTCGGGGTCGAGCCTGCCATCAAGCCGGCGGCTCTGCAAACTCGGACTCGCCGCGTTGGTGTGATGGCAACAGCAGGCACATTGGGCAGCGCCAAATTTCAAGAGCTGCACCGCAGCCTGCAAGACCAAGCCGAATTTGTCTTGCAAGCATGTGATGGCTTGGCCGATGCCATTGAACAGCAATGGCAACATGGGGACAGCAGCGAGGTGCTTGCTCTGTGTCGCAAGCACTTAGGTGCCATGGGTGAATTTGGCAAAGAAGCCCATCAAATGGATACCGTGGTACTTGGCTGCACCCATTACCCATTTGCCAAACCATTGATACAAAGTGCGGTCGGACCACATGTGAGCTTGCTAGATACTGGCGACCCCGTGGCCAGGCGCGTGTCACAAGTGCTGCATGACAAACAATTGCTGGCTGGCCCTGAATATCCAGCTTCGCTGCAGTTGCTCGCCACTGGTGAGACCAGTAATTTGCAAACCGCTGTTCGAGTGTGGTTGCACCAATCTTTGCCTGTCGTTTGCGTGTAACCAGGTTCAGGCTAAAGGCACGGCAAAGCCAATCATGGTTCCTTTGCCAAGGGTACTGTGCCAGCGGGTTTTTAAACCCATTTTTTGCGCCAATTCCTTGAAACTGTACAAGCCTAAGCCGAGTGTGCGCACCTGTTGCGCTCCCTTGTCGAAGCGAGAGAACGCGTCAAAACAATCTGACAACTGCGCTTGAGACATTCCCAAACCAGTGTCCATGCACCAGATCCACAGCAAACACCGATCTCGGCGACATCCGATCAAAACACTGCCGCCCGATTGTGTGTAACGCAAAGCATTGGTGAGCAAATTGCGCACCATGCGCTGGACTTGCAAATCATCTACCGCCACAACACAGCGCGAAGGTTGGTAACGCAACAGTATGTGTTTTTGCTCTGCCAGCAAGCGCATTTCAACGACCAGTGGTTGCAACAATTCATGGGCACTTAGAGTGCTTGTCTGTCGCAGTTCTTGCTGCACATCATTCACACCCTCTGCCCAAAACCGCAAATGGCCCATGAAATCATCCACCGAGCGACTGGCCAGTTGTATACCTGAAAACAGCCCCTGTCGCCGGGCTTCAGGGGCCAGAACCAAGGCACGTGCGTAGAGCAATATGCTTTGTATGGGTTGCCACAAATCATGGTGCGCCGCTGCAAACCACCGACTGCGCTCTTTTGACAATTGCATATCTAAACGCAAGGCGTCACGGTCTTGCAATACATCCATACAGGCGCTCCAGCCCAACAAAGTAGCCACCAAAGCCCCTTGTATGAAATGTGCGCCAAGCGTGGTGACCAACGGCCACTCCCAATATCTGAACAACCAATACACCAGCATGCCCAACAGGTACACCACCCAAACCGCTATAAATATGCCGCGCTTGAGACTGGGTTGCAAACGAAAAAACCAAACACTGACCGCCAGCAATAGCAATGCATGCAAACTGCCACCCAGGAGCAACACAAACCGCATGTGCTGCGATCCCAGCCATAAAAATCCAAGCAACACCACCCACCAGATACCGGCCAATACATGCATACAGGCATGCAGTCGCGGATGCTGAAGTGAAGTTTTCATGAACGATTGCGCGTGATAAATGCTGACCGCAAACAATACCCCATAAGCCGTGGCACCGATGAATGAGGCATGCTGGCGACTGAGACCCGGCCAGATCAAATGCATCAAGCCGCTGATCCAAAAACTCGCCACCAGTTCCAACACCGCCAAGGCATTAAAGAGCAGCAATGTTTTTGATTTCAGTACAGGCAGAAATGTCAAGCTGTAGATCACCAGCAACATGGGCGCCGCCAAAATGCCGCCGATCAATAAGCACAATTTCAAATGTTGCTGCATGAATACCTGCGGCTTTTGCATGGTCACAGGAAATTGAACACGGTTCAAACCGTGGATGCGCATCAACACATCCATCTGCCTGTAAGTGGTGTCGTAGAGTGGCCAAGTAAAAAACAGCTGGCCACTGCCCCAGCCCAGCGAAGTGGTTTCATGCAGCGCAGCTTGATACTGCCACGGCCCGCCGCTAAAGCGTAGCCACACCTGCGCACGATCCTGCGTGGGCGACTGCAAACTCAACCACAATGGCAATTGCTGCGCATAGTCTGCGGGCACCGACCATGCGGCCCAATGAGGCACACTGTTGGCGGGTGCCAGCACCTGATGCGGTTGCGCCAATCGCAATGCATCGGCTTGCTCACTGCGTTGCCAAGCTTGCTCTGGCGTCAGATCAGCGCCATGGTCAACCACCACGCGCAACAAATGCCACACAGGAAAATGGGTGTCTGACACATTCGCAAGCGCTGGACCGGAGACCCACGCTAACAGCCACAGGCATTGCTTAAATATTTTCATCGTCTGCTGATGTATTGACATGTGGCTGCCCCAAACGGTGGGCCCACTGCCAGTACACGGCTGATGCTTGCGTTTTATTCTTCACACCCAGACGCTGGTAAATACTGTTTTGGTGGGTGCGTACCGTGCTCTCTTCGATACCCAATTGCATGGCTACATCGCGGCTACGCTTGCCTCTGGCCAATTGCGACAACACATGCAATTGCCGATCAGACAAGCAACCTATGCGTTCAATATCTGGCTCATGTGCCACCAACTTGGAAACCGTCTCTTCAGTCGCCCGGGCCGCAACCGAGCGCTGCAAGGTATGAAGCACTTTTTCAGCCAAACGGGTCACGGGTTCGGTTTTGCTGAGAAATTCAACCCCACTGCCCAGGCACATGTCTGCCACATCACTGCTCTCAACCACTGAAAACACCAAAATGGCGCCGTGTGGACGCGCATTGCAAAAGGCTTGCAGGGTCTGCAAACCTTGGGCATCTGGCAAATTCAAATCCAATAACAACAAATCAATATTTGGATGCGACGCCAACTGTTGTAGCCCATGCGCAAGACTGCCAGCATGAATGAATACTGCAGTAGCCATCAACTCACGCAAGTGAGCGCACAAAGCATCCACCATCATGGGGTGGTCTTCAACAATCAGAACCAAAGGGTCTCGCATATTTCATCCGCCAAATCGCCAAGCGTGACAAAAATTTAAGCCTTCGACAAGTCAGCAGAATTGAAAATGAAAGTTATTCAGTGTTGCCGGTGTCAGCGATTAACTTGGATTGGGCTCGCAACTGCATCGCACACAAAAACGCAAGTATCGCCACCGGCATGGCCATGACAAACACCTGTTGCAAACCGAAATGCGTGCTCAATGCAGCGCCACCCAAGGCACCCACCACGCCGGTGAACCCATACCCGATGACGGCATATAGGGCCTGTCCTCGGCCACGCAAACGGCCCGGAAAATGCTGCGATAACCAGGCAATGCTGACAGTGTGTTGAATGGCAAAGGTGAACACATGCAGGCATTGCGCCAGCAGCAGCACTGGCAATACCGGCGCATAAAACGCCGTCATGCCCATGCGCAACACCATCAAGCCCGTACACACACACAGCCACATGGGCAAACTCAGCCAATGCATCCATTTGCTTTGTGTGAAAAAGCCAATGATCTCGACAATCACAGACACCGCCCACAACACACCGATCATGTCTTTGCCATACCCGAGCTCATCCAAGTAAAGGGAAAAGAAGGTGTAGATGGATACATGCGACAACACTTGAAAAAATAGTGTGGCAAAGAACCAGCGACTGTGCGACTGGTTCAACACTTGCCAAAAACCTGCTTGTCCCTGCACATGACTCACAGCTTCGCGTTGGTCTGGCAAGTACCAACAACTGATGTTGACGGCCACCAATGTCAATACGGCCCATACTGGGAAACCCGACATCCCTTCGGACTCAAACCAGGCACCCGAGACAATCACCGTCACCAAAAAACCGACCGAACCCCACAAACGGATGCGCCCGTAACGCCGCACGTCCAAGGTACCCATGTGGCTGACCAGATGCGCCATGGCCGCTTCGCTCATGGGCATCATGGCGCTGGTGTGTATGAACATGCCAAACAACACCGCCGCCAGCCACCACGGCGACGGATGAAACAACAAACCGAGTGAGCACAACATAGCCATGCCAGAACACCAGCGCATCAGCGGCACACGCGCGCCGTTGCGGTCGCTCAACCAACCCCATATGTATGGCGCAAACACGCGGGTAAAGGCTTGCATGGAGGTGAGCAAACCGATCATCCACAGACTCAAGCCTAAATGCTTGAGCCACAACGGCAAGTAAGGATTGAAAAAACCAATATGCGCGAAATAACTGGCCGACAAGGCGGCGAACGGCACCAGTTGACGCCGCGTAGCGCGCGGCGCTGTGTCCATCGTCATGGCATTAACCGCCGCGGTGCGCGGGAATAGGCGACAGCGGCATGACCACATCGCCACATTGGGCGCGATGCCGCAAAGCGTGGTCCATGACCACCAGCGCCAGCAAGGCCTCGGCAATTGGTGTAGCGCGTATGCCAACGCAAGGATCGTGGCGGCCCTTGGTTTGCACCTGTGTGGCTGTGCCGTCGCTGTTGATGGTGTCGCGCGGTGTCATGATGGAACTGGTGGGCTTGATGGCAATGCTCACCTCCAAGTCTTGACCGGTGCTGATGCCGCCGAGCACACCACCGGCGTTGTTGCCCTCAAAGCCCTCGGGCGAGAGGCTGTCACCGTGGGTGGAACCGCGCTGCGCCACGCTGGCAAAACCCGCACCCACTTCTACACCCTTGACTGCATTGAGGCCCATCATGGCGAAAGCAATGTCAGCGTCCAAGCGGTCGTAAATGGGCTGCCCCAAACCAACCGGCATGTGTTGCGCCACCACGCGGATGCGCGCGCCGCAAGAGTCGCCTGCTTTGCGCAAACTGTCCATGTAATTTTCCAGATGCGAGACATCGGCAACGGGTGCGTAAAACGGGTTGTGCGGCACATGCGACCAATCTTCAAAACCGATGGGGTGTTCACCGAGCTGCGTCATGCAGCCTTTGAACGTGGTGCCGAATTTCTCCAGCAACCATTTTTTGGCAACCGCTCCAGCTGCCACTGTGGGTGCGGTCAAGCGCGCGGAGGAACGCCCGCCGCCGCGCGGATCGCGCACGCCGTACTTTTGCAAATAGGTGTAGTCAGCGTGGCCGGGGCGGAAGGTTTGCAAAATGTCGCTGTAGTCTTGGCTGCGCTGGTCAGTGTTTTGTATCAACAAGGCGATGGGCGCGCCAGTGGTCATGCCTTGGTAAACGCCGCTCAGGATTTGCACCTGATCAGGTTCCTGGCGCTGGGTGACGTGGCGGCTGGTGCCCGGGCGGCGGCGATCCAGATCGTGCTGTATGTCGGCCTCACTCAAAGCCATTCCGGGCGGACAGCCGTCGATGACGCAGCCAATGGCCGGGCCGTGGGATTCACCAAAGTTGGTGACTGCGAATAAGGTGCCTAAGGTGTTTCCGCTCATTCGAGGGATTATCCATGAGGGGCAGGCTCAGGGGGTGAGACGGACAGTGCAGGTTTAATTCGGCTTGCTGCCCTGCTCCTCGGGCCAATCACGTATGTAGGCTTTGAGCATTTGGTTCTCGAAATTCTGGCTGTCCACCACCGCCTTGGCCACGTCGTAAAAACTGACCACGCCCATCAACTGGCGGTTACTGAGCACAGGTAAATAGCGGGCGTGACGCTCGAGCATCATGCGGCGGACTTCGTCGAGTTCAGTCTCAGGCGAACAGGTTAGCGGACGATCGTCCATGGCAGCGCGCACCGTGGTGTTGCCCAAACTGCCGCCGTTGCTGTTGAGCGCCAGTATCACTTCGCGAAACGTCAGAATGCCGACCAGATCACCGTGTTCCATCACCAGCATAGAGCCCAAGTCATGCTCGGCCATGGATTTCACGGCTTCAGCCAAAGGCGTCAATGGCGCAATGGTGTAGAGCGTGTTGCCTTTGGTACGCAGAATATCGCTGACTTTCATGGGGTGTCTCCAGTGGTTCGTCTCATCATGCGAGCTATGGTTTCAATATAGCCCATATTCATCAAATTTCAATCAGTAACCGCCTCAAGCCACAGCAGGTCCGGCTTCTCATCTGTCTCAAAATCTGGCAACCATGGCAGGCCTTTTAAAGGCATGCTTCACAATCACCCTCTCCACCCCACCCAGAGGTTCCCATGCCCGGATACGCCGATCCCCATTTCGACACGCTGGCCTTGCACGCCGGCAGTCAGCCCGACCCCGCCACCGGCGCGCGCGCTGTCCCCATCCACTTGACCACGTCATTTGTGTTCGAGTCCTCGGACCAGGCGGCATCTCTTTTCAATCTTGAGCGTGCCGGTCATGTTTACAGCCGCATCAGCAACCCGACCACCGCGGTGTTCGAGCAACGCATTGCTGCACTCGAAGGCGGCATAGGCGCCATCGCCACGGCCAGCGGTCAGGCTGCGCTGCACTTGAGCGTCGCAACGCTCATGGGCGCGGGCTCGCACATCGTTGCCAGCTCGGCCTTGTACGGCGGGTCGCACAATTTGCTGCACTACACCATGCGCCGCTTCGGCATCGAAACTAAGTTTGTACATCCGAACGACATTGACGCTTGGCGCGCCGCCATCCGCCCGAACACCAAACTGTTGTTCGGTGAAACCGTAGGCAACCCAGGCTTGGATGTGCTGGACATTCCCGTGGTCTCGCAGATTGCGCATGAACACGGCGTGCCTTTGCTGGTGGACGCGACGCTGTCCACGCCTTATTTGCTGCAACCGCTGTCGCTGGGCGCAGACCTGCTTTATCACTCGGCGACCAAATTTTTAAGCGGCCACGGCACGGTGATCGGCGGTGTGGTGGTCGATGGCGGTACTTTCGATTGGGAAAAAAGCGGCAAATTCCCTGAGCTGACCGAGCGCTACGAAGGCTTTCACAACATGGTGTTTTCCGAGGAAAGCACGGTCGGTGCATTTTTGCTTCGCGCGCGCCGCGAGGGCTTGCGCGACTTCGGCGCGTGCCTCAGCCCACACTCGGCGTGGTTGATTTTGCAAGGCATGGAAACGCTGCCCTTGCGCATGGAAAGGCATTTGGCCAACACCGAAAAAATCGTCGAATTTTTGGCAGCGCATCCGCTGGTCTCGCGCGTCGGTCACCCGTTGATGGAGAACCATCCCAGCCATGCGTTGGCGCAAAAGCTGTTGCGTGGCGGTGCACGTGGTGCAGGATCGGTGTTCAGCTTTGACATATCGGGCACGCGCGAGCAAGGCCGTGCATTCATCGAAGCGCTGAAACTGTTCAGCCATTTGGCGAATGTAGGCGACAGCAAATCGCTGGTGATTCACCCGGCCAGCACCACGCATTTCCGCATGAGCGACGAGGCGCTGGCGTCTGCCGGTATTGGCGCGGGCACCATCCGTTTGTCGGTGGGCTTAGAAGACCCTGCCGATTTGATCGATGATTTAAAGCGTGCCTTGCGTGCCGCTGAAAAAGCCGCTTAATAAGCCGTTTAAGGGAACACAACATGTACATCGATGTGAACGGTCACCGCAGTTACGCCTACACCGGCGGCAAGGATTTCAACCCGGCGCAACCCACGGTTGTGCTGGTGCACGGCGTGTTGTGCGACCACAGTGTTTGGCTGCTGCAAAGCCGTTATTTGGCGCACCACGGCTGGAATGTATTGGCGGTGGACTTGCCTGGTCATTGCAAAAGCGCGGGCGCGCCACCGGCCACGGTGCAAGAAGGTGCGGCTTTTGTGAAAGATTTGTTGGATGCCATGGACATCCAACACGCAGCATTGGCGGGTCACAGTTTCGGCTCTCTCATTTGCTTGCAAGCTGCGTCGGATTTGGGCGAGCGCGTCACGCATTTGGCTTTGGTGGGAACCGCTTACCCCATGCAAGTCTCGCAAGCATTGCTAGATGCATCCCGCGACACACCGGCCAAAGCTTTGCAGATGACGAATGTGTTTTCCCGCGCGACGCTTGCGCCGCCCTCGGGTGCGGGCAGTTGGGTGTTTGGTGCGAGCTTGGCATTGGGCCGACGCGTGTTGGCCAGTAACACCCGCGTGAATCTGTTTCACACCGGCTTCAACGCTTGCAATAGCTATGACCAAGGCCTGCAAGCCATGGCGGCGGTGAAGTGCACGGTGTTGATGGTGTTGGGTGACGCCGATCAAATGACCACGCCCAAAGGCGCACAGCCTTTGATCAAACACGCCAAAGAAAAAGGCATTGATTTGAAGGTGGTGATGATTCCCCATGGGCACCATCAAATGAGCGAGTCGCCGGATGAAACATTGGATGCGTTGAAAGCGTTCTTACGCATTGCCTGACAGAGCTTTTGACAAAGCGCAGCCCAGCACAATGCCTTAAAGCACGTCGGCCAACAGCCAGTTGTTCCATTGCTTGTGCATGGCGGCACTGCCAGGTTCATCCGCCAGCAGCATTTGTTCGATCAAAGGCGCCACGCGCGTGCTGTGCCAGTCCACCAATATCACATAGCGCGGCGGGGACGACGGTTGGTTTTCGTCGAGCAATCCGACCCAATCGAGTTGTTGCAATTGCTCCAACACCGATTGCATTTGCAAGGGGTCAGCACCTAAGCGCCCTGCCAACGATTGCAAATCATCGCCGTGCACACCTTCGGCTTGCTTTCGCTTGAGTTCGCGCAAGGTGTCCAGCGCCAATTGAAAATAAGCACCCGGGGCTTGTCTGTCCCGCACATGTCCCAGGCGCAAGCCCGGCCAACTCGCCACCAGCACCGCCCCAAGCAACACGATCACCCATGTCATGTAAATCCACACCAACAAAATCGGCACAGTGGCAAATGCACCGTACACCAACGAAAACGTGGACATGCGGGCCAAATACCAAGTGAGCAAACCGCGTGCAAGCTCGAGCACCAAGGTGGTTCCCAAACTACCACCCAACACTTGCCGCCAAGGCACGTGCGTGTTTGGTACAAATCGATACAAGGCAGAGATCCCACCCCACAACAGTACAAATTCGAGCGCGTCCAGTGCCAGTTTCATGGTCGGGCTTTGGCTGCGCAACGAACCGCCGGACCACAAAATCACCGAGGCCATGGTGACCAAACCAGCGGCCACCAACACAGGGCCCAAGGTCAATGCTGCCCAATAAAGCAGCAACCGCTGGCCCCAAGGACGAACTTTGTTGACGCGCCAAATCGCATTGAGACTGCGGTCGATGGTGAACACCAAAGCCAACGCAGAGAACATCAAGACGGCAAAGCTGAGCACCCCGAGCCGGCTGGCTTTGGTGGTGAACTGCGTCAAATAACCCAACACTTGGCGGGAAATGCTGTCGGGTATCAGGCTTGCAATCAACCAACGCTGCAAAACATTTTGAAATTGGTCAAACAACGGAAAGGCTGTGACCACTGCCAGCGACACAGTGATCAACGGCACCAATGCAATCGTTGTAGTGAAGGTCAGGGCGCCGGCCGTCTGACCCAAACGGTCTTCGGCAAACCGTTGGCGCAAACGCAACAAGGTCTGGTGCCAGGGAAAAGCGCGCGTCTGACGCAATATTTTTTGGATATACGACACAATCATGGTCTCTATCATGCCATCGAATATGACTCCAACCTCCGCCGCCTACAGACACGCCCGACTTACCCGCTTCATGGCCGTGGGCAGTTTGCTCGGCCTGATTGTTTTATCTCTGGCCTGGGAGCTGTGGCTGGCACCCTTGCGCCCGGGAGGCTCTTGGCTGGTGCTCAAAGCTTTGCCCTTGTGTTTGCCATTGGCCGGTTTGCTGAAAAACCGCATGTACACCTACCGCTGGGTCACCTTGGTGGTGTGGTTGTATTTCGCTGAAGGTGTGATTCGCTGGAGCGGCGACCGCTGGCCCAGCAATTTGTACGCAGCCATTGAGGTGGGTTTGTGTTTGGTGTTGTTCGCAGCCAGTGCCATGCATGTGAGATGGCGCTTACAGCATGCGGCAATGGCGGCGCAAGCGCAACTTGCCCAAACCGACCCGACTGACGAAACCCTGGAACCCAAGCCGCCTGCAAAACCTGATCAAGCATGAACCGATTGATTGACAGCTTGCGCCTGATCACCGGCGACGCCCATGTGCTCACCGGTGAAGGCTTGACGGCTTATGAGCGCGACTGGCGCGGCCGCGAACACGGGCGGGCTTTGTGCGTGGTGCGCCCGGGGACAACCGCCGAAGTATCAGCCGTCGTCAAAGCTTGCGCAGCGGTTGGAGCAGCCATGGTGCCGCAAGGCGGCAACACGGGTTTGGTGATGGGCTCAACGCCTGACACTTCAGGCCGCGAAGTGGTGATCAACTTGCAACGCATGAACCAAGTGCGTCACATAGACCCAGCCAACGCCACCCTCACCGCAGACGCGGGTTGCATTCTTCAACACGTGCAACAGACCGCAGACCAAGCCGGTTTTTTGTTTGCACTCAGCTTAGCGTCTGAAGGCAGTTGCACGCTGGGCGGCAACTTGGCCAGCAACGCGGGCGGCACGCAAGTGCTGCGTTACGGCAATACGCGCGACCTGTGTCTGGGGCTGGAAGTGGTGACCGCGCAAGGCGATTTGTGGGCGGGCTTAAATGGCTTGCGCAAAGACAACACCGGCTACGACTTGCGCCATTTGTTCATTGGCAGCGAAGGCACGCTGGGCATCATCACCGCAGCAACCATGAAACTGTTTCCCAAACCGGCGGCGCAACGCACCGCATGGGCGGCTGTGTCTAGCGTACAAGCTGCGATTGATTTGCTGGGCATGGCGCAGCAACAACTCGGCGCAGGATTGACCGGCTTTGAGATGATGTCGCAAACAGCGCTGGGCTTGGTCGCCAGACATTGCCCTGCGTTGCAAGTGCCACTTTGGAAAGATGCGCCCTACTGCGTGCTGCTGGAGCTCAGCGACACCGAGTCTGATGCGCATGCCGAACAACGGCTGGAACAACTGCTAGGCGCGGCGCTTGAAAAGAACGTCGCCAGCGATGTGGTGATCGCGCAAAGCCTGGCGCAGTCGCGCGAACTCTGGCAGGTGCGCGAAAGCATTTCATCGGCGCAGGCGGCTGAAGGCCTGAACATCAAACACGATATCTCGCTGCCGGTGTCTGCCCTTGCCGCGTTTGTGAAGCAAACCGATGCGGCTTTGGCAAAAGCATTGCCCGGCATTCGCGTGGTGAATTTCGGGCATTTAGGCGACGGCAATTTGCACTACAACATCCAATGCCCCGAAGGCGCAGACGCCGCAGAATTTTTAAAGACACATGAGCCTGCGGTGAACGACTTGGTTTACGAGGCGGTCATGTCGTTGGGTGGATCAGTCAGCGCCGAGCACGGCATAGGCCGCTTGAAAGTGGCAAGCCTGCCGCAGCACAAAGACCCGGTGGCGCTGCAATTGATGCGCAACATCAAACAAGCTTTGGACCCGCAAAACCTGATGAATCCGGGGCGGGTTTTGATGCGCTGATGCGAATGCATCAGATACAATGCCCTCATGCGTACCACCTTAGACCTTGACGAAGACATTCTGAACGCCGCCAAGTCCTTGGCCAAGGCCGGTCAAACCACGGCTGGGCGGATCATCTCCGACACCATGCGGCGCGCCATTCAAATGGGCCTGGCAGATCCCTCGCAAGCCATGCCCACCAAGTCTTTGGCTATGGAGCCGCAAGCAGTTTACGGTTTTGTGCCGCTGACATCTTCCGGACAGCAGATCGTCACCAGCGACATGGTGCGCGCCATACGCGACGACATAGGCGAATGAATCTGCGCGCTTTGCTCGACACCAGTGTGTTGATCGCGCTGCTGGATGCCAACCATGTTCACCATCGCTTATGCAGCCAATGGTTGTCCACCCACGCAGCGGGCTGGGCCAGTTGCCCCATCACCTTGAACGGCTGTGTCCGCATCATGTCGCAACCCAGCTACCCCAACCGTTTGCCTATGCAGACCGTGGTCGCCGGGTTGCAGCAAGCCATGCGTCACCCCATGCATGAGTTTTGGGCAGATGACATCAACCCCTTGGATACAAACGCTATAGATTGGCAGCAAGTTCTGCGCCCAGCGGACATCACGGATGCTTACTTGCTGGCACTCGCGGTGCGTCAGCAGGCTTGTCTTGCCACCTTGGATCAGGGTATTTCAGTGAAATGGGCGACGGGCGCTGAGAACAAACATTTGATGCGATTGGCTTAAAAACAATGGGCTTGAGCAGATCAAGCCGGACGCCGGAATGATCGGCCTGCAATCCGGAAAACTTTTAGCCGAACCCGGTGCACGTGCAGCACTGGCAACGGCTTTGTTTCGAGATGGCGGTTTGTCACTTGCACGGGGCGCTCGCATGGCGCAAATGCCCATGGCCGACTTCATCACCCACGTATCCAGACTTGGCATTCCAGTGATCACACACGAAGCCCATGAAGTCACACGCGATATGGACACTTTGCATTTGGCATTCAGCAGGTCATGCTGATAGTCTTGGCTGGCAGCAAAGTTCATGTTTAAATTGAAATCATAGTCAGGCGTTAAATGTTTTTTCGCCTCCTCCGAGAGTGCAAACCGTGTGACAGGCAAATGGTTCCAATAGTGAATGCCTAGCTTGTTTAATGCCCGCAGCAAGCAACGCAGTGGCCATGGGGTGCATGCTCTCGCTGCTGCCAGATGAGCCATGTACCAACACAGCGCTGCCTTTGTGGTTGCCTTGGGGCGAGTACTCCCTGTAAAACAGTTTCGCGCCATCTGCCCCTTGGTAATTTTTCAAAGGGGGCATACTGGAAAAATCAACCGACTCGAAGGGGTCGTTGATGTTGGCTATGGGTGCCGGTGTTCTAGGACCGCCTAGCCAAAGTGCCAATGCAATCATGAGAATGACAACAGCAAAGAATGCGGACGAGATAAATAAAAAATGTTTCATAAAGCATTTTTTCAATTTAATATTAATAATATAGTATTTTCCAAAACCAAGCTTGGCTTGATAATGCGTAGTGAGTTAACATACTTTGCACTACAAAGTAACCGATCAGGCCCCAAACACCATGACTTCAACCACTGTACCGATGTCTATCCGTCTGGATGTGACGGCGCGGGAAAAACTCAAAGCCATCGCCTTACGCCAAAAGCGCAGCCCTCATGCGCTTGCCACCGAGGCGATTCTTCAGCTAATTGAACAACAAGAACGCGCTCACGCATGGCATCAAAGCTGTGATGCCGCTATCAAACATTTTGACGAAACCGGTTTGCACGCCACCCAGGATGAAGTCATGGCTTGGTTAGATTCATGGGGATCGGATAAAGAACTACCCCCGCCGGTATGCCATCCGTAAAGTACTCTGCACAAGCCATCGCAGACCTTCAACGGCTTCATGACTTTCTGGCCACACAAGACAAAGATGTCGCAAAGCGAGCGATTGCTGTCATTCGTGATGCACTCAAAAAAATTGCTGTCATGCCGGAACGATTCCGCCCTGTAGAAGGCAGGATTTACATGCGTGAAGCCATCATTGATTTTGGCAGCAGCGGATACATAGCCCGATTCAGACACCTGCCCGGCGACGATATCTTGATTGCCCGAATCAAACACCAAAAAGAAGATGACTTCAACTAGGCCAATCTTCAGGTATGAGGTCCTCATTCGTGATTGAGTGCGCCATGAAGCTCCGCTTTAAACTCTCTCCATGACTTCCGCCCCCATCCCCACCCCCTACGAAGATTTCATGCGCCACGTGTACACACACGGGGTAGAAAAATCCGATCGCACCGGCACCGGCACTCGCAGCGTATTCGGCCATCAAATGCGTTTCGACTTGCGCCAAGGCTTCCCGCTGGTCACGACCAAAAAAGTTCACCTCAAATCCATCATCATCGAGTTGCTGTGGTTTCTCACCGGTTCAAGCAACAACAACTGGCTGACCGAGCGCGGTTGCACCATTTGGAACGAATGGGCCCGCGCCGACGGCGATTTGGGTCCGGTGTACGGCGTGCAATGGCGCAGTTGGCCCACGCCTGACGGCCAACACATCGATCAAATCAGCGATGTGATTCAAACGCTCAAGACCAACCCTGATTCACGCCGCATCATCGTCAGCGCGTGGAACGTCGCCGAGTTATCCAAGATGGCGCTCATGCCCTGCCATGCGTTTTTTCAGTTTTATGTCGCGCCGCCAGCTGTTGCCGGTGGCATAGGCCAACTCAGCTGCCAGCTTTACCAGCGCAGCGCAGACATCTTTTTGGGCGTGCCTTTCAACATCGCCAGCTATGCGCTGTTGACCCACATGGTGGCGCAGCAATGCGACCTGGAAGTCGGCGATTTCATCTGGACCGGCGGCGACTGCCATGTCTACAGCAACCACCATGAACAAGTGGAGTTGCAATTGTCCCGCTCACCGTTCCCTGCCCCCATGCTTCACATCAAACGCAAACCGGCATCTATCTTCGATTACGAGTTCGATGACTTCGAGGTGCGTGACTATCAATGTCATCCGGCGATCAAAGCACCGGTAGCCGTTTGAAAACACCGCACATCACACGCGCGCAACTGATCGCGCTGGTGGGCTTGACCTTGATGTGGGGTATCAATTGGCCGATGATGAAAATCGCCGTACTGGAATTGCCGCCTTTGTATGTGCGCGGCATCACCATGGGGTTGGCCGCTGTGTGGTTGATGCTTTATTTTCGAACCCGTGGTTTGCGTTTGTGGCCTGCCACACCGCGCGAATGGCGCGACATTGTGTTGCTAGGTATACCTAATATTTTTTTATGGCACACCTTGTCTATTTTGGGCGTGCTGGCTTTGCCCTCTGGGCGGGCTTCCATTTTGGGCTTCATGTTTCCGGTGTGGACCGTGGCGCTCGGTGTGCTGTTCATGGGGCAGCAATTGAACAAACGCATCGTCATCGCTGTCATTGCCGCGCTGCTGGGCATAGGGCTTCTCATCTCGCATGAACTCACCGCGCTACAAGGCAAACCCATGGGCATTGTGTGGATGGAGCTTGGCGCCATCAGTTGGGCCATAGGCACGCTGTGGATGCGGCGCATCAGTTTCACCATGCCGGTGCAATCTCTCACCGTGTGGATGATGCTGCTCAGCAGCCCGGTGATTTTGCTGTTGGCCTCAGCGACCGAGACATGGCCGACATGGGACATTTCTCCCATGGCCTGGGGCAGTCTGGTGTATGCGGTTTTTGTGAATTACGGCTTTGCGCAAATCATTTGGTTTGGCATGGCGCGGGACCTGCCGCCGGCCACCAGCGCCATGAGCATCATGGCAGTACCGGTCACAGGCACTTTGTTCGCCACCTTCATGGTGGGTGAATGGCCGCATTGGCAAGACTATGTGGCCATGGTCTGCGTAGTCACCGCCATCGCCGCAGTATTGCTTCCTTCGCGCACCAAGCCTGTAATGAATGCGGAATAAGCTTTGTCTGACAATACAGTTTTCAATTTCTTCAACACATGCCACTGCACCTGATTTACGCCCGCTCCCGCAATAACGTCATTGGCGTGAATGGCGATTTGCCCTGGCATTTACCTGAGGACTTGGCGCATTTCAAACGCACCACACTGGGTCAACCCGTCATCATGGGGAGAGTAACTTGGGAATCTATCCCTGAAAAATTCAGACCACTGCCCGGCAGAACCAATGTGGTGGTGTCGCGTCAAACAGATTTCACTGCGCCCGGTGCGCAAGTGATGGGTTCACTGCAAGCAGCGATGGATTTATTCACAGCCAAAGAAGTGGTGTGGCTGATCGGCGGAGCGCAGTTGTATGCACAGGCCATGCCTTTGGCGCAACAACTGGTGATCACAGAGATCGATGCGGATTACGAGGGTGATGCTTTTGCGCCTGCCATCGATGCTGCTGAATGGAAAGAAACTCAGCGCACGCAACACACGTCGGCGCAAGGGCTGGGCTATAGCTTGGTGACACTAGAAAGAATTTGATGGTTAATTGGGGTCATTAATTGGTATCTGACCCCAATTAATTGAGAGACCAATTACCTGTTAAAGCAAGCTGCCGCAACCGCTGCATCTGCCACTTCGAGTCTTGAAATAGAAGCCAATAAGGGCGCGTTGATTCTTTGCGCAATCGCATCTGTGTTTTCCTGCGGATACAGCATCTGCGGGTCAACGGTATTCGCCACCCAACCCATCAATGAAAGGCCTCTGGCTGCAATCGCTTCAGCCGTCAACAAAGCCTGGCTGATACACCCAAGTCGCATGCCCACCACCAACACCACCGGCAGACCCAAGTCGGCGGCCATGTCGGCCGTGTCGTCGTTGTCATTCAAAGGCACACGAAAGCCGCCAACGCCTTCAACCACTACCGCATCCGCCTGCGCCCTCACCTGTTTGAAGCAATTCAACAAGTGCTGGCGGTCTATCACCTTGTCTTCCAAAGCAGCAGCAATATGCGGGGCAGCAGGTGTTTGAAACAAATACGGCGTGGTCAATGCTTGAGGTAATTTCACAGACACACAAGCTGCCAGCGCGTCTGCGTCTTCATTGCACCAGCGGTCATCTCGCCATTCCGCACCTGCGGCCACAGGCTTCATGGCGGCCACGCGCCAGCCGCGTTGGGCTTGCATATGTACCAGCGCAGACGACACCAAGGTCTTGCCGATTTCTGTGTCAGTCCCTGTGACGAAACACGAAAACGCTTGGGTTGGAAATGACTGATTCATGAAATACTTTCAAAGGACAAAGCCCGCACCAACCGGTCAACATCTTCAGTTGTGTGCGATGCCGACAAGGTGATGCGAAGCCTGGCCGTATTCACCGGCACAGTAGGCGCGCGGATCGCGCTGATCCAAATACCTTGCGCCTGCAAATCTGCTGATGCCCTTAACACCTGTTCATTGCTACCTATCACCAGCGGCTGAATCGCTGTCGTTGAATGCATCCGCGTCCAACCCGCAGGCACGGGCGCAGTGGAGAGTTGTTGAATCAAGTTCTGCAAGTGTGCTCTGCGTCTGCGCCCTTCATCAGCGCGAATCAGACGCAAACTGGCCAACAAAGCATGTGCCAGTGCAGGCGCTGAAGCGGTGGTGTAAATGTAGGGGCGCGAACGTTGCACCATCCATTCAATGAAATTTTCATGTGCAGCGATAAATGCACCGGACACACCCGCCGCCTTGCCCAGCGTGCCCATGTATATCAACTGCTCGGAGCGCAGATTGAAATGCTGCAACACACCAGCGCCGCTGTCACCCAACACACCGAAACCATGCGCATCATCCAACAAGAGCCAAGCGCCGTGTTGCTCGCACAAGCGCAGCAAATCTTGCAACGGTGCAATATCACCATCCATGCTGAACACTCCATCGGTCACCACCACCTTGCTTGTGCTTTGGCACGACGACAGTCGCTGCGATAAATCTGCCACATCTGCATGGCGGTACACCTCACACGACGAGCGCGATAAACGAATGCCGTCAATCAATGACGCATGGTTAAGCGCATCTGAAAAAAATGTGATGTCGCCTTTGGCCACGTCCGCCATGGCCGAGAGCACGCCCAGGTTTGCCATGTAGCCGGTGCTGAACGACAGCACCCGCACACTCGGCAAATGCGGAGACAACATCATGCCCAGCAATTCTTCCAAACGCTCGTGCGCCTGCGAATGCCCGCTGATCAAATGCGACGCACCACTGCCTGCACCATACAACGATGCACCCTCTTTCAAAGCTTCAATCACCAAAGGATGCGCCGCCAAACCTAAATAATCGTTGCTGTTGAAAGTCAGCAAGGGCTGGCCATCGACCACCAGATGCGGTTGACACACAGATTCCACACTGCGCCTGACTCGCCGCAGTCCTTGCGCATCAATTACATTCAAATGCGATTTCAAGGTGTTCAATGGCGTGAAACTCATGCGCGCATCACCTCGTGAAATACCGTTTGCAAACGCTCTGCCAGCAAGCCGGTGTCTTCGTCACTCAAGATATAAGGCGGCATCAGGTAAACCGTGGTGCCTATGGGACGCAGCAGCAATTCGTGCTTCAGGGCACTGGCGAAAAACCGGCGCGAAAACGTAGCGGCCAGTTGCGGGTCATCCACTTGCGCATCGAAAGCCCAAATCATGCCTTGCTGCCTGAAATACTTGACACGTGAATCCATCGCCACCGGGGACAGCGCGTTGCTCAACTTGGCAGCCCGCACCAAGTTGCCCGCCAGTACATCGTCGTCTTCAAAAATTTGCAGAGTGGCCAACGCGGCGCGGCAAGCCAGCGGGTTGCCGGTGTACGAATGCGAATGTAAAAAACCGCGCGCCATGCTGTCGCTGTAAAACGATTGGTACACCTCGTCGCGCGTCATCACCAATGACAAAGGCAAATAGCCGCCGCTGATGCCTTTGGACAAACACAAAAAGTCTGGCCAGATATTCGCATGCTCGCAGGCAAAAAACTTCCCTGTGCGACCGCAGCCCACGGCGATTTCGTCGGCGATCAAATGCACATTGAACGCTGTGCACAAACGCCGCACCTCTTGCACATAAAGCGGGCTGTGCATGGCCATACCTCCCGCGCATTGCACCAAAGGCTCGATGATGACAGCGCTGATGTGTGCGGCACGCGCTTGCAGCAATGTTTCGAGTTCATGCGCTGCGCGCAGTGCAACTTGGTCTGCAGTTTCGCCGTCCTTTGCCTTTCTGGTATCCGGCGACATCAAGCAATGCGCGGGCTTGAGCAATGCGTCATACGCATCGCGAAAAATAGGCACATCGGTCACGCCTAGGGCGCCGACTGTTTCACCGTGGTAACCGCCTTTGAGACACACAAACTCTTGTTTATCGCTCAAGCCCCAGTTGCGCCAGCTGTGAAAACTCATCTTGAGTGCGATTTCCACCGCTGAAGCGCCGTCGGACGCATAAAAACAGTGGCCCAAAACACCGCCTGTCAAGGCTGAGAGTTTTTCGGACAAAGCCACCACCGGCTCATGCGTGAAACCGGCCAGCATGGCGTGTTCCAAGGTGTCGAGTTGGTGCTTCAAGGCCGCGTTGATGCGCGGGTTGGCGTGACCAAAGAGATTGACCCACCATGAACTGATGGCGTCCAAATAACGGTGGCCGTCATGGTCGTACAGCCAAGGCCCGCTGCCGTGGTGAACCGCCACCAAGGGCACGGTTTCGTGGTGCTGCATTTGGGTACACGGATGCCAGACACTGTGCAAACTGCGTTGCACCAGTTGCGTAGATAAGGAGCTCAGATAAAACCTCGTCATTCTTTAGCATCACACAGCTATTTGCGGTGATTATCCCGCGCCATGTCAGTCTCAGGCGCCGCAGGTAATTGGGGCCAGATACCAATTAATTAAAAATTAATTGGTATCTGACCCCAATTACGCCCAATTACCCGATTACCTGACCCCAATTACTTTATATTCAGACTGTTTATCCATTACTTTACTTCCCCATGCCTACCGCAGTCACACAACAAGCCGTTCATTTCGTCAAACCCTTCAAGCCCGCCGCCGCATCAGCTGAAACTTGGAGCCGCCAGTCCATCGAAGATTTGTTCAATCTGCCATTCAACGACTTGCTTTACAAAGCGCAGCAAATTCACCGCGAACACTTCAACCCAAACGAAGTGCAACTCTCTACCCTGTTATCCATCAAAACCGGCGGCTGCCCCGAAGACTGCGGCTACTGTCCGCAATCCGTGCATTACGACACCGGTGTGGAAGCTTCCAAGATGCTGGATGTGGACGCAGTCAAAGCCGCTGCGGTCGAAGCCAAAAAGAATGGTGCCAGCCGTTTTTGCATGGGCGCTGCCTGGCGCGAACCCAAAGACCGCGACATTGAAAAAGTGGCCGAACTGATTCGCGCGGTCAAAGACTTGGACATGGAAGCCTGTTGCACGCTGGGCATGTTGAGCGCAACCCAAGCCGACACCTTGAAAGACGCGGGCTTGGACTATTACAACCACAACCTGGACACCGCGCCCGAGTTGTACGGCGACATCATCAGCACCCGCGATTACCAAGAACGCTTGGACACACTTGCGCATGTGCGCAGTGCAGGCATGAACGTGTGCAGCGGCGGCATTGTTGGCATGGGCGAAAACCGCGCACAACGCGCAGGCTTGGTACACCAACTCGCCAATCTGCAACCCCACCCCGAGTCCGTGCCCATCAACAACTTGGTGCAAGTCGAAGGCACGCCTTTGCACGGCACCGAGTCGCTGGACCTGTTGGAGTTTGTGCGCACGATTGCAGTGGCGCGCATCACCATGCCAACCGCGCGTGTTCGTTTATCGGCCGGCCGTCAACAAATGGGCGAAGCCATACAAGCGCTGTGTTTCATGGCCGGTGCCAACTCTATTTTTTACGGCGACAAACTGCTGACCACCGGTAACCCGGATTGGCAGCGGGACCAGGCTTTGTTGGGTAAATTGGGGATGACGACGAGTTAAAGTCAATCCATGAAACTCGCCACCTGGAACGTCAACTCCCTCACCGTGCGCCTGCCGCAAGTCCTCGACTGGCTGAATGCGCACACCGGCGATGAAGCCATTGACGTATTGGCTTTGCAAGAAACCAAAACTACGGACGATAAATTTCCACGCGCAGAGATTGACGCCGCTGGTTATCAGGTGGCTTTCTTCGGTCAGAAAACCTATAACGGCGTAGCGCTTATATCTAAGCACGCCATCACCGACGTGGTGCACAACATCCCTGGTTTTGCCGATGACATGGCGCGTGTCATCACCGGCACGGTGAATGGTGTGCGCGTGGTCGGTGCGTATTTCCCCAATGGACAAGCACCTGACAGCGACAAATTTGTTTACAAAATGGCGTGGTTGACCGCGCTGCACGGTTGGCTGAAAGACGAACTGACCCGCCACGACAAACTGGTGTTGATGGGTGACTTCAACATCACCGTTGACGACCGTGATGTGTGGGACCCGGTGGCATTGGCCGGCACCATCCATTGCACAGATGAAGAGCGCGCGCATTTTCAAGCGCTGATCGATTTGGGTTTGATCGATGCGTTCAGGCTGTTCGAGCAAGCCGATAAAAGTTATTCATGGTGGGATTACCGCGAGTTTGCATTCAGGCGCAACCGGGGTTTGCGAATTGACCATATTTTGGTTTCGAACCAATTGAAAACACAGGTGGATGCTTGCACCATCGACAAAGCGCCGCGCAAAAACGAACGCCCCAGCGACCATACGCCTGTGGTGGTCAATTTAAAAAACAACTAACCCTGTCAGTCCGCTTGAGATCAAGCGAAGGCTCAATCGTCCAACCCAAGCTCTTGGATTTTTCGCGTGATGGTGTTGCGGCCTATGCCCAATTTGTTGGCCGCGTCAATGCGTCTGCCGCGTGTGTGCGCCAGCGCCGTTTGTATCAACGTCGCTTCAAAACGCTTGGTCAATTCATCCCACACATCGGTGCGTCCATCCACCAATAAGGCCATGGCTTGCGTTTCCAAACCGCTTTGCCAGTCCTCGCTGGGCATGTTCAACACCAAGGGCTTGGGCATGCCACTTTGGCCATGACCATTCAAAGCAGTTGGCGGACCGACTGGCACAGCCGCAGTTGCTTCATGGCTTGCACCATTCAATGAACCAGCCGCAATGGCACTGACCGCAGCATAGGAGGTGCTTGGCGACAACACCTCAGGCGGCAAATCTTTGGGCTCAATGGCTTGTGCAGGCGCCATCACGGTCAGCCAATGGCAAATGTTTTCCAATTGGCGCACATTGCCCGGGAACGCAAAGTCTTGCAACAAGGCAATGGCAGAGTCTGAAATGCGTTTAGCTTCCACACCGAGTTGCTGTGCGCTTTGCTGTAAAAAATGGCGGGTCAGCACCGGTATGTCTTCGCGCCGCTCGCGCAACGGCGGCAGACGCAAACGAATCACATTCAAGCGGTGAAACAAGTCTTCGCGGAAAGAACCTTCAGCCACGCGTTGCTCTAAGTTTTGGTGGGTGGCGGCGATCACGCGCACATTGGTTTTGATGGCGCTGTGGCCACCTACCCGATAAAAATTCCCGTCGCTGAGCACTCGCAACAAACGTGTTTGCAAATCGAATTTCATGTCGCCGATTTCATCCAGAAACAGCGTGCCGCCATCGGCTTGTTCGAAACGGCCGCGTCGCATGGTTTGCGCGCCGGTGAACGCGCCGCGCTCGTGACCGAACAATTCGCTTTCCAGCAAATCTTTAGGAATCGCTGCGGTGTTGATGGCGACAAAGGGACCGGCGGCGCGCTGTGAGTGTTTGTGCAAAGCGCGCGCGACCAACTCTTTGCCCGAACCGGATTCGCCGGTGATCATCACCGTCACATTGCTTTGGCTGAGTCGCCCGATGGCGCGAAACACGTCTTGCATGGCCGGAGCCTGCCCGAGCATCTCCGGCGTGTTGTCCGCATCAACAGCACCCACAGCTTCGCGTTGGCTTTCTTCCAACGCACGGCGAATCAACTCGATGGCTTTGGTCAAGTCAAACGGCTTGGGTAAATATTCAAACGCTCCGCCTTGAAACGCAGACACCGCGCTGTCCAAGTCAGAGTACGCGGTCATGATGATGACCGGCAAACCGGGCATGCGTTCTTTGACTTGCGCCAATAAATCCAGACCGGAGCCGCCGGGCATGCGGATGTCGCTCACCAATACTAGCGGGCTGTCTTCGGGCGTGATGTTGTTCAGCGCTTGCAAGACTTCGCGCGGATGGGTGAAGCTGCGTGTCGGCAGGTTTTCACGCATCAATGCCTTTTCCAGCACAAAGCGAATCGACTGGTCGTCGTCAACAATCCAAATGGGTTTCATAAATTCACTTCGCCTGTTGTCTCATACTGGTTGCGTTTGCTTTGCGCGTTCAAGGCAATGGAATCAACACTTTGAAATCCGTTCGCCCCGGTTGACTTTCACACTCAATCACTCCCTGATGCTGTTGCACAAATGTTTGAGCCAGATTCAAACCCAAACCAGACCCGCCATCTCTGCCAGACACGAGTGGGTGAAACAAACGGTCCCGGATGTCTTCGGGGATGCCGGGGCCGTTGTCAATCACATGCAATTCCAGTGCCAACCGGTACCTGTGTTTGGCAAGGGTGATTTGTCTGGCGATACGCGTAGACAACACAATGCGCGCGTCGCCGTTGGCCATGCGCTCGCTCAGCGCTTGCGCAGCGTTGTGCGCGATATTGAGCACGGCTTGTATCAGTTGCTCCATGTCGCCCCTGAATTCAGGCAGTGAAATGTCATAGTCGCGCTGCACTTGCAAGCCTTTGGGGAACTCGGCGAGTATCAAAGTACGCACCCGCTCACACACTTCATGGATATTCACATTGCCCACCACATGCGGACGGCGGTGCGGCGCCAGCAAACGGTCGACCAAGGTTTGCAAACGGTCTGCCTCGCGCACGATGACCTGGGTGTATTCGGTCAGATCACGTGAATCGAGTTCGAGTTGCAGCAACTGTGCCGCGCCGCGTATGCCGCCCAGCGGGTTTTTGATTTCGTGCGCCAGATTGCGGATCAATTCTTTGTTGGCTTGGGCATGTTCCAACTGGCGTTCTTCGCGGTCTTGGCGGCTTTGGGTTTCCTGCGGCAGCAATTCAATCAACACTTCGCTCGGGTCTTCTGTCGCAGCCACCACCACATGCACGGCAAAGGGCTCCGTACCTTGGCGCTTGAGTTGGGCATCAAATCGCAAAGCCGCGAAGTCATGTCGCCTGGCGCCGTCCAAGGACTGCGAGATCGCGGCTTCATCCACGAACAACGAAGGAACATCAGCACCGTGCAAATTGCGGCGTGACAAACCCATCACGTCTTCAAATGACGCATTGGCAAACAGCACACGATTGTCCGAACGAACCACCAGCACCAGGGTGGCCAGCAAATCGAATGCGCTGAAACGTTGGTCCTGCATGGTGTTGTCCAGTTCAGGGCGCGCGCGCCAATTCACGGCGCAAAGCGGCTTCGTCAGCACGGCATCGCACCAAGTCTGTGCTGTTGGCGGGCAACTGCAAACAACGGGTTTGTGTTTTCACCAACTCGTCATTCAATATACTTTTGGCCCAAGCATCGCGCTGCCGCTGGGTTTGCATATCGATGGACGGCATGACCAAGACCGAAGACTTTGGGTTGCTGTTAGGGTCTATGGGGAGTATGCCCATGATTGGCGGCATGGGGTTATTGAAGTCTATGCGCGGCATCACCAAGATCGGCGGTGTTTGGTTGGGTTTATCTATGTTGGGACGCTTGCGCGGTGCGGTCATGGTGATTTCCGAGGGCAAATCGACTTGCTGGCAATTCTGTCCCGGGTGCGGTTGGTTGGTGAACTCATGGCCGCAGCGCCACACGGGATATGCCGGGTCTTGCGCCCAAGACGGCGCAACACACAAACTGGCCAAGATGCAAACAATTTGAAGCGGCTTGTTCATCGCGTAATTCTCCTTGGCACCATGAAAAAAGGCGGCACACGGCCGCCCTGAGATCACAGGCTTTGCAGCCCGTGATTGAATCGCATGCCTGTGCTCAGAGTGAGTAGTACATGTCGAATTCCACCGGATGGGTGGCCATGCGAAAACGTGTGACTTCCTGCATTTTGAGTTCGATGTAAGCATCGATCATGCTGTCAGTGAACACGCCGCCTTTGGTCAAGAAGCCACGGCCTTTGTCCAAATACTCCAAGGCTTGGTCCAAGCTGTGACACACGGTGGGCACCAACGCGTCTTCCTCTGGGGGCAAATGGTACAAATCTTTGGTGGCTGCTTCGCCGGGGTGGATTTTGTTTTCGATACCGTCCAAGCCCGCCATCATCAGTGCGGCAAAGCACAGGTAGGGGTTGGCCATGGGATCGGGGAAACGCGCTTCGATACGGCGTGCTTTGTCAGAGGCCACGTGCGGAATACGGATAGAGGCAGAACGGTTACGGCTGGAGTAAGCCAACTTCACCGGCGCTTCAAAACCGGGCACCAAACGCTTGTAGCTGTTGGTGGTGGGGTTGGTGATGGCGTTCAATGCACGTGCGTGCTTGATGATGCCGCCGATGTAGAACAAAGCGGTGTCGCTCAAACCAGCGTAGCCTTTGCCTGCAAACAGGTTTTTGCCGTCTTTCCAAATGGACTGGTGAACGTGCATGCCGGAGCCGTTGTCGCCAACGATGGGCTTGGGCATGAAAGTCGCGGTTTTGCCGTAAGCGTTAGCCACGTTCCAGACCACGTATTTCAGTTTTTGGGTCCAGTCAGCGCGTTCAACCAAGGTGCTGAATTTGGTACCGATTTCATTTTGACCGGCGCCCGCCACTTCGTGGTGGAACACTTCAACCGGGATGCCCATTTCTTCGATCAACATGACCATTTCGGCGCGCATGTCTTGCGTGCTGTCGACGGGAGGCACGGGGAAATAGCCGCCTTTGACCGTGGGACGGTGACCGCGGTTACCGCCTTCGAGTTTGGCGCCGCTGTTCCAAGGGGCTTCGTACTCGTCGATCTTGAAGAATGCGCCGGACATTTCATTGCCCCATTGCACATTGTCAAAAATGAAAAACTCTGGCTCGGGTCCGAAGTAAGCGGTGTCGCCCATGCCGGAGGCTTTGAGGTAAGCCTCTGCGCGCTTGCCGATAGAACGCGGATCGCGGTCGTAGGCTTTGCCGTCACCGGGCTCGAGCACATCGCATGACAACACCAAAGTGGGCTCTTGGAAGAAGGGGTCGATGAATGAGGTATTGGGGTCAGGCATCAACAACATGTCAGAGGCTTCAATGCCTTTCCAACCGGCGATGGAAGAACCGTCGAATGCGTGGCCTTCAGAAAATTTGTCTTCGTTGAACGCTGAAATCGGCACGCTCACGTGCTGTTCTTTGCCACGGGTATCGGTGAAGCGGAAGTCAACAAATTTAATTTCGTTGTCTTTGACGTCCTTCATGACGTCGGCGACGGTCTTGGCCATCTGTATCTCCTGAGAGGTTAGTGTGAATTGGAAAACTCATGATTGTCGTGCATGATTTATGCCACCTGCCAGAGAACCAGAAAAAAGTTGAATCTGTGCATCCTTTTCAAGGCTGGGAATGAACTTAGACGAATCAAATTTATCATTTATAACAATTTAACAGTTTGCAAGCCCTGATTTTATGCGCTTTTTTGGTGCGTATTTTTTATCGCACCAATTCAGGGCCTAAATTAGCACCATATTTGTGCAGCCCAGTGACCAAACGCTTGAACGCTGTTTCCACTGTTTGGCGCGGTCCTTTCACGCCAAGCTCTATGTGTCTGCCATATTCAGGGTGGTCCACACTCGGCAAGCTAAATACTTTGATGTCCACAAATTCTGCCTCGATAGCCTCCATCAAGGGCGTGAGTGTGGCCTCCATTGAGCCCATGACAATCACCGACTTCTCTTTGCGCTCGCCGGGGCGGGCCAAGTCAGCATAGAGACGGGTCAACACACCATCGATCATGGGCCAAGCCATGACGGGAAAGCCGGGCACAAAATGCACGGTGCCTGCGGGACCGCGACAGGTGAATCCGGGGATTTTGTTGTAGGGGTTGGGAATGATGTCGGCACCCGCTGGAAAACGCCCCATGTTCAATCGGTGCATATTGTCTTCACGCAGGGGTTCGTAAGGCAGGCCTTGCTCGAGCGCCACATCCCGGGTGCGCTCGCGGATCAATTGCTCGGCCTCAGGGTGCAACACCAATTCAAGCCCCAACGCGGCGGCGGCCGATTGACGCGTATGGTCATCCGGTGTCGCGCCAATACCGCCGCAACAAAACACCACGCCGGGTTGATGAAATGCGCGATGCAATGTTTGCGTCAATCGCTGCGGATCGTCGCCGACGTAATCTGCATAACCTATGCTCAATCCGCGAAGTGACATCAATTCAATAACCTTGGACAGGTGCTTGTCCTGCCTCTTGCCGGAGAGTATTTCGTCACCGACAATAACTAGTCCAAATTCGGGCACTGTGTTTTGCATATTCATGCAGTCAATGCTAACAAGGACGGTTTCGTGAAAAGAAGACATTTCATTGGCGCAATGGCGCTGGGCACGGGTGGACTGGCAGTTGGATGGAGCGTGTGGCCTGCACAGCAACGATTGATGCCCTCAACGCCATTGCCGACCATGGCTTCACAACCCGCGTTCAATGGTTGGGTTCGCATTGGCGAAGATGACCGCGTCACCGTCGTGATGGCGCGCAGTGAAATGGGACAAGGGTCCCACACAGGGCTGGCCATGCTGTTGGCTGACGAACTCGATGCGCGATGGGACCAAGTACACATCGAGCAAGCACCGATTGACGATATTTATAACAACCAATCTGCTGCTGTCGATGGCTTGCCATTTCATCCCGACAACCAAGGTCAACTCAAACGCACCGCACAATTTCTGACGGGCAAAACCATGCGTGAATTTGGTTTGATGATGACCGGCGGCTCGTCCAGCATCAAAGACCTGTGGCTGCCGATGCGCGAAGCAGGCGCCAGTGCGCGCGCCATGTTGGCGCAAGCCGCAGCGCTGCAATGGCAAGTGCCTGTGGAAGACATCGTCATCGGCAATGGCGTGGTGTCGCATGTCTCTGGCAAATCGGCTCGTTTGGGTGAACTTGCCACACTTGCCTCACAACAACCACGCCCTGAAAAAGTCTCTCTCAAAACCCCCGCGCAATTCAAGCTGATTGGCCGCCCTGTGCCACGCATTGAGACGCTTGACAAAGTCAACGGACGCGCCATCTTCAGCTCAGATGTTCGCCCGCCAGGTTTGTTGTTTGCTTGCATTGGCATGAATCCGGAAGTCGGCGGCACCTACCAAAGCTTGGATGACACGTTGGTCAAAACCATGCCCGGCATCAAAAAAGTGTTGGCTGTGCCCGAGTTGTATGGCAGCACGACGGCAGTGGCGGTGGTGGCGCAAACCACTTACCAAGCCATGAAAGGGTTGCGTAAATTGCCTGTGGAATGGTGCCCCGGCAAAGCCACTGACTTGTCAGATGCCACCGTGCAAAAAAGTTTCAAAGAAGCTTTGGACAGCAAAAGCGGGTTCACCTATTTTTCTGAGGGCGATGCCGACGGTGTCATCGCCGCATCGAACAAACTAGTCACAGCCGAATACAGCGCGCCCTACTTGGCGCACGCCACTATGGAACCGCTCAGTTGCACCGTGTGGTTCAAAGACGCAAGTGCACAGGTGTGGGCGTCGACGCAAATCACCGATCTGGCACGGCACGTGGTGGCCAAGGTCTTGGGTATCTCGTCTGACAAAGTGAAACTGCACCTGACCTTGCTGGGCGGCGGTTTTGGTCGCCGGCTAGAAATGGATGTCATTGCGCAAGCTGCTTTTATCGCCAAAGCCTGCGAGGGTACGCCGGTGCAAGCCCTGTGGGACCGCACCCAAGATTTACAACACGATTTTTACCGTCCTGCCGCTGCGAGTCGATTCACCGCAGCCTTGGATGACAACGGCCAATTGACAGCGTGGCACAACCTGTCCACCAGCCAAGCGGTTTTGCCGCAAATACTCAGCCGCTTGTTCAGCTTGCCAGCCGCGGGGCCTGACAAAACCACCGCCGAGGGCGCGTTTGACCAAGCCTATGAATGGCCAAACGCGAAGATCAGCCATTGCGCCGTGGACCTGCCCATACCCGTGGGCTTTTGGCGCTCTGTGGGGCATTCGCACCAAGCGTTTTTCAAAGAAAGTTTTGTCGATGAAGTGGCTCATGCAGCGGGACAAGATGCGCTGGCGTTTCGTTTGTCACTGTTAAAAAACCATCCGCGCCATGTCAAGGTGCTGCAAACTGTTGCAGAAAAATGCGGTTGGAGAAACACCGCTTACAAAGCACCTGACGGCAGCCAACGTGCCATGGGTTTGGCATTGCACGAATCCTTTGGCAGCATCGTGGCCCAGGTGGTTGAAGTGTCGGTCTTACAAGAAAAAATCAAGGTGCACCGAGTTTGGTGTGTGATTGACTGCGGCACCGCAGTCAACCCAGATTTGATTGCCCAGCAAATGGAAGGCTCTGTGGCTTACGCTTTGTCTGCGGCATTCTTTGGACGTATCCAATTGAACAAAGGCAGAGTTCAACAAAGCAATTTTCACGACTACCAAGTCTTGCGCTTGCCGGACATGCCGACGGTTGAAACATTCATCATGGCCAGCGATGCCACGCCCGAAGGTGTCGGTGAACCAGGAACACCGCCTGTCGCACCTGCCGTTGCCAATGCCGTGTTCACGCTGACAGGACAACGTCTGCGATCGCTTCCATTTGCCCTGTCCACTGCCACTGCCTGATGTGGTCCGCATAATGGACGCCATCACGAACCACACCACAGGCTGAGCGAATGACTGTTTCTGCATTGACTGCGTTGCCATTGCCCGAAGGCGTCAGGTCTCGCCATGTGCGAATCGACACCGGACTTGACATGCATTTATTGGAAGCCGGTCATACCGATGCCGGCACAACTTCAAAGCCGTTGGTACTGCTGTTGCATGGGTTTCCTGAACTGGCCTTCAGTTGGCGGCATCAGTTAACCGCGCTTGCAGACGCTGGTTTCCATGTGGTTGCACCAGACCAGCGCGGCTATGGCCGCACCCATGGCAGTGATGATGATTTTGACGGCAACTGGCGTGCGTGCAATATGTTGCGACTGGTTGATGATGTGCTTGCGTTGGTCAAGACATTGGGCCATAGCCATGTGCATGCCCTCATTGGTCACGACTTTGGTTCGCCGGTGGCGGCATGGTGCGCGTTGACCCGTCCCGATATTTTTCGCAGCGTGGTGCTCATGAGTGCGCCTTTTGCCGGCCCGCCAGACGCAGCCACGGCCGCTCAAACGCATACGTTGTTGACACAAGAAGTCACTGCGTTAGAGCAGCTCGCTGCACCTCGTCAACATTACCAGTGGTATTACTCAAACCGTCAGGCCAACGCAGACATGTGGCAAGCCCCGCAAGGTTTGCACAATTTCATGCGTGCTTACTACCATGTCAAAAGCGCGGATTGGTTGCCGAACCAACCCTATCGGCTGAGGGCTTGGCAAGCCAGTGAATTAGCGCGCTTGCCGCATTACTACGTCATGCCCTGGGGCCAGACCATGGCGCAGGCGGTGGCCGAGTTCATGCCAGATGAAGCGCAGATCAACGCCTGCGAATGGTTGACTGACAGCGACTTGCATGTCTACAGCACAGAGTACGCCAGACGCGGTTACCAAGGCGGCTTGCAGTGGTACAGGTGCGCCACTGACCGTGATGAATTCATTGCGTTGTCAAAGTTCAGCGGACACACCATTCAAGTGCCTTCTGCATTCATAGCAGGTGCAAGCGACTGGGGCATTTACCAATTCCCGGGGGCGTTTGAAAAAATGCAAACACAGGCATGCAGCGACATGCGGTTTTGCGAACTGATTCCCGGGGCTGGACATTGGGTCCAGCAAGAGCAGGCGCAACGGGTCAATCGGCGCCTGCTGGATTTTTTAAACCAACTGTGAACCCCGATTAACCGATCAGGTCCACTTTGCCGTTGGTGTCCATCACACCAGTGATGATGCTGAGTTTGGGATGGCGTTGCTTGACTGAATCGCGAAATGCCGCCAAGGCTTGCGCATGTGCCTCGGTTTCTGATTCACGCTTGGCCACTGCAGCTTCGCCAAACGCCAGTTTGGCCGCACCGCAATCACGGTGGCTCAAGCCCACCACACGTTTGATTTTGTGCAGGGACACGGTGACGTCCAAATTGTCCCAATAGGTTTGGTGCCAAGCTTCAAACTTAGGATGCACAGCACCGATGGGGCCGCCTGCCATCACAAAATGGCTGTAGTTATCTTCCAATTTATCGCGACTGACACCTTGCAACAAGCCCATGTACTGCCAGCTCAGCGTGGTGAAACGCGGGTCAATGCAGTTGACCAGCATGGACTCGTAATTGCCACTGGCAGCCATGCTTGCACCAGGAGCGGCCAAAGCCAAGCCTGTGGCCATGGCACCGGCGGCGCCCCAGCTCAAAAAATCTCTGCGACCGATGGCGTTGCCACGCGTGGCAACGGGTGGCGCGCAACAAGCACATGACGCCATACGGCTAGAGATTGATTTGAAAACGGGGTCTGACATGGGCTTCACCTTTTGAAATAATTAAAAAACTGACGTGCTCTTGACCACCCTGAGGGATAAGCAAACTAATAGTCAGCATAGTCACCTATCGTCACGAACTTCATTCACTGAAGCAAGAAAAATGCGATGTCAGGGTTTTTCACTACCCAATATAGCGGTTTCTTTCAAGCCTGCGTATTGTGTGTGGCGTTGAATAAAAACCAATTGGTTGATTTTTTCTTCTTCCACGCCTAGCAAAGCCATGGTGTGCGTCGCCAAACTCAAGCTGACCTCAAACGCATCAGGAATGACTTCATGCGCACCGGCCTGCTTGAGCAGCACCATGTCTTGCTCGTCTCGGGTACGCACCAGCACCGGTACTGTTGGCGCGTGCTTGTGGACCAAGGAGATCACCCCCAAAGCCGTGACCGTATCGTCAAAACTCACGACCACCGCAGACGCACGGTTCAAGCCCGCAGACACCAAGTTGGAGAGCTGAAACGAATCGCCCACTTCGACCTGGTGACCATCCAAAACCGCTGTTTTAACCACCTCTGGGTTCACATCCAACGCGATATAAGAGATATTTTGTTGCGCCAGCAATTGGCACAAATTGCGCCCGGTGTGGCCAAAGCCACAGACCAACACATGCTTGTCAATGGCAATGGCATGGCTGGCGATGGTGGTGATTTGCAACGATTGGCTCAACCAATCGTCTGGAGAAAAACGAAACACCAAACGATCGGCGTTTTGAATCAAAAACGGCGTAGCCAACATCGACAACACCATGGCCGCCAACACTGGGTTGGACCAGCGCGGGTCAATCAAGCCTTGCGCCAACCCGAGGGTGAGCAACACAAAACCAAACTCGCCCGCTTGCGCCAAATAAATACCTGTGCGTGCGGCCACACCGTTACTGGCCCCGCCTGTGTAAGCCAGTACCGCAATCAAAACAGCTTTGACCAACACGGGAATAACAGCCAACACCAACACCCAAGGCCACTGCTGTTGCAGCACATGCCAGTCGAGCTTCATGCCAAGTGTGATAAAGAACAAGCCCAAGAACACATCATGGAAAGGCCGAATGTCTTCTTCCACACGGTGCTTGTAATCGGTTTCTGCAATCAACATGCCCGCCATGAACGAGCCCATCGCCATGGACAAACCGGCATGCTCGGTGAGCCAAGCCAGGCCCAGCGTGATGAGCAGAATATTCAGCATGAACAGTTCTTCGCTGTTGCGCCGGTCAACGATACGCAGCCACACCCGCATGACCTTTTGTCCGCCCCACAGCAACAGCCCCACCAACACCGCCGCTTTGAGCAACGCTTGTGACAACTCGATCCACACGTTACCTTCGTTCATCCGGCCCAATGCAGGAATCAGCACCAGCAAAGGCACCACGGCCAAATCTTGGAACAACAGCGCGCCCATGACTCGCCGCCCGTGCTGTGAATCCAACTCGGCACGCTCGGCCATCATCTTGACCACGATGGCAGTGCTCGACATAGCCAACGCGGCACCCAACACCACTGCGCCTTGCCAACTCAGGTCCCAAGGCAAATCCAAAGAAGCCAAGGTATTGGCGATTAAAAAATGGCCCAGCAAAGTGCCCACCAACATCAACACCACCTGACCCATACCAAACCCGAACACCATGCGGCGCATGCCCATCAACTTTGGCAGGTTGAATTCCAAACCAATGACAAACATCAAGAGCACCACACCGAACTCGGCCACCGATGCCACCGCCACTTCGTTTTGCTCGACCATCGCACCGCCTTGTGCGAGAAAAATACCAGCCACCAAATAGCCCAACATCGCAGGCAACTGCAGCAAACGACAACCGACCACACCAATAACGGCAAACAAGAGGTAAATTAAAGCGGTGTCTAAGGTAGGCATATTGCTTGCAATGATAGGTGGTTAACATGACCCAACAAACGCTGCGACATTTAGCAGTCATTCATTTCAAAACCATTTGATGAACGAACACGATTTACCCCAATTGCAAGCTGAGTTGCTAGACATCCCCAGCATGGAGAAACTTCAAGCTGCTGCGCCAATGACGCATGCGCCTAAAATTTTGCTGCTCTACGGCTCGTTGCGCGAGCGTTCGTTCAGCCGCTTGCTGGCCGAAGAAGCAGCACGCTTGTTGCAAACCATGGGCTGCGAAACACGGTTTTTCAACCCCAGCGGTTTGCCCTTGCCGGACGATGCGCCTGACACCCACCCGAAAGTGGTGGAGCTGCGCGAGTTGTGCTCTTGGAGCGAAGGCATGGTGTGGAGCTCACCCGAGCGGCATGGCGCGATGACCGGCATCATGAAAACGCAAATCGATTGGATACCTTTGGCGCTGGGCGCGGTGCGCCCGACGCAAGGCAAAACACTGGCGGTCATGCAAGTCAGTGGCGGTTCTCAATCTTTCAACGCGGTCAACCAAATGCGCGTGCTCGGGCGCTGGATGCGCATGATCACCATCCCCAACCAATCGTCTGTCGCCATGGCCTACAAAGAGTTTGAAGAACAAGGCCGCATGAAGCCCTCGGCATATTACGACCGCGTGGTGGACGTGATGGAAGAACTGGTGAAGTTCACCTTGCTGACGCGCTCGGTGTCTGAGTATTTGGTGGACCGTTACAGCGAACGCAAAGAAGCGCAAGCGCTGGACACGAAAGTGCTTTGACTCTTTGATGGCTTGGCGAGCACCAAGTCGGTGCTCCGTATGCAGAACAGCACTATTTTGGGTCCCACTTTTCACAGGCGTTGTTCGTTTTAACCTCGGGAAAGTGCGACATCAATTTGAATTTGCGCGCAATTTCTGAAGCCTTGAAGTAATCAAAGCCGCAGCGCAACCCGGTCTTGGCCGATGACGAAGGCATGAGGTACTTGCAAGTCTGGCACAACGGCGGTGGTGGAATGTTCACGGTGTGTCTCTGGGATGTGAAAGTACATCAGCAATAGGTGTGCCACACCAGAGTTTTTTTGGAACCTGGCATGCGACCGTGGCTCACTCAGTTGAAGCGGCTTACCGTGCGGCCATTTCAAGGTAAGTGATCAAACCCAAACCAGCTATTGACATTTGTACAGCGTAGACTCTCCTCTATTCCATTTTTCCCACACCCCCATGAACCGCCCCATCCTCGCCACCGACCACATTCACCCCGACATCCGCGACACCATTGCCCAGCACCAGCAAGACATCGTCACTGAAGTGCAACAAGCGGTACTGCAACACGCGGTGGTGGTGGTTGGCATGGCGCAAAACCCAATGGTCACCAAAGCGCGCAAAGCCTTGGCCGAGGCGGGCTTTGAGGTGCATTACTTGGAATACGGCAGCTACCTCAGCCAATGGCGTCGTCGCAATGCCTTGAAGATGTGGACCGGCTGGCCCACATTTCCCATGGTGTTTGTCAATCAAGTGTTTGTGGGTGGCTCCAAAGATGTGAAAGCCCTGATCGCCTCGGGTGAATTGAAGAAACCCGCTTGACGCTTAAGATGGGTTGAATGTCTTTGAATTCTTTATCGGCCCGCTACGCCGCTGTCCGTCAACACACCTTAAAGCTCGCCGCACCGCTCAGCGCCGAGGACCAGTGTGTGCAATCCATGCCAGACACCAGCCCGAGCAAATGGCATTTGGCGCACACCAGTTGGTTTTTTGAAAACGTGGTGCTGCTGCCTTACCTGCCCGGCTACCAAGTGTTTGACGAGGCCTTCGCTTACCTGTTCAATTCTTATTACGAAGCGCTGGGGCCCCGCCACCCGCGCCCGCATCGCGGCTTGTTGACCCGCCCGGCGCACTCGCAAGTGTTGGCGTTTCGCGAACACGTGAACGCAGCCATGCAGCAATTGCTCTTGAATGAAAGCAAACTGTCCGGCGAAGCTTTAGCCTTGATTGAACTCGGCCTGAACCACGAACAACAACACCAGGAATTGCTGCTCACCGATGCATTGCACTTGCTGTCTTGCAATCCGCTGCTACCCGCTTACGACGCTCACTTCAAACACGCCAGCGCCAGCCACGCCGAGTTGCAATGGCTGAAGTTTGATGAAGGCCTTCGCACCTTAGGCCGCGCCGTTGGTGAAACAGGTTTTGCGTTTGACAACGAAAGCCCGGCACACCAACGCTTTGTGCAAGGCTTTCAAATCGCCAACCGTTTGGTGAACTGCGGCGAATACCTGGCATTCATCAAAAACGGCGGTTACGACAACGCCGACTTGTGGTTATCAGAAGGCCGCGCGCAAGTGTTGCAAAACGATTGGCAATGCCCGCTGTATTGGCTGGCCCCAAACGACCCGCGTGCTCCGTCCGAGCAATGGCAGGTGTTTGGTTTGAACGGCGTGCACGCTCTCGACCCGCTTGCACCTGTAGCCAATCTGAGTTTTTACGAAGCGTCTGCCTTCGCGCAATGGGCGGGTGCGCGTTTGCCCACCGAGTTTGAATGGGAAGTCGCCAGCAACCACGCAGACATGCACGACATGCACGCGCAAGTCTGGCAATGGACGCGCTCTGCTTACGAGCCCTACCCCGGCTTTGTCCCCGCTAGCGGCGCGGTGCGCGAGTACAACGGCAAATTCATGGTCGGCCAGCAAGTGTTGCGCGGCAGCAGTCTGGCCACCTCAGCGCAACACAGCCGCCACACCTACCGCAATTTTTTCCCTGCACACGCGCGCTGGCAATTCAGCGGTTTGCGCCTTGCCAAAGATTGATAAACACTTAGAACATGACCGCCCCAGATACTGAACGCCTGCACTTCATGCAGGACATGCAAGCAGCTTTGTCGCACACGCCTAAAAGCATTTCACCGAAATATTTTTACGACCAGGCAGGCTCTGCGCTGTTTGACCGCATTTGCAAATTGCCCGAGTACTACCCCACGCGTACAGAGTTATCCATTTTGCAAACGCATGCCGCCGACATGGCACGGCACATGGGTGAGCATGCGGACATCATCGAGTTTGGTGCGGGCTCGTTGCAAAAAATACGTCTGCTGTTGAACGCCGCCACACAACCCGCGCGCTTTGTGCCCATGGATATTTCCGGCCCGCATTTGCAAACTGCGAGTGCTTTGTTGAAAAAAGAGTTTCCTGCATTGCACATTCAGCCATTGGTGGCCGACTACACCAGCGATTGGCAATTGCCCGCGCCCTTGCCGCATGCAGGCAAGCGCGTCGCTTTTTTTCCGGGCTCGACGATTGGCAATTTTTCTCCTCAGCAAGCGCACACATTTTTTCAAAACTGCGCAAAGCACTTGGCAGGCGGCGCATTGCTGCTGGGTGTGGACCTGATCAAGTCGCCCGATGTTTTACACGCGGCCTACAACGACGCGCAAGCTGTGACGGCTGCGTTCAATCTGAACTTGCTGACCCGCGCCAACCGCGAACTCGGCTGCGACTTTGACCTCAGCCAATTTGCGCACAGCGCTTTTTACAACGCGCCACTGCAACGCATTGAAATGCATTTGCTCAGCTTGAAAGCGCAAACCGTGCATTTGAACGGCCACGCTTATGCTTTCCATGAAGGCGAAACCTTGCACACCGAGTATTCGCACAAGTTCACCATCACAGGCGTGCAACAGGCTGCACAATCAGCGGGTTTGCAAACCACAGCGGTGTGGACCGACCCGCATCAACTGTTTGGCCTGATTTGGCTGGACATTCCCCACACACAGGAGACCTCAACATGAGAGCCATTTGGAACGACACCGTGGTTGCCGAGAGCAACGACACAGTTTTGGTAGAAGGCAACCATTACTTTCCCGCAGACGCTTTGAACAAAGACTATGTGTCCCCAAGCAACCACAAAACCTTGTGCGCTTGGAAAGGCCAGGCCAGCTATTTGTCGCTCTTGGTGAACGGCGAATTGAACAACGATGCCGTCTGGTACTACGCAGACCCGAAACCGCAGGCCGAAGAAATCAAAGGCCGCGTCGCGTTTTGGAAAGGTGTCAAGGTCATAGAGTGATCGCCTTCGTCTTTGCGGTGCATTCTTTTGAATGCACTGCATGAAGAGGCTCCGTTTTCCGAGGGAAATGACTAAGTAATTTCCCTAGTCGCGCCCCTAAAACTACGGCCAAGTCAGCCACAATCGACAGGTTCAGTTTTGAGGAAACAGCAGCATGGCGCACATGATCATCGACGGCAAAGCCTGTCAGGCCATCAGTGGCAACACATTAGAGGTTCATTCCCCGGTCGATGGCAAAGTGTTTGAACACATTCCGCGCGGCGATGCCAAAGACATAGACGCAGCGGTTCGCGCCGCCCGCGCGGCTTTGTCGGGGGCGTGGGGGCTGTTAAGCGCCACGGAACGCGGTCGGTTGATGATGAAGCTCGGCTTTCTCATCACCGAACATGCCGAGGAACTGGCGTTGCTTGAAGCCCGTGACACTGGCAAACCCATGACCACCGCGCGCAATGACATGGTGGTTTTGGCGCGCTACTTCGAGTTTTACGGTGGCGCAGCCGACAAGGTGCACGGCGAAGTCATTCCCTTCTTGAATGGCTATCAAGTCAATTTATTGCGCGAGCCTTTGGGCGTGACCGCGCACATCATTCCCTGGAATTACCCGGCGCAAATGATGGGGCGCAGCATCGCACCGGCTTTGGCCATGGGCAACGCCGTCGTGGTCAAACCTGCTGAAGACGCGTGTTTGAGTTGCTTGCGTATTGCAGAGTTGGCGTTACAAGCCGGTTTCCCTGCCGGCGCATTGAATATCGTGAGCGGTTTGGGTGAAGAAGCTGGGGCAGCACTGTCGAACCATCCGGACATCAACTTCATCAGCTTCACCGGTTCTAATGAAGTGGGGGTGTTGATTCAACAAGCCGCCGCCAAGCACGCAGTGAAATGCACTTTAGAGCTCGGCGGTAAGTCACCGCATCTGGTGTTTGAAGATGCCAATCTCGAATTGGCCGCCACGACCGTGGTGCGTGGCATCATTCAAAACACAGGACAGACATGCACCGCCGGCAGTCGCCTGTTGGTGCAGCAATCGATTCACGATAAATTTATGGCGCTTGTCGCAGAAAAATTCAAACAAGTGCGTGTGGGCACACCTGAAATGAACCTGGACTGCGGTCCTGTCGTCAACCCTTCTCAACAACAACGCGTCAAACGTTTCATTGAACAAGCCAAAGCCGCCGGTTACCCTGTGCTTGCAGAAGGACAGATTGACCCCGGTGTGCCCGCCGCTGGTTATTACGTGACACCTACGTTGTTCGGTCATGTGCCCCATGACAGCCCGTTGGCGCAACAAGAAGTGTTCGGACCGGTGCTGGCCGCCATGTCGTTCACCGATGAAGCAGATGCCATTGCCTTGGCCAATGGCACCGACTACGGTTTGCTGGCCGCCGTATGGAGCGAAAACGGCGGACGCCAGCAGCGCGTGGCCAAGGCGCTGAAATGCGGGCAGGTATTCATCAATTCCTTTGGCGCAGGCGGTGGCGTGGAGTTGCCTTTTGGTGGCGTCAAACGCAGCGGCCACGGCCGTGAAAAAGGTTTTCTTGCACTGGAAGAAATGAGCACCACCAAAACTGTGGTGCAGTTTCACGGTTAATGATTTTTTGAAAGCAGCAACATGACTCAATTGAAAAACAAAATCGCCATCGTCACCGGCGCAGGCGGCGGCTTTGGCGAAGGCATAGCCAGCGCATATATCAAAGAAGGCGCGCGCGTTATCGTCGCCGACATCAATACTGAAGCGGCCAAACGCGTGGCCAGTGCACTCGGCACAAACGCCAGCGCATTCACTTGCGATGTCACCCGCGCAGACCAAGTGCAGGCCTTGGTGGCGCATTGCGTGAGCACTTTCGGCATTCCCGACATCGTGGTGAACAACGCGGGCACAACCCACAAAAACCGGCCCATGCTGGAAGTCGATGAAGCCATGTTCGACAAGGTGTTTGCAGTCAATGTGAAATCTATTTTTCACATGACGCATGCCGTGATGCCGCTCATGCGCCAAAACAAACACGGCGTGATTTTGAATATTGGTTCGGTGGCAGGCATCCGTCCCAGACCCGGTTTGTCTTGGTACAACGCCTCCAAAGGCGCGGTGAATGTGCTGTCCAAATCCATGGCGGTAGAACTCGGCCCTGAAAACATCCGCGTCAATGCCATTTGTCCAGTCATGGGTGTGACCGGTTTGTTTGAAGACTTCATGGGTCTGCCAGACACCCCTACCAACCGAGCAAAATTTGTAGCCACCATCCCTTTGGGCCGTTTTGCACAGGCCAGCGATGTCGCCGCTGCCGCTGTGTTTCTGGCCAGCGATGCTGCCGAGTTTTTCACAGGACTGGAAATGCCGGTGGATGGCGGACGCACCATTTGATGGCTGGGTCTTTTGTGACACTGCGACTGCGGACCAACACCTTGTGAACGCATTGGACGCAACCACCCTGGCGCATTTGCAAACTTGGCAAGGCAATACAGAAACACGCCATGACCTGATCAGCGTGGCGCCTGTGCGGGCGATGTCCGCTCTGCTTGACCGCACAGATACAGAACCGCGCTTGGGCGATGTATTGCCTGCGTTATGGCATTGGTTGTACTTTTGGCCGACCACCGCACAGTCTGAACTGGGTGTCGATGGCCACCCCAAGCGTGGTGGTTTTTTGCCGCCAGTGCCCTTTCCAAGGCGCATGTGGGCAGCAGGGCGTTTGCAGTGGCACCAACCCATGCGATTGGGTGAATCGATACAACGCACTTCGCGCATCGACCGTGTGCAACACAAAACCGGACGCAGCGGTGAACTGTTGTTTGTACAAGTTCACCATACCTATGAAGGGCCCCAAGGGGTATGTTTGGAAGAAGTCCATGACATTGTTTACAAACCCTTGGCGCTCACCAGTGACACGCAAAGCGCTGGCATCACACCCTCGCTTGCAGCCGAATGGCAACGTGATGTGGTGCCAGATGATGTGCTGCTGTTTCGCTATTCAGCCCTGACCTTCAACAGCCACCGCATTCACTACGACCGCCGATATGCCATGCAGACCGAGGGCTACCCTGGCCTGGTGGTGCACGGTCCGTTGATGGCAAGTCTGCTGGTCGATTTACTGCGCAGACACTCTGACCGTCACTTGTCCTCCTTGGCTTTCAAAGCGCTCAAGCCGGTGTTTGAATGCGCCGACCAACGTGTGCTGCGCTTGTGCGCCAAACCTGAGGGCGATGAGATTCATACTTGGGTTCAAGACCACCAAGGCCATGTGTGCATGCAAGCTGTTGCCCACTGGTCCACACAAACTGCCACACCATGACACAAGACTTGCCAGCGACAGATGAACACCAAGACATACGTGACGCCCTGCGCCAGCTGTGTGCGGGGTTTGACAGCACCTATTGGCAAGGCGTTGACGAACAACGCGGCTACCCGCAAGCATTTGTAGAAGCACTCACTCACGCTGGTTGGCTGGCTGCGCTCATCCCCACTGAATACGGCGGTTCGGGTTTGAGCTTGACGCAGGCCTCGGTGATCATGGAGGAAATCAACCTCTCGGGCGGCAATGCCGGCTCGTGCCATGGACAGATGTACAACATGGGTACCGTGCTGCGCCATGGTTCTGAACAGCAAAAACGTACCTACCTGCCCCGCATTGCCAGTGGTGAATGGCGGATGCAATCCATGGCAGTCACGGAGCCTGACACAGGCAGCGACACCACTCGACTCAAAACCAGTGCCACCAAACGTGGCGACCGCTATGTGGTCAACGGCCAAAAAGTATGGATTTCACGGGTGCAACATTCCGACTTCATGGTCTTGCTGGCACGCACCACACCCTTGGCAGAAGTGACGCGCAAAAGCCAAGGCTTGTCGGTGTTCATTGTGGATGTGAAAAAAGCATTGGACAAAGGCATGGTGCTCAAACCGATTCGCAACATGCCCAACCATGAAACTAACGAAGTATTTTTTGAAAACTTGGAAATTCCTGAAGACAACCTGATTGGCAAGGAAGGTGACGGCTTTTCTTACATACTTGATGGTCTGAATGCAGAACGCGCATTGATTGCAGCCGAATGCATCGGCGATGCTTATTGGTTCATTCGCAAAGCCCGCGACTATGCCAACACGCGCCAAGTATTTGGTCGCAGTATCGGCATGAACCAAGGCGTGCAATTTCCCATCGCAGACAACCTGATTGAAACCGAGGCGGCTAACCTGATGCGGTATGAAGCTTGCAAACGTTTTGATGCGCACCAAGCCTGCGGCACACAAGCCAATATGGCAAAGTACCTGGCAGCCAAAGCCTCGTGGGAAGCGGCCAATGTGTGTCTGCAAACACATGGCGGGTTTGGTTTTGCCTGCGAATACGATATTGAGCGAAAATTCCGCGAGACAAGGCTGTACCAAGTAGCGCCTGTGTCGACCAACCTGATTTATGCCTATGTCGCTGAACACGTGCTGGGCCTGCCAAAGTCTTACTGATGTCTCACACCAATCCATCTCAACCACTGGACCATGTCACTGTCGTTTCCCTGGAACACGCCATTGCTGCGCCTTTTTGCACCCGGCAACTCGCAGATTTAGGGGCACGCGTTATCAAAATTGAACGCCCGGGTGAAGGGGACTTTGCACGCGGCTACGACAAACGCGCACGCGGTGCGTCCTCACATTTTGTTTGGGTCAATCGCTCCAAAGAAAGCTTGGCGTTGGATTTGAAACAACCCACTCACTTGGCGGCTTTGAAACAGTTGATTAGCCGGGCCGACGTGTTGGTACAAAACTTGGCACCCGGCGCGACCGCACGCATGGGTTTGGATGCAGCCAGTTTGCGCGCCCTGCACCCGCGCCTGATTGTGTGCGACATCTCTGGCTATGGGCTTGACGGCCCCTACCGCGATAAAAAAGCTTATGACCTGTTGATACAAAGCGAGGCTGGCTATTTGTCGATCACGGGCACACCCGATCAGCCCAGCAAAAGTGGCAACTCCATCGCCGATATCGCCGCTGGCATGTACGCCTACAGCAGCATATTGGCGGCCTTGTTGCACCGAGACAAAACTGGCGAAGGCGCACACATTGACGTCTCCATGCTTGAAGCACTGACCGAGTGGATGGGTTTTCCCATGTACTACGCCACCGACAATGCGCCGCCGCCGCCGCGCAACGGCGCATCCCATGCGACGATTTATCCCTACGGACCATTTGTGGCGGGCGATGGCAACAGCGTGATGTTGGGTCTGCAAAACGAACGCGAATGGCTGCAGTTTTGTGAAGTGGTGATGCAAGACAGTGCATTGGCCAGTGACACACGCTTCAACAGCAACAGTTTGCGCCATGAAAATCGCAGTGTGTTGGAAACCATCATCCTCAAGGTGTTTGCCGGCATGACGGCAGCACAGGTCATTGACAAGCTAGACCAAGCGCAAATCGCCAACGCCCGCATGAACAGCATGGCCGATGTCTGGGCTCACCCCCAATTGCAAGCGCGCAAGCGTTGGGTGGGTATCGATTCGCCTGTGGGCAAATTGCCTGCCTTGCTTCCACCCGGACAAAGCGATGCCTTTGATTACACGATGGGTGCCATACCCAGCGTGGGGCAGCACACCGAAAAAATACTGGCGGAATTAGGGATCACACTTTGACCTGTGGCCCTCACCACAGCGAAAAAACCCAATGCTTAACTGAGTTTTTTAATCAATAACTGGTTGGTGTCCATGTTGATGGCAGATTCAAAACTGGAAGAGAACTGCTTGGCTCCACGCAACAACATGCGAACTGGCACCCCATTGACATAAGAAAAAGAATGTCTGGCAAACAGTACCGGCCCATTAGGGGTTTCGCGCACTGCAAACTTTTGTTGCGTCAGTCTTTCGTTGACCTGCTCACATAAATTTTGCACTTCCACCACGGGGGTGGAGGTGCTGGTGGGGAACGCTTGGCCGATAAAAATAATTTGCTTGGAGTCGGGCACTACCCGGACCCAAAAGGGATACATGAATCCGCGCGAACAGTAAATATCACCATTTTTTTCCAAGCGTGCATCGGTTCGGTTTGCGTTGAAATAGTCGCACACCAACTGGTTATTCACTTCAAATGGCTTCCACACTTTAGGACTGTCTGCATCGGCTTTTTGTGCGCGGGTTTCTTCCATGACTTCCAGTGCATGAACAGACAACTTAGGAATTTCAACTTTGAGAAAACCCGCCAGGCGCAAATTGTTTTGAAGCGAAATTTGAATTTCATCAAACTGCGGGGCTTTGACCTGTACCGCAGACGGAGCTGTTTGCATGACCATTTCTTTGTAATAGCGCTCTGGCTTGGCCATCACATAGTCTTTGTACAAGTAATAGTCTTCAATGATTTTTTGTAGCGTGATGCCAAAGAAAAAATGCCGGATGTCTTTCTTTTCAAGCGCGTCTTTGTAGAACAGCTCGAAACCGTATTCGATCTTTTCTTTGAACTCTGCTTCAGTACGTACCACCATAAATGTCCACAATTCCCAAAAAAATACACGTCAAAATCATATCCAATGTTTCACGCCAGTCTTGCCAAAAATTCTAGGCCGACCCTGTTTTACACAGCCCCATTATGTGATCGGACGCAGTTGATAAATATTGATGTTCATCAAAAAGTTTTTTTGAATTTAAATCAAAATGCTATCAATTGCAGACTGAACAAATACTAAATAGAGTCTTTCACACAGTCGCTATAGGCGCCGCAGGTGAACCAATCGCACCGGGCAAACGCAAAGGCGGAGCAGTCAGCAAAAAACGGTGACGCTGATGCGCTCTCAACCAATTGGCCAGCGGAGTCAGGTGCCAGAGTTCACCCAAATGCACGCCCAGTTTGAACAGGCAGTGCTCATGCAAAGGCAAACTGGCACAAGCACCGTCGCCCGGCACTGCCGGATGGGTTTCCACCGCATAGTTGTCTGCGATCAAAGCAATCAAGCCACTGTCGGTGATCCATTGTTTGAGTCTTTCATCGCGTCCGTCCAATGCGCACCCTGTACGGGCCAACACACCGGCATCCGGTTGGCGGTTCATTTGCAGCAGTACCTCGCCAAAGCCAGTGTGTATGCAAACCATGTCACCGCTTTCAATCTCGATGCGGTCTTTCTCAAGTATGCGCATCCAAGTGTCGTACCCCACGGCCTCACCTGTATGTCCCAAATGCGCATGCAAATCAACCATCACAGCACGGCCTTGCGCACAGCGCTCAGCCATGACTTCTATACCCAATGCCTTGGCGTATGAGGTGGAAGTTTTTGGGATATTGATGAAATCAAAAATGCCAGCACCATCGGCTTTGTCAGGTCCCACCACGTCCACACCCGCACGAAATCCGTTGTAGTAAAGCGGTTCAGGCACGCCGTCTCCATCGGCATCAAACATTGAACCAGCATGCGCCAAGCTGTCCCATTGCGTGCTGTACTGCAAATGCATGACCACCAAATCGTCACTTATCACATCGGTGCACAAAGGGTCATCGCACCACAGTTGGTAATTCATATTGGGTTTGCCGTTACGCACTGTAGGGCGCAGCACAGGCGGGCTACGCCTTGGATTGAGCACACTGCCGCCCGGAAAATCCAACGGCAAACTCAGGTTGAACGTGATGCCGTGCTTGACCTCGGCCATGCCTTGCATGACTTTATCCGGGGTCAATAAATTCATGCGGCCCGCTTGGTCATCCGGTCCAAAATCGCCCCAAGTTGAGCCTGGCGGCCTGTGTTTCCATCGCGTCGAATGGCTCATGGTGCGGCTCTCAGTGAATTGATGTGGGACTCAGTATCGGTTGTAAATTTCCAAAGCCTTGAGCATGGATTTTTCCTGCTGGATGATGGAAATCATTTTGGATTCTTTGTCGTCGTATTGCTTGAGCAAGGCAATGACTTTCTCTGCGGCTGCCGCGGGTACGACCACCACACCATCGGTGTCACCAACAATGTAGTCACCAGGGTTGACCCAAATGTCACCACATTTCACAGGCACTTGTTTTTCTACACCTACCATGCGACCAACCGACGTGGCAGGGGTAACGCGACGCGACCACACAGGAAAACCGATGCGCCGTAATTCAGCCACATCACGCACAGCACCATCGATCACCGCACCTGCCAGACCGCGGACCTTGGCCGTGGTGCCCATCAGGTTGCCCATGGCAGCGATATCAATACCATCTTGCATGACATAAACCAAGATGGAACCTGCAGGCGCTTGGTCGAGCAATTCCAAAGCCAAGTTTGGGTACTTGCGAGTATCGTTCTTCAATACGGGGCGCAACACCGCAGTAGCAGCACGTCCCACCACGCGCGAATCAAAAATTGGCTTCATGTCCGCAGACATCCAACCGCGTGCACCGGTGGCCTCTTCAATCGCATCAGCAATATTGCCCGTGCTGTTTTCTGGAAGCGATAGCGCTGCAATGATTTGTTCTTGCGTCATGGACCATGAAGTAAGACTCAATGACAAGCCCCACATGAAAAAAAACAAGTAAACCAATCTACGCATCTTGTTCTCCTTGGGAAATGTATAAGCTCGCCGACGCAAAAGACATCATACTAATCCTCAGAGCAAAGCTTGCGAGCCTACTTTTGATTTGCTAACCATTTGGCTTTGCGCTTTTGTCGCCAGCGTATCCAACCTGTCAGGAGCAATGCCACAGGCAAGCACCCGGTCAGAAAAGCAAATAGGCGACCTGCTAATCCAAATGCTTCTCCATTGTGCAGAGGATGCAACCAATCAAAAAATACGTCTGCTGAACTCTGCTTCAACGCATCCCGGCTGGCGAGCACTTCGCCAGAAAACTGGTCTATCCAGACAAAGGTTTTGGGAAATCTTTGACTGGGTTCATCGGGTTGTTGAAGTCGCAAGACATAGACATCCTCCAGTGTGATGGGTGCTTCAATCCAACGCAATTTGGCAGTTGGAAAAACCACAAGTGCCGCAGATACTGCTTGGTCAGCTGTGATGCGTTTTGCGCCTGGCATGGGAATGGCTGAATACACGGTTTGTTTCTCCATTCGCACAGAAAAAAGATTCACCACTGGCTCTACCCATTGCGGCGTGGCCAGCCCCACGCCTGTCACCACCATCAACAACAACAACACCGCACCGTATGCACCGGTGTAACTGTGCATGTCGTAAATAGCTTTTTTTCTTCCTGTGCGAACTTTGGGCAGGGCTTTCACAAAACGCTGCTTGCCGCGAGGTAGCCACAAGTAAACACCCAATACCGTACTGACAAGCAACGCTATACCCAACAAACTAACCATAAGCTTGCCTGATTTACCCATCAGTAACGAATAGTGAAGGTCATAAACCCAAGTGACCACATAGTCACCCCATATTCGGGTGCTGAGCACCGCACCAGAGCTCGGGTCAAGGGCCACAACCATGGGCGCAAATACATTCGGGTCTGTTTCTTCGGGTTTCAAATACCTGGCAAACACCACTTGGTCTGCGCTGCGTGGAATTTCAATGCGCCAAGCTCCTTTTCGCTCTGGAAACTGTGTATGCAAATGGTCAAACCATGCTTGAACAGAGAGGGTTGGTTGCGTCACAGAGTGGTTCACCAACTCAGGGTGTAACCACCGATCAATCTCAGGATAGAACACCAAAAAACTACCGGTTAGCCCCAGCAGGGCAAATGCCCCGCCGAGTACCAAGCCCAAATACAAATGCACCTTTAAAAAAATGCGGCGCAAAAAAATGGTTTTCACAGTTTAAAACTTAACAATGGCTGTCAAGAAAAAAGACCTGGGCGCACCCGCTGAAAAGAAAGGTACAGATGACCCTCCAGAACTGTCAGCGTTGTAATCCCATACATCGGAGGCGTACAGTTTGTTCAACACATTGCGGATTTGAAAATCAAGCGTGACACTTTTGGCAGGTTGGTATTTCAAATGGGTATCGAGCAACGCATAGTCACCGAACTTGCCATTGGTGTTGTAAGTGTTGATGTAATAGTTACCTTGCGCCCTGCCCTGCAGACCAAGGCTGGTTTGCGCGTTCGCTGCGTACTCTGCGCCCAGTGTGGTCATGTACTCTGGCGTGCCAAACACTTGCTTGCCAGTCAACGAAGAGGAGTAGCCAGAAATAATTTTGGCCTCTTGGACAGAGTGGGACAACCAGACTTTTGTCGATTGATTGACTTGGCTGCTCACTTGAACATCCACTCCTTTTCTGCGTGTGGATCCTAGGCGACTGAAGGTTCCTGCCGCCGCCAAATTTGCCACTTCATCTGGAGCATCTTGTTGCCAAACAGCAATGCGACCATCCAACCCGGAGCCATCGTTGAATTTATATCCCAACTCTTCCCCTGTGTTCACTGAAGCACTGGTCAGGCTCGAAGCATAAGGCCCAGAAGTGTAGGCGCCGCCTGTGAGCAATTGAAATGTCTTGCCCCAATTGGCATACACACTGTTGGTCGAATTGAAGTTGTAAACCACGCTCAACTTTGGTTGGTTGATCCAACCATAATCTGTCATGTCATTGTTCGAGTTGGATGCGGTATTGTTTTTGTGACCTGAAGAAGATCCTGTGAAGTGGTCAACACGCCATGCAGGAACAATCTTCAAATTCTGGAACGGTCGAAAGATAGCTTGCACATAAGCTCCAGTGTTTTCCACCGTGTAATCCCAGCATTCGCTAAACCTTGTACTCACCACACCGGCAGATGTCACGCGAGCAGACGAACATGTGCTGACAGTTCCTGAATAGGCTTCTCCGCCCACCCAAAAATGTCTTTTGTATTGGTTGTCTTGCTTCTCTGCATTCAAGCCTGTTTCAAGCGTTAACGCTTGGCTCGCTTCCCACGTCAGTGAACCCAGCAAGCCAAAGTGATCCTCGTTCCATGTTCTGTTTTGCGAATAAATATTTGCTGTGCTATCGGCGGGATACGTCACATTGCGATCATCCGTTAAATCGCTGTAATAGAGTTTGGTCGACAGAAAAGTGCTGGGTGTCAGGGCATATTCCAAATGCCCACTCACTGTTTTCATCTGACGACTGTCTGTATCAGCGCCACTTCTGGTGGACACATGCTGCTGTGGAGATGCGTTGTATTCGGATTGGGTCAGGTAACCCGCCTCATCTGCGGTGCCGTGAAAACCCCTGACGATCAAGCCTAACTTGAGGTCGCTGCCTGAGGGACGATAAAACCATTTGGCACCAACACCATATTTGTCGGTGTCGGAATGGTCACGAAAACCATTTGACTTGTATGTTGCGAAATAATAGTTAGATGACACCTCATCGGTTTGGCTGCCAAACACAGCTTGCAAGTCAGTGGTATTCCAACTGCCTAGAGACAATCTTGCATAGCGATAGTTGCCACCTTGTTTGGTGGCCACATTGATATTGCCTCCGATGCTGTGCAAACCATAGCGTGGGTCATTCGTTCCGCGCACCACTTCAATATAGTCAATGTCCAAAGGGAAAATCATGTCCATTTGCCGCAAATGCCCAGCGTTGGAATTGGCAGGCACACCGTCAATCAGCAGTTTTACTCCGCTGATGTAACCCTCACCATTGAACCCGCGAAGCGCCGGTTTCCCTGACTCCAAGCCCATCTGCCAAGATTTCAAAGAAATACCCGGCATCTGCCCCATCAACTCCCAACTGTTTTTGACATTTTTGTCTTCAATCATGTCTGCACCCATCAGATCCACAGATGTCAAAACTGCGGAGGCTGGTAAGGCCCCATCTTTGGGTGCTGTCACCACCACTGCACCCAATACAGCGGTGGATTCTTGCGCCAACACCCACGAAGAACACATAAAAAATACGGCAACCGCCAAAGAAATACGCGCTTTATACATATCAACCTCTGAAAATCAAATTAACAAAAAGACACCAAGACAAACTTGGCGCAAACGTCAGATGAAGTTCAAAACGCGGGCGGTCCGCGCGAGGGTAGGGGCGGCGCCGTGGCCGCTGCCATATGTGCCGCCGCCATCGGATGCAGGGCGTGCGAAAGTGAAGACGGCTTGATGGTCTGATTGGATTTGTACGTCGGGGGTAAGCCTACAGCCGTGCACAAGGCGCAATCCATGGTGTGAACTGAAGACTGCTCCGTGCCGCCATCGTCTGAAATGACTACCTTCAAGAACCCGCCAGAGGTACACACCAAGTCCATGGACTTGGGTGACACCAACGGAGATGCGGCCGCCATCCCCAGCGACAAAATAAACCACACCAGCATGAAGCGGGTTAAAAATTTGTCAGTACGGAAGATGTCCATGGGGATTGCGGCCTGAAGCCAATCAATGCTTGTGTTCTTGAGATTTTTCAGTTTTCTCAGCGTCTGCAGGTGACTGAACCCACACCTCCACCTTGACTTCGCCCGCACGTTTGAATGTCAACCACATAGAGAATTTGTCACCGTCTTTTAAAGGCTTTTTCAAGCCAAGCAGCATCAAGTGATAGCCGTTGGCGTTTCCTTTGGCCACAGAAACTTCAGCCCCTGGTGGAATATCGATGCCGCTGATGGCTCGCATTTTCATCACATCGCCATCCATCTTCATTTCATGGATCTCGGCTTTGTTGGCTATTTGGGTTCTGACCGAGACCAATTGATCAGCAAGCTTTCCTGAATTTTTGATCTGCTTGAGAAACGCTGCCCCGTTTTTACTGCCTGTTGGTGAAGGCATGGCATATGGGTGTTTCACAAGCAACTCGCCCACTTGAAAATCATGGGCGTTAACGACCGTACTGACAGTTGCTGAAAGCAAGAACATGAAGCCAGCGAGAAATGAAGAAATGAACTTGTGCATGATGTACCTTTGTTTAATCAGATTGGGACGAGACAGGGATAGAAGACAAAAAAACTGAATTCAAGGAATCCTTCGTTTGTTCGCTAGAACAACCAACGCCAAGACATATTTGGCGCAAACGTCAGATGAAGTTCAGATTGCGGGCGGACCGCGAGAGGGTAAGGGTGGCGAAGCGACTGATGCGATATGCGCAGCTGCTATGGGATGCAGGGCATGCGACAAATCAGAGGGCTTGTCAAAAGTGGTGCCAAGGCGTGCAGATGGCAACGCAGCCAACATGCACATGGCACAATCAGGCATCGAATGATGTTGGTTGTCAGGGTTGTCGTCAGCGCTGGGCACCAACTTCATCACACCGCCCGTGGTACACACCAACTCCATGGCCTTGGGAGACACAACTGGTGAAGCTGCGGCAAGCCCCATAGAAAAGACAAACCACACCAGCATGAAGCGGGCGATTATTTTGGCTTGTCTCAGTTTGTGCATGCTGGCATTCTAGTTTCAAAAATTTGATGTATTCTTAACCCAACCCCAATCGCCATGAAAAGATTTTTGATTTTTAGCTATTTTTTTCTATGCGCACCTTTTGCCATGGCCATTGAAGAACCTGCATACAAAGTTGTTTCCAAGTCCGGTCAGTTTGAATTACGGCAATACGCGCCTTACCTGATTGCGCAAACATGGGTGGAAGGCGACATGGATGATGCGGGTAGCCAAGGCTTTAGACGCATTGCCGATTTTATTTTTGGGAATAACCAATTACCGGGCGGGCAAGCCTCTGGCAAGATTGCCATGACGGCACCCGTGACCATGGAACCGCAGTCTGCCAAGATTGCCATGACGGCACCGGTGGCCATGGAACCCAGCGACAACGCCAACGGCATGAAGTCTGCGCAACGCTGGCGTGTTCAATTTGCCATGCCGCGCCAATACACCTTGGCCAATATTCCTCAACCCAAAAACGCGGCTGTGACCTTGGCAGAAGTGCCTGCCAAATTGGTGGCGGTACACCGCTATTCAGGCCTGAACACCTTGCAGCGTGTGCAAGACAAAACCGACGAACTGCTGCAATGGCTGAAGTCCACTTCACAGGTTGCAAAAAGCCCGCCGCAGCTTGCGCGTTACGACCCGCCCTGGACGCTGCCCATGTGGCGGCGCAATGAAATCATGGTGGAAATAGAAGCGCCCTGACACCTGCAACCCGTTCATTGGCAAACTGCCACAAGGAGCACCGCCATGCGAGCCATTTTGCTGAGTATTTGCTTATGTCTGAGCTACAACTGGGCGTTGTCTGCCAGCACATCAGATGATCTAAAAAAATGTATTGCCCAATCTTCCAGCAGCAAAGACAACATCACTTTGCTGAAATGGATGGCAAAAGCCATGGTGGTTCACCCGGCACTGACTGAAATCCCCGCCATGAAACCCGCTGACAAAACCAACATAGACCGAGACTTTGCCGCCTATGTTGAAAAAATTCTGATCACCGACTGCAAAAAACAAACCATTGACACCTTGCAAACCGAAGGACTTCCTGCATTGCAAGGCGCCTTGGAAACTCTGTCTCAACAGTTGATCAAAGAATTGTTGTCCAACCCGGAAGTGAACAGAGAAATCGGTGCATTTGCCACGTACATTGACCAAAATAAGTTGATGGCGGCGTTGCTGGGGTTGAGGTGAGTAAATTGCCAGAATTTTCTGAGCGCTTTAGGTGATTTATAGATTTAGTCGATTTTTGAACGACTGAAGAAATAATTGACCCATATAATTTAATTAGTAGTATTTGCTTAATGGTCACTTGATTTATACGATCTTATTCAATGCCGGTAAGTTGATATTTGCCCAAAAAAAACCGCATAATTTGGAGATAAATTCAATATATTCACTAATTTTGACTCAAAAATGCAATTTTGAATTTGTATAATAATTTTTTTAATTTTGGAGTTTTCTGTGAAAAAAATCATTGCAATTGCTGTTACATCATTGTTTGCAATCACAGCCATGGCTGAAGGGCCTGCTAAAACTGACACAGGTATCAATTACAACAATGTTGAAGTTGGATATGATACTTTTATATTAGATGACTATGACTTCACATGGACTGGTTATGGTTTGGGCGGAAGTTTTTTAATATCTGAGAATATTTATGCGACTGCAAATTACAACAGTCTCACTCCAGAAACTTCTGGATTAGATAACGCATCATTGACTTATGTAGGTCTTGGTTATCGCCTTCCAGTAGCTTCTTCTGTTGATTTATTTTCAGACTTAAGCTATGTGTCAAGGACGATTGGTACAACGGATACTGGGTACCGGATAACTTTAGGGGCAAAAAGTAAGATTGCGAGCGCTGTTGAATTAATGGGGGCATATTCTTATGTTGATGTCGGTTCCAGTACCTATAACGCATTTACTGGGGGATTAAGAGTTAACGTTACCGACACTTTTTATGGTTATGGCAGATATACCTCCATGACTGGTACAAATAGCATAACTACTTATTCATTGGGCGTAGGAATGAATTTCTAATTTCAAATCTTTGTACCAATAAAAAAGCGCCTTAGGGCGCTTTTTTATTGCCTCTCAAGATACTCAAGCGCTGTGTGTATTGAATTTTCTCACCAGAATTGCAAACTGCATGGAACAGTGGGCAAGGTATGTTGGAGGCGCGAGCCGGAGTCGAACCGACCTACACGGATTTGCAATCCGGTGCATAACCGCTTTGCTATCGCGCCGTTACCGAGAAAAAAGGGAAGCAGATGCTTCCCTTTTTAATATGGAGCGGGAGACGAGGCTCGAACTCGCGACCTCAACCTTGGCAAGGTTGCGCTCTACCAACTGAGCTACTCCCGCATGAGGGGGAAAGTATAGCCTAAAAATGGCCGACTTTGCCGCACCGAAACATCAATGTTTGACAGCCACCGTTGGTACGTCTTCCACCTTGGCAGCCACAGGCACTTCAACCTCTTCCTCTGGAATAGGTGTCGGCATGCGCTCAAGCGCAATTTCCAAGACTTTGTCCAACCAACGCACAGGCACGATTTCCAAATTGGCTTTGACGTTGTCGGGAATTTCCTGCAAATCCTTGATGTTCTCTTCAGGGATCAACACGGTTTTGATGCCGCCGCGCAATGCCGCCAGCAGCTTTTCCTTTAAGCCGCCAATCGCCGTGACTTCGCCACGCAAAGTGATTTCACCGGTCATAGCCACGTCACTTCGCACAGGGATACCGGTGAGCGCTGACACGATGGCCAGCGTCATGGCAGCACCAGCGCTCGGGCCGTCCTTGGGCGTGGCGCCATCAGGCACGTGAATGTGTATGTCGGTCTTCTCAAATGATGACGGCTTGATGCCCAAGGTCAGCGCACGGCTGCGCACCACGGTGCGCGCAGCTTCGACAGACTCTTTCATCACATCGCCCAAAGAACCGGTACGCGTGATGGTGCCCTTGCCCGGCATGGTGGCGGCTTCAATGGTCAGCAAATCGCCGCCCACTTCGGTCCACGCCAACCCCACCACTTGCCCGACCTGGTTTTGCTGTTCAGCGCGTCCGTAGGTGTATTTGCGCACGCTCAGGAAATCGTTCAGGTTCTCTGCGTTGACCTTGACCAAAGGTTTGAGCGACTTCAACAACAAGGCCTTGACCACTTTGCGGCAGATCTTGGAGATTTCGCGCTCTAGCGAACGCACACCGGCTTCGCGTGTGTAGTAACGCACGATGTCGCGCACAGCCGATTCTTCAATCAGCAGTTCCTCTTCCTTGATGCCGTTGTTTTTCAACTGCTTGGGGATGAGGTAGCGCAAAGCGATGTTGATTTTTTCGTCCTCGGTGTAACCCGACAAGCGAATGACTTCCATGCGGTCCAGCAAAGCCGGCGGAATATTCATGGAGTTGGAGGTCGCCACAAACATCACATCGCTTAAATCGAAATCGACTTCCACGTAATGGTCGTTGAACGTGTTGTTTTGTTCAGGGTCTAAGACCTCGAGCAATGCGCTGGAGGGGTCGCCACGGAAATCCGAGCCCAGCTTGTCAATTTCGTCCAGCAAGAACAAAGGATTGCGGGTGCTCACCTTGGTCAGGTTTTGCATGACCTTGCCCGGCAAGGCGCCAATGTAGGTGCGGCGGTGACCACGGATTTCCGCCTCGTCACGCATGCCGCCCAAGGCCATGCGCACGTATTTGCGGCCTGTGGCTTTGGCGATCGATTGACCGAGCGAAGTTTTACCCACGCCGGGCGGGCCGACCAAACACAGAATAGGCGCTTTGACCTTGTCCACGCGTTGTTGCACCGCCAAATATTCCAGGATGCGGTCTTTGACTTTTTCCAAACCGAAGTGGTCTTCGTTCAGCACCGCTTCGGCATTCATCAAATCGTGTTTTATCTTGGTTTTTTTGCTCCACGGCAAATTCACCATGACATCGATGTAATTGCGTACCACCGTGGCCTCAGCCGACATGGGTGACATCAATTTCAATTTCTTCAATTCGGCTTCGGCTTTTTTACGCGCCTCGGTAGGCATGCGGGCGGCCTTGATTTTTTTCTCAATCTCCTCGATGTCAGCGCCCTCTTCGCCTTCACCGAGTTCTTTTTGAATCGCTTTGACCTGCTCGTTCAAGTAAAAATCGCGCTGGTTCTTTTCCATCTGGCGCTTGACGCGTCCGCGAATGCGTTTGTCCACATTCAAAATATCGACTTCACGCTCGAGCTGCGTGAACAAGTTTTCCAGACGCGCTTTGACCTCGGGCAAGTCCAACACGGCTTGTTTGTTTTCCAACTTCAACGGCAAATGCGCGGCGATGGTGTCAGCCAAACGACCGGGATCGTCAATGCTGGCAATGGATGTCAAGATCTCTGGCGGAATCTTTTTGTTCAGCTTCACATACTGATCAAACTGCTGCATGACTGCACGTCTAAGGGCTTCGACCTCTGTGTCTGCGTCAGCGGATGCGGGCAGATTCACCGGCGTCAAATTACAGACAAAGTGCAAAGGACCATCTTCAATGTGATTGACTTGGGCGCGTTGCTGCCCTTCAACCAGCACCTTGACAGTGCCGTCCGGCAGTTTCAGCATTTGCAAAATGGTGGACACGCAACCGACCTGAAACATATCGCCGACAGCGGGTTCGTCTTTGGCCGCGGTTTTTTGCGCCACCAACATGATGCTACGGTCTGCGCCCATGGCGGTTTCCAGGGCCTTGATGCTCTTCGGTCTTCCCACAAACAAGGGGATGACCATGTGCGGAAACACCACCACGTCACGCAAAGGCAACATTGGCAGGTCGATAGGCTCGGAGGGCAAATGGGTTTGTCCTGACATGGTCAAACTTCCAATCAAAAAAATGGGCTGGATACTGACCAGCCCGTTAGGGAAATCAAGCCTTTTTAGCGGCCTCTCGGTACACCAGCAACGGGGGTTTGTTTTCGTCGACAGTGGATTCTTCAACCACGACTTTTTCCACATTGCTGCTGTTTGGCAAATCAAACATGGTGTCAATCAGCGATTGTTCAATGATGGAACGCAATCCGCGTGCACCTGTTTTGCGATCCAGCGCTTTTTTGGCGATGGCTTTCAAAGCAGACGGGCGAATTTCAAGCTCCACGCCTTCCATGGCGAATAACTTGCCGTATTGCTTGACCAAGGCATTTTTCGGCTCGGTCAAAATTTGCACCAGCGCGTCTTCGGTCAACTCGCTGAGTGTCGTGACCACCGGCAAGCGACCGACCAACTCGGGGATCAAACCGAACTTGATCAAATCTTCAGGCTCGACTTGACCGAACATTTCGGTGAGGCTGCGCTCTTTTTTGGTCTTGACCACGGCGCTGAAACCGATGCCCGAACGCTCCGTGCGGTTTTCAATGACTTTTTCCAAGCCGGCGAATGCGCCACCGCAAATGAACAAAATATTGGTGGTGTCCACTTGCAAAAAGTCTTGGTTCGGGTGCTTGCGTCCACCTTGGGGCGGCACACTGGCCATGGTGCCTTCGATCAACTTGAGCAAGGCCTGCTGTACGCCTTCACCGGACACATCGCGCGTGATGGACGGGTTGTCGGACTTGCGGGAAATTTTGTCTATTTCGTCGATGTAAACAATGCCGCGTTGGGCACGGTCCACATCGTAATTGCAGTTTTGCAGCAACTTTTGGATGATGTTTTCCACATCTTCGCCCACATAACCGGCTTCGGTCAGCGTGGTTGCATCTGCCATGACAAACGGCACATTGAGCATGCGCGCAAGCGTTTGCGCCAGCAGCGTTTTGCCGGAACCGGTGGGGCCAATCAGCAAAATATTGCTTTTGGACAATTCAACGTCGTCTTTTTTGGAATCGAGCTTGTGCTGCAAGCGCTTGTAATGGTTGTAGACCGCCACCGACAAAGCACGCTTGGCAGGCTCTTGGCCGATGACGTAGTTGTCTAAATTGGTTTTGATTTCTATGGGCGTGGGCAGATCGCCGCGACCCTCGCGCACCGTGCTGGCGGGCAGTTCGTCTCGAATGATGTCATTGCACAAATCAATGCATTCATCGCAAATGAAAACCGATGGGCCGGCAATCAGTTTTTTGACTTCGTGTTGGCTCTTACCGCAAAAAGAGCAATACAGCGTCTTTTCGCCAGAGGATGCTTTTTTATCGGCCATTCAGTAGGTACCTGTTGAGGATGGTCGAATGATACTCAAATCCGCCGAGGCTTGGCCTGAGCGCTCAGAGGCGAGTTTGAAGGAGAAACGCTGGCTCAAGGGCGCTTGGCAATCACGTCATCAACCAATCCATAGGCTTTGGCTTCTTCGGCTGTCAAGTAATAGTCGCGCTCGGTGTCTTGCTCGATGCGCGACAAAGGTTGTCCGGTGGCCTCAGCCAGCATCTGGTTCAGGCGTTCGCGGGTTTTGATAATTTCACGCGCAGCAATTTCAATTTCCGTGGCCTGACCTTGTGTGCCGCCCAGCGGTTGGTGAATCATGACCTTGGAGTTGGGCAAACTAAAGCGCTTGCCTTTGGCGCCAGCAGCCAGCAAAAACGCGCCCATGCTCGCGGCCATGCCAGTACACAGCGTAGAAACTTGGGGTTTGATGAAATTCATGGTGTCGAAAATCGCCATGCCGGCGCTGACAGAACCACCGGGTGAGTTGATGTAGAGCGAAATATCCTTGTCTGGATTTTCACTCTCTAAAAATAACAACTGGGCTACCACCAAATTGGCAGTGTGGTCGTTGACCGGACCCACCAAAAAAATGACGCGCTCACGCAGCAAGCGCGAGTAAATGTCATAGGCTCGCTCTCCCCGGCCACTTTGCTCGATCACCACTGGGACCATGCCCAGGGATTGGATATCTAATGTGCTCATGAAAGTCTCCGGTTCAGGCCTCAGGCCTGGCTCATCAATTCGTCAAAACTAACTTCTTTGGCCTTGGGTTTGACCAAGGACAAGACATAGCTGGTGACATTGTTCTCAATCACAATGGCTTCAACCTCAGCCATGCGGCGGTTGTCACTGTAGTACCAGCGAATGACTTCAGCGGGTTTTTCATAACTGGCGGCGAGTTCTTCAACATGCGCCTTGATTTGATCAGGCGTGGCTTGCAAGTTGTGCATGCGAACAACTTCGGAAACCACCAAGCCCATGCGCACACGACGCTCGGCCTGCGGGCGGAAAACTTCATCAGGGATAGGCGCTTTGTCGGCGTCTTTGATACCGCGTTGCTTTAGTTCTTCGCGGGCACCCTGGGCCATGCGGTCAAGTTCGGACTGCACAATGGAGTTGGGCAGGTCGAGTTCAGCATGGGACACCAGTGCATCGAGCGCGGCTTGTTTGTTGCGACCGAGCAAGCGATATTTGACTTCTCGCTCGAGGTTTTTGCGAATGTCAGCTCGCAAGGCTTCAACGGTGGCATCCACCACACCCAGCGACTTGGCCAATTCATTGGTGACTTCGGGCAAATGTGTGGCTTCAAGTTTTTTCAATGTCACCATGAAATCGGCGGTCTTTCCAGCAACTTCACGGCCTTGGTAATCCTCGGGAAAGTTCAATGGGAAAGTTTTGCTTTCACCGGTTTTCATACCAACCACGGCTTCTTCGAATTCCTTGAGCATCTGTCCTTCGCCCACGACAAATTGAAAATCTTCGGCGCGTCCGCCATCAAATGGCTCGCCATCAATTTTGCCGATGAAGTCCACGGTCACGCGGTCGTCTTTGGCTGCGGCAGCGTCAATAGCGCGTTGTGCAAAGGTGCGCTTTTGCTTGCGCAAAATTTCAATGGTTTTGTCAATGGCTTCATCGGTGACTTGGGTTTGCAACGTTTCTACTTCTACTTGACCCAAATCTTTGATCACCACTTCGGGGTACACCTCGAAGATGGCATCGAAAGCCATTTCAGTCTCTGAGGGCTGGTCTTTTTCGCTGATGCGCGGTTGTCCGGCAACACGCAATTTGGCTTCGTTGGCGGCCGCGCTGAAGGCTTCACCAACCTTGTCATTCATGACTTCATAGTGCACTGAATAACCATAGCGCTGTGCAACGATGTTCATCGGAACTTTGCCGGGGCGAAAACCGTCAACTTTGACTTGACGGGCCAAGCGCTTGAGTCGGGTATTGACTTCGTTTTGAATGACGGAGGTCGGCAAAGTCAATGTGATTTTGCGCTCTAGTTTTTCTAGGGTTTCTACAGTAACGGCCATGAGGCTTCTCCAAAATGAATCGACACGCGTCAGACATTGAACGCTTTGGTGCGCGGGGGGGGACTCGAACCCCCACACCATTGCTGGCGTCAGGACCTAAACCTGGTGCGTCTACCAATTTCGCCACCCGCGCGGGCCACAATAAAAGCAAAAAGCGGTCTGCGTGAACAGACCGCCCGTTCAAAATCGGTCAAAACGAAATTCTAACCGGCTTCCCCTGCCGATTCAGCCTTCATCGCTTAACCCTGAACCAAGCGGCATACATGGCGGGCAAGGCCAGCAAGGTCAGCACGGTGGCAACTACCAAGCCGCCCATGATGGCCACCGCCATCGGGCCCCAAAACTCGCTGCGCGACAAGGGGATCATGGCGAGCACCGCAGCAGCAGCGGTCAGGACAATCGGACGCAAACGCCTCACCGCTGATTCGACGATGGCATCCCAAGCGGGTATGCCTTTGGCACGGTCTTGTTCAATCTGGTCAATCAAAATCACCGAGTTGCGCTGAATCATGCCCATCAAAGCAATCACACCTAGTAACGCCACAAAGCCAAACGGCCTGTTGAGCAGCAGCAGTGACATAGCGACGCCGGCAATACCCATGGGCCCGGTCAAAAACACCAGCATGGCGCGGCTGAAACTTTGCAACTGGATCATCAACAAGGTGAATGTGACGAACAACATCAACGGCAAACCTGCAGCAATCGAAGAAGAACCTTTGGCGCTTTCTTCCACGGCACCTGCCACGCTGATGGTGTATGCCGACAAACCTTGTTCGGCCCATTTGGCCTCCAGCGCTTTGAGCGATGGCAATATTTGCTGAGTGACAGTAGCGCCTTGCAAGCCCTCCTCAATGTCGCACTGGGCGGTGATGGCGTAGTCGCGGTTTTCCCGCCACATCACGCCCGGCTCCCAATCAAACACGGGTTTGGCTATTTGCAGCAACGGTATGGCTTTGCCGGAACTGGTGGGCAAATACGCGTTGCCTAAGTCAGACATGGTTTGGCGTTCGCTGGCCGGTTGGCGCAACACCATGTCAATCAATTTATCACCCTCACGGAACTGACCAACGGGATTGCCACTCAATAACACCCGCAAGGTTTGCGCGATGGACTGGCTGGTCACGCCCAGTGCGCGCGCCTTGTCTTGGTCCACTTCAAAACGCATCACTTTGACCGACTCGTTCCAGTTGTCGTTGACGCCGCGGGTGCTGCTGTTTTCCCGCATCACGGCTTTGACTTCGTCGGCGCGTTGCCTCAGCACCAAGGGGTCAGGGCCAGACACGCGAAATTGCACAGGAAATGGCACGGGCGGGCCGTTGGGCAACAATTTCACGCGTGCGCGCACTTCAGGAAATTCACTTGCCATCAAGGCGGGCAAAGCCACTCGCAAGGTTTCGCGGGTCTCCAAGTCAATTGGCAAGACGATGAATTGAGACACATTGGTCTGCGGGAAAATCTGGTCCAAGGGCAAGTAAAAACGCGGCACGCCTGAACCTACCCAAGTGCTTACTGAGTCCACGCCTTTGAGGGACATCATTCTTTTTTCGATGTGCTTCACAAGCGCTTCATTGGCTTGCAATGAAGTGCCTTCGGGAAACCATACATCCATCATGATTTCAGGGCGACTTGAATCGGGGAAAAACTGTTGCTGAACTTTGCCCATCCCAAAGATGCCCAGCGCAAACGTGAGCAAGGTAGCGCCGATGGTGATCCAGCGGTGTTTGACACACCAATTGACAGTGGCACGAAATGCGTTGTAGAAGGCCGAATCAAACAATTCTTGCGGATGGTTTGCCTCATGTTGCGGTTTGACTTTCAGCAACCAAATACCCAACAAGGGCACGAAAAACACCGACACCCACCAACTCAGCAACAACGCGATCACAGTGACCGCGAAAATCGCAAAGGTGTATTCGCCGGTGGCGGACTTGGCCAAACCGATAGGCAAAAAGCCTGCTGCTGTGATCAATGTGCCTGTCAGCATGGGCATGGCTGTCACTTCGTAGGCAAATGTGGCAGCTCTGACTTTGTCAAAACCTTCTTCCATTTTGCGCACCATCATCTCCACCGCGATGATGGCGTCGTCCACCAGCAAGCCCAGCGAAATAATCAGCGACCCCAAAGAAATTTTGTGCAAGCCGATGTCCCAGTAGTACATGGCCAAAAAAGTCATTGCCAGCACCAGCGGTATGGTGATGCCCACCACCAATCCAGGCCGCATATCGACATACCAACCTAAGCGCCCGCCTTTGTGCAATCCGAGTGAGACAAAACTCACCAGCAATACGATCACCACCGCTTCTATCAATACGTTGATGAATTCACCGACCGAGCGTGACACCGCTTTGGGTTGGTTTTGCAAATTGCTGAGCCTCACACCTGCTGGCAAGCTGGCCTGCAATTTATCTACATTAGCTTCTAACGATTTGCCCAAGCGGATGATGTCACCGCCCTTGGTCATGGATACGCCCAAGGCAATGACTTGCTGGCCTTGAAACCGAACTTTGACATTGGGCGGGTCGGCGTACCCCCTTGAAATGTTTGCAATATCGCCTAAGCGAAGTTGCTGGCCCGAGACGCCACGGATGGGCATAGCACTTAACTGCGCGACTGCCTCGAATTGACCGGCCACGCGAATTTGCACCACATCTTGCGGGGTTTGCAAGCTACCCGCGCTTTCGACGGCGTTTTGCTGGCCCAACTGGGCCAGTACCGCATTCAGATCCAGGCCGAGTTGGGCCAGTCTTTTTTGTGGAATCTCGATGAATATTTTTTCATCCTGAACGCCAAACAGTTCGACTTTGGAGACATCTTGGACGCGTAGCAATTGCTGCCTGACATCGTCTGCAATGTCACGCAATTCCGCGGGAGAAAACCCGTCGGCTTGCAGGGCATAAATCACGCCATACACGTCGCCAAAATCGTCATTGAAAAAAGGCCCTTGCACCCCTTGCGGCAGGGTGTAGCGCATGTCACCGATTTTTTTTCTTACCGAGTACCAGACATCCGCTACCTCTTGGGGTTTGGAATAGTCTTTGAGCTGAAAAATGACTTGCGACTCACCAGGCTTTGAATAACTGCGGATCTTGTCCGCGTAGGGGACTTCTTGCAACACTCGTTCAATTTTGTCGGTGACTTGCTCTGCCACTTGTTGCGCGGTTGCCCCTGGCCAATAGGTACGCACCACCATGGCGCGAAATGTGAATGGGGGGTCTTCATCTTGGGCCAATTGGAAATATGCCGCCACCCCCAAGAGCAACAACACCACCATCAAATAGCGGGTAAAGGCTTGGTGATTCAAAGCCCATTCGGACAAATTAAATCCTTTTGCCGAATTGGAAGAAGGTGTCATGGCTGACCACCAACGGGTTGGAAGTACGAGACTTTTTGGCCCTCGGAGAGCACATGCACACCCGCTGTCACCACTTGTTGGCCAGGCTGTAAGCCGCTGCTGATCACCACCGTGTTGTCTTGCATTCCACTGACCTCGATCGCCTGCGAACGCACGGTCATGCTGGCGGGCTCAACCACCCAAACACTGGTTTTGCCGCCCTCTTGCCGCACCGCCGAAGTGGGCAGCACGATATTTTTGGTGACAGTTTTTTCACCACTGATCAGCACAGTAGCCGTACTGCCCAGCGGTACTTTCATGTCATCCAATGTTGCTTTGACCAAAAAAGTGCGGGTGACAGGATCGGCGCTGGCAGCCACGTCCTGCACTTTGGCAGACAACGTTTGTTGACCGCCCCATAACTTGACCTTGAGGACTTGACCGGGCTTGACCAGCGACAACCTGTCCTCGGGCACGGCAAACGCCACTTCACGCACACCGTCTTGCGCCAGTCGCAGCACCGGCATGCCAGCACTCAATACCTGACCCACCTCAGCCTCTAAGCCCGTCACCACGCCGGACTTGTCAGCGAACAACTTGCTGTATGTCAACTGATTGCGTTGGGTGGAAAGCTGCGCCTGCGCCTGTTCAAACTGCGATTGCGCTGCTTTCAAACTGCTTTCGCGGCGCTCCAATTCCGCACCGCTGATGAATTCTTTGTCACGCAATTCTTTGTAACGCTTGAAGTCTGCAGCAGCCAAGTCCCGGTTGGTTTGAGCCGCAGCGACCGACGCCTTGGCACCATCAACCGATAAACGGTAGTCCTGAGCGTCCATCTCAGCTAACAGTTGCCCGGCTTTGACACGTTGTCCGAGCTCGACATACCGGGCGGTCAATTTGCCTGCCACCCGAAAACCAACACGCGCTTCAACCCTGGCACGCACTTCCCCGGCGAATTCGGCCTGAGGTGTAAGTATGGATTCACTGACTTGCAACACCTTGACCGCTCGAATGGGAACCTGAACATTGGGAGCGGGTGAGCAAGCAAGCAACAACGACACGCCCGTGATGCACAGGGCAGTTTGAATGCGATACATGGGAAAACCCTGAAAATGTTTTAATGACTGACTGGTTAGTAATCTAATTCTGAATACCAGCCATGTCAAGTCACAATACAAAGACCATGTCAACCGTTGACCACTACGAGAACTTTCCTGTTGCTTCGGTGCTTTGTCCACCGCATCTGCGAGCGGCCGTGGTGGCCATCTACCACTTTGCACGCACTGCCGACGATATTGCTGACGAAGGCCATGCCAGCGCCGAAGAGCGCCTACACCTGCTCGCTACCCTGCGCACAGACTTGCAAAACGGTTTGCGACAAAGCGGGCCGATCAGCCCAAACTGGCCAACGATGCTGCAGGCCTTGTGGCGTGAGATGCATGCGTTCGACATACCTTGTGAGCACTTGCTGGCGCTTCTTTCAGCGTTTGAACAAGATGTTATTCATACCCGCGACAAGCGCATTTACCAAAACCGCACGGAACTGCTGGACTACTGCACCCGATCAGCCAACCCGATCGGCCGCTTGCTGTTGCATCTGTACGGTATCAACGATGCCGTTGCTTTGCAGCAAAGCGATTGCGTATGTTCAGCCTTGCAGTTGATCAATTTTTGGCAGGACCTGAGCGTGGACATTGCGCGCGGCAGGTTTTACCTGCCAGAGAACGCCAGGCTTGCAGATGAACTGGCGTTCGCCCGCTCATTGATGCTCAAAGGTGCAGGCTTGGTGCACCAAGTGCCCGGGCGTGCTGGCTGGGAACTTCGTCTGGTGGTGCAAGGAGGGCTGCGCGTGTTGGACAAAATTTCTCGCACCGACACATTCCTTCATAGGCCGCAGCTCAACACGGCGGATTTCGCGCTGATGCTGTGGCGCAGTCTCTGGATGTCGCACAAGCCCCCGCAACCCAAATAGCCAAAGCGCCAGTGCCACAATCTCGGCTATGACACCTCAGCAATATGTGCAAGCCAAAGCCGCTGGCTCTGGCAGCAGTTTTTACTACGCTTTTTTGTTTCTGCCGCCCCGTAAACGGGCCGCTATCACTGCTTTTTATGCGTTTTGCCGTGAAATCGACGATGTGGTGGACGAGGTCCATGACGCTGGCGTCGCTGCGCAAAAATTGCAATGGTGGCGCACAGAAGTGGCGCGCAGTTTTGCAGGTAATCCCCAGCACCCGGTGATGCAAGCATTGATGCCATTGACCGCCGAGCACGGCATCACTCAGCTCCATTTGCAACAAGTGATTCAAGGGTGCGATATGGATTTGCACCAAACGCGCTACCTTGATTTCAAAGGACTGGAAATCTATTGCCACTTGGTGGCTGGGGTGGTGGGCGAAGTCGCCGCCCTTATTTTTGGTCAAACCCAAGGCCAAACCACCGAATATGCGCATAAGCTGGGGCTGGCGTTTCAATTGACCAACATCATTCGTGATGTGGGTGAGGATGCATTGCGTGGACGTATTTACTTGCCCATGGATGAGTTGCAGCAGTTTCAGGTCACTGCCGCTGACTTGCTCAACCGCCGCGACTCTCTCGCATTTCAGGCGCTGATGCAGTTTCAAACCGATCGGGCCTTGGCTTTGTACGAGGAGGCTTTGGCCATGCTACCTGTTGCCGATTGGCGGGCACAAAAACCTGGCCTGATGATGGCCAGCATTTACCGAACTTTGCTGCATGAAATCGCCCAAGCTAAATTTCCTGTACTCAAACAACGCGTATCGCTCACGCCTGTTCGCAAATTGTGGCTCGCTTGGAAAATGCAGGCACTGGGACGATTTTGAAAAAACTCACTGTGGTGGGCGCGGGCTGGGCAGGACTGTCCGCTGCCGTGCATGCCGTCCAACAGGGCTGGCAAGTGCGCCTGCTAGAAGCCGCACCCCACGTTGGTGGGCGGGCACGTCGGGTCATGCACCACGGCTTAGCCTTGGACAATGGTCAGCACATTCTGATTGGCGCTTACCGCGAAACACTGAGGCTGATGAAGACTGTAGGAATCGACACCGAACAACATCTTTTTCGCATGCCGCTGTGTTTACGCAGACCCGATGACACCGGTCTGCAATTGTCTGCATGGCCCGCGCCATGGAACATGCTGGCGGCGATCTTGCAAGCCAAGGGCTGGGCTTGGCAAGACAAATGGTCTCTTACCGGGCAGGCATTTCGCTGGCGTTTGAACCAATTCCAAGCACCCGCTGACATGACCGTGGCTGCGCTGTGTTGCCATTTGCCGCCTACTGTCATGTCATTGCTGATTGAACCGCTGTGCGTGTCGGCGCTGAATCTGCCCCCGGCGCAGGCCAGTGCTCGGGTATTTTTGCGGGTCATGCAAGACGCGTTGATGGGCGGCGTTGGCAGCAGCGATATGTTGATTCCACGCACTGATTTAAGCCGCCTATGGCCCGATGCTGTGGTGCAATGGTTGGCGCAGCAGGGTGCTGAAGTTGTCACTGGCAGTCACGTACAACATCTGGAGGAGTTGCTGGCAGAGCCGGTGGTCTTGGCTTGTCCCGCATGGGAAGCGGCCCGACTAACGGCAGCCATCGAACCCGCATGGTCAGCTCAGGCACATGATTTGGCGCACACCGCCATCACCACGGTTTATTTGCAAGCCCACCAAGAGCTTGATTGGCACAGCCCCGTCATGGCTTTGCACAGCGATGCGGATGCGCCTGCTCAATTTGCGTTTGACAAAGGCAAGCTAACGCCAGACCCTGGCATGCAAGGCGTGCTGGCTATGGTGGTCAGTGCCAGCACCCAAGACAGACAAACCACCACAGAGGCGGTGCAAAGACAGGCCAGTGACCAAATGGGGTTGCGCCAAGCCAGCGCGTTGCTGACCGTGGTGGAAAAACGCGCGGCATTTGCCTGTGTGCCCGGGGTCCGCAGGCCGCCTGCAGTGGTTCGCCATCCATTGGTGGCATGTGGTGATTACATCGATGGCCCCTACCCGGCCACCTTGGAAGGCGCGGTGCAATCAGGGCTTCATGCGGTGAATCTTTTAGAGCGATGGCGCTTGGGGGAAAATAGGGTATGAATTCAACTCCCAGATTTGCCGCTGAACCAGCCTACAGCCACGGACAGCCCGCCAAAACAGCCATTGTTTACTGCAACTTAGGCACGCCGCAGGCCCCCACTGCGCCTGCATTGCGTCGCTACCTTGCTGAATTTTTAAGTGACCCCAGGGTGGTTGAGATACCGCGTTTTCTTTGGTTGATGATTCTTCACGGCATTATTTTGCGAGTCCGTCCAGCCAAGTCTGCACATAAATACGCCAGTATTTGGACCGCGGAAGGATCCCCGCTGAAGGTCTGGACAGAAAAACAAGGTCTGGCCTTGCAGCAATTGTTTGATCCGAAAAAAGTGGTGGTCCGCTTTGCCATGCGCTATGGTTCGCCTGCCGTGCCACAAGTCTTGGACGAATTGAAAGCGCAAGGCGTTACCCGAGTGTTGGTGTTGCCAGCATATCCCCAGTACTCAGGCACCACCACCGCCAGCGTATTCGATGCGGTGTATGCCTGGGGCATGCGCACCCGTAACCTGCCTGAACTGCGTTTCATCAACCATTACCACGATCACCCCGGCTACATAGAAGCGCTGGCCGACAAAATTCGTTCGCATTGGGCACAGCATGGGCGCGCAGAGCAGTTGGTGATGAGCTTTCATGGCGTGCCCGAACGTACTTTGCAATTAGGCGACCCCTACCACTGCGAATGCCATAAAACCGCCAGGTTACTAGGCGAAGCCTTGGGCTTGTCTAAAAACGAATACAAGGTGTGCTTTCAATCGCGCTTTGGCAAGGCCAAATGGCTGGAACCTTATACCGAACCCACCGTGCGCGAACTGGCCCGTCAGGGCTGTCGCTCAGTTCAGATTGTTTGCCCCGGCTTTGTCAGCGATTGTCTTGAAACCCTTGAGGAAATCGCACTGGAAGTGAAGGCGGCCTTTTTAGAAGAAGGTGGCGAGCAGTTTCACTATATTGAATGCATCAACGACAGCCCGGTATGGATAAGCGCCATGCACAACTTGACGATGACACATATGTCTGGATGGCCGCTAGAACCCGCCAGCGACGCAGCCAACGCTGCATCACGTCAAGCAGCCTTGGACATGGGTGCCAAGAACTAGGCTGGTGTGTTGGGTGCCACGACGACACCGCAGGTGTGCGGATCTCGAAAAAGTTATTTACTGCCGATAGCTGCGGGTGTATCAGACTCGGCAGGCAAGGGTTTACCGACTGGGTCATTGGCGTTTGTCTGGGTGTTATCCGGACCCGGAGCTGGCAGCACCGCAGTTGCATCCGAGCTGGTTGCCGTGGCCTGAGCAGCGTTGCCTGAGGGCTCTGGGGCAGACAGCGTCGTTGCTGGGGGAGCCTCGGGGACAGGTATCAAGACCGGTTGGGCATCAATCGCTGGGGCGGTCTGTGCATTGTCGTCTCCGGCTTGTTGCCTGAGCAAAGCGGCTGCAGCCAAGGCCACCAAAAACAAAGCGAGTATCTTGACCAAATAGTTGGTGTTGCTGGTTTCAGGCGGCGCTTGCTCCTGCGCCTGCACAGCTTCTGAGGCAGGCTCTTGAAGTGGCGTTGTGTCAGTGGTCAGCGGAGCAGTCGGCTCAGACTGAGGAGCTGGTGAATCAGGCTGATGGCCTTGCTCGTTCTGATGGATGTTTTCAGGGGGTTGCGCCAGAAAATGCCAAGATTCGCTGCGAGAAATAGCCGCTGTTTCTGAGGTTGGGCTTGAGTCGAGGGCAGGCTCATGGTGAACAGCCGTATCGGTTTCATCCAAGCTCTCGTCAGCATGGAGGGGTTGTGGTTGCTCAATGACCGCTGGCGTGACCTGTCCGAACAACTGGGGCTCTGTCATACCCAGCAACCCTGCTACTTTGCGAGCGGCGGTGAGCTTGACATTTTCACTGTAGAAAGCGGTCATGCCACCTTCTTCGATTTGCTTGATTTGTTTGGTCGATAAACAAGCCATGGTGGCCATGTCAGAAATGGCCCAGCCTAATGATTCGCGCTTGAGTCGAACGGATTGACCGTCAATCTGGGAAATGTCCGACATTCATGGCCTTTGATCAAAAAGCTTACTTTACCAGCAGCAATTCACCTTTGATAGATGCGCCTTTTTGTACCGACAAGGTTTGGTACACCACATGACCATCAACCGATGCTGAGGATGTCACGATCAGTTCACTGCAAGTGGCCGTACCAGAGAATTTTCCCTTGATATGCAAACTAGAGCAGGTCACGACACCTTCGACCTGACCGCGTGAACCTATGGTCAATTCGTCGACTTGTACCTGACCATTCAAAGAGCCTTCCACATGGATGGCGCCTTTTGCTGCAATTTCACCTCGAAACGAAAAGCCCTCGCTCAGGATAGAAGGCTTAGAAGCGTTGGAGGAGATCATGTCCATCATGTTATTTCTCTGTGGTTGGGCAGCTGGCTGATTGTCTGGGTTAGTTTCAACAGTTGCAGTCACTTTGGAAGTTTCTGCAACAGGTGGGGTAACGGTGTTATTGGTTGCTATTTTTGATTTGTTGAACATATTGCGCGGTCCGAATCACTTTTTGCGGATTGACAGGATAGCCTCCCACCAAGATCTCGAAATGCAGATGCTTGCCAGTGGAGGAATCTCCCGTGTTTCCGATGTAGCCAAGTTGGCTTTCTGTGGTGACCTTGTCACCCACTTTGACCAACAATTGCGCCAAATGTGCGTACAAAGATTCGACACCATTTAAATGCCGAATCATCACCGTGTTGCCATACTGAGGATGGTATTCTGCCATGACCACAATTCCCGGTTTGACGGCGAACACTTTATCGTCTCCTGTTTGGCTCATCAAGTCCAGCCCCGTATGGAAATGTGAACGTCCGCTCAGCGGGTGCTTACGGACACCGAAGTCGGAAGATACGCTGTAATTGGCAACCGGCAATTGAGCGGGCAGTGCATACAACACCTCGCGCAACGCACGATTGGTAGCCAACTCATCGGCAACTTTGCCTCGCAACAATGGGTTAGATTGAATATCGCCTTCTGGAGAAAAACCACCGTTAGCAGAATTTTGCTGGATGATTCGCACAATTTTTTCGGTCAATCCAGAGGACTCTAATTGTGTTTTGAGCGTATCGTTCTCTTCTGACACCGCCACCATCGAGGTTTCTACAAACCGCCGAATGCTCATGTCCCGGTCGCGAATGGTTTGCGCCAAGTTGATCATCTGCTCATCACTGAGAGAGCTTGAATCAGGCGAATCGGCGTCCACCGAACTGGTCAGTAAAGCTCGGTACACATCTTCATGCGATTTTTCCAGGCGCGCACGGCTGATGCCCAAGATCAAACTGGTAATGGCCAAAAAAAGTATCAAGCCAAGCAAGACTGCCGATGTGATCAGAAAGCCTCTGGCCGCAAAACGCTGAAAACTAGCAGGAATATTGAAGTACTTGAGGTCCCCGCGTTGCTCAAGAATCAATTTGACATCATGGTACTCGCGCGACCACATGCGCTTGACCAACAAAGGGACACGGTGTGTTGATGCTAGAGCGGAGTAGGACAAAAATCGCATGAACTCACCATGGATGTGGCATCAGGTGCCTGATGGCTTAGCCTGCTGATGAGGCGCAGCTGTGGTTGTGGTGGAAGCCGGCGGTTCAGAACCTTGGTGCAGGGCGCCTTCAATTTCTCCACCCTTTTCGATTTCGATTTCAGCGTAGTGAATTTTTCCGACGATTTTTCCCGTGGCGCGAACGATCAGACTTTTCTCGCTGACGATGGTGTGGTGCAACTGCCCCCTGACATCGATCATCTTGGCCGACACCCTGCCAGTGATGCGGCCAGTGGTGCCGATCAGCACTTCCTCAGCAGTCAAATCACCTTCGATCACCCCATTGATCACGGCTTTGGAAGGTACCGTGAAAGCACCTTTTACGACCACGCCATCACCGATCACGACGCTTTCTAATGAATCTGCTGGATTTGCCATACTTGCTCCCTTGTTTTGATCTTATCAAAGATCAAATGTAAATTAACTTTTTTATTGAAGCTCTTGATTTAATTGAAAAAAAAAGCAAAACTCAGCCCACAAAAACGATTAAAAAATAGTCAGCCAATAAGTTAAATGAATATTTATTTCAAATAAAACAATACAAAATAATTCATTAATTGAAAAATTCTTTATTATATTTATAAAATATTAGTTATTTGCAAAACAGCAACAAACACGCCCAAAACCACCAGAGAAACTTGACTCTGGCAATTTAGGGACCAGTTTTTATTTTTTTTAGGTTCTGGCCGAACCGCGGGGTTTGAAACCACCGCCGCGCTTGGCGCCAGCAAACGACTTACCGCCGCCGGGTTTGCCACGACGAGGTTCGTGAGAAGGCGCACGTGCCGGACGCTGTGTGGGCTCCAAGCCTGGAATGACTTCTGCATTCAGGGTGGCTTGTGTGTAGTGTTCGATGTCGAGAATTTTGCGACGGTCGCGGAATTCGGCAAAGGTAACGGCCAAACCATCACGACCGGCACGACCGGTGCGGCCGATGCGGTGCACATAGTCTTCTTGCTTCATGGGTAAGCCGAAATTGAACACATGGCTGATGCTGGGCACGTCAATGCCGCGCGCAGCCACATCGGTGGCCACCAGAATTTGCACCCGGCCGTCACGCAATGCCTGCAAACGGCGGTTGCGCAAACCTTGGCTTAGCGCGCCGTGTAATGCCACCGCAGAGAACCCGACTTGCTGCAGGTCTTCGGCCAACGCATCGCATTCAATTTGCGTGCTGGCAAACACAATGGCTTGGTCGATGGTGGTGTCGCGCAACCAGTGGTCCAGCAATTTGCGTTTGTGTTGCTGGCTGTCGGCCCAAAACAAAATTTGTTTGATATTGCTTTTCTGCGCCTGCGTGGATTCGATTTGCAAACGCTGTGGTGTGCGCATGATGCGCGCAGCCAATTGCTGAATGCGCGGCGCAATGGTGGCGCTGAACATCATGGTTTGGCGACGCGATTCAGTCAGCTTGTGGATGTCTGCCAAGTCTTCGGCAAAACCCAAGTCCAACATGCGGTCGGCTTCATCGACCACCAAAAACTGCACTTTGCTCAAATGCAATTGCTTGGAACGCTGCAAATCCAACAAACGTCCGGGCGTGGCAACGACCAAGTCGGCATTGTGCAAACGCGCAATCTGCAAGGGGTAAGGCATGCCGCCGACCACACAGGCCACACGCAAACCTTTGCAATGCTTGACCAGATCAATCGCATCCTTGGCCACTTGCTGCGCCAATTCGCGTGTGGGGCACAACACCAAAGCGCTCGGGAACGCCGGTTTGACATGGCGGGTATCGGTTGGGTTTTTGCGACGCGGCTTCTTTGGCAATTCTTCGCCGTTGGCCTTGGCCTGCTCCATTTTCAAAGCCCATTCTTTGGCTTCTTCCTGCTCTTGCGCCTGGCGCTCGATCAAAATAGTGTGCAGCACTGGCAATAAAAATGCAGCTGTCTTGCCGCTGCCGGTCTGGCTGGAAACCAGCAAATCGTTGGCGGGTTTGTCAGCGTTGTCTTGCAAAGCCAGCGGAATGGCCTTGAGTTGTACGTTGGTGGGTTCTGTGAAATTCAGGTCACGAACCGCGGCGAGCAACTCAGGGGCTAAGCCCATCTGTGCGAAAGCGTTGGGTGCTGCGGGTTTGGTCTCGGCGGCTGTGGGCGCAGGTGTGTCAGAGGCGTGTTCGTTCATAGCGTCAGCCGGGGAATGCAAATTCAAATCGTCCATTGTGTTTTTAAGCCCGCACCTGAAAAGGTGAGGCTGCTCCGTTCAAAGGTTGGAAAAACATCAACCTTCAAACAAAGCATGCTGCAAAATTTTTGCAACGCGGTTCAGGTGAACCCAAGGTGTGAGGAGGATGTAGCAATGTCACACCATCAAGTGCAACTTAGGGTATTCTCGCACGAATTGCGGATGCGGTTATAAAAGTTTGTGAGGACTTATAGCTTCAAAAAATGTTCACGGTAGTGTGAAAGCTCATCAATCGATTCGTGCACATCCGCCAACGCGGTGTGGCTTTGCTGCTTTTTAAAGCTGTTGTAGACCTCTGGTTTCCAGCGTTTGGACAATTCCTTCAAGGTGCTGACATCAAGGTTTCGGTAATGAAACCAAGCCTCAAAACGTGGCATGTACTTTAATAAAAATCGCCTGTCTTGCCCAATCGTGTTGCCGCACATAGGAGCCACACCTTTGCTGACATATTTCTTCATGAACTCAATCAACACTTCTTCTGCCTGCGATTCATTGACGACGGATGCCTTGACCTTATCTATCAAGCCACTTTTGCCGTGCGTGCCCTTGTTCCAAGCGTCCATGCCGGCCAGCAACTCATTGCTTTGGTGAATCACTACCACCGGGCCTTCGATTCTGGGCGTGAGGTTGGGGCCTGTCACAACAATGGCAATTTCCAATAATCTTTCCCGCTCAGGGTCCAAGCCAGACATTTCACAATCCAGCCAAACTAGGTTGTTGTCGTTTTTTGCAAGATCGGTGACGTCAGCGGACGCTTGGGTGCTGGGGTTTGTATTCATGCGGTCATTGTCCCTCATGCGCACGGTGGTTAGGCCTTATCAACGAAAATTGGAGCATGCTTGCGTCGCATGAATCTGTCTTGCAGGTGCAATTGTGCAAACCTTTACACTCTTCCCATGATGACTCCCATGAATTTCACCCTGCTGTTCGCTGTGTTGCTGTTGGTCAATTTGCTGCTCAAACTGTGGCTGGCCAACCGACAAATTCGCCATGTGGCCAACCACCGCGACCAAGTTCCCGCCGATTTCGCGCAATCCATCAGTCTTCCCACCCACCAAAAAGCGGCGGATTACACCTTGGCCAAACTTCGGCTTGGGCATTGGGATTTGGCATTGGACGCGCTGGTCTTGCTGGGCTGGACTTTGCTCGGTGGCTTGAGCTTGCTCGATCAATGGCTGATTGGATTGATGGGCCCGGGCATGCTGCAACAACTGATGTTGGTCGTCGGGTTCATGTTGGTTACCGGCGCATTGAATTTGCCCATCTCTTATTACCAAACATTTCATCTCGAACAACGCTTCGGGTTCAACAACATGACAGTTGGCCTGTGGCTCAGCGATTTGGTCAAAAGTACTTTGGTAGGTGCAGTGTTGGGCCTGCCACTGGTCTGGGCGGTATTGCAGTTGATGCAATCGGGCGGCGGCGCTTGGTGGTTATGGGCTTGGGCCTTGCTCGTGGCTTACCAATTGTTTGTGATGTGGATTGCACCCAACTACATCATGCCTTTATTCAATAAATTTCAACCTCTTGAAGACGCAGATTTGAAAGAGCGGGTTGACCAGTTGATGCAACGCACAGGCTTTAAATCGGACGGTTTTTTTGTGATGGACGGTAGCCGCCGCTCTGCCCACTCCAACGCATTTTTCACGGGCCTTGGCAAACAAAAACGGGTGGTGTTTTTCGACACCTTGCTCAAGCAACTCAACGCCAGCGAAATGGAAGCGGTATTAGCCCATGAACTCGGGCACGCCAAGCTGAACCACATCCCCAAATCCTTACTCAGAAGTTTTTTGGTCACGCTGGTCGGCATGGCAGCACTGGGCTGGCTCAGTACGCAAGTTTGGTTTTACCAAGGGCTGGGGGTTATGCCGCACTTGCTTTCTGAAAACAATGCGCTGGCTTTGTTGTTATTCATGCAGGTCGTGCCACTGTTGACCTTCATCACCACCCCGTTGCGCGCTGCGCGTTCCCGCAAACATGAATTTGAAGCGGATGCATTTGCCAGCGAACATGCCAATGCTGCAGATTTGCGACAAGCGTTGATCAAGCTTTATCAAGACAACGCGTCCACCCTGACACCAGATCCACTGTATGTGGCTTTCTACCATTCACACCCGCCGGCTTCGCAGCGGCTGGCCAAATTGGCTTCATGACACGAACCGGCCGTGTGGTCGCCAGCCACGGCAGACATGTGGTGGTCGAGGACAGCGATGGCAATCGTCGTATCTGCCACCCACGCGGCAAGAAAAACCAAGCGGTGGTTGGCGATTCGGTGCAATGGCTTGCCAGTGAAGACGAGGGCAGCATCGAATCGGTCGACACGCGTAAAAATCTGTTTTATCGCCAAGACGAGATACGCACCAAGTCGTTCGCGGCCAATTTAGACCAAGTGCTGGTACTGGTCGCCGCTGAACCCGAATTCTCACAAAGCCAGGTGGCCCGCGCATTGATTGCTGCCGAGCATGCGGGTATTCGCAGTCTCATCGTTTTGAACAAACAAGACTTGCGCGAGGCTTTTGACAAAGCTTGGGCTCGCCTATCTCCCTACAGAGCATTTGGCGTGGATGTCTTGCCACTTGGTTTGCGCCAACTTGACGATCCCTTGCTTGCCTTGCGTGCTGAATTGCACAACCGCGTCACGCTGGTACTGGGTCCATCGGGCGCTGGCAAAAGCACATTGATCAACCGGCTAGTGCCCGCCGCCAACGCCAGTACCAACATCATTTCTAAAGCCTTGAACAGCGGCAAACACACCACGACCTCCACGACGTGGTACTGGGTCGACGCAGACAAGACCACGGCGCTGTTGGATTCGCCAGGGTTTCAGGAATTCGGCTTGAACCATATTGCTGCCACCGATTTGGCTACTTGCATGCCTGATATTCGGCCGTACAAAGAGGATTGCAAGTTTTACAACTGCACCCATGTGCACGAACCCGAGTGCAGCGTGCGGCGCGCTTTAAGCGCCGGGAATATCGATGCAGGGCGCTACAAAATTTATGTGGAATTATTTACAGAATTGTCCGCACCCAAAAATTATTGAGCGCGACTTGAATTCAACCGACCATGCGCGCCAAGGTGAGCAAGGCCAATAACACCATCCACATGACCACCGCCCGCCACACAAGGCCGACCATGCTGCGAAGATGAGCAAACTCTGGTTCGCGACCTGCTGTGGGTGGAACCATGTCACTGATGTCATTGGGCTCTTTTGATTCAGACCCTGACACTGCCCCGCCCAAACGCACATTGATAGCGCCCGAAGTAGCGGCCAACACCACGCCATCGTTGGGATGCTGAAACTGATCGGATTGTTGACGCCAAGCGTCCACGGCATCTTCAAAATTACCCACCACAGCAAAAGACAGACCGGTCAGGCGTGCTGGCAACCAGTCCACCCGATACCAAGCGCTTGCGCAGACCGATTGAAGCGCTTCGCTGGTATGCGGGCCGTCATCTGCCGTCAGCGGTTTGTGTTCACCCCAGGCATTGAATAGCAAAGCCGATAAACGAAACAGCAATGCGCCCACAGGGCCCAAACCCACTGCGGCCAACAACGAGAACCAAGCCACAACGCCAAACACATGTCGGTGTGCAGCGAGAGCTGAATATTCAATGACATGCCTGACAATTTCTGTGCGTGTCATGGACACATCAGAGTCGCCCTGCCAGTCGCGCAAGAGTGCTCTGGCGGTCACATCGTCGGCGGTGGACAAAGCATCGCGAATACCCGTGAAGTGGTGGCTGAATCGCCTGAACCCCAGCGTGGCATACAAGACGGCAAGGCTCCACAGCATGGCAAAGAACCATCCCAAGGCAAGCATCAACCACCAATGCACCGCAACCACCAATGCACACGGCACACCGACAGCCACCCACCAAGCGGTCCAAGCGTGCCTGCGGTCGCCGGCGTCTAAGTTGTTTTTGAGCCAGTCAGCCCAACTGTGAAATGCCCGCTCGAGTCCATGCCCAGAGGCCAGTGGCCTGACCTGTTCCAGCAGAAAAGCAAAAAGCAACGATAGAAAACTCATGTGCCAATGATAGAAGTTAATCGCCAGCACTTAAAAATTGGTAAAGATGCCGCAAGATGCCTGCGGTGGCGCCCCAAATCAAACGTTGCCTATGCTCAGTGTCGTAGGGCATGGAGAACCATTCGCGCGTAACGCCGCGCCATTGCACGGCATGCCGGCAGTGGTTGGCTGGATCCATCAAATGCGCCAGCGGCACTTCAAACACATCAGCCACTTCTTGCGGATTGGCCGCCAGTTGCATGGCGGGGTTCAGCAACGCCACGACCGGAGTGACCCGATAACCCGTCCCCGTGACATAGACCGGCAAGCAGCCCAGCACAGACACAAAATCAGGATGCAAACCCACCTCTTCCTGCGCCTCACGCAAGGCAGTGGCGATTTCGTTTGCGTCTTGTGCATCTTGGCGACCACCCGGCAAGGCCACTTGGCCAGAATGGGATGACAAATGGGCGGTACGCAAAGTCAACAGCACACTGGGTTGCGCTCGCATCACCAAGCCCAATAACACCGATGCAGGTTTGGGTGGAGCATCGTTCCATAGGGGTTCATGAAAAGCTGCCAGTTCGTCGCAGGCCGGGCGCGCAAATCTGTGCCGAAGGGACGCTTCGCTCAATGCACGAATAGGCACCGCTGGTAAATGGGCATCTGTGCCCAGCACCTCCACATCATGTGGAGAGAAGTCGGGAATCTGGGCCAATGACACGAAAGGGGGTTGAGCCATGGTCAATAAAAAACCGCCACAGCTTGCACTGAGGCGGTTTGGCAAACCATCATCGACTGAAGATTATTCAGCGGCTGCTGCCTTGGCGGCCGGAGTGGCCTTGGCGGTGAGTTTTTCCTTGATACGTGCAGACTTGCCGCTGCGCTCGCGCAGGTAATACAACTTGGCACGACGGACATCACCACGGCGCTTGACTTCAATGCCGGCGATCAATGGGCTGTAGGTTTGGAACGTACGCTCCACGCCTTCGCCGCTGGAGATTTTGCGAACGATGAAGTTGCTGTTGATGCCGCGGTTGCGCTTGGCAATGACCACACCTTCAAAGGCCTGCACACGCTTGCGGCTACCTTCAACCACATTCACGCTGACCACCACGGTGTCGCCGGGGGCGAAAACGGGGATTTTTTTGCCCATGCGGGCTATTTCTTCCTGTTCCAGGATTTGGATGAGATTCATAAGGTCCTCTGCACGATCATGGATGCGCTACACAAAAGGCCGGTGATTGCACAAAGGCTGAAACACACGGCGGCCACCCAGAGGATCGAAAAGCCCTCCATTATAACCAGCCGCGCCGCCTACTTTTTGCCCGCCAATATGGCCTCGTCTTTGGCACTCAAAAGCCCTGTGAGGCGGGCTTTATCAATCAGGTCGGGACGGTTTTCTGCCGTCAACCGCAGGCTGCTGGCGCGTCGCCACTGGGCAATGTGGGCATGGTGCCCTGACAACAGTTCGGGCGGGGCGCTTTGGTCCCTCCAGACTTCCGGTCGGGTGAAGTGCGGGCAATCCAATAAACCACTCAGGTCGGGTGAAAAACTGTCCTGCGCATGGCTGTCGCTGTCGTGCAACACACCTGCTTGAAGTCTGGCCACAGCATCGAGCCACGCCATGGCAGATATTTCACCGCCAGACATCACAAAGTCACCCAAGCTGATTTGCTGGTCCACATGGGTATCGATGAAACGCTGGTCAACGCCTTCGTAACGACCGCACAACAACACCGCACCGTCAGGCGAGCTGGCAAACCCGCGGACCAACGCTTGTTCAAGTCGCTGACCGACGGGAGAAAAGTAAACAAGCGGGGCGCGTTGCCGATCGTCTTCACGCGCTTGTCGAATCGCCTGCAAACAAGCAGTGAGTGGCTCGGCCAGCATGACCATGCCAGGCCCACCGCCAAACGGCCTGTCATCAACCCGCCGGTTCGGTCCGTCGGCGAAATCGCGCGGGTTCCAGCATTGCAGCATGATGCTGCCATTGTCAAAAGCACGGCGTATCACCCCTTGCACCGCGAAGGCTTGGATCAGGTCGGGAAAAAGCGTGATGACATCGATACGCATGGTTGCGGGTTCAGTAATCCGCTTGCCAATCCACCCATATTTGCCGGGCGGCAATGTCTACCCGATCGACATACGCGCTGACAAAAGGGATCATGCGCTCGATCGGCTTGGTTGGGTCATCTGGGTTGGGCTGGTGAAGCACCAGCACAGTTTGCGGGCCGGTAGATAAAAGTTCAGTCACTGTTCCCAAGTTCAGATTGTCCCGGTTGAGGACGGATAACCCGATCAAATCTACCCAGTAATACTCATCTGCCTGGGTGGAGGGAAACGAAGATCTGGGCACAAAAATGCGCGCGCCCTTGAGGCTTTCAGCAGTATCGCGGTCTATCGCTTCAAGCGGACAAGCGACCAGCGAATCGGCATGTTCCTTGGCTTCGCGTATGCGCATCAACACCGTGCCTTTGAAAGGCGAAGCACCGCGTTCATTCGGTTGCAAAAACCATCGTTTGGAAGAAAAAAGCGCCTCCGGTGAGGCGCTGTGGGGCAAGACCTTGAACCAGCCTTTCAGACCCCAAGCATCCAGAATGCGCCCGACCTCGACAGCGTCCGCTGGCAATTCAGCAGGCTCCCAGGCAGGCTGCATGGGATTGGGTATCAGGCGGCTTTTTTGCCGGCCTGTTTGATCAGACGATCAACAGTAGGCGATGTTTGCGCGCCCACGCCGGTCCAATAGCTCAGACGGTCTTGAGAGATGCGCAAGCCTTCTTCGCCACCGGCAGCGATGGGGTTGTAAAAGCCGATGCGCTCGATGAAGCGGCCATCACGGCGAACACGTTTGTCGGCGACAACGATGTTGAAAAACGGACGGGCTTTTGCGCCGCCGCGGGAGAGTCGGATGACGACCATGGTTGTTCCTTGGGTGCAGTCTTTGATTCAGCGATGAGACACGCGACTTGACCACCCGGCCAGCGCTCGCTGAAAAGCCTGCCATTATAGACTGCCGCCCACAGGAGCCTATTTCTGCCTTTGATGCGCGCTCGCCAACCTGATGATTCACCTGCAATCACCACCATGTGGGCCCACCATGTTTAGGCCCACCATGTGGGCCCATGGCACCCAAAATAATTCTTCCCTCTGTAAAAACGGTTATCGTCGCCTGAAATACCGCAGCGGACGCCAGCGGCAGATAATCCCCGAATGAAAAACAAAACCTTGGTGTGCTGGTTAGGGGTGGTAGCAGGTCCCATGGGCGCGGCTCGTTTTTACATGTACGGTTGGCGCGACACTGTCGGCTGGTCGCAGGTGTTACTCAGCGTATTGGGCATCTATGGCTTTGAGCGAGCCCAGTCCTTCGGGCTTGACGATCCATTGAGTTGGTGGCTAGCACCGCTGCTGGGCATATCCATTGCCATCAGCGCCCTACACACCTTGTACTGGGGTTTGCTGTCTCAAACAGATTGGAACCAGCGCTATAACCCCGAGGCTGACCTTGAAGCCCGCAGCGGGCGCACTAACTGGTTAACGGTCGGCGCTTTGGTCTTGTCGATGATGATGGGTGCCACCGCCCTGATATCTAGTCTGGCCTACGGCTTCCAACGCTATTTCGAAGCACAAGTAGAAGAAGCCCGCAAAATTTCCCAATAAACGGCTGGGGGCAATCAGGACGATTTTTCAATCAGCTGCTCAGCCACTGCATGCAACATCACGGGGATGACTTTGCGAGGTGCCAACTCTTGTAAGGGCAACAACACGAATGCCCGCTCCATCCAGCGCGGATGCGGAACTGTTAACCAACTGCTGTGCACCTTGGCGTCACCATAAAAAAGAATATCGAGGTCCAGCGTTCGGGGTGCGTTGACATGTAGCCGCACACGCCCGGCCTGTTTCTCCATGGCTTGCAAAGCCAACAATAAATCGGGAGCAGTCAAACGGGTTTGAATATGCGCCACCGCGTTGATGAACGCAGGTCCCTCGGCTTGGTAAGGTGCGCTGCGGTACAAACCGGAGACGGCACTCACAAGCGTTTGAGGCAAGTTGCCTAAGTCATGCAAGGCCTTGTTGACCGAAGCCGAAGCGTCGCCCAAATTCGCACCGACAGCGACATAAGCGCTGACCGGTTCACGCGTCGGCATTACCACCGGCATCCGGCTTGGCGCCCGCGGGTTTGCGGCGGCGACGCGGGCGTTTTTTGGCTTCGCCTTCACCGCGTACTGCACGCGGCGCGGGCTTGACGGCTTGCAACAAAGCGACGCGGCTTTCGTCATCTGCCAAACTGAAGTCTTCCCACCAATCGGCCAGTTCTACGTCGACCTCGCCGACCTCGGCACGCAAACACATGAAATCGAAACCGGCGCGAAAACGCGCTTGCTCGACCAAACCGAAAGGTGCGCTGCCGCTGCGCTTTTCGAACCTTGGTTGCATGGTCCAAATTTCGCGCATGTCACCGGCCAACTTGCCGCGCCCGGAAACGTCCCCGATACGCGCATTGAACACTTCTTCCATCGCTTCTTGCAGGGCAGGAAACACCGGCATGTCAGCCATGCGTGCTTGCCAGCCTTCGCGAACATCGGCCCACAAAACGCAAGCCAACAAAAAACTCGGGGCGACCGGTTTGCCCTCGCCCACTCGTCTGTCTGTGTCTTGCAACGCCACTTGCACAAACGGCATGTCCGCCCGTTCAACCACCACATCCAGCAGCGGGTAAATGCCGCGCGCGAGACCTAGTTGTTTCAACTGCGCGATGCTGGCGATGGCATGTCCGGTTTGCAGCAGTTTGAGCATTTCATCGAACAAACGGCTTTGCGGTACATCAGCCAGCAACTCCATCATGGCTTTGAGTGGCTTGGCGGTGCGGGCTTCTAGCTTGAAGCCAAGCGCATGAAGTTTGGCGGAGAAACGCACCGCACGAATGATGCGCACCGGGTCTTCGCGGTAACGCGCTGCCGGTTCGCCGATCATGCGGATCACACGCTTGGCGGCATCTTCAAAGCCGTGGTGGTAATCGATCACTTCGCCCACGCTGGGGTCGTAATACATGGCATTCACGGTGAAATCGCGGCGGGTGGCATCTTCGTCTTGCGGGCCCCAAACGTTGTCGCGCAACACGCGACCGCTGGCGTCCACCGCATGCGTCATGTTGGATAAAGCTTTTTTGCTGGTGCGCTCATTGCCGCTGACTTGCTCGGCATCGTTGCTGTCTAAGTGCGCGCGAAAGGTAGAGACTTCGATCACCTCGTGATCGCGCCCTCGCCCATACACCACGTGCACGATGCGAAAGCGTCGGCCGATGATGAAAGCGCGCCGGAAACAGGCTTTGACTTCTTCGGGCGTGGCGTCAGTGGCGACATCAAAATCTTTGGGCTTTAAACCAACCAGCAAATCACGCACCGCACCGCCGACGATATAGGCTTGAAATCCACGTTCTTGCAAGGTACGCACCACGTTCCATGCGCGTTCGTCCACCAAGTCTGGATCTATGCCGTGGGTGGAGGCAGGAATCACGCGGCGTTTACCGAAACGCCCGGCGCTGCTGCTGCCCGATTTACCGAACAGGTTTTGAATGATTTTTTTGATCATGGGTTCTCGAAAAGGTCGAGGATACGCCATGCGCGTTCTTGGGCTATCTGCCGAAGTGCGGGGCCGGGGTTGGTCACCACGGGAAGCTGCACTTTTTCCAGCAACGGTAAATCGTTGGTCGAGTCGCTGTAGAAAGTGGCATGCACTTGCGACCAGTCCAAGCCCTGCTTATCCAGCCACCGGCTGACCCGAGTGACTTTGCCTTCACGCAAACTGGGCACGCCCGCAATCTCACCGGTGAAATGGCCGTTGGCATCCCGTTCTAATTCAACCGCGAGCAACACATCCATGCCAAATGCCTCGGCAATAGGGCCCGTGACAAATTCGTTGGTAGCGGTCACCATGACCAAAGTTTCACCTTTGGCGCGGTGTTGCGCCACCAGTTCCAAAGCCGCAGGTTTGATGGCCGGTTGAATCACTTGTTGCATGAATTGGCGATGCGCGGCCTGCGCTTCTTCCATGCCACGCTCGCGCATGCTGCGCGTGGCAAACCGCACATACTCGTGAATGTCTAGGCACCCCGCGTTGTAGTCGGCATAAAAAGCATTGTTTCTTTGGCGAAAGCTGGCTTCATCCACCCAGCCCAGCTGCAATGTGAACTCACCCCACGACTGGTCAGAGTCCAAGGGCAGCAAGGTTTGGTCCAAGTCAAACAGCGCGAGTTTCAACTGTGGTTCAGGTTTCATCCAGCATGGCTCTCAATAAAGGAATGGTCAAAGGACGCTGCGTTTGCAGCGCATAGTTGTCGAGTTGTTCAAGCAGGTCAATCAGGTGCCCCAAGTCACGGCTGAAACGGCTGAGCAAATAATCCAGCAAATCGTTGCCTAAGTGCATGCCCAACGCTTGCGCATGATTCATGAGCACATCGCTCCGCTGGTCGTCGTCCAGCAATTGCAAATGGAACACATGGCCCCAGCCAAGCCGGGTGCGCAAATCTTCGCGCAGCGGTAAATCTTGGGGCGGCACACTGCCTGCAGCCAGCACCCAAGGTTGACGTGTAGCGCCGGGAGTGGCGGCATTGACAAACCAATTGAATGCCATGTGCTGTTGGACGGCGCTGAAAGACTGCACATCGTCAAGCAGCAACACTTCCCATGCCGGATTGAATGCATCTGGCTGAACCGTGGCCTTGTCCATCCAACCGACAAACGCACCTTGTTGCTCAATATGGTGAGCCACAGCCTTGAGCAAATGCGTTTTACCGCTGCCTTGGTCGCCCCACAAATAGGTGGGTACAGGGGACCGGGTGCGGCCAGCCATCCACAGTTCTAGGTGCGACAGCGCAGCGGCATTGTGTCCGGGATGGAAATTGGCCAATCTGGGTCCGACCGATACCCCGATATCCAATGCGATTTGCTTCATGCGTGGCTAGCCCGCATACAAACGGCTGGCGAAATAGCGCTCACGCAATCGACGCAATGCCACGAGCAGTACCGCGCTGGCAGGCAAGGCAATGAGCACGCCGACAAACCCGAGCAACTGGCCAAATGCAAGCAACGCAAAAATCACCACCAACGGGTGTAAACCGATGCGCTCTCCGATCAACCGCGGGGTCAATACAAAACTTTCGAGCAACTGCCCAATGCCAAACACGACCAACAACATCAGGCCTGCTTGCATGGGCGCCATTTCCAAAAAACCCGACAGCGCGGCCAATAACAAGCCCACGCCAAAACCCACATACGGCACAAACACAGCCAGACCCGTCAATATGCCGATCGGCCAAGCCACTGACAAGCCAAACAATGACAAGCCCGCGACGTAATAGACCGACAAGCACAGCATGACCAACAACTGCCCGCGCAAATATTCGCCCAACACAGCATCGGCTTCTTCAACAAACTGGGCCACTGAAGGCTCTGCCTTGCGCGGCAACCATTCGCGCATATGTCCCAGCAAATGGTGTCCGTCCGACAGCAAATAAAACAACGCCACCGGCACCAACACCAAGTTGCCTATCAGCGCCAGCGCCACACTGCCGCCAATGCGCAACGAGGCCAGAACGGAGTCCATGCTGTTGTGCCACAGGGCTTGTGTTTGGACCGCCACAAAATCTTTGATGCCTTGCGGGTCAAGCTGTATATCGACGCCCAAGTTTTGCAGCACTGGCGCGAGTGTGGCTTGTAACTGCGCCAGCAAGACAGGTAACTGGGTATGTAAACGCGCAGCCTCTTTGAACAACACCGGCAGAATCAGTCCAACGAATGCCGCCAGCAGCAGCAAAAAAACCGTTTCACACACCAAGACCAGCAGGAAGCGCGGCACCTTGGGCCCACACAAATTTTCCAATCGGCGCAACAACGGTGACAGCACATAGGCAATGACTGCTGCAATCAAAAATGGCGTGAGTACCGGCGCCAACCACCACAGCAACGCAGACAATAAAGTGCCGATCAGCAACCAGGTGGCGTAAAAACGGTAGTCAGGAGAAGATGACATCAGGCGAAAAGTACCCGGATTTAGAATGTCCTGATTCTATCGACCCGCCTACAAGGCGCATTTGCAGCGCCCGCCACTTATGAACACACCACTTTCTTACAAAGACGCCGGCGTTGATATCGACGCCGGAGACGCCTTGGTTGAACGCATCAAACCCTTGGCCAAAAAGACCATGCGTGACGGCGTTTTGGCGGGTATTGGCGGCTTTGGCGCGCTGTTTGAAGTTCCCAAAAACTACAAAGAACCGGTAATGGTCAGCGGCACTGACGGCGTCGGCACCAAGCTGAAACTGGCGTTCGAATGGAACATGCACGACACAGTCGGCATCGACTTGGTGGCCATGAGCGTCAACGATGTGTTGGTGCAAGGCGCTGAGCCGCTGTTTTTTCTGGACTACTTTGCCTGCGGCAAACTGGATGTGGACACGGCAGCCGCCGTGGTCGGCGGCATTGCCAAAGGCTGCGAGTTGTCGGGTTGCGCCTTGATAGGCGGCGAAACCGCCGAAATGCCGGGCATGTACCCGGCGGGCGAATACGACTTGGCAGGCTTTGCGGTCGGCGTGGTCGAAAAGTCCCTCATCCTCAGCGGCAAAGACGTGAAACCCGGTGACGTGGTGCTCGGCCTTTCATCCAGCGGCGTGCATTCGAACGGCTTTAGCCTGGTGCGCAAATGCATTGATCGCGCTGCCTCGCAACTGCCTGCTCAACTTGACGGCCAGCCGTTCAAAGAAGCGCTCATGGCCCCTACCCGCTTGTATGTGAAATCTGTGCTGGCCGCGCTCAAAGCCCATCCGATCAAAGCACTGGCGCACATCACCGGCGGCGGTTTGACAGAAAACATCCCACGCGTGCTGCCCGAGCATTGCGCCGCGCACCTGCAACGCGCCAGCTGGCCGCGTACCGAGTTGTTCACTTGGCTGCAAGAAACGGCGGGCATTGATGAAGCTGAAATGTGCCGAACCTTTAACAACGGCATTGGCATGGTGTTGGTGATTGACCCCGCGCATGCAGACGCATGCACACAGACTTTGGCAGATTCAGGTGAGCAGGTTTACCGGATTGGTGTGATTGCCGACAAGAGCGATGGGGCCGCGGTGGTGATTCAGTGAGGGTGGTTGCGGATCAAAAAAATCACTCGGGTAATAACACCGCCAGCCTGGCGCGCACTTTGGCCAAGCGTTCTTGGTCATCTTGGCGGCGGTAAATTTCATGCAAATTGCGCAGCATGCGCGCAATGATTTGGCGCGGTTCGGCGGGTTGCAAATGAAAAGCCAATGCATCGTCGGAAATAGCTTGGGGCTTGCCCAACTTGGCACCCGGCAACCAAGGGATTAAGCGCTCGGCCAAGTCTTCGCGGCTGAGAGACTCTCCGGTGAAGGGGTCAATCACGACATGCCCCTCTTGCGGGAAACTTAAATCAAGTTTGACCAAAAAATGGCCTGGGAAACTGACGCCGCTGACATTGAGCCCCAAACTTTGCCCCAACTCAAGCCACAGCACCGCCAAGCTGATGGGGATGCCCAGGCGCTTGCTCAGGACCACGTTCAAATAGCTGTTGTGCGGGTCGTCGTAATGATTGACATTGCCTGCAAAGCGCATGTCTTCGTAAAAAAACCGATTGAGTTCCCGTAATTTGTCCAGCACATCGGCCTGCGGCAAGAGGCGGCGCTTGAGCTTGGCAGACAGCACGTCTACTTCGTCCAGCACTTGCTGTATGTCGATTTTCGGGAATTCATCTTGGGCAATGCTGACAGCGGTTTCCATTAAAGGAAATTCATCATCGCTTTGCACCAACGTAGTGAAATAGTCCAGCGCCGAGGGGAGTTGCAACTTGTAGTCCATGACTCAATCATGCCCCGAGCGGCGTAAAAGTGCACGAAGATCCACCCCAATAACCCTAAGCGTTGTGAAATACACCACAAACGACCCGGCCAACACCAGCCCCATGAGGCCTATTCGCTGCCACGGCTCTGAGCGCATGCCTACCCAGTCCACATGTTGGGCAAGCCCATACAAACCAGCTCCCAGCACCCCTGTTGCCAACACCACCTGAAACAGCAAAAGGCCCCAACCCGGCAATGGTTGGTATTGGCCTTTTCGTCGCAAGCCTATCAACAAGCCCAAGGCATTCACCAATGCACCCAAAGCGATCGACAAAGTCAGGGCGGCATGGGCGAAATAAGGCACCAGCAACAGGTTCATCACCTGGGTGAACACCAGCACCATGACCGCGATGCGCACCGGGGTGCGGGTGTCTTGGTTGGCATAAAAACCTGGCGCCAATACTTTGATGGCCACCAGCCCCAGCAAACCCACACCGTAGCCAGTCAACGCCAGACTGGTTTGCTGCACGTCATGGGCGGTGAATGCGCCGTAGTGGTAAAGCACGGACACCAAGGGCCCGGCAAACACCAACAAAGCGACGCCACACGGCAAGGCCAGCACCCACACCAGTCGCAAACCCCAGTCCAGCATGGCGCTGTAGCGAAAGCTGTCACTGGCAGCCTTGGCCGCCGCCAATTGCGGCATTAAAACCACACCCAAGGCCACGCCTAGCAGCGCAATGGGAAATTCCATCAAGCGGTCGGCATAGCTGATCCAACTGACGCTGCCCGGGGTCAAGTGAGACGCAATTTGCGTGTTGATGATGAGGGACAACTGCGCCACGCCAACGCCCAACAACGCCGGGCCCATCATGGCCAAAATTTTGCGGGTGCCGGCGTCTTGCCAAGCCGCGCGAATTTGTTTGGGCGACACGCTGATATGCGGCAGTAAGCCAAGTTGGCGCAAGGCAGGAATTTGGATCGCCAGTTGCAGCACCCCGCCCGCCATGACACCTGCCGCCAAGCTGTAAATGGGCTCAATACCTTGGCGGTCTAGCCAAGACGCGCCCAACCAAGCGCTGGCAATCATGCTGACATTGAGCAGCACCGGCGTGGCCGCAGGCACGGCAAAGCGTCTCCAGGTGTTGAGCACGCCTGCCGACAAAGCCACCATCGACATGAATGCAATGTAGGGAAACATCAAACCAGTGAGGTTGACCGCGGTTTGTAAGCCAAGCGGGGTTTGTTGCAATCCACTTGCCATCAACCAAACCAATCCGGGGGCGGCAAGTACACCCAATATGCTGGTCAACAGCACGGCCCAAGCCAGCAAGGTAGCCACCTTGTCCACCAACAAACGGGTGGCTTCATCGCCTTTTTCAGCGCGGGTGGCCGCCAGCACGGGGACAAATGCTTGGCTGAACGCGCCCTCGGCGAACAAGCGGCGAAATAAATTTGGGATGCGAAACGCCACATTGAAAGCGTCTGTCAAGGCGCTGGCCCCAAACAACGCGGCAATCAAGGTCTCACGGGCAAACCCGGTGATACGCGACACCAAGGTCAACAGGGAAACGGTAGAGGCAGACTTGATCAAGCTCACCAGACGGAGTGTAGCCGCCTGTTCCACACACGGGGCGTGCTGTTTTGCTACAATCGCCGGCTTTGCCAACATCATCCTCAGACAATCAAAGGAAAATCCATGGCTTCAGCCAAACCCAAGAAAAAGAACCCGCGCCTGGCATCAGGTCGCAAACGCGCCCGTCAGGACGTGAAACTCAACGAAGCTAACAGCTCGTTGCGCTCCAAATACCGCACTGCGGTGAAGAACGTCGAAAAAGCAGTTCAAGCCGGCGACAAAGTCAAAGCCGCTGAACTCTTTGGCAAGATGCAATCGGTGGTGGACATCATCGCCGACAAGCAGATCTTCCACAAAAACAAGGCTGCTCGCGACAAGAGCCGCCTGGCTGCCAAGGTGAAACACCTGGCACTCGCCGCCTGATTATTCAGGCACCCAGCCCGGTCTGCCGAAAGCAGACCGCCGTTTGAAACCGGTGCGCTGTTGGCAAAGAAAAAGTGGAAAACCGCCCCTCGGGGCGGTTTTTTTATGCGTATTTATTCTTTAGAGTCCAAGACTTGTAAATCATTGTCTCTGGCAAAGCCCATCAAAAAATCCCAGGCCATGACATTGGCTTCGCGGATGTCTGTGTGAACAATCACGCATTTTTGACCCTGCAAGCTATTGGGCACGCACCAAGGCGAGTAACTGAAATGGTCGCCGGGCGCTGCTGGTTCGGGACGGATACTGCTAATCACGCCTGCCAAGCGTTCCGCCCAATCGCTGGGGCGGAAGGTTTGACCGGACTGAGTCACGCCGAGAATCACGACTTCTTTTGAAATATGGCTTTGCACTCAACCATTCTAGATGTCAGTTATTTCATTCGTCTGACAAGCAATGCCCTCTAGAATCGGCGATTCCGGCTCCAAGTCTTCATGGCTTCAGAGCCGCTTTCTTTTCTGACTCACACCGAGGTCTCCATGTCCACTGCCGATCCTGCTGCGCATTTGATGAACACCTATGGCCGTCTGCCGATGACGGTGTCGCATGGCCAAGGCGTGTATGTGTGGGGCACCGACGGTAAACGCTATCTCGATGCACTGTCTGGTATCGCGGTCAACACTTTGGGACACAACCACCCCAAACTCGTGCCAGCCTTGCAAGACCAGGTCAGCAAAATCATGCACAGCTGCAACTACTACCACATCCCTTTGCAACAGCAATTGGCGGACAAACTGGTTGCGTTGTCTGGCATGAGCAATGTGTTCTTTTGCAACTCAGGTTTGGAAGCCAACGAAGCTGCGCTGAAGATGGCGCGCAAATTTGGCCACGACAAAGGTATTGAGCGGCCTGAAATTGTGGTGTATGAAAAAGCCTTTCATGGCCGCAGTATCGCCACGCTCAGCGCCACGGGTAATGCAAAAATCCAGCAAGGCTTCGGGCCGCTGGTCGAAGGCTTCATACGCGTGCCGATGAACGATATCGCTGCCATTGAAAAGGCCACGGCACACAACCCGAATGTGGTCGCGGTGTTTTTTGAAACCATTCAAGGCGAAGGCGGCATCAACCCCATGAGCGCAGACTATTTGCGCGCAGTGCGCAAACTGTGTGATGAGCGCGACTGGCTGTTGATGATTGACGAAGTGCAATGCGGCATCGGTCGCACGGGACAATGGTTTGCCCACCAATGGGCAGGCATTCACGCCGATGTGATGCCGCTTGCCAAGGGCTTGGGTTCAGGTGTACCCATCGGCGCGGTCGTGGCCGGTCCCAAAGCCGCAGCCATTTTTCAACCGGGCAACCACGGCACGACATTTGGCGGCAACCCTTTGGCCATGCGCGCCGGTGTCGAAACCATTCGCATCATGGAAGAAGACGGTTTGCTGGAAAACGCCAGCCGCGTCGGTGCGTATTTGAAAAACGGATTGCAACGCGAACTAGGTCATGTGCCCGGCTTCAAAGAAATACGCGGCAATGGTTTGATGATCGGCATCGATTTGGACCGCCCTTGTGGTCCTTTGATGGGACAGGCGCTGCAAGCCGGTTTGTTGCTCAGTGTCACGGCTGACAGCGTCATTCGCTTGCTGCCCGCACTCATCATGACCGAGAAAGAAGCCGACGAAGTCATAGCCACACTGGCGCCGTTGGTGAAAACATTTTTAGCTCATTCTGTAAAGGCCTGACATGAGCCAAACTCTGAAACATTATTTGCAGTTCAGTGATTTGACCGCTGACGAATACGCTTATTTGTTCACGCGCTCGGCGCTCATTAAAAGCAAATTCAAAGCGTACGACAAACACCAGCCGCTGACCGACCGCACGCTGGCCATGATTTTCGAAAAAGCCTCCACGCGCACCCGCATCAGCTTTGAAGCCGGCATGTACCAAATGGGCGGCGCCGTGGTTCACTTGACCACGGGTGACAGCCAACTTGGACGCGCAGAACCGATTGAAGATTCGGCCAAAGTGATCAGCCGCATGGTCGATCTGGTGATGATCCGCACCTACGAACAAACCAAGATCGAGCGGTTCGCCGCCAATTCGCGCGTGCCCGTCATCAATGGTCTAACCAATGAATTTCATCCCTGCCAGATACTGGCCGACTTGTTCACCTTCATTGAACACCGGGGCGATGTGTCGCTTCCCCTGGATTGCCTCAAAGGCAAAGTAGTGGCGTGGGTAGGCGACGGCAACAACATGGCCAACACCTGGTTGCAAGCGGCTGACTTGCTGGGCTTCACGGTTCACGTGAGCACCCCCAGCGGTTACGAAGTCAATCAAGCTGTGGCCGGTGTGTCAAACAACCATTGCTTCAAAGTGTTTACCGATCCCCTGCAAGCATGCCGCGACGCAGACTTGGTGACCACCGATGTCTGGACCAGCATGGGCTATGAGGCCGAGAACGAAGCCAGACGCAAAGCCTTTGCTGCTTGGTGTGTGGACGAAGCCATGATGGCGGTTGCCAAACCCGATGCCTTGTTCATGCATTGCCTGCCTGCTCACCGTGGTGAAGAAGTGCAAGCCGAGGTGATTGACGGCGCGCAATCGGTGGTGTGGGACGAGGCCGAAAACCGCCTGCATGCGCAAAAAGCTTTGATGGAATTTTTGCTGTTAGGTCGTTTATAAACACCTTCATGCCGAGCTTGTATCAACCCGCATACAACCAAGGCATGTCCATCAATCGGGCGCCACCTACTTTCATGGCGGCGTCTCTCGCTGATCGCAACAAACCATCTGCATGGAATATGCGCCCGTTGCGTCTTGCGCGCTGCTGCACTTGCGATACCCGTGACCAACGCGCTTGCGCATAGTTCAGCAAACGTTGTTCAGCGCTTAACGAAGCGTTTTGCCAGTGGCTCGCTAAGCAGGCTGCATCTTCAATCGCCATGCCTGCGCCTTGCGCCAAATAAGGCAACATGGGGTGTGCAGCATCTCCCAACAAAGCCACCTTGCCGCGCGCCAACTGCGCGGCTGAAACCACAGGCGGGCGATCAAACAAACACCAAGCACGCCACTGTGGCACCAAGGCCACCAGTTCTTTCAGTTCATTGCAACTCGCTTGCATACAACGCTGCAAATCAGCAGCGATTTGCGCAGACGTTCGAGAGACATCCCATCCGGCGGTGGTAGCCGTGTCGGTGGCTTCAACCAACACCACCACATTGAGCCATTCGCCGCCTCTTACCGGGTAATGCACCACATGCAAACCTGAACCCAGCCACATACCCATTTGCAGTTTTCGCCAAGCCACGGGTAAATCTTGCATCGGCAACATAGCTCGGTAGGCCCAGTGGCCGCTGGCCTCTGGCGCTTGTTCACCGCATACCGTGCGACGCACTTGGCTGTACAAACCGTCCGCACCTACCAAAGCTTGCGCTTGTTGGGCAAGCTCGCTGTTTTCAAAGTGAAGTTCCACGCCAGCCGGTGTTTGCGATACTTCACGCAAGCGCTGGTGCAGCGTCAAATCGCAAGTGGATTGGCGGCATAAAGCCTGCCACAAACTGTCGTGCAAATCGGCGCGGTGAATGGTCAGATAAGGCGCCCCATAACGAGCCTGAAATGCATCGGCCATGGGCAAGCGACCCAGCTCACGCGCATCATCTGCATTTCTCACCTGCAAAGCCAGCGGCATACAAGCGGTTTCACGCAAGGCCTTACCCACCCCCCATTCATCCAAACGCCGTACCGCGTTAGGCCCCAGACCAATGCCAGCCCCCGCTTCTTCAAACCTGGCTGATTGTTCGTAAAGATGGGAATTCACACCGGCTCGCCCCAAGGCCAAAGCCGCTGCCAACCCCCCGATGCCAGCACCGACCACAGCAACAGGCAGTGGCGAGGTCATGCCTCTTGGCCTTTGCTCCACCAACGCTCAGGCACCGAATTGTTGAAAGCATTCATCAAGTTGGGTGTACCAAGTGTGTTTTTGCGCATCGGGGACAAATGCGGCTTCAAAACTGTTGCGCGCCAATTGGTAGGCATGTGAAGCGTTCAAACCCAGTGCAGCAAACGTTTGCAAATAGTTGTCGTTCAAATAGCCACCGAAATACGCCGGATCGTCAGAATTGAGCATGACACAAACACCTTGGTCAAGCATTTGAGCCACATTGTGCTGCGCCAAATCCGGGAACACGCACAGCTTCAAATTGGACAGCGGGCACACGGTCAAAGGAATGCGTTGGTTTGCCAAGCGTTGCATCAAGGCCGCATCATGGATGGCTTGCACACCGTGGTCTATGCGTTCTGCATGCAAGACATCAAGTGCACTCCAAATATAGGCGGGCGGACCTTCCTCACCCGCATGCGCAACCGATCGCAAACCGAGTTGGCGGGCGCGGGCAAACACACGTGCGAATTTTTCAGGGGGATGGCCACGTTCGCTGGAATCCAAACCAACACCAATGAACAGATGCTTGAAGGCAATCGCCTCGTCGAAGGTGTCCATGGCAGCTTCTTCGCTCAGATGCCGCAGGAAACACAAAATCAAGGATGAGCTGATGCCGAGTTTTTCTTTCGCATCGACACAGGCTTGGTGCAACCCAGTGATGACAGTTCGCATGGACACTTTACGCTCGGTGTGGGTTTGCGGGTCGAAAAAGATTTCCGCATGCACCACATTGTCAGCCTTGGCCCGTAAAAAATAGGCCCAAGCCATGTCGTAAAAGTCTTGCGGTTGCTGCAACACACTTGCGCCTGCATAGTAAATATCCAGAAAACTTTGCAAATCAGTGAACGCGTAGGCCGAGCGCAATGCCTCCACACTGGTGTAATTCAAACGCACTTGGTTGCGTTTGGCCAGAGCAAAAATCAATTCAGGCTCTAGGGAGCCTTCGATGTGTATGTGCAATTCCGTTTTCGGCATGGCCTGCAACAACGCGGGCAATTGCGCTTGGGAAATGGCGGAAAAATTCATTCAACAGACTCCAAAAGTAACAGCCAGCTTTTGTAAAAAACGTCTGTATGCCACTGAAGCTTTGTCACTGGCCACATTCGATTCCACGCCTGCACCCAAGGGTAACAGACGCGGCAATTGCGACTCGAGCACTGGTTTGTCCTGGGAAAAAATCTTGTCTTGAAAAGCCAGCAGCTCTTCAACGTCTGCATCAAAGTCAGCCACCGCCATGCGAAACCAGACCCGGCAACTGTCTGGCGATATGGGAAGAATGAGCACAATGATGGACTCTTCATAACCTGGCGGCACGCCGCTTTGTGCATCAGGAATTTTGGTCAACACCGCCGAATAAGGATGCATCACTTCGTAGGTATAGGTGACCATGCCACCTTGCGTGGCCAAAGCACTGGTGTTGGGTTGCCAGACTTGGGCGTTGGTCACCTTGAATCCCGTGTCGCTCTCTTCTAGATGGATCTCGGGAATTTCACTGTGCCCAGCCTGTCCCAACCAACCGTCGTGCACAAAACTGAAATGCGACATGTCTAAAAAGTTTTCAACGACGCGAGGAGCGCTGGTGGCAACTTCGTAAGGCCCGGCGTTGAATTTGCGCATGGAAGCGTTCCACTCGGCGGCAAAGGTCGGCCAGATGGCTTGGGCGGTACGGGCGGCATCCATGCACACCCAGACCAAACCCATGCGCTCTTGCACCGCCACGGCTTTGGCCTGTTGTGCCTGCCCGGGGTTGAATGACGGTAAAGCCGGCACGCGGGTGCACTGACCTTGTCCTTCAAATGTCCACCCGTGGTAGGCGCACTGCAGTTGGCCTTGGCAAATACGCCCAAGCGATAGACGCGCCCCTCGGTGCGGACACCGGTCAAACAAACCACAAACCACGCCGTTCTGGTTGCGCCACAACACCAAGGATTGGTCCAGCAATTTGACTGGCAATGGGTCTTCTTGCACTTGGCGAGCATCACACACAGGATGCCAGAACAACTGTTCAATGGATGACATGGTGGGTGTACTCCTGCTGGGTAAGGGATGGGGGTCTGATTCAATCGTCATGGCGTCTTTTGGTCGGCAGCCAATGTCTGCGGGAAGGTACCCAAGCCTGATAGGCCTCTACCCAATTTTTAGCGACACGTTGCTGCGCTTCAGACAAACTCAACTCACCCCGACACACCATTTTGTAGACGATCCATTCGAGCTCGTTTTTTTGTTCTGCAGACCAAGCACCTTCGCGCGGTTGCGGCCACAAGTTGTCAGGGCTTTGGGGGGCACCGCCGATGCTGAGCGGGATCAGGTGGTCGAGTTCGTACTTGCGCGGGTCTTTGTCAGCGTATTGGTACTGCCTGAGTTGTTCACGTTTGAGACGATTGGTGTATTTTTTATCCGGCCGCACGGTTTGGGTATAGCCCCTGACACACACCGTCGATTGGATGTTTTCTTGGGTCACGGCAGGGTCCACAGTACCCGGTGTACGGGTTGCATTTGGCAACCCCACTGGCTGAGCCCAAGAAATACTCAGCCCTAAAAAAGTGCTGGCCACTGACAGGAAAAGTGAGTTCACGGTATTGAATGACCCTGAAAAAATGAAAACCACGTCGTAAAAAAAGGCTGCCCAAGGGCAGCCTTTTTCAAGAGAGTTACCAGCTTGGCAATTACTTGCTGCCGGGCAATTTTCCTTGGACGCCTTTGACGTAGAAATTTACACCGCTCAAGAACTTGTCGTCAGCGATTTCGTCATTTTTCAGGAGGGTTTTGCCGGTGTTATCAACCAATGGGCCTTTCCAGATTGAAAAAGTGCCATCTTTCAAACCCGCTTTGATTTCTTCAACTCTGGCTTTGGTTTCGGCTGGCACATCTTCAGCAATAGAAACCATGTCGATCGCGCCTTCTTTGACACCCCACCACACGCCTGTGCCACCGACCCATTTGCCTTCCAAGGCTTCACGCGTGGTCTGTACGTAGTAAGGCGCCCAATTGATGATGGCTGAACCCAAGTGAGCTTTAGGACCATAGGCAGTCATGTCAGAGTCCCAACCAAAAGCGCGCTTGCCTTTGGCTTCAGCGGTTTTCAACACAGCCGCTGAATCGGTGTTTTGAAACAGCACATCTGCGCCACCGTTGATCAGCGATGTCGCTGCTTCGGTTTCTTTGGGTGGGTTGAACCACTCATTGACCCACACGACTTTGGTTTTGACTTTGGGGTTAACCGATTGCGCGCCCAAAGTGAAGCTGTTGATGTTGCGGACCACTTCAGGAATGGGGATGGAGGCCACGACGCCCAAGGTGTTGGTCTTGGTCATCTTGCCTGCGATCACGCCAGCCATGTAAGCACCTTCGTAAGTGCGGCTGTCATAAGTGCGCATGTTGTCGGCTTGTTTGTAACCGGTGGCATGTTCAAACTTGACGTCTTTGCTGTCAGCGGCCACTTTCAACATGGGTTCCATGTAACCAAACGTGGTGCCGAAAATCAGTTTGTTGCCTTGCGCCACCATGTCGCGGAAATTGCGTTCGGCGTCTGCAGACTCGGAGACGTTTTCGGTGAATGTGGTTTGCACCTTGTCGCCAAATTCGGCTTCGATGGCTTTGCGGGCGTTGTCATGCGCGAATGTCCAACCGCCGTCACCCACTGGGCCAACGTAGGCAAATGCAATTTTCAAGGGTTCAGGTTTGGGTGCTTCAGCCACAGGTGCGGGCTTAGGTTCTTCTTTTTTGCCACATCCGACCATGAGGGCGGTAGCTACAACGCCCAAAGCAGCGGCACGAAACCAAGTGCGTTTGTAAAAATCAGTCATTTCCATCCTTTAGAAAAATCGCAAGAGTTGGGGGTATCGGGAAAACCGCATTATGGCCTTGATTGACGGGGGTTTCCCCATGCCTGCCGCTAAAAGTTGGCGGCTGCGTGGAGTTGATTGTTTTGCCACTATGTAATTGGGGTCATTAATTGTGTAATTGGGGTCAGACACCAATTATTTTGCTGAGACGTGAGAGGCTCACGCCATGTCGTTGTTCCAATAAGAAACTATGCGCCGGGATAAAAAGGCTTTCCGAGCGACGCAGGCATATTCACCCGTATCCACTGCGGATTGCGTGAAATCAGCGCCAGCACCACGATGGTGGCCACATACGGCAACATGCTCAAAAACTGGCTCGGCACTTCCACCCCCGTGGCCTGCAAATGAAACTGCAGCATGGTGACACCGCCGAACAAATAAGCGCCGAGCAAAATCCGCGCAGGCCGCCAAGTCGCAAACGTGGTGAGCGCCAAAGCGATCCAGCCCTTGCCTGCGATCATGCCCTCCACCCACAACGGCGTGTAAATCACCGATATGTAAGCGCCCGCCAAACCGCACAAAGCGCCGCCGCAGACCACCGCTGCCAATCTGATGCTGCGCACCGGGTAACCCAATGCGTGTGCCGATTGCGGCGACTCACCCACCGCACGCAACACCAATCCCGCCCGCGTACGCTCCAAAAACCAAATCAAGGCCAGCGTGAAAATGATGGCCGCGTAGACCATCGGGTGCTGGCGAAAAACAGCCGTTCCAATCACTGGCAAATCAGCCAGATACGGCACCTCATAACTGATTCGCTCAGGCAATTTGGCCTGCACATAACCCGTGCCGACAAACGCTGAAAAACCCACACCAAACAAACTCAGCGCCAAACCTGTGGCGTACTGGTTGGTGTTCAAACCGATGACCAAAGCGCCGAAAAACAATGCCAGCACTGCGCCTGCGCCCATGCCCGCCAAAAACCCCAGCATGTCGCTGCCGGTGTGAACCACGGTGGCGTAACCGGCGATTGCGGCGCACAGCATCATGCCCTCAGCACCCAGATTCACAATCCCGGCTTTTTCATTGATCAACAAACCCAGCGCGGCAATCGCCAGCACTGTGCCTGCACTCAAGGTCGCGGCAAATAACAAGGCATAGGTATCCATCACACGCCCCCCATGGCTTGCGAGGGTTTCCAGCGCAAGCGGTAATTCATCAACACATCACAAGCCAGCAGACAAAACAGCAGCAGACCTTGGAATACGCCGGTCAGCGATTTGGGCAAACCCAATCTGGACTGCGCCAACTCGCCGCCTATGTAGAACATGCTCATCAAAATCGCCGAGAACACCATGCCTACGGGATGCAAGCGGCCGACGAACGCCACAATGATGGCGGCGAACCCGTAACCCACCGGCACATACGGCGTGAGTTGCCCGATAGGCCCGGCCACTTCCAAAGCGCCAGCCAATCCGGCACATGCGCCAGACACCAGCAAGGCCAACCAGATGGCGCGTCTGGAAGAAAAGCCCGCATAGCGCGCAGCAGCCGGTGCCAAACCACCGATTTGCTGCGCCCACCCAGCGCGCGTGCGAAACATGAACACCCACATGGCAGCCACACCAGCCAGCGCCAGCAACAAACCAATATTGACCCGCGAGCCTTTGAACAAGCGCGGCACTTGGGTGGCCGCTTCGAAGGTTTTGGTTTGCGGAAAGTTGTAGCCCAACGGGTCTTTCCACGGTCCATACACCAGAAAACCCAGCACCATGATGGCGACATACACCAGCATCAAACTGACCAAAATTTCATTCGCGTGAAACCGGTCCCGCAACCACGCCGTGATGGCCGCCCAGCACATACCGCCGATGACACCCGACAACAACACGGGCACAAAAAACCAAGCACCACTGGTTTTCTCGGCCAGCAGCGCCACGCCTGCCGCGAACACCGCGCCCATCACATATTGACCTTCAGCGCCGATGTTCCAAACGTTCGAGCGAAAGCACAAAGCCAACCCGAGCGCAATCAATAACAAAGGCGTGGCCTTGACCACCAATTCACCCAAGGCGTAACCGCTGCGAATCGGCTCCCAAAAAAACACCAACAAACCTTTGACCGGGTCTTTGCCCAAGGCCATGAACAACAACACGCCCAAGATGACGGTCAACACCAAGGCCAACAGCGGAGAGGCGATGCGCCAAAAATCAGAGGGCGCCGAGCGTGCTTCTAATTTCCACATATCAATTCACCGCTTCTTCAGTTTCAGTCCACAAGCCGCTCATCCAACTGCCGATTTTGGCAACCGTGGCCTGTTCGCGCGACAGCGATGGCGACATGCGTCCCTGCGCCATCACATGCATGCGGTCACAGAGTTCAAACAATTCATCCAACTCTTCGCTGACGACCAGCACCGCGCAACCTGCGTCACGCAAGGCTACCAAGGCAGAACGTATTTGCGCTGCCGCACCCACATCCACGCCCCAAGTCGGCTGCGACACGATCAGTAACTTTGGCGCTGCGTCAATTTCTCGACCGACGATGAATTTTTGCAAGTTACCGCCTGACAGCGATTGGGCCGCGGCTTGTGAGCCGCCCGCTTTCACTTGGTATTTGGCGATGATGGCTTGTGCTTGTGCGGCCAATGCAGACATGTCGATCCAACCTGAATCGCTGATCGCTTCCGAGCGGGTCAGCAAGAGGTTGTGCGCCAGACTCAAAGCAGGCACTGCACCGCGACCTAAGCGTTCATCAGGCACAAAATGCAAACCCAACGCGCGTCTTTGCGCCGGTCCTTGGTCACCCACCGCTTGACCAGCCAGGCGAATGCTGCCGGTGGCGGCGCGCACATCCTCACCGCTGAGTGCGTAAAGCAATTCGCGCTGACCATTGCCAGACACACCAGCGATACCGACGATTTCCCCTTGATGCACCTGCAAATCCACCGACGACAAATGGGTGCCGAACGGGTCTGAGCGCGGCAAATTGAGTTCTCGCACATCCAGCACCAAGTCGCCTTGCTGTCGCTGACTGTGAACCAAGGCAGGCGGCTCGCTGCCAATCATCATTTGGCTCAAAGACGCATTGGTTTGCTCGCGCGGGTCGCACTCGCCGGTGACTTTGCCCGCGCGCAGCACGGTGCAATGCGTGCACAGCGCGCGGATCTCGTGCAATTTATGGCTGATGTACAAAATGCTGCAGCCCTCGGCCACCAGTTGGCGCAGCACCGCAAACAGCTTGTCCACGGCTTGCGGCGTCAGCACCGAGGTGGGCTCATCCAAAATCAATAAACGCGGCTCGCACAACAGCGCGCGGATGATTTCCACCCTTTGCATTTCACCAACGCTCAAGGTGTGCACCGGGCGCTCTGGCTCCAAGTCCAGTCCATAAGCAGCAGCTTTCTCGCGGATGCGTCGGCTCACCTCGGCCAGCGACAAAGATTTGTCCAAACCCAGCCAAACGTTTTGCGCCACGCTCAAAGTGTCAAACAAGCTGAAGTGTTGAAACACCATGCTGATGCCTAAGGCTCTGGCTTGTTGCGGGTTGCGTATGTGAACTTGCTGGCCGTTGAACCTTATTTCGCCTTGGTCCGGCTGCACTGCACCGTAAATGATTTTCATCAAAGTGGATTTACCGGCGCCGTTTTCGCCAAGGATGGCGTGAATTTCGCCCGGCTTGACTTGCAGCGAAATCTGATCATTGGCCAACACGGCAGGGTATTGTTTGGAGATACCACGCAACTCCAGCAAAGCTTCATGGCTCATGGGGCATTTCCGTTCGTGCATTCGGGTGCAACAATAGCTTGTAAACGACTTTGCAAAGTTGGCATGACATTCCCCAAACTTGATTTGATTCACCGTCACCGGCTTTATTCGCTGACCAATGTACCACCGGCGCGCACATTGCTGGACGTACTGCGAGAGGAACTGCGTGCCACCGATACCAAAGAAGGTTGCGCCAGTGGCGACTGCGGTGCCTGCACCGTGGTGCTCTCCAAAGCAGACAACAGCCACGCGCACAGCGTCAACAGTTGCATACGCATGGCGCATTCCGCCCATGGCTTGAAGGTCACCACAGCCGCCGATCTGTCAGCCCATGGAAAATTGCATCCGGTGCAACAAGCGATGGTGGATCACCATGCGTCGCAATGCGGTTTTTGCACACCCGGCTTTGTCATGAGTTTGTATGACTTGTACCAACGTGCCGATGGACGCGCTGTCACGCGCGAAGAAGCGATGGAAGCCATTTCGGGCAACCTGTGCAGATGCACCGGTTACCGGCCCATCATTGACGCAGCCCTTGCCATGCACACTTACCCTCGTCCGTCGGCAACCGCAGCCCTGCCACGCCACACCGACACACGCGATCCCTTGGACCCGCATTACGCCCTGCCCGATTCACTGGCGCAGTTGCTGCCCTTGCGAGCGCGTTTTCCCAAAGCGCAATTGATGGCCGGCGGCACAGACGCCGGTTTGTGGGTCACACAACAGCACCGCCGTTTTGAGCAAGTGATTGACCTGACCCGCGTGAGCGAGTTGTTGCGCATCGAACACTACCCGCATCACTTGGCCGTTGGAGCCGCTGTCAGTTTGCATGACGCGTTTACCGCCCTGGCAAAGCAGCGCCCTACTATCCAACATTTCGCCGAGCGGTTTGCAGGACGGCCAGTGCGTCAGTCAGGCACCTTGGGCGGCAACATCGCCAATGGTTCGCCCATCGGTGACAGCATGCCCTTGTTGATGGCGTTGGGTGCGCAAGTGGTGTTGATGGCCTGGCGCAAAGGTCGCATGGTCAGCCGACACATCCCTTTGGAAAATTTTTACCTGGGCTACAAACTCACCGCCTTGGCTGCCGACGAAGTGCTGTGTTGGATCGTCGTGCCCCATCCGCTTCCCGGTGAATGGCTGGGCGTTTACAAAGTGTCCAAGCGTGTGGAAGACGATATTTCCGCGGTGTGCTTGGCTTTGCAATTGCACATAGAGCAAGGCGTGGTGCAGACTGTGCGCATCGGTGCAGGCGGCGTGGCAGCAACACCTGCGCGGGCTGTGAAAACCGAGGCTGTGTTGCATGGCCGTGTGTGGAATGAAGCCAGCATTCAACAAGCACAAGCAGAAATTGACAAAGAGTTTTCACCGATCAGCGATATGCGCGCCAGCGCCGCCTACCGCCAATTGGTATTGCGACAGTTGCTGCAACGCGCCTGGCTGGAACAACAAGGCCACGGCATGGTTCAACTGGAAGATGCGTCATGAGCAAGTCGCCACGCCACGAAAGCGCTCACCTGCATGTGCAAGGTTTGGCAACCTACATAGACGATTTGCCTTTGACCGAAGGCAGCTTGCATGCTGCGCCGATTTTGAGCACGGTAGCCAGCGGTCGCATTCTTTCGCTGGACTTGAGCGCTGTGATGTCCAGCGAAGGCGTGCACGCAGTGGTGACGGCTGAGGACATTCCCGGCGACAAGTTGCTGGCCTCGTTCACGCATGACGAACCGGTGTTTGCCAGCCAACGCGTGGAACATATCGGGCAAGTCTTAGGTTTGGTAGTGGCTGACTCGCACCTGCAAGCACGTGCCGCCGCGCATCTTGCCGTGTTGAAAGTCGAAGCAGAACAAGCGCAACTGAACGCACGGGATGCGCAATCGCAAAACGCCACCGTGTTGCCTCGTGTGCATGTGGCGCGCGGGAATTCGCAAGCGCAAATGCAATATGCGCCGCACCATTTGCAAGGTCAATTGGAAATCGGCGGCCAAGAACACTATTACTTGGAAACGCAAATCGCTTACGCCATACCGCAAGACAACGGCGAGTGGTTGATACACAGCAGCACGCAGCACCCGGGCGAAATGCAGCATTGGGTGGCGCATGCTTTGCACGTGCCCATGCACGCGGTGCGTGTGGTGTGCCGGCGCATGGGCGGCGGCTTTGGCGGCAAAGAAACACAGGCCGGTCAACTCGCAGTGTGGGCGGCGTTGGCTGCGCAAAAAACAGGTAAGCCGGTGAAGATGCGTTTGTCGCGCGAAGACGATTTTTTGGTCACCGGCAAGCGCCATCCTTTCAGCCACGATTTCAAAGCCGGTTTTGACCACAATGGTTTGTTGCTGGCCTTGCAATCCACCCAATGGGCGCATTGCGGATTCAGCGCCGACCTGAGCAGCCCGGTTGCGGACCGTGCGGTGTTCCACACCGACAACGCGTATTTTTTATCGGACGTAGACATTGTTTCTCACCGCAGCAAACTCAACACGCAAAGCCACACCGCGTTTCGCGGTTTCGGCGGACCGCAAGGCATGATGCTGATCGAGACCGTGATGGGTGATATCGCGCGGCAATTGCAACTCGACCCCTTGGATGTGCGCTTGCGCAACCTGTATGGCGAAGCACCGCGCAACACCACGCCTTTTGGCATGACGGTGGAAGACAACATCCTGCCGGAGTTGATGACCCAGTTAGCGAACGACTGCAACTACCGTCAACGGCGCGCAGAGATTGCCCAATGGAACGCGCAAAACACCATCATCAAAAAAGGCATGGCGCTCACGCCTGTCAAGTTCGGCATCAGCTTCACCGCCACGCAATTCAACCAAGCCGGTGCTTTGGTGTCGGTCTACACCGACGGCAGTGTGCGCATCAACCACGGCGGCACCGAGATGGGACAAGGCTTGCACACCAAGGTCTGCGCCATCGTCGCGGATGTGTTGAGCATCCCGTTCGAGCAAGTACGCATCAGCAGCAGCGACACTGACAAGATTGCCAATGCCAGCGCCACCGCAGCGTCCAGCGGCACAGACTTGAATGGCCGCGCCGCAGAGCGAGCTGCTTTGCAAGTCAAACTCAACATCGCAGACTGTTTAGCCAAAGCCGATGGCTGCAAGCCAGCGCAAGTGGTGTTCAAGCAAGGCCTCATACACACGCCCGCCAAGCAGCGAACATTTGTTGAAGCCGTGCAATTCGCTTACAGCCAACGGGTGCAGTTGTGGAGCGACGGTTTTTATGCCACGCCGAAAATCCATTACGACCGCCAAACCTTGTCCGGCAGGCCGTTCTTTTATTTTGCTTATGGGGCGGCGTGCAGTGAAGTCGCCATTGACACGTTGACAGGTGAACATAAATTGTTGCGCGTGGACATATTGCATGATGTCGGCAAGTCCCTCAACCCAGATATAGACAAAGGACAGATCGAAGGCGGGTTTGTGCAAGGTTTGGGATGGCTGACCACCGAAGAACTGGTGTGGAGCCATGACGGCAAACTGCAAACACGCGGCGCCAGCACCTACAAAATTCCGACCGCAGCTGACGTACCCCGTCACTTCAACATCCAACTTTGGCATGAAGCCAACCGCGAAGACAACATCGGCGGCAGCAAAGCCGTGGGTGAGCCGCCGTTCATGCTGGCCATGAGCGTGTATGAAGCCTTGCGGGATGCGGTCGGGCAAACATTGGGTGGCCATACGCCTGTGCAGTTGAATACGCCGGTGACACCAGAGCGCGTGTTGATGGCCTTGCAAACGCCTGCTTCAACCACCGCCTAGTGCGCTTGCCCTGCGCATTCCATCAATCACTTTTCGATCAGATTTTTCATGCCAGTCACTTCAGATTCACACGCTTACCGCGCTTGCCTGCTTTGGTTTCCCGACGCCAACAGCGATCAGATTCATTTCGAAGCGGATGGCTTGCTGGTCACCACGCTCGGCGCGGACGGTGTGTCGCGCATCAGCGCCATCGGCGACTACCGTGCATTGCATGCCGCGCATGCGCATTTACCCACGACCGATTGGCGCGGACGATGGATTGCGCCGGGTTTTGTGGACACGCATATTCATTACGCGCAAACCGATGTGATCGCCTCGCCTGCTGACGGCTTGCTGCCTTGGTTGAACAACTACACCTTCCCGCAAGAAACCCGCTTCGCAGACCCGGCGCATGCGGCTGCAGTGGCTGCGTTTTTCTTTGATGAATTGATGCGCCACGGTGTGACCACGGCACTGGCATTCGCCACCGCGCACTCCGCTTCAGTGGATGCTTTTTTCAACGAGGCACAACGCCGTCAATTGCGCATGATCAGCGGACGCGTGCTGCAAGACAGACACAGCCCGGATGGTTTGCGCGACGCGAGTGCGGCACAAAGCCTGTACGAAACAGAAGAGCTGATCAAGCGCTGGCACGGCGTGGACAGATTGGGTTATGCCATCACGCCGCGGTTTGCGCCGACCTCCAGCGAAGAACAACTGCATGGCGCAGGTGAACTGGCAGCCGCACATCCGGATGTGTGGGTGCAATCGCATGTGGCCGAAAACGCGGATGAAATCCAATGGGTGGCTGAATTGTTTCCGCAGGCACGCAGTTATTTGGGCGTGTACGAAGACATGGGTTTGCTTCGTAAACGCTCGGTGTACGCGCATTGCCTGCACTTGGATGCGAACGACCGCGACCTGATGGCCGAGCGCGGTGCAGCGGCTTCGGTGTGCCCGACCAGCAATTTGTTTTTAGACAGCGGTTTCTTTGATTTTTCATTGGCGCAATCACACCAATTGCTGCACGCACTCGCCAGCGATGTGGGCGGCGGCACCAGCTTCAGCCCGTTTCACACCATGCACGCGGCTTACACCGTGGCGCGCCAAAGCCATGGGAAAACCGGTCGCTCGCTGAGCGCGCAACACCTGTGGTGGTTACACACGGCAGGCGCGGCCAAGGCCTTGGATTTGAATGGTGTCATCGGTAACTTGAATGTCGGCTGCGATGCCGATTTCATTGTGCTCAACCCACAGGCCACGCCTTTGCTATCGCGCCGCATCGCAACTGCTGACAGCTTGCAAGAACAGTTGTTCGCCATGGTGGTGCTGGGCGATGACAGGTTGGTGGAGCGGGTGGTGGTGAATGGCACTCTGGTCTGAGGCTCATTCAGCACGCGGAGAGAGCACGTGGCCTCTCTTTTCTAACAACTTCAAGCCCCGCCCAACACCGCCCTCTCCTGCTCATTCAACACAGGCCCTTCCAGCGTCACGCTGTCTTGCTGCACTCGCCCATCGCGGAATTTTTCAATCACCGGCTTCAGCGCCGGGTCCACATGCGATTCATCAAAGCCGTTGAACAAGGTGCCGAGCAATGAGCGCTTGACATCGCTGGTGCCCATGACCCAGTCGGCCAATGGAAACGTCAGGTTCATGTTTTTATGCATCATGATGCCCAGGTTGTGATGGGCTGCATGGTGTCTGCGAATCGTGTTGATGAACGGCATGTGCCGTACAAAAGCGTTTTCCTGGATGTGGCAGCAATAGTGGAAAGTTTCGTACAACACATAGTGGCCTATCACCGTCATGTAAGCAATATAGCCCGCGTTCGCGCCAAACACATAAGCGCAAACAAGCGCCACTGCACCGCCACCCACACCCAGCACGGTCAGCACACGCCACGGAAAAAACACAATCCGGAATTCGCGAACGCTGTCAATCGTGTAGTCGGTGTCAGTGAAATACTGGTGGTGCTGGCGGGTATGGCGGTCGTAAATAGCGCGCAGCGCAAACACATCGATCTGCCGGTGCATCACATATTTGTGCATCGCCCATTCGCAGAAGTTGCCTGCAACCGCAACGGGTAGCACCATCAACCAGGCCCAGCTGGCGTGATCAAGCTGCCCAACACAATACACAAGCAAACTGATGCCCACCGCATACATCACGCCCACGTGCAGCAAGCCGTTGTAAAACGGACTGATGTTGGCGCGGTAAGTTTCTCTGAAACGACGCTGCCGCTCGGTCATCGCCATGGGTCTGGAAAAACTGGTCATGCTTGTCTCCTGTCGCAGGTATGGGCAAGGCGTTTTAAATCCATCATAAGCAAGTCACAACACCAGCAAAGCCCTGAAGTCATTCACATTGGTGTGCGTCGGGCCGCTGACCACCAAGTCTCCCAAGGCTTCAAACAAACGGTAACTGTCATTGCGGTCTGCGAATGCGGCGGGCTTTAAGCCTGATTGTTCACAGCGCTGCAAACTGTCCGGCGTGACCAAGGCGCCAGCGTTATCTTCAACGCCGTCGATGCCATCCGTGTCTGCCGCCAATGCCCACACGCCCTCGTGTCCTTGTAAAGCCATGGCCAGCCCCAAGCAAAATTCACCGGCGCGACCGCCCTTGCCTCGGGGAGCATCCAACGGTTGTGGCCGCAACGTGACCGTGGTTTCACCGCCGCTCAAAATCACGCAAGGCTTTTGAAACGCGCCGTGTCCGCGAGCCGTTGCGCGCGCCAGTGCGGCATGCACTTTGGCCACTTCACGCGATTCGCCTTCGATTTCATCCGACAAGATATATGCATTCAAACCGGCTGCGCGCGCAGCATCAGCCGCAGCTTGCAAGGATTGCATGGGCGTGGCCATCATCTTCACCTCATGCCCTTTGAACACCGCATCCCCCGGTTTGGGCGTTTCCAACTCACCGCTTTGCAGCGCTTCGCGAACCGGTGACGGCACAGCTATGCCATACCTGTCCAACAATGCCAGTGCTTGCGCGCAGGTGGACTCATCCGGCACGGTCGGGCCACTGGCAATCACCGCCGGGTCGTCCCCCGGCACGTCGCTAATCGTCAATGTCCACACATTGGCCGGATGACAGGCCGCAGCCAAACGCCCACCCTTGATGCGCGACAAATGTTTGCGCACCGTGTTCATCTCGCCGATCGGTGCACCGCTCGCCAGCAACTCGCGGTTGATGCGCTGCTTGTCGGCAAGCGTCAAGCCGTTTGCAGGCAAGGTCAACAAAGCCGAGCCGCCGCCAGACACCAAGCAAATCACCAAATCATCTGCAGTCAATCCTTGCGTCAACGCCAACATGCGTTCAGAGGCATCCATGCCCGCTTGGTCTGGCACGGGGTGAGAAGCTTCCAGCACTTCTATGCGCTGCAGCAAACCCTCAGCCCTCGGCGGTGTGTGGTGATAGCGTGTGACGACCAGTCCTGACATAGGCGCATCGGCAGGCCACCATTTTTCTAATGCATGCGCCATGGCGCCTGCTGCTTTGCCCGCGCCTAAAACCAAGGTGCGCCCGCGCGGTGGTGGCGGCAACAAGCCGGGCATGTTCAACAAGGGTTGGGCACGCGCGACCGCTGTGTCAAACAAATGGCGTAAAAATTCTTGGGGAAATTGGAGGGGGTCAGGGATATGAGCCATGGTGAAAGAGGATAACGGATTGGCTAAAGTTTGGCCGTCAGCGGTCGATCCTATGAACGACCCCCGCTGAAGGACTATCCATGCAAGCTTTTGACTTCAACAAATACCTGAAAGACACCGCCAACAATCCCGAAACCCTGTGGTTGTTGTTTGCATCGGTGGTATTTTTTCCGCTGGTCTTGGCGTGGATCCTATGGAAATTATTCAACAAAGGTGCGCAAGCTTTTTTGGCGCAATCGCTATACAACACCAAGCTCAAACATATGCAGGACACGCGCGACGAAACGCAAAAAGAAGCGCACAAACAGCAAATGATGTTTGAGTATCAGCAATACATGGCTGAACGCGAAAAACGTTTGCAGGCCTATGAGAAAAAAATCAAGGCCCAGGCGAGCCTGCCGCAAACCACCGCCCCAACGCTTGACGCCCCTGCTCAGTGATGCCTGTGGCATTGCTCATGGGCATTTGACGCAACACCACCACTTGTTGGTAAATATTTTGTGCGTTGGCAATGATCAATGACGGGCTGTCCAAGCGTAAATTTTTCATCTGGATTTTTTCACCATGACAACTGATGCAGTGTTGGTTCACGATGGCTTGCACTTCTTCAAAACTGACTGCAGCCAAGGCCTCGGTAGACGTCGTGGTGCGCGCAGGCCATAACGCCAGCACCAGCGCAAGAATCAGGCTGATACCTGCCAAGGCATAAGGCCAAGGGTGCGCGGCTTTGCCCAAACGCCAACTGTGTTTTTGTACAAAAAATTGTCGTATCAACACACCTGCCAGCATCATCACAAACAACAAAGCCCAACGCTGCGGGTGATGAACCAACAGACCTTCATGGTTGGCCAGCATGGCAAACAACACTGGCAAGGTGAAATAGGTGTTGTGCACGCTGCGTTGTTTGCCGCGCTGTCCATACACCGCCAAGGCTTTTTCGTCGTACGGTTGACCACGGGTCAATGCGTCGACAACGATTCGTTGGCCGGGAATGATGCAAAAGAACACATTGGCGCTCATGCTGGTGGCCAAGGTGGCACCCATGAGGACAAATGCCGCGCGCCCTGCATACAGTTGGTTGAACAGCCAACACAATGCAGCAACCAAGACCAGCAATACCAAGGCCAACCAGCGTTCACCATGGGCGCGTTGCCCTAAGGTTTTACACAAGGTGTCGTACACCAACCAAAAGCCCAGCATAAAGGCCAACGCGGTCCAGCCGGCAGCGTAGGTGGACCATGTGTGAACTGCCGGGTCAATCAGGTAGACATTGGCCTGCCACAAATACAACACGCAAAACAACGCAAAACCGCTGAGCCAAGTGGTGTAGCTTTCCCAATAAAACCAATGCAATGTGCTGTTGATCTGGCCCGGTGCACCCAGGTATTTTTGGGGGTTGTAAAAACCGCCGCCGTGTACTGCCCACATTTCGCCGCCCACACCTTTGGCTTGCAAGTTGGGGTCTTGCGGGGGAACAAGATTGCTGTCGAGGAACACAAAATAAAAAGAAGAACCGATCCATGCAATGGCAACAATGACGTGCAACCAGCGCAACAGCAATTGGGCCCATTCGAGCAGATACATTTCCATATGGACTGACTATATTCTGATTTTTTTTGCGTCAGTTGGTTTGTGCTTGTTGGGCATGTGCTCACGCCACTCACGCCACTCCAAAAAACTAACGCGATATTTGCAATAACTGCGCTGCCACCGACACCGCAATCACCTCGGGCAGTTTGCTGTCAATCCCCGCAATACCAATCGGCGTTGTGACGCGCGCCAAATCTTCCGCGCCAAAACCCCTCTCCTCCAAACGGTGCCGAAACCGCGCCCATTTGCTGGCACTGCCAATCAGCCCGACATAGGGCAAATCCGCAGAAACACGCAAACGCGTCAAACACGCCGCCAAAATATCCAAATCCTCGGCATGGCTGAAGCTCATGATCAACACCATGCTGCCTGGCACCAAATCAGCCACTGCGGCATGCACCGGGTCAGAATGCTCTGCCACGACCTGCTCGGGCAAGGGCTGCGCAAACACCTCGTCGCGGCTGTCAATCCAACGCATTTCAAACGGCAGTGACGACAACACATTCACCAAAGCGCAGCCGACATGCCCGCCCCCAAACAAAGCCACTGGCTGCAAAGTCGGACGCAATTCCTGTCGCAGTGACTCGGTGTCGGCGTGACTGAGCAAACGGTATTCCAGCGCCACCACCCCGCCACAACATTGCCCCAGTGCCGGCCCCAGCGGCACTGTTTGCAGCCCGGGCAAGGCTGCACGCGCGGCCAATATGTCCTTGGCCAGAGCCACCGCCTGAAATTCCAAATGACCGCCACCGATGGTTCCCACCAAAACATGGGGAAACACAGCCATCCAACTGCCGCTGTCCCGGGGCACAGAGCCGCTGGTTCGGACCACTTTGACCAAAACCGCCTTTTCATGCGCCAAATAATTTGTCAGCTGTGTTAAATAATTCAAAAAATCACCATATTTGAGGATGTTAAATTCCAACCATGGACCGATTCAGCGAACCCACATCACAGGGAACACGTATGCTTTTCATTGCCACATCCCGAGCAACCATTGGATTAATGTTGGTTTTTTTGGCAAGCTGTGCCATTGCCCCCAAACAAAAGAAAGCACCGCCAGCACCCTTACCCGAGCCTGTGCCCGAATACCAACCCGCGCCACCGCCCAAACCCATACCGCCACCTGCACCTGCACCGGTGGCGCCAGTCCCCGCACCAAAACCTGCGCCACCGCCACAAGCGGTCAAACCGGCACCGCCCGCAGAGCCCATCAACACCCTGAAATCAGCCGCGCGTGACGCCAAAGAATACCGCAAGGATGCTGCACGGCACATCTACAACAAATACCCGGGCCAAATTTATGTCGGCAAACTGCCGCCCATGCTCAAAGCCGTCGGTGTGATCGATGTGGTGGTAGGACCCAACGGTCAAGTGCTGGAGTTGATATGGGCCAGGCCGCCAAGGCATGTGCCTGATGTGATGCGTGACATCGAAGCCATGATCCGACGCGCAGGGCCTTTTCCCGCGCCGGTGAATTTACGCAAAGTGACCTACACAGAAATTTGGCTGTGGCACAAGGACGGACAGTTTCAACTGGACAGCTTGACTGAAGGACAAGATTGATGGTGCGGCGGGCTTAAGAACCGCGGTACGTGGAATAACTCCAAGGGCTCACCAAAAGTGGCACATGGTAGTGCTGCGTCACATCGGCCACGCCAAAGTCAATCGTTACTTGGTTCAAAAAATTCGGCTCAGGCAAGGCCACGCCTTTGCCAGCAAAGTAATCTTTGACACCAAACACCAACCGGTAGGTGCCGACCTTGAGTTGCTGGTTGTCCAGCAACGGACCGTTAGAGCGGCCATCGGCATTCAACACCCAGCTGTGTATGCGTTGCGGTTGTGCGCCGTCGGTAGAGTACAAAGAAACTGTCATTGCGGCCGCAGGACAACCGTGCATGGTGTCCAAAACATGTGTGCTCAATCCCATGGTGTGTCCCTGTGGTGTAGGCTTTTGACAGGTATATAGTTGATCGAACCAGTTTAACGCCCTCTCTTGCCCGCCATGACACCCACGCCGCCACCTGCCCGCTCTGACGACCCGATGGAATGGCTGAACCACGCCAGTGATTCGCAAGCCATGGCTTGGCTGCATGGTATTTACGAACACAGTCCTTGGGTGGTGCAAGCGGCGTTGCATCACAAACCGTTTCGCAGTCTGGCGCATTTGAAATGGGCTTTGGCAGACAGTGTCAGCCGGGCTTCGCATGAACAGCAATTGATGTTGGTCAAGGCGCATCCGGTGCTGGCAGCCAAACCAGCCAAGGGCTTGACTGCTGAATCCCAACAAGAACAACAGCTGGCTGGGCTGTGGCAAAGCACCGCTGCGCAAGCCGACGAACTGCGACAACTCAACGAAACCTACTTGAAGCACTTCGGCTGGCCGTTCATCATCGCCGTGCGCGGGCCGCGCGGCTTGGGTTTGTCACCCGACGCCATATTGGCGCAACTGCGTCGTCGCATGTCGCATCCACCCGCTGTCGAATTCCACGAATGCTTGCGTCAAATTCACCGCATCGCAGAAACCCGGTTGAATGAAAAATGCCAAAGCCGTCCGTTGCTCGGCGGTGAAGTCTGGGATTGGCATGAATGGCTGGCGCAATTCAGCGACCCCGGCTTTGCCGAGCGCGGCGAATTGAGTGTGAGCTACCTCACACCAGCGCATGTGTCGTGCGCACAGACCTTGCGTTTGGGCATGCAAGCATGTGGGTTCGATGAAGTCTTCATCGATGCAGTCGGTAACGTGGTCGGGCGCTACCACCCGCGTCAAACCGGTGCCAAATATTTGCTCACCGGTAGCCATTACGACACGGTGCGCAACGGCGGCAAGTACGACGGCAGATTGGGCATATTCGTGCCGATGGCCTGTGTGCGTGAACTGGCTCGAACAGGTGAGCGCTTGGACATCGGCATTGAAGTGGTGGCTTTTGCCGAAGAAGAAGGCCAACGTTACAAAGCCACGTTTTTGGCCAGCAGCGCATTGACCGGCGAATTCCAACCGGATTGGTTAACGCAACAAGACGCCAATGGCGTGACCATGAAAGCTGCCCTGCAGCAAGCCAATTACCGTGTGGCTGATATTGCCCGCATTCATCGCGACCCCAGCCAGTACCTCGGGTTTGTCGAAATACACATAGAGCAAGGACCCGTGCTGCACCACAGGCATTTGCCACTGGGCATCGTCACATCCATCAACGGCAGTGTGCGTTATTTGATTGAAATCAGCGGCACCGCCAGCCACGCCGGCACCAGCCCCATGCACCAACGGTATGACGCGGTGGCCGGATTCGCCGCATTTGCCGTGTATGTGGAAGAACGCGCGCGGCGTGACAGCGACTCGGTGGCCACCATCGGCATGCTCCATGTGCCGCAAGGCTCCATCAATGTGGTGCCTGGCAGTTGCCATTTCAGCTTGGACATGCGCGCGCCCACCGATGCACAACGCGATGCATTGGCGCACGACATCTTGCAACGCTTGCGCGACGTGTGCGACGAACGTTCCCTGCCATTAAAGATAGAAGAAACCGTCCGCGCATCGGCCGCGCCCAGCGACCCCGGTTTGCAACAGCGTTGGGAACAGGCCGTTTCCAGCCTTGGCCTGCCGATTCACCGCATGCCCAGCGGCGCCGGACACGACGCCATGAAGTTACACCACCTGCTGCCGCAAGCCATGCTGTTTGTGCGCGGGGAAAACCAAGGCATCAGCCACAACCCGCTGGAATGCACCACGGCGGACGATATGCAACTGGCGATTGACACTTTCTATGTACTGATCAACGATTGTTGACCGGGGCGGGGCTAACCCCAAAATTCGTTAAATTTAATATTTACTGCCTATTTTTTGAGCATATTCGCAAAATTTGTTAATTTTGCGAATATCATTCCACGTCAATTTTTAGGGTTATTTTTCACCCCCCATTGAAAGAGTCCACCACCCATGAATATTTCCCCCAGCCCCCACCATCCCGGCACAGCGCCCACTTTCTCAGACTGGATATTCATTCTTATCGTCATAGGCGCCTTGGCCTTGGTCGCTTATTTGGGTGAAATTGCCTTCGAACACGCGTAGCAAACTGAAAAAAGCAAACGCAACGGCGAGGCTTTGGTGTCATGGCTGAGTCAAGCCAGCGCCGAGCGGTTTTCTCCTGGATACGCAGTGAAACCATGTGCCGGCGGCGGCGACCCCAAAACCAGCACTTGGGGCGCGTGTTTGGCGTATCTGCAGGCCCATGAGTTCAAGGACATGAAAAACCCTTTCAAAGGCAAAGCGCCTGAATTCATTGAGCAATGCAACCCCGCAGACCACTCACTGTCTGGGGAAATTGTCCTGCTCAAGGTCATGCCAACCCCCCCAGGCTCCGCTGTGCCCACGATCACGTCGAAGTTGGTCCCAGAAGACAGCATCGACCAAAAACTTTCCCTGAGCTTAGGCATATGTGACAAGGGCGCATACCTTGTCAAAGTCGCCGATGTTGAATTCTGAGGTACCCGCCATGTCACAAGAAAATATCCAAGAGAATTCCCCCCCAAAGCTGATTGACATTGATGAATTAGATGCCAAAGCCCTGCTTGGGCTGGAGGATGCAGGCCCTGCCATTTCTCGTGCTCAGCCGTTTCGCCGCTGGCTTTACGACTGGACCCTGAACCCCAACATACCGGGCAATTTCCAAAAAAGCTTGGACAACTGGGTGGCTGTCTTGATCGTGGCCAACTTGTTCGCACTGGTGCTGGAACACGTGCCTGCACTGTTTGAGCCGAACAAGGTTTTTTTCCATTACTTCGATGTTTTCTCAGTGTGTATTTTTGTCTTGGAGTACGCACTGCGCTTTTACCTCGCGCCAGAAGACGAAGAATTCCAGCGCAAAAAATCGCCAAGAATGGCTTATTTCTTTAGCCCGTTTGCCATCATCGACCTTTTGGCTATCGCGCCGTTTTTCTTGCAAGCCTTCATCCCGATAGATTTGCGTGCCCTGCGGTTTTTGCGGTTGCTGCGAATCCTCAAATTGTTTCGCATCGTTGTGCCTGCAGTCAAAGAATTTTCAGAACTCAACCGTGGACGTACCTTCCGTCAAAAAATCCATGCCTTGGTTTTTTCCAGCGAATACGGCGGCAAGCTGCAATCCATCTTCGAAACATTCATCGGGGTTTGGGTAGTTGTTTCCGTGCTGGCCGTGGTGCTGGGGTCTATTCACAGCGTGCACTATTTGATCAACCTAGAGTTTGTGATTCTCGACACGATTGCAGTGGCGATCTTCAGTGTCGAATACCTGATGCGTATTTATTCATGCGTTGAAGAGCCGCGTTTCAGGCACGGATTTTTGGGACGCCTCAAACAAGCCCGCAGCCCATCTGCATTGATTGACCTGTTGGCGATTCTTCCGTTTTTCTTGGAGATATTGCTTCATTCTGTGCTGGATCTTCGCTTCTTGCGAACCTTCCGACTCCTGCGCTTGCTCAAGCTGACACGCTACAACGACTCCACGAAAATTTTGACCACCGTGATTGCGCGTGAATGGCCCGTCATCAGTGCGTCAGCGTTCATCATGATTTTGATGGTGGTCATGACCGCCAGCTTGGGCTATGTGTTTGAAAACCAAGCTCAACCTGAAAAATTCGACAACATCCCTAACGCTGTGTATTGGGCGGTGATCACCTTGGCCTCGGTGGGCTATGGCGATATTTCACCCGTCACCGCAGTCGGGCGGTTCATGACAGTGATCATGTCTTTGTTAGGAATTGGTATTTTTGCGATTCCTGCGGCTTTGCTGGCGTCCGCTTTTGGTGACCAATTGCACAAAGAACGCGAAATGCTCAAGGCCAATTTGCGCATCATGATGAAAGACGGCCATTTGGACGAGACCGAGATCGCCGTGCTCAGAAGTGAGGCCAAGCGACTGCACATCACGACGCAAGAGCTGAATGCATTGCTCGAACAAATGCATAACGAGCGTATCGACAAGCAAAACCAATCGCAATTGCCATTGCATGTCATTGCAGAGCGACCAGCGCAAGCGGTTGAGCATTACAAGAGCCTGTTGGGTCAAATTCACCAACTGGCTTTGATGACCGATGCCGCCAAATTTGAAGCGGCCGCCCGCGATTCAGATCGGTTGACAGCGTCTGAAATGGCCATGTGGCAAAAATTTCAATCCGGAAAATCCAATAGCTGAGTGATTGAATGAAATGCCCTCAATGTCAGACGGACAACGCGTCTGACAGTCTTTTCTGTGTGGAGTGCGGTGCTGATTTATCCACCGCACCCGCTTCGTTTGGCGCCGCCCCTGATACTTCTGTGTCAAAGCATTCGCTTGGGCTGCGACATACGGTCATGGAAATTTTGGAAGGTTCGCCTGAGCAGCTCTTGTCCCGTTATGTCGAATGGCTGATCACCGTTGTGGTGCTGGTCAATTGCTCGGCTGTCATTTTGGATTCAGTGCCAGAAATTCATGTGGTTTACAAAGATTATTTCCATGAACTTGAATTCTGGAGCGTGATGTTTTTCACGACCGAGTATGTGCTGCGTGTCTGGTCCTTGGGCGCCAAACACACTGACAGCGCATGGCGTGGACGGCGTGGCTATATCTTCAGCACGTTTGGCCTGGTGGATTTTTTCGCCACCCTGCCCTACTATTTACACGTGTTTTTTCCAGCTCTGGATTTGCGCATATTGCGTGTGTTGCGATTGCTGCGAATTTTGAAGCTCTCTAAATACAACTCGGCCTTGCAAGATTTATTCACTGCGGTGTACTCAGAGCGAAGGGCCTTTGGCTCGGCTGCATTTTTGTTGTTGATTGCCACGATTGTGTCTGCGTCATTGATGCACGTTACCGAAGGGCATGCACAGCCGATACATTTCGGCACCATTCCACATTCTATTTATTGGGCCATTATTTCCATCACGTCTGGATACGGTCATATCGAGCCTGTGACCAAAGCCGGAGAACTGGTAGCACTGCTCACCGGCTTTTTGGGGGTATGCATGGCCGCGATCATGACCGGTATCGTCGCCTCTGCATTTGCCAAACAGATGTCACGCAAAAAATCAGCCTACTTGGCGCAATTGCGACAAGCGCTGAAAGATGGCATCGTCTCAGACGCAGAACGTCAAACACTCAAACGACTGCAAACGCAATTTCGCTTGAGCGACAAAGAGGTACAGACCATGCTGGTCCAGGCTCAAGGTAAATCCAAAAAATGATGGCTGCCGCTCCTCAATCAGCTTATCGAAACGTTCAATTGCGCGCTTTCAAAATCCTTGAAGGCGATGTCAGCGAACCAGCCACCCGTTTTTGTGAAATATTCATTGCGCTATTGGTGGTCTTGAATGTGGTGGCCATTATTTTGGAATCGGTGCCTGATATACACGCAGAATGGGGATACTATTTCCATTACTTTGACGTATTCAGTGTGGTTGTTTTTTCCATCGAATATGTGTTGCGGGTATGGTCTTACGCGCAAAAATTTGCCCATGAAGGAGGCTCTGCATGGCAAGGCCGTAAAAGCTATATTTTCAGTTTTTATGGACTGGTCGACTTTTTAAGCACCGTGCCCTTTTATTTGCAACTGCTGTTTCCCGGCACCGATTTGCGCGTGCTGCGTATGTTCAGGTTGCTGCGTATTTTCAAACTCTCGCGCTACAACAGTGCCATGGACGATATGTTCGAAGCAATCAAGTCGGAGCGAGACTCGTTTTCTTCGGCGCTTTTCTTACTTTTCATCAGCAGCTTGTTGTTCTCATCGCTGATCTACATCATCGAAGGCCACGAGCAGCCCGAAGTTTTTCCTTCCATTCCCGCCGCCATGCATTGGTTTTTTATCACCATCATTTCTGGCTGGGGCAATGTCGATCCAGTCACGTATGCCGGTGTGGGGTTGGTCATCATCACGCAAATTCTGGCGATTGCCTTGGCCGCCATTTTGACCGGCGTGGTGTCCACCGCTTACACCGCACAAGTCAGTCGCCGTGAAGCCCTGTACGAGATGGAAATCCGCGAAGCGCTGGCCGATGGTGTGGTCACCAAAGAAGAAGAGGCGAATTTGCTTGCTCTACAAACCAAATACGGTATGTCAGATGAGCAGGTGGCCGCTATTGCTGCGCAAGTTCTTATCGAGCAAAAGACGGCTTCTGAACATTAAATGGGGCCGGGACGCATGGGCAAACACGCATGGTGGTTTGCTCAGGCAACGGCAAGATACAGAGCTGTGTGCCAACTGAGGAGATGCGATGACTGACATGGGAAATACCTTTCTGATATGGGCCGCTATTTTGGGTGCGATTGCGGCGGGCTCCATGGTGTTGGGCGCGATTGTGGGCATCACCACGCCGATGACCAACAGCACGGTCGGCGCCATGTGCGGCTTTGGCGCAGGTGCTTTGATTTCTGCCTTGGCCATTGAATTGGTCTCGCCTACTGTTGTTGCCCTGGCGCAAGCCGATGTGACAAACCGTAACACTGAAATTCATCACTTCATCACCTTGCTGATTGCAATGATTGGTGGCGGCACCATTTTCATCATGCTGGACCAATTGCTCAGCGGCCATGGTGGCTATTTGCGCAAAGGTGCTTATGTGATTGCACAGCACGCCAAAAACAAAAACAGGCGACAAGCCGAGTTGATGCAATCGATTGGCAACTCCTCTTTTTTCAGCAGCATGACGCCTGACTTGATGCAAGAGCTGCTGAAAATGCTGCACCCAAAATTCATTGTCCAAGGCGAATCTTTGTTCGCAGCAGGCGATGAATCGCACGAGTTATACATAGTTCGCTCGGGCAGTTTGACACTCACCCATGCCGATGGCAATTCACGGGTGGCTGAGCGTGGCGATTTGATCGGCGAAGTGTCGTTTCTGGCCCATCAACCACACGGCACCACCGCAGTGTCCGAACACGGACCTGCAGAATTGCTGGTGCTGCACAAGGCACAGTACGAGCTTTTTACAAAACTTCATCCAGAGTTTGCGGCAACCGTTCGCGAATTGGCATCTGAGCGAATTTTGGAAAACAAACAGCACTTGGACAAGTCGGCAATTGCCAAGCAGCAATGGGCTGACCTGGCAATCAATGCGCTGCGCAGTGGCGGCACTGAAGTGCCCAGCGCCATCGACTTGAACAAAATGAAAGAAGAACACAGCAACGCAGGCATGGCGATTTGGCTGGGCAATTTGCTGGATGTGATTCCTGAGAGTTTTGTCATCGGTACCGTCATGCTGTCGCTGGTGGCCGCCAAATCAGCCACAGGGGCAGAGCTCAGCTTTTTTGACGTCATGCCGTTGACGCTTGTTGGTGCTTTGTTTTTGTCCAACTTCCCTGAAGCCTTGTCTGCCAGTGTGAACATGAAACAGCAAGGTTTTTCCAGCACCAAAATCATTGGACTGTGGATGACCTTGACCGTGATTTGCGCGGTCGGTGCAGCCTTCGGTGCGTATGTCGGCGAGTCCATTCCACACTCAGCCATGATCGCAGTTGAAGGCATTGCAGCAGGTGCCATGCTCACCATGATCGGTTCAGCCATGCTGCCTGAAGCAGCCCATTTGTCCAGCCCGAACATGGCGGGGTATTCAACCTTGGTGGGCTTTGTGGCCGCGGTAGGATTCAAGTTATTTGAATAAGGGCTGGATATGGGCTGGCAGGCCAAACTCAAGGTCGACTACTGTGTCGAAAACCAGCGTTGTGTCGCCCGCCATGAACACCAAGGGCCGCTGCGCATTCTGAAAAGCCTCTACCCTGAGGGCGATCAGGTCTGCCACAACATACTGGTGCATCCGCCATCGGGTCTGGTGGGTGGCGATGAACTGCTGATCGATATCCATTTACAAACCGGTGCGCACGCGCTCATCACCACGCCAGGTGCCACGCGCTTTTATGGCTCAGCAGGTTTGACCGCTTTGCAACAGGTGCACGCCCATGTGGCTGCTAACGCTACGCTGGAATGGTTACCGCTCGAAGCCTTGGCCTACAACGGATGCCAAGCGCATAACCAAGCCGTGTTTCATCTGGCCCCCGGGAGCCGCTTGATCGCATGGGATGTCACTGCCTTGGGATTGCCGCATGCAGATCAACCCTTTGCAGAAGGTCAATTCCAACAACACTTGGAAATTGCAGGCACTTGGCTTGAACGCGGTTTGATAGACGCGACAGACCACCGTCTGTTGCGCAGCCCATTGGGCTTGAATGGCCACACTTGCCAATCGACGTTGGTGTTTGCCCAAGGCAGCGCCATGGACGATGCGCTGCGTGAGCAAGTGGTGGAGCTTGCGCGTGAATTGTGTGAAGCCCATCCCCTGCGCTTGCAGTCCGGTGTGTCGTCACCTGATGAACGAGTCGTGGTGGTGCGGGTGTTGTCTGCGCAAGTGGAAAACGCCATGTCATTGTTGCGCAGCATTTGGTTGCAATGGCGGCACCAGTGTTGGAATCTCCCGGCAGTGGCCCCGCGCATTTGGGCCATGTAGTCATCGCGTAAGCGCTGGCGTCAAATTGAAACCAACTTTCGTATGCCCTTGTCTTTCATTTCTGACCCGGGTCCATGCGCAATCACCTCGCCGCGCTCCATCACCAGGTATTGGTCTGCGAGTTCTTCAGCAAAATCGTAGTACTGCTCGCACAGCAAAATCGCCATGTCACCACGCGCAGCCAGACGCTGAATCACACGCCCAATGTCTTTGATGATGCTGGGCTGTATGCCCTCTGTCGGTTCGTCCAACACCAACAACTTTGGCTTGCCTGCCAGCGCTCGAGCAATGGCGAGTTGCTGCTGTTGACCACCGGACAAATCCCCGCCTCGGCGATTGCGCATTTGATCCAGAATAGGAAACAACTCGAACAACTCTGACGGTATATCGGCAGATGCGGGTTGCGTGGCCAAGCCCATGCGCAAGTTATCTTCCACCGTCAAGCGGTTGAAAATATCTCTGCCCTGCGGCACATACCCAATGCCTGCGCGGGCGCGTTCGTAAGGCGTGGCCTTGGTGATGGTGTGCCCCTGAAAACCGATGTGCCCCGCGCGTACCGGCACCAAGCCCATCAGCGCTTTGAGCAAAGTGGTTTTGCCCACGCCGTTTCTGCCGAGCAGCACTGTGATTTGACCGGCTTTGGCCGTCAAACTGACGTCACGCAGTATGTGAGAGCCGCCGTAGTATTGGTGAATATGTTCAATCGCCAGCATGCTTTAGCGCCCCAAATAAACTTCAATGACACGTTCGTCAACTTGCACAGCATCAAACGATCCCTGTGCCAACACAGAGCCATCGCACAGCACCGTCACCACATCGGCAATCTGCCGAATGAAAGCCATGTCGTGTTCGACCACCATCAGCGAGTGTTTGCCCTTGAGTGACAAAAACAACTCGGCGGTGCGCTCGGTTTCCTGATCCGTCATACCCGCCACCGGTTCATCGAGCAATAACAACTTGGGATCTTGCATCAGCAACATGCCGATTTCCAGCCACTGCTTTTGGCCATGACTCAGGTTGCCCGCTTGGCGCAACAGATGGTTTTCCAAATGGATGGTGTGCAGCACTTCACTCAAGCGGTCTTTTTGGGTTCCATTGAGTTTGAACAACACAGAGGCTTTGATGCCTTTGCCTGTTTTCAAAGCCAATTCCAAGTTTTCAAACACACTCAAATGCTCGAACACGGTTGGTTTTTGGAATTTACGGCCTATGCCCATTTGCGCAATCTCAGGCTCGTTATGTCGCAGCAAATTGATGGTGCTACCGAAAAACACCTGTCCTGAATCGGGCTTGGTTTTGCCTGTGATGATGTCCATCATGGTGGTCTTGCCAGCGCCATTGGGGCCAATGATGCAACGCAATTCGCCCACACCAATATCCAACGACAGGTTGTTGATCGCTTTGAAGCCATCAAAGCTCACATTCACATCTTCCAAATACAAAATGCGACCGTGCACCAGATCCAACTCGCCGGGTTGGTGGATGCGCGAGAAACTGGCAACGCGCCCCCCTGAGTTCACCTCGGCTTCTTGTTTGCGTTTGTGTTTTTCTAGACGCTGTGCGCCTTGGCTCATGAGGTCTGGTGTCATGAGGACTCTCCTTTGCCGCCTTGCAGACGTTGCTTCAAACTGCCCAGCAAACCCACCACACCATGAGGCATGTACAAAGTGACCGCAATGAACAAAGCGCCCAGCACATACAACCAATACTCGGGTGCCACCACGGTGAGCCAACTCTTGGCGCCATTGACCATGAAGGCGCCCACGATCGGTCCGATCAAGGTAGCGCGGCCACCGACCGCCGCCCAAATAGCAATTTCAATCGAGTTGGCAGGGCTCATTTCACTCGGGTTGATGATGCCGACTTGCGGTACATAAAGCGCACCCGCAATGCCACACATCACCGCAGAAATCACCCAAATACTGAGCTTGTAGGGCAGCGGTGAATAGCCCGAGAACATGACACGACTTTCCGCGTCGCGAATCGCTTGCAACACGCGTCCATATTTGCTCTGAATCAACCAACGCGCCGCCAGATAGCAACCCAATAAGCAAGCGCCTGTGAGAACGAACAACAGCATGCGCATATTGGGTGTTGCAATGGGTGTACCCAGTATGCGTTTGAAATCGGTGAAGCCGTTGTTGCCGCCAAAACCTGTTTCATTGCGAAAGAAAAGCAACATGAAAGCAAACGTCATGGCTTGGGTGATGATGGAGAAATACACCCCTTTGATGCGCGAACGAAACGCAAAATAACCGAACACCAACGCCAGCAGACCGGGTGCCAACACCACCAACAACAGCGTGGCGATGAAGCTGTCGCTGAAGTACCAATGCCAAGGCAATACTTTCCAATCGAGAAACACCATGAAGTCAGGTAATTCAGAGGTGTAGTTGCCATCGGTGCCGATCTGGCGCATCAGGTACATGCCCATGGCGTAACCGCCGAGTGCAAAAAACAAACCATGGCCTAAAGACAAAATGCCGGTGTAACCCCAAATCAAATCCATGGCCAGTGCGCAAATGGCAAAACACATGATCTTTCCAATGAGTGAGACCGCAAAATCACTCATGTGCAGTGGATGCGCGACAGGCAAGTACAAATTCAATACAGGGACAAGCACACCGACCACGAGCAGCAAACCGATGAACAGGGTCCAACCCCAAGGTGACAGCAAACGAACCGGTTGAGGAAGCGTGATGTTTGTCATGTCATGCCTCCGCACTTCTGCCCTTCATCGCGAACAAACCTTGCGGTCTCTTCTGGATGAAGATGATGATCAATACCAGCACAGCAATTTTCGCCAACACTGCCCCGGTCCAGCCTTCTAACAATTTGTTCAATACACCTAAGCCCAGCGCCGCATACACAGTGCCCGCCAACTGACCGACACCACCCAGCACCACGACCATGAAGGCATCCACGATGTAGCCTTGACCCAAGTCGGGACCGACATTACCGATCTGGCTGAGCGCACAACCGGCCAAGCCAGCGATGCCCGAGCCCAATGCGAATGCGTAGGTGTCAATGCGCGCGGTGTTCACACCCATGCATGAGGCCATGGCGCGGTTTTGCGTGACGCCGCGCACAAACAAACCCAAACGTGTTTGGCTGATCAACAAAGCCACACCTGCCAGCACCAACAAAGCGAACACAATGATCAAGAGTCGGTTCCAAGGCAAACTCAAATTCACCAACACTTGCATGCCGCCACTCATCCAAGACGGGTTTTCTACCGCCACGTTTTGCGCACCAAAAACGGTGCGCACAGTTTGCATCAAGATCAAACTGATGCCCCACGTAGCCAGCAGAGTTTCCAATGGCCGACCATACAAATGGCGCAGCACCGTGCGCTCTAACAATGCGCCGACCAGTGCGGCTGATAAAAATGCCATCGGCAATGCAGCCACCAAATAATAGTCAAATGCCGCACCCATGTGTTGACGGAAAAAAGCTTGCACCACATAAGTGGCATACGCGCCGACCATCATCAACTCGCCGTGCGCCATGTTGATCACGCCCATCAAACCGTAGGTGATAGCCAACCCTAGTGCCACCAACAACAAAATAGATCCCAGACTCAAGCCGGTGAAAAGTGCGCCGAGTCGTTCGCCCCAGGCCAATGCAGACTTGATCTCGGCTAACGAAGCCCCCATTTGCGCTCTCACTGCCGGATCGGTTTCTTGCGTCATTTGCTGGTTCAACAACAACTGTGTGTTGGGTGTTTTGCTGTTGCCCAATGCTTTGGCGGCGGCCAATCGCACTTTGGCGTCAGTGCTGGTGATGTCAATCGCCGCTTGTGCCAGCAACAGCAATTGGCTGATGCTTAGATTTTTTTCAGCAGCTATCGCTTTGTCTAACAGTACTTTTTTGCTCGGGTCCGGTTCCGACACCAAAGCTTGCGCTGCTTTCATTCGCACCGCGTCATCGGGGCTGAGCAATTGCAATGCGGCCAGTGCCGAATCAATTTCGCCGCGCATGCGGTTGTTGCTGACCACGCTTTCTGCGTTCGCTGGTACCGCAACTTCTTTGCCGCTGGCCGGGTCAAATCCTTTGCCGTCACGCAGGATCACCGTTTGTTCGCCTGTGATGACCACGGCGTCATCCGCCAAGGCTTGTAAAAATATGGCAGTCTGCGCATCAGGCTGCGCCAATGCTTTTTGCAAACTCTCTATGCGGGCATCTGTTTCGCCCGTCACGATGTCGTGCACCTGTTGCGGCGTCAAAGCATGCACGGCTGAACAACCCAAGCCGAACACACACCACACCCAAAACCAAACGATCGCTTTCATACCTGCTCTTTTCGCTGTTCATCAAAAGGGGGAGTGACTCGCGCCCTCCCCCTCGTGTTTCGCTTGCTGCATTGACTGCGTGAGCAGCCAATGCATACCCTCATGAATTACTTCTTGACAGGCTGATCAGGCTTCTTGTCATTGCCTTCGATGAACGGGCTCCATGGCTTGGCCTTCACAGGACCGGGTGTTTTCCAAACCACATTGAACTGACCGTCGGCTTTGATTTCGCCGATGAACACAGACTTGTGCAAGTGGTGGTTTTTCTCGTCCATCTTGGAGGTGATGCCGCTAGGTGCAGTGAATGTCTGACCTGCCATCGCAGCGATGACTTTGTCGACATCGGTGGACTTGGCTTTTTCAACCGCTTGCTTCCACATATTGATACCGATGTAAGTGGCTTCCATTGGGTCGTTGGTCAAAGGCTTGTCTTTGTGACCGGCGATGCCCTTGGCTTTGGCATAGGCAGACCATTTTTTGATGAATGCATCGTTGGCTGGGTTCTTGATGGACTGGAAGTAGTTCCAAGCAGCCAAGTGACCGACCAAAGGCTTGGTGTCCACGCCGCGCAGTTCTTCTTCACCCACGGAGAAAGCCACCACAGGCACGTCTTTGGCTTTCAAACCGGCGTTGCCCAGTTCTTTGTAGAAAGGCACATTGGAGTCACCGTTGATGGTGGAGACCACGGCGGTTTTGCCACCGGTGGAGAATTTCTTGATGTCAGCCACGATGGTTTGGTAATCTGAATGACCAAAGGGTGTGTATTTCTCATCGATGTCAGAGTCTTTCACGCCTTTGCTCTTCAAGTAAGCGCGCAAAATTTTGTTGGTGGTGCGTGGGTACACATAGTCAGTGCCCAACAACACCCAGCGCTTGGCAGCACCGCCGTCTTTGCTCATCAAATAATCCACAGCAGGAATGGCTTGCTGGTTAGGCGCAGCACCTGTGTAGAACACGTTCTTTGACAATTCTTCACCCTCGTACTGCACGGGGTAGAACAGCAAGCCGTTCATCTCTTCAACCACTGGCAACACAGATTTACGAGACACAGAAGTCCAGCAACCGAAGATCACAGCCACTTTGTCTTGTCCCAATAATTGTTTGGTTTTTTCAGCAAACAAAGGCCAGTTGGATGCCGGGTCCACGATCACGGGTTCGAGCTTTTTGCCCAGAACGCCGCCTTTGGCGTTGATCTCGTCGATGGCCATGAGCACGGTGTCTTTCAACACTGTTTCAGAAATAGCCATGGTGCCTGACAAGCTGTGCAACACACCGACTTTGATGGTGTCAGCGGCTTGTGCAGCGCTCATGTACAAAGAGCCACTGGCGACTGCGGCTGCTGCGACCAGGGTTTTTAAATGAAAGCGACGGTTAAACATGCGAGGGGCTCCAAATCAATACAAGGGTTAGAAGAAGCGCGCCTTGTGGGCTGCGCCAACTACCTTTGCAAGCCTTGTGCCAAGCAATAAATCAAGATTTTGAACTATTTAAGTGCATGAAATCGGCTTGGGTATCTTGGACCGCACCGAATCTGAGCCCTGTTGAGGTGCATCAGAAGAACTCAGCGCCAAAGAAGTGCCGAATTCAATATGCCTGCCATTTTCTATTTGATACGGACCACAGACCCTGTCGCTTTGGACTTGTTTTCAGACTTAAGTGAACTGACTGGACTGGTTTCGCCAAGTGCAGACTCCAGTGCATCCTTGGCCGTGATGATGCTGAGCGCGACATCTTCTACTGAACAGCGTTTGTCCATGGAGCGATTGCGAATGATCTTGAAAGCCTCGGTGTCGCTGATGCCGCTGGTGTCCATGAGAAAGCGCTTGGCTTGTTCAATGATGCGAACAGATTCCACCCGACCTTCCAGCTTATGGATGCGCTTTAACAAATCTTCACGCACCTTGTGCTGGTTGACAGCCAGCACAATGGCTGACAACACACCAAACGGTTTGACCGGTGAAAACAACAGCGATGATGAATTCAACTGACAAGCCAAATCGAGTACTGTCGGGCTCTCAAACTGCAACACAGACACGACGATTTTATTTTTCAACGTTTGAAGCAAGGCCTTGTCAATCTTGATGAAGGCCTCAGGCACCAGCGCCAGTACTACCAGATCGACGCCGAGCAAATCATTCATCACAGGTGGCCATACTTGCTTGTATGTCATGCCCAGTCGCTCAAGTTGCTGCGAAATCAAACGGCATTCAGCACCGATCGGATGGCACAGTCCCACCTGCATTTGGCGCAAACCTGCAACAACATCTCGCTGTTCCATAAGTCCTCCCTGATGAAGATAATCTACAAAGGCGACGAAAAGCTCACACTGTCAAAGACAAAAAACTATAAAGCAGAAATAGCATAGGACATCAAATACGGGTCAGGCCGCACTGTCCTCTTGGATTCCTTCACAATTTCAAAATTACCATCAGCCCTGGATTTGCCGATGCGCGAATACACCCAGCAATGGTTGTTGTCAGGGTCAATACGCACACGACCTTGGGGCGCTTCTACTTCCATACCGCGCAACACTTTAAGCAAACTTTCTGTTTGCATGTCTTCGGCCTCAATGAGTGCTTTGGCAAACAGCATAACTTGAAAATAGGCGGATTCCCAGCATTGATTGATAGGCACTTCACTGGTGTGGGTTGCCAATTGCTGCCAAGAAGGCACGGGTGAATGCTTGAGCATGGAGGCGAAGAAAGGTGCCGCAGTGAAGTGGTCTGCTCGGGCAAATGGCTGCATGCTCGTCAACTCAGCCTCGGAGGTGGTCAAACTGGCGATAGGCAAAGTCAGCGGCTGCAAACCGGCTTGCGCATATGTTTCATACAAAGCAGCTGTGGACGAACCCACCACGGTTGAAAAAATAAAGTCGGGCTGACACGCGGCAATGTCATCGAGCACAGGTCTGAATTCAGCATGAGAAGCCTCTAGGCTGAGGTAATGCTCACCCATGATTTTTCCGCCGAAGCCATTGACCATGTCTTTCATGATGCGGTTGGACTCGTAAGGGTAAACATAGTCAGAACCGACCAAATAACAATTTTTCCCAAACTTGGAGAACATGAATTCAGCCAAGATAATGATGTTTTGATTGGGACACGCGCCGGTATAAATGACATTCGGTGAAAACTCAAAGCCTTCATACAAGGTGGGGTAAAAAAGCAGTTTGTTGTGTTTTTCAATCACCGGCAGCACTGACTTTCGGCTGATGGATGTATAGCAACCGAAGATGACCGTCACACCCTGCTCAGCAATCAACTTCTCACTCATTGAAGAAAAAAGGAAGGGGTCTGATTGAGGATCCATGTAAAAAGGCTTGATTTCCAAACCGTGCGCTGACAACACAACGTTGGCCTCTTCAATCGCTAGCAAGGTGGCATGTAACTGTGTTTTCTCAATCACGGATGTAGCGCCTGTTTGCGAAAAAAGTACGCCCACAGGAATAACGGTCTTCATGGAATACTCTTTCTGATTTTTTTTAATACATTGCGTATAGCGAGTTCAATTTTATCCGCCTCACAAAACACCGTTTGCGACACGCCAAAGATTTGCTGGCAAATCTTCGCCTGCGAAGCGCCTATCTTCAAGCACATCACGCTGGTGCCTTCTTCTTTCAATTGAGCCACTGCAAATTGGCTGTCTTGCCATAAATAATTTTCGTCCGGGCAATCAACGTCACTGGGCACACCGTCTGTCAACACCAACACCATGGGTTGCTGCAGCCGGTTTGCACACAAACTGTGCATATGCCGCAGTGCGGTACCGAGTCTGGTGGAACAGTGAGCCTGCAATTCTTGCAGAGCTTTGCGCTGCGTGTCAGACCATGGCGACACAAAATCCTTGTGCAGGGTAATGCTGACATCGTCTTTGGTATTGGAATGAAAACTCGATACGGCAAAAGGAATACGCGATGATTGAAAAAAATCTGCCAGATAGCTAATGGCTTTTTTTTCCAGATCAAGAATACTGGTGTAGCTGCCTGCGATGCGGTCGTTGGCAGATTCGGATGCATCTATCAGAACCATCACGCCTGCACTCAATTGCTGTCTTTGCCACTGCTGAAAAATATGTTCATTGGGTGAAATATGGCAACGCAAATCGATATTTCGCTCTATGGCTTTGTCAAGCCAAAGCTGTTCACTCGAATCGACTGATAACTTGAATTCACCACGCATAGCCCGCTTTCTGCGGGTTTTCAAATATGCAGTGTGTGCATCACGAAGGGGCACACGCGCTAAGCCAGAAGCCGGCAACAAGCCCGAATGGTTCACAGTGACAAAAGCCTTGTTCAGGCTTTGCGTAGTTGCATTCCATTCGTCATAGTAAAAAATCAGTTTCTCTTCTTCAGGCGGCAGGTCTTGCTCTTGGGCTGAACTGTTGCGTGAATGGGAGATGGTTTCCTGTACTTTTTGTTCAGCCGCCGCATCTGTCCAAAGGATGGAGTTGTCGTCCCGGTAAGCCGGCCAGACTGCATATTTCGTATGGTCAAACCGATAACGCATTTGGCCCAGGTCATTGGCCAAAATCGACCCTGCTTCGCGCAATGCAGCAAACCCACCGCCGCTGCTCAAGGCCTGCTCATACATGTCCAGCGCTTTACCGCACCAATAATCTTCATACACATTGTGTCTTTGATTCAAACACACAGACATTTTGGCCAACTGGGTTTCGACGCCACCAATGCTCAGCGCCTGCTCGTGATCCATGCGCGAAGTGAACACCGCCCCCATGCCTTCAATGTCTTCACTGATCAAGCGCTCCACCCTTTCATCTTCCAGCAAAGAGATAAGTGCCAAGGACAGATGTTTGAACTTGCCTACGGGCTGAAAAAACGCGGAGTGCTTTAAGTGGGCTTTGGCGTGTGCCACCATGCACAGCAAATCGACGGGCTGATAGTCACCCTTGAGCACACCTGAAAGCTGCTGCGACAAACTGTGCGGCAATGACAAACCAAATGGCGTGATGGCCAATCGCTGCTGTTGCTGGTTTCGCGCCACCGACACGACTGGCAAGCTTTGGGAAGGAAGCTGTAAACCACGGAAGACGGATTCAAGCCATTTATCTGCAATCACGGTGTCCATGGCGGCGTGATCACATGTGAACTGCAGCCATAACCAGTGGAAGCAATGCCAACAAACTTGCTCTGATGGTGGGCTCATCCGTGACAGGGTCAATCAATGCCGCCTCCAACAGATGTTGATGCCCCGTCTTTTGTGACATCAACTTAGCCGCATGGATCAACATGCGGGTTGATACACCTTCAAACAAACCGCTTCCCGCCATCTTGCGTGAACTGGCACCGAAATTTGCAAGTGCGCGAGCCAGCGCCAAAGAACAACCGGATTCACTGGCGATGATCGTCTGTTCTAGTTCAATAGCCGGGTAGTTAAAACGCACAGCCACGAAACGCTGCTTGATCGATTCTTTCAAGTCGCGCATCACAGTCTGGTAGCCTGGGTTGTACGAAACCACCAACATGAAATGGGCAGGTGCATGCAAGACTTCATTGGTCTTGTCTATGAACAATTGACGCCGATGGTCAGCCAATGCATTCAATACCACCAACGCTTCTTGACGGGCCTCAATCACTTCATCCAAATAACAAATGCCGCCTTGTCTGACGGCTTGCGTGAGTGGTCCATCTATCCAAGGCGTCTCATTGCCTTTCAGGATATAGCGTCCCACCAGATCGCTGGCACTGGTGTCCTCATTGCAAGCGACTGTCCACATCGGCAACTTCAACGCTTGCGCCATGTACTCGACAAAACGTGTTTTGCCGCACCCGGTAGGGCCTTTGATGAGTAACGGCAGATGGTGGTTGAAAGCCTGGCGGAAAACCTGCTCTTCGTCACCAAGCGGATGGTAGGAAATAGTCAAAGGGAAATCACCGGGTTAAGAAGGCATTGTTGGTGAACACCATCGGCACCTCGCTTGCCAAACACTGCAAGCTGAGGCGCCTGGGTTAGATGGGTGTCAACGGTGCTTGGTGGATTGGTTGGGGATGCCCTCAATCGGCGCCTCGTCCGTTCCGGGTGTGGACCGGGTAATGGATTCAACCATTTTGCGAGTGCCCTCTGGATCGTTGATCCATTTGGAATAAAACTCAAACGGACATGCTGCCACGCCATTGGCGTCTTCGCCGGAATTGATTTTTCCGGTGTACCCACGGTGAAGCAACTTGTACAAATGGTTTTGGGACTGCATGGTACGGCGTGCGTCACGGATCAAACTGACCGAGAGCTCTGCATACTGAATGCCCATGTCCTCTTCACCGCATTCGCCCAGTGTGCGGCCATCAAAGCCCACGATGGCAGAGTGACCGAAATATGAGTACACACCATCAAAGCCGGATGCATTGGCAACAGCAACGTAGCAATTGTTCATCCACGCCATGGCCTTGGCCACGATGACTTGTTGGTCTTTGGCGGGGTACATATAGCCTTGGCAACGCACAATCAATTCAGCGCCGCGCATCGCGCAATCGCGCCAAATTTCGGGGTAGTTGCCATCGTCACAAATGATGAGACTGATCTTCATGCCTTTAGGGCCATCGGACACATAAGTGCAGTCGCCTGGATACCAACCTTCAATAGGCACCCAAGGCATGATCTTGCGGTACTTCTGCACAATTTCACCTTTGTCATTCATCAGAATCAAGGTGTTGTAGGGTGCTTTTTTCGGATGCTCTTCGTGACGTTCGCCGGTCAAAGAGAACACGCCCCAAACCTTGGCCTTGCGGCAGGCTGCCGCGAAAATTTCAGTCTCTTCGCCGGGCACCGTGGCGGCCGTGTCGTACATCTCCTTGGAGTCATACATGATGCCGTGGGTGGAGTATTCGGGGAAGATCACCAAGTCCATGCCTGGCAAACCTTGCTTCATGCCGACCAGCATGTCACCAATCTTGCGCGCGTTATCCAATACCTCTGCCTTGGTGTGCAAGCGGGGCATTTTGTAGTTAACAACTGCAACCCCGACGCAATCCTTGCTGCTTGAAATATCACCATGTCTCATTAGAGTTCTCCTGTGAATTGTTAAATTGTCAAAAATGCCTTGACGGCATCCACTTCCCCTGCATCCTTACCGCAGCTATGCACGATGGCACCGCGCTCCAGGACAACCAAACGATCAGCCACACTGACCGCAAAACTCAACACCTGCTCTGACAACAAAACCGTGCAATCGGTTGCCTGCTGCAACTTGATCAGCGCTGTTGCAATTTCTTTGATGATGGAAGGCTGAATCCCCTCGGTTGGCTCATCCAAAATCAAAAGTTTGGGGCCCGCCGTCAAAGCTCTGCCGATAGCAACCATCTGTTGTTGGCCGCCGGACAAATTACCCGCTTTGCGATCCTTCATCTGCGACAGCACCGGAAACAATTCATACACCAGATCAGGAATTTTTTTGAGTCGTCCAGTATTGAGAGAAGACAACAGGTTTTCTTCTACGGTCAACTGACTGAACAACAAGCGCCCTTGCGGCACATAAGCCATTCCCATGCGAGCGCGCTCAAACACCGGCAAGCGCGTGATGTCTTGCCCCATAAACTCAATTCGACCTGAATGCACAGGCAACAAGCCCATCAGTGTTTTGAAAAAAGTAGACTTGGACATGCCATTTTTTCCAACCACAGCCACTGCTTCGTGTGCCTTCATATCAAAAGACACGCCATGTAAAACAATGCTTTGTCCATAGCCAGCCATTAAGTCTGTTGTGTGTAGCAAAGTCATTCCCTGATCCTCTAATCGCCTAAGTAGACTTCACGCACTCGCGGATCTGCCTGAATTTGCTCAATCAAGCCTTCGCACAAGATCGCTCCTTGGTGCAAAACCGTGACATTGCCAGACAGCTTCTTGACAAAATCCATGTCATGCTCAATCACGACAATCGCTTGAATAGCTGAAATACGTTGAATCAAATCGACAGTTTGGTCACGCTCTTTCAAGCTCATGCCGGCAACTGGCTCATCTAGCAAAAGCAATTGCGGATGCTGCACCAACAGCATCGCTATTTCCAGCCATTGCTTTTGGCCATGACTCAGAGTGCCTGCTTGTACGTCCAGGAACTGAACCAGATTGGTGGTCTGCGCTACTTCCAGAATTTCTTGATTGAACTGGTCGTCACTGTTGAAAATGGCAGACAACATACTCTGCCCTTTGGGTACCGAAATTTGTATGTTCTGGTAAACCGTTAAATCATCATAGACAGATGGCGTCTGGAATTTTCTGCCCATGCCCATGCGGGTGCGCTTGAATTCACTCTCGCTGTCAATTCGCACACCTTTGAAAAAAATACTGCCCTGTGTCGCTGGTGTCTTGCCGCATATCGCGTCAAGCAAAGTGGTTTTGCCAGCGCCATTGGGCCCGATGATGCATCGGATTTCGCCTGACTCGACGGTCAAATTGACATGGTCAATGGCGACAAAGCCACCAAAACGGACCAGTAAATCACGTACCTCTAATAATGACTGCTTGCTCATTGGCTGTCACCTGCAGCTTTTGTTCGTTTTTTAAACATGCCAAGCAAACCTGCCAAACCTTGGGGAAGCACCGCCGTGACGAGCAAAAACAATCCACCCAGAAAGAATAACCAGCCCTGGGGAAACTGCTCTGACAAAGCTGATTTGAGCCAACCAATAGAGAATGCAGCGAACACCGCGCCCAAAACAGATACACGCCCACCAAAGGCGGCATACACAATCATTTCAACTGAAGCGACCGCGCCTACAAGTTGTGGTGTGATCAACCCGGTGAACAATACAAACATTGCGCCACCAATCGATGCGAGCACGCAGGACACTGACAGTGTGGCTGCTTTGATCCATGCGGTGTCGTAGCCGGAAAAACGCACACGGTCTTCACGGTCTCTGATGGCAATCAATACTTTGCCGTAACGAGAAGACACAAGGTATTGCACCAGAGCCGCGCACAACGCCAGCAATCCCAGCATGATGTAGTACAAGCGACTGCGTGCTTCGTCCGAAGCCACATCCCAACCAAGCAAGGTGCTGAAATCAGTGATGCCATTGGCGCCGCCCGTGCCCCCTTGGCTACCGATGATCAATACCGTCATCGTCAGCGAAAGCGCGAGTGTCAAAATCGCGAAATACACACCACTGACGCGTTTTTTGAAAATCAAATAGGTGAATGGAAACGCCACCAACACAGGCAATATAAAAATGCACAACAAGGTAAAACCGAAACTTTGGAATGGCATCCAAGCCAATGGCAATTGCTCCACGCTGCTCCAAACCATGAAGTCTGGCAGCTCTGGGCTTGAAGCCTCCAACTTTAAGAACATAGCCAGTGAATAGGCGCCAATCCCAAAGAAGATGCCCTGACCCAAACTGAGAATGCCGCAATAGCCCCAGCTGAGCACAATGCCCAATGCAACAAAAGCAAATGACAAGTACTTGCCATAAAGTGGCACCCTGAATTCGGGCGAGACAAGCGGCAATAACAACAGCAAGCCAAAAATGATGGCGAAATTCACCCACCAACTTGGTCGTAAAAATTCTTTTGGCATATCAACTCCTCACTTTAGGAGAAAACAAGCCATTTGGACGGTAGTAAAGAATCACCACCACAATCAGCATCAGCAGTACCTTGGCATAGGAGCTGGTCGTCATGAATTCAAAAGTCGTTTGCAACTGCGCAATGATGAAACTCGACAACGCAGTGCCCATGAGACTGGCAACACCACCGAATACAACCACGATGAAGGTATCGACGATATACAACTGCCCAGTCCCCGGGTTGGTAGAGCCGATCATCGTGAACACGCTACCCGCAATACCAGCCAAACCGCTGCCAAGCGCAAAGGTGTACATATCGACTTGGCGTGTATTGATACCCACCGTTTCAGCAATCGCCCGGTTTTGGGTGATGGCGCGAACCTTTAAACCCATGGAGGTTTTGAAGAACAGCAAATACACAACGCCCACCACAAGCAAAGTAAGCACAATAATAAAAATACGATTCAAGGGCAGTTGCACGCCGGTGAAAGGCTCGATGGCACCATCCAGCCATGAGGCCATAGGGATAGTTACCTCTTGTGGGCCGAACACGGTACGGTAAGTTTGTTGCAAAATCAAACTCAAACCCCAAGTGGCTAGCAATGTATCCAGTGGCCGGTTATAAAACCAACGTACCACCGACCACTCTAGGAACATACCGAATAAAAATGTGACCAAAAAAGCGATCGGTATGGCAAACAAAATATAGGTGTCTACCGAATCAGGAAACACCGTTAAAAAAACATTGGCGACCAAGAAAGTCACATAGGCCCCCAGGGCCATCAGTTCCCCATGCGCCATATTGATGACGCCCATCAAGCCAAAAACAATAGCCAGCCCCAAAGACATCAGCAGCAAAATAGCCGTGTAGCTGACGCCACTGAAAAGTTGCATCCAAAAAATTTCAAGACTCACAGAAACTCTCCTCGGTGGCCCACCGGTTGCCCGGCAGGCCATCCGAATACTTCATTTCAAAAAATTACAGCTTGGGGAACGGATTTGGTTCGGTCAGTTGACTTTCGTGAACGATGTCAAACTGCCCGTCTGCACGTGCTCGCCCAATACGGACTTTCTTCCATACGTGGTGGTTGGTTTTGTGAATCCTCACCAGACCCTCAGGCGCTTTGAATTCAATGCCAGAAGATGCGGCAATGACCTTGGCCACATCAAATGACTTGGCTTTTTCTACGGCCAATTTCCACAGATACACAGCGTTGTAGCCGCACTCCATGGGGTCACCCACCACACGGTCTTTGCCGTACTTGGCTTTGATGGCCGCCACAAACTTTTCGTTTTCAGGTGACTTGATGCTCTGGAAATAACCCATGCATGCGTAGTAGCCCACTGCATTGTCTTTGCCGATACCGTCGATTTCGTTTTCTGACACCACGGTAGACAACAGTTTTTGTTTGGTGCCATCAAGACCTGCGGCCTTCAACTGCTTGTAGAAGGCAACGTTGGAGCCGCCCACCACGGTTGAATAAATCCAGTCGGGTTTGGCCGCCTTGATTTTGTTGATGATGGAAGAGAACTCGGTGTGTCCCAACGGCGCATATTCTTCGCCGACCACACTGGAACCCAGGCGGGTAGCAGTTGCCTTGGCGATTTTGTTACAAGTGCGGGGATAAATGTAATCAGAGCCCACAAAGAAGAATGTTTTGCCTTGTTGCTTGGCCATCCACTCCATGGCAGCAACCACAGATTGTGTGGCTTCCTGCGAGGTGTAAATAACCTGTGGATCTTCTTCCTGGCCTTCGTAATAGGTGGGGTAGTACAACAAACCTTTGTTGGCTTTGAACACTGGCAACACGGCTTTGCGGGAAGCAGATGTGTAGCAACCAATCACAGCAGGCACTTTGTCTTGCTGGAGTAATTTCTTGGCTTTTTCAGCAAAGGTTGGCCAATCACTGGCGCCATCTTCAAGCACCGGCACAATTTTTTTACCCAGAACACCGCCTGCGGCATTGATCTCATCAATGGCCATTTTTTCTGCGTCCACAATGGCGGCTTCGGCCAAAGCGATGGTGCCGGACATTGAATGCAGCAAACCCAACTTAACCTCACCTGCTGCATGACTCAAACTTGGCCAAAGTGCCGCGCCCGGGAGAGCGGTGGCAGCAACCAAGGTGCTGCCTTTTTGAATAAACCGACGACGTGATGACAAACTCATGTTGGCTCCTTAAACAATATTCCACAAAGTAAACGACCACTCAAAACGCAAAAAGCCCCATGACGCGACTAGCGCGTGATGGGGCTTTTTTGCTCCTTCAAGAAACCGGCTTTCTTGACGGTTTGTTGAAATCTAATTGCAGGAATATTAATTCTGGATTTATTTGGCGTAAGTGGTATTTACCCTTGATTTGCAATATGCACAAGCAGACACAAATGCCCTCATTCAGTGCAACTTGCACCACTTGCTATTTTTATAGCGTCGATAAGCACCAGTCATGTGCTTTTGACATTTTTTCTAGCAAGGCACAACATTTGCATCACAATCAAGCGAGCCATTCACTTTCAACCACAGGTCATCATGGAACTCACACCTCGCGAAAAAGACAAGTTGTTGATATTCACTGCTGCATTGCTGGCCGAACGCCGCAAGGCCAGGGGCTTGAAACTCAACTACCCCGAAGCCGTGGCCTTCATCAGCGCAGCCGTGATGGAAGGTGCGCGCGATGGCAAAACGGTCGCGCAACTCATGAGCGAAGGCCGCAACATACTGACGCGTGCCGATGTGATGGACGGCATCGCCGAGATGATTCCCGACATACAAGTAGAAGCCACATTCCCCGACGGCACCAAACTGGTCACAGTACACCAACCTATTGTTTAAATGCGAACGACAACAAAGGACTAAACCATGTTGAAACAACTTTTATTTTGCGGCTTATGGATCAGCACCCAAGCCATGGCGCATCCCGGTCACAGCGCCTCGTCGCCTCATTCGCATGCCTCTGATCTCTTCGGCCTGTTGATACTGGCTGTGGTCTTGGCAGGCATTTGGTGGGAAGGCCGCAAATGAGCCGCATGATTCCAGGCGAGATGTTCATTGATGCGGGTCAACATGCGTTGAACACCGGCAGACGCACTTGCACCCTGCTGGTGAAAAACGCGGGTGACCGTCCTATCCAAGTCGGCTCGCACTACCACTTCGCTGAAACCAACCATGGTTTGCATTTCGATCGTGAACAAGCCACCGGCATGCGCTTGAACATTGCCTCAGGCACTGCAGTGCGTTTTGAACCGGGACAAGAACGCACGGTTGAATTGGTGGACTACGCAGGTGACAGACAGATTTACGGTTTTCGCAGCGATGTGCAAGGCGCACTGAAAGGGGCCAAGTGATGGCACAAATTGAAAAACGCGCTTACGCGGAAATGTTTGGCCCGACTGTGGGTGACCGGGTGCGATTGGCAGACACCGACCTCATCATTGAAGTCGAAGACGACTACACCTTGCGTGCAGGCGGTTATGGTGAGGAAGTGAAATTCGGCGGCGGCAAAACCATTCGTGACGGCATGGCGCAATCACAGCGCACCCGCAACGGTCCTTTGGGCACAGGCGCACAAGCCGGTGGTGCCATGGACGCCGTGTTGACCAATGCGCTCATCATCGACCACTGGGGCATAGTCAAAGCCGACATCGGCATCAAAAATTCACGCATCGCCGCCATCGGTAAAGCAGGCAACCCCGACACCCAACCCGGTGTCGACATCGTCATCGGGCCGGGCACCGAAATCATTTCCTGCGAAGGCATGATCGTCACAGCAGGCGCGATTGACACGCACATCCATTTCATCGCGCCGCAACAAATTGAAGAAGCGCTGGCCAGTGGTGTCACCACCATGCTCGGCGGCGGCACCGGACCCGCGACCGGCACCTTCGCTACCACCTGCACACCGGGCCCTTGGAACTTAGAGCGCATGCTGCAAGCCGCAGACGCGTTCCCTATGAATTTGGGTTTCTTGGGCAAAGGCAATGCATCGCTGCCGAACGCATTGCATGAGCAAATCAACGCCGGTGCCATCGGCCTCAAACTGCATGAAGACTGGGGCACCACGCCTGCGGCGATTGACAATTGTTTGAACGTGGCCGAAGACACCGACACGCAAGTCGCGATTCATACCGACACTTTGAATGAATCCGGTTTTGTCGAAGACACGATTGCCGCGTTCAAGGGCCGCACCATTCACACCTTCCACACCGAAGGCGCGGGCGGCGGTCATGCGCCAGATATTTTGAAAGTGGTGGGCGAAGCCAATGTGCTGCCGTCTTCCACCAACCCGACGCGCCCCTACACCATCAACACCTTGGATGAACATGTGGACATGCTGATGGTGTGTCACCACTTGGACCCGTCGATTGCCGAAGATTTGGCATTCGCTGAGAGCCGCATACGCCGCGAAACAATTGCAGCCGAAGACATACTGCACGACTTGGGCGCGATCAGCATGTTCAGTTCAGACAGCCAAGCCATGGGACGCGTCGGCGAAGTCATCATGCGCTGCTGGCAGACCGCGCACAAGATGAAACAACAACGCGGCCCGCTGTCCGGTGAAAGCGACCGCCATGACAACGCGCGTGTCAAACGCTATGTCGCCAAACTTGCTATCAACCCGGCGATCGCACACGGCATCAGCCACGAAGTGGGCAGCATTGAAGTCGGCAAATGGGCCGATCTGGTGTTGTGGAAACCAGCGTTCTTCGGTGTCAAACCCTTCATCATCATGAAGGGTGGCTTCATCGCCATGGCCGCCATGGGCGACCCGAACGCTTCCATTCCCACGCCGCAACCGGTGCATTACCGACCCATGTTCGGCGCCTTCGGCGGCGCTTTGCACCGAGGTTCACTCAGCTTTGTGTCGCAAGCTGGAATGGCGTCTGGCATTGGTGAGCGTTTCGGTTTGCATAAAACATTGAGCGCGGTGAAAAACATTCGCGGCATCGGCAAACGCCACATGGTCCACAACGACTACGCGCCGCGCATGGAAGTCGATGCACAAACCTATGCCGTGCGTGCTGACGGTTTGCTCTTGACCTGCGAGCCCGCGAGCGTGCTGCCCATGGCGCAACGCTATTTCCTGTTCTAACCAAATTGGCTAACAGTGGTACCGTTACGGTTTTGCCTAACGGCATCACTGAAACGCAACTTTTGATTCACTCATGATTCATTACTCCAAACTCATACGCCAAGGTCAAGGCCTGGCCAACGCATTACTCAAACGCGCCGCCAGCGTCACACTCGACTGGGATGTGCGGCAAAAAAGCCGCTTCGAAACCACAGATTCCAACGGGCGCAGTGTCGGCGTGTTTTTGCAGCGCGGGCAAGTGGTGCGCGGCGGCGATGTGCTGGTCGGAGAAGACGGTTCATTGCTGAAGGTATTGGCTGCGCCGCAACCGATATTGCGTATCACGCACTGTCCCGACCACGGCAGCTTGTTTGATTTGACCCGCGCCGCCTACCACTTGGGCAACCGCCATGTGCCTATTGAGCTGCAAGCCGATCATTTGAAAATCGAACCCGACCATGTGTTGGCCGACATGCTTCGCGACATGCACATGACGGTGGTGGCTGTTGACGAAGCCTTTGAGCCTGAAAACGGCGCGTACGGTGAACACGCTGCGCACGCCGGAAATGGTCACCATGATCACGGGCATTCGCATGATCACGGCCATTCGCATGATCACGGGCATTCGCACGATCACGGACATGAGCACGGACACTCGCATAAAGAGCCACATGTGCATGGCCCCGGCTGTGGCCATGACCACTCGCATTGATCAGCGCTTCCCTGTCATACCCACAAAACATGTCTGCCAACACAGCGGTTCTCAACCCCGCCCACCGCTTGCTGTGGTTGATGCAATTAGCCTCACCCGCTTTGCCGGTCGGCGGCTTCTCCTACTCTGAAGGATTGGAGTCAGCGGTTGAACACGGCTTGGTCACAGACGAAGATTCAGCACAGCATTGGCTGATTGACCAGTTGCATTTGGTGCAGGCGCGCAGCGAGTTGCCTGTCATCGCGCAAGCCATGAAGGCATGGCACCTCAAAGACACACACACATTGCAGCAACTCAGCGCTTGGGTGATGCAAACCCGCGAAACCTTTGAGATGCGTTTGCAAACCGAACAAATGGGTCGCTCGCTCTTGATTTGGTTGCGCAATCACCAAGCGGCTGATGAAGCGGATATGCACTTGTGTGACAGCCTGCCGCCGACTTGGCCGTTGGTGTTTGCGCTGGCCTTGAACACACACGCGGTTGACACACGCGAAGGCTTGTTGACTTGTGCTTTTGGCTGGGCTGAAAACATGGTGCAAGCCGCCATCAAGTCAGTGCCCTTGGGTCAACTGAGTGGGCAACGCATATTGGCGGCTCTGAGCACACAGATTCCTTTGGCGGTCGAGCACGCCTTGTCCGTACCCGACAATCAACAACAATCCTTTACACCTCGCCTGGCCATTTTGTCGGCGCGCCACGAAACCCAATACTCTCGACTGTTCCGATCATGAGCACACCTCTTCACCATATTCCCCATCGCAGCAAAAAACTCCCGCCCTTGCGTGTCGGCATCGGCGGCCCGGTGGGCTCGGGCAAAACGACTTTGCTGGAAATGCTGTGCAAAGCTATGCGCGACAAATACGACTTGATCGCCATCACCAACGACATTTACACCAAAGAAGACCAGCGCATACTCACCATCAGCGGCGCTTTGCCGGCCGAACGCATCATGGGGGTTGAAACTGGCGGCTGTCCGCACACCGCCATTCGGGAAGATGCATCCATTAACTTGGAAGCCATAGACCGCATGCTGGAAAAATTTCCCAATGCAGATGTGGTGTTTGTCGAAAGCGGTGGCGACAACCTCGCAGCCACTTTCAGCCCGGAACTCAGCGACTTGACCATCTACGTCATCGATGTCGCCGCCGGAGAAAAAATTCCGCGCAAAGGCGGTCCGGGCATCACCAAAAGCGATTTGTTCATCATCAATAAAACCGATTTAGCCCCGCATGTCGGCGCGAACCTGGAGGTGATGAAATCGGACACAGAACGCATGCGCAGCGGGCCGCAAGGTCTCAAACCTTTTGTCATGACCAATTTGAAAACACTGAGCGGCCTGGACACGGTGGTTGCATTCATTGAAACGAAAGGCATGCTGGCAACAGCTTGAACATCCCATGAAAAAAATCATTGCCCTGTTTTGTTTAGCGATCAGTTGTGGCGCACAAGCCGACGTGCCTGTCTACGGCCCTGAATTGCAAGGCTTCGAATACCCTGCACCCGTGTTGTCATTCAATTTCGTTGCGTACCGCCAACCGATTCAAATGGCCTACTTGGACTACCCATCCAACAAGCCCAAAGCACCTGTCGCGGTGTTGATGCATGGCAAAAATTTCTGTGCGGCCACCTGGCATGCCACGGCACTCGTGTTGCAAAAAGCAGGGATGCGTGTCATCGTTCCTGACCAAATCGGTTTTTGCAAGTCCAGCAAACCCATTGGCTATGAATACAGTTTCGCTGAACTCGCCAGCAACACGCATGCATTGTTGAAGTCGTTGAAGATTGAAAAAGCCACCGTCGTGGGCCATTCCATGGGCGGTATGTTGGCCACGCGTTATGCGCTGATGTATCCCGAGGCAGTGACGCAATTGGTATTGGTCAATCCCTTGGGCCTGGAAGACTGGAAAGCCTTAGGTGTACCCACTTTGAGCGAGGACCAATGGTATGCCCGTGAAATGAGCCAAACCGATGAACGCATGCGCAATTACCAGCTCAAAACCTATTACGCCAATGAATGGAAGCCGGAGTACGAGCCGTGGGTGCAAATGATCGCTGGCATGTACCGTGGCCCGGGCAAAGAAGCCATGGCCAGACAATCAGCGCAAGCCTTTGTGATGATTTTTCATCAACCCGTGCTTTACGAGTTTCCCAATATCAAAGTACCCACGCTGCTGTTGATCGGGGAAAAAGACACCACCGCCATTGGCAAAGACATAGCATCCGAGCCCATCAAAAACACCATGGGCAATTACCGCGCCTTGTCGCTCAAAGCCGTCAAAACCATTCCTGGCGCACAACTGGTTTTGTTTCCCGACTTAGGCCATGCCCCGCAGGTGCAAAACCCCGATCGCTTTCACACCGCATTGGTCAACCAATTGGTGGCGTTGCAAGGCAGTTGACTATCGCACCGCCCAGCCACCGCTGACCGGGAACACCTGCCCGACAAAGCAGTCGGCATGGCGACTGCACAAATACGCGGCGAACTCGGCGTCCTCCTCGGCTTTGACCAGCCTGCCCAATGGCACCTCGCGTTTCATACGTTCGATGAAGCGCGGGTTGGCTTGCACTTCGGGCGGGAAATAGGTGGGGTTGTCGACAAAGTTTTGCGCGATGGCATTGACTTGGATATTCATCGGGGCGAGTTCCACACCGATGGCTTGCACATACGCCAGTTGCGCGCCGCGCGCTGCGCTGTAACTCGATGCCCGCTTCATACCGCGCAAAGCACTGGCACTGCCCATCACCAAAATTTTGCCGCTGCCGCGCGACTGCATTTGCGGCAACACGGCTTTGACCAATCGGGGTAAGGGATGAACCATGGTGTCGAACACGGCATGCCATTCGTCTTCGCTGACTTCAGCTGCCAAAGTAGAGGGCGCCGGCATGGCCAGATTCACCAACAACACATCGACAGACCCGTGTTGCTGCACCATGCGAAGCGGTGCGTCGACAGCAGTCAGATCCCGCGTGTCTGACAACACCTCAGCGCCATGAGCTGTCAACGTCTGGCACAAAGCCGGCCCCATGAACACATCGGCTTGTGTCACCAATATCCTCAGCCCTTGCAGCATCTTGAATTACTCCGGCAAATCGTCTTCTTCATCGTCGGGCACGACGTCATCGCTTGGCACCAGCGGTCGGGGTTGACGCTTGCCATGGATGGTGATGATTTCCACATAGACCTGCGTGGCCTGCTCTTTGGCTGCCGCGTCGATCGATGCAATCACGGCTGACAAATGCACGGTCTCGGCGACTTCTGCACTCAGTCCAAAGCGACAAGCGAAATCCCAAAAGTCCACACCCTCGGGAAGTGGTCTGCGGCGCTCGCGCTTCAAATATTTGCGTACATCGTGCTTGACGGCATCCAACACCCGGTCTGGGTGACGCCCCTCTGCTTGTAATGGATAGGTTTTTCTCATGCGTTGGATTATGCGGCCCGGTCATCGCCCCAGCTGCGGGCCCATAATCTGATTCTTTCTTTATAGGTGTGTTGCCCATGGCTGCTGTGATTGCCATTTGTGTGGGGGCCTGTTTGGGTGCATTGGCACGCTGGCAACTGAGTGTCCATTTCAACTCTTCCAACTTGTTGCCATGGGGCACGCTTTATGCCAATTTGATCGGCGGCTACCTGATCGGTGTGTGTGTCGCTGTGTTTCAGCAGGCACCTGAACTCGACCCGCTGTGGCGCATGTTGTTGGTCACCGGTTTTTTGGGTGCCTTGACCACGTTTTCTACTTTCAGCAGCGAGGTGGTGCAGATGCTTCTGAACGCGCGTTACGCCACCGCATTGCTGACTGCCAGCTTGCATGTGTTGGGCTCGCTGCTGTTCACCTTGGCGGGCATCAAGTCGGTGGAATGGCTGTGGCTGCGGTAAGCAGCATGTCAGCACCTTGTCCGACAGTGGCCTGCACATGAACACGCCCGCCATCGCCGTCGCCGCCAACCGTCTTTCGCATTTAGAACAGGCCAGAACCGCCATCATGCATGACGGTGAAACGCATTCACCGTTGGTCGCTGATTGGATCACCCAAAGCTGGCATCGCTGTTTGTCGCAAGGCATGCAACCGCACTACCAAGTCGGTTTTGACCCGTTATCAGCCGCCCATATCCACCGCACACTTGATCAACACCATGAACTGATTGAAGCGGCTCGCCCAGAGCTTGAGCGACTGGGCCGGGCCATTGCCGGCACCTCTTTTTTCCCACTGATCACAGATGCCAAAGGCGTGGTGATAGACGTCGGCGCGGGTGTGGACAGGCATGACCGTCGGGTCGATGTGATCGCCCGTGTCGGGGTTGACCTCAGCGAGCAAGCGGTAGGTACCTCGGCCATTTGTGCCGCGCTGATTGAAAAAAAACCAGTGTGGCTGCACCGCAGCGAACATTTTTTCAAAGACACCTCCATATACAGTTGCGCTGGCGCACCTTTATGGAGCGGACAAGGCGACTGCATCGGTATGCTCGACCTGACCGCTGTCATGAGCCAAGAGCGGCCTGAACTTAGCCATTTGGCGGCCTTGTCAGCGCGCAGCATCAGCAATGCTTTTTTATTGCGCCAACCGCACCATTTGCTGTTGCGCTTGAATTGGCCGGGTCGCTTGATGGCAGACGACAACGACGGTCTGATGTTGTTGAGCAGTGAGGGCGAGGTCTTGGGTGCCAATATGTTGGCCCGCGAGATGCTCCATTGGGTGGGTGATGGCCCCCAACATGCCAGCGATTTGTTTGCCATACCCGCCGGCTTGTTGTTTGATGGTGCTAATCGTGCACAAACCATGGATGTGCCGCTGTGGTCGGGGCTGAATTTGCATGTGCAAAGCGTTTTGCAGCACGGTATCAACAACTCGACACAACCCGCTACAACAGGCGCGCTGCAGCAACTCCAACTGGCCATGATCAACAAAGCCATTGCCCAAGCCAAAGGAAACGTGGCGCAAGCCGCAAAAGCGCTGGGCATCAGCCGTGCCACGCTTTACAGAAAACTATCGCGCAAGAACAGCCATTAAGCTTTGTGGGTACTTACCTTGGCGCATAGAATGCGCCCTTGCCCATACCTCGGAGCCGGCTATGCAGGGATTACTCGCTTTTTCCAACGCGATTGACAGAATCAACACACGGATCAACCGCTACGTGATCTGGCTCATACTGGCCGCTACGGTCATCAGCGCCGTCAACGCCTTGGTGCGCAAAATTTTCAACACCAGCTCCAACGCTTTTTTGGAAGTGCAGTGGTATTTGTTTGCGGCATCCTTTTTGCTGGCTTCTTGCTACACCTTGTTGCAAAACGAACATGTCAAGATTGACGTGGTGTATTCCAAATTTACACGCCGAACACAAACACAAATTGATATCTTCGGTTTTGCCTGCTTCATGTTGCCCATGTGCACGGCGGTGATGTGGTTTGGCGTACCGTTTTTCTTGAAAGGCCTGATGTCCGGCGAAATGTCCTCCAACGCCGGTGGTCTGATCCGTTGGCCGGTCTACGCCATGATCCCGCTGGGCTTTGGGTTGCTGTGGTTACAAGGCGCTTCAGAGTTGATCAAACGGATAGCTTTTCTAAAAGGTCTCATTCCTGACCCGACCCTCAAGCCCGGTGAAAAATCTGCCGAAGAAGAATTGGCTGAAGAAATTCGCAAGTTGGCAGAAGCCAAAACCCATCCACAGAACGCCTGAATCGGGAACGACGACCATGGAATTTTTTATACAAAACCTCGCCCCGGTCATGTTCCTGGGACTGATTATTTTTCTGATGCTGGGCTTCCCGGTGGCTTTCAGTTTGGGAGCCTGTGGACTGTTTTTCGGCTTCATCGGTATTGAATTGGGCGTGTTGCCCGAAGCCTTGTTGCAAGCCTTGCCTTTGCGCATCTTCGGCATCATGCAAAACGAGACCTTGCTGGCCATTCCGTTTTTCACGCTCATGGGCTTGATATTGGAACGCTCCGGCATGGCCGAGGACTTGCTGGACACCATTGGCCAATTGTTCGGTCCGATTCGAGGCGGTTTGGCATTTGCTGTCATTTTTGTGGGCGCATTACTGGCGGCCACCACTGGTGTGGTTGCTGCATCTGTTATTTCCATGGGCTTGATTTCCCTGCCCATCATGCTGCGCTACGGCTATGACCGGCGCATCGCCTCTGGCGTGATTGCCGCCTCAGGCACCTTGGCGCAAATCATCCCGCCTTCGCTGGTGCTGATCATTCTGGCGGACCAACTCGGTCGCAGCGTTGGTGAAATGTACAAAGGCGCTTTTTTGCCGGGCTTCATGCTCACCGGTATGTATATTTTGTTCATCATGGGTGTTGCTATTTTCCGCCCGCAATGGGTGCCCGCCTTGCCCTTGTCAGCCCGCACCATCCGCGAAGACAACGGCAAATCCGGCCTGCTGTCTCTGTTGCTTCTGACGATTTTGTGTACTTTTTCCGCCGTGTATTTGGCGCAAAGCTATCCAGCTATCGTGGACTACTTCAAAGGCAGCACTGGTGCCAATCCAGCCAAGGATGAAACCATCGTGGTGTCGCTGTGCAGCGGTGTGTTGTTGGCATTTGTGCTGGCCGTCATCAACAAGACAACACGCATGGGTTTGCTTTCCAACATGGCTGAACGCGTCACTTTCGTGCTGATTCCCCCATTGCTGTTGATCTTCCTGGTGCTGGGCACGATCTTCTTGGGTATCGCCACTCCGACCGAGGGCGGTGCCATGGGTGCCTTGGGGGCCATCATCATGGCCACCTTGCGCGGTCGACTCAGCTATTCGCTGCTCAAACAGGCTTTGACCTCCACCACCAAGTTGTCCAGCTTTGTGCTGTTCATTCTGATTGGCTCGACCTGTTTCAGTCTGGTGTTCCAAGGCGTGGATGGACATATCTGGGTGGAACATTTGCTGGGCGATTTGCCGGGCGGACAGATCGGTTTTCTGATCGTTGTCAACATCATGATTTTTGTGCTCGCCTTCTTTTTGGACTTCTTTGAATTGGCGTTCATTGTGGTGCCGTTGCTGGGGCCCGTCGCAGAAAAACTCGGCATCGACCTGATATGGTTTGGCGTGTTGTTGGCCGTCAACATGCAAACATCGTTCATGCACCCGCCATTTGGATTCGCGTTGTTTTATTTGCGCAGTGTGGCGCCGCTCAAAGCATATTTCGACAAGCCCACGCAAAAAGAAGTACAACCGGTCACCACCATGCAAATTTACTGGGGGGCTGTGCCCTTCATCGTGATGCAACTCATCATGGTGGGCTTGATCATTGCCTTCCCCGGCATTGTCTCCAGTGGGTTGGAAAAAGCCGAGGTATTGAGCGATGAGCAGGTGCAAATCGAAATGATGAACGCCACCCATTCCAATGATCCATCGGTTGACCCTGCTGCCGCCATCCCAGGGGCTGATGGTTCTGCTCCTGAAGATGACCCGATGAAGATGATGCAAGAGTCCATGAACAAGGACGAGGCCAGCAAATAAGCGCAGATTGCCCGCAGCCTGCGCTTGCTGCGGTGCATGGGGCCACCCGACCATCAAAAAACCCCGTTAGGACATATTCCTAACGGGGTTTTTTTATCTCTAGAGCTGCAACAGGGTCAGAGCTTGACGCTTTGCATGTACCTGTCAAACGATGCCTCTGAAAAACGGAACCACAGGTTTTGTTGTTTGCGAAATGCGGAATAGTCCGCGTACACCTTTTTCCAGTTCGGGTTTTTGGCGCTGAGTTCATCGTAAAGCGCCATGGATTCTTTGAATGCGGTGTCCATGACATCTTTGGGGAAAGGCAGCACCTTGGTTTTGCTTGCTACCAACTGCATCAACGCGCCCGGGTTGCGGGCATCGTACTTGGCCTGGCAATCGACATGGGCGAAAGCAGATGCACATTCGATGATGGATTTGTTGACCGCAGACAAACCGTTGAACGCTTTTTCGTTGATGAACAAGTCGAGCTGGGGGCCGCCTTCCCAAAAACCCGGGTAGTAATAAAAAGGCGCGACCTTGTTGAAGCCCAATTTTTGGTCGTCGTAAGGTCCAATCCATTCAGCGGCGTCGATCGTGCCTTTTTCCAAGGCTTGGTAAATCTCACCACCAGGAATGTTTTGCGGCACGCCGCCCATGCGCACGATCACCTTGCCGGCAAAGCCACCGACACGAAACTTCAGGCCCTTGATGTCTGCCAGCGATTTGACTTCCTTGCGAAACCAGCCACCCATTTGCGAACCGGTATTGCCGCCAGGGAAATTGACAATGTTGTACTGCTTGTAAAACTCGCGCATGAGTTTGAGGCCGTTGCCCTGAAACATCCAAGCAGTAGTTTGTCGGCTGTTGAGCCCAAACGGTACGGCACAACCCAATGCAAAGGTTTCGTCCTTGCCAAAAAAGTAATAGGGGGCGGTGTGGGCCATTTCCACCGTGCCATTTTGCACACCGTCGACCACGCCAAACGGAGGCATGAGCTCGCCTGCAGCATGCACAGAAATGATGAATTTGCCGCCGCTCAACTCACGCACTTTTTTGGCGAAGGTTTCGGCCGAACCAAAAATAGTGTCAAGTGATTTGGGGAAACTGGAAGCAAGACGCCAACGAATGGCCTCTTGGGCATGCACTGCCGGGGCCATGCCAGCGCCAATCACCCCAGCAATGCCTGCATTTTTTAGTGCGGAACGACGATCCATGAAAGAACTCCAATCCAGTTAAGTAAGCCGAAAATTTTATCAGCCAACCAGTTTGAGATTGCTGGCGTTGGTCTTGTCATCCGCGCTGAGTAAATGGTTAAAGCGGCCTCGTACCGAGGATTCGATGCCTGCAGCATCCAAACCGAGTGCCGACATGATCTTCACAGGGTCACCGTGATCGGTAAAAACATCGGGCACCCCTAGTCGCAACACAGGTAATTGGATCTGCGCGTCTTGCAAGGCTTCGAGCACCGCAGAACCAGCACCGCCCATGAGCGCGCCTTCTTCGACCGTGACCAAGGCTTGGTGGCTGGCCGCGATTTGCAGCAACAACTCGGTATCCAAGGGCTTGGCCCAGCGCATATTGACTACCGTGGCATTCAATGCCTTGGCAGCTTCTAAGGCGGGGTAGAGCAAAGTACCAAAGGCCAGTATCGCGACCGACTGTCCTTGTCTGCGAATTTCGCCCTTGCCAAACGGCAAGCTGGCCAATCCCGCTGCTTGTGCAGTTCCAGCGCCAGCGCCGCGTGGATAACGCACGGCCACGGTATGGTCTTGCGCATGCGCGGTGCTCAACAACATGCGGCATTCGTTTTCGTCAGCGGGACAAGCAATGCTCACCTGGGGCACACATCGCAAAAACGGGATGTCATAGACACCGGCATGGGTCGGGCCGTCAGCGCCAACAATACCGGCGCGGTCCAGCGCCAGCACCATGGGTAATTTTTGCAAGGCCACGTCATGAATCAATTGGTCATAGGCGCGTTGCAAGAAAGTGGAATAAATGGCCACCACGGGTTTCAAACCCTCGCAGGCCAGGCCAGCGGCGAACGTGAGGGCGTGTTGTTCGGCAATGCCAACGTCGTGGTAGCGCTCAGGAAAACGCTGATGGAACTCAACCATGCCCGAGCCTTCGCGCATGGCCGGTGTGATGGCCACCAAGCGCGGGTCTTGTTCGGCCATGTCACACAGCCAACGACCGAATACTTGGCTGAATGTTTGTTTAGGCGCAGTCGCAGGTGGAACCAAGCCCACCTTCGGGTCAAATTTGCCCGGGCCGTGGTAGGCAATGGGATCGGCCTCGGCGAGTTTGTAGCCTTGGCCTTTTCGCGTGACCACATGCAAAAACTGCGGTCCATTCAATTGCTTGATGTTTTGTAGCGTGGGAATCAATGCGTCCAAGTCATGGCCGTCGATCGGGCCAATGTAGTTGAAGCCAAATTTTTCAAACAACGTGGCTGGCAATATCAAGCCCTTGGTCTGGTGCTCTAAGCGGCGTGCGAGTTCAAACAAGGGCGGTGCATTTTTCAATACCTGGCGACCGACCTCTTTGGCGGCGGTGTAGAAACGCCCGCTCATCAATTGCGCCAAATAGCGGTTGAGCGCGCCCACGGGCGGGCTGATGGACATGTCGTTGTCATTCAGGATAACAAGCATGTTGCAGTCGCTCACGCCTGCGTTGTTCATGGCTTCGAACGCCATGCCAGCGGTCATGGCACCGTCGCCGATGATGGCTACGCTGTGGCGTTGCTCGCCCTTTTGTTTGGCGGCCATGGCCATGCCAAGGGCGGCAGAAATACTGGTCGATGAATGCGCGGTGCCGAAAGCGTCGTATTCGCTTTCATCGCGCTTGGGAAAGCCGGCCACGCCGCCCAATTGACGCAAGGTCCCCATGCGGTTGCGCCGTCCGGTCAAAATTTTGTGCGGATAGGTTTGGTGACCCACGTCCCACACCAAACGGTCATGCGGTGTGTTGAACACATAGTGCAAAGCCACGGTCAATTCGACCGTGCCCAAGTTGGAGCTGAAATGTCCGCCGGTTTTGCCAACACTTTCGATCAAAAAGCTGCGCAATTCGTTGGCCAGTGCAGGCAATTGCTGAGGTGACAGTTGCCGCACATCCGAAGGTGTTTGGATACTGTCTAACAATGGGGTCATGTGGCCTTCTCCTGCGGTATTTGCCAATCGGCAATCGACACGTTCCGCGTAAGCTTAGATGTGTCAACTGAAGTTGACAATAAGGGGTTTACCCCGATGAGCATACCACCTACGACGTATTTTTGAGAGCAGCCTAAAGTAAAAAACCCCTGGGGCGTTACCACAGGGGTTTGCGAGAAACACTGAAAAAGGTGTTTTCGGATCAGCCTTTTTTGGCCCAAGCACTGCACCAACCGGCACCTGCCACTTTTTTGCCTGCAAACAAAGGACAGCCGCCTGCCTTGTCACCGGCTTTGGCCTGGTACAACGCGCAGTTGGCACAATTTTGGTCAGGCTTGTGTGAAGCAAATTTTTTGTTGTCCACTTTGGTCGTGTCAGCTTTGTAACCCAATGCTGCGGCCTGTGCATCTTTTTCGTCCACCATGGCTTGTGCAAACACTTGACCACCCGCCAACAAAGCAGATGCACCCACACCCAGCTGTACTACGAATTCGCGACGACTTGTCATATCAATATCTCCGATGATTTAAAAGGCCCCGAGTGGGGAATTACCCCAATATTGTTGCTTACACTGGGATATGAGCCTACAACGGTGCACCGATACCCTAGGTTGACGCTCAAGTAAAGCTCGGGCCACTCAGGCAAAAGGCCCGTTGAGCGAAATGGTGGAATAGTTCAACATGCCTGCAGTGGTCACCCACACTAAATAAGGCATGAGCAGCCACGCAGCCACGCGACAACGTGGATAGATAAACACTATCAATAAAAAAATACTCTGCCATAAAAACAAAAGTTCAACCAATGACCAGTCGGGGCGGTGCCATTTGAAATAAATCACACTCCAAAACACGTTGCAAAACGCGTTCAATGCCCACAGACCCAGCCACTGCCAACGCTCTTTGGCCGAACCACTGACATACCAACCCAACCAAGCGCTGATGGCGCACAGGCTGAAGATCGCCGACCAGATCAGTCCGAATGCAGCATCTGGCGGTTTCCAAGGAGGTTGCTTGAGTTGGAAATACCAAGCGTCCAAGACGGTCAGCGACGAGCCGATACCCGCAACCGCGAAACTGACCGCGAATGCCAGCAACAGGCTGCGCCAATGGCGTTTGAGGTTAGGCAACGCCGGTTCGGTGGGCGCGGCGGGTGGCGCAGAGCCGACTGATTCAGAGGTATTCATCGAATTTTCCGATTTCAAGGGTTTTCCCTAGTTATAAATTCTTCAAGACATTTTGTAATGTCAACTTCAATTGACACATTTGTTAACCACCGACTTCGCCGACCGAAACACCAAGCATGTCACATTCAACATCAGCGAGCAGTTCTGTCAAAGTGGTCATCCTGACCATGGACACACACCTCAACAGCGCGGCCATCAAGGCCCGTAATGCGTTGGTGCGACAAGTTCCTAACCTGAGTTTTGCCATCCATTCTGCGTCTGAATACGCCGCCGATGCGCAAAAACTCGCGCGTTGCCAAGCGGACATTGCCAGCGCTGACATCATTGTGGTCAGTATGCTGTTTTTGGAAGACCACTTTCAGCCGATTTTGCCCGACTTGCAAGCGCGGCGTGACCATTGCACCGCCATGGTCTGCATCATGTCGGCGGCCGAGGTGGTCAAACTCACCCGCATGGGTAAGCTCGACATGGGCAAACCCAGCACAGGTCCCATGGCATTTTTGAAAAAATTGCGCGGCAGCAAACCGCAAGCCGGTCAGGATGCCTCCGCAGGCGCTCGGCAAATGAAAATGCTCAGGCGTCTGCCCCAAATTTTGCGGTTTGTTCCCGGCACGGCGCAAGACCTGCGCGCCTATTTCCTCACCTTGCAATACTGGCTGGGCGGCTCTCAAGAAAATATCCACAACCTGGTGCTGTACTTGGTAGACCGCTACGCCAAGCAGGCGTTGCCAGACAAGTCAGCCGCGTTGAAAGTGGCCTCGCCTGCCGAGTACCCCGAGGTCGGTGTCTACCACCCGCGCATGCAACCGCGTTTGCATGCCGACCTGGTGCAGTTGCCGCAGATCGTCAAGCCACAAGCAGCCAAAGGCCGTGTCGGTGTCTTGTTGCTGCGCTCTTATCTGATTGCCAGCAACACACAGCACTATGACGCGGTCATTGCCGCGCTTGAAGTGCAAGGCCTGCAAACGGTACCGGTGTTTGCCACAGGCCTCGATTCACGCCCGGCCATCGAAGCGTTTTTCATCGAAGACGGCCGATGCACGGTGGACGCGGTGATTTCGCTCACTGGTTTTTCCTTGGTCGGCGGCCCCGCCTACAACGACGCGCACGCGGCAGAGGAAATTTTGGGTCGCTTGGATGTTCCTTACATTGCAGCCCACCCGGTGGAATTCCAAACCCTGGACCAATGGGGCGGCTCCAGCCGCGGCCTGCTGCCGGTGGAGTCCACCATCATGATCGCCATTCCCGAACTCGATGGCTCCGTCATTCCCATGGTCTATGGCGGTCGTCCGGGTGCCGACGGCGTGACTTGCACCGGTTGCCACCATCGCTGTACTTTCACGAAGGACCACCACCAAGAAGACATGTTCACCTGCACCGAGCGCACAGCCATGTTGGCCATGCGGGTGGCCAAGTTGGTGGCTTTGCGCCGCAGCGAACGCGCGAAGCGGCGTATCGCCATGGTCATCTTCAATTTCCCGCCCAATGCGGGCAACACCGGCACCGCCGCCTATCTGGCGGTGTTCGAGTCGCTCTACAACACCATGAAAGCGATGAAGGCGCAAGGCTATAGCGTAGACCTGCCCGAATCATGTGAAGCATTGGAGCAATGCATTTTGGAAGGCAACCGCGCGCAATACGGTGCGGACGCCAATGTGCACACCCTCATTTCCGCCGAAGACCATGTGCGCCGCGAGCGCTACTTGGCCGATATCGAAGCGCATTGGGGCCCCGCGCCCGGCAAACTGTTGTCCAACGGCGAATCGATTTTTGTGCTCGGCCACCAGTTCGGCAACTTACTGGTCACGGTGCAACCGTCTTTCGGTTATGAGGGCGATCCGATGCGTTTGCTGTTTGAGGGCGGCTTCGCACCTACGCATGCGTTTTCAGCTTTTTACCGGTATTTGCGTGAAGACTTTGCTGCGCATGCCGTCTTGCACTTCGGCACCCACGGCTCACTCGAATTCATGCCTGGCAAACAAACCGGTTTGGCCGGAAGTTGCTGGCCGGATCGCTTGATCAACGACTTGCCGAATTTTTATTTGTACGCCGCGAACAATCCCTCAGAAGGTGCCATCGCCAAGCGCAGAGGCGGCGCCACACTGATCAGTTATTTGTCGCCCACGGTGGAAGAAGCGGGTTTGTACAGTGGCCTGATCGACCTCAAGGCCTCGATCGATCGCTGGCGCAACCTCAGCCCATCTGAAATGGCTGACATGGGCAGTTTGGCTGAGTTGATTCAAGCGCAAGCCGCTGCCATTGACCTCACTCCAGCCGAACCGCTATGGAAGCTGGACGGCGGAGTCGAAGCCGTCGCGCAAGTGCACCAAGCCATCGAGCGCCTTTCAGGGCAAATGCTGGAACTCGAATACACCTTGATTCCACACGGCTTGCATGTGGTGGGCAAGCCCTATGCCCGAGAGCAATACCTCAATATGCTGGGCGCCATGGCAGACAGCCACGGGTTGGGCGACATGGCGCCGCAAGCCATAGCCGCCATTGTTGATGGCAGCAGCGCAGCACAAGCAGCTGAACTGAGCGGCGTGCCGGCCTCGCCGGAGCGCGACAAATTGTTTGACACCTTGGCCAGCACTTACACGCTAATGGGCAAGAACAGCGAAATTGAAGGCCTGCTGAATGCGCTGGATGGCCGCTACATACACCCCGCCCCGGGCGGCGACTTGATACGCACCCCTGAGGTGCTGCCCACCGGGCGTAACTTGCATGGCTTTGACCCGTTTCGCATTCCGAGTGCCTTTGCAGTGCAAGACGGTGCCAAACAAGCCGACAAACTCATCGCCCGCTTCATGGATGACGGTAACCCCTTGCCTGAGTCGGTGGCCATTGTGTTGTGGGGCAGTGACAACTTGAAATCCGAGGGCAGCCAAATTGGCCAGGCGCTGCGTTTGCTTGGCGCCAAGCCGCGTTTTGACAGCTATGGCCGCTTGGTCGGCGCGCAATTGATTCCGTTGGCCGAGTTGGGTCGTCCACGCATTGATGTGGTGGTCACGCTCTCGGGCATCTTCCGCGACCTGTTGCCGCTGCAAATCAAAATGCTGGCGCAAGCCGCACTGTTGGCTGCGCAAGCCGACGAAGCCCCAGAGGACAATTTCATCCGCAAACATGCATTGGCTTACCAGCAAGAACACCAATGCGACATGCACACCGCAGCTTTGCGCGTGTTTGGCAATGCCGACGGCACTTACGGGGCCAACGTCAATCATTTGGTCGACAACGGTTGCTGGGACAGCGAAGACGAATTGGCAAACGCCTACACCTCGCGCAAAGGGTTTGCGTTTGGCGTGAGTGGCCAACCGGTGTCGCACCCCGGCTTGCTCAAAAGCGCTTTGGCAGATGTGCAACTCACCTACCAAAACTTGGAATCTGTCGAACTTGGTGTCACCACGGTCGACAATTATTTCGACACGCTGGGCGGCATCACCCGCGCCGTGCGCCAAGCCAAAGGCGGCAGCGACAACACACCGGTCTACATTGGCGACCAAACCCGGGGCGACGGCACGGTGCGCAGTTTGTCCGAACAAGTCGCCCTGGAAACCCGCACGCGCATGCTCAACCCCAAGTGGTACGAAGGCATGCTGGAACACGGTTACGAAGGCGTGCGGCAAATTGAAGTGCACATCACCAACACCATGGGCTGGTCAGCCACCACGGGGCAAGTACAGCCTTGGGTGTACAAACAACTCTCTGAGACCTTTGTGCTCAACCCCGAAATGCGCGAGCGTTTGGCCAAACTCAACCCAACGGCTTCGGCCCGATTGGCCAATCGTTTGATCGAAGCATCTGCGCGCTCATACTGGACCCCTGACGCCGACATGTTGCAGCAACTCCAACAAGCCAGTGATGAACTCGAAGACCGTTTGGAAGGTGTGTACGAACCTGCCGCGAACTGATGGTCGCCTGACTTGCCCCTTGTTTCAGCATAGCGACCGGGTTGCTGTGCGCCTTTCGTAAGATCGAACCATGGCTATTCCCTTTCCCTTCTCCGCCATCGTCGGCCAGGACGAGATGAAATTGGCGATTCAAATCGTCGCTGTCGACCCCAAAGTCGGCGGCGTGCTGGCTCTGGGCGACAGAGGCACGGGCAAGTCCACCGCGGTAAGGGCCTTGGCCGACTTGCTGCCACCCAACCAAGTGGTCAAGGGTTGTGCATATGGCTGCGACCCGCAAAGCCAATTGGTGAGTTGTTCCGATTGCAGTCGGCTGAAATCGGGCAGCAAGATCGCCAGCGAAAGCAAACCTGTGCCGGTCATCGATTTGCCCTTGGGCGCGACCGAAGACCGTGTGGTGGGTGCGCTTGATTTGGAGCAAGCGCTGAGCCAAGGCGTGAAAGCGTTTTCTCCCGGCTTGCTGGCCCAAGCCAACCGTGGTTTTTTGTACATCGATGAGGTCAATTTGCTGGAAGACCATTTGGTCGATTTGCTGATCGATGTGGCCGCGTCCGGCGAAAACGTGGTGGAACGCGAGGGCTTGAGCATTCGCCATCCTGCGCGCTTTGTGTTGGTGGGCAGCGGCAACCCGGAAGAAGGCGAATTGCGTCCGCAGTTACTTGACCGCTTCGGTCTGTCGGTGGAAGTGCGCACGCCGCAAGACCTGGACCAACGTGTGCTCGTCATCAAACGCCGCGATGCGTTCGAGCGCGACCCACAAGCCTTTCGCGAAAGCTATGCCGCCGACAACGACGCATTGCGCAAACACATCGTCAAAGCGCGCAAAGGTCTGGACAAGGTGCAGACCGGTGATGACTTGCTGCGCACTTGCGCGCAACTCTGCCAAAAGCTGGGCACCGACGGGCTGCGCGCCGAACTCACCTTGATGCGCGCCAGCCGCGCCTATGCCGCGCTACAGGGTAAAAAATCGGTGACCACAGAGCACCTCAGACATATTGCACCCTTGGCCTTGCGCCACCGTTTGCGGCGCAATCCGCTGGACGACACCGGCTCAGGCACGCGTGTGCAACGTGCGCTTGAGGAGGTGCTGGGCGCGTGAATCTGGCATGGGACGACGCCCTGTGGGCCGCGGCTGCGCTCAGTGTCGACCCGAGCGGATTACGCGGCGTGTGGTTGCGTGCACCCCATGGTCCGGTACGTGACGAATGGTTGGCGCAACTTGCGCGTTTACATCCGGCATTGCGGCGTGTACCGGGCCATGCCGACAGCGAACGACTGTTGGGTGGCCTAGACCTCGGTGCCACACTGCATGCTGGACGCGCCGTTTACCAGCCCGGTGTGCTGACACAGCCCCGTCCCACCTTGTTGCTCTTGCCCATGGCAGAGCGATTGCCAGACGACACCGCCGCCATCTTGGGTCAAGTGCTGGACCAAGGTCAGGTCAGTGCGGGTCGAAACCAGATGGCACAAGACACCTATATTGGCTTGGTTGCGCTGGACGAATCCTTGGAAGACGAGCCACCCTTGGCTGGCGTTTTACAAGAACGGCTGGGGCTCTGGCTCGATTTACGACACATGGGACGCGCCGGCGGCGAAGATAACGACACCCGCTTGTTGCTGGACACGCTGCCTTCTATGGACCTGCCTGCGCTGCGCGCACATGCCTTGCAATTGGACATACAAGACGCGGTCTTGAAAGCGGTTTGCCAAACCGCCGAAACCCTGGGCGTGAACAGTTTGCGCGCTTGCTTGGCCACCGTGCGATTGGCCAAAGTGTTGGCCGCGTTGCGCGGCAGCGATCAGGTGCAAGATGAAGACTTGGGTCGCGCCGCCCGCTTGGTACTGACGCCACGTGCCACCCGTGCCCCTGCACCCCCTGAACAACAAGCCGCACCACCCGAGCCCGAACCACAAAATGATGCGCCGCCAGATGAGCCACCGCCTGGCGATCCGCCAGAACAGCCGCCCGCCGACCCGCCATCTGATCCACCAGCATTTGATCCGCAAGAGATGGCCGAGGTGATGCTTGAGGCCGCGCTGGCCAGTCTGCCTGCGGATGTACTGGCCCAATTGGCCGCGCACAAAACCACTGCCCCTGCGGGGCGCGGACAAGGCCGCAGTGGCCAGCGCAAGCCCAGTTTTCTGCGCGGCACCCCTATGCCACCGCGCCCGGGCAACCCTCGCCAGGGTGCCAGGTTGCATGTGCTCGCCACGCTCAATGCCGCAGTGCCACGACAAAAATTGCGCCGCCTGCCTAGCCAATCACGCGCCAAGCTGGCGATTCGCACCGAAGACTTCCACGTTCACCGGTATGCAGAGCACAGCCCGACCTGCTTGATTTTTGCCATCGATGCCTCGGGTTCCGCCGCCTTGCACCGTTTGGCTGAGGCAAAAGGCGCGGTCGAGTTGCTGTTGACCCAATCCTATGCGCGGCGTGATCAGGTCTGCGTCATTGGTTTCAGAGGCACACATGCCGAGGTGCTGCTGCCGCCGACCAAATCGTTGGTGCGCGCCAAACGCAGCCTCTCGGGCTTGCCCGGCGGCGGCGGCACGCCATTGGCCCGTGCCATCGAACAAAGCCTGCAAGTGGCCTTGGCAGAAAAACGTCTGGGACATTCGCCCAGCTTGGTCATGCTCTCAGACGGCAGACCGAATGTCACATTGCAAGGCCAAGGGGGACGCGCACAAGCGCTGGAGGATGCACTTACTTTGGCGCGTGTTTGGCGCAGCCATCAACTGCCTGCTATTTGGCTTGACACCAGTGCGCGGCCCGAGCCGCAAGCCCAGCAACTGGCACAGGCCATGGGCGCTCACTATGTGCCCTTGCCCATGGCCAACAGCAACCGCATGGCGCAAGCGGTGCAAGCCGTGCAGTCGGGCAATGCCCCACCCGCCCCCACCGTGCCGACACCACGTGTTGCTTGGCAGCCTTCCCCAGCGCCCGCTCAGACACCCGTCTGGCGCAACCCCGGCGCCTGAGCCATGGACTGGGAACACCAGCGAGAAAAATGGCCCAACAGCGATTTAAGCCGTTTTGTGACGGCTGCTGGCGTGCGCTGGCACATACAACAAGCCGGCACCCATGGCCCACGCGTGTTGCTTTTGCACGGTACAGGCGCGTCCTTGCACACCTGGCGCGATTTGCTAAAGCCTTTGGCGCAACATGCACAAGTGCTGGCGATTGATTTGCCCGGGCACGGGTTCAGTAGCTTGGCCGTAGGTGAAGGCATGTCATTGCCAGGCATGGCGCATGGCATTACCGAACTCCTCGCCCAATTGGCGTGGCCTGTGCAAGCCTTCATTGGCCATTCCGCAGGCGCCGCCATCGCTGCACACATGGTGTTGGACACACCCTTGCAACCAGAGGTGCTGATTGGTATCAACCCGGCTTGGTTACCGCTGCCGGGCTTGGCGGGTTTGCTGTTCCCGCCTGCCGCCAAATTACTGGCCATGACCACACTGGTGCCACGCTGGTTCGCCCGCCAAGCGAGCAGTCCGGGTGTGTTGGAAAAATTGCTGCAAAGCACTGGCTCGGTATTGGATGCGCGCGGCATGGCTTTGTATGCGCAGTTGGTGGCCAGCCCGGCGCATGCCCAAGGGGCGTTGAACATGATGGCGGCCTGGGATTTGTCACGCGGCAGAGAAAAGCTGCCTCAACTGCGCTGCCCGGTGCAGCTGTTGGTCGGCGGCAAGGATGCCACGGTGCCCCCCACCCAAGCCAGACAAGCCATGGACTTGCTACACAACGGTGAACTGACCGAATGGCCAGCTTACGGTCATTTGGTGCATGAAGAAGCACCTGTCGCGACCTTGCTTTATTGCCTGCAAAAATTGCGCCTAGAATAATTGCAGAGGTGCTACCGATGAAAAAAAATTATTACATTCAATTTTTGAATTTACTTAGGGTGCTGGAAAAAACTTCTCAAACCCCCGATATAGATGCCACCAGCAAGCTGATACTTGATGAAGTCGCGATAGGTGTGTCCAAAGAAGACATGCTGACCGTGTCAGATGTGATGGGGTTGAAGCACATTGGTTCACCAGCCACCTTGCACCGCAAACTCAATCTGCTGATTGCCGCGCACATGGTGGACCCTGTGTTTCAGGGCAATAACCGACGCACCAAATACATAGCTTTGACGCAAGAGGGTGAAAGTTACTTTCGCCGTTTGTCTGAAGCGATACAAATGGCACAACCGGCGCACATTTGACGGTGTTTCCACTGCCCACGTACTACTTAACGCAATAAAAATTGACTTCTGCGTAATGAACTTCAGCGTGCGTACGCACAGGGGACGGATTGCGCGTGTCAGGCGAAAAAATCCTTTTGTTTGACAAGGCCCAAAACACATGGCCGAGTGAAACACCGCCGTTCCAATCACCCAGTATGGACAAATATTCATACTCGTCTTCATTGGGCAAACGCGCATTGACCATCTTGCAAGCCGTGTGGGCAATTTCTGAATTGGGTGCCTGATTGATCGAAAACCCGGGCGCGCCCACCAACACCAACATCTTGTCACCCATCATGACCACGGTAGGAAAACTGGTCTTTTGAAAATGCCGGACCATTTGAAGCGCCAGTTTTCCCATCACATTCTCGGGTTTGCCTTGATCTTTGAAACTGACCGATTCCCCTTTGGGAAGAACCACATGCAGTGTCACTAACAAATCGCCTTTGCACCCCGGCGAATAACTGTAAGTTCCCCACACAAACCCTTTGACCTTTGAGAGCAAGACCGCGTTTTCTGACTCAAAGCGCTTTTTATTTTTCAGACCTTGAATCAACTCCAAAGTAGAGCCGGGGTTGGCAAATTCCAACCGGGTGTTTTGTGGGTTGAAATTTCTCGTCACCGAATTGATGGCCGCCTTTAATGTGGCCTCAAGCATGATGTCCATGCCGTTGCCCTCCATGGCCATTTGCTTGTTCTTATCAATCAATTCATCGAGTTTTTGCAAGGTGTACACCGCATCTACCGCAGACACACCCATCATCAGCAAATCTTTCATATGGCCCATTGACTGCGACACCAACTCATTGCGGCGGCTGCCAAAGGCGTCTTGGTACTGGCATAAATCTTGACCACGCAGAAAAAATACCGTGGGCCAGAGTGTGATTTTTTCAACGGCAAATGCAGGTGATGGTGTTTGTAAAGTAAGGCCCAACGCACAAAGCGTGAGGAAATTTGCGACAGTCAATTTGGAAATCATCCGCTGCACCATAAATCCAAATATATAAATCTAATTGACATACATCAACAAAACAATGGTTCATATCAACCACCAATGGTTGTTGTATGTCAACTGTCGTGGCCAGTGGGCATGTGCAAAATCCGCACCGCATTGAAATCAGTTCGCAAATGACTTCGACGGTTCAGGCACTGGCAGTAACAGAAGGCGACTCTGTGCGTCAGGTTTTGGCCATGCCCATCAAATGCGCCATGTCTTTCAAGAAAATCTTCACATGCGCCATGGGTTTTGTGCGCTCTAACTTTTTGTTCATATAGGAATCAAAAGTCAGTTTTTGCACGTCTTTGTCCTCACACATCTTGACAAAACTTTCACGACGCTTGTCGGTGCTGTACCAAAAGTACTGCATGATGCCCAGCACCAAAAACACTGTGCCGTGGTCTTTCATGAAACGCTTGCGCGCCAATTTCAACACCTTGGGGTTACCGCTGAGCAGCAATTCATGCGCCGCTTCCGCTGCGAGTCGCCCTCCCAGCATGGCGTAATAGATGCCTTCACCTGAGGCGGGAGCAACCACGCCTGCGGCGTCTCCGGCCAGCACCACGTCGCGTCCGTTGTCCCAACGCGGCAATGGTTTCATCGGCAAAGGCGCACCTTCTCGGCGCAACACAGTAGCGTTTTGCAAACCGGCCGCGTCCCGCAAACGCCCGACAGCACCGCGCAAAGAAAAGCCTTTGTCAGCACTGCCCGTGCCCACGCTCATCGTGTCACCGTGGGGAAATACCCAGCCATAAAAATCGGGCGACAAACTGCCCCGGTAATAGACATCGCAGCGCGAAGGATCGGCATCGGTTTGCACCATGTCTTGCGGTGTTTGCACAATCTCGTGGTAGGCAAACACGTATTTGGTTTTTTCTGCACCAGGCACGGCTTGCCTGGCCACTTCAGATTTGGCACCGTCTGCACCAATGACACAACGCCCTCGGGTGCTTGCTGCAAACGTGACGCCGTCATCGGTGCGTACCGTGAAATGCACACGGCTCATACCATCGTCATCGCGTGTGAGCTTGTCGAACACGCCGCGTTGGCGCACCGCGCCGTGTTGCTCGGCGCGTTCGCGCAACCATTCGTCAAACTGGTCGCGGTTGACCATACCCACAAAGCCGCCTTCGATGGGGATGTCGACTTTTTTATCTTTCGGCGACACCATGCGTGCAGCACGCGCTTTGGCCACCAACAAGTGGTCGGGAATGAGAAAGTCCTTGATCAGCCGAGGCGGAATTGCCCCGCCACACGGCTTGATACGCCCTTGTCGATCAAGCAGCAACACCTTGTGCCCTTGCTGGGCGAGGTCATCTGCGGCGGTTGCGCCGGCAGGACCACCGCCCACCACCACCACGTCATACGTATCGTTTTGCATAAGAATTCTCCACATACCAAGACCCATTCACACCCATGTTCATGTCGATGTGGTTTGCACATGACGCCAGGCAAATGCACTGACCATCATTCCTGCAACCAGCAACGGCACCCCAAACGCACTCAAACCCAAGGCTTGCTTGACCGGGTCCTTCATGAACCGGTACATCAAAGGCACTTGCGCGTAAATCAACAACAGGACTGCCAAGCCGTAAGGCCAATCGGTCCAGTGCAACAACAAAGCCACCACCACAAATTGCGGCAGCAACATGACCCAGCATGCCGTGCCTGCGGCGCGTTTGACACCGAGTTGCACTGGCAATGACCAGACCCCCATTTGCCGGTCGCCCTCGATCGCCTTGAAATCATTCAAAGTCATGATGCCGTGTGCCGCCAGGCTGTAGAGCAAGGCCAGCGTCACTATGTGCGCGCCCGGCCATTGCCCGCCAGTCATCACCGCAGCACCGGTGATCCAAGCCAAGCCTTCATAGCTCAAACCGCAAGCGGCATTGCCCAACCAGCCGTCTTGTTTGAACCGAAAAGGTGGCGCGCTGTAACCCCAAGCCAACAAGAGCGCCAACAAAGTGGCTTTGAACGCCCAGTCACCCAGCTGCCATGCCCAACACAAAGACACGGCGGTCCACAGGATGGCAATGCCCAAACCCCATCGGCCAGGAATGCGGCCCGAGGGAATCGGGCGATTGGGCTCGTTGATGGCATCGACATGCCGGTCAAACCAATCGTTGACGGCTTGGCTGGTGGCGCAGACCATCGGGCCGGCCAACACCAAGCCCCCTAACACCAGCCACCATTGGTCGGTAATGGATTGCCCCGAAGACACCACGCCGCAAGCAAACGCCCACATGGGTGGAAACCAAGTGACGGGTTTGAGAAGTTCTAAAACCGCTGATGCTTGAGGGAACTGCATGGCTGCATTTTTCATTTGACAGCGTTAAATGTCAATCTAAGTTGACGCTTTTTAGAGGCGGCTAGGGTTTACTCTGAGTCAATTTCAGACACCATGCCATACCGGTGCAATTTCACATACAGACTTTGGCGCGATAAGCCCAGCATTTCAGCCGCTGAAGCGCGGTTGTTGTGCGTGAGTTCCAAGGCAGCCTGTATACACATGCGCTCAATCATGGTGCTGGTCTCGCCAACAATGTCCTTCATCGGCATGCGCCCGACCAATTGCGACAGTTGCTCCACCGAATCGGCCATGCCGGAGGTGGCGGATTTTTCGCGGCCACCGCCAAGCCGGATATCGCGGATGAAAAAACCGTAGGTCAGCTCATCAGCCACCAAAGTGACTGCGGCCATGTCCACCGCCAACTGCACGCCCGCCACGCTGCGCAGTTCGGTGGCGAATCCTCTGAGGATGCGGGACTGACGCAAATTGTTGAGCAAGACACCCAAATCGACCGAGCCGCGCGCCAAATAATCTTCCAGATTTTTATCCACCAATTGACTGCTGGTGCTCAAGCCCAACATGGCGCAAATTTCGGCATTCCCCGCTTTGATCAAACCACTGCGGTCGGTCACAATGAAACCGATGGGCGCGTTTTCCAAGGCATTGCTGAACCATTCATCGGCAACGGCATTTGCCACAGACTTGGCGCTGCGTTGTGAGACCATGGCTTGCAAACGCAATAAAAATTGCGGGCCGCCTTCTTGTACAAACACCGAGGCGTACATCTGGCAGTCTTCTGTGGCTTTGAAGGTGCGCACACGCGCGGTTTCCGTGCGTCCCGAGGCTTGGCTCGAACGCAGCAACGCATCCAAACTGTCCCTCGAATGGGGCTCAAAACATTGGGCGATATCGGTGCCGGGCAAGCGCTTGACGGCATCCCTTAGCACAGATTGCGCAGCATGGTTGGCCTCCATCACGCGCCGCTGTGCCACATCGACCACCAACATCGGATCAGCCACAGACTCAAACAGCAAACGGTAGCGCGCTTCCATGTGACGCAAGCGCAGGTAATCGCGCTCCATCGATTGGTGCGCATCGACCAAACGCTTCTGCATTTGCGACACGCCAGTCAAGTCGCGCCCAAACAACCAAAATTGGGTGTTCTGGGCAAATGCCACCGACATGATTTGCAAGGGCACATCGGTGTCGGCGGGGCCCCGCAAATTGACATGCCGCCAAGCGTTGGATGTGTCCGCTTTGGGTGGCACAAACAACTGTCGAATTTTTTCCAGGCTGTCTAAGCTGGAGACTTCGGACAGGTTTTTGCCCTTCCACTCATCGAGGTGCAGGCGCTGCAGTTCTTTGCCACTGACTTGAATGTCTTGAATATGGCCCTTTGCATCCGTCAGAATAATGACGTCAGACAAAGCCGACAACAGGCTTTGAACTTGCTCGGGCGGTAAAGCGTTAAGGTTCACGACTTGCCCTGACCCCTGAATGGTTTTGGCACTGCTTTACTTTTTCAAGCGCCAGCGCTTGTGCCTGGTCTGCCCGCAAGCACGAGAAATCCGCACCCACCAGATCGGCCAAGTTAGGCTGTAAAAGCAACAAAGGGCCTCCTGCCATGACCAACATATGCGGGTTACCCGATTGTTTGCGCAAACTCGCGATGGTTTTTTTCAACGCCGGAATTTGGCGGTCTTCAGACACCGAAAAGCCCAACACATCCACCCATTCTGAGCGTACTGCAAATCCCATGTCTTCCTCGGTGAACTGGTTGGCACTGAAGACTTGCCAGCCATAACGCTTGAAATATTGCGACAACAGCAACAAACCCAGAGAGTGCTGCGCGCCTGGCGGCCTGACCAACAAAGCACTCAATGAGCTGGCTGGCTTGGGTTTTTGCATGCCCATGACGAATTCAGCGCTCAGGCTGTAGACCAATTCCTCTAGGCGAAATATGCCACTGGTGACTTGGATGAAGTCAATGTCATCGGCTTCCCACCAATCATGGAACAGGCGTGCGGTCTCGGGAATGGTGTCCAGATACAGGCTTTCGATATCGAAATCTTGCGCCAGCAACGAGCGCGCATAGGCTTCGGGCGCGGCATAGTCTGGTGACACACAAACCTGACCGAGGGCCACACTATGGGCGGGCAACATCGTTTTTTTGGTGTAAACCGCGGTATCGACCAGTTGCGGAATGACATGCGACACCAAGGCTTGACGCAGAGGTGTGCGGATTTCGGAAATGATCGTGTCTTGCACTTGAACCCCTGCCCACATGCTTGCTTTAGTCAAATAAAGAAGTCACAAAGTGTCAAGCTTTTTTGACAGTCAGTGACTAGGGAAAACCCCAATTATGTCATCTTTAAATAACGTCAATTCAAGTTGACACATTGGCATTCAGAGCCTACAGTCAGTTCATGGATTTTTCTCTTTTTCAGCCATGAACAACGCCTTTGAACCGCCTATCAGCGCCGGCTTGTACACCCCCCAAGAACGGGCACGGCGTGACGCGACCATTTGGACGCCGGTACAAGGCTTTTTGGCGGCTTTTCAGTTCATTGTCTTTGCTGTCAGCGTTTGCTTGATCGCCCGCTACATGGTGACTGGCGAGGGTGAAAGCGCTGCCATATGGTCAGTGGTGTTCAAAACCTTTGTGCTGTACGCCATCATGGTCACTGGTTCCATCTGGGAAAAAGTGGTGTTTGACAAATGGTTGTTCGCCCCGGCATTTTTCTGGGAAGACGTGTTCAGTTTTCTGGTGTTGGGTTTGCACACCGCGTATCTGTGGAGTCTGTACACCGGCAACATGGGCACGCGCGACCAACTCTGGCTGGCGCTGGCCGCCTACGCCGCTTATGCCATCAACGCCGGCCAATTTCTGCTCAAACTTCGCGCCGCACGCTTACAAGAGCGAGCCACTCTGGCCATGCATAAGGAGTTAGCCACATGACCGGCATGCCCGTCATCCCTATTCGTGCTGAGGCAGGCAGTTGCGACACTTCGCCGCGGATCACCACCGAACGCGGTCAACGCGAGGTGTTTTGCGGTCTGACCGGCATCATTTGGCTGCACCGCAAAATCCAAGACGCTTTTTTTCTGGTGGTGGGCTCGCGCACTTGCGCTCACCTGATCCAGTCCGCCGCCGGCGTGATGATTTTTGCCGAGCCACGCTTTGGCACCGCCATCATCGACGAGCGTGACTTGGCTGGCTTGGCCGACTGCAACGACGAACTCGACAAAGTGGTCGACAAACTGTTGTTGCGCCGCCCCGATATCCGCACTTTATTCTTGGTGGGGTCTTGCCCATCTGAGGTCATCAAACTCGATCTGTCACGCGCAGCCGAACGCTTGAGCCGTCAACACAACCCAGCGGTGCGGGTACTGAACTACTCTGGCAGCGGCATCGAAACCACCTTCACGCAAGGCGAAGACGCTTGCTTGAATGCATTGGTGCCGGTGTTGCCCTCGTTGCCTGCTGGTTCCAAACCACGCCTGATGGTGGTGGGCACGCTGGCAGATATCGTCGAGGACCAAATGCGCCGGTTACTGACCGACATGGGTGTGCGTGATGTCGATTTCTTTCCACCGCGCAACAGCACCCAATTGCCCGAGGTCGGGCCCGATACCGTGTTTTTACTGGCGCAACCGTTTTTGTCAGACACCTCGCTGTCGCTCGAATCACGCGGCGCCAAGCGACTGGGCGCGCCATTTCCCTTGGGTGTTGAAGGCACCACGGCTTGGTTGCAAGCGGCGGCGCAGGCCTTTGGTGTCAGCCCACAAATTTTTGACGATGTCACCCGCGCACCACGCCAACGCGCCGAAGTGGCATTGGCCAGACAACGCGTTCACCTGTCTGGTAAAAAAATCTTTTTCTTCCCCGATTCCCAATTGGAAATTCCCTTGGCGCGATTTCTCCAACGCGAAATGGGCATGAGCTTGGGTGAAATAGGCACGCCGTATTTGCACCGCAAATTGATGGCCGAAGAACTCGCCCTGTTGCCAGCTGGCGCGCGCATCACCGAAGGCCAGCATGTCGAAAACCAATTGGACCGCTGCCATGCTGAAGCCCCCGATCTGGTGGTGTGCGGCCTGGGCTTGGCCAATCCTCTGGAAGCCCAAGGCATCGCCACCAAATGGGCGATCGAACTGGTGTTCACCCCGATTCAGGGTTATGAACAAGCGGCAGACCTGGCCGAATTGTTCAGCCGTCCATTGCGTCGCCGCATCAAACTCGCCGCCTGAGGACAACCACACATGCAGCTCACCCTCTGGACATACGAAGGACCGCCACACGTAGGTGCGATGCGTGTGGCCACTGCCATGACGGATGTGCACTATGTATTGCACGCCCCGCAAGGCGACACCTACGCGGATTTGCTGTTCACCATGATCGAGCGTTTGCCACGCCGCCCGCCCGTCACTTACACCACGTTCCAAGCACGCGATCTCGGTGGCGACACCGCCGAATTGTTCAAAGTAGCGGCGCGTGAAGCGCACGAACGCTTCAAACCCAATGCCATGTTGGTCGGCGCTTCATGTACCGCCGAATTGATCCAAGACGATCCCGGCGGCTTGGCGTTGGCGCTGAAACTGCCGATTCCAGTGGTGGCACTCGAATTACCAGCCTACCAACGCAAAGAAAACTGGGGCGCCTCAGAAACCTTCTACCACTTGGTGCGCGCATTGGTGCCTGCCGGTCACAACCGCACACCACTCGAAGGTCGCCCTGCAGTTTGCAATATTTTGGGCCCAACAGCGCTGGGTTTCAGACACCGTGACGATGTCAAAGAAATCCGTGGCTTGCTTGAAGAACTCGGTATCAAAGTCAATGTGGTGGCCCCTTTGAATGCGTGCGTCGAAGACATTCGCCGTTTGCCCGAAGCCGATTTCAACGTCGTGCTCTACCCCGAACTTGCTCGCACCGCCGCGCAATGGTTGCAGCGCAGTTGTGGCCAACCGTTCACCCAATCTATTCCCTACGGAGTCAACGGCACGCTGGACTTCATCGCCGAGGTGCGCGAGTTGGCCGGTCTGGGCAACAGCGAGGCCACACGCCAAGCGTATTTGCAAAACTCGCGCGCCCGTTGGTATGCCAAATCGGTCGATTCCACCTACCTCACCGGCAAGCGGGTGTTCGTGTTTGGCGACGCTACTCACGCGATCGCCGCAGCCCGCGTCGCACACCAAGAGATGGGATTTGAAGTCGTGGGTCTGGGCACTTACAGCCGCGAATTCGCCCGTGAAGTGCGCGATGCCGCCAAACTCTATGGGGTGGAGGCGCTGATCACCGATGACTACTTGGATGTCGAAGACCAGGTCAAAGCCTTGCAGCCCGAACTGTTGCTGGGCACGCAAATGGAGCGGCATATTGCCAAGCGTTTAGGCATTCCCTGCACCGTCATTTCTGCGCCCATGCATGTGCAGGACTTCCCTGCCCGCTACGCGCCGCAAATGGGTTTTGAAGGTGCGAATGTCTTGTTCGATACCTGGGTGCATCCGCTGATGATGGGTTTGGAAGAACACTTGCTGGGCATGTTCCGTGAAGACTTTGAATTCCACGATGGCGCAGCGCCGTCGCATTTGGGGTCTGGACATGGCACAGCAAGCCCCGCCCCCAAAGTGGTGTCTGCAGACACGCTGGCCGAAGTGCATATGTCCCACCAAGACAAACACATTGAAATCCCGCAAGCAACTTCCATCACCCCTGATACCGACAGCACCGATTGGGCGCCCGAAGCTGAAAAGGAATTGAAAAAAATCCCGTTTTTTGTGCGCGGCAAAGCCCGCCGCAACACCGAATTGTTTGCCCGTGAGCGCGGTGTATCCCGCATCACGGTAGAGACCATGTACGAAGCCAAGGCTCATTTCAGCCGCTGAAATCCTCACAGGAAAAAACCATGATCGAAACCGCCAACATCCCCGTCAGCCAAATCAAACGCGGCGGTCGCCCCGACGGCGAAGGCAGCGTGCAAGTCCAACTCGACCCCAGTGTGAAGATTGGCAATGCCAAAGTGTTTGCCATTTATGGCAAAGGCGGCATTGGCAAAAGCACCACCTCCTCCAACTTGTCTGCTGCGTTTTCCAGACTGGGTAAGCGGGTTCTGCAAATCGGTTGTGACCCCAAGCACGACAGTACCTTCACGCTCACCAAAAAAATGTTGCCTACGGTGATTGATGTGCTCGAAACCGTGGACTTTCATGCCGAAGAGCTGCGCGTAGAAGATTTTGTATTTGAAGGCTACAACGGTGTGATGTGCGTCGAGGCCGGTGGTCCGCCTGCCGGTACCGGTTGCGGCGGCTATGTGGTCGGCCAAACCGTCAAGCTCTTGAAAGAACACCATTTGCTGGAAGACACCGATGTCGTGATTTTTGACGTGCTCGGTGACGTGGTCTGCGGCGGTTTTGCCGCGCCACTCCAACACGCCGACCGCGCGCTCATCGTCACCGCCAATGACTTCGATTCCATCTTTGCGATGAACCGTATCGTGCAAGCCATTGGTGCCAAGTCGAAGAACTACAACGTGCGCTTGGGCGGCGTGATCGTTAACCGCAGCGACGACACCGACCAAGTCGACAAGTTCAACGCCGTCACTGGTTTAAAGAACATGGCGCATTTCCCCATGCTCGATGAAATCCGCAAAAGCCGTTTGCAGAAATGCACCATGTTTGAGCTGGAAGCCACGCCCGCCGTCAAGGCCGTACAAGACGAGTACATGCGCTTGGCAGCTGCCTTGTGGGCAGGTACAGACCCGCTGCCCTCCATTCCCATGAAGGACAGAGACATTTTTGATTTGTTGGGATTTGACTGACATGAACCACGCCAGTTATGTCGAGCGTCGCGGCCAGATCGAAACCTATTTCGATCGCACCGCTGCCAAGGCCTGGGAGGTCCTGACCTCTAACGCGCCGGTAGGACGCATTCGCGCCACGGTACGCAAAGGCCGCGACCAGATGCGCAACAACTTGTTGTCCTGGTTGCCCGAGGACATGAGCGGCTTGCGTTTGCTCGATGCCGGTTGCGGCACCGGCGCGCTGGCGCAAGAAGCCATGAAGCGCGGCGCGCATGTGGTGGCTATCGATTTGTCACCCACGCTGGTGAACCTGGCACGTGAACGCCATGCCCAAGACCTGCTGGCCGATCCCAGCTTGTCTGCGCGCGGTGGCCGTATCGAATTTTTGGCAGGCGACATGTTGTCTGCCGAGCACGGCGAATTTGACCATGTGGTGTGCATGGATTCACTCATCCACTACGACACCCAAGACATCGCCAATGCGTTCGAGTCGCTCAGCAAGCGCACCAAGCATTCCATTTTGTTCACGTTCGCGCCGCATTCACCATTGCTGGCGACCATGCACGCCATGGGGCGCTTGTTTCCGCGTACCGACCGCTCGCCGCAATTGGCACCGGTTCGCCAATCGACTTTGCATGTCTACATCGAACGCGCGGTGCGTCACCACGGCTGGCAGCCACAACGCATGCAACGCGTCTCCAGCGGTTTTTACACCTCGCAAGCGTGGGAGTGGGTGAAGCGATGAAACGCAGCATGCGCCCACCGGTATGGATGCAATCCTTGATGATGCAGTACGTGCCGTTCGCGGACGCTGCTTCACCGGATTTGCCGCTGGCGCGCTTGTTTCGACTCGCTTTATTTCAGTTGTCTGTCGGCATGGCCATGGCTTTGCTGGTGGGCACGCTCAACCGGGTGATGATCATTGAATTGCAAGTGCCCGCTTGGTGGGTGGCTTTGTCGGTGGCCTTGCCCTTGGTATTTGCGCCGCTGCGCGCCATGATCGGTTACCGCAGCGATACCCATCCTTCGGCGCTGGGGCTCAGACGTATTCCGTACATGTGGATGGGCACCATCTTGATGTTCGGCGGTTTGGCCATCATGCCCTTCGCCCTGCTGGGTTTGTCCGAGCCGCGCGAAGGCTATGTGTGGGTGATTCGTTTGGGCGCGGCCATGGCGTTTTTGTGTGTCGGTGCCGGCATGCAAATCACACAGACCGCAGGCTTGGCCTTGGCCTCTGACATTTCTCCCGTGGACAAACGCCCGCGTGTCGTGGCTCTCATGTACGCCATGCAATTGCTAGGACTGATAGTTGGCAGCGCCGCACTCAGTGTGTTGCTCACTGATTTCTCGCCACAAAAACTCATTCAAGTGGTGCAGGGTTGCGCGGTGTTGGTGGCGGCGCTCAACCTGCTGTCGTTGTGGAAACAAGAGGCACGCGGCAGTCGTCGCGGCAAACGCGAACCCGATGGGTTTTCCCAGCAGTGGCGCATGCTGATGGCATTGCCAAAAATGCGCCGTTTTTTGTGGACCGTGGGTCTGGGCACGGCCGCCTTCAGCATGCAAGACATCGTGCTTGAGCCCTACGGCGCACAAGTGCTGGGCTTGGATGTCAGCCTCACCAGCGCCTTGACCGCCCTCACCTCCACAGGTGCATTGCTGGCGTTTGCCTTGTCTGCTCGCTTCATGTCGCGTGGCATGGATGCCTACCGCTTGGCTGCGTTGGGCGCGCTCATTGGTTTGCCCGCCTTTGCCTGTGTCATTTTTTCTGCACCGCTCAATTCAACGCTGCTGTTTCAAACAGGGGCCACCTTGATCGGGTTTGGCGGAGGTTTGTTTGCTGTCGGCATGTTGTTGTCTGCGATGGCGATGACCGATTCATTGCATGCAGGCATGGTGTTGGGTGCTTGGGGTGCGGTGCAAGCCACGGCCACAGGCATTGCCATGGCCTTGGGTGGTGTCATACGCGATGTGGTCGGGCATCTGGCAGAACAAGGCATGTTGGGTGAGGCGTTGGTCTCACCTGTCACGGGTTACAGCGTGGTGTTTCACATTGAGATGTACATGTTGTTTTGTGTGTTGATCGCCTTGGGTCCATTGGTGAGTCGCAAGCGACAAACCAATGCATCAAAGGACACCCGCTTTGGTTTGGCTGAACTGCCTGGCTGACTTTTTTTGCGCGCTTAAAAGGAGAATGAGCATGGAAACTGGTGCTATCACCCAATATGTGGACGTTGCCCAAATCGTCCTCTATATGTTTTGGATTTTCTTTGCAGGGCTGATTTATTACCTCTTGGCGGAAAACCACCGCGAAGGCTATCCGATGGACAACGGTCACCTGCAAGGTGGCCCGGTGCAAATCGGCTGGCCCGTGCCCGAGCCCAAGGTCTTCAAAATGGCCGATGGCCGCGAAATCTTGGCGCCCGATGTCAACCGTGTTGACGGCAGCTACACCGCCCAGCCTGTGCATGGCTGGTTGGGCGCACCGCTAGAGCCAGTGGGGGACCCGTTGCTCGCAGGTGTGGGCCCGGGTGCATGGGCTGCACGTGCGGACGAACCCGACCTCTACCACGGCGGCGATATCAAAATCGTTCCCTTGCGTATTGCATCCGACCACGATGTGATGTCACCTGACATCGACCCACGCGGCTTGCCTGTGTATGGTTTAGATCGCTTTGAAGCCGGTCATGTCAAAGACCTGTGGGTAGACCGTTGCGAGATGATGTTCCGCTACCTCGAAGTGTCTTTGCACTCGGGCGGCACTGTGTTGCTGCCCATGACTTTCGCACGCATCAACCGCCGCGGTGTGCACACATCTTCCATTTTGTCGGCGCAGTTTGCTAACGTGCCAAAGACCAAAAGCGACGCACAAATCACCTTGCTGGAAGAAGAAAAAATCACAGCCTATTACGGTGCGGGCACGCTCTACGCGATGCCTGAACGTCAGGAGCCACTGTTTTGAACGTCAATCCACACCACGAACACGAGTTCGAGGCAGCCCCCGGTTTGCCTGAAGCACTGCCAACAGGTGAACGCCTGTTGTGGCAAGGTACGCCAGATTGGAAACTCTTGGCTTTGCATGTCTTTCATGTGCGCACCTTGGCCATTTACTTTTCTGTGATGGTGGTGTTGCAAGCCTTGTATTTGCTGGGCGAACCTCAAGCGCGTTTGCTGGTGCCGTTGGCCACCAGCGTGGCCTTGAGCCTGACCGCCTTGGGTTTGCTCACCTGGCTGGCTTGGTTGACTGCGCGCACGGCTTTGTACACGCTGACCAGCAAACGTGTGGTCATGCGAATCGGTATTGTGTTGACGCTGACCTTCAATCTGCCGCTTCGCATGGTGGCTGCGGCCAGCGTCAAGCCCCTGAAAAACGGCGCGGGTGACATTGCACTCAAACTCGCCGGAGAAGATCACATCGCTTGGCTCAACCTGTGGCCGCATGCCAAACCTTGGGCGCTGAAAAACCCCGAGCCTTGCTTGCGCCTCATACCCGATGCGGTGCGCGTGGGCGAGCGCCTGGTGCAAGCCTGGCGCGAAGCCAATCCCAGCGTGCCCGTCATGTTGGGCGACATCATCGATGAACAGCCCTCGCTCACTGTGAACCAACGCAGCACACAGGCGGTAACCGCATGAGCCAATCCATCTCCAACCAACACCTGCCCGGACAACACGGTCTCACCGGTTGGATCTTTGTCGGCTTTCTCAGCAGCGTGCTGTTGGTGGTGGCTTTGTTGCGCGGCCAAGGCATGGTGGCACCGCAAGACGATGCCGCCGTCAGTTGGCAATTGACACTGCGGTTTGAAGACCGCCCGAACGGTGACATTGCCGTGCTGGACGCCGATAGCCAAATGGAAATCGCCCGCTACCAAGGCGAGCAAGGGTTTGTGCGCGGCACGCTGCGCACTTTGTCGCGCGAACGCATGCGCCGTGGCATTGGCTCCGGCCCTGCGTTTGACCTCATCGGCCGCACCGATGGTCGCCTGACACTGAACGACCCGGCTACCGGCGTGCGCATCGACCTTGAATCCTTCGGCCCGACCAATATGTCATCGTTTGCCCGCTTGCATATTCACGCCACATCTTTTCAGAATACTATCCAGGAGTAAGCCATGACCCAAGCTGCCGCCCTTGACTTTGACCATGTCGAATTGCTGATCGGCACGGTAGAAAACGCTGCTGACGCCAATGCCAAAGCGGTACGCAACACCGTGCTCAGTCCGCGCTTTTACACCACCGATTTCGACGCCATGGACAAGTTGAATATCGAACCGGTGCGCGCCGAGTGGGACATCATGATGAAAGAGTACGAAGGCGACAACAACCACGACCACTTTCAACGTGACGCTGCATTCGCCGATGAAGTGCGCGAACTCATGCCACAGTTGTCCCCAGAGATGCGCCAAGAATTTTTAGATTTTTTGATCAGCTCACTCACCTCCGAATTCTCCGGCTGCATTTTGTACAACGAAGTGCGCAAGCATGTGAAGAACCCGGACATCAAACAATTGATGACCTTCATGGCGCGCGACGAATCCCGCCACGCCGGTTTCATCAACCAGTCCTTGCGCGACTTTGATTTAGGCATTGACCTGGGCCAACTCAAGCGCACCAAGTCCTACACCTTCTTCAAACCCAAATTCATTTTTTACGCCACCTACCTGTCCGAAAAAATCGGCTATGCGCGTTACATCACGATTTACCGTCAGCTTGAAAAACACCCTGACAAACGTTTTCACCCGATCTTTCGCTGGTTCGAGCGTTGGTGCAATGACGAATTCCGCCACGGCGAATCGTTTGCCTTGATCATGCGGGCCAACCCCGATTTGCTGCGCGGTGTCAATTTGCTGTGGATCCGATTTTTCATTCTGGCGGTGTATGCCACCATGTATGTGCGCGACCACACACGGCCGCTGCTGCACGAAGCCATGGGCTTTGAATCCACAGAATACGACTATGAAGTGTTTCGCATCACCTCTGACATTGCGCGCCAGGTGTTCCCGGTGGAAGTCGATATTGACCACCCCGCGTTCCGCGCTGGCATGACGCGTCTGGTTGAGTTGTCCATCGCCAACGCCAAAGCCAAAGAGCGCGGCGGCGTGATCGGTTTGTTAGGCCGCGCTACTACCGCTGTGCAAGCTGCGTTTACCTTCGGTAGGCTGTATCTGCTGCCGGTCAAGAAAAACACCTTGCCTGCGGACATCCGCATGCAGCCTACTTGGTGATGGGTTGTTTGAATGACTGATTTTTTCACCACCACGCTTGGCGCCAGTTTGTTTGCGGTGTTTTGCTGGTGGTTGGGCACGGGTGCCATTTTGTGGCTGGTGCGCCTCCCCTCCTCCACCTTTCGTTGGAGCATGTTTTGTCTGAGTTTTTTGCTGGGCCTGAGCTTGTGGACCGCTTCACTCAGCATGCGGTCGCATTCCGTGACCAACGCCTATATCGGCTTTGTCAGCGTGATCGCCATGTGGAGTTGGCATGAAATGGCCTTTCTCACGGGTTGGCTGGCTGGCCCGCGTCGCACGCCGTTGGATCCCGGTCTGGGCATCCATCGCCGCTTCGGTCAATCGGTCATGGCGCTGCTCTACCACGAGTTGGCCTTGCTGTTTAACTTTGGCGTGTTGTTGGCTTTGCAACAAGGCCAGCCCAACCATGTCGCCTTGTGCACCTACGCATTGCTGTGGTGCATGCGCTTGAGCGCCAAACTCAATTTATTTTTTGGTGTGCCACAAGTCGGCGAACAATATTTGCCGGTGCACCTGCGCTACATCGGTAGCTATTTCAAAAGTGGCCGTGTCAGCTCATTCTTCTTTTTCACCATGGCCCTGTCGGTGGTGGTCTGGTCGTGGATGGTCTGGGAACTGCACACTGGCGCGGTGATCATCAGCACCGGCTGGGTGTTGCTGTCGTCGCTGCTGGGCTTGGCCATCATCGAACATGTGTTGATGGTGTTTGCACTGCCGCTGCAACGCCTGTGGGGCTGGGCCATGAAGCGCAGTCCGTATGCCGCGACACGCACACCATTGATAGACACCACAACGCCGGTCATAGTGCCGGTCAATGCAGCCAACCAAGCAGACCCCGCATGAATGCCTTTCGCACACAAAACGAGCGCGCCCCCGGCGAAACCACGGCTCGGCATTCGCCGCGTGCCGTCGTCATTGGCAGTGGCTTTGGCGGCTTGGCCGCCGCCATTCGCTTGAGCGTGATGGGCTACCAAGTTCAGGTGCTGGAAAAATTGGATGCCCCCGGTGGCCGCGCCTATGTGCACAAACAAGACGGTTTCACGTTTGATGCAGGCCCGACCATCATCACGCTGCCGCATTTGTTGCAAGAGCTGTTCACGTTGTGCGGCCAGCGCATGGAAGACTATGTCGATCTGCGCCCTATGTCGCCGTTCTACCGCATACGTTTTGATGATGGCACGCACTTTGACTACAGCAATGACGAAGCCGCCATGTTGGCGCAAATTGAAGCCATCAGCCCGCCCGATGTAAAAGGCTTCAAAAACCTGATGAAGGCGTCTGCGCGTTGCTACGAATTGGGGTTTGTGGAGCTGGGATCTGTTCCCTTTGAAACCATCGGCGACGTTATCAAAGCCTTGCCCAATTTGGTGCGCATGAAAGCCTGGCGCTCTATACACAGCATGGTGGCGCGTTACCTCAAGCACCCCAAACTGCGCATCGTCATGAGCTTTCATCCGCTGTTGATCGGCGGCAATCCGTTTTCAGTCACCTGTGTGTATTCGTTGATCCATGTGCTGGAGCAACGCTGGGGCGTGCACTCGGCCATGGGTGGCACCGGTGCCATTGTCAATGCCTTGGTGGCATTGCTCAAAGACCGCAGAGTGCCTATCCGTTACAACGCGCCCGTCACCCAAATTCGTGTGAAAGACGGCAAAGCTGTCGCGGTCGAATTGGAAAATGGCGAATTGATAGGCGCGGATATTGTGGTCAGCAACGGCGATGCCGCGTGGACCTACCGCCATTTGATCGAGGAAAAAGCGCGGCCGCATTGGACCAACCGCCGCATTGAAAAAGGCAACTATTCATCAGGATTGTTTGTCTGGTATTTCGGCACCAACAAACAGTACAAGGACGTGCCGCACCACATGATGGTGCTGGGGCCGCGCTACAAAGGCTTGTTGCAAGATATTTTCAAAAACCACAAGCTGTCCAAAGATTTCAGCTTGTACCTGTACCGGCCTACTGCCACCGACCCGTCGCTGGCACCCCATGGTTGCGACACGTTTTATGCGTTATCGGTGGTTCCCAATCTGAGCAGCGGCACCGACTGGCCGGCCATCACCGAGCAATACCGTGACGCCATCGCCACAGCCTTGCAAGACAGTGTGTTGCCCGGTTTGAAAGACCACATCGTCAGCTCGCGCGTGACCACGCCCCAAGATTTTCAAGACCGCTTGTGGTCCTTCAAAGGCGCGGGTTTTGGTTTGGAGCCGGTCATCACGCAAAGCGCGTGGTTTCGCCCGCACAACCGCAGCGAAGATATCAAAAATTTATTTCTTGTGGGCGCAGGCACGCAACCGGGCGCAGGCGTTCCCAGTGTGTTGATGTCGGCCAAAATGCTTGAACAGGTGGTGCCCCATGCCCTTACCGTTTACTGACCAAGCCGATCACGATTTGGCTGCTTGCGTCGAAATGATGCGCGGCGGCTCCAAAACTTTTTTCGCCGCCAGCCGTTTATTGCCTAAGCGCATACGCGATGCAGCCATCGCTTTGTATGCGTTTTGCCGTGTGGCCGACGACATGGTGGATTTGGGCGACTCCATCGAGCGCAGTTTGAAAGTGCTGCACCACAGGCTGGACCGTATTTACGCCGGGCAACCGGAGAACACCGTCGAAGACCGCGCCTTGGCCGTGGTGGTGCAACGCCATGCCCTGCCCCGCCATTTGCTGGATGCCTTGCTGGATGGTTTCGCTTGGGACGGCCATGAACGACGTTACGACACCATGGAAGATTTGCACGGCTACGCTGCGCGTGTAGCGGGCAGCGTGGGCGCCATGATGTGCTGGATCATGGGCCCGCAACAAGCCATCACCTTGGCGCGTGCCTGCGAATTGGGCGTGGCCATGCAACTCACCAATATCGCGCGCGATGTGGGCGAGGACGCGCGCATTGGCCGCGTTTACCTGCCCTTGCAATGGATGCGCGAAGAAGGCATTGACCCCGACGAATGGTTGCTGTCCCCCGCGTGTACGCCAGCGCTGCAACGCGTGGTTGAGCGTGTGCTGCAAGAAGCAGACAGCTTGTACAAACAATCAGTCGCAGGCATTGCGCATTTGCCGCGCGACTGCCGTTCGGCCATCATGTCGGCGAATTTGATTTATGCAGAGATCGGTCACCAACTGCGCCGCATAGGTATGGACCCGGTGAACCATCGCAGCGTGGTCAGTGGCAAACGCAAGTTGTGGTTGCTGGCACGTGCTTGGTTGCAATCGCGTTGGGTGACCGTGCAGCGACAGCAGCCGCAACCCTTGGCAGGTATTGCGTATTTGGTCGATCAGTGCCAACTCAGTGCAGAAGCTTTGGCTTTTGAGCCTGCCATGCTGTCAAAACCACCGCGCATTGAATCAATGTTGAATATGTTTGAGCGCTTGGAGATGCAGAGAAGACAAATTTCGGGCATACCGGTGAATAGGTTTCAGCGTTAATTTATTGGGGCCAGTTAATTGGGGTCAGTTATTGGGGTCAGTATCCAATTAATTAACTCAGTCATCCTCCACATCTCCGATCTCCGGAAACAACACCTCGGTGTAACCGAACTGCGTGAAGTCCCTCACCCGCATCGGGTAGAGCTTGCCAATCAAGTGGTCGCATTCATGTTGCACCACGCGCGCATGAAAACCGCCAACCGTGCGATCGATGAGGGTGCCCATCTCATCAATACCTGTGTAACGAATATGCGCCCACCTCGGCACCATGCCGCGTAAGCCGGGTACTGATAAGCAGCCTTCCCAATCCTGTTCTTCGTCTGCACCTAAGAGCGTGATAACCGGATTGATCAACACGGTTTTCGGCACCAGCGGGCGGTCGGGGTAGCGCGGGTTGGTTTGGTCGCTGCCGAAGATGACCAGTTGCAAGTTGACACCGATTTGCGGCGCGGCCAAACCCGCACCATTCACCGCAGCCATGGTCTCGCGCATGTCATTGATGAGTGTGTGTAACTCAGGTGTATCAAATACATTCACCGGCTCTGCGATTTGCAGCAACCGGGGGTCGCCCATTTTGAGAATCTCACGGATAGTCATCGTTAATTCATCACCTTATAAATCTCTTCCGTTGTCCACCCCGGTTTATCGGGCGCATAGCGCTGTCTCATCCATTGCACCAGCGACACGATTTGTGCGTTACTTAAACTGTTCTGAAAGGCAGGCATGAAACCGATGTCACGCGATGCGGGTTGTTGCACGCCATGCAATATCACATGCACGACATTCGCCGGGCTGTCGCTGTGCAAATTACCGTTGAGTGCAAGTGGTTGATTCACGCCGAGCAATTGCGGCCCGTCTCCATCATGGTGGCAAGCGCCGCAGCTACCCGCAAACTGTCTGGCCGCAGTATCTGGCAACGGCGCGCTGTTCGCTGCATGGGCCACCACGGCCATGGCGCGTCCGCCGAAATCCGCGTTATCTAAAGCTGCAGCCCCTGGATTCAAAGAAGACAAATACACCGCCATGGCTTGAATGTCTTCATCCGATACGGTTTGCAAATTGCGCACCACTTGCGCCATCGGTCCGCTGGCCGTGCCATGAAAACCGGTGAAGCCTTTTCGCAGGTAATTGAAAAAATCTTGTTCGCGCCACGGCATGGGTGAATGGTTGAAACTCGTCAAAGCCGGCGCTTGCCAACCATCAACAAATGCGCCCTGCATGTACGCGGTTTGTTTTTGCTCGGCACCCATGAGGCTGCGCGGTGTGTGACACGCGCCGCAATGCGCCACACCGTTCACCAGATATTCGCCACGGTTCCATTGCGGTGATTGCGTGCTGTCGTAGCGCTCTTGTCTGTCGTTGTGAAACACCGCATTCCACACCGACAGCAAAGGACGCATGTTCAAACCCATCAGCATCTCAGGTGCGGGTGTGGTTTGCGCGACCGGTGTTTGCGTCATCAACCAGGCGTACAACGCGGTCATGTCTTCATCGCTCATGCGCGCAAACGAGGTGAACGGAAACACCGGGTACAAGTCATGACCATCGCGCGACACGCCTTCGCGCATGGCGCGTGCAAACGCTTGGTAAGACCATGCGCCTAGGCCTGTCTCTGGGTCGGGGCTGAGGTTGGTGCTGTAAACCGTGCCGTAGGGCGTCACGAATGCTTTGCCGCCTGCCAGTGTCGCGCCCTGTTCTGCGGTGTGACAACTCACGCAATTGCCAAGTGCTGCCAATTGCGCACCGCGTTGCAGTTGCGCTTCGCTGAAAGATGCGCTCACGGGTGTGATGCGCGGCAATGCACTTCGCCAACCCAGCACCGCAGCGCCCACAGCCAGCGTGGCGAACAACACGCCACTCCATTGTTTCCAGCCCCACACACTCAACAAGCCGGGTTGTTTGGAGCGCGGTGCAACCGGTGTCACTTGCTCTGCTTGCGGTGTTGGTGTGACGGGCGCAGCCAATGGGTTGAGCGCAGCGCGCACCACTTCCGGTGTGAAAGGCGGGTTGCGAAAGCGCACACCGGTCGCATCAAAAATCGCATTCGCAATCGCGGCAGTCCCCGGCACAGATGACGACTCACCCGCACCCAACGGGTCTTGTTGCGGACGCGGCATTTGCACCACTTCAATCACCGGCACTTGTCTGAAATTCAAAATTGGGTAACTGCCCCACTCGGCGCTGGTCACACTGCCGTCCACACTGTCAGTTTGTATTTGCTCAAACAAAGCGCGGCTGGTGGTCTGCAACACATTGCCATGCACTTGTTGCTCGACGCCTTTGGGGTTGATGATGCGGCCTGCGTCATGCCCGACCACCACGCGTTTGACCTGCACTTCACCCGTGGTTTTGTTCACTTGCACATCGGCTACCCAAGCCGCCCATGCCGCACCAAAGCCCGGCCATTTGCTGTGCGTGTATCTGGCATACGCCACGCCCTGACCTTGCAGCCAATCGCCTTGTGCTGCTTGTTGTTGCGCTTGTGTGTGTGGTTTCCAACCGGCCTTGTCTGCGGTGGCTTGCAACATCTCCTTGGCACGTTCATCAGACATGTGCGCCAAGCGGTATTGCAGTGGGTCCACACCGGCAGCAGTGGCCAACTCGTCGATGAAACTTTCATGCGCAAAAGCATTTGGCAATGCAGACACACCGCGCAACCACGACGCTCGCAATATCGGTGGCATGTCGTTGACGGTGACGCGCAAATCGGCATAGTCATAAGGAGGGCGCGCGGTGCGGTCGCCCATCTCGAAACTGCGCGCCAAAGGTTCTACGGTGCGCGTGAGTAGCAGCGCCAGCGTGGTGGCACCATTCGATGGGTAAGACGCCTGAAAGTCATAACCGCTGGGCTCGCCATGGGAAGACAAACCGCCTTGCACTTGCATGAGTTGCGCCGCACCCTTGGGCTCCCACAAGTGTTCTTGCTCGCGGCTGAGTTGCACGCGCACCGGCGCACCCACGGCTTTGGACAAAAGCGCAGCATCTGCGGCCACATCATCTGCTCCATTGCGCCCATAGCAACCGGCGGCCTCCATGCGCACCACATCCACGTCGGTGTCACGTAAGCCGCATAGCAAGGCAATGTCAGCACGCAAGGCATGCGGGTTTTGCGTACCGGCCCACACGCGCAATTGAAACGGCGAACCACTTTCTTGCGGGGGTTGCCAATGCGCCACCGCACACGACGGCCCGATAGAGGCGTGCAACTGGTAAGGCCACACATAGGTGCGTTGCAAATGTTGCGCGGCGTCGCTCAAGGCCTGATCCACATCACCGTCATTGATCAATTGCCGTGCGGTGGACGGGTTGCGGCGGATCGCGTTTTCTGCGTCAGTCACATCCGGCATGCCCGGCCAAGGTTTCCAATGCACCACCAGTTCGCGCATGGCTTGCTCGGCATGTTCTTCGCGCTCGGCCACGATGCCGACAAAATCGGCTTGCACCACGACCGAGCGTATGCCGGGAATGTGCGCTATCGATTGCGCGTCCACGCGCTCTAATGTTTGGCCGATGAAGTCGCCGCTGTCCGCGCCTGCATAAGGCGGTCGCACCACACGCCCATGCAACATACCGGGCAAACGCATGTCATGCACAAACACCAGTTCACCAAACACTTTGGCGGGTATGTCGATGCGCGGCAGGCTTTGGCCTGATACGTTGTGTTCATCCAAGGGCTTGAGCTTGGTATTCAAGTCAAGGGGGAGTTCGATGTTCAAGCCTTTGAGTAAATTTCCCCAAGGCACAGCAACGTCAGAAGCAGCCTGTATGCCCTCGGGGCACAAGCGCAATTGCGAGACAGGTTTTCCCCATAAGCGTGCTGCTTGCTGCAACAACCATTGCGCGGCTTGCGCGGCTGCCGCACGCAAAGGTGCAGCGTGAATTTGTAGGGATGCACTCGCAATCGTCGCGCCTTGGTTGGGCGACACACCGGTCATACCCATCAGCATGTGTATGCGTGACGGCGACACAGACAATTCTTCGGCGACGATTTGTGTCAGTGCGGTGCGAAGCCCTGTGCCCAAATCCACATGGCCGTGCAAAGCGGTGACGCTGCCGTCGTCCCACAGGGCGATGAAACATTCCGCGCCCTCGTCTGCCAGGCTGTACACAAAACCGGGTTGACCCGGCACAGGCGGCGCAGCAGGCAATGGCGCGCGCACCACGCGCAACACACCCTGCGCCTGAAACACATCGGCGCGTGTTTGCACTTGTGATGCACGCATACTCATGGAACGTGCGCTTTCGTCAATTCAGCAGCACGGTGCACTGCCGCGATGATTTCTATGTGCGTACCGCAACGGCACAAATTGGCCGACAAAGCTTGTCGTATGTCATCGTCAGTAGGTTGCGGATTTTCATTTAGCAAGGCCACGGTCATCATGAGCATGCCGTTCAAACAATAGCCGCATTGCGCGGCCTGTGTGTCTATGAAAGCCTGTTGCACCGGATGCGGTTGTTGCGCATTGCCCAGACCTTCCAAGGTGGTGATCTCTCTGTCTTTCATTTCAAGCGCGGGGATCACGCAAGCCCGCGCCGGTATGCCGTCTACCAAGACCGTGCAAGCGCCGCATTCGCCCAGACCGCAACCGTATTTGGGTGCGTTCAATGACAGGTCGTTGCGCAGCACATGCAACAGCGTGGCGGCAGAGCTCAAAGTCAAATCAACGGTTTGTTGATTGACCTTGAGTCTCACGTCCACTGAGCACAAGGGAGTCATGTACGTCAGTGGTGCCGCGTTGACATCAACCGACTTGGATGTCACCTGATTGGATACGCTTGACACCTTTGGCGGCCATATTTTTCCAAGCCGCTTCGAGCGAACCGTTCAAGTCAATGGCGCGGCAAGCGTCTTCAATCACCGACACCTCAAACCCGGCAGCACGCGCATCAACTGCTGTCCATGCCACGCAAAAGTCGGTGGCCAGTCCGGTGACAAATACTTTCTTGATGCCGCGTTGTTTCAAGTAACCAGACAAACCGGTGGCGGTTTTGCCATCTGCTTCCATGAATGCAGAGTAGCTGTCGACTTTGGGGTGGTAGCCCTTGCGAATGATCAACTGCGCTGTCGGCAGTGACAAGTCTTTGTGCAACTCTGCGTCTTTGGTGCCTTGCACGCAATGGTCCGGCCACAGCACTTGGGTGCCATAAGTCAGCTTGGTGGTTTCAAACGGTTTTTTGCCGCTGTGAGCGGAGGCGAATGACGCATGGCCTTGGGTGTGCCAGTCTTGCGTGACCACAATGTTGTTGAATGCTTTGGAGATGCGGTTGATCACGGGCACCACTTCCGAACCTTTGGCCACTGGCAAGGTGCCGCCTTCGATGAAGCAATTTTGCACATCGACCACGATCAATACCGAGTTGTCGCCGGGATTGACTTTGCCAGCCGACCAGGCCCAGGGGGCTACCGCGCCCAATGCGCCCATGGCGCCCAACGCGGTCAGAAGTTTTCTACGATCTGCTTTCATCTTTTATCTCCAATCAAAAAAACCGCACAACCCGTGCGTAGGGATACTGGCTTGACACTGATTTACCGCAGCCCGTCTTGGCCCACGATCTCGTTTACTTGCAATCCGCCAATGCGCGGATGCGGTCTGCCGCTGTCGGTGACCACCACGGCCACCACGATTTCATTCGCACGCGGCGCATCGGCCACACGCGCTTCCATCGCATCGAAATGGCTGCGCACAAATGCCGCGTCCTTGTGACCCAAAGGCACATCTATCGCCGTGCCTAAAGTGCCTTGCTTTTTCGCGGATGGCACGAGGGCCGCGCCTTTGCTGACCGCTTTGCGCAAAGGCGCGCCGAGTTTGGGGTGAAGAATGGCAGCTGCGTGCTCCAACTCACCGCCCTCACCGACGATGGCTGCTTTGCCATAGCTTTGCGCTTGTTCGGGGGCAATGCCCAAGGCTTGCACGCAACGCTCGCCCAGCATTGCGCCGAGCTCTTCGCCGATGTCAATCAGTTCATCCAGCAACTCGCTGAAACGTCCTGCATAAGGATTGGCGATGACCGCCATGGCCAAGGCGCGGCGTGTCGGCGGGTTCACTGCTTTGCCACCGTCAAAATGAATTTCATCGACTTGCACAATGATTTTTCGGATGCTTGCTTTCATGATGTCTCCTGCGCTTTCAGCGCAACCCGTTCCATTGACTGATGTCTTGTGCTTTCAAACCACCGACGCGCGCATGCACGCGTGCACCGGTGCTCATGGCCAGTATGACGATGATTTCATCGGCATGCGGTGCACCCGGCACGCGCATTTCAATCGCATCGAAATGGCTGCGCACATAACTGGCGTTGATGTGTGTCAGGGGCACATCCAGACTCACGCCGGGTGGTCCCACTTTTTTGGTGGACGGCACGATGGACAAACCATTGCCCGGTTGGCCTGTGGGTTTGTCGCCGCCACCGCCTTGTGTGTAGGACGCGCGCTCGCCTTTCCAACCCAGCAGTTCGCGCATGGCATAACCGCCCGGCACATGCCACAAAGCACCGTGCTCCAACTCACCGGCTGCACCGACGATGGCACCTTTGCCATAGCCTTGAATCTGCTCAGGCTTGACGCCCATGGCTTCGCAGAGTTGTTTGGCCAAGTCCACGCCCAATGGGTTGAGTGCTTCCATCATCGGCAAGATGTCTGCGTGGTAAGAGCCTGCATACGGGTTGCGCAACACCGCAGCGATAGCACCGCGCACCAAAGCATGTTCTGCGGGCGGGCCGAACTCGTGGTGTATCTGTTCCACATGGCTTAAGACGCGTCTTACTTCTATCAGTTCGCTCATCATTCCACCCGGCATTCCAAAGATTCGGCCACCACTGCGTGACCTTGACAACTTAACAAGGCCGCATAGATCAAGCCGCGCGCCTGCATGTCACGGGCACAGTCTAGCCCGAGTTGCAAAGCCTGCTGAATCTGCGCCTCTGACAATCGCGGCACATCCACAGTCACCAAACGCGCGCCCAAATCGGTGTCGTCGCGCAAGCTATCAGCTGGGCGGCGTTGAATACGCGGGTCGTCGATGTTGACCGCATTCGCAATCAAGGTCGCGGCCACATCGGCCTGCGCCGCGTTCGCGGCCAACACGGTCACGCTGTCTGCGATGCCAAATGAAAAACTGCGCCCCTGCCAACCACTGGTGGCAATGCCGCGCACCGGCATGTCAGCACTGATGACAAACGCGCCGTCGACAACCAGTTCGTGCGTTTGCATAGTGCTTAAAGCCTTGGCCAAATCTGTCACCACACCGACGCGCCAGCTTTCACCGGCTTGCAAATGCAAAGCAATATCGCCGCCGTTGTTCACAAAGGCTTTGTCCACGCCGGGCTGCGCCAGCGTTGGCAACAAGGCTTGCGCCACCGAACCCGCCACCGCGGCCATGGGCGTGACGAATCCGTCGCGGCTGGCGAATGAAACTTGCGCTGCAGCGCGGTGCATGCGTTGCGCGACAGAGTGACTAAAGCTGTGCTGAGTTAATTCAGACACAGGCCGTCTTAAAAAACTCAACTCACTCACCAACTCAGGCAATATCTGCTCAAAGCGTAGCCAAGTGTTTTCAAGCGCGTCAGCACAAGCCTGCGGTTCACCTGCCAATTGCAAAACGATATCGATAGGGCCATGCTGAAAATGCCAACGACCATCGTCAAGTAATCGGCGTTGTGCATGCATGCGCATCAGCCCAACATGGGTGGCGCGTCCAGCGGCCACGGTGATACATCTGAGGGCGGCGATTCCCAGCGCATGTGTGTAGGCGCGCCGTCGTTGTGCCATGCGCCGTTGCGAATGCTGTCGTCCAAGGTCCGCACAAAACCCATGTGCCCGCCCAACGCCTGGTAGTCGCTCAAACGCATGGTGAATTCGATAGGTGCCACGATGGCCGGTGTGGGCACCGTGCCGAAACTGTTGGCCGGCATGCGCATCACATCGACCATCAAGGTGATGCCGCCGCCCGGCCAGACATACGCCGGTGCGCCGCCGCAACTCACATTCACCAAAGCTTGTTTGACGGCGCGTGTGAGTTGAATCGGGTTGTCGGTGACACCCGAGCGCAAACTGCCGCCCGCGCCGCCTAAAAACAAAACCGACACCAACGAGGGTTCGCAGTTTTCGCCGATGCGCTCCACCACTTGGCGCACTTCGCCAGGCATGTCGGCGGCTTGCGGTTGTAAATGTTCATCTAATACAAACCAAGCCGAATGTTCGCCGGTGGTCGAAGTCATGAGCAAGCGCAAGCCCGGCCATGCTTCGTCAGGGTTCCATGCATCCAATATAGACAAAGGGTCGGTGATGTCGGTGCCGCCCCAACCGGTGCCGGGTTGCGCCACTTGGAAATAACGCCCAGGCGTGGACTTGCGTCCTTTGATCTTGATGCCGCTTGACTTCATGTGCAAACAACGCCCGGCTTGGTGCTCGGTGAGTACGCCGGTGATGTGGTCGTCCACCACCACCACTTCGTCGCACACGCCCAACCACTGGCGCGCAAACATACCGATCGCTGCCGACCCGCAACCGACGCGCATGCGTTGTTGAGGGACGCCATCTACCACCGGCGCTTGACCGGCTTGCAACACCAACTTCGCACCATTTTCAATTTGCACTTCCACCGCTTGGTGATTGCCCAAGCTGTGCATGATTTGCAATGCCATGCGGCCTTGCGCTTTGCTGCCGCCGGTGAGGTGGTGTACGCCGCCCAAGCTGAGCATTTGCGAGCCGTATTCAGCCGTGGTGACATGGCCAACTTCTTCGCCTTGAAACAAAACAGCGGCGCGTTCGTCGCCCAAATAACGATCGGTATCAATCTTCACTTTCAAACTGCAATAGCTGAAGATGCCTTCGGTCACCACGGTCACCATGTCCACGCCGCGCGACTTGGACGCGACGATGAAAGGAGCAGGTTTGTAATCCGGGTACGTGGTGGATGCGCCTATGCCGGTGACGAAGACACCGCGTTCTTCAGTGTCAAGCGCAGAGAGTGTTTGCGGCAAGGTGTTAGCTTCGGTGCGCGGCATCAACGCTTGCGTGCTTGAGTCTTTGGTTTGGCGACTCAACATCACGACAGGATCAAGTCGCACCAACACACCATCGTGGTTGGCGTAGCGGTCACAAGCGCCAACACGACCTTCGGATATTTGGCAGAGCACCGGACACGCATTGCATTCCACCTTGCCCTCACGCACCGGTCCGTGCTTGGGCTCGACGCGTTGCAAGCCTAGCGGCAAGCTGCTGTCAGAGGCTGGCAATCCATCGGTGTGGGTGGTGCTGGGTATGTGCATGCCGTTCAAAGTGGTGAAGATCAACGCAAGTGCCAAGACGCATTATGCTTGCCACATTGTCCTCACCCGACTTAAACAATAGTTCCTAGGAGTTTGCCATGGCCACCGCAGCAATCGAAGAAGCTTCCGGCAAAGTCGTGATCAAGAACATCGGCTTGCTGCTGTCTGGCGACATTGACCAACCCATTTTGCAAGCCGACACCATCGTCGTCATGGACGGCATCATCACGGCAGTGGGCAGGTTCAAAGACTTGGACACCGAGGGCGCGAAAACCACCATCGATGTGCGCCAAACCTGTGTCGCGCCTGGCTTGATCGACAGCCATGTGCACCCGGTGTTTGGCGACTGGACACCACGGCAAAACCAAATCGGTTGGATCGACTCGACCATGAACGGCGGGGTGACCACCATGGTGTCTGCGGGTGAAGTGCATTTGCCGGGCCGGCCCAAAGACATCGTCGGGTTGAAAGCGCTTGCCATCACCGCGCAACGCGCGTTCAGCAATTTCCGTCCCGGCGGCGTGAAGGTGATTGCCGGTGCGCCCATCATCGAAAAAGGCATGACCGAACATGATTTCGAAGAGCTTGCATCGGCTGGCGTGACGCTACTGGGCGAAGTGGGACTAGGTTCGGTGAAAGCCGGATACGAGGCCAAAGAAATGGTGGCCTGGGCGCGCAAGCACGGCATACAAAGCACGATACACACGGGCGGGCCGTCCATTCCCGGCTCGGGTTTGATAGACAAAGACGTGGTGCTCGAAGCCGATGCGGATGTGATCGGCCATATCAACGGCGGCCACACCTCTTTGAGCGAAGCGCATGTGTGCGAGTTGTGCGAGAAATCCAGCCGCGCGATTGAGATCGTGCACAACGGCAACGAGCGCGTGGCGATTGCTGCGGCCAAAGCCGCGCTCGAACTGAAGTGCCCGCACCGCGTGATTTTGGGCACCGACGGACCAGCGGGTTCAGGCGTTCAACCACTGGGCATGTTGCGCATGGTGGCGCTGCTCTCCAGCCTTGCCAACATCCCCGCCGAGTTGGTGTTTTGTTTTGCAACAGGCAATACAGCGCGTATACGCAACCTGAATTGCGGCCTCATTGAAGTAGGACGCGCGGCAGATTTTGTGTTCATGGACCGCGCGCAACACACCGCTGGCCGCACGCTTTTAGAGAGTGTGCAACTCGGCGACATACCCGGCATAGGCATGGTGATGATTGACGGGTTGGTGCGCTGCCACAGATCGCGCAATACGCCGCCGGCGACTGAGGTGCCGGTGGTGGTGCACTGAGCTTTCAGATTGAATCTTCACTGATGCAGCCAGATACACTTTCTCCACAACGTGTATCTCGGAAAGCACCCTGAATGACCACCCCCCACGACAGCACCCCGCCAACGCTACACATCGCCGCAGGTGTTGCCACGCTCACGCTCAACCGCCCCGCGCAACGCAACCGTTTGGAAAACGCCGACCTGTCCACGTTGCTGCAACAGTTGGATGCCATCAACCAAGATACCTCTGTGCGCGTGATGGTGTTGACCGCCAACACCAGCGGTCAACCCAAGCCCGTGTTTTGTTCGGGCTATGACATTGGCGGCTTCAAAGACAACGCGCAAGGCTCGACCGTGTTTGAAAAAATTCCAGTGGCATTGGCAGCCATGCGCCCTGTCACCGTGTGCGCTTTGAATGGCAGTGTGTATGGCGGCGCCACCGACATGGTGCTGGCTTGCGACTTGCGCATCGCACTCAACGGCATCGAATGGCGCATGCCTGCCGCAGCCTTGGGCTTGCACTATTACCCCAGCGGTTTGCAACGCTATGTCAGCCACTTTGGCATGGCAGCGGCCAAGCGCGCTTTTTTAACCGCGCGTGTGTTTGACCAAACCCGTTTGCAAGCACTGGGGCTGTTTGAAAGTTGGCATGAGCCGCATGAGTGGAGCCACGCATTGCAATCTTTGCTAGATGATGTGTTGGCTCTCGCGCCGCTGGCTTTGCAGTCCACCAAACAATCTTTGAATGAAATTGCCGCCGGTCAGTTTGATGAACCACGTTTGCGCCAGCGTGAAATTGCCAGCACGCAAAGCGCAGATTTCGCAGAAGGCTTGGCGGCCTTCGCGCAACGCAGAAAACCGGATTTCAAAGGTCAATAAAGCTTTGTTTATGAGCGTCTGGGCATGCGCCAAGGCAACATGGCTTGCACCACCGGCGACACCAAGCGCGGCACATACAAAGTTTCGTGAAAACTTTGCACTTCTTCCCCCAGCAATTTGCTTTTAAGTAAAGCACGCTGGTAAAAAGGCGTGTCCTCTAGTTGCTCTTGCACTTGCACGGCTGAATCACTGCGCATGCGCCGCTTTATGCGCCACATCGTGGACGGCAATGTTTGTCTCTGCGGCGCTTCAAAGTTTTCTATGCTGCCATCGGGTTTGAAACGCAATGCCAACAGCTTGTCTTCTTGGCTACCGGTTTTGCCTTGCAAGTCGTAAATGACGGCGGTGCTGCCGTCTTTCATCGGGCTGCGTGACCAATCCCATTCATGGCATGAACGATCTATAGGTTCATCGCCTTCGTTGGAATCTAAGTACGCATTGCCCGTCCATTGTTGCGATGGGTGTTGCAAGTTCACTTCCACGTGTGCACTCGGTGCCAACGGTCCCCAGCGGTGTTTGCCGCTGGGGTCGATCGGTGTGCTGAAGTCAAACCAAGTGTCTGCATGCACGCGCACTTGCCCGCGCACGCGGTGCGGCAATGGCACGCCGATTTCATTGATGTCAATCACCAGCGCATTGCCGTCCCAACGCAATTGGCTGGGGCCGATGGTGAATTGTGTGTCGTCACGGTGGCAATGTCGGGCGCCGCGTTCGGTCATGGTCCAGCGTTTGGCATGTTTGCTGTAGAGCGCGACGTTTAACGCGCAGTAATTGTCTGGCTGTGTGGGTTTGCGTGACCTGTCCCAGGCGTAATAAGGCGAGAACACACTGCCGACAAACGCGATGATGCTCAAGCCCCAGTGGCCGTCGTCACTCAGTGCGTCAAGGTACCACCAGAGGTAACCGTCTTGCGGGACACACTGGTCAAACCGAGGTCTGCCATCAGCGCTGCGCCCGCCAATCGCCCGGACATCGCCGCCATCGGCACGCCCGGCCCCGGGTGAACGCTGCCCCCCGCCAGGTACAAGCCCGGCAGCTGCGAGCGGGCGTTGGATCGGGCGAACGCCGCCATCCATCCATGCGTGGCCTGGCCATACAGCGCGCCCCCGGTCGCCGGGAACAGTTGTTGAAAATCCTGGGGCGTGGTGCGTATACATGATGCGGTCGATTCCAACTTTAAATGCAAACCAGAGGCAGCCATCAACGCTTGACTGCTTTGCGCGCACGCTTGCAACTCGTCTTCTGACTGTGTTTTGTCACCGCGTGCAGGTGCATTGACCAGACACAACAAACGCTCTGCACCCTCGGGTGTGGTGCCTGTGCCCCGGTCTTGCGCACACACATACACCGTGGGTTGAGTAGGCAGTCTGCCGTGCGTGAAGATGTCTTCAAACTCGCTGGCATAGGTGTTTCTGAAAAACACATTGTGTCTGTCTAGGCTCATACCGCCTGTGTCTGCGTGCATGGACCAAGTGACGGCAGACAAAGAGCGCGGGGGCAGTTTGTCACTCACCGATTTTTGCAAGCTCGGACCCAGCAAGCCTTTGCGCAATGCCGCGATGTCGCCGTTGAACACCACACTGTCGGCGCGCAAGCTGTCGCCTTTGGCCAACCGAACGCCAGAGACTTTGCCTTGATTCAACTCGACACGCTCACATTCATTGTTAAACAGGTAGTTCACGCCGCGCGCTTTTCCCAGTCGCATCAAGCAAGCGGCCAAGGCATGCATGCCGCCCTCCACCGCCCACACGCCATCCATTTCAACCTGTGCAATCAACATCAATGTGGCCGGCGCCTCCCATGGTGACGAGCCGCAATAGGTGGCATAGCGTGCAAACAACTGACGCAAACGCTGATCCGTGAAATGACGCCCCAAGCTGTTCCACAAACTCCGCATCGGCCCCACCGAGGCCAAGGTAGCCAGTCCGCGCGGCCCCAAACTGCTCATCATCTGACCCATGGTCGGTGAAGGCGATTTGATGAAAGGGCCTTCCAGCGTGTCGTACACCTGCCGTGCGGTTTGACAAAAATGTTTGAATCGCTCGGCTTCTGCGCGACCTGCAAACCGGGCCACGGCATCCAGAGACTGCGCCGGGTCAGCAAACAAATCCAACTGGGAGCCGTCTTCCCAAAAATGTCTGGCCAAAATGTTGAGAGGGTGAATCGTCAATTCGCTTTCAAGCTTGGTTCCCAACTCGGCCAGTATTTGATCGAACACCCAGCGCATGGTGAACACCGTCGGGCCGCTATCAACCGCCACACCATTTGGCATCAACTGTCTGATCTTGCCTCCCGGCCCGGCGGCCTTGTCCACCACCGTCACTTGCAGCCCTGCATTGGCCAACTGCAATGCCGACACCAATCCCGCCATGCCCGCGCCGATGACAACAACTTTGTGTTCAGCCATGCGCAACCCCTTGCGCTTCATCGGCAGACATCACGCCTGCCCAATCTCCCTTGCGACGCAACACACGCATGCGCACAAACATGGACTCGGAGAAAAAATCACTTTTATGCGCAGCTTGTATGGCTTCTTGGTGTGCACCTGAATGCGCATAAGAAATCATGGAAGGCGTGTCCTTCCACAAGCTGAAAGTGCATTGACGAACCAAGGGGGCTTCGCCCAAGCCCATGGCCATGAGACAGCCCGGTGCTTTTTTCAAATCATCTTGTGCAGCAGGTGCATAGCGCCAGAATGCCACCGCTTTGGCCGGTCTGATACTCGCGCGTGTGAGTGCGACCATGCCTGCTGAACTGGTGTCCATCTGCTTGTATTTGCCCAGACTTTCTTCGTTGGTGCTTTGCCAACTGCGCCCGTCCCAACTGCCGCGTGCGGAGGTGACGGCCAATGAACTGACGAACAAAGATTTGGCGCGGTCTCTGTAAGCCTGCACGACTGGTCCGTCTATGAATTGGTCGGCTTGCTCTGCTGTTTCAAATATGCAGATCAAACCTTGGTGGGTGGCGCTGGGGCGCAGAACAAACCCGCCTTCATGGCCGCTGCCCATGACTTTGGTGAACACCAAGCCCGGCGTGTCTTTCAATGCTGCTGCGCCTTGCACCAGACGCATCCAGCCCCATCCCTGATGTGCTCTCAGGTAATCCACCAGCAGCACCACCACCACACCTGAAACTGCCATGGACACGGGATCTTGGTTGACCATGGGAATCTCATGCTCGGTGGTTAGGTACTGCGGGTTTCAATCACTTGCTGGCAACTTGCGGTGACTTGCCAGACGGTGGCGTAGACAACTCGGGGAAGTCTTTGGCCATGGGTGCGCCAAACAAGGGTTTGTAAGCGCCTTGGTGGCAAGTGTTGCAATTGAGTTTGGCCACATCACCCAACTCACCCTTGCGGTTGTCTGGGAATACGGGTGTCAAAGGCTCCATGTAATTGACGTTCAAGTCACGCGCCATGCGGATACCGTGCCAAGCGGTGACACGCTGCGGAGGTGCATCTTCCCAACTTTGGAAAGCACGGCTGTTGTGACAGTAAGTGCAATTGACGCCCAACGAGGTTGACATGTGCGTCATCAAGCCGTAGGTCCACTCGGTTTGTTTGGTGGAATGCCTGTTGCCGGACGGCAAGGGTGTCGGGCCATTCATGCGAATGTCTTTGGCTTGCAGCAAGAAAGGCGTGAAGGGATCGTTGGGCAACGAGGACAAATTGACCACGGCAGCCGGTTCGTTTTGTCCCGCTTTGTCGCCCATGAAATTCGAGCCTTGCGGTTCGTGGCTTTGCGTAAACCATATGGCCGATGGCACGGGCTGACCACGGTGACAGGTGTAACAAGTCACGCCGGTTTCTGCCACGTGCGGTTTCCATTCGCTGTTGATGTATTGCGTCATTTGCAACATGCGACGCGCCACCACCTTGGTGTACTTTTCGTCGTCAGCGAAATTGGCCGGGTTGTGGCAATACACGCAACCGCCGTCGTTAGGTGACACCCATGCAGTCATGGAGACCATCAAACGGTTGAATTGTGCAGTGCTGAGGTTGCCCAACACTTGTACATTTTTGTAGGTCTGCGAGGCCTTGGGGCCTTCGCCGGGCGCTTGCGGAATGGCGACTGGCGCAACATTGGCATTGACTGCAGCATCCAGCAACCGGGTGTTGTACACCTGCACCATGCCTGTGCCACGGTAGCCGTGTTGCACACTGTTAGGTATAGGCAATTCGCAACCTGACAGCAGCAGCACCGCTGCCAAGCCTGCTGCGCATCGCCATAAGCGGTGTGTCCACTTTATTGAAATCATGGCTTGGCTCCCAAAGACAGTGCCGGATCAATCACGGAGGGGAATACGTTGGGGTAAGGCGGTGCTACACCGTGTTTGATCGCCCACAAATACCAGTTGTCCACCACGGTGCCGGTCAACAATATGCCTATACCACCTGTCAACGGACACAGCACGGCGAACCACCAGGCCCAACGGTGGATGGACTCCATGGAGGCGTTAAAGCCCATGGTCCAACGCCAAAACAATCCAGCACGTTCAGAGGCGGTACCGCGGTCAACGATTTGCTCAATCTCGCGCTCGCCGCCGTAACGCGTCACGGCCAAGATGGTTGCGCCGTGCATTGCAAACAGCAGCACCGAGCCATACAAGAACACAATCGACAAAGCGTGGAACGGGTTGTAGAACAAGTTGCCGTAACGGATCGACAAAGCCGCCGTCCAATCCAGGTGCGGGAAGATGCCGTAAGGCACAGCCTCGCCCCATGAGCCCATCAAAATCGGGCGGAAAAAACCGAGCACAAAGAACAGCCACAAAGCGGCGGCAAACGCCCAAGCCACGTGCGTGCCCATGCCCAGAGCGATAGCGCGGCGATACATACGCACCCACCATGCCAACACAGAAATGGACAACAACAAACCGACAATCAAAAACCAACCGCCTTGGTTCAGCGGTGGCATTGACAAACCGTACTCAGGCGGTGGCGGCTCAAGTGCCAGCCAGAACAACTGACGCACCAGTTGCACCGGATCCCAATTGACAGAAGCCAACATGTTCAAACCGATGATGTTGAATGCCAGCATGCCGCAGACCAAGGACAGCACACCAAAGCCACCGAGGTAAATGGGGCCGAGTTGCGCGTTACCAATTTTGCCCAGAATCCAGAAGATGGCAGGGTGGCCAAAGCGCGGGCTGTTGCCCGGCCCGAGTTCAGTGCCGTGGTGTACAGGCCCTTTGGCTTGCACCGTGGTGAAAAGGTTGTAGTAATCAGCCATTTATGTTGCTCCTGTCAAGCGTCAAGGCCACTGAGACCAGATGGGCAGATTCAGCCACCAGCCCCACCATTCGGGCCAGCCGCGACTCCAAAACGGACCGCTGATCACAATGCACAAGGCACTGAACGCCACCGCTGCCATCGCCAAAAACACACCTAAACGGTGGATGCCCAAGGTACCGATGGAATAACCGATGGTGTCGCGGAAAAACGTATCTTCATGCTCAGGTGTTTTGACAACCTGGCCCTTGCCGGGATTGGTGGCCGACAAAATCAAAGCACCATGCAACGACAACGCGAATGTGGTGGCAAAGAAGAAACTCACCGCCAGCATGTGTGCCGGGTTGTAATGAAAGTGCAGGTATTGGTAACCGACGTTGGACACCCAATCGAGGTGGCTGTAAATGCCGTAGGGAAATGCATGCCCCCATCCGCCCATCAACACCGGGCGAATCACTTCAAGCGTGAAGTACGCGAATATCGCCATGCTGAAAGCAGCGGGCACGTGATAGCCCATACCCAACTTGCGACAGATTTCCACTTCACGCAACGCCCAAGACACAAATGCGCCGAGTGCACAAATCGTGATGAGTTGCCACAAGCCACCTTCCATCAGCGGCGCAAAGCGCAGGCCGTAGGACAGGTTGGGCGGTGCAATACTGATTTGCCACAGATTCCAAGTCGGGCCTTGTGAGGCGCCCCACAAAATCATGGCCGTTCCTAAGAACGCAAAAAAGATGGTAGTGACCCCGAAAAAGCCCACATAAAACGGGCCTAACCAAAAGTCAAATAAATCACCACCGACAAGGGTTCCACCTCGCACTCGGTATTTTTTTTCAAAGCTGAGCATGGCCATGTGTTAGCCCTCCTGCCGCAAGTGATGTAACAAAGAAATTAAAAAATGCAGGTGCTGTCTTTTAAACAGCACCTGCCGGTGCTGACAAAGTTCAGGACTTTTCGGCAGGAACAGCCGCAGGCATGGGCGAGTTTTGCGCCGATGCAGCTACAGGCTTTTTCGCGCCATCCAGCCAATTGAACTTGTTCGTGCTGAGCAAAATGAGGTGGATCATTGCTGCCAAACCGAACAGAAAAATACCCTGGACCACCATGGCCCGCAAAGGGTCGTACAAACGCCAAATTCTCCACATGATGTTTTCTCCTAAATGATGTGAGACATGAACGTATAAACCGAAGCCTTGACACCCGAGATGATGTTGGGCATGTTCTCCGCCCCGGGCAGCCAAGATTTCCACCGCATGCCAATCAACTGACCGACAACAGCAAAGGAAAGCAAGACAACGAAACAGGGAACAAAAATCAGAACAAACGCAATTTTTTCATCCCAGTCGGATGACTTATGCGTCTCAAAAGAGGTGGTGTTAGCCATAGGTTTACTCCGTTCGGTTAAAGAACTTGACTCAGAACCAGGGCCGCCATGCCCAGACCAAGATGTGAGCCAACACAGCTACTGCTGTGAAGCCAACGGTTCCTTGGATCCAGAACTGGTGGAACTCCTGAGCCTCTTCGTCAGTCAGGCCGGAAATGGATGTCCGATGATTTGACATGCGATGCTCCTTCTTCAAAATGGCCGCAAGGCCAACGCTGCGCCCAACCCGCGCAACCTGGGTAGCCGCAGCAGCTGCCGCGACATCGGGGTACGTCCACAGGCACACACCTGTGAAAGCAATTCATTGCATGGCTTCATGCGGTCTCTCCCAAGCCGAGTTCTGCACCGGCTTTTTTGACGTGGTCTTCTGTGACGATTTCCACACCGGCCGAGCGCGCTTTGCCCTCAGCCAAATCTCGCAAACGCTTGGCCGCAGAAATTTGCACCAGCACCGGTTGACCGGACACTAAGGTGTGCAAACGGGTTTGTGCAGCGTCATCCCACGGCGTGTTTTCCTGTGCACCGCTGATGCCGCGCGCCAGCGTTGCGTCCACCTTGTCCATGTCGGTGCCCAGCGGCAAGATGTGGAACAAGGCGTCGAACAAGGAATTGCATACCTCTTGAATCAAATAGGTGGCACCGCTATAGCCCATGAACGGCGTGCCGGTGTGGCGACGGATGATGGCGCCCGGGAATGAAGCGGGAATGAAAGTCGCTTTCATCGGCCCTGTGCTGCCAGCCTCTGCCAAATACATGCGTTCGTTGTAGCTGCCAAACAAAATCAGCGGCATTTGCTTGTGGACCAATTCACGCACCTGTGCGTTGTCGGTTTTTTGGCCAGGCAATCGCGAGACTGCAAACTTGCACGGCATGCCCATTTCGGTTTCTAAAAATTTGCGTATGCCACGCGCGTATGTATCTGTGGCCACAACAGCGAAAGAAGCGGTGGCAAAAAAGTCTTGGGTGACTGAGCGCCACAAATCCCACACCGGTTTGATGGTGGTGTGGCGTTCGCGTTGAATGAAGGGCTCGGGATCCAAGCCCAGCAATTCGCCAAGCTTGCGCAAAAATTTGGTGGTGCTGTGCAAGCCGATGGGAGCTTGCAAATACGGACGGTCCAGCGCCTCGCACAACATGCGACCGAACTCGCGGTACATGCAAATGTTGACATCGGCCTCCACCAATTGCGACACCTCAGCCAAATGGCTGCCCAAGGGGAACACCATATTGATGTCTGCGCCTATGCCTTGCACCATGCGTCGGATTTCGGCCAGATCGCTGGGGCTGTTGAAGGTGCCGTAGCAAGGCCCGATGATGTTGACACGCGGCTTCTCGCCTTCTTTGCGAACACGCTTAGGCACTTTTTTCATGCCGTATTCGGTCCACAACCAGAACATGGCGCGGTTGGCACATTGCCACTGGTCTTCGTCAATGGTGCGCGGCAAAAAGCGCATCAGGTTGGTGCCTTCGGGGGTGACACCACCGCCGATCATTTCGGCAATGGAGCCCGTGACCACCACAGCGGGTAAATCGGGGTCGAGCACTTGGTGGGCACGCTTCATCGCGCCTTCTGTGCCTTCGCGTCCGAGTTGTTCTTCGGCTAAGCCGGTGACAACGATGGGCAGTTCGTGCGGCGGCAAAGCATCGGTGTAATGCAACACGGAAGTGACCGGCAGATTTTCACAACCGACCGGTCCGTCGATGACGACTTGCAGTCCTTTGATCGCGGTGAACACATACACCGCTCCCCAGTAACCGCCTGCTCTGTCGTGGTCTAGAACAAACATCAGCCCATCTCCTCGGCTTTGCGTTTTTTCTGCTTCTTCTCGAACTGGCGACGCACTTCCTTTTTGAAGTCAGGGTGCATGACTGGCACGTTTTCCCAGACACCGGCTTCATCGCCTTGCCCGACAGTTCCGAAAAACGCTTTCATTTCGTCGAAGCGCGCCTGGTTACCGATGGCGGCGTTCACCACTTGAATCAGCGAACCGGCACCGGCCACGCCCATCAAAGGACGCGCAGAGATGAGGTTGGTGAAATACAAAGAAGGAATGCACAACTCTTTGGCCGCTTGCACCACCGGTGTGGTGCCGATGGCGAGTTGCGGTTTAAATTCGTGCATGGCGGCGAGGTCTTGCTCGAGGGACGCACGGAATTGCACATGCACGCCTTTGGACTGCAGCCATTCGGCATCGTGCGCATTCCATGGCGTGGCAGGACAAGCGCTGCCGACATAACGCAAGTCTGCGCCGCACTCGATCAGCAAACGCGCCACCAACAGCTCTGAACCTTCGTAGCCGCTCAAGGTGATGCGGCCATTGATTTTTTGCGAAGCCAACACACCGCGCATGGCACCCAATGTTTGGTTACGGGCTGCGTCGATTTTTTCTTGCGACACACCGCAGGCTTGACCGATGGCACCCAGCCATGCGTCTGTGCCTTCAATACCGACAGGCGCTGAACCCACCACAGGGCGACCGGCAGCTTGGAATTCACGCACGCTGGCGGTGTAAAACGGATGGATAGCAGCCACGGCTTTGCAGTCCAAAGCTGCATACAGTTCGCGCCATTCGCGTGTAGGAACAACCGTGCCGACCGCCAAGTCCATGGGACCGATCATTTGCGCAATGATCATCGGGTCCGCCGGGAACATTTCGCCGAGCAAAGTGATATTGGGTTTGGTGCTGCGTGCCTGGCGCGGAGCCGCCACAGGACCGGCCATGGCTTCTTGGCGGGCGTAATGCAACATGGCACCGGCCAACACATCTTTGGCTTCTGCATGCGTGGGCACACCAAAACCGGGCACGTCTATGCCAATGACGCGCACGCCGTTGATTTCTTTGGGCAGCAATTGCAGCGGTACACCGCTAGCGGTGGGCACACACAAATTGATGATGACGATGCAGTCGAGTTTTTCTGGGTCAGCTTGTTCGTACACCGCTTCGCGGATGTCTTCAAACAGTTTGCCGGTGACCAATGTTTCGGAATTGAACGGCACATAACCCACTGTGCGACGCGCGCCGTAAAAATGCGAAGTGAATGTCAAGCCATACACACAACAAGCTGAGCCGCTCAGGATAGTGGCGGTGCGGCGCATGCGCAAACCCACACGCAAGGAGCCGAAAGCCGGGCACATGGACTGGGGCTGGTCGTGCGCACCTTTGGGGTAGTCAGCGGCATATTTGGCCAACACCTCGCTCTTGCCTGCTTTGGCAGCGGCATCCAGCATTTGGTCTTTGCCTGAATGACAGCCCAAACCGTCTGCGCTGGCAGCCGCAGGGTTGGGCAACGGGGTGATAGGAATGATGTCGCTCATGGTTGGCTTCAGACTTCGTCGTAAACCACTTCGAGGGTCGGTTTGTCGATGACGGTTTTGCCGGTCATGTCGACTTCGGTGGCAGGCGTCATGACAAAGTCGCGACCGGTGACATCTGCGCTGAACAAACCCAGCAACTGGTCTTGGGTTTGCGGCTTGGGTCGCTGCGGCGGCGCTTCAGCCACGTTTTTGGCCAACTCGGCAAACAAGGCACCCCACTCGCCATCGGGCTTACCAATGATTTCGTAGCTGGCACTCTTGCGGCGAATGTCTTCGTTGGCAGGAATGGCTGCCAACACGGGAATGCCTGCGTTGACGGCAAAGGCCTGGGCTTCGCCCGTGCCGTCGTCTTTGTTGATGACCATGCCGGCCACGCCGACATTGCCGCCGAGCTTGCGGAAATACTCCACAGCACTGCACACGTTGTTTGCAACATAGAGAGACTGCAAATCGTTGGAAGCGACGACGATGACTTTTTGGCACATGTCGCGGGCAATCGGCAAACCGAAACCGCCGCACACCACGTCACCCAAAAAGTCGAGCAATACGTAGTCAAAACCCCACTCGTGAAAGCCGAGTTTTTCCATAGTTTCAAAGCCATGGATGATGCCGCGCCCACCGCAACCGCGACCTACTTCGGGGCCGCCAAGTTCCATGGCGAAGACGCCGTCACGAATGAAGCAAACGTCACCGATCTTGATTTCTTCGCCTGCAAGTTTTTTCTTGGATGAGGTTTCGATGATGGTCGGGCAAGCTTTGCCACCGAACAGCAAACTGGTGGTATCGCTCTTGGGGTCACAACCAATCAGCAAAACTTTTTTGCCTTGCTGCGCCATCATGTAACTGAGATTGGCCAGCGTGAAGCTTTTGCCAATACCGCCCTTGCCGTAAATGGCAATGATTTGGGTTTCTTTGGTCACTTCGCCGGTGTGCACAGGATCAGGCTCTTGAAAAGCCTCTTGGCGCAGGCGATCGACAAACTGGACAGGCTTTTCGTTGCTTTGTGGTTCGCTCATCGTTGTCTCCGTTTACCAGCCATGGATGAAAAATTCATTCCCTTGGTGTGTATTTTTGGGTTTACATGGACTTGTGTCAACTCAAATTGACGTTTTATCAACCATGCTAGGGTAATTACTTATCTTTTTTGACCCAGCAGCATGCGGGTGTGCAGCGGCATCGGGTTGGCGACCGGCTCGACCGACTCAAAACCGGCCTCAATCATGAAGCCACGCAATTCAGCCGGGGTGCGCAATCTGCCGCTGCCCATGGCCAGCAAATAGAAATGAAAGTACGCATCGCCGACAGGCGGCTCACCGGCGGGTTGGGCCATAGGCTCGGCCAGCAACAATCGCCCGCCGCTAGGCAGCGTCTGGTAGATCTTTTGCAGCAAAGCCTTGACGACAGCGTCAGGGTGGTCATGGGCCACGCGCACCAGCGTGACCAAATCCGCGCCCTTGGGCAAGGCGTTGTTGATGAAGCTGCCTGCGTGCACCGTGACCCGTGCGGACAAACCGGCTTGCTCCATGCGCTCCGCGGCTAAGGCCGCCACAGGAGGCAAATCCATGAGATGCAAATGCAAACTGGGGACATGTTGGGCCAACGCCATGACCCAGCCGCCCTTACCACCGCCTATGTCCAGCACCTGACGGTGCACGGAAAAATCGTACGAGGCCAGCAATTCTTCGATGACAAAGCGTTGCGATGCAGACATCAGCTCGGAATAGCGCGCGACTTTTTCTGCTTCCCAACCTTGCGGGTTGTCGCCATTCATGTAAGGCCAATAGGCTTGCATATGCGGCTGCATTTCGTCGCGCAACAAGGCCAGCGGGTCGCGCATGTCGTCAAACAACACCGCGTTGTGCTCGATCATCAAACGCAAGCCAGGGTCCGCCGCCACCGGCGCGCCCAAAGCCCCCAACCCATAACTGTCAGGGCCGCGTTGCTCGATCAATTGCAAAGCTATAGCGGATTGCAACAAGCGCTGCATGGCCGCCGCTGGCATGCGGCAATGTTGCGCCAACTGTGACAGCGAACGAGGTTGCTCGCGCAACCACTCGAAGACTTGCAAACGCACACATGCCAGCAGGACTTGCGAATGCACAAATCCCGCCATCAACTCAAACAGTTTTGCCGCACGGCGTCGCGTCACCCAGCGGGTCAGTGGATTGCTGATGGCCCAGCGATAAAACGCCGCAGAGGTCATCCAACGGTCTAAGCGTTGGTCCCATTGCTGTCGCCAGCTCGGCCGCTCTGCGGCTTGCGTTGCCTGCGTTTTGGCCAGATCAAGACTTTTCATGGCACACAAATATCAGGCGCTGACCCGCGTGGATGGGCTGACCAATTGGCGAGAAATCAGCGCACAAGCGTCCGGTGGCACCAAGCGTTCTGATTCGCTCAGCACCAGTTGCCGCATGGCTGCGCGGCTCTCGCATGCGGGCACCGAATCCACTGCGGTTTGCATCAGTGCATTGAAATAGTCCAACGCGCCCACCAAGCCCAAATCGGCAGCGGCACTTGGGCGGCCGTGGTGCGCATCTTGTCCGGCGGGTTTGCCCAATTGATCGGCTTGCATCATCACATCGCGAATATCGTCAGCCACTTGATAGGCCTCACCCAAGGTATCGCCAAGTTTGCGCCACGGTGCAGGGTCAACACCCGCAGCCAGTGCGCCAGCGCAAGTAGCTGCAACAAACAAAGCACCGGTTTTGGCGCGCTGGTAGCGGCTGAGTTCCACACGCGATTCGCATTCCCACGCCTGACCGGCAACGATGCCGTCTGGCGCGCCCACGCCATCGCTGATGACGCTGAGCAATTGCACGGTTCGCATCGGGTGCAAACGACCGCTGTGCGCCAAGGTCTGATAGGCCATGATGATCAAAGCGTCACCGGTCAGCAGCGCCAAAGGTTCGCCAAATTGTTTGTGTACTGTGACTTTGCCGCGGCGCATATCGGCGTCGTCAAAACAAGGCATGTCATCGTGAACCAATGACGCGCAATGCAAGAGTTCTATTGCCACAGCGGCTGCATTGGTGAGGCCGGTATCGTCCTCACCACAGGCCTTGGCGACCGCCAGGCACAACTGCGGACGGATACGCGCACCGCCCGGAAACACCGCATGCCGCATCGCCTCCATCAATCGAGGCGGGGCACTGCTGCTTTTTGTACGGGAAAAGTGCTGCTCAAGGGCAGCTTCTATGCGGTTAATCAAGCTCATGGGACCCCCTGATGGGGTGGTAACCGCCGCATCGACAATTCGAGGCGACATCCACAAGTGTCAATTTAACATGACACTATGGTTTGTCAACCAGATATTTCACCAGCAAATGTGCGGTATTTACATGCCCATGGGGCTGACACCAAACAACCAGCGGTGGCCGCCTAACAACAAAATCGCCCATACCCCCACCCCAACGAACACCACGAGCAAAGTATTGAAGGTGTTGGTAACTGGTGCTGCAAGGTCTGATGGTGTTTCAAGGGCGTTCAAGCGGTCACGCTGGCGGGCAGCACGGAAATTGAGCATGGCCCACAACAAAAAAGCGCCGAACAACACCACATCGGCCGCTTTGCCGTTGGACAACAAATGGGCCAGCGCCCACACCTTGACCGACAACACCATCGGATGGCGCAACTTGGCTTTGATGGCGTTGTGTGGCACTTGTGAGGCCACCAACAATACCAAGGCTAACAACATCAGCAACGTCGCCAAATGACGCATGCCCATGGGAGGTACCCACAGCATCGGACTGTCCCAGCGGATGGCGCTAAACCCATACACCATCAGCACAAAGCCCACGAGCGAGGTGACGCTGTAAATGCCTTTGTAGAACTTCTCGCCCCACTGCGCCAGCCTTTTTGTACGCCAACCGTCAGCGAAGACACGCACCGAATGGCTGCCCAAAAACAACACCAAACCCAAAATAAACAATGCCATGTTGATCTCCTTGTGAGTTGCCAGTGGGTGCGGCTATGAAGCCGCAAATAGGTGTCAGTTCAATGCTTGCGCTGCAGCACCCAGTTTGCCAGCGATTGCAATACCTGAGTATCTGTCAGGCCACTGTGCGCCAGCGCCTGTTGCGCCTGCACGGCCAAACGCTGCGCCTCTTGCTGTGCGCCTTGAAGGCCCAGCAATGAAACATAGGTAGGTTTGTCATTGTCGGCATCCTTGCCAGCGGTTTTGCCCAACACCGAGGTGTCCGCGGTGACATCCAAAATATCGTCAACCACTTGAAAAGCCACGCCCAAAGCTTGCCCGTAGGACAACAAAGCTTGTGTGGCTTGAGCATTCGCTTGCGCGGCCACAGCACCCATCACCACACTGGTTTCCAGCAACGCACCCGTTTTGCAACGGTGCATATGTTGCAGTTGTTCCAGCGTCAATTGATCCCCCACACTGGCCAGATCAATGGCTTGCCCGCCGGCCATGCCTGCATGTCCGGCACCGCGCGCGAGCAAACCGCACAAGCCTGCTTGCACCTGAGAAGGAATCTCGCTGTTTGATGGCGTGAGCAATTCAAACGCCAATGTCTGCAATGCGTCGCCCGCCAGCAACGCACCGGCTTCGCCAAACTTCACATGCACGGTGGGCTTGCCACGCCGAAGCACGTCGTTGTCCATGCAAGGCATATCGTCGTGCACCAGCGAATAGGCATGGATCAATTCAATCGCGCAAGCCGCACGCATGGCGGCTTCAGACATGGGGGCTGTGGGCGTCTTGCCGACACAAGCCTCGAAACTGGCCAACACCAGCAAGGGCCGCAAACGTTTGCCGCCGTCTAAAACCGCATACCGCATGGCAGGCCCCAAGTCGGCCGGTGCGTCATTGGGAACCCATTGCTCTAGGGCTTGCTCAACGAGCAGCAATTGCTGCGTTGACCATGCTTGCAAATCAAACCCGCTCATTCGGCGCTGCCCGCCCAGTTTTTCAAGGTGCCAGATTCAAGCACCTGAATCTGACCTTCTACCGCTTGCAACTGCGCGCGACAGTGCGACAACAAAAACGCACCGCGCTGGTATGACTGCAACATGTCTGCCAAGGGCATTTGTCCTGACTCCATGCGCGCCACCAACTGTTCGAGTTCTTGCACCGCCGCCTCGTAACTGGCGGGCGGTTCTTGTGTGGTTGTATCGGCGGGGGGCGATTTGGCGGCCTTGGTCATGGTGTCTTGAGTGGCTGATTTTCGGAGATTGTAGGTGGGTAATTCGGTGCGGCTACAATCCGCTTCCGTCTGGCCAGGGGCCAGTTTTTTGTTTTCTCCCTGTGGGGAGTCTTTAGGTCAGGGCGTTTAATGTCTGATTTAAGTCTTCAACTGCAGCAGGCCGTTGGCCAACTCCCAGTTACAAGCTATTTTGATGAGGCGCTTTACCAGCGCGAATTGCAAACACTGTTCAAGCAAGGTCCACGTTATGTGGGACATGCTTTGTCGGTGCCCGAAATTGGCGACTATTTCGCACTGCCCCAAGAAAACGAAGGCCGCGCACTGGTGCGTACCGCGCAAGGCGTTCAACTCATCTCCAATGTCTGTCGTCACCGCCAAGCGGTCATGCTCAAGGGGCGCGGGAATCTGAACGATCCCGCCAAGGCCATGGGCGGCAATGTCGTTTGCCCGCTGCACCGCTGGACCTATTCCCCGCAAGGGCTTTTGCTGGGCGCGCCACATTTCAAGCACGACCCTTGTCTGAATCTGGAAAATTACCTGTTGCAAGAATGGAACGGCATGCTGTTTGAGGCCAATGGTCGCGATGTGGCCGCCGACATGGCTCACTTGGGCCCGCGCAAGCAACTCGATTTTTCCGGCTATGCCCTGGACCACGTGGAAATGCACGAGTGCAACTACAACTGGAAAACATTCATTGAAGTCTATTTAGAGGACTACCATGTCGGCCCGTTTCACCCGGGTCTGGGCAACTTTGTCACTTGCGACGATTTGCAATGGCAACTCAACGAAAACTATTCTGTTCAAACCGTAGGCGTTGCCAATCGTTTAGGCAAGGCAGGCAGTCCGGTGTATGAACGCTGGCACGAGGCATTGCTCAACTACACCAGTGGCGAACCCCCGGCGCACGGCGCCATCTGGCTGACCTATTACCCGCACATCATGGTCGAGTGGTACCCGCATGTGCTGACCGTGTCCACATTGCACCCCATGGGTGTGAACAAAACCATGAACATCGTGGAATTCTTTTACCCCGAAGAAATCTTCGCCTTCGAGCGTGATTTTGTCCAAGCGCAACGCGCTGCCTACATGGAAACCTGCGTTGAAGACGATGAAATCGCCGAACGCATGGACCAAGGCCGGCTGGCACTGATGCAACGCGGGGACAACCAAGTCGGGCCTTACCAAAGCCCGATGGAAGATGGCATGCAGCACTTTCACGAGTGGTATCTGAAGCGCATGTCGACCTCTCTTTAATGCAAGCACTGTGGATGTTGTTGGCCTCTGCGTTTTTGGCCAGCATGGGGGTATGCGTCAAATTCGCCTCGGCCTATTTCCATGCCAGTGAGTTGGTGTTTTTTCGCGGCTTGATCAGCTTGTTGTTGATGACGGCCTATGCCGCCTGGGCTGGCCAGAGTTTGCGAACGCCGGTTCCCGCCATGCATGTTTGGCGCAATATCGTGGGCGTCACCTCCTTGGGTTTGTGGTTTTACGCGCTGGGCAAATTACCGCTTGCCACCGCCATGACGCTCAACTACATGAGCAGTGTGTGGATCGCTGCATTTTTGGTCGGTGGCACGCTCATGGGCACATTGGCTGGCACGGCACTCGATGCCCGCAAGCAAGGTCCTTTGGTGCTGGCCGTGCTCAGCGGCTTTGCCGGTGTGATCATGATGTTGCGACCTACGATCGAGCAAGACCAATTGTTTGCAGGCTTGGTGGGGTTGATGTCTGGTTTCATTTCCGCATTTGCCTATATGCATGTGATGGCTTTGGGCCGCGCGGGCGAACCAGTCGGGCGCATCGTGTTTTATTTCGCCCTCGGCACCACGCTGGCGGGAGCGTGTGGCATGGCAGTCACAGGCTTGTCTGCCTGGGACTGGTCGCATGCGGTGTGGTTGGTCCCCATCGGCGTGTTGGCTTCGCTGGGTCAAATGTGTCTCACGCGTGCCTATTCACACGGCGCTACTTTGGTGGTGGCCAATCTTCAATATTCAGGCATTGTGTTTGCCTCTTTGTACGGATTATTTTTGTTTGATGAACAATTGCCATGGATCGGCTGGGCAGGCATGTGGCTGATCATTGCCAGTGGCATTGCTTCTACTGTGTTGCGCACCCGCGCTGTGCCTGATTCACCCGCCGAGGAACATTGATGACTTACACCACTTTGATATCTGTTGCAGATGTAAAAAAATTTCGCGGTGAACTGCGCGTCTTCGATTGCAGCGCCGACCTCAGCCACCCGCATGCCGGGCGCGAACAATTTGAGACACAACATATTGCGGGGGCATGGTTCGCCGACATCAACACCGATTTGTCCAGCCACGATCCCGCCGTGGCTGTCAACGGCGGACGCCATCCCTTGCCCTCGCGCGAACACTTTGCCGCGTGGTTGGGCCAAATGGGCGTCAGTAACCACACCCAAGTGGTGGTGTATGACCGACAGGGTATGAATTTCTGTGGCCGCTTGTGGTGGATGCTCAAATGGTGCGGTCATGACGCAGTGGCGGTGCTCGATGGTGGCCTGCAAGCCTGGGTGGCCAGTGGCGGTGAGGTCGAAAGCGGCGCAGCGGGCCATACCCACGCCAGCGAATTTGCCTTGCGACCATCGCTGGTGACTTTGTTGCACACCGCCGATGTATTTGCAGCTTTGGGCAAACCTTCGCAAACCATTTTGGATGCCCGCTCACCTGCACGTTTTCGCGGAGAAACCGAACCGTTTGATCCGGTGGCCGGTCATATCCCCGGCGCGTTGAACCGCCCGTTCACCAGCAATCTGGGGCCCGACGGCTTGATGAAACCTGCGGCGCAATTGCGCGCTGAATTTGACACATTGCTGGCAGGACACACACCGGCCTCAGTGGTTCACCAATGCGGCAGTGGCATCAGCGCCATCCCCAATTTGCTGGCCATGCAAGTGGCAGGATTGGGCACCACGGCTTTGTTTGCAGGCAGCTGGAGCGAGTGGTGCAACACCCCAAGTTTGCCTTGTGCGTAAGCTTAGGCCACTCCAAACAAATTATTTTTTATAAGTTTTTTATTTTTTATTAGCTTATTAAGTTAAAAAACTCTTTCCCATTGTTCTTAAAGGGTTTCTTTTTAATAAGCTTATAAGATACAGGCTTTTCGAGGACATTTGGGAGTAGGGCTCAAGGCTCGTCCTCTCATACAACAAAGGATATTTATGTACCAAATCAAACCGGCCATTGTGGCCATGCTGTTGGGTGTGTCTGCCACCTACACACTGGCAGACACCACTGACGTCAAAACCCAAACAATTGTGGAAGTCAAGAAGATGGGTGAGCATTGCGAAAATGACCCCAACTGCTTCAACCGCTACCACCCTGCCATCAAACCTGTGGCGCGTGCCAATCCCGGCGACCTGATTGTGGTGCACACCCGTGACGCTTTGGATGCCAAACTCAATATCAATTCCGTCCCCAAAGATGTCACCGCGATTGACACCAACCTGATCCACCCCATGACAGGTCCGATCTACATCGAAGGCGCAAAGCGCGGCGATGTTCTGGCCATCAAATTGATTGACATCAACCCCAACGAATACGGCTACACCACCTTGATTCCTGGCTTTGGCTTTTTGCCAGACATGTTCCCAGATCCTTACGTGGCCAATTGGAAGTTGAACCGTTATGAAGCCGTGTCGGCCCAGCTGCCCGGTGTTCGCATTCCTATGAACGGTTTCATGGGTTCAGTCGGCGTGATGCCCGGTGAGCCAGAAATTGAAGCGTGGCTGGCACGTGAGTCCCAGTTAGGTGCTGCAGGTGGTGTTGCTCTGCCACCCCAGCCTATCAGTGCCCGTCCTGCAGAAATTTGCGGCCCCAACGGAAGCCACAAAGACCAATGCCTGCGCACCGTTCCTCCCCGTGAAAACGGCGGCAACATGGACGTCAAGCAAATGGTTGAAGGCACCACATTGTTGTTGCCTTGTTACATTGACGGCTGCGGCTTCTTCATCGGTGACGTGCACTATGCACAGGGCGATGGCGAAGTGGCGGGTACCGCCATTGAAATGGGTGCAGTGGTCACTGTCAGCACCGAGATCCGCAAAGGCATGGCTTCACTCGTGAAGCAACCCATGTTCGAAGGCGGTTCACAAATCAAAAAGCTGGAGCCTGACAGCTTCCACGCCGTGGTCGGTTATCCGCTGAAAAAAGCGGGTGAAGTGCCACCACAGTGGGCTTATCTGGACAGCGAAAAAATCAAACCTTTGACCAACCTGTCGAATGATTTGACTTTGGCTGCACGCAACTCCATGATCGCCATGCTTGACTGGTTGCGGGTCACCAAAGGCCTGAGCAATGAGCAAGCCCTGGTGATTGCCAGCGTTGCCTGTGACCTGCGCATCAGCAACGTGGTGGACGTACCCAACTATGCCGTGACCACCATCTGCCCGATGGAAATTTTCGGCAAGAAATAACCCACTTCCCCGCATGTTCAAAAGAGCGAGTTAACCTCGCTCTTTTTTTTGGCAATTCAATTCTCCTATGCACAGACGATTTTTCTTGACGCGACTCAGCCTCTTGGGTTCACTGGTGGCGACTGCAACTTCCAACGTGTGGGCGCACACGCCCTACCGGTTCTGGAATGTTTTTCGCAAACGCAATATGCAAATCATGACCTCGCTTGAAGACATGCCGGGTGACGATACCGGCGAGGCGTGGGTTGCCGTGCTGCGCGAGAACCTGCCATTGAGCCGAGCCATGGTGAGCAGAGCGCACAAAATGACGCGAACCGCCAGTTTGCTCAAAACCAACCAAGTCAAATTGGCCGTGCTGTCATATGCGCATGCAGAGCAAATGGTATCTGGCGTCGAGCCATTTGCCGAATTTGCACCAATGGAACTGGAAATCCTGGTCGATAACGGCAAGCACCTGCTGGTGACACGCAACGATTTACCGCTCTACCACGGTTATTTGGTGACCATGGCGCTGATGGAGTCTGCAGATGCCTTAAAGCTGCTCAAACCCACTCCTACAAGATTCGGCATGGCATTGCACGCGGGGGCTCGTGCCTACTTTTCCGGCGAGAAGTTAGAACCACCGCCTGCCCCTGTTGAGCCATGAAATCAAGCGCTTCTTTTTGGCGCATGGGTATCGTGGGCTGGTTTATGGCCGTGTGGTGCTTTGCCAGTGCATGGGCACATGACTCGATCACCACAGAAGCACGCCAACGCTTCATGCAGACTTTGCTGCAAACACAAAGCGTGGTGACTTCTTCCACCTCTTCGGTTGAAAAAGCCAAAGCCCACTTCCAACTCGCCACCACCTTGGACAGCATCCGCGATTTGTTCAATGAAGATGTTCAAAGCCATGGTGCGGTCAATGGACTGGAGTCAACCGCTTTGCTGGGTGAACTGACCCGCGCCGGCTTTGCCCTGATCAAATCTGACAAGATAGGCGTTTACTTTTCGCCCCTGCAACATTACCGCCTTGCGCTCGAATTGGATCCCAAGTCCGCATATGCCACCGAGGCCAAATACCGTTTATTCAAAAACCAGTTTTACGACAGCTTTACCGACAACCCACTCAAGCCACTGTCACAAACCCGTGATGAACTGGCCACATTGCTACAGATTGGCGAGACTTTGCTCAAGTCCAAAGCACCCATCGTCAACCAAGAAGAAGTCAAGTTCATACAAGCCATCCACATCCTGCAAGCCATCGATCAGCAATTGGTGCCAGCGACTGACGGGCGAAAAAAATTCAAGCAACTGATGACCGACTTGCGCAATGCCTATCCACAAAGTCTCAAGCCCTTGACTCTAGAGGCCTTGGGTGCTTCATATTGAGATATAAAACATGAAGGCTTTCACCCACATACTGCAGATTTTCTTGGCAAGTTTGTTCTTGTCAGTGCCTGCGCTGGCACACCAAACAGGTAACAGTTACCTTGTGATCACCGAGAGCAATGGACGCCTACAAGTTGAGATTGATTTCATTGTGCGCGACTTGGGCAATCTTTTACAAGCTCCCACGCTCTCTGATGCACCAGCGCCCCCGCCTGCACCCACACCTGTCTCTGCGCCTACACCCACCCCTGAGCAGTTGCAAGCCATGCAACCGGCCATTGCCCAAGTCATTCAAGCATCGCTTGAAGTGCAACTGAATGAACAAACGCAGCCCCTGGAATTTGTGTCTCAGTCAGTGGTGTTACATAACGATGGTCTGTATGTGCGCCAGCGTTTTACCGGTCCAGGCGTGGCGTCACCCCTCAAATTTGTGGTGGTGCGCTATGGCTTTTTCAACCAAAACGACAAGCTAGGGCGTGCTTTTTTCAAGCTGCAACTGGGCAATGACGAACTCTCATCGGTATTTGATTCAAGCACGCAAATACAACGCTTTGTCTTGGGCGAGTCAAAGCGCTGGTCCACCATCGGGTTGTTTACCCAGGAAGGTGCTTGGCATATTTGGGGCGGACCAGACCATTTGCTGTTTCTTTTGACCCTTTTGCTGCCTGGACTGATGCTGCTGCACCGCGCCACCAGCACTGATACAGGCACTGACAGCAACGGTGCCAAGACTGCCGCTTTGTTTGCACTCAAAGTCATTACCGCATTCACCTTGGCCCATTCCATCACGTTGCTTGCGTCGGTCCTTGATGTGATCACCTTGCCATCACGCTGGATCGAATCGGCCATTGCTTTGTCCATCATGCTTTCAGCCGCTTTGAATCTGCAAACACGGATTCAATGGAGCCAATGGAAGTTAGCGTTCATTTTTGGTCTGATCCACGGCATGGGGTTTGCCAATGGCTTGCGCGATTTGGGTTTGTCCCGAACATACTTCATCGAAACCCTGCTGGCATTTAATGTCGGCGTTGAATTGGGCCAGATTGCAGCGGTGGCGGCGGTGGGTATTCCAGTTATCCTGCTGGCAAAAAAAGCCAGGACCAAACAGCTCGTCATGACCTATGGTTCATGGGGTGTATTGCTGGTTTCAAGTCTCTGGCTGGTACAAAGATTGATGGATTAATTCATGGCGATGTGAAATGCTTGGGGTCTGCGCCAGCAAACCCAATCAATGCATGTGCATCAATGTCGTGGCCAAGGTCACCAAACCGATACCCGCCAACAACCAAATCACTTGCATGGTCGTGGCTGAGGCCGACAAGCGTTTTTGCAACTGTGGAATCAAATCGGCCAAGGCCACATACACATAGCTGCTGCTGGCGACCACCAACATGTACGGCAGCCAATCCTCATGGCCTTCAATCAGGAAAAAGCCCAACAAGCCACCCACCACGGTGACGCCACCGGCCAAACACAATTTCAACAATGCGGCGCGGCCTTGCCCAAAACCGCGTTGCAGCACCGCCAAATCGCCCATGTGGTGGGGCGTCTCATGGGCCAGCACAGCCAATGACGCGGCCACTCCCAAACTGAAATTGGTCATGAACGCAGCCGCCACCAATATGCCGTCGCCAAATGCGTGAACACTGTCGCCCGCCAAAACCGCCCAGCTGCCCGCAAACCCTTGCGGGCTTTGGCTGTTTGAATCGTCTGCGTGGTGGTGGTGCGCATGGTCGTGTGTATCGCCATGTATTGCATGCTGATGGCCTTCACCATGTTCGTGCCCGTGGTGCCACAACTCGGCCTTGTCCAGCAAAAAGAAAAACACCAACCCGCCCAACAAGGTCATGAACAACAACTGTGGCGTGATGTCGGATTCGAAGGCCTCAGGTAACAAATGCATGAATGCGGTGGCCAACAATGCACCCGCTGCCAAGCTGAGCAAATGCTGCGTGAATCGCGTCATCAAAGCGCGAGCCAACAGCGCTGCCAACAACACACTTCCAACCCCGGCACTCAAGGTACCCGCCACAATCGCCAGCAAAACCAAACTCATAAATCACTCATTTCATTGTGTCGAACCATTGCAACATTCTTTGCCAGCCATCTTTGGCTTCTGCTTCGCGATAACTTGGTCGGTAATCTGCATGAAACGCATGCGGTGCATTGGCATACACATGAATCAAACTGCGTCGTGCCGCTTCACTGCCAGCGGCCAAAGCAGCTCGCATTTTTTCTACGGACTCCATAGAGATACCGGTATCTGCGCCGCCATACAAACCCAGCACGGGTGCCTTGAATTGCCCCGCCAGATCGACCGCGTGACGGGGATTGATTGCAGACACGGGTCCAGTCAATCTGCCATACCAAGCCACGCCTGCTTTCACGCTTGGGTTGTGGGCCGCGTACAACCAAGTGATGCGCCCTCCCCAACAAAAACCTGTGATACCCAGTCTAGACACATCACCCCCTTGGGTAGCGGCCCACGCCACGCATGCGTCTAAGTCGCCCATGACTTGTTCATCGGGTACTTTCGACACCACCTCAGCGATCAACTTGCCCATCTCCGCATAGCTGCCAGGATCACCTTGTCGCAACATCAATTCAGGCGCAATGGCCATATAGCCTTGGTGCGCCAAGCGCCTAGTGACGTCTGCAATGTATTCATGCACACCAAAAATTTCTGAGACCACCAACACCACCGGGCAATGGGTCTTGCCAATCGGCATGCTGCGGTACACCGGCATCTGAAAACCATTGACATTGACCATCGCCTCACCGCACAACAATCCTTCACTGCTGGTGCGAACAGCGGTTTGAGCCGACAACGGCAAACAAGCGGCGGCATAGCCCACACCGAGTGCGGTCTTCAACCATGTCCGGCGATCATGATGTTCAAAGGTTTGGGCAGGTGCCAACAAGGCAACCGCATCACGGATGTGTGAATGGTTCATAGGTCTGATGCTTTAAAAAAACAACCACTTAAGCTGAAAGTCGATTATGCGCCGTGATGGCGCGATGAAATCAATGCGCTTGGTCCCAGTTGCTGCCGACACCCACTTCGGCCAGCAAAGGCACTTTGAGTTGCGCTACACCGGCCATCAGTCTGGGAATTTCTGTTTTCACCCAATCGACTTCTGCATCCGGCACTTCAAACACCAGTTCATCATGCACTTGCATGATCATGCGCGTGCCTTTGTGCTCGCTGTCCAATACCTGTTGCACCTTGACCATGCTGAGTTTGATCAGGTCTGCCGCCGTGCCTTGCATGGGCGCGTTGATGGCGGCTCGCTCGGCACCGGCGCGTCTGGGACCGTTCGGTGAATTGATCTCGGGCAAATACAAACGTCTGCCGAACACCGTCTCCACATAGGCTTGCGCCTTGGCTTGCGCGCGCGTGTCGTCCATGTAGCGTTTCACGCCGGCAAAGCGTTGGAAATAACGCTCTATGTAATTTTTCGCCGCTGTGTTGTCTATGCCCAATGCTTTGGCCAAACCAAATGCACTCATGCCGTAAATCAAACCGAAGTTGATCACCTTGGCATAGCGGCGCTGTTCGCTGTTGACCGTGTCGGGCGTCAAGCCAAACACCTCGGCTGCGGTGGCTTTGTGCACATCCAAACCGTCGTGAAACGCCTTCAACAAAGCCGGGTCATCACTCAAGTGCGCCATGATGCGCAATTCAATTTGGCTGTAATCGGCGCTGGCGATCACGAAACCGTGCGGTGCGACAAAAGCCTCGCGCACTTTACGTCCCTCGGGTGTGCGGATAGGAATGTTTTGCAAATTCGGGTCGTTGCTGGACAGCCTGCCGGTCACCGCCACGGCTTGCGCGTAATGCGTGTGCACTCTGCCGGTCAGCGGCTGCGCGAGTTGCGCCAGCTTGTCGGTGTAGGTGCCCTTGAGTTTGGCCAGCGACCGGTGTTCCAAAATTTTCTTTGGCAACGGAAAGTCTTCGGCCAATTTCTCCAACACTTCTTCGTCAGTACTGCGCGCACCAGTGGCCGTTTTTTTCACCACCGGCAAACCGAGTTTGTCAAAAAATATTTCGCCGAGTTGTTTGGGGCTGGCGAGGTTGAACGGCTGCCCGGCAATCGCATAAGCGTCTTGCTCCAACTGCATGATGCGCATGCCCAATGCATGGCTTTGCGCGGCCAGTGTCGGCGCATCAATCAACACGCCGTTGCGCTCGATGCGGTAAAGCGCTTCGCTGCTTTGCATTTCCAACTGGTAAACAAAATTCAATTTCTCATCGGCTTGCAGCAAGGGCCACAGCCTTTGATGCACTGCCAGCGTGAAATCTGCATCCTCACAAGCGTAATGCGCGGCACGCGCTACATCGACTTGCGCGAATGAAATTTGGTGCGCGCCCTTGCCGCACAAATCTTCATAAGACAAACCTTTGCGCCCTAAGTGCCTGTCCGCCAGACTTTCCAATCCATGCGGCTTGTGCACTTCCAACACATAGCTTTGCAACATGGTGTCGTGCACATAGCCTTGCACTTCAATGCCGTGGTTGGCAAACACATGACGGTCGTATTTCACATGCTGGCCCAGTTTGTGTTTGCTGCCATCTTCCAACCAAGGCTTGAGTTTTTGCAACACGTCTTGCAGCGGCAATTGCGCAGGCGCATCGGCGGCGTTGTGCGCCAGCGGTATATAGGCGGCCTCGCCCGGGTTCACGCACACACTGATGCCAACAATTTGCGCTTGCATTTCCACCAGCGATGTGGTCTCGGTGTCCAGCGCCACCAAATCGGCATGCGTTATTTTGGTCAACCATTTGTCAAAGCTGTCCCAGTCCAACACGGTGTCGTATGTCACCTCTGTTGATACCTCGGGCGCGGGTGTATCAAACAACACGCCGACTTCGCCGACACCGCCGCCTTGGTGCGCGCTGTTTTTGCTTGCAGGCGCGTCAGACGACATCGCACCGACCAAGCCCTTGAAACCGTATTGCTTGTAAAAGTCCAGCAAGCCTGCTTCGTCGGCGGCTTGAACCAAAATGCCGTCCAGCGCCGGCCAGCCGTTGACATACGCGCTGAGGTCGCAATCGGTTTTCATGGTGACCAATTGACGGCCTGTGGCCAACCAATCGCGCGCTTGTCGCAGGTTTTCACCGGCCACACCTTTGATCTCATCGGCACGCGCCATCAATGCATCTAACGAGCCATATTCGGCCAGCCATTTGGCCGCGGTTTTCGGCCCGACCTTGGGCACACCGGGCACGTTGTCCACCGTGTCACCGACCAATGTTTGGAAATCGATCATCAATGAAGGCGGCACGCCGAATTCTTCGGTGACACCGGCCACATCGCGTTTTTTGCCGTTCATGGTGTCGATGATGGTGATGCGCTCGTTGACCAACTGGCTCAAGTCTTTGTCGCCGCTGGAGACGATGACATTCAAACCTTGTGTGGCCGCCACATGCGCCAGCGTGGCAATCACGTCATCGGCTTCCACACCAGGCACGTCCAGCAGTGGCCAACCCATCATCCGCACCAAACGGTGTATCGGCTCGATCTGGCTGCGCAAATCGTCCGGCATGGGCGAACGCGTGGCCTTGTATTCGGGGTAAATGGCGTCGCGAAACGTCGGCCCTTTGGCATCGAACACACACACCGCATGCGCGGTCGGCCATTCACGGCGCAGGCTTTGCAGCATATTGACCATGCCGCGTATCGCGCCGGTGGCTTGGCTGCTCGGGTCGTTGCGATCGGCGCGCAAATCGGGCATGGCGTGAAAGGCGCGGTAGAGGTAGCTGGAGCCGTCGACCAGCAATAAAGTAGGTGTGTCTTGCATGACTGCGATTGTGCCTACAATCCATCCTTCTTTTTGCCCGAGCTGTTCTCACCTTTGCCATGGCCGTTTTCACCGAAGTCTCCGAGCAGCAAGCCCGAGCATTGTTGAGCCAGTTGTCCATTGGCGAACTGGTGCATCTGCAAGGCATCAGCAGCGGCATAGAAAACACCAACTATTTTCTGACCACCGACCAGGGCGACTATGTCTTGACACTGTTCGAGCGGCTCACCCACGAACAGTTGCCGTTTTATTTGTACCTGATGAAACACTTGGCGACGCGCGGTATTCCTGTGCCAGACCCCCAGTCCAACCTGCAAGGCGATATTTTGCTCACACTGCTGGACAAACCGGCTGCCGTGGTCAACCGCTTAAATGGTCAATCTGAACTGAATCCCGATGCAGCGCACTGTGCTGCCATGGGCCGCACCTTGGCGCAAATGCATCAGGCTGCAAGTGACTTCGACCGTTTTCAAATCAATTTGCGTGGACTGGCTTGGTGGAACAACACCGTGCCATCGGTGTTGCCATTTCTCTCGCCAGCGCAACACCGCTTGCTGACGCACGAAATGTCTTACCAAAACCATGTCAGCAGTTTGTCTGCGTATGCGGCCTTGCCCAGCGGGCCTGTGCATGCAGATGCATTTCGCAACAACGTGATGTTTGACGGCGAGCAACTCAGCGGTGTGTTTGATTTTTATTTCGCCGGTTGCGACCATTGGGTGTTCGATCTGGGGGTGTGCATCAACGACTGGTGTATCGATTTACACACCGGCGAAATGGACCATTTGCGACTGCAAGCCATGCTGTCGGCTTACCAATCGGTGCGTCCCTTGAGTGCCGCCGAAAGAGCTTTGTTCAACTCCATGTTGCGCGCTGCGGCGTTGCGTTTTTGGATTTCACGCCTGTGGGATTTTCATTTGCCACGTCAAGCCAGTATGCTGCAACCCCACGACCCCACGCACTTTGAACGCGTTCTTACACAAAGATTGCATGACCCTGTCACACTCTGACCTATGAAACTCAATGTTGTCAAAGCCCGTACCGGTTCACTGTGGGTCAGGCAAGGCATTCGCAATTTTTGGCGACAGCCTCTGGCCCTCAGTGGTTTATTCCTATTGTTCATGGCGATTGCGTCTATGACATCGCTGCTGTCTTACGGCGGAAGTTTTCTGGGCTTGATGTTCATTCCCGTGGCTTCATTAGGCTTGATGGCCGCCGCCCGCGAGGCAGACTTGGCGCGCTTTCCTATGCCCACCATGTTGATCATCGGTTTCAGACAAGGTGCCGCCCAATCCAAAAAAATGGTGTTGCTGGGATTCCTTTACGCATTGCTGTTTTGTTTTGTATTGGTCTTGTCATCTATGTTTGACGACGGTGAATTTGCCCGCATGTACATGGGTGGCGATGGACTCAACGAAGACACCGTGATCAACGAAGATTTTCAATCTGCCGCATTGTTCAGCTTGTTTTTGTACTTGCCTCTTTCAACGCTTTTTTGGCATGCCCCAGGATTGATCCATTGGCATGCACAACCACTGGTCAAAAGCATCTTTTTCAGCTTCATGGCTTGCTGGGCCAATTGGCGTGCATTTGCCGTCTTCGGCTTGACTTGGGCCAGTATTTTCTTGACCACCAGTTTGTTGCTGAGCTTGGTGAGTTTGCTGTTTGAAGAAGGTCAGCTTTCCATGATGCTGATGCTGCCGGCCATGCTGATGCTCGCAGCCATGTTCTTTTCTTCCAGCTATTACAGTTTTCGCGACTGTTTTATCAGCGAACCCTTGGAAGCCTGAGGCATCACACCGGCGTCAATTTGGCCACCGAAAGCGCCAGCCATTTCACGCCATGTCGATTGAACTTCACTTGCGCGCGTGCATCGTCGCCGATGCCTTCCATGGAAACCACCGTGCCTTCGCCGAACTTGGTGTGAAACACTTGCAAACCGCTACGCACCCAAGCGTTGGGCCCGCTGGCTGTCGCCGGGTTGGCACGCTGCGGAATAGAGGGCGGCGTCGGTGTGAAAAAACCAGCGCGGCCTGAATCGTTGTTGCCAAAGCCAGCCGGTCGGCTGCCCCACATCTGAGGTGCTTGCAAACCGGTTTTCGGTGTCAACCATTTCAAGGTGTGTTCGGGCATTTCATCAAAGAACCGGCTCTTGATGTTGTAGCGGGTTTGTCCGTGCAACATGCGAGTTTGTGAATGGCTCAGGTACAAGCGCTTGCGCGCACGCGTGATGGCCACATACATCAAACGGCGTTCTTCTTCCAAGCCTTCGAAATCGCTCATGGCGTTTTCATGCGGAAACAAACCTTCTTCCAAGCCGGTGATAAACACGCAATCAAACTCCAAACCTTTGGCTGCGTGCACCGTCATGAGTTGCACTGCGTCCTGGCCCGCTTGCGCTTGGTTGTCCCCCGCTTCCAAAGCCGCGTGACTGAGAAATGCCGCCAGCGGCGACAAGGTTTCACCCGTGTCTGTGTCCGGCTGCAGTGGCGCGCCGCCAGCCGCTGCTTGCGAAGCGGCAAAGTCGGCTTGGCTTTGCAAAGCCTCATCCACCGGCAAGGCCACCGCGTCTTTGCCAAAACCTTCTTGCGTGACAAAACTCTCGGCGGCGTTGACCAACTCTTGCAAGTTCTCCACCCGGTCCGCGCCCTCGCGCTCAGTTTGGTAATGCTCGATCAACTGGCTGTGGTCTAACACCATTTCAATGATTTGCCGCAATGTCTGGCCCTGGGTTTGCTCGCGCAACACATCGAGCTTGGCGACAAACGCGGAAATGTTCGCACCGGCTTTGCCACCGATGCTGCTGACCGCATCGTGCAAAGCGCAACCGCTGGCGCGGGCCGCGTCCTGCAATTGCTCGATGCTGCGTGCACCAATGCCACGCGGCGGGAAATTGACCACGCGCATGAAACTGGTGTCGTCGCGCGGGTTCTCGAGCAAACGCAAATACGCCAACGCGTGTTTGATTTCAGCGCGCTCGAAAAAACGTAAGCCGCCATACACACGGTAAGGCATGGCCGCGTTGAACAAAGCAGTTTCAATCACTCGACTTTGTGCGTTGCTGCGGTAGAGCACCGCCACTTCGCTGCGCTTGGCTACGCCGGAGGCGCCGTCGCCATTGAGCCCGTCGCGCAACAACTGTTTGATCTCTTCCACCATCCAATTCGCTTCTGCCAAATCGCCAGGCGACTCCATCACCCGCACTGGTTCACCCGCGCCTTGCGTGGTGTGCAGGTTTTTTCCAAGCCGGGTTTTGTTGTGTTTGATCAGCTCGTTGGCCGTATCCAAAATATGGCTGTGGCTACGGTAGTTTTGCTCGAGTTTGATTTGGTGCTGCACCTCAAATTCACGCACAAAATCTGCCATATTGCCCACACGCGCACCGCGAAACGCGTAAATGCTTTGGTCATCGTCCCCGACAGCCAACACGGCAGTGTGCGCGCCGCAAAGCAATTTGATCCACGCGTATTGCAGCTTGTTGGTGTCTTGAAACTCGTCAATCAAAATATGTTTGAAGCGTTCGCGGTAATGCTCGCGCAACGCATCGTTGTCGCGCAGCAATTCATAACTGCGCAGCATCAATTCACTGAAGTCCACCACGCCTTCGCGCTGACACTGGTCTTCGTACAACTGGTAGAGCTCAACTTTTTGGCGGGTTTCGGGGTCCCGCACCACCACGTCTTTGGGTCGCAGGCCTTCTTCTTTGCAACCGGCTATAAACCATTGCACTTGCTTGGGCGGAAAGCGTTCATCATCGATATTGAATTGCTTGAGCAAACGCTTGACGGCAGACAACTGGTCTTGCGTGTCCAAAATTTGAAATGCCTGAGGCAGATTCGCCAGCTTCCAATGCGCCCGCAAAAAACGGTTGCACAAGCCGTGGAACGTGCCAATCCACATGCCGCGCACGTTCACCGGCAACATGGCGCTCAAACGCGTCAGCATTTCTTTGGCCGCTTTGTTGGTGAAGGTCACCGCCATCAAACCACCGGGCGCTACTTGGCGGGTTTGCAGCAACCAAGCGATGCGCGTGGTGAGCACACGCGTTTTGCCCGAACCGGCGCCAGCCAATATCAGCGCATGATGCGCTGGCAAACCCACTGCCGCTTGCTGTTCGGGGTTGAGGCCTTGTAACAAAGGGGATTGCAGTGCAAAGTCTGGCACGGAGTTCGTGCTGATAGGTGAGGACATGTGGTCGATTGTAGGCAGTCAAGACGGTCTGCCAAGGTGCGTAGAATCAATCACCGGGCCCAAGATTCTTGCGTCCGGTTAACGAACCGGCCAAGCCAAGCGCTCTCCTTGTTTTATTTTTGGAGCCTGGTTCATGGAAATTTTTGATTACGACAATATTCTTTTACTGCCGCGCAAATGCCGTGTTCAAAGCCGCGCTGAATGCGACACCGGCGTCACTTTAGGCAAACACACATTCCGCCTCCCCGTGGTTCCCGCGAATATGAAAACCGTGGTGAACGAAAGCATTTGCGAATGGCTGGCCACCAACGGTTATTTTTATGTGATGCACCGGTTTGATCTGGACAACCTGAAGTTTGTGCGCGACTGCAAAGCGAAGGGCATGTATGCATCCGTTTCACTGGGCGTGAAACAAGCCGATTACGACACCGTGGCCGCTTGGCGCGCCGAGGGACTCTGCCCCGACTACATCACCATCGACATCGCGCACGGTCATTCAGACAACGTGCACCGCATGATCATGCATTTGAAAGAACATTTGCCGGATGCGTTCATCATCGCAGGCAACGTGGGCACGCCCGAGGCGGTGATCGATTTGGAAACCTGGGGCGCGGACGCGACCAAGGTCGGCATCGGTCCGGGCAAGGTCTGCATTACCAAACTCAAAACAGGTTTCGGCACTGGCGGCTGGCAACTCTCAGCGCTCAAGTGGTGCGCTCGCGTGGCCACCAAGCCCATCATTGCAGACGGCGGCATTCGTGAACACGGCGACATCGCCAAAAGCATTCGGTTCGGCGCATCCATGGTGATGATCGGCTCCATGTTGGCAGGCCATGAAGAGTCACCCGGTCAAACGGTGGAAGTCGACGGGCGCTTGTTCAAAGAATATTACGGCTCAGCCTCAGACTTCAACAAAGGCGAATACAAACACGTGGAAGGCAAGCGCATTTTGGAGCCGATCAAAGGCCAGTTGAAAGACACGCTGCGCGAGATGCAAGAAGATTTGCAAAGCTCTATTTCTTACGCAGGCGGCACGCGGTTGATGGACATACGCAAAGTCAATTACGTGATTTTGGGTGGCGCGAATGACGGAGAGCATTTGTTGATGTGAAACATTTAGCTCTTATCTATTCATTGGGGAGACTTAGCTATGAACACCACCTTGATCCGCATCGCCTGCCTCTACAACTTGAATATGAAGCACTAACCCAGCTTGCGTTCAAACCAAGTGGTGCGCAGGTGCAGTAGATAGTGAGCATTGACGAGATGAAGTGCCAGCTAACAGGCCGCTGACCCGCCCAAGCAAAACGGCTCCGGAATCACTCCCGGGGCCGTTGCTTTAACTAAAGAGATCCGCTACTCAGGCAGTCACGCCCTTCGCGTTCTCCACATACTCGTCAATCTGGTTGAAGTTCAAGTACTTATAGATAGCCGCGCCGTCTTTGTTCACGATGCCCATGGCTTCGTGGTACTCGGCCACGGTGGGAATATGGCCTAGCTTGGACGCAATGGCTGCCAATTCGGCGCTGGCCAAAAACACGTTGGTGTTTTTGCCCAAACGGTTGGGGAAGTTACGCGTGCTGGTGGACACCACGGTCGCGCCTTCGCGCACTTGGGCTTGGTTGCCCATGCACAGCGAGCAACCAGGCATTTCAGTGCGCGCACCTGCCGTGCCAAACGCGGCGTAATGGCCTTCTTTGATGAGTTCGCTCTCGTCCATTTTGGTGGGCGGTGCCACCCACAACTTCACAGGAATATCGCGCTGGCCGCCGAGCAACTTGGCTGCTGCGCGAAAGTGGCCGATGTTGGTCATGCACGAACCGATGAAGGCTTCATCAATCTTGGTGCCGGCCACCTCGGACAAAAACTTCGCGTCGTCGGGGTCGTTCGGGCAGCACAGGATAGGCTCTTTGATCTCGTTCATGTCAATCTCAATGACATGCGCGTACTCGGCGTCTTTGTCGGCCTCGAGCAGCTCGGGCTTGGCAAGCCATGCCTCCACTTTTTCGATGCGGCGCGCCAGCGTGCGGGCGTCGGCGTAGCCGTCGGCAATCATGTTTTTCATCAACACCACGTTCGAGTTCAGGTACTCGATGATCGGCTCTTGGTTCAGCTTGATGGTGCAACCCGCTGCGGAGCGCTCGGCAGACGCATCTGACAACTCGAACGCTTGCTCGACTTTCAAATTCGGCAGGCCTTCGATTTCCAAAATGCGACCCGAGAACTCGTTGATCTTGCCGGCCTTGGCCACGGTCAACAAACCCTTTTTGATGCCGTACAGCGGAATGGCGTGCACCAGGTCACGCAAGGTGACGCCGGGTTGCATTTCACCTTTGAAACGCACCAACACCGACTCGGGCATGTCCAAAGGCATCACGCCCGTGGCCGCACCAAAGGCCACCAAGCCCGAACCTGCGGGGAATGAAATGCCGATGGGGAAACGCGTGTGCGAATCGCCGCCGGTGCCCACGGTGTCAGGCAACAGCAAACGGTTGAGCCAAGAGTGAATCACGCCGTCGCCGGGGCGCAGCGCCACGCCGCCACGGTTACTGATGAAGGCTGGCAATTCGCGGTGTGTCTTCACGTCCACCGACTTGGGGTAAGCCGCGGTGTGGCAGAAAGACTGCATCACCATGTCGGCGCTGAAACCCAAGCAGGCCAAGTCTTTCAACTCGTCGCGGGTCATGGGGCCGGTGGTGTCTTGCGAGCCGACCGTGGTCATTCTGGGTTCGCAGTAAGTGCCGGGGCGCACGCCTTGGCCTTCAGGCAAACCAACCGCGCGACCCACCATTTTTTGCGCCAGCGTGAAACCGGCTTTGGTGGTGGCGGGCACTGTCGGCAAACGGAACACGGTAGACGCAGGCAAGCCTAAAAACTCGCGCGCTTTGGCGGTGAGTGAACGCCCGATGATGAGGTTGATACGGCCACCGGCGCGCACTTCATCAAACAACACATCGCTTTTCAATTTGAACTCGGCCACGGTGGCCCCGTTCTTGGTGATCTTGCCGTCGTAAGGCAGGATGTCGATGACGTCGCCCATCTCCAGCTTCGTCACATCCACTTCAATCGGCAAAGCACCAGAATCTTCTTGCGTGTTGAAGAAGATGGGCGCGATCTTGCCGCCCAAAGTGACACCACCGAAACGCTTGTTCGGCACGAAAGGAATGTCTTGGCCGGTAGCCCAAATCACGCTGTTGGTAGCGGACTTGCGGCTGGAACCAGTGCCCACCACATCGCCCACATACGCCACCAAATGGCCTTTTTTCTTCAGGTCTTCAACGAATTGCATAGGGCCGCGTTTGCCGTCTTCCTCGGGCTTGAAGGCCGCGCCCGGGCGGGTGTTTTTCAACATCGCCAAATAGTGCAAGGGAATGTCGGGGCGGCTCCAAGCGTCAGGCGCGGGTGACAAATCGTCGGTGTTGGTTTCGCCGGGCACCTTGAACACAGTGACCGTTATTTTTTTGTCCACTTCGTGGCGGCTGGTGAACCACTCGGCATCCGCCCAGCTTTGCATCACTTCTTTGGCTTTGGCGTTACCGGCTTTGGCTTTGTCGGCCACGTCGTTGAAGAAGTCGAACATCAACAAGGTTTTCTTCAGCGCGTTGGCGGCCACACCGGCGACTTCAGCGTCATCCAGCAATTCGATCAGCGGGTGTACGTTGTAGCCGCCCACCATGGTGCCCAGCAACTCGGTCGCCTTGGCCTTCGAGACCAAACCTACTTTCAATTCACCATGCGCCACAGCCGCTAAAAACGAGGCCTTCACTTTGGCGGCATCGTCCACGCCGGGGGGCACGCGGTGGGTCAGCAAGTCCATCAGAAAAGCGTCTTCGCCAGCGGGTGGCGCTTTGATCAGTTCAATCAATTCAGCGGTTTGCTTGGCGTCCAATGGCAGGGGTGGAATGCCCAAAGCGGCGCGTTCGGCCACATGGTCTCGGTAAGCTTTCAACATGGTGATCTCCTCAAGATAAAACAGTTCGTGAAACGCCACACGCGCTTCACGCAAAAAAACTTTGCGCTTCAACCGGCAGCTTGCGCCCCGTGGCTTGCGCGCGTTGCAGCAACTGCCAGAAAAAACGGTAACTCGCGCGGTCGTGCAATTGCCCGGCGTGACTGATGGGTGCCCACTCAGCATGTTGTGCCGCCAGCAAAACAGCACACGCTTTTTCAATGTCTTTGTCGTCCGGCGCCATGGCCGCCAATATCGGCCTGATTTGCGCGGGGTGAATGCTCCACATGCGCGTGTAACCCAGCTCTTGGGATGCTCTGCGCGCGGCGTTTTCCATGGCCTGAGTGTCGTTGAATTCAGTGACCACACAATGCGAAGGCACTTTGCTGTGCGCATGACACGCGCTGGCGATGTCCATCTTGGCGCGCAACACCAGCGGATGGCTGAATTGCCCTTGTGCGCCCATGCCGTGCGCGGGAATCGCACCCGCATGCGCGGATACAAAATCCATCAAACCAAAACTCAGCGATTGCAAACGCGGATGCGCGGCGATGTCAAACGCACGGTGCACCGCCGCCGCAGACTCGATCAGCGCATGCACCGCCAGTGCAGGCGCACCGGCTTGGTCGATGGCGCGTACCGCGTGTTCAATGTCGGCCACGGTTTCCACTTTGGGCAGCATGACATGACACAAACGATGTCCCGCTTTGCCGACGATGCTTGCAATGTCTCCATGAAAAGCCGCGTGATCCACCGGGTGCACACGCACTGCGACGCGCGCATTCGCAGCGGCGCTCAACGCAAGCTCGGTCACCAACGCGGCGTGTTCTGCTTCACCGCCTACAGGCGCGCCGTCTTCGCAATCCAAAGTGACATCGAACACGCACACGCCAAACTCTTGCTGCATCTCGGCTTGCAATTGCAGGCTTTTGCGCATGCGCGCTTCGACACCGCTGTAGTGATCGCAGACCGGCAACACCACCGCACCCGCTTGTGCGCCTTGCAGCACATCGCGCGGGTGTTGAATCGGCTTGCCAGTGGTGTTCAAAGCGACAGACTCAAACAGCTTTACAGCAGATGAGCCACACCGGCTTGTTCGTCCGTCAGCTCTTTCAAAGTTTTGTCTATGCAAGTCTGGCTGAACGCATCGATAGCCAAACCTTCGACGACTTTGTATTCGCCGTTTTCGCAGGTGACGGGGAAACCGAACATCACGTCTTTGGGAATGCCATACCAGCCTTGAGAAGGAATGCCCATGGTCACCCATTTGCCGTGCGTGCCCAGCGCCCAGTCGCGCATGTGGTCGATGGCGGCATTCGCAGCAGAAGCCGCAGAAGACAAACCACGCGCTTCAATGATGGCCGCGCCGCGCTTGCCCACAGTAGGCAAGAACACATTCGCGTTCCATTCTTGGTCGTTGATCATGTCTTTGACTGACGCGCCGCCAATGGTGGCGAAACGGTAGTCGGCGTACATAGTGGGTGAATGGTTGCCCCAGACGCAGAGTTTTTCAATTTCAGCGACGGCTTTGCCAGTCTTGGCGGCCAACTGAGACGCAGCGCGGTTGTGGTCCAAACGCAGCATGGCGGTGAAGTTGCCAGGCTTTAAATCAGGCGCGGATTTCATGGCGATGTAAGCATTGGTGTTGGCGGGGTTGCCGACCACCAACACTTTGACATTGCGTGAAGCGACGGCGTTCAATGCTTTGCCTTGGGCCGTGAAGATAGCGCCGTTGATGGACAACAACTCGGCACGCTCCATGCCGGGGCCGCGTGGACGTGAACCGACCAACAAAGCGTAGTCGGTGTCCTTAAAAGCAGTCATCGGGTCAGCGTGGGCTTCCATGCCGGCCAGCAGCGGGAAGGCGCAATCTTCGAGTTCCATCATCACGCCCTTGAGCGCTTTTTGGGCTTTTTCGTCGGGGATTTCCAGCAATTGAAGAATGACCGGCTGGTCTTTGCCCAGCATTTCGCCAGAGGCGATACGGAACAACAAGGCATAGCCGATTTGACCTGCGGCACCGGTAACGGCTACGCGAACGGGTTTTTTACTCATGAAAATTCTCCGAAATTGAACAAAAGAATAAAGCCGGGCTGGCCGGATTGCCAAAAAATTCACAAGACCTATGTCTTATAGAAGATATGATAGCGTTTAAACCTTTACCTGCGCCTGACTGATTGCCCGTGAACATCTCCACATTGCCTGAAAATACAGCCATGCCTGCGGTTTCCACCGTGGTTGCATCGGCATCTTTCAGCCCGCTTTACCAGCAAATCAAAAGCTTGGTGCTGCAAAGTTTGCAAGCCGGCGAATGGAAACCTGGCGACCCCATTCCGAGCGAATTCGAACTGGCGGCCCGCTACAAAGTCAGCCAGGGCACGGTACGCAAAGCGATTGACGAACTGGCCAAAGAACATTTGCTGGTGCGTCGGCAAGGCAAAGGCACTTTTGTTGCCACCCACGCCGAGCAGCAGGTGCAATTTCGTTTTCTCAAACTCAAGCCCGACAACCCTGCCTCGGTCAGCCAAGGTCCCGCCGAGCGCCACATCATCGATTGCAAAAAACTGCGCGCGCCGCAACCAGTGGCTGAGGTGTTGGGTTTGCGCACCGGCGAGCAAGTGTTTCAAGTGCGCCGCGTGCTGTCTTTTGACGGCGTGCCCACTATTTTTGAAGATATCTGGTTGCCCGGCGGCCCCTTCAAAGGCCTGACCGCCGAGCGCTTGAATGTCGATACCCGACCGATGTACGCGATGTTTGAGTCCGACTTCGGTATTTGCATGGTGCGCGCCCAAGAAAGACTGCGCGCGGTACTGCCTTCCGCCAAAGTTTGCGAATGCTTACGCGTCACCAGCGACACCCCCTTGCTCAAGGTTGAGCGCATGGCATTCACATACCAAGACACCCCCATGGAATGGCGAATCGGTGTTTATCTGACGGATACCCGGCATTACCTGAACGAATTGAATTGAAAAGTATTCGATATGAAGGTTTGGACCCACACAAACATGCGTGACTCGGATTTATTGTGCATTGCAATAGAATGATTTTCACCATTGAACCATTGGGGTTTATTGCCCCGTTTTCCGGAAAGCCCCAGGCATGACTGAACCCGCAAAAACCAGGCCCGTATTTCGCAACATCAATGCCCTCCAAGATTTGCCCAGTTACCGCCTGCCGGCGGCCGGTTGGGTATCCATCTTGCACCGCGCAAGCGGCGCGCTGATGTTTGTGCTGTTGCCCTTCATCATCTGGTTATTCGACAAATCCGTTTCCTCGGAAATTTCATTTGCCAAATTCAAATCGGCCCTGAACTTAGGCGTTGGCATTTACCCGGGTTGGTTTATCCAATTGACCTTGCTGGCGCTGATCTGGGCTTACCTGCATCACCTGATCGCCGGTTTGCGCCACTTGTACATGGACGCCACTCATTCGGTCAGCCGTGAATTCGGCCGCAGCAGCGCCGTCTTCACCTTGAGCGCCAGCATCGGCTTGACCGTGCTCTTAGGCGCCAAATTATTTGGTTTGTATTGATTTCAGGAGCAGACATGAGTGACGGAATCGGTTCCAAACGCCTGGTCACAGGTGCCCACTACGGACTGCGCGACTGGATGGCGCAGCGTTTGACAGCGGCCTTGATGGCTTTGTTTACTTTCTTGGTTTTAACGCAGGTCATTTTTTCCAGCGGCGAAATCGGCTACGACCTGTGGGCCGGCATCTTTCACCCGCAGTGGATGCGGGCACTGACTTTCACCGTGTTTTTGGCCCTCACCTACCACGTGTGGGTTGGCATGCGCGACATCTGGATGGACTACATCAAACCCGTGGGTTTGCGTCTGGCTCTGCATATTTTCACCATCGTCTGGCTGCTCTCATGTTTGGGCTGGGCGGTTCAGGTTCTCTGGAGACTTTGACCAATGACACGCTCTTCTCTTCCCCGTCGCCGCTTTGATGTGGTCATCGTCGGTGCAGGCGGCTCAGGCATGCGCGCCTCGCTGCAACTCTCACGCGCCGGTTTGAATGTGGCCGTGCTGTCCAAGGTGTTCCCCACCCGCTCGCACACAGTGGCCGCGCAAGGCGGTATCGGTGCGTCGCTTGGCAATATGTCTGAAGACAATTGGCACTACCATTTCTACGACACCGTCAAAGGTTCAGACTGGTTGGGCGACCAGGACGCGATCGAATACATGTGCCGCGAAGCACCCAAGGTGGTGTATGAGCTCGAACACATGGGCATGCCGTTTGACCGCAACCCGGACGGCACGATTTACCAGCGCCCCTTCGGTGGACACACCTCCAACTACGGCGAGAAATCGGTGCAACGCGCTTGCGCCTCTGCCGACCGCACGGGCCACTCCATGCTGCATACCTTGTATCAGCAAAATTTGAAGGCCAACACCAACTTCTTTGTGGAATGGATGGCGCAAGACCTGATCCGCGACGCAGACGGCGACGTGGTCGGTGTCACCGCCCTCGAGATGGAAACCGGCGACCTGCATATTCTGGAAGCCAAAACCGTGTTGCTGGCCACTGGCGGCGCAGGGCGTATTTTTGCCGCGTCCACCAACGCCTTCATCAACACGGGAGACGGCTTGGGCATGGCGGCACGCGCTGGCATTCCTTTGGAAGACATGGAGTTCTGGCAATTCCACCCCACCGGTGTCGCCGGTGCCGGTGTGTTGCTGACCGAAGGTTGCCGTGGCGAAGGTGCGATTTTGCTCAACAGCTTGGGCGAGCGTTTCATGGAGCGTTATGCGCCCACGCTAAAAGACTTGGCCCCGCGCGACTTCGTGTCACGTTGCATGGACCAGGAAATCAAAGAAGGTCGCGGTTGCGGCCCGAACAAAGATTACGTGCACTTGAAGCTGGACCACTTGGGCGCAGAAACCATCATGAAGCGCCTGCCCTCGGTGTACGAGATCGGCCACAACTTCGCCAACGTCGACATCACGCGCGAACCTATTCCTGTGGTGCCGACCATCCACTACCAAATGGGCGGCATTCCCACCAACATCCACGGTCAGGTCGTCACGCAAACGTCCAACGATCACAACGCCGTGGTCAATGGTTTGTACGCGGTCGGCGAATGCTCATGCGTCAGCGTGCACGGTGCCAACCGCTTAGGCACCAATTCATTGTTGGACTTACTTGTGTTCGGCAAAGCCGCCGGTAACCACATCGTCGAGTTCCATCAGAAAAACAAATTGCACAAGCCTTTGCCTGCAGACGCCGCAGACCACACCTTGGCTCGCTTGGCGCGTTTGGACAACAGCACCAGCGGCGAGTACGCGCAAGACGTGGCTAACGATTTGCGCGCCAGCATGCAAAAGCACGCCGGTGTGTTCCGCACCCAAGCCACGCTGGACAAAGGTGTCACGCAAATCGCAGCATTGCGCGAGCGTGTGAACGCCATCGGTTTGAAAGACAAGAGCAAGATTTTCAACACCGCACGCATTGAAGCGCTGGAAGTGGAAAACCTGATCGAGTGCGCGCAGGCCACCATGGTGTCAGCCGCCGCCCGCCGCGAAAGCCGTGGCGCACACACGGTGGACGACTATGCAGACACACCTGAACACCCGAACGGCCGCAATGACGAGCAGTGGCTCAAGCACAGCCTGTGGCACAGCCACAGCAACAGCATGACTTACAAGCCCGTCAAACTGCAACCTTTGACCACCGAAAGCATCCCTCCTAAAGTGAGAACATTCTGATGAAACGCACTTTCAAGATTTACCGCTACGACCCGGAAAAAGACGCCAAGCCTTATATGCAAACCATCGAGATCGAACTCGACGGGCACGAGCGCATGTTGCTTGACGCGTTGATGAAACTCAAAGCGCAAGACCCGACGCTGTCTTTCCGCCGCTCGTGCCGCGAAGGTGTGTGCGGCTCTGACGCGATGAACATCAACGGCAAAAACGGTTTGGCCTGTTTGACCAACATGCTGACATTGCCCGGTGTCATTACCTTAAAGCCCCTGCCCGGCTTGCCCGTGATTCGCGATTTGATCGTCGACATGACGCAGTTTTTCAACCAGTACAACTCAATCAAACCGTACCTGGTGAATGACACCCTGCCGCCTGAAAAAGAACGCTTGCAGTCGCCCGCCGAGCGTGAAGAACTTGACGGTTTGTACGAATGTATTTTGTGCGCCAGTTGCTCGACCAGCTGCCCGTCTTTTTGGTGGAACCCGGACAAATTTGTCGGCCCCGCCGGTTTGCTGCAAGCCTACCGGTTCATCGCCGACAGCCGCGACCACGCGACCAACGAGCGCTTGGACAATTTGGAAGACCCCTACCGTTTGTTCCGCTGCCACACCATCATGAATTGCGTCGATGTTTGCCCCAAAGGTTTGAACCCCACCAAGGCCATCGGCAAGATCAAAGAACTGATGATCAGCCGCGCGGTTTGAATGGGCGATGAGCAACTCGACGGCTTGCCAGATGATGACATGCTGTCGTCATCGGCCCTCAGCAAACTACGTTGGCGTTGTCGGCGCGGCTTGCTGGAAAACGATTTGTTCATCGAACGTTTTTTCAACCGCTACGCTGATTCGCTGACAGTGGGTCAGGCCCGCGGCATGTATACATTGATGGAACTGGCCGACAACGATTTGCTCGATGTGTTGCTGGGCCGACCGCACACACTAGAGGTGACGAAAGATTTGCAAGTGCTGTCTGTGTTGCCATTGTTGAAAGTTTGAATTTTTTATTTTGTTTGACACAGGAATTGACCATGAAACTCGCTGACTACAAGGCCACTCTTTCGTTCACCAATGGCCAACCCAGCGTTGAGATGCCGGTTTACAACGGCACCATCGGGCCGGACGTCATCGACATCCGCAAGCTCTATGGACAAACCGGCATGTTCACCTATGACCCCGGTTTTTTGTCTACCGCGTCTTGCCAATCGGCCATCACATTCATTGACGGCGACAAAGGTGAATTGCTTTACCGCGGTTACCCGATCGAGCAACTCGCCACCCACTGCGACTTCCTTGAAACCTGTCATTTGTTGCTCTACGGAGAGTTGCCCAACAAAGAACGCAAGCATTCATTCACGCAAACCGTGACACACCACACCATGGTGCACGAGCAAATGCAATTTTTCTTGCGCGGTTTCCGTCGCGATGCCCACCCGATGGCCGTGCTCACTGGCTTGGTCGGTGCCTTGTCGGCCTTCTACCATGACAGCACCGACATCAACAACGCCGAACACCGCGAAGTCGCGGCTATCCGCTTGATTGCCAAGATGCCAACCCTTGTTGCCATGGCTTACAAATACGGCGTGGGTCAGCCCTTCCTGTATCCGCAAAACGATTTGTCTTATGCCGGCAACTTCCTGCGCATGATGTTCGGCACACCATGTGAACCTTATGTGGTCAACCCTGTGCTTGAGCGCGCCATGGACCGCATCTTCACTTTGCACGCTGACCACGAGCAAAACGCCTCCACGTCCACCGTGCGTTTGTGCGGCTCATCAGGCACCAACCCGTTCGCTGCCATTGCCGCCGGTGTGGCTTGTTTGTGGGGCCCCGCACACGGCGGTGCCAACGAAGCCTGCCTGAACATGCTCGAACACATTCAAGCCAATGGTGGCATCGCCAAAGTGGGCGAATTCATGGAGCAAGTCAAAGACAAAAACTCCAATGTCAAGCTCATGGGCTTTGGTCACCGGGTTTACAAAAATTACGACCCGCGCGCCAAGCTGATGCAAGAGACTTGCGATGAAGTGTTGAAAGAACTCGGTCTCGAAAACGACCCCTTGTTCAAACTGGCCAAGGCCTTGGAAAAAATCGCGCTCGAAGACGATTATTTTGTTTCCCGCAAGTTATACCCGAACGTGGATTTCTACTCCGGCATCGTGCAACGCGCCATCGGCATTCCGGTCAATTTATTCACCGGCATTTTTGCGCTGGCCCGCACAGTCGGTTGGATCGCTCAACTCAATGAAATGATCAGCGACCCTGAATACAAAATCGGCAGACCCCGTCAGCTGTTCACCGGTGCTGCCAAAAGAGACGTGCCGCCCATTAGCAAGCGTTGAACACAGCGTCACATATTCAAAAAACCGGCATAGGCCGGTTTTTTGTCTAACAAAGCAATTTAGAAGAGGCTCATCTATAGGCCAGCGAAAAAAACTGAATTGCCTTTACACAAGAAGTGCGTTGTGAGTGCAGAGCGGGCCAATATGTCTACCTCAGAGTAGCCAAAGAGCACAAACACGCAGCAGTAAGTACCGACAGTAAGCTCGTGGTGGCGATGCATCTGCTGAGCCCTTTCCCGCCCAAGGGCGCCTCACACCGTCAAAAGCTAGGTCGTGGGGGCTAAGTTCACTTGCACCGATCGAAGCAGTGCTTCAACTGCTAGCCTAGCCCAAAGCCAAATTATAATTAATAAGTTTTATTATACTCTTAATTTCGAGTTAAGAGTCTATCTAACTAAAAGTTAAGTTTGAATATCTACACCTTCCACATTACAATACTGCGCGTAATTCACAACAGGAGCCAATTCATGGACGACAGGACACTGATCGACGGAGCCTCAGGTGGCCTCAGGATGACCGACATCGGCCAAGATACCCATGCCGCGCAGGGTACAGCCGGTGGCGTTGGTGGGCAGTCGGCCCTAGCGAACTTGCCGAAGGTCGCCCTATCCCCGAAGAGGCCGCTTCATGGAGAGCCCGAGGTCCTGGATCAGGACAAAAGGCTCAAGCGACCGCGAAGCAAAAGGAGCGGCGGGCCAAGGACTGAGAACGGGGTCGCATCGTCTTCCAAGAACTCGGTAAAGCACGGCGCCTATGCCCTGCACCAGCCCCAAACGGACGCGTACCATGAAAAGTTGAGCGCCGTTATAGATGAGCTAAACCCTCACGGCGTGATATCGCGCACACTCTGCAGGGACATCGCCCACGGGCTGACCAAGTTGGAGGCGATAAACGCCTACGAGCGCTTGCAGCTTCACAAGGTTGAGCACGACGACGTGAGCCTGGGCGAGCTGGTACGCAGGCTTGATTTCCCATGGGCCGAGACGCATCTGGACGCCCTTTGTACGCCGATACAGCCCCACGCGCTAAAGTTACAAGTGCACTTGGTATGGGAGCGGCTTGCCCTGCAACCGTGCGATGCAACTAAGGCAGACAGACTGAGCGGACCGGACCTTAGGGTCGCCTCAATCTACAAACAGGGCTGTGAACTGCTCGCACACCCTGGCCTGAGCGAGTTCGAGCACGGGCTCTTCCTCAACAAGCTTGACGTTGTGATGCTCGAAGCACGGCATGGACTGAGCTACCTGGGCAGGAGGCTTGCCAAGGCAAAGGAGACCTCTACGCTCGTGTCCTACTGGCTGTTCAGGAACCACGCTCGGATCCAGGACTGCATCAACTCCATAAAGACAGAGCGCATGATCGAGGTGCTCACCGACGAGCGACTTGTGAGGGCAAGCGCGCAGGTCCAAAGGGGCCTCAAGGAGGGGCTTACCTCAATCAAGGCTGTTCGTGAGCTGCGCTCGCAAGCCTAAGAATAAGGCCTGACGTGGCATCCAAACCCATCCGGCACGCACCCTCACCTGAATGCAAAGATCATCGGGCTTTGCCCGCATCAAACCGATCGGGGCGATGGTACTGCAGACCAGTTGGCTATGATCGGCCATGATCGGGCAAAGAATACGTGAGCTCAGGGCAAGCAAGGGTCTGTCGCTTCAGCAAGTGGCGGTAGCCCTGGGAGTGACACGCGCCTCCGTCTCCAAGTGGGAGCAGGGGCACACCCACCCCGAGCACTCGCGCTTGGATCAGATCGCCCAACTCTTTGGGGTGCCGTGCACGCACCTGCTGACCCAAGGCAGTGCCCCACCGCCCAGGAGCTACCCCATCGTTGACTACGCCAAGCACACACGGGTGGACGAGTTCGTGCGCCGACTGCGGAGCCATAGCAACCAGTCCTACCTGAGCGCGTTCAGGGCCTCAGAGGGGTCCTTCTACATGCGCATGATGAGCAGCGAGGTTAAGAACTTGTGGCTCACAAGCATCCACCCTGGCTCGCTGGTGCTATTTGACCCGGCTCTGCCCCACACCACGGACGATCTAATCTACGCCCACGATGCCAGGGGCGACTGCCAACTGCTCTACGCCAAGTCCGAACAGGGTGCCAGGTACTACCAAGCCTTCATCGGCAACAAGGACCTCTACCACGAGGGTGACTACCTGGTAGTCCTTGGGGTCGCGGTGGAGATGGTCATGATCACAAGGCTCAAGCAGTCACAGCCTCCAACGGTCTGACCCTTCATAGCCACCATTCCACACCGAAGCGCGATGTGCGTTGTTTTGGTGTGGGTCTGTTCATTAAGTGAAATTAACTTTTAAAAACAGGGCCTTGATCAAACCCCACAGAAGCACAAAATGTTTTGTAAATAGTCTTCTAAATCATTGACTCTTATGCAAATAATATTTATTTTAATAAAAATACCTCATTGTTTCTTTTAAGTTTACATATAGTATCTTTTAAAGATACAATAAAACCCTCGAATCAACATAGGGGAAAGCTTGATGGACGGCAATCTTAAGAATTTCACAGCGACGGGTTCCCACACCCAACCGATTAGGCCGTGGGGGGTAGGCGGCTCCGACATCGGGGCGATACTCGGGCTCTCACCGTTTAGGACCCCGCTACAGGTATGGGCCGAGAAGGTTGGTAGCCAAAGCTGCGTTGGCGATGCGTTGCGCCTGAGGTACGGAAGGCACATGGAGCCATTCGTCGCCCAGGAGTATGAGCACGCGACTGGACACACCACTCACGAGCACGGACCGACCGTCCACCACCCTCGCCACCCCCACCTCTTCGCCCACGTGGACAGGCTGGTGTCCCTAGGCGGTCGTCCCGTGCTCGACACCGACGGCAACATCTGCACCACCACCCTCCTGGAGTGCAAGACGGCGAGCGCATTCAGCGCCTCGCAATGGGGGTGCGAGGGTACAGACCAGATACCCCACGCCTACCTCGTGCAGTGCGCCTGGTACACGACACTCACCGGCTGCTCGCAAGCGCACCTGGCGGTGATGCTGGGCAACAGCGACCTCAGGATCTACACGGTGGTGCACGATCCTCTGCTTGGCGACCGGCTTGTCAGGGCAGCGCTTGAGTTCTGGGACGAGCACGTTATGGCGGGGGTTCCACCGGCCCTTAAAACTCGAGACGACGTCCTAGCCCTCCACCCCAAGGAGACGCCAGGGCTTGAGTTTGAGGCCGACCCCACGACGCTCTCACAGCTCAGGAGACTGCAACGCATCCAAGGGCTGTCCAAGAAACTTGAGGACGAGTCCCAGAGGGTCAGGGACCAGCTGGCACTGAGCATGGGCCCCGCGGAGTTTTTGCGCCACAACGGCAGGACGCTGGGCACCTTCAGGTCCGGCTCAACCATCAAGAGGGTAGACATCACAAGACTGCGCAGGGAGCGCCCAGATGTCGTGAGCGAGTACCTCGTCAAGTCTTCACCGCAAAGGCGGCTGATGCTGGGAGGCGCAAGTCATGCGTAATCCCCCTAAGGATCCCACACAGTACATGGACCAAGCCAGTGAACACAACACACCACAAAGAACCGTTGGCAATGTGCAAGGCAGACGTGCCAGCATTGAACACAAGCCGCCGACCCCAGCCCACATTGCGGCACAGGAACTGCCAGTCTTCAAGAGGTGCACAAGGCGCTCGGGAATGAGCCCCGAGGGTTTTGCACAGGCACTGACCCAGTCGTCACTCGCCCGCCTCAACCTGTGGACGCAGGCGGACCTGGAGACGCTGCTGCTCGCCTCGGAGCGCCTTGGCCTGAGCCCCCTGGGGCGCGAACTGTACCTGCTGAGGGAGGGCGATGACATGCATAGCCCCGCCCTTGTCGTTCTGGGGGTGGACGGCTGGTGCCGAGTAATCAACACGCACAAGAGGTTTGCAGGTGTACAGTTCCGGGAGTCACAAGAACTCGTCGACGGTGTGCCGGCATGGATGGAGTGCACCCTGCACAGGTGGGACAGGCGGGTGCCGACTAGGATTCGTGAGTACTTCAGCGAGGTCAGGGGACTGAGCGAGTCATGGCTCACACACCCAAGGAGAATGCTCAGGCACAAGTCGCTCGTGCAGTGCGCAAGGATAGCGTTCGGGCTCGTCGGAGTGTTCGACCACGACGAGGCACAACGCATGTTCAAGGATCGGACAGAGGTAACACAAGACAAGAGAAGTATGCGATCTCACTCTTTAAAACTTAATAAAAACAAATCATCAGGTGGCCTGGGTGTGGGTGCTGTACTAGCCGAGCTAGCCAAAAGGCAGAGCGAGGGTGCATGAAATGTCTAAAAACTCAAAACGGACAGGTTCTCATTTAGGTCCGCCCAGGTGCTGGGGTAACTGCTCATCAACGCAACGCCCCCCAGGCATCCAAGTGCAACTTGCGGGGGAGTGTGACGGTCGCTGGCTCCCCCCAAATCCCACGACCGTGCCTACCTGGCTTCTCGGAAATTGGTGCCGAACACGCTTGGTACCTTGACGCAAAGGCGGGGCAGTGTGTGCCGCCTAAAATCCAAGATTTGCCATCCACAGCGCAGGAGCCCACATGGGACGCACCCTCTACGACAAGATTTGGGACGAGCACGTCGTCCATACCGAAGAAGACGGCACCTCGGTGCTTTATATTGACCGACATCTGGTGCACGAAGTCACCAGCCCGCAAGCCTTTGAGGGGCTGCGCGTAGCCAAGCGCCCGGTCTGGCGCATCAGCTCCGTGGTTGCCACCGCCGACCACAACACGCCGACCACCGGCTGGGAACTCGGTTACGACGGCATCACCGATCCCGTCAGCAAAGCCCAAATCACCACACTTGACGACAACATGCGCGAATACGGCGCGGCCGCCTACTTTCCATTTTTGTCCAAGCGCCAAGGTATTGTTCACGTCATCGGCCCTGAAAACGGTGCCACATTGCCCGGCATGACCGTGGTCTGCGGCGACTCGCACACATCCACCCACGGCGCCTTCGGCGCACTCGCGCATGGCATCGGCACATCCGAGGTTGAACATGTGCTGGCCACGCAAACCTTGTTGGCGAAAAAAGCCAAAAACCTGTTGGTGCAAGTCGATGGGCAAGCTGCCAAGGGCATCACCGCAAAAGACATTGTGTTGGCCATCATCGGGAAAATTGGTACAGCGGGCGGCACCGGTTACACCATCGAATTCGGCGGCGCGGCCATTCGCGCACTCAGCATGGAAGGCCGCATGACATTGTGCAACATGGCAATCGAAGCCGGTGCCCGCGCTGGTTTGGTGGCAGTGGATGAAAAAACCATTGCGTATGTGAAAGGCCGTCCCATGGCGCCCGGCACCGACCGTGTCAGCGGCAAGTTTGTCGGTGGCGTGGAATGGGACCAGGCCGTCGCTTATTGGCAAACCTTGCAATCAGACGCAGATGCGCATTTTGATGCAGTCGTCAAGCTAGACGCGGCACAGATTGCGCCGCAAGTAACCTGGGGCACCTCCCCCGAAATGGTCTTGTCTGTGCTCGACAACGTGCCTGACCCGGACAAGGAAAAGGACGCCAACAAGCGTGACGCCATTGAACGCGCTTTGGCGTATATGGGCTTGCACCCCGGCAAGGCATTGAACGATATATTTGTCGACAAAGTGTTCATCGGCTCTTGCACCAACAGCCGCATTGAAGACATGCGCGAAGCGGCGGCAGTGGTCAAACACCTGGGCCAAAAAGTTGCGGGCAACATCAAGCTCGCCATGGTCGTACCCGGCTCTGGGTTGGTGAAAGCACAAGCAGAGAGCGAAGGTTTGCACGAGATATTCGAGGCCGCCGGTTTTGAGTGGCGCGAACCCGGTTGCTCCATGTGTTTGGCCATGAACGCCGACAAGCTTGAGCCCGGTGAGCGCTGTGCCTCCACCAGCAACCGCAACTTCGAAGGCCGCCAAGGCAACGGCGGGCGCACCCATTTGGTCAGCCCTGCCATGGCTGCTGCTGCGGCTATTCATGGCCATTTTGTCGATGTGCGGCAGTTCAGCTGAAAGACCCCCATGCATAAATTCAATTTACACCAAGGCTTGGTCGCTCCCATGGACCGCGAGAACGTCGACACCGACGCCATCATTCCCAAACAATTTTTGAAATCCATCAAAAAAACTGGCTTCGGTCCCAACCTGTTTGACGAATGGCGTTATACGGACAAAGGCGAACCAGGCCAAGACCCAAGCAGCCGCAAACCCAACCCCGACTTTGTTTTGAACCAACCGCGTTACAGCGGTGCATCCATTTTGTTGGCGCGTAAAAATTTCGGCTGCGGTTCTTCTCGTGAACACGCACCTTGGGCTTTGGACCAATACGGTTTTCGCGCCATCATTGCGCCCAGCTTTGCAGACATTTTTTTCAACAACTGTTTCAAAAACGGTTTGTTGCCCATTGTGCTGCCGGAACCTGCGGTCGCCAAACTGTTCAACGAATGCTTGGCGTTTCCCGGCTACCAACTGACTGTGGACTTAGAGCGCCAAGTCGTCATTCAATCGCAAGGAGAAGAACTGTCTTTTGAAGTGCAGGCGTTTCGCAAGTACTGCTTGATCAATGGCTTGGATGACATCGGTCTCACCTTGAAACACGCCGACAAAATTCGCGCCTTCGAGGCCGCACGTTTGACCGCCAAGCCTTGGCTGGCACACACTTTCACAGAAAGCAAGCCATGAAAATCGCAGTACTCCCCGGTGACGGCATAGGCACCGAAATCGTCGCTGAGGCCGTCAAGGTGTTGAATGCACTTGATATGAAGTTTGAAATGGAAACCGCATTGGTCGGTGGTGCTGCTTATGACGCACACGGTCACCCGCTGCCCGAGTCCACACTGAAGCTAGCCATGCAATCGGACGCGGTATTGTTTGGCGCGGTTGGCGACTGGAAATACGACACGCTCGATCGCCCGCTGCGCCCCGAGCAAGCGATTCTGGGCTTGCGCAAAAACTTGGGATTATTCGCCAACTTCCGACCTGCCATTTGCTACAAAGAATTGGTGAACGCGTCCAGCCTCAAGCCCGAGTTGATTGCAGGCTTGGACATACTCATCATTCGTGAATTGACAGGCGATATTTATTTTGGCCAACCGCGCGGCAGGCGTGTGTCACCTGACGGCGCGTTCGCCGGTGCAGAAGAAGCATTCGACACCATGCGCTATACGCGCCCCGAGGTCGAACGTATTGCGCGTGTGGCTTTTGAAGCCGCACGCAAACGCAGCAAGCGCGTGACCAGCGTGGACAAAGCCAACGTGCTGGAAACCTTTCAGTTCTGGAAAGACATCGTCGCCGAAGTGCACAAAGACTACCCGGACATCGCTCTGGACCATATGTATGTGGACAACGCCGCCATGCAGTTGGTGAAAGAGCCCAAGCGTTTTGACGTAGTGGTCACGGGCAATATGTTTGGCGATATTTTGAGCGATGAAGCTTCTATGCTCACCGGGTCCATCGGTATGTTGCCGTCGGCTTCGCTGAACGCCAGCCGCCAAGGTTTGTATGAACCCAGCCACGGAAGCGCACCGGACATTTCTGGCAAGGGCGTGGCCAATCCGCTGGCCACCATACTCAGTGCAGCCATGATGCTGCGTTTTTCATTGAACCAAGAAGAAGCAGCTGTACGTATTGAGAACGCCGTTAAAAAGGTCTTGGCACAGGGCCTGCGTACCGGTGATATTTACAGCGAGGGGGCGACGCGGGTGGGAACACGCGAGATGGGTGAAGCGGTTGTCAAGGCACTTTAATTAAGCTTTAGGCTGATTGCCGCAGTGCCTGAGGTCTCTAAGTGTTCAGCAACCTGTCGCAGCCCCATCGCTTCTGGGATCAGCCCCTCCGGTGCGAAAACCGGTGAGCGGGTCCAGCGTGATGCCATGCGCATGACCCGCCAGCTCATTCCATGGCCCCCAGCGGTTGAGCAAATGGCCGCGTTGGTCTAATGCAGCCAAGGTTTGCTCGCCCAAACGGCTCTCAACATGCAAGGTATCGCGAGCTTCGCCCAAGGCAAACCGCCCGGACAGCCAGCGCGGCGCTTGCACAGCTTGTTGAATATCCAAACCGTGGTCAACCATGGCACTGTAGGTTTGAAACTGAATTTGCGGCTGCCCGTCCGCGCCCATGCAACCCATCACACTCCACAGCTTTTGCTGTTTGAAACCAATGGAGGCAATCAAGGTATGCAAAGGCACCTTGCCCGGCGCCAACGCGTTCGGGTGACCGGGTGTCAACGAGAAATACGCGCTGCGGTTTTGCAGCAACACACCCGTGGCTTCGTCAACCATGCCGGAACCGAAAGCGCCATACAAGCTGTGAATCAAAGACACCGCTTGGCCTTGCGCATCCACCGCAGCGATGTAGACCGTGTCACCGGTGAGGCTGCCGTAGGACGGTACTTTGTCCCACGCTAGAGCATGGTGCGGATCGATCAACTGTCTGCGTTTTTCCAAATACGCATCGCTTAGCAACATGTCCATCGGCACATCGGCAAATGCGGGGTCGCCCAGCCAACGGTCACGGTCGTGGTAACTGATTTGTTTGGCCTGAACCATGCAATGGATACGTTGCGGATCGAGCAAATCCATGCGGTGGAATTCAAACGGCTCTACCAATTTCAGCATTTGCAACACCGTAAAGCCTTGGGTTGGCGCAGGCGTTTGGTAGAGCGTCAAGTCTCGGTATTGGCCCACCAATGGCTGGCCCCACTGCGCTTGTTGCGCAGCCAAATCCGACAGCTTGAAAAAACCACCGTTTTGCTGAGAAAACGCCGCCAGCGATTGACCCACCTCACCCGCGTAAAACGCTTGGGAACCGCCCTCTGCCACCGCTTGCAAGGTGCGCGCAAGCGCCGGGTTGCGCAACCGACTGCCCGCCGCAGGCAACTGTCCATGTGGCATGAACAAGCTGCGCCAGCCGCTCAGTGTGTGTAAATCGGCTTGGGTGTGTTGAATCCAGCCCGCCAAACGGTCGCTGACCGGGTAGCCCTCTTTGGCGTAACCGATCGCCGCCTCCAAACTGCGTGGCAAGGGCAATTTGCCATACGCAGCGTGAGCCGCCAGCCAACTCGATACCGCGCCGGGTGTGGTGAGTGTGGCGGGTAAGATTCCGCGAAATGGCACCTCTTTCATGCCTCTGTCAGTGAAGTAACCGATATCGGCGTTGGCGACAGCACGACCACCGCCATCCAGATAGCGGACTTGTCCGCTGAGCGGGTCGTGGATCAACCAAAAAGCGTCACCCCCCATGCCCGTCATGTGCGGATAAATCACGGCCAGCACGGCCGCCGTGGCCAAGGCGGCATCTACCGCCGAGCCCCCGGCTCGCAACACCTCTGCGCCCACTTCAGACGCCAAATAATGCGGCGATGTGACCATGCCGCGCTGCGCGCTGACCGCCTTGCGTTCTTCAAAATGCACCATGTGTTCTTTCAGGGTTGCGGGCCGTCGTAGCCTTCGATAACGACCAGGTCGATGGTGGAAACCGCTTCGCGCAACTTGATGGCTGCTTGGTATGGCGGGGAATGCCAACAATCGAGTGCGGCTTGGTAGGTGGGAAATTCCAACACCACATTGCGTGATCGGCTGTGCCCTTCTGGATTTTCAAACGCGCCACCGCGCACCAGAAATTTGGCCCCATAGGTTTTGAATGCTTCGGCATTGGCGGCCACATACAGTTTGTATTGCTCGGGGTCCGCAACATCCACCCGACCTATCCAATATCCCTTGGCCATTTTTTCTCCTGTTTGTATGTTGTTCGATTCTAGGCATGGCGGCGCATCTTGCCGTCTACAGGTGTCGTTAGAATCTGCGATTATGAAAACCAAGCCACTGACACCCATCACTGCAGCCAACGACTGCTGCGCTGTGATTCGCCTGTCTGGCATTTCCACCAAAACCACGACCACCGGCTGACAAGCCACGGTTCGTCGCGCCCTTCCCGGCCGATCGAGCCGGGGGTCAACAACACACTGACTGAAAGGGCAACCCCATGAAAAAAATAGGCAATCGCGTAGGACTGGTCGGCTGGCGCGGCATGGTCGGCTCGGTCCTGATGGACCGCATGCTGGCAGAAAATGATTTTGACCTGATCGAACCAGTCTTCTTCTCTACCTCCAATGCAGGCGGTGCAGCACCGTCCATGGCTAAAAACGAAACCCGTTTGCTCGATGGTCATGATGTGAATGCGCTCAAAGCCTGCGACATCATCATCACCTGCCAAGGCGGCGACTACACCAGCGAAGTGTTCCCCAAGTTACGCGCTGAAGGCTGGAGCGGCCACTGGATTGATGCAGCGTCCACCCTGCGCATGAAAGACGATGCTGTCATCATCTTGGATCCGGTCAACTTACCAGTCATCGAAAACGCATTGGTCAAAGGCGGCAACAACTGGATTGGCGGCAACTGCACTGTCAGTTGCATGCTCATGGGTGTGGGCGCTTTGTACAAAGCGGGTTTGGTCGAATGGATGAGCACACAAACTTACCAAGCGGCTTCTGGCGGTGGTGCTGCGCACATGCGCGAATTGCTGACGCAATACGGCACATTGAACGCCGAGGTCAAAGCGCTGCTGGATGACCCGAAATCTGCCATTTTGGATATTGACCGCCAAGTCATTGCCAGACAACGCGCCATGGGTGCCGCCGAAACCGAGCATTTCGGAGTGCCATTGGGCGGTTCGCTGATTCCTTGGATCGACAAAGACCTGGGGCTGGGCAAACAGCAAGGCGACGAAGGCTGGGGCACCAGCCGCGAAGAATGGAAAGGCATGGCCGAAACCAACAAAATTCTGGGCCAAGGCGCTGGGTTTTCTGCCCCTGCTGTACCGGTGGATGGTTTTTGCGTCCGCGTTGGTGCCATGCGTTGCCACAGCCAAGCACTGACCTTCAAGCTGACCAAGAATGTGCCGCTGGCAGACATCGAGGCCATGATTGCTGCCGATAACCCATGGGTGAAAGTGATCGCTAACACGCGCGAGGACACCATCAAACATCTGACGCCTGTGGCCGTGACCGGCACCATGGACATTCCCGTGGGCAGGATTCGCCACATGGCGTTTGGGCCGCAATATGTGGGTGCATTCACCATCGGCGACCAATTGCTATGGGGGGCGGCAGAACCCTTGCGCCGCATGTTGCGTATTTTGTTGCGTGAATGAGTCAAGCCGCCTGATACAGGGCGATTCGTTTATGATTCGTCCTCCTAAGACACTAGAGAATTTACGCGTATGTCTCTGTCGTTGAACCATTTTTACCGTTTCACCCTTGCTTTCGCTGGTTTTTTTCTAACCGCCAGCGCTTGGGCGCTACAAATCAGTCAACCATTGTTGATGTCGAGGCTGGGCGAACCGCTCAAATTGCAATTCATCGTGAATGAAGTCTCCGAGGCTGAGCAGCAATTGCTGACCATCTCTGTGGCTGAGCCCAAGGTCTATGAAAGCACGCAAATCAAGCGGATGAGTGGTTTAGACGGCATCACGTTCGAAATCAGCAAACAAGCCAATGGCGATTATTTGGTAACAGCCAACGGCAGCCGGCCCATGGTGGACGAACGCGCAGACCTGATCATTGATTTTGATTGGGCCACCGGGCGTCGGTTTATGAATATCAGCCTGGACATTCAAAACGCGCCCCTAGAAGCCGCCAGCATGGCCACCACCCCGCCGGCCCAAGCTGCCAACCAGCCCTTGGGGCCAGCACCCAACCAAGATGCCCCAGTCGCTGCGCTTGCTCCAACACAAGCCCCGGCCCCGGCAGAAGCCCCGGCCACAGCACAAGCCCCGGTGGACGCACCACCGCCACCCGCTGACGCAGCGCCGAACCCAACCACCAGCAGCGAAATTGAGAACAAAGCCTCCGCACCTGAATCCGCAGTTGCACAAGAACCAGCCGCTGCAGTGGCTGCTGCAACTTCGATTGAAGTGCAAAAAGGCGACACCGCCAGCAAGCTCTTGGCAGGCTTGGATATCGCCGACATCTCGCTGGACCAATTGCTGCTGGCCATGTTGCAACAAAACGCCGCCGCATTTGTTGACAACAATGTCAATCGGCTCAAGGCTGGCGCACTCGTCACTCTGCCTTCGCCGGCTGATGCGGCAGCGTTTGACCGAAAAGAAGCGCGGGACAACATCCGTTTGCAAGCCGCCGATTTCCAAGCCTACCGCGCCTCGCTGGGCTCAAGTGCACCGGTTGCCAAACAAACCACGGGTAGCCAGCGCGAAAGCAGCGGCAAACTCAAGGCGGATATGGCCGCGCCAGCCAACACACCGGCAGACCAATTGACCCTGAGCAAGCCCAGCGACAGCGAAGCAGAAAAACTCAGCAAACAACTTCAGAACGAAGAAAACGCCAAGCAAGCCAAAGAAGTCAGCGACAACCTCAGCCAATTGGGCGAACTGTCGCAAGCAGCTTCCATATTCAGCCAAGGCTTTGTCGGGCGTTTCCCCGCATTAAGCGCCAGTTACCAACAAGGCATGGTGTGGGCCCAGCAACATGTGTTTGAACTGATCGCTGGTGCGGCTTTGCTCGCTGCGTTTTTGGTCAGTTTTTCATTGATGCGCGATGGACGCCAACGGGCTGGCAATGCACACCATGAAAACGATGACGACGCCTCGGACCACACGCCATCCGGCTTTAGCGCATCGGACGATGACTCGGCCCAGAAAAGTCTGCATTTGCCCGCTGAATTGAACCTCGATTTAGATGACATGCCAGACAAACACGCCTCGCATGCTCCGCAAGCCCAGGCACCGGCTGAAAAAATAGACCTGCCCGCTTTTCCCGTTCACAACACGCCAACCGTGATCGACCAAGGGGAAGACCCATTTGTGATGCGACTCGAATTGGCCGATGAATTGTGGAAGCTGGGCCAAAAACAAACCGCGCTGGCGTTGGCGCAAGAAGTCGCCGACCAAACCCACGGCGAGACCCGCGAGTTGGCGCAGCGCTGGTTAAACGAACACACTTGAGCGCCATGCGTGTCGCACTCGGTCTGTCTTATGCAGGCCAGAGTTACGAGGGCTGGCAAAGCCAAGCCTCGGGCAAAACGGTCCAAGACCATCTGGAAAAAGCCTTAGCTACATTCACCGGTCACCCGGTCAGCACTTTGTGCGCGGGGCGCACCGACAGCGGCGTTCACGGTTTGCAGCAAGTGGTGCATTTCGATACATCGCTGGAGCGCGACATGTCGTCCTGGGTGCGCGGCACCAACACCTATTTACCTGCGGACATTGCGGTGCAATGGGCGCAGGCCGTGCCGCCCGATTTCCATTGCCGCGCCAGCGCCATTGCCCGCCGATATATATATGTATGTCTGGAATCCCCGGTACGCCCCAGCTTAGAGAGTGGACGCGTCGGCTGGGTGTTCAGGCCCATGCAATTGCAACCCATGCAAGAGGCAGTGCAACACCTATTAGGCGAACACGATTTCACCTCGTTTCGCGCGTCGAGCTGCCAAGCGTTGAGCCCGGTGAAAACCTTGCACCGCATCCATATTCAACGCATCGGTCAAAGCAGTGACACCGCGTATTGGCGGTTTGATTTTGCGGGCAATGCGTTTTTGCACCACATGATCCGCAACCTGATGGGTTGCTTTGTTGCCATCGGTCAAGGCGCGAAACCACCCGAATGGATGAGCGAGGTGCTGGCCGCGCGTGACCGCAAAGCGGCGGCACCGACGTTTGCGCCTGATGGTTTGTACTTTGCCGGTCCGGTGTATGACCCGAAGTGGGGACTCCCCACCGACCCGCCGTCATATGATTGGCTGCCAGGCCATTCCCCATGAACCAGATACCCATCAAAATTTGCGGACTCACCCGCGAGCAGGACGTACAAGCCGCGGTCGCCGCCGGCGCGAACGCCATCGGCTTTGTGCTGTACCCGCCGTCTCCTCGCCACGTGTCACCCGAGCGCGCAGCGGCGTTGGCGGCTTTGTTGCCCGCCTTTGTCACGCCTGTTTTGTTGTTTGTGAATGCCAGCTTCGAGGACATCGCGCATGCCGCCGCGCTGGTGCCGGGCGCTTGGTTGCAATTCCATGGCGATGAAACCCCCGAATTCTGCGCAAACACCGCCCAAGCCTTGGGCAGACGCTGGCTGCGCGTGGCCCGCATTCCACAGGAAACCCCTGAAGGCGGGCTGCCGTTTGACCTCGTAAACTATGTATCCCTTTACTCACAAGCCGATGCGCTGTTGCTCGACACTCTTGTCGATGCTTATGGCGGCAGCGGTCACAGATTCAATTGGTCACAGCTTCCAACAAACGTCAATGCTCACCTCGTTTTGTCTGGTGGACTCACACCTGCAAACGTGGCCGATGGCATTCGCGCCGTGTACCGGTGCGGTTTGTCGTTGGCGGTTGACGTGAGCTCGGGCGTAGAAAGCGCCAAGGGTATCAAAGACAGCGACAAAATCCGCGCCTTCGTGGCGGCCGTGCGCAACACCACGCTTGCCGTTTGACTTATTTAGCAGCCCTCTAGCTGCATGTTCAAAGAGATACACCATGTCCACCTACCAGCAACCCGATGCCAAAGGACACTTTGGCCAATTCGGCGGCAGTTTCGTCAGCGAAACCTTGACGCATGCGATTGAAGAATTGAAAGAGGCCTACGCCAAGTACCAACACGACCCGGCGTTCGTGGCCGAGTTCAAGTCTGAGTTGGCGCATTTCGTCGGCCGCCCTTCACCGATTTACCATGCAGCCCGCATGAGCCGCGAAATGGGCGGCGCACAGATTTACTTGAAACGCGAAGACCTGAACCACACCGGCGCGCACAAGATCAACAACACCATCGGCCAAGCCATGCTGGCCAAACGCATGGGCAAACCGCGTGTCATCGCCGAAACCGGTGCAGGGCAACACGGCGTGGCCACCGCCACGATTTGCGCACGCTACGGTTTGGAATGCGTGGTGTACATGGGCAGCGAAGATGTGAAACGCCAAAGCCCCAACGTTTACCGCATGAAACTGTTGGGCGCGACCGTGGTGCCGGTGGAGTCCGGCAGCCGCACTTTGAAAGACGCATTGAACGAAGCACTGCGCGACTGGGTAACCAACGTGGAAGACACGTTCTACATCATCGGCACAGTGGCAGGTCCGCACCCCTACCCGATGATGGTGCGCGATTTCCAAAGCGTGATCGGCGAAGAATGTATTCAACAAATGCCAGGCATGCACATGGGCAACCAACCCGACGCAGTGCTCGCTTGTGTGGGCGGCGGCTCTAACGCCATGGGCATTTTTTACCCTTACATCCCGTTTGAAAAAACCCGACTGATCGGCATCGAAGCTGCCGGTGAAGGCATGGAAACCGGCAAGCATTCGGCCTCGCTGCAACGCGGTGTACCCGGAGTGTTGCACGGCAACCGCACTTATGTGTTGCAAGACGCGAACGGACAAATCACCGAAACCCACAGCGTGAGCGCAGGCCTGGACTACCCCGGCGTCGGTCCTGAGCATGCGTTTTTGAAAGACATAGGCCGCGCGGAATACGTCGGCATCACCGACCAAGAAGCCTTGACTGCGTTTCATTATTTGTGTCGCACCGAAGGCATTATTCCGGCGCTGGAATCCAGCCACGCAGTCGCTCACGCGATGAAACTCGCCAAGACCATGACACCGCAACAATCTATTTTGGTGAACCTGTCCGGACGTGGCGACAAAGACATTGGCACGGTCGCCGATTTGTCCAACGCCGATTTCTTTTGCCGCCCAAGTTGCCAAGGCCAATCGGTCAAAGGCGAGCAAGCCATTTCGCTGGCTGCATTGAACGGAGCCAAGCAATGAGCCGCATAGACACCACCATGGCCGGTTTGAAAGGCCAAGGCCGCAAAGCGCTGATTCCTTATTTGATGGCAGGCTTTCCCGAACCAGCACACACCTTGTCGTTGATGCATGCCTTGGTGCAAGGTGGTGCTGACATCATTGAGCTGGGTGTGCCGTTCAGCGACCCGATGGCTGACGGCCCGGTGATTCAAAAAGCCGGTGAAGCCGCACTGCGACACGGCGTGGGCATGGGCGAAGTGCTGGCCATGGTACGTGATTTCCGCGCGACCGACACAGCCACACCGATTGTGTTGATGGGCTACGCCAACCCGGTGGAAAACTACAACCATCTTCACGGTGCAGACAGCTTTGTGAAACACGCTGCTGCTGCCGGTGTGGACGGCGTGTTGGTGGTGGACTACCCGCCGGAAGAATGCGTGGACTTTGCTGCTGCATTGCGTGCACACCAGATGGATTTGATTTTCCTGCTGGCACCCACCAGCACCGACAAACGCATGCAGCAAGTAGCGGATGTTGCCAGTGGTTACGTGTATTACGTGTCGCTCAAAGGCGTGACCGGTTCGGGGGCACTCGATACCGATGAAGTCGAAGCCATGTTGCCGCGCATTCGCAAACATGTGCACATTCCGGTTGGCGTGGGTTTCGGCATCCGTGATGCAGCGACTGCACATACCATTGGCAAAGTGGCTGACGCGGTGGTGATTGGCAGCAAACTGCTGCAACTCATCGAAGCCGCACCTGCGGGCAAAGCCGCTGATGAAGCACGTTTGTTCATGCACGGCATACGCCAAGCCTTGGACGCATAATCTCTTTTTCAGGAGTTGAAATATGAGTTGGCTTGAAAAACTGCTTCCATCCAAAATTCAGCACACCGATCCGGCTGACCGGCGCAGCATTCCCGAAGGCTTGTGGGTCAAATGCCCGAGTTGCGAAACCGTGCTGTACAAAAAAGATTTGGAAGAAAACCAAAACGTATGCCCCAAATGCAGCCACCACCATCGCATGGGTGCGCGCGCACGGCTTGATGCATTTTTGGACGCTGAAGGCCGCTATGAAATCGGACAAGAAGTCTTGCCGATGGACCCGCTGAAATTTAAAGACAGTCGCAAATACCCCGAGCGCTTGAAAGAAGCCTTAGAGAACACTGGTGAGACCGATGCCTTGGTGGTCATGGGCGGCTCGGTGCACAGCATCAACTTGGTGGTGGCCTGCTTTGAGTTTGACTTCATGGGCGGCTCTATGGGTTCCGTGGTCGGCGAGCGTTTTGTGCGCGGCGTGCACACCGCGATTGAACAAAAAGTGCCGTTCGTGTGCTTTACCGCCACCGGCGGCGCGCGCATGCAAGAGGGTTTGTTGTCGCTGATGCAAATGGCCAAAACCAATGCATCGCTCACCCGCTTGGCGCAAAAAGGTTTGCCCTACATCAGCGTGTTGACCGACCCGACCATGGGCGGCGTGTCAGCCGGTTTTGCGTTCGTGGGCGATGTGGTGATTGCCGAACCCAAAGCGCTGATTGGCTTTGCCGGGCCGCGCGTGATTGAAAGCACCGTGCGCGTGACCTTGCCAGAGGGTTTTCAGCGCTCTGAGTTTTTGATGGAAAAAGGCGCGCTCGACATGATTTGCGACCGCCGCGATTTACGCAAAACCATTGCCAACACATTGGCGATGCTGACACGCCAATCGGCGGATTCGATCAGTTAAACCTTCGCAATGCCGCCTTTGTGCGGCGCCTCATTTCCTGCAAATTGAAATAAATTTCTTCAATTTGCAGAAGAAGTTTCATCGGTAAAACACCTCAACCCGACCTTTGAGCTTTAACAACAAGGGCTTGCCTTTGCGGTCCAGCGTTTTGCCCGCAGGCACTTTGATCCAACCCTCGCTGATGCAATATTCCTCCACGTCGGTGCGCTCTTTGTCGTTAAAGCGAATGCCGATGTCGTGGTGAAAAACAGCTTCCAAGTAATGCGGGCTGCTGGGCTCGATGGACAAATGGTCGGGCAGTTCGGGGCGTGTTGGCTTGTCGCTCATGTTGGACTCAGTGAAATCGTTTGAAAAGGCCATTGTCTGCGAACTCTTAGAATCTTCTGATGACCGATACCACCGCTTCCCCCGCACCCCAAGACGAAAACCAACTCATCGCCGAGCGCCGCACCAAGCTGCACGCCTTGCGCCAGCGCCAGGCCGCAGGTGGCGCAGTCGCCTTTCCCAACGATTTCAAACCGGCGCATCACGCCGACGCCTTGCACACTGCACATGGCGCCAAAACCGCCGAGGCTTTGGCCGAGGAAAAACATTTGGTGCGCATCGCCGGTCGCATGGTCTTAAAGCGCGTCATGGGTAAAGCCAGTTTCGCCACTTTGCAAGACGGCACAGGCCGCATGCAGGTGTATGTGAAAGGCGAAGAAATCGGTGTCGAGCATTACGAAGAATTCAAACACTGGGACTTGGGCGACTTTGTCGGCGCGGTCGGTCATGTGTTCAAAACCAAAACCGGCGAGTTATCGGTGCATGTCACTGAACTGCGTTTGCTGACCAAAAGCCTGCGCCCTCTGCCCGACAAATTCCACGGTGTGCACGACCAGGAAATCAAATACCGCCAGCGCTACATCGATCTGATCACCGATGAAACAGCGCGCGAACGTTTCAAGGCGCGCAGCAAAGCCATCAGCAGCATCCGCGAGTTCATGGTGCAACACGATTTCCTTGAAGTTGAAACGCCCATGCTGCACCCGATTCCAGGCGGCGCGAACGCGCGTCCTTTCGAGACGCACCACAACGCCTTGGACCAGCAAATGTTTTTGCGTATCGCACCTGAGTTGTATTTGAAGCGCTTGTTGGTCGGCGGTTTTGAGCGGGTGTTTGAGATCAACCGCAATTTCCGCAATGAAGGCATTTCAGTGCGGCACAACCCCGAATTCACCATGATGGAGTTTTACGCGGCCTACTGGAATTACCAGGATTTGATGGGTTTCACCGAATCGCTGATACGCGACGCGGCGCAAAAAGCAGTGGGCAGCCAGTTGCTGACCTATGACGGCAAACCCGTAGATTTATCGCAACCATTTGCGCGCCTGACGATTCGCGAAGCCATTTTGAAACACACCGATGCAGGCGACAACGTAGACAACATCGCATGGTTGGTGAATGCTTTGAAAAAAGCCGGTTTGTCTGAAGACAAACACCAACTCTCTAAGCGCAGTCTGGCCGGTTTGCAAGTCATGTATTTCGAAGAAACCGTCGAAGACAAACTCTGGCAACCCACTTTCATTTGCGAACACCCGGTCGAGATTTCTCCGCTGGCTCGCGCCAACGATGCGCGTCCCGACGTGACCGAGCGGTTTGAGCTCTACATCACCGGGCGCGAATTTGGCAACGGGTTTTCAGAGCTGAACGACGCCGAAGACCAGGCGGCGCGTTTTCAGTCGCAAGTCGATGCCAAAGAAGGCGGCGATGTGGAAGCCATGTATTTCGACCACGACTTTGTGCGTGCGCTGGAATACGGCATGCCCCCGGCTGGAGGTTGCGGCATTGGCATAGACCGCTTGATGATGCTGCTGACCGACAGCCCCAGCATCCGCGATGTGATTTTGTTCCCGGCGCTGCGCCGCGAGTCGTCACACACTTAAAAACTGCCTGCACAAACACAAACACCTGCCGACCGCCTAAGCGGTGCAGCAGGTGCTGTGAGATGAAGATGAGAGGGTTTACGCGGCTTTGGTGTCGGCTGCCGGTGCAGCAGGCGCAGCCGGTTTCGGCGGTTTGCAGTCATGACAGAAAAATGCCAGACTGCCTGCGAAACGCTGTTGGCTGCCTTGGCGACGGGGTTTGTGCATGCCGCACTTGATGCACGACATGGTTTCACCCATTTTGCCCATTCCCGCGAAGGGGGAGCCATTTTCACGACTGGTAAAACGAAGACCACTCTCGTCAACAGAGGTTTTGCCAGATTTGGTTGCCATGGGATTCCTTATGCTAGACGACAGCCCTGTTGGTCAGGGCAAGTCGACTATTTTAACCGCTTATGGGCAGCGAGCCCGGGCGGTTTTGGCAAAAGTTCAGGGCAGCAAGGCCAAAGCCTGTAAATACGGGGCTTGGCGCATCAATAGGTCCCAATTCAGGGCTGGCATTGTCGGCAGCAAGTCGCGTCTGCGGGCTTCGCTGGCGGCAGATAAACGCCATTCGCCCGCTTTTTCTGCCTGCTGCAAACCGTCGAGTAACTGGTCTACCGCCTGGCCGCCGCCCTCGCTATTGGCCGTGCTTTGGTTGCAAAGCAGCACCAAATCACAGCCTGCGTTCAACGCGGTCACCGCCGCCTGCGTGTAGCTCACTTCTTCGCCGTCGATCAGCCGAGCGCCCGCCATGGACAAGTCGTCGCTGAACACCGCGCCCTGAAAACTGAGTTGCTGGCGCAAGATGTCTTGCAGCCAGCGTTTGGAGAATCCGGCCGGACGGCTGTCAACTTTGGGGTAAATGACGTGGGCAGGCATGACGCTGTTCAAACTGCTGCTGAGCCAACCGTAGGGCAGCGCGTCATCGCTGAGTATGTTTTTCAGACTGCGTTTGTCCACCGGTATTTCAGTGTGCGAATCGGCTTTGACGAAACCGTGCCCCGGAAAATGTTTACCGCAATTGGCCATACCGGCTTGCAACAAACCTTGCATCAGGCTTTTGGCCAGCAGGCCGACCATGCGCGGGTCGCGTGCGAATGCGCGGTCGCCGATGACGCCGCTGCTGCCGAAATCCAGGTCCAGCACCGGCGTGAAACTCATGTCCACGCCGCAAGCGCGCAACTCGGCGGCAAGCACATAACCGCAAGCGGTGGCCGCATTGGTCGCGTGCATGGCGCCGCTGCCCGGCAGTCCGGCGTCGTCTTGCATCCACAGTTCACCGAAAGCGCGCATGGGTGGCAAGTGGGTGAATCCATCGGTGCGAAAACGCTGCACCCGACCGCCTTCGTGGTCAACCAAAATCAACAAGTCCTGTCGCACAGATTTGATGTCAGCGCACAGCGCAGTCAATTGCGCGCGGTCCACCCAGTTGCGGGCAAACAAAATCATGCCGCCGGTGAGTGGATGCGCCAGGCGTCGCCGGTCGGTGTCGCTCAAAGCGGTTCCTGCGATGTCCAAAATCAGTGGCGCGTGTGTGTGTGTTTGGCTCATGTTTGGGCTTGTTCAACAATGACATAACTGGTGGCGTAATCGCTTTCATCGCTCAGCGACACATGGGCGCTCAACTGTTTGCTGACACACCATTCTTTGAGTACACCATGCAAGACGATGGTCGGCTGGCCGCTGGGCTTGCGCCCGACTTCGCAATGCCGCCAGGTCATGGGCATGCGCATGCCCAAACCAATGGCTTTGCTGAAAGCTTCTTTCACCGAAAAACGCGTGGCCAAGAAACGCACACCGCGGTCCGGCCAACGAGCGCTGCGGGCGCGAAAGGTTTGCATTTCCGCTTCGCTCAAAATCTTCAAAGCAAAACGTTCACCGTGGCGATCCCAAGCAGCACGTATGCGCCGGATATCGCAAATATCGGTGCCTATGCCGTAAATCCGGCTCATGGACTCAAGCAATCCAAGTACGCTTGCACCGTGGTGGTGTAACCCATCTCCAAAGCGTCGCCCATGAGTGCGTGTCCGATAGACACTTCTTTCACGTCAGCCACGCCTTGAACAAAATCACGCAGATTGAGCAAATTCAAATCGTGTCCGGCATTGACTTCCAAGCCGGCGTGTTGCGCCGCCGCCGCAGCCGCGCTGAACATGGACAACACACTGGCGTACATGGGCGTGCCGTGTGCTTGCGCATATGGCTCGGTGTACAGCTCCACCCGGTCAGCACCCACTTCTGCAGCTGCACCCATCGCGCGTGCATCGGCATCCATGAACAGGCTGACGCGTGCGCCCAAGTCTTTCGCCTCGGCAATCACATCTTTCAATTTGGCCGCGTCCTCGGGAAAGCGCCAGCCGTGGTCTGAGGTGAACTGGTTTTCGCTATCAGGCACGAACGTGACTTGTTGCGGCCGCACCCGACGGACCAAGTCCATCAGATTGTGAAACGGGTTGCCTTCGATGTTGTATTCGCGGTCCGGCCAGTCTTTGAGCAGTGCGGCCAAATCGTGTACATCGCCCGGGCGTATGTGCCGCTGGTCCGGACGTGGATGCACGGTGATGCCATGCGCACCGGCTTGCAAACACAGCGTAGCCGCGCGGGTGACGCTGGGAATACCCAGCATGCGCGTGTTGCGCAACAGCGCGACTTTGTTGAGATTGACTGAAAGATGTGTATTCATAAGGATTGCAATTCCATCATCACTTGGCGGGTGCGCAAGCTGATGACACCGCAATGGTAGTGCAACAAATTGCGCAACTGGGTTTGCAGGGCGGTGCGGTCTTCGCTGCTCCATTGTGCACAGACACGCAATAAACGGGTCAGCGCATCGGCTTGGTCGAGTGCTCCATGCAATTGCAACCATTGCGTGCCACTCAAAAACGGCGCCTGCGTGCTGGCACGTAAACCGGCTTCAGCGAGCAAGGCATAGCTTTTGTCGGGTTGCAGAGGTTGCAAGGTCAAGGTTTGCAAAGCCAGGTCTGGCAGAAAACCAATGTCACGCAGCAGCAGCAATTCAAAAGCACGCAGCAAAGGCGCGGTGGTGTTTTCCAGACCGCTGGCCAACACTTGAACGGCTTGGCGGTATATGTCAAACAATGCTGCGTGCGGGTCATCTCGAGCCAATAACCGCAACACCAGTTCATTCAAGTAATAACCAGACAACAGTGCGTCACCAGTGGGCATGACATGACCGCCGGCCCAATCGGCTGCCTTGAGCGTACGGATTTCGCCTTCACCGCCGAAGTTCACAGCGATGGGTTGCAATGGAAGCAAAACCGCACGCAATTGCGATGTCGGTCGCTTGGCACCTTTGGCCACCAGCGCCACCCTGCCCCAATGGCGGGTAAATACTTCAAGAATCAAACTGGATTCGCTCCAGTCGTAATGGTGAAGCACGAACGCAGGTTCGTCCAACACCCGTTGCACGGTGCTTCTACTCGTAGCCAAAGCTGCGCACCCGCGCTTCGTCATCGGCCCAGCCGGAGCGTACTTTCACCCACAACTCTAAAAACACTTTGGCGTCCATCAGCTTTTCCAACTCTTGGCGCGCCAGTGTGCCGATTTGTTTAAGCCGCTCGCCGCCTTCGCCGATGACCATGGCTTTGTGACCATCGCGCTCGACAATGATGGTGGCCGCCACGCGCACCATGCGCGACACCGTTTTGCCCGGTTCTTCGGTGAATTTGTCGATCACCACGGTGGAGGTGTAGGGGAGTTCGTCACCGGTCAAGCGAAACAGTTTTTCGCGGATCATTTCACTGACCAAAAACTTTTCACTGCGATCGGTCAACTCATCAGCCGTGTACCACCAGGCTTGCTCGGGCAAATATTTTTCGCATTGCACCAACAAGCGTTGAATGTCTTTGGCGTTTTTCGCTGACATGGGCATCAACTCGGCAAAGGGGTGTTTCTCTTGCATCTCCTGCAACCAATGCGCGAGTTCATGGCGCTGATTGATTTTGTCCAATTTGTTGGCAATCAAAATGCAAGGTATGTGCTTGCTGAGCAAGTTCAGCACTTTGGCATCTGCCTCCGCAAAACTGCCTGCATTCACCACGAACAACACCAAGTCCACATCACCGACCGCGCCGAGCACGGTTTTGTTCAGCGAACGGTTCAAAGCGTTGGCGTGCGCGGTTTGAAAACCGGGCGTGTCTACAAAAATAAACTGGGTTTGTTCCGCATTGTGTATGCCGGTGATGCGGTGCCGCGTGGTCTGCGCCTTGCGCGAGGTGATGCTGATTTTTTGGCCTACCAGCGCGTTCAAAAGCGTGGATTTACCGACGTTGGGCTTGCCCACAATGGCTACCGTGCCGCAACGTTGCGGTTTGGGATGTGTATCAGTCGGGTCTGTCATTGCGGGTGCTCCTTGAGCCATTGGAGCATGGCGAGTGCGGCGGCTTGTTCACCGCTGCGGCGTGAACTGCCGATACCGCGTTGTGACTGCTTGAGTTCGGCCACTTCGCATTCCACATCAAAGGTTTGCTGATGCGCCGCGCCGGTGGTTCCCACCACGCGGTACACCGGCAATTGCCAGCGGCGTGCCTGTAACCATTCTTGCAATTCGGTTTTCGGGTCCTTGGCTGAGACAGTCATGCTCGGCGACAAATCGACCTTGTCGTACAAACGCAGCACCAGTTGTTGTGCAGCGTCATAGCCCGCGTCCAAAAAAACCGCGCCAATCACGGCTTCAAGCGCATCCGCAAGAATCGAGGGGCGATGCTGACCGCCCGAACGCATTTCACCTTCGCCCAAACGCACCATGCCTGTCAAACCAAGTTCGGTCGCGAGTTTGTGCAAGGTTTCTTGCTTGACCAGATTGGCTCGTACGCGTGACAAATCGCCTTCAGGGAGTTGTTGCAGCGCTTGGTACAGCATGCGCGACACCGCCAAGTTGAGCACCGAGTCACCCAAAAACTCTAGGCGCTCGTTGTGAGGATTGCCAAAACTGCGGTGCGTGAGCGCAAGCGTCAGCAACTTGTCATCGATAAAACGAAATTGCAAGCGATCTTGCAAAGCCTCATGGGTTTTGGCGTCAGACACCTGCCCCATGCTCAGTCGAAACTGCCGATACGCGACAGATTGGAGAAATTCATCCAGACAAAAAAGGCTTTGCCGACGATATTTTTGTCTGGCACAAATCCCCAATAACGCGAGTCCAGCGAGTTGTCGCGGTTGTCACCCATCATGAAGTAATGACCCGCAGGCACGGTGCATTCCAAACCTTCAACACTGTAGGTGCAGTTTTCTTTGAAAGAAAAATCATCGATGCCGCTGACAAAGTTGGGGGCACTCTCTTCATTGAGCAAACGAATTTTGCGCAACTGCGTCATGTCAGCCGGTGCACTGCCAATCGGCATGTCTTCTTCGAACTGTTTGCTGTAACGCATGTTGTCAGCGTCAAAAAACTCGGGGATAGCCACTTTGGTAACGGCTTGGCCGTTGATGGTGAGCTTCTTGTTCAGATAAGTGATTTTGTCGCCGGGTACACCGACCACGCGCTTGATGTAATCCAGGCTGGGTTTGGGCGGATAGCGAAACACCATCACATCGCCGCGGTTGACGGGCGTGCCGGACGTGACTTGGTAATTGATCACTGGCAGTCGAATGCCGTAATGGAATTTGTTGACCAAAATCAGATCGCCAACATGCAAGGTGGGGATCATGGAGCCGGAAGGGATTTTGAACGGCTCAAACAAAAAAGAGCGCAAGAAAAACACCGCCGCAATGACTGGAAACAAGCCGGCGGTCCAATCCATCCACCAAGGTTGGCGCAGCAGTTCTTCACGCGAGCGGTGAAAAGCCTCCTCGTTGTCGGCGGCAGTGATGCCTTGGTTTTTCAATTCAACCAGGCGATTGGCATGCTGTGCATCGAGTTGCAGCGCTGCTGCGCGGCGGCGTGGCAGGTAAAACAATTGTTCAGCCAACCAATACACACCACTCACAGCCGTGGCCAACAACAAGAGCAAAGCAAATGAACCCTCAATGCGGCCGCTGTACCAACCGATGGCGTAAGCCACAAAGCCGCTGAGGACGATGGCGGTGAGTGTCGACATCAATCTTCCACCTGCAATATCGCCAAAAAGGCTTCTTGGGGTACTTCCACCGATCCAATTTGTTTCATGCGTTTCTTACCTGCTTTTTGTTTCTCTAAGAGTTTGCGTTTGCGACTGATGTCACCGCCATAGCATTTTGCCAGTACGTTTTTACGCAACGCCTTGATACTTTCGCGCGCAATGATGTTGGCACCGATGGCGGCTTGAATCGCCACGTCAAACATTTGGCGGCTGATGATTTCGCGCATTTTGGACACCACGGCACGGCCTCGGTATTGTGACTGACTGCGGTGCACGATGATGGACAAAGCGTCCACCCGTTCGCCGTTGAGCAAAATGTCTACCTTGACCACGTCCGAGGCGCGGTATTCTTTGAACTCATAGTCCATCGATGCATAACCACGGCTGACGCTTTTGAGCTTGTCGAAGAAATCGAGCACGATTTCGCCCAGCGGCATTTCGTAGGTCAACATCACCTGTCGACCGTGGTAGGCCATGTTGAGTTGCACACCACGCTTTTGATTGGCCAGTGTCATGACCGCGCCCACATAATCTTGTGGCATGTACAGATGCACCGTGACGATGGGTTCGCGAATCTCTTCCATCTTGCTGGCCTCGGGCATCTTGGACGGGTTTTCCACCATGATGACTTCGCCATCGGCCTTGAGCACTTCATAGACCACGCTGGGCGCGGTGGTGATCAGGTCTTGGTCAAACTCGCGCTCCAAGCGTTCCTGCACGATTTCCATATGCAACAAACCCAAGAAGCCGCAACGAAAGCCAAAGCCCAGCGCCTGCGACACCTCGGGCTCATAGCGCAAGGAAGAATCATTGAGCTTGAGTTTTTCCAAAGCGTCACGCAAGGCGTCGTACTGGCTGGATTCAGTGGGGTACAAACCCGCAAACACCTGCGGTTGGATTTCCTTGAAGCCCGGCAGCGCTTGCTCGGCGGGGCCTAGGTTGTTGGGCAGTTTTTTCTCGAGGGTGATGGTGTCGCCTACCTTGGCGGCTTGCAATTCTTTGATGCCTGCAATGATGTAGCCCACCTCACCTGCCTCTAGCGAGTCGCGCGGTTCGTTGGCTGGAGTGAAGACGCCCAAGTTGTCGGCGTTGTAGACCGTCTCGGTGGCCATCATTTTGAAGCGTTCGCCTCTACCCAAGCGACCATCTACCACGCGTACCAGCATGACGACACCCACATAGGTATCGAACCAGCTGTCAACAATCATGGCGCGAAGCGGCGCGTTCGGGTTGCCTTTCGGGGCTGGAATTTTGGCGACCACGGCTTCCAATATTTCTTCCACACCCATGCCGGTTTTGGCAGAACAAGGAATCGCGTCAGACGCGTCAATGCCAATGACGTCCTCGATTTCAGATTTGGCGTTGTCGGGATCGGCAGACGCCAAATCCATTTTGTTGAGCACGGGCACCACTTCAACACCGAGGTCTAGCGCGGTATAGCAATTGGCCACCGTCTGCGCTTCCACACCTTGGCTGGCATCCACCACCAGCAATGCGCCTTCGCATGCTGACAACGAGCGGCTGACTTCGTATGAAAAGTCCACATGGCCGGGCGTATCGATCAAATTGAGGTTGTAAATCTGTCCATCTTTGGCTTTGTAGCGCAGCGCAGCGGTCTGTGCCTTGATGGTTATCCCACGCTCTTTCTCGATGTCCATCGAGTCCAGCACCTGCGCTTCCATCTCTCGGTCACTCAAGCCCCCGCAGCGTTGAATGATGCGGTCAGCCAGCGTGGATTTGCCGTGATCTATGTGCGCGATGATGGAAAAATTTCTGATGTGGTTCATCAATGCAAGCTGTTAAGTAATTGAATTTACAGAGGAGAAAGCCATAAAAAAGGGCGCGTCAGGTGATGACGCGCCCGGAACCAACAATCTATGGCAACTGCGATAGTTGGGACTTCATTGTAGGCAGAAAGCCCGCCGAGGTGGCCCCCCAAAAGCCTTGCCCAACCCCGTTGCAGGTCAACGATAACATATTTATACACAGTTTATTCACAATTCAGTTTAAGAAAAATCAGGATAACTTGTGGGTGATCTGTGGATCAATATGTACAAGTCCGCAAACATGCCATATTGCGAAGAAATTGCGCTCATATATACCCAGATTCACAGTTTGATGCCCTGACTTAGATTGAAATTCACTTTTTTGGAGACTGAAGTTAGCTTGCGCTCACATCAAAAATATTTTTTAGGCCGTTGGAAGAATCCATCATTTACCCGAACCAAGGGTTAACCCTTGATACGGGTCCGCTGACTCAGCGGGGTCGAATCACCGTGTATTGGGACCACTCGCCGCGGCGCAACAACACGCTGATCGCTTTGGCTTTGTCCAATTTGGACAGGACCTGGGCGAATGCTTTGGTGTCGTTGACTTCAAAGTTGGCAATTTGTGTGATCACATCCCCCTCACGGATACCTGCACGCAAAGCTGGCTCAGCCACAGCATCCACCCTGACGCCGCCGCGCAATTTCAATTCTTTCTTCAAAGCGTCTGACATATCGCTGACAGTCAAACCCAGCAATTGCGCTGCTGTGTTGGTCTCCGGTGTTTTTTCTACGGCAGCAGGTTTGGCAGCCGCTTTGTCCGGCTCGAACTCACCTACCGTGATCGCCACTTCGCGGGTCGCACCACGACGCAACACGGTGAGCTTGCTGTTGGTGCCAGGTTTGGTGTTGCCCACGGTACGCGGCAAATCAGAAGATTTTTCGATGGTTTTGCCGTCAAACTTGAGAATGATGTCACCCGCCTCGATGCCGACTTTTTCAGCTGGCGAGCCAGGTTCAACGCTGCTCACAAATGCGCCTTGTGGCTTGGCCATGCCCAGCGACTCGGCCACTTCTTTGGTGACTTCACCAATGCCCACACCAAGACGTCCGCGTTGCACGCGCCCGCTGGCACGCAGTTGGTTGCTGACGTTGGCAGCTTCATCAATGGGAATGGCAAATGAGATGCCCATAAAGCCACCAGAGCGCGAATAAATCTGGCTGTTGATACCAACGACTTCACCGCGCATATTGATAAGGGGACCACCTGAATTGCCGGGGTTGATGGCTACATCGGTTTGAATGAATGGCAAGTAGTCACCGGTGTCACGGCCCTTGGCACTGACGATGCCCGCAGTGACGGTATTTTCTAAACCGAAGGGAGAACCAATCGCCATGACCCACTCGCCCACTTTGAGTTTGTTCGGGTCGCCCAATTTGACAGTAGGCAAGCCGGTGGCTTCAATTTTCACCACGGCCACATCAGTGCGTTTATCAGAGCCGACAATTCGAGCAGTGAATTCACGCTTATCGGTCAGGGTGACGATGACTTGCTGCGCGCCGTCCACGACGTGGGCATTGGTCATGATGAATCCGTCAGCTGTCAGAACGAAGCCGGAGCCTACGCCGCGAGGCTGCTCTTCAGGCTGCTGCTGGGGACGGTTGGGACGCTGTTGGCGTGGTGCGTTTGGCATTGGCACACCAAAAAAGCGGCGGAACAACTCCTGCATTTCTTCGTCTTGCGAATCACCGGGGGGATTTTGGGCGGCTGTCTGTGGCGCCGCTTTGTCGACAGTGCGGATGTTGACCACAGAGGGGCCAACTTGCTCCACCAAATCGGTGAAGTCTGGCAATGTACGGTTTTGCGCCAAGGCCTGCGACTGCAAACCGGGCAAGCCAGCAGCTGCCAGTGACATCAACATCACCGACAGTAAAGAAAAAACATGTTTGCGAACGTACAAAGAATGAAACATCTTTTTTGATCTCCCAAAAGGTATAGAGACTGTTTTAACGCGAAACAAGCATTCGAGGCGGACGTGCTTCAATAGCCCCTGAAATGTCAGCATTTGCTGGCAGACTAGATGCGCTTGAATAGAAGCGTACCGTTGGTGCCGCCGAAACCGAAATTGTTTTTCACTGCCACATCAATACGCATGTCTCGCGCAGTGTTGGCGCAAAAATCCAGATCACACTCAGGATCCGGGTTGTGCAAATTGATGGTCGGCGGGGCTTTTTGCTCATGCACCGCCAGCACAGTGAAAACGCTTTCAATGCCGCCAGCGCCTCCCAACAAATGCCCCGTCATGGATTTGGTTGAACTGATGACCATCTTGTGCGCATGGGCACCGAAAGCAGCTTTGATGGCATGGGTTTCATTGATGTCGCCCAGCGGTGTCGATGTACCGTGCGCGTTCAGGTAATCCACTTGGTCAGGTGACATCTCAGCATTTTTCAACGCCGCCAACATAGAGCGACGCGGGCCGTCCATGTTGGGCGCGGTCATGTGGCCTGCGTCGGCGCTGCGACCATAACCTGCGAGTTCAGCGTAAATGCGCGCGCCTCTGGCCTTGGCATATTCGTACTCTTCGAGTACCAGCACACCTGCACCCTCGCCCAACACAAACCCGTCGCGGTCTTTGTCCCATGGGCGGGAGGCGGTTTTGGGATCGTCATTGCGGGTAGACAAGGCGCGCATGGCGGCAAACCCACCCAAGCCCAATGGCGAAATAGTGGCTTCCGCACCACCGGCGACCATGACATCTGCGTCACCGTATTCAATGATGCGTCCGGCTTCGCCAATACTGTGCAATCCCGTGCTGCATGCCGTGGCGATGGCCAAATTCGGGCCCTTGAAGCCACAGCGCATGGACACATGGCCAGAAATCATGTTGATGATGCTGGCGGGCACAAAAAACGGGGAAATACGTCGGGGACCGCGGGCCATGAGTTCATCGCGCATGTTCTCGATCAGCGGCAAACCGCCGATACCCGAACCGATGAGACACCCGATGCGGTGCGAGAGTTCTTCGTCCAGCGCGTCGCCAATAGGCAAGCCGGCATCGGCCACAGCCTGCAAACCCGCGGCCACACCCAAATGGATGAAGCGGTCCATGGTGCGGGCATCCTTGGGCGAGATGTACTCGTCAAGGTTGAAGTTTTTAACCTCACCTGCGAAGTGACACGCAAAAGCCGACGCATCAAAATGAGTGATGGTATCTATGCCGGATTGACCAGCCAGAATTTGCTTCCAGGACGCTTGGGCGGTGTTTCCAACTGGGGACACACAGCCCAAACCTGTCACGACAACGCGACGACGACTCATGGGGAACCTCTGCGTCAGGCCTTTTTGTGGCTCAGCGCGTAATCAATCGCGTTTTGTACGGTAGTGATTTTTTCCGCATCTTCGTCAGGAATTTCAATGCCGAATTCGTCTTCCAAAGCCATGACCAGCTCTACGGTATCCAACGAGTCAGCACCCAGATCAGCCACAAAAGCTTTTTCTGAGGTGACCTGTGACTCTTCCACGCCAAGTTGTTCGGCAATGATTTTTTTGACTCGTGCTTCAATATCGCTCATGTTTCCCTCAAAGGGTTGTGGTTAGAAGTCCGCGATTTTAGCCGCGCGGACGAAACGGCTTACTACTGGCTTATACCAAGGCCCTCAAGCCATGTACATTCCGCCATTGACGTGCAGTTCTTGACCGGTGATGTAGGCGCCGCCGCTTCCTGCCAAAAATGCCACGGCCTGCGCCACATCTTCGGGCTGTCCAAGGTGCCCCAAGGGGATTTGGCCTAGCAACGCCTGCTGCTGCTCTGGCGGCAATCCCGCCGTCATGTCGGTCTCGATAAATCCAGGGGCCACGCAATTGACCGTTATTCCACGGCTGCCCAACTCTCTGGCCAAGGCTTTGGTCATGCCAGCCACGCCAGCTTTGGCTGCCGCGTAATTGGCTTGCCCAGGGTTGCCAGAGGCACCGACCACGCTGGTGATGTTGATGATGCGACCAAAACGCTGTTTCATCATGGGCCGCATCACCGCGCGGCACAAACGAAACACGGCTTTGAGGTTGGTGTCGATGACATCGTCCCAATCGCTGTCTTTCATGCGCATGGCCAGGGTGTCGCGGGTGATGCCGGCGTTGTTGACCAACACATGCAAGCCACCAGATTGCTCCACCAAACGGTCCACCACCGCTTGCAACTGGTCAACATCGTTGACTTGCAAGACCACGCCTTGACAACCAGCAAACGCCGCCAATGAATCACGGATGCGAGTTGCCCCTTCCTCGCTGGTGGCGGTGCCACAGACATGAAAACCTTGGCGAGCCAAATGCAAGGCAATGGCGGCACCAATGCCACGAGAAGCGCCGGTGACCAGTGCGGTCTGGGGAGAAATAGAAGGTGTTCCCATGGTCAAGTCTTTAAGAATGCAAAGGTTTCAGTCAGGGTCACTGGGTCGTACAAGGCATGCGCGTGCAGGTCTGGCGAAATCCGCTTGACCATGCCCGCCAGTACTTTGCCGGGCCCGCATTCCACTACATGACTGACGCCGAGTTGTTGCATGCGCTGAATGGTTTCTACCCAGCGCACTGGACCAAAAGCTTGTCGAAAAAGCGCATCGCGTATACGCCCCGGGTCAGTTTCTTGGGTCACATCGATATTGTTGATGACAGGAATTTGGGGCATACCAAATGACAGGTCTTTTAGATGACTGCGCAAGCGCTGCGCGGCTGGTTCCATCATGGCGCAATGAAACGGCGCTGAAACCGGCAACAGCAAAGTGCGTTTGGCGCCAGCAGCTTTGAGCAATTCGCAGGCTTTTTCAACCGCTTGCTTACTGCCAGATATGACGGTCTGACCGGGGTCATTGAAATTGGCAGCTTGCACGACTTCGCCGCTGTCAGGCGCAAACTCGGCTTGGGCTTGTTTGCAAATATCCACCACTTGGGAAGCTTGCAGGCCCAACACAGCGGCCATGGCGCCCGCACCGACAGCAACCGCATCTTGCATGGCCTGGGCGCGCAATCGCACCAAAGGTACCGCTTGGGACAAACTGAGTACCTCGCTGGCCACCAACGCTGAATATTCGCCCAATGAATGCCCGGCCACAAAAGAGGGGCGTGCGCCACCTTCTGCCACCCAAACGCGGTAGGCGGCGACCGCAGCCACCAACATCACAGGTTGGGTATGGGTGGTCAGCGCCAATGTCTCTTTGGGGCCTTCGTGGATCAGTTGCCCCACATCTTGGCCAAGCACTTCACTGGCTTCCTCGAGCGTCGCTTCAACCACTGGGTGGTCGTTCCATGCATCAAGCATGCCCACCGACTGCGAGCCTTGACCGGGAAACACAAAAGCAAATGTAGTCATATATAAGTGTGTATCAGTAGCGCAAAAGAACCGAGCCCCAAGCGAAACCGCCGCCCACCCCTTCGAGCATAACCAGTTGACCGGGCTTGACTTGACCAGCACGAACCCCGCTGTCCAACGCCAGCGGAATGGATGCTGCTGACGTATTACCGTGCTCGGCCACCGTCAACAACACTTTTGCCATCGGGAGTTTCAATTTTTTTGCCGTGCTTTGAATGATGCGGATATTGGCTTGGTGCGGAACCAGCCAATCAAGGTCACTGTCTTGCAGCCCAGCCTTGGCCAACACAGCGCGAGCGGTGTCTTCCAGCACCCCTACCGCCAGTTTGAACACCCCTTGGCCGTCCATCTTCAAGACCGGATCGCCCAAAATTTCACCGCCCTGCACATGCCCGGGCACACACAACAAACCCACATGCTTGCCATCGGCATGGATGTCCGTCGCCAATATGCCAGGCTGTGAAGAAGCTTCCAACACCACTGCGCCAGCACCGTCGCCAAACAGCACACAGGTGGTGCGATCGTTGAAATCAAGCAGCCGCGAGAACACCTCTGCGCCCACCACCAAGGCGCGTTTGGCGTTGCCAGCGCGCAGCATGGCGTCAGCCACGCTCAAAGCGTAAATGAATCCCGCACACACGGCTTGCACATCAAAGGCTGGCGAACCGGCGATGCCCGCTGCCTCGGGGCTGAGTTGCGCTAACTTGTGTTGCAAGATGCAGGCGGTGGAAGGAAACACCATGTCAGGGGTTGAGGTTGCCACGATCACTAAATCAATGTCTTGCGGCCCCAGCTGCGCGGCTGACAGGGCTTGCTTGCAGGCTTCAAAAGCCAAGTCGCTGCTGAATACGCCGGCGGCGGCGAAATGCCGGGCGCCGATGCCTGTGCGCTCGACGATCCATTCGTCAGAGCTGTCCACACCCTTGGCGGCCAATTCGGCCACCAAATCGGCATTGCTCAGCCGGCGCGGGGGCAGGTAACTGCCGGTACCAACGATTCGGGAATACAAGCTCATGCAGGGTCTGTGATGTGAGTCAAAGGCGGCGAAGTCGCCAGCAAAGGGGCGGCGTGGGCCAATTGAGACCGCACACGCGCCAACAAATCATGGTCGGCCGCATCATACGCGCGCTGCAAGGCGGTCGAAAACGCCAATTCGTCGGCCGATCCATGGCTTTTAAACACCAAACCCTGCAATCCCAACAAGGCGGCGCCATTGTGGCGTCGGTGATCAACCAGCTTTTTAAAGCCAGATAACGCCGGATATGCAATAAAGCCTGCAATTAATGTATAAATATTGCGAGAAAAGCTCTTTTTCAAAAAACCAGAGATCATGAAAGCAAGCCCCTCGCTGGCTTTAAGCGCCACATTGCCGACAAATCCATCACAGACCACAATATCAGTGGTTCCCTTGAAAATATCATTGCCTTCAACATTGCCATAAAAATTCAAATCGCCGGAGTTAGCTGCAGATCGCAGCAATTCACTGGTTTTTTTGATATTTTCATTGCCTTTAATGGCTTCTTCACCAATATTCAACAAACCGACACTGGGTTTGGCAACCCCAGTCAATACAGATACCAAGGCAGAACCCATCAATGCAAATTGCAATAAATGCTCAGGCGTCGAGTCGACGTTGGCACCCAGATCTAGCATGGTGGTGCCGCCACCCTTGGCATTTGGCATTTGCCCGGCAATGGCAGGCCTGTCGATACCATCCAAAGTTTTGAGCACATAGCGCGCAATTGCCATCAATGCGCCGGTGTTACCGGCAGATACCGCTGCATCGGCACGCCCATCGCGGACCTGCTCGATGGCAACCCGCATGGAAGAATCTTTTTTGCGGCGCAGCGCCACCTCGATCGGGTCGTCCATTTCGACGACTTCACTGGCTTGAACCAAAGTGGCCCGGGGGTGAGAAAAATGGGACAGGGCGTGGGGAAGACCTACCAGCAACAGTTGGGCACTGGGGTTGCGGTCAAGAAATACACGGCAAGCGGGCAATGTGACCTTGGCTCCGTGGTCACCACCCATACAGTCAACAGCCAGCGTCACCATGAGAATTGCAGTTTTTTACAGGTCAAAAACATGGGTGCCATCAAGCAAAAGGCCCGCGACAGATTCACTGTGACGGGCCCAGATGCTGAAGCAAGTTCAGGCTTCAGACTTGGTTTTCAGCACTTTTCTTCCACGGTAAAAACCGGTCGGGCTGATGTGATGACGCAAATGCACTTCGCCAGTGGTGGGCTCAACCGCCAAACCAGGAACGTTCAGGGCATTGTGTGAACGGTGCATGCCTCTTTTGGAGGGAGATTTTTTATTTTGTTGGACAGCCATGACAGGCTCCTGAATATCGTTGGTTCAAATGAATGGCCACGTCGGGTGCTTCACCCCGAGGCCAAAGAATCGAAGATTATAGCCTTAAGCGATTTATTCGCCCGTCTTCACGGTTTGGGCAGTTTCAGGCCCGCCAGCGCAGCAAATGGATGCGGCAAATCGTCACCCAAAGCCGCACTGGCCGGCGCTTGGCAACTGTCATGGCTGACGATCAGCGGGATGGCCAGCAACAATTCGTCCTCCAACAGATCCAGGGCATCGAATTCGCTGGAAATAGCCAATAAATCCTCTTCACAGTTATCGTCCTCGGCCAAAGCTGTGGCCTCGTCCGCCACAAAACGGAACCACCGGTCGATGGACAAAGGCACAGCCATGGGGTCCAAGCAACGCTGGCAGCGCTGTGTCAAGGTCAAGCTTGCTTGCAAATGCAGCCAATTTTGCGCCGTGGCAGCACTTCCCCGGGTTTGTCCCAGCAACGACCAAGTGCATTCCGACGGATGCGCAAGGGCCAAACCGGGCTCACATACCGCTTGCACACGCGGCAAGCCAGGCAAGGCAGTTTGCCAATGACCGTGTGCACCTAGCTCGGCAAATCGTGCAATGTCCAATGCACGGGTATTCCATTCGTTTGTCATACTGGGCAGTGTAAGAGAATGGGCTCTATGAGCATGGTTTTTTTTGATCGTCCCCTGATCTTGGGGTCTACCTCGGTGTACCGCCGCGAATTACTGCAGCGATTGCGACTGCCGTTTGAAGTGGTCGCCCCAGATGTCGATGAAACCCCATTGCCTGGCGAAAGCCCGCAAGCCTTGGCCGAGCGACTGGCCCTGGCCAAAGCGCGTGCGGTGGCTCAGTTGCACCCGCATGCGGTGGTGATCGGTTCCGACCAAGTGGCCGATCTGAACGGCGAACCGCTGGGCAAACCGGGCACCCACGCCAACGCCGTCCTTCAATTGCAACGCATGCGCGGACACATGGTGGTGTTTCAAACCGCCGTGGCTGTGGTCTGCCATGAGACGGGTTTTGCAGACCACGCCTTGGCGCAAGTCAAAGTGCAATTTCGTGACCTGAGCGACCAAGCGATCGAAGACTATTTACAAGCTGAAAAACCGTATGACTGTGCGGGCAGCGCCAAAAGCGAGGGCTTGGGTATCGCGTTGCTGGAGAGCATTGACAACCAGGACCCGACCGCTTTGGTCGGTCTGCCCTTGATACACACGTGCCGACTGTTGCGCGCCGCGGGTCTGGCTTTGCTGAACTGAAGTGCAGGCATGACAACGCTCACTTCTTCCAAAGGCAAGTTGTATTTGGTGCCCGCGCCGCTGGACTTTATGTGCAGCACGCAAGCCGCACTCAATCAGGTCATGCCTGAAGGCACGCTACAAATAGCCAGCACGATTGATCACTGGGTGTGCGAGAACGCCAAGTCCACCAGAGCCTTGCTCAAACGACTGGCTGAAGTGCATCCGCTGAAAACAGTGTTGCAAGCACAGCAGGTCACCGAATTACCCCGACAAGTGCATAAAAAAGGCGACCATGTAGCGGCCGTGGACACGAGTGGATTGCTCGCGCCCGCGCTGCAAGGCCATGACATGGGTCTGGTCAGCGAAGCCGGTATGCCGGCAGTTGCCGATCCGGGTTCATCGCTGGTGCGCGCCGCGCATGACGCAGGCATACAAGTGGTGCCCTTGGTGGGTCCTTGTTCGCTTTTGTTGGCACTGGCGGCCAGCGGTTTGAACGGTCAGCAATTCGCCTTCATCGGCTACTTGCCGCAAGATGCAGCGCTTCGTTTGCAAAGGATTCAGGCGCTGGAAAAACACGCATTGAAAACCTGCGAGACCCAAATATTCATAGAAACGCCCTACCGCAATGAGGCTTTGTTGACAGCCTTGCTGAGCGGTTTGCATGACAACACCCGGTTGTGTTTGTGCAGCAATCTGAGCCTGGCTGATATGCAAGTGCAAAGCCTGCGTGTGGCGGACTGGAAGAAAAAAGGGCTGGTGCCGGACAAGCACAGCCCCGTGGTGTTCGCGTTCGGACCTTGACTATGCAGGGTGCAACACACCCGCTTGGGCCCGAGAAAACCTCAGCGTATGCTGGGCATCAAGTGCAAGGAACTCTTCACCATTGCCTCGCCCATGGCGGCACCAAAACGCTTGGCCAATCGTTCAGCCACATTGTCTTGCCGGGTGTAATCCACAATATCCTCGGCTTTCACCACGTCTCGGGCCACGCTGTCCAAGGAACCATAACCATCGGCCAATCCCAACTCAATGGCCTGCTGACCACTCCAAAACAGCCCGCTGAAAACTTCTGGTGTTTCTTTTAAACGGTCACCGCGGCCTTCACGCACCACGGCAATGAATTGTTGGTGGATTTGGTCCAGCAAATTTTGCGCATGCACTTTTTGTGTTTTGGTGGGATTGCTGAACGGGTCGAGAAAACCCTTGTTTTCACCCGCCGTCATCAAGCGCCGCTCAACACCGACTTTGTCCATCAGGCCGGTAAAACCAAAGCCGTCCATCAACACACCAATGCTGCCGACGATGCTGGCTTTGTCCACGAAAATTTTGTCGGAAGAGGCTGCTATGTAATAAGCGGCAGATGCACAGGTTTCCTCTACCACCACATAAACAGGTTTTTGATGCAACGCTTTTAAGCGTTTGACTTCGTCACTGATCATGCCGGCTTGTACAGGACTGCCGCCAGGTGAATTGATGCGCAACACCACCGCCTGCGACCCTTCATCTTCAAATGCCTGACGCATGGAGTCGATGATCCACTCGGCATTGGCGTTCGCCTCGGCGTCGATTTCGCCTTGAATCTCGATCAATGCCGTGTGGGCGGTGGGATGAGCCGTGCTGGCCGTATTTTTTCCGTGGTGAAAGGTAAACCACAGCACCCCCAACACCAGCAGTATCCAAAAAAACCGAAACCCAATGCGCCAACGGCGGGCAGAGCGTTGCTCGTCAATTTGCGCCATCACCAATCGCTCGAGCGTTTCACGCTCCCATGCAACAGCCTTGTCTGCGACGGGCTTGCTGTTAGCGGCAGAAGAACTTGCAGGCTCCGGGTTGACGTTGTCAACGGGTGTGGGGTTGTTTTCTTCTTGCATGTTCAAAATTCCAAAGGCTTCAAGTTGTATGCAGTATGCCAGTGCACCACACCATCTGTTTCGCTGAGGGTGATTTTCACCAAACCGCCCCGGCACGGGCCGCCCACGCATTCACCGGTTTCAGGCGCATAAGTAGCGCCATGCGTGGCGCACAGCAACCAGCGGCCTTCGGTGTCAAAAAAACGGTCGGGCTGGTAATCCATTTCCATGGCCACATGGGTGCAACGGTTTAAGTAGGCTTTCACCTGGCCTTCGAAACGCACGGCGAATGCGCGGCAAGTCTGGCCTGCATACACCACATCAAAAGGCACAGCCAAGCCGCTGTCAGCCAAGTCGGCGCTGTTGCACAGGGGAATCAATGCCTCAGCCATGTCCGATCAACCAGTCGTGCAATTCGCCGACGTTGTGCGCCACAGTCAATGGGTTCCATCGACCGAAGTCGGACGTGCCGTGCGCGCCGTAACTGACCGCCACACTGGCACAACCGGCGTTGTGCGCCATTTCTAAATCGTGGGTGGTGTCGCCGATCATCAAAGTGCGTTCGGGCGAGACACCAAACTCGGCCATCAATTCGTTCAACATGCGCGGGTTTGGTTTGCCAGCGGTTTCATCGGCCGTGCGTGATCCGTCAAACATGCCGCGCAACGCCACCTGATGCAGTGCATCATCCAAACCCTTGCGGCTTTTGCCGGTGGCGACAGTGAGCAAGTGCTGTTTTTCGCGCAAGGCTTGCAACATTGGCAAGATACCGTCAAACAATGACAAGTCGTTGTGATGCGCTGCGTAATGGTGCCGGTAACGCTCGCCCAGCATCGGGTATTTCTCTTTGGGCACGTCGGGCGCGGCATGCGCCAGTGCTGGCATCATCGCCATGCCGATCACGTAAGCGGCTTGTTCATCTGTGGGTTTTTGTCCGCCGACATCCACCACGGCAGACTGTATGCAACGCACGATGATTTGGGTCGAGTCGTACAGCGTACCGTCCCAGTCGAAAGCAATCAGATCAAACCGGCGCGAGCGGTGGGGGTTGGACATGGTCTATGAAACTTTGTAGTTCGTCAGGCAATGCGGCCTCCACAGTTTCACTGCGGCCAGTTTGCGGATGGATGAACTGTAACCGCCAAGCATGTAAAAACATGCGTTTCATGCCGAGCGCCGCCAAGCGTTTGTTCAGTTCGAAGTCGCCGTATTTGTCATCCCCGACGATGGGATAGCCTTGGCTGGACAAATGCACCCGAATCTGGTGGGTGCGCCCGGTTTTGATGGTGACTTCCAGCAGACTGTAGTCGCCCACCAGACGCGACACCCGCACCAGCGTGATGGCACGCTGCGCATTCGCATCGTCTTTGTGGGCAATGCGCACCCTTCGCTCGCCCTCGCCCGCGCCATTCGGAATCAAATAGCGTTGCAGCGGCAGGTCGATCACTTTTTTATTTGATGGCCACTGGCCTTTGACCAACGCCATGTAGGTCTTGCCGGTTTCGCGGTCGCGGAACTGGTCTTGCAAACGCGTGAGCGCGCTGCGTTTTTTGGCCACCAACAGCACGCCCGAGGTATCGCGGTCCAGCCGGTGCACCAACTCCAGCATGCGCGCACCGGGTCTGGCTTGGCGCAATTGTTCGATCACGCCAAAACTCACGCCGCTGCCGCCGTGCACCGCCACGCCCGCAGGCTTGTCGATGGCCATCATTTGCTCGTCTTCCATCAACACCGGGAATTCGCGCCCGGGCGCGACCGGCGCGCTGGCGTCTACCGTGGCAACCCGCACTGGCGGCAGGCGGACCATATCGCCGGTTTGCACCCGCGTGTCGGCATTCACTCGGCCTTTGTTGATGCGCACTTCGCCGGTGCGGATGATGCGGTACACATGGGTTTTGGGCACACCTTTGAGGTGGCGCAACAGGAAGTTGTCCAGCCTTTGTCCGGCTGATTCTTCGTCGACCAACAAGGTCTTGACTGACGCCGCCTTGTCTGCGTCAGGTGTGTCTATAATGTGCTTCACCAGTGTCCGGTTCTAAGTGCTTGATTTGAATAAGAGATTAGAGCACGTCCCACCTGCACTGAGAGGTCGATGCCCATGGTGGCCGCCGCAAGCCTTACCGCCCCATTGCGGTCTGCCCTGCGGTCACCCAAGCCTATGCCTTGGAAAACGCTGAAACGGAATACCTCCCATTGCAGGTTTGTTGTGAACCTGCAAGGACCAAAGTGAGATTGTCGATACACATGAATCTGATCTGGGTGCTTATCAAAATGTGCTTCTCCTGGCTTTTGCCGGTTGAAGAGCTGCGCATTTCCCGCACTTTTGCAGTTTCTTTAATGAACCCCATGGCTGTGTTTGCCATGCCAGTTCGCCTTCAACTCGCCCGCATCCACTCGCCACCTGCCCGACGCCATCGCTAACGCGGTGCAACCGGTGCAATCCTGCGCGGTATTCCTTTTCCTTTTTCAAGCATAAGCCCACGGCATCGTTGGGTCCACAGAGGCCCTGTGTTGTAACGCTATGAAAAGGAACGCATCATGAAACGGATGCTGATCAACGCCACGCAAGCTGAAGAGCGCCGCCTGGCCATCGTCGACGGACAAAAACTGCTCGACTACGAAATCGAAATCGAAGGGCGCGAACAGCGCAAAGGCAATATTTACAAGGCCGTCGTCACTCGCGTCGAGCCCTCTCTAGAAGCCTGTTTTGTCGATTACGGCGAAGAACGCCACGGCTTTTTACCCTTCAAAGAAATCTCCAAACAGTATTTCTCCAACAATGTGTCCGCTTCCCAGGCGCGCATCCAAGACGTGATCCGCGAAGGCCAAGAACTGCTGATCCAAGTGGAAAAAGAAGAGCGCGGCAACAAAGGCGCGGCCCTGACCACCTTCATTTCACTGGCTGGCCGTTATGTGGTGCTGATGCCCAACAACCCGCGCGGCGGCGGCGTCAGCCGTCGCATCGAAGGCGACGACCGGGCTGAGCTGAAAGAAGCCATGGACCAGTTGGAATACCCCAACGGCATGTCCATCATTGCGCGCACCGCCGGTATCGGCCGCAGCGCACCCGAGTTGCAATGGGACTTGAACTACCTGCTCAAACTGTGGAGCGCGATTGACGGCGCAGCCAAAGGCGGCAAGGGCGCATTCCTTATTTACCAAGAATCGAGCTTGGTGATTCGCGCCATCCGCGACTATTTCAACAATGACATCGGCGACATCCTGATCGACACCGACGATATCTACGACCAAGCACAGCAGTTCATGGCTCACGTCATGCCCGAGCATGCCGCACGCGTGAAACGCTACCGCGACGACACGCCGCTGTTCAGCCGTTTTCAGATCGAACACCAGATCGAATCCGCATATGCCCGCACCGTGACCCTGCCCTCGGGCGGCGCCATCGTGATTGACCACACCGAAGCGCTGGTGTCGGTGGACGTGAACTCGGCGCGCGCCATCAAAGGTGGCGACATCGAAGAAACCGCCACCCGCACCAACTTGGAAGCTGCCGACGAAGTGGCGCGCCAAATGCGTTTGCGCGACTTGGGCGGCTTGATCGTCATCGACTTCATCGACATGGACGAATCGAAAAACCGCCGCGAAGTGGAAAACCGCTTGCGCGACGCGCTGCGCCAAGACCGCGCGCGTGTGCAGTTCGGCACCATCAGCAAATTCGGTTTGATGGAAATGAGCCGCCAGCGTTTGCGCCCGGCGCTCTCCGAAGGCGCATCCATCCCCTGCCCGCGTTGCGGTGGCTCCGGCCATGTGCGCGACACCGAAAGCTCGGCGCTGCAAATTTTGCGCATCATCCAAGAAGAGTCGATGAAAGAAAACACCGCCGCCGTGCACGCGCAAGTGCCGGTGGAAGTCGCCTCTTTCCTCTTGAATGAAAAGCGTCCGGAAATCGCCAAGATCGAGTTGAAGCAACGCACCCATGTGCTGCTGATCCCAAACAAAGGTTTGGAAACACCGAACTACAAACTCGAGCGTCTCAAGCACGACGATCCGCGTTTAGACAGCATCCAAGCCAGCTACAAAATGGCCGAAGAAATCGAAGACCCGACCGCCGTCACCCGCCGTTCACAAGAGCCAACCAACCGCCAGACACCGGTCATCAAAGGCGTGTTGCCTGACATGCCAGCACCGGCGGCTGAAGCGCGTCCAGCACGTGTGGCGGACACACGCAGTACACCTGCGAAACCATCGACAAGCGCCCCGGCTCCTGCTGAAAAAGGCTTCTTTGGCTGGCTTAAAGGCTTGTTCGGCGGCGACAGCACACCCGCTGCACCAAGCACCGACAAACCTGTCACCGGTACCAAACCCGGCGAACGCAGTGACGGCCGCAGCGGCGGTCGTGGCGGCTCCGATGGACGACGCGGCGGACGCCGTGGAGAACGCAGTGAAGGTCGCAGTGAGGGCCGCAATGAGGGCCGTGGTGAACGCGCAGAACGGCCTGAGCGCGCCGAACGCGGCGACAAACCGGATACCCGTGGCGGCGAACGCACTGATGGCCGCCCAAGCCGCAGCGCACGTGGTGAGCGTCCAGAGCGTCAACGCCAAGAGCCACGCATGGATGACAGCGCTATCCAAGACGCCTCTGCGCAACCCGCAGAACTGGCTGACAACACCAATGGCGACAGACCACCACGCCAGGGGCGAGAACGCAGCGACGGCAGACGCGGGCGCACACGCCGTGGCGAGCGTTCTACACAAATGCCAGCCGGCGAAGCAAACACTTCGGCTGAAGAAGCGATTCAAGCCCCTGAAGCAGACCTCAGTGCAACACAAGGTTTCGAAGACGGTCAATCCGTGTCGCCACAAGGCGAGCGCGGCAATGAACGTCGCGAACGTCGTGGTCGTGAGCGTCCAGGACGTGAGCGCCAAGCCAGAGCTGGTCAGTCAGACGACAGTGGTGCTATGCACACCCCAGACAACAGCCATGCACCTGTCATACAAGCGCAAGCGCATACGCCAGTGGCAGTGCCCACGGCAGTGGCTTCCAAATCCATGGCCATGCCCAAGGTAAGCGCGTTCGCGTTGCCTATGGAGCAGTTGCAACAGGTGGCGCAGTCCAGCGGTTTGGAATGGATCAACTCCAACCCAGAGCGCATTGCCTTGGTCAAAGCTGCGATTGCTGCCGAGCCACGGCCTGTTCATGTGCCACGCGAACGTCCAGCGCCTGTGGTGTTAGACGAAGGCCCGCTGATCTTGGTGGAAACCAAGCGCGACTTGTCGCAAATGCAAATGCCGTTTGAAGAAAACCGCGCACCATAACAAACAACAGATCTGGCTGTTCCTACAAGTTGTCGGTCACACCTTGGCCGATAACTTCCAGCAAGCCAGAGCCTGCGCAGCATCGCCCTTGTTCTCAGCCAATTCAGCCAAGGCCCGCCAAGCCTGACGCTGCAACAAGGCAGACGCCAACCGGGGCGCCACTTGCTCGAGCATTTGCTGTGCTTTGCCCCACAGACCGTGGCGCAAACACACCATGCCGCTGAGGTACTGCAACTCTAAGCTGCGCGGATTGATCAAACGTGCTTGCTCTATTCGGGACAACCACTCGCTGTCAGGTTCGAGCACATGAAGCGCATCTGACAACACTTGAACCAGTTTTTGTCGTTGCGAGACAGCCAATGTGTCATCCGCATTGGTCAACTGCTGCCACACTGGTGTCATCCATTTCAATGCCAATTGCGGATCACCGCGCAAGACCAGCAAACGCTGAGCAGCATGCAGCGCAATATCTGACATGGCTTGTTCATCGGGCTGCAACAACGCCCAACTTGACTGCAACTGACTGCTGTCATGACATTCATCCAAGCAAGCGATGGCCAATCCGCGCAACAAACTGCGAGCCGCAGAGGCTGAAAACGCACCGTGCTTGGCAAGCAAGCGTGCCGTGTCAAGTGCCGGCAAATGCTGTTGTCCCAGTCGATCTGCTTTCAAGCGCAAACGCAAAGCCACTGTTCGGCGCGACACACCCAGCGGCAATTGGGACAAAAACTGTTGGGCTTGCTGGCTATCACGGTCATGCAATGCCCAACGAGTGGCATTCAAGTATGCGGCGTCGCGTAATTCAAGACGCTGCTCGATGCGCGTACCCGGCGCATGGTCCAAGGCCTGCAAAAAATGCGCATCGCGGGCCGCTTTATCGCGTAATGCGTGCGCACTTTCAGCGGCCAGCAAATGCAACAGACTGCGCATGAGTCGCCAGGCTGGTTGATGCGGTGAATCGCCATGCAGCAGCAATTGCTCCACCTGCCCCAAAGACTGCAATGCCGCCTTGCGCGATCGCAAGAAGCGTCCCGCCATCCACATCACCATGGCGTTGAGCAAGCCCTGTTGTGCCGTGCGCTCTCTTTGCTGAAAACGCCACCTGCGCGCCTGTGCTGGTAATTCCATGAAGCCAAGCACGCCGCGCACGGCCCCATAGCACAATAAAAAACCGAGCAACAAACCCAAGATCACCAAATTGAGCGACAGGTCTACCCGATAAGGGGCAATAAACACGGTCACAGTGCCCCATTGCAAACTCAAACCCAAGGCTGTGGCAACCGCCACACCAAACAGCGCCAACAGCCACAAAGACCAACGCATATCAGCGCCCCGCCGCCGCTGTCGCCAACGCTGACAAAGAACCGTCCAAGCGAGGCAAGTTGGTTTGCAACAGTTGCGACTGCACTTGCTTCATCAAGGTTTTGGCAGATTGGCCTTGGCGATTGTTGAGATCAAAAAAATGTACCAACTCGCGCTCGGCCAATGCCAGATCGTTACGGGCTGAAGATATTTGGCGAGACAACAAACCGAGCCTGGCATTGAGCAGTCGAAGTTTGAGGTTTTCGCGCACAAAAAACCCTTGCTCGGGCGACAGCATCACCGCATCAGGTTGCTCAATTCGGCTGACTCGCACCAAGCCAGACACCTCGGCCCACACGCGTTGCCCCAACCCTGACCAATCTTTGTTTTGCCAAATGAGTGACCAACTGGGCAATGGTTTGCTCTGCAGGTTTTGTGCAGACCAGCTGGCATTGCCCACGGCGTTGAGCAGGGACAGGTTTTCGACCAACACCACCAATTCATCCAACCGAATCAACAAGCCGGGAATGTCTGTGGTGGATGTCGATTGCATGCGTTCGATATCGTGCTGAATGGCACGCAACACCGGTGCCAGTCTGGGTTGAGGCACTTTGGCCAAACGCTTTTGTGCGGTTTGTAAAGCCGCCAGCATTGGCTGAACACTGCCGGTCAACTCGGCTTGCTGTTGCGCCAACCCGAGTGCGGATTCGATGTCAACGACCAAGTTTTCATCGCGGGAGCGCGACAAGCTTTGAATCAGTTCTTCGAGTTGCGTGCGTTGCAGCGCGACTTCGTTCAAGCGCAAGTCGAGCAAAGTAACTTTGGCTGCTGTCTCTTGGGTGATTTCCTCGGCACGTTTGGCCAGGCTGTTGGCCTGTACTGACAACTGGGTGGCATCCGCACTTTGGCGTGCCAACTGCTCTTGAATGGTGGAGAGTTTGATCCACAATTGCAAGGTAGCGAGCGAGCACAACACCACCAGCACCAGCGTCAGCAATGGCAAACGCTGACGCCACCAAGGTGCGCGCAGAGTAGCCGGCGGGGTTGCAGTGAAAGGGGAAGGGTCTTTGTCAGGGGCACTGCTCATGCCAGCGATTCTAATGACGACAGCAATTCGCCTAAAGCAGGTTTACAAACCACCACACTGCCAACACCTGCTTGAGCGGCAGCTTGTGCAATTCGGTCGTGGGTGGCGATCGCCTTAGTTGCCTCCCAATTCACGACGGGTAGCAGTTGTTTTAAATGGGCAATCGCTTGCGAGCTGGTAAAAATCCACACGCTGCCATCGCTGGCGGCAGCAGTGGCCCGGTCGAGTTGCGCTGGGTCCCACTGCGGACAGACGCGTTGGTAGACCGCCAATGTTTTCACCGGGACGCCAGCAGCGAGCAGTTGCTGCATCAACCAATCGCGCCCTACACCTTGCATCGCAGATTCGGTGTTGTCTGCATCTGCACCACGCAATATCCAGACAGTCTGGTGGGCTTGCACTTGGCGCTGTACCTGTTGCCACAGGGCCTCGGTGTCAAATTGAATGGCATCGGCAGGCGGTGCATCGATGCGTGCTGCAAGAACGCCAGCATCCAGCAAAGCTTGACGGGTACCGGGGCCGGTTGCCCAATAACGGGGGCCGTTTTCCTTGGCCACTTGCAATCCTGCGGCAAATGCGTGCACAACAGCATTGCGGCTGACAAACATGATGGCTTGGCAACTGGCTGCGCTGGCAAGCATGTCGTGCATAGACTGGGTGTGTTGAACCGGTGCAATGTCTATCAACGGCCAATTCAAAACATAGTGGCTGGCTTGCTGCAAGCCACTGACCCACGCCTGGCTGTCGCTGCTTGGACGGGTCAGAATGACACGGCGTCCGTGTCCCAATCAACCCGCTCCCTGCGCCCGCAGTTGGCGCGCCGCCGACAAGCCCAAGGCTTCAGCATCGGCCAGCGTGGTCACGTCACCCTGGCTGTGCGCCCGAACCAAAGTGGTGTTGGTCAGGTCGGGGTTGCCCCAGGCGGCGTGCAAATCGAGCACATTGCCATGCAACACCGCATGGGCTGCCAGCGGCATGGAGCAACTGCCGCCCATGGCGCGGCTGACAGCACGCTCTGCGGCGACGGCCAACCAAGTGACCTGGTGTGCAAGCGGCAGCAACACATGGCGTACATCGTCGCGCGCGGCGCGAATTTCGATACCCAAGGCGCCTTGACCAGCCGCTGGCAACATTTCAGTGACATCAAAAATATGCCGGATACGTTCGCCCAAGCCCAATCGCTTGAGGCCTGCAGCAGCCAGCACAATACCTGCGTAGTGACCTTCGTCCAATTTGCGCAAGCGCGTGTCCAAATTGCCGCGCAATGGCTCAATTTGCAAGTCGGGGCGCAAATGGCGCAGCAACACCGTGCGGCGCAAACTCGAAGTGCCCACCACCGCACCTATGGGCAAATCTTGCAAGTTGGCGTATTGCGATGACACCCACGCATCTCTTGGGTCTTCGCGTTCCATGACACAGGCCAATTCAAAGCCTTCAGGCATGTCCATGGGCACGTCTTTGAGCGAATGCACCGCCAGATCGGCACGGCCTTCTTCAAGTGCGACTTCGAGTTCTTTGACAAACAAACCCTTACCGCCGACCTTGCTGAGTGATCGATCCAAAATTTGATCGCCTTGGGTGGTCATGCCGAGTATGTCGACCTGACATCCGCGCGCGCGCAGCAGGTCTTGCATGTGGTGTGCCTGCCATAAGGCCAGGCGACTTTCGCGCGTTGCAATGGTGAGATGTGGTGTGCTCAAAACTGGGGACCAAGGGCCGTCAATCAAAGGGGCGAGTGGATGCTAGCATGCTCATTCGTCGTGGTTTTCCCTCTGTGTCACAGGTTTCATACATGACTATTTCCAAACAACGCAAGCCTGCTGCGGCACGCAAACCCACCCTTTTATCCAGCCAAGAAAGACCCTTGGTAGACGATATCCGTTGGCTCGGCCGCCTGCTGGGCGATGTCATTCGCGAACAAGAAGGCGAAGAGGCATTCGCGCTGGTTGAGCAAATCCGCAGGCTGTCGGTGGCGTTTCGCCGGGATGCGGATACGCAGGCAGAAACTGCCCTCAAAAAGCGGCTGGCTTCGCTGAGCAGCGAGCAAGCGGTCAGCGTGATTCGCGCGTTCACTTATTTCAGTCATTTGGCGAATCTGGCCGAAGACCAGCATCACATCAGACGCCAGCAAGCGCATGACCGCGCCGGGGACGTGCATCCCGGCAGCCTGGCGTCGTCATTGGGCAAACTCAAAGCCGCAGGCGTCAGCCACAAAGCAATCAGGCAAGCCCTGACGCAGGCGCATATTTCTCCGGTGCTGACCGCACACCCGACCGAGGTGCAGCGCAAAAGCATTTTGGATGCCGAGCGTGGCATCGCCGCTTGTTTGCAAACCCGTGACGAAATTGTGTCGCGCGGCACCGACGCCACCACTGCGCGTCAATTGGCGCAGGTTGAAGCGGTGGTGCGCGCCCGCGTGCTGCAGCTTTGGCAAACACGTTTGCTGCGCTTCACCAAATTGAGCGTGGCCGATGAAATTGAAAACGCCATGGGCTATTACGAGTCGACTTTTTTGGCTGAAATACCCAAGCTCTATGCCGATCTTGAACACGAACTTGGCGGCCAGCCCATCGCCTCTTTTTTCCGCATGGGTCAGTGGATGGGCGGCGACCGTGACGGCAACCCGAATGTGAACGCAAGCACTTTGGATCTGGCCATGAAACGCCAAGCCGAAGTGGTGTTGCGGCATTACCTGAGCGAGGTGCATTGGCTGGGCAGCGAGTTGTCCACCTCGGCCATGCTGGTTGGCGTGCCGCCAGCACTGCAAGCCTTGGCCGAATCCTCACCCGACACGAATGCGCACCGCCAAGACGAGCCATACCGTCGCAGCCTGACCTTCATCTACGCCAAATTGGCCGCCAGCTTGTTGCATCTCACAGGCAAACAAGCCGCGCGTCATGCTTTAGCGCCGCAGCTTGCATACGCGGATGCACAAGCGTTTTTGAAAGACTTGCAAACATTGAACGATGCCTTGAGCGCTCAACACGCACAAGCGCTGGCACTGCCGCGACTGCGCCCGTTGATACGTGCAGTGCAGGTGTTCGGTTTTCATTTGGCGACTGTCGATTTGCGGCAAAGCTCAGACCAGCACGAATTGGTGGTGGCTGAACTCTTTAGGGTGGCAGGCATCGACAGCCGTTACTTGAAACGCGATGAAGCAGCGCGACAGGCTTTGCTGTTGCAAGCTTTGAACGACCCGCGTCCGCTGCGTATTCCGGCGCACACCTACAGCGACCACAGCGTGTCCGAATTGAGCATTTTTGAGACTGCCAAACGCATACGCACTGACCACGGCAGCGACGCGATAAGACACGCCATCATCAGCCATACCGAAACCGTCAGCGATTTGCTGGAAGTGTTGTTGCTGCAAAAAGAAACCGGTTTGATGCCATGCAGTCTGAACGATTCGCCGGTGGCCTCGCTCATCGTGGTGCCGCTGTTTGAAACGATTGAAGACCTGCAACAAGCACCGCACATCATGCGCGACTACTTCGCCCTGCCCGGCATTGCGTCGCTGATCGCGCGCAGCGGCGGCGAACAAGACATCATGCTGGGCTATTCGGACAGCAACAAAGACGGCGGCATCTTCACCAGCAACTGGTCGCTTTACCAAGCGGAAATCGCTTTGGTCGATGTGTTCAACACATTAGAGGAATTGCACGGCATCACATTGCGACTGTTCCACGGGCGCGGCGGCACGGTAGGCCGCGGCGGCGGCCCAAGCTTTGATGCCATATTGGCGCAACCGCCCGGCACCGTGCGCGGACAAATTCGATTGACCGAGCAAGGCGAAGTGATCAATTCCAAATACGCCAACCCCATGTTGGGCAGACGCAATTTGGAAACCTTGGTGGCGGCCACGCTCGAAGCCACGCTGCTGCCGGCCAGCAAAGGCGCGCCACGCACCTTCATCGATGCGGCAGAGTTGCTGTCGCAAAGCAGCATGCAGGCTTACCGCGCCTTGGTTTACGACACACCGGGTTTCAGCGATTATTTTTTTGAAGCCACGCCGCTGCGCGAAATTGCGGGCTTGAACATCGGTTCCCGCCCGGCCTCGCGCAAACCGTCTCAACGCATTGAAGACTTGCGCGCCATTCCTTGGGGGTTCAGTTGGGGCCAATGCCGCTTGACGCTGCCAGGTTGGCTGGGTTTTGGCTCTGCGGTACATGCTTTCACAGAGCAACACCCCACGCTGTCGCGCACACAAGCGCTGGCTTTGCTGCGCCGTATGCACAAAGACTGGCCGTTTTTCCGCACGCTGCTCTCCAACATGGACATGGTGATGGCCAAGTCAGACCTAGCGCTGGCCTCGCGTTATGCCGAATTGGTCAGCGATGCGCGCTTGCGCAAAAAGATTTTCAAAGCGATTGAAGCTGAATGGCATTTAACCGCCAGCGCTTTGCAGCAGATCACCGGTGAGAAGCAACGCTTGGCCAACAACGCTTCGTTGGCTCGGTCCATCAAACACCGTTTTCCCTACATCGATCCGTTACACCATTTGCAAGTGGAGCTCATTCGCCGTCACCGCGCAGGTATCACCGATGAGCGGGCGCAACGCGGCATCCACTTGTCGATCAACGGTATTGCGGCGGGGTTGAGGAATACTGGTTAAGGCTTAAGCCACGGGTTGACCAGCGTCAATCCCAAACCTTCAAAGTCTTTGGTGTTGCGGGTGGCAAGACTTGCCTGGTGAGTCAAACAAATGGACGCGATTTGTGCATCAGCCAAAGAAATCGGCTTGCCTTGGCTTTCCCGACGGGCCACCAAATCTGCATAAACCACAGCCGCTTCCAAATCGTAAGCCAGCACCCGGTTTTGAAAGTCCTCAGACAACATCAAGGAAAAAGTACGGGTTAATTGTTGTTTGCGGGCACCCTCTGGCAGCCTGGCTAAGCCAAACAGCAACTCAGCGGCCACCACACTGCATAACCATATGTCTTGTGAAGCTTGTATGTTCAGCCATTGCAAGACATGGGGTGATGGTGCGGGCCGCATCAATTCAGACACCACGTTGGTGTCAAGCAGGATCAAGAAGCAGCCCCTGTGTCGGGATCGACACCTCGAGGTCGTTCTGTTCGGGCAGGCAATTCAAGTTCGAAGCCGCCCAAGGCGGCAAACCTGGCGTGAATCCGCTGGCCCAATCCCGCAGAGGGCGTGTTTTGCGCCAGGGCGTTTCGCAAAATGGTGCGCACCTCTTCTTCCATGGAGCGGCCATGTAATGCAGCCGCTTGGCGCAGTTTGTCTTTGGTGGCGTCGTCTACGTTGCGAATGGTCAATGTGTTCATAGGCCCTCCTAGAACACATTCTATGCCAGCAATGCTGTCATTGCTAGCAACTTAAACGACTGATTGCCTGGTTACTTGCCGGCCGGTGCCGGAGCAGCAGGCGCATCAGCAGCAGGTGCGGGCGCAGCTGCTGGTTTGGTTTCTTCCGGCACATGCACCGCATCAGCGCCGTGCTTTTCTCCGCTCATGTCCACTTTATCGCCTGCTTTGAAAATGACAAACAATGACAAAGCCGCGAAAACAATAAATCCCAAAGCAATTTTCCACATGATGCAAGTCTCCTCAAAAGTGTTTCCCAAGTGCGGGGTTGAGACGGAATTTAGCACCCAAAGTCCTGAGCTTGGCTTACAACTTGGCTGAACAAACAAGATCGCATGCATTTAATTTACATCATACAAATATATATAAAAATTAATTTATGTTAAATTTAATGTTATGTCAAAAACCTCTATCGCCACTGTACAACTGCCAGCTTCAGCCGCCAAAGCGCTGAAGGACTTGGGTGACAACCTGTCGCTGGCCCGTCAACGCCGCAAGGAAAGTCTGCGCACTTGGGCAAGCCGCATGGCGGTGTCGGTGCCCACGCTCATGCGCATGGAAAAAGGTGACCCGTCGGTTGGCATGGGCGTGTATGCCACAGCACTGTGGCTGATGGGCCGACACTCTGCCTTGCCCGAGGTGGCCGCACCGGCGCTAGACCTGAATGCGCTGGAACAAGATATTGAAGCGGTACGCCAGCGCGGCAGACGTCTGTCTCGCAAACCGGAGCTGCTGCTGTGAATAGGCCCTACCAACCGCAAGACGACATGAGCCTGTGGTGGCTGGGCGATCCAGTGACACCAGTACGCATAGGTACTGTGAACCTGCAAGACCAGCGCCGTAAAGTGGCATTGCGTTATGACCCGGCCTGGCTCTTATCGCCTATGGGCTTTGCACTCAGTGAAGACCTGCCCTTGCAAGCAGCTTGGATGTTGCCCGCAGTGCGTGATACAGCGGTGGGCGCAGTAAACGATGCGCGACCTGACCAATGGGGCGAGCGGGTCATTCGGCTGATAGAGCGGCCTGCCCGTTTGTCTTTGCTGGAATATTTGTACTTTGCTGGGGACGACCGCTTTGGCGCATTGGGCGTGTCGCTGCAAACAAATGTGTATGCGCCTGCCCCTTCAACTGCCTTGCCCGCGTTTGATTCGCTGGCGGACATGTACCAAGCTGTGCAGCGCGTCATGGCGGGCGAAGCCGTCAATGAACAACAACGCCACTTGCTTCAACCTGGCGTGACCATGGGTGGCGCACGGCCCAAGTCGCTGATGCACATGGATGGTTTTGACTGGGTGATTAAATTTTCTGAAACCGGTGATGAATTGGACACGCCGCTGATAGAACACGCCAGCATGCAACTAGCGCGCCAATGTGGCATACACGTTGCTGATACACGCGCACTACAGTTACCGAAAGCACATGCAGTGGCGGTGAAACGCTTTGACCGCAAAGCTGGTCAACGACTGCATGCCGTCTCAGCCCATGTCGCCTTGCGCGCAGCTGGCGAAGCCATGGGCTACCCCGAGTTGGCGCAGTTGATTCGCCGATTAGGTCACCCCGATCAGGTGCGTGTGCAACAACACGAACTGTTCAAACGCATGGTGTTCAACATCTTGATAGACAACACCGACGACCACGAAAAAAACCACGCATTGGTGCGCAGCGCTGATGGTTTTTATGCGATTTCTCCAGCGTTTGATGTGCTGCCTGCCGCGCAAAGTTTGGGCTACCAGCAAATGCGTGTGGGCGCACAAGGCCATGAATCCAGCATCGCCAATGCACTGTCAGAAGCTCGCGCTTTCGGTTTGACTTTAGATGCGGCCAGCCAGACTGTGGCCGACATCGCCACACAAGTGGCGCAATGGAAAACAGTGTTTCAAAGCATGGGCGTGAGGGATGCGGACATGGATGTGTTGGCGCAGTATCTGGATGGGGAGAAGTTGATGGGGCAGCGCAAGAAAGCTATTGATCGCACATGATCATCACGAATGAGAGCGGGCAGTTTTCTTACCCACTCCTATTTGAACTTTGCGAGCCAACAGCTTTCTTTGAACAGGCATAGCTTTAGCGTGATGCTGTCCCTGCCAAAAAACGAATCCTGAAATTGATGGGTTTGTGCAATTCAAGTCTTCAAAACATTCAGGGTTTTCTCGGGGATTATTTGCACTGAATACTTTTGTCGGCAAACTAACGTCGACTACATCACCGGAGAAAAAAGTGCCAAGAGCAAAGAAAACATGGGGCGAAAAAATGAATGCCAAACCGCCCCACCATGTCATCCTTGAAAAGGATTTCGCGGGCATCCCCAAAGGATCAAAACTCCATATTTCATGCCCCATCGAGGTTGCGCAAGAATTGAAAAACATTCCGGCTGGCACGACAATATCCATCCAAGCTTTCAGGCGTAGGCTGGCAGAGAAGAACAACTGCGATGCCACATGCCCAGTCTCCACATCCCTTTTCCTCAGAATAGTGGCGGAACATGCGTGGGAACAATACAGTGCGTCCGGTAGCACGAAAGACCTTGCCCCGTTTTGGCGGACTGTGGATGCAAGCTCACCCATGGCTAAAAAGCTGAGTTTTGATTCGGCATGGATTGACTTGCAAAGAGAGCTAGATCGGCTCACACCTAAAATGCCGTCATGACTTCCTCCAATTCGCTTGACCGCAAATCCCAGGCTTGGTCCGCCCTGTTCTCCGAGCCCATGAGCGAGTTGGTGCAGCGCTACACCGCCAGCGTGTTTTTCGATCAGCGTTTGTGGCGCGCCGACATACAAGGCAGTCTGGCGCATGCCGACATGCTGGCGACGCAAGCCATCATCAGCGCGCAAGACCTGGCCGACATACAGCGCGGCATGGCGCAAATCACACAAGACATTGAAGCCGGCCAGTTTGAGTGGAAGCTGGAGCTGGAAGACGTTCACTTGAACATCGAAGCGCGGCTGACGCAACTGGTGGGAGATGCGGGCAAGCGTCTGCACACCGGGCGCAGCCGCAACGACCAGGTCGCAACTGACGTGCGCCTGTGGTTGCGTGACGAGATCGACGCCATCAGCGAATTGCTGCGCGGTTTGCAACTCGCGTTGGTGGAAGTCGCCGCGCAGCACACCGACACCATCATGCCCGGCTTCACGCATTTGCAAGTCGCGCAACCAGTGAGCTTTGGCCACCATTTGCTGGCTTATGTGGAAATGTTTGCGCGCGACCAAGAACGTTTGCTGGAAGTACGCGTGCGCACCAACCGCTTGCCGCTGGGCTCAGCCGCGCTGGCCGGCACCACGTATGCCTTGGACCGCGAACGCGTGGCCCGCACGCTGGGCATGGTGGATGCATATGGCGCGGCGCAAGTCTGTCAAAACAGTTTGGACGCGGTCAGCGACCGCGACTTCGCCATCGAGTTCACCTCGGCCGCTACGCTGTGCATGTTGCACATCAGCCGCTTGAGCGAAGAGCTCATCATTTGGATGAGCCAAAACTTTGGCTTCATCCAAATCTCGGACCGCTTCACCACTGGTTCAAGCATCATGCCGCAGAAAAAAAACCCGGATGTGCCCGAACTCGCGCGCGGCAAAACCGGGCGCGTGGTCGGTCATTTGATGGGCCTGATCACTTTGATGAAAGCGCAGCCGCTGGCCTACAACAAAGACAACCAGGAAGACAAAGAGCCGCTGTTCGACACGGTGGACACTTTGAAAGACACGCTGCGCATCTTTGCTGAAATGATCGGCGGGCAAGTCAACACAGCCAGCGGCGCGAAAGAAGGCGGCTTGACGGTGAACAAAAAACGCATGCAAGAAGCAGCGAGCAAGGGCTACGCGACCGCCACCGATTTGGCTGATTACCTGGTGAAAAAAGGTTTGCCGTTCCGCGACGCGCACGAAACCGTGGCGCACGCAGTGAAAACCGCGCAAGGTTTGGGTGTGGATTTGTCGGCGCTGACACTGGCGCAATTGCAACCGTTTCACCCGGCCATTGAACAAGATGTGTTTGAGGTGCTCAGCCTGCAAGGCTCGCTGAATGCACGCAATACCTTGGGTGGCACGGCACCGGCGCAAGTCAAAGCGCAAATCGCCCGGCATCAGCGCAGGCTGCAAACCAACTGACGACTTCTGCAGTTGCTTGGCTAGGCTGCAGAACTCCTCACCACTTGCTTTATGATAAATAATGGTTTTCCCTAGCAGTAATACTCCACAATGGATCTGACATGATGCATACCAGACCCCATGTGGTCATCATCGGTGGTGGTTTTGGCGGTTTAGAGGCCGCCAAGTCATTGGCCAAAGCCCCGGTCGACATCACACTGATCGACAAAACCAACCACCATTTGTTCCAGCCTTTGCTGTACCAAGTCGCCACCGCTGGCTTGGCTGCGCCCGCCATTGCCGCGCCGACCCGCAGTTTGTTCCGGCACCAAGCCAATCTGACCACGCTGTTGTCCGAGGTGACAGACATTGACGCCAAAGACAAGAAAGTGCATTTGTCTGACGGCAGCACCTTGGTGTTTGACCATTTGATCGTCGCCGCCGGTGCCACCCACAGTTATTTCGGCCATGACGAATGGTCAGCATTCGCACCGGGCTTGAAAACGCTGGAAGACGCCTTCGAGATTCGCCGCCAAGTCTTGTTTGCATTTGAGTCAGCGGAAAAAGAGCCTGACCCGGAAAAACGCCAAAACTGGCTCACGCTGTGCGTGATTGGCGCAGGTCCCACCGGCGTCGAGATGGCCGGTGCGTTTGCCGAAATTGCGCGCCAGACATTGGTCGGTGAATTTCGCCGCATCAACCCGCACGACGCCCGCATTTTGTTGATAGAAGGCGGTCCGCGCGTGTTGCAAGCCATGCCCGAATCACTCAGCCAAAAAGCCTTGGAGCAATTGCAAAAACTGGGGGTCGAGGTGCGCTTGAACGCCATCGTCACCGGCATTGATGCCACCGGTTTGCAAGTGCGTGGCCCCGCCCCAGCGGGTGTGATGGGCACGGTTGATTACCGCATCGCCAGCCAATGTGTGGTTTGGGCAGCCGGTGTAGCGGCATCATCGCTCGGCCAAAAATTGGCCGACAACACCGGTTGCAAGATTGACCGCGCCGGTCGGGTGGTGGTCAGTTCGGATTTGAGCCTGCCCGGCCACCCGGATATTTACGTCATCGGCGATTTGGCTTTGGCGATGAGCCATTCCAGCGGCAAATCGCCCACCGCAGTGCCCGGCGTCTCACCCGGCGCCAAACAAATGGGGCGCTGGGCGGCAAACAACCTTTTGCAGCGCTTGGCTGGCAAACCCACGCGGGCTTTCAAATACGCAGATTACGGCAACCTAGCCACCATCGGCCACAACGCAGCCGTGGTCGATCTGAGCACACCCTTTGGGCCTGTGCGCTTTTCAGGCCGCTGGGCCTGGTGGTTCTGGCTCTTGGCGCATATTTATTTTTTGATCGGTTTTCGCAACCGACTGGTGGTGCTGATGGACTGGGGTTCTGCCTACCTGAGTTTCAGCCGCAATGCCCGCGTGGTGGCAGGCACGCTTCACAAGTCTGCGCCCCATGTGGGTGAGAGCTAGAAGCGCAGTCTGACAACCCAGAAGCTGCGGTTCATGGCATAACTTCTGAGTTCAGAATGCGATGTGCTTAGCTGCTGACACAGCAGGTCAGTTCAACGAGTGCGAGTGGACTGGCGGGAGGGTTGAGCGTCAACGACCAGCTTGACAATCAATACGCATGGCGTCGCCTGCACTTTTCACGGTCCAACCGTCACCGTAACCGCCATATACCAATGACAAAACCATGAGCAGGTTTTTTTTCTCCACCGACTCACCAGGACGCAGATTGTCGAGTCGCTGAACCGCCTCCTTGGGTGTCACACCGTCTTCGCGCCACTGCATGGCTTTGGATGCAAATTGGCCGATCTCGGGACAAGTCATATCGCCCAAGGGATACGTACCGGCCAAGACTTGAATGGCTGAAAAAATCCCCACCACCAAGACCGCATGGTGCAAGTGAGATTTCATCGTTTGGAATAGAGATAGAAATACATTCATGCAATGGATGATAAACACTTCTGCATGGCTGTTTTCCCTCAGCCAAATAGACTTCAACCAATCCTTTTGTATGCGTATGATCAGCAACAGAACAACAGGCTGTCATACCTTTTCCACCTCAACCTTCACAGAAAGACAACTGTATGAATACCCCAGATGCGATGATTCTTGAAAAAATTTATTCGCATGAAAAAGCCTACGCGGATGAAGTGTTCATGACCCAACCTGTGGGCAATGGACAGGTGATCAATTACACATGGGCACAAACCTTAGACCAAGCCAGACGCATGGCCGCGCATTTGCAATCCCGGGGCTTACCCCACGCTGCAAAAATCGCCATCATTTCCAAAAACTGCACGCATTTCTTCATGGCCGAATTGGCCATATGGATGGCTGGCTACACCACCGTGGCTATTTTTCCTACCGAGCAAGCCGATACGGTCAAATTTGTTCTTGAACATTCTGAAGCGAGCCTGCTTTTTGTTGGCAAACTCGATGAATGGCACAAGCAATCCCCCGGTGTGCCAGCGCACCTGCCTTGCATCGCTTTTCCGCTGGCCCCAGAAACTGCATTTGACAGATGGAACGATATCGTGGCCAACACCATCGGTATCACGGGTAACCCATCGCGCGATGCCAACGATTTGGCAATGATCATCTACACCTCTGGGTCTACCGGCCAACCCAAAGGTGCTATGCATAGCTTTGCGCACATCACAGCAGCGGCCAACGGCATCATTGGGCAAATGAACGACAACCTTGGCAGCAACCGTGAGCACCGCATGTTGTCCTACTTGCCTTTGGCGCATGTGTTTGAACGCGCTTTTGTGGAGTCTGTCGCATTCATACATGGTCGTTTCCATGTGTTTTTCGCAGAATCTTTAGACACGTTCATTCAAGACCTGCAACGTGCCAGACCCACCATTTTTATTTCTGTCCCACGTCTGTGGTTGAAGTTTCAACAAGGGGTGTTTGCCAAGATGCCCGCCAAAAAATTGAACACCTTGCTGCTCATTCCTGTGCTTGGCAATATTGTCAGAAAAAAAGTACTGACCGGTCTGGGACTGGACCATGTGGAATTAGCTGGCAGCGGCTCAGCACCGTTGCCGCCCGATTTGATCCGTTGGTACAGGCGTTTGGGCTTGAATTTGGTGGAGGGTTACGCCATGACCGAAGACTTTGCCTACTCACACAGCCAAACCAAAAACAAGAACGATCCTGGCACCGTCGGCCCTCCCTACCCCGGGGTTGAAGTTCGCATCAGCCCTGAAGGCGAAGTACTGATCAAATCGCCCGGTCAAATGGTGGGCTACTACAAGCGCCCGGATCTGGACGAGCAAAGTTTTACCAACGACGGGTTTTTCAAAACCGGCGACCTCGGCTCACGCTTGCCCGACGGTCAATTGAAAATCACCGGACGCTTGAAAGAACAATTCAAAACCAGCAAGGGCAAATATGTGGCGCCTGCGCCGATCGAAAACCGCTTGAATGCCCACCCCATGATCGAGTTGTCGATGGTCTCAGGCAGTGGCTTTGACAAGGCCTACGCCATGGTGGTGTTGGCCGAACACCTGCGACCACAGATGCACAAGAACGATGTGCGCCAGCAAGTGGAGTCTGAATTGAACGCCTTGCTACAAAAAGTTAACCAGCAAATTGCCGACTATGAGCAGCTCAAAATGCTGGTCATCGCCAAAGATGCGTGGTCGATTGAAAACGGTTGCCTCACACCCACCATGAAAATCAAACGAAGCCGTATCGAATTTGTGGTGCAGCATGATGTTGAAAAATGGTATGGCGACAGCAAAATGGTGGTCTGGGCCTGACCCTCACGGCAGCAGCGGCAAGGCAAAAGTCTGTCCTGCCGCGTCACTGTGGCAAGCTGTCACGCCTGCCGCTTGGCCTGTACAGCAGGCGCTAACATCGGGAGATTGAACAGGAGAGCTTTTGATGACCGTGATCACCCATGTCGATGACTTGAAACAACTGGCAAAAAAACGTGTGCCGAAAATGTTTTTTGAATATGCAGATTCCGGCAGTTACACCCAAAGTACCTACCGTGCCAACGAAGATGATTTTCAAAAAATCAAGTTGCGCCAGCGCGTAGCCATCAACATGGAGAGCCGCAGCACCTCCACCACCATGATCGGGCAACCAGCCAGTATGCCGGTGGCCATCGCGCCCACAGGCATGACCGGCATGCAACACGCCGACGGAGAAATTCTGGCCGCGCGTGCCGCTAAAAAATTTGGCATCCCGTTCACCTTGTCCACCATGAGCATTTGCTCTATCGAAGATGTGGCGCAACACGTGGGCCCAGGGTTCTGGTTTCAGTTGTATGTGATGCGCGACCGCTCTTTCATTGAGCGCTTGATTGACCGCGCCAAAGCCGCGCAATGCTCGGCACTTGTGCTGACCTTGGATTTGCAAATTCTGGGGCAACGCCACCGCGACTTGAAAAACGGTTTGTCTGCACCACCCAAACCCACGTTGATCAACCTGCTGGACCTGGCCACCAAGCCGCGCTGGTGTTTGAACATGTTGGGCACACCACGCCGTAAATTTGGCAATATCTTTGGCCATGTCAAAGGCATTGATGACATGAGTTCTCTGGGCGAATGGACCAACGGGCAGTTTGACCCAACCTTGAATTGGAACGATGTGGAATGGGTGAAAAAACGCTGGGGCGGCAAACTCATTTTGAAAGGCATCCAAGACGCGGAAGACGCACGGCTGGCGGTAGCCAGCGGTGCAGATGCGTTGATTGTGTCCAACCACGGCGGACGACAACTTGACGGTGCCGAGTCCAGCATCAACGCCCTGCCTGGCATTGTGCAAGCCGTCGGCAAAAACATTGAAGTGCACATGGACGGCGGCGTGCGCAGCGGGCAAGACGTGTTGAAAGCACGTGCACTCGGCGCACAAGGCACGTACATCGGACGCGCCATGTTGTACGGCTTAGGTGCCATGGGCGAAGCAGGCGTCACCAAAGTTTTGCAAATCATTCACAAAGAACTCGATATCAGCATGGCCTTGTGCGGTCACACCGATATCAACAAAATAGACCACAGCGTGCTGTTGCCGGGAACCTACCCGCAAGCCTGAGCATCAACGCTACGCTTTGCAGGTGAGCCCAGAAACGCACCCAATTCCACGCCGTATCGCCCATCTGGACATGGATGCGTTTTACGCATCGGTGGAGTTGTTGCGCTATCCGCAACTCAAAGGGCTGCCGGTGGTCATCGGCGGGGGCAGACGCCGCGAGGATGACTTGTTGGCCCGCATGCGCGCCGCCCAACCTGAGCGCGAATGGACCAGCGAACACTTGGCCGAGATTCCGGTGGATATGTTTCCTCGCATCAACGGCTATACCGGACGCGGCGTGATCACCACGGCCACTTATGCGGCGCGTGCATTCGGCGTGAGCTCGGCCATGGGCGTGATGAAAGCGGCACAACTGTGTCCGCAAGCGATTTTGCTGCCCGTGGATTTCGACCAATACCGCTATTACTCGCGCAGCTTCAAAGACATCGTGCGTGAATTTGCGCCTTTGGTGGAAGACCGGGGCGTGGATGAGATTTACATTGACTTCACCGACGTGCCGGGCGGGCAACGCCAAGGCGGACGCGCACTGGCTCGCTTGATACAACAAACCATCACCGATGCCACCGGACTGACCTGCTCTATTGGCGTCGCGCCCAATAAATTACTGGCGAAAATGGCCAGCGAATTGAACAAGCCCAACGGTATTTCTATATTGCAACCGGAAGATTTGGCAGAAAAAATTTGGCCGCTGAGTTGTCGAAAAATCAACGGGATCGGTCCTAAGGCAGACGCCAAATTACAGGCGCATGGCATACACACCATCGGCGAACTTGCTGCGCGAGAACAACAATGGTTGATGGACCATTTCGGTCAATCCTATGGCGCTTGGTTATTTGCCGCGTCTCACGGCATGGACGACAAACCTGTGGTGACCGAGTCCGAGCCCGTGTCCATGAGCCGCGAAACCACGTTTGAAAAAGATTTGCATGTGCGGCAAGACAAAGCCGCGTTGGGCGAGATCTTCACACGGCTTTGTCAGCAAGTAGCCGCCGACCTGCAACGCAAAGGCTATGTCGGTAAAACCATTGGTATCAAGCTGCGTTTTGATAATTTCCAAAGCGTGACCCGCGACAGCACCTTGGAGGTTTTCACCGCAGATGCCAAGGCCATCCGACAAGCCGCAGGTTTGTGTTTGAAGCGGGTAGAGTTCAAACGGCGCATCCGATTGCTTGGCGTGCGCGTTGGCTCTCTGGTCAAAGCAGATTCCGAACATGCGCAACACCTTTTGACTGCCAAAGCCTTATCCTCCGTACTCACCGCGCAAGAAGCGGATCCATTGAAAGACCAAGCCCATGAACAAGCTGACCTGTTTTGAACTGACTATTGACAAACACATTGCGCATTTGGTGATGAACCGTGCCGATCGAATGAACGCTCTGGACATGACTTTTTGGCGGGAACTCGATGAGGTGTTACAGCAGTTGCACTCATCAAACCAAGCGCGTGTGTTGGTCATCAGCAGCACCGGCAAGCATTTCAGTGCAGGCATGTCGCTCGAGGCCTTTGGCAACTCGGTCAGCATGGACGACCAAAGCGCCGAAGGACGCGCCGCTATTTTTGACATGCTAGGTGGTTTGCAGTCCACGTTCACACGATTGGAAACTTTGCGCATACCGGTGATCGCCGCCATCCAAGGCGGCTGCATAGGCGGCGCGGTTGACATGGTCACTGCGTGTTGCCTGCGCTATGCCACAGCAGATGCGTTCTTTTGCATACAAGAAATCAACATCGGCATGGTGGCCGATGTTGGCACCTTACAGCGTTTGCCCAAACTCATTCCCATGGCGGTGGTGAAAGAGCTGGCCTACACCGGTCGCCGCTTGTCCGCAGACAAGGCGTTGCAATATGGTTTGGTCAATGATGTGCTACCTGATGCCAACGCAGCATTAGCAGCAGCCATGAAAGCGGCTGAAGAGATAGCCAGCAAACCACCGGTGGCAATTTGGGGAACCAAGCAAGCGCTGCATTACGCGAGAGACCACAGCGTGGAAGATTCACTGAAACAAATGGGCTGGTTGCAAAGCGGCATCTGGAGCAATGCTCATGTTCGCGAAGCCATCACTGCGTTTCAGAAAAAACAAGTCGCCGAATTTCCTGAACTCGCCACCTTGCGTTCTTTCAAAGACGTGGCTTGATGCTCACTGTCTGGCAGTGCGTATTTGCGCCGGCATGGCCTGCGGGTGACTGCTACGCCAAGGGTTGATATCCACCCCGCCACGCCGCGTGTAACGCGCTTGCACGCTCAATTTGGTGGGCTTGCAGCGCGTCATGATGTCCATGTAAATGCGCTCGACGCAATGTTCGTGAAATTCATTGTGATTGCGAAAACTCACGATGTATTGCAACAAACCTGCCTGGTCGATTTGCGCACCGCTGTAGCTGATGCTGACACTGCCCCAGTCGGGTTGGCCGGTCACCAAGCAATTGCTTTTGAGCAAATGGCTGATGAGAGTTTCGGTCACAGGTTGCTCGTCTTGGGCGGCACTTAGCAATTCGGGCGCGGGATGGTAATGGGTGCAATCCATGTCCAAGCGATCCAAATTCACACCTTGCATTTCTTGGATTTTTTCTGCCCCAAACTGTTCGGGCAATAGCAACTGCACACCCACTGATGCTTGCCCCGCCACACCATGCCACACCGCCACGCTCAAATCTTGCTGCATGGTTTTTTTCACGTCATCCAAAGAGGCAAAGCGGGTGTTGTTAAAACTGTTGAGATAGAGCTTGAGCGACTTGCTCTCAACCAGGTGCGAACTCTCACACGGCACGATGAACCGACCCATGGCCACTTGCGGTTTGCCGCGCAAGTTCAACCAACTGAGCTCATAGGCTGTCCACACATCCGCACCTAAAAAAGTAGGCTGGCCAGTTATTCCAATTTCAGCGCGCTGGGCAGCGCGCGGCAAGGGGTACAGCAAGCTGGCGTCGTACTGATCGGCATAGCCAACGGCTTTGCCCAGCAAGGATTGTTCAGGAGAGTTCATAAAGGCGTGTGGGCCTGCAAAAAAGGCAATAAGCGATTGGTCAATTGGGTCAGCGCTTCAGGCGGGAAATCATGGCCCATCCCTTCAATGCCAAACAGTTTGGCGCCCGGTATACGCGCTGCGGTGTCTTGGGCGCAGGCAAAGGGAATAAGTGGATCTGCTGTGCCATGGATCACCATGGTTGGTGCAGTGATATGTGACAGAAAACGCCAACGCTCGCGGTCGGCCATGGCAGCAAGCATTTGTCGATAACTGCCCGAGGGGCGGTTACTGCGTTGCAATGAATCATCAACCAGTTGCTCTTGTGAGCCTGCGGGATGCACAAACCCTGGACCTGCTAACGCTTTGACAAAGCGCAACGCATGCTCACGTGCCGCCGCAGTGCCGGGGGCTGCTGGGGGTGTCATCAATACGCGGCGCATGGCAGGTGTGGGGCCTGGTAAGCCCTTGGCACCACTGCTACTCATGATGCTGGTCAAACTCCACACGCGGTGTGCCGCGGATATTGCGATGCGCTGCGCAATCATGCCACCCATGCTGACGCCTACCAAATGCGCTTGCTGCAATTGCAAATGGTCCATCACACCCAAGGCGTCTTGCGCCATATCAGACAAGCTGTAAGGCGTTTGGGGCGACATTCCCAACTTTTGCTGCAACATGAACCACAACAAATTGGGTGTACCCAAATGGTCCAAGGATTCAGACAAACCGATGTCACGGTTATCGAAACGCACGACCCTGAAACCGGCTTGGTGCAGGGCGCGCAACATGGCATCTGGCCAAAGAATCAGTTGCATAGACATGCCTGCAATCAACAGCACCGCAGGCCGATCTCGCTCGCCCGTGTCCTCCACCTGCAAGCGCATGTTGTTGACATAAATTTGCATGTTGTTCTTCAGTCGGCGGTGTGGCGGCGAAACACCCACGTGTTGTCATCCGACGCATCAGCGGCATACGCATAACCTTCCGTGTTGAAGGCTTGCAGCGCGAGCGGGGTTTTGGCCTGTTTTTCAATGGCGAACCTGGCCATCAAACCACGTGCACGCTTGGCAAAAAAACTGATGATTTTGAATTGGCCGTTTTTGTGATCCTGAAATACACAGTCAATCACACGTGCTTTCAACACGCGCTTATCTACCGCTTTGAAATACTCTTGTGACGCCAAGTTCACGATGACCGGCTCTTTGTCCGACACCAGCTGCTGGTTGAGGTAATCGGCAATTTGCGTCCCCCAAAATTGGTAGAGGTTGTTGCTATTGCCATGCTTGAGTGCTGTGCCCATCTCTAAACGATAGGGCTGCATCAGATCAAGCGGACGCAATACACCATACAAACCACTGAGTATGGCGACATGTGTTTGCGCCCACTGCAACTGTTTAGGCGTGAGAGTTTTGGCATCCAAGCCTTCGTATACATCGCCATTGAAAGCCAGTACCGCCGGGCGCGCATTCTCTTGACTGAATTCAGGTAACCAAGATTTGTAACGCTGCACATTGAGTGTGGCCAAGGCTTCACTCAGGTCCATTAGCTCGGCAATTTCCCGCGCAGATTTTTTTTGCAGGGTTGCAATCAGTTCAGCTGAACGCGAGACAAATTGCGGCGTGGTCGCCGCCGTCTCTGGCAAGGCTGTTTCGTAATCGAGTGATTTGGCTGGGGAAAGTAAAAGGAGCATCCAGCGATTATTTCAAATCTCCGGCCAGAGAAGCAAGCGCTTCGGCGGAGATCTGCGTATGCGCTGGGTAGTTGGTGTGGTCGCAGCCCAGTTTGACCGCGGCACCAGCCTTGACCGCTTCTTTGGCGGCCACTGGAAATTCAAACCGCACAAAATGTACCGCTGATGTTTTTTCATCGTTTTCACGTTCAAGGTCTTCATCGGCAATGGCGTAAACGCGTGCATGGCCTTCAACTTCGACGAACATACGGTCTTCCACTCCGATGAGGCGCGCAAGTTCACGCTTGCGTTCATTCACATCAGGGTACTCAATCAACATCGTGGCTTTCCAATTGCCGCCATCCGGCACCAAAGGTGCATAGGCATCGATTTCTTGCTGAATGCCTTCTTCTTCAAAGATTTTTTCAATTCGCAACATTTCTTGAATTTGGTAGCGGATCGTGGTTTCGCTTTCAAATTGCAAAGTGATGTGATCGCCCAAATGGACCGAACGCAATTGACGGTGCGCCAACACCTCAGCCTTATGGTTCTTGCGAAATTTGCTGTAAGCCTCTAGGCCCATGAGGTTGTCGGCAGTGATATTTCCGGTCAATTGCATGTCTGTTTCTCTCTTCATATAACAAGGGGTCAAGATGGATTTAATTAAGCCTCTGATCGTTTCAAGCCGTAAGCTTTTGCCACCAGACTCAGAGGATGCTGCAGTTCGGGCACTGCTTGTCCGCTGGCCTCGAAGCCTTGCGCGATATGGTGACCACCCAGAGGGCAATCCGAACTGATGTAATCGGGTTTGCTGCCGTCTTTCATGGTAGCCATCGCCTTGACCACGGGTTTGCCAATTTTCATCGCATAAGCATGTGTGGCCTTTTTCACGCCGTAGGTTCCTGCATGACCCGAACAACGCTCAATCGTGTTGATGGTAGTGTCGGGGATCATTTTGAGCATTTCTTCGGTTTTCTTGCCAATGTTTTGTACGCGGCCATGGCATGGAATTTGGTAACTGATGTTGCCCAGTGATTCAGTGAATTCGGTTTTCAACAAGCCATCGCGTTTACGCGCCATCAGGTATTCAAACGGATCCCACATGTGCTCTTTGACCAACTGGGTTTCTGGGTCATCGGGGTACATGAGTGGCAGTTCTTGTTTGAACATCAATGTGCAAGACGGTACTGCACTCAAAATGGCATAGCCATCGCGTGCGTACTTGGCCAAGATAGGTATATTGATTTTTTTGTTCGCATCCACCGACTGCAGGTCACCCAATTCCAACTTGGGCATGCCACAGCATTTTTCCTTGGACACCAATTCGTAGCGGATTTCGTTGTGGTCGAGGATCTTGAGCAAATCCATCCCGATACCCGGTTCGTTGTAGTTCACATAGCAGGTGGAATAAATCACCACTTTGCCAGGCGTTTTTTCACCATTGACCACTTTTTTGGCTTTCGCTTTGGGTGCTGATGAACGGAATTTTTTGGTGGCCAATTCTGGCAACCAAGCGTCTTTGTCAACGCCGAGCGTGGACTCCATGACTGAGCGTGCAATACCTGTTTTGTTGATGGCATTGACCGCTTGGACCACGATAGGAATGCCAGCGAACTGGCCGTGTGTGTCGGTGGAAGCAAGAAATTTTTCTCCAGCCGATACCTCGCCCTTTTGGAACTTGATGGCTTTGGCGCGCAGCATGGTGTGGGGGAAATCCAAATTCCATTCATGCGGCGGCACATAAGGACACTTGGTCAAATAACAAAGGTCACACAAATAACATTGATCAACCACTTTCCAAAAGTCTTTCTTGTCGACACCATCTAACTCGCCCGTGCTGCCTTCGTCGACCAGATCAAACAAGGTGGGAAATGAACCGCACAAACTCACGCAACGGCGACAGCCGTGGCAAATATCGAAGATGCGTTCCATCTCGGTGAAGCAGGCTTCTTCGTTATAGAAGTCTGGGTTCAGCCAATCCAAAGGATGGCGTGTCGGTGCTTCAAGACTGCCTTCGCGAGCCATGGGGTGTTCCTTGTGTCAATGTAGGGAGTTGGCGAGGGGGCTTGCCAACAGTAAAACGCTGTGTCCGGCATTCAGGGAAAGGCGCTGCCTTGTGGGCAACGCCTTGCGCTTAACGCCTGATCAATATCAATCGACCAATTCAGCCAAAGCCTTGGCATAACGGTTGGCGTGTGAACGCTCAGCCTTAGCCAGGGTTTCGAACCAATCAGCGATTTCGTCGTGACCTTCATCGCGCGCGGTTTTGGCCATGCCAGGGTACATGTCGGTGTACTCGTGGGTTTCGCCAGCCACAGCGGCTTTCAGGTTGTCACGGGTGGCGCCAATCGGCAAACCGGTGGCGGGGGCGCCGCACTGGTCGAGCCATTCGAGGTGGCCGTGGGCATGGCCGGTTTCGCCTTCAGCGGTGGAGCGGAACAAAGCAGCCACATCGTTTTGGCCTTCCACGTCGGCTTTGTTTGCGAAATACAGGTAACGGCGGTTGGCCTGAGACTCGCCTGCGAAGGCGGCTTTCAGGTTTTCTTCCGTTTTTGAGCCTTTGAGTGCTGCCATGGAATTCTCCTAAGGGGTTT
>JAIYBB010000003.1 GCA_027488735.1 Comamonadaceae bacterium | reverse complement strand
GAAGGGTTGTTGGAGGGCGCAAGCCGGGTGCAAGGGCAGTTATGAAGGGTTGTTGGAGGCATAGCGAACCGGCATTGGCAGTTATGAAGGGTTGTTGAAGGGGTGTAAGTGGTGTTTTGGGCAGTTATGAAGGGTTGTTGGAGGCACACCGACAGAGCGCTTGGCAGTTATGAAGGGTTGTTGGAGGAAAAACGCACTTATCGAAGGCAGTTATGAAGGGTTGTTGGAGGTCAAAGCCGAACAAGCGAGGCAGTTATGAAGGGTTGTTGGAGGATTTCTGATCACGCAGCCAGGCAGTTATGAAGGGTTGTTGGAGGGCCCATGATGCCAGCGGGGCAGTTATGAAGGGTTGTTGGACGCAAGCAAGCAGCCGAAATGGCAGTTATGAAGGGTTGTTGGAGGGCCACCATCACCATCAGGGCAGTTATGAAGAGTTATCAGAGGGGAATCAAAGAATGAACATAAAAAGTCACACGCGACACATTGATGGTCGAGTTGTTGAACTTCCGCGCCATGGTGGTGTAGCCGCCAAAACATGGCGTCGCCAAGTGGCTAATGCGGCAGTAAAACCGCCGAAAAGCGTGATGAAAACGCTGAGCTTTCCACTGGACTTTTCACCGCCATACGAAGATTTTTTTCAAGATGCCGATGTGCTCTACAACACCATAGAGGGACTGGGCAAAGGCAGCTTGGCTTACCTTCTCATGCGAGCTCACCTTTGTGGCCTTGCCATTCACACCAGCACAAGTGCAGCACACGTCGCAAGAATTGGTTCACATTTTCCCGAACAAGCTTTTTTAAAAGCTTTAGAAGACGGTCTGGGCATCATCAATGTCCCACTCACACCCCAGGGCTTGTTTGTTCTTTTTTCTACCCCGCCTAGTGGCGAGCGAGAGCTAACGCCACAAGATCTCGCCAACCGCATCCATTCCAGCTGCTTTGGGCAAAAAATATCCGACAAAACAGACGACAACATTAAAGAGCTATTGACTACGGTGGCTGAGGCTGCTTGCACGACAGCAAGCAGTTACAAACAACTGCAAGCGCATCCTTGGGAGGCGCTTGCTGCTTGCGGCTTGGCCTTACAAAAACAATCCACATTTTTTCCATCGCTGGCAATTCCACCTGTGGCTGACAACCTCGGCATTAGCTTGGCATACAGCGGATTGGTAGATCCTGTCACTGAAGATGAATCAGAGCAGTTTTGGCCACACCACATCATCGCGTGTCTATTGCGCCATACCGAACCCAAGAAAATTAATGATGCTTTACTGAGTTATCAAGACAATGGATTGAGTCAGTTGTTTGGGGCGCTTTTATCGTCAGCCAAAAGTGCACCAGGGATTTTGCAGACAACAAGCCCGCAAGATTTTTCCGCTTCATTGGATATTCCTTCTCATAGGCTAGCTGATGTAACTCAATTTTTAGATGCTGCCAAAGTTGTTCCACGCCCCGCTTTGTTCGATGAAGGTAATTACAGCCGTTATCGAAAAATATTGGCGGGTAAATGGCGCTCTTGGATCAGCAATTATTTGTCACGCCTATCAACACTTGAAGAACAAACGCAAGCCTTACAGCCCATCAACTGGCCTGCCCATCAACCATCGGCTTTAGAGCGAATTCTTTCAGGGCTCGATTTTGATGAGGCTCAACTTCGTCAATTAGATGATGTACGTGTTCAAGCTTTGGGTCTGGCTAAGAATTGTTTACTGGTGTTATCAGGTAAGAGCCAAGAGATGCGCCCAATTGAATCGGCCCAAATGCTGGTCACCCAACTAAAAAAGATTGAGGACGTACATGCAAGTTTCCGCTCCATCTTGAACCAGCTTGAACAGCAAGCCACTCAAGACATCGGAAATGCAGACGAACAAGAAAACCTCAAAGCTTGGACGACATGCTTTGAAATTGCCAAGTCTGATATTTTTACTTTGCCCAAAATCAGCGGTGGCAGCCCTGACGTGGAGTTAGATCTGCAAGAACTCAACCTCAAACAGCAATCCTTGTTTAGGGGAATGGATGAGTTATTGAATTTGATTGAGCAAAACGCGCAAGGTGAATTTGACAAGGTATTGGCGACAAAGATAGAACAAGAAAAGCTTCGAGCACCAGCTGCAAGGGCTAAATCCATGTCTGACAGCCAATACATAGAGCTTGCCAAGCGACGCTTTATTCAAAGCCTGCTTCAACTCTCAAAAAGACTGTCTCCCCTACACAAACAGGAAGTTTTGGATTGGTTACAGCCTTTGGTGATTCAGAGCGGTGCGCCGAAGGCCAAAGCACTTTTCAATAAAGTTAAATACAACAACATGGGCTCTTTTTACAAAAGCCCATGGAGTCCCGGCAGACACGAGCCATTGCCAGTTTGTTGGACGTCATTTGAAAAAACCAACTGGCTCGCGTTGGTTTCACAGATGAACGATCAATTGCGTGCAAGCCTACAAAATGACCCGAATGCAGAGTATTTGCAAGACCTGTTGGAGCTTATGCGGTTTGGTGGGCAACTCAAAATCGATACCCTTGAAAACATAGCCGCAGCGCCTGTTAAACAGATTCTCGACCGCAACGACGTACAAGTTCATTTGCGCTTGCAACTAGCTCTTCAAAAGCAATCCCTGACCTCTTCGGACTTGGCCAATGTATTGACTTCATTTTCAAGTCAACTGGCCAAACTGCGCTTTCAAGCGCGGCGTGAAAATTTTATTGTTCGCCATAAGTTTTCTGGTGTGGGTGCTGAAGGCTTTGTGTTGGTACCCAAAGACAAGCAATGGAAGATGCCCGACAAATACTTGAAAGCAAGCGGTGCACTTGGAACTCTTTTGAAAGAAAACCCAGAGTGGGTAAGTGAACCCCAAGATACCAAAGAACTTTTTAAGAAAGTCGCTTACGGTGGCATAACACCTGGTCAAAAGGCTCTGCTTGAGCAATTGCCCCACGACTGGTTTGTTGAACTTGGCTTTCGCAAAGAAGCAGGGCAAGTCATTGAAGGCCTGAATGTAGGTAAACAAATCGGCAAGAAAATCAAGACAACCAACGGCGTCAGGCTGATTGGGCCTTCCACCTTTCTCAATCAACTCAACCAAACCTTGACTGGCAGCATGGTGGGTAAAGAGTGGATGTTGATTCTCGACTGGGTTTTCGAAAATAAATTGAAATTTGAGAGCGGCGTTCCAGTTTTACATGCGCGCCCATTGCGATGTGAGCCAAGATTGGCAGTTCCATTTGAGCAGACCAATCTACCGACTGAAAAAATAGCCCTGTTCGATCACATGGTGGCAATCGACTTGGGGGAGCGTGAAATTGGCTATGCCGTGTTCTCGGTCAAGGATATTTTGCAAACCGGCAAAGCCAATCCGATCGTCGACCCGTTAAGCGGCCAAAAAGCCAATGGTGCCATGAGCATTGCGGGCGTCACTATTCTTATCAACGATGTCAAGGGCTATCGCGCCAATCAATCCACCAACTCAAAATTAGCCCAGAACTTCAATACGCGTCTTGAAAAATTAAGGGAAAGTGTTGGTTCCGAGGTGGTGCAAAAGATTGAAGCGCTGTGTGCCAGGTTCAATGCTTTTCCTGTGCTGGAAAGCTCTGTGGTTAACTTTCAAACTGGGTCACGCCAACTTGATTTGGTCTATGGTGATGTCGTTCGGCATTTTGTATTTTCAGGTGTTGATGCCCATCTCAAGGCACGAACTGAGCATTGGATGGGTGCAGATAAATGGACACATCCTTATTTGATGGCACGTCCTTTTGAACAATCCACAGGCAAAAGAACGGGCAAACCGGTTCCTCTGAATTTATTTCCTGGTGCCGAAGTACACCCAGCAGGAACCTCTCAAACCTGTACGCATTGTGAACGCAATGGATTGCGATTGTTGCGTGAACTGGGTGAAAAAATTCAAGTCAATGAAGGGGGAGTTTTAGAAACACCGCATGGACCTATGAAGCTCATGAGCGGGTGGGAATATGGCGAAATCGAATTCAATCGAGCACGTCGGGAAAAAAGAAATTTACCTATGAACAAACCGCTCGCAGCAGGTCAGTACAACCAACAAACCATCTATCGCTTTGCAAAACAGACCAACCGGCAAAAGGCTTTTGACATGCGAAGCTCAGGATCCAGTCAAAGCCGATTTCAGTGTTTGTTTAGCGACTGCTTGGTCACCTACCATGCTGATGCAGGGGCTGCAGTGAATATTGGCAGAAAGTTCATCTCTGACAAAATTCACCTCGAAGCAAGCAAGGAAAAAAGCTTTTGACAAGAACGCTGGTGGACCACATTACTGGCTTTACAAGCATTTCCCAGATCGTCAGGACAACTTTCTTTGTGTCGCAGCAGTCGTAGAAAATGTCTTGGTAGAAAAAACCGTTATGCACCATTGGGGGCCGCAGTCATGAAAAGCATCTACTTTGAAAAAGACGACATCTTGCACATTCGAATGTCAGACAAGGCCATCGTGCGCGAGTCAAGATCTGTTAATTCCAAGAACACGGCAAATCCCATCTTCGATTTTTCCAATGTCAGCAACTGAAATAGACCCGATCTTGTCTGATAGACGAGATTTATCAATCGAACGAATGTGCTCACATCTGGCCACTGAGCCACCCTTCAATTCGACATTCAAAAAATCGATGGCGGGCGCCGAAGTGGAAAGGGGAACAACAACAACTGTTTTTCTGGCCCTATTGAGCGGATTGATTGAAAGCACCACGACGGGACGTGTCTTTTGAATTTCAGAACCTACAGTCGTATCAAGCCGGGCCCAAAACACTTCTCCGCGTGAAATATCCATAGTCATTTTTGGCACAGGGCAGCAAGCTTCGCTGCATCAAACGACTCATTCGGGTCCAAGCCGTCCATCAGGGTTGCGTCTAGGTCCGTCAACTCCTCCGGGTGAGCGCGATCAAACGCATCTGCTTTCAAACCGAGTTCATACATTTGCTGGTCTGTGTCGGGCAGGTTTTCCTCTAACAGCTTGCAAATAAAGCCACTTCGCTGTCTGGCAGGAATAGCCTCACGAAAGCGCCTAGCGACTTCGGTGGGTAGATGGATAAGAAGTTGAGTGCTCATTTCGACGCGTTAAATATTGATATCAATATCATTTTATGGCTGTTTATCCAAAGAAGCAAAGTAATTCTTTAATATCTTTTTTAGCTGGATTGGACGGATAAATCCCATTCTTGCTGTGATGCGTGAACACATAAAGCAATTTGTCTAAAAAACAAATTCACACCCGCTCTCTGGCCAACGCCGCACCCTTCGCCAACGCCTCCAGTTTTTTCAACGCCACTTCCCTGCTCATCGGTGCCAGGCCGCAATTGGTGCAAGGGAACAATCTGTCTTTGTTGACAAACTTCAGCGCCTTGCCAATCGTCTCTGCCACTTCCTCGGGCGTTTCAATCGTGTCTGAAGCGACATCGATCACGCCGACCATCACGTCTTTGCCTTCAAGCAACGCGATCAAATCCATGGGCACATGCGAATGGAAACATTCCAAGCTCACTTGGTCAATGCTGCTCTTAGCCAAGGCCGGGAATATTTTTTCGTACTGACGCCATTCATGGCCCAGCGTGTTTTTCCAATCCACGTTGGCTTGAATGCCATAGCCATAGCAAATATGAACAGCCGTCGTACATGTCAAACCTTGGGCTGCACGCTCCAGCGCTTTCACGCCCCAATCGGCGGCCTCTTCCATGTACACATTGAACGCGGGTTCATCAAACTGAATGATGTCCACGCCATCGGCTTGCAACGCCAGCGCTTCCTGATTGAGCAACTCGGCAAACGCCATGGCCATTTTGATGCGTCCCTCATTGCCTTCACCGTAAAAACGGTCGGCCACAGTGTCAACAATCGTCATCGGGCCGGGCAAGGTGAATTTGATTTTTTTCTTGGTGTGCGCACGCAGCAACTGCGCTTCCATGGCGTGCACGCGGCCTTTGAGTTTCAAAGCCGACACCACTTGCGGCACCATGGCGTCATAGCGGTTGTTGCGTATGCCCATCTTCACTTTGTTCTCGAAGTCAATGCCTTCAACTTGCTCTAAAAAACCGTGCACAAAATGCTGACGCGCTTGCTCACCGTCGCCGATGATGTCCAAGCCTGCATCTTCTTGCGCCTTGATCCACAAGAGCGTGGCGTCGGCTTTGGCTTGACGCAGCGCGTCGCCCTCGGCCTTCCACTGCGGCCAGAGTTTTTGTGTTTCGGCCAGCCATTCGGGTTTGGGCAAACTGCCCGCGATTGAAGTTGCAAACATGAAAGTCTCCGTTTTAAAAATATCAGACCAATGCGGTCTGTGGCGCTTGCTGCGTCCGTGTGTTGAGAGAGAAAGCCTGCGACAGCAACTCGAACGAACGCAGTTGCACTTGCGGGTCGTGCACCCAAGTGCAGACCACCAGCTCATCGAGTTCCAAGCGCTTTGACAGTGCGCGCATTTTGTCGGCGGCTTGTGTGGCTGTGCCCACCAGTGCATCGTCGCGCATCGCTTCAATGGCGAAAGCATCTTGCGGGCTCAAATCTGCCACCGCCATATCGGGCGGCAACAATGCGGTCACCCTGCCCCGGTTGCGTTCTAAGCGCCAGCGCGCGCGGCTTTGAAATTGGTACCAAGCTTGCTCTTCGGTGTCTGCCGCCAGCGCAGACACGCAAATGGTGGCTTGCGGTTTGGCCAAATACGCGCTGGGTTTGAAATGGCTGCGGTACAAATCCAAAGCCTCTTCGCAGCCGACACCGTCACTGAAGAAATACGCGAACGCATAAGGCAATCCCAAGTGCGCCGCGAGTTGCGCGCCGTAGTTGGAACTGCCCAATATCCAAAGCGCAGGCGTGGTGTTGCTGGTCGGTTGTGCAATCACGCCGTGCCCAGGGTGACCCGCCGGAAAATCGTGGTTGCTGACCCAGGCTTGTAATTCCATCACCTGCTGCGGAAAACGCTCGGACGCATAACGGTCCGGATTGAGCAACTGTGACGTGCGTCCATCGCTGCCGGGAGCGCGACCCAGACCCAGGTCTATGCGCCCGGGCGCAAGTGCGTCCAACACGCGGAATTGTTCAGCTACCTTGAAGGGCGCGTAATGCGGCAGCATGACACCGGCGCTGCCTAAACGTATGCGTGTGGTGCGCGCTGCAATCGCCGCCAACAACACCTCGGGCGCAGTGCCTGCAATGCTGGGCAGGTTGTGGTGCTCGCTGACCCAAAAACGGTCGTAACCCCATTCCTCGCAACGCTGCGCCAAATTCAGGGTATGGCGAATCGCGGCATCCTGTGGGTGCCCGTAGGAAACCACTGACTGGTCGAGCACGGAGAGTTTGAGCATGGTTTCATCATACGCAAGCCCATTTGCCGTTCTGAGTGGCTCAGCATGGGGATTTCCATCCCTTGGCAGACCCCAAAAGCAGATTAGTATCTATCGTGGCAACGGAAGCTTCGTGTTCGCGTCGCTTTGTCACAGGAGATGTCCATGCTGGTTCGTGCTTTTTACATCAGTCGCAGTGCCGGACCGCAAACCAGCACCATCACTGGCTCTATTTTGAAAACCGCCTTGGTGTTTAACAAAATCAACCAAATCACAGGTGTGCTGTGCCAAGGCAAAGGGTTTTTCCTGCAAATGCTCGAAGGCGAACGCTCGGTGATCAACCAACTTTATGGCCGCATTCTGCGTGACTCGCGCCACAAAGATGTCGAGATGATCAGTCTGCAAGAAATCAGCCACAGAAAATTTGCCGAATGGTCGATGGCATTGATCGATTTATCCGACAGCGACCCGATGGTGACGATGCAGCACCCAGAGTTTGACCCCTATTCGGCCAGCAGCGAATTGCTGTCCCAACAAATCGACGAATGGGTGGCCAGCGGCAAACCCATTCACAACTGACAAATAAAAGGCTCAGTCGGTTTTGGCCATTTCGGCCTCTTGCAAACTGCGCCACATGACTTTGCCGCTGCCGCTTTTGGGCAAGGCATCCATGAATTGCACTAAGCGAGGGGCTTTGTAAACCGCCATGTTGTCGCGGCACCAAGCCAATATGTCGGCTTCGCTCACCTGCGTTAGGTGGCTTTGTCGCAGCACCACGAATGCTTTGACAGTTTCCCCGCGATAGCTGTCAAGCGCCGCCACCACACACGCTTCTTGGATGGCAGGATGGCGAAACATCAAGGCCTCGACTTCGGCGGGCCAGACTTTGAAGCCAGAAGCGTTGATCATGCGCTTGAGCCGGTCGGTGATGAAGAAGTAGCCTTCCTCGTCCACATGACCCAGGTCGCCCGAGCGGAAATAGCGTTGTCCTTCAAACTGCATGAATGCGGCTTCAGTGGCATCTGCCCTTTGCCAATAGCCGTCAAACACTTGCGGGCCACGCATGATGATTTCGCCTTGTTCACCCGTGGCCACTTCCTGCAAGCTGTCGGGGTGAACCACCCGAGCATCCACACCAATAAATGGAATGCCCAAACACTGCTGCTTGGGCCTGTCTGGCGGGTTGCTGTGTGAAGGTGCGGCGGTTTCGGTCAGGCCATAACCTTCAACGTAGCGCAGTCCGTACAACTCAAACAGCCGTTGCGCCACCGCTTGCGGCATGGCTGCACCACCACCGCCAATGGCTGTCAACGAAGTCAAGTCGTATTGGTCAAACGTGGGACTGCCCAGCAAATCGATCACCATGGTGGGAATATTGGTCCAGTGCGTGACGCGCCGTTTTGATATCAGGCGACCTGCGTAATCACGGTCCCAGCGCGGCATGAGCACCACGGTGGCACCGACATAGACCGAGGTGTGCATCACCGCCACCATGCCGGTGATATGAAACATGGGCACCACGCACAAGGCGATATTTTCTTGGGTGGCGTTATGCCAGATGGCTGATGCCATGGCGTTGTGCATGATGCTGCGGTGCGGGTGCATGCAGCCTTTGGGTAAACCAGTGGTGCCACTGGTGTAGGGCAAGACCGCCAAATCGTCAGGTTGCATCAGGTAATTGGGCAGGCTGTGGTTGTGGCGCAAAGCCTCAGACCATGCATGTACCTGCCCGCCAGAAAGTTGCACCTCTGGGTGCTTGGCCACCAACCAGTCTTGCCAAGACTGCGGCCATTGCTCATCAGCCTGTGCGGATGGGTCAAAGGCATCGGTGTAATCGCTGACCAGCAAATGCGCCAGCTTGGTGCCAGAGGGCAAGGCATCGCTGGCAGCGGCCATTTGCGAGGCCAGATCTGAGGTGGTGATGGCAACCAAAGCTTGCGCGTCTTGAATATAGTGTTCTAACTCTTTGGCACGGTTCATGGGATTAACAGGCACCACCACCGCATTGGCACGCAATATGCCAAAGTGAGCCGCTACCCACTGCGGACAGTTTTGCATGTAAAGCAACACCCTGTCGCCTTGCTTGACGCCAGCGTGGGCCAGCCATGCGGCGATTTGCTCGGCCTGTTGCTCCAGCTTTCGGTAACTGGTTTGACTACCCAAAAAATCCAAGGCTGTTTTGTGGGGGAAACGGCTGGCACTGGTGGACAAGTTGTCCCACAGCGTGGTTTGTGTCGGTGTGAATTGGTGGGGAACGCGAAGCGGCCAAAAGGCATGGTGAGATTTCATAGGCCCCGAGGCTAGCCTGTGAGAACCCAGACCGCAAGAGTAAAGCTACTGAGTCGATGTCAAAGGATTTACTTGGCCTCGATTGCTGCAACGGGTCGTTTGGGCGGGACACGCAAACTCAGCATGGCTTGGAAATACCCTTTGAGCCAACCCATGTCCACGGGTTTGCGCAAGATATGTGTGCCAGCCGGCAATTCTCCGTAAGCCTCGATTTCTTGCATGCTCAAGCCGGTGATGACGATGACAGACATTTTGGTGAACTGAGGATGGGCGCTGAGTTGACGCAACATTTCCACACCGTCGATGCCGGGCATGCGCAAATCGGCCATCAGCACTTGGGGCTTGACCACGGGGATATCGAGCAATGCCTCGATGGCAGACACCTGCATCACCGCGTCAATGGGCAAGTCCCAATTGTCAAAGTGCGCTTGGTACATGGAACGAGTGTTGGCGTCGTCTTCGACCACCATCACCTTGAGGTATTTGCCTGGCTGGGCGGGCAATTTAGGCGATAAATTGGCCCGGCTTTGGTATTGATAGATGGATTGCAGAGATATGCGCCGGTGTCCACCTTGGGTCTTCCAAGCCATTAACTCGTTTTTTTCCACCAGAGATTGGATGGAACCTACCGACAAATTGAGTAATTTGGCGGCATAACTGGTTCCGCAGTATTCGTCCGTTGAATCAGGGATCGCTTTGTGGCTCATGGAGGCTCCGCTGAGCTTGGGTTAACCAAGAATGATGTTGTTTGTCAAAAAGCGTATTTTAATTGTAATTAAATCGATAACGCCTTCATTTTATTAATTTTTAAGAATTAATAATTTTTTCTTGGTTAACCCTGCCTGATTTTCTCTAAAGTGTTGTGAAATTACTTAAGCGCCTTGTAACGCATGCGTTTGGGCTTGGCACCCTCTTCACCCAAACGTTTTTTCTTGTCGGCTTCGTATTCCTGGTAGTTACCGTCAAAGAACGTCCATTGCGAATCACCTTCGCAAGCCAGAATGTGGGTGGCGATGCGGTCCAAGAACCAGCGGTCGTGGCTGATGACCATGATGCTGCCTGCGAATTCGAGCAAAGCGTCTTCCAAAGCGCGCAAGGTTTCCACGTCCAAGTCGTTGGACGGCTCGTCCAGCATCAACACATTGCCGCCTGCGATCAAGGTTTTGGCCAGGTGCAAACGCCCGCGCTCACCACCGGAGAGCGTGCCCACGCGTTTTTGCTGGTCGCCGCCGTTGAAGTTGAAGCGGCCGCAATAAGCGCGGCTGGCCATCTCAAACTTGCCGACGGTCAAAATGTCCAAGCCGCCGGAGATGTCTTCCCAGACGGTTTTTTCATTCGCCAAGTCATCGCGGTTTTGGTCGACAAACGCCATCTTCACGGTTTGGCCGAGTTTGATCTCGCCGCTGTCGGGTTGCTCTTTGCCCGCGATCATGCGGAACAAAGTGGATTTACCGGCGCCGTTAGGGCCGATGATGCCGACGATGGCACCCGCCGGTACTTTGAAGCTCAGGTTGTCGATCAACACACGGTCGCCGAAAGACTTGCTGACATTGGTGAATTCGATGACTTCATGGCCTAAACGCTCGGCCACGGGAATGAAAATCTCTTGCGTCTCGTTGCGCTTTTGGTATTCGAAATCTGACAACTCTTCGAAGCGGGCGATACGCGCCTTGCTCTTGGCTTGGCGGCCTTTGGGGTTTTGACGCACCCAATCGAGTTCTTTCTTCAAGGCTTTGGCGCGCGCCTCTTCGCCTTTTTGTTCTTTCTCTAAGCGATCCTGCTTTTGCTCCAGCCAAGTGGTGTAGTTGCCTTTGTACGGAATGCCGTGGCCGCGGTCAAGTTCCAGAATCCATTCGGCGGCGTTGTCCAAGAAATAACGGTCGTGGGTGATGGCCACCACGGTGCCGGAGAAACGCGACAAAAACTGCTCCAGCCAATCGACAGACTCGGCGTCCAAGTGGTTGGTCGGCTCGTCAAGCAACAACATGTCGGGTTTGGACAGCAGCAATTGGCACAGCGCGACACGGCGTTTTTCACCGCCAGACAAATGCTCGATCACCGCGTCCCAGGGCGGCAGGCGCAACGCATCGGCGGCAATTTCCAACTGGTGCTCGCTGTTGTCGCTACCGGCGGCGGCGATGATGGCCTCCAACTGGCCTTGCTCGGCGGCGAGCGCGTCAAAGTCGGCGTCTTCCTCGGCATAGGCCGCGTACACCTCTTCCAGGCGTTGTTTGGCTTGAATCACTTCTTCCATGCCGCCTTCGACGGCTTCGCGCACGGTTTGCTCGGGGCGCAACTTCGGCTCTTGCGGCAAATAACCGATACGCAAACCTGGCATGGGCTGGGCCTCGCCCTCAATTTCCTTGTCGATACCGGCCATTATTTTGAGCAGTGTGGATTTGCCCGAACCGTTCAAGCCGAGCACGCCGATCTTGGCGCCGGGAAAGAAGCTCAGCGATATGTCTTTCAGGATATGGCGCTTGGGCGGGACGATTTTGCCGACCCGGTTCATGGTGAAAACGTATTGGGACATGGAATGACTCTCTGGGCTGTGCGCCACACAGCGTGGCGGCGGGTAACTGGGGATTATCTCTGCTTAAAGTGAAGGCTTTTTGTTGGGTCAGCAATGTAGTTTTGACTGAACACATTCAAGGACACGATGGAACAGGCACAAGCAAGGTGAAATTCGTCCGCGATGGCGAGTAAATCTTGGTCGCCAGACACCAACACCTGCGCTTTGCCCACCACTGCCAAGTACATAAATGGCAAATCCAAAACATCGCGGCATTCGGGCACGGCGGGAGGCGGTTGAGGAATACGCACGGTTTCAGCATAGGGCAAGTAATCAGCCAGCAACTCGTCTTGCTCATCTGGCGACAAACGGAACTTGGGATAAGCCAATACGCGCAAAAGTTCTTGGATAGTGACTGCGCTGACCAGCGGTATCACCTGCCCTCGCTGCCAGGCCAAGCGCAAGTGTCCCGCTGCGCCGCCGCGAAACACCAGCGCTGACAACACCACATTGGTGTCTAACACTGCACGAACAGGGACGTTCATGCTTTGGTTTTCGCTTTTTTGGCTGTTGTTTTCTTGGGCTTTGCGGGGCTTACTGCATAGCTTGGTTCAGGTTCGTTGACCATGAAAGGTGCGGCAGGAGCAGTTCTGCCCCAAGCCACGGCTGCAAGCATGTCCTCTTCTGTCAGATCGAGTTCTTCGAGTTTGGCGCGCACCGCGTCGCCGCGTTGAATGCGGACCGGCGTGAGAATGAGCTGACCACCGCGTACCTCAACGTCAAAGTATTCGGTGGCACCCACGGCCTGCGTCAGGCTTTTGGGCAGCGTAAGCTGGTTTTTGGAAGTGATTTTGGCGAGCATGGCATTTTCCGAAAGTAAGGATTCATTACTTTAACCCAAAACCAATTCTGTTTGCAAGCCCCCTAGAAGTCACTTCCCGCTTTCATGCCACAATAGCTACCAGTTGATGCCACCAGTTGCTTCAACATCAGCGCTTCTGCTGGGGCCGGATCAAACCAAGCGTTTGTTATCTACCTGCCCAAATGTGTTTCCTCGGTCTCTGGCTGGCTGCCGCTTTTTTGGCAGAACAGATCGAAACTCCAAGCGTCGCCCAACCGCGCGCTCCTTTATGAATTTTGATGAATTGAACTTGGCTCCGGCCATATTGAAAGCTGTGCGCGAGCAAGGCTACGACTCCCCCACCCCTATTCAGGCAAAAGCCATTCCCGCCGTTCTGGCCGGACAAGACTTGCTGGCAGGCGCCCAAACCGGCACTGGCAAAACAGCTGCCTTCACCTTGCCCATGCTGCACAAACTCAGCATGAGTCGCAGTACCAACAACCGCTTTGGCGTGTTCGGTGTCCGCGCTTTGGTGCTTACACCTACCCGCGAGCTGGCAGCGCAAGTTGAAGAGTCTGTGCGCACCTACGGCAAATACCTGCAATTGCAATCCGCCGTCATCTTCGGCGGCGTCGGCATGGCAGCCCAAATCAAGGCCTTGAAAAAAGGCGTGGACATTCTGGTGGCCACACCGGGTCGTCTGCTGGATTTGCAGCAACAAGGTTTCTTGGATTTATCTACCGTGCAAATTCTGGTGCTGGATGAAGCCGACCGCATGCTCGACATGGGTTTTGTCCATGACGTGAAAAAAGTGTTGGCGCTGGTGCCCAAAGACAAGCAAAGTCTGTTGTTCTCGGCCACTTTCAGCCAAGAGATTCGCGACTTGGCCGCCCAGCTTTTGCATAACCCACAAAGCATTCAAGTCACCCCAGAAAACACCACGGTGCAATTGATCACGCAAGTGATTCACCCGGTGGGTCGCATCCAGAAAAAAGCGCTGCTCGCGCACATCATCGAGCGCAAGCAATGGAGCCAAGTGCTGGTGTTTTGCCGCACCAAGTTTGGTGCCAATCACGTGGCCGAGTTTTTGAACAAGCAAGGCATCACCGCCATGGCGCTGCACGGCAACAAAAGCCAGACCGCCCGCACGCAAGCGCTCGCCGGTTTCAAGAGCGGCGACATCCGTGTGCTGGTGGCCACCGATATCGCGGCGCGCGGCATCGACATTGACGATTTGCCGCATGTGGTGAATTACGAAATTCCAAATATCAGCGAAGACTATGTGCACCGCATCGGCCGCACCGGTCGCGCTGGTGCCAGTGGAGAAGCAGTCAGTTTGGTGTCCTTGGATGAGGAAGGTTTTATGGAAGAAATTGAAAAATTCACACGTCAGACCATCGCGGTTGAAAAGGTCGAGGGCTTTGGCCCGGCACCTGACGAGCGCGCCGAGCCCATCGCCATGGGTCGCCAGACTTTGTGGGGCGGTGTCGGCAAACCGCCTAGCCGCGACGTGATGGCTTCTGCCGCGCGCGCTGCCCGCCAAGAAATGATGGAACGCATTCGCGAGAAAAAAGGCAGTGCCCCGCGTCAGGAACACCGCAACGACGGTCCGCGCTCTGAACCCCGCGCCGACCGAGGCGACCGCCCTGCACGCCCGCCGCAAGCGGCCAAGCCGCAAGGCGCGCATCCCGGTTCGCGTCCGCCTCCACCCAGACGCGACCGCAATGACCGTGGCCCGCGTGCAGCAGCTCCTGTGCATGCACAAGGACATGATGACCACGACGGTCAACCACCGCGTCATTTTGAAGAAGATTTTCAGCCGCGTGCCAATGCCCACCTGGGCACGCAAAGCGGCGTGAACGCATTCGGCCACAAGTCCGGCGGCGGCGCAGGCCGTCAACCAGACCCGACCATGACCTCAGTGGATTTGCTCAGCCGCAATAACCGTGGCGGTGGCGGCGGTGGCGCCAAACGTCGCAGTGGCGGCGGTGGCGGTGGCGGAGGCAAACCCGGCGGCTTCGGCGGCGGCGGTCCTAAGCGCAGCGGTGGTGGCGGTGGCGGCTACGGTCGCTGAGTGACATCAAGCGATTTACCTTAGACAGACAACGAGGACTGACGACGAGGACTGACAACCCGCCTCCTTCATTCCTATTTAAAAAATCAGGCGCATTCCGGGACCAACGCCGGAATAGCTTTATTGTCGAAATAAGCCGCCATATTGGCCATGCACAAATCGGCCATGGCTTTGCGGGTTTGCTGGGTGGCACTGCCTATGTGCGGAGTGAGCACCGTGTTTTGTGCCAAACGCAATTCGCCAGGTACCCGAGGTTCTTCAGCAAACACATCCAGCGCGGCGCCTGCAATGGTTTTCTTTTGCACGGCTTCAATCAATGCGGCCTGATCCACCACAGAACCACGCGCCACGTTGATCAAATAACCTTTGGGCCCTAAGGCTGCCAGCACTTCAGCGTTCACCAAGTGCTTGGTGTCAGCACCGCCCGGCGTGATGACCACGAGGTAGTCCACGTGAGCCGCCAACTCTTTGGCCGACGGAAAATACGAGTAGTTCACATCTGCTGCCTGGTTGCGTGAGGTGTAGGCAATCGACATGTCAAACGCCAAAGCTCGCTTGGCAATGGCTTGGCCAATGCGACCCATGCCTATCAACCCCAGTCGTGCGCCACTCATTTTGGTGCTGAGGGGAAACGGTCCTTCCACCCAGTCACTGTTGCGCACAAATTTGTCGGCTTGCGGAAGTCGGCGCGCGATGGACAGCATCAAACCCAAGGCCAAGTCAGCTACATCGTCGTTCAACACACCCGGCGTATGCGCGACTTTGATGCCGCGCTCTTTGGCAGCCGCTACATCGACGCCGTCGTAACCGACGCCACAAATAGAAATGAATTCAAGGGCCGGAAACAAGGCCATGAATTTTTTGTCAATCACCGCGTCGCCGCCGCCGACCATGGCGCGTATACGTTGCAAGGCGCTGGGGTCTGTGATGTGCTCGCGGTCATGCACCAAATAATTGGTTTGCAAATCAGCCATCAATGTGGCGGCCAGGTTGGTGACCCTCAATACTTCAATCATGGTGACTCCTTTTTCCGCCAGACTCCGAATAAACACCACACGGTATCAGGCTTTGTCAAAGGTAGTATAGGCACACTCACTATTTTTTCTGCCTGGGGCTTTTGTGTCGAAGGACAACCATTAACAATTTCGTTTTTTATAGTTAGGTGACTGCGCATATTGCAAAACAATGTGGGCAGTCACCACAACCACTAAAAGCTGACGTCACACCCCGGCCTTGCTTCTAAGCAGTCGAATCGTCCTATCAATTATTTGCACGGCGAACGCCACACCCCGGCCTCGCCTCCACGCTTACGCAACGTCGGCTAAGGCCGGGCTGTGCCGCTCGCTGAACTGTGACACCCAGTCATCGTGCTTGAACTGTCGAAGGTGCAGCCTTGCCGTTTGGAGATTTGTAAGGAAGAGGACCATGATTGATGTTGCTTGTGAAGCCTAACGTCCGGGTCCAGCGGCTTGCCGGAGGCAAGTCCGCTGGAATGAAGGGTTAGGCCCCTGTGAGCAGTTGTTTGACTTCATGCTGCACTGACTCCAGATCGATTCTCTTGAGTAGCACTTCTTCATGAGACCATTTCAAAGGCTTAGACCAGTAGTACGACTTGTCATTTAGTCTTGCTGCAAGTTCTCCGCTTGCATATCGGGTTTTGGTTGCCGCATCTGCCCAGAGTTCTGCAAGCTCAAACTCTCGCTCTCGATCAGCTGGAGCGTCTGTTCCCTTGTTCTCGATGTACTTTCTTGTGGCGATGAGCGCTTTGTTCATCGCATTGAGCGCGAGTGTCTTCTGTTCATCCTTGACGCCGCGGTTCTTTTGGAACCAAGCGAGAAGACTTTGAAGTGGACCGAGGAAGACTGTGAGTTCTGCTGCCATTGATACATCCTATCCAAAGGGGCCTAACGTTGGAGCTAAGCGGGCGCCAAGGGAGGGGGTCCAGGCCATGGCTGGTGGCCTGTGCCGTTAGCGCTCCGCTTGAGCGAGGTGTTATGCGTCCGTGCGCTTGCTTCGAGCACGCTTTGTCTTCTTTAGCGCTGGCAACGCAGGTGAAGGCTGTTGCGAGATCGGCTTAAAAGGACCGGTGTCCGCGTTAGGCCCTTGCAATGGCGCAACTTCCCTTGCCGCTTCACGTTCTGAACTGTGCCAATGCTGATCAAGCTCACTTTCCAGCCACTCCGTCAGTTGGAGGCACGCTTCGTACGACTCTAGGAAGTAGGGAATGTCGACCGGAAGAACCATCTTGTCCCGTGCTCTCGCATGAGAACTGGACTTCTTAAGATAGGTCTCGTTCACGAAGCCTCGGTTGTGAACATGAATGTCTCGGGTCGCCTTAAGCTCGACGTACTTGTGAAAAGCGGGGCACTGCAACAAGTTGACCGAGAGCAGATCGTTCAGGGAAGAGGCGAAGTCCAAGGGTGACTTGTATGACAGTTCATTGAGCAGGGCGTCTGTCGCCCGCATATGAACCTCTTCAAGGCTTTGCGCTTCAAGTACTGCTTGGAGCTGAATCGTTCGCTTTCCACCCAGTTTTTGAGGGTGCCGAACTACGACCGCTCTAACTACGTCGCCAAGCAAAGCCTCAGTGATAGTCACTAACTGCGCCAGCCCGTTCAATGGCAGCTGCGTGAAAGCGAGGAATTGATATCGTCCCAGCAACTGCTCCTTGGTGTACTTTCTTCTGCTCAGGATCGCAGTCTTGTCTGGCCGATATCCAACTGGAAAAGATATCTCGATTACCTCGGACGGGTCGGACGTGACATTGCCTGCTATTAAGTCAAAAGCGCCGTAGGTCAGTTGCGCAAGTTCGCCCTGATCGAAAAGCGCATGGCGCGCCGTAGTGACGAGTTGGAAGAGCGCGTTGCCGAGGTTGGGAAGATTCATGGTGTTTCGGACGTATAGTGTGTTGTAGACCGTAAAACCCGGTAAATACATCCGGGCACAGTCGATACATCTTTCGAATGAAATGGCTGCGACCCGGTTGCACCTTGACTAACAGCTGCATGCGATGTGATTTCGCACAGGTAAACATTTGCCATGAAAGCCTCCAGTACTGTTTTGCAGTCCGCCCGCTTGCTGGATCAACTGCGGGAGTGCTTGCGATGTAGGCACTATAGCCTCAAAACAAATAAATATTACGCCTATTAGGTTCTTTTTTTCGTTCGTTGGTCAGGCCGGGCTGTGGCGCTCGCCAAACCGAAACAATCGCCGAACTGTTGCGCCCGCCAAACCGCATCGCGGCTCTAAGCCGTCAATGCGTTAAAGCTCACATCCCTTTAAGCGCCGTCTTCTCCAACCCCGCCTTACGGCAATCGTCAATGTATTGACGAATCACATCTTGAAAATTCGCATCCGGCTGCAAACCCAAACGCGGCGCACGCAAAGCCTTGGCACCCTTAGGCCAGTTGGCCACGATATTGGCGATCCGCTCGTCGCGCTGAAATTTCACACGTGCGCGAACCGCCGGTCCGGCCACGGCTTCCAATGCATCCAGCATTTCCTGTACCGTCACATTCAAAGCAGGCAAATTCATGGCGCTGCGGCCTTGAAATTCTTCTGCGCTGGCTTCGAAAATAGCAATCAAACTTCGCACAGTTACACCGGGTGAAGACACCGGATGCGACACACTGGCGTCCACCGGGCAAATCGATTCTTCACCCGCCAACGGCTCGCGCAATATGCCGCTGAAAAAGGACGATGCCGCACCATTGGGTTTGCCGGGTCGCACACTCACTGTCATCAAGCGTGCGCTGCGGCCATCAATAAAACCCTTGCGGCTGTAGTCAGCCACCAAATACTCGCACATCAATTTTTGCGCACCGTAAGAAGTCTGCGGCGTGGTGAAAGTGTTGTCGGTCACCACGTCTGGCAGCGGGTGCGCCGGGTCAGGCCCGTAAACCGCCACCGAACTGCTGAACAACACGCGGGGTTTGTTACCCGCGGCACGAAGCGCATCCAACAAAGCGCGGGTGTTGTCCAGGTTGGAACGCATGCCCAAATCAAAGTCGGCTTCGCATTCACCGGAAACCGCAGAAGCCAAATGAAACACGCCATCAAATTTGGCTTGCACAAAACCTGAGCACTGCTCTAGCAAGGGTCCTGTCAATACTTGAACCCGAGGGTCAGCAGCCAAATCTGCGGGCGCGGGAAATTGATCTGTCAACACCACCTGCGCGAGTGAATTTCCTGCGAGTTGGCCCTTGGCCAGTAATTGGCGGGCCAATCGTGCACCCAAAAAACCCGCGCCCCCGGTGATCAATAACTTCATGGCTGTTTCCTGTGAGATGGAGGATAAAAGCATGGCCTTGTTCAAGCCAACCCAAGGGATGAAAGCTTAACGGGTAAAACCTTTTGCATTCGACAACACATGGGGCATGTGCTCGGCGAATGACAGCCCTTCGGCGCGAGCCAAGACATTTTTTTGTCGACCACTATGTCTTTGGCATGAACGGCGCAGTCAAGGAATAAGATCAAAGCTTGGTCATCTCCTCTGAGGTTTTATGAACACACCGTCACTTGCCGATATGCGCAAGAACTACCAACAGGCCGAACTGCTGGAATCCAACGCCGCCGCAGATCCTCTGCAACAGTTCACACTCTGGCTGGACCAGGCACTGAAAGCAGAAATTCCTGAAGCCAATGCCATGACCTTGGCTACGGTGTCATCTAACTTGCGACCGAGCACGCGCGTGGTGTTGATCAAAGGCTATGACGAGCAAGGCATCGTTTGGTTCACCAACTACGACAGCCGCAAAGGCCGTGACTTGGCGGGCAACCCATTTGCCGCGCTGCAATTCCATTGGGTAGAGCTTGAACGCGTGGTGCGCATCGAAGGCCGGGTTGAAAAAATCAGCTCGGCTGACAGCGACACCTATTACCACTCGCGCCCGCTGGCCTCACGCATAGGCGCTTGGGCCAGTCCACAAAGCCAAGTGATTGATTCGCGCCAATGGTTGGAAACCTCTTCAAATAAATTTGCCGTGCAATATGCACAACAACCGCCGCGCCCGCCGCATTGGGGAGGCTATCGGCTGGTGCCAGAGCAATGGGAATTTTGGCAAGGCGGTTCTGACCGGCTGCATGACCGGTTGCAATACCAACTAAGCAATGGCCAATGGATGATGAAGCGTCTGGCGCCTTGAATACGAGTCAGCTTTTCAGCCACTCTTGGAAATGCTGCCCGAGTTTGCGTACTTTGGGTGCCACCACAAAGGTGCAATAACCTTGGTCCGGGTTGTTCACAAAATAATTTTGGTGGTAGTCCTCGGCTGGCCAATAGTGCGCCAGTGGCAGCACCTCGGTAACGATATGCTGGTCGTAATGCCCCATGCTGGTGGCTTCAGCGATGAACTGCATGGCCACCACTTGGTCGTCTTTGTCTGAGTAATAAATGCCACTGCGGTATTGAGTCCCCGTGTCATTGCCTTGTCGGTTGAGGCTGGTGGGATCATGGACGGCGAAAAAAATCTCCAGCAACTGGCGCAGGGAAATGGCGTCACTGTCATAGCTGATACGAACCACTTCGTTAAAGCCGGTGTCGCCCCTGCACACCTGTTCGTATGTAGGGCGCGAAGCGCTCAGGCCATTGCAATACCCTGACTCAACGCTTGTGACCCCAGAGACACGTTGAAACACTGCTTCTGTGCACCAGAAACAACCGCCGCCTAATGTGATGAAAGATGCTGTCATGCAAGGATCTTAGCCAGCCTTGCTCGACAGCGAAAAAAGCGCGCCATAAACCATGGCCTTGGCAGGTGTTGTGCTGTGGGAAAATTATCCGCATGAATGAATTGGGCGTTTTCAAACCACTGTTGACCATGCTGGTGTTGCCGCCCGGTGGCCTGTTACTGATATTGGGCTTGGCGTTCGCCTTGGCACGCAAGCACCGGCGCTGGGCCTGGACGCTGGTGGCTACAGCCAGCGTGTTGCTGTGGGTCTTGTCTTGTAACGCCGCTGACTATTGGCTTAACCAATGGTTGCTGCCCCGTTACCCTGTCGTTTCTGCAACTGACCTCCAACAGGCCCAAGCCATTGTGGTGCTCGGCGGCGGTGTCAATAACCACGCACCTGAATATGGCGAACCGGTGCTCAGCGGCTCTTCCTTGGCCCGTTTGCAATATGCCTTGCATTTGAAGCGGCAAACGGCATTGCCCATGTTGTTTGCGGGTGGCAAGGGTTGGACAGCCTCAGCCAATCAAACCAGCAGCGAAGCAGAGGTGGCCGCTGCGACAGTGCAAAGAGACGCGGGCATACAGATTGAATGGTTGGACACAACCTCCCGAGACACAAGGGAAAGCGCAGACACATCCTTTGAGATGTTGGCGCCGCTGGACAAAAAAAGAATTCTTTTGGTGACCAACGAATGGCACATGGCGCGCAGTGTCAAACAGTTTGAACGTGCAGGTTTCACGGTCATTCCTGCTCCGATGGGTTTTAAGCAACCCCCGCAAACCCCCTTGTTCGACTACCTGCCATCTGCCGGAGGTTTGGGGGCTACGCAGCTGATATTGAAAGAGTGGTTGGGCCTGTTATTGACCTGATTCGCAGAGGGGGGTTGATTGACTGACCACCTGTCGCGGGTTACATTACTAACCAGTCAGTCATTAATATGTCCAACCCTTCTTTCTTCACCTCCCCTGAACTTACACAGCACAAACGCGAACGTCGCAAAGAAGCCCGTCCGCAAGAATTGCTAGACGCGGCATTGCACCTGTTTGTTGAAAAAGGTTTTGCTGCAACGCGGGTGGAGGAAGTTGCCTTGCGAGCGGGTGTTTCCAAGGGCACTCTTTTTTTGTATTTCCACTCCAAGGAAGACCTGTTCAAAGCGGTGATTCAGCGCAATTTGTCAGACCACTTCCCCGTATGGAACCAAGAGTTTGATGACTTCAAGGGCAGCACGTCCGACATGGTGAACTACGCCATGCAAACTTGGTGGCACAGAATAGGCAACACCACGGCCAGCGGCATCACCAAGTTGGTGACCAGCGAAGCCAGCAATTTTCCTGATGTGGTGAAGTTTTATGAATCCGAGGTGATGCAACCCGGTCAAACCTTGTTCAAGAAAATTCTGCAACGCGGCATAGACCTGGGCGAATTCAAATCCATTGACACCGACACCGCTGTCTACAGCTTGGTGTCCGTCATCTTTTTTATCAGCATGTGGAAACATTCTTTGTCTGCTTGCATAGACCACAGTTCGTTCAATCCGGAAACATTTCTACAGTCACATGTTCAAGCCTTGATGCATGGTTGGCTCAAAACATAATTCCTTATTCATTTCACAGCACTTCGGAGCTTATTGACATGACATTGCGTTCCAAAACTGGCTGGGCCATATTGGCGGTAGTGCTGGTGGCAGGTGCCAGTTACTGGCAAATGCGCAAAAGTGCGGGCCCCGTCACTTCCGCGCCCGCTCCGTCCGCATCATCACCTGCCACACCCGTGGCCGGCGAACAAGTTGTCGACCTGCCATCGTCCAATCTGCTCACATTGGGTCTGCAGACTATGGTGTTTACTTTGCCGGTGTCTGGCAATCTCAAAGCATTGAACACGGTCACTGTCAAAGCGCGGACTGCTGGTGAGTTGCTCAGCTTGCCCGCACGTGAGGGCGACAGCGTCAAAGCATCTCAGGTATTGGCAAAAATCGACCCCACCGAATACCAACGCAAATTACGCCAGGCCGAGCAACAAGCCGATGCCGCCAAAACCCAAATTGATATTGCACAAAGACAGTACGACAACAACAAGGCTCTGGTGGATCAAGGCTTCATTTCTAAAACCGCACTCGAAGCTTCTGAGGCCACCTTGGCCGGTGCAAAGGCCACCTTCAACGCCGCTGTGGCGGGTGCCGATGTGGCCCGTAAAACGCTGGATGAAACCGTGTTGCTGGCACCCATCAGCGGGCAAATTTCTGCGCGTCTGGCACAGCCGGGTGAACGCGTTGGGGTTGACCAAAAATTGCTCGATATCGTTGACCTGAGCAGCCTGGAACTCGAAGCCGCTCTCAGTCCGGCCGATTCCATGGACGTGCGCGTGGGTCAAGCCGCCACCCTCACCCTTGAAGGCCGAGAACAACCCGTCAACGCGCAAGTGCAACGTATCAACCCGAATGTGCAATCGGGCAGCCGCAGTGTGCTGGTCTACCTGAAGCTACAAAACACCCAAGGCTTGCGCCAAGGTTTGTACGGCCAAGGCCAACTCGAACTCGGGCGCCAACAGGTTTTGGCAGTCCCCTTGGAATATGTGCGCACCGACAAGCCCGAACCCTATGTGCAGGTGTTGGTCGGGTCACGCTTGAGCCATCCCACCGTCACCCTGGGCAAACGAGGTCGTGTGGGTTCGGACGATTCTGTCTGGGTAGAAATCAAAGGGGTCGAGGCGGGTGTGCAGGTCTTGTCATCTCGGGCTGGGGCCATGCGCGAAGGCCTAAACCTGCGCGTGATACCTGGCCCTTCATCTGACAACACCAACAAACCATAAGCCATGTGGTTCACCCAAGTCAGCCTGCGAAATCCCGTGTTTGCCACCATGGTCATGTTGGCCTTGGTGGTGTTGGGCTTGTTTTCATTTCAACGGCTGAAGATCGACCAGTTTCCAAATATCGACTTGCCGGTGGTGGTGGTCACCACGGAATACCCCGGCGCTTCACCCGAAATCATCGAGAGTGAAGTCAGTAAAAAAATCGAGGAAGCGGTCAATTCCACGGCGGGCATCAGCGCTCTTACATCGCGCAGCTACGAGGGCATGTCGGTCGTTATTGTCGAATTTGAGTTGACCGTTAACGGTCGCAAAGCCGCCGACGATGTGCGCGAAAAAGTCTCGAATGTCCACCCGTTTTTGCGCCCCGAAGTCAAAGAATCACGCATCTTGCGGTTTGACCCGGCAAGCCGACCGATTTGGTCATTGGCGGTGGTGACTGACAAAGCGTCGTTGCCTGCGGGCGTCAAGCCATTGAGCCAAGTCGAGATGACCAATTGGGCCGACCAATTTCTGAAAAAGCGTTTGGAAAATGTGCGCGGGGTGGGATCAGTGACTTTGGTGGGCGGCACCAAGCGAGAGATCAATCTTTACCTCAACCCGCAAGCCATGGAGTCTTTGGGCATCACCGCGCAACAGGTGGTGGACGCGGTCAGCAACGAAAACCAAGACTTGCCGGTAGGGACTATCCGCTCGTTGCAACAAGACCGCGTGGTGCAAGTGCAAGGAAGAATGCAGCGACCGGAAGATTTTGGCAACATCATCGTGGCGCGCAAAGGTGGCAGCATCGTGCGACTGTCGCAAGTGGCTCGGGTGAATGACGGCGCACAAGAGTTAGAAAACTTGGCGCTTTATAACGGCGAGCGCACGCTACTGTTGTCGGTGCAAAAGTCGCAGGATGAAAACACCATCGACGTGGTCGACGGTTTGGCGAGCACGGTAGCGGATATGGCGTCTCAATTGCCGCCCGGCGTGAAATTGCAAAACATTTACGACGGCTCACGGCAAATCCGTGTCGGTGTGGACAATGTGCGAAAAACGCTGATCGAAGGTTCATTGCTGACTGTGTTGATCGTGTTTTTGTTTCTCAATTCTTGGCGCTCGACCATCATCACGGGCCTCACCTTGCCCATTGCCATCATTGGCACGTTTTTATTCATGGCGATGTTTGGCTTCACCATCAACATGATCACTTTGATGGCGTTGTCCTTGTGCATTGGCTTATTGATCGACGACGCGATCGTGGTGCGAGAAAACATTGTTCGCCATGTACAAATGGGCAAATCCGCTTTCAATGCATCCATGGAAGGCACCAAAGAAATCGGTCTGGCGGTGCTGGCCACCACGTTTTCTATCGTCGCCGTATTTTTGCCCATCGGTTTTATGCAGGGCATCATTGGCAAGTTTTTTCACGAGTTTGGTCTCACCATCGTGGTGGCTGTTCTGATTTCCATGTTTGTCAGCTTCACCTTGGACCCGATGCTCTCCAGTGTCTGGCATGACCCCAGCATTCACCGCCAAGGCCAACTCAACCAAAAACGCAGTTGGTACGACATGAGCTTGGGGCGTGTCACCCAATGGTTTGAAGACGCCACCGAAGGGCTTGGGCGCGCCTACCAGCGCATGCTTGGCATTGCACTGAGGCACCGGTTTGTCACGGTGCTGGTGGCGCTGGGTATTTTTATCACCAGTATTTTCATGGTTCGTTTTTTAGGTACCGAATTCGTGCCCAAGGCCGATTACTCCGAGGCCAGTGTCACGTTTTATGTGCCAGTCGGTTCTTCGTTGCAGGTCACTGAAGCCAAGGCGCGCGAGGTGGAGAGCATGCTGCGCAGCTTCCCCGAAGTTCGCTACACACTTAGCACGATCAACACAGGTAACGCCAACGGGAAAATTTATGCCAATGTTTATTACCGTTTGGTCGATCGACAACTGCGCACACTCAATATCAATGAGTTCACGCCCATCATTCGTGAACGCCTGAGAAACATGGGCGGACTGACCGTCACTCATGTGGGCTTGCTTGACTCTGTTGGCGGCAGCAAACAAATCGAGTTTTACCTGCTTGGTCCTGACCAAGCCGAGCTTGAGCGCATTGCCGCTGTGGTCACCGCGCGCTTGCAAGACATCAAAGGCTTGGTCGATATCGAGTCCAGCGTCAAGCCCAACAAACCGACGGTGGACATCACTGTCAAACGTGAGGCCGCTGCCGACTTCGGCCTGGGTGTGGGCAGCATTGCCAATCAACTGCGCACGCTGGTAGCTGGACAAAACGTGGGAGTTTGGCGTGCCGACAACGACCAGACCTACGATGTTCAGGTGAGGCTTGATCCCACCCAGCGCACCTATCCCCATGACCTGGAACGCTTGCCCTTCAACATTGGCCAAAACCCAGACGGCAGCAGCCGCATCGTGCGCCTGAACCAAGTGGCACAGGTCAGTGAAAGCATCGGCCCCAACCAAGTCAACCGGCGCGAACTCTCGCGCGAAGTGGCTTTCAGCGGAAACACCTATGGCCGCGCCACAGGCGAAGTCTCCAAGGACATACAAACCATGATGGCCGGCATTGCACTGCCTGACGGATACCGCTATCAGTTTGGCGGTGCCACCAAAAACATGAAGGAATCTTTTCAATACGCCGTCGTGGCATTGGCCATGGGCGTGATCTTCATCTACATGATCCTGGCCAGTCAGTTCAAAAGCTTTTTGCAGCCCTTGGCCTTGATGACTTCTTTGCCGCTGACATTGATCGGAGTGGTGGGCGCATTGATGGTGTTTCGTTCCACGCTGTCCATGTTCTCGGTGATCGGTGTGATCATGCTGATGGGATTGGTCACCAAAAACGCGATTTTGTTATTGGACTTTGCCATTCGCGCACGCGAAGGCCTAGACCGTGGCGACGGCACGCATGAAGCGCCGCTTGGCAGAACCGAGGCTTTGTTATTGGCGGCCAAGGTGCGACTGCGCCCGATTTTGATGACCACCTTGGCCATGGTGTTTGGCATGATTCCCTTGGCCTTTTCAGCGTCTGAGGGGTCTGAGCAACGCGCACCCTTGGGACAAGCGGTCATAGGCGGTGTCATCACCTCTTCCATACTGACGCTGGTGGTCGTGCCTGTGGTCTACTGCTATATCGACGATCTGAGCCAATGGTTGAAAAAGCTTTGGCATGGCAAATCAAGCTCTGCAACCCGCTCGGCTGGCTAGAATGACTTTTTTATGAACTTTCTCGCTGAAATGAACACGGAAATCGCCCGCTTCAATATGGTTGAACAGCAAATCCGCACCTGGCAGGTGCTGGACAAGAATGTTCTCTCGCTGCTGTCCCAACTAGAGCGCCAATGGTTCGTTCCAAGCGCCTACCATGCACTGGCTTACAGCGACACAGAAATTCCTTTGGGTCATGGGGAATTCATGTTGCCCCCGCGTGTGGAAGCCAGACTGCTGCAAGACTTGGGTTTGCAGCCGCATGAACAGGTGCTCGAAATCGGCACGGGATCAGCTTATCTGACTGCCTTGCTGGCGCTGTCTTGCGCGCATGTCACCAGTTTGGAATGCCACGCCGAGTTGCTCTCCCAAGCCCAACAAAATTTGCAAAACGCCGACATCCACAATGTCCGACTGCTGCAAAGCCAAGGTGTGCCGACGCACTTGCCTCACGCCTCTTTTGATGCCGTGGTGCTGGGCGGCTCGGTCGCCAAGGTGCCTGATGAATTGCTCAAACTCCTCAAACCCACTGGCCGGCTGCTGGCCGTGGTGGGCGAAGAACCCATCATGCAAACCACTTTGGTGCAACGCCAAGCCGATGGCACTGGCCACGGCCGAGTTTTGTGGGATGTGGTGATTCCACGCTTGCACGGCTTTGCCGAAAGCGCCATTTTTCAATTCTGACAAACTGTTGTTTTATAAAAGGAAGACCATGAACTTGTTTCGCACACTGCCCTTGATAGCAGCCATGTCGTTGGCCTTCACAGGTGCTGTCCGCGGCCAAAGCTTGGTCGAGCTCTACGACATTGCCAAAGGCTACGACGCGAATTTCAAATCGGTGCAAATCCAAGCCCAAGCCACCCGGTTGAAAGTGGACCAAGCACAGGCCAAACTCGGCCCTACCGCTGCACTGAGCGCCAGCGCGAATGTCAACAATGGCGGGGCCTTGTCGCCTACACCTGACAATGCGCTGTACCCAAGGTCTCGCAACTACAGTGCACAAACCGGTACGGTCAGTGCTTCGCAACCCATTTTCCGCCCCGGTGACAAAGCTGAAGTGTCACAGGCCAATTTGCAACTCCAAGTTGCCGATGCACAATTGCAAGCCGCCGAGCAAGACCTGATGGTTCGTTTGAGCCAAGCCTATTTCGATGTGCTGGCCAGCCAAGACAACCTGACCTTTATCCAAGCGCAAATGAAAGCAGTGTCTGAGCAACTGGCTTTTGCCAAACGCAACTTTGAAGTCGGCACAGCCACCATCACAGATACCCGAGAAGCACAAGCCAGTTACGACCTGGCCATGGCACAGGAAATCAGCGCCCAAAACGATTTGCGGGTCAAGAAGATGGCGCTTGACCAACTGGTTGGCAAATCCAACATCGAGCCTAAATCGGTGTCATTGACAGCGGTGCCCAAAGGCCCAGTGCCTGATCTTGTCGAAGAGTGGGTGACGCTGAGTGAGCAAAACAATCCCAACATCAAGCAGTACCGCATCAGCAGCGCTGTGGCCAAACTCGAAACGGACAAAGCGCAAGCCTCGTTAAAACCTACGGTGGATTTACAACTCAGCTACAACCTGACAAACAACACCAACGGCACCATTGGTTCCACCATAGATTCGCGCTACGGTGTTGCTACCGGCGCCGTGGTGATGAGCTATCCACTGTTCAACGGTAATGCTTTGAACAACCGCGTCAGAGAAACCATGGCGCTGACCCAAAAAGCCGAATCTGATGTGGACGGCATCATGCGAACCGTGGGACAAAACACCCGCAGTGCGTTTTATGGGGTGGTGTCTGGCGTGAGCCAAGTCAAAGCATTGCAAGCTGCCGAAGATTCCAGCCAAGTGGCGTTAGATGCCAACAAATTAGGCTACAGCGTGGGCGTGCGTATCAACATCAATGTGCTGGACGCGCAAAGCAAGTTGTTTGACACCAAAGCCAAATTGGCCAAAGCACGTTATGACGTTCTCATGGGTCACTTGAAATTGCGTCAACTCAGCGGTGTGTTGAAGCTGGAAGACTTGCAAAACATCAACAGCTTGCTGGTTCCCTGAAACTCTTTAAATCAAGGCTTGCATCAATTGCAGGCAGCGCGCAACCGCGCCTTGGTGACGTGCCGCAAACTCGGTGGCCAACGCCGACTTTTGCTGACAGGCTTCGGCGTCCATGGCAAGTTGGTAAGCCGTGTTGACTGCTTGGGCCATGTCTTGAACGCGCACTGCCGCCCCATCTTGAAGCGCCAATTGCGCGGCCTGCGCGAAGTTGAAGGTGTGAGGCCCCATGACCACAGGACAGACACAGGCACAAGCCTCGATCAAGTTTTGTCCGCCTAAGGGCTCAAAACTCCCCCCCAACAAACACACACTGGCTGCGCCGAAATAAAACGGCATCTCTCCCATGCTGTCACCCAATACCACTTGTGTGTCGCCACGCCATTGATTGAAATCTGGCGCACCACTCCAGTCACTGCGCTTTTGCAAAGAAAATCCTTTGGCATTCACCAACGCACTCACCTGCTCGAAACGCTGCGGATGGCGTGGCACCAACCACCACTGCACATCTTGTAAATAGGCAGGCTGTTGTGACAGCAACTCAAGCAATGCCTCCTCCTCCCCCTCACGAGAAATCGCTAGCAACACCACCGGTCTGGGCATGGCTTTGCGCCACGCCAAACCTTGTTGCAATTGTTGACTGTCAGGCACCGCGTCAAATTTGAGGTTGCCCATGACCGATTGCACAGTGATACCCAATGCTTGAAAACGTTTGGCATCTTGCTCAGACTGCGCCCAGACAGCATGCAATTGGTTGAACGCTGGTCGCGCCAGCGCCGACCAGCGCATCGACCGGCGCAATGATTTGGCACTGAGTCGCGCATTGAGAAGCACCATGGGCACGCCATGCTTGTGCGCTTGGTCGACCATCACCGGCCATACCTCGGTGTCCACCAAAAAACCGGCGCGTGGTTGGAAATGCCGCAAAAACCTGGCCACCATCTCTGGCGTGTCCCAAGGCTGCCACACCTGCACGTCCCCGTCTTGCAACAAGCTCAGGCCCTGCTCTCGGCCAGTGGCGGTGCCATGGGTGAACACAAACTTAACGCCTGGCCGCGCTTTGCGTATGGCCACAACCAATGTTTGGATAGCGCGGGTTTCACCCAAAGAAACCGCGTGGATCCAAATCCCCCCTGCGCTGGCTGGCACGGCGTAGTGGCCAAAGCGCTCGGACACAGACATACCATAAAGCGGTTCTTTGCGTGAACGCACATAGAGCTTGAGCAAAAGCACTGGCGTCAACAAGCGCGTCAGCCAAGCATAGAAAAACAGCATCATGCGGGGCTTTCAAAAGCAACGGCCTGCGCCTGCAAACCATGGAGCCAAGCATGCATCACACTTTCGGGGGTCGGACACGGCTTGTGAAACACGCTTTGCTGCCAAGCGCAATCCAGCGGACCGGTGCGCCAAGCCGTGTCGAAGTTATAAATTTGCACATGCGGCAAGCCCAAGGCCACTGCAATATGGCTGGGCCCACTGTCGACCCCAATCACCCCCGCGCAAGCGGCCAAGGAACCGGTCAACGACAGCACATCACCGCGCGGCCAAACAACAGCACCCGGCACAGCCGCTGCGATGGCTGCTGCGGTCTGTGCTTCGGTGTCGTTGGATTGCGGGATAGCTAATTCAAACCCCTGTTCTTTCAATTGCAGCGCGAGTTTGATCCAGTGTGCCAACGGCCAGGTCTTGTCGCTGCGCGATGTGCCATGCACCAATGCCACCGTGTGTGGCGCGACATGCGCTTGCGGGGCGATGAACAAGGTCTGACGCGGCGTTGTGGGTTCGGTATATCCCAAGGCCTGGGCGCACACATGGCGTGCACGCTGCACCGCGTGACTGCGCCAGGCGCATGGCACGGCGACATCGGACACCCAACGCGTAGGCGCCTCATACGCAGAGCCTTGCGTGCGATTGGCCATGGCAATTCTTCGACCCTTGTCAGTCAACAGGGCCAAGCGCGAAATCAATGCAGATTTGGACAAGCCTTGTAAATCGATGACTGCGTCATAGGGTTGGGCTTGCAGCTCTTGCACAAATGCACGCCATTGCATACGGGTGTGAGCTGACCACCATTCTTTGCGCCATGCACGCAATCGACAGGTGATGACACGCTCTATCGCCGGACACAAACGAAGAAGCGGCGCAAACCCTTCTTCCACTACCCAATCGATGTGAACGCCCGGAAATGCAGTTTGCATGTCAATCGCAGCGGGCAGGCTGTGCACCACGTCCCCCAGAGAAGACAGTTTGACCACCAACACCCTCAATGCGCAGCCTCTTGCACTTTGGCGTCTGGTTTGACCCGGCGCAACAACGCCATCATGTCGGCTTCGATACGGCGCAACGCTTCTTTGGTTTGCCCTTCGAAACGCAGCACCAGAACCGGGGTCGTGTTTGATGCGCGCACCAGACCAAAGCCGTCGTCCCAATCGATGCGTACGCCGTCTATGTCGCACAACACAGGATGATGCGCGGAGCAAGGCAAATCTTGTGAAGAAGCCAGTGCGAGCAATGCAGCGGTGACACGGTGCGGCTCGCCCTCCTCGCAGGCGACGTTGAGCTCGGGCGTGGATTCACTGGCAGGCAAACTGTGCAACACCTGATTGGCGTCTTCATGACGGCTGAGAATTTCCAGCAAGCGGCATCCCGCGTAAGTGCCATCGTCAAAACCATACCAGCGTTCTTTGAAAAACACATGGCCACTCATTTCGCCACCCAAGGGTGAGCCGATAGCCTTCATTTGGGCTTTGATGAGCGAGTGTCCGGTTTTGAACATGAGTGGCACGCCACCGGCTTCGCGAATAAATGGCGCCAGTCGTTGCGAACATTTCACGTCAAACACAATGGTGCCTCCCGGTTGCCGCGACAGTACATCGCGCGCAAACAGCATCATTTGCCTGTCTGGGTAAATGGTTTGGCCATCGCGGGTCACGATGCCCAAACGATCGCCGTCTCCGTCAAACGCCAAGCCCAGTTCTGCATCGGTGTCTTGCATGGCGCGGATCAGGTCGCGCAAGTTTTCAGGCTTGCTCGGGTCAGGGTGATGGTTGGGGAAATTGCCGTCGACTTCACTGAACAATTCGACGACCTCGCAACCGATGGCACGCAAAATTTGAGGAGCCGTTGCGCCCGCCACGCCGTTGCCGGAATCGACCACGATGCGCATGGGGCGGGCTAGGTGTATGTCTTGCACAATGCGCGTTTCGTATGCTTGCAATACTGACACAGATTGCACACTGCCACCATCACGCAATTGCCATGTTTCTGCTTGCATCATGTGGCGCAGGGCTTGGATATCTTCTCCATAAATGGCGCGACCAGCCATGACCATTTTGAAACCGTTGTAATCCTTGGGGTTGTGACTACCCGTGATTTGAATGCCGCTTTCACACAAGGTACTGGCTGCGAAATACAACTGCGGTGTGGTCACCATGCCAATATCGAGCACTTGCATGCCCGCTTGCACCAAACCTTGTATCAACGCTTGCGACAAACTCGGACCGCTTAAGCGGCCGTCACGGCCCACCGCCACGCGTTGCTGGCCGAGTGCCAAAGCTTGCGTGCCAAAACTGCGGCCCAAAGCCACAGCCATCTCAGGATGCAATGCAACCGGTACCACGCCGCGTATGTCATACGCTTTGAAAATAGAGGGTTCTGTGATCATGCGAGGCATTGTAGAGGGCAGACTTTTTCATAAATAATGTGTGCATGAACCTAAGCCATGCTTTTGCGCCGTTTGCCTCAACCCACTGGCAAATGCCCATACACACGCCGCTTGGTCAAATGACTTTGGTGGCCAGTCAACAAGGCCTGTGTGGCGCTTGGTTTGGACATCAAAAACATTTTCCGCATTTGCAACATCTGCCATGGGGCCCAAACCAATGCTGGTTACTGCAAGCCAAAACGCAGTTGGCTGAGTATTTTGCAGACAAGCGGCAACAATTTGAATTGCCGCTGACACCGCTTGATGGCACTGTTTTTCAACAGCAAGTATGGCAAGCGCTGGCCATGATCCCGTTTGGAAAGTTTGCGTCTTATGCCGACATTGCGCGGTTCATTGGCAAACCCCAATCTGCCCGCGCTGTGGGCATGGCTGTCGGACGCAACCCTTTGGGTATTTTTCTGCCCTGTCACCGCGTGTTGTCCAGCAGCGGTGCATTGACAGGCTATGCCGGCGGGCTAGAGCGCAAAGTTGCCCTGCTGAAAATCGAAGGCATTTTGCTGTGACCGAACCGGCGTGGCGTGAACACACGACGCCATGTCAATTTAGCAAACAACGCAATGCCAAGCGATTCAAGTATGTTCCGGGCTGCGCCAATGCCGACAATATATTGAAGTGGTGCAAGCTTGGCAAAGACTCGCAAACAGGCACATAAGCCTTGCCCCATGATTGCTGAATCAATGCGTGGTGGCGAATAAATTCATCACTTTCCAACCCGCCGACCACACTGTAGAACGTGCCGTTTGCCGGACATGGCATCCATGCCGGACTGCAACGCAGAACCTGCGCATCATCAAGCTGCAAGTCCGACTGCAACATCGGCGAACGCATGACAGATTCCAGTTCAAACAAGCCCGACACAGACAGACCCGACTTCACCAGATCTGCCGGCAAATCGTCTGCACAACGCTGCCATTCGCAGGCCAGCAACATGGCTGCCAAATGACCACCAGCAGAATGCCCCACCACGTGGATACGACTGGCGTCGCCTCCCCACTCGTGGATGTATCGCCAGACCCAAGCCAGCGCCTTGACCATTTGCATGACGATCTCAGGAATACTGACCGCCGGACACAGCGCGTAATTGGGCACCACCACGCAAACACCTTCACGGGTAAACGATGGCGCAATGAACGAATGGTCCGATTTGTCTAAGGCGCGCCAATATCCCCCATGCAAAAACACCATGACCGGTGCATTTGCCGTATTGGCAGGAAATATGTCCAATGTTTCGTTGGGGCCTTCGCCATAGCTGATGTCGGTCAACCCGCCCAAGAGCTTGCGCGCAGTTTTTGATTGCTCGGTCCAGCGTTGTAAGTGATCGGCAAAATCCGGGACCAGCGCCCGGTTGTTGTACATGCGGTCATACCATTCGGGCGATTGCCGCATGTGTATTCCTGGGTGTTATTTGCTGTTTTGGGCTTGTCGAATCGCAGAATTGGCCTCTGCGCCGGCATTTGCACCGCCCACCGGGTTTTGAATCACCAATCCCAATAAACGGGCACCGTGCTCAACCGCGATTGAGCCATAAGCGATGTCACCGTGGACAACCGAGTCCTTGTGAAATTCCACGCGTTCAGACGCGTAAATATTGCCTTCCACCTTGCCTGCCACCATGACGCGGTGGGCAGTCACGTCACCGGAAACTTCGCCGCTGGCACCAATCGCCACTGTGACTTTGCTTTCCTTGGCAGTTTCAATATTGCCCACCACCTTACCGTCGATACGCACGCTGTCGACCAACACCAAGCGTCCATAAATTTGAGTGGTTCGTCCAATCAGAGTTTCAAAGCGCTCTTGCGAACTGGCCAAGGGTTTGTCCCGCAATTTCTCAAACATATTTGTCTCCGGTGGAGGCTCAGCTTGAACTGAGCGGAAGCACTTGCACGGGGTTGATCACCCTGTCGCGAATAAAGACTTCATAGTGCAAATGGGGGCCAGTAGATCTTCCAGTGCTGCCAACTTCGCCGAGTACGCCACCGCGCTCGACCAGTTCACCCACTTGGGCGATGCGTTTACTCAAATGCGCATAACGGGTGGAAAAACCTTCGGCATGCTGTACTTCAATGACATTGCCGTAACCAAAATCCCAACCTGAGCGGGTTACCGTGCCCTTGGCGGTGGCAATCACTGGGGTGCCCGTGCTGGCCGTGAAGTCGAGTCCCTCATGCATGGCCAAACCGCCAGTGAATGGATCGTTGCGAATCCCAAAGCCGCTGCTGACCCTGAAGTCACCGCGAACTGGCAAACCGGTAGGCAAGGTGTGCAACCAATCGAGTTGCTTCTCCCAATTGCCGCGCAATTCAAGCACCGCTTGTTGGGTTTGCACAAAATCTTGTAGGGTCTGGTCAAACTCCATGCCAAGAGGCTGGCGGAACAAACTGGAAAAAGGCTTGGGGGCTATCAAAGGGCCGCCTTTGTTTTCGTCACGGCGGTTGACTTTGTCGCGCACCACGTTGGGCGTGGCCATTTCCATGAACCGGTTTTTCATGGTCTCGAGTTGGCGGATTTCATTGACCGTGGTGTGCATGGATTCACGCAACTGGCTTAAGTGGTCTCGGTAAATAGACTCCATGCGCTTTTGTTCTGCTTCGGTGGTGACACCACCAATGCTGCGGGCCAAGTCTGGGTTGTATTCAACAGCGATTTTGAAACCAACGAAATGCAATAGAAAACCAGCAGTGACCAGAAAAAGTCCGACCACGACCGCCGCGGTCGATACCGTGCGGGTGGTGATGGAAATGGTCCTGACGTTACCGGTCGGCCCTGATAGCCACATTAATTGCATGAGTCATCCTGAGGGAAAGCCCTTTGTTAGAACAGGGATCGACATTCTATGCAGTTAGCTGAAGGGCGCAAAGCTTTATCAACGGAAAAAAATCACATAAAGAACTGCATATATTTAACCAAATACTTACAAAGTACTCTATCGCTAAGAAAGATAGTGGCTGAGGAAAAAAATGCTGCCCAAATTAGCCGCCCAAGCCCAGAAAAAACGGTTCAGTCCGAAAAACCAGAAAACCAGAAAGTGAAACAGCAGCGCCACACCCACGAAACCAAATGTCCAAGACGGGAAGACCAACACCAATGGAAACAAGCCTTCCCACAAAATAAATGCCCAACTGCAAACCAATGCCACCACCGGGCGGCGAAACACACTGTCACTTTTCAATGGGCCATACAAACCGCTGTTCAGAAAAACCGGCAATGCCTGCCCGTTACGCCATTCAGGGCGTTTGAGCTTGACCCAACCGGAGACAAAGTAAGAGCTCAGCGTTTGAATGGCGATGTAGCCCAAGCCTGCGGACCAACCAGTTTGTGCATCGGTAAACATTTCAACCACTTGGGCGATCAACAAACCTGTGGCGGTGATCAAAGTCATGAAGTCGCTGCCGCCATTGAATGCGCCGCGCCAACGTATCAACAGCAACACATTGCCCGTGAACAGCAGCAACGCAACCGCCAAATGGTTACCCGCCACCATCAATGCCACCGCCGCCATCGCTCTGACCAGCAATTGCAATTGGTACAGGGCCGGTTGATACAGCCAGTCCAAGCTGTGTTTGAGCCAAGCAGGTTGATCCGGAATGTCCGCGCGTTGGACCGACCACGCCCACACACCCTGCGGGCTGGTGCTGGAAGTGATGCGTGCATATTCAAAGCATTGCAATAACACGCTGAACCCACCAAGCAATTCCACCCAACGCACCACGAACTCGCCAGACATCAACATGGCAACAAAGGACTGCGCAATACCGTGTCGCTGCTGATCAAACCTTGCGGGCCCGGCCGCTCCAAACGTATTTCTAACTGGTAACTGCCGGACACTGTGCCGTCTGGCAAAGCGCTTCCTCTGTGCGCTCGCACGGCTTGCTGGGCATGCCTACAGACCAATTGGTAACTGACCAAATGGCTGGCGTCTGCGCCCTCGCCCAGTTCCTTGATGTCGCTGGACAAATGGTCCACCAGATTTTGCAAAGCCAAATCTCGGTTCCCCCAAGGGTTGTGAAAAACAGACCAGAATGTTCTTGGCTGGCGCGGATAAATCCATTGCCAGTCTCCAAACTCTCCCTGCGCCGGCGCAAAGCGGACATACAAATGGGGCACTGGGCCGACCAAGTGATAAAACTGCCAATTAGGAAAAAACGCCCGCAATAAAAAAAACCACGGCCCACGCATGGTTTGCTGTCGATAAAACATGCTCAACGCGAGCAGCCCAAAATACAGCACAAACAAGCCCACCAAGAGTTGCATCACTTACCTTTGTTGCCAATGACGCCATTGTGCAGAAATTGCCGCAGCGTCTGCCAAACCGAAAGACCCTGCCTGAGCGTGTAAAGTCTGGGTCTTTCTTGCGTGCTGTCTGGCCGCCCCTTACGGATGCCCTATGAGTTCCCGATCTGCTGCCAAAAACCTGTCTTTTGAAATCAAAAATGTGCATTTGCCGCTGATGTCGGTGCTGATCAAGAACGCTGATCTCACGCATTTGGGTAACGATTTGCAGCAGCGCTTTGGTGACACACCAGATTTTTTCGACAACGACCCGGTGCTGATCGATTTGCAAGCGCTAGACCCGCAAGCCGGTCCGCTTGAGATGAACGGATTGCTGCAATTGCTCAAACGCCATCGCATGAACCCGGTTGCTCTGCGCGCGGCCAACCCTCTTCAAGAAGCTGCGGCCACGTTGGCCGGTTTGTTTGTAGTGCAAGAACTTCGCCCAATGACAGGTGCCGCTACCCCCGCGCAAGAAACTATTCGTGAAGTGGTGCGAGAAGTGGAAGTGGTACGCGAGGTGTCTGCCGCGTCGCCAAGCGCCATGGTGATTGATAAACCTTTGCGCTCAGGTCAACACGTGTATGCCAAAGGGCGCGACTTGGTGGTGCTGGCGATGGTCAATCCAGGCGCTGAAATCATGGCAGATGGGCATATCCATGTCTACGCACCTTTGCGCGGAAAAGCCATTGCCGGCGCCAAAGGAGACACCACGGCGCGAATTTTCACGACCAGCCTAGAGGCTGAACTGGTGTCCATCGCCGGTGTTTACCGAACCAGCGACACGGCTTTGCCCAAGGAGGTTTTGGGCAAAGCGGCACAGGTTTGGCTGGCCGACGAGAAGTTGCAAATGCGGGCCTTGTAAACTTGACGGGTTTAGCGTTATGTCAGCTGTTGTTTTCTTTTACTGGGATTTTTTTCAATGACAAAAATAGTCGTCGTGACGTCTGGCAAAGGCGGGGTTGGCAAGACCACCACCAGCGCCAGTTTTGCATCTGGTTTGGCATTGCGTGGCCACAAAACCGTGGTGATCGACTTTGATGTCGGCCTGCGCAACCTGGACTTGATCATGGGCTGCGAGCGTCGCGTTGTTTACGACTTTGTGAATGTCATCAACGGTGAAGCCACCCTCAACCAGGCGCTGATCAAGGATAAGCACTCCGACCATTTGTATGTGTTGGCGGCTTCCCAAACCCGCGACAAAGAGGCACTCACCCAAGACGGCGTCGAGCGCGTGCTGCGCGAACTCGCCGGCATGGACTTTGATTTCATCGTCTGCGATTCACCGGCCGGCATTGAAACCGGTGCCATGATGGCCATGCACTTTGCCGATGAAGCCGTCGTGGTCACCAACCCCGAGGTCTCCTCGGTGCGCGACTCTGACCGCATTCTGGGCATGTTGGGCAGCAAAACCATGCGCGCCATCCAAGGCCAGGAACCGATCAAAGAACATTTGCTGATCACCCGCTACAACCCCAACCGGGTGCAAGAAGGTCAAATGTTGTCGCTCGAAGACATTCAAGACATTTTGCGCATTCCGCTGATCGGCGTGATTCCCGAGTCTGAAGACGTGCTGCAAGCCTCCAACCAAGGCGTGCCTGCGGTGTTGCTGGAAAAAAGCGATGTGGCCGAAGCCTACAAAGATGTGGTGGACCGCTTCCTTGGCAAAGACATTCCATTGCGCTTCACCGAAGCCGTCAAGCCTGGACTGCTGCAACGCGTCTTCGGTCGGAGATAAGCCACATGTCTTTGTTGTCCTTTCTGATTGGCGAAAAGAAAAAAACCGCCAGTGTCGCCAAAGAACGATTGCAAATCATTCTGGCGCACGAACGCTCGGGCAAGTCAGCGCACCAGCCTGACTATTTACCCGACCTGCAACGCGATTTGATCGCCGTGTTGTCCAAATACGTGAATATCAATCCGGGCGATATCAAGGTGAACCTGGAACGACAGGACAACCTTGAAGTGTTGGAAGTCAAAATAGAACTGCCCGACGCGCGTTAAGCCTCGTCAAAGCGCCTGATTGAATATCGGCGCCACTTTTTATGCCCCCATCCCCCGCCATTGACGCGGTGGATGTATGGGTGCGCACAGTCATGTCGCGCAGCTGCTCTGGTCACTATGGGCACCAAACAAATTTACCTCTAAAATAGTACTTATAATTTAATTAATTCATTTAATTTGATTTATTAGCTACATTTAGGCTAAATTTTGTTAAATATTTCAATTTAAGTTGTACAATTTCCGCTATATTTTCGAAAAATCAATGCTTTGATACGCGGTATTAACTATTTCAACACACCATTCAGGACCCATCACAATGAACACAGAGCCAGACAGCCTATTGAACGCCAAACTCTTGCAAGTCATTTGCCAATTGCATGACTGGGAAAACCAGCATTTGCATTTGGTGCAAAGCCAAGCTGGGCGCTACCTCTACCTGAGCTTGGTCAAACAACTGATTCAGGCCAACCAGGACCAGCCCAGCGCATTGCTCAAAGGCATCTATCACAACCAGGACTTGAGTGAGCGTGCGCTGCGTTACAAAATCCGCGAATTTGAAGAAGAGGGCTTGATCACATTCGAGTCCAACCAAGTAGACAAACGCTCAAAAAAAATCGTCCCCACCGATGATTTGATGCAAACGCTAGAAACGCACAGCCAAGAGTTCGGGCGCATTCTGGCCACCAAATTTGTGGTGTTACCCAAAAAATAAAGCCTATGTTTGATGAACTCTTAGAATATTTCATACACACCAACGACACCCTGCTGGTCGCGCTGCTGGGGTTGTTGATGTGCCTGACCATTGGCTGGGCAGTCACCTTCTATGGCTATCGCCGCTTGCGCCAAGCGTTGCAGCGTCAGCAAACCCAAGAACAGCGCATACAAAGCTTCATGGCATCGCTGTCGCACCATCTGCGCACACCGCTCAACGGCATCATGGGTTATGCGGAATACATACACAGCAGCTCACAAGAACCCATGGTGCATTTCACTTCCAAAATCATTTTGGAAAACAGCCTAGAAATGTTGCATTTGGTCAATGGCATGCTTGACCTCAACAAAATCAAAGAAGGTCAGCTACAACTTTCTGTCACAGCGTTTGATGTCTACGACCTGTCAGAATCAGTGCGGCAGTTGCACCAAGCACGCGCCACCCGTCTCAATATCCAACTGCAACTGAGCACCAACCAACAAACCACGCTGAAGATGACTGCAGATCCTTACCGACTGCGGCAAGTACTCAACCATTTGGTAGACAACGCCATCACCTTCAATCGTCCGAAAGGCGAGGTCAACCTGCAACTCATGCATGACGAAGCCGGCGGCACCATGACATTTACCGTGACAGACACCGGCCTGGGTATCGCACGCGATGTAGAAGACCAACTGTTTACCGACTTGTCAGCTTTGGGTGCTGACTTTCCCGCCACAGACAAAACAGGCACAGGGCTGGGGTTGAAGCTCAGCCATCAGTTGGTGCAACTGATGGGCGGCAAATTGGACTACCGAACTGAAGCCGGCGTCGGCAGCAGTTTCTTTTTCACGCTGCCCATGAACTCCCCTTCAGAGCAGACACCATGAGCAAGGGCCATGTGATTGTGGTGGACGACAACGAGACCAACCGCTTGTTGCCAGGTTTGTTTTTGCGTCCCTTGGGATATACGGTGGACGAATGCGACAGCGCTGCACAAACCTTGTCTTTGTTGCAACACACTGTGTGCGATGTGCTGTTGTTGGACATCTCTATGCCCACCATCAGCGGTATGGATTTGTGCATCCAACTGCGCGCCGACAACCGGTTTGACGCCATGAAAATCATTGCCTATACCGCGCACGCCATGCCCGAAGAAATCGCCCAACTTGAGGCCGCAGGCTTTAACAAAATACTGCTCAAACCGATACGCAGCAAAGACCTTCTCAAAGCATTTCGCGCTTGAGGCAAGCCCTACACCACCGGCATGGCATGCCAGTCGGTGGTGTAGTCAGGCGATTTGTTCTCTTGCTTCATCTGCCACTGTTGGTAAGCGCCTTGCGTCGACACCTTGACCGTACCGCGTCCGTAGCGCTTGTTCAAACCATCTAAGGCATCCATCAAACGCGTGTCCACCGCTTGCGGCGGCTCCAGCCAATCGGTTTGGTAGATGCCTTGCGGCGAAATACCACTGAGCATGACACCGGCTTTTTTGTACTGGTAACCGAGGCGGAACATGCGCTCCACCAGATAGTCGGCCCAGCGGTTGACCACCAGACTGTCGTTGGTCGGTTGCGGCAGCGGCACCACCAACGAAGGCATGTACTGCGGCAGATCTTTTCGAAAACGGTTGGTCATCAAAAACACTTGAATGACGGATGCGTGCGAGCCTTGCGCGCGCAACTTGGCGCAGGCGTTGGCGACAAACACGCTGACCGCGTCTTTCAACACATCGACGGTTTCCACCATAGAACCGAACGAGCGGCTGGCGATGATTTGCTGCTTGTCCGGTTCAACCTCTTGCATATCGATGCAGGCCAAACCGTTGAGTTCGCGCTGGGTTTTTTCCATCACCACACCGAAGCCGGCGCGCAAACTGGGCACGTGCGCGAGCCGCAAGTCCTGCACCGTGTGTATGCCGTGCTCGGCCAGACGCACGCTCAAGCGCCTGCCCACGCCCCATACCTCGTCCACCGCAATGCGCGAGAGCAAACGCGTTTGCTGCGCGGCGCTGAGGTCGTTGTAGTTGAAGACACCGCGCGAGCGCGGGTGTTTTTTGGCGACGTGGTTGGCCAGTTTGGCCAGCGTTTTGGTCGGCCCTATGCCTACGCACACCGGCATGCCGGTCCACTTCAATACCGTTTCGCGGATGCGATAGCTGACCGCGCGCAAGTCCGGCATGCCGCTCAAATCGACAAAGCATTCGTCGATGGAATACACCTCGGTGCGCGGCGAAAACTCACTCAGTATGCGCATGACGCGGTTGGATATGTCCGCGTACAAAGCGTAGTTGGAGCTGAGCGCCAATATGCCGTGCTGCTCGGCCAAATCCTTGCACTCGAACCAAGGCTGGCCCATGCGTATGCCCAGCGCCTTGGCCTCGTTCGAGCGCGACACCACACAGCCATCGTTGTTCGACAACACCACCAACGGCACGGCTTTCAAGTCAGGGCGAAACAGCCGTTCGCAGGACACATAAAAGTTATTACAGTCCACCAGGGCCAACTGCGGCAGCACGACAGCCATGGCTAGTACAACTTGTGCAGGTTGTAAGTGACCACGCCCCAGACGGTGAAATCGTCCTCGTCCTTGATGAGGCGCGGCGGGTAAATGCTGTTCTCCGCCAGCAGCTTGACCACACCGCCGCGACGGTAAAAGCGTTTGACCGTGAATTCGTTGTTCAGCAGCGCCAGCACAATGCATTGGTGCTTGGGGTCCAGGCTGCGGTCGACCAGCAAGGTGTCGCCCTCGTAAATACCTGCACCGGTCATGGAGTCACCTTTGACGCGGAACAAAAACGTGGCCTCTTTGTTGCCTATCAGGTGCTCGTTCAGATCGATGCGCTTGCGGGTGTGATCCGCTGCCGGTGATGGGAAACCGGCGGGTACGGCCCAGCTACAGATGTCCAGCAAGAGCGGCTGGGCAGTGAGGGCAACAGGGGTCGCCAAGGGCAAAAGCATGTCGGACATGGGTAGGAAATACTGTTAATTTATACAGTATATACCCCGCGTTTATTCCCCATGCAACCAACTGCCGTGTTAAAGCAGGATCAGGCGATTTGGACAGGCACAAATAACTTATAGCCCATGCGGGTCACTGCCTTGATGCCAGGCTGGCCGCACAAAATTGCGTCCATTTTGCGGCGCACGCGGCTGACAATTTGCTCGATACGCAATTTGTTGGTGGACTCCGGCAGATCAATGTCACCAAACAAGTCGATCAGACGGGACATGCTCAGCAATTCTGCAGATAGCGCTAACTCGTACATCAGATTGGCTTCGCTCACCGTCAAAGCGATCGGTGACTGACCGGGTGGCTCGAGCTGCAACGCGGACATGCGCAACACCCAGGCACTGGGCAAGGTTTGCGGCGTCATGCGACGACACAAGGTTTGCAGCACCATGGTCAACTCATTGGGCTTGACGGGTTTGGTCAGGTAGACATCGGCACCGGATTCATAGCCCTCATGCCGGTCAATGCTGCGCACTCTGGCGGTCAACATCACAATACCAATGTGTGGAAATGCCTGGCGCAAGCGCTTGGCAATCGATAAACCATCCTCCTCGGGCAAATTCAAATCCAGCACCACCACGTGCGGCACGGCCACAGACAATGCCTGGTTCAACTCCAAACCGTCGCCCACACCACGCACCCCGAAACCAACGCTTGACAAATGGTCTGCCAGGGCTTCGCGCAAAGCGATGTTGTCTTCCACCAAAAGGATTTGATTACCGCTGTTTTGCATAGATGCGTCTGAAATACTTCACTTTTTTTAACAGCGGTTATTTTATTAGTATTAGTGAATTTGTAGTTTGTATTGAATTTCAGGTTTTCTCAGGTTTTTCCATGGCAGCCGGTTAGATTCAAAGTTGCGTCCATCGCGCCCGACCACCTGCGCCGATGACCGTTTTCCACTGCCACCACGAACCTCACGTCCATGGATGATTTGCAACTGACATTGTTTGAACTGGGCGTTGCTGTCACGATGTTGGCATGGAGCTTGGTGCAATGGTTGGTGATACACAATCGCATTTATGCGTTCATCGCCATTACATTGGGATTTTTTATCGCCAAACTGCTGATGCACAGTTCAATGCTGGCACAGTGGTTTGGACTGAGTCACGCACAAAACAGTGCTCTGCTGGTATTGTTTGGTATCGGCTATAGCATCAATGGTTTGAACATGCTGCACTTGCTTCTGGTGGATGCAAGCAAACAATTACAACGACAACAAGTTTTTCAATTTGCTTATGCCTTGTGTCTGCTTTTGGGCTTTGCCAGTCTGTTTTTGCCCAGCGCCGAAGTACAAGTTGCAGCCACTGTGGTGCTGTTAGTCTTGATAGCCATACTCAGCCGAGACTTTGGCTTGTCTGCCCAACCACACTCGGCGGGAGCACATATCCCTAGATTGCAATGGAGCATCTTCAGTCTGGTCAGCGTCAGCTTTTTGGTGCATGCAGCCAATGTGTTGCTGCCATCAGAAGTGGTTTTCAACGAACCCTTGGCGCATGCTGTATTCGCAACTTGTTGGATATTGACAGGGGCATTGATCATTGGATTGTTAACGCTGCTTGACCGCCATACCTATGCGCAGCGCTGCACCGATGCGTCTGACGCTATGCAATGGGCTGCGGATGAAAAAAAACTGCGCTTGAACCAGCAGAGATTTTTATCGATGTTGATGCATGAGATTCGTACACCACTGAGCGTGGTGAAAATCGGCAGTGACGCGCTTACACGAGATGCGCCAGGCAACAAAAATGTATGGGCCGATCGCATCAACGTAGCGATAGATAACATCACGCAAGTGATTGAGAACTGCGTACAGGCAGAAAAACATGAAGAGGGCTTGATACAACCCGACATCACGCAGTTCATGGTGGAGCTTGAACTCGCAGATATCGCGAGCGAATTCGTCACAGCACACCCCGAACTCGCTCCACGCATACAAGTTGCCATGGACGCAGAGGGTCGCCATTGGCTACAGACAGACAAACATTACCTGCGCTCGATCATGCTTAATCTGCTGAGCAATGCTTTGAAATATTCACCACCATTCACGTCGATTTATTTACGTATCTACAGGATGCGCCAGCAAGACCAAAACGTGATGTGTTTTGAAATTGAAAATGAAATTGGCACAGCCGGTGTGCCTGACCCGAACATGGTATTCCAGCGCTATTACCGGTCCGAATCTGCAAAAAAATTCGCAGGCACCGGATTGGGCTTATGGTTATCGCAAACCATGGCGCGGCAAATCGGCACACTGATTCACATGAAAATCCACCCAAACAACACCATTTTGTTTCATTTCACGCTGCCACTCTTAACCCACCGATAACCTACAGGGCACATACCATGAATATATTCAACAAACTATTTGGCGGAAGCCCACGTGAGGCAGAAGTGGCAAAACAACTCCCGTTGCATACACTCACCAATTTGCCCGATGAAATGAATCTGGTGCCACTAGACGGACTGGCTGCGGGTGAGCAAACCAGCGCTAGCCCGTCTTCTTCGGTGCCGTCTCAACATGGTTCTCAAATACACACACACACCGTGCTGCAAGAAGATTTGGCATATTTAGAGAAATATGACCGCTTACAAAATCGCATGGATACATCCGAGTTGTACGAGATTTTCTATACCTTAGAAACTATTTCAGACGCTATCAGCAGCATTAACCGCAATAACGGAGCTTCCGATGAATTCATGGAGAGCTGGAAACCCATACTCAACCATATCGAAAATTTCACCATGAAGAAAAAATTGCTCGAATCAATTGAAGAGCAAATGGTTCAAACTATCCGTGAGTTGCGAGATATCCATCAGCAAATGTTCGACTCGCTTGACCTCATCAAAAACTACAACAGCGAGCGCGAAGCGGTGTATTCAGCGCGCAAGAAATTGGCGGATGAACTAGAGCGAAAATTGCGTTTATTTCAAGATACCGATCACCCTGCGTGAGACTGCTTGACTTATTCGCGCAGTAGCAGGTATGAGCGATGCACCACGCGTCTTTGGTCGGCGGGAATTTCTAGCAACTTTTCTTTGAATCTTTGCATGTCGTAGACAGGTAGCCAGTTGATCGGCTTCTTGGTGGCTACCACCATGACCCATTCGGTCATCAGGTCCTTGTCGTAACCAGCGGGAGCCAGCCATTCCATTTCAAATCGGTAAGGTGTTGCTCCTCCCGTTATGAATGGAATTTGAACCTGTTGGGTGATGTAATTTTGTGCATCGATATCGTTTGGAAACAATCGCACCACATTGTCTTTTGTAAATGTGGTGCGCCAATTGAACACACTGACATACATAGGTGCAGTCGGCTGAATGTTGATCACCAAAGACTCCCCCGCACGAAAACTCTGTCGGTTGAGATCAAGCCGTAAATCGAACGATACATCATGTGTAATGTTGGGAAACCCCACATCTACCACCATAGTGACCGCACAGTATTGGGCGCCCTGGGTGCTTTTCACCACCTCAGAAACCAACTCACTCTTGTTCACCCTGCCCTCAAGCAGGATCCAAGTGTTACGGTTGACTTCACACTTTCTTTCTCTTGCTGTTGCTGCGTTTTGCGAACAATGCATGTGCTGGTCGAACGCCACACGCTCACCTGTCACCAAAGAGATCGCCTTGAGCTTGGCCGCCTCGCGGGCGTTCTCACAGGCCTGATTACGCGACATATCCGGGCCGAAATAATATTCGGCCTTGACATCAACTGGCACAGCCCACACAAAAGGCGTATATGCGCACACACACAGACAGATTGTGCAGACCCACTTAAACCAAGCCATGTTTATCGCACAGCCAGTATCTGTTGGCGGTCGCCTGCAAATTGGGGCTCTTGCACTTTGCGAATACCCAAGGCATAGCGAACTGTTCGCGCATGGACATAGTCAGCCAACTCGCCCATGCCAATGCGTTTGTCGGCATTGGCATCCGCTTCACCCGCCAATCCTTTGAACAAAAAATAACTAAATACACCGTGCTGTAATTGTAAGTCACCGTAGGCGGACTGCGAGCGGGTACCTGCCGTCAACAAATTGATGCCTGAGGGCAGAGGACTTATCGTGGGCTTTACCGTCACACCGCGTTGGAACTGCGCTAAAGCTTGCCCCATGCGATCCGTGCCGCTGAAGCACGTGTCCAAAAATACGGTGACTGACTTTGCGCCGACTTTTGACAATTGAGCCAAGACAGTGTGTTGACTCAATGCGGTTTCTTCCAACAAATCGGTATTGGCATCCACGGGTAACAAGTAATGTTGCTTGGCCACATCTTGTGCCACACCATGCCCGCTGAAATAGAAAAAAACGTCGGTTCGGCCAGCGTTCACGCGCGAGGGCAACCAATATTTGAGCGTCAACAATATCTCTGCGCGCTGCGCCTCGGCATCTGTCAGTATCTTGATATTCTCCGGAGCAATGCCTAAATGCCGAATCGCGTGCTCACGAAATTTTGCTGCGTCTTTGTTGGCAAAACTGGCCGTTGGTAAACGCTGGTAATTGGCAATCCCCACCACAATCGCAACAGCATCACGCCAAGGTGCTTGGCTGAGTGATTGAATTTGGCTGGTCTTTTCAGACTGTTTGACTGGTGTTTGCAGATTTATGGACTCAGTTTTTTTTTTCTACTTCCATATCACTGGAAATAGCGTTAGCAGATGTTGACTTTGTGTCCGTACCAGTGGGCTTGCCTATAAATTGGTTGTTCACCCATTGCCCGGATAAGGCTGGACGTCCATCGGGGAAGGAATATGTTCCCTTACCATGGCGTTTGCCAAACTGATATTGACCGGCATACTTCTCACCATTGGCAAAGAAATAAACACCAAAGCCATGTTTGATGCCATTTTTGAATTCGCCTTGGTAATAATCGCCATGGAATTTCTCTGCCGTAAATTCCAATATGCCGCGCCCTTCAAATTTGCCGCGCATGAAATCTCCAGCGTAGGAAAACTCCTTGTCATCCAACACGCCACGACAGGCATGCCACTGCAAGATATCGTTACCTTGGCAAGTTGGCATCGCCATTTGCGCATGGGTCGTCACAGCGCTGGTCAACGCCACACCGAGCAGGCATCGCAAAAAGACTGTCCTCATGGTGTTGTCGTCAACTGTGAGGATTTAACAGACTGCTCATAAGCCTGTTGTTGCTTCTGAAATAGCGCCTGGCTTTGGGCCAACTTTTTCTTGTCAAGATTGAACTGCTGATAGTTAATTGCGAGTTTTTTATTTTCTTCTGTCAATGCCGTTTTACGCGCCAACATCTCTGCGCTGGATTTGTTGTCGGCGTGCACCACCTGCACCGCAGCAGGTGCGGTTGCAACCGGTACATATGGCGTTTCGCCAAACTGGTCGGCACCTTTTAAAGGGCCGGCATGATCTGCCACAGGCTTTTGGCTGGCAGCATTCAAGGATTGGGCGCTGGCTTGGATTTTTCTCTGAACACGGCTTTCTACAATTGCCGTCAATATATCTAAGTCGATAAGTTTTGCTTCGATTTCCAGTTGACGCTTGGCTGCATTCCACTGCGTTTGCGCAGTTTGTATGCGTAATTTTTCTGCGTTGATTTTTTCTTTCCATTTAGCCAATCGCACGCCTTCTTTTTGTAATTGCGACTGCTTTTCGCGGTCTGTGCGCAATTGGGATTGGATTTGCGCAGAAATGGCCTCAGGTTTGTTGGTGACTTCTTCCATGTGCTTCAACTGCTGGCTGAGTTCATGCAACTTAGATTGCGCCGTCAATAGTTTTTCTTCTTGCTGACGCAATTGCGCTTTCAAGGCGTCCGAGGATTTCAACATGTTTGTGGTGGAGCTTGCTGATCGGTCAAGCAGTAAAGCACCCAGTGATGCCATCAAAGCGGTCATCAAGAAAAAAACCAACCACGCCATTTTCATGTTGCGCTCCTCTTCAAAATTTAACGCTTACTTAGACTCGTCATTGCCCGCTTGGTTGGGAGCCCTTTGCTCACGCGCAGCTTCGATTTCTTTTTCTAATTCTTCAAAGGCTTTGGTCTTGCGTACTTTGGCTGCCATGATGTTGTTCTTTTTGATTTCTTTGGCAAGTATTTTTTTCAATTCTTCAGTGGGGTAACGTAAACGCACGTATGTTTGGTATTCCTTGCCGTTTGGAATTACTTGGATACGGTCGCGCGTGTAACCGTTGAGCAACACCTCCGAGATCATGGACTTGGTGACCCGTTCAATTTCTTTGTTCAAAACCAAATCATCGCCACTGGTGGTTTGCGAAGCAAACTCAGTCATGCGCGAAGAGATCACTTCACCAAGGCTATTGGTCAGCAAACGCTTAGCGGACAACATCGCCATGTCAATTGACAATTGCATGTCCACTGACCCTTCGGTGGCGGTCACATAAATCGCGTCAGCGCCGGTTTCATCGCGTAAAAACCATTCCGGCGTATTGCTGATATTGACCTCAACCATCTTGCGCTTTTCAGCTTCTTTGGCTGCTTCCAAACGCTGTGCCGCACCATGGTCTGGCACCGCTTTGGCTAATGCTGCCTTGAGCACATCAGATTGGCTCTTGACTTGCTGGTTCAGGTCATCAAGCGCCTTTTGGGCTTGCGCCGCCTGAGAGGCCTGAGCGGATTGTGCGGCCGCTGCTGCATCTGCATCTGATTTGACATTGGAAGCACAACCAACTATCAGGCTGATGGCAACTGCTGTAATTGCCCATTGTTTCGTCTGCAACATGATTTACCCCGTTTTTAGTTATAAAAAGATAAAACGAATTTATATGGGTAAGTGATCAATTCCTGAGAATTCCTGATAAGTCGTTACTTTTTAACAATGTTGTCTATGTATCCGCCGTGTATCAGGTTTTTGTAACTGCAAGCCTCCCTGAAATTTTTTTTGACAGCTTTCAGGCTTGAACATTGCTTTCACCCTTTCAAGTGTCGACATGTCGTTGGCACATGCACCCGTTGAAACGCATACAAATAGGAGTTAAAAATGTTTAAAAATACTTCTTTGATGGTATCTTTGTTTTTATTTTGCTCAGCTGCACAGGCAGAAAATTGGCGTTACTGTGCGGCCAACGCCCCGCTGAACACACCTTGCAAGGCTTGGGTGTCGGCTTATCTGGCAGGCCATGCGCCCGAAACAGACCCCCAAGAAATTCCCAGTTACATGTCTGACAACGCCGCCTTCTCTCTTCAACTCAATCCAGTCAATCGAAGCGATATCCCCAGTTTCGGCACCCCCATCCAGACCGCTGCCCAACCGTTTTTGAAAGTATCAACGACAGTGATTGTGCGTTGACCGCAGCAGAAAGAGTTTCATAGACTGAAGTGCGGAATAAGCACAAAATGCCCCGTCAGGGGCATATTTCTTTGCTGCTGATAATCCCCCATCCACACTGAAAGATTGATATGAAGCCCGTGCCAGCAGACCTAGAGAGTCGAATGATTCAAAAGTTGATCGACCTGGTGCTGCAGCAATCGAACTTGATGGCTCAGATGGAAGAGATTTTCTATGCAGTGGAAGAAGACCTGGCCACCCAGTACACCGAAGACGAATTGACCGACAAGGGAAATATCTATGTGGTTTACCGCGCATTGGATGGTGGAAATTTCTCGCCTGAGTTGTCTAAGGCCTTGAACGAAACGCAACAAATTTACCTGCGTGGTCTGGCCAAAGCCGGGCATATCGAGATGAGCATTGTTCGCCGTGATTGTTTAACGAACTCGGTTTCTATTCCACTGGTGCTCAATCCACCGACAGCCGCTCACCATGCCAAGTTCACCTTCACCTTGACGATTGAGGCCGATTTAGACGCCTCCGTCATCACCCATGTCAAGGGCAGTTATGCCAACATCAGCATGCAGGATTTCTGCAAAGTGGTGGAGGCGATGTAACCCTAGAAGTCGAGTCGCTATCGTTGGTGCCATCGTAGCCAAGGCGCGATCCGCTTTTTCGTTCGACAAAAATAACCGGATATCCACTGTCAGGAGAATTCAATGAAAACAAAACTTATTGCCCTTTTTCTTTGCTTGTTGTGTCTATCCGCCTCCGCTGAGTGGGTGCGTGGAGACCCAGACTGTGCGATGTGGATGAAACCAGAATCCAATGCGCGTGAACTTGAAAATAAGGCGTGGTTAATTGGATTTTTGAGTGGCGCGAATATGGCGTTTTCGTTAGACGCAGACCGCAAGCCCTTCAATTATTTCGGGGACATAACGACTGGCCAAATATACCTTTGGATGGATAACTATTGCCGTGCAAATCCGCTTTCCTCCGCAGTGTATGGCGTTGGCGAACTAATGCTGGAGAGGAACAACAAATGAACTCCCTCACACTCCATGCACGCGACAGAACCGGTTTAGGTAAAAAAATATCTCGATTAACTTCAGTGACAAAGCATATGAAAAAAAACTTCCCTCTATTTTTTTTAATTTCTACAATCCTGTTTTCTCAAATGAGCAAAGCTGAGCCAGTCATGATTGTGTCTGATGTGTATTGCATGAGATGGGTTGAGGGAAGAAAGGGCAAGGCATCAAAAGAAGTCGAAAGCCACTTATTAGGTTTGTTAGATGGTTTAAGCGCAGGAAGACAGATTCCATTTTGGAACTATAAGGAAGGTATTTCGTTTCAGCAGGTTTATTTGTGGATGGATAAACACTGTTCAGAAAACCCAGAGTCCAATGTTTATTTTGGCGCTTACGAACTTATTGATGAGCAAACACAAGGCTTGTTCAAAAAAAATAAGCCCTAGTCAATAGGGCTTATTCATTGAAGCACTGGCGGAAACGAAGGGATTCGAACCCTTGATGAGGCTCAACACCCCATACTCCCTTAGCAGGGGAGCACCTTCGGCCACTCGGTCACGTTTCCAGTGATTGAAATTATGCCTGATTCTGCTCCAGATCAAACGCTTTATGCAGTGAACGCACGGCCAATTCGAGGTATTTTTCATCAATAACCACCGAAGTTTTGATTTCGCTGGTCGAAATCATTTGGATATTGATGCCCTCGGCGCTCAGGCAAGCGAACATTTTGCTAGCCACGCCCACATGGCTGCGCATGCCGATGCCAACGATAGAGACTTTGCAAATTTGGTTATCGCCCAACACTTCAGGGTTGCCCAAATCGGATAGCACTTTTTCTTTCAGCAGCGTCAGGGCGCGGGCATGGTCGTTGCGGTTGACGGTGAAGCTGAAGTCGGTAAGGCCGCCCTTGCTGATATTTTGGATGATCATGTCCACTTCGATATTGGCGTCGGCCACGGTACCCAAAATTTTGTGGGCAATACCGGGCTTGTCAGGTACACCAATGATGGAGATTTTGGCTTCGTCACGGGTGAACGCGATGCCAGATACGATGGCTTGTTCCATTTGTTCATCTTCCTCAAAAGTAATCAGGGTGCCCGATTTGGCCTCTTCGTTGATATCAATATCCCATGGGGTAAAGCTGGACAACACACGCAATGGCACTTTGTATTTGCCTGCGAATTCAACCGATCGGATTTGCAGGACCTTGCTGCCAAGGGACGCCATCTCAAGCATCTCTTCAAAACTGACAGTGTGCAGACGACGCGCTTGCGGCACCACGCGCGGGTCGGTGGTGTAAACGCCATCGACATCGGTGTAAATCAAGCATTCGGCCGCTTTCATGGCGGCTGCCACCGCTACGGCTGAAGTGTCAGAACCACCACGGCCCAAGGTGGTGACATTGCCTTGCGGGTCAACCCCTTGGAAGCCCGTGATGATGACAACTTTGCCTTGGTCGAGATCTTGACGCACGCGGGCGTCGTCAATGGATTCGATACGTGCCTTGGTGAAAGCGCTGTTGGTGCGGATCGGCACTTGCCAACCGCTGTAGCTGACAGCAGGGACACCTTCGGCTAGCAAGGCGATGGCCAGCAATGCCGACGATGCCTGTTCGCCGGTGGCTGCCAATGCATCAAGCTCCCTGAAATGGGCGTCGCTGTGGGCGTTGCCAGCCAATTCTTTGGCCAAACCCAATAACCTGTTGGTTTCGCCACTCATGGCCGATGGCACAACAACCATTTGGTGTCCTGCCTTGGCCCATTTGGCCACGCGCTTAGCCACGTTGTGTATGCGCTCGGACGACCCCATCGAAGTGCCGCCGTATTTATGAACAATTAATGCCATCAGAGAAGGTGTTTATCAACAGTCAAAGCTAGAAATTGTACCAATCGATCAAATCGCCGATTCGCCTGACAAAACCCCGGCCCACCTTGATATCGATCGCATGGCCGCGGGTGCGGCAGGCGTCAATTTGCGCCAGCAATGCGTCAAGCTGTCTGGCGTTGGATTGCACGCCTCGGTTGCTCAACCACAAACGCAGCGCATTGATTTGTCGCGCTGCGCTGAGTTGTTGCAGACGCATGATGACCGGAGGTTCCCCCACCAACTCCAAGTCGAGTTGCGCCAAGGTCACCAACAACTGCTGTGCTTGCGCTGAATGCCGGGCGCTTCTGGCAAAGGTTTGTCGAAATGCCGGAAAAGCCTTTTGCAAGACTGGCAACAATTGATGGCGAATCAAGTTGCGTGTGAATTGCTGGTCAAGATTGGTCGGGTCTTCTACCCAAGCAACGCCCGTGGTTTCAAGCCACGCACGTATGTCCGCACCGGGGGCTTGCAACCAAGGGCGGTGCAACACCAAGCCGTGGCGTTCTGTTTTTTCTGGCATGGCTGAGAGTCCGGGCAAACCAGCGCCGCGCGATAACGCCAATAACAAAGTTTCCACTTGATCATCAGCATGCTGGGCCAAAGCCACATCGCGCACGTTGCCGCCCCAGTGGTTTTTCAAAACATCTGCAATGGCTTGGTAGCGTCCTCGCCGCGCGGCTTCTTCGGGGCTCTCCCCTGGCGCATGGCGAGCGTCAATCCGTTCAATGACCAAAGGCACTTGCAATTGTTTGCACAGCAGTTCGCAATGGTTCACAAACAGGTCGGCGGCCGACTGGATACCGTGGTGTATGTGAACCGCTTTGACCTGCGTGGGCCAGTGAGCGGCACAGGCCAGTAACAACGCCGTGGAGTCTGCGCCACCACTCAATGCCACGGCAAATGGCAAGGTCGGCTTGAAGTGCTTCAATGAAAGTGTCGCGGGCAAACCCGCTGCTAGCGCAGACAATTCAACGCGCGTCGGCTTTGGTGTCGTTGAATCGGCCATAGCTTTGCAGACGTTCATAACGTCTGTCGAGCAACTCATTGGGTTTGAGGTCGCTGAGTTGACGCCAAGCGTCATTCAAGCCACGCTTTAAATGGGAAGCCATGAGTTTGGTGTCGCGGTGGGCACCACCCACTGGTTCGTTGACAATTTTGTCGACCAATCCCAAGGCTTTGAGTCGATGCGCGGTGATGCCCAAGGCATCGGCAGCATCGGAAGCGCGGTCAGAGGTTTTCCACAAAATGGAGGCGCAACCTTCAGGGCTGATGACCGAGTAAATGGAATACTGCAACATCAACAATTGATCGGCTACGCTGATGGCCAAAGCGCCGCCAGAGCCACCCTCGCCAATGATGGTGGTGATGATGGGTACTTGCAATTGCGCCATCTCGAAAATATTGCGCCCAATGGCTTCGCTTTGGCTGCGCTCCTCGGCATCGATGCCGGGAAAAGCGCCCGGTGTATCAACAAATGTGAACACTGGCAATTTGAATTTTTCAGCAGTCTTCATCAGGCGCAATGCCTTGCGATAGCCTTCAGGACGGGTCATGCCGAAATTGCGTGCGGTGCGCTCACGCGTGTCGCGGCCTTTTTGCTGCCCCAGCACCATGCATGCATTGCCATTGAAACGGGCCAAGCCGCCCACAATACTCAGATCGTCAGAGAAATGTCTGTCGCCATGCATTTCAACGAAGTCAGTGAAAATTTCGTTGATGTAATCAAGCGTGTAAGGCCGCTCGGGGTGGCGCGCTATTTTGGTGATTTGCCAAGGTGTCAAATCACTGTAGATGTCTTTGGTGAGTTGCAGGCTTTTTTTCGACAGCTGCTCAATTTCTTCTGAAATGTCTACAGCAGATTCGACTTGCACATAGCGCAATTCTTCAATTTTGGATTCAAGCTCAGCAATCGGCTGCTCGAAATCGAGAAAAGTTTTCTTGGCCAATCGTTTCTCCTTGTGGGCTCGGGGCCGTGACAGCTTCAGTAGGCCACAGGCTGAGGGTCCAGCGAGCGCCAAATATACCAAGTTGCCACACTGCAATAAGGTTGCCAAGCGGCAGCGACTTCGCGAGCGTCGCTGCGGCTGACGGCCTCGCCTGAAAAATAGTTTTTACTGATGCCGTTGATCAAACCAACATCGTCCAACGGTAATACGTTGGGGCGCAGCAAATAAAAAATCAAAAACATCTCGGCGGTCCAACGGCCAATGCCACGGATCGCCACCAATTCTTCGATGATGGACTCGTCGTCCATGTCGGACCATTTGCGGGTGTGCACTGCGCCGTTGGAAAAATGCAAGGCCAAGTCCACCAGGTATTCCACCTTGCGTGCAGACAAACCAGCGCCGCGCATGTCGTCAACTTTGAGTTTGAGCACGTTTGCAGGTGTGATGTTTTTGCACAGCGCGGCAAATTTGTCCCACACGGATTGCGCAGCTTTGACAGAAATTTGCTGCCCCACAATGCTGCGTGCCAAGGTCACGAAAGCGTCTCCGCGCGACTCCAAACAGGCGTCCCCAAACTGTGGGATCAGGCGACGCATGACACGGTCTTTCTTGGCCAAGTGCCGACAGGCTTCCTCCCAGTACTCGGGGGTGACGCGTTTGACCTGAAGCGGGCGGCCAGCCATCAAGCGCGCTCCCACTGTGTGCCTTGGGCAGAGTCTTTCAATACCACCCCCATGTCACTCAATTGCTGGCGGAGTTGATCGGCGCGGGCAAAGTCGCGCGCGGCTTTGGCGGCGGTACGCTCAGCAATCAGGGTTTCTATTTGCGAAATATCACCGTTGTTTGTGTTGGCATGGACAGTTTGCAAAAAGGCCAAGGGATCGGCTTGTAACAAGCCCAATACACCGCCCAAAGCCTTGAGCAAACTGCTGGCTTGCACCGATTGAGCACGGTTGACTTCTGCGGCCAGATCAAACAACACCGCCACCGCTTCGGGCGTGCCGAAATCTTCATCCATGGCGGCTTTGAAGCGCGCGGCTTGCGGTTGTTGCCAGTCGATGACCAAGGGTTTCGGAGATACCGTTTGCAAGGCGGTATACAAACGCTTGAGGGAGGCTTTGGCATCGTCCAAATGCTGGTCGCTGAAATTGAGTGGACTGCGGTAGTGGCTGCGCACCACAAAAAAGCGTACTTCTTCCGGGCGATAGCGTTGAAACACATCGCGTATGGTGAAAAAGTTACCCAGACTCTTGGACATCTTGACGTTGTCCACGTTGATGAAACCGTTGTGCATCCAATAGCGCGCCATGGTCACGCCGTGGGCACCTTCACTTTGTGCAATTTCGTTTTCATGGTGAGGGAATTGCAAATCTGCGCCGCCGCCATGAATGTCAAACGATTTACCCAATAAGCTGCACGACATGGCTGAACACTCAATATGCCAACCGGGGCGGCCACTGCCAAATTCGCTGTCCCATTTCACCTCTGCGGGTTCATCGGGCTTGGCAGATTTCCACAGCACGAAGTCCAATGGGTCTTCCTTGCCATCGAGCACGGCCACGCGTTCGCCAGCATGTAATTCATCCAGCGACTTGCCGGACAACTTGCCGTACCCGGGGAATTTACGAACTGCGAAATTCACATCGCCGTTGGGACTGCGGTAGGCCAAGCCTCTGTCCTCAAGTGTGGCGATCAAGCCCAACATGCCACTGACATGGTCGGTAGCGCGGGGTTCAGCTTGCGGGCGTTCAATGCCCAATGCATCCGCGTCTTGGTGCAATGCGGCCACCATGCGGTCTGTCAGGGCACGAATGGATTCGCCATTTTCTGTAGCGCGTCGGATGATTTTGTCGTCGATGTCGGTGATATTGCGCACATAGGTGACTTGCATGCCCGTTTGCTTGAGCCAGCGTTGCACCACATCAAAGGCCACCATCGAACGCGCATGGCCCATATGGCAAAAGTCATACACCGTCATGCCGCACACATACATGCGCACATGTCCTGGCGTGAGTGGTTCGAAAACCTGCAACTCACGCGCGAGCGTGTTGAAAATTCGAAGAGCCATGGTGGTTGAATCGGAAAGTAATTGCACTTGAAAAGTGCGTAATGTCACTCTACTACAATGTCTTCAGTATACCGAGGTCCTCTGGTTTGCATCTTCTTGACAGGTGCCCTTAACTTTTATTTTCATGCCCTTTTTTCAGCTTTTATTCAAACCAAACAGCATGGCTTGGGTCTCAGGATGCGGGATGGTTTTGTTATGGGCCTTTGTGACTATTGGCGTGACAAGTGCGCAAGCGCAAACTGTGACACAGCAAACATACAAAGGCACGCCACACGAAGAAGTACAAAAAAGCATGATGCGTCGCGACTGGAACAACGCACTGTTGATCACCGAAGAATACTTGCAAGAGCAACCGCGTGACCCGCAAATGCGTTTTTGGCGCGCCCGCTTATTAGAGCAACTCAACCGCACCGATGAAGCATTTGAGACCTATTTAGATCTTTCACGCGAATACCCTGAACTGCCTGAAGTACAAAACAATCTTGGCGTGATGCTTGCTGCCAAGGGCCGCATCGATGAAGCCAGACAAGCGTTTGAATATGCACTTCGCAATAATCCTGATTACGCCACTGCCCATGAAAACTTGGGTGACATACTCGTCCATCTGGCGCAACGTTCCTATGACAACGCCATTCGTTTGGGCGGCGCTGTCAAATCGCTGAAGCAAAAAACCACGGCTCTTCAACCCGCTCTTCAACTCACTTTGACACCACCATGATGCAAACCGCTCACCGCCTAGCACTCAGCTTTCTGCTGTGTTTTGTAATGACTGCACAGGCTCAGTCCTCCAATCCTCAAGTCAAATTTGTCACCAGCGCCGGCGAATTTATGGTCGAGGTCTACCCCGAGAAAACGCCGAAAACGGTAGAAAACTTTTTAAGCTACGTGCGTGATGGCCACTACAACGGCACTTTGTTTCACCGGGTTATCAATAATTTCATGGTCCAAGGCGGCGGATACGACACCAAGTACAACGAAAAAAATACCCGTTCACCCATCAAACACGAAGGTGTAGAGGCAAAAGCTAACGGTGGTTTACGCAATACCGTTGGCACGCTTTCCATGGCCCGAACCAACAACCCGCATTCAGCCTCAGCGCAGTTTTTTATCAATGTCAAAGACAATGATTTTCTTGACCACCAGTCAGCCACTTCCCAAGGTTGGGGCTATGTCGCGTTCGGCAAAGTCATCTCCGGCATGGATGTGGTCAACCGCATCAAAGCCACGCCTACCGGCCCTGGTGGCCCTTTTCCGACGGATGTTCCCCAAACCCCTGTCGTCATTCAATCTGCAACCCTGGTGAAGTAAACATGTCAAACCCCCAAGTCGAACTGCATATCCAAGACCATGGTGTTATTACCCTTGAACTTGATGCCGAGAAAGCACCCAAAACTGTTGCCAATTTCCTCAGCTATGTTGAACAAGGCCACTATGACGACACTATTTTTCACCGGGTGATACCCGGCTTCATGGTGCAAGGCGGCGGCATGGGTCCTGGTCTGAAAGAAAAAAAAGTCGGCACCAAGCTTGAAAACGAAGCCAACAATGGCCTCACCAACGACTGCTACACAGTTGCCATGGCGCGTACCAGCGACCCGCATTCAGCCACAGCTCAGTTTTTCATCAATGTCAAAGACAACGATTTTTTGAACCACTCCGCACCCACACCTTCAGGTTGGGGTTACGCCGTTTTTGGCAAGGTCATTGCAGGCACAGAAGTGGTGGACGCCATCACACAAGTAGCCACTGGCCGACGCGGTTTTCATGACGATGTGCCCAAGGACGAGGTGTTGGTCACCAAGGCTGTGCTGCTGTGAACCTGTTCGCGCATGTCTGATGCGGATGTCTTGGCGGTGCCCTTGCCCGCCACGCTCACCACACTGGATTTGCGTGACTGCAAGCGTATTGCCTTTTTCTCGGATGTGCATTTACGCGCAGATGATCCAGCCACTTTTCGCGCATGGGCGGATCACTTACAAACCTTGAACGCCGATGCGTTATTTATCTTGGGTGATTTGTTCGACGTCTGGCTAGGCGACGATATATTGCAACACCCACCGGCTGTGTTTGAGCGCGATTGCCTCGCTCGTCTTCAAAGCTTGAGCCAAACCCTGCCAATTTACTGGTTGGTGGGCAACCGAGATTTCTTATTGGACTCGACAGCTTGCGAAGCCGCCGGCATGACAGCCATCAGCGACCCCTGCATCGTGCAAGCCGACAGCCAGCCCTGGCTGCTCAGCCACGGCGATGCGCTGTGCTTGTCTGATACTGCCTATCAGGCTTATCGCCAAACCATACGTTCGGCGCAAAGCTTGGTGCAATTGAAAGCAAGCAGTTTGCAAGACCGAATGCAACTGGCCAAAACGTTGAAAGCACAAAGCTTAGCCAATAAATCCATGATGGAGAACTGGGCCGACGTTGATGAAGTGGCTTGTGTCCAATGGCTGAAAGCTTGTGGTGCATCAGTGTTGATTCATGGGCATACCCATATGCCGCAAGACCACCGGATGCAACAGCCATTCGAGCGCATTGTGCTGAGCGATTGGGAGGCTATGGCCTCACCACCGCGCTTGGAGTCCTTGGTATGGCAACGCGGCAGCGGCTTCTTACGTCAGGCGTTGCCCGCACCTGTCAACGCCTGAGCAAAACCCTCAGCACGTTTTGCAAACGTTGCTCGGCATCTGGCGTGAACGCGGCTTTTAAAACAGTGGCTACATCGTGCGCCCAAGTTTGCGCTGGTGGTGCTTCATGCCGCTTGGTCAATAACTGCAATTGAAGAGCGCGTCTGTCTGCTTGATGGTCAGCAGGTGTGTTCACTTCAGCCGCCATTTCTAAACGCAGCAACGCAGTGGAAGACTCGCCTTTGGCATCAGTGGTGATGGCCTGAACCCATTCTTGTCGTTGGGCTGCAGTGATGCGTTGACCCAACTCTTTTGCCGCCGGCAGTTGCTCAGCCTGTCTGAGTTTCCACGCAGACAACACATGTACCAGCACTTCTCCATGGGCTTGCATGGCCAGCTTTTTCAATGCGGCTTCCGCAAGCTCCATCGCATGGCGCTGGGCGCGGAAGGCTGCGTCGCCAAGCCGAGGGCCGCGTTCGGCAAAAGACTCGCGTGAGCGCGGTGCATCTCGGTCAGAGCGACGCGAAGGCGCATCACGCTCATTGCGACGCGCACCCGGCTTGTCGCCAAATCGTCCGGCCACAACGGGTTCGGTTTTTTTCTGTCCAGGGCGATCGTCGCCACGCACCGCCACCACCTTTTTGGCTGGCATGGGCGGTTTGGTCTCGGCTTTGATTGGCTCAGAAATTTCAGAGTTTGTTGATTGTTCTTCAGCGACCTGCCCGTCAGATGGCACGGGCGCTTCTGATCCTTCAGAGGGCGCGGGAACTTCTGATGACGATGAAACTTCAGACGACACCGGCACTTCGGGTGGCACAGGTGCGGTAACAGTCGAGCCGGGTTGCGCGGTCACGACTTGGTTCAAATGTTGCATAGCCTGGCGAATGGCTGACACATCGCCTTGCGCAATGGCTTTTTCCAAAGCGTGAGATGCCTCCAACACCATTTGGTCATGCGCTGACAAAGCCTGCGTTTGGCTGCCACGGTCTTGTGTTTTGCGTTGAAACGCTTCATCCAGTGGTTGTCGGAATGCATCCCACAGTTTTTGGGCCAATTTACGCTCGAGTGCAACCGCCTGCGATTCGATTTGCCAACGCTGTTGCAGTGCCTTGACGGCATCGATTTTTAGAATGGCGGCACTGGCCAGTTGTTTGGCCTCTTCGATCATGGCACGGCGCTTGGCGATGCTGGCTGCCTGCGCTTGTTCAAGTGCCGCATGTGCGCTGGACATGGCGGCTTTCCACTGCACTTGCAATTCAGCAAAAGTTTTTTCGCTCAAATGGCCGCTGTTGCGCCAGCGCTCTGAAAACTGGTGCAATTCACGCGCTTGTGATTTCCAATCGGTGTTGCCAGCATGGGCCTCGGTCCAGGCTGCGACTTCGGCCAGCAAAGCCAAACGTTGCTCGCGGTGAGCCTGTGACTCGGCTTTGGTTTTCTCTAACCATCCCTGCACAAAAGGGTAAGCACGGTTGCATGCCTGGTCAAAACGTTTCCACAAGGCATGGTTAGGTTGTCCGCCTTGGTCGGTCTGTTTCCATGCGTCGCGTAATTGGCGCAACGTGTCTTGCAATTTGCGTCCTGTCAACACCGGAACCCAAACCTGTGCTGCAGGGGCACTTGCTTCTGCTGCTTCGCTTGACTCTGCTGGGGCGCTTGCTTCTGCTGCGGCGCTTGTCTGTGGTGCCTTATTTACTTCAGGCTTGAGTAGCGCCTCTGCTTTGGTCACCAATTCTGCGCGCAGTTGGTCAGCGCGCCAGCGTTGCCAGCCTTCAAGTTCAGTCGCCTTGGTGAGCGCCAACTGGGCATTGGCCTCAATTTCAGCAGGCAACCAACGCGCGTTGGATTTGAGGGATTGGCGCAGGGCGGTGGCCGCAGCGGTAGTGGCTTTGCTGTGGCCCAGCGCCAACTCGCCTTCCAGCGTTTGCATCAGTTGTTGCACGGCTTGGACAGCCTGCGCCTGTTGGGCCGGATCTGGGGCAGGTTTGCTGGCTGAGGGAGGAACGGGTTTGCTGGCTGTGGCAGACGCGGGCTTGGCCGCCTCACCGCGCAACACACGCAATTGATCAGCCCAAGCGGGTACCCCTGGCAAAGGCAAGGTGGCGTCTGCTGCGGCGGCTTCTGTTTGCAACAGAGCGGCATTGAATGCATCCCACACCAGATGGATGTGTTGCGCACCTTCATTGAGGATGGCGGGGTATTTGGGGTCAACGCTTTGCCAGTGCCGGTCTTGGCTGAGGGTGTGCCATTCGGCGTCAAAGCGCTGCAAGTCTGATTGCAACGTAGCGCGCAATTCGATGGCTTCGGTCCAAGGCTTGGTTGACAAAACTTCAATGCGTTGCGCCATCAGCAAAGCCGATTCACGCAACACCTGGGCGCGGTGCGCCAAATCTTCAATGTGTTTGACCAGGTCAGCCAATGCCAAACGCAAACCTGACAGTGGCTCACGCGACAAAGGTGCGCCCGCTTTGGCTGCATCGCGCGACCAGGCCATGGCATCAGCCAGATTCAACTTAGGGTGGTTGAGCAATACGTTGGCTTTGGCAGCCCACTCATCGGCCAAAGCGGTTTGGGTTTTGGAACGCCGCATGTCTTCCAGCTTTTCCTTGACCGGCTTGGCCGCACCTTTGTCGCGTGCACTGAGTTCTTTGAACACTTGTTGCAGCAAGTCAATAGAAGGTTCTGTGTCGAGCCATTGCCGCACGCGGGTCAGTCTTTCGCCTGCGGTGGCGGCGGAGATTGCACCCCCTGTCAATACATCTAAGGCGGGCAAGTCGGGGGAACTTTGGGAGGGGGTATTCACGGCAGTCAAATCGCTAGGTTGGACCCTGATGGGCTGAGCACGCTATTGTGACAGGGCTTAAGGGCAAAGGTTTAAAATGTGCAGATGAAACTGTTTGAAACGATCAAAGCATCGGTAAGAGTCATTGTGGCTGACATTGGCCAAGGCTTTTTCCTGATCACCCACAGCGGTCTGGCTTTGCTCGGTTTGGCGGTTTTTTGCTTTTTGCTGGTTTTCAGCACGCAAACCGATTTGCGTGACAATGTAGAAGTTCAACTCATCGACTGGTTACAAAACCGGCACGGCTTGGATTTCGGTTTCAGCGATGATGCAGACGCGGTTGACCGGGCCACTGCAATGGATCCGCGTGATTTGTCCAAGGAACAAGCCGCCATCGCTTTGTGGCTCAGCCGCAAGTACCGTGTGGCTCCCGAGCCATTGAGCGCGTTAGTGGTTGAGGCCTACAACATCGGCAAACAAAAAAAACTCGATCCCACCCTCCTACTGGCAGTCATGGCGATTGAATCTGGGTTCAACCCATTTGCCCAAAGCTCAATGGGGGCCCAGGGTCTTATGCAAGTAATCACCAAGATACATACAGAAAAATACGACGACTTCGGCGGCGATTTCGCGGCCTTTGACCCAGTAGCAAATTTACGGGTCGGGGTCTTGGTGCTGCGCGAAGCCATAGACCGCAACGGTGGCCTTGAGCCCGGACTGCGCCAATATGTGGGTGCAGGCAACAGCGGTGAGGATGGCGGCTATGTTGCCAAAGTCTTGGCGGAACAACAACGACTACAAGACGTTGCCAATGGAAAACCAGTGTCCATCACAGCCACCAAAACGCCTGCTGAAGATGCTTTGACAGATGTGTCGGGCAAGACCAATAGCTTCAGCCCACTCAACGAATCCACCCCCTCACCTTGAAACAGAAACACGGAGAAACCATGTACTCACGCTCGCAACTGATGGCCCAAACTGACCCCGAACTGTGGGCTGCCATTCAGCATGAAAACCAGCGTCAAGAGCACCACATCGAATTGATTGCCAGTGAAAACTACGCCTCGCCTGCTGTGATGCAAGCGCAAGGCACGCAGCTCACCAACAAATACGCCGAAGGTTACCCGGGCAAGCGTTATTACGGCGGTTGTGAACACGTCGATGTGGCCGAGCAACTCGCCATCGATCGGGCCAAACAATTGTTCGGTGCAGACGCGGCCAATGTGCAGCCGCATTGCGGTGCGTCTGCCAACCAAGCGGTGTTTCTGGCGTTCTTAAAACCCGGCGAAACCATCATGGGCATGAGTCTGGCCGAAGGCGGTCATTTGACCCACGGCATGCCATTGAATTTGTCCGGCAAGTGGTTCAAGGTGGAGAGCTACGGCTTGAACGCCAAAGAAGAAATCGACTACGACGCCATGGAAGCCAAGGCCTTAGCCACCCGCCCCAAGCTGATCATTGCAGGTGCATCGGCTTACAGTTTGCACATCGACTTTGCGCGCTTTGCCAAAGTGGCCAAAGAAATCGGCGCTATTTTTCTGGTGGACATGGCGCATTACGCGGGGTTGATCGCGGCAGGTGTCTACCCCAACCCGGTGCCGCATGCCGATGTGGTCACCTCCACCACGCACAAGAGTTTGCGCGGCCCGCGCGGCGGCATCATTCTCATGAAAGCCGAGCATGAAAAAGCCATCAACAGCGCGGTGTTCCCCGGTCTGCAAGGCGGCCCGTTGATGCATGTCATCGCGGCCAAAGCGGTGGCGTTCAAAGAAGCGCTTGACCCAAGCTTCAAGGTGTACCAACAACAGGTGCTGAAAAACGCCGACATCGTGGCGAAAACCTTGACCGAGCGCGGTCTGCGCATTGTGAGCGGCGGCACCCAAAGCCATGTCATGCTGGTCGATTTGCGCGCCAAAGGCATCACCGGCAAAGCCGCAGAAGCGGCGCTGGGCAATGCGCACATGACCATCAACAAAAACGCCATTCCCAACGACCCGGAAAAGCCCATGGTCACCAGCGGTGTGCGCATTGGCACACCCGCCATGACCACGCGCGGTTTCAAAGACGAGGAAGCACGCGCTACCGCTCATTTGATTGCCGATGTGCTGGAGCACCCGAACGATGAAGCACACATCGCTGCAGTGCGCGCCAAAGTGCACGCCCTCACCAGCCGTTTTCCGGTGTATGGGTAACAGCTTATGAAATGCCCTTTTTGCAGCCATGTGGAAACCCAGGTCATGGAGACCCGCATGTCTGAAGAGGGCGACTCCATTCGCCGCCGCCGCTCTTGCAGCCATTGCGAAAAGCGTTTCACCACTTATGAACGCGCCGATGTCAGTTACCCGGCGGTGGTGAAAAAAGACGGCAGGCGCATTGAATACGACCGCAGCAAATTGCGCGGATCGCTCAATTTGGCTTTGCGTAAACGCCCGGTCAGCACCGAGCAAATTGATGCGGCGATCGAGCGTATCGAAGACAAGTTACTGACCTTGTCGCAGCGTGAAGTGGCCTCTACCCGCATCGGCGAATTGGTGATGCGCGAGTTGAAAAAGCTGGACAAAGTAGCCTATGTGCGCTTTGCCAGCGTCTACCGGAGTTTTGAAGATGTGGACGAATTCAAAACCTTGGTGGATGAATTTCGAAGGTAACAAAGCACGCCCCGACAGGTCACAGTTCACAGTTTTGCGCGCCCGACAGCGTGATGATGGCGGTCATGTACCCGTCATTGATTCCACTTCTCTTAAGCGTTTTTATTCGCTCGAAAGCACGGCATTTTTTTGCCAGCAAGTCACGCGCATGGCGCACTCAACGTACGCAAACTGGTTACAGCCTCGCAGAACTGTGCGTGGTGATGTGCCTCGTCGGTATCACTGCGGCCATGGTGGCGCCTTCCGTCAGCCATTGGTTGTGGCGTTCGCGGGTGGAAAGTGCTGCACGTGCTTGGGCGGCTGATCTACAGTCTGCTCGCTTGCAAGCCCTGCGCACCGGTCAGGCACTGCAACTGCAAAGACTCACTGGATGCGCCCGCTTCTTGCCAACGGGTGACTGGCGCTGCGGATGGGAAGTGGTGGCCCCCGACAGCAAACAACCCGCTACGCTTCACCACGCCATGACCGGTGAATTGAGCGTGGTACTTTTTCCTGCCAACGATTTTTTGCCCATCAACACCCAAGGCGAACCAGTCGCAGGTGGTTTGCGCTTGCAGGTGATGCCGCGTTCCGCCAAAACACCTTTGGCAGTCAGTGTGTGCATGAATATCGCTGGCAGGCTCAGGCTCGTCAAATCGGCCACATGCACATGACACAGCCTATGCGTCGTTGCAATGGTTTTTCTATGCTCGAAGCCATGGCTGCGTTGATGGTGCTCAATATGTTGTGTTTGGGTCTGATGGCCTGGCAGTTGCAAGCCATGCAAGCCCAACGCGACACCTTGTCCATGCAACAAGCTGTCGCCATGGCGCAAGACCTGTGGCAACGCATGCAAGTGCACCCAGGGGCCGCACCTTTTTACCAACTGGGGCTCGACAGCGTCCCACACGCAACGGATTGCCGACGCCAGCCATGCAGTGCAGCGCAATGGGCGCAATCCGATATGGCAGATTGGTGGCTGGAATTACGACAAAGACTTCCGCAGGCCAGGGCCAGTGTGACCACAACCCAAAGTACATCAGATGTTCAGTTGCTGCTTGTTTGGCCCAATTCATCCACCACACCGCATCCCGAGGCGTCCGATGCGTGCCCCCTTGCCCACCGGTGCTGGCAAACCACATGGCGACTTTGATGCATCCGACTCAACAAGGGCAAAGCTTGGCACAGTGCATGGTAGGCATGATGCTCAGCCTGTTGGTGGTGATGGCGGCCTTCAGTTCATTTGCATGGATGCAACGCACCCAAACTTTGCTGCAACAACAAATGGACTTGCACCAGATGCTGCACCAAGCCACTGCCAAATTGCGCGAGCGGGCCATGCGGGCAGGGGCGCCCGAACTGAGGGTCAATGAAGACAGTGTGCCGGTGTTGAATGGCATCACAAACTTTGTGGGCGGTGACGACAAATCCCTGCAATTGATGCAATTTCGCAGCCTGACACCTGCCGACTGCCAAGGCCACGAAGCCTCCCATTTGGCTTGGATCCATGACGATTTCAGGCGCAACAGTATGCGTGGCTTTGCCTGTAAAGACGCAGCCCGCTCGAGTTCCAACTACCAAACGCTGGTCGAGCAAACAGACGCAGTGCGTTTTTTTTACGCGCAACGCATAGGCAGCAAACTACCCGATGTGACTGCCCAAGCGATGCAGTGGCTGACGGCCTCCCAAGTCACCGATTGGGCTGCCGTCAGGGCCGTGCACATGTGTTTGCAAATTCGCGGCACTGGCGTGAGTGTGTCCTCTGCGGGTGTGTCGTGCAACACATCCACGCCCTTGGCCAACGGAGCCATGGCTTGGCGTTCGGTTTTACACCTTCCCCATTCATCGCCATGAACCGTGTCGTGCATCATCACTTGTCAAAGCTTGTGCCCCAAAGCGGACTGGCATTGCCCACGGTTCTTGCACTGTCCATGGTCTGCGGTGTGTTGTTACTGGCGTGTTGGCGAAACATCACCTTGGCGCAAGCTTGGAGTCGCCATCACGTCGAGCAATGGCAGTTGCGTCAAGTGGCACTGAGCGCGGTGCTGTCGACCGCTGCGGCGGCCATGCATCCACCCTTGGCGACAGGGGCTGATGGCAAGCAGCCTTTGCGTATTCCCACAACAACTGAGGCGTGGAAATCGGTTCATGCCGAATTACCTGAGCTCGGTTGCGCCCATGGCGTGTGCATGTCGCTGCTCGACGCCAGCAACCAACGTGCGGATTGGCTCAGCAGAACCGAGGGCGCCTACACGGTTTCAGAGGCCAGCGGTTTGCAACTCTTTCACTGGGTGGAACTGTTGCCCAACAACTTACCCGTGACAGAGTTAGCCAACCCGTTCACATACCGCATTACCGTGGTGGCTGTGGATTCGCAGCGACACACACAAGCCGGTTGGCAAGCCGTATGGGTGCCGCCTGCAACCACACCATGGGACAAACCCATACGCTTGGCTGATCTGCAACGCGTGCTGGAGCTGTTGCCATGAATCGGCCTTTCCGTGTCATGCAAAGAAGCACCCGCCCCTGTCAGCTTGCCAGCACAGGCTTTACCTTGGTTGAATTGCTCTGCGTGTTGGCCATCGTGGGCTTGCTCAGTGCTTTGGCCATGCCGGTCTATCAAAACGCGCAGTCTCGCAGCCAACGCCAGCTTGCCAAAGTGGCTTTGGTGAAATCCGCCCAATGGCTGGAACAAGCCGCCATGTCCAGCGGCAGTTACCCATCCTTGTTGCCCGAGACCGTTTGGCGCAGCCCAGAGTTCAACTACACCCTTTCGCTGTCTAGCCAGGGGCAAAGCTATGTGTTGACCGCCACACCTGCGCGCGGACAACAACCAGACCCATGTGGCGCGCTGACGCTCAACCATGCAGGTCAACGTGGCGCACAAGGCGATGTCCATTTTTGTTGGTCTAAATAAATCCCTGCATGCCGCTGATAATCCGTTGATGCAGTTTTCCCCTTTCGATATCGCCCACATGAACCAAGCGCTGGCCTTGGCTGAGCAAGCCCTGTTCATCACGTCGCCCAACCCGCGGGTCGGCTGCGTCATCACTGGGCCCGACGGCAGTGTGTTGGGACAGGGCCACACGCAAATGGCGGGCGGGGCCCATGCCGAGATCATGGCTTTGCGTGACGCACAAAACCGGCAGTCAAATGTCAAAGGTGCCACCGCTTACGTAAGCTTAGAACCTTGTGCACACCATGGGCGCACCGGCCCTTGTTGTGACGCGTTGACCAATGCTGGTATTGCCCGGGTCGTGGCCAGCGTGCAAGACCCGAACCCGCAGGTTGCCGGTCAAGGGCTGGCGCATTTGCGTGCAGCTGGTGTTCAGGTTGACACAGGATTGCTGGAGAACGAAGCGCGTGAACTCAACTTGGGTTTTTTCAAGCGCATGCAAACCGGCACACCTTGGCTGCGCATGAAAATCGCGCAATCACTGGATGGCCACACTGCATTGGACAACGGCAGCAGCCAGTGGCTCACCCAATCACCAGCCCGCCAAGACGGCCACCGCTGGCGCGCCCGCGCATGTGCTGTTTTGACGGGCATTGGCACTGTGCTCGAAGACGACCCCTTGCTCAATGTCCGAGACCTTGACACACCACGCCAACCCGATGTGCTGTTGGTCGATTCCAACTTGCAAACCCCTTTGACTGCACGCATTTGGAATGAATCCCGTCGTGTGGTGATTTTTCATGCCCAGCAAGACCCCGCCAAAGAACAGGCACTCAAAGCCAAAGGCGCACGCTTGGTTCACCTGCATGGCTCAGGCGACAAAGTAGATTTACCCGCCATGGTTTCTCAATTGGGGGCCATGGCTTACAACGAAGTCCATGTCGAAGCGGGCCACAAGCTCAACGGATCCTTGCTGCAAGCCGGGTTGATCGACGAATTGCTGGTGTACATGGCCCCGCTTTTGACTGGCCCAGGCCACGCCATGGCGGCGCTACCCGCCTTGACTGATTTGGCCCATGCCCAAGCGTGGCAGTATGTTCAAACCGAGCGAATTGGGGCAGATTTAAGGTTGCTTCTCAGGCGCGCTGTCTGATCTGCGAAAATACTGGCATGTTCACCGGAATCATTACCGGCGTGGGGCGCATCGCCGCCGTTCACGACCTGGGTCGCTCTTTGGATCATGGCAAGCGCCTTGAGATCAGCACACCTGCGCATTACTTAGACGATGTGAGCTTGGGTGACAGCATCGCCCTCAATGGCGCTTGCATGACGGTGACCTCTTTCAAGACTGCTGACAACGTCTTCACCATTGATATCTCTGCAGAATCTCTCGCCAAAACCGCGCGACTTGACGAGATCGGCACCACCCTCAATCTCGAAAAGGCTATGCGCGCCAATGACAGGTTGGGCGGTCACATTGTTTCTGGCCATGTGGACGGTGTCGGCAAAGTCGCCACCTTCGAATTGGTCGGGGAAAGCTGGTTGTTGCAAATCCTCGCCCCCTTGGGGCTGGCCAAATACTTGGCCTACAAAGGCTCGATCACCGTCAACGGCGTGAGTCTGACGGTCAATCGGGTGCAAGACCAGGCGGACGGTTGCCTTATTTCAATCAATCTGATTCCCCACACTATCGCCAACACTGCCTTGGGCAGTCTGGTCAAGTCCGATCCCGTCAATTTAGAAATCGACACCGTGGCCCGCTATGTCGAGCGAATGCTGCAGTTTGACAACCCGCCGACCGCACAGAAAGTTCACCCATGAGTGCCAACTCGCCCACCGTCGCCATTTCCCCGCTGCAAGACATCGTTGAAGACATGCGTGCCGGTCGCATGGTGATTTTGGTGGACGAGGAAGACCGCGAAAACGAAGGTGATTTGGTGCTCGCTGCCGACCATGTCACGCCTGAGGCCATCAACTTCATGGCGCGTTTCGGTCGTGGTTTGATTTGCCTCACGCTCACCCGCGAACGCTGCGAGCATTTGAACCTGCCGCCCATGGTGGCGCGCAACGGCACCGTGCACAGCACAGCATTCACTGTCTCCATCGAAGCCGCACAAGGCGTGACCACAGGTATCTCTGCAGCCGACCGCGCCCGTACCGTGCAAGTGGCGGCAGCGCCCCATGCCAAGGCCTCCGATTTGGTGCAACCAGGCCATATTTTTCCACTGCAAGCGGTGGACGGCGGTGTGCTGATGCGCGCAGGTCACACCGAAGCGGGTTGCGACTTGGCAGCCATGGCGGGTTGCTCTCCCAGTTCCGTTATTTGTGAAATCATGAAAGACGACGGCACCATGGCGAGGTTGCCCGATTTGATGCAATTTGCCGCAGAACACGGCTTGAAAATTGGCACGATTGCCGATCTGATCGAGCACCGCAGCCGGACCGAATCCTTGGTGCAACGACTCAGCACCCGGGCACTGGTGACCGCGCATGGCGAATTCACAGCGCATGCCTACAAAGACCTGCCCAGCGACAGCGTTCATTTGGCATTGGTCCGCGGCGAATGGTCGTCTGGGCACGAGGTGCTTGCCCGGGTACACGAACCACTGTCTGTGCTGGATGCGCTTGAACCACAACGGGTCATGCATTCTTGGAGCTTGGATGCAGCATTGCAACGCATTGCCAAAGAGCAGGCCGGCGTGTTGGTATTGCTCAACTGCGGTGAAAGCGGCGAACAATTGCTGTCACAGTTTGAAGGCGTCGCGCGTTCAGCACAAGCGCCCGAACGCGGTCGCATGGACTTGCGCACCTACGGCATCGGGGCGCAAATTTTGCGCGACTGCGGTGTGCACAAAATGCGCTTGATGGGCAACCCCCGGCGCATGCCCAGCATGACGGGTTATGGACTTGAAATCACCGGCTATCTGGCCAAGGAATAAGCATGCATCAAACGGACCTCAGCGCTACGCGCAGCGACATGGACGGCAAGGGCCTGCGAATAGGCATCGTGCAAGCACGGTTCAACCCTTCCATCACGGACGCATTGGCCAAAGCATGCAGTGATGAATTACATGCACTCAAAGTCGCGGCTGAAGACATCCAACATGTGCAAGTGCCGGGCGCACTCGAAGTGCCAGTGGCTTTACAGGCCATGGCGCAAACCGGTCATTTCGATGCCTTGATTGCACTGGGCTGCATCATTCGCGGCGAAACCTACCACTTTGAACTGGTGGCCAACGAGTCCGGTTCGGCCATCACGCAACTGGCCTTGGACCACGGCCTGCCCATCGCCAACGCCATACTGACCACCGAAAACGAAGCCCAGGCGATAGCCCGTCAACACGACAAGGGCCGAGACGCCGCCCGGGTCGCGGTCGAAATGGCTTTGTTAATGAAGACGCTGACATGAGCGAACACACCGCCCCCACCGTTAAATCCGGCAAACCTTCTGACATGCGCCGCGCCAGCGCCCGCGCCGCGCGCACCCGCGCGCGCGGCTTTGCCGTGCAAGCGCTCTACCAAGTGCTGGTCGGGCGCAACCCGCCCGAAGACGTCGACAGCTTCACCCGTGAACTCAGTGGTTTTCACAAAGCCGACAGTGTGCATTTCGATGCGCTGCTGCACGGCTGCTCTGCGCAAGCAGAAGCATTGGACGCGCACATCTTGCCTTTGCTGGACCGCAAGCTGACAGAGATTTCTCCGATAGAACATGCCGTGCTTTGGATAGGCGCTTATGAAATGCAGCACTGCATTGACATCCCCTGGCGCGTGGTCATCAACGAATGCATTGAACTCGCCAAAGAATTTGGCGGCACCGATGGCCACAAATACGTGAACGCGGTGCTTAACGGTCTCGCGCCTTCGCTCAGACCTTTGGAAGTAGCGGCAGACAAGACCACACAGCCCGCGAGCACCAGCGACTAAACCATGCGCATCAGTCAACGCGCCAGCCGTATCGCGCCGTTTTATGTGATGGAAATGGCCAAGGCCGCCTCGGTTTTGGCGCAACAAGCGCGGCAAACCGATAAACCCATGGTGTTTTTGAATATCGGCGAGCCTGATTTCACCGCCCCGCCGCTCGTCCAACAAGCGGCTGTCAAAGCCATCAACGACGGAAGCACTCAGTACACGCATGCCTTGGGACTGGACCCCTTGCGTGAACGCATCAGCGATTGGTATGCGACGCGTTTTGGCGTGACTGTGCCGGCAAGACGCATTGTGGTCACCGCAGGTGCATCGGCTGCATTGCAACTCGCCTGTCTGGCCTTGATCGAAGCAGGCGATGAGGTATTGATGCCCGACCCTTGCTATCCCTGCAACCGCCAGTTTGTGCAAGCCGCTGATGGGCGGGCGGTGCTGCTACCCACCGGTGCAGCACAGCGTTTTCAACTGAGCGCAGACCAGGTGCAAGCGCATTGGCAAGCTCAAACCCGTGGCGTGCTGCTGGCTTCGCCGTCCAACCCCACCGGCACCTCCATTGCATTTGAAGAATTGAAACGCATTCACCAGATCGTCAGTGATAAAGGTGGCATCACCATGGTGGATGAAATCTACCTCGGCTTGAGTTATGACGCCTCCTTCGGTCAGACAGCTTTGGCGATTAACGACAACATCATCAGCATCAACAGTTTTTCAAAATACTTCCACATGACCGGATGGCGGCTGGGCTGGCTGGTGGTGCCCGATACGCTGGTGCCGGTCATTGAACGCTTGGCGCAAAACCTTTTCATATGCGCGAGCACGGTTGCGCAACACGCGGCGCTGGCCTGCTTTGAACCTGATAGCCTGGCGATTTACGAGGAGCGGCGCGCAGCCTTCAAACAACGGCGCGACCATTTCATACCGCAACTCAACGCCATGGGTTTGACGGTGCCGGTCATGCCCGACGGCGCGTTTTACGCTTGGGCCGATTGCCGCGCCGCCTGCGCCAAACTGGGCTTGGCCGACAGTTGGGCATTTGCCGAACACGTCATGCAGCACGCGCACGTGGCGCTGACACCGGGGCGCGATTTCAGCGAGCACGCGCCCGGCGACTTTGTGCGCATGTCAACTGCGAGCTCGCTGTCATCATTGGACACCGCAGCCCAAAGGCTGCGTCAATTGCTGGAGGTTGCATGAGTTTTCAATTTCCCGTGCGCGTGTATTGGGAAGACACCGATGCCGGCGGCATCGTGTTTTATGCCAACTACTTGAAGTTTTTCGAGCGTGCCCGCACCGAATGGTTGCGTCACCTCGGCTTGCAGCAACATGCGCTCAAGCAAGAAACCGGCGGTATGTTTGTGGTGATTGACACCCAATTGAAATACCACAGACCAGCTCAACTTGACGATATGCTTCAGGTCAGCGCAGTCATGCAGGAAAAAGGCCGTGCCAGTCTGGTGGTTGCCCAGCAGGCTTGGCGTCATGGCCAGGACGGCAACCACACCTTGCTGTGCGAAGGCAGTATTCGCATTGGCTGGGTCAATGCCGAAAAAATGAAACCCGAGCGGATTCCCCCTCAACTTTTGGAGTTGTTCACATGAACCAGGATTTATCAATTGTTCAATTGCTTTTGAACGCCAGTTGGGTGGTGCAAGCGGTGGTGCTCATTTTGCTGCTGGTATCGGTCATGAGTTGGGCCGCCATCTTTCGCAAATTGCTGTCGTTAAAGCAAGTCAAAAACTTGAACGAAGAATTTGAACGCGATTTTTGGTCGGGTAAAAGCCTCAACGAATTGTTCGCAAGCGCCCAACAAAATGCCAAATCCTCCGGCCCTATGGAACGCATATTTGCCAGCGGCATGCGCGAACACCAAAAACTGCGTGAGCGGCGCATCACCGACAGTGGTCTGCTGATGGACGGCGCACGCCGCGCCATGCGTGCGAGTTTGCAGCGAGAGATGGACGCGATTGAATCCAATCTTTCCATGCTGGGGTCGGTAGGCTCGGTGTCACCTTATGTGGGACTGTTTGGTACCGTTTGGGGCATCATGCATGCGTTCACTGGCTTGGCAGGGCTAGAGCAAGTGACCTTGGCCAAAGTGGCACCCGGCATCGCTGAAGCCTTGGTGGCGACCGCCATCGGTTTGTTTGCCGCCATTCCCGCGGTGCTTGCATTCAACCGTTTTTCGCGCGACATCGACAGAGTGGCCAACAAGCTGGAGACTTTCATTGAAGAGTTTTCCAACATATTGCAACGCAATGTAGGCGCTACGCCTACCACTAACCGCTGATTGGCAGGCTTGTTATGGCCGCATCCCTGAACCAACGGCGCTCTAGGCGCACCATCAGCGACATCAACATGGTGCCGTTCATTGATGTCATGCTGGTGTTGCTGATCATCTTCATGGTCACCGCCCCATTGCTGTCCCCCAGCTTGATCGATGTGCCCAGCGTTGGCAAAGCCGCCAGCGCACCCGATCAAGTCATCACCATTGAAATCGACAAGCAATTGCGCATCGTTGTTAAATCCAAAGGCAGCAGCGCCGACAGCAGCTTGCAGATCAAGCAAAACGCCACCATGGACAGCGTCGCCAAAATTGCATTGCGACTGCAGTCTGGCAAAGCGCAAACCCCCGTCATCATCAGTGCAGACAAAGGCATCACCTATGACAACGTGGTCCAGTTGATGGACCGTCTGCAGCGCGCCGGCGTGCAACGCGTGGGCTTAGCCGTTCGTCAAAGTGAATAAACCCTGTTCATGAGCCAAGAGACATCGCATTTGGAGTTTGCCCCGCCGCAAGAGCTGGGGGGAGGAGGATCGCTGGCGTTGGCGTTGTTTGTGCACGCCTTGTTGCTGATGGCTTTGACCTGGGGTGTCCAATGGCGTACCGATCCGCAAGAGGACATCGTAGATGCCGAATTGTGGGCGGCTATTCCAGAACCTGTCGCGCTCAAATCCGACGCGCCTGCACTGCCAAAAAATGAAACGAACACCAACAGCACAGCCCCTGCGTTGAAAAAAGACACGCCGCCGCCGGCCAAAGTCATTGATCGCCCCAGCAAAAATGCAGATGCGCCGATTAAGAACACAGCCGACGCAGACATCGCCATTGAAAAACGCATGAAAAAAGAAGCCGCAGAGCAACTTGCGCAGGAAAAACAATTGGAGAAACTGCGAAAAGCCCAAGAACTAGTGGCCGAAAAGGAACGCAAAGCTGAGTTGTTGCGTGAAGAGGCTGCCAAGCGAAAAGAAGAAGAGATCAGGCGCAAAGAAGAAGAAATTCGCGTTCGCAAAGAAGAAGAAGCCCGCCGAAAAGAGGAAGAGGTAAAGCGCAAAGAGGAAGAAGCCAGGCGCAAAGAGGAAGAGGCAAGGCGCAAGGAAGAAGAGGCCCGCCGGCTTGAACAAGAAGCCAAAGAGGCTGAGGACCAACGCCAACAACACAACAAGCGAATCAAAAGCTTGGGTGCGACGACCGCCGGGCCGGTGGATCCGGTCAATGAATCCCAAGGGGGCGGTAGGCCCAGTGATTCTTATTTGGGCCGACTCAGGGCGCGGGTCAAGCCCAACATCACTTTTTCAGAATCACAACTGCAGTCGGTTCGAGGCAACCCAGCTGCAGAGATCGAAGTCATCTGCAGTCCGAGCGGACAAATCACTGGCATGAAATTGACGCAGTCCAGTGGCAATGCAGCTTGGGACCAAGCCGTGCTGAAAGCCATTGAAAAAACTGGCACCTTGCCCCGTGATGAGAACGGGAAAATCCCGTCCAAAATTCCTTTTGTATTCAGACCACGCGACTGAGTGTCAATGCAAATGGCGGGGTCTGCGCCCGCCGTGGCCGCTGCCACCGCTGCCTTTGGGGGGTTTGCTGATTTCTAGGGAATTCACCAAAGAATCAAAACGCTTGCTAAAGAGTTTGTCGACTTCCAGCACCACATCGCTGAGCTCGGATGCGTCGAAATGGCGTTCCATCAAATTCACCAAGTCTTGCACCAGCAAATCGCGTTGAACTTGCATGATGGCCGCGGGTGTGGGCCCAACAAACAACATCATGAAGTCATCGCGTGAATCTCTGCCCTGCGCTTCGTCTTCATCGTCGAACTCGGCATCGTAAAAAGTCACTTCAAGCGCGGCACCCGCACGGGTGAGGTCATTCAAACCCATGCACACATCGTCAAGGACTTGACGGAAATCGTCCTCACCTTTGATGGTCCAACAGATTTGCAACACATGGTCGTTGGTATCGTGCCGAATACCTGGCTCTTCTTCGTAAAAACTGTCGGCGCATTCTTGCAAGGATCTGGCACCTGCATAGACCCACAAGCCGCGCAAAGCTTCTTGTAAATGCTCAAAAGTGACATCCTCGCGCAACGGCACAGCGCCGTGCAAATGGATTTCGTAAGTGGTATTGAATCGTGACATGAAAGCATGATAGCAGTGGCGAGAATCTGGAGCGACTCTGATCATGGTGCCTGAGACCGGAATCGAACCGGTACGCCCGTTATTCACGAAAGCGGCGGATTTTAAGTCCGCTGTGTCTACCTATTTCACCACTCAGGCTGGTCTGGCTGTATTGTGGCAAAGAATCAGGGACTAACGACTTGCTCTGCCAAATAAATCCGTTGACCCGCATTTTCAGGCAACTTCAGTTTGCTGCCTTGAAAAAAAATAGTGACTGAAGACAGTCCGTTGCTGCTGATGGTCCAAGGCGGCGAACCGCGAACACTGCGACCTGCCCCGGGCTCTAGATTCAACACGGTGCGATTAAGTTTGGCATCGTCCACACACAATTGCACAGGTTGGGTGGCTTGTACAAATACATAGTTACCAGGCTTAGACACCGAATGGGGCAACACGGTCGTTGGATTGGCATCGATGTTGGCGCAATCCCGTGTTTCCATCACAGCGGCTTGCACCTGCGGCGTAGCAACAGCAGCAGGTATGGCATTGATAGGCGCTGGTGCGTTGGCAACTGAAGACGCTGATGAAGAATGGTCAACTGACCCTGCTTTGACTTCTTCCGTTTTGACTTCTTTCGAGACCTCAGACTCAAGCAAAACAGCTGCGGTAGGTTGGTCAAGGCTTTGGTTCAGTCCGCTGGGGTTGACCCATTCACTGAAATTTGACACAGTAATATCTTGATTGGATTGCCAACCGACAAATACCAAAAAAACTACACCTGCCAACGCAACAATTGACCGCATTCCTCCCATACGGGCAGGACGCCTCACCACAGAGGTGACCACGTTGCCGCTGAGGTTTTTTTCTGACAGGCGGATGATGTTATCGATGACATCGGAACTGGCGCGTGGTGCGGATTCTTCTGCCAACACTTTGTTAGGACTGCTGGCAGGCAAAGGACTTTCAAGCATGCGAATCACACGCCGCATGGACTGAGCTTTGATTTGCGGCGAGTAAAACAAGTTGTCGCCACCGTCTTCGAGTTGGCGTATTTGGCCCGCAGAAAGATTGGCCATGGCGGCCAATTGAGCAATGTTTAAACCGGCGGCTTGCCGCAGTTCTCTCAAATGCTCAGCGTTTTCGCGTTCTTTTGCTTCCATCTGTGCTTTATCAGTGGCAAATAATCAAAAAATGTACTGTAATAAGACAAATTAGTCTATGCAGAATTTCTAAAATATTTTTGTACTTTAGTTATCATTTGCAAAGTCTTATCTGCTGTTCTGATGTTTTTTTCACAACCTATGATGAATTCTCCCGCCCCATTTGAGATACGGCAAATTATGGGCGCAAACAACCGCTCACCCATTGTGTACTTGCACGAGGGCTTGGGTTCGGTTGCCATGTGGAACAGTCGCACCTTGGATTGGCCTTTGGCGGTATGCCAAGCCACTGGCCGCTCGGCTTTGGTGTATTCGCGACGTGGCTATGGCAATTCTCAGCCCATCGTTGATGTGCGTGGTGTCAATCGACTGTCTCCCGACTACATGCACCGCGAAGCGTGGCAGGTTCTGCCCCATTTGCTGAACACTTATTCGATAGAAAAACCTGTGTTGCTGGGACACTCCGATGGTGCCACCATCGCTTTACTGCATGCCGCCAAATTTGCGGTCACTGCCACCATTGCGATGGCGCCGCATTTGTGGGTGGAAGACATCAGTCTGCGCTCTATTCAAGCCGCCAAAGTCGCTTTTGAGCAAGGCGAGTTGCGTAGCAAGTTGTCGAAGTTTCATGCCGATGTCGATGGCGCATTTTGGCAATGGAACGACGTCTGGTTGTCAGATGCATTTCGCAGCTTTGATATCCGCAGTGAATGTCAGCATATCGTTTCGCCGGTGCTTGCCATGCAAGGGGTGGACGATATTTACGGCAGTTTGCGACACATTGAGGAATTACAAACACAGGGCGCGGTGCAACGCGAGGTATTGCAAGCATGCGGACATGCGCCGCACAGAGACCAGCCCACATTGAGCTTGCAACTGGTCACGGATTTTCTAAAAGACCTGCCGTGATACTGGGCATTCATTGCGTGCATCGCGGCTGAATAGCCGCGCTCATCATGGCTTTGGCATTGACCACCGCCCTATTGGCAGTGGCCACCGGCCTATGGCTTGCTGATCAGCGCTTGTAATTCCGAGCCTGTTAGCCAGCGCCATTGGCCCGGCGCCAATGTATCGTCCAAGACCATATCACCCACACGCGAACGGTGTAAGCGCACCACTTTGTGGCCCGTTGCAGCCAACATGCGCTTGACTTGGTGGTACTTGCCTTCGGTCAAAGTCAGCGCCATGCTGTGGCTGCCCGTCAATACACAAGCCGCAGCTTTGACTGGTTTGGGGTCGTCATTCAACACCACACCTTGCAACAATTTTTCTGCGACAGTTGCATCCAAAGTGTCCTCTGTGCTCAATTCATAGACCTTGGGCACATGGTGCTTGGGTGAACTCAAGCGATGAATGAACTGGCCATCGTCACTCAACAACAGCATGCCTGTGGTGTCTTGGTCCAAACGCCCAACGGCTTGAACGCCTTGCAAGCTGGTTTTGGCAGGCCGTTGCCTCAGTGGTGTTGGCAACAAGGAATACACGCTGGGCCACGCCGATGGTTTGTGCGAACACTCGGTACCCGCTGGTTTGTGCAACAACACATAGGCCTTGGCGTGGTACTGCCAAAGTACGCCTTGCACCATGAAAGTCATGCCGCCAAACGCCTCCACCACAGTATCAGTTTCGTGAACGCTGACCAAGCCATTGCCGGTGTCTATTTTGACCAAGCCTTGCTGCACCAAGCCCATGCAAATACGGCGGGTCCCAAAGCCTTGTGAGTACAAAAGATCGGTCAATATCAAAGGGTTCGCCATGTCAAACAAGCATCAAAAGGGTCTTAGGGTGTTGGGGCGTAAGCGTTAAAGTATGCACCATGGAAAACATAGATGTCATGGTTTTGCGCTCATTGCGCAATTGGCGGCTCGCGGGGCAACGCGCCTTGCTGGCCACAGTGGTTCGAACATGGGGGTCTTCTCCGCGCCCGATCGGCTCGATCATGGCGTTGTGCGAAACCGGTGCAGTGGTGGGTTCGGTCTCTGGCGGTTGTATTGAAGATGATTTGATTTACCGATTCACCCAAGCCTACGCAAGCGGACAGTCCTTGGGCGAAGCGCAAGAGATTCCCAGTGGCGCGCCGCAGCGCGTGAAATACGGCATCACAGCTGACGAAGCGCACAGGTTTGGTTTGCCCTGTGGCGGCACCTTGGAATTGCTGCTGGAGTTTGACCCCGATGCCAAGTCGCTGGACCAGTTGGTGATGTCGCTCGAGCAAGGCCAGTTGATGCAACGCAGCACGTTGCTGTCTGACGGGCAAGTGAGTTTGAGCCCCAGCGATACCCCTACCGAATTGAGTATTGACGACTCGCGTTTACTCAACACTTTTGGTCCGGAATACCGCATGTTGCTGATTGGCGCCGGACAACTCACCGAATACTTGGCCACCATGGCCTTGTTCAATGGGTTTGCCGTCACTGTCTGTGACCCGCGTGAGGAATACCGCGGCGCTTGGTCTGTGGCCAATGTGGCACTTACCAACGAAATGCCAGATGATGTGGTGCAAAGTTTTCGCCCCGACAGACGCAGTTGCGTGATCGCACTGACGCACGACCCCAAATTAGATGACCTGGCCTTGCTCGAAGCGCTGGAGAGCGATGCTTTTTATGTAGGCGCGATCGGTTCGCGCCGTAACAACGAAGCGCGGCAACAACGCATGCTCGAGCATTTGGGCAAAACAGACGAAGAGTTAAAGCGTTTGCGCGGTCCGATTGGCATTTACATTGGCAGCAAAACGCCTGCGGAAATTGCTGTGAGCATCATGGCCGAAGTGCTGGCCGTGAAGAACAACGTTCCCTTGCCACGCGACATGGACGTGGCCCACGCCAAAAACAGCCAAGACATTGCCCACAATGATCCGGGTGTTTTGGTGTGTGGCATTCGCAATTAACTGGTTTGCTCAAACGCCTTTGTCATTCGCAAAAGTGCACTCCGTGGCACACACATAACAACTCGACTGATTCAAACGCAACATTGAATCACACAAGGTGGTGATTCAATCAGCCCCTCAAAAATAACTGGGTAGGTGACCACCACTTGCCGCGCTTGTCTTGCAGCACCACGTCCACCTGCCAAGCATGGGCAACACGGGCTACCTGCTGTGCAGGGCACATAAAAAATACTTTGGTCAAAGCGTCTGCCAATGCGCAAGAAGGTGCAACCACAGAAACGCTGGACCAATAACGCGGGGAATCTCCCGTGTACGGGTCAAAAATATGGTGATGCAAACGGTCTTGGGTGAAACTGGTGTGGGCATCTGAAGATGTCGCCATCGCCAAACCCTGCGGCAGGGACAAACTGCGTTTATCGCCGCCTCCTTTCGTGCTTTCAATGCCCAATCGCCATGCCTGCGCGCCGGGAGCTTGGCCCAAGGTGGATGTCTCGCCCGTGTCTACCACCGCATGCATCACCCCATGCGACTGCAACACTGAACGCACCAGATCAGCCGCATAGCCTTGTGCAATGCCGTTGAGGGATACGCCCATGCCTTTGGCGTTCAAACGAACGGCGTGCGGGCTGATTTCTAAAGCGCGCCAATTGACCAAAGCCAATTGACGTTGCAACGCATGTTTCTCGGCGACTTTGCCGGCGGCATGCGCTTGTGACCACAGATGCCACAGGGGTTGGACTGTGACATCAAATGCACCTCGACTGCGCGCTGACACATGTTGCGCCAACGAAAGTACAGACAGCAATTGCGCCGACGGTTGTTGCAACACGCCCTCACGGTTTAAACGGGACACTGCACTGTCGGGATTGAACAAACTCATGTCAGCTTCTACGCCGCGAATGGCTTTCACGGCTTCGTCTAATGCCAACTCCAAACGGTCAGTGTGACAGTGCGCTGCACGCAACCACAAACTTGTGCCAAAGCCAATCAAAGCGCGTTCACGCCATACCAAACGCTCAGCGCAAGGAGACGACAACGCCGCCGTGAATGCCCCTTGCCCTGCCATGCCTGACAGCAATGTGCCAGCGCCCCAGCCCAAATATTGGCGACGTGTTGTGCTCATGCTGAAACCTCGGGTTGAAGTGCAATGAAGCGACTGCCGTCTTTGCGTTGTTGAATCAATGGCAGACAGCGCTGGTCATCCTGATAGATAGACACGCAATCCAAGCATTGGAAGCATTCGCTGTAATTGATCTCGCCGCTGGGCTCAATGGCTTGGTATTCACAGCGGTGGCGGCATGTTTGACAGGGCGTGCCACAAGCTTCGCGACGCGGTATCCAAGACCAACGTTGCAGCACATTGGTGGCTGCCAAGGCCGCGCCCAACGGACAGATATAACGACAGTAGCCTCGGTAGACAAACACGCTCAAGCCCAAACAAAACACTGCCCAAGCAACGTAAGGCCAATCACGCACAAAGTACAAACTGATGGCTGTTTTGAATGGCTCGATTTCAACAGCCACCTCAGCGAACGAAGGAGAAAACCACACCCCACCCACAATCACTGCCAACACCACATACTTGAACATTTTGAGCTTTCGGTCCAAGGCAGATTTCAAACGGCGGTGATGCAAGCCAACGGCTTGGGTCACCATGCTGATGAGTTCTTGCAGTGCCCCGAATGGACACAACCAACCGCAGAACGTACCGCGCCCCCAAACAAGCAAGGTGCCGGCCACAAACAACCACAAAATCACACTCATCGGGTCGTTCATGAAAAACAACAAGTCTCCGCCGTGGCGCAACTCATCGATTGCCGCCGTGATGTTGACAATCGTCAACTGGCCTTGCGCATACCAACCGATGAAGCCCAGCGTGAAAACCAAATAAGCCCCACGCAACCACTTCAGCCGGCGGGTACCTGCACTCAAACGCTTTTGCATGACCAAGCCAGTGGTCAACACCACCAAACCCAGCAACAACACCACAATTTCCATGCTGCGTGTTTGCCAAGCATTGACCCAATCCCATTGGGAAATATCAGCATCCAACAGTCCATACCAAGCCGCACGCCAACCGTGAAAGCTGTAATCTAGCGGCAGCGTCACATTGACCACTTGGTTGGGGTAACTGCCAAATCGCCGTCCCCATTTCAAATCCAAATCGAACGCAGAAGTCGGATCGAGAGGCGTGGCGTTATCCACCACGAAAAAAAATGCCCGCGTTGTCTCCGGATAACCCGGCACACGCAACGCCTTGTCATACGACATGACGCGAAGTTTTAGCGTTTGTCCGTTTTGCCTGACCTCAAACGGCAGATCTTCTTGGACACGTTGACTTTCGTAATTCATGCGGGACATTGGTCCCGATTCGAGCACCAACAAAGCCTGCGCTTGACGTCGGTTGGTAGCGAGCAAGCGCCAACCATCGTTGTCCAACAGGTTGCGTCCAATAGCGGGCAAACTGACTAAAGCCACATTCAACTTCAATGCGGGTTCGTCGGGTTTGTCTGCGGCCAACTTGTCGGTGCCTGAAGCTTTTGTTCCAGCAAAAACCTTTTCAATCTCAGATCTTGTGAACACTTGTTCGCTCACCATGCCGCGCGACAACAAGTTGTCCCAGGTCAATCGCGTGTATGTTTCGCTCTCAGGCTTTTGTTTGGCGCCGCCGGCAACCGCTCCCGCAATCATGCCTTGGGCTTGCGCCTCCGCATGAGCCATGGCCACTGATGCAGCAGACAACACAATGGTTTTATCGATGGCTTTGGCCGTCACCGTGCCAGCCTGTACCCCAAACAATGCAGCGTAATTGGCATCGCGCCTGGGTGTGGCTGTGTGGGCAAATATTTCAATTTTTTGTTGCATGGACAAGCCGGCGTATTGCTCGGTGAACTTGCTTAACTTGGCGATGCCTGCATCGGAACGAAACAACGGCTCTTTGTGGTCCAGCAATTTCGACGCAAGGTAATTGCCTTGTGTATCCATCACCACCATGACATTGATGGGCTTGCCGCCATAGCCCCGCACCGGTTCAAAATCCACCGTCTCAAACACATAAGCCTTGAGCACAGGTTTTGCGTCAGGGTTCTCGCCATCCTTCACAAACAAAGGCCACACAGGCAAATTTGGCTGAATGTCACCTACCAAGCACTGCTGATCAAACAAGCGGTCAATATCGGCTTTGACCAACATGCCCGCAGTTGCCCATTGCGTCACAAGCACCCCAAAAAATATGCAGCAACGGCAAATAAAAAGCACTAAATACTTAAATGGCATACGAATCCCAAGAAGAAAGGGATTTATAACACTGATGCGACTAGGGTTAACCACAGGCTAAGACCTGGGGTGGTCTTGTTGGCGACTTGGCGAGGCCCGCAGCCGTGCGCGGGATTGACTCAGGACTGGCGTTGCGCCAGCCAAGATGAAAATTCGGCGCCAACCTGCGGATGGTGCTCACCCAAATCAACTGTGGCCTGTAAAAAGCCCAGTTTGCTGCCGCAGTCATAACGCGTGCCGTGGTAACGATAGGCAAACACTTTTTCTTTGCTCAGCAATTGCGCGATCGCATCGGTCAACTGAATTTCACCGCCCGCGCCTTTGGGCGTGGTTTTCAATTCTTCAAAAATACGTGGCATCAAAATGTAACGCCCTGCCACGGCCAAAGTACTGGGCGCATCGGCGGGAGCGGGCTTCTCAACAATGCCCGAAAGCTGGGTCAATTGGGCGTCTAGGGTGGTGCCACTGACGATACCGTAGCGATTAGTTTGGTCCAGGGGAACGTCTTGAACCGCCAATATGCTGGCTTGCAGCGTGGCGAATTGCTGCACCATTTGTGCGGTGATGGAGGGTTGCCCGACCATCAAGTCGTCGGCCAACAACACCGCAAATGGCTCCTGGCCCACCAAATGCTCGGCACATAACACCGCATGGCCCAAACCCAAAGCGCGAGGCTGACGCACATAACTGCACACCATGTCGTCAGGGGAAATGCCGCGTGCAATTTTCAGCAACTCGGTCTTGCCGGCTTGCTCTAATTCATTTTCCAATTCGTAGGCGGTGTCAAAGTGGTCTTCGACACTGCGCTTGGTGCGCCCGGTGACAAACACCATATGACGAATGCCAGCTTCGTAGGCCTCTTCCACAGCGTATTGAATCAAGGGCTTGTCCACCACCGGCAGCATTTCCTTGGCAGAGGCTTTGGTGGCGGGCAAAAAACGGGAGCCTAAACCGGCGATGGGGAAAACAGCTTTGAGTATGCGAGTGTTCATACCGGGGATTTTGGCATTGAAATGTGGCGGTTTGAAGAAGCTGTGTTTGAGCCACCTGACGTGTCGATAGAACCGGGGCCAAACTATCGCCTGAACACGCACAGACACGAGCTTGTGGTGAAAAAAAACCAACCCCGAGAGGTTGGTTTTTCCTATAGTGGTGGAGCTGGCGGGATTTGAACCCGCGTCCACAAGCCTTTTTCGGACAGTTCTACATGTGTAGTCGTCTGTTTTTTTGTCTCATCCGATGTGCCGCGCAGCGACACGCTGCACACCAGACCAGTACCCTATTTTCTCGCACCACACCAAGGTACCCGGTGTGGTGCCAGCCCATATGAATTACCTTGCAGCCTGGACAGTCTTGCGACCGCCCTTGCCCAGCCTATCGGCCAACTGTTGCAAGGCTCGCGGGTTTAAGCCGCGAGTGCGAAACGTTCGTCGTTTGCAGTTAGTTTTTTTCTGCGGATTTACGAGGTGACAGAACCTCGACATGCCCTGCGCCGCGTCCGAACCCATGTCGAAACCAATGCAGCCCCAAGAAGGAACATTCTACGCCTTGGGTAACAAGTCTGCCAGTTCATCGGGATGGTGGATCACAAAATCTGCGCCCCACTGCAAGACCTCAGTCTCTACGCCAAGATATCCGTAGTTGGCAGCCACTGTCACCATGCCAGCCGCTTTGCCAGCCACGATGTCGCGCTCGTCATCGCCCACATACCAGCAGTCATATGGAGGCAAGCCCAACAAACGTGCCGCTTCAAACAACGGCGCCGGATGCGGTTTGGCATGCGGCGTGGTGTCGCCACTGACCACTGCGCCCGCAGTTTTGAAGAGATCCATTTGCTGGCTGAGCGGAATGGTGAAACGCTGGCTTTTATTGGTCACCACACCCCAGCGCAGACCCATCGCTTGCAAGGCAGACAACATGTCTGTCACACCACTGAACACAGTGGTTTTGAGCGTCATGGCTTGCTGGTAATTGTTCAAAAATTCGTTCTTGAAATTTTCGTAGTCGGCGTGTGCTTCTGGCATGCCGAACGCCACATGCAACATACCCCGGGCACCCGACCCGGCCATGGGGCGGTACAAGGCATATTCCAAGGAAGGCAAGCCCCGGTCGGTGCGCATTTTGTCTGCAGCAGCGGCCAAGTCTGGAGCGCTGTCTATCAATGTGCCGTCCAAGTCAAACAACACGGCTTTAGGTTTGGGTATGGTCGTCATCAATACGCCGATTCAAAGTGCCCGCTGGGTGGCAATCATGTAGTTGACACTGGTGTTGCCATCCAGCCAATAGCGACGGGTGATCGGGTTGTATTGCAACCCCTTGGTGGCCTGCAAAACCAAGCCGGCAGAACGGCAATAGGCGGCCAACTCTGAGGGACGGATGAACTTGGCATATTCATGCGTGCCCTTGGGCAACAAATTCAACACATATTCAGCACCTAAGATGGCAAATAAAAATGATTTTGGGTTGCGGTTCAAGGTGGAAAAAAATACCCAGCCACCGGGCTTGACCAAAGTGGCGCACGCTTTGACGATGGACGCAGGGTCTGGCACATGTTCCAACATTTCCATGCAGGTCACCACATCAAATTGCGCGGGTGCTTCTGCAGCCAAGGCCTCTGCACTGACTTCGCGGTAAGTCACATTCGGCGTTTGGGTTTCCAGTGCGTGCAGTTGCGCGACTTTCAAAGATTTGGTGGCCAAGTCAATGCCGGTGACGTGTGCGCCGGCTCTGGCCATGGCATCAGACAAAATGCCACCGCCACAACCCACATCGAGCACTTGGCGTTGTTTCAATGAAGCCAATGCGTTGATCCACTCTAGGCGCAAGGGATTGATCTGGTGCAGTGGCCTGAACTCACTGTTGACATCCCACCAGCGGTGGGCCAATTCTGAAAATTTCGCCAGTTCGGCGGGGTCTACATTGGTATTGCTCATATGTGGATTGTGATTGAGATCAGACCAAGAGCACGCCCAAGGGGCAATGCAGCGCACAAGGATGATGGCAGAGGCAAAAAAAACCCCGCTTTTCGCGGGGTTCGGTTCAACTGAGGAGGGGATCAGTTTTTGCGGGCACCCACCACTTCGATTTCGACGCGGCGATTTTTAGCGCGTCCTTCTTTGGTGCCGTTGTCAGCAACGGGTTGCTTCTCGCCCTTGCCTTCTGTGTAAATACGGGTTTTGTCAACACCTTTGTTGATCAAGTAGGCCTTGACCGCATTAGAGCGGCGCATAGAGAGTTTTTGGTTGTATGCATCTGACCCCACTGCGTCAGTGTGACCAACGGCGATGATGACTTCTAAATTGACAGCTTTGATTTTGTCAACCAGATCGTCCAGCTTGGCTTTGGCTTCAGACTTGATCACAGATTTGTTGAAGTCAAAGAATGTATCAGCCGCGTAGGTCACCTTAGACGACACAGCTGCTGGAGCAACTGCAGCCGCGGGGCTGGGTGCAGATGCAGGCGCCGGTTGAAGTCCAGGAGCATCCAGCGGTGAGGGTGCTTGTTGGGCAGCGGGTGCCTGGTCTACTTGCGGTGATTTGGATGATGAGGCGGCTGAATTTTGTGCATTGGCAGCGGCTTTGGGCTCGATGACGATGGCGCCGTCGCAGCCGGGCGCGGCTGTCGCGGGTGTCCAAGACCCATTTCGCCAGCATTCACCGTAGCTATTTTTCCAAACATCGCCTGAAGAAGACAGCCAGTTATTGATTTCAGCTGCAGTGGTCAAACCGGCAAAGGCCAATGTTGAGACAGCAATCACAAGTGATTTGACTTTTTTCATAACTTTCCTTTGGTACTGTTGGATTCTGAATTTTCTGGGGTGCGGGCTAGGTTAAACCCTTACAACATTCTAATTATGGCACATGCCCCTCAAATACCCACAAAAAACCTTACCCTAAAATGATGGATTCATCTGACAAAAACTAGACGGTATACATGACCCAGTTCGCCAAAGAAACACTGCCCATCAGCCTTGAAGAGGAGATGCGCCGCAGTTACCTAGACTACGCCATGAGCGTGATTGTCGGGCGGGCCTTACCAGATGCCAGAGACGGCCTCAAGCCAGTGCACCGCCGGGTTTTGTTTGCCATGCACGAACTCAACAATGACTGGAACCGCCCGTACAAAAAATCGGCACGTATTGTGGGCGATGTGATCGGTAAATACCACCCGCACGGCGACAGCGCGGTTTACGACACCATTGTTCGCATGGCCCAAGATTTTTCATTGCGCCACATGCTGGTTGACGGTCAAGGTAACTTCGGCTCGGTGGACGGAGACAACGCTGCCGCTATGCGTTACACCGAAATCCGTTTGTCCAAAATCGCCCACGAAATGCTGGACGATTTGGACAAAGAAACTGTCAATTTCGGGCCGAACTATGACGGCAGCGAAAAAGAACCACTGGTGATGCCCGCCAAATTTCCCAATTTATTGGTGAACGGGTCTGCGGGTATTGCAGTGGGCATGGCCACCAACATCCCGCCGCACAACCTGAATGAAGTGGTGGACGCTTGCCTGCACATGCTGCGCCACCCGGATGCTTCCATCGACGACTTGATGGAAATCGTGCCAGCCCCTGACTTCCCCACCGCCGGCATTATTTATGGCATCAGCGGCGTCAAAGAAGGCTACCGCACGGGCCGAGGCCGCGTGGTCATGCGCGCCAAATGCCATTTTGAAGACATAGACCGGGGTCAGCGCCAGGCCATCATCGTGGATGAACTGCCTTACCAGGTGAACAAAAAGACTTTGCAAGAACGCATGGCTGAGTTGGTTCACGAAAAGAAAATTGAAGATATCAGCCACATTCAGGACGAATCCGACAAATCCGGCATGCGTCTGGTGATCGAACTCAAGCGCGGTGCTGTCCCAGAGGTGGTGCTCAACAATCTCTATAAGCAAACCCAGTTGCAAGACACTTTCGGCATGAACATGGTGGCCTTGATCGACGGCCAACCGCGTTTGTGCAATTTGAAAGACCTGATTAGCGTCTTTCTGCAACACCGCCGCGAAGTGGTGACCCGTCGCACCGTGTTCAATTTGCGCAAAGCGCGCGAACGCGGCCATGTGCTCGAAGGCCTGGCCGTGGCGCTGGCCAATATCGACGAATTCATCGCCATCATCCGCAATGCGCCCACGCCCCCAGTGGCCAAAGCCGAGTTGATGAGCAAGCCTTGGGACAGCCAGTTGGTGCGCACCATGTTGACCCGAGCCAAGGCCGACGGCGGCGTGATCAATGCCGACGACTACCGCCCTGATGGTTTGGAAAAGCAATACGGCATGGGTGCTGACGGCCTGTACCGTTTGAGCGATACCCAAGCGCATGAAATTTTGCAAATGCGTTTGCAACGCTTGACTGGCCTTGAACAAGACAAAATCGTCAATGAATACAAGGAAGTCATGTCGGAAATCGATGACTTGCTGGATATATTGGCTCGGCCCGAGCGTGTCTCTGCCATCATCAGTGACGAGTTATCTGCTGTTCGCCAAGAATTTGGCCAAAGCAAGCTTGGCGCGCGCCGCAGCCACATCGAGCACAACGCGCAAGACCTGGCTACCGAAGACTTGATCACACCGACCGACATGGTGGTCACACTCAGCCACAGTGGCTACATCAAAAGCCAGCCGCTGTCTGAATACCGCGCACAAAAACGCGGCGGTCGCGGCAAGCAGGCCACGGCTACGAAAGAAGACGATTGGATCGAGCAGTTGTTCATCGCCAACACGCACGATTACATTTTGTGTTTCTCCAACCGTGGCCGTTTGTACTGGCTCAAAGTCTGGGAAGTGCCAGAGGGTTCGCGCGGTTCACGCGGTCGCCCCATCGTCAATATGTTCCCGTTGATTGAAGGCGAAAAAATCAATGTGGTGCTGCCGTTGACAGGCGCAGCCAGCAAATTCCCTGACGATCAATTCGTGTTCATGGCCACGTCCATGGGCACGGTCAAGAAAACCTCACTCGACGAATTCAACAACCCGCGCAAGGGCGGCATCATTGCCGTCAACCTTGACGACGGCGACTACCTGATCGGCGCAGCCCTCACCGACGGCAAACACGATGTCATGTTGTTCAGCGACGGCGGCAAAGCCGTGCGTTTTGATGAAAACGATGTGCGTCCACTTGGCCGCAGCGCGCGCGGTGTGCGCGGCATGTCTTTGGATGATGGTCAATCCGTCATCGCTTTGCTGGTGGCTGAGCAGGAAAACGCCGTCACCGATGCCGACGTTATTGCCCGCAACAGTGTGTTGACCGCCACCGAAAACGGCTATGGCAAACGCACACCGATTGACGAATACACACGCCACGGACGCGGCACCAAAGGCATGATTGCGATCCAACAAACCGAGCGCAACGGCAAAGTGGTCGCCGCCACCTTGGTGCATACGGATGACGACATCATGTTGATCACAGACCGGGGCGTGTTGGTACGCACCCGTGTCAGCGAAATCCGCGAAATGGGTCGCGCCACACAAGGCGTCACGCTCATCGGCTTGGATGAAGGCTCCAAACTCAGCGGCATGCAACGCATTGTGGAAAACGATGCCCAAGGCGGTGCTGACGAAGCGGGTGAAACCGGTGGCGAAGACGCTCCCGCGGACGACACCCCATGAGCGACAAAGCGACTGACGGCTTAGCCGGTTTGCGCCAGCACATCGACACACTTGACCGTCAGTTGCTGGAATTGCTGAATGAGCGCGCGCATTTGGCCGAACAAGTCGGCGACATCAAACGCGCCGAAGGTTCACCTTTTTTTCGCCCTGACCGTGTCGCGCAAGTGCTGGAAAAAATCCAGCAACTCAATCCCGGCCCGCTCAAAAACAACCATGTCGCCGCCATTTGGCGCGAAATCATGTCGGCTTGTTTGGCGTTAGAAGCGCCACAACGCGTCGCCGTGCTCGGCCCCATAGGCACGTTTTGCGAGCAGGCGGCTATCGAATATTTCGGCAGCGCAGCCGAACTGATTTACTGCAATAACTTTGACGAGGTGTTTCACGCCACCGCTGCGGGTACCGCGCAATACGGCGTGGTCGGTGTGGAAAACTCTACCGAAGGCGCTGTCGCACGTTCACTCGATTTGTTTTTGCGCACGCCGGTTCACGTGGTCGGCGAGGTGAGTTTGCTGGTGCGTCACAACCTCTTGCGGCAGTCCCCAACACTTGATGGCGTCGAGGTGGTGCTGGCGCATCCGCAAGCCTTAGGCCAATGCCAAAACTGGTTGACGCAACATTTGCCCAATGCAGAACGCCGCGCCGTCTCCAGCAACGCCGAAGGCGCACGGCTCGCTGCCACCAACCCTGCTTGGGCCGGACTGGCCAGTGAACGTGCGGCATCGCAATTCGGTTTGCATGTGGTGGCGCACGCCATTCAAGACGAGGCATATAACCGCACCCGTTTTGCGATTGTGTGCCTACCGCAAACCCTGGCCACGCCGCCCGCCTCCGGTCGCGATTGCACGTCCTTGGTCGTATCGGTGGCCAACAAACCTGGAGCGGTGCATGACTTGCTGGTGCCCTTGAAACAAAACGGCGTGTCCATGACGCGTTTCGAATCCCGCCCCGCCAAGTCGGGCCAATGGGAATATTTCTTCTACATCGATCTTGACGGCCACATCAGCCAGCCGCATGTCGCCAAAGCGCTCAGCGAGTTACAAGGCATGTGCGCGTTTTACAAAGTGATTGGCTCCTACCCGGTCGGCGCTTGAGGCCAATTGGGTCCTGATTTTTGATTGAATAGAAGTAAGCCTTGGCCGCTATGTCTGCACCCCTGAAATTCAAACAACTCGGCCTGATCGGCTGTGGCCTCATGGGTGCTTCATTTGCACTGGCTTTGCAAAAACACGGTTTGGTAGACAAGGTCAAAGGCTTTAGCCCCAGCGCCCGAACCCGCGAACGTGCATTGCAACTCGGCGTGATTCACCAAGCAGCCACATCTGCCGAACAGGCTGCTGAAGGATGTGACATCGTATTGTTGGCGGTTCCTGTCAGCCGCACCGCCGAATGTTTGCAGGCCATCACGCCCGCCTTGTCGCCTGACTGCTTGCTCATGGACGTGGGCTCTACCAAAACCGATGTGGTGGCTGCTGCGGCAGCGTATTTGGACGAACGTCTGCCCTGCTTTGTCCCGGCGCACCCGATCGCCGGTAAAGCAGAGGCCGGTGTCGATCACGCTGAAGCCGATTTGTACCAAGACAGGCGCGCCATACTCACGCCTTTGGCCCAGACTGGCGCAGTTCAGCTAGAAAACGCCAAACAAGTGTGGACCGCCATCGGCAGCCATGTCAGCCTGATGAACCCGCAAGACCACGATGCCACGTTTGCCGCCGTCAGCCATGTGCCGCATTTGCTGGCCTTCGCCGCGGTCAACGCTTTGTCTGCACAAGACCAAGGCGCCGCTTTTTTGAAGATGGCCGGCCCGGGCTTTCGTGATTTTTCCCGCATCGCGGCCAGCGACCCGGCTGTGTGGCGCGACATTCTCAGTGCCAACCAAGCCGAAGTGATCAAGCAAACAAGCCTGTTTCGCGCGGCGCTGGACGACTTCGAAAAAGCCATTCAAAACCACGACTTGAACCACCTGCAAAAGTTGATAGAAGAAGCCAGCCGTGTGCGTTCAAGCTGGAGCTTGCAAACGGGACTCACTGGGCAAACCGAGGATGACGATTAATCGCCAAGCACTACCGACTTCTACAATAGCTATTTCAGTGCGCAGTCTCTGCCCCCTATGTTCTCCACCCACTTTCTCGACGTACCAGCCCTAGACAGCGCCAGCGGCTCGGTCACCCTGCCCGGCTCTAAAAGCATTTCCAACCGCGTGCTGCTGTTGGCCGCCTTGTCGCAAGGCACGACCGAGTTGCAAGACTTGCTGGACTCGGACGACACCCGCGTCATGCTCAATGCCTTGCGCGAACTCGGTTGCCATTTGCAAGCCGATGCCAGCAGTTTGAAAGTCACCGGCATCGGCGGCCAAGCGCCTGACAAAACCTTGGATTTGTTCATGGGCAACGCAGGCACCGCCATGCGACCGCTCACAGCCGCGCTCGCACTCATGGGCGCTCACGCAGACATGCACGGCGTGCCTCGCATGCACGAGCGCCCCATCGGCGATTTGGTGGACGCATTGCGCCAGCTCGGTTGCCGCATCGATTACACAGGCAAGGAAGGCTATCCGCCCTTAGCGCTGCGCGGCCACGCGGGTTTGCAGTTGGACAAGCCCATACATGTGCGCGGCGATGTGTCGAGCCAGTTTTTAACAGCGCTTTTGCTGGCATTGCCGTTGGTGGCCACACAAGACATCGTCATTGAAGTGGTGGGCGAACTCATCTCCAAACCGTACATAGAAATCACTCTTAATTTATTGCAACGCTTTGGCGTCCGTGTGCAACGCGAAGGCTGGCAACGCTTTACCGTACCGGCCGGCAGTCGTTACACATCGCCGGGTATATTGCCTGTTGAAGCCGACGCGTCATCTGCCAGTTACTTCATTGCATTAGGTGCGATCGCTTCAGTGGAGGGTGTGCGCATTCAAGGCGTGGGCGCGGACTCGATTCAAGGCGACATCCGTTTCACGGATGCGGCACGCGCCATGGGTGCTGAAATTTCCAGCGGACCGAACTGGGTGCAAACGCGTCGCGGTGCCTGGCCGTTGAAAGCCATAGACATGGACTGCAACCAGATTCCGGATGCTGCCATGACGCTGGCCGTCATGGCCTTGTACGCCGACGGCCCCTGCACCTTGCGCAATATCGCCAGTTGGCGCGTGAAAGAAACCGACCGCATCGTTGCCATGGCCGCAGAAGCACGCAAACTCGGCGCGCAGGTCGAAGAAGGCGACGACTGGATACGCATTCACCCGGTTCAACATTGGCAGGCGGCTTCGATTCACACCTATGACGACCACCGCATCGCCATGTGTTTTTCGCTGGCGGCCTTCAACCCGGCCAAATTGCCGGTGCGTATTTTGGACCCGAAATGCGTGGCTAAAACCTTTCCTGACTATTTCGAGGCACTGTTCTCGCTGTCCAAGTCTTCTCAGGTGCCTGTGATCGCAATTGACGGCCCGACCGCTTCGGGCAAAGGCACCTTGGCCGCCTTGGTCGCGCAGCAACTCGGCTACCACTATTTAGACAGCGGCGCGCTGTACCGTTTGACTGCTTTTGCCGCCTTGCAAGCCGGTTTGGCTTTGGACACGGAGCATGAACAATCCATTGCCGACTTGGCCAGAACCTTGCCGGTCGAATTCCAAGGTGAGCACGTGCTTTTGTCCGGCGTCAATATTTCCGAGGACATTCGCACCGAACAAGCCGGTATGAACGCCTCTAAAGTCTCGGTTTTGCCTCTGGTTCGTGAGGCTTTGGTGGATTTACAACTCAGCTTCAGACGGCTGCCCGGCCTGGTCGCCGACGGCCGCGACATGGGCACGGTCATTTTTCCGGACGCCCCTTTGAAGGTGTTTTTGACCGCAAGTGCTGAAAAAAGAGCAGAACGTCGCTACAAGCAACTGATTTCAAAGGGAATTTCCACTACAATCGACGTTCTTCGCGCAGACCTCATGGCGCGTGACGCCCGCGACACACAACGCAGCGTTGCACCCTTAAAGCCCGCGCAAGATGCTTTGTCACTGGACAACTCATCGCTTTCCATCGACTCGTCGGTGACCCAAGTGATGCACTGGTGGCAAAACAAACAGGTGTTTGGCCCCGGCCACGCCTGATCTGGTTCCTCACCATCCCCTTCGCGCTGCATGGCGCACCGGTGGTGAGGTTGTTTCACTCAACTGCGGCAACCCCGCGCCAACAGTCGAACCAGTTTTCTCCCGCCCACTTTGGCGGACGCTTGCTCGACGAAATTAGGAAATTGAATGTCTGAATCATTTGCAGCCCTGTTTGAAGAATCCCTGAAACGCTCAGAGATGCGCATCGGTGAAGTGATCACCGCTGAAGTCATCCGTGTCGAGCACAACCACGTCGTGGTTAATGCGGGGCTGAAATCAGAGGCCTATGTGCCTATCGAAGAATTTAAAAACGACCTCGGTGAAATCGAAGTACAAGCCGGCGACTTTGTGTCGGTGGCCATCAGCTCCGTCGAAAACGGCTACGGCGACACCATCCTCAGCCGCGACACCGCCAAGCGTTTGGCCTCTTGGATGTCTTTGGAAAAAGCTTTGGAATCCGGCGAATTCGTCACCGGCACCACCAGCGGCAAAGTCAAAGGCGGCCTGACCGTATTGGTCAACGGCATCCGCGCTTTCCTGCCCGGCTCACTCATCGACACACGCCCCATCAAAGACTTGTCACCGTTTGAAAACAAGACCATGGAATTCAAGGTCATCAAACTTGACCGCAAGCGCAACAACGTCGTGTTGTCACGCCGCGCAGTTATCGAAGCTTCTATGGGCGAAGAGCGCGCCAAGCTGATGGAAAACCTGAAAGAAGGCTCCATCGTTCACGGCGTGGTCAAGAACATCACCGAATACGGTGCATTCGTGGATCTGGGCGGCATCGACGGTTTGCTGCACATCACCGACATGGCCTGGCGTCGTGTGCGTCACCCCTCCGAGGTGGTGGTCGCTGGTCAGGAAATCACAGCCAAGATCCTCAAGTTCGACACCGAGAAAAACCGCGTGTCACTGGGCTTGAAACAAATGGGCGACGATCCTTGGATGGGCGTGAACCGCCGCTATCCGCAAGGCACGCGCATGCACGGCAAGGTCACCAACATCGCCGATTACGGCGCGTTTGTCGAACTCGAACCCGGCATCGAAGGCTTGGTGCACGTGTCCGAAATGGACTGGACCAACAAAAACGTGGCACCTTCCAAAATCGTGGCCTTGGGCGATGAAGTTGAAGTCATGGTCCTCGAGATCGACGAAGACAAGCGCCGTATCTCTTTGGGCATGAAGCAGTGCAAAGCCAATCCTTGGCAAGAATTTGCTTCAGCCACCAAGCGCGGCGACAAAGTCACTGGCCCGATCAAATCCATCACCGACTTCGGCGTGTTCGTCGGCTTGGCTGCTGGCATCGATGGCTTGGTGCACTTGTCTGATTTGTCTTGGAACGAAACCGGCGAAGTCGCTGTTCGCAACTTCAAAAAGGGACAAGAAGTCGAAGCCGTGGTGTTGGCCGTGGATGTGGAGCGCGAGCGCATTTCCCTGGGCATCAAACAACTCGACTCTGACCCGTTCACCAACTTCGTGTCTGTCAATGACAAGGGCCAGATCGTCACCGGCACTGTCAAAACGGTGGATGCCAAAGGCGCTGAAATTGATCTCGGCGAAGACATCATCGGCTACTTGCGCGTCTCGGAAATCAGCCGTGACCGCATCGAAGATGCCAGCCATGTGCTCAAAGTCGGCGACGAAGTCAGCGCTGTGGTGGTCAACATTGACCGCAAAACTCGCAACATCCAGTTGTCCATCAAAGCCAAAGACGCTGCTGATCAAGCAGACGCAATGGCCAACCTGAGTCAGCAAAACGCTGGCAATGCCGGCACCACCAGCTTGGGTGCTTTGTTGCGCGCCAAGTTGGACAACAACGAGAAGTGATCTGCTGACACCGCGTCAGCAAATCACACCCACCTGATTGGCCCCAAGCCGTCAGGTGGTTTTTTCCAAGATTTTTTTAGTTGAGTTGTATTTCCATGACCCGCAGTGATTTGGTTGAAGAGCTTGCCGCACGTTTTCCGCAACTGGCTCACAAAGATGCCGAGTTCGCGGTCAAGGCTTTGCTGGACGCCATGAGTGACGCGCTGGTCAAAGGTCATCGCATAGAGTTGCGTGGCTTTGGCAGCTTTTCAGTGAACCGTCGCCCGCCTCGCATGGGCCGCAATCCACGGTCAGGCGAAAGTGTGGCCATCCCTGAAAAACGCGTGCCGCATTTCAAGCAAGGCAAGGCCTTGCGTGAAGCCATTGAATTACGCAGCCGAGACTTATTGGATAAGTCCGGTGATTCTCAGTCCTGATCTTTTCACCCATCAAGGGGGATGCACTTGAAAACATTCATACGGCTGCTTCAGTGGACACTGAAAGCAGCCATTTTTTTGACCATGTTGGCCTTTGCATTGAACAACCGCGATGATGTCTCGGTGCGATTTTTCTGGGACATGGAATGGCGCGCGCCCATGGTGTTGGTGTTGCTCACTGTGTTTGCCATCGGCGTAGCGGTCGGCGTGGCTGGCATGGTGCCGCGTTGGTGGCAACAGCGCCGCCTTGCCAAAAAGGCCGTGTCAGAGACTCCGTCTGCCCCTGCGAATAAATCAAACGGTGAGGCCGTTGCTGCGGACTTGTATGGACCTTGATATCAGTTGGATTTTCTTAGGGCTTCCCATCGCTTTTGTGCTGGGTTGGCTGGCCTCGCGTTTTGACCTGCGCCAATTGCGCATGGAAAACCGCAGCAATCCCAAGGCGTATTTCAAAGGGCTGAACTATTTGCTCAATGAACAGCAAGACCAAGCGATTGATGCATTCATTGAAGCGGTACAACGCGACCCGGATACCTCTGAATTGCATTTTGCATTGGGCAATTTGTTCCGCCGCCGCGGTGAGTTTGAACGCGCTGTGCGTGTGCACCAGCACTTGCTCGCACGCGCGGATTTGAGCAAGGCTGACCGCGACCGTGCGCAATACGATTTGGCTTTGGACTTCGTCAAAGCCGGCATATTGGACAGGGCAGAGGCGGCATTACAACCCTTGTTGACGACCACGCTTGCGCCACAGGCATTGCTGGCCTTGCTCAGTATTTACGAGCGCGGCAGAGACTGGCGTCAAGCCGCTGATATTTCATTGCAACTCGATGGACAAGGCCAAGGCAATTTTGCGGTGCGACGGGCGCATTACCTGTGCGAATTGGCGGCCAGCGAAAAAGACCTTCAAGCAAGTGAAGCGTTGCTGATCCAAGCCATTCAAACTGCGCCCGACAGTGCGCGTCCACGTATTGCGCTGGCTGATTTGTGTGAGCAGCAAAACCGCTTGACCCACGCCTGCGACCAATTGCAAGAGTTAGCCCGCCTGGTGCCCTCAGCCATGCCTTTGGTTGCCAGCGCCTTGGCACGGCTCGCGCCACAAGTACAAAGGCAAATTCCCATACTGACTTTGCTGCAAGACAGCTACCATCAATTACAAAGTCTGGATGTGCTTGACGCCATTGTCAATTTGCAATCCAGCATGGGTCAAACCGATGGCAAGGCCTTGTACAGCCTGCATTTGAATCGCCATCCTTCGTTGATTGCAGCCTCTCAATTGCTGTCTGACACGGCACTCAGCCCAGAGCAACAACCACAGGTTCAACGCGCCCTCGCCCATGCTGCCAAGCCCTTGCGCCGCTACCGTTGCGCAGCCTGCGGGTTTGAAGCATTGCAGCATTTCTGGCAATGTCCGGGCTGCCAAGCTTGGGACAGTTACCCCCCCAGACGTATCGAAGAACTGTAAGCCTGACAAACAGTGTTGCTGGGTTTTTTCTTGAGCACCACTTCATCATGTTCAGTGCTGCCTATGCTGCAATCGGTGCTTTCAACTGAGCAAACACCATGTCTAGGTATCTTTTATTTGCTGGCTTGACGCTGGCTTTTTTATCTCCCGCGATGGCGTTGGACATCAACCAAGCCAGCGAAGCAGAGCTTGATGGTTTGCGTGGCATAGGACCGCCATTCACTCGCCGCTTGATGGCTGCTCGCTCACAGCAACCCTTTAAAGATTGGTCTGACTTGATGCAAAGGGTGTCTGGCATGGGCCCGCGTGTGGCAAAAAGCCTGTCCGACCAAGGCTTGACCGTTCAAGGCCAGTCCTTGCCCTCTTCCCTCTTGGCAGAAAAACTGCCAAGACATTGAACATATGTCTGTCGCTGGCTCACCCAATGACCCTGCATATGCTTTAAGCTGAGCGTCCCATGTCAAGCCCCCATTCTTCATCCAACCCGCCACGCACAGGATTCATGGTGTTGCACAGCAACCGCATGGAAGGCTTGCGCGACCTGATGGTTGAACATATTCAACGCCATCCCTTGCCGCCCTTGGCTGCTGAAACTGTCTTGGTGCAAAGCAATGGCATGAAGCATTGGCTGAGCATGGCTTTGGCCGGCGACGATGCCTTAGGTATTTGCGCAGCCACGCGCATGGTGCTGCCCGCCAGCCAGTTGTGGCAAATTTACCGAAGTGTGCTGGGCGCTGAGCGCTTGCCCATGCACATGCCGCTGGACAAAGCACCCTTGGCTTGGCGTATCTTGCGCAAATTACCGCAGTGGCTGAACGACCCGCGTTATGCAGCGCTCGCGCATTACATGGGCGAAGAACACAAGGGTATACGCGCCTACCATTTGGCACAGCAACTCGCCGATGTGCTGGACGGCTACCAAAATTACCGTTCAGACTGGCTAAGCAACTGGTCCCAAGGTGTTGACCATTGGGAACGTGCGCAGCCCTTGCCTGATTCTCAAGCGTGGCAAGCCGCCATGTGGCGTGACCTCTTGCAAGACGTGCGACAACATGCGCCTTGGTCTGGGCAATTCGAATCGCGTTCCGATGTACACCAAGCATTTCTTCGCAGCTTGCATCAACACCCGCCAGGCGGCATTCAGGGTTTGCCGCCAAGGCTGATGGTGTTTGGGGTGACGGCACTGCCTATGCAAACCATGCAAGCCTTGGTCGCACTGGGGCGACATTTACCCGTGCTGATGTTTGTGCACAACCCCAGCCAAGAGCATTGGGGCCATTTGAGCGAAGACCTGTCCCAAGGCGGTCATCCGTTGTTGGCCGCTTGGGGCAAGCAAGGGCGCGACTATTTGCACGCGATCGACCAATTTGAAGCCGTCGATGAACAAGCGCCTGAATACAAACGCCTATCGGTCTTCATCAACCCGGTCAAAGAATGGCAAGACGCAGGACAGACGCCAGCCGTGTTGCAGCAATTGCAGTCGGACATCTTGCAACTGAACCCGCCACCCAATACGCGTGTCCCAATGGCAGCTGACGACCACAGCCTGTTGTTTGTGCAAGCACACTCAGCGCAACGCGAGGTCGAAGTTTTGCACGATCGTGTGCTTGGGTGGCTAAATGCGGATGCGCAATTGCAACCGTCTGACATCATGGTGATGGTGCCAGACATGGCGCAGTTTGCCCCCCATGTTCATGCAGTGTTCGGTCGCCACGCAAACGGTCAACGCCCTGAACTTGACATCCCTTATTCGGTCACCGACAGCACGCCACGCATACACCCATTGGTGCAAGCTGTAGACACCTTCTTGCAATTGCCACAACTGAGAATGAGTTTGCGCGACTGGTTGGGTCTGTTTCAAGTCAAAGCGGTGCGCGATCGGTACGCGCTCAGCGAAGCAGATGTTGAACAGCTGCACGAATGGTTGAGCCACGCTGGTGTGCGCTGGGGCCTGGATGCACAACAACGCCAACCATGGGGCATTGACAGCCTGTTGGCTGATGCTGATCAAAATACCTGGGGGTTTGGCCTTCGCCGATTGCTGCTGGGATATGCCCTCGGCCCGCAAGCAAGCGATGCGCCGTGGCAATACACCGCGGGCCATGCCGGCATTGATGGTTTGGATGCCCCGCTTATCAATGGTTTGTTGCAATGGTTGGACGACATGGACCGCAGCTTGCACGAGCTACAAGCTGAGCGCCGCATCGCTGATTGGTTGCCGTTATGGCAGCAGTTGTCTGAACGTTTTTTTCTGGTGACAGATGATGCTGACCAACGTGTGCTGGATCAATTGCTCGCACCTTTAGAGGATGCATTAAGAGACAGCCAATTGGCCGGTTACGAGGAGCCCCTGTCACTGGGCGTATTGCGTAGTCACTGGATGGCACAACTAGACAGCATCGGTTTGCAACAGCGCTTTGCCAGCGGTGGCGTGCAATTCGCCACTCTCATGCCCATGCGAGCGATTCCTTTCAAAGTGGTGTGTCTGCTTGGCATGAACGACAGCGCTTATCCACGCAGCCCGACCCCGCGCGACTTTGACTTGATCAGCCAACCTGGTCAAGCTCGCGCAGGTGACCGGGCCCGCAGAGAAGACGACCGTTACTTGTTTTTGGAAGCCGTGTTGTCAGCCCGCCAACGCTTGTACATCTCTTGGCAAGGCAAGCGCGCCAGCGACCATGCACCACTGCCCGCTTCGGTACTGGTCGCGCAATTGCTGGACCATGTCAACCGTTGCTACAGCAACCCACATGGCAAAGACCCTGCCTTCATTCCTCAACTGCAACCCCTGCAGCCGTTTTCATCACGCTATTTCACCTTGGATTCAGGCTTTGCCACCTACGCCGGCGAATGGGCCAGCGTGTTCACAAAACCGCATACGCAAGTGCCGCTGCAACCATTGACTGAGACGGGATTACCGACACCCACGACATTGGACGAAGCGGCCTTGCAAACCTTGTTGCGCCAACCGGTTGAGGTGTATTTCAAGCACCATTTGCAAGTGGTACTAGACACCCCGCAAGGCAACGATGAAGAAAATGAACCGTTTGACTTGAACGGTTTAGAGGGCTATATGCGCCGGCAAGAAGTGCTTGACGCCCCTGAGCCATTGGCCTTGTTGCATCAACTGAAACTGCGCGGTGAGCTGGCCATGGCGGGCGGCGGTCAAGCGCAACAAGAGGCATTGCTGGCACTCAAAGACACCGTCATCGCCAACCTACAACCATGGCTAGAAGATTCAAACATTGAATGGCCTGCACAATCTTTTTCCATACAAGCGCATGGCACCACGGTCCATTTGCCTTATGGCGGCGACCCAGCTCACTGGCGCAAGCGTGCTGATGGCTGTGGCTTGTACTCAAATATGCGTGCAAGCAAAGTCATGCAAGGTCAGGCCATCCATCAGCTGTGGTTAGGCCATTTGACAGCCAACGCCGCCGGTATTTCCACAGAGAGTGTGCAAAGCGGCGAAGACGGCGTGGTCGTACTCAAACCGTTGCCTGCTTCGCAGGCATTGGCTGAATTAGAAGCATTGGTGTTTCTGTACCGCCAAGCTTGGCTCACCCCTTTGCACATAGCAAGAAAAACTGCTTTCGAATTTTTATTGCAGCGCCAAAAACAAGCCGATGGCAACCTGTCAGAAGTTGCACAAAGACTCAAAGCTTTGGGTGTTGCGCGCTTGACATTTGAAGGGGCTCGCTATCGTCATGGCGAGCAAACTTCTTCGCCTTATTTACAACGTGTTTTCAGTCGTTTTGATGATATGGACTTGCTGCAGTTTGAAGCCTTGGCGACGCAACTGTATGGCCCCATGCTGCACAACAGTAACTTGTCATCCACCTCAGATGTGGAGGACGACGCATGAACACGCTTGACCCTTTGCACTTGCCGCTGCGTCAGCGGCAAATCATTGAAGCCAGCGCGGGAACTGGCAAGACCTGGACATTGGCCGCGCTTTATGTGCGTTTGGTCATCGGCCATGGCCGGGTTGACCAAGAGCCACTCATGCCATCTCAAATTTTGGTGATGACATTCACCGAAGCTGCTACGGCTGAATTACGTGAACGTGTCCGCAACCGTTTGCATCAGGCTGCCAGTTGGTTTGAAAGCACACTCAACGCTCGAATACCGCCAAAGGATCCATTTTTGCAAGGTCTCAGCCAAGACATGGACAAAGACTTTTGGCCCGAATGTGTGCGGCGCCTGCATCTGGCGGCACAAGCCATGGACGAAGCTGCCATCTACACCATCCATGGTTGGAGCCGACGCATGCTCAGCAGTTTTGCCTTGATGAGCAGAGACTTGTTTGAGCAAACCCATTTGGACAACCCCAATGCGTTGCTGCAACAACTGGTGCGAGACCATTGGCGCAAGTGGTACTACCCGCTGCCGTTTGAATTGCAACGCATTGTGCTGAGCCAAATCGGCACCAACCCGGACGTATTGCTGGAGAACATACAGTCATTGTGGAAAGTTTGGGACCTTCAACCACCAACAGCCAACCATGAAGCTCTTCCCCCTCCTTTGCCCTTGCCCGTTGAAATTTTGCAGCCCTATTTGGAATGGCAGCAACATACGCAAGCACTTGAAGCCAAGGCTCGACAAGCTTGGCAAACTAACCTGCCCGAGCAGTTGCATGCCGCGCGCAGCCATGGCTTGATCAAGGCACAAGGCATATCGGACAAATATTTTGCGATCTGGGTCACCCAACTTACCGACTGGGCGTCGCACGGGCGCACCATCCCTATCAAAACGCTGGCGCGATTCACCGCAGAAAAATTACAAGCATGCGGCTGGAAATCTGCAGCTGACTTCGATTTCTTTCACAGGGTTTCTTTGTGGGTGCAATTGGCCGATCCGGAACCCGTGTGTGCGCCCTTGCTGGTTCAACATGCTGCCCACGAACTGCGAGCCGCCTATCAGCTGACCAAGCTCCAGCAATCACAGTTCGATTTCAATGATTTGTTACAGCGCTTACACCAAGCGTTGAGAAATGATGCCGGCGATTTAGCCGACGCCATACGCCAGCAATACCCGGTGGCCATGGTCGATGAATTTCAAGACACCGATCCTTGGCAGTACGAAAGTTTGGACCGGATTTACGACATCACGCGTGTGAATGACAAGCACGCCTTGGTGATGATTGGTGACCCCAAGCAAGCCATTTACAGTTTTCGTGGTGCGGACCTCGATACCTATTTGTTAGCTCGCCGCACAGCACTAGAGATCAACCCAGATGCCTGTCATACCTTAGACACCAACTACCGTTCTGCACCCGGTTTAGTGAATGCGGTTAATCTGTTGTTTGGCAGTCTGGCACAACCCTTTCGCGCCAAGCAGCAAACCATTGAATTTGTGAAGGTCAAGAGCGCTGCGGATGCTGTGCCCTTGGCTGATGCCAGTGGACGCCCTGCACCACCGCTGACCTTTTGGCACATGCCATTGCCAGTTGGCATGAGCGACAAGCCTTATTGGCCCGCTGAATTGCATGTGCAAAACATGGCCAAAGGTTTTGCCTCCCAAATGGCCAAACTGCTCAACACCCACAGCGATATCCACCCCGGACACATGGCTGTGCTGGTACGCAGCCATGCCCATGCCCAAGCCATGCAATCTGCCTTAGCGCAGGCTGGGCTGCCCAGCGTATTTTTGTCAGACCATGCCAATGTCTACCACAGCCCGCAAGCCATTGACCTGTGGCGCGTGTTGCGAGCCATCAGCATGCCTCGCCATATGCGCTGGTTACGCAGCGCAATGGCCAGCAAGCTGTGGGCCTGGCCCGTACACGAATTGACACAAGCCATGCACAACCCAGAGTTGTGTGACGCGCTGGCGGAATCCTGTCAACAATGGTTGCAAGTCTGGCAACGCCAAGGCGTGTTGCCTATGCTGTACCAATGGATGCACAGCCAAGACATTGCAAAGCGTCTGCTGTCGCAACCGCGAGGAGATCGACAGCTCACCAATCTTTTGCAACTTGGTGAGTTGTTGCAAACGGCAGCGGCCAGTTTGCAAGGGCCGCAGGCCTTGCTGCAGTTTTTGGCACAGCAACTGCAAGCAGGCAGCGACAACCCTGAAGCCCAAAAAATGCGGCTTGAAACCGACGCGCATTGTGTGCAAGTGGTGACTTTTCACAAAAGCAAAGGCTTGGAATACCCGCTGGTGTTTGTCCCGTTTTTGGGCAGCTTCAAAGCCTCATCATCCAGCAAAGACGATGAGGACACCGATATCACCGAGTCCACAACAGATGAAGACATGCGCTTGCTGTATGTCGCGCTCACCCGCGCCAAGCGCGGCATGTGGCTGGGTGTGGCAGCCACATCCAAAGCACTTTCTGGCAAAGCCAAAACACTCAAGCGAAGTGCTGTGTCTGAATTGCTGCAACGCCAACACCATGAAGATTTGCCCGAGCGCCTGCAGTCCTTGTTTGGCCACTGCGATGACATTGCTGTGGCCGAATTACCCATGGAAACCTCGGTGGTTTACGAAGCATCGGCAAGTCACGTGGTCAGCCAAGCCGCATTGGTCGCGCAACGCAAGCCCTACTCCCGTTGGTGGATGGCCAGCTTCAGCAGCCTCACCCGAGGCATCGAAGCAGGTTCACAACGCGAAGAGGCGCAATCGGATGCATGGACTGATGCGATTGAACACACACTGCCAGATGATTCGCCAAGGCCACACAACCATGCAGTGACGACCCATACACATGCCCATACACATGCCAACCCAGCTGCCACTGACTTTTGGCAAATATTTCCGCGCGGGGCCCGTTACGGCAGTTTGCTGCACGACTTACTTGAGTGGCAAGCGCAACAAGCTTGGCCATTGGCCCAAGTTGCAACGCCTGGCAGTTTGACCGAACAGGCCTGGCAACAGTTGTTGGACCGCAAAACACGCGGTCTGAATTTGCCAGCGCACACGGCACAAGCCTTGCCTGATGCATTGCGCGCCGTGGTGTCAGCCCCTTTGCCCTTGGGCGAAGCCAATTCTTCTGTTCCGCCCGTGGTGTTGTCGCTCCTCACAGCGTCACAACTGTGGCCAGAGATGGAATTTCAATTGGGTGCGGCACATTTAAGCAGTACACGCGTTGACCAGTGGATCACTGAGCACGTGCTTCCAGGACAAGCCCGCGCCCCACTGCCACCCCGCACGCTGCAAGGCATGCTCACCGGATTTATCGATCTGGTGTTTGAACATGACGGTCGCTATTGGGTGCTTGACTACAAATCCAATGGATTGCCAAATTACGAACCTGCCACATTGAACAACGCGGTGCTCGACAAACGCTATGACGTGCAATATGTGCTTTATATATTGGCCTTACACCGACTGTTGTCCTCGCGCTTGCCTAATTACGACTATGAACAGCATGTAGGTGGTGCGGTCTATGTGTTTTTGCGCGGTTTACAAAGCGACGGTGCCGGGGTGCACCACATGAAGCCGCCGTACTCGCTGATCCAGCAACTGGACCGTGCATTCATCGGAGTTGGTTCATGAAACTCAGTGAACTCACACGCACAGGGTGGCCCGGCAGTGCACGCACGCCGCTGCAAGCTCTTGACTTGGCGTTTGCTCAATTCTGTCAGCAACAACAACCCTCAGCGTTGTTGCAGCACCGATGGTTGGCTGCATTGACCAGTTACCAATGGGGACGCGGTCACGCTTGTTTGGAAATGAGCGAATGGTCCACGCAAGCCGCAGGCGTTTTGAATTGGACCCCAGAACAATGTCACTATTTGCCAGCCGATTTACTCGGGGCTGCGGACAGCTTGCCCTGGGCACAAGGCGAGCAGTCACCACTGGTCTGGGTTGGTAAGCGTTTGTATTTGCGTCGTGCTTGGCAAGCTGAGCAAACCATTCGCAATAACCTGAGCGCGCGTTTGCAACACGCCGTGACGCCCCCTGCTGATCTACAAGCGCAGCTTGATGATTTATTTGGCCCTCCGGGTGCAACACCTGATATGCAACGCCAAGCCTGTGCCCACGCTGCTCAACATGCAGTGACTTTGATCACGGGCGGGCCAGGCACCGGAAAAACCACCACCGTGGTCAAACTGCTGCGACTGTTACAAGCCAATGCAGCCATACCTTTGCGCGTGGTGTTGACAGCTCCAACTGGCAAAGCCGCCGCGCGTTTGTCGCAAACCATGTCACAAGCGCGTTCGCTGTTGTCCGACCCACAAGCGCAGGTATTGCCAGAGACTGCCCTTACCTTGCACCGTTGGTTGCTGTCCGAATCTGCAAAACCGAACAGCAGCACTTCGCCAGATGTGGTGGTGATCGATGAGGCCTCCATGATTGATTTGGAACTGATGGCCCGCGTGTTGCAAGCTGTACCCCTGTCGGCCCGACTGGTTTTATTGGGAGACAAAGACCAGTTGGCATCGGTTGAAGCAGGCGCTGTCATGGCGCAACTGTGTCAGGGAAAGCTGTTGTCTGCGCACACCATCAGTTTGGTGCACAGCCACCGGTTTGATGCCACCCAAGGCATTGGCCAATGGGCGCGAGCGGCCAACCTGGGTAACAGCCAGGCCTTGATGGCTCTCTGGCAAGAAGCGCCCCAAGGTTGTTTTGTTACCAACGCCGTGGTGTCACGCTTGAGTGAAGGCCGCAGCACAGACGCCGCCACATTGGCACAACTCAAAGCCTGCTGGCAACCTTGGCTGAACCAATTGGCAGAGCTTCAATATGGCGTCACGCCTTGCAACGATGAATCGGCCTTGGCCCTGCTACAAAGCTTTACCAACGTAGGCGTGTTGTGCGCCCTGCGCGAAGGTCGCTGGGGGGTGCAAGGCTTTAACCGCCAACTGCAACAGGCGTTGGGTTTTGCAGACCAAGCTTGGTTTGTGGGTCGTCCGGTGATGGCCCGCCGAAATGACTATGCATTGGGCATCATGAACGGAGACTTGGGGTTGTGCTTGCCGCGATGGGTTGACGGTGCAGTTCGTCTGCGCGTGGCCTTTGCCGACGCCGACGGTAGCGTGCGTTGGCAAGTGCCTGGGCGGCTTGACGATGTAGATACCGTGTTTGCCATGACGGTTCACCAGTCGCAAGGCTCTGAGTTTGAACAAGTGCTGCTGGTGCTGCCTGACAAGCCCGTGCCACTGCTGACGCGCGAGCTGATTTACACCGGCATGACCCGCGCCAAAAAGCGTTTGTGCGTATGGGCGCCTGCCCCAAATTTACTGATGCAGGCGGTTGAAAAACAGGTCCAGCGCAGCGGCGGGCTGGACTGAGCCACCCATGTTTTCTTCGATGGCAAAATGCAGGTATGAACCCCAACAATAGTTTGAAATGGATCGCAGCCTTATGGCTGTTGTGCTTGCCTTGGGTGGCCATGGCCGAATGGGAAAAAGTCGATGAAAATTACCTGGCCGTGGTCTATATCGACCCCGACAAAATACGCGCCAGCAGCGTCTTTCCCCAAGCTTGGCATTTGATCGATTTGAACGACAAATCGAAAGCCGGCGTCAAATCGCGGTTGGTGTTGATGGAATACGACTGCCATGAACGAAGACGCAGAACGCTGGCTTTTGCTTCCAAATCAGATGCCATGGGTGAAGGTAAAACCTTGTTCACCAGTACCCAATCCACCCCTTGGAAACCGGTAAGCGGCGACACCGTGGCAGAAAAAGTCATCGAAATGTTGTGCGGCCAAACCTCCTCAACAAAAGGCTACGGCAAAACCAAAGACGAGAAATCTGCTCCCGCCAAAGATGCGCAAGGCGATGGCAATGGCGCAGCGGCTCCCAAAGCTGAAGCCAAGCCCAGTCCCTGAACACACCTATCTTTCATAGAGGAACACCATGCAAGTGAGCAAACACACTGACCATTTCGCCACTGCCCCGCAGTTAGCGCCTGAGCACATGGCGGCTTTGTCGCAACATGGTTTTCACACCGTCATCAACAACCGACCGGATATGGAAGGCGGCCCGGACCAACCCACTTCAGCACAAATGCAAGCCGCTGCCGAAGCGGCCGGTTTGGTTTATCACTTTTTGCCTGTGGTCAGTGGCGCCTACACGCTGGAACAAGTGACGCAAATGGCCGCTTTGGTGAATGACGCGCCGGGCCCGGTATTGGCTTTTTGCCGCAGTGGCGCAAGGTCTACGCAGCTTTGGATGATGGGTCAGAACTGAACTTCTGCCAGCTTGTATTCTTTTGCTTCGATGTGGCAGGCTCACGCCACGCAAAAGACCTAAACCGAACTGAGCTTGCGTGAATTGATCGGGTCGCGAAACACCAGTGGCTTGACCTCGACACGTTTCACATCCGGCACTTGGGCATAGGCCACTGCATCCAGCACCACCTGATGGTGTTCAGACTTATCGCAAACCGGGTCTGCATTGGCCGCGTCGCCGGTCAACATCAGCGCCTGACAACGACAGCCGCCCAAATCTTTTTCTTTTTCCGGACACGTGCTGCAAGGCTCTTTCATCCAAGCGTCGCCCCGGTAATGGTTGAACGATTCGGACTCGTACCAAATGTCTTTGACCGTCATGTCCTTCACATTCGGAAACTCCAAATGCTTGATCATCTTGGCGGTGTGACAAGGCAATGCGGAGCCATCTGGCGTGATGGTCAAGAAAATATTGCCCCAGCCGTTCATGCATTTTTTCGGGCGAGTTTCGTAGTAATCGGGCACGACAAAAAAGATTTTCAATTTGTCACCGAGTTTTTCCCGGTATTCGTTGGTCACGCGTTCGGCACGTTGCAACTGCTCGCGGCTGGGCATGAGGCCGTCGCGGTTGAGTTGCGCCCATGAATAGTATTGGCTGTTGGCCAGCTCCAAGTATTCAGCGCCGAGGTCCACCGCCAGTTCAATGATTTTGTCTATGTAATCAATATTCAAACGATGGATGACGCAATTGAGCACCATGGGCCAGCCGTTGGACTGAATCAGTTGCGCGGCTTTTTGCTTTAAAGCAAAGGTTTTGGTGTGCGATAAAAAGTCGTTCAACTCGCGGGTGGAATCTTGGAACGACAACTGCACATGGTCAAGCCCGGCGTCTTTCAGTGCCTTGGCGCGCTCAGGGGTAAAGCCAATGCCCGAGGTGAGCAAGTTGGTGTAAAAACCCAGCTTGTGCGCTTCGGCCACCAACTCTTCCAAATCATCACGGACCAGCGGTTCGCCGCCTGAAAAACCGCATTGCACGCTGCCCGCGGCACGAGCGTCTCGCAGTACTTTGATCCATTCCTGCGTGGTCAACTCGGGGCCGTGCTTTGTGTAATCCACCGGGTTGTAACAAAACACGCAATGCAAAGGACAGGCATACGTGACCTCAGCCAACAACCACAGAGGCGGCCCGACAGTGACTTCTTTGCCATTGACTGTCGGTGTCATCATGCTTTTACCCATCCTTGTTTGTCAGCGATTTCAAGAAAGGCCAACACGTCGTTTTGCAAACCTGTGGCTTCGAAATCTTTTTCCAGTTCGGCAATCAGCGCGGTAACGGTTTTTTTGCCGTCCAGTCGCTTGATGATTTCTCCCGCGCTGCCATTCAACTTGACCATGCCCTCAGGGTAGAGCAATACCCAAGACTGCTGCACTTCTTCCCATTGCAACCTGAACATGGAAGACAGCGCAGGCGTGCTGTTCAAAACGGCTTCATCGTTAGTCATGTTTAGGCCCGGTGATTTGTACCTTGCACTGGTCGAGCATGATGGCGTCGGCCAGTGACCACAACACATTGAGTTTGAACTGCAGTATTTCCAACGCGCGTTCTTGCATGGCGCGGGTCTGGCTGAAATAGTTCAAGGTGAATGTCAAACCATGCGCCACATCGCGGCGCGCTTGCGTCAAACGGTTTTTGAAATACTGCAAACCGGTGGCATCCACCCACGGGTATTTTTCCGGCCAGGTGTCAATGCGTTGCTGGTGAATATGCGGCGCAAACAACTCGGTCAAACTAGAAGCCACCGCTTCTTGCCAAGGCTGACGGCGCGCAAAATTGACATACGCGTCCACCGCAAAACGGCTGGCCGGCGCGACATAGCGCAATGAAGTGACATCGTCACGGCTCAAGCCCACGGCTTGCCCCAGATGTATCCAGGCCTCGATGCCGCCTTCGTCTTTCAAGCCATTCAATTCGAAACCGTCGTGGTCCAGAATGCGCAAAATCCATTCACGCCGGATTTCACGGTCGTCGCAGTTAGACAAAATCGCCGCGTCTTTGAGGGGAATGGAGATTTGGTAGTAAAACCGATTGGCCACCCAACCGCGCAGTTGTGCGGCGTTGAGTTTGCCTTCGGCCATCATCACGTGAAACGGGTGGTGTATGTGGTAGCTGGTGCTTTTGCCACGCAGCAAAGTTTCAAATTCTTCAGCGTTCCAAGGTGTGCGTGTGTCCACTTTGGCCTCGTTCATTGCATTGTTCACAGTTCAATCTCCATGCCATCAAATGCCACCTCGATGCCATGTGCAGTCAATATCTGGCGTTGCGGGCTACTGTCGTCCAAAATCGGGTTGGTGTTGTTGATGTGGATCAAAATTTTTCTGACATGAGCGGGTAATTTGTCCAGCCATTCGATCATGCCGTCGGCACCGCTTTGCGGCATGTGTCCCATGGCGAGGGATGTTTTTTTCGATGCGCCCAAAGCAATCATCTCGTCGTCGGTCCACAGCGTGCCGTCGACCATCACGCAATCGGCTTGCTGCATGGCCTGCCACACATGCGGCTCCATCTGACCCAAGCCGGGCGCATAAAACAGGGTTTTTCCACTTTTTTCATCGCGTACTTTCAAACCGACGTTGTCACCGGGTTGCGGTTTGTCGCGGTGCGGTGAATAGGGCGGCGCGTTGCTGATGAGAGGCAGCGCTTCAAACTGCAAACCAGAGAGGCCGGGCACTTGGAAAGCCGATTGCAATTGCAATGCCTGCCAATCGATGCCGCAGTAGTGTTCAAGCACTTTGAACAAAGGATTGCCGGTGCTGAGGTCTTCACGCACCAACGGGTGACAGTACAAAGGCAGTTTTTGACGGTGCTCGCGCAGCATGAGCAAACCGGTGGTGTGGTCGATTTGCGCATCCATCAACAACACAGCGGCAATGCCGGTGTCTCGCAAAGCGCGTGCCGGTTGCAAGGCGGGAAAGGCCTTGATTTGTTGCAATACATCGGGGGACGCGTTGACCAGCAGCCAGTCTGTTTGGTTGGCCGTGACCGCAATCGAAGACTGGGTGCGGGGTAAATGGTGACGGCTGCCGCCGCGCACTGCGCTGCACTGCGGGCAATTGCAATTCCATTGAGGGAAACCACCGCCTGCGGCAGAACCTAGTACATGTATCTTCAAAATAGCGCCGCTTTAAAAAAAAACCGCGTCAAGCGCGGAACATCAAACCCATAACCATAAAAAAAGGTCTGCCGGGTTGCCCCGACAGACCACCGTTAAATTAACGGTTAGCGATGTACATGGTGATTTCGAAACCGAAACGCATGTCGCTAGCTGCAGGTGTTTGCCATTTCATGGTGTATCTCCTAAAGTCACGCCGCTGATCACGGCCAATCGTGTACAGAGACATTCCGAACACAGGTATGTACTTTGCCCCATACCAACGAAGGATGCCATCGGCAACATATGGAATCTGACCTAAAGATTTTCTGTAGTTACGCCTAGGGTTAGCGCTATAGCTACCTTTGTATTACTCGGCATGCAAGGCAAAAGGAATAGCATCAAGCCCTATGTCTGCCACCACACTGTCCGATCTTTATCCCGCCATAGAGCCATACCAGCAAGGGTTTTTGCCTGAAAAAGATGGCCACTCAGTGTATTTCGAAGAATGCGGAAATCCTGAGGGCGTGCCAGTGGTGTTCCTGCACGGCGGCCCGGGCAGCGGTTGCGGGCCACGCCAGCGCCAGTTGTTTCACCCCTCGCATGTGCGTGCCGTTTTATTTGACCAGCGTGGCTGCGGGCGCAGCCTTGCCAAGCATGCCTTGCAGGCCAACACCACCGAACATTTGATCGACGACATCGAAAGGCTTCGAACACAACTGCATATCGACCGCTGGTTGGTGGTCGGTGGCTCTTGGGGCGGAGGCCTTGGACTCGCCTATGCCAGTGCGCATCCCGAGCGATGCATGGGCGCGGTGATTCGAGGCGTGTTTTTATCGCGAGCCGCAGATCTGCAATGGTTTTTTGAAGATGCCAAACAATGCATGCCTGACGCTTGGGCGGCATTAAACCGCCACTTGAATACACCGGACGCGCCCTTGTCGCAAGTGTTGTTCAGTGGACTGCTTCGTGCTGAGGAAGACAAGGCATTGAGGATGGCGCTGGCTTGGCAGGCTTGGGAAAATGCGCTGACCAACCGCCGCTTTGATGACAGTCCTTTACCCAAACCATCCGCGCAAGAGGCCACTGCCTTGCTCGCTAAATACCGTTTGCAAAGTCACTACTTGCAGCAGCTGTGTTTTTTTCCTGAAGACGGACTGCTTGCCCATGTGAGCCACTTGTGCAGTATGCCCGTGAGCTTGTTGCACGGCCGGCTAGATTGGATTTGCCGACCGGAAGCTGCATGGTCGGTGCACCAATCCATTTCAGGCAGTCGATTGCTCATGGTGGACAACGCAGGTCACAATCCGTTTGAGGGTCCTATGACAGCGGAACTGGTGCGCGAAATCAACACCATGGTGGATCAACTGCGAATCAAAGGCTGAACACACATGTCATTGCGTTTACAAATCAACCTGATCATTGGCGTGATGTTGGCGTGTTTTGCTTCGTTATTGATCGGACTGCAATTGGAGGACACACGTCGCAGCGTAGACGATGAAATGGAAGGCGCCAACATGGTAGCCACCCAGTTGCTGTCAAGATTACAAGCGGTGAGCAAACAAACAAGTTTGAATGACATGCGCGAGTTCTTGAGCCAATTGGGTCGGGTGCGTGCCAATGTAATTGAATTGCTGGACCACAATGGCAATATCGTTTACCACTCGCCGCCACCTGTATACAAAGCCGGCCGCGATGCGCCTGAATGGTACAGCCATATCGTGTCGCCTTCTGTCAAAACAAGTGAAATCAGTCTGGCCCATGGTCGCTTGCTGGTTCGTGCCGACCCATCACGCGCAGTGCTCGATGGCTGGGACAATTTTGTACCGATACTGCTCGCTTTGTTCATCGGTGTGGCCGTGGTGATACTGCTGGTCTACTGGCTGCTGGGCCGTGCTTTGCAACCCATTCAGCAGGTGGTGCATGGATTGCAAGAAATCGGCCACGGCGATTACGACATTCGCCTGCCTGATATGCGTGGCCAAGAAGCGCAAATGATGGGTCATGCTTTCAACAGCATGGCCAGGTCTTTGCAAGAAGGCATGGCGGCCAGAGAAAGGGCTCGCGAAGCTACTCAAGCGTTGGCGCAAAACCGCGAACTCACCCATGTGATTCAAGCACGCATTGAAGAAGTGCGGGGCCAGATCGCACGCGAGTTGCACGATGAATTAGGCCAGCAGGTCACCGCGATAAAGAGTGTGGGTATGGCCATCGCACACCGTGCCAAAGGTGTGGATGCACAGATTGAAGCATCTGCACGCATGGTGATGGATTGCGCAGATGCGATTTATGAAGAAGTTCACCAACTGGTGACCAAGCTCAGGCCTTTGGCTTTGGACAGGTTTGGTTTGCAAGACGCCTTGCAAGATTTGTTGGAAGAAGCTCGCAGCAGACACCCGCAAATACAAATCACACTCAACATTGATGCGCCATTGGACATACTGGAAGACAACTTAGCCACGGCGGTTTACCGCATCATGCAAGAGTCTTTGACCAACGCACTGAGGCATGCACAAGCCAGTCAAATTGACATGCAAGTAAGACACAGCCATGACAAATTGCAACTTGAAGTCAGAGACAACGGCAACGGCCCTGGTGCTGATTGGCAGTCTTCTGGACACTTTGGCGTGGTGGGCATGGGTGAGCGGGCGCAAGGCCTTGGCGGTCATTTGGTGTTTGAGCCCCTACATCCGCAAGGGACTCGCGTAATGGCCGTGTTACCTCTGAGCCACAATCCAACCCATGGCTAAATTGAAATTGATGTTGGTTGACGACCATGCCGTGGTGCGTGGCGGCTTCAAAGTATTGCTGCAAACATGGGACGACGTGCAGGTAGTGGCCGAGGCGTCTAGCGGTGAAGAGGCATTGCAACTTTACGAAATACACCGACCCGATGTGGTGGTGATGGATATCGCAATGGCAGGCATGGGTGGCATTGAAGCCATCAAACGCATGATTGCCAAAGACCCCGGAGCGCGCATACTGTCTTTGTCAGCGCACGAAGACACGAGTTATTCCAAACGCGCTTTGCAAGCCGGCGCGTTGGGCTATTTGTCCAAGCGCACTGCGCCTGAAGTACTGATTGATGCCATTCGTTTGGTGTCGCAAAAGAAACGTTTTATTGATCCGGTTATTGCACAACGTATGGCCATGCAAGATTTGGACGGCGATCAAAGTCCGATTGAGAAACTTTCGCCGCGTGAATTTGAGGTGTTCATGCAATTGGCCAGAGGCCAATCCGTGGCGCAAATTTCAGAAACCCTGAAACTGTCCGCATCCACTGTGGGAACCCACCTCTACAAAATCAAACAAAAACTTCAATTGGCCAACCAGTCAGAGATGACACTGTTGGCCATGCGGCATGGATTGATAGATTCGAATACGGCTTGATGCTCGTGCAAAAACAAAAAAACTTATAGGGTGAAACCATACTTTGAAAAAATTATCTAGTCAGTGATTGATGTATTTATTTGGGTATTTAGTGAGTAATGACTCAGTTGGAATGAATCATTAAATTATGTATAACAACACTTTGTCTTTACCCATAAAAAATTGCAAGCTAGGTTTATTGAACGGTTCTAAAATGATCGTATCTCAACAAGGAAATTTGTATGAAAAAAATAGTCACTTCAGCGGTTTTAGCTTTGGTCAGCGCAATGGCTTTCGCCAATGAGCCTGGAAAAACTGACACAGGTCTTGACTACAACAAGATCGAAGTTGATTACATGTCTGCCACCATCAACGACGCCACATGGAACGGTTACTACACCAGCGGGACCTTTTTAGTCAGTGAAAGCATATTTTTGTTGGGCAACTATGCGAGCGTGTCTCGATCAAGCACGATCGTTGAAAAATCGAACATAGGTGTTGGCTACCGTTTACCTATAGCTGCAAGCACTGATTTTTTCACCACGCTGTCTTATTATTCTCAAACCGTTGAAGGCACCACCAAGTTAACAGATGTCGGCGGTAATTTAGGCTTAGGGGTCAGAGCCAAATTGTCTGCTGACGCAGATGTTGTGGGCGCTTACAACTACATTTCTGCTGATTCCAATACATACAACAACTATTCAGTTAGCTTGAAGTACAACGTCACCCAAAGTATTTTTGTAACTGGCGGCTATCTTTCACAAACCGGAGCGTCTAGCGCTTCAGCCTACTTGGTGGGTGCCGGGGTCAGATTCTGATACCGCATTCAACGTTCTGTTAAAAAAGCGCCCCACGGGCGCTTTTTTTATATACATTTATGCCATTCAACCCAACGCAAGGTCAGGTTACTGATAACACCTGTCAATCAAATAAATCAGGTTGGTCTTTGGAGATTCGCGCAAGCAAGGGTTGAAACTGAAACCAACCTGCATATGAAGAACCCACAATCGGGAAAGCTTGCTCTGCTGCGGTCTGGCTGACCATCTTCAAAGGCTTGCCATGTGAAGCTGCCTCGGCCATCAACTGCACTTGACAGCAGCGCTCCATGGCGATGTACCACCAAGCAGCAGCCTCAACTGAGTCGCCAACAGTCAGCAATCCGTGGTTTTGCAAAATCACGCCTTTGTTTTTCCCCAAGGCATTGGCGATGCGTACGCCCTCATCCAAATCTAAGACCACGCCTTCAAAATCGTCGTGCACCACGTGGTCCTTGTAAAAAGCACAGGAATCCAGGGAGATGATGTCCAACGGTTTGCCCAAGGTGGACCACGCACGACCGTGCGGTGCGTGCGTATGCGCAGCGGCCACGACATCTGAGCGGGCATGGTGAATGCGCGAGTGAATAGCAAATGCAGCTTCATTCACAGGGTGCACCCCTTCGACCACATTGCCTCGGTGATCCACACGGATCAGGTTGGACACTTTGATCTGGCTGAAATGCACACCAAAAGGATTGACCCAAAACGTGTCTGTGAATTCTGGATCGCGCGCAGTGATGTGACCAGCTACGCCTTCGTCAAATCCAAAACGAGAAAACAAGCGAAACGCCGCTGCCAGCATTTGTTTGCGGTGCACGCGTTCGTCTTGAACATTGCTGAATTGACGGGGTTGTGGCAAGGAAGGGGAAATACCGTCACCCAATTTTTGGTGCCGCTCATACATGCTGGAAATTTCTGCGGGTGCGTTCATGGCGCCTAGCCTCCAAGTTGGTATAGAAATTCCAGTGTATTCCAAGCCTTACAGCTCAAGCTCTCGGAGCACCATGCATCATAATTTTTTCAATAAATCTTTGCGTTTGGATTCATATTCAACGCTAGGTTGTTAATTTGGCGGAAGCGGTGAGATTCGAACTCACGAACCCTTGCGGGTTGCCGGTTTTCAAGACCGGTGCAATCGACCACTCTGCCACGCTTCCTTGCTGTGTCTGGTCAAGCCTGAGTATTCTAACCAGCTCTTTACGAAGCAGATTCTGGCAAAAACAAGGCCTGCAAATCGCTTAAGAAATCAAACCCTTTTTCAGTCGGTTGAATCCGTGCGTGATCAACCAACAACAAACCACGCTGCTGCGCCAGCTGCAAATTGCGGTCTATGGCGGACAAGGACATGCCCGTGCGATCCATGAACGCCGTGAGCGGTACACCTTCTTTCAGACGCAATGCGTTGAGCATGAACTCAAAAGGCAATTCAGCGCGGCTGACTTCATGGCTTTGTGCCACGGCATCTTCTGTCATGGCTTTTTGCATATACAAGCCGGGTTCGCGGTGCCGCACCATTCTGCAAACGCGGTGGGCAAAACTGATCTTGCTGTGTGCGCCTGCACCCACACCCAAGTAATCACCAAATTGCCAGTAATTGGTGTTGTGCCAACAACGGTGTCCTTCTTTGGCAAATGCAGAAACTTCGTAGCGTTGCAGACCTTGTTGCGCGGTGTGTGCCGTGATGATGTCGAGCATGTCATAAGCCTGATCCTCAGGAGGCAATCCAGGCGGCTCGTGTTTGGCAAACAAGGTATTGGGTTCAATCGTCAAGTGATACACAGAGAGATGCGAAGGCTGCAATGCCAAAGCGCTTGCCAAATCTTGTTGCAAATCTTCTGGGCTCTGATGCGGCAAGGCATACATCAGATCGATATTAAATGTGTCAAAAGCTTGTGCTGCCTCTTGCACTGCGGCTCTGGCCTGAGCGCCATCGTGCACCCGCCCGATCGCTTTGAGATACCGGTCATTGAAACTTTGCACACCGACAGACAGCCGCGTGACTCCCGCTTGTTTATAAGCATGAAACCGGTCTTTTTCAAAAGTACCCGGATTGGCCTCTAGTGTGATTTCGCAATCTGGCACCAAGGGCAAACGGGCGCGTAAATCGCTGATCAATCGTGTAATACCCGCAGGAGAAAACAAACTGGGCGTTCCCCCACCAATGAAAATGCTGTGTACCGGTCTGCCCCACACCAATGACAGGCTGCTTTCTATATCGGCGCATACCGCATCCAAGTAAGCGGCTTCAGGCAAAGCCACAGGTGTCGCTTCTACCCGCATAAAAGATGCGGAAGTCGCAGGCAAGCGATATTCATGCGAATTGAAATCGCAATAAGGACATTTTTTCAGGCACCAGGGCAAGTGCACATACACGGATAAAGGCGGCAAGGCAGGCAAGGTCAAGGTGCCGGGCCGCATCAAATGCGCGATATCGAGCTTCATTTCAGCCAGCGTTGCTGCATCAATTCCCGCATCAGTCGCGCGGCCTGGCCCCGGTGGCTGCGCTGATTTTTTTCTTCATCAGTCATTTCAGCAAACGTCAGGTTCAATTCGGGGATGAACATGACTGGGTCAAAACCAAAACCATTGGCACCGCGTAATTCACGCGTGATTTCACCTTCTGCGCGTCCACTGGCAATCAGTGGTTCCGGGTCATCGGTATGGCGCAATGCCACCAAGGTACTGACCAAGGCTGCTTTGCGGTCCGTGATGTTTTGCATTTGCTCAAGCAATGCACGGCGGTTGTTGTCATCGCTTTTTGTATAGCCAAACTGCGTGCAGTAAAAAGCAGTTTGCACTCCCGGCAAGCCTTCAAAGGCGTCCACGCACAAACCCGCATCGTCTGCGAGTGCCGGCAGTCCGCTGTACCGACTCGCGTGGCGTGCTTTGGCCAACGCATTTTCAACAAACGTGTGAAAAGGCTCTGGTGCCTCAGGAATATCTAATTCGGATTGTGCAATCAACTGCACGCCCAGTGGCGCAAACATGGCTTGCAGTTCGTGCAATTTGCCTTGATTATGAGAGGCCAAAACAATGCGTGTGACGGTCGACATATCAAGCGGCCAACGCAGATGTTTGTAAGGCCACCAACTCCCGAATGCCCTTGTCAGCCAAAGCCAGCAATTGATCCATTTCTTGACGACTGAAAGCAACGCCCTCTGCCGTGCCTTGCACTTCCACAAAGCCCCCCGCCCCTGTCATGACCACATTCATGTCTGTATCGCAAACAGAGTCTTCCACGTATTCCAAATCCAACAAAGGAACGCCATGCAGCAAACCCACTGAAATGGCGGCCACATGGTCGATGATGGGCGAAACGGTTAATTTCCCACTTTGAAGCAAACCATTGACTGCATCTTGCGCAGCCACAAATGCTCCGGTGATGGCGGCAGTACGGGTGCCACCATCGGCCTGCAACACGTCGCAGTCAAGTTGTATGGTGCGCTCGCCGAGTTTTTTCAAATCAAATACTGCCCGCATGGAGCGCCCGATGAGACGCTGGATTTCCTGCGTGCGACCGCTTTGCTTGCCTTTGGCTGCTTCTCTGTCGCTGCGGGTGTGTGTAGCGCGCGGCAGCATGCCGTATTCAGCGGTGACCCATCCTTCGCCTGAACCACGTTTGTGCGGGGGAACTTTTTCTTCAACAGAAGCAGTGCATAACACTTTGGTATTGCCGAATTCAATCAATACCGATCCTTCTGCATGCATGGTGAAGCTGCGGGTGATACGAACGGAACGCAATGCGTCGTTTGCGCGATGTTGGCGAGATGCAATGGTTGTCATGGGTGTGATGCGGCAGATTGAAGAAAGCGGCCATTGTCGTTCAGGCAACGAATCTGCGCCTGAGATAATACAATTTTGAAAAGAAAGTGCTATGTCCCTGCAAAGCATGACCGGCTATGCCAGCGCACAGTCACACATTGACTCTGAAACACCTGTCGCACCCGGTGTCCGCTTGGGTCTGGAAATTCGCTCCGTCAACAGCCGGTATTTAGATGTCAGTTTCCGTCTGCCTGAAGAGCTACGCCAACTCGAACCCGGTCTGCGCGAACTGATCAACAAGCACATCAAACGCGGCAAAGTTGAACTGCGCCTGAACCTTGAGTCCGACAACGACAACAGCGTGGGTACGCCTGACACGGCGCATTTGAAGAACCTGGTCAATGTACAAAACCATGTGCGCATGTGGTTGCCGGACGCCCCACTGCTTTCCGTCTCAGAAGTCATTCGGCTTGCATCACAAGCCCATGCCACATCCGCCACAGACATAGCCCCTCATGTCATGCATTTGGCCAGTGAAGTGGTGACGCAAATGTGTGAGGCCAGGCAGCGCGAAGGCATGAAATTGGCAGACGATTTGCTGAATCGTGTCGCCCAATTGCATGTACTTGCAAAACAAGCTTTGCCGCTGGTGCCGCAGGCAGTGGCTGTACAAAAACAAAAATTTCTGGAACGCTGGCGCGAGGCCATGGCATTGGTAGACGCACAGGCTTTGCCTGAGAGCGTGCACGAGCGCGCACTGGCAGAAGCGGCCAGCTTTGCTATTCGTTCCGATGTGGCTGAGGAAATCACGCGACTGACCACCCATTTGGATGAAATCGCCCGCTTGTTGAAACAAAAAAAACAGCCCGAAGGTGTGGGCAAACGCTTGGATTTTCTGATTCAAGAATTACACCGTGAAGCCAACACTTTGGGTTCCAAATCCAGCGCCATCGAACTCACACGCATTTCGCTGGACATGAAAGTGCTGATCGAACAAATGCGTGAACAAGTTCAAAACCTCGAATGATGACTACCTATCCCGGCAACTTGTATGTGGTGGCGGCTCCCAGTGGCGCCGGCAAATCTAGCTTGGTCAAAGCCCTGATGGAACTCGACTCAGGTGTGCAACCCTCGGTGTCGCACACCACGCGCGCGCCGCGCGGTCAGGAGTTCCACGGCCGCGAATATTTCTTTATTTCTAATGAAGCATTTGACCGCATGACCCAGGACAACGCCTTTCTGGAATGGGCGCATGTGCACGGCAACCGCTACGGCACTTCACGCGCCACCATCGAAGAGCGAATTGCCAATGGCATGGATGTGATTTTGGAAATTGACTTTCAGGGCGCGGTGCAAATCAAAAAACTGTTCACCAATGCCGTGCTGATTTTCATTTTGCCGCCCAGCATGGAGGAATTGCGCGCGCGCTTACAGCGCCGCGGAGAAGACAGCACCGAAGTCATAGAGCTGCGGCTGCAAAACGCTGCCCAAGAAATGTCGCAGGCGCACGAATTTGACTTCGTTATAATCAACCAACTTTTTGACAAAGCTTTGTTTGACCTCAAAGCCATTGTCCATGCGCAAAGACTCAAATACGCGTCGCAGCGCCAAAGCAGGTCCGATATTTTTCAGGCTTTAAACCTCACCTAACCGATCCGGAGCACACCACCATGGCACGCATTACTGTTGAAGACTGTCTAGAGCAAATCCCCAACCGCTTCCAACTGGTGCTGGCTGCTACTTACCGCGCCCGTATGCTGGCTCAAGGTCACACACCCAAAATCGAAAGCAAAAACAAGCCAGGCGTCACTGCTTTGCGCGAAATTGCCGCCGGCAAAATCGGTTTGGAAATGCTGAAAAAAGTCCCCGGCTGATTTGTGCGGGTTTCGAAAACCACACAAAGCACTGCATCAGCAGTGCTTTTTTTTCGCCCCTGAACCCCTGGATCAAGCAAAACGCTACAGTTAGGCCATGGCTACCGTCGCAACCACCCCAACTCTTCCAACGCCCGCCAGCAATGCGGCGGCGGCCAGTTTTGCCTCGCTGGTCGCGAAGTTGGACTATTTGAGCGCAGAGGGGATCGAGCAAGTCAGGCGCGCCTACAAATTCGCCGATGAAGCGCACCTGGGCGTGACACGGCGCAGTGGAGAACCTTACATCACCCACCCGATTGCAGTGGCCCTGCAATGCACCGAATGGAAACTTGACAGCCAAGCCTTGATGGCGGCCTTGTTGCATGATGTGATGGAAGACTGCGGTGTCACCAAAATCGATTTGCTTGAGAAATTTGGCCCCACCGTGGCCGAGCTTGTGGATGGCTTGACCAAGCTTGACAAACTCAGCTTTGAAACACAAGAAGAAGGTCAAGTTGAGTCGTTTCGCAAAATGCTGTTGGCCATGGCGCGGGACGTGCGCGTCATCTTGGTCAAACTCGCCGATCGCACACACAACATGCGCACCATGGAAGCGATGCCACGTACCCGCTGGAAAGCAATCAGCAGCGAAACACTCGAAATTTACGCACCCATCGCACATCGCTTGGGGCTCAACCAAACATACCGCGAATTGCAAGACCTGAGTTTCAAACACCTCAAACCCTGGCGCTACGCCACGTTAGAAAAGGCTGTGATGCGGGCGCGCAACCGCCGTCGCGATCTGCTGCAAAAACTCCAACATGAAGTCGAAGTCGAATTCAAACAAGCCAATTTGAAGATCAGTATTTTTGGTCGAGAAAAAACACTCTACTCCATCTACCAAAAAATGCGCGGCAAGCATTTGAGCTTTGCCCAAGTCACAGACATTTATGGCATGCGCGTGTTGTTGCCTGATTTAATACATTGCTACACCGGCCTAGGCATATTGCACCAACTCTACAAACCTGTACCAGGTAAATTCAAAGACCATATTGCGATTGCCAAGATCAACGGGTACCAGTCGTTACACACCACACTGGTCGGTCCAGCAGGTATCAATGTTGAGTTTCAATTGCGTACCGAAGCCATGCACCTTGTTGCTGAATCAGGCATTGCTGCGCACTGGTTGTACAAGTCCCACGAATCCAGCGAAAAGGCTGAAAGGCTGGGCACGCAGTGGTTGCAGTCGTTGCTTGATATTCAAGATGAAACCCGCGACGCCACCGAGTTTTGGGACCATGTCAAAGTAGATTTGTTTCCGGACGCGGTGTATGTGTTTACCCCGAAGAGCCACATCATGGCTTTGCCACGGGGTGCAACTGTGGTTGATTTTGCGTACGCAGTGCACAGCAATGTTGGCGACCATGTGGTCTCTGCCCGCATCAATGGCGAACCGGTTTCGTTGCGTACCGAGTTACGCAATGGCGATGTGATTGAAGCCGAAACTTCTGAAGACGCCACGCCCAATCCGGCTTGGTTGGCGTTTGTACGCACAGGGCGTGCGCGTTCAAAAATCAGGCATTACCTGAAAACCCGGGCGCAATCCGAATCGCAAGATTTGGGTGAAAAATTGCTTGCGCAAGCGCTTCGTGCCGAAGGGTTTGTCAGCCTTCCTGCGAACGATGCATTGAACAAAGTGCTCTGGGAAAAATTGTTGCGTTTCACAGGCAGTAAAACACGCGAAGAGCTGTTGACCGATTTGGGTTTGGGCAAACGTGTGGCCAGCATCGTTGCCAAGCGACTGGTTCGTCTGTTGGCTGACCAAGGCATTCGCCCTGACCCATTGCTGCTCAGCCGAGAACGATTTACCGCCCATGAAACACTTTCCCAAGGTGGGGTGGTCGTAGATGGCAGCGACAACGCTTCCGTCACCTACGGTCAATGCTGCCATCCCGTTCCTGGCGACACTATCGTTGGATACTTGGGTCGCGGAGAAGGCTTGGTGGTGCATGTTCAGGACTGCCACGTTGCACAACGCTTGCAGCACAAAGACAGCGAGCGATTCATTGCTGTGGAATGGTCAGATGAGCCAGTGCGAAGTTTTGAAGCAGGTATTGTTGTCACCGTACTCAATGGCAAAGGCGTGTTGGCAAGCGTTGCCTCAGCCATCACTTCGGCACAAGCGGATATCAAACTGGTCAGCATGGCAGATGAGGTAAGCGGCAAACAGGCCACGGACTTGCGTTTTTTGATTGCGGTCCAAGACACTTCACACTTAGAAAGTGTGCTGGGTAGTTTGCAGCGACTGCCGTCAGTGAGCTTGGCCAAGCGTTCAAACTCTAACCGTCACGGCTGATAAGCGGTGCTTGCTAATCCGGCGATTTTTCCGGGTATGAGACTTGAATCACTTCAATGTCTTGCATACCCGCCGGGGTTTGCAGCCTGACTACGTCGCCTACTTTTGATTTCAACAAAGCCCGCGCAATGGGCGACACCCAACTGACCTGAGCATTCAAACTGTCGGATTCGTCAATGCCCAAAATAGTGATGGTTTTGGCGTTGCCAAGTTCGTCTTCGTAGGTCACCGTCGCACCAAAAAACACCTGATCGCTTCCGAAGTGAACCGCCGGGTCGGTGACGCTGGCGAGCTCCATGCGCTTGGTCAAAAACCGGATACGCCTGTCTATTTCACGCAAACGCTTTTTACCGTAGATGTAATCGCCGTTTTCAGAACGGTCGCCGTTGCTTGCCGCCCAATGGACGATTTCAACCACCTTGGGTCGCTCCTCGTCAATCAACTGCAACAACTCAGATCGGATACGTGCATAGCCTTGCGGAGTGATGTAGTTTTTTCCGCCTGCGGGTATGGGGGGGAGACCTGCTTCGTCTTCATCGTTATCGACGGTTGGTTCGCGGGTGAATGCTTTGTTCATATCTGAATACGATCAATTATTTCAACAGACTACAGCGAAGAAAATTTCATGAACCGGCAAGTTGATCAAAGCAAACAGCATTAACTTGTTGCGCAATGGCCAGACTTGAGGTTAAACCGGGCGACTCAATGCCAAACAAATTCACCAAGCCCGGCACGCCATGCTCATCCGGACCTTGAATTTTGAAATCCACGTCCGGGCTACCCTGGGGAACGATCTTCGGCCTGATACCTGCATACGCAGGCTGCAAAGCATCGTCAGGTAAATCAGGCCAGTATTTGCGAATGGCACCATAAAACACATCAGCCCACTGCGGGTTGACGCTGTATTCCTCTGTCTCAACCCATTCCACATCCGGACCGAAGCGCGCTTGCATACCTAAATCCAATGTCAAATGAACGCCCAAACCGCCAGGTTCCGGCACGGGATAGATCAAACGGGAAAAAGGTGAACGCCCGGCGAGCGAAAAATAATTTCCCTTTGCCAAATAAGGTTTGGGTAATGAGACGGAGGTGATTGCTTTGCATGAACTAGCCAAACCAATGGCCTGATGCCCGGCCGCATTCAATACAGTCTTAGCCACTAAGGTTTCTTCTGCGCCCTCACAAAGTACGGTTAAAAGCAAACCCTGTGGTGTGGATTCAATGCTTTGCACTTTGCTGTTCAAAGCCAGACTTGCGCCATGACGCTCTGCGTCTCCAAGCAATGCCAGCATGTAGGCACGACTATTGATGTTGCCGGTCGACGGCGAAAGCAAAGCTCCCTCACAATGCAACTGGGGTTCAAGTGATATTGCTTCAGATGCTGAAAATAATTGCAAATCGTCGACACCATTTGTATGAGCGCGTGTTTTGATTTTTTTCAAATCGTTCAATTGATCTTTGGTAGTTGCAACAATCAATTTGCCGCACCGGTTGTATTCAAGGCCGTATTCATCACAAAATGCGTAAAGTTTTTTTCTTCCACCGACACACATTTTTGCTTTGAGTGAACCTGCAGGGTAATAAATGCCTGCGTGTATCACTTCACTGTTGCGTGCGCTGGTTTCCAAACCAAAGTCGCTGTTGCGTTCCAAAATAATGACTTCTTTGCCTTCGCGAGCCAGGGCGCGAGCACAAGCCAATCCCACTGCGCCTGCACCAATAACGACGGCTTGAACTTGAAGAGACATATTGACTGAACTGTAAAGCTATGCGTTTGCGAGCCAAAAAAAAGCTTAGCGTGAAAACACGCTAAGCCATTATGAGGTGGTGCGGCTGGCAGGAATCGAACCCACGACCCCTTGGTTCGTAGCCAAGTACTCTATCCAGCTGAGCTACAGCCGCACTGCTTCGCATCTTACCACGCTGAATGCGGTGAAAAGAATGGTGGGCCCCCCGTGAGTCGAACACGGCACCAACGGATTATGAGTCCGCTGCTCTAACCAAGCATGAGCTAGGGGCCCAACCGATTCATTTTACGCATTCAAACCGGTCGACCATGCCAAAATCTGTCTCTTTGAATGAAAGATGCAACCATGTCTATTTCCATGTACCAAGCCAGTGTGCCGCGCATTGCCAATATGTTGACAAATTTGGAGCACCTGCTGAGCAAAGCACAAACACATGTAGACGCCAAAAAGTGGAACGAATCTGCGCTGACGCAGTTTCGTTTGTACCCGGACATGCTCCCTTTGACGCGGCAGGTGCAAATTGCTTGCGATACCGCCAAGGGCGTGGTTGCTCGACTGGCCGGCGTGGACATTCCCGCTTACGAAGACAACGAAGTGACAATCGCCGACTTGTTGCAAAGGGTTGCCAAAACTAAAGCGTTTGTAGAAGGTTTTAACGCCTCACACATTGACGGCACCGAAGACAAAGACATCGTCACCAAGCGCGGCGATGTGGAAACGCATTACAAAGGCATGCAGTTTTTACTCAACCACGCCATGCCAAATATTTATTTTCATGTGACCACTGCGTATGTCATTTTGCGTCACAACGGTGTTGAATTAGGCAAACGCGACTATCTGGGTAAAGTCTAAGCAGTCTTCTTAAAAACCGCCGGTTTGCAAGCCCTTGCAGCGGCGGTTTTTTATTTGTGGCTCAGCGCGTTGCTCACCAATTTGGCGGTGATGTCGACAATTTGAATCATGCGGTCGTAGGGCATGCGGGTCGGCCCAATGACGCCTAATGTGCCGACCACTTGCCCGTCCACTTCGTAATTGGCGCTGACCACCGACAATTCTTCGAACGGCACGATCTGGCTTTCGCCGCCTATGTAAATACGCACGCCCTCGGCCTGGTTGGACATATCCAGCAAACGCATCAGCTGCGCTTTTTGCTCGAACAAATCAAACGCGCGGCGCAACTGCCCCATGTCGCTGGAAAAGTCTGACACCGACAACAGGTTGCGCTCGCCGCTGATAACCACCTCATCTTCTGTCGAGTTAATCGCTTCAGAGCTGAACTGCACCGCCGCTTGCATCAGCGCAGCAATTTCACTGCGCAACTTTTCCACTTCCATTTGCAAACGCTGGCGTACTTCTTCTATGCCCATGCCGACAAAATTCGCGTTCAAGTAATTGGAGGCTTCAATCAACTGTGACTGGCTGATGTCGGTGTCGGTGAAGATGATACGGTTTTGCACATCGCCATCCGGCGACACAATGATGACCAAGACGCGCCGGTCTGACAATCGCAAAAATTCAATATGGTGGAACACTGAGCCACGGCGCGGTGACATGACCACGCCGACAAAATGCGACAAGTTGGACAACAGGCTGGCTGCGTTGGCAATCACTTTTTGCGGTTGCTCGGGTGCCAACGTCGGGGCTTGCAAATCATCCCGGTTGACGGTGAGCATGGTGTCCACAAAAAGCCGGTAGCCTTTGGCGGTGGGAATACGCCCGGCCGAGGTGTGCGGGCTGACGATGAGCCCGAGTTCCTCGAGATCGGCCATGACATTGCGCACCGTGGCAGGGGACAATTCGATGCCGTTGGCACGCGACAAGGTGCGCGAACCCACCGGTTGGCCGTCGGCGATATAGCGCTCAACCAGGGTTTTCAGCAGAAACTTGGCACGGTCATCGAGCATGGTCATCCTTTCGAATCATTTTAATGATGTAATTTGCCCATGAGCCTGACTTTCCGCCACATCGCCCTGATCGGTAAACACCACTCCGCTTTCAACAGCGCGCCGCCCGCCCAGGCCAGGCAGGTATTGACTTCCCTCACGCAATGGCTTCAACACTTGGGGGCTGACGTATGTTTGGAAAAGGATTCAGCCCAGCAAATCGGGCTGGATGTGGCGCCCACGTTGGATGTGCCGGGCATTGCAAGCCGCTGCGATCTGGCTCTGGTGGTCGGCGGCGACGGCACCATGCTCGGCTTCGGGCGCCAGTTGGCACCGCACGGCGTACCCCTGATTGGCATCAACCAAGGGCGGTTGGGGTTTATCACGGATATCGCGCTGGATCAATTGGAAGCCAAGTTAGAGCCCATGCTCAAAGGCGAATACGAAGAAGACCACCGGGTGATGATGCAGGCGCAGGTATGGCGCGGTACAGAATTGATTTTGGAGGCGCAGGCCTTGAATGATGTGGTGGTGAACCGGGGAGCCACCACCGGCATGGTCGAATTGCGCGTGAGCGTTGACGGCCATTTCGTGGCCAACCAACGTGCTGACGGCTTGATCATCGCCACCCCGACAGGTTCGACCGCGTATTCCCTGTCCGCAGGCGGCCCGCTGCTGCAACCGTCGCTGGGCGGTTTGGTGATGGTGCCTATCGCGCCACACACCTTGTCCAATCGGCCTTTGGTATTGGCCGACTCTGCGGAAATTGTCATTGAACTGGTGGCCGGGCGCGACGCCAGCGCCAATTTCGATATGCAATCTCTGGCTGAGCTGGTCATTGGCGATCAGGTCAAGGTGCGCAAATCACAACACCACGCGGTATTTCTCCACCCCCGGGGCTGGAGTTACTTTGACACACTCAGGCAAAAACTGCATTGGAACGAGGGAGGTTCATGAGTTTGCAACGCATCAGCCTGCGCGACTTTGTCATCGTGCGGCAACTCGAACTCGACATCAGCCACGGATTCAGCGTGCTCAGCGGCGAGACCGGTGCGGGTAAATCCATTTTGATTGACGCACTCCAACTCGTGCTGGGCGCGCGCGCCGACGCCGGTGTGGTGCGCGAGGGCGCCGCACGCACCGAAATCAGCGCCGGTTTTGCAGCGGGTGCTGTGGTCAACCAATGGCTGACCGCCAACGGCTTTGATGAAAGCGATGAACTGCTGCTCAGGCGCAGCATTGACGCGCAAGGCAAGAGCCGGGCTTGGATCAACGGCAGCGCGGCCACTGCGGCGCAATTGCGCGAGATCGGCGACCAATTGGTCGACATACACGGCCAGCACGCTTGGCAAAGCCTGACCAAACCCAGCGCAGTGCGCGGCCTGCTGGATGCTTACGCGGGTGTGGATTCACGCCATTTGCTACAGGCCTGGGACGAATGGCGCACAGCGCAACAAAATTTATCCAACGCTCGCTTGGCGCAAAACCAGTTACAGCAAGAGCGCGAACGGCTGGCTTGGCAAATCGGTGAGGTCGACAAACTCTCACCCCGCGCTGACGAATGGGACGAGTTGAATGCACAGCATTCACGGCTGTCCAACGCACAGTCTTTGATGCAAGCCGCGCAAACCGCATTGCAACACTTGAACGGCGAAGACACCCCAGCAACGCTAGGCTTAACGCATGCGCAAAACGCTTTGCTGGAACAAAGCCATATAGAACCCGAGTTTCAAGTGTTGGCCGACCAACTGGCCGCATGTCTCGCGCAAGCCGAAGACGCGGCCCACAGCCTGCAAGCCTGGCTGCGCCGCGCCGACCTTGACCCGCAAGGTCTGGAAGAACTGGATGCTCGCTTGGGCTTGTGGGTGTCTTTGTCGCGCCGCTACAAGCGCACACCTACCGAACTGCCAGACTTGTACGCCAGCTGGCAACTCGAATTGCAAAAACTCGATGCGGCAGCTGACCTGGTCGCGCTTGAAAAAGCAGAGCAAGCCGCTTCTCAGGCCTTTATGAAGCAAGCCAAACTGCTCAGCAAAGCCCGCGCCGCTGCCGCCCCAAAATTGGCTGCGAGCATCACCGCTGCCATGCAAAACTTGGGCATGCAAGGCGGTCGTTTTGAAGTCACTTTGGAAAACCTCGCCGAGCCCGCCAGCCACGGCTTGGAAGACATCCATTTTCTGGTAGCAGGACATGCGGCCAGCACACCACGCCCGGTTGGCAAAGTGGCGTCAGGCGGCGAGTTGTCGCGGATTGCACTGGCTATTGCCGTTACCACCAGCCAATTGGGTACAGCGCAAACACTGATTTTTGACGAAGTGGACTCAGGTGTGGGCGGTGCGGTGGCAGAAACCGTCGGGCGCTTGATGAAACAACTCGGGCGCGACCGCCAAGTCATGGTAGTCACGCATTTGCCGCAAGTCGCAGCCTGTGCAGACAACCATTGGGTGGTGTCCAAACAATCGGACAAGCAAGGCAGTTTCAGCGCGGTCGAAACCGTCAATGGCGAACAGCGTGTGAGCGAAATCGCCCGCATGCTTGGCGGCGAACGTTTGTCAGACACCACGCACGCGCATGCACGCGAAATGCTGCAAGCCATGGCCAGCGCCAGCACCGCCAAAGCTAAAACGCGGGCCGCCAAAACATGAAACGCGAACTCGTGCTGATCACCGGCATGGCCGGTTCCGGCAAGTCCATCGCCTTGCACGCGTTAGAGGACGCAGGCTATTACTGCGTCGACAACCTTCCGCCCGAATTGCTGATGCCGTTTGTGCAACTCGAAGACCGCAAGCAAACCACCAAAGTCGCGATCGCCATGGACGTGCGAAGCGCGAATGCACTGCATACCGTGCCCTCTCAACTCGCCGAGTTACGTAAACAAGATGTGAATGTGCGCCTGCTGTTTTTAGACGCGGGCTCAGACACCTTGCTGCGCCGTTTTTCGGAAACACGGCGTAACCATCCGCTGTCGCATGCTTCCTCTGACGGTACGCAAACCGCCAGAGATTTGATGAACGCCATCGAACTCGAGCGCCAGCTGCTCGCCGATTTGCGCGAAGAATCCCACATCATTGACACCAGCCAATTGCGCGCCAGCAAACTGCAAAGCTATATCCACGATTTGGTGACAGCCGCCGGCTCTCAACTGACTTTGATGTTTGAATCCTTCGCCTTCAAGCGCGGCATTCCGGTACATGCCGATTTCGTTTTTGACGTGCGCATGTTGCCCAACCCGCATTACGAAGCGGGCTTGAAAGAACAAACCGGGCGCGACGCGGCAGTCGCCGCTTGGCTCGGTCAACACCCGCCGGTGCTGGCCATGGAAAACCAAATCGCTGACTTCTTAGACCACTGGTTGCCTTCCCTCAAGCAAGACCACCGCAGTTATGTCACCGTAGCCATTGGTTGCACGGGCGGACAGCACCGCTCGGTGTACTTGGTGGAGCGTTTGCAAATGCGGTTTGCCAAGCATTGGGTCAGTCTCAAGCGACACCGCGAACTTGACACGAGCTAAATGCGCGCGCTTTTGTATCGCGTATTTAACCGTGCTCTAACAATTTCCTGACTGGCGCTGGCAGGCCCAGTGCAGGCCAATCGTTCGCTGAAAACCAAGTCCCCTCTCCCAAATCCATGCGTTTGGGCAAGCTCAGGCGGCATGCGTGAATATGCAAGTCTTTGTGTGTCAATACATGCGTGAAAGCAGTTTGTACATGTAATTGGTGGCGCCATTTCTGGGGCAGAGTTGACAGCACACCGTCCTCTCCCTCAAAGATGGGCTGGGTATACAAGCCTGCCCAGACACCAGTTGGCGGACGTTGACGCAACCAGACATCGCCTTGTAATGTCGTGGCACACAATAACCACAGGCTCTCAGCACTGCGTTTGATCTTGCGAGTTTTAACCGGATAGTCAGCCGGATTGCCAGTGGCAAATGCCACGCAATCTGCATGAACCGGACAGCGCTGACATTGCGGTGCCGTTCGGGTGCACAAGGTTGCACCTAAATCCATGATGCCCTGCGTGTAAGAAGGCATGTCTAAATCGGTTGCAGGCAAGCACAGTTTGGCCAGTTCCCACAATTTTTTTTCATTCGCCGATGAAGACAAATCCAGCGCAAAGCCTTGGTGTCTTGTCAAAACGCGTTTCACGTTGCCATCCAAAATGGCGACACGTTGCTCAAAACACAGCGATGCAATCGCAGCGGCTGTGGACGGACCGATGCCTTTGAGGGTTTGCAATTGCTCGACACTCTGAGGAAATACGCCTGCAAATTCGCTGACCACTTGCTGGGCGCATGCGTGAAGGTTTCTCGCCCGGCTGTAATAACCCAGACCGCTCCACAAACCCAGCACTTGGTCCAAGTGCGCAGCGGCCAGTGCTTGCACATCCGGAAACGCTGTCAAAAACCGTTGGTAGTAACCCATGACCGTGACCACCTGCGTTTGCTGCAACATGATTTCAGACAACCAAACGCGGTAAGGGTCGCGGGTGTTTTGCCACGGCAAATCATGGCGCCCATGTTGGCGCTGCCATTGCACCAAGCGAACAGCAAACGGGCTCAGGGCTTTTGACACAGCGGGCAATAAAAACTTGAACGCTGGCCTTGAACCAAGCGCTTTATTGGCGCATTGCACGTCCGACAAGGCAGACCGGCCCGGTCATAGACATTTGCTTGCAATTGAAAATAGCCATTTTGTCCTTGGGCATTGGAGAAATCGCGCAAACTGCTGCCGCCCTTTTCAACCGCGCTGGCCAACACCTCTCGAATGGCTTGGTGCAATTTAAACGCCCTGGGTTTGCTGATGCGAGAGGCTCGGGTGGCAGGTCGGATCCCAGCCAAAAACAAAGCCTCACTGGCGTAAATATTTCCAACCCCCACCACCAACTCACCCGCCAGCAGTACTTGCTTGACAGGCGCAGTTTTCTTTTTTAACCCAGATGCAAATGCATTGGGGTCAAAACTGTCCTCCAAGGGCTCTACTCCCAAACGCCCCAGCAATTTGACCGCCAACGCATCCGATTCACTGTCGACATAAACCACAGCGCCAAAACGTCTGGGATCGTGCAGACGCAACAATCCGTGGCTTGTGAATAAATCAAAATGGTCGTGCTTGCCCGCAGGCGGCGCGTGTGTTGCAAATGTCAGCGAACCTGACATGCCCAGGTGAATGAGCAATATTCCTTGCGACAAATCGAGTAATAAGTATTTACCCCGACGCCTGACGCGCAGCACCTGCCTGCCAATTAAGCCGTCTGAATGGCATGACAACGGCCAGCGCAAGGGCTTGCCAAGCTGAACATTCAGGATATTTGCCCCAGCAATGGCCGGGGCAAAACTCAGTCGGGTTACTTCAACCTCGGGTAATTCAGGCATAGGGGAGACTTTATCAATCGCTGGGATTATCATTCTTCAATGAATACACCCCTCAAGCACCTTCTTTCTCCCCTCGGCTCAATTGCTGTGGCCTGCATGGTTTTTCTCGGCGGTGGCATTTTGTCCGCGCAGGCGCAGAACACACCTGAAGCTAAAAATAGCGACAAACCCGAGGTGATCAACAATTCCAACCTCAACGCTGAAACAGCCATGTTGATCATGTTGGGGGAGATGAAAGTCAGCGAAGGGGACTTGGGCGCTGGCTATTCATTGATGCTTGACGCTGCCCGCAAATCTGCAGATGAAGCGGTCTACAAGCGCGCAGTAGAAATTGCACTGACCGCCCGCAATGGAACAACCGCACTAGACGGCGCACGTATTTGGAAAAAAGCGTTTCCCATGTCGCGCCAAGCCAACCAGCATGTGTTGCAAATTTTGGTGGCCTTGAACCAGTTGCCCGAAACCCTGATGCCTTTGCGCGCTTATGTGCAACTTGCGCCAGAAGCAGAACAAGTGTTGCTGATCAATGGTCTTCCGCAAATTTATGCCCAAGTGAAGGACCAAGAATTAGCGGCAGCTGTGGTGGAACAGGCACTGGTGCCGTTTGTCGACAAGCCTGTGACAGCAGCGGCCAGTTGGACGGCCATTGGCCGCATGCGGGTGTCAGCCAAAAAATTGCCACAAGCTGTGGAAGCGGTGAAGAAAGCCTTGGCCCGCAACCCTACCGCCATGGAACCTGGGTTTTTAGCATTGGAATTATTTTCACTGGACGTACCCGAGGCTGAGGACTTGCTCAAAAGCGTGCTCAGCGACAACTCGCCGCCACACATGCGCTTGAGCTATGCGCGCGTATTGATAGACAACCAACGTTTGCCACAAGCCACAGCCGAATTGCAACTGCTCAACAAGAGCCACCCTGACTTTGCAGACGCTTGGTTATTGCAAGGCGCATTGGCCATGGAACAAGGCCAAAACGATGACGCAAGAAAGGCCTTGCTTCGTTATATCGAGATTGAAAAAACCAAAGAAGATGCGCGCTTGTCGCAGGCCTATCTGATGTTGTCGCAAATCGCCACCAAAGAAAAAAAACCAGCGGAAGCTGAATCTTGGCTGGCAAAAATACAAGATCCACAATCCGCCACGCAGGTACAAGTGCAACGCGCCAATTTGCTGGCCAGTCGCGGCGACATGGCCAAAGCCCGGGCATTGCTCGCGCAATTGCCCGACACCACTCCGCAAGCCAAACGCGCCAAATTACAAGCCGAATTGAAACTGCTGCGCGACTACAAAATGTACGAACCGGGCTACCAGTTATTGCGCAAAGCCGTCGATGAAGAACCAGCCGATTTGGATTTGCGCTACGAACTGGCCATGATGGCTGAAAAGCTCAACCGCTTAGATGAAATGGAGCGGTTACTGCGCAGCGTCATCGCGGAAAAGCCCAGTTTTGAGCATGCCTACAATGCCTTGGGCTATGCCTTGGCAGACCGCAATATGCGATTGCCTGAAGCGCGTGAACTGATCGTCAAGGCTTTGGAGTTTTCTCCAGAAGATCCCATGATCACAGACAGTTTGGGCTGGGTTGAATTCCGCATGGGAAACAAGCAAGCGGCGCTGGCCATTTTGCAACGCGCTTACGACACGAAAAATGACGTTGAAATTGGTACCCACTTGGGCGAAGTAATGTGGAGTCTGGGGCAAAAAGAAAAAGCCCTCAAAATTTGGCGAGAAGTTGCACGCATGGATGGAAAAAATGATTTGCTCTTGGAAACACTCAAGCGCTTGAAAGTCAAGCTTTGACTGTTTTTCAATTCAACCGTCTTTCAGCCCTGTGGTTGTGCACTTCGGTTTTACTGTTGTCTGGCTGCAGTTTGTTTTCCAACAAATCCAAGTCCACCGAATTGGCACAACAAGGCCACTGGGAGGGTCGCTTGCAATTGCGTATCTTGCAAGACAAACCCGAACAGTTCAGCTTTAATTTTGACCTTCAAGGTACGGCTGAGAATGGCGAATTGACCATTTACTCGCCACTGGGTAGTACGGTGGCTGTGGCCAGTTGGACACCTAACTCTGCTGTTTTGACCGAGGGCAACAAGCAAAAACAATTTGCTTCCATGGAAGATTTGACCCAGCAATTGACTGGGGCAGCGTTGCCTTTGCCAACACTCATGGCTTGGCTCAACAGAGATGGTCCGTCGCTAGACGGTTGGCAAATCAAAGCAGAAAACTTGCCTCGGAGCCGGCGCATTTTTGCCCAACGCTCAAGCCCTTTGCCTAAACTCCATTTGACACTTTTGTTGGATCCGTCCCGATAGCACCATGGCTTTGACCCGCAGTTTGCACCATGTCCCTGCACCGGCCAAGCTAAATCTTTTTTTGCATATCACTGGCCGACGAGCTGATGGTTATCACCTGCTCGAGTCAGCATTCATGCTGATCAACTGGTGGGATATCTTGCATTTTGATTTGCGCACAGACGGCCAATTGCTTCGCCGCGATTTGACCCATGCATTGCCTGATGAAGACTTGTGCTTAAAGGCCGCGCGTTTATTGCAACAAGTCAGCGGCACCTCTCATGGCGCGCTGATTCAAATAGAAAAAAGAGTGCCGGCACAAGCTGGAATGGGTGGCGGCTCTTCTGACGCTGCCACGACCTTGCTGGCTTTGAACCGGTTGTGGAAACTCGATTGGCCTCTGTCCAAGTTGCTGCCATTGGGTTTGTCTTTGGGTGCAGATGTGCCTTTTTTTCTACGCGGGCGCAACGCTTGGGTGCAAGGCATCGGAGAAATCATCACCCCGTTGTCACTGCCACACGCCAAATTTGCGGTTCTCAAACCCGATGCGGGGCTTGAGACTGCCCAAATATTCAAGCATCCAGAGCTAAAACGGGATTCTTCACCTGCTACAATGTCGGACTTTGCTGCATGGCCATTCGCTTTCGGGCGTAATGATTTGCAAGCAGTTGCCAGGCGTTTGTGCCCGCAGGTTGACCAGTCCTTGGAGTGGTTCATCCGCCAGGGATTACGGCCCGGAATGACAGGTTCAGGCAGCGCGGTGTTTGCCCGCATTTCGTCTGATACCATGCTCTCCGATCCGCCAAAGGGCTGGCAGTTGCAGCTGTGTAGCAATCTGGAAATTCATCCCCTGGCCGGATGGGTTTCCTGCGACGTTTGACGCAGACTTGTTGAAAAACAGGTTTCTCGTGTAGGGGAGTCGCCAAGTTGGTTAAGGCACTGGATTTTGATTCCAGCATGCGAAGGTTCGAATCCTTCTTCCCCTGCCACTTCATTGCTGTATGACGAGAGCAACCGGGTTCGACGGACACAACGTCACTTGAATGCGCTCGATTTCTTTAACCTCAGGTCGCCAAGATGTCGCACGCCGTCACTCCGGATTTCATGGTTTTCACCGGCAATGCCAATCCGGTACTGGCTGCTGAAGTGGCCACACATTTGAGCATTGGACTCGGTGCAGCTGAAGTGGGCCGGTTCTCAGACGGTGAAGTCACTGTCGAAATCAAACAAAATGTGCGCGCCCGCGATGTGTTTGTGGTGCAGTCCACCTGCAACCCCACCAACGAAAACCTGATGGAATTGCTGATCATGGTGGACGCACTCAAACGCGCTTCAGCCGAACGTATCAGCGCCGTCATCCCCTATTTTGGATATGCGCGACAAGACCGCCGCCCGCGCTCTTCCAGGGTCCCCATTTCTGCCAAACTGGTTGCTGATTTATTGCAAACTGTCGGTGTAGCGCGTGTCCTGACCATGGATTTACACGCGGACCAAATCCAAGGATTCTTCAACATACCCGTCGACAATATTTACGCATCGCCTGTGCTTCTGGGCGATTTGCGTTTAAAAAATTACGATGATTTGATTGTGGTATCCCCAGATGTCGGCGGCGTGGTGCGCGCCCGCGCTTTGGCCAAGCAACTCGACTGCGACCTGGCCATCATTGACAAGCGCCGCCCTCGCGCCAACGTCAGCGAAGTCATGCATGTCATCGGTGAAATCGAAGGCCGTAACTGCGTCATCATGGACGACATGATCGATACAGCGGGCACCTTGTTAAAAGCTGCAGAAGTGTTGAAAGAGCGCGGCGCCAAAAAGGTGTACGCCTACTGCACGCACCCGATTTTTTCTGGCCCCGCCATTGACCGTATCGCAAAGGGCGATGCGCTAGACGAAGTGGTGATCACCAACTCCATTCCTCTGAGTCCGCAAGCACAGGCTTGCCAAAAAATTCGCCAACTCTCTGTGGCCCCGTTGATCGCTGAAACCATTCAGCGCATCTCCAAAGGAGAGTCGGTTATGAGTTTGTTCTCTGACCAAGACCAGCTTTTCTAAGCGGTTACGGTTGGGGTTCAATGTTGTGAAGCAGTTCGCTGCTTCGTTTTGTGAAACCGAAGTCATACTGGTCGCGGTGGGCTTCTACAGGAGAAAACCATGAAATTTGTCGCTTTTGAGCGCACTATGCAGGGTACGGGTGCGAGCCGCCGTCTGCGCATCACCGGACGTACGCCCGGTATCGTTTACGGGGGCAAAGCCCACCAACCCGTCAATATCGAACTTGACCACAACGCTTTGTGGCACGCACTGAAAAAAGAAGCTTTCCACGCCACTATTCTGGAAATGGAATTGGCCGGTCAGACTTCCAAAGTGCTGTTGCGCGATGTGCAATACCACCCTTTCAAACAATTGGTGCTGCATATCGACTTTCAGCGTGTCGAAGCCGACACCATGCTGCACATGAAAGTGCCACTCCACTACAGTGGCCAGGAAAATTCACCCGCTGTCAAGGCAGATGCCTGCCTGGTCAACCCTGTGATGAACGAACTTGAAATCGCTTGCTTGCCTGCTCATTTGCCAGAGTTCATCGCTGTCGATTTGAGTGGACTGAAAAAAGGCACATCATTGCATGTCAACGACATCACCTTGCCTAATGGCGTGAAAGCTGTCGTCCATGGCAAAAACAACCCTGTGTTGGTCAGCGTTGTGTCTGTGGCTGAAGAAGCGGCCCCAGAAGCTGCTGCACCCGCAGCTGCACCTGCCAAAGGCAAAGGCAAGAAGTAATTCTTCGCCCTGCTTTGTGAAAGAACCCGCTTCGGCGGGTTTTTTTGCGCCTGATAATCACCCCCCATGATCAAACTCTTTGTTGGCCTAGGCAACCCGGGCGCTGAATACGAGGACACCCGCCACAACGCTGGTTTCTGGTGGATAGACCAACTCGCCACGCAACTCAAAGTCAGCTTGCAGCCTGAGAAAAATTACCATGGCTGGGCGGTGCGCACCCAAGTTGAGGGGCAAACCATCTGGCTGCTAAAGCCTGCCACGTTCATGAACCTGTCGGGCAAATCGGTAGCGGCATTGGCCAAATTTTTCAAAATTCAACCCGAAGAAATTCTGGTGGTGCATGACGAACTCGATGTGGTGCCGGGCGAAGCCAAGATGAAATTCGGTGGCAGCCACGCCGGTCACAATGGACTGCGCGACATTCATGCCCAACTCGGCAGCGACGCTTACTGGCGTTTGCGTATTGGCATTGGACACCCCGGCGTGAAATCTGAGGTGCTGCACTGGGTACTGAAAAAGCCAGCGCCGGATCAAAAAACAGTGATTGACACTTGCCTAGACAGAACCCTCAAAGCCTTAGCCTTCATGGTGAGCGGTGACATGGTGAAAGCCACCCAAATGGTGCACACCAGCAAACCGCCACGGCCCAAACCGCCAAGACCGGCGGCGGCCATTCCATCCAAGGAAGGCAAACTGAATGAGACCTCTGACCACCCTGCCCAGGCCCCTGGCCCTTTTACTGATTAGCGTTTGTTTGGGCATTTATGCACCCGCGATGGCCAAAGAAAAACAACAAACTGCCACCATCCCATGCGAACAAAACGGTGAATTCAACCCATGCCCTGGCGACAGCACCACGGGCATAGAGAAACCCGCCGAAGACAAATCCTTCAAAGCACAAGCTGATGACGGTACAAGCCAGACGGAAAAAAAACAAAAAAGAAAAAAGAAAAAGTCGTCTAAGAAATCGGCCAGTAAAAAATCCAAGGCCAATCAATCTGTAGCCGAATAAGCACCCTTGCTATCTTTGGCGGGTCTGGCGGCCTGCAAACTGCGGTATTTGGCCCACAACGTGTCCTGGCTTTCCACATACTGCGGATTGAGTGGAATGCAGGCCACGGGACAGACCTCTACGCACTGCGGTGTTTCGTGGTGCCCCACGCATTCGGTGCACTTGGCCGGGTCGATTTCATAAATCAACGGCCCCATAAAAATAGCTGCATTGGGGCATTCCGGCTCGCACACATCGCAGTTGATGCATTCATCGGTGATCATCAAGGCCATGGTTGACAGCGCCTAGGCTTTGGTGTGGATTTGCATAGATTGAAAAACAGGCGCAGAAACAAACTGCGCCACATCACCGCCCAATACCGATATTTCTCTGACCAAGGTACTGGAAATGCATTGGTACACATCGAGTGTGTTCAAAAACACCGTGTCAATTTCTGGAGCCAAGCGTCGGTTCATGCCCGCGAGTTGAAATTCATAATCAAAGTCGGTCATTGAACGAATGCCGCGCACCATGGTTTTGGCATTGAGCGACTTGGCAAATTCAATCACCAGTCCGTCAAAGGTACGGACTTGTACATTGGGGCAATCGGCGAGCGCTTGGCGGGTCATCTCTAGTCGTTGCTCCAAGGTGAACATGGTTTTTTTATGGTGCGCGCGGGCCACCGCAATCACCACAGTGTCAAACATTCGCGCGGTGCGACGCACAATGTCTTCATGACCCAAAGTGATCGGGTCAAAGGTGCCCGGGTACAACGCAATCACAGGCTCACTCATGTCATTCCTTAGGAAGCTTTTGCTTGGGGATTATGCCCCTGCCTGCAACAGATGCGCATGCACAGAGCCAGCTTTCAAATGGCGACTCAGCAACCAACCCAAAGGGTGCAGCACGTCATCCCGCCAAATTTTGTCAGCCTCTAAGTAAACCAAGCCCTCAGGCTTGAGGCATTGGCGAGCCAGTTTCAAGGCAAGTTCATGGTGGGGGTAATCGTAGGGCGGATCTAAAAACACCAAGTCTTGACTGCCCGTTGGCAACTGTCGCAAAACGGCCAAGCCATCGGATCGCTGGATACGTATTTGAGAGGCATCTAAACGGTCTTTGGCTTTTTGCAAAGCAGCCACGCATTCACTGCTGGCATCAGTCAAGAACACCGAGGCAGCGCCACGTGAAGCGGCTTCAAACCCCAAGGCTCCGCTGCCTGCAAATGGATCGGCGCAATGCCAACCCGTTAAATCTTGACCCAACCAATTGAACAAGGTTTCTCTTACCCTGTCAGGTGTGGGGCGCAGGCTTGGCAAATTGCCCACAGACAATTTGCTGCGCTTCCACTGTCCGCCAATGATGCGGACTTCGCCGTTGCTCATGGAGCGGCAGCGCCAAGCACCACAGTGACCATCCGCTCGGGTTGCAGGTTTCTGGCGAATGCCTGTTGAATGTCTAAAGCCGTCAACTTTTGGACATTGGTGGTCCATGTGTCAAGGTAATCCAATGGCAAATCGAACCAAGCGATGTTGCTGAGGTTGTCCATCAATTTGCGATTACTGTCCAAGCGCAAAGCAAAGCCGCCAATCAAAAAATCTTTTGCAGCTTGCATTTCTGCATTGCTCGGACCCTCTTTCACAAAATCGCGCACGACTTGGGTAGCCACCTCAATGGCTTGCTGCGCTTGGTCAGGCCGGGTTTGCAAACCCACTGTGAATGCGCCGGCATGTTGTCCGGGGGAAAAATAGCTGTAAACGCTGTAACTCAGGCCGCGCTTTTCTCTGACTTGGTCGGTCAATCGGGAAACGAAGCCACCGCCACCCAGTACATAGTTACCGACCGTGAGTGCCAAAAAATCGGGATGCTGTCTGGCAATACCAGGTTGACCGATGAACACATGCGCCTGCGCGGACTCGAACGGCATATCGACGCGTTTGGCAGCGCTCAGAGCTTGCACTTCTTCAACCAAAGGCAGCAATTCACAGGATGTATTCGACGGCAAGCCTCTAAGTAATTGCGTCAATTTTTCTGTGGCCTGCGCCTTGTTCAACGCGCCCACGATACTGATCTTTGCCCGGCAAGGGACCAAGTAGCGGGCATGAAAGGTTTTCATATGCGACGGTTCAATGAGGCGCAGACTGGTTTCATCTGCATCTTGCCCATAGGGATGGGTGCCGTACACCGCTTTGGCGAAAGCCTCAGAGGCGATGACATTGGGCTTGGTTTGAGACTCCCGCAAACTGGCAATCCAGCGTTCCCGCTCGCTTTTCCAAACATCGTCGGGAAAAGACGGTGAAGACAACTGCCGGGCTGCCAGAGCAACGGCTTGGTCTAGCAACTCAGGCCGGGTCAAACTGCGCAAGCTAAGGCTCATGCGGTCATTGGATACAGATGCCCCTGCGGAAGCTCCCAAATCGGCCCACGCTTCACCCAACTGGTTTTCATCCAAGGCAGGCATTCCGTATTGCGCGCGAACGCCCTTGCCAAGCATCATGGCGGTGGCTTGCGCCAAACCGTTGAGCTCTTTGCCATCGCGTCTGCTGCCGGCGTCAAATTCAAGCTGAATGTCGACCATGGGCAGACCCTGAACTTCCATCAGATAAACCCTCGCACCATTGTCCAGTGTCCAAAATTGGATCGGAATACCTGCGATTGCGAAAGGCTGCACAAAAAGCCATGCAGCACAACAGATCAACCAATTTTTCATCGTGTGCCTTCGGTATGTCTTGAGCCAGAAACGGGTTTGCGCAACGCCGGCCTGGGCCCGGATTGCGGCAGCAAGGTAGCTACCGTCAGTTGGTCATCATTAAAGTATTTTTTTGCCACGGCTTGGACCTGCTCTGCAGTCACACCCACCAGCGCATCAACCAATCGGTCTGGCGTGTCCATGGCAAATCCTTCTACCCACAAATTGCCAAACTCACGCGCTTGGTTAAAGAGCGAGTCGCGCTGGTAAATGGTGGATGCCATCCATTGCGCTTTGACGCGTTTCATCTCAGCTTGGCTCACTCCGGATTCGGCGATTCGGGTGATTTCTGCCCGCAAGGCTGCTTCCAGTTGTTCCACGGTTTTTCCTTTGGCAGGTACGCCGTCCATCGTAAACACTTGCGGTCCACGGCCACTGAAACTGTTGAAGGCACCTGCACTGTCAGCAATGCGGTTTTCACCTTGTGTCAAAGCCCGGTCCAAACGTGATCCGCTGTAGCCGTCCAACAAAGCCGACAACATGGTCAAAGCCAATGCATCTTGGCTTTCTGCATCGCCGTCAAACGACTTAAATGCAGGCACCTTCCATGACATGGCGAGATACGCTTGGTCTGCCGGTGCTTTGACCTGAACCCTGCGGGTTCCAGCTTGGGTCGGCTCTTCGCGGGGTTTTCGCTGGGGGACTAGACCTTTCGGAATGACGCCGTAAATCTCCTCTGCCCATTGGCGAACGCGTGCGATATTGACGTCCCCCACAATCACCACTGCAGCATTTTCAGGCTGGTACCAGCGGCGATAAAACTCACGTGCGTCGTCCGGTGTCATGCTGTCTAAGTCGCTCATCCAGCCGATCACTGGACGGCGATATGGCGAAGCCACGAACTGCACGGCGTTGAGCTGCTCATACATCAGCATGCGGGGTGAATCTTCGGTACGCATGCGGCGTTCTTCTTTAACCACTTCAAGCTCGCGCACAAACTCATCATCAGGCCACTGGTTATTGGCAAATCGGTCAGCTTCCAGTTGCATGACTTCTTGCAAGCGGGATGCAGGAATTTGCTGGTAATAGCCGGTGTAGTCTTTGTTGGTGAATGCGTTTTCTCGACCACCCAAAGCAGCTACCTTGCGTGAAAATTCGCCTGGTTTGATCGTGGTCGTGCCTTTGAACAACATGTGCTCGAGCACATGCGCCACGCCTGACACACCGTCAACTTCGTCCATAGATCCGACCTTGACCCAGAGCATGTGCACGGCTGTCGGGGCACGGGCATCGGCCTTGACGATCAAGGTCATACCGTTTTTCAAGGTGAATTGCTGGGCCTCTTGCGCCCATACCGTGCCACTGAACAACAGGCTTGCCGCCAAGCCCATGACTCGCACGCGCCAATCTGCTCGTAATTTGTATTCACATTGAGGTTTCATAGAATGATCTGTTGTTAAGCGTGCGCTGATGCACGCACAGCGCATTGTAGAAACCTGTCCTCATGTTCAACTTATTCAAACGAAAAGCCCCGCCAAGCGTAGGCACTGGCAACAGCCAAGCGGCCGAAGTGGCTAGCCTAGATTGGCTAGGTCGATTGCGCAGCAGTTTGCATCGCACCGGCAGCAGCATTGCCACGGTGTTCACGGGTAAATTACTGGACGACGAGGCTTACACCGAACTTGAATCCGCCTTGCTAATGGCTGATGCGGGCGTTCCCGCCACGCAATACATCCTTGAACAACTCAAACTCAAAATCAAACAGACCGGCAGCAAAGATATGGTCCAGACCAAGGGCTTGCTGATTGAGGTGCTAAGTGAATTACTCAAGCCACTTGAGCGCGAACTGAATATTGCCCAACATCGTCCCACTGTGGTGATGGTTACCGGCGTCAATGGCGCAGGCAAAACCACTTCCATCGGCAAGCTGACACGGCATTTGCACGATGCCGGCGCCAGCGTGTTGTTGGCGGCAGCGGATACGTTTCGTGCAGCCGCCAAAGAGCAGTTGATGGTTTGGGCAGACCGCAATCAAGTGGAAATTATCAGCCAAGAAAATGGCGACCCTGCGGCGGTAAGTTTTGATGCAGTCACCGCAGGCAAAGCGCGCGCAAAAGACGTGGTGCTTATCGATACTGCAGGCCGTTTGCCGACCCAATTGCATTTGATGGATGAATTGAAAAAAATCCATCGCGTCATACAAAAGGCAGAACCGACTGCGCCGCACGAAATATTGTTGGTCATCGACGGCAATACCGGTCAAAACGCCTTGGCGCAAGTCAAAGCATTTGACGAAGCACTGGGATTAAGCGGCTTGATCATCACCAAGTTGGACGGTACCGCAAAAGGTGGGGTACTGGCCGCGATTGCCTTGTGGGCGCGCGAAAGAAAACCTCAGCAGACCAAAACTTTGGCGGTATATTTCATTGGCATCGGGGAAAAGCTAGAGGATTTACAAGGCTTCAAAGCCGATGAATTCGCACAAGCTTTGATCAACTAAATCTTCCTGCCTGAGGATTTTTCACCACTCACATGCCCATGCGCGATGAACAACTTGCCTTATTGCCCGCCTTGCAACGCATGGGGTTACTGCGACCGAACCAAGCTGCAACTTTTACACCTTTGACCGGCGGCGTGTCTTCGTTGATCGTCAAAGTGCAAACTGAGGCGGACTGCTTTTGTGTCAAGCGAGCATTGCCACAACTCAAAGTCAGTGCCTTATGGGAGGCCCCGGTCAAGCGCAACCGTGACGAAGTGCGATGGCTGAAATTTGCGCACCGCGTCGCCCCGAATGCCGTGCCTGACATTCTGGGCGAGGACGAACAAGATTGTGTGTTCGCCATGACTTACCTTGCGGCCAACGAATTCCCCGTGTGGAAACAACGGCTGCTTGACGGGCATGTTCAGCCTGAAACTGCCACCTCTGTTGCCACTTTGTTGGTGGCACTGCATGCGGCAAGCGCGGCTGATGCCCAGTTATGCCGCTCGTTTGAACATGACGACGACTTCATGGCCATTCGCCTATCGCCCTATTTTTTACATGCCGCCAGCAAGCACCCTGGCGTTGCCGACACGCTTGAAGCGCTTGTCAAACAAACGCTTAACCACAAAACCGCATTGGTGCATGGTGACGTCAGCCCCAAAAATATTTTGGTCGGCCCCAACGGTCCGGTGTTACTTGATGCCGAATGCGCATGCTTTGGCGACCCGGCTTTTGACTTGGCATTTGTGCTCACGCATTTGATGCTCAAATGCGTGTGGCGACCGGTTGATACGGCCTCTTATCTGACATCTTTTGACAACTTGTCTGGCAGTTATTTGCGCGGTGTCAGTTGGGAATCCCCCGACCTTTTGGAAGCCCGTACTTGTCTTTTACTCGCGGCCATGTTGTTGGCTCGCATAGACGGCAAATCGCCCGTGGAATACCTGACAAGCAGCACTCAACAAGAATTTGTCCGACAACACGGCTTGCGCTGGCTACAACACCCGCCCAAGCGGCTTGCAGAAATGCGCAACCTTTGGAAACCCGCATGAAAACTCGCATCACACACGTGCACGCACGCCGTATTTGGGATTCTCGTGGACGCCCGACTGTGGAAGTTGATGTGACACTGCAAGACGGCAGCAAGGGCACAGGCATGGCCCCCGCTGGTGCATCGCGTGGCAGCCGCGAAGCCTTGGAATTACGCGATGGCGGTGAACTGCTCAATGGCTTGGATGTCTCTCAAGCGGTGTCTCAAGTCAACCAAGTCATTGCCCCGAGTTTGGTTGGCATGGACGCATTGGACCAATCCCAAGCAGACCACATGCTGATCGAACTTGACGGCACACCGAACAAAAGCCGCTTGGGTGCCAACAGCATGATCGCCACTTCATTGGCCATTGCCCAAGCAGCGGCTGTGTCACAAGGGCAAGCGCTGTGGCAATACCTGTCGCAAGGCCAAGCAGTGCGTTTGCCCTTGCCGCAAATTCAAATTTTTGGCGGCGGCGCGCATGCAGGCAGACGGGTGGATATCCAAGACTTTCTCGTCATGCCCATTGGTGCACAAAGCTTTGACGAAGCGCTGGTCATGGTGGCCAATGTTTACCATGCTGCCGGCCAATTGATGGCGTCGCAAGGCAAGCGCCACGGGGTGGCAGACGAAGGTGGCTGGTGGCCAGATTTTTCTTCCAACGAAGAGGCCTTGCAAACCCTGACCCGATCCATCGAACAAGCCGGCTACCGGCACGATCAAGTGGCTATTGCGCTGGATGTGGCCGCCTCAGAATTTGGTCAGGGTGGCCGCTATACCCTTGGACTGGATCAGCATGTTTACAGCACAGACGAATGGCTTGCTGTGTTGTTGCGCTGGTTGAACACCTACCCCATCTTGTCTGTAGAAGACCCGTTTGCCGAGGACGACACCGCTGGTATGCAAGCGTTCACTAAACATGTAGGACAGCGCATACAAGTCATTGGCGACGACTATCTGGTCACCCGCGTGGATTTGATAGATGCCGCCGTGCGTGATGGCGCGTGCAACGCGGTATTGCTCAAGCCCAACCAAGTAGGCACATTGAGCGAAACCCGCAGCGCCATGTTGGCCGCCCGCCAGCATGGCTTTGGCATGGTGGTGTCAGCGCGTTCCGGGGAAACCGAAGACACCGCTATCTCGCATATCGCCACGGGTTGGAATGTGGGACAACTCAAAGTTGGCTCATTTACCCGCTCAGAGCGCATGGCCAAGTGGAATGAATGCCTGCGAATCGAGGAATCGCTGGGTAAAAACACAAGCTATGCGGGTAAACACGGACTTAAATTAGCACTCTAGGTCAGAGAGTGCTAATATTGGTTTGTCGTTGACCGACAGGAGGATTTTCATGACAGTTGTGACACTTTCCGGTACGGGCCCCAGTCCACTGGCGCTCAACCCTTGGGCAGTTCTGCCACCTTTGGGAAATCTGGATGCTTATATTTCAGCAGTCAACCGTTTGCCCATGTTGACGCTGGAGCAGGAACAAGAGTTTTCTAAAAAACTTAAAGAAAACAATGACTTGGAAGCTGCTGGCAAGCTGATTTTGTCGCACCTTCGACTTGTTGTTTCAATTTCTCGCCAGTATGCGGGCTACGGCTTGGCGCACGCTGATCTGATTCAAGAAGGCAATGTTGGTCTGATGAAGGCGGTCAAACGCTTTGACCCCGAACACGGCGTGCGCTTAGTCAGCTATGCCATGCATTGGATCAAGGCGGAAATCCACGAATACATCATCAAAAACTGGCGCATGGTCAAACTGGCCACGACCAAAGCACAACGCAAGCTGTTTTTCAATTTGCGCTCAAAAAAGCAAGGCTTTCGTGCTGACGTTGGTGAAGACCCCCAAGCGACTTCGCGCAATACCTTGAGCGAGGCGCAGATTGACAGCATCGCCAAAGACTTGAATGTCAAACGCGAAGAAGTCATCGAAATGGAAGCCCGCATGTCGGGCTCAGATGTCTTGTTGGATCCCAGTGCAAACGAAGACGGCGAAGAAGCATTTGGGCCGATCGCCTATTTGTCTGATGTGCACCATGAACCCACTGCCATGATTGAAGCGCACCAACGCGACATCATGTCCACCGATGGCATCAGTCAGGCGCTGTCTGTGCTTGACGAACGCAGTCGTCGCATCGTTGAAGAGCGTTGGTTGAAAGTCAATGACGACAACTCTGGCGGCATGACCTTGCACGAATTGGCCCATGAATACGGCGTGAGCGCAGAACGCATTCGCCAAATTGAAGTGGCAGCCATGAAAAAAATGAAACTCGCGCTGTTGGAATACGCCTGATTCAGATCAAGTAACGCTTGGACTCTCAAGCGTTACTGTTTTCACCCAGTTACTGCAACAACTTGTCAATGTCTTGAGCCAAGGCTTGCGGGCCCAAGCCATAACGCGCATACAAGCGCAACCTGCCACTGGTGTCATAGACATAAGTGCCAGCGCTGTGGTCCATGGTGTAGTTGCCAGCACTGCCTGTGTCAACTTTTTTATAGTAAATCTTGTACTGTTTGGCCAGTGCGGGCAGTTGATCAAGCTCTGGTATCAATGCGATGAAAGATGGATCAAAATTTGCCATATAGGCTTTGAGCAGCTCAGGTTTATCTCGCTCAGGGTCTAAAGTGATGAACACCGGTTGCAATAAATCACCTTTGTCTGCGAGACTTTTTTTCACTTGCACCCATTCATTCAAAGTGGTGGGGCAAAAATCTGGGCATTGGGTGAAACCAAAAAATACCACCACGACTTTGCCTTTGAAATCACTCAATTGACGGCGCTGACCGAACGGGTCGACCAGCTCAAACCCTTGCGCATAATCGGCGCCGGTCAAGTCAATCGCGTTGAATTCAGGCTTGCTAGGAGAACAAGCCGTGATCGACAGCACGCCTACAAACAGCCACTGGTAAAAGTATTTCATCGCCAACTTCCAGGCAAATAATGGTCAATCAAAAAAGCCGCGAACAGCAGACTGAGGTGAATCAGGGAAAAACGAAATGTCTTACGCGCCAAGTCGTCCGAATACTGCCGCCAGAGAAACCAACCATAGGCACAAAACATCAGGCTCAAAATCAACGCGCTGACCAAATAAAAATAGCCGCTCATGCGGTATATGAACGGCATCAAGCATGCAGCCATCAGCACAATGGTGTAGAGCAAAATTTGCAAGCGCGTAAATTCGTTGCCATGCGTGACCGGAAGCATCGGCAAGCCTGACTTACGGTAATCCTCTACCCGGTAAAGCGCCAGCGCCCAAAAATGTGGCGGAGTCCACAAAAAAATGATGAGGAACAAAATCAAAGCCTCGGGTCCAACTTCACCCGTCATGGCCGCCCAACCCAACACTGGGGGCATAGCGCCGGAGGCACCACCTATGACAATGTTTTGTGGCGTTAAGGGCTTGAGTATCACGGTATAGATGACGGCGTATCCGACAAATGTGGCGAAGGTCAACCACATGGTGAGCGGATTCACCCAGACATACAAAATCAGCGAGCCCAATGCGCACAGCACCGCAGAAAACAACAATGTGTCCCGGTCGGTTAACTCGCCCTTGGCCGTGGGCCGCCAAGCCGTTCTTTTCATGCGCGCGTCAATGGCTTGTTCAACAATGCAATTGAACGCAGCTGCTGCACCCGAGACCAACCAGATACCTAAACATGCAATGGCTGCGAGCTTTACCTGCGCCAAGCCGGGAACACCAGGAACAGACAGCACCATACCGATCAGCGCACAAAACACAATCAATTGAATGACCCTGGGCTTTGTCAACGCATTGAATTGCTGCCAGCGCAATGGCATATAGAGGGAAAGCGTTTTCATAACATGTTTCGGTCAAATGTGGCTGCAATGCGATGGGCTTTTCGCGGTTGTGTGGAGGCCAATACCCAAGTCAACAATACCAGCAGCGCTGCCGCTGAACCGGTATGCATCAAAGCCGCCAACATGGGCCATCCCAACACAGCATTAGAAATTCCTGTCAGGAACTGTGACAACAACAAAGCTATCAGTATCCACCCTTGCGTGCGAAGTCCGTTATTCATCCAAGCCTTGGCAGCCAGCAAAATCAATAACGCAGGAAGCACTGCGTGCCAGCGGTGCACCATGTGTATGGCAGTCAACGCCTGAAATGGCAAAGCTTGCCCCGAGGCATCTTGCCCCAGCGGGCGCCACAGTTCAAATGCCTTGGCTAAATTCATATCTGGCCACCAACTGTTCTGACACATGGGATAAGTGTCGCATGCCAACACGGCGTAATTACTGCTGACCCAAGCACCTAAACCGGTTTGAATAAACACGCTGATCCAAGTCAATACCGTGATGACATAGGCCCAGACAGGCAGCGGTATCGATGAAGTTTTTTCAAATGTATGGCGTTGCTTGACAAGCTGTATGGTGAGAAACACCAACAACATCATGCCGCCCAACAAATGCAAGGTGACGAAAAAGGGAAATAACTTCATCGTGACGGTGAGCGCGCCGAATCCACCTTGCACACATACCCACAGCAGGGACAGCGAAGGCCATCCCCACAAACTGCGGTCGGTACGCCATGAGAAAGCGGCTAACGTCAATATCAACACACCGACCAACATCGCCAGATAGCGATGAATCATCTCTATCCAGGCTTTTTGAAAAGTTACCGGCCCGGTGGGCATGGCCGATTGCGCCTCGGCAATATGTGCACTGGCCCCAATAGGACTGGCATGTCCATAGCACCCGGGCCAGTCCGGGCAGCCCAGACCTGAATCGGACAAGCGTGTGAAAGCGCCGAACAACACCAGATCGAAAGTAAGAAACAAAACGACCAAGGTAAGGTGCCTTACCCGCGATACCATTTGAGACTGGCGGTTCTTTAGCCAAACCCATGTCAAAGGGGCCACTGCCAATAGCAAAGCCAGCAACAGCAATTGCAATAAGGGGGCGATGTTAAAAAGAGCGACTTCGTTCATAGGAATCAACGCCCCGCCTTGTCCCAAGAGACCGAAGCGCGCAACAAGCGGCTCCAGTCACGCTTGAGGTCAGATGCTTGATCCATTTGCAAACGCGGAGGAAATCGCATCATCCAATTGCCGTGAGGGTCGACCAAGTACAAATGTTCATTCTGCAAATGCCCGGTTTGTGGCGTCAACCATTGTCCTAATTGATCAGCAGGGACGCGCAACACCACGGCATCGGTCATTGCGGCCTGCAACAAAGGTGAAACTTCAGCGTTATCGTTCACCAACCAGACCCATTCTGTGCGATCGGCCTCGCGGCCAAGCGTTGCGCGGATTTGTCTTTGCAACAACAAATTGCTTTGGCACAAGGCATCACATGCGGCGGAGGAGACGCTGACGATCAGCCACTGTCCCTTTAAATCAGTCAATTTCACCGGCTTGCCATCGAGCGACTGCGCTGTGATGTCGGGAATAGCTTGCACAGGTTGAATCAATTCGCCAAAGTGACTCAAGGTTTGAGGACGAATCACGTAAAAGGTCAAGTACGAGGCAATGACTGGTGCGGCGCAGACCAACAACACCAAAATCATTCGCCAGCGGCCACCCCAGGTGCGTTTTGCATCCTCTTGCACCGCAGCAAGGGGATCGGGCAAGTCGTAAATGGTTAAACCAAGTGCTTGCGATGATGAATCTTCAACTTTTTTGTTTTGCATGACGCAAAGGCCCTATCCATTGAAACCAAATATAAAGAAAAGCAATCAAACCGCTTAATGCAAACCATTGAAATGCATAGGCCTTGTTCTTGTCTGCGGTCTTAGATATGACAGGCCAATCCCTGGACAAACCATCTGAATCCGTACCAGTCTGCACCACGACTGCACTCACCTTTTCAGACACCATGGCTTGCATACTTTGCATGTCCAGATTGGAACGTATCGGTAATTGTCCAGCTTGAAAGGGGGCAACCACAGACGCTTTCAATTCCGTCATCTGAGACAGACCGGGCGAAATACGTCCTTCTAGACGAACCGGCTGGGTTGGTGTGTGAACCGGTGCAGCCTTGGTGGCGTCAATTGGGTCTCTGGCCACCCAGCCACGCTGAACCCAAACCACTTGCCCTTGCGACCATGCCAGCGGCGTCATGACCCAAAACCCTGGCCGTCCTTTGTGGCTGCGGTTGTCCAAATACACTGTTTTCTCTGGAAGCCATTTGCCCATGAGCTCTACTCTTCTGTGCGCAAGCGTCCACTGCTCAGGACTGTTGAGCAAACTGGCTGTGTCCAATGGGGACAACTGCAATTGCGCTTCCAATTGACTTTGGTATTGGATTTTTTCTTCCGCCCTAGACAACTGCCACCAGCCAAGACGCAGGGTCACGGTGACGCCCGCAATTGCAGCCAAGATCACTATGAAGGAACGCCCTTTGTCCATGGGGATGATTGACTCAGGTAGTTTCACAGGATAATCTTGTACATGAACATATTCATAGCAATCGCATTCCTAGGCATATTGGCAGCTTTGTCCACTGCATTGTTATTCATGTTGCGTGGAGACACCGAGGACACCCCCAAATCCAGTCGAATGATGCGGGCTCTGGCCTTTCGTGTGGCAATTTCGGTGGTGCTTTTCTTATGCATTTTGATCTCTTGGAAAATGGGCTGGATCAGACCCACCGGTATCCCATTGACCCCGGTTTAAACCGACTGAATATTCATTACCCCAGCGGTGCCTACACCGTCCAAGGTTGACATGAAAAAGGCCGCTGCTGCGGCCTTTTTGATGAGAATGGCGAAACACTTACAGCCAATAGACCAAAACGTACAAACCAAGCCAAACCACATCCACAAAGTGCCAATACCAAGCGGCACCTTCAAATCCAAAATGGCTGTCAGCAGAAAAATGGCCCTTTTGTAAACGCAAGGTCACAAACAACAACATCAACATGCCCACAAAAACGTGAAAACCATGAAAGCCGGTCAGCATGTAAAAAGTAGACCCGTACACACCGGAAGTCATCTTTAGGTTAAGGTCTTGGTAAGCATGGAAATATTCATAGCCTTGCACCACCAGAAAAACCACACCCAATAAAACCGTCAACCACATGAATTGGATGGTTTTGGAGCGGTCATTTTTCAGCAGTGCATGGTGAGCAATAGTCAATGTCACACCAGACGTCAGCAGCAAAGCCGTGTTGATGGTGGGCAACCAAAAAGGTGTCATGGTTTGGAACGGTTCAATGATGCCTGCAGGTGATGCAGTAACACCCGCCATGACGCTTGGCCACACCGCCTTGAAACCTGGCCACAACAGTGCGTTTTCGCTGTCACCGAGCGTGGGCAGTGAGTGCGCCCTCGCCCACCACAAGGCCGAGAAGAATGCACCAAAAAACATGACTTCGGAGAAAATAAACCAGCTCATGCTCCAACGGTATGACAGGTCAATCTTGCGTCCATATTTACCCGATTGGCTTTCATGGACTGCCTCGCTGAACCACTGAAACAGCACAAACAACCAGATAGCCAAACCAGCGAACAAGGAGTACTTGCCCCAGCTGACATCATTGATCCATTGGCTTGCTCCCAATATGACAAAAAATAAACCAAATGCAGCCATGGCCGGGTGGCGCGAAGGCTCAGGTACATAGTAATAGGGCGTAGCGCCAGGTGTTGTGCTGCTCATCTCGACTCCTTTATTTTGCAACCACCAGATTGACAAGAACTATCAATCCAGCCACAAATAACAAACCCGCCACCAACCCAACGCCCAAGATATGCAAGGGTGTGATGTGTGACAAGTCCTCTTGAAATTCACTGTTTTTACGGATACCAATAAACGACCATGACACAGCCACAATGGAACGCCAAAAAGGACGTCTGACAGCTACTGGGGTGACTGCGTCAACTTGGTCGGGATTCATACGCCATCTACCTTTAACTTGACACTGGAAACAGTGCTTGCAGGCGCAGCGGGCGTTTTACTTCCCACCTCAAAAAATGTGTAAGACAAGGTGATGGTATTCACACCTTTGGCCAGTTTAGGGTCCACCACGAAAGCCACAGGCCATTCTTTTTTCTCGCCCGGCGCCAAGGTGTACTGATTGAAACAAAAACACTCTAATTTGTTGAAATGTGCAGCAGCTTCGCGGGGTGCATAGCTTGGTATAGCCTGTGCTGACATGGTACGGTTTTGAACGTTTTGAAACTCATACATCACCGTGGTCAATTCGCCCGGGTGCACTTGTACAGAATTTTGCATGGGCTTGAAATGCCAAGGACCACGGGAATTTGCATCAAATTCAACCGTGATGGTTCTGGTGGTGTCTATTTGCGAATTAGAGGGAGCAGCGGCTAGGCGGGCATTGCCTGAACCAGGCATCTCCCTTTCTCCCAGCGCCAAAATATTAATGCCAGTCAATTCACAAATGGCTCTGTAAATAGGTATCAAAGCATAGCCAAAACCAAACATCAAAACGGCCACCACTGCCAGCTTTCGAAGCATGCGCAGGTTGTCAGTTTGCAGACCCAGGGTCATTTTCATAAGGGATTGATAAAAAGTATTTTGGCGAGAATGCCCAGAAAAAACACCAAGGCGGTTGAGGCCAGTACCAGCCCCAAACGCAGATTATTTTTTCTTTGCTCTGGTGTCTTCATGTCGGTTGATCAGGCAATGATGCGGTTTGCATCCTTGTTGAGCTTTGGAGGTGTTTCGAAAGTGTGGAAAGGTGCTGGTGATGGCACTTCCCACTCCAGACCTTCGGCAGCTTCCCAAGGACGCTGGGGTGCTGGCTCACCTTTGCCGCGCATGGTGGGCAACACGATGAAAAAGAAGAAGTAGACCTGTGCAATACCGAAAGCAAAAGCACCGACTGAAGCCAAGGCGTTGAAATCAGCAAACTGCATGGGGTAGTCAGCGTAACGACGCGGCATGCCGGCCAGACCCAAGAAGTGCATCGGGAAGAAGGTGACGTTGAAAGAAATCAGGGTCCACCAGAAATGGATTTTTCCGCGTGTTTCGTTGTACATCACGCCTGTCCACTTCGGTGCCCAGTAGTAATAGCCCGCGAAAATGGTGAACAAAGAACCCGCCACCAACACATAGTGGAAATGCGCCACCACGTAGTAACCGTCTTGCAATTGCAAGTCGATGGGTGCCATTGACAAAATGAGGCCGGTAAAGCCGCCCATGGTGAACACGAAGATGAAGCCCACCGCAAACAGCATGGGAGTTTCAAAAGTCATGGACCCCTTCCACATGGTGGCGATCCAGTTAAACACTTTGACGCCAGTGGGGACAGAAATCAACATGGTGGCATACATGAAGAACAACTGTCCAGTGACAGGCATGCCGGTGGTGTACATGTGGTGTGCCCACACGATGAAAGACAAAATCGCAATTGAAGAAGTGGCATACACCATAGAGGCGTAACCGAACAATTGCTTGCGTGAAAAAGCTGGGACGATCTGGCTGATGATGCCGAAGGCCGGCAAAATCATGATGTACACCTCGGGGTGGCCAAAGAACCAAAAAATATGCTGGTACATGACGGGGTCACCACCGCCAGCGGGATTAAAGAACGTGGTGCCGAAATGGCGATCGGTCAGCGTCATGGTGATGGCGCCGGCCAACACGGGCATGACGGCAATCAACAAATAAGCAGTGATCAACCATGTCCACACGAACATGGGCATTTTCATCAGCGTCATGCCGGGAGCGCGCATGTTCAAAATAGTGACGATGATGTTGATCGAGCCCATGATGGAACTGGCACCCAATAAATGCAGCGCAAAAATGGCAGCATCCATGGATGGGCCCATTTGCAATGTCAAGGGAGCATAAAGGGTCCAACCAGCCGCAGGTGCTCCGCCAGCCATGAAGAAAGAACCCGCCAACATGAATGCCGCGGGAATCATCAACCAGAAGCTGAAGTTATTCATGCGCGCAAACGCCATGTCAGACGCGCCAATTTGCAGGGGAATCATCCAGTTTGCAAAGCCAACGAAGGCCGGCATGATGGCGCCAAACACCATGATCAAACCGTGCATGGTGGTGAATTGGTTGAACAACTCAGGATTGACAAACTGCAAGCCAGGCTGGAACAACTCCGCACGAATCAACAAAGCCAGCACGCCACCAATGATCAACATGGAGAATGCAAACAATAAATACAGGGTGCCAATGTCTTTGTGGTTGGTCGCGTATACCCAACGCTTCCAACCGTGGGGGGCACCGTGATGGTGGTCATGTCCGTGGTCTGCTGCACCGTGGCCGTGGGGATCAAGAACTGCGCTCATAAAGATTCCTTAGATTTCAGTGTGTTTTATTGACGGGCTGCACGGACATCGGCAGGCTGAACCAGTTGACCGGTTTTGTTAGACCAGTTGTTTTTGGTGAAGCTGATCACAGCGGCGATCTCTGAGTCACTGAGCTGCTTCCAAGCTGGCATGGCATTGTTTTGACCATTGAGCAATACATTGATTTGCTTGCTGGCATCGGCGTCTAAAACGACAGCCGCACCGTCCAGCGCTTTGATCGTGCCCATGGCTTTGCCAGTGGGCTGGTGGCAAGAAACACAGTTAGCGGCATAGACTTTTTCGCCTTTTTGTGTCAGTTCAGCCAAGGTCCACACTTTGGTGGGATCGTCCTGCTTGGCGGCCATTTTTTTGGTCTCTGCAGCCACCCATGCGGTGTACTCATCAGCGCTGACAACTTTCACATGAATAGGCATGTATGCGTGTTCCTTGCCACAAAGTTCTTGGCATTGACCACGAAAATCGCCGGTTTGTTCTGCGCGGAACCATGTGTCACGGACAAACCCGGGAATGGCATCTTGCTTGATACCGAATGAATTCACGGCAAAGGAATGGATCACGTCGTTTGACGTAGTGATGATGCGAATTTTCTTGCCGACAGGAACCACCAACGGGTTGTCAACTTTCAACAAATAATCATCTGTGGGCTCGGGCTTGCCGGAGTTGGACATTTCGCGTTGCGCATTGTCTAAAGTGGAAATAAAGCCGATACCTTCACCCTCACCCTTGATGTAGTCGTATCCCCATTTCCACTGGTAGCCAGTGACCTTGATGGTCAATTCAGCATTGGAGGTGTCTTTGCTGGCAACCACCGCCTTGGTGGCGGGCAGCGCCATCAATATAACGATGATGAAAGGAACCACCGTCCATGCAATTTCAACTTTGACCGATTCATGGAAATTTGCCGACTTATGGCCTACAGATTTGCGGTGTTTCCAAATGGAATAAAACATGACACCAAAGACCGCCAAAAAGATCACTGTACAAATGATCAACATAAACCAATGCAACCACACCTGCTCTTCGGCGATTTTGGTAACAGGAGGGTGCAAGTTCAATTGCCTGACGGCCGGGCCGCCCGGAAGATCGTTGACAGCCCATGCGGCATTGGCACCGAACACAGCCAAGGTTAAGAGAGCTTTTTCAAGTTTTTTGAGAATGTGGTTCATCATGTTTATAAAAATTCGTCTGAAAAAATCATGCGATTAACTCAAAGATTGTAGCAATGGAACTTTGTCTTGCGCCTGACACCAAGCTTGCTGACCGCTGACCCCAAAAGGCCTTTCGCGCCAAGGGTTTGAGAGGCACGACTTTCAAAGGGTTTTTCCGCCACTCGACAGCATTTTTTTCATGTCCTCCAAACTAACCATGGTCGGGGTGTCGCGTTTAGATGCAGCTGGGGCTTTGAACGCATGGCCATAAATAACCTCAAACGTCACAGCCAATCTTCCTTGGTGCGCAGGAGAAGACAGTTTGGCTTGCAAACCACGCAACAGCCGTTCGTGCCAAGTTCGTCCTCGCAAACCTGTAAAACGCTGCGGATGTAAATTGCGCCCCAAAGTGCGTAATTCCCGCAACAAGTCTTCGGCGCTCGCATAGGTCAGTGTGATGTGCTCCATGTCCATGATGGGCTGGGCAAATCCCGCCTGCAACAACATATCTCCCCAATCGTGCATGTCGGTGAAGGCTTGGTGCGCAGGCGGCCAATCCTGTTCGGCAAACACACCTCGCAACTCGCGCATGCTGTCTGGACCCAGACAAGAAAACATCACATGACCCTGTTGATTGAGCGCCCGACTCCAAGACTGCATCAGTGCCAATGGCGCTGGGGCCATGTGCAACTGCATATTGCACCAGACCAAATCTGCTTCTTGAAAAATGTCGGTTGAATAATCCACTTTGGTGGTGAAGAAGCGTTGCCACCATCTTGGCGCCAGTGTTTTCATAGCCCATTGCAAATCCAAGGGCTCGGGTTGCAAAACAGTTTGTCGCGCATTTGCAAACAAGGGAGGAATCAAGCTCTGTGCCGCGCGGCCGCCCACCCGTGGCGCCCAATTAACCCAATGGCGGGTGGTGTGTCGAATCAAAGGCAAACGCGCCGACATTCGCCGCGCCACTTCATCGTGTAACCACGGTTCACCGCTGCGACTGATTTTGCGCGCCACATGCGCTGCAGCGCGGGCATCTATGGCGGGCAACCCCTGATTTTTTTCGGGTGAATCGCTCACAGACATTGAAAAAAATTGTTTTTAAAGTTGGGACATGTCATTGAACCGCAAAGCATACCCAAGTTGGTTTCATCGTTTGATGCGCTGGCAACAAAACCCGAGGGCTTTTTGGCCCACACAATGCCATGTGTGTTCGCAATGGTGCCAAGATACGCTATGCCGCACGTGTTTTTTGCAGCACCCATCACAACCGAAAACCTGCCGGGTATGCGCCCTTGAAAGCTCGCAATTGGTTTGCGCCGCCTGTTTATCCTCACCACCTGCTTGGCAGGCCAGCTCCAGCGCAGTTGCTTATGTCGAACCGTGGCGAAGTCTCATTATTGGGTATAAGTTTCGCGAACAACCAGAATTGGACCGGTTTTTTGCCCACGTGATGAGGTCCAATGACTATCTTCAGGAATTGGTATTGCAATGCGACCACCTGATTCCCGTACCCTTGTCTGATAAAAGGTTACGCCAACGTGGATTTAACCAATCGCTGCTGTTGGCGCAACGCTTGTCGCCTGAGCGGTGCATGGCCCAAGGCTTGCTGCGTGTGCGAGACACCCCAGCACAAGCTGGATTGAGCAGAGACATGCGGCAAGCCAATTTGACACATGCTTTTGCGGTTCATCCCATGCATGTTCAAGCCTTGGCCGGAAAAAATCTGGTGCTGGTGGACGATGTCATGACCACTGGCAACACTTTGCAAGCCTGTGCGCTGGCATTGTTGCAAGCTGGTGCGGCAAGGGTCAGTTGTGTGACCCTGGCCAGAGCACAATCAGGGCCTTTCCCTGCAACCGACTGACTACCGCACAGCCCATGTTCAACATCGTTTTGTACCAACCTGAAATTCCACCCAACACGGGCAATGTGATTCGTTTGGCGGCCAACACCGGTTGCACATTGCATTTGATTGAACCCTTGGGTTTCTCTATGGAAGACAAGCAAATGAGACGCGCCGGGTTGGATTACCACGAATACGCCAGCGTCAAACGCCACCTTGATTGGGAGAAATTCTTGGCAAGCGAGCAGCCCGACACACAGCGATGTTTTGCACTCAGCACCCACGGCACACAACGGGTGTATGACTGCCAATTTGTGCCCCATGATTGGTTGATTTTCGGTTCAGAAACCAGTGGTTTACCGGCGGCCATGCGAAACACATTTGGCACACAACGACTGATCAAACTGCCCATGCTGCCCGGGCAGCGCAGCCTGAACTTGTCCAACGCGGTTGCCGTGGTGGTTTACGAAGCTTGGCGCCAGCAAGGTTTCCCTATGCCGCCACTTCAGACGTAGTGGCGCACCAGCGATTCAGCCACACACACCGGTTTGTCACTGCCTTCGCGCTCAATGGTGACTTGCCATGTCATTTGAATGCCTTGAGGCGAAATGTCTTCGCAAGCCAGCAAATGCATGTGGCCGCGCAAACGGCTGTCCACCGGCACCGGTGCGGTGAAGCGCACTTTGTTCAAACCGTAATTCACGCCCATGCGGGTCTGGTCAATGGCAAACGCAGATTCAAAAAATTGAGGCAACAGTGACAAGGTTAAAAACCCGTGGGCAATGGTGGTGCCAAAAGGCCCGGCAGCGGCCTTGTCTTTGTCGATATGAATCCATTGGTGGTCGTTGGTCGCTTGGGCAAACAGGTTGATTTGCTCTTGGGTCACCGAAAACCAAGGACTGGTGGCCACGTCTTGACCGACACAGGCCTTGACTTCGTCAAAGGTCTTGAATTGTTTTTTCATTTGCTGGGTATCCTTGTATGTCCAAATCCTGTGCGTCAGGTTTTCAGGCGTGCATGCCGTCCACTAAAATCTGATTTTTGACTATTCAACACATCCGTCCATGAGTGCATTCTTAGAAGAAACAGTTTTATCCGTTCACCATTGGACCGATCGCTTGTTCAGTTTTACCACCACCCGTGACATGGCATTGCGCTTTTCCAATGGCCATTTCACCATGATCGGTCTCAAAGTTGATGGCAAACCCTTGCTGCGCGCCTACAGCATCGTCAGCCCGAATTACGAAGAGCACCTAGAGTTTCTGAGTATCAAAGTGCAAGACGGCCCACTCACGTCGCGCCTGCAGCACATCCAAGTCGGCGACAAAATCATCGTCGGGCGCAAACCCACAGGCACTTTGCTGATCGATTATTTGCTGCCCGGCAAAAACCTGTATCTGTTGGGCACCGGCACCGGCTTGGCGCCCTACCTCAGCATCGTGCGCGACCCTGACACCTATGAGCGCTTCGAAAAAGTCATCATCGTGCACGGCGTGCGTGAAGTGAAAGAACTGGCCTACCACGACTACTTCACGCAAGAACTGCCCAAACACGAGTTGTTGGGTGAAATGGTCAGCGAACAGTTTTTGTATTACCCCACCGTCACCCGCGAGCCGTTTAAAAACCAGGGCCGCATGACCGACTTGATCAACTCTGGCAAATTGTTTGCAGACTTGGGGTTACCTGCTTTCAACCCCAAAGAAGATCGCGTCATGCTGTGCGGCAGCCCGCAAATGCTCAAAGAGCTGAAAACCATGTTGGAAGAACGCGGTTTTGCCGAAGGCAACACCAGTACACCCGGGGATTTTGTGGTGGAACGGGCGTTTGTGGAGCAATAAAAAAAGGCCGCAGCAGCGGCCTTTTTTATTCAGGGCGTTGATTCAAACCCGCTCAATCACCACCGCAATGCCCTGCCCCACTCCGATACACATGGTGCACAAGGCGTAGCGCCCACCTGTTCTTTGCAACTGGTTGGTGGCGGTGGTCACCAATCTCGCGCCGCTGGCACCCAGCGGATGCCCCAGTGCAATAGCGCCGCCGTTCGGGTTGACACGCGAATCATCGTCTTGCAAACCCAGCATGCGCAACACGGCAATGCCCTGCGCTGCAAACGCTTCATTCAACTCAATCACATCCATTTGCGCCAGCTTCAGGCCGGTGAGCGCCAGCACTTTTTCAGTGGCGGGTGCCGGGCCTATGCCCATGACGCGCGGCGGCACACCAGCGGTTGCCATGCCGACCACGCGGGCGCGCGGCGTCAGTCCATGCACTTTGGCGGTGGCTTCGTCGGCCAGCAAAATCGCGCATGCGCCGTCGTTCACACCGCTGGCATTACCGGCGGTCACCGTGCCGTCGGGGCGCACCACGCCTTTGAGTTGCGCCAGTTTTTCCAAACTGGTTTCGCGCGGGTGTTCGTCTTTGTCCACCACGATGGCATCACCCTTTTTCTGAAGAATGCTCACCGGCGTGATTTCCTCAGCCAATGCGCCGGACTTTTGCGCCGCCACGGCTTTCAACTGGCTGGCCAGTGCCATGCGGTCTTGCGCTTCGCGCTCAATTTTGTAATCGGTGGCGACGTTCTCGGCGGTCTCGGGCATGGCATCCACACCGTACATGGCTTTCATCAGCGGGTTGATGAAGCGCCAGCCGATGGTGGTGTCAAAAATTTGCGGGTTGCGCGCGAACCCCGATTCGGCCTTGGGCATGACAAACGGTGCGCGGCTCATGCTCTCCACACCACCGGCAATCATCAGGGTCGCTTCGCCGGCACGAATGGCACGCGCTGCTGTGCCCAAGGCATCCATGCCCGAACCGCACAAACGGTTGATGGTGGCACCCGAAATCTGGTGCGGCAAACCGGCGAGCAAACTGGCCATGTGCGCCACGTTGCGGTTGTCTTCTCCCGCCTGATTCACGCAGCCGTACAACACGTCGGTCACGGCCTGCCAATCCACATTCGGGTTGCGCGCCATCAATGCGCGTAACGGAATGGCTGCCAAGTCATCGGTACGCACGCTGGACAATGCGCCGCCGTAGCGACCGAAAGGAGTGCGGATGGCATCACAAATAAAAGCTTGGTTCATGGACTTCTCTGGTTGACAATACAGCGCATGTTCAGTCCCTCACAACAAGACGTTCGTCGCTTCTTCTGCCAAGTCTATGTCAAGCTGACGCAAGCTCAATTGACTGACCCACTGGAGACGCTGGCGGGTGAATGGATCGCCCTGCACCCCGAGTACCACGCCATACTGGCTGATGAAGCAACTGCTTTAACGAGTCAATTTGACGACAGCCAAGGCAACCCTTTTTTGCATTTGTCCATGCATTTGTCCATTAGCGAGCAATGTTCTATCGATCAACCCCAAGGCATTCGACAAGCGGTTGAGTTGCTCGCCGCCAAGCGAGCCGATTTGCATGCTGCGCAACATGAGGTGATGGAATGCTTGGGAACCATGTTGTGGGAAAGCCAGCGCAGCGGACGACCACCGGATGGTCAAGCGTATATTGATGCGGTGCAACGCCGTGCTACGCGCGATTGAAAGCTTGAAAGCCCCATGAAAAAAGTCCACCGAGGTGGACTTTGTGTCTGAAATTTGAAAAATATCAGCGGAATTTGGATTGAGGCACAGATTGCAAATCACCTTGCTGTTGACTCACATAGGCCGCAATTTCTTTCAGCTCTGCCAATGTGTACTGCTTGGCAATACCAGCCATGACGCCATTGTTGCGACCCCAAGTAGCTTGGCTCTCGGTTTTGTAAGACTTGAGCGCCACATACAGGTAGTCTTTGTATTGACCGGCAATTTTGGGGTAACCAGGCACCATGGGTTTATTCAAGTTGGCACCGTGGCAAGAGGAACAAGCCCCTTTGGCAAGCAGTTCAGCGGTTTTACCGGTGGCTTCAGTCGCTTTTTCAGGCACTGTGGGGGCTGTGGCTTTGCCGTGGGATTCATAGTAAGCCGCGATATCCGCCATGTCCTTGGGGGTCAGCGATGCCGCGATGCTTCTCATGGTGGGGTGCTTGCGCTCGCCTTTTTGGTAAGCATTCAAAGAAGCAACGATATAAGAAGCAGTTTGGCCTGAAATTTTGGGAACTTTATAGACTTCGGGGAAGCTGGCTTGATAACCTTTGATGCCATGGCAACCAGTGCACATCGCGATTTTGGTTTCTCCAGCTTTTGCGTCGCCTGTTTCCTGGGCATTGACAACTGAGGTCGCACAAGCGACAAACAACACGAGCAGCGACGTATAAAACTTGTTCATTTTGGACAGACAATCATTGAAACTCCAAAGATTATATAGACGCGATTTGTAAGCTGAGCGTCAATTCCCCGAAAGGCATAAGAAGATGAAATTTCAAGGCACCCAAAACTACGTGGCCACACAAGACCTGATGCTGGCAGTGAACGCCGCCATCACTCTCAAACGTCCGCTGTTGGTCAAGGGCGAACCCGGCACCGGAAAAACCATGTTGGCAGAAGAGGTAGCCGCTGCACTCAACATGCCCTTGTTGCAGTGGCACATCAAATCCACCACCAAAGCGCAACAAGGCCTTTACGAATACGACGCGGTCAGCCGCTTGCGCGACAGCCAGATGGCGGATCTCGACGGCGGCGAGCGGGTTAAAAACATCGAAAACTACATCATCAAAGGCGTGTTGTGGCAGGCGTTCACTGCCAAAGAACCTGTGGCCTTGCTGATCGATGAGATCGACAAGGCAGACATTGAATTTCCGAACGACTTGCTTCGCGAGCTCGATCGCATGGAGTTTTACTGCTACGAAACCCGCGAACTCATCAAAGCCACCACCCGCCCGCTGGTGTTCATCACTTCCAACAACGAAAAAGAATTGCCGGATGCGTTTTTGCGCCGCTGCTTTTTCCACTACATCAAGTTCCCGGAGGCCGACACCATGCGGCAAATCATTGATGTGCATTTCCCGAATCTGAAAAAAGAATTGCTGGCCGCGGCCCTCAAAACTTTTTATGACGTGCGCGGCTTGCCCGGTTTGAAGAAAAAACCGTCCACCTCCGAGTTGCTGGACTGGTTGAAGCTACTGGTCGCTGAAGATATTCCGCTGGCCGCGCTGCAAACCCAGGACGACAAAGTGGCTGTGCCGCCGTTGGTCGGCGCCTTGCTGAAAAACGAGCAGGATGTGACCTTTTTTGAAAAACTGGTGTTCATGCAAAGCCGTAACCGCTGAAGCACCCAACATGCTGATCGACTTCTTCTACACATTGCGCGCCGCCAAACTGCCGGTGTCGGTGAAAGAGTTTTTGATGCTGCTGGAAGCTATGCAAGCCAACGTGGTCGGGCCGCAAAGCGATGCGTGCAGCATGGACGATTTTTATTTCCTCAGCCGCACCGCGCTCATTAAAGACGAAAAGCATTTCGACAAGTTCGACAAAGCCTTTGGCGCGTATTTCAAAGGCGTGGAAATGCTGACCGACTTCGCCGCCGATGTGCCCATGGAGTGGCTGAAAAAAATACTGGAAAACGAACTCACGCCCGAGCAAAAAGCCGCGATTGAAAAAATGGGCTGGGACGAGTTGATGGAAACATTAAAGAAACGACTCGAAGAACAAAAAGAACGCCACGAAGGCGGCAGCAAATGGATTGGTACCGGCGGCACCTCGCCATTTGGTAACAGCGGCTACAACCCACAAGGCATACGGATTGGCGGCAAGGGCGGCAACAAAAGCGCGGTCAAGGTCTGGGACCAACGCGCGTACCAAGACTATGACGACAGCATCGAGCTGGGCACGCGCAACATCAAGGTGGCACTGCGCCGCTTGCGCCGTTTTGCGCGCGAAGGCGCGGAAGACGAATTCGATCTGGACAACACCATACGCAGCACCGCTGCCAACGCCGGTTACTTAGACATCAAGATGCGGCCCGAGCGGCACAACAACGTCAAGTTGCTGTTGTTGATGGATGTCGGCGGCACCATGGACGAACACGTCGGTCGCGTAGAGGAATTGTTTTCAGCGGTCAAAGGCGAGTTCAAACACCTAGAGTTTTTCTACTTTCACAACTGTGTTTATGATTTTTTGTGGAAGAACAACCGTCGCCGTTTCGCTGAAAAGTTTGATACCTGGGACGTGATCCGCAAGTACAACAAAGACCACAAGCTGGTTTTTGTCGGTGACGCGACCATGAGCCCGTATGAAATTTTGCAGCCCGGTGGCAGCGTGGAATACAACAACGAAGAAGCCGGTGCGGAGTGGATACAGCGGCTCACACACGCCTACCCGAAGTTTGCTTGGATCAACCCCGAGCCTCTAGGCGTGTGGCAATACCGCCAAAGCATCAGCATCATTCAACAACTGGTCAGCAACCGCATGTTCCCGCTCACACTCAAAGGGCTGGAAGATGCCATGAGAATGCTCAGCAAGTAAGCAATTGGTTCTTGGTGATGATTGCAGACTGAGTCGGCAAATCAGCTTTTTTTGTAACCATTCATGGTTGATTCAAAAGTAGAGTTCCAAGCATCAGACATTTCAGTTTGTGAATATTCGCTGAAACAAGGCGTACCAAGTGTGTAGTGAATGAGCTTTGCGTTCGGGTTGGGTGGGTATTCAATGGCTAACCAGTTCCACTCCACTGGCAATTCACCGATGTCTTCTTCATCTAACCACATAAATCTGTGAAGAAACTTACCCTCGCTGGATGAAATCAATTCAGGGGTTAAAAGTTTATTTTTAGGATGCGCGCAATTCCAAATAATCACACTCGACCAATTTTTTTTGGGATAGTCTATGTTTATATTATTCAAATATTTTTTATTGTTTTTGGTTTTGTAATCGTGTTTGACTACTTGAACAGCTTTACTGCTATCTCTCAAACTCCAAAGCAAGGATATATCCTCTTGGCAAACCATATCGCCATCTAAATATATGGCCCAACCTTGATAATTCATCAAATAAGGCGTTAAAAACCGCGAGTATGTAAATGCATTACTTCTGTCCGTGTGAATTTCATTGTAAAAAGACAGGGAGTTGTTACTCAACGGATAAAAGGAAATGGGATTGCTAGATTTTTGTATAACACTTTGCACAAAAACATGATAGGCAATTGCTTCGCGTTGATCAAAGCCCACGACCAGTCGAATGAAATCTATCATAGTTGCCTCAATACCCATTCTTTGCATTTATTGATTGGATCAGTCCAGTCATTCATGTGTGATTGTGAAACAAGTTCTAACGAAGGATACCAAAGACTTTGGCCTTCACCAGAATGCCAGTACCAAATTTTCCCTTTGGAATATGGCATTAAGACCATGCCTTTTTTGCCAATAGCTCCAGTTAAATGGGCGGTGATATTACTGGTGGTAACCACACAATCGCAAAGAGAGATCAAGGAAGTCAAGCCATCTAAATCATTGAAAATATCTAAGTCGCCAATCGTATGAATTTTTCTTCCAATGCTTTTTTCAACCAACTCAATGTCATCTGCCGTTGAACCGTATTGCAAAGAAACAAACTCAACATTTTCAAGTGAAAGAAGAGGATATAAATCAATTAAATTAAGGCTTTTTACGCTACCAATATGTTTATTGTTGCTTTTCCATGAAATGCCACACACAAATTTATCTGATAAAAAATGATTCTTATTCTTAAAATCATTGCTTCTGGAATTGTTTATGCTCAAAAACGGTTTCGGTGATTGATGTTCTAATAATTTAGCAACTGAACACAAGTGACCTATATCGCCGATGGGAGCTTGATAGTCAAATGCAATTTCATCACACACCTTTGTTATTTCTTTATTGTCTATAAACTTTGCTTCAGGCAATGATCGCTTAAATAAAGCATGCAACCTGACATCAGCGGATACAGTGATTTGGGCATCAAATTTAGCAAAATTATTCAACATGCCAAAATAAAAAATTTCATCTCCAATACCCTGCTCCGCCCACAAAAGAATTTTAGATTCGCTGTTGGTTTTTTGCCTATTCCAATAAGGGATTTCTGTATCAAATTTTCCTGCAGAGTGTGCTTTAACGCTCCATCGATGGTTATATAAAGCCCATCCAGATTCAAATTTTTTTGTTACCAATAATAATATAGATTTATTAAAGTGTGCTTGCACACACTCTGAATCTAGAGATATTGCTTTATCATAACTCGATATAGCTTCTTCTGAGCGAATTAATTCTTGTAGAACAGAACCTAGGTTTAAATATGCTTCTGCATAATTTGGCTTTAATTCAATGGCGCTTTTATGAGCTTCTAAAGCTTCTGGATATCGCATTAATTCTCTAAGAGTATTTCCTCTGTTTGAATGAAAAGTAGCATTATTCGGATTTAAAAAAATTGCTCTGTCAAAGTCAACTAATGCTGATGTGAAATTTTTCAATTCAGTTAATATAACACCCCGATTTGAAAATGCCTCGGCATAGTTAGGCATCATTTCAATTGAATAATTTACACTAATCAGTGCTTGCTGATGCATTTTTAATTCATTAAGCGAATTTCCTCGATTAGAGTATGCCTCTGCGTAATTAGGCTTTAATACTATTGCAATATCAAAATCGTTTATTGCATCTTTATATTTTTTTAATACATTTTTTATAATACCACGATTTGAATAAGCCTCTGCATAATCTGGATTTATTTGAATTGCTTTATTTTGATTATAGATTGCCTCATCAAAACGCGATAATTCATATAGCGCATTGCCTTTGTTAGAATATGCCTCTACATAATCAGGTTTTAAATTAATTGCTTTATCATAATTTTCCAATGCCTCTTCATACCGCCTAAGAATTTGCAATAAATTTGCTTTATTTGAATAAACTTCTGGAAGATTTTTAGCAAGTTTTATCGCTGCATCATAAGCTTCCAATGCCTTATCGTAGATGCCAAGTTCTTTTAATATATTTCCTAAATTAGTATAAGCTTCAGCATAATCAGGGTTATAGTCAATTAAAATGGAGTATATATCCTTCAAGTTCATCAATAATTCTTTATTGTGAGGATGATGCAACAACCCGACTTTAATTAAACTCTCTGCTTTTTCAAATTTGTTTAATTTAATTAAAACAATAGATAAATTAATAAGAGTACTAATTCTATTTGGAGCTAATTTCAGCGACGCCTCAAAATCAATTTCAGCATCAATAAAATTATTGCATTCCAATTTTCTCAAGCCACTTATGAATAATGACTTTGCATTTTCCATTGAATTTGAATTTGAATTTTGCATTTTTTATATCATAGTCGCTTGTTTTAATATTTTCAAGAATTAATTATATTCAATGCATACTATCTAAATATAAATTGTATTATTAAAGAAAAATTTCCATTTTTGCACAATTGCATCTCGGCTGAATCTAGGAACAATATTTAACTGTGCACTTTGGCTTTTTATCATGTATAAATTTATTTTTTTTATAAAAGCAGACAGCGGAGCAATTCTAATATCTTGAAAATATTCAGAATATGGAGCATAAGATTGCAATATATCTGCGGAAACAGGCAAGCCCAATGCAAATGCTGTAATCAACCTATTTGAGCTAACTCCCGATTTGCGCACATCATTCAAATCAGAGGGAATTAAACATGCATCACTTTTATTTGCAAAGTGAATCATATTTTCCAAGGTCCATTCAGATAAATTTAAATTAGAACGGAGATTTTGTTTTTGTGATGAAATTAATTCAAGGCCTGGAATATTTGACAAAATATTAATATTAATATTTATATCACAAAGTGATTTATTTTGCAAATACCTAATTAAATATGAAATATTTGATGCATGTCCAAACCAGAGGAATGTTATATCTTCTTGGGTAATTGATAATCTTGGAGTAATCGGTGCAATTTCAACAGGATCTTCTATTATTGTTATACGTTTATTAAATAACTGCTTTAACTGAATTGACATATGCTCTGATGGAACAATCGCTTGATTTGCATATGGTAAAACTTTTTTGTAGAAATCATGCATGGGAGATTCTGGTAATTCCAAATGATTATCTGAATAGTCAATAACAATTTTTGTAGAATTTTTTTTCCCTTCAGATACATGACTTAACCATAAATTATCTCGCCCATTTTGACAATCCCTACCAATTTTCCCTACGACAATTACATCAACCTTTGTGTTGATTCTGTCACCCGCAGAAAATTCAATTTGGATTTCAGGAGAATATTTTTCTACTAATCCGGCCCTCATTCTGTTACTGGCTAATTGAGATTCAGATAGGGTTTTTATATGTGAGAAAGTACCTGGGATAAGCCAATGAATTTTCATTTGTTTCAATCTTTATGGAATTATTGCTATTTTATACAGAACCGATTTTTTGATTCTGCTTGATAAAACTGAACAGGTTGAATATGTGAATTTTTTACGGTTTTTCGTCACGACAAAAGTGCTATGCTATGATGCCATCACGCATAAGTATATGCACTCCAACCCTAACACGCTTTTTTATGTGTTTGAAATTAGCATGGTTTTGGCTGCGTTACATTAATAAAAAGTAATATCTTTCAACTCTTTTAACAACCGCATGTTCCCTTGGACTTCCCATAATGGAGTAGACAACTCAAGTCTCAAATTGAGACGTGTTGAAACGCCTCTGGACTAACGCCACCCAGATTACTGTTGCGTTGCGTTCGACTGTAAAAAGCTTCTATGTAATGAAATACATCTTCCCGGGCCAGATCTGGGGTTTTGTAAATACGCATCAAATTTTGTTCTTTTTTTTCAAAGAACTGAATATTGACTCTGCCACTTCGTTATCTAAGCGATTGCCACGACAACTAATACTCGGCAACATTAGATTGGCATCACAAAACCGTTTCCAGTCATCGTTGCGGTATTGGCTACCCCGATCTGAATAGATAATCACCACCTAATTATATTTGTGCCACCATACAGCCATCATCAACACATACAAAACTAGCTCTTTAGAAATCGTAGGTTTTATGGACCAGCCAGCCACTACACATTATTACAAATTTAATACTGAATCGCCCCGGGTATCGTGGAGGCCAGTTGGTCTAAGTTGAGACGATTGTCTCTTGGCTATGGGCTAGTTGCCGATAGTAGTTTTCAGCTGCGGCCGGTGGAATGTATCCAATCGGCTCGAGCAGTCGGATGTGATTGAACCAGTGCACCCATTGCAGGGTGGCCAGTTCCACGGATTCCTATGTCCTCCAAGGAGCCCGGCGGTGTATCAACTCAGCCTTGTACAGCCCGTTGATGGTTTCTGCCAGCGCGTTGTCGTAGCTGTCACCACGACTACCCACCGATGGTTCGATGCCAGCTTCTGCCAGTCTTTCGGTGTCCCTAATGGACACATATGGCGAGCCACGATCAGAACGGTGAACCAAGGATTCGTCAAGCTCTGGCGGCGATCAAACAAAGCTTGCTCCAGTGCATCCAACACGAAGTCAGTGCGCATGGAGCTGCTCACGCGCCAACCCACAATTTTTCTGACAAACACATCGATGACGAACGCAACGAACAGCCAGCCTTGCCACGTGGACACGTACGTGAAGTCCGATACCCACAACTGGTTGGGCCGAGCCGCATTGAACTGCCGATTGACCCTGTCCAATGGGCACGGGGCTGAGGTATCTGGCGTGATGGTGCGTATGACTTTGCCTCGGCGCACGCCGCACAAGCCTTGTTGACGCATCAATCGTTCAACCGTGCAGCGTGCAACAGCAACCCCTTCACGGTTCATTTGTTTCCAGACCTTGTCGGCTCCATAGACTTGCCAATTCGAATCCCACACGCTCTTGATTTGCGGTATCAATATCGAGTCTCGTTTAGCCCTGTCGCTTTGCAGTGTGGGTATGCGTTGACGTCTGGCATGAAGCCTGTAACCGGATGGGGCCAATTGCAAAGCCTTGCAAATGGGCTCGACCCCAAAGGTGTCAAGGTGTTGGTCAACAAAGGCTCTCAGGACTTGAGTCGGCGGTCGAGCTCCGCCTGGGCGAAAACAAGCGAATGCACAGTTTCGATAAAAAAGCGCTCGCAAGTTTCAAAATCTCATTGGCTCGGCGCAATTCCCGGTTCTCTCGCTCCAAGGCCTTGAGTTGCTCGCGTTCGACACTGGTCACGCCCGCGCGAACACCCGAGTCCACTTCGGCCTTCTTCACCCATTCCAGCAAGGTCGGCGGCACACAGCCAACCTTGGGTGCAATGGATCTAATGGCTGCCCAAAGGGATGGGTACTCGCCCCGGTGTTGCTGCACCATGCGTACAGCGCGTTCGCGCATTTCTGGTGAAAAACGATTCGATTTCTTGTTCATGGCTCCATCTTCTCAAAGTTTGGAGCCTCCTCAAATCCCGGGGCGATTCACTTGATGCTGCGCCCCTCAACCGTTAGATCAAACACGAAGTCCATGGACTACACCTGGTTGGCGCCAGTTGGGCGCTCCAGAGGATGCCTGTCACTCAGTGGGATTTTCTTGCGTCGGCGCTTCTTCACCTGCAGCCCGGCCTTGGCATGCAGGCGATCCACGCGCTTGTGGTTCACGATCTCACCCGCTTGGCGCAGCTTCAGATAGATCATGCCGGAGACGTATCGGCGATGGCGTTGAGCCAAGGCGATGATCTTCTCCTTGAGTGCGCAATTACGGTCAGCGGCGGGTTCGTAACGCAGAACACTGACGCTCATGCCGAAGATGCGCAAGGATCGACGCTCACTAAGTCCGGTGCTGATCATGTGGCGCACCAGTTCGCCTCTGGCTGGTACGCTCACCAGTTTTTTCTTAAGGCCTCTTTCGTCACCTCGTTCTCCAGCATGGCTTCGGCCAGCAGCCGCTTAAGGCGTGCATTTTCCGTTTCAAACTCCTTCAGGCGCTTGGCATCAGACACGTTTATGCCGCCAAACTTGCTACGCCAGAGGTAGTAACTAGCCTCTGAGAAGCCGTGCCTTCTGCACAACTCGGCAACCGCCAGCCCGCTTCCGCTTCACGCAGGAAGCCAATGATTTGTTCTTCGGTAAATCTCTTCTTCACGTCCAATCTCCTATCTGTGGGATTGGACTCCAAGCTTAGGAGCTACTCAAATCAGGGGGACGTCGGGTGATTTGATGAACTGCTTCGTCTTTAAATTCAGGGGGAAAACGAGGTGGTGACATGGTCAGCTCCCATGAAGAAATCATATGCTCGAACTATCTACCGCACCCTGGGAAGTCCAGTCTACTTAACCGTCGGTAGTACAGACTCCTCGAACCAAAAAAATTAAAGTCTTCTTATTAAGTTGATACCTCATAAAAGAAGATATTTAGCTGTCAATATTAAAGTGAGTTAATCGATTTATTATTGGGCATCAATATAAATGTGGTCTGGTAGCAAGTCTGCTTGGTAGCGTTCATACATCTTCATGTAGGCTGCTTCAATGTGCTTGGTATAGCGTGATGTGTCAAAAAGTGCAGTAGTTAGCCTATTGCGCTCTAGCTTGTCTTTGATAGCTTTAAGTTTTGCAGGATTATTCGCTAACTCAATTGCTTTGGCTTCATATTCAGCCTGAGAAGTGGTTATTAGCTCAGGTAGCTCAATAGCGTTGAGTAAGCTGGCTGCAACTCGGCTAGCAAAGCTTTCTCCCATACATGTCAGAACTGGAAGTCCTGCCCATAAAGCATCACTAGCGGTTGTGTGTGCGTTATAGGGTAGCGTATCTATGAATAAGTCTGCCACCCTATGTCTTGCGAGATGCTCCGGGAGTTTCAATCTATTAGCAAATATTAATCTGTTAGGATTTAATCCTCGAGCTTCCGCTTCATTGCGCAAGTTTAATTTAGCAGTTGGGTTGTCAACTAATAACCACAACACACTACCTTCAACTCCTTTGAGAATTCTTACCCATCCATCAAATGTATGAGGTGTAATTTTATAATTATTATTAAAACAGCAAAAAACAAAGCCTTCTTTAGGCAAACCTGACTCTTCTTTTGTAAAAACCTTGTCTGATATCTGACGCTTACTATCATTGACCTGATAACTATTGGGTAAATAAACAACTTTTTCGGTGTAGTACTGTTGATATTGTTTTGGGATCAAGGTTTTGTCGGCAACGATGTAGTCGAAATATGGAGCAGCCAAAGTTCCAGGAAATCCAATATAGTTAATTTGGATGGGAGCTGCACGATAAGAAAAAATCCCCATCCTTTCTCCCTCCGTACAACCTTTTAAGTCAACTGCAATATTTATTCCCATTTGTCTAGATAATGCCGCTACAGAACTATCGCTTTTAAAGCTAACATCAACGAACTGATCAAATGCGTATTTAATTCTATGACGCATATCATCAATTAAATCTGGCCCAAAGGAAAATGCAATAATTTCAAATTTGGATTTGTCATGTTTTTCAAATAACTCTGCCATCAAATAACTTGTGGCATGGTTATGAAAATCAGCAGAATAATAACCAATTAATATCTTCTTATTGTCATTATTTTTAATTTTTTTAATTTCATCACAAAATAAATTTATCGGATACTTATCATTCACCCATATTTTTGAGCATTCAAGTTGAATTGATAATGAATCAGTTAAAGCCAGTACAGGGAAACTTGGAGACACTTTTTTGCATAACATAATATCAGAAAGTAATTTTTTCAGTTTATAATAAAAATTAGACCAATTACAATTATTCATATTTGTTTGAAACTCACATCCACGTAAATAGTCATAGTCAAGCCTCAACTTAAATGCACTTTTGTAGGCTTCAAGTGCTTCATTATAGTGCTTTAACCCTGTTAACATAATTGCAAGATTCGCATACGCTTCGGCATAATTGGGATTTATTTCAATTGTTTTTTTGAAAAATTGAAGCGCCTCAGAATAACGAAATAATTTATCACATGCTTTACCCAAGTTATTTAATGCAATGAAATTTTCAGGATTAATAAGTATTGCTTTGTATAGATATTCATATGCCGCCTCCAATTGACCCAACTCTAATTTTATATATCCTATATTATTCAACGCATCATCAGAATTTGGTTGGAATTCAATCACTCTTTTGAAATATTCAACAGCATTAAAATAATCTTTAGTGTCAATTAAAATATTTCCAATATTATATATAGCATTAACATTATTTTCATCTAGCTCCAAGACTTTATGATAACTCTCAAGAGATTTATCATATTTTTTTTGTTTCTGTTGAAAGGCAGCTAAATTATAATAAGCATTATGATCATTGGGGCTTGCAATAATTATTGATTCAAATAATTTAACGCCTTCGATCAAATATTCATTTGCATAATAAATATCTCCAAGTGTATAAATATATTTCAAGTTGTTTGGATCTATTTTTAAAGCAATTTCCAAATAATTGATTGCATCTTGCGGCAATAGTTCTTCATCTGCGATTAATGCAAATAAAAACCAAGATTCAGCATGTTTGGAATTAATTGATAATAATTCCTTTAGCAATTTTTTTGCATCAGCAAGATTTTTATTTTGAAACAAACTAACTGCAAAATTAAAATTTGCTTCAGCAGGCATTGATATACTCGACGGTTTAGCGCCGTATGTAGAAGTTACATTTTGTTTGTTCTTTTTTTTCATGCTTTAATAATATATCAACAATTCTTAATTTAAATGACAGCAGCAAGATACAACTCATTACTGTTTTAATTATTTACCTATTTTTACCACAAAATTTCCCAGAACTACCCCCCTCGCAGCAATTCGTATGGCAACACCGCCAATGCATCAGCGACATCCATCAACGGATCAACAACCGAATGCTCCTACTCACACTCAAAGGCTTGGAAGTTGCGGTTCAACTGTTCAGCTTATGTGCAACTGATTGCTCTGATTCAGCCTCCTGCTTTTCACGCTTCAGCCGCTCTTTTTTCAAGTCACGCAGTTGATGCCAAGCAAACACAAACACCAAACCGAACACACCGAGTTCAATCCATATACCCATGCGCTTGCCTCCTACCTAAATTCATCATAATTCGTTGACTATGCCACGCCTACAATGCTTTGGACTGCCGCCGTAGTTCAATGGATAGAACGAGCGCCTCCTAAGCGCTAGATACAGGTTCGATTCCTGTCGGAGGCACCACATATCTATTGAAATTAAAAAAACTTGTTGTGATTATTTTCTTTGTAGCTTATTGATAACGAATTATCTTTTGCGCAAACTTATCAGTGCATACCCCTATGTAGGTTTACGTGATTTATTGAGATATTTCGATGGCTTCACTTTTCTAGGTTGATTTCAATTTGCGATTCGTCAAATCTCTTTGTGTATTGCTGTTTTTGGGCTGCCACTGCTTGGTGTTCGCGCATCCACACCTGCGACTCGCTTACCGCCTGACGCCGGTCTTGGCCAACGGCATGGTCACAGCTGTTCAAGTCAGCTGGCAGATCGACCCGATTAACGGCCAATTGATCAGACAAAACATCGACCTGAATGAAAACGGTGTGTTGGATGAAGATGAGTTGCAGCAATTTGCGGCAACAAACCAAGCGCTGATGCAGCCTTTCCAGTTTTTTCTGACCATTGAAAATGGTGCGAATGCCCAGCCCGTGCCCTTCACTGTGCGCCAGTTTTCAACACGCGACGGTGGCAAGGGTTTTCAAGGCGGTCTTTTTTGGGAGTTCACTGCCGAACTCGAAACAACACAGCCTTTGCAGTCACTGCAATTGCAAATGCAAGACCCGACTTGGTACATTGGTTTTGAGCCGCTGATGGGCAAAGTGCTTGCCAGCGCGTCTGAATGCGAATCGAATTTCACCCGTGAAAAGCGAGTCACTCCCAGCCAAGGCGAACAAGAAGTTCAACGAATTTTTATCCAATGTGCGGCGGCTCTTGCGGCTCAGCCTAACGCACAGGTTTTACCCCTCAATGAGCCCACCAAAGGAGAACGTTCATGAAAATCAAAAAAATTGCTGCCGCTTTCTTAGCAAGCGCCCTTTTGGGTTCCTTGTCTATGGGAAGCGCCTTCGCATACGAAAGCTGCCATAAATCCAAGTGGGGCCCTAACGATCAAATCGGTGCCTTAAACAACATCACCAAAGACAATGTTCTGGCAGCCACCAAGTTGATCAAGCAGGGTAAGACAATGCGCATGGGCATTGAAACCAATGCCAAAACACCTGCGTTCCCACCGCGCACATACTCAGTCACTATTGTTCGCCCTGGCCAAGACTACGAAGGTCAAAGCCTTGGCGTTACCAAAACCAATTACCACGACGATATTTTGCAAACTTGGGTGGGTATTGGTACGCAGTTAGATGGTCTGGGCCACATCGGCATCAATAACACCTACTACAACTGCACCGCAGGCAAAGACATCACGGGTATTTCAGGCTTGAAGAAATTCGGCATCGAAACAGTACCTGCTGTTGCTACGCGCGCCGTGCTGTTGGACATGACTGCTTTGATGGGTAAAGACATCATTCCTGAAGGCACACCATTCAATCAGCCTGAAATCGAAGCTGCTTTGAAGCGCCAAGGCAACATGAAAATCAACAAAGGCGATATCGTGATTTTCTACACTGGCTGGCACAAACTGCTGGGTGTGGATGACAAGCGAAATGGTGCTGCTCATCCTGGTTTGGGTGTGCAAGGTGCCCGCTATTTGGCTAACTTAGGCGTCGCCATGGTCGGCTCTGACACATGGGGCTTGGAAGTTGTTCCTTTTGAAAATGAAGGACAAGTGTTCCACGTTCACCAAATTTTGTTGGCCGAGTTTGGCGTGTTCATTCTTGAAAACGTAGTTGCTGAACAAGCCATCAAAGACAAAGTTTACGAAGGCATGATCACTGTGGCTCCTCATCGCACCACTGGTACGGTTCAAGCGATTGTCAATCCGACTTTCCTGTACTGATAAAAGCCTTTAACGAGGCACTGAAAAAGGCACCTTCGGGTGCCTTTTTTATTTCTAGCACAGTTCAATATTTTTTAGCCGCCGAGAGTTCAGGAAAAGCGTCTGCAATGGTGGACACCAGACCGCAATGGGCAGCCGTATAGCCGGGCAATTGGTTCACGGCAAATTGAAACGCGTCGCTGTTCAAAATTTTCAGCACGGCCTGCAAATGTGGTTTGTCCAAATCGGATTGGTTGCACAACAAAAAATAACGTTCAGTGGCCAACGGTAAAAACTCCAATTTGAAGCGTCTTGCCGGTGTTTCCACGCCAAAGCCCACATCTGCCATGCCACTGGCCACATAAGCGGCCACGGCGGCATGGGTGAACTCAGCCTGCTCGTAGCCGGCGATTTGCGATGCATCAACCTGCGCTTTTTTCAAAAAGCATTCGAGTAAAAACCGCGTGCCACTGCTTGGTTGACGGTTGACAAACCGCAAGCCTTTGCGGGTGAGGTCTTTCATCTCGTAAATTTTGTGTGGGTTACCGCTGGCCACCATAAAGCCTTGCCGTCGAGTGGCCACATGGATGATGCGGTTTTGCTTGGGAACCAACCAACGCGAATAGTGTTTGAAACCGGTCTCTTCAAACTGGCCTTGAGGAATGTGAAAACCCGCAATCTCACAAGCCCCTTCGTAGAGTGAGGCCACTGCTTCGATACTGCCGACGTATTTGCGCTCAACTTGCAAACCAGAGGCTTTGAGGTTTTCAATCATTTTTTCGACCGCAAACCCGTGGCTGGCATGCACGCGCAAGGCGTCATTGTTGATGGACAACAATCGGCCGATTTCACTTTCAAGCTCGGAGGCCAAGGTCTCGAGCATGGGGGTCAATCTGGCGTTGATGCGGTGACCTGCCCACACCAGTTTTTCTGCCAGCGGTGTGAGGGTTGAGCCTTTGCCGCGCTCCATATTCAGCAATGGCATGCCCAACTGCGCCTCGCCCTGCCTGATCAAACTCCAAGCGTGTCGATAAGAGGCACCAGTTTTTTTGCAGGAACCCGACAAACTGCCGTGGCCCTGAACCTCTGCCAGCAACTCAAGCAGACGGGGCGCCAGATTTTGGCCGCCGGCGTCGCTGATCGTCCATTGGGGTTTGATCGAGACTTTATGCATTCAGGTATATATGCTTTGAAAAGCATATTAGTTGTGTGTGGCGAGATAATCATACCTGAGGCGCTTACGCATATTGCAGTGGCTCAGTGCTTACCCTAGACTGCATTGTGCTGGCAAAGCATACGTTAAAGTCAGTGGTGAGATTTTTCCCCCACCCAAAAAAATTGGAGACATCATGAGTTCACCTGCTGACGCCAACAGCACCTTGTCGGATACGACACCGGGTTTTTTATCTAAAGAACGCATCATTGCGGGTGAAGGTTTCAACCGCTGGCTGGTTCCACCCGCTGCTTTAGCTATTCATTTGTGTATCGGCATGGCATACGGGTTTTCCGTTTTTTGGTTGCCCTTATCCAAAGCACTAGGCATCAAAGACGCCATCAAGTGCGGACCTGATATCGGTTTCTTTCAAGAATTGTTCATCACCACCTGCGACTGGAAAGTCTCCACGCTGGGTTGGATGTACACCTTGTTTTTTGTGTTGCTGGGAAGCTCTGCAGCACTATGGGGCGGTTGGTTAGAGCGTGCGGGTCCGCGCAAAGCCGGCGTGGTGAGCGCAGTGTGCTGGTGCGGCGGTATGTTGATTGCTGCCTTGGGCGTGTATACCCACCAATTCTGGTTGATGCTCTTGGGTTCGGGTGTCATCGGCGGCATCGGCTTGGGCTTGGGCTACATCTCTCCCGTCAGCACCTTGATCAAATGGTTCCCGGACCGCCGTGGCATGGCCACCGGCATGGCCATCATGGGCTTCGGCGGCGGTGCAATGATCGGCTCGCCCTTGGCGGCAGAGTTGATGAAGCACTTTGCCACTGACCTTGAAGTCGGTGTCTGGCAAACATTTGTCTGTATGGCTTTGGTCTATTTCGTCTTCATGATGGCCGGTGCCTTGGGTTACCGCGTACCTGCCACCGGTTGGAAACCCGCCGGTTGGACACCACCGCCGCAACAAGCCAGCAACACCATGATCACGCAAAACCACGTGCATGTCAGCAAGGTCTGGGGCATTCCCCAATTTTGGATGGTGTGGGTGGTGTTGTGCATGAACGTGTCCGCGGGTATTGGCGTGATTGGTATGGCCAGCCCGATGCTGCAAGAGGTATTTGGCGGTGCATTGATTGGTATTGAAGCCAAATACAACGACTTAGACAAAACACAACTGACCATGATTGCCAGTGTTGCTGCAGGTTTTACGGCCTTGCTTAGCCTCTTCAACATCGGTGGCAGGATCATCTGGGCCAGCCTTTCAGACAAACTCGGTCGCAAAATCACCTACGTGGTGTTTTTTGTCTTGGGCGCTGCCTTGTATGCGTCAGTACCTGCTTCAGCCATGGCTGGCAACCAACTGTTGTTTGTCGCCGCGTTTTGCATCATCTTGAGCATGTACGGCGGGGGCTTTGCCACGGTGCCGGCTTACCTGGCTGATTTGTTCGGCACGCAAATGGTCGGCGCCATCCATGGCCGTTTGTTGACTGCGTGGGCGACTGCGGGCATCTTGGGTCCCGTGGTGGTCAATTACATGCGTGACTACCAACTCGGCTTAGGCCTTCCCCGCGAGCAGGTCTACAACCAAACCATGTTTATTTTGGTCGGCATGCTGGTGATCGGCTTGATCGCCAACCTGATGATTCGCCCGGTGAATGCCAAACATTTCATGACGCCTGAAGAACTGGCAGTCGAGAAAAAACTCGCGCATGAAAAAGCCAGCGCTTCAGAAGTCGGCAGTGCCCAAGGTGGTCCAGATCATTCCAACCCGATGTGGGTGGCATTGGCTTGGACAGCCGTGGGCATCCCGTTGGCTTGGGGCATCTACCGCACCTTGCAAAGTGTGGGCAAATTTTTTAACTGATAACGCCAATGAATAAACCTATTGAAGCCCCTGAATTGCTGACCGTCAGCCGCCTGTTGCCTGAATTCAAAGACATGCCGGGCGGGCTGATGCCCTTGTTGCACGCGGTACAAGAGGCTTTGGGGTTTATTCCAGCCAGCGCCGTTCCCATGATGGCCGAGGCCATGAACCTCTCACGCGCAGAGGTCCATGGCGTCATCACTTATTACCATTTTTTCCGCAGCAAAGCGCTCGGCAAACATGTGGTGCAAGTGTGTCGCGCCGAGGCTTGTCAGTCCTGCGGTAGCGAAGAACTGTTGGCGCAAACCGAAGCCTTGCTGGGCTGCAAATTGCATGAAACCAGCGCCGATGGCCGCTTCTCTTTGGAACCGGCGTATTGCCTCGGCTTATGCGCTTCATCACCTGCGGTGCAAATTGACGACAAACTGTATGCACGCATGAACCAGCCACGCATGGCGCGTCTGGTGGCCGACATTGGGAGCGCCTCATGACCACGGTATTTATTCCTTGCGACAGCGCGGCCTTGGCTGCCGGTGCCGACGAAATCGTTGACGCTTTGCACAAAGAAGCCACAGCGCGCGGTATTGCTATTGATGTGCAACGCAACAGTTCGCGTGGCATGTTCTGGCTGGAACCTCTTGTTGAAGTGGTGACTGCCAAAGGCCGCATGGCTTACGGGCCGGTGACTTTTGAAGACGTGCCTTCTTTGTTTGAAGCCGGTTTTTTGAATGGCGGCTCACATGCGTTGTCACTGGGTTTGACAGATGACATTCCTTACCTCGCCAAGCAACAACGCCTGACCTTTGCCCGCATGGGCATCACGCGTCCCTTGTCTTTGGATGATTACGCCGCGCATGGCGGCTGGGTCGGACTACAAAAAACCGTGGCTATCGACGGCGCAGAAGTGGTGCAAAACGTGTTGGATTCGGGCTTGCGCGGGCGCGGCGGTGCAGCGTTTCCGGCAGGCATCAAATGGCGTACCGTACGCGCCACCACAGCCGCGCAAAAATACGTGGTGTGCAATGCCGACGAAGGCGACTCCGGCACCTTCTCCGACCGCATGACCATGGAGGGCGACCCCTACATGCTGATTGAAGGCATGGCTATCGCCGGTGTGGCGGTCGGTGCCACAGAGGGTTACATCTACATCCGTTCCGAATACCCGCACGCCATTGCCACCATGAACACCGCCATCAGTCTGGCGCAAGCCGCGGGTTATCTGGGCGACAACGTGCTGGGCAGCGGCAAAGCATTTCATTTGCATGTGCGCAAAGCTGCTGGCTCCTACGTGTGCGGTGAAGAAACCGCCATGCTCGAGAGCATTGAAGGCAAACGCGGCATCGTTCGTGCCAAGCCGCCCTTGCCTGCCTTAGAGGGTTTGTTCGGTCAACCCACGGTCATCAACAATGTGATCACGCTGGCGACTGTGCCCATCATCATGGCCAAAGGTGCGGCGTTTTACAAAGATTTCGGCATGGGTCGCTCCACCGGCACGCTGCCGTTTCAAATCACCGGCAATATCAAACAAGGCGGTTTGGTTGAGCGCGCATTCGGTCTGACATTGCGCGAGTTGCTGTTTGATTTTGGTGGCGGCAGTCGCAGTGGTCGCCCGATCAAAGCGGTGCAAGTCGGCGGACCGCTGGGTGCGTATGTGCCCGAGTCGCAATGGGATGTGCCTTTGGATTACGAAGCCTATGCAGCACTCGGTTTGGTGGTTGGTCACGGCGGTATTGTGGTGCACGACGACACGGCCAACATGGCCAAACTCGCGCGTTACGCCATGGAGTTTTGTGCGCTTGAGAGTTGCGGCAAATGCACGCCGTGCCGCATCGGGTCCACGCGCGGCGTGGAAACCATTGACCGCATTGCCACTGCATCCAACAAAGAACAACAAGTGCATTTGCTGCGCGATTTGTGCGACACCATGTTGCACGGCAGCCTGTGCGCCATGGGCGGCATGACACCTTACCCGGTGTTGTCAGCACTCAAACATTACCCCGCAGATTTCGGTTTGGAAAAAACCGAATCCACCGTCTCTTAAGGAACCAGCATGTTGATGTATCTGAAACAAGAACGCGACCATGGCACACCGGCGCGCACCTCTGAAGAAACTGTCAGTCTGCATATTGACGGCTACGAGGTCAGCGTACCCAAAGGCACTTCGCTTATGCGTGCAGCGGTAGATGCGGGCATACAAGTGCCCAAGTTGTGCGCGACCGACAGCCTGGAACCTTTCGGTTCTTGCCGCTTGTGTTTGGTAGAGATTGACGGACGCAAAGGTTACCCAGCCTCTTGCACCACACCTGCAGAAAACGGCATGGTGGTGCGCACACAAACCCCGAAGTTGCAAGACCTGCGCAAAGGCGTGATGGAGTTGTACATCTCCGACCACCCGCTGGATTGCCTCACCTGCAGCGCCAACGGCAATTGCGAATTGCAAGACATGGCCGGTGTCACCGGATTGCGCAATGTGCGCTACGGCGTCGGTGCGCAAGCAGGCGACCACCATTGCGACATGCAAAAGGATGAATCGAATCCTTACTTCACCTACGACCCGAGCAAATGCATTGTGTGTAATCGCTGCGTGCGCGCCTGCGAAGAAACCCAAGGCACGTTTGCATTGACCATTTCAGGCCGGGGCTTCGAGAGCCGCGTATCAGCCGGACAAGACCAGCCGTTCATGGACAGCGAATGCGTGTCCTGCGGTGCCTGCGTCGAGGCTTGCCCCACCGCCACTTTGCAAGAAAAATCCATCATTGAATTGGGCCAACCCGAGCACAGCCTGATCACCACTTGCGCTTATTGCGGTGTGGGCTGCGGCTTCAAAGCCGAGATGAAAGGCAACACCGTGGTGCGCATGGTGCCTTGGAAAGACGGCAAAGCCAATGAAGGCCATTCATGTGTGAAAGGCCGTTTCGCTTGGGGCTATGCCACGCACCAAGACCGCATCACCAAACCAATGATTCGCGCCAAGATCACCGACCCATGGCAAGAAGTGAGTTGGGACGAGGCCATCAACCATGCGGCCTCTGAGTTCAAACGCATTCAAGCCAAACACGGCAAAGACTCGGTCGGCGGCATCACCTCTTCGCGTTGTACCAACGAAGAAACCTACCTGGTGCAAAAACTGGTGCGTGCCGCGTTCGGCACCAACAACGTCGACACTTGTGCGCGCGTTTGCCATTCGCCCACCGGCTACGGTTTGGGACAAACCTTTGGCACATCGGCCGGTACACAAACGTTCAAATCGGTGGAACACGCCGATGTGTTGCTGGTCATCGGCGCCAACCCCACCGATGCACACCCGGTGTTTGCGTCACGCATGAAACGCCGTTTGCGCGATGGTGCCAAACTCATCGTCGCTGACCCGCGCAAGATTGATCTGGTCAGCAGCCCGCATGTGAAGGCGCAACACCATTTGGCTTTGCGCCCCGGCACCAATGTCGCACTCATCAACTCACTGGCACATGTGGTGGTCACCGAAGGCTTGGTCGCCAAAGACTATGTGGCCAAACGTTGCGATGACAAGAGCTTTAACGAATGGTGCGAGTTTGTTTCCAAGCCTGAAAACTCACCCGAAGCCTTCGAGAGCGTCACCGGCGTTCCCGCCGCTGAAGTGCGCGCCGCTGCCCGCATGTATGCCGCAGGTCCAAATTCAGCGATTTACTACGGCCTGGGTGTGACCGAGCATTCACAAGGCTCCACCATGGTCATGGGCATTGCCAATTTGTCCATGGCTTGCGGCATGGTCGGACGCGAAGGTGTGGGCGTGAACCCCTTGCGTGGTCAAAACAATGTGCAAGGCGCTTGCGACATGGGCAGTTTCCCGCACGAGTTGCCCGGCTACCGCCACATCTCTGACACCACCACACGCACTCTTTTTGAGGGCGCTTGGGGCGTGACACTCAGCCCCGAACCCGGCTTGCGTATTCCCAATATGTTTGACGCAGCCATGGACGGCTCTTTCCTCGGTTTGTATTGCCAAGGTGAAGACATTGTGCAATCCGACCCGGACACGCAGCACGTAGCTGCGGCTTTGTCGGCGATGGAATGCATCGTTGTGCAAGACATTTTCTTGAACGAAACCGCCAAATACGCGCATGTGTTTTTGCCGGGTTCATCGTTCCTGGAAAAAGACGGCACCTTCACCAACGCCGAGCGCCGCATTTCTCGCGTGCGTCAAGCCATGCCACCCATGGCTGGTTTGGCCGATTGGGAAGTCACAGTCAAACTGGCGAAGGCGCTGGGCTATGACATGCACTATGCGCATCCGCAAGAGATCATGAAAGAAATTGCGGCACTGACACCGAGCTTTGCCGGTGTCAGTTACGAAAAGATTGACCAACACACCAGCCTGCAATGGCCATGCAATGCGGACACCGCAGACGCAGGCATTGACATCATGCACGTCAGTGGTTTTGTGCGCGGCAAAGGCAAGTTCTTCCCCACGCAATACGTGGCCACGCCAGAGAAAGTCACCCGCAAATTCCCGTTGCTGCTGACCACGGGTCGCATCTTGTCGCAATACAACGTGGGCGCGCAAACCCGCCGCACCGACAATAACCAGTGGCATGACGAAGACCGCTTGGACATTCACCCGCACGACGCTGAAGAGCGCGGCATCAAAGACCACGACTGGGTGGGCATTGAGAGTCGCTCTGGGCGCACCGTGTTGCGCGCCCGCGTGACCGAGGCCATGCAAGCCGGTGTGGTCTATACCACCTTTCACTTCCCCGAGTCCGGTGCGAATGTGATCACCACCGATGCATCTGACTGGGCGACCAACTGCCCCGAGTACAAAGTGACGGCGGTGCAAGTCGTGGCGGTGAGCCAACCTTCTGAGTGGCAACAAAACTACCAGCGTTTCAACAAAAACCAACTGGATTTACTCGCCAAAGCACAGTCAGACAGTTTTGAGGTGGTCGGCAAGTGAACATGCAATTGGCATCAAGAGCACATCTGGCTGACGAGATGCCGGTGGCCTTGGTGTTCAATGGCATTTCTCATGCCGTGATGATGGCGACACCTTTGAACTTGGAAGACTTTGCGCTTGGCTTTGCGCTCAGCGAAGGCTTGATTGACCAAGCCTCGCAACTGTATGGTGTTGAAGTGATTGAACAACCGCTGGGCGTGGAAGTTCACCTAGAGGTCGCCGCCCAATGCGAAGCACGTTTGAAAGAACGCAAACGCAGCATGGCCGGTCGCACTGGTTGCGGCTTGTGCGGTACCGACAGCTTGGCGCAAGTCAAGTTGTCGCTGCCGCAAGCGCCAGAGGTTCATGTGGATGTGCAAGCCATGCAACGCGCACACGCAGGACTGCGGGCACTGCAACCTTTGAAATTGCAAACCGGCGCGACGCATGCCGCCGCTTGGTCGGATGCCAACGGCGTGATTCAGATCGTGCGTGAAGATGTGGGCAGACACAACGCCTTGGACAAACTGATTGGCGCAATGACCAAAGCCCCCGTGGATGCGACACAAGGTTTTGTGTGCATCACCAGCCGCGCCAGTTTTGAGATGGTGCAAAAAACCATCCAATCCGGCGCTGGTGCTTTGACCGCCGTGTCAGCACCGACGCGCTTGGCAGTAGATATCGCGCAGTCGCACAATCTGCTGCTGGCTGGACAAGTGCGGGGAGACAGCTTCACGGCATATACCTATCCCGAAAGATTTTTAAACACCATTTCCTCCGTCCCAATGGAGAGACAAGCTCATGCATACCCATAACCTGGTCAGTATGGCCAATCAAATCGGCCAATTTTTCTCAGCCTACCCCGATCAAAACGAAGCCGTGGATGGCATCGCCAACCACATTCGCAAATTTTGGGAACCTCGCATGCGTTTGAAATTGTTTCAATCGATGGACTTGGGTGAAACAAATGAATTGTCTGCGCTGGTAACAAAAGCATTGCAACAACATCGGGCCAATTTAGAACCTGCACCTGCCAAATAGGGCAAGGTCAGCGCACCTGCGTCAGTGTGCCGGTGAGTTATAGATTCAATAGAAAGTAATTGGAAACTCCGATTCAACTGCGCACTGGCATGACATGAATCCATCGACAGTCCAAGCGAACTGTCAACAACTGTCCCAGTTGAAGATGCTGCCTATTGGCTCCTGACAAAGTCAGTTGTAGCGGAGTGTCTTGCAGCGCTTGTACATGCAAAGTAGCCAAAGAAATTTCACCCAAACTACGCAGGCTACTGACGGATGCATTTAAAACCACAGATTGAATATCCGTCGGCCCACCATGAACAGCTTGTGGGTTCGCGTCGATACCATCACCTTGAATCACCCAAGTCACTGCTTGGCCAGCCGTTCTCAATCGGCCTTTGTCACTGACCACCAAAAGTAGGCCAGATGATGCACTAGCGCTAGGCAACCACTCCAACCAAGCCAAGCCCGCTGGCAACACATGGGGGCCCCCTGCACCTAACCAGCGACCATGAAACCGATTGGGTATACCCACCAAATCAGCAACTCGTGCATTGCGCGGTGAGCGATAAATGTGCGCAGGTGTTCCTTCTTGAAGCACCTGTCCTGCATCCATCACCACCAATTTGTCTGCCAATTGACGGGCCTCATTTAAATCATGGGTCACCAACACAATAGGCATTTGCAAATCACGCCGCAAATCTGCGATCAAACCATACAAACCCCGTCGACTCAATTGGTCAACCGCTGAAAAAGGCTCGTCCATCAACAGCAAGCGTGGCTCTCTGGCCAAGGCCCGCGCAAGTGCCACGCGTTGCTGCTGCCCACCTGACAAAAGCGCAGGCAAGCGATGCTGCTGCTCTTTGGTCAATCCCATCCGCTGTAACCAGTCTTGCGCTTGCTGCAACCGAATTTGCCGGGGCAAATGCAGCATGGCTAAGGCCACATTCTCAATCGCGGTCATGTGCGGCATCAGTGCGTAGTTCTGAAATACAAAACCAACCCGACGCTGTTGCGTGCGCATGTGAACGCCACACGAGGTATCGCACCAAATTTCGTCGCCAACGCTGACTCTGGCTTGGGCCGGTTGCAGCAAACCAGCCAACATACGCAACATAGATGTTTTCCCTGCACCTGAAGGGCCCACCAAAGCCAGCATTTGACCGGAAGAGCAACTGAAACTGCCATGCAAAGGCATAGGCACAGATTGTGAAATCTCTACTTGCAAATGGCTATCACCAGCCTGAGTCATTTGCGTCTACCTAAGCGAGCGGTGGCGAAAAAAGAAACCGCCACCGCGATCAATGACAACAAGAGCAACAGCAAAGACATGCGGTCAGCGCTGACCAAATCAAACGCTTGTACACGGTCATAAATAGAAATAGCCAGCGTTCTGGTTTCACCAGGAATGCTGCCGCCGATCATCAACACCACTCCAAACTCACCCAGCGTATGAACAAACGTCAACACCATGGCAGACAAGACGCCTGGCCAAGCCAACGGCAATTCAACGCGCCAAAAAATTTCCCACGCATTCAAACCACTGACTGCAGCGGCTTCGCCCAAATTACTCGGTATGGATTCAAACGCACGTTGAATAGGTTGCACAAGAAACGGTATGTTGAAAATCACCGAGGCCAGTACCAACCCAGAGAAATGGAACGCCAGTTGTATATCCAACTGTTGCGACAACCATTGACCCAACGGCGAAGCGCTACCCACCGAGACCAAAAGGTAATAACCCAGCACAGTTGGCGGCAAAACCAAAGGCAGCACCACCAAAGCTTCAATCAGGTATTTGCCCTTGAAATGGGTGTAGGCCAACCAACGTGCCAGCAACAAGCCTGCAGGCAATAGCAGTAGCAAGGTCACTGATGCCAGTTGCAAAGATAAAACAAGAGCTTGCCAGTCGATGATGCACTCCTAGTTGTCAGGGCACAGTGAAACCATATCGGGTTAACACGGCATGTGCAGGTTTGCTGCCAAGAAAATCGTAAAAGAGCTGTGCCGCGGGTGCAGCTGTTTTGAGCAAAACCATGCGCTGAATCAAAGGATCATGAACTGAGGCATCAATCAATGCAAATTTTCCTTTGTCTGCCAATGCAGGCGCAAGCGCCAGCGATTGGGCAATGATGCCCGCTTGCGCAGACCCAGAGACCGCAAATTGCGCAGCCTGCGAAATATTCTCACCCATCACTAATTTATTCTGCATCCGATCCCATAAAGCAGCACGTTGCAAAGCCTGCTTGGCACGTTCACCATAGGGCGCATGCTGGGGATTGGCAATGGCCAATTTTTTCAGTCTTCCATCTTCGAATGCGGCAGATAAATCTTTCAAACTGCTGTCAGCTTTTAATGCCGAGCCATGGGGCACAAATAAACCGATACGACCCACCGCATAAACACGGCCACGGTCTTTGGTTTTTCCAGCTGCAGTCAATTTAAAAACCAAGTTTTCGTCCGCCGACATGAACATGTCAAACGGAGCACCTTGCAACAACTGTGTGGTGAATTGACCGGATGAACCAAACACCAAGATCACTTTTTGGCCGGTGCTTTTTTCAAACTGCTCAGCCAATTCTTCCAAGGCAAATTTCAAATCCGAGGCAGCAGCCACTCTGATAACAGCAGCTGGCTTGTCCTGTGCCTGGATATTCATTGCCAGCAACAAAGTCGACAACACTGTCGCCAAAAAATGAGTAACAAATCGGTTCATGATTCAATCAGTGTTCAGAAATTGACTTGACACCACAAAAAGCTCAATGACAAAGAGACATACAAGAATTGGCGGTACATGACGAAAACCTGTGCTCGCGCAAACTATGCCTAGAATGGCAGCGAATGCACCGCTCGTGCGCCCGTTCAAATGTTTGAAAAAACATGCTTGCAGGACCTCGCTGTTTTCCATACTTTGCACGATTGGAATTTGATCTTGTTGTTTCGCTATTCTATTTCGGAATAACGAATGTACCATAACCTATTTTGACTGTGGCCACTGCAAAAAAAACACTTCGCGTCTCTCAAGCACTGGGGCACGCCATCACTGACAAACGATTGCAAATATTGCGAAGTCTGTCCAAGGCGGGATCTATTTCCCAAGCAGCCAGAGACGCTGGCGTCAGTTACAAAGCCGCCTGGCAGGCGATAGATACGCTGAGCAATTTATCTGGCTTGGCGCTGGTTGAAAAGGTGGTGGGCGGTGCTGGCGGAGGCGGTACGCGCTTGACACAAGCCGGGCAGCAGTTGTTGGATGCAGCCCAGCGCCTTGGTTCTGCCCGCAAGCAACTGATGGCCAATATCCAACAATCAGCCACCCACCAGGCCTTACCCAAAGCCTCATTGGCTTTGACATTTCGAACCAGCATGCGCAATCAGTTTCTGGCAGAAGTGACCAAACTCAATATTTCGGGTGGCTTGGCTTGGGTCACAGTACAACTGCCTGACAGTACGCAGTGGGTCGCGAAAATCACGCGTGAAAGCGCGCAACTGCTTGATCTCCAAGCCGGGGTGGAGGTGATGGTCTGGTGCAAGGCAACAGCGGTTGGCATGTCCAGACAAGCGCCTGTTGCACCCCCTGCCAATGTTGTGAGCGGAAAGGTCAAACGCAAATCCCGCAGTGAACCCGCGGAGATCAGCCTTCAAATTGGGCCTAACCTGAACCTGATCGGCTTTGCTGCGCACCCGGGGATCAACACCGGTGATTCGGTTTATGCATTTTTTGAAGATTCTTCATTGGTGTTGGCGTTGGTGTGAAGGGCTTCAAAAAGGTTAAAGTCGAACCGTTTCAACCGCAATCCGAATGAGAGACACCATGCATTTGACCCTCAAGCTCATCCCGCCATTCGGTTTTATGCTGTGCGCGCTGTCGTTGCAAGCCACGGCACAAGACAATCCTTCGGCCAAATTGCACCAGCGTACCGATGCCTCTATGTGCGCCAATTGCCACGGCACCGATGGGCATACTGTGAAAGATTCCAGCGTACCTTCTATTGCAGGTTTGCCGCGCGACTACATGGTGCAACAAATGCTAGCGTTCAAAAACGGCACAAGACCCGCCACCATCATGCACCAGATCAGCAAAGGTCTGAGTGAAGCTCAAATTGCATCTATGGCCGATTATTTCGCGGCGCAACCCCGCTGAGGAACTGCCATGAAAAGAAGACAACTGCTGCAAACCTCTCTCGCGTTGGCCGCTACTCCCTCGCTGGTCCTGTCAAAAGTATGGGCGGCCAACTTGCCTGCCAAAGCTCAAGTGGTTGTCATCGGCGGCGGCTATGGCGGTGCCACTGCAGCCAAGTATGTGCGCATGCTCTCCCATTACAAAATCAACGTGGTATTGATTGAGCCCAACACCAGTTTCATCTCCTGCCCCATGTCCAATTTAGTGATTGGCGGCAGTAAAAATTTGACCGAATTAAGCACCTCCTACGATGCGCTCAGCAGCAAACACGGCGTTACTGTGGTCAAGGACAAAGTGACGGCGATTGATACGCAGAAAAAATCCGTTGCATTGCAAAACGGCGCCTCCATCGCTTACGACAAACTCGTTCTGTCCCCCGGCGTGGACATGATGTTCGACAGCATCGAAGGCCTGCAAGCAGCCAACGCCAGCGGTCAAATTTTGCAGGCGTGGAAAGCCGGTGCTGAAACACTGGCCTTGCGCAAACAACTAGAATCCATGCCCGATGGCGGTGTCTATGCGCTGACGGTTCCCGAAGCGCCTTACCGCTGCCCGCCTGGGCCGTATGAACGCGCCAGCCAAGTGGCACATTACTTCAAGCAGGCCAAGCCCAAATCCAAGGTGTTGATATTGGATGCCAACCCGGACATCACTTCCAAAGCCGGATTGTTCAAAAAATTCTGGAGCGACAACTACAAAGACATCATCGAGTACCGCCCGAACCACAAAGTCACTTCTGTCGATGCGGGCAGGATGAGCATCCACTTCGATGTGCAAGAACCGGTGAAAGCCCAAGTTTTGAATGTGCTGCCGTCCATGCGCGCAGGTGCGATCGCTTTGCAAACCGGCTTGGCCACCGCCAACAACCGCTGGTGCGGCATCCACTACAAAACTTTCGAATCCATCGCCGCCAAGGACATTCACATTCTGGGTGACGCTATTTTGGCTGCGCCTGCCATGCCCAAATCTGCACACATGGCCAACTCACACGCCAAAGTGGCGGCATCTGCCATCGTGGCGCAGTTGTCAGGCTTGGATATCAACGAGAGCCCGTTTTTGACCAACACCTGTTACAGCTATGTCAACGACAAACTGGTGGTGCATGTGGCCTCGGTTCACCAGTACAACGCTGAAGAAAAAACCTATAAAACTGTGCCCGGTTCAGGCGGTTTATCCAGCGAAGCCAATGCCTTGGAAGGTACGTATGCATGGAACTGGGCGCAAAACATTTGGGCTGATTCGCTGCTTTAATTCAGCTGAAAAGCCAACCTGCCCGCCACCAACGTAGCCTGCACCTTACCCGGCATCAAACTGGCGTTCATGTCAAATGCAAACGGTGTGTGTTTGCTTTGGCTGTGCAAAACCGCGGGTTCCACCTGCCATTGCTCGGTGGCTTTGTAAATACAAATGTCTGCGGACGCGCCCACTTCAAGTCGGCCCAAACCCTGACCGGCAGTTCCAAGCAAAGCGGCAGGTGCACTGGTCACCACTTGCAAAGCACGCATCACACCCACGCTGCTTTGTTCTGCCCATTTCAAACTGGCGCTGAGCAACATCTCTAAGGCAGTCGCGCCCGGTTCAGCCTGGGCAAACGGCAAGTCTTTAGCATCACCCTCCACCGGCGTGTGGTCTGACACCAGCACGTCGATGGTGCCATCCGCCAAACCTTGCCGCAATGCCTCTCTGTCGCGCTGTTGGCGCAAAGGCGGCGTGAGTCGGGCGCGGGTATCGAAATAACCGACATCGTTATCAATGAAATGCAAATTGTGGATGCTGACATCGGCGCTGATGGCCAGGCCTTCGGCTTTGGCCAGGCGTACCAACTCCACACCTGCTGCACTGGACAAACGGCACACATGCACACGCGCGCCGGTGCTGCGCATCACATCAATGATAGTGTGCAAAGCGATGGTTTCTGCGGCCACCGGCACACCGCTCAAACCGAGTCGCGTGGCCAGCGGCCCGCTGGCTGCCACGCCTTTTCCTAAATGCACATCTTGCGGTCTTAACCAAACTACATAGCCGTAAGTGGCTGCGTATTGCATGGCGCGCTGCAAAGTTTGGGTTTGCGTCATGCCGTGTTCGGCTTGAGAAAAACCCACACAGCCTGCCAATGTCAACTCGGCCATGGGTGTCAGGCTTTCGCCAGCCAGCCCGCGAGTCAATGCACCCAATGGAAACACACGCGACAAATGCAAACGCGCGGCGCGAAATTGCAGCATCTCCACCAGACCGGGTTCGTCCAACACCGGTTGCGTGTCCGGCGGACACACCACGCTGGTCACGCCGCCGGCGACGGCAGCGGCCAATTCGGTCTCAAGCATGCCCTCGTGTTCATGACCGGGTTCACCCAAACGCGCACACGCATCCACCAAGCCGGGGATCACCATGCAATCGGTGGCATCGATGGTTTGGTCTGCTTTGAAGTCAGCGGGAATCTGGCCAATCGCCAACACATGGCCTTTTTGCACGGCCACATCGGCGCGTTGGCTAAAGCCACTCGCTGGGTCGACCACATGTCCGTGTTGAATCAATATGTTCATGCGTCATTCCCTGCAACGATAGACATCACCGCCATGCGCACCGCAATGCCGAAAGTGACTTGCGTCAAGATGACGCTTTGCGGCCCGTCCACCACCGCAGATTCGATTTCCACGCCCCGGTTGATCGGCCCCGGGTGCATGACGATAGCATCGGGTTTGGCCAATTGCATGCGGCTTTGCGTCAAGCCAAAGCTTTTGAAATACTCTTGGCTGGAGGGCAGCAAAGCCCCGCTCATGCGTTCGTTTTGCAGACGCAGCGCAATCACCACATCGCAATCGCGAATACCTTCTTCGATGTTGTGAAACACCTTGACACCGAGTTGCGATAAATCCCCGGGCACCAGGGTTTTAGGGCCAACCACACGCACTTCGGCACAACCCAATGTTGTCAATGCGTGAATATCTGAGCGCGCCACCCGCGAATGCAACACATCACCAACGATAGCCACGCGCAGATTGGCAAAGTCTTTTTTGAAATGGCGGATGGTGTAGGCGTCCAGCAAACCTTGCGTGGGGTGTGCGTGTCTGCCGTCACCGGCGTTGATAACGTGCACATGCGGTGCCACATGCTCGGCAATCAAATACGGCGCGCCGGATTCGCCGTGGCGCACCACAAAAATATCGGCGGCCATGGCACTCAGGTTCGCGATGGTGTCGAGCAAGCTCTCGCCTTTGCTGGCCGATGAACGCGCTATGTCCAGATTAAACACATCGGCGCTCAAACGCTTGGCAGCGATCTCGAAAGTGGTTCGGGTGCGGGTGCTGTTTTCAAAAAACAAATTGAACACCGACTTACCGCGCAGCAACGGGACTTTTTTCACTTCTCGGTCATTCACCGACACAAACTGGCTGGCCGTGTCCAAGATGTGCGTCAGTATGTCGCGCGACAAACCCTCGGTGGACAAGAGGTGAATCAATTCACCATGTCCATTGAGTTGCGGATTGCGTTTGTAAAGCATCAACTGCCCTCCACCGAAAAAACAAACTGAGCGGCATCGTTTTGCATCAATCGCAGCGACTGACCCGCAGGCAATGCCAACCGCGCTGCCGCGTAATCCGCATGCACCGGCAACTCGCGTCCGCCCCGGTCCACCAACACAGCCAGATGCACTGCTGCCGGGCGGCCATAGTCGAATAATTCGTTGACCACGGCGCGAATCGTGCGCCCTGTGAACACCACGTCATCAATCAACCAGATGACTGCCCCGTCCACTTGGAAAGGCAAATGTGTGGCCACACTTTCGGCCAGGCCGCGCTTGGAAAAATCGTCGCGGTGCATGGAGGAAGACACCACACCCAAAGGCGTTTGCTGTTTCAGATCAGCATGCAACCGAGCCGCTAACCATGCACCGCCCGATGTGATGCCAACCAGGTGCGCAGATGCGGGCACACGCTCGCGCAAGTCCTGCAACATCTGCGCGTACAAGGCTTGTGCGTCCAATGACAAATGGCCAGTGCTCATGGGGTGAGGTTTCTTAAAAATTGATCCAGTATGACGCAGGCTGAAGCCGCATCGACATCTTTGGCGCCACCGCTTTTCGCTTCGGTGGTCGAGTAACGCTCATCCACTTCGAACACCGGCAAGGAAAAACGGCCGTGCAATTGACGCGCAAATTTTTTCGCCGAAACAGTGTTCTCGTGCGCCGCACCATCCGGGTGGTAAGGCACGCCGACCACCAGCGCATCGGGTTGCCAGCGTTCTATGTGTTGGGCAATCAGCGGCCAGCGCGCGTCGCCAATGGCTGTCACTGTGCCCTGAGCTTGGGCTTGACCCAAAAGCCGCGAGGCATAGGCCACGCCGGTGCGTTTCAAACCGAAATCGAAAGCAAGAAAGGATTGCAAATGCGCATGTGTCAACGGCTGCACAGCCGCATTCATGCGTGGCCCGCCTGTGGTGACAACATCCACGCTTGTAAACCCAACAAGGCCAAGGCACTGTCATAGCGGTGCTCGATAGGCGTGTCAAAAATCACTTGGTCATCGGCTTCCACGGTCAACCAGCTGTTTTCAGCGAGTTCGGATTCGAGCTGCCCCTGCGCCCAAGCGGCGTAGCCCAAAGTGATCAACACCCGTTTGGGACCGGCGCCGGTAGACAAGGCTTCGAGCACGTCTTTGGACGTGGTCATCTCCAAACCGCCGGGAATGGCCAGCGTAGACGCATAAGCCGATTCAGACTGACCGGCATTGCTGCCGATATGGGACATGGGGTCGTGCAAGACGAAACCACGCTCGGTATGCACCGGTCCGCCTTGGAACACGGGCAACTCGATCAAATCGGCGCGCCCGAGTTGCAGTTCCACTTTTTCGAACAGTGACTGCATGTTCATCGTGCTGGGTTTGTTGATGATCAGACCCAGAGCGCCGCGTTCGCTGTGTTCGCACATATAAACCACACTGCGGGAAAAGGATTCGTCCATCAGACCGGGCATGGCGATCAGAAAATGGTGGGTCAGGTTGATAGGCGCAGAATCCATGGTCATGCAATGATTTTAAGGCTGAAGAAGATGGACAGACATTTCACACATTTTGCCTCTGTGCTGGTCTGGTTCAGGCGCGACTTGCGACTGGACGACCACACGGCGCTCAGCCGTGCGGTGCAAGACAGCGACAAGGTTTATGGCTGCTTTGTGTTTGACCAAGCCATTTTGAAGGATTTGCCGGCGCATGACCGGCGGGTGAATTTCATTCACGGCTCGGTGACCGCGCTGGATCACCAATGGCGCGAACAAGCCGCCAACCCCGACAGCGGCCTGCTGGTGCGTTACGGCCATGCGGTAACGGAAGTGGTCCAACTGGCCAAACAACTCGGTGTGCAAGCCGTGTTCACCCACCATGATGACGAACCGCAGTCGCTGACACGCGATGCGCAGGTGCTCGGTGAACTGGCCAACGCAGGCATTGCGTTTCACAGCTTCAAAGACCATGTGGTGTTCGAGCGCAGCGAAGTGCTGACGCAAAGCGGCACGTCCTATGGCGTGTTCACGCCTTACAAAAACGCGTGGATGAAAAAAATCACGCCCACCGATTTGGCCGAACGCCGTACCGTCTCCAAGCCGGGGCAATTGCCCGCCATTCCTGCGGCCATGCGCCAACCGATTCCTGCGTTGAAAAGCATGGGTTTTGACACCGTGGATCTGGCGGCTTTGCACATTCAAGCAGGCAGCGCAGGCGCGCAAGCGCTGGTGAAAGATTTTGCAAAACGCATGACCCTCTATGAAGACACGCGCAATTTCCCGTCTGTCAAAGGCCCGAGTTATTTGAGCGTACATTTGCGTTTTGGTACCGTGTCCATCAGACAACTGGCGCGTCTGGCTTATCCGCAAGCGATCAAAGGAGACGCCGGCGCGCAAACTTGGTTGTCCGAGTTGATTTGGCGCGATTTCTACCACCAGATCATGCACCACCATCCGCATGCCATGACGTCTTCATTCAAAGTGGATTACGATGCTATTGAGTGGGAAAAAGGCAAACCCGGTAAGGCCTTGTTCGAGGCTTGGTGCGAGGGCCGCACCGGCTATCCCTTGGTCGATGCCGCCATGGCGCAAATCAACCAGACCGGCTATATGCACAACCGCTTGCGCATGGTGGTGGCGAGTTTTTTGGTGAAGGACCTAGGTATCGACTGGCGCTGGGGCGAGCAGTATTTCGCCCTGCATTTGAATGATTTTGACTTGGCCGCGAACAACGGCGGTTGGCAATGGGCGAGTTCCAGCGGCTGTGATGCGCAGCCGTATTTCCGCATCTTCAACCCGACCAACCAAAGCGAAAAATTTGACCCGCAAGGTAAATTCATCAAGCGCTACATACCGCAACTGGCGGGTTTGTCAGACAAGGATATTCACGCGCCTTGGCTGGCCAAGCCCTTGGCCTTACAAGCAGCAGGCGTGGAGTTGGGCAAAACATATCCGCTGCCTGTGGTGGACCACACCCATGCGCGGGCTAAAACTTTGTTGCGTTATTCGGTGGTCGCAAAAAAAAAACCGGCTTAAAGCTGCACCATTTCAAAGTCTTCTTTGCGTGCGCCGCATTCGGGGCAAGTCCAGTTCATGGGCACTTGCTCCCAAGGCGTGCCGGGCGCGATGCCTTCGTCAGGAGCCCCGGCTGCTTCGTCGTATATCCATCCGCAAATCAGGCACATCCAAGTCTTGTTCACAGCGTTGTTTCCCATGGTTGATAGCGTCACAGCCTGTTTAAAAGCGTGGCATAGAATGATTCAAAGTATAGACGGCCATGAATCAACTCATCACGCTCACCGACGAAGGCCAGACCCCCGAAATGGCGCATCCTTGCGCGCTGACATTCAACAGCAATGACCCCAGTGGTGCCGGTGGTTTGACCTCGGATATTCTGGCCATGTCATCGGTGGGCGCTCATGTGTTGGCCGTGTGCACCGGCACTTACCTGCGTGACACGGCAGAAACCTTTGACCATGTGGCCATGGACGAAGACGCGGTCGATGACCAAGCGCGCAACATCCTTGAAGACATTCCGGTGCAAGTCATCAAGGTAGGTTTTTGCGGCACGCCTGAAATCATTTCGACCATCGCCGAGTTGTGCACCGATTACCCGGATGTGCCGGTGGTGGCTTACATGCCCAGCCTCTCTTGGTGGCAGGACGATCCGATCGAAGCCTACCAAGACGCTTTCATGGAACTGCTGCTGCCGCAAACCACTTTGCTGGTGGGCAACCATTCCACGCTGTGGCGCTGGTTGTTACCGGAATGGGGCAGCGAACGCACACCCACCGCGCGCGATCTGGCCAAAGCCGCCGCAGAAAAAGGCGTGCCCTACACCTTGGTCACCGGCCTGCCGCAAGGCGGTCAGCATCTGGAAAACGCCTTGGCCACGCCGCTGTCTGTGATGGTCAGTGAAACCATCGAACGATTCGATGCAGTCTTCACCGGCGCGGGCGACACACTGAGCGCCACCGTGGCCGGACTGTTGGCCATGGGCGACGACCTCGAAGCCTCTGTCGCAGAAGCCTTCAGCTATTTGGACGGCGCGCTGGATGCGGGCTTTCGCCCGGGCATGGGACACGCTGTCACCGACCGTTTGTTCTGGGCGCAAGCGCCAGATGATGGCGACGAGGTGGACGGCCCGGCCAGTGCCGAAGACTTTTTGCCCGGCCACGACACACGTCATTGATTTTTTCAACATCACTCATTCACAACCATGACTGATCTCAACCAAACTTTATTTGACCGTGCCAAACATGTGATTCCCGGTGGTGTCAATTCACCGGTGCGCGCATTTCGCGCTGTCGGCGGCACACCGCGTTTTGTCAAACGTGCCCAAGGCGCATATTTTTGGGATGCGAATGACAAACGCTACATCGATTACATCGGTTCATGGGGTCCGATGATTTTGGGCCACGGCCACCCAGCCGTACTCGAAGCCGTGCAAAAAGCTGCGCTCGACGGTTTTTCTTTCGGTGCGCCGACTGAGCGTGAAATTCAGTTGGTTGAAGCATTGCTCAAACTCATGCCATCCATGGACATGGTGCGCTTGGTCAGCTCCGGCACCGAGGCTGGCATGAGCGCCTTGCGTTTGGCACGCGGTGCTACCGGACGCAGCAAGATCATCAAGTTCGAAGGTTGTTACCACGGCCACGCTGATGCGCTGCTGGTGAAAGCCGGTTCGGGTCTGGCCACTTTCGGTAACCCAACCAGCGCTGGTGTGCCGCCCGAAGTGGTGCAACACACCTTGGTGCTCGAGTACAACAACGTCCAGCAACTGGAAGAAGCTTTTGCGATCCACGGCAAAGAACTCGCGTGTTTGATGATCGAACCCATCGCAGGCAATATGAATTTCGTGCGCGCGAGCGTCCCCTTCATGAAACGCTGCCGCGAACTTTGCACACAATACGGCGCTTTGTTGGTGTTTGATGAGGTGATGACCGGCTGTCGCGTGGCGTTGGGCAGCGCACAAAGCGTGTATGCCAAATCCATTCCCGGTTTCGAACCCGACGTCACCGTGCTTGGCAAAGTGATTGGCGGCGGCATGCCGCTCGCAGCCTTTGGTGGCAAACGCGCTGTCATGGAACAACTCGCGCCCTTGGGTCCGGTGTATCAGGCCGGTACGCTCAGCGGCAACCCGGTGGCCACGGCTTGTGGCTTGGCCACCTTGCATGAAATTTCCAAACCCGGTTTCTTCGATGCTTTGTCCGCCACAACCCGCTCGTTGGTTGATGGTTTGACACAAGCCGCAGCCAAAGCCGGTGTGCCCTTCAGCGCCGATTGCGAAGGCGGCATGTTCGGCTTTTTCCTGCTGCCCGAGTTGCCGCAAAACTACGCCAAGGTCATGACCAGCGACAGTCCGAAGTTCAACAAACTGTTTCACGGTTTGCTCGACCGTGGTGTGTACATCGCACCGGCTTTGTACGAAGCAGGTTTTGTCAGCGGCGCACACACAGCGCAAGACATTACAGACACCGTGCAAGCCGCGGCAGAGGTATTTGCCGCTATTTAACAGCCAAGCCACGCTTGCGTGAGAGGCTTCAAGCTGGCAGCATCAGCCTTTTGCTTGGATGGTTATGGCTGAATTTCATACGTTGTTGATTCGCAGTTTCAAGTTATTAGCTTGGGGCTGGTGTGTTTGCCCGCTAGCTTTGCAAGCGCAAGCGGTGAATGAACCAACGCAAATTGTTGAAACAAAAAAACCTTTAAAGCTTTGGATCAACGCCGGTTTTTATTCCGCGCATTTCGACACTGACAAAGGCTTGCGCAACAACAACTTTGGTTTTGGCGTGGAAGCCGTCATCAACGAAGATTGGTCGGCCACGGCAGGCGGCTTTACCAACAGCAACAACGCGCGTTCAAATTATGTGGGCGCGTACTACCAGCCTTGGCATTGGGGAGCGTGGAAAGCAGGCGCGGTGGTGGGTGGTTTCAACGGTTACCCGAATGCATTTGGCGGCGGTTGGTTTGTGGCAGCGTTGCCGGTGGTCACGCTTGAGGTCGAGCGTTTCGGTTTGAACATTGCATTGGTGCCGCCGCTGAAAGACCGTTTGTATGGAGCGGTCAGTTTTCAATTGAAATTGCGAGTTAATTAATTTGATTCATTTGTGAAACTCAAACAGGCAGCGCCAACACTTCTAGGCGACTCAAGTTGAAACGCTCGAAATCCTTGGAATTAATCGGGGTCAGATACCGATTAATTCAGCCAGCGCAGTCAAGGCTCAATGCCTAAAGTGCCTCACCCCGGTGAACACCATGGACACGTTTCTTTCATTCGCCGCGTCAATCACTTCCTGATCGCGCATGGAACCACCGGGTTGAATCACGCATGTCGCGCCCTCGTCCACCACCACATCCAAGCCATCGCGGAACGGGAAAAACGCATCGCTGGCGACCACAGTGTTTTGCAATGACAAGCCCGCATGACCGGCCTTGATAGCCGCGATACGCGCTGAATCCAAGCGGCTCATCTGTCCTGCACCCACGCCCATGGTCATGCCGTCGGCGCAAAACACAATCGCGTTGCTTTTCACAAACTTGGCCACCTTCCACGCAAACAGCAAGTCTTGCAACTGTTGTGGCGTGGGTTGTTTTTGGGTCACCACTTGCATGTCATCCAAGCTCAGCTGGTGGGTGTCAGCGGTTTGCATCAACAAGCCCGAGCCCACGCGTTTGACATCCAGCAAATTCAAACCATTCGCCCAAGGCGTGTCGCCGCCCGGCGGCAGCGCGATTTGCAACACGCGTACATTCGCTTTGGCTTGCAATTGCACCAAGGCCTCACCCGTGAAAGACGGCGCGATCAACACTTCCACGAATTGCTGCGCCAGCGCTTGCACTGTGGACAAATCGACCGGGCAATTGAAAGCGATGATGCCACCGAAGGCCGATGTTGGGTCGGTCTGGTAAGCCTTTTTGTAAGCGGACAAAGCATCTTCAGCCACGGCCACACCGCAAGGGTTGGCGTGTTTCACAATCACACAAGCCGGTGTGTCAAAACTCTTGACGCATTCCCAGGCCGCGTCCGCGTCTGCGATGTTGTTGTAAGACAGTTCCTTGCCTTGCAACTGACGCGCGGTGACGAGTGAGCCTGGTGCCGGGTCAGCGTCGCGGTAAAAAGCTGCCAACTGGTGCGGGTTCTCGCCGTAACGCAGGTCCTGCAATTTCACAAAGCGGCCATTTGCTTGAGACGGAAACAAACTGCGCTGCTCGGTCGCTAAATCAAGCGAAGACAAATAGTCGCTGATGGCGCCGTCGTACATGCTGATGCGGTTGAACGCGGCCACGGCCAGTTTGAAACGCGTGGCTTCACTCAAGCCCTGATGCTCGCGCCATTCATCAATCACCGCTTGGTATTGCGACGCATCGGTCATCACCGCCACATGCTTCCAGTTTTTGGCAGCGCTTCGCACCATGGCCGGGCCGCCGATGTCGATGTTTTCAATCGCCTCGTCCAGCGTGCAATCGGGCATAGCAACGGTGGCTTCGAACGGGTACAAATTGACCACCAGCAAATCGATGGTGTCAATGCCGTGGTCTTGCAAAGCTTGCATGTGGGCAGGCACATCGCGCCGCGCCAACAAGCCGCCATGTACTTTGGGATGCAAAGTTTTGACACGGCCATCAAGCATTTCGGGAAAGCCTGTCAGTTCGGCGACCTCGCGCACCGGCAAACCTTGAGCGGCCAGCAATTGCGCTGTGCCGCCTGTGGAAATCAATTGGATGCCCATGGCGTGTAAAGCTTGGGCGAGTTCCACAACACCGGTCTTGTCGGACACGGAAATCAATGCATTCATGGGGACAACTTTCTAGAGGGCGGGTGGGCCGTTAAAGAAACATTCAAAGCAATTTGTGGTCGGTGAGTTTTTTGCGCAAGGTATTGCGGTTCAAGCCCAGCCAAGTAGCGGCACGCGATTGGTTGCCATCTGCGTGTTTCATCACCACGTCCAGCAATGGCTTTTCCATCACTTGAATCATCATGTCGTGCAATTGATCGGGCTCGGCACCACGCAGGTCTTTGAAGTAAGCCTCCAAACTGTGGCGCACCACCTCTTCTATTTGTTTTTTGCTCATGCTTGTGTCTCCAGAACAGGTTCTGATATTGGGTAATGCAAACGGTCGGACAGTTGTCCCAGCCGTTCAAAATAGTCAGCCACCACCGCCAACTGGCGGTCGCAGTCGTCAATCGTGTTCATGGCTTGCCTGAAGGCTTGAGCCTCAGGCAAACCGTGTGTGTACCAGCTTATGTGCTTGCGTGCGCTGCGCACACCGGTATGGTTGCCATAAAGGCTGTAATGGTCTTGCAAATGGTGAAGCAGCAAACGCTGCACCTCGGCCACCAAGGGCGACGCCAGCAAAGTGCCGTGCGCCAAAAAATGCTGTATCTCGCGGAATATCCAAGGGCGGCCTTGGGCGGCACGCCCGATCATCACCGCATCAGCGCCGGTGTACTTCAACACTTGCTGCGCTTTGTGCGGCGAATCAATGTCGCCGTTGGCAACCACCGGCACGCTGACTGCCGCTTTCACTTGAGCGATGGTGTCGTACTCAGCCTGGCCGCTGTAGCCTTGCTCGCGGGTGCGGCCATGCACCGTGATCATTTGCACACCGGCGGACTCGGCTTGTCGGGCCAGCGTGACCACATTTCGCTGATCGGCACGCCAGCCGGTGCGCATCTTCAAGGTGACCGGCACGTCATAGGGCGAAGCAGCATCGACCACCGCTTGCACAATCGATATCGCCAAAGATTCATCTTGCATCAGCGCAGAGCCAGCCCATTTGTTGCACACTTTTTTGGCCGGGCAGCCCATGTTGATGTCAATGATTTGCGCGCCGCGTTGAATGTTGTAGACCGCTGCATCTGCCATCATGTCCGCGTCCGTGCCTGCGATTTGCACGGCGATGGGACCGGCTTCGCCGTCGTGGTTGGCGCGACGTGATGTTTTCAAGCTGTCCCACAAGTCTTTGCGCGAGGTCACCATTTCGCTGACCGCATACGCCGCACCCAGCTGTTTGCACAACATGCGAAACGGCCGGTCTGTGACACCAGCCATAGGTGCAACAAACACGTTGTGTGCTAACTCGAAAGAACCGATGCGCATGTAGACAGAATAGGTGTGCTTAAAAAGGAGGCACGATTCTAGCGGTGTGCGACTGCTTTTGTGTGATTGATTTCTTATCAAATTTTCTCTGAACTTCTGTGTGTTTTAGTGTGTGTTTTATCGCTGTACTCAACACTTACACTGCCTCACATGGAGAATTTTTTTCAATCCCTATTGACAAACCTAGCGCAGCCCGAGTATGGCTTGATCGTTTTATTTTGTGCGTCACTGTTGGCCGCAACTTTGTTGCCGTTGGGTTCCGAGCCTGTTTTGTTGGGCGTGATCACTTTGAACCCGTCGCTGTTGTGGCCGGCTTTGTGTGTAGCCACCATAGGCAACACATTGGGTGGTGCAGTAGGTTGGTGGATGGGTGTGGGGGCAGATCGTTTATGGGCAACTCACCAACCGTCCTTCCATAAAGCACACCATTTGCGTGCCCTGAAATGGTTGCAACGTATCGGGCCTGCAGCGTGTTTAGGCGCATGGCTGCCTGTGATCGGCGACCCGTTGTGCGTGGTGGCTGGTTTTTTAAGGCTGCCGTTTTGGCCGTGTGTTTTTTACATGGCCGTTGGCAAAGCACTGCGTTATGGCCTGCTGGTGTTTGGCTGGCAATGGTTCAATTGGGCGGGTTGAAACAACACGCAAGACGAATCAAAACACTCATGCGCCGACGGTAATCCCTGTCATGAACTGAACAAAAAGTTCATCACGTCGCCGTCTTTCACCACGTATTCCTTGCCCTCTGCGCGCATCTTGCCCGCGTCTTTGGCGCCTTGCTCACCTTTGAACTGGATGAAGTCATCAAATGAAATGGTTTGGGCGCGGATATAGCCCTTTTCAAAATCGGTGTGAATCACACCGGCGGCTTGCGGACCGGTGTCGCCCACGCGTATGGTCCAGGCGCGTACTTCTTTCACGCCCGCAGTGAAATAGGTTTGTAAACCCAGCAAGGTGTAGGCCGAGCGAATCAAGCGGTTGAGTCCGGGTTCGGATTGACCGAGTTCCGCCAAAAACATGTCGCGGTCTTCGTCGCTCATCTCGCTCATCTCGGCTTCGAGTTTGGCGCTGATGGCGACCACAGGAGCATGCTGCGAATGGGCAAATTGGGTGAGGCGGTCGAGCATGGGGTTGTTCTCGAAGCCGTCTTCGGCTACGTTGGCGACAAACATGGCGGGCTTGGCAGTGATCAGGAAAAACTGTTTGACCGCGAGTTTTTCTTCCTTGCTGAAATCAATCGTGCGAACTGGCTTGGTGTCGTTCAACGCAGTTTGGCAGCGCTCCAATATGGCCACGAGCTTGGCAGCTTCTTTGTCGCCGGAGCGTGCGGTTTTTTGATGGCGGTGCAGCGCTTTTTCCACGCTGCTCAAGTCGGCCAGACACAACTCGGTTTGAATCACTTCAATGTCTGAAATAGGATCGACCTTGCCGGCCACGTGAATCACGTTGTCGTCTTCAAAGCAGCGCACCACATTCACAATCGCATCGGTTTCGCGAATGTGCGCTAAAAATTGGTTGCCCAAACCTTCGCCGGTGCTGGCGCCTGCAACCAGTCCGGCGATGTCGACAAACTCGACAATGGCCGGCACCACACGCTCGGGCTTGACGATCTCGGACAATTGGTTCAGGCGCAAGTCCGGCACCTCGACCACGCCGACGTTGGGCTCGATGGTGCAAAACGGGTAATTTTCAGCCGCAATGCCCGCTTTGGTCAGGGCGTTAAACAGGGTGGACTTACCGACGTTGGGCAAGCCCACGATGCCGCATTTCAAACTCATGGCTGTTTCCTTGGAAAGCTAAAGCGCAGGCTAGGGTTGTGCGCAAAGCCTGAAATTCTACGGCCAGCCAACTCCTACAATGGATTACATGTCTTCATCCTTTGATATTTGCATACGCGGCAGTGGCGTAGTCGGCAGCACATTGGCCTTGTTGTTGGCGCGGCAGCGCTTGCGTGTTGCCTTGGTGGGTCATCCTGCACCAGCGACCGATGTGCGCGCATTTGCCCTCAACGCCCATTCCCGGGAAATTTTGTCTGAGCTTCGTTGTTGGCCCGAACCGCCTCACGCCACGGCGGTGCAATCCATGCAAGTGTGGGGCGATGCCGGTGGGCAAGTGCAATTTCAGGCACCTACGTTGAACGGTTTGACGCACATCGTCGATGTGCCCGCGCTTGAGCAGATGCTGTCTCAAGCTGTCCATTTTCAAACCGAGATTCAGCGTTTTGACAGCGCCCCCGAAGCCACACTGACGGTGGTATGTGAGGGGCGCAACAGCCAAACCCGCAAAGAGCTTGGCGTGTCCTACAACAGCATGCCGTATGCCCAGCACGCATTGGCCACCCGCGTGCAATGCGACAAACCGCATCGTCAACAAGCATTGCAATGGTTTTCCCGCAGCCAGGGAGAGCTCGACATATTGGCGCTGCTGCCATTGGGCGGCAATGCGGGGCAAGAGGCTGCAGTGGTCTGGTCTTTGCCTTCTGCGCGTGCGTTGGCGCTCGAGCAGTCAGCGGCTGATGATGTGGCGCAAGCCTTGTCTCAAGCCAGCCAACAGGTGTTGGGACATTTAAAAATCATCGCTCCCATTCAGGTCTGGCCGCTGCAATTGGCGCAAGCTCTGCAATGGAGCGGACATTTCGACAACGGTCGATCATGGGTTCTGGCGGGGGACGCGGCGCACTCTGTCCACCCGCTGGCGGGCATGGGCTTGAACCTGGGCTTGGCAGATGTCAGCGAATTGGCCTCGGTGCTCAAAGAACGCGAAACCTCAGCGTATTGGCGGCCCTTAGACGATCCGTATTTTTTGCGTCGCTATGAACGCGCTCGCAAAGCTGGCATGCAGGCCACTTGGCTGGCTTGCGATGGTCTGCAACGATTGTTCAATCACCCTAACCCCATGTTGCAAAGTCTGCGCAACTGGGGCTTGAATGGTTTCAACCAAATCGCACCTCTCAAACAATGGGCCATGCAAATGGCCATGCATTAACCAACCAACGGAATAACCATGTTTTTCTTCACGTTTCATCGCGCATTGGCGGTTTTCTCCACCCTTTTTATTGGCTGCTTCATCAACGGTGCAGTGTTTGCCCAAGGAGAAGAAGCGCAGATTCGAAAAAATTTGAAGGAGCGCATGCCGCAGGTCCAACCAATCGACGAGATACGGCGCACCCCCATGCCCGGTTTGTTTGAATTGCGTGTCGACGGAAGCGAGATTTATTACACCGACGCAAGCGGTAATTTTTTATTGCAAGGCCAGTTGATTGATACGCGCAACCAACGCAACTTGACCGAAGAGCGCTTGCAAAAAGTCATGGCCATTGATTTCAAGTCGCTTCCTTTCAAGGATGCAATCACTTGGGTGAAAGGCAAAGGCGAGAGAAAAATTGCAATTTTTGAAGACCCAAATTGTGGCTATTGCAAGCGGTTCGAGCGTGACATAGCCAAACTAGACAACGTCACCGTGTTCGTTTTTTTATACCCCATACTGGGCAAAGATTCGATGGACAAATCCAAATCGATTTGGTGCGCCAAAGACCCCGCCAAGTCTTGGCAAGACTGGATGGTGCGTGACCAAACGCCTGTCGCTGCAAGTTGTGACACCGCCAGTTTGAAACGCAATATGGAATATGGTCAAAAAATGAAAATCACCGGCACACCTACTACGCTGCTACCCGACGGCACACGCATTCCAGGCGCGATTGAATTGGCACAAATAGAAAAATTATTGTCCAAGCAATGAACAACCAAGCCGCGCCCGTTCACTACCAGGTTCGCGTGCTCAACCTGCACGCTCACCAATGGGAAGTGATTTTGACCCTGCAAGAACCGCAAGCTGTGCAATATTTACAGTTGCCGGTGTGGATACCGGGCAGTTACATGGTGCGGGAGTTTTCTAAGCAACTCAGCCAAATGCAAGCCACACAGCATGGTGAGACTTGTGTATTGGAACAAACCGCCAAAGCCACTTGGCAAGTTCATGCAGACCCTTCGCAAGCTTTGCAAGTGCGCTACACCGTCCACGCCTACGACGCCTCGGTTCGTACTGCTTGGCTAGACGCATTGCGTGGTTTTTTCAACCCGACCAGCCTGTGTTTGATCGCTATCGGTCATGAAGAACAACCACTTACCATCGATCTTATGCAGCCTGAGGCATGCCCGCATTGGCGGGTAGCGACCGCATTGCGACCAGTCAAAACCCATTCGAAAGGGTTTGGCCTTTACAAGGCAGACAACTACGATGAGCTGGCAGACTCTCCGGTAGAAATGGCTGATTTTTGGGCAAGCGATTTTGTTGCCAAAGGCGTGCAGCATCGTGTCGTGGTCACGGGAGCTATGCCGTCATTTGATGGCGTTCGGTTGCTGTCAGACATGCAAAAAATTTGTGAAACTGAAATTCATTTTTGGCACGGTGCGCGCAAACCCCCACATGACCGCTATGTGTTTTTAATCAACGCGATAGCTGATGGCTATGGTGGTTTAGAGCATTCCCACAGCACAGCGCTGATGTGTAAGCGTGACGACTTGCCCCGTACCGACCAAACCGTTTCAAGTGACGGCTACGTCAGTTTGCTGGGGCTGATCAGCCACGAGTATTTCCACACGTGGAATGTCAAACGCTTGCGACCTGTGTCGTTTGCCCGCTATGACTACACACAAGAAAATTACACTTCCTTGTTATGGTTCTTTGAAGGCTTGACCAGCTACTACGATGACTTGTTGCTGTGCCGTGCCGAATTGATTTCACCCGCGGTGTATTTGAAGTTGCTTGGCAAAACCATCAACAGCGTTTTGCAAACACCAGGCAGGCATGTGCACAGCGTGGCGCAAGCCAGCTTTGAGGCATGGACCAAGCTTTACCGTCCTGACGCCAACAGTCCTAACTTATCCATCAGTTACTACGCCAAAGGCGCTTTGGTCGGCCTGTGTTTGGATTTGACCTTGCGAAAGACCGGACACAGCCTGGACCAAGTGATGCGGCTCTTATGGCAAAACTGCAAAGCTGGACCCATGCAAGAACAAGATCTAATGCATGCTCTCAAGACATTGACCGGCCGCAGCTGGCAACGTGAAATCAAGGCTTGGGTGCACGGCACGGGTGAATTGCCATTGAGCGAATTGCTTCATGCGCAAGGCGTCACAATCACAGAGGACACTTGTCCTCTGGCACAACAACTTGGACTGCGCGTGCAAGAAAACCATGCGGTGCAAATCCAAAGCGTTTTGAGTGACAGTGCCGCTGAAGTCGCGGGATTGGCGCCTGGCGACGAATGGCTGGGTGTGGCCATTGCTGGCAACCGCAGTGCTGACGCCAGCGCTTGGCGCATCAAACGCATTGACCAATTACCTGGCCTATTGGGCAAACACAAAAGCTTCACAGCTTTGATTTCTCGTGATGGCAGGTTGCTACAACTACCGCTTCGGCTGCCCGCCAAGGCCTTCAAACAATGGCGATTAGGCATTGCCCAAGCCACACAGGTTGGGCAATGGCTTGCAGGCAAACAGGCTTGATGGAGGGTCAGAGTTTGCGCAAATCCATGACTCGCTTGGCCTTGCCCTGGCTGCGCTCTATGGTGCCTTCGGCGCACAACTCGACCGACAAACTGCTGCCTATATAAGCCTTGGCGTCATGCGCCAAGGCGTTTGCTGCAGCCAATGCCTGGCTTGAATCTACCGCTACACCTGCGCGTGTTTCCACCCTCACGGACAAGTTATCCAACGGGCCAGAGCGGGTCAGCACACATTGGTAATGCGCACTCAAAGCAGGTTGCCGCAAGATCAATTCCTCAATTTGCGACGGGAACACATTGACGCCGCGAACAATCATCATGTCGTCGCTGCGGCCCGTGATTTTTTCAATGCGACGCATAGTGCGAGCAGTGCCAGGCAATAAACATGTGAGGTCACGTGTCCGGTAACGGATGATGGGCATGGCCTCTTTGGTGAGGCTGGTGAACACCAGTTCACCCCACTTACCGTCAGGTACGGGCTCTCCAGTATCCGGGTCGATGATCTCAGGGTAAAAATGGTCTTCCCATACCGTGGGGCCGTCCTTGGTCTCTATACATTCGCTGGCAACGCCCGGACCCATCACCTCTGACAAACCATAAATATCAACCGCGTCTATGCCCATGCGTTTCTCAATATTGGTACGCATATCGTTGGTCCAGGGTTCAGCGCCAAAAATTCCCAAACGCAAACTCACCGCTTGTGCAGGTATGCCTTGTCGCTCAAATTCATCCGCCAAGGCCAGCATGTAACTGGGGGTGACCATGATGATGTCAGGCTTGAAGTCGTGAATCAGTTGCACCTGTCTTTCGGTTTGCCCGCCGCCAAAAGGTACCACGGTGAGGCCCAATTTTTCTGCCCCGTAATGTGCGCCCAATCCCCCTGTGAACAAACCATACCCGTAACTGATGTGCACGGCGTCCCCCGGGCGTGCACCTGCGGCACGAATACTACGAGCCACGCACTGCGACCACGTGTCGATGTCGTTCAAGGTGTAGCCGACCACAGTCGGTTTTCCCGTGGTGCCGCTTGACGCATGGATACGGGCGAGTTGTTCGCGGGGAACCGCAAACATGCCAAAGGGATAACTGTCGCGCAAATCGGCTTTGGTGGTGAAGGGAAATTTCGCCAGATCAGACAAGCTTTGGCAATCAGAAGGATGCATCCCCGCTGCATCAAACTTCGCCCGATAAACAGGCGAATGCGTGTATGCATGCATCAAGCTTGCACGCAGACGCTGCAATTGCAATGCACGCAGCTCATCGATGCTGGCTTTTTCAATCGGCTCTAAGGCAAATGCTTTCTTCATGGTGTCACCACTTGGCCTGGTATTTGCGCACTTTTCCCTCTAAAAAGCGCAATGACTTCATCATGCTGGTTGCGCACCGTCATGTCATACACGCCATGGCGACCGCTGAGTACCTGCTCTTGGCCAGTGCAGGTCAGCACATCGTCCAATTTCGCTGGCTTTAGAAATTCGATGCTGGCTGCCGCAGCCACCGCATTGTGGTTATGGCTGTTGCAAGCAAATGCAAATGTGGAATCAGCCAATGTAAAGATGAAACCACCATGGCAAATCCCATGGCCATTCAAATGCAACGCACGAACTTGCATGCGCATACGCGCATGACCAGGCGCACACAACAGCAAGGCCATGCCCATGGTGTCTTTGGAGGCAACATCGGCAGCGAACATGGTGTTGCCAACCATCGTGGCCAGCGCCTCAGCGCTGTTGGCAAAAGACATGGCTTACTGTCCCGTGAATCGCGCGGGGCGTTTTTGCAGAAATGCACTCACGCCTTCGATGTAATCATGGGTTTTCCCCATGGCAGATTGGGTATCTCTTTCCACATCAAGTTGCTGGTTCAAGCTGCGCGTTCCAGCTTCACGCAACAGTGAACGAGTGGCCACCAAAGCTTGGGTGGGCATGGCCGCTAATCGCGTGGCCATGTCCATGGAAGCCGCCACACAATCCTCAGCGACCTCCCAAATCAGTCCCCATTCTTTGGCTTGAGCGGCAGGCAATTTATCGCCAGTCATGGCCAATGCCATGGCACGCGCCAGACCTAATCGCTCCACCAAAAACCAACTGCTGCCAGCGTCTGGTATCAACCCGATTTTGCTGAACGCTTGAATGAAGCTCGCTCCCTGCGCGGCAATGGCAATATCGCAAGTCATCGCCAAAGATGCACCAGCACCAGCGGCCACGCCATTGACCGCAGCGATTGTGGGCATGCGCAACTGTTGCAAGCGGCGCGCGGTGGGATTGAAGGCCTGATCAATCACCGGACCGGGGTCAGCGCGTTCTACCAAATTGGGGCCTTCGGCGAAATCGAATTCTGCCAAGTCTGCGCCGGCACAAAAGCCACGGCCTGCGCCAGTGATCACCAAGGCACGAATGGTTTTGTCTGCCTCAGCTGTATCCATAGCCGCCCATAAATCTTGGTGCATGCGGCGGGTAAAACTGTTGAGTGCCTGCGGCCGATTCAGCGTCAGCTTTGCCACGCCGCCATGGGCTTCATATAAGACCGTGTTTTCGCTCATATCTATCTCCTTTGGGGATAATTTAACACCGCACTCAAAAAATCCATCCTTGGTTATAGTTGCCCGCATCTTTGACAACGTTCGAACAGGGTTTTTCATGGCATACGAATTCATCAACACACATACCGAGGCCGACAAAGTGGGGGTCATCACCCTCAATCGCCCGAAGCAATTGAACGCCTTGAGTCCGGATTTGATGGTCGAACTCGGTCATGCACTCACTGCATTCGATGCAAATGAAAGCATTGGCTGCATCATCATCACAGGCAGCGAAAAGGCATTTGCTGCGGGCGCCGACATTGGCGCAATGGCGACCTATTCATTCGCCGATGTTTACAAAAACGACTACATCACCAAGCATTGGGAAACCATACGCAGTATTCGCAAGCCAGTCATCGCCGCTGTCAGCGGGTTTGCGCTGGGTGGCGGCTGCGAACTTGCCATGATGTGCGACTTCATCATTGCTGCTGACAATGCACGCTTTGGTCAACCAGAAATCAAACTTGGCATCATCCCGGGTGCCGGCGGCACACAGCGTTTACCGCGCGCTGTGGGCAAAGCAAAAGCCATGGATTTGGTACTGACAGGTCGCATGATGAACGCCGAAGAAGCCGAACGCGCCGGCTTGGTCAGTCGTGTGGTCGCCTATGACAAATTGATGGAAGAAACGCTTGGAGCAGCGCTGGCTATATGCAGCTATTCACAAATAGCCGTCATGGCCGCCAAAGAATCGGTGGGTCGCTCGTTTGAAAGTGGCCTGAGTGACGGCGTGATGTTCGAGCGACGTATTTTTCATGCGTTGTTTGCCACTCAAGACCAAAAAGAAGGCATGGATGCCTTCGTCAACAAGCGGGCCGCAAACTTTAAGCACCAGTAAACCTCACGAGGAGCAAGCAATGACAGCAAATGACAGCCAGCAAAATGCAGCTCGAAAAAACAGTTACTTGGTCTTGAAGTCATTGGCAGGTTTGGTGCTTGTATTGGCCGCCCTGTTTTTTTTAGGCCCTGTCAATGAATTCGGTCCGGACACACCTAGCGTCAGAGAGCCTTCGCCCACCTCTTTGGCTGAGTTAGACAACTGGCTGCAAAACAGCGAATCGCGTTTTGAAAATTTGCGCCCCGGCACTGCAAAAGGTGTGGTGTGGGCCGCACCTGACAAACAAAAAACTCCTTGGTCTGTGGTTTATATCCATGGCTTTTCTGCCACACGACTGGAAACTGCACCGTTGGCGGACCAAGTCGCCAAATCATTAGGGGCGAATTTGTTCTATACCCGCTTAAGCGGTCATGGGTTATCAGGGCAAGCCATGGGCGAAGCCACTGCACAGGATTGGATGGCTGACACCCTAGAGGCAGTTCGCATTGGCGCTACCTTGGGCGAGAAAGTGCTGGTCATCAGTTGTTCAACGGGCTCTACATTGTCAACTTGGTTGGGCACCACACCACAAGCTTCTGCAGTCAATGCATTTGTGTTTATCTCACCCAACTACGGTTTGAAAAACAAAATGTCTGAGTTGATCAACGGTCCCTGGGGCCAACAAATTGTGACCGCAGTGACAGGCGACACCATTCGCTACGAGCAAACCGACCCTAGAGAAATGGCGGGATGGACCGGCGCATACCCCACGAAAGCCCTCTTCCCCATGATGGCGCTGGTTAAAAAAGTAAGAGACAGCGATTTGTCTGCGTTCCAAACACCGGTGTTTGTGCTTTACAGTGCAGCCGATCAAACTGTTGATCCTGAACAAATCAAAGCCACCTTTGCGCGACTAGGTTCAAAGAAAAAATCCATCGATGCCGTGACCTACAGCCAAAGCAAAGGACAGCATGTGCTCACTGGTGACATACGCGACCCGCAATCGTTAGCACCGATGACCGAATCCATCATCAAATGGACGGAAAACCTGCATACCCCATGACAGCATCTACACCCCATGTTTTGATTGCAGGCGCTGGCCCAGTGGGCATGATGAGCGCTTTGGCTTTAGGTCGCGCCGGTATTCGCGTCACCCTGATTGAATCGGCCGCAGGCTTGAACCGAGATTTGAGGGCTTCTACTTTTCATCCCCCCACTCTTGACATGCTGGCCAAGTATGGGCTGACTACTGCACTGATTGAGCAAGGCCTGGTTGCTCGCTTTACCCAGCAGCGCGACCGCACGCAAGGAGTCATCGCTGAATTTGATTTATCGCAATTGAGCGGGCTCACGGATCATCCCTTTCGCTTGCAATGCGAACAATGGAAATTAACCGACCTGATCATGGCGCAGTTGAGTCAACTGCCGCAAGTCACTGTGTTGTTTGACAACCGTGTTGAAAGCGTCTCGCAAACTGAAAGCAGCGTCTGCGTCGGCATCAGAAAAGGCGATGCATTACAAAGCTTGCATGGCGACTATCTGATTGGCGCTGATGGTGCATGGAGTGCGGTTCGCACGCAACTGGGAATTGCTTTCGAAGGCTACACCTATCCTGAAAGATTTTTGGTGGTGTCAACCCCTTTTGAATACGCAGACCATATGCCACATCTGTCGTATGTCAACTATTGCTCTGACCCCCATGAATGGTGCGTGCTGCTGCGGGTGCCCACCTTGTGGCGCGTGCTGTTTCCCACCAAGGAAGACGAAACAGACGAGCAAGTATTGACAGACGAGTCCGTGCAAACTCGGTTGCAGCGGTTGCTGCCTCAATCTGAAGACTACACCGTGGTTCACCGCACGCTGTACAAAGTCCACCAACGTGTGGCGCAACATTTCCGCCAAGGACGTGTTTTTCTGGCGGGTGACGCTGCACATATCAACAACCCATTGGGTGGCATGGGCATGAATGGCGGCATCCACGATGCCATGAACCTTTGCGAAAAATTGATGGCTGTCCTTCAGCACGGCGCGCACGCAGAAGTGCTGGATTTGTACGAAAAACAGCGTCGCACCATCGCCATTGAATACATCAATGCCAGCACAGCCCGTAATAAAAAAGAAATCGAAGAGCGCGACCCTGTGCTTAGACAAAAAAATCACGATGAATTGCGCGCCCTTGCTGCTGACCCTATCAGTAGTTTGGCCTACCTGCGAAAAACTTCCATGATTGATGCGCTAGAACGCGCCAAGGCTTTGACATGATCGAAAAAGGTTTATCCAAAATCAGCCATGCCCAACGACGTGCATTGCTGCGCGAAAGGCTCTCAAAAGGACGGCTGATAGTAGCGCCAGGTGTGTTTGAGATGGTGTCGGCAAAAATCGCTGACCGCATGGGTTTCGATGCTTTGTATATGACGGGCTATGGCACAGTGGCGTCTTATTTGGGTTTGCCAGACGCTGGGTTGGCCACCTACACAGACATGGTCAACCGGGTTTCCCAATTCGCCAGCATCACGCACACCCCAATGATTTGTGACGGTGACACAGGATACGGTGGACTGTTGAATGTGATGCACACCGTGCGTGGCTATGAAGCCGCTGGTGCTTGTGCCATACAGCTAGAAGACCAAGAGTTCCCCAAAAAATGCGGTCACATGTTGGGCAGACGCGTGATTCCAATGCAAGACATGGTTGAAAAAATACGCGTTGCGGTCGAAACCAGAGATGACCCCAATTTCCAAATCATTGCGCGAACAGATGCCCGTACCACTTTAGGTTTGGACGAAGCATTGCGTCGTGCCGAAAGTTATGCGCGCGCAGGTGCTGATGTGTTGTTCGTGGAAAGTCCAGAGTCTGTTGAAGAGATGGAAAAAATCGCAACAAGCTTTGATCTGCCACTGGTTGCCAACATGGTTGAAGGCGGTAGAACGCCGGTGCTGACATTTGAAGAACTTGAAGCCATTGGCTATGGACTGGCCATCTTTCCTGCAACTGCTTTTCTTGCCGCAGGCGCCGCCATGCAAAGCGTCTACCAAACACTTCTGACAGATAAATCGAGTGCCAAGGTGACCCAGCCGCTGTATGACTTTCAGGCCTTTTCAAAATTAATGGGTTTTGATTGGGTGAGTCAATTTGACCAGCAATTCAAAAAGTCAGACCAATGACTATGAACCGTGACGATATCTACCGCAGACAAGGACTGGGCGATACCTCTGGCGTGGGTCAGCGTTGTGGATTGATTCTGGTGGACTTCGTCAACGGATTTGTAGATATCGATCAACTGGGTGGGCCGCATATTGAAGCTGCAGCCCATGCTAGCGTCCCGCTGTTGCATGCATTTCGTCAAATGCAATTGCCGGTGGCACACACGCGCGTGGTGTTTGCAGAAGACGGTTCAGACATCAATGTGTTTGCGCAACGCGTCAAACCTCTGCAGCGCTTTACTGAGCAAGCGAACTGTTCGCAAATTGTCTCTGTCTTGCAACCCATCGCAGGTGAGTTGGTGGTACGCAAACAAACTGCCTCGGCATTTTTCAACACACCCTTGGCAACTTGGTTGCATTTGCATGGTGTTGATACTGCTGTGGTCGTCGGCTGCACCACCAGCGGTTGTGTCAGGGCCACGGTGGTGGATGCCATGCAACATAACTTTCGCACGGTGGTGGTCGGTGACTGTGTGGGAGACAGAGCCATAGAGCCGCACGATGCCAACTTGTTTGACATGCAACAAAAATACGCAGATGTCATGTCGCGCGACATGTTGATCACATCACTTCTATCTGCACGCCAAGGCCATGCACATGACTGACCATCTTGCTTATCGAAAAAAATTTGGCACGCTGGGCCCATCGACCAACACGGTGGTGCAACCTGACTTTGACGATTTACGCCCTGCTGGTGTGACCAACCACTACAGTCGAATTGCCATACCGAACGACCCGGTCACCGATGACGCTAGTTTTTTGCGCTTGGTCGAAAACATCAACCTGTCCACATTGGATGCAGTGGATGTTTTGCGCTCATGCGAGATGGATTACTTGGTGATGGGTATGTCTGCTGCCACCTTTTGGAATGGCAGACATGGCGCTGAGAAATATTTGCAGATGATGACCGAGCGCGCTGGTGTGGGCGTATCTTGCGGTTCCTTCGCCACAGAAACTGCCCTCAACACGCTGGGTGTCAAGCGCATTGCTTTCATGTCGCCCTATTTCGAAGTAGCCAATCAACAGGTCAAACGGTTTTACCAAGACTGTGGTTTCACAGTGGTGCGTGATGTATGTTTAAAAAGACCTAGTCCGGTTCAAATCGCTCACACCACCGACGCAATATGCCGACAAGCCATCCGAGAGATTGATGGCGATGATGTGGACGCCATTGTTCAAGTGGGTACCAATTTGTCGATGATTCGATTGGCTGCTGCGGCAGAACTTTTTTTGGGTAAACCGGTCATTGCGATCAATACGGCCACCTATTGGCATGCACTGCGTGCCTGCGGTATCCCTGATAAACGCAATGGCTTTGGCAGTTTGTTGGAACACCATTGAAACAAGGACCCTACATGTCGTTCAAACGATTGATCCACTGGCTGTCGATAGTTGCTATTGCGTGCTCAACCGGTTTTGTGGGTGCACAAACTTTTCCTGCCAAACCTATCAAGCTGATCATTCCTGCCACGACTGGCACTTCAGATGTGATTGCCCGCGCTTTAGCACCGAGGCTGTCGAGCGTTTTAGGTCAAAGCATTGTGGTTGAGCAAATGCCTGGTGCTGGCACCAATATAGGCAATCACTTTGTCGCCAAATCTGCACCAGATGGCTACACGCTTTTGATCAATGGCTTACCGTTGGTCACCAACCTCGCGCTGTATTCGCAACTGCCCTACAACCCCATGACCGATCTAGTACCGGTGATTGGTTTGGCCGAGGTCAACAATGTGATCACTGTCCATCCCTCATTGGGCGTGCAGACTTTGAAGGAACTGGTGCAATTGGCCAAGACCAAACCCGGTCAACTGAATTACGGATCTCCCGGGGCTGGTAGCTCTGGGCATTTGTCTGCTGAAATGCTGGGGTTGAAAACCGGAGCGCAAATGGTGCACCTCCCTTACAAAGGGAACTCACAAGCCACCATGGATTTGTTGCGTGGCGAATTACAAGTCGGCTTCATGAACCTTCCCATGGCTTTACCTCAAGTCAAAGCAGGCAAGCTCAAAGCACTGGCCGTCACGGGCGCCAAGCGTTCAAAACTTTTGCCTGATGTACCCACTGTTGCTGAAGCCTTGGGCATGCCAGACTTTGAACTCACCGCTTGGTTTGTCATCATGGCGCCAGCAAAAACACCCTCCAATGTGATCAGCCTATTGAACAAAGAGATCGACAAAATTTTGAAAGACCCGGATTTTGTGGAAAAAATCCACAACGCTGGTGCAGAAGTGATTGGAGGCAGTACCGCTTCATTTGAATCACGCATGAAAAAGGATGCGGCACGTTTGGGCGAGTTGATCAAGCTCGCCGGTACCAAAGCAGAGCCATGAACGACTCATCCATTGTCAGCACCATGATGCCGGTGCATTTATCGCTGAACCATTTTTTAGAACGTGCGGGTTTGCTGTTTGCTACCAATGAGGTCATTTCCAGGCGACCTGACAAAAGCTACCTGCACCACACCTATGCAGATATTTACACACGCACTCGCCAACTGGCACAGGCACTGTTGCAGTTGGGGCTGAAAAAAGGTGACCGTGTGGCCACTTTATGCTGGAACCACCATGTGCACTTGGAGTGTTATTTTGGAATTCCTGCAGCTGGCGGAGTGATGCACACGCTGAATCTGCGTCTTTCAGCAGACGAAATTGCATGGATCGCCAATGACGCCAAAGACCGGTTCTTGATCGTTGACGATGTGTTGTTGCCCTTACTGAACCAATTCAAAGACCAATGCCATTTTGAAAAAATCATCGTGGTTCCTTTCACAGGACAAACACACGGCGGGCCTGAGTTGGACTATGAAACCCTGCTGTCTCAAACTGACACTACAAATTTTCAATATGTGGAGCACCACGAAGACGATCCTGTGTCCATGTGTTACACCTCTGGCACGACTGGAAAACCCAAAGGTGTGGTGTATTCACACCGCTCCACCGTGCTGCACACCTTGGTGGGTTGCTTGGGTGATTTCTGGTCACTCAAAAGTACCGATGTGGTGTTTCCTGTTACCCCTATGTTTCATGCCAACAGCTGGGGCATTCCCTATGGCGCAATGATGATGGGCGCCAAGTTGGTGTTTCCTGGCCCACATCTGCACCCCGAGGACTTGCTCGACTGCATGCAATATGCCCCGCCCACATTGGCGTTGGGCGTGCCCACCATTTGGATGGGATTGATACAAACCTATGAAAACGCATTGCAAACACAGCCAAACCGTTGGCATTTGCCAAAAGGTATGCGCAGTTTGGTCGGCGGTGCGGCTGTACCGCAAGCCTTGATCAAGGCATTCGACACACACGGTATCTGGATCATGCAAGGCTGGGGCATGACTGAAACATCCCCACTGTGCACGGTGTCCTATACCAAAGCAGAATTTGCTGATGCATCAGACGATGAAAAATACCGGCGCGCAGCCATGGCAGGTGTGCCTGTCCCATTGGTTGACTTGCGTATCCGCGATGACAACGGCCTCAATGCAGCATGGGATGGTCAGCAAGTAGGCGAGATTCAAGTCAGCGGGCCATTCATCACGGGCAGTTATCACCAAGTACCAGTCCAAGCCGACAAGTTCACAGACGATGGTTGGCTGCGTACCGGCGATGTCGCCAGTGTTGATGCAGCAGGTTTTGTGCGTATCACTGACCGAACCAAAGACCTGATCAAGTCTGGCGGTGAATGGATCAGCTCAGTCGATTTAGAAAATGCTTTGATGGCGCATTCAACCATTGCTGAAGCTGCTGTCATCGCCATACCTGATATCAAATGGAGCGAGCGACCACTTGCTTGCTTGGTCTTAAAGCCTGGCGCAACACTGGATGCGCAAGAACTTGGAAACCATCTGCAACAAATGGGGTTTGCCAAGTGGCAATTGCCAGACCGCTATGAGTTGCTGGATCAAATCCCACGCACCTCAACGGGTAAGTTTTATAAATTGAGATTGCGCGAAATGTTCACCCATTGAATACATTCGTTCCCATCAAAAAAACCGACCACAGTGTCGGTTTTTTTGATTGAGTCCAAACGAAAAACAGTTACTCTTTTTCTTCCTCTTTGGGTTTCGTTTTTTTCAATTGGTAGGCGTTGTCTCGCTGGATCCTGATGACCATAAAATAGCAATCGCGCTTGACCCCACCATTTTTAATCATGTCACAAAACGTAGCACTTCCCGCAAAAGATGCTTTGCAATAATTCATCTCATCAGCTTTTGTTTTCAGCGTGCATGAGCTCAAGTCTTCCGCCTTGACCGCAGCAGCAGCCCATAAAAAAAGCATGAAAGTAATTGACTTAAGGATAATATTCTCCAAATGCGAATTGGATTTTGAAGCTTGAGTCACAGCACTTACCCACAACTCCTCTCGTTTTTTTGATATTTGTTGCATCTCAACTCCTTTATGCAGTCAACCAAAACCTGGAAAATCACTTTCAACTACATTGAAAGTGCTACTTATCAAAATTCTTGACAAAGCCTCACGAGAAAAACTGCCCACTCACCCATGTGTAACAGGGTATTCCAATGAGTAGGTTCAACGGAAAAGTGATTCCCAACGACATTCCGATGTAGAGAGATGGCTTAGCCTCAGGTACGGCCGTGCGCAATACAGCAGGAACCGCGATGTATGACGCACTCGCTGCCAGCACCATCAACAAAGTTGCATCACCGCGAGACACTTCGGTGACGAGTGCAAGTACCAATGCCAGTGCAGCGTGCAATATAGGTGCCAAAACCGCATATGCCAGCAAGCCAGGTGAAATACCTTTGAGCTGATGGACGCTTCTGGCGGTCAGCAAACCCATATCCAGCAAGAAAAATGCAAGCATGCCTTTGAACAAATCCCCCGAAAATGGTTCCATCGCGGCCTTGCCTGTCTCGCCGGTAATTAAACCAACCAGCATGGCACCGAGCAACAACAATTGGGCACCATCAGTGAACGATTCATGCAGTATTTTTTTCAATGAATGGCTTGGCCCTGAAGATGAACCCATGAGCGCAGCCACACCGCTATGAACCTGAATATTTGATCGCGCAGTTTGTTGCTGTCTGTGCGAGTTGGCAAAAAACACGGCCAAGATGATGGCGGGAGATTCCATCAATGCCATGGCTGCCGCCATATGCCCGCCAAATGCAATGCTGTTGTTATCCAAATATTGAACCGCTGTGACAAATGTCACGGCGCTGACAGAACCGTATGTCGCGGCGACTGCTGCCGCATCGAATCCCGACAAATACCTTTTTAACACCGCATAACCCAACAGCGGTATGACCACAGCCAGCGCAATGGCAGATCCCAAACTGGTGGCCACCTCACGCGTGAAGCCTGAGTGAGACAAGGCAAATCCACCTTTTAATCCCAAAGCCATCAACAGGTAGAGTGATAAAAAGCGTGAGATAGCGGGCGGGATCTCAAGGTTAGATTTGACACTAGCCGCAAATACACCAAACACAAAAAATAAAATTGCCGGGTCAAGAAATACCTGCATCGCATAGCCTCCTGACACGCATACTAAGTAAAAATATGCATCATGTAAAATCAAATTTTAATAGTCTGTATATAGATAAATATCTATGAATATCACATTCAAACAACTGCGAATTTTTTTGGCAGTATTTGATGCAGGCAGTGTCAGCATTGCCGCCAAATCAACGCATGTCACACAACCCACCGCATCTATGCAACTCAAGGAAATAAGCAATGCCGTTGGTTTGCCCTTGTATGAAGTTATTTCAAAAAAAATTTATTTCACAGATGCGGGAAAAGAATTGGCAAGTACCGCTCGTGAGATGCTGCACGCTTGGTCCAACTTCGAGCAAACCATGGATGCCGCCAAAGGACTGACTCGGGGCAAACTGAAAATAGCTGTTGTGAGCACTGCGAAATATTTCATGCCGCGCCTGATCGGTCAATTCTGTCAAAAATATCCCGACATAGATATATCGCTTGAAATATTGAACCGTGATGGTGTGCTCACGCGTATGCGAGAAAACCTAGATGATTTGTACATCATGTCCCAACCGCCTACCGACTTGGATTTAGCTGACGAGATTTTTTTGCTCAACCCATTGGTTCCAATTGCAGCCTATAGCCATCCCCTGACCAAAAAAACTTCAGTTCCACTCCACAGTTTTTTAGACCAACGGTTTATCCTGCGCGAAAAAGGATCTGGCACGCGAATGACAGTGGACAAATACTTCAAGTCACAAAAATTTCGTCCAAATATACGCATGGAGCTTGGCAGTAACGAAGCCATCAAAGAGGCAGTAGCCGGTGGACTGGGGATAGGTGTGGTGTCCAAACACGCTTTACACGGCCATCAAAAAGAACATGGCGTAGCTGTCATCAATGTCAAAGGGTTCCCCATCATGTCACACTGGCATATTGTTCACCCTGCAAAAAAGCAATTACCGCCAGTGGCAGTGGCCTTCAAGCTACATCTGCTCAATAGCGTTCGCAGTATCAAAAGTTAACCATATGAATTAGATATCGTCAGTTACAGCGATTCAATCAAATACAGCATCATTCCCGGACGGAAAAAAATCTTTGCATAACGCCAACAGTTCAGCCAAAGAACTGACTTGCATCTTTTCAAAAATTTGTGCGCGATGTTTTTTCACCGTGTCTGGCATCAATCCAATTTCACTGGCAATGGTTTTGTTGCCATTACCTAGCAACATCAATGAAAAAATCTGCTGCTCTTTTCGGCTCAAAGATTTGTGCAATGCCGACGCTTTCAATAAACGTGTATGTGAGGCATGATGCTGCGCATCCAAAGCCAATCCTTTGGTAATTACTTCAATCAATTGAGACTGTGTAAACGGTTTGCATAAAAAATCAATAGCGCCACCTTTCATAGCATCAATAATTTCTTGCGTATGGCTCTCACCACTCATGTAGATGATTGGATTAGTCCAGTTTTGCTTTCTCAACAATAGGTGTAGTTCCAGTCCACTCATCAATGGCATGCGCATGTCGAGCAACAAGACCGAAGGCGATACCTTGATTGCCTTGCGCAAGAATTCATCGGCACTTGAAAAAGTGCTGACACCGTAATTGAGTTGTCGCAATAGATTACCCATGTGAAGACGAATTTCCTGGTCGTCATCTACCAAATGGATATGTCCTAAAGAAGCCATGCTTGCATGCTTTCTATCTAAAAAAAGATGCAAGTCTAAATGGAATAACAAACACAACAACAAATGAATAATTAATAACTATTTCAGGAAAAATCGTGAGAATTTATGAAGATTTCCCCATTTAGGTATATCAAGAAGACAAAATAAATGCCACATTCTGGCGCATGAATCCTTTTCGGAATACATAAGAATGGCAATACACAATTCTTCGCAACAAGAAAAATTGTTTGAGGTTGGCCGCCTGCTAAAACAAACAAGAGAAGGCACAAATTGGACCATTGAAGACATGGCTAAAAAGCTTGGGTTGCGGGCCGAGCAAATCTTGGCAATAGAAGAAGGTAATTCAGAACTATTTAATATAAATGCACAACCCATGATTTGGTATGCCAGACTTTATGCAAAAAAATTAGGCATTGAACTTCCCGAGTTGGTGTTCATGGATATCAAAAGGGCCAGTGGAACATCTTCCCAGCCATTACAGAATATTCCTGCATTTTTAATGGCCAAAAAAACAAATACTAGCGAATAATCTGCATCAAGCAGTTACGTCAAAGATCTGTACGAGCACAAAAAAAATGAGCGTCAACAAGTGAAGTCTTTCACGCCATGAGACTGGATACGCAAACTACTATTTTCATGATTTGCTTGGTCTATTTGATCTTGCACGGAGCCATATGGTTTGCCCTCCAAGAATACAGAAGCAAGCAAGTCAAACTTTGGTGTCTCTCGGGCATCGTTAGCGGCTTTGCCGTGGTTCTGCTTTCCATGCGAGGGTCTCTGTCAGAAGTTGTATTTTTTTATGTGGCACAACTGTTGATGTTGGCCGGTAATTGGGGGCGGATGGTGGCACTTCGCATGTACTTGCAACCTGAATCGCAATCACGCCCGTACATGGCTTATCACCTAGCTAATGCTGCGTATTTCATTAGTTTTTGTCTGCTGATTGGTGTGTGGGATGCTGAATGGGAAGCACTGATCTTATTCAATGCTTTTTACGCATTGCTTTGCTTTGACTATTTTCGAATTGGGCATAAGCTTTTTCAACGTCAACCTACACTGGGATCTAGATTACTGATGTGGGCAGGACTGACATTCAGTGTCACATTGGGCGTTCGAACCATCGGCGTGGTGATGGCTGGAACGATTGATGATTTGTATGCGCCGAGTTGGCACCAAGGCATTATGGTGATTGGGCAATTCATTGCCATTACCCTCAGCAATATTGCATTTTTGAGAATATTTTTAGAAATTGCAGAAAGCAAGAAATTGGCATTGGCACACGAGCTGATCATTAGCAATGAACGTGCTGATGCCATGCGTCTGAGCAGCGTGAAGTTAAAAAAATTACTGGATGAAAGAGAAGAAATCATCCGGCAATTAAGCATCTTCAACAAAACGGCAGGCATGGGAGCCTTGGTGGCAAGTCTGGCGCATGAACTCAACCAACCTCTGACAGTCATTCAAATGAATACGGACATGATTGATCTTGTGATCAACAAGCAATCAGTCAAATTGAATGAAAACACAAACATACAAAATGCGATGGACGGCTTAAAAAAAGCCAATCAACGCGCCGCCACCATCATCCAAACACTTCGAAATATGTTCAGGAATGGAAACAGAATCGTTTCCACTTTCAACTTCAATGATTTGGTCAATGAAGTGGTGCTGATCAGTTCTTCGACCATGCAAAGGCATCAAATTGCTATAAATGTGCAGCTTTACGCTGGGCCACTACTTATCACGGGCGATAAATCTCAATTGCAGCAGGTAATTTTGAATTTGATCACCAACGCCAGCGAAGCATTTACGCAAGAGTTATCTGTTCAAAAAAAGATTGATATCAAAACAGATTTATGTATGGATTATTTACAGTTGACGGTCACAGATAACGGTTCAGGCATTTCCCCAGAGATTAAATCGACTATATTTGAATTGCTTCGAACCAACAAGGATTCTGGCATGGGAATTGGACTATGGCTTAGCAAAACAATTGTTGAATCCCATCAAGGATCCATCATCTTCAACACCGCCATCAACAGCGGTACCTGTTTTACTGTACGTTTACCAATAAAAAAAGAGGATGTATTTTTTTAGAAAATACCAACGCAACACCAACTAAACTTGAGGTTGATTAGCTGCTGACTTAACGTACCCATGAAAATTCGTTTGGAAAAAGTTCTTTTACCCTTGCTGATGCTGTGTGCAATGAATGCCAATAGCCAGTATTTATTTGGCAACCCTTCTTGCAGAGACTGGAAAAATATTTCCGACACTGACAAAGTAACTTGGCTAAATGCATTTCTAGTGCCGCTGAACTTAACCAATGTTTCAAGAAAAAAACCCCGTGAAGACAAATTCAGCAAGCTTCCATCGCTTGATATTGTAGTCAAACATGTGGATTTGTTTTGCAGTTCAAGCCATGAAGATTACGCCTCTGTTGGGGCGATTCAATTTTTAGATGCGTTGACTGCTGAATGAACATTCACAGACTGAGACTTGTGGCAATTATCCAAAGCATCAGATACAACACTGACCCAATAACAAGCCCTGCGTTTGAAAACGATCCCAACAATTTCACAGCAATAAGTCCATACAGGGGAATCAACTGCTGAGCATGGACACCCAGAAAATGTGCAGGGCGTATGTCATTGTTGAAATGCCAGCCCACCATAGCTAAACCTTGACCTGCGGGTGGCTGGTTACCTCCGAGCATGAATCCGCTGCCCGTTGAAAGCACAAAGGTCAGAACCAATCCAATGATGACGCTCCAAGTTGCAGTCGGTATGACCGTATGGCTTTGCTCTTTCCATATTTCCCAGGCAATCCAAGCTTGTGACGCCGTCAGTCCCACCGCTGCGATTGCCATCAATCCAAACATAAATGCATGAAAGGGATCGCTGACGTTGTAATGCGATGCAGAAGCTTGCGATGCTTGGTAGCTGATGTAGACCACATCAAACAATGAAGTGACTACTATCAATCCAACGATCCAGTTAAATAAGCGCAATTGATCAATCCTCGAATTGGCTACTTTGAGAACCCAAATACTCGTCCATGCGAACAGGGCTGTGGCCGCCATAAATTTCATGGGCTTGGACCACACACCAACGTCGCGGATGAGTCTGCTGTCATTGAATGACCAAATATAGGTCAGCAGCAATGCAATCAACATGAAAAAACCATAGCTCACCAGAATTTTTGAAGACACACTAAGTGGCTGCCATTCAGTGTTCAGCCAACGTTGCCGTTTTAAATACGTATTCATAATTGATGAAGCTTAATCAGCTGCATTGTTTGTATCAAAGAAGAAATACATCCGCTGAAAAATTGATGCCGCATGTGTATCTAGAGAAAAACGACCGATAAGTATCGATCGGTTGAAATTAAAATGTGTTGCATTATGGTTTTATGTTGCTATTCTCATGTACCATGAAAAACTGAAGGTTCAACTTGGAGTTACAAATGGACAATGGTGATTATCTGAAATACATTCGAGAGCATCCTGTAGTGAACACGTTCCTCACTACCTATGACAACTTTACAATGTTTCCAGCAGATTTGACCAACCAAGAAATTGTCCTGCTTGTGACCTTGCCGCTGATTGCTCTGTATGCTGTTGTGAGATTGATTTATCAAAATTTTTTGAAAAGAAAATGATGATTCAAAAACGTTTTATAGCGAAGCATAAATTTCACACCCGTTGAGTGACATTCACCCAGTTCATCCGATATTTAGAATTGCACGACCTGATTTTTTTGGTGGCCTTGGTGCATTATCAATGAATTTTCTCAAGCTATTTTTCGCCTGTATTGCTTTGAATGGATGTGGCTTCATCAGCCAGCAATCTGTGTACGAGGGCATCAGAAGTCAAGAAAAAATAAAGCCTGATATTTTGAAGCCAAACCCTTTAGAAATGCCACCTTACGACCAATACCAAACTGAACGCGACAAACTCAAATCTCCAAGTACAAGCATTCCTTCAAATTGAGCATTCGGATTAGGACATCATTCGGTCTTCGTCGCAAGATTGCAACCGATGCCCTGCATGGTGCGTAGTCCTGCAGCAATAGTGTCAGTTCAACCGAAAAGAAATCAAGTTTTGTTGCTACTCATAGAACCAATGAATTGACCTCCGCGATCAATGTCAATTTCTGAATAAGTGAGTTTGCCTGTGACTTTTCCAGTTTTATGAATTTTGACCAAGCCCTTGCAATTGATATCGTTTTCCAATTGACCGTGCACTTGTATGCCCTGTGCTTGAACTTTGCCTCTCACGTTACCTTGCGGGCCAACCTCAAGTTCCTTGCATGTGATTTCGCCTGAAATATCGCCATTGATTTGCGCGAATCCAGGAACATTGATCGAGCCAACGAAAGTCACACCATCGGGGATCGACAAATCATTGTTGTGGGTTGAAACGTTCGACATATAGATAATTTAATTTGATTGAGTAGATCACATCATATTGCAATTTGATGTTGCCCTTGAGTGCTGGATTTTGATTCAACCCAGCCTCCGCAGTGTCGGGTGATCCGACACCTTCACAACCCTGCCGTAACGAAACGCCGTGCCCGCCAAGGGCAGCACCAACAAACAAAGGGTCATCAACTGCATGCGGTCCATCGACTCATGTGAAACAAGTGATGATGATCATGGTCCGCGTGGCGGGTCTATATCGACGCCGCGCATACGCGCGCCCAGCCAGGCCAAGCCTGCACCCACGGACATAGTGCGCCGCTCTTGGATGGCCACGGGGGGTGTCTGTCCTGCGCTCAAGGGCGGGCCAATGTTGAAGGTGAAGAAAAAGTTGGGGTATTGACCCATGCGCCAATCGCTGATCCACAAGTCCCCATTCGCGTCTTGGCGCAGGCTCACAAAACCATCGGCGAAGCGATGCAAACGCTGCACCTGCGGGTGACTGGCGTTTTGCATCAACAAGGCTGTGCCTCGCTCAAACGCATCAAAACGCATTGGTCGTCCGCCGTCCAACAAGGCATAAAACCCCTCGTGCAAATGGTCACCATCCACCGCCACCACGCGCCACAAAGCGGTGCTAAAGGGAGCTGGGGTGACGAACACCTGCTCGGTGGACAGACCTGCGGCGCGCAACGATGTGTGGGCATGCTGCAAGACGTGCTGTTGCGCCACCAAGCTCCACGCGATGTACATGCAGCTCCACACCAAACCGATGCTGTTGGCGCGCCAACCCGCGAGGCTGCCACGAAGGGCCCAGAACACACCGGCCATCAAGGGCAAGCTGTAGAGTGGATCGATGATGAACAAACTGCCCAAACCCAAAGCCTCGTCGGTGAAGGGCAAGAACAACTGGGTGCCGTAAATCGTGAACCAATCCAGGATCGGGTGCGTCACCAAAGCCAAGGCGATCACCGCCCACCAACGGCGCAGTTCATGCGCCTGACCTTGGATGCGCGAGACACACCACGCCAAAGGCCACGAGAACAAGGCCAACCAGAACAGCGCGTGCGTCTCGGCTCGGTGCAAAACCATGTTGAGGATCGGGTCTCCGTGGTCTAAGAGCACATCGAGGTCGGGCAGCAAACCAGCCACCCCACCCCAGAGCGCGGCCTTCCAAGCGGCAGTTCGCCGGCCCATGACGGCCACCCCGATTGAAGCCCCCAAGGCAATTTGTGTCAGAGAATCCATAGGCTCTTTCTCACCAAAAAATCAAAGCGAAGTCGCAGCCCAAACCCACGACCCAGTTCAACTGTGACCAGTGCGTATGCTTGGAAAAACTTTTGCACTTGCTTTTAAATCAAACAGTTGAGAATATACGAGCATCTTTAATCCAGCCGGCCTTGGCAGGAGTTGAACCCGCACAGATCAACCGTCCCGTAATTAGGCGCTGTGCAAGTGCTGTGAGAAACCAGGCCTAAAAAATCCTCAATGCTTAGGGCCTATGTGACTGCGCAACATGGCCAGACCCAGCATTGAAACAATCATTGACCCTCCCAGCAAATTCAAATAGGCGCCAGATCCACCCGCGGTGATCATCGCGGCACCTGCAAATGCACTTACAAACGCCCCCACTCTGCCAAATGCCATGGCAGTTGCAGCACCCGTGGTTCGAATTTCAGTCGGGTAGATGTGAGCACACAAGGCAAACATGGCGCATTGCAATGCGGTGACAAACAAACCATGCAAGCCCAAGCCCCACAAGAAAGTCTCAGGCGAAGCTTGGAGATCCACTATCTTCAACCCGAATGCTGTCACGGCTGACATGGCAGCCCAGAAAACCATCGGGTAGCGAGAACCAAAACGATTGATGGCCGCAGCACAAAGTACAGCACCAAAAATTCCGCCAAAGTTATAGGCCGTCAAACCCATGCCCGACAAAGCAGGTGACAGTCCTTCGGTCGTCAACATGGTAGGCAACCAACTGTAAGCCGAGTAGATGGAGAGTTGAATCATGAAAAAAGCCAACCACAGCCATGAGGTATCTACAGCTCTGCCTGCACGAAACAATTCTGCAATATGACCATGTTTGGCGGAGGAAATCAGACCGTCCGTGAATTGACGCACCTCAGACACGTCATGCGACATGCGTTGCATCAATGCCCGCAATTCTTCCCAGCGAGAGGATCGACGCGACAAAAATTTGGGTGATTCACGCAAAGTGAATATCAAAAAGAAAGCAAATCCAATTGCAATTGCTCCACCCACATAGAAGAACACACGCCAACCATGGGTTGGCAAAATGTGCGCAGCAGCCAATCCCGCCAGCATACCGCCTGCGGGGTAACAAACAATGGCGGTTGTGACAGCCATTGTTCGCAAACGCAATGGAATGTATTCCGCTGTCAATGTGGTTGCGGCTGGCAAGGCTGCGCCAATACCAAGTCCAGCAAAAAATCGGATCAACGCAATACTAGGCACGTCTGTGGCAAAACCTATCAGCATGGTGGAAGTACCGAAAAGCAAAATGCTGCCAATCAATACAGGTTTTCGTCCAAATTTATCGGCCAATACACCCGCACTCAAACTGCCAATTGCCATGCCAGCCAGTCCACTGGCCACGGCCAGGGAAAATGCTGCGCGCGTGGTGCCCCACTCATTCATGATCTGTGGAATGGCGTAGCCAATCATCTGTCCGTCAAAGCCGTCAATGATGATGGCCAATGACGCCAATACGTATGTCCATCGCTGAAGATTGGTCAAATGACCCTTGTCAATAGCCTTAGAGACATCAAAATGGTCTGGCGCTTTTTCAATTTCTGTCGTATTCATTGGTGTGCCCATCAGCTGGTATGTATTGACTCAATGTCTCAAATGCCAAGGCAGTTTAGGGTTGCAATGACTATTTACATACCTGATTTCCTGAATACAACAAATTCAGCTGATGAATATTGCATCTCCCATCTCAACTGGATGAGTATGTAAGGTTAAAACTACTTAAAATGTGTTTTTGAGCGCCGGCCTGCTTCAACAGTGGCTTATATAAAATCGGTATTGCATACAATTCAAAGTCTATAAATGCCACTATTTTTAAGAAGTCCATGAAAAATTCGCTAGTAAGTATTCTGTTGATCAGCAGTCTTTTTATTTTCACCCATAAGGTTCATGCTGCCGACCTCACTCAACAAGAGCCAACACTCATCACCATAAAAATTGGCACGCCTGATGGACAACATAAATTCAGCCCAGACGCCCTTACCCTAGAGACAGGCAAGCTGTATAAATTGCGTCTTGAAAATGCTGGAGTTCAAGCTTACTATTTTTCATCCCCCAGTTTTGTAGATGCTGTGTACACAAGAAAAGTTGTTGTCAGGGATTCCGATGAAAAAGTGATTACAGAAATATACGGTCCAGTACGTCGCTTTGAAATTGCAACAGGGAAAAGTATTGAGTGGTGGATTCTTCCCGTTAGAACAGGTGTTTTTGATGACGTGATTTCTACAAAAAAACTGGCGCTAGATGGCATGAAAGCAACCATTACAGTTAAATAAATTCGGTATTTACTCGGCCTCTACATTTCACTGAGCCGGACTCTGATGATTCTTTAGGGTGATGCTGGGGTGTCAGTTAAACAGATTTTCCAGCAATTTGTAAAGCGGACAATAAAAAAGAAATTGCAAACAGCCATGCAGCAATGACTCTCAGTACAGTTCGTTGCCAAAACTTCTGAAATCTTTCAAATACAAAATTGAATAACAAAGCAGAATACAAAAAACCCAAGAAGCATCCAGCTATTGAACCCAGCGTGGTAACTGTGAAGGACCAAAAAGGACCTGGCTCGGGAACAGTCATTTGTCCCATAACCAAACCCAATGAGATAACAGATACCGTTGATAATTTCGGCGTCCACTTAGGTAGCAAAGCCGCATGGATGCAAACAACAACAATCAACACCCATAAAACGATGAATAGCGTACGTGGCTCAAAAACCAATGACGACAGAAGTGCAAATGCAGTGCTGGCAATGATGGTGACTAAAAATACCAGTAATAGTTTTTTGATCTTTTCTAGATCGACTGTTTGACTAACCAACAGCCCTAAAGCCAAAAAGGCCATCACCAACGCCGCCTCGGTAAAAATATGCAGTAGGCCAGTGTAGAAACCGATGAGCCCCTTGCTTGGAGTGTGAGCAAAGGCGATGGACGGCGAGATTGACCAAAGAAACGCCAGCCTTGGAAGCAATGTCGGCACGTGTTTCAACTTGCTCAAGCACTTAAGATCATTGACATGAATCCCACGCCAGCAATAGCAATGAAAGCACCCAAGCCTCTGACAATTTTTACGCCCCAACTCCAACGGACCAAATAGCCAACAGCAATTCCTGATAAATGCATCAGACCTGTTCCCAACACAAATCCAGCTGCATAGGCAAACGGATTGGCAGCATCAGGTAACTCCGTTCCGTGTGCATGGCCGTGGAAGATGGCAAAAACAGCTACCAAAACTGCAGCCGCCCAAAGCGGTGGCCGTATTGCAGCGGCAATGCAAGCCCCCAAGACAATGGCAGAGGCGGCAATGAACATTTCAACTTGCGGCAACTCAACACCCAAGACACCCAAAGCTCCCCCCACTGCCATGACCACGGGGAAAACCACAGGCAACAGCCATATGGCAGGCATGCCAAGAAATGCACCCCACAAGCCCACAGCCACCATGGCCGCCACGTGATCCCAGCCAAATATGGGGTGGGTAAATCCACTGATAAATCCACCTGCAATGCCTTGCTCTGAATGTGCCAGTGCCAGCGTTGGCATCAATAGCAGTAAACAAAAAAATGCTTTGAGATCTATTGGTTTCATTCTCGAGCTTTCAGATGAGATTAGGGATCCTCATGATTCTGCCAGACTTTGATAACCACTTATTAACCGAGACGTAGCCATTCGCTGCCTTGACACTGCTAGACCTGAGCTTGTGGCTCTGTCCTGCTGCAATAGTTCGGGTTTACCCGTCAGATAGACAACCGAGCCTTAGTCGGACGCTGATCAAGTGTCGTTTCTCACGACACCTACTACCACCCATCCACGGTCCTCCACTCTGCCCCACGGTGTAGCAAGTGGGCTGTGAATGACCCTGCCAATTCTTCTGTGTTGATGCTGCGGTGTCGGGTGAACCGACATCTGATCAACTGTCCCGCAACTAGACACTCAATAATTCATTTCCATTTGTATTGCTTTAACTATTTGTTTTTTAATGCTAATGCTTCAAACATTTGACCGATTTGTTTTGTCAGCATTTCTATCAATTTGCTTTGTGGCAAAGGAATTTTCTTGATGCCCCCATCTATCAAAAGCCCTGACAAGCCATGAACCGCTGACCATGCATGAAGAACTAAAGGCAGTGGATCACCTGTCGGGGCTTGACCTGAATTTTGACATTCAGCTATCGCTTGACTAAGAATTTCAAATGCTTTGTTACCTGAAGTGGTTAACTCAGGGTCTTCTGAGTTATGAGTATCTACCCTGAACATTGTTCTAAAGTGTCCAGGGTGTGTGACAGCAAAACTCACATAGGCTTTGCCGATGGCATTCAACTTGGCTATGGAGTCTTTTCGTCCAGAATCTCTTCCATGCAGCATATTGGCCTCAAGAAGATCAAAACCTTCTTTGGCAATCTCCGTAAAAATTTCTTGCCTATCTACAAAGTGGTGGTACGGGGCTCCTGGGGAAACTCCCGCAACCTTGGCTACTTCTCTGAGATTAAGTGAGTCAACGCCAGTCGTTCCAATAATTTCAATACTCGCATCCATCAGTGCTCTTCGCAGATCGCCATGATGGTAAGTTTTTTTAGAAGTTTTTTTGGAAACCAATTAGTTGTCTACCTAGGGATTGAGGAAGAACTTCAATCGTAACCAAAAAAATATGTTTGATTGCCGTCAAGTCAATATCCCATGCGAATCTTTATATTTTTATCAACTTCCCCATTCACTTGAAATGATGACTCCTTGAACTCAGGCGCAGACATCATGTGACGAATATTGTTTGAGACACCATATCCTTCCAATGGCATACCGACAAAGTTTTTGTCTAATTTTTTATTGTTATTTTCATCGTGGAAGACACTCACAGCATAAGTGCCAGCAGCGACATCCTTGAATTCACAACTGGCAACTCCTGAATTTACAGACACATAGACGTATTGAAAAGATTTTGCTTGTACATCTGGAAAACCATCAGCGACATTAAATAAAGCACAAGCCATCATGCCTGTCGCATTCTTAATTTTGTCCACATCTATTTGGATAGTTGTATTTTTAGATTGTGCTTGACTACCCAAAGCAGCAATGCACAAGGTTGCAAAGACAGCAATTTGATATGCGGTTGTTTTCATGAGAGATCCTTAAATTGTTAATCTAAGCAAAGTTTAGATCAACGAAGTTCGTGATGTCAAGAAAAATCTAATCAATGTTTAGATATAACTAAAAATCATTCCAATTAAAGGGGCGCTTTATTGAGAGCGTCCATAAACCGTCCCGTTACTGGACGCTGTAGAGTCGTGTCTCACGACACCTCTACCACCCCTCCTACGTCTCGACCCTGCTCACAGGGTATCGCAAGCGAACTGTGATTGACCATACCGACACTTGAGTTTGATGCTACGGTTTCTTGTTAAGCAATATTTCAACAGTGTTGTTAGCAGGTGTTGAGCCAGTATTTGATTTCATCATTACGAGCTCAACACCATCAATGCATCACTTTGAGACAGAACACTTAAGGTGATTTGAAAGATGAGTCGTACTGTTTAGGACCTGTCTAACTACATCAAAAGTGCATGTACCCTTTACGTTTTCAAACTTGCCAGTTAAGCCAACAATTTCGACCGTGCCATTGAATCCTTGTGGTGTACTTTCACCCCGAACGAAGTTACCACGATATTTATCCCCATCAGAGTCAGTATTTAAACAACTGCCATTTCCCGCACTTTTTGAATTTTCTACAGTCGCTATACCAAGACACTGCGAAACACTGATTGCACCTACCTTATGAAAAGAAAGAGTTGATTTAACTACTCTGCCTGTGTAGGTTGTGTTGGTAATTGAATATTTACTATTTCCAAAATCATTTGTTGTATTTGAAACTGTTCCACTAGCCATACTTTCAAATGTTCCCGATTCGGCAAAAGCAAAACCCACAGTGCAAGCGACAAAAACAGTCAAGATAATTTTTTTCATTTGAAAACTCCAAGTTGTTGATGTTTCAAAATGAAACACCAAACTTGTTCTACAACGCAAACTTAAAAATAGATATAGCGATTGCGAGCTATCTTGTAGGTGTTTGCCTAT
>JAIYBB010000007.1 GCA_027488735.1 Comamonadaceae bacterium | reverse complement strand
CACATGAAGCATTGGTCCACCACTTTCCAATAGTCTTGACGTTTCACGCCATCGACTTCCAGGGTGGGGCTCTCGTCGACCAAGTCAAACAAGGTGGGAAAAGAGGCACACAAGCTCACGCAACGCCGGCAGCCATGACAAATATCAAAAATACGCTCTAGCTCATCGAAGCATTTGTCTTCGTTGTAAAAGTCTGGATTTTTCCAGTCGAGCGCGTGGCGCGTGGGCGCTTGCAGGTTGCCTTCTGTGGCCATGGTTGTCTCCATTTTTTGATTTCACTAACTGCCGTGATGCCAGCAGTTAGTGAAATCGCTGTGCCCAAGGCACAGCGAAAGGCGGATTTAGTCCACCAACTCGGTCAACGCTTTTTGATAGCGGTTGGCGTGTGAGCGCTCGGCCTTGGCCAAGGTTTCAAACCAATCTGCCACTTCATCGAAGCCTTCTTCACGTGCTGTTTTGGCCATACCAGGGTACATGTCGGTGTACTCGTGGGTTTCGCCAGCCACTGCGGCTTTCAAGTTGTCACGGGTGGCACCAATTGGCAAACCGGTGGCGGGGTCGCCACATTGCTCGAGCCATTCAAGGTGTCCGTGGGCGTGTCCGGTCTCGCCTTCTGCGGTAGAGCGGAACAAAGCGGCCACATCATTTTGGCCTTCGATATCGGCCTTGTTTGCGAAATACAGGTAACGGCGGTTGGCCTGTGACTCGCCTGCAAAGGCGGCCTTCAGGTTTTCTTCCGTCTTAGAGCCTTTGAGAGCTGACATGAGAAATCTCCTATGGGTTGATGAAAATGCTCCGGCAATCATGGCCAAAGACAACGCGAAGCTTAGGCGCACAACTCCGGCGCGTCCAATGAGTTGTTTCAATATGGGCAATTGAGCCTCACTATCGGCCATGGAGATTGCTTGTATTTGCTTAATCGCTCGCAACGAATACTTTTGCACGCTTATTCCAAGGCATGCACCGATTTAGCCCTGCCTTGGCAGCATTTGCGGCGCTACTGCCGCAGATCGCGCCAAACACCACACTCCAGTAAACTGAAGCGCAACACCCACAGACAACTATGACAGACATTTCACACCTGCCACCGCCCGCCGACATATTGCAATTGCACCATTACGCTTACCGCGCGCGAGATGCAGAAGAAACCCGTCATTTTTACGAAGATATTTTGGGCTTGCCGCTCTACCATATGATTCAAAGTGACCATGTGCCCAGCACCGGCGAATACTGTCCATACACGCATTTCTTTTTCCGCTTGAAAGACGGTTCATTCATCGCTTTTTTTGATTTAGGCGACGACACCGCCGCGCTGCCCTCCCCGAACACGCCCGCGTGGGTGAACCACATCGCTTTCAACGTTGACAGCATTCAAGCACTGGAAGACAGCAAAGCCCGCTTGCAAGCGCATGGCGTTGAGGTGCTGGGCATCACCGACCACCGGATTTTTAAAAGCATTTATTTTTTCGATCCCAACGGCATCCGCTTAGAACTCAGCGCGCAAGTCGCCACGCCAGATCAAATGCACCGCGAAAGTCTGGATGTACGCGCGCAGTTAGACGCTTGGACAGCACAGAAACGAAAGCGCAATCAACAACGTGGCTAAGTCCAACACCCCAACTTCTTATCCGACCTATCAACTGCCAACTTACGGTTTTGTCAAACCCCCAGAGCTCTGCGGTCGGCAGGCCGAGGTTTATCCTGTTGTCATCGTTGGCGCGGGATTAAGCGGTCTGACGCTGGCTTGCAAATTGGCGCATCTGGGCATACCGGCGGTTGTGCTTGACGAAGACAACACGGTCGGCGTCAAAGGCGCATCCTCGCGCGGCATTTGTTATACACAGCAGTCGTTGGAGATATTTGCCCGGCTGGGCATTTACGAGCGTATCGCCGCCAAAGGTGTGGCCTGGCAAGTCGGACGAACCTTTGCGGGTGACGATGAAGTGTTTTCTTTTGACCTGCGCGAACGCAGTCAGTTTTCGCACAGTGTGCAACCACCCTTCATCAATATTCAGCAGTTTTATATCGAGATGTTTTTGGTGGATCGCATTCTTGAATTGAACAAGACGACACCGCTGATCGACCTGCGTTGGAACAACCGGGTCACCGGGTTTTTGCAAGACAAAGACGCAGTCACTTTGAAGATTGACACGCCGGCGGGAAAGTACACGCTCAAAGCCAGCCATGTGATTGATGCCAGCGGTTCCCACACGCCGTTTCACGCATGGGTGGGCGCCACCATGGACAGCAAGCGCGGCGACGACCGCTGGTGCATTGCTGACGTGCGCTTCAAACACCAACCACCTACAGAGCGCCATACCTGGATTGAAGCACCGTTCAACGACAACCGTGCGGTCTGGCAGCATTTGATGGCAGACGATGTGTGGCGCATCGATTACCAGATGGCACCCGACGCTGACCCGACTTATGTCAGCCGCGAAGACGTGGTGCGTGAACGCTTGGCCAAGCAATTTGGCGCAGCTGTGGAATGCGACATCGTATGGGTCGGCCCTTATGCTTACAAATCGCAATGCCTGCACCAACTGCACCACGGGCGCGTATTTTTTATCGGCGACACGGCCAAAGTGGTCAGCCCATTCGGTGCACGAGGCGGCAATACAGGCATTGCAGACGCAGACAACTTGGCTTGGAAACTGGCGGCGGTGTTGCGCGGTCAAGCCGCACCCGGTTTGCTTGCCAGCTTTAACCAAGAACGCTTGCAAGCCGCCAAACGCAATGTGCAAGTGACCAACCGCACTGCGCGTTATTTGCGCGCACCCGAAGGCGTTGAACGCTTGTTTCGCAGTGCCAGCATCGGCTTGGCCAAACACCATGCGTTCGCGAGAAGCTTGATCAACACAGGACGCATGGCCGAAGCCAACCGGTATGACGTCTCGGATGTATGCCTGCCTGAAGGCGGCGTCATGGTGCAAAACGCGCCGCTGCAATTTGCTGACCACTCAAGTGGCAGCTTGGCAGATTTGCTGCAATGGGCGCAAGGCCGGTTGCTGTTGTTGGTCTTCGGTGAACTCAGTCGCAAAGAGATTGCCAAATTGCAGTCCATCGGCGCACTGGCCTCTGTGTATTCGGTTCAAGTCGTGTCAAAGAAGAATGCAGATGTGCTTGAGCATGTGATTGATTCCAACAAAACTTTGCGGCGCGCTTGCCAAAGTGAAAAAGCACAATGGGCGTTGATCAGGCCGGATGCTTATTTGGCGGCCAAAGGCAAAGCTATCAATGGACAACTGGTCAAAGCCTTGGCAACTGCTTTGGCATTGAAGTGAATTTGAAAATCCCCAGAAAGCGTTTATGACCACCCATTTCAAAATTGATTTCGTCTCCGATGTCGCTTGCCCGTGGTGCGCGGTGGGCTTGGGCGCGCTTGAGCAAGCCCTTGATGAACTTCACAACGAAGTCACTGCCGACATTCACTTTCAACCGTTTGAACTCAACCCGCATATGCCGCCCGGCGGCGAAGACCTGGTGGAACACTTAGGCAAAAAATATGGCTCTACCGCAGAGCAGCAATCACAGATGTACCAAAACATCAAAGCGCGCGGCGCAGAAGTCGGGTTTGCGTTTCACCCGACCGGGCGCGGGCGCATCTTCAATACATTTGACGCGCACCGACTGCTGCACTGGACCGAAGTGACCAGTGGCAGCGACGCGCAACGCCGCTTGAAAAAAGCTTTTCTCGATGCTTATCAGGGACGCGGTGAAGTCATCGATTCGCATGAGGTGTTGCTGGCTATCGTGAAAGCCGAGGGCTTGAACGAACAAGAAGCCAGCGACATTTTGCAAAGCGACAGGTACGCGCAAGAAGTGCGCGACAAAGAAAATTTTTACACCAGCGCCGGCATACATTCCGTGCCAGCGGTCATCATCAATGACAAACATTTGATTTCGGGCGGCCAACCTGCAGCGGTGTTTGCGCAAGCTTTGCGGGATATCGCCGCCGCAGGCTAAGCAACTTTGCTGGCACTGACTGTGTTTCGCGGGGTGAGCAGACCGACAGCCCCTCGCTAAAATGCATTTTTCTTTTTGACAGCCCCCACAACCGGTGCTTAACCGGTTGGTTACTTTGAGCCCTTTATGACCAGCCCCAGCGCACAACCCGGCTTAGACAGCCTGTCCAAATCTTTTGAACCTGCCGCCTTAGAGGCTCATTGGGGACCCGAATGGGAAAAACGCGGCTACGGTGTGGCAGGTTTTCGTGGCACTGGCTCACCTGCGGCTGATCAACCGTCGTTTGCCATTCAGTTGCCGCCGCCGAACGTGACCGGCACCTTGCACATGGGCCATGCGTTCAACCAAACCATCATGGACAGCTTGACGCGTTACCACCGCATGTCAGGCTTCAACACCTTGTGGGTGCCGGGCACAGACCACGCGGGCATTGCCACACAAATTGTGGTGGAGCGCCAATTGCAAGGCCAGGGCATCAGCCGCCACGACATGGGTCCGACACCAGCTGAGGCGCGTAAAAACTTCATCGCCAAAGTTTGGGAATGGAAAGAGCAATCGGGCAACACCATCACCCAGCAAATGCGCCGCATGGGCGACAGCGTGGACTGGACGCGCGAGTACTTCACCATGGACGACAAGCTGTCTCCAGTGGTGACCGACACCTTTGTGCGTTTGTATGAACAAGGTTTGATTTACAGAGGCAAGCGTTTGGTCAGTTGGGATCCGGTGCTCATGAGTGCGGTGTCTGATCTGGAAGTAGAGAGTGAAGAAGAAGACGGTCACCTCTGGCATATTTGTTATCCGTTTGTGAACGGACCGCAACTGGTCGACGGGCAGACTGCAAAAGGTTTGGTCGTGGCCACCACCCGCCCTGAAACCATGCTGGGCGACGTGGCCGTCATGGTCAACCCGGAAGATGCACGCTATGCCCATTTGATTGGTCAACAAGTGCATTTACCTTTGTGTGATCGCACGGTTCCCGTGATTGCCGATGACTATGTGGATAAAGCCTTCGGCACCGGCGTGGTGAAAGTGACCCCGGCGCATGATGCGAATGACTATGCCGTGGGTCAACGCCATCAGTTGCCCATGATGGGTATATTGAATCTGGACGTGACGGTCAACGATTTGGCACCTGCCAAGTACCGCGGCCTCGACCGCTTTGTCGCACGCAAAGCTATCGTCGCCGACCTCGAATCACTTGGCCTGCTGGTTGAAATCAAAAAACACAAACTCATGGTGCCGCGTTGCGCGCGCACCGGTCAAATCATCGAGCCTATGTTGACCGACCAATGGTTTGTCGCCATGAACAAGGTCAGCGACAAAGACCCGACCGGCAAGAGCATTGCGCAAAAAGCGATTGACGCTGTGCATTCAGGCGAAGTGAAGTTCGTCCCTGAAAACTGGATCAACACCTACAACCAGTGGATGAACAACATCACCGATTGGTGCATCTCGCGCCAGTTGTGGTGGGGCCATCAAATTCCGGCTTGGTACGACGAAGACGGCAATGTGTATGTGGCGCGCAATGAAGCCGAAGCGCAAGCGCAAGCACCGGGCAAAACACTGCGTCGCGATGAAGATGTGCTCGACACTTGGTATTCATCTGCGTTAGTGCCTTTCAGCACATTGGGTTTCACCACTGATGCAGCAGGCGGTCGCGACGGACTCGGCCTGGCTCCCGTGCGCTTCGCGCCCGAAGTCGCTGCGGCCAAGTCCATCACACCCACCCCTGCCACCTCATTGAGCGACCATGACCTGTACCTTCCAAGCAGCGTCCTCGTCACCGGCTACGACATCATCTTCTTCTGGGTCGCCCGCATGATCATGATGACCACGCACTTCACCGGGCGTGTGCCGTTCAAACATGTCTACATACATGGTCTGGTGCGTGACGCCCAAGGCAAAAAAATGAGCAAGTCAGAGGGCAATGTGCTGGACCCGGTGGACTTGATAGACGGCATTGCACTTGAGCCACTGCTAGACAAACGCAGCCAAGGTTTGCGCAAACCCGAGACAGCGCCGCAAGTGCGCAAGAACACCCAAAAAGAATTTCCGGACGGCATTCCTGCATACGGGGCTGACGCTTTGCGCTTCACCTTCGCGGCTTTGGCCTCTTTAGGTCGCAGCATCAATTTTGATAGCAAGCGTTGCGAAGGCTATCGCAACTTTTGCAACAAATTGTGGAACGCATCCCGCTTTGTGTTGATGAATTGCGAAGGCCAAGATTGCGGCTTGATGGACCACACCAAGGCTGAATGCACGCCGCCGCGCACTGGCGACAACGGTGAACACATTCCTGCAGGACCGTTTTACCAATACATGAAATTCAGCCAGGCCGACCGCTGGATCAGTTCTTTGCTGCAACAAGCCGAAGACCAGGTCGCCAAAAGTTTTGCCGACTACCGCTTGGACAATGTGGCAACCACGATTTATGAATTTGTCTGGAACGAATACTGCGACTGGTATTTGGAAATTGCCAAGGTACAAATTCAAAACGGTGACGAGTCTCAACAACGCGCCACACGACGCACTTTGATTCGCACGCTTGAAGCCATATTGCGTCTGGCGCATCCGATCATTCCATTCATCACCGAAGCGCTGTGGCAAAAAGTGGCGCCGGTAGCAGGCATTGGCGGCGATTCGGTGAGCATCGCGCCTTACCCTGTGGCGCAAATGAACAAGATCGATGAGCAAGCCATTTCCAGCATCAACCAACTCAAAGCCTTGATCGAAGCCTGCCGTACCTTGCGCAGCGAAATGGGCGTGTCACCCAGCACCAAGATGCCTGTGTTCGCATTGGGCGACGCCGACTTTGTCAGCGCCAACGCGCATGTCATCAAAGCCATGGCCAAGTTGAGTGAGGTCAAGGTGTTTGAAGATGAAGCGGCATGGCAAGCCGCTGCGCAGTCTGCGCCTGTGGCCGTGGTCGGCAATATCCGTTTGTGTTTGTTCATCGAAGTGGATGTGGCAGCGGAAAAAGTGCGTCTGGCCAAAGAAATCACACGCTTGGAAACCGAGATTGTCAAAGCCAATGGCAAACTCGGCAATGAAGCTTTTGTAGCGAAAGCCCCGCCTGCTGTGATCACGCAGGAACGTCAACGATTGGCAGACTTTGAAGACACTTTGCACAAAGTCAAAGATCAGTTGAAAAGGCTTGGTTAGAACTTTTCAAGCTTCAGCTTGGAGTTGGCCACGGCGGGCTCGGTCGCCTCTCACCGCCGCAAGCGGCAACGTTCGAGTCGGCCCGACCCGCCATGTCCATCTTTCTGGACAAGCAAAATGGCGATCGTTTAACGTCTTTTCAGCACGTGAATAAAGTCGTCGCCCACAGTTTCTTGCGACACCAATTCGTTGCCGGTTTGTTTGGCAAACGCCGCGAAGTCGCGCAGCGAGCCTTTGTCGGTAGACACCACTTTCAGCAATTGACCGGTTTGCATGGGCGTCAAAGCTTTTTTAGCCTTCAATATGGGCAAAGGGCAATTCAGGCCGCGGGTATCAAGTTCCAGATCAATCTGCATGGTGTATCGACGTTAAAGCAATCAAGGGCTCAGCAATGTGTGTGATTCTGAGATGAACTTATTCTAAGTTTTGAGCAGCGCGCTCGTTCCAACTCATGAAACGCGGCTCTATGCCTTGGGTACGCAACCAGTCCCCCATGGCGTAACCTGTACCAGCAGGCCAGCAAATGATGTCTTCATAGTTGTAAAGCTTGTACTCGGCAAGTTCAGGCGATAAACGCACTTCGCCATCTGCCACCGCATGGTAGGCAATGATGACCTGGTTCATGCGCTGAAAGTCATACACACCGATCAGCTTCAACGCCGAGACTTGCAGGTTGGTTTCTTCGGCAATCTCCCGCGTGATGCCTTCTTCAGGCGTTTCGCCTGCTTCCATGAAACCTGTGATCAACGCAAAACGTCTGCCCGGCCAAGCGGCATTGCGCGCCAGCAATATCTGGTCGCGGTACTGCACGATACCCGCCAGCACCGGCGTCGGGTTATTCCAATGCGTCCATTGACACACCACACAACGCATGCGTTCTTTGGGGCCGCCGTCTTCCTCCATGCTGATGAGTTGCAGCTCGGTCGCGCACATCGGGCAGTATTGAAAAGCGCTCATGCGGGAAACACTCCGGTGGATAAATAACGGTCGCCGCGGTCACACACGATGAACACAATGGTCGCGTCTCGCACCTGCTGCGCGATTTGCAAAGCCACCCAACACGCGCCTGCTGCCGATATGCCCGCAAAAATACCCTCTTCGCGCGCCATGCGGCGGCACATGTCTTCGGCATCGGTTTGGCTGACATAGACCAATTCATCTACATGCGTGGCATCGTAAATTTTGGGGAGATAAGCTGGCGACCATTTGCGAATGCCCGGAATGCGCGAGCCTTCGCTGGGTTGCGCGCCGATGATTGTCACCTTCGGGTTTTGCTCTTTCAAATAGCGCGACACGCCGGTGATGGTGCCGGTCGTGCCCATGGCGCTGACGAAATGCGTGATGCGCCCTTGCGTTTGCTGCCAGATTTCCGGGCCAGTGGTTTCATAGTGAATACGCGGGTTGTCGGCGTTGGCAAACTGGTCCAACACACGTCCTTTACCCTCAACTTGCATGCGGTCCGCCAGATCTCGTGCACCTTCCATGCCAGTGGTTTTGGATGTCAGTATGAGTTCGGCGCCAAAGGCTTTCATGGTTTGTGCGCGCTCAATCGACAAGTCCTCGGGCATGATCAACACCATGCGATAGCCTTTGATGGCGGCCGCCATGGCCAGTGCAATGCCGGTGTTACCGGAGGTGGCTTCGATCAAGGTGTCGCCGGGACGAATATCACCGCGTTCTTCAGCGCGCTGAATCATGGAGAGCGCAGGCCGGTCTTTGACAGAGCCTGCCGGGTTGTTGCCTTCCAATTTGCCAAGCAGCACATTACCGCGCGCTTGGTTCTCGGATACGCCAATGCGTTGTAGTCTGGCGATGGGGGTGTTGCCAATGGCGGCTTCAATGGTGGGATAGTTCATGCCCACACTGTGCCATAATTCGGATCCCTCTTTAGCCGGAGTGGCGAAATTGGTAGACGCAGCAGATTCAAAATCTGCCGGTGCAAAACACCGTGCCGGTTCGATTCCGGCCTCCGGCACCAGCCTGTAGGCATAAAAACACGACCCCACAAGGGTCGTTTTTTTTGCACCTGTTTTTTTCCCAGCCTCTTGATCCGGTCTTAAGATGGTGTTTTTTGAACGACAACACAAGACCATGAGCCTGCTCTTCTCTCCCATCCAACTCAACGCACCGCGCGGCGCTTTGACCTTGCCCAACCGTATCGTCGTCGCGCCGATGTGCCAGTATGCGTGCCACTTGGATGGCAAAGCCAACGACTGGCATCTGATGCATTGGGCCAATTTGCTCAACAGCGGCGCCGGTGTGTTCATGATTGAGGCCACCGCCGTTACCGCGCAAGGCCGCATCACACCTAACTGCTTGGGCATTTGGGACGACGCCACTGCCAACGCATTGGCAGACACGTTGGCCAGGGCACGCAAGCTTGCGCCACCCGTGCCTGTGTGCTTACAAATCGCGCACTCTGGTCGCAAAGGCTCAAGCGCACAGCCTTGGCACGGCGGCATGCTGATCCATAAAGAAAGCGGCGGCTGGGACACGGTGGCCCCTTCTCCTATCCATTTGCTCGAGGGTGAAGCGCCACCGCACGAAATTGACGCTGCTGGTTTATTGGCTATTGAACAGGCTTTTGTGAAAGCCGCCCAACGGGCCCAAGACATGGGTTTGGAGATGTTGGAATTGCATGGTGCCCATGGCTATTTGCTGCACGAATTTTTATCCCCCATTGCCAACCAGCGCCAAGACAACTATGGCGGCAGCTTTGCCAACCGCATTCGCTTTCCCATGCAAATTTTTAACGCTGTGCGTCAAGTATTCGACGGCGTCTTAGGCATGCGTTTGTCTGCCAGCGACTGGATTGACGGAGGTTGGGACCTGGAGCAAACCACGGAATTGACCGGCCTGCTCAAGCAAGCAGGTGCCAATTTCATCCATGTGTCCTCAGGTGGAATTTCTCCGCAACAAAAAATCACGATTGGCCCTGGCTACCAAGTGCACTTTGCCAAACACATCAAACACGCGGTAGGCCTGCCCACGATTGCCGTGGGGTTGATCACTGAACCGCAACAAGCTGAGGCCGTGTTGCAAGCTGATGAAGCCGACATGGTGGCTCTGGGGCGTAGCTTTTTGTACAAACCTCGGTGGGGCTGGGAAGCCGCCGCTGCCTTGGGCGGCAAGGTTCAAGCCACGCAACAATATTGGCGCAGTCTGCCGCGTGAAGCTGCGGGTATTTTTGGTGACGCAAAAATTGGCATGCGTTAAAAAACCGGTGTGTTTTGAAGACCTTCACGCACCGTTGGGAAACGCAACTTCAAACGCAATTCTGTCTTCAAACGTTGGTTATGCAAACGGCGCGATTCGCTCATGAAACTCAATGACATCGCAGGCAATTCGGTGTTTGCCTGCGCGCGGCTGATGCGTGGCGGTCTTGGCAACTGCCACAGGTCTGCCGCCCAATCCATGTAGTCTCCCATCAACATGTCGCTGTCGTCGCTGACATTGACCACACGCAATGCTTGTCCGCGCCACAAGGAAAGCACCGTGGCTCGTGCCAGATCATCGGCATGCACATGGTTGGTGTAGACATCATCAGCAGCTTGTAAAACTGGCGTGGCGCGTTGCAAGCGATCCTTTGGTGTTCCGCCCTCGCGGTCTAGTGCGTAAATGCCGGGGATACGCAACACGCTGACACGTGTGCTGGCACGTTTGCCCCAGGCATGCAGCCAACGCTCGGCATCCACCCTGCGCTGCGCCCGCTCGGTGACAGGGTTCAATCGTCGCGTCTCGTCTGTCCATGCGCCACCACAGTCACCATACACACCACTGGTGGATCCGTATACCAAAGCAACGGGCGGGCTTCGCAACGCCAAGGCCTGAATCAGCCATTGTGTGCGTGGGTCTGTCCTGCCTTGCAATGGCGGCGGCGCCATGTGCACCACGCGTGTGGCTACACCTGACAGGCGACGCAATGAAGCGGCATTGTCCAAATTGCCCCTCAAAGGTGTGATGCCTTGCTGCTGCAAAACAGAAATACGCGAGGGACTGCTGGTCAGTGCATAAACGCGGGCTGCGAGCATCAGACCTGCTGCGACGCGTAAACCGACATCACCGCAGCCAACGATCAGTACCCTTGGTCGACGAAAGCGTGCGGGCAAGGCGCCAAGAGGCGTTTGGTTTGAGGGCAAAATCCTGTCTTTCGTTGTTCACACAAAACCAGAGGATAACAAGCATGGCGTTTCAAGTGTTGGTACAGCCCAGTGGCCGTTCGTTCTCCGTCGATGCAGGCGAAACTTTGCTGAGCGCGGGCATACGTCAAGGTGTCGGCATGCCATATGGTTGCAAAGACGGTGCGTGTGGCTCCTGCAAATGCCAAAAAGTCTCTGGCGATATTCACATGGCGGCCTATCAGCAAAAAGCCCTGAGCGATGAAGAATTGTCGCAAGGCATGGTCCTAACTTGCCGCGCTACTGCACTGAGTGATGTCGTGCTTGAGTCCAGACAAGTCACCCGTGCCGATGCATTTCCCATCCGAAAAATGCCTGTCCGAATCGCCTCAATGGAAAAACTAACTGACGATGTCATGCGCATCAGTTTGCAACTGCCGTCCACTGAAAACATGCAATTTCATGCCGGCCAGTATGTCGAGTTTTTACTGCGCGATGGCTCGCGCCGCGCCTATTCCATGGCCAACGCACCGCACACCTTGGCGGCTGGCGCACCCACCATTGATTTGCACATTCGGCATATGCCTGGCGGCAAGTTCACCGACCATGTGTTTGGCACCATGAAAGAAAAAGAGATTCAACGCATTGAAGCACCGTTTGGCAGTTTTTATTTGCGCGAAGACAGCGACAAACCCATGGTGTTGCTGGCCTCCGGCACTGGTTTTGCCCCCATCAAGGCCTTGATTGAGCATATGCAATACCGCCACATCAAACGTCTGGCGCACGTGTATTGGGGCGGTCGCCGTCCGGCTGATTTGTACATGCACAACTGGCTGACTGAGCAATGTCTACAGATGCCTAACTTGCACTATGTGCCCGTCGTGTCCGACGCTTTGCCTGAAGACAATTGGCAAGGGCGAACCGGTTTTGTGCATGCCGCTGTGCTGCAAGATATTCCTGAGTTATCGGGCTATCAGGTCTATGCCTGTGGTGCGCCAGTAGTGATCAATGCCGCACAAAGTGATTATCTGAAGCACGGTCTGCCTGCCGATGCATTTTTTGCAGATTCATTCACCAGTGAAGCCGACAAGCTTTAACTTTTTTTAGCTTGTGCATTTTTCTGTCGCAGCAGACGCATTTTTTCAGCAATTTTTATTTCTAATCCGCGCTCGACCGGTTCATACAAAACGGGTGGCATCATGCCGTCGGGCCAATAACTCTCGCCTGCTGCAAACGCGTCAGGTTCATCATGCGCATAACGGTAGCCCTTGCCATGGTCCAGTTCCTTCATCAAAGAAGTGGGTGCATTACGCAAATGCATAGGTACTGGGCGAGTGCCATCGGATTTGATCAGGCGGCGAACTTGGTTATAGGCTTTGTACACCGCATTGGATTTGGGCGCCACCGCCAAATACACCACACACTCAGCCAACGCCAATTCACCTTCGGGCGAACCCAATCGCTCATAAACCTCTGCGGCATCCAAAGCAAGACGCAATGCACGCGGATCGGCCAGTCCAATGTCCTCGGCAGCCATGCGGATCATGCGTCTCGCCATGTATTTTGGTTCTGCACCGCCGTCCAGCATGCGGACCAGCCAATACAACGCAGCATCCGGGTCTGAGCCACGCACCGATTTATGCAAAGCACTGATACTGTCATAGAACTGATCGCCGCCTTTGTCATAGCGTCGCATACGCTCACCAAGCACTTGCATTAACCAGCTATCACTGATGCGCGCCAATGATTCACGCTTTGCTGCAACAGCCAATGTTTCTAAGGTGTTGAGCAAGCGCCTGGCATCCCCGTCTGCATATGCCATCAGTCGAGCCAATGCATCATCGTCCAACGCGGGTACGGCTTGGATAGCCAAGGCTTTGTCCACGATTTGCGAAAGTTCAAGCTCACTCAATGGCTGCAGTACATACACCGTGGCCCGAGAAAGCAAGGCCGAGTTCACTTCAAACGACGGGTTCTCCGTGGTCGCGCCAATGAAGGTGAACAAGCCGGATTCCACGTGCGGCAAAAACGCATCTTGCTGGCTTTTATTAAACCGGTGAACCTCGTCCACAAACACGATGGTGCGCTTGTGTGCTGCTGAATCGCGCGCTGCTTGTGCAAGTTCAACCGCTTCACGAATTTCTTTGACGCCACCAAGCACTGCGCTGATAGAAATAAATTGGGCATCGAACGCATCAGCCATCAAGCGGGCAATGGTGGTCTTACCGACACCTGGCGGCCCCCACAACAAACAACTGTGCGGTTGCCCGGATTCAAACGCCACACGCAAGGCCTTGCCCGTGCCCAAAATATGCTGTTGCCCAACCACTTCCGACAGTGTTTTAGGCCGCAACCGTTCAGCCAGCGGTATATGGGGGTTGGGCGCAGAAAGGGGCGACACCAGATGACCTCAAGGTTTGATCACATCCGCACCTTTGGGTGGCACAAAATTGAATTGCGACAGCGTCAACTGCTTGGGATTGATATTGGTTTGCTCAAATTTCATCAGTGACCGGGTGCCGAACACATCCCAAATATCAAGCTGTGCCAATTGAACCGTGTCACCTTTGACCCGCAAACCTATGCGCACGCGCTGCAAACTGCTGTCGCTTGAATGCGGCGTGGCAGCCACCCATTGCAAACCATCGGCATCGGGTTGCGCGAGCAACACAAATTCTTTTTGCAGACTGGTCACGTCGTTGGCCGAGGCAATCAACGACGCCGGTGTGGTGGCCAAGGCTTGCGACTGGTTGCGTTGCGTCACTTGGTTTAAATCAGCGTCATACAACCACACAAACTGCCCATCAGCCACGATGTTTTGCACAAAAGGCTTGGAGTAATCAAAGCGAAACACCGCGGGGCGAATAAAGGCAAACGTGCCCAAAGACGTCTTGCTCTTAGCCGGACGGTTTTCTTTGGCAGGTGAAATAACCGTCTGCACAAAATCGGCACGCATGCTGCGAGTGGATTTCAAAAACAATGACAGACTGTCCACGCTGTCAGCAATTGCGGCACTGCTGCACAGCAGACAAGCCAACAGAAAAGATGTGCCAAAAATATTTTGAATAAATCGCATGCGAGGGAACGGATAAAAAAACTTCATAAATGGTCCTGAGACTGACGGCTTGCTTGTTGAAATCGAAACACTGCGCAAGCAGCGGCGAATTATTCCTGCCGGGTTGGCACCAAAATTTCGCGCTGCCCGTTGCTGCTCATGGCGCTGACCATGCCGGCTTTCTCCATGTCTTCCACCAAGCGCGCCGCACGGTTGTATCCAATTTTCAAATGTCGCTGCACCAATGAAATACTGGCCTTGCGATTTTTCAACACCACCTCTACAGCTTGATCGTACATCGGGTCTTTTTCTGCCGCCGTGTCACCGAACAAATCGGGCCCACTGTTGTCGCCATCGACCGTGCCGCCCACGAGCAAGCCTTCGATGTAATTGGGTTCGCCTTGCGTTTTCAAATAACTGACGACGCGGTGCACTTCTTCATCACTCACAAAAGCGCCATGCACGCGAATCGGAAAACCTGTGCCGCTGGGCAAATACAGCATGTCACCCATGCCGAGCAATGCTTCTGCGCCCATTTGGTCAAGAATGGTGCGGCTGTCGATTTTGCTGCTGACCTGGAAGGCAATGCGGGTGGGAATGTTGGCCTTGATGAGTCCGGTAATCACGTCCACGCTGGGCCGCTGTGTAGCCAAAATCAAATGAATACCTGCGGCGCGCGCTTTTTGCGCCAATCGCGCAATCAACTCTTCGATTTTTTTGCCGACCACCATCATCAAGTCGGCCAATTCATCAATCACCACCACGATATGCGGCAAGCGCTCGAGCGGCTCGGGTTCATCCGGCGTGAGACTGAACGGATTGGGTATGGAGTGACCGGCCTCTAAGGCTTCTTCAATTTTGTGGTTGTAGCCTGCCAAATTGCGAACACCCAGTTTGCTCATCAATTTATAACGCCGCTCCATCTCGCCCACGCACCAATTCAATCCGTGTGCGGCCTGACGCATATCTGTGACCACCGGGGCCAGCAAATGCGGTATGCCTTCGTAGACAGACATCTCGAGCATCTTGGGGTCGATCATCAACAAGCGCACATCACGCGCTTCGGCTTTGTAGAGCAGGCTCAAGATCATCGCGTTGATACCCACCGATTTACCCGAACCAGTGGTGCCGGCTACCAGTACGTGAGGCATCTTGCCCAAGTCAGCCACGACCGGATGACCGCCGATGTCTTTGCCCAATCCCATGGTCAACAAAGACTTGGCTTCGTTGTAAACCTCAGAACCCAATATTTCACTCAACCGTATCGACTGGCGCTTGGCGTTGGGCAACTCCAGCGCCATGAAATTTTTGCCCGGAATGGTCTCCACCACGCGAATGGACACCATGCTCAGCGAACGCGCCAAATCTTTGGCGAGGTTGACGATTTGCGAGCCTTTGACACCAGTGGCAGGCTCAATTTCATAACGCGTCACCACCGGGCCGGGGGCAGCAGCGAGCACCTTGACTTCAACCCCGAAATCGCGCAGTTTTTTCTCAATCAAGCGGCTTGTAAATTCGATGGTCTCAGCATCCACCGGATCATGCTTTACCTGAGAATCGTCCAGCAAATCAACTTGCGGCAAACGTGAATCCGGCATGTCATTGAACAGTGGTTTTTGCCTTTCTCGGGCCATGCGCTCGCTTTTGGGTGCCACCATAGGCTCTGGCTCAACCACAATTCGCAGTGGCCGTGGCGCCAGTTGTGGTGATTCAACCAAGTCTGTGAACAAGTCTTGCTCACGCTCTTTGGCCGCGGCCTGACCCATGGCCAAGTCTTCGGCCATTTCACGACGTTCGCGCCAATTGGTAAACGCTTGGTCAATACGGGCCCCCATGTTTTCGGAAAGTTGGACCCATGAAAAACCAAATGTCCACGACAAACCCACCAACATAAAGACGATGAACACCAGCGCAGAGCCGTTAAATCCTAACCATTTCGAAGCACTGGAGCCGACCAAAAAACCCAGAATGCCGCCCGCATGGTGGCCAGGCAAAAGGGCTTCGAAACGGTAAAGCCGCGTGTACTCCAAGCCCGTGCTCGACAACATCAACAACACCAAACCGCTCCAAAACGCCCAGCGGCTCAAACGCCAAACATGCGACTCCGTCGCAGAGTTCTCCACACTGCGCAAACGTGCAGCCAAGGCTTTTAACCAAGCAATCATCGCGGCCACATAACACCAAACCATGGAATAACCAGCGATAAAAAAGCCCAAGTCGCTGATCGCTGCGCCGATGCGTCCGCCCCAGTTGTGCACAACGGTACCTGAGCCTGAGGTGGTCCAAGCGGCGTCTTGAGGCGAATGGCTGAGCAACGCCACCAGCCAAAACAGCAGGAAAACGAAGCCCAATGACAATGCGATTTCCTGCAAAAACCGTTGCCAACCGGTGACTGCAGGCTCGTTGTCCTTGGAGTTGTTGAGCGTATTAAGAGAGTAAGTCATTGCCAAGCATAAGCTTAACAGGCGCGCCAAAGCCTTGGGCGGCGCACAAGCCTAAAATCTATGAATTGGTGGCGCGTTTTTGCGCCTGATTTTTTTGTGAAGCACCCCATGACCACCCCAGCACACAGCAAAGTACTTATCCTTGGCTCCGGCCCTGCCGGTTACAGCGCCGCCGTTTACGCAGCCCGCGCGAATTTGCAACCCACCTTGATCACCGGCATGGCGCAAGGCGGCCAGTTGATGACCACCACCGAGGTGGATAACTGGCCGGCCGATGTGCACGGTGTGCAAGGACCGGACTTGATGCAGCGCTTTCAGGAGCACGCCGAACGCTTCAACACCAATATCATTTTTGACCATATCAACAAAGTCGATTTCAGCCAACGCCCGTTCACTTTGACTGGCGACAGTGGCACCTACACCTGCGACGCACTCATCATCGCCACCGGCGCATCGGCCAAATATTTAGGCCTGCCCTCTGAGCAAAGTTTCATGGGACGCGGTGTCTCAGGTTGTGCGACCTGCGACGGTTTTTTCTACCGCGACAAAGTGTGTTGCGTGGTCGGTGGCGGCAACACCGCCGTTGAAGAAGCCTTGTATTTGTCCAACATCGCCAGCAAAGTGCATTTGATTCACCGCCGTGACAAATTCAAAGCCGAAGCCATCATGATTGACAAGTTGATGGACAAAGTCAAAGCAGGCAAGATCGTGCTTGAACTGCACAGCGTGTTGGATGAAGTGCTGGGTGATCCCTCTGGTGTCACCGGCGTGCGGTTAAAAAATATTCAAGACAACCAGACCCGCGAATTGGCGGTTCACGGCTGCTTTATCGCCATCGGTCACCAACCCAACACGGGTATTTTCGAAGGCCAGTTGACCATGAAAGACGGTTACATCGTCACGCAAAGCGGCTTGCAAGGCATGGCCACACAAACCAGCGTGCCCGGCGTGTTCGCCGCCGGTGATGTGCAAGACCATGTGTACCGTCAAGCCATCACCAGTGCAGGCACAGGTTGCATGGCAGCGCTGGATGCGCAGCGGTTTTTAGAGCAGTAAACAGCCGACGTCACCCAGCTATGCACCCTGTGACTAGAAATCTGGTGTTGGTGCTGGGCGATCAGTTAGATGCCTCAGCCTCATGTTGGCAAGACTTTGACCCTGCGCAAGACGCGGTCTGGATGGCAGAGGTGGACGAGGAATCCACACACGTCATGTCCTCCAAACAACGCATCTGCGTTTTTTTGAGCGCCATGCGCCACTTTGCGCAAAGTTTGCAAGACAAGCAATGGCCCGTCATTTATTCAACCCTTGATGCTTCAGACAACAGCGGCACTTTGGCGGGCGAGTTGGACAAAGCCATTCAACGTTACCGGCCTCAGCAATTGGTGATGACCGCGCCGGGCGACTGGCGGGTGTTGCAAAGCCTGCGCGGTGTCGCACTGCAGCACGGCTTGGGTCTGGATTTGCGGGACGACAGCCATTTTTTCAGCACGGTGCGGGATTTTTCGCAACACTCGGCCGGGCGCAAGCAAATACGTCTCGAGTATTTCTACCGCGAACTCAGGCAAAAACACCAGGTCTTGATGGACGGTAAAAAACCGGTCGGCGGCGAATGGAATTTTGACGCTGACAACCGTGGCAGTTTTGGCAAAAACGGACCCGGTGTCATTCCCGCCCCCACGCGGTTTGAACCCGACGTGATCACGCGCGAGGTGATGCAACTGGTGAACCGGCGTTTTGCAGATCATCCAGGAAGTCTGGAGACATTCGGCTGGCCAGTGAACCGCACGCAAGCACTGCAGGTATTGGCGGATTTCATTCAACACCGGTTGCCCTATTTCGGCCAATACCAGGATGCCATGTGGGAAGGTGAGGTCTGGCTGTACCACTCGCATGTGTCTTGCGCCTTGAATCTCAAATTGCTCAACCCCAGAGAAGTGGTGGCGGCGGCTGAAAACGCTTTTCACACAGGTCATGCACCGATTGAATCCGTGGAAGGCTTTGTGCGTCAGGTACTCGGTTGGCGCGAATACGTACGCGGCATTTACTGGACACAAATGCCTGAATACCTTGAGCGCAACAGCATGCAAGCGGCGGCCAAATTACCCGGCTTTTTCTGGACGGGCGACACCGACATGGCCTGCCTGCGCGACGCGATTGGTCAAACGCTGAAACACGGCTACGCACACCACATACAGCGACTCATGGTCACAGGTTTGTATGCCTTGTTGTACGGCGTGCATCCCAAAGAGGTACACGAGTGGTATTTGGCGGTGTATGTGGATGCCGTGGAATGGGTGGAGTTGCCCAACACTTTGGGCATGAGCCAATACGCGGACGGCGGCCTGATGGCGAGCAAACCTTATGTGGCCAGTGGCAAATACATAGACCGCATGAGTAACCATTGCAAAGGCTGTCGCTTTAACCCGGCCCTTTCTACCGGCGAGACGGCCTGCCCGTTCACCACCTTGTACTGGGATTATTTGGACAAGCATGCGGACACCTTGGCAAAGAACCCGCGCATGTTGATGCAACTGAAAAACCTCAACCGCTTAAGCGACGCTGATCGCGATGCCATCCGCCAGCAAGCGCAAAACCACCGCCTGAGCGTGTAAAACTGATCAGATGGGCTGGTAAACAGGCTCAAAATCAGTCAGGCTATAATCTTTGGCTCTGTAGGATTCGCAGCCAAAACTGCCTATCCGGGGATACCGCCCCCATTAATGGCGAGGTCAAGCTGGTTTTACCGGCTGTTACAAGGAGTGTCTGATGGCACGTGTATGTGAAGTAACGGGCAAAGCCCCGATGGTGGGCAACAATGTTTCCCACGCCAACAACAAAACCAAGCGCCGTTTCCTGCCTAACCTGCAACACCGCCGGTTCTGGGTCGAGAGCGAAAACCGTTGGGTGCGTTTGCGCGTGTCCAGTGCTGCATTGCGTTTGATCGACAAAAAAGGCATTGACGTTGTGCTCGCAGACATGCGTGAACGCGGCCAAGCTTAATTTTTCACCGACTTTTAAAGGACTTTCACCATGGCTTCCAAAGGCGGACGCGAAAAAATCAAGCTGGAATCAACTGCCGGCACCGGTCACTTCTACACGACCAGCAAAAACAAAAAAACCATGCCCGAGAAAATGTCGATCATGAAGTTCGACCCCAAAGCTCGCAAGCATGTCGAGTACAAGGAAATCAAACTCAAGTGAGTTTGTCTTGACTCGAAAAAAAACCGCCTCACGGCGGTTTTTTTTCGTCATCCAACTTCGGGTTGAAATTATTTGACAGCCGGTGCGCTGGCAACAGTCCGCAATTGAACCGAAAAGTCACGCAAAGCAGTCACGCCGCTTTGTTCGGCGCGCAAACACCATTGCTGCAAATCCAGCGCCAACTGCGTGCGGCTGGCATGTGTGTTCAGCCACATTTGACGCAACTCTTCGCGCATGCGAACCATGGTGTCCACGTTGGGCAAAGCATCCCGCGCTTGTTTGAGGAGCGCATGGAACTGCACCGGCACTTGCACTTCGTCGCGGTGCATCCAGCGCTTGGCTGCACTCAGTACCGCGTCAGCTGGTAGCTTGGGCAAGGAAGCGATTTCCTGTTTCACTGCTGTTTGCAATTGGCGCGCAAAACCGGCCATCACTTCGTAGCGGTTGGTGATCAACGCTTCCAAAGTTTGCTCGTTCGCCTCGGGTTGCAGTTCAGCGTAATGCAACTTGGGGGGCGTCTTTTTCACTGTAGCCAAGCCCAATGCTTGCAAGATACGGATATACATCCAGCCGATGTCAAACTCATAAGGCTTGACGGATAACTTGGCCGATGTGGGATAGGTATGGTGGTTGTTGTGCAGTTCTTCCCCGCCGATGATGATGCCCCACGGCGAGATGTTGGTGCTGGCGTCCGCCGCTTCGAAATTGCGGTATCCCCAGTAGTGGCCAATACCGTTGATAACGCCCGCAGCGGTCACCGGAATCCACAGCATTTGCACCGCCCAGACGGTCAAACCGATGGCACCGAACAAAGCCAGATCAATGACCAGCATGACGCCCACACCTTGCCACGGGAAATAGGAGTAGACGTGGTTTTCCAGCCAATCGTCAGGTGTGCCGTGGCCGTACTTGCGCAAGGTTTCCGCGTTATTGGCTTCGCGACGGTACAACTCGGCGCCTTGCCAGAAAACGGTTTTGATGCCCATGACTTGCGGGCTGTGCGGGTCTTCTTCAGTCTCGCATTTGGCGTGGTGTTTGCGGTGAATCGCCGCCCAGGCTTTGGTGGTCATGCCGGTGGTCAGCCACAGCCAAAGACGGAAAAAATGCGCAGGCAGCCAATGCAAATCCAGCGAGCGGTGCGCTTGATGGCGATGCAGGTAAATCGTCACCGAGGCAATCGTGATGTGCGTCATCAACAAGGTAAACAACACCAATTGCCAAGCGCTCAATTGCCAAGTGCCATGTGCCAGCCAATTGAGCACCGCATCCAACCACGGCCATGCAGGTAAGACCATATACGTCCTTATAAATTCAATTTCAGTTTGATTTTAAAACGGGCTTATGACAAAGACCAAGCCGCTGCAAAAAAGCCATCGGTGGCGTGTACATGAGGCCACAAGCGCAAATACAAGCCGTCGGGCGTGCACAAAGCGTCTGGCTGCGCCACACCATCGGCGGCCAGCAATTCACTGACCAGCAACGGCTTGAACTGCGGGTGCGCTGCGCTGAATGCCTCGGCAATCATTTCGTTTTCTTCGCGCAACAAACTGCAGGTGGCGTACACCAAGCGACCACCGGGTTTGAGCAAGCGCGCGGCAGCAGCCAGGATGGCGGTTTGCTTGACCACGAGTTCGGCGACGGCCTCAGGCGTTTGTCGCCATTTCAAATCCGGGTTGCGCCGCAAAGTGCCCAGACCCGTGCAAGGCGCGTCTACCAGCACCCGGTCCATCTTGCCGCGCAAGCGCTTGATGCGGTCGTCACGCTCGTGCGCAATCGCCACCGGGTGGATATTGGACAAACCGCTGCGTGCGAGCCGGGGCTTGAGTGCGTCCAACCGGTGCGCCGAGGTGTCAAACGCGTACAAGCGACCGGTGTTGCGCATGCTCGCGCCCAAAGCCAGGGTTTTGCCACCGGCACCGGCGCAAAAATCGGCCACCATCTCGCCGCGCTTGGCGTCTACTAACATCGCTAGCAACTGGGAGCCTTCATCCTGCACTTCAATATGGCCTTGCTCGAACAAAGCCAGTTTGCTCAGGTTGGGTTTGGCTGGCATGCGCAAACCCCAAGGGGAAAACGGCGTGTCAAACGCTTGAATACCTGCGGCTTTCAACTGCGCCAACACATCGGCTCGCTTGGCCAGCAAGGTGTTGACACGCACGTCCAGCCCGGCGGTTTGCTGCAAGCTGTCAACCAGCGGCCAGAAGTTGTCGCCGAGTTGCGCTTCTAGGGCTTCGGCCAGCCAAGGCGGCAAATTGTGTTTGTGCGGGGCGAGGAAATCGTCTTCGGTGGCAGCGTCGCAATCGCTTAACCACTTGAACTCCATCTCGCTCATAGCGGCCTTCATGAAGCCACGGTCGCCGTGTTTGGCCTGTGGTTGCTGTTGCTGGGCTTGCGCGTCTAAATGCGCCGCCCAGCCCAGAATGGCCATACGCCGCTCACGCACGCCGGTGCCGGATTTGGCCAAATGCTCGAAGCGAAGTTTTTGGCGCAGCACGTTGTAAACGGTTTCGGCCAGCACGCTGCGCTCACGCGGGCCCAGGTCCATGGTTTTGCGTTGGTCTCGGAAATACTTGGACACCACGCTGTCAGCGGGGTGTTCAAAACGTAACAAGAGGCGGGTGAGTTCGGTACAGGCGTCGAGCAGGGCTTTAGGGTGCATCTGTGCATTGTCCCACCTTGATCAACTGAATGACTTCATCAGCTGCTAACTGGCAAAAATGGGTGGCTCTGTCAGCAAAAAAGTTATCAAGCAAACACGCCAGCCGTCTCCTGCATCTGCGCCGACACCTGCCCCAAGTGGTGCAGGCTGTCGCCGAAGGTCATTTCCATTTGCGTGAGGCGCTTAAAGCAATGGCTGACGATGTATTCATCGGTCACACCAATACCGCCGTGCAATTGCACCGCTTCTTGTCCGACATGGCGTGTTGACCGGCCCATTTGCAACTTGGCGCGCGACAAAGCCAGTCTGCGTTCATCCGCACTTGCGTTGAGTTTGAGCGTGGCGTAGTAGCTCATGGAGCGGCCCAACTCGAGTTGCATTTTCATGTCCGCTGCGCGGTGTTGCAGCGCCTGAAACGCGGCAATCGGCACACCGAACTGCTTGCGGGTGTTCATGTACTCGGCGGTGATGGCCAATGTTTTTTCCATCAAGCCCACAGACTCGGCACACAGCGCGGCAATGCCCACATCCACACCCAACTGCAAAGCAGCCAAGCCTTGCAATGTCAACAATTCTGCCGGGGCGTTGTTGAGCAGCAATTCGCTCATGCGGCTACCGTCTTGCGCGTGGTAGCTGTGGCTGGTGTCGGTGGCGGCACTTCGCGGGACCAAAAACATGGCGATTTGCCCTTGGTACTGTGCAGGCACCAAAAACGCATGCGCATGGTCACCAGCGGCGACCAGGCTTTTGTGGCTGCTCACATGCCATGTGCCGTTGTTTTCGCTGGCAGTGGCGCGGCATTTCTCCAAGTGATAACGGGCTGCCTGCTCTTGGTGTGCCAGCACCACCAAGGCTTCACCAGCAGCAATGCGCGGCAGCCATGAATGCTTCAACTCTTCCGGTGCAAAACCTTGCAATACCGCGGTGCTGATCCAAGCATGCGACAAGGGTTCGAGCAACATGCCGCGACCCAGTTCTTCCATGACCACCATGCCTTCGACCGGGCCCATGGCCATGCCGCCGTAGGCGTCTTGCACATACAAACCGGTGAGTCCCAATTCAGCCAAAGCTTGGTACACAGGCGCAGAGAAACCGCCGCTAGCCACGATGGCTTTGCGTTCGTCAAAGCTGTATGCCTTGTCCACCCATTTGCGAACTGCGTCGCGCAATTGTTCTTGTTCGTCAGAAAAATCGAAGTCCATGTGAATCCTTGGTGTGTGTTCAGCCGAGCACGGTTTTGGCGACGATGTTGCGCTGCACTTCGTTGGAGCCGCCGTAAATCGTGGTTTTGCGCATATTGAAATAAGTGGATGCCAGCGGCGTGCAATGCGCTGCGCCCACATGGTCGCCTTGCCAGCCCGCGTCCATGGCTTCATAAATGAACGGCAGGCTGAAAGGCCCGGCGGCCAACATCATGAGTTCACTGTAACGCTGTTGAATTTCCGAGCCGCGAATTTTCAGCAAGCCGGCAATGTCCAACGATTGCTTGCCGGATTTCTCGGCGCTGAGCACGCGCAACACCATCATCTCTAAAGCGATGATGTCGACTTCGAGCTTGGCGATTTCATCCCGAAAACGCATGTCATCAAACACGCCTTCTGCTTTGGCGATGCGCTTCAAACGCTCGAGTTCGCGCTTGGCGCGGTTCACGTCGGCGATGTTGGTGCGTTCGTGCGCCAGCAAATATTTGGCGTAATCCCAGCCTTTGTTTTCTTGGCCGATCAGGTTCTCGGCCGGCACTTCCACGTTGTCAAACCAGACTTCGTTGACCTCGCATTCGCCGTCCAGCAACTTGATGGGCCGTACGCTCACCCCCGGTGACTTCATGTCAATCAACAAAAACGAAATACCGGTTTGCGGTTTGCCTTCGGTGCTGGTGCGCACCAGACAAAAAATCCATTCACCGAACTGGCCCAAGGTGGTCCAGGTTTTTTGGCCGTTGACAATAAATTTGTCGCCGACACGCTCGGCGCGTGTTTTCAACGAAGCCAAATCAGAGCCTGAACCCGGCTCGCTGTAGCCCTGACTCCACCAGACTTTGCCGCTGGCGATGCCGGGCAAAAAGCGTTGCTGCTGCTCGGCATTGCCAAACGCCATGATGACGGGTGCGACCATCACCGGTCCGAAAGGCACCACGCGCGGCGCACCGGCCAAAGCGCATTCTTCTTCGAACAAATGTTTTTGCACCGCATTCCAACCCGGGCCGCCGAATTCTTTCGGCCAACCGTAACCCAGCCAGCCCTTGCTGCCCAAAATTTGCGCCCAAGCCTGCATATCGTCGCGCGTGAGCCGCAAAGCGTTGTGTACTTTGTGGGAAAGTTGCTGCGGCAAATGGGCTTTCACCCAAGCGCGCACTTCTTCGCGAAAAGCCTGTTCGTCAGGCGTGAAGGCCAGATCCATGTGAATTCTCCGTAGGTGCTTTAGCCACCGTAATTAAGTCAATCCGTGTTTTAGCACGACCGTGCGATTTTGGTGTAAAGCAAGAGACAAGGCCATGTTTCGCCATAATGACCCGAATGAAAAATATTGTGATTCTGATCTCCGGCGGCGGCTCCAACATGGCGGCAATAGCCCGCGCTGCTGTTCAACAACAGTGGGAACAGACTTTGCATGCGCGGATTGCCGCTGTCATCAGCAACCGCCCGAATGCAGGCGGCTTGAAGATCGCCGCAGACATGGGTTTGACCACGCAAGTGGTGGACCACACCGAGTTTGCCGACAGAGCCGATCCGCGCACCGCGTTTGACGATGTGTTGCGCCAAACGATCGACAGTTATGAGCCAACGCTGGTGGTGTTGGCGGGTTTCATGCGCATACTCACGCCGGGCTTTGTGGTGCATTTTGAAGGGCGATTGCTCAATATTCATCCGTCGCTGTTGCCCGCGTTTCCCGGACTGCATACGCACCAACGCGCTCTAGATGCTGGCTGCCGTTTTGCGGGAGCTACTGTGCACCAAGTGACCACCGAACTCGACCACGGGCCGATACTGGCGCAAGCCGTGGTGCCGGTGCTAGCAGATGACACGGCGGACAGCTTGGCGGCGCGTGTGTTGACGCAAGAGCATCTCATCTACCCTCAAGCCATTGAAGCGTTTTTAAATTCCCATGTCTGACACCGACCTGCCGCCCTTGCCCACGTTGCCCACCGGGCGCTACCAGCATTACAAACAACTGGATTACGAGGTGATCGGCGTGGTGCGCCACAGCGAGACGCTGGAACCCTTGGTGCTTTACAAAGCGCTTTATGGGGAACAAGGTTTGTGGGTCAGGCCATTTGCCATGTTCACCGAAGAGGTGGTGGTGGACGGCATCCGAAAACCCAGATTTCAAAAACTCAACGGCTGAGTTATTTTTTCAAGCCGCCAACCTCGAATTGCGCGGCAAATGCGCCATCAAAAATTCCATCTGGTCATCCAGTATGCGGCGGTTGCGCAAAATAAAGTCTTCCCACAGCGTGGGCACATAAGGCGTGTACAGCAGCGGCATGCGCGCTTGCTCAGGCGTGCGGTTGGCTTTGCGGTGGTTGCAGGTTTTGCAGGCGGTGACCACGTTCATCCAAGTGTCTTGGCCGTGCTGGCCAAAGGGAATGATGTGTTCGCGGGTTAAATCGGTTTCGTGGAAATCGTCGCCGCAGTAAGCGCACAGGTTGCGGTCGCGGGCGAACAATTTGCTGTTGGTCAAACCCGGTTTCAAATCGAAAGGGTTGATGCGCGGCACGCCCTTGGTGCCAATGATGCTGTTGATGACGATTTTGGACTGTATGCCTGTGACCGCGTTATAGCCACCACGGTAGACCGCGACTTCCACACCGGCTTCCCAACGCACCTCGTCCGCCGCGTAATGGGTGACGGCTTGTTCGAGCGATATCCAGGATTGAGGCAACCCTTGGGCAGACAACTTCAAGACCTTCAACATTCACCTCCAATGAGATAAGCGAGCACTGACGTCGATACGTGACAATATAACCTGTTTCCAAGACACCTCTTTGACAAGACCCCAGCTCACATGCGAATTTTCAGAGGCATTCACCACCCCGGGCTGGCCCCGGCCTGCGCGCTGACCATCGGCAATTTCGATGGCGTGCACCGCGGCCATCAGGCCATGCTGGCTTTGTTGCAAAACGAAGCGCGCCAGCGCGGTGTGCCGTCTTGCGTGATGACCTTCGAGCCGCACCCTCGCGATTTCTTTGCAAGCCAATTGAACAAACCCGAGATGGCACCAGCGCGTATCGCCACGCTGCGCGACAAGCTGGCCGAATTGCAAGCCTGCGGCATCGCCCAATGCGTGGTGCTGCCATTCAACCAGTCGCTGGCCGCACTCAGCCCGGATGATTTTGTGCAGCAGATGCTGGTGCAAGGTCTGGGCGTGCGCTATGTGCTGGTCGGCGATGACTTTTGCTACGGCGCCAAACGCGCCGGTGACTACGCTTCGTTGTCGCGCAGTGGCCGCGAACTGGGCTTTGAAGTCGCGCGCATGAACAGCTATGAAATATCCGAGCCGCCCTCGGCTGACAAGCCTGGCGTGACCGGCGTGCGGGTGTCGAGCTCGGCGGTGCGCCAGGCCTTGGCGATGGGCGATATGCGGCAAGCGGCGTTGCTGCTGGGTCGCCCCTACGCCTTGTCCGGCCACGTGGTGCACGGGCGCAAACTCGGGCGCGAACTCAATTGCCGCACATTGAACATCCGCTTTGCCCATGACAAACCGGCGGCCAGCGGGATTTTTGTAGCACTTGTCCACGGCTTGAGCGACAAGCCGCTGCCCGGTGTGGCCAATTTCGGTGTGCGCCCCTCAATCGACGCCAACGATGTGAACGGTGGTCGCGTGCTGCTCGAAACCCATTGCCTGCAATGGCCTGCTGCTCTGGGCGCAGAAGGGGGCTACGGTAAACTCGTGCGCGTGGAACTGCTGCATAAATTACACGACGAACTCAAGTACGACAGCATGGATGCCTTGAACCAAGGCATTCAGCGCGACTGCGACGACGCACGCGCTTGGCTGGCCGCCCGAATTTGAACGGGCCTGCACGACGCACCTTGCCCCGCGTCACCTACTTCGACTGATGGCCAGCCACGGTGCTACAGCTTCAGACTTCAAACACTCGAATACCTTGATACTGCATTGACATGACCGAACCGAACACCACCGATTACCGCGCCACGCTGAACCTGCCGGACACGCCCTTTCCCATGCGCGGCGATTTGCCCAAACGCGAGCCGGCTTGGGCCAAAAGCTGGACCGAGCAAGGTTTGTACAAACAATTGCGTGTGGCGCGCCACGGCCAACCGCTGTTTGTGTTGCACGACGGCCCGCCGTATGCCAACGGCAAATTGCACATCGGCCACGCGCTGAACAAAGTGCTGAAAGACATGATCGTCAAGTCGCGCCAATTGGCCGGTTTTGATGCGCAATACATCCCCGGCTGGGACTGCCACGGTTTGCCGATTGAAAACGCCATCGAAAAACTGCACGGTCGCAAACTCTCTCGCGACGACATGCAAGCCAAAAGCCGCGCATTTGCCACCGAGCAAATCGATCAGCAACGCGAAGACTTCAAGCGTCTAGGCGTGCTCGGCGACTGGGAGCGGCCTTACCGCACCATGGACTTTGCCAACGAGGCTGGTGAAATCCGCGCGTTCAAGCGTGTGATTGAGCGCGGTTTTGTTTATCGCGGTTTGAAGCCGGTGTATTGGTGTTTCGATTGTGGCTCGTCTTTGGCCGAATTTGAAATTGAGTACGCGGACAAAAAAAGCGACACGCTGGATGTGGCGTTTTTATGCGCGCAGCCTGAAAAACTGGCCAAAGCCTTTGGACTGACAAAGCTCGACAAGGAAGCTTTCGCCGTCATCTGGACCACCACCGCCTGGACTATTCCTGCCAACCAAGCGCTCAACCTCAACCCCGAGTTGAACTATGCATTGGTTGACACCGAGCGCGGTTATTTTTTATGCGCTGAATCGCTGGTAGACAAATGTTTAGAGCGCTGGCAACTCAGCGGCAAAGCCGTAGCGACTTGCCAAGGTCAGTCGCTGGATTTGATTGAATTCCATCACCCCTTGGCTCATGTGGATGCAGCTTACGCACGCACCGCACCGGTGTACCTGGCCGATTACGCCACCGACGCCGACGGCACCGGTATTGTTCACAGCGCGCCTGCTTACGGTGTGGATGACTTCAACTCCTGCGTCGCACACGGCCTGCCTTATGACGACATCTTGAACCCTGTGCAAGGCAACGGCGCGTATGCCGCAGACTTTGCCTTGTTCGGCGGACAGCACATTTGGAAAGCCGTGCCGAACATTTTGGAGACCTTGAAAAACGCCGGACGCTTGATGGCCACACACGGCATCACCCACAGCTACCCGCATTGCTGGCGACACAAAACCCCTGTCATCTACCGCGCAGCAGCGCAATGGTTTGTGCGCATGGACGAAGGCGAGGGTGTGTTCACCAAAGACAAAGCGCCCAAGACGCTGCGTCAACTGGCGCTGGACGCGATCGAGCAAACCAAGTTTTACCCCGAGAACGGCAAAACCCGTTTGCGCGACATGATTGCCAACCGGCCCGACTGGTGTATTTCGCGCCAACGCAGTTGGGGCGTGCCGGTGCCGTTTTTGCTGCACAAAGACAGTGGTGAATTGCACCCGGACACCATGACGATTTTGGACATTGCAGCGGCCATGGTGGCGCAAGCTGGCATCGAAGCCTGGAGCCGCGCCGAGGTGAACGACATTCAAGCATTGTTAACGGCACAGGGCAAAGGCCAGACCGCCAACGCTGACGATTACAGCAAGAGCACCGATATTTTGGAAGTCTGGTTTGACTCGGGTTCCACCTTCGAGCATGTGCTGCGCGGCAGCCACAAAGATGCTTATGACCGCGCGCCTTATCACGAGACCGGCCCCGAAGCTGACTTGTATTTAGAAGGCCATGACCAACACCGGGGCTGGTTCCACAGCTCGCTGTTGTTGGGTTGCGCGTTATACGACCGCGCGCCTTACCGTGGCTTGTTGACACACGGTTTCGCTACCGACGGCCAAGGCCGCAAGATGAGCAAGAGCTTGGGCAACACCGTGGTGCCGCAAGAGGTCACCGACAAACTCGGCGCAGAGATCGTGCGCCTGTGGGTGGCGTCCACCGACTACTCGGGCGACTTGAACATCGACGACAAAATTTTGGCGCGTGTGGTCGACACCTACCGCCGCGTGCGCAACACCTTGAAGTTTTTGCTGGCCAACACCAGCGACTTCGACATACACAAAGACGCTGTGCCGCTAGCTGACATGTTGGAAGTGGACCGCTACGCCATCAGCCGCGCCGCGCAATTGCAAGCCGATATCGTCGGTCACTACAACCCGCAGACCAAGGTGTTTGAAGGCGGCCATTTCGGGCGCTACGAGTTCCACCCCGTGGTCTCGAAATTGCAAATTTATTGCTCGGAAGATTTGGGCGCGTTTTACTTGGATGTGCTCAAAGACCGTCTCTACACCACAGCAGCCGGTTCGCATGCGCGTCGCAGCGCGCAAACCGCGTTGTGGCAAATCACCCAAGCCATGTTGCGCTGGATGGCACCGTTTTTAAGTTTCACTGCCGAAGAGGCTTGGGGCGTGCTGGGTTTGGGCAATACGATTTTCAAAGACACCTATGTGCAACTGCCTGCACCCGATACAGCGCTATTGGACAAATGGTCGCGCATTCGAGAGATACGCGAGCAAGTGAACAAAGACATTGAAGTGGTGCGCGCGCAAGGCTTGGTCGGTTCGCCCTTGCAAGCCGAGGTCAAGCTGACGGTGAATCCTGCGGACATGGCTTTGTTGCAAAGCTTGGGGACGGATGTGAAGTTTGTGTTCATCGTCTCGTCATTGCAACTGATGGCAGGCAACGAGTTGTCGGTGAGTGTGGCGCCGTCTGCGCATACCAAGTGCGAGCGTTGCTGGCACTACAGCCCGGACGTGGGCAGCGTCGCCGCGCACCCCACCTTGTGCGTACGTTGCGACAGCAATTTGCACGGCAGCGGTGAAAATCGCATATTCGCCTGAGCGTTTTGTACCCAATGCTCTGTCGTTCTTTATGTTGCAACAACTTTTCCACTGAGTGACCATGGCCCGACTTTCACCCCGTTCTCTTGTCTTATGGCTGGGCATCGCTGCTGCGGTGTTGCTGTTTGACCAATTCACCAAACTGCTCATCATCGACAGTTTTCAGCTCGGTGACAGCCAGACCGTGACTTCCTATTTCAACTTGGTGCGGGTACACAACAGCGGCGCGGCGTTTTCATTTTTATCCACCGCCTCCGGTTGGCAACGCTGGTTTTTCACCGGTATCGGCCTGGTGGCCGCCGTTTACATCGTGTGGATGTTGCGCAGCCATCCTGATCAAACCTTGTTTTGCTTTGCGCTGTCATTGGTGCTGGGTGGCGCGGTGGGCAATGTGATTGATCGCTTACTGTGGGGCCATGTGGTTGATTTTTTAGATTTCCACTGGGCTTGGTTGTCGCCGGTGTTTTACCAAGGACATTTCCCGGCGTTTAACGTGGCTGACAGCGCTATCAGCGTCGGCGTGGTTTGCCTGATTGCAGATGAATTGATTCGGGTGCGACGCAGCCGCACATAATTTTTTTCAGCGTGGCTGCACTTTGTAAATACTGAAACTCTCCAAAGGCGCGCGTCCAGCGGCCAAGGCTATTTGCCTAGGCAGAGTACCTGTTTTATGGTCGACCCATTGGGCTTGAACCAACGACTGAGCGCTCACGTTGAGTTCCCGTAAATCCGTTAGCTCGCTGGTTTTGGCTATCAAAAAATAAGGCCCGTTCTGCGGCAGTTCATTGACATGGTTGACGCGCACACTCGCAGCGCTTTGTCGGTATAGACCCAGCTCGTAAGCCACTGGAGGGTCCAAGCGATACACCATCACCGGCCATTGAGGCTGACTGGCCAACCAAGGCAGTACGTTGTAAGGAATGCTGTAGCGCGTGTGCGCCACCAGCGTCATGGCTTCCAGTACCGTATACAGCGCCAACACCGCCGCCACCGGATGCGCCAACACCATGAGCTCATGTTGCTGCTGTCTTTGCCACACGGCATAGGCCAGCCAGCACAGCCCAGCCGTAGCCAAGCCCATCATGATTTGTACATGACCCACTTGCCACGCCACCCACACCGCCAACACCAAGGTGAATATGCCCATGCCGGCTTGCAACCAACGCACACCCCAACTGGACACTTGCCGACAGGCGAACAGCAACCAAGGCGCGCACATCAGTGCAGCAAACGGATACACGATGACGGTGTAGTAGTCCAACTGGAAACTGGTCAGGCTGAACATGACAAAACTCACCCCAAAGCTGGCTGCCACATAAACCCACTGCGAGCGTTCTGTGGTCTGCCACTCAGACCAACGTCGCCCGGCTTGCCAACACGAGCCGCCAAACGCCGCCACCCAAGGCAAAAATGCCCAGAAGAAAACCGCCACAAAAAATAATGTGTTGCCCGCTTGGTTGGTGATGGGCCCGGTGTTGAAGAAGCGCCCGAACTGGCTGTCCCACAAGAAAAATCGAATGCCTGAGACACCGGTTTGGTTGAACACAATTTTTTCGGGGTGGGCATCGAATTGTCTGTACAAAGCCAGTAATTCCGGCGTCACACACAACGCGGTCAACACAGAAGCCGCCAGCCATTTCAATCGAAACAACTCGCGCCAACGTCCTTGGTAGGCCCAGACACATAGCAGACCACTGGCAATGGTGACCAAGGTAAAAACGCCTTTGGTCATCACTGCCATGGCAGTGAACACGGCACCGAGCAACAGGTGTTTGAACCGGCTTTGCGCATCAAATCGCCACCAGTAGTAACAAGCCGCCATGATGCTGCCGGTCAAAAACGCCTCGGCTTTTAAAGCGGTGGTGGTGTACATCAAATGGTAAGCAGACACATACACCAGCAAAGCAACGAGCGCCGTATCCCGGCCATGGAACAAGCGCGCCAAGCGAAAGGTGTAATAGCCACCGAGCACATGAAACAAAAAACCGGGCAGCATGTAAGCAAACACACTGACACCGAACAACTTGAACGACAACGCGCCCAGCCAGAACGGGAAATGTGGTTTGTCCAGCCAATCGCGGCCATCCAAGATCAAATCATTCCAGTTGCCGGTGTTCACCATGTGCTGCGACAAGGCGGCGTACAACACCGAATCACCTTCGTTCAATATGGGCGTGAGCAAAGGCAAGGCATTGACCAGCAATGCCAGCACCGTCCAGAAAATGACATGGGGCCGCAATCGACCCAAGCCTTGCATCTTCAAACGGTCAACAAAGTGCTGCCGGTGGTTTTGCGGGCTTCCAAATCGCGGTGCGCTTGCGCGGCTTCTGCCAACGGATAGCGTTGCTCGATGTGGATTTTCACTTTGCCGCTGCCGACCACGTCAAACAAATCTTCGGCCATTTGCTGGTTGGTCTCGCGCGTGGCGATGTGGGTGAACAAGGTTTGGCGGGTCACATAAATGGAGCCCTTGGCGCCCAGTGAGCCCGGGGCAAACGGTTCCACCGGGCCGGAGGCGTTGCCGAAGCTCGCCATCAAACCAAACGGTGACAAGCAGTTCAGCGATTTGTCCCAAGTGTCTTTGCCAACCGAGTCATACACCACTTTCACGCCTTTGCCGTTGGTGATGTCTTTGACACGCGCTTCAAAGTCTTCTTTGTTGTAGTTGATCACGTGGGCTGCCCCATTAGCTTTGGCCAGCGCACATTTTTCGTCGCTGCCCGCTGTGCCAATGAGTTGCAAACCCAGCGCTTTGGCCCACTGGCAAGCGATCAAACCGACACCACCGGCGGCGGCGTGGAACAGAATCAAATCGCCGGATTGCAAACCGGCTTGCGGCAAAGTGCGCTTGAGCAAATACTGAACGGTCATGCCTTTAAGCATCATGCCAGCGGCGGTTTCAAACGAAATGTTGTCTGGCAATTTGCACACGTTTTTGGCCGGCATGACCCGCGCTTCGCAATAACTTCCGGGCGGTGCGCTGGCATATGCCGCGCGGTCGCCTGCTTTCAAATGGGTAACGCCCTCGCCCACGGCTTCAATCACGCCTGCGCCTTCCATGCCCAGACCGTGCGGCAGAGGCAGCGGGTACAAACCGGTGCGGTGGTAGACGTCGATGTAGTTCAAACCAACGGCTTTGTGCGAAATACGCACTTCGCCCGGGCCGGGTGCGCCGACGTTGACGTCTGCAAGTTGCAATACCTCGGGTCCGCCGGTGTGTGTGAATTGAATGGCTTTGGTCATGGCTGGCTCCTGTCTACTGAGTTGTATGCTGAGTTGTGAATAGGCTGGTCATCCGCCAAGCCCCAAACAGCGATTGTCCACGCAACTCGGTTAGAGTCCTTGTCATGTCCGAAATAGTGCCCGCCCCACCCAAACCCAGCCTGGACCTGGCCACCGCCGGTTTGCTGCTGCTCCCGCCGCTGGTCTGGGCCGGCAACAGCGTACTCGGTGCCGTGGTGGCTGACATGGTGCCACCCATCACCTTGAATTTTTTCAGATGGCTATTGGCCCTTGTGCTCTTGCTGCCGTGGTCGTGGCCAGTGCTCAAACCGTCAAGCCCCATGTGGGCGCATTGGCGCCGCTACGGACTCATGAGCTTGCTGGGTGTGGGCTGCTACAACAGTTTCCAATACTTGGCACTGCACACCTCCACCCCTATCAACGTGACGCTGGTCGGTGCGAGCGTGCCGGTGTTCATGTTGGCCATGGGCGCTATTTTTTACAAACAATCGGTCACGCTGCGCCAGATAGGGGGAGCGTCCTTGTCGGTTGCAGGCGTTTTGTGTGTGCTCGGGCGCGGCGATTGGGACACCTTGATGCGGGTGCAACTGGTGATCGGTGACGTCTACATCTTGATCGCGGTGCTGTGCTGGGCCTGGTACAGCTGGCTGGTGGCGCAGCCTGTCGACCCACCAGAAATTCGCAGCAATTGGACCTATTTTTTGACCGCGCAAATGGTGTTCGGCCTGCTGTGGAGTGGGGCCTTCACTGCCGCTGAATGGCACTTCAGCGACAACCCGCACATCGTCTGGGGTTGGCCGCTGGCGGCCAGTGTATTGTTTGTGGCCTTAGGACCGGCGCTGCTGGCTTACAGAAGCTGGGGCTTGGGCATACAACGTGTGGGCCCGAACATCGCCGGTTTTTTTGCCAACCTCACACCCTTGTTCGCTGCACTGATTTCTACCGTCGCCTTGGGCGAATCACCGCAAGGGTTTCACTCACTGGCGTTTGTGCTGATCGTGGGTGGTATTTGGGTGTCGTCACGCAAACCCTGAAACTGTTGTGAATCGGTTATATATTAAAGTTTTCAATAATTTCTGAATTTGTATTTATAAATACTCATTCACTGGCATGCCCGCAAAGATTGCCCTCAATAATTTCAACGGGTAAATTATCAACACATAACATGCATTTTTCGAAACTTTTAAATCCTTTTTAATTAGGTTAATTGAATGAAATATGTACAAGCTTGGTCCATTTGGACTATTTTGTGTAGCTTTTTGATGGGCATTCAATTTCCCTCACAGCTTCATGCCAAAGAACCCGTGGCAAGCGACAAAGTGCTGGAGATTTTTCAGCAACCCGCAGACAAAACACAAGCGGCCAAACTGCTCAGTGTGTTTGACTTGGCCAGCTTGAAACAATTACCCCAGCAAACGTTCACCACCCACACGCCCTGGTACAAAAAACCGGTCACCTTCACCGGACCGCTGCTGCGGGACGTTTTGAATACCGCCAAGGTAAAGGGCACCACCATTACCGCGGTGGGACTCGATGAGTACAAAGCCAAACTGCCTTTCAGCGATGCCGAGAAATTTGACCTGATAGTGGCGCATTCTTTGAATGGCAAACAAATGGGGCCTAAAAACAAAGGGCCCTTGTTTGTGGTGTACCCCTATGACAGCCGCAAAGAGTTACAAAGCGTGCTGTATTACCAGCGCTCAGTCTGGCAGCTCAAAGGTTTGATCGTCGAATAAGCGCACTGTGATACCACTGAGACTTTCCTCGATTTCCTACAGCATCCGGCTGTTTGTGATCACTGCGGTGATGGCGGCCGCCATGTTGGTGTTGTTGGCTTTCGAATTGATACAGCGTCAGGCACTGCTTGAACAAAACGCTGTCAGAGTGGATTCACTCACCGCGCCTGCGTTTATTTTGGACAGCGAGTTCCAGCGTTTTCAACAAGCGCTGGAATTGCATTTATACACACAACAGCGGGTCTCCAAAGATGACTTGCAAATGCGTCTCGATCTGTTGACCAGCAAAGTCGAAGTGGTGCGCGAGTCCCCGGGCTCTGCCTTCATGTTCAAAGACCCGCAGAACGTGGCCACGCTAGACATAATGCAAACGTATGTACAGCGTGCGCAACAAGTGTTGGACCAAGAGCCAAGTCAGCTTCAAGAACTGCGCACATTGTTGAATGACATGCAGGCATTCACCTCCAAAAACCACCCGATCAGCTATTCCGCTGACTTGCTCGCTTCTTTGTTGTTAGAGCAACAAAATGCGGAATTGCTGTGGCAAAACCAGCAAATCACTTGGCTGACTTTGGCGCAACTGGTGTTGCTGATGGCTGCGGCCTTCGGGCTGTTGACGCGGCACCGCTCACAGCAACGCGAACAAATCGCGTTGACCGCGTTGAATGATCAACTGCGCCAAGCGCAACGTGATGCCGAGGCGGCGAGTCGCGGCAAAAGCCTGTTTCTGGCCAATATGAGCCATGAACTTCGCACCCCTTTCAACGGCATCGTCGGTATTTTGAATATTTTGGGCACCACGCCACTGAGCAGCCAACAAGCAGATTTGGTCAAAACAGTGAACGATTCAGCCGGTCATTTTTTGAAACTGTTGAACGATATTTTGGACATGTCTGCGCTGGAGTCCGGCAAGATCAGCTTGCAATCGGAAGCGGTTGACTTGCGCGCGTTGATGATGAATGTCGAGGCCATCATGCGGCCACTGGCGATACAAAAAGGATTGTCTTTTCAAGTGCCAGACTTGCCCGCAGAGCCCGTCTGGGTGAAATCGGATGCCACACGCTTGCGACAAATTTTGCTCAACCTGTTGAACAACGCCATCAAATTCACAGAACAAGGTCAGGTCAGCCTGCACTTTCGCCGGTCCACTGATGAAAAGTCCTTGCGATTTTTTGAGTTCAGCATCTGCGACACCGGCATAGGTTTGGACGAAACTTCGCTGGGTAAATTGTTTCAGCGCTTCTACCAAATCGACTCGGGTTTGTCGCGCAAATTCTCGGGTGTTGGTTTGGGTTTGGAAATCTCCTTGTCACTCGCGCGTTTGCTCGGCGGTGACATCCATGTGCAAAGCCAGCCCGGGCAGGGCTCGAATTTCACGGTGCGTTTGCCGCTGGTGCCGCATCAACCAGAGAGCGTTGATGCGGCGCCGCCAAGCGCACCACTGAGCATCACTGACAACGAAAAGCTACGCATCCTGGTCGCCGAAGACCATCCCGTCAATCAAAAATTTTTAGCTTTTTTGCTGCAACGTCTGGGTCATCAAGCCACTTTTTGCGAGAACGGTGAAATCGCGCTGCAGACTTTAGACAAAGAAGATTTTGATGTGGTGCTGATGGACATACACATGCCGGTGATGGATGGATTGACAGCCACTCGCGCCATACGTTCCAGAAGCTGCCGCAAAGCAAACATCCCCATCATTGCGCTGACAGCCGATGTGTTCAAAGAAGCCTTCGAAAGCGCTGCGGCTGCCGGTGTGAATGCGTTTATCCCTAAGCCTGTGCAACTACAGGAATTGCAAAACGCATTGAATACGCATGTCAAAAGCGCAAGCCAGGAAGATGAAGCTGCCCTCAACTGAGCCTCAACCTCTGATTTGTTCAACCTAGCACTGCGAAGTCTTCCAATCAGAATGCCCCTGGATAAGCCCCGCCGTCGATCAAAATATTTTGACCATTGATGAAGCCTGCGTGCTGACTGCACAAAAACGCGCAGGTTTGACCGAATTCTTCCGGATGGCCAAAGCGATTGGCCGGGGCGCTGGCACGGCGAGCTTGCGCCAATTCGTCCAAGCTTTTGCCAGTTTTATCAGCGGTCGTTTGCAAAATACTTTTCAACCGGTCGGTGTCAAACGCGCCAGGCAACAGGTTGTTGATAGTGACATTGTGTTTGGCAATGCTTGGGTTGCGCGACAAGCCGGCGACAAAGCCACTTAAACCGCTGCGTGCGCCATTGGACAAGCCCAGCACGTCGATGGGCGCTTTGACCGCGCTTGACGTGATGTTGACGATGCGCCCAAAGCCGCGGGACGCCATGCCGTCGATGGTGGCTTTCATCAGCTCGATGGGGGTGAGCATGTTGCCGTCGACAGCCTTGATCCATGCCTCACGGTCCCATTCGCGAAAGTCGCCACTGGGTGGGCCACCGGCATTCGTCACCACAATGTCGAAGTTCTTGCCAGGGCCACCCGCCACAGACCAAATCGCCTCACGACCGGCAGGCGTGGTGATATCTTGCGCTACCGTCAGCGCTGTCACGCCGTACTGGCGCAGTCCGGCAGCTGCGGCTTCAAGCGCGGGCGCACCGCGCGACACCATCACCAGATTCACACCGGCTTGCGCCAGCGCACTGGCACAACCCCAGCCCAAACCCTTGCTCGCGCCGCCGACCAGCGCCCATTTGCCTTTGATACCTAAGTCCATGTTTTTTCTCCTGTTTGCGAAGCCATATACACACCCCTGAGCACCCGCACAGTGGCCATTCCAATTCAGCCAGCGTTCAACCCATGATTTAAAAACCTGCCACCAGTCCATCGCGGCGCGAATCGCTTGCCGCCACATAGCCTTCGATCTTGGGGTCGCCCATGCGCCAAATGAATTGGCCGGAGCCGAAATCTTGGTAGCTGTCATTGATGACTTCCATGGCGTGGCCGCGTTGTTGCAAACCTTGCACCGTGTGCGGGTCCATACCGGCTTCCACATTGATGACCAAACCTTCGTTGTAGCGCCAGCGCGGTGCATCACAAGCGGCTTGCGGATTCTGCGCGTAGTCGAGCATGCGCACCAAGGTTTGTACATGGCCTTGCGGTTGCATGTTCGCGCCCATGACGCCGTAACTCATCACCGGTTGGCCGTCTTTGGTGAGAAACGCCGGGATGATGGTGTGAAACGGACGCTTGCCGGGTGCAACCAAGTTAGCCGGATTCAAACCGCCGGGGCGCACCGCAAACGCATGACCACGGTTTTGCAAACTGACACCATAGGTTGGTTCGACACAGCCCGAGCCAAAGCCCATGTAATTGCTTTGAATGAAGCTGACCATCATGCCGTTTTCATCGGCAGCGGTCAGGTAAATCGTGCCGCCCTTGGCCGGGTTGCCCGCTTTGAAATCTTGCGCACGCTGCATGTCAATCAACTTGGCGCGTTCTTTCAAATACGACTTGTCCAGCATTTGCGCCGCCGTCACCTCCATGCTGCCGGCTTCCGCGACATAACGGTAGACATCGGCAAACGCGAGTTTCATGGCTTCGATTTGCACATGCTGCGAATCGACGCCATCGCGTTGCAAAGCGGCCAGATCAAAGTTATCCAATATGCCCAACGCAATCAACGCGGCAATGCCTTGGCCGTTGGGCGGAATTTCATGCAAGGTGTGGCCTCGGTAATCCATGGAAATCGGCTTGACCCATTCGGCCTCATAAGCTGCAAAGTCAGAGGCTTTCAGTGCGCCGCCGTTGGCGTTTGAAAAACGCTCCAATGCTTCAGCGATTTCACCGCCGTAAAACGCCTGGCCTTTGGTTTTGCCAATCGCGCGCAAGCCATTGGCCGCAGATGCAAATTGGAACAACTCACCCACTTCAGGCGCGCGACCGCGCGGCAAAAACGCCTGCGCAAAACCGGGTTGGCCTTTGAGTTCGTCCACGGGCGCTGCCCATTTTTCCTGCACCACCACACTCAGTAAAAAACCGCGCTCGGCAATCTCTATGGCCGGTTGCATCAAATCTTCGAAAGGCAATTTTCCAAAACGCTCACTCAATGCCACCCAACTGGCAACAGCGCCGGGCACGGTGACTGAATCGATGCCGCGCTTAGGCGGGTTCATGGCGTTGTCGCCGTATTTGCGTTGGAAATAGTCAGGTGTCCACGCTTGCGGTGCGCGTCCCGAGGCATTCAAACCATGCAGTTGCTGACCGTCCCACAAAATGCAAAACGCGTCTGATCCCAAGCCGCAACTGACTGGCTCGACGATGGTCAATGCCGCCGCCGCTGCGATGGCTGCATCCACCGCATTGCCGCCACGCCAGAGCATGCGCAAACCGGCTTGCGCGGCCAGCGGGTGTGAGGTTGAGACGATGTTGCGGGCGAAGACGGGAAGACGCGTACTGCTGTAGGGATTGTTGAAATTGAAAGACATGTTGTTTGTAGATATGAAAGAAATACACCGCGTGTCGGTACATGGAGGATGAAAAAAAGTTATGCGTCGGGACGAAATACCTTGTAATGCAAACGGCGGGTGATCCCCCATACCAACAGCACGATCACTGGCACCGCCAAAGCAGTGGCAAGCGTCGGGTCATTGATCCATCCTTTGGCGGCCAAGCCTTCGGCAACATAGTGCATCAAACCGGTGATGTAGTAAGTGATGGCCGCCACCGACAAACCCTCGACAGTGGTTTGTAATTTGAGTTGCATGCCTTGGCGTTTGTTCATCGCTGTCAGCAAGGCCTGGCTGCTTTGTTCTTGTTGGAAATCCACGCGCGTTCGCAACAAATTGCTCATGCGTGACACGCGCTCGGATAACGCAGTTTGCCGTTTAGCCACCCAATCACAAGTGCTGCGCGCTGGTGACAAACGCCGGTCCATGAATTCACCGACCGACTGAAAACCGGGCAAGCGGTTTTCGCGTATGTCTTGTATGCGCCTGTCCACCAGTTCGAAATACGCTTTGCTGGCAGAAAAGCGTGAGTGTTGCGACGCATACAAACCCTCTACCTGACCGGCCAAGCGCGTCAAACGCTCCAGCAATTCGGCCTCTTCGTCTTGTCTGGCGCTGCGAATGGCTTGGGCCAAATCAGCCAGTTCTTGTTCAGCCTGCGCCAGCGCAGGCGCTGCACTGCGCGCCACCGGCAAGCCCAGCAAGGCCATCATGCGGTAGGTTTCAATTTCCAACAGGCGTTGCACCAACCGGCCTAAGCGACGTTTGGACAACTGACCGACACGCAACAACATGCGCGAATAACCGTCGGGGCCAATTTGGAAATCGGTGTGCAAGGTGGCTGTGCCTTCAGCCAATTGACACGCCACCAATGAATCTTCACGAAACTGTTGGTGCAATTCATCGCGATCGCTCAAGTCTTGGGTCAACTTTGCCCAGATATTGATACGTGCCAAACATTGCCCTGGCAATTGGCTAAGCCATTGCTGGGGCAATAAGCGCAATGCCATGCCGTAATCATCAGGGCTTGGAAGGCCCGCAGGCGCGTCGACCATGAATGTCCAGGTGACAAATTCGGTGTGCAATTCCCAGCGCAGCCGCCAGCGGCCCACATCGATACGCAAATGGTTGGCACTTGCATCAGGCACCGGTAAATGGTTGTCCCGCAGCAAAGCCAGCAAGTGTTCGCGACTGGCATCGCGCGCGGCGGCGTCAGCCAGCATGACCACATGACTGATCGCCATCGGGGCTTGCATGGGTTCAGGGGGACGCGCATGCACTTCGTTGTGCAGCGCGCGTCTGTCAGGGTGTTCAATCATGGCGGTCCACTTAATCTTCTACAAATGCTTCTTTTCTTTTGGATTTGATCGCAGGCAGCAGCACCAGCAGCAGCAGCACGGCACCCAACGCCAGCAGGGCGGCAGACAAGGGCCGGGTGACGAATACTGACCAATCGCCGCGTGCCAATTTCAACGCTCGCTTGAGGTATTCCTCTAGCATCGGGCCCAAGATAAAACCCAGCAACAAAGGCGCCGGTTCACAGCCCAGTTTCGTAAACACATAACCTGCCAAACCAAACAGGGCGACCAACCAGATATCGAAGGTGGAATTGTTGGTGGTGTAGACCCCAATCGCGCAAAACAACACGATCGCCGGAAACAAATAGTGGTAGGGCACGGTCAGCAGTTTGATCCAGATGCCGATCATCGGCAAATTCAAAATGATCAACATCAAGTTACCGATCCACATGGACACGATCAAGCCCCAAAACAATTCTGGGTTGACGGTCATCACCTGCGGGCCAGGCTGTATGTTGTGTATGGTCATGGCGCCGACCATCAAAGCCATCACCGCATTGGGCGGGATGCCCAAGGTGAGCAAAGGAATGAACGAGGTTTGCGCACCGGCGTTATTGGCAGACTCGGGCGCGGCCACGCCACGGATATTGCCTTGACCCAAGGGTACTTCCCCTGCTTTGAGTTTGATTCTTTTCTCGATGGTGTAGGAGGCAAATGAGGCCAGCACCGCACCGCCACCAGGCAACACACCCAACACCGAGCCCAATACAGTGCCCCGCAGCACCGCAGGCATCATGTGTTGGATGTCAGTGCGCGTAGGCATCAAGCCTTGCACCTTGGCAGTGAACACTTCTCTGTCCACTTCACTTTTGGCCAAGTTGCTGATGATTTCGCCATAGCCAAACACACCCATGGCCACCGCGACAAAGCCGATGCCATCGGCCAATTCCGGCATATCGAATGTGAACCTTGCCATGCCAGAGTTGATGTCAGTGCCCACCAGACCCAACAGCAATCCCAAAATGATCATGGCGATGGCCTTGAGCAGCGAACCCGAAGCCAGCACCACCGCGCCGATCAGACCCACCACCATCAAGGCGCAATATTCCGCTGGGCCAAAAGCAAATGCCACTTCAGTCAACGGCGCAGCAAAGGCCGCCAGCAACAAGGTACCGACACAGCCTGCAATAAAGGATGACATACCAGCAGCTGCCAAAGCCGGACCGGCGCGCCCTTGACGCGCCATCTGGTAGCCGTCCAGCGTGGTCACCACAGATGAAGATTCCCCTGGCAAATTGACCAATATGGCGGTGGTCGAACCGCCGTATTGCGCACCGTAATAAATACCCGCCAACATGATCAGCGCCGACACAGGCGGCAAGGCATAAGTCACGGGCAACAACATGGCAATGGTGGCCACAGGACCGATGCCGGGCAACACGCCAATCAAGGTGCCCAACAAGCAACCGATCAATGCATAGAGCAAATTGATCGGTGTGCCGGCAACTGCAAAACCGGTGGCAAGGTTGGCGAGCAAGTCCATGGCGGTCCGATCAGGGAGTGATGAAGGAAGGCCACACCGGCATGGTCAGGCCCAGCAATTTGATGAAAACCACATAGCTGCCAGCGGCCAATATGCTGGACAGCACCAACCAGCGCCGCAGTGTGAAGCGGTTGTCATCAGCGAGCAAAGCCAGTCCACACAGTGCGTAAATGGCTGCCATCAGCCCCATGGAAGGCACACCGAACATGGGCAATCCACCCAACAGCACGCCAAACAATACATTGGCACCCAAAATACAAAACAGTGGCCGCCAAGCGAAGTCCCCGATCAATCCGCCGTCTGGGGTTTCCACCACCAGCGAAAAAAACATGATGAAACTGCCCAACAACACCAGCACCAAACCCAGCACCATGGGAAAGTAGCCAGGGCCCATTTGTCCCGCAGTCCCTACGTTGTAGGAGCTTGCCGCATTCCAAGCGAATGCCGCACCGGTCACGGTAAACATCACCCCTGACACAAAATCTTTTTGGCTTTTGATAGACACAAGAGGACCCCTCTGATGCACAGAAGCGCCATTGTCACCTATGCCGCAATAGGTTTGAAATGGCGCAACCACTGCGGCGCTGGCAAGCGCCAACGTGCCTGTATCTGCGCGGCCCGCGCTTGCAGGGTTTCTTCGGCAGGACGCGATGGCTCACGCTGTGCCAACACCACCGTGTTGCCTTCGCGGGTTGGATTGAAAGCCCAGATCGCATCGGCACCGAAAGCTTGGCGGATATGCCCCAGGCTGCGCTCAAAGCTGGAGGATCGACCAAACAAATTGACCAGCATGCACCCGCGTTGGGTCAACAGGTTTTTGCAATGGCCATAAAAGACCGGGTCGTCCAAGACTGGCGCAGCAGCTTGTTCTTCATACAAATCGACATGCAACACATCGACCTGCCCTTGCCAATGTTCGTGCGCTGCCACTTCAGCCGCATCGCCGAGCACCACGTTCAAGCGTTCATCATCTGCACCCAGCTCGAACCAAGTGCGACAAGCCGCAATCACCTGCGGATTGAGCTCAATGGCGGTGGTGCGCATCTTCAGCACCTGGTGACAGTTTTTGGTGAGCGCAGCCGCACCCAGGCCGAACTGCATGGCGTGCATGCCTTCAACCTCGTCCGCCTCGTGAAACAACAACCAGGCTTGCATGCGCTGCACATATTCCAATTCGATGTCGTAAGGCTTTTTCAACCACATCGAGCCTTGCACCCATGCCGTGCCTAAATGCAAATAGCGCACCTTGCCGTGCTCGGACACATTCACTTGCGGGAGTTTGGGGGAAGTGGCTGTCATGGGGGGATTGTCGCTATTGTGGATAAACCCAACACCTGCCGCACATTTTTCGTCGTCGCCTCCCGCACTTCCTCCACCGACACACCGCGCAATTCAGCCAGCACCTGTGCAATGCGCGGCACCTGCGCCGGTGTATTTCGCCCTTGCGCCACACCCGCCTCGCGCTGCTGGGCGGTCACGTACAACCAATGTGGCGGTATATCGGGCGAATCGGTTTCCAGCACCAGCGCGTCCAGCGGCAACTCGGTTGCCAATCTGCGCAATTGCAAAGCCCGCTCATAGGTGAGCGCGCCGCCAAAGCCCAGTTTGAACCCTAGGTCAATGAACATGTGCGCCTGCTGCAAACTGCCGTTGAACGCATGCGCGATGCCGCCAATGACTGGTGTTTGACGCAAGCCTTGCAGCAGCAAATCCGCGCTACGGCGCACATGCAAGATGACCGGCAAATCATGTTGTTGCGCCAACCTCAGTTGGGCTTTGTAAAACACTTGCTGACGCGCCATGTCCAAGCCCGGCACAAAACCGTCGAGACCGATTTCCCCGACAGCCACCAAGCGCGGGTCGCTGCGGTGCTGCTGCAATTGCGCGTCAAGCGTTTGCAAGTCGGCCTCAACCGCTTGTGGCGTGTACATCGGGTGTATGCCCAGCGCATACACATCGCCATGTTGATGCGCCAGCGCTCGCACCGTGTCAAAGTTGCTCGCCTCCACCGCTGGAATCACACAGCTAGTCACACCGGCCGCGCGTGCCGCTGCACGCACCGCATCTCGGTCTGCGGCAAATTCATGAGCGTCTAAATGGCAATGGCTGTCAATCCAATTCATGCCCTGATTGTGGCCAAAGCGGGCAAACCACCTTGTAAGGCCTGCCCCATATCACCAGTGCGCGCTTGCTGGCACCGCAACCGGGTGGCATGTTGTTTGGACCGCGTTCGCCGAATCACGGCAAAGACTGAGTTTTAAAAAATCAGGCTTGCAAGCGCCCGGCAACCAAGCGCAATTGCCGGTCGCAACGCGCGGCCAGACTTTCGTCATGCGTGACCACCACAAACGCTGTGCCTTGACGGTGCGCAAGGTCCAACATCAAAGCAAACACGTTGTCAGCGGTGCTGCGGTCCAGGTTGCCTGTGGGTTCATCTGCCAGCACACAAGCTGGTTGCGTGACCAAGGCGCGGGCAATCGCCACACGCTGACGCTCTCCGCCGGACAACTCCGAGGGACTGTGTTTGATGCGCTCGCCCAAACCCACGGCTTCGAGCATGGCCTGCGCCTGTGAAGCGGCTTGTTCGCGCGGCAGTCGGCGAATCCACAAAGGCATCGCAACGTTGTCCAACGCGCTGAACTCGGGCAGCAAATGGTGGAACTGGTAAATAAAACCCAGGTGTTTGTTACGCAAACGCCCCAATGCAGTTGGGTCTAATCCAGCCAAGGCCTGACCAAGCAAATGCACCGTGCCTGCGCTTGGCGTGTCCAAGCCGCCAAGCAAATGCAGCAAGGTGCTTTTGCCGGAACCGGAGGCACCGACCACGGCCAATGTTTCACCGGCCTGGATGTGCAAATCCACATCCTGCAACACGGTGACATCAATCTCACCTTCGTGAAAACGTCGTCCCAACTTGTGTGCCTGCAATACGAGTTCACTCATGGCGCAAGGCCTCCGCGGGGTCGATGCGGCTGGCGCGCCAGCTGGGGTACAAGGTGGCGGCCAAGGCCAACACCAATGCAATGATGACCACCGGACCGATGTCGGCCCACTGCGGATCGCTGGGCATGCGGCTGATCAGGTAAACATCTTGCGGCAGAAAACTCGCACCTAAGGCGCGTTCAATGGCCGGCACGATGCTGCCGATATTGAAAGCCACCAACAGCCCGAGCACCAAACCAGAGACGGTGCCGATGATGCCGACCAACGCGCCTTGCACCACAAAAATCGCCATGATGCTGGCAGGACTGGCACCCAGCGTGCGCAAGATGGCGATGTCGCCGCGCTTGTCTGTGACGGTCATCACCAATGTGCTGACCAAATTGAAAGCAGCCACTGCCACGATCAAAGTCAGGATGATGAACATCATGCGTTTTTCAATTTGCACCGCTGTGAACCAGGTGCGGTTGGCGCGTGTCCAGTCGCGCACCAGTACATCGCTGCCGAGTTCGGGCGCGATTTCCGCGGCCACTTCACGGGCAAGTTGTGCGTTCTTCAATTTCACACGGATACCGTTCGGGCCTTCCAGCCTGAAGATACGTTCTGCGTCTTGGATGTGCAGCATGGCCAAACTGGCGTCGTATTCGAAATGGCCGGTGTCCAGCACACCCGCCACCTGCAATTGCTTCAACCTTGGCACCACACCCACAGGGGTAACTTGACCGCCGGGCGCAACCAGCGTCACGCGGTCACCGGCCTTGATGCCGAGAATGCGCGCCAACTCGGCACCCAGCACCACCGCATACGAACCGGGTTGCAATTGCGCAAGCAAATCGGGCGACATGGCGGCGACCACATCAGTGACTGCCGCTTCTTGCGCCGGATCGATGCCTCGCACCACTGCCCCGCGCATGTCTTCGCCTTGTGCCATCAATACCTGTGACAACACAAACGGTGCACTGGCCAACACCTGCGGATGCTGCTGCACGCGCTGTTGAATACCTGCCACGTTTTCCAAAGATGCACTGGTATAGGCCAGCACCTCGATATGCGACAACACGCCCAGCATGCGGTCGCGCACTTCTTTTTGAAACCCGTTCATCACACTCAAGACAATGATGAGTGCCGCCACGCCCAAGGCTATGCCCAGCATGGAGACCGAGGAAATGAAAGAGATGAAGCGGTTGCGGCGGGCGGCGCGACCGGCGCGGGTGTAGCGCCAACCGATCAACCACTCAAAAGGCCATTTGGAATGTGTCATTGGCTGTGATTGTGGCACCACGGCACAATCCCCTTCATGACAAGCACCGATTCAGCAACCGTGCACGTGGTGGCCTACGCCTTGTGGCCGCGCGAACTTGACGGCTCGAACCCGCACGAAACCTTGGCATGGCAGCAGGCCTTGCATGCGCGCCGTGCCTCTGCAGCGCTGGTCGCGCTCACGCAAAGCCGCATCACTGCCAGAGAACAACAGGACGCGGACAGCGCTTGCATGTCGCATGAAATGGTTTGGGCGAATGCACAAGGCTGGCAAACAACGCCGGATTTGCTCCCACTTGCGGCCTGTCAAGCCGAGCAACTGGGTTTGCACTGCCCGCCTGATCATGGCTGGGCTTTGATTGATTTGGTGCACTTGCAGTTTGAACAAGGCCGTGTTCAGGTGAGTCTGCCTGTGGATTTATCAGCAGTTGAATCTGACGCTTTGCTGCAAGCCATGCACGCGTTTTTTCTGGAAGACGGTATCCATTTACACGCCTTGTCGCCTGGCAAATTTTTAGCGCATGCCACGGTGTTCAAACACTTGCCTTGCGTTACGCTGGAGCGCGCTTGCTGGCAAGGCATGAATGCTTTGAATGACTCACACTATGTGTCTGCGCAATCGGCAGCGCAACGCATGATCCGGCGTTTACAAAATGAAATGCAAATGCTGTTCTACACACATGCTGTCAATGAAGCGCGCGATCAACCGGTGAATTCATTTTGGGTCAGCGGTTGCGGTGAGTTGCCCGCAGTCACCGCCAAACAAGTGGTGCTGCACCAGAGTTTGCGTCAACCGTTTGTACAAGCTCAGCCCGCTGAGTGGGCGCAGTCTTGGGAAACACTGGCGCATGAAGTGATGCTGCCTGCCTTGCAACAAGGCGATCAAGTCGTGCTGTGTGGCACAAACCATGCGCTTCATTTGCAAGCCGGGCAAAACCCTGTGCTTCATCGCTTGAAGCGTTTTTTCAAACCCGTTCAATTGATTCAACATTTGTCATGAAATTCATCACCCGCGATGTGCCGCCGCGCGCGGCTTGGGCGCTGGAGCAAGCCGGTGTTCATCCACTGCTGGCGCGTTTATATGCCGGGCGCGGTGTCAGCGATGCCAAAGACTTGGATGCCTCTTTGACGCATTTGCTGCCGCCGAACGGCATGAAAGGCATGGCGGATGCAGCACACTTGCTGGCCGATGCGATTCACACGCAACAACGCCTGTGCATAGTCGCTGATTACGACTGCGATGGCGCGACAGCGTGCGCGGTAGGTTTGCGCGGATTGACATTGCTGGGTGCGCAACACGTGGACTTCATCGTGCCGGACCGCGTGGTTGACGGCTACGGGCTCACACCGTCTATTTCGCAACGTGTGCATGCCAGCGGCGCGCAACTGTTGATCACGGTGGACAACGGCATTGCCAGTGTCGATGGCGTGGCCGAGGCACAGCGACTGGGTTTGCAAGTGCTGGTCACCGACCACCATTTGCCCGGGCCGCAAATTCCCGCCGCCGAAGCGGTGGTCAACCCCAACCAACCGGGTTGCAACTTCGAGAGCAAACACATGGCCGGTGTGGGCGTGATGTTTTATGTGTTGTTGGCGCTGCGCGCCGAGTTGCGACAGCGCGGCGTATTCAGCAAAGACACCGAGCCACGGTTGGACAGTCTGCTGCCGCTGGTGGCTTTGGGCACGGTCGCCGATGTGGTCAAACTCGACGCGAACAACCGGCGCTTGGTCGCGCAAGGCTTGCAGCGCATGCGTCGTGGTCAATTGCCAGCAGGCATGTCGGCGTTGTTTCAAGTGGCAGGGCGTGAAGCAGCGCAAGCCATCAGCCAAGACATGGGGTTTGCGCTCGGGCCGCGCATCAACGCCGCCGGTCGTTTGTCCGACATGCGGCTGGGCATTGAATGTTTACGCACCGACGACGCCACGCTGGCCTTGCAACTCGCGCAGCAACTCGATGCCATCAACCGCGAACGCCGCACGCTGGAGACCGGCATGCGCGAGCAAGCCTTGTTGATCGCCGAATCGCTGATGGACAGTGAAGACGAACCGCCGCCTGCACTGTGCGTTTACGACGAAGAGTTCCACGAAGGCGTGGTCGGTATCGTAGCCGGGCGTTTGAAAGATTTGCATTACCGGCCTTGCTTTGTATTTGCCGCCAGCGAGTCCGAAGGCCAGGCGGTGTTGAAAGGTTCGGGCCGCTCCATCCCCGGTTTTCATTTGCGCGATGCGCTGGACGCGGTGGTCAAACTGCACCCGGGTTTGCTGCTGCGATTCGGCGGTCACGCCATGGCCGCCGGTTGTACTTTGCTGGAAGACGATCTCGCCACGTTTGAGGCCGCGTTGCAACACATCGCCGCCCAATGGCTGGACGCGGCCACACTGGCGCAATCGCAAGAAACCGACGGGCCGCTGGCGAAAGAGCATTTGCGCCCGGACGTGGCCATCGATTTACAGGACCAGGTCTGGGGCCAAGGTTTTGCCGCTCCTGTATTTCAAGACAAGGTCGAAGTCATCAGCCAACGCGTTGTCGGTGAAAAACATTTGTCGCTGAAATTGAAAATGCATGGCCAATTGCTCGATGGCATATGGTTTGGCAGACAAGAAGCTTTGCCGCCGCAAGCCGAATTGGCTTACCGTTTGGTGCTTGACCAGTGGCAAGGACAGAGAAAATTGAAACTGCACATAGAAAACATGCGCACCACCTAAAATGATCTTGTGAATATTCTCAACGCCGATTTGCACTGCCACTCCGTCATCTCAGACGGCACACTCACGCCTGAAGAACTGGCCGCCAGAGCACACGCCAATGGTGTCGAGTTATGGGCATTGACCGACCATGACGAAATCGGTGGCCAGCAACGCGCTGCCGCTGCCGCCAAAGCCTTGGGCATGGGTTACCTCAGCGGCACCGAAATTTCCGTCTCCTTCGCCGGTCACACCGTTCATATCGTCGGTCTGGGTTTTGACATCCATGACCCACGCTTGGTGGCTGGTTTGAAATCCACACGCGGCGGCCGGCATGATCGCGCCAAAGACATGGCCGCCGGGCTGGCCAAGGTCGGCATACACGGCAGCTTTGAAGGCGCACTCACCTATGCGGGTAACCCGGATTTGATCTCCCGCACCCACTTCGCCCGCTTTCTGGTCGAGACCGGCGTGTGCAAAGACACTCACGAAGTGTTCCGCCGTTTTCTGACCGAAGGCAAACCCGGTTTTGTGCCGCACCGCTGGGCTTCCTTGGGCGACGCGGTCCGCTGGATCCGTGAATGCCAAGGCGTGGCCGTCATTGCCCACCCCGCACGTTATGGCTTCACGCCGACCGAAGAATTCGCTTTGTTCACCGAATTCAAAAACCACGGCGGCCAAGCGGTAGAAGTGGTGACCGGCAGCCATTCAGCGCAAGAAGCCATTGAGTATGCAGACATGGCGCGCGAGTTCGATCTGGCTGCTTCGCGCGGCAGCGACTTTCACAGCCCGGATGAAAGCCACACCGATCTCGGTAGCCTGCCTTGGTTGCCGGGCAATTTGACCCCGGTGTGGGAACTGCTGGCAGACCGCATCCAATAACTCCGCCTTTGTGCGTTTTCGCTATGGCCCAATGGCTGCAAGTTCATCCTGATAACCCGCAACCCCGCTTACTCAAACAGGCGGTGGATATGCTCAAACAAGGCAAGGTGCTGGCGGTGCCCACCGATTCCAGTTATGCATTGGTGTGTCACTTGGACGATAAAGCCGCTGTCGACCAGATGCGTCGCTTGCGCGAGGTAGACGACAAACACCATCTGACCCTGCTGTGCCGCGACTTGAGCGAATTGGCGCTGTATGCCAAAGTGGACAACCGACAGTTTCGTTTGCTCAAAGCGGCCACCCCGGGCGCCTACACCTTCATTTTGGAAGCCACCAAGGAAGTACCGCGACGCGTTTCGCATCCGCAACGCAAAACCATCGGTTTGCGGGTGCCAGAGCACATAAGCCTCCTGCAATTGCTCGAGTTACACGGCGCACCCTTGCTGGCCACCACTTTGATTCCTCCCGGTGACACCGAGCCAATGAACGATGCCCAGGAAATACGTGAACGCTTCGAACACCAGCTCGCTGCAGTCATCGATGCCGGAGCCTGCTCCATGCAAGCCACCACCGTGGTCGACTTAACCCCGATGGGCCAAGGGGATGCACCTGTTTTGATCAGGCAAGGCGCTGGTGATGTAAGTCTTTTGAGACTATGAATTCACAGAAGACGGTCTTTAGGGCAATCCCTAGCGTCGTTAATAAATGAAAAATATTACTGGTTTTTATTGGTTCAATATCAATTTTGTCGGGTTTAGTGAGAGAATGTTTCTGTGGAATTCAATGAAATAGTTCAAACAATCACTACCCATGCCTTGCCGGTATTACTGGCAATCACCTTGCATGAGGCGGCGCACGGCTATGTCGCCAAATTGTTAGGCGACAACACCGCTTGGGCCTTGGGCCGCGTCACACTCAATCCTGTTCCCCATATTGATTTGGTGGGTACCATCGCGATACCTTTGGTACTCTATTTCGCCACCGCGGGCAATTTTTTATTTGGTTACGCCAAGCCTGTGCCGGTGGATGCTTCCCGTTTGCGTCACCCCAAACGCGACATGGTGTGGGTCGCCTTGGCCGGTCCTGTGGCCAACTTGCTGCAAGCCATTTTGTGGATGGTCGCGATTTATTTACTCAGCGGTTTTGATGTCGAAGAGCGTTTTTTCATCGACATGGCCAAGGCGGGCGTGTTGACCAACTTGGTCATGTTTGCTTTCAACCTGTTTCCCATTCCACCCATGGATGGCGGACGCATTGTGGTGGGTTTGTTGCCTTGGCGGCTTGCCGTCGGTTTCGCGCAGGTTGAGCGCTTCGGTTTTTTCATTGTGATGGGCTTGGTATTGCTCGGCGTGGTCAACGCTTTGTGGATGACACCTATCATGAACGCCTCTGTGTTCTCCATCCAATGGTTGTTGCAGCCATTGGCCCATGTATTGCTTTTGATCACACCATGACAGATCGCGTTCTCTCCGGGATGCGCCCGACCGGCGCGCTCCACCTGGGCCACTACCACGGCGCCTTGAAAAACTGGGTGCGTCTGCAATCAGAAATGGAATGCTTTTATTTCGTCGCTGACTGGCATGCGCTCACCACGCATTACGAAAGCCGTGAAATCATTGAAAAAAATGTATATGAAATGGTGATCGACTGGCTCGCCGCCGGCCTAGACCCCAACCAATGCACTTTGTTTTTGCAAAGCCGTATCCCTGAGCATGCTGAACTGTTTACCTTGCTGGCCATGGGCACACCCATCAGTTGGCTGGAACGCGTGCCGACCTACAAAGACCAGCAGGAAAAGCTCAAAGACAAAGACCTCACCACTTACGGTTTTCTGGGCTACCCCTTGCTGCAAGCCGCTGACATCTTGATTTACAAGGCCAAGCACGTACCGGTCGGCGAAGACCAAGCCAGCCACGTCGAACTCACCCGTGAGGCGGCTCGTCGTTTTAACCATTTGTATGGCCGCGAACCCGATTTCGAAGCGCTGGTGCAAGTCTGCTTGGCCAAATTGCCCAAGGACAGCGTCAAACGCTTTGAAAAGTCCCGCAAACAGTTTCAAGAAACCGGTGACACCAAGGCGCTTGAAGGTGCCATGGGTTATTTACAAACCGCACCTGAATTGACAGACAAAGACCGTGAACGTTTGGAAGGCTATTTCAAAGGAACGGGTAAAGCGGTGTTGACAGAACCGCATGCGCTGCTGACAGAAGCCAGCAAACTGCCCGGCTTGGACGGCGCCAAAATGAGCAAGAGCTATCACAACACCATTGCCATGCGCGAAGATGCCGCCAGCATCGAGAGCAAGGTCAAACGCATGCCCACCGACCCTGCCAGGGTCAAGCGCACCGACGCCGGCCACCCCGACCGCTGCCCTGTGTGGCAGTTCCATCTGGTGTATTCACCTGCCGCCACCCGCGAATGGGTGAAAACCGAATGCACCCGCGCAGGGATAGGTTGTTTAGAGTGCAAGCAACCTATCATCGACGCCATCCTTGCAGAACAGCAACCCATGTTGGAACGCGCCGAACCTTTTGTTTCCAATCCACGCCTTGTTCGTTATATCGTTGACGCTGGAACACAGCGTGCACGTGCCACGGCGCAAGAAACCATGCGCGATGTGCGCGAGGCCATGGGCCTAAATTATTGACACCGGAGAACAACGATGAGCTTATATGTGATTGATGACCACCCCATGGTTCGCCAGATGATTGGCATGCTTTTGCGACGACTTCGCCCTGCCTCCAAGGTGGTGGAATTGGAAAAGTTCAGCGAACTGCAAGCCGCTTTGATCAAAAACGGCGAACCCGAACTTTTTGTACTCGACTTGTTGCTGCCTGGTGTCAAAGGCGCCACAGCCATTTCCGACGTGAAAAAAATGTATCCCGAAATACCACTGGTGGTGTTGTCCGCCATGCCCTCTGGCGAAGCCCGCGACGCTTGTCTAGAAGCAGGTGCAGACCTTTACATTGAAAAATCCACCGACACCGCCGAAATTTCTGCGGCTATCCAAGATATTTTGAAATCAGACTCAGATGAAGTCGACGCGGATGCTGTGGTGGTAGGCGATATCAAATTGTCAAAACGCCAAAAACAATTGATTCTGATGCTAGACCGGGGTTTGTCCAACCGCGACATCGCCGCAGAACTCAACATCAGCGAGCACACGGTCAAGGTTCACTTGTGGCGCCTGTTCCGTCGCTTGGGCGTGAAAAGCCGTACACAAACCCTGCACTTTGCGCGCACACACGGTTTGTTAATGGGTTGAGCTTCATCCTCCCTCTGAAAAAAAAACCGGCTGCCAAGCCGGTTTTTTTTCGCTCCTTGACCCTGCGATCATTCAAATCCTAGGTCCAACAAACGATATAGATGCATTGAATCGACGACTCAAGGTGTCAACGCCTTGGAGATGGTTAATTCCAATTTATCAGGACTTCCAGGCGTGACCGGCCCGACGCTGGCACCAAAGTCACCTGCTTGCGGCATGGCGTTGCCGGATTTAGAAATACGCGCTCTCACCATCACTGACTTGACCTGAGACAGCTTCATTTGGGGGTTCATGGCCAGACTGTCGTCCAGCACAAAGTCGTAGGGCAGTTTGTCCACCGTGGTTCGAACAATCGCCAACGGCATGCGTGGTCCGTCGGCGGCATTGGCATAAATAAACACCGTGTCTTTGCCTGAGACCTGAGACGCTATGTCGGGTGACAACAGCACGCGTCCACTGATGCGTTCGGTGCCATCGCTGACGGGTTTGGCGGCCATACCGGCGCTGGCAGGTGCATTGCCTGCGTTGACCGGCGCTTGCGGCGGCAAACCCAAACGCTCACGTGCCTTGTCAATGGCCTCTGCCAACGCTGGCAAATCGGGAGAGGAAGCCGGCAACAAACCACGAACTTTTTCCCAATAACCTAAAGCTTCCTTGAAACGTTCTTCTGAGAAAGCGGCGCTGCCCGCCAACAACAGTGCATTGCCGTTTTGCGGATCCGTCTTGAGCACGCTATTGATAATGGTCCAGGGCTCGCCTTTGAACACCCCATTGTTTTTTTGCGCCAGCACCTCGGCGCGTTCAATCATCAGATCGTCATTGCGTTCTAAGGCCAAGGCTTTTTGCAAAGCGGCATCGGCTTGGTCGTAACGCGCCAACGCGCGCTGAATGCGGCCAAGCATGACCCAAGCTTCGGCATTCTCGGGCTCTTTTTCCAGTCTTTGGCTGAGTTGTTCGGCCATGGTTTCGAGCTTTTGCGGAGTGATTTCCTCTTCTCCATTGGCCTGCGCCACCAATGCAGGGTCGAGCGCCACCGGCGTGCCCACATAAAAATACAAAGTGAACGCAGCAATGGGGACCAGCAAAGACATGCCAGTTATCAACCATTTGATGCGCGGGACAGCGGGTTCAGTCTCAGCGGTTGCCGCAGTGGCTGCAGGCGCATCCTCCAGCAAACGCTGGGTCAATTCTTGTTGAGACAGGTCGTATCCCGCTTGGTCCAGCGTGCCTTGGGCCAGTTCGCGGTCGAGTTCTGACAATTGTTCGCGGTATACGCTGACATGCGACATGACATGCTGGCGCTGATAACCGCTGGCGGCATCTTTGGCCGCTCTTCTGGCCGCCCAAGCCAGCACCAATGTCACCACCACGGACAACAACAAGGCCAGCAGTAAAAAAAGTTGTACGTTGTTCATTCAATCCTTGTGCACAGCAGTATGGGAGGTGTCGTTGGGCATGGCTTGCTGGGTGGCGAGCGCATGTTTGCGCAAGCGCAAATACCGCCATAAGCCCCAAATGGCCAACAGCAGCATGAAGAAAGGACCAAACCACAAGGGCCATGTCAAGGGCTTGACCTGGGGCCGGTACAACACATAGTCACCGTAACGCTCCACCAAATAGGTTTTGATCTCGGCATCAGATTTGTTGTCGCGGATCAATTTACGCACTTCGCGTCGCAAGTCTTCGGCCAATTCGGCATGCGAAGAGGCCAGCGATTCGTTTTGACACACCATACAGCGCAACTCTTCGGCAATCACCACCAAACGGGCCTCTACCTGCGGGTCTTCGGCCATGGGCTGTGCTTCTCCCGCACTCACCCAAGGCGCCAACAACATCCAGCACAACAAGATCCACTTCATGAGGCTTCCAATGTTTGTATCAAGGGCAGCAAGGTGTCTTGCAATATTTGCGGGGTCAACGGACCGACGCGCTTGTAACGAATGACACCCTGACGATCGATCAAATAGGTTTCAGGCACACCGTAAACGCCGTAATTGATGCCAACGCTGCCGTCCAAATCCAGCACCGATAAGGTGTAGGGATCGCCCTGCCGCTGTAAAAACCGCAGACTGCGTTCTCTTGCCAGTTGCAATTTGTCAGCTTCTTTGAGCGGCCCGTTGGGCTGGTCTTGGGCCTGAATTTCTTTGTAACTCAACCCGACCACGGGTATGCGGCTTTGTTTTGAAAACTCTACCAGCAACGGATGCTCTTCGCGACACGCCACACACCAAGTAGCCCAGACATTGAACAACCAGACCTTGCCTTTCATGTCGCTGGGGCTAAAAGATTTGTCCCCTACCAACATGGGCAAACTGAATTCGGGCGCGGGTTTGCCCACCAGCGGCGAAGGAATTTCACTCGGATCGCGGGTCAAACCCACCGCCAAAAACACCACCAATGTAGCGAACAGCCCCAGTGGGATCAAAAACTTTTTATTCATGGTTTCAAGGGGCAGAAGACAAGGCTTCACCGGCCGTCTGCATTGGCGACACGGCACGGCGACGGTAACGCCGGTCCAGCGCTGCGAGCATGCCACCGAACACCATCAGCAGTACACCCGCCCACAGCCAAGGCACAAACGGCTTGTAGTACACCCGCATGCTCCAACTCGGGGTGTCGCCGGCAATCGGGTCGCCCAAGGAAACATACAAATCACGCAGCACGCCTGAATCAATGGCAGCTTCGGTCATCGGCATGGCACTGGAGAAATAGCGGCGCTTTTCAGGGTAAAGCACCTCTATCACACGATCGTGTTTGAGCACTTCGACATGGGCTTGCGTTGCCTTGTAATTGGGACCGTTGACATCCACCATGTCTACCAAGCGGAAGGTGTAGGGCGCGATGGTAACGGTGTCGCCCAAAGACATGCGCACATCGCGCTCGACTTCATAGGACTTGACACCGGTGATGCCCAAGACCAACACGGCCATACCGAAATGCGCCAAATGCATGCCCCAGAACGATCCGCCGATGCGTCCGGGTTTGCGGATGCGCTCGACCACGTGATGCAAGCTGCCCAGCGCCACCCACATGCCCAGAAACACACCCAAGGCAGTACCTGGCGACCATTTGCCAAACACAAATGGCAGACCTATGGCCAACAACAACGCACCCAGCCCGACCCAGCGCAATTCAAACATCATGTCGTTCAAGCGTGCTTCGCGCCAATGCGCCACGGTGCCGGGCACCAGCACAAACAACAGCGGCACCATCAAGGGTGCAAACACCAAGTTGAAATACGGCGGGCCGACCGACAGCTTGCCCAGATTCAGCGCATCAATCACCAACGGGTAAAGCGTGCCTAACAACACCGCGCCGGTAGCTACCACCAGCAACACACTGTTGAGCAGCAAGAAAGATTCGCGCGACACCAAGCCCATGCTGCCGCCCAGCGTGACCGCCGGCGCGCGCCAGGCAAACAAGGTCAGTGATGCACCAACGACCACCGCCAAAAAAATCAGAATGAACACACCACGCGCCGGGTCTGTGGCAAATGCGTGAACAGAGGTGAGTACGCCTGAACGAACCAAAAAGGTTCCCAGCAAAGACAAAGAGAAAGCAGCGATGGCCAACAACACGGTCCAAGCCTTGAAGCTGCCACGCTTTTCGGTGACCATCAGCGAATGGATCAGCGCCGTGGCCACCAACCAAGGCATGAGGGATGCGTTTTCCACCGGGTCCCAAAACCACCAACCGCCCCAGCCCAGTTCGTAATACGCCCACCATGAACCCAGACCAATGCCAAAAGTGAGAAATGCCCATGCAATCACCGTCCAAGGCCGCGACCAGCGCGCCCAAGCGGCATCCAGCCTGCCCGAAATCAAGGCGGCAATGGCAAATGCAAAAGCCACCGACATGCCGACATAGCCCATGTACAACATGGGTGGGTGAATGACCAAGCCGGGGTCTTGCAACAAGGGATTGAGGTCGCGCCCGTCAGCAGGAATGGGAAATAAGCGGTCAAACGGGTTGGAGGTGAGCAAAATAAACGCCATGAAGCCTACCGACACCAAACCCAGCACGCCCAACACCCGCGCCACCATGTTCAAAGGCAGGCTTTGAGAAAACACCGCCACCGCAGCGGTCCAACCGGTCAGCATCAACACCCACAACAACAATGACCCTTCATGGCCGCCCCACACTGCAGCAAACTGGTAGGCCTTGGGTAACAAACGGTTGGAATGCTCTGCCACATACTTGACCGAAAAATCGTTGCTCAAAAAAGCCAAGGACAGGCAAATAAAGGACACCAGCACCAAGGCAAATTGCAGCAATGCTGTCGGACGTGCCAGCGATTGCCATACCGTGTTTCGGTTGAGGGTGCCCCACAAAGGCAGCACACCCAGCACGACAGACAACACCGTTGCGAGCACCAAGGAGAATTGACCGAGTTCAGGAATCATGTGAAGTTTGCCTTCAAGGTTTGACAGATTGGGCGGCACGCGCCTGCGCCGCCTTGTCCAGCGCGTGCTGGGCTTCAGGCGGCATGTAATTTTCGTCGTGTTTGGCCAAGACTTCTTTGGCCGTCATGACACCGTTTTCGCCCAAATGGCCTTGGGCCACCACGCCTTTGCCTTCTTTGAACAAATCGGGCAAAAGTCCAATGTAATTCACGGTGATGTCGTGCATGGTATCGGTAACCACGAAAGACACTAGGGTGCCGTCACGTTGCAAGCTGTCGGCCTTGACCATGCCGCCGATGCGAAACATTTTGTTGCGCGGCGCTTCGCCGTTGAGCACCTGGGTCGGGGTAAAGAAAAACACCAAATTGCTGTTGAAAGCATTCAGCACAAATGCTGCAGCCACCGACAATACCAGCACACCTGCAGCGATCAATCCAAAGCGTTTTTGACGCGGGCTCAGTGTCATGATGCCTCCTCGGCCTCGGTTGAGGCCAAAGCCAAGGCTTGGCGCTGGGCTTGCCGCGCCAGCCAAACCTCAAGCCCCATACACAGCGCTGTGACCGCCATGCTGCCCCATACATACAAACCGTAGCCACCCATGTCCCAAAACTGGGACCAGCTTTCCCATCTCATTTTTTTGCTCCAGAAACCTCAGGCAAGGCCTGCACCCACGCCGTGTGGCGCTCACGCTCAAGTATGAGGCTGCGCACCCGGTAAGTGACAACGGCCAAGGTATACACCCAAAAAGACAAGGCCATGAGCAACATGCCCCACAACATCAATTGCGCCATGCTGGGTGAGCGAGTCAACGACACGGACGCGCCTTGGTGCAAAGTGTTCCACCATTTCACCGAGAAATAAATGATGGGCACATTGATGGCACCGACGATGGCGATCAAGGCCCCGGCGCGGTCGGCACGGCGCACATCATCAATGGCTGAGGTCAGCGCGATGTAACCCAAGTAAAGGAAAAACAAAATCAACTCTGAAGTCAGGCGCGCATCCCAGACCCACCATGTGCCCCACATGGGCTTGCCCCACAGCGCGCCGGTCCACAACGATAAAAACGTAAACATCGCGCCCGTAGGCGCCAGCGCGCGGGTCATCATGCCCGACAAACGGGTGTTGAATGTCAACCCCAAGATGCTCCAAAACGCCATGGCCAGGTAAATCACCATCGACATCCAGGAAACAGGCACATGGACAAAAATAATGCGGTAGCCCTCGCCTTGCTGCGCGTCTTCAGGCGCCAAGGCAAATCCGACCCACAGACCGGCTATACCCAATGCCAAGGCCAGCGCCGCTAGCCAGGGCCAAAGACGCCCGGCCAAAGCATAAAAATTTTGCGGGGCAGCGTAATAAAACCAGCGAATAGCCATTCATTCATTCCAAGGCGATGCGTAAACCGACACTGCAAGCCCACGGACTAAAAAACAGGGCAGGCAACAGCATGGCCAGCAAAATCGACACATGGGCTTGCGCACCCACACCAGACTCAAGGGCTTGCACTGCCCCGGCACCAAACACCAGCACCGGCACAAACAAGGGCAACACCAACAAGGAAATCAAAATACCGCCACCACGAACGCCCAAGGTCAAGGCCGCACCGATGGCACCGACGCAAGACAACACCGGCGTGCCCAACAACAACGACAAGCTCAGCATGGACAAGGCCTGCGGACTCAAATCAAACTGCAATCCCAATATCGGTGCCAATATTACCAAGGGCACCCCACACAATAACCAATGCGCGGTGATTTTCCCAAGCACCATAAGCCCTAAGGAATACGGGGACAACAACATGTGCTCGAGGCTGCCGTCACGCAAGTCGCCTTCAAACATGCGACTCAGACCCAGCATGGTCGCTAGCAAAGCACCGACCCACAACACGCCCGGGCCAATTTGGCGCAGCATTTCAGGCTCAGGTCCGATGGCCAAAGGAAACAACGCAGCCACCACCACAAAGAAAAACACGCTGTTCAATACCTCGGCTTTGCGGCGCATGGCCAAGCGCAAATCGCGCCACACCACGGTGAAAAAAATATTCATGGTTGTAGCCTCAGCACACTCACCGCATCGCCCAAGGCCTGTGCCTGGTGACTGGTGAACAGCAACAACCCGCCTTGCGCCACATGTGTTTGCAGCATGCTTGAGAGCGCCGATTGCGCAGCCTGGTCCAAGGCCACCCACGGTTCGTCCAACAACCACAAACGTGCAGCAGAAACCTGTAAGCGTGCCAATGCCACGCGCCGCTTTTGCCCTTGCGACAACACACGCAACGGCAAATGCATGCGTTTGCCTAGGCCCTGGGCTTGCAAGGCCAACACAGCGGCTTCGGAGTGCAACCGCTGTCCGGCAACAGCACAAGCAGATTGCAAATTTTCCAATGCCGTAAGTTCGTCCTTCAAACCCAATGCATGGCCCAAGTAAAAGACGTCTTTGCCAAAGGCTTGTCTGGCCGCAGGCAGCGCCTCGCCGCACCAACGCACCACGCCTTGCGACAGGGGGGACAAGCCGCACAAAGCGCGCAGTAAACTGGTTTTGCCCGAGCCGTTGTCCCCCTGCAAATGCAAGGCCTGACCGGCTTGCAGCTCAAAGCTCACCGGCGCAAACAGTTGCCGACCGGCACGTTCCACGCTGGCATGCTGCACTTGCAAACACGATGTATTCATAAAAAGTAACTGCCTGCCAATTGCTTGACCGTGCCGCCGGTGGCCATCTTGAAACGCGCCACACCGGCACTGCGCTGGGTGTTGACGCCGCCCAAATCCAGTAAGCGCACCCCACGCTCTTGCAAAGCTTCAATGCCACGCCACAGCATCAAATGGTGGGCATTTGTATCGCGCCCGGCTTGTGAGGTCCAACCCACTTGGTAAGTAGCGGCTTGGCCGTGGATCAAAAACATCATGCCCGCCAACCGGTCGCGCGCCATGTCTGCACGCAAAGACAACAGGTTGCGCGATGGCTGTTTGCGCGATTCGGCATACCGCTCAAACCAGACCAAGGGCATGCCATCGATATTTCGCTCAGCCCGCTGCTGCATTTCAGCGTCAAGCAACCAGCGGTACTGTCCAGGGTTGGTGCCCATGCGTTGCACATTCAGCCCAGCGCTTTCAGCGTGAGAAAGGGGTTGGCGCCAACGACTGTCAAGATTGGCACGCAACACATCTAACGGCTGAGAGATGTCCAGCAGCACGGTGCTGTAACCCGTCATCACCCGGCGAAAACGCGGCAAGCCCAAGTCTTCGCTGAGCGTTTCATCTGGCGTGACCACCATGAAACGCAAACCACGCAAAGGCAGGCTCTGGCGCAAACGACGGTACACCTGCGCTTTGTCGTGGGCTGCCAACGGCTGCAACCACAACGGCCCGCGCGTACACAAGGCAAACGACAAAAATTTGCTGTGTTGGCGAACAATGAACTGCGCTTGCGCGACCACGACGCCGTCGGCCTCCACCCGCGCCCGCAGCACGCGCGCTCCCAGCGACACCATGGTGGAACCGTAGGCCCAGTCCTGCTGCAAAGGCCCAGCGGCAGCGGCATGCGCTTGGTCCCAGGCATCCATATCGGTGCTGCGCCATTCCACCTTCATGCAAGGCTTTCCGTATTGGTTACCATGCGGGCATGTTGAAAAGATTGTTCAAACGCCATCCGGTGCAAACCGTGATGGGTCACCGAATCGCAGAACCCAAGCTGACTTGGATGGCACTCGGCTGGGCGTTGGTGTATTTGGGCTTGCCAGTGCTGCTCGTGGGCACGCTGGTAGATGGCCTCATACAACTGACCACCGGTGTATGCACCGGTTTGTGGTGTTTTTTCTGATTCAAATCGGTTCATTAAGCAGGCATCTTAGCGGGTGAATACACCGTGAATTCTCGTCCCACTTCCCTCAGCGGGTTGCTGCCGTTTGTCAGGCCTTACAAAGGCCGCATCGCGCTGGCTGGCTTGTTTTTATTGCTCGCTGCCGGGGCCACGCTGGCCTTTCCGTGGGCACTGCGTCAATTGATTGACCAGGGCTTGACCGGGCCGGGCAGTGCCGAGCGTTTGGCCGGGCAATTCATGCAATTGTTTGGCGTGGCGGCTTCGCTGGCAATGTTCTCGGCAGCGCGTTTTTACACCGTCACTTGGCTGGGCGAACGCATCACCGCCGATGTGCGCAACGCGGTCTACGGCCATGTGCTGGAGCAAAGCCCGGCGTTTTTCGAAACCACGCAAACCGGCGAGGTGTTGTCGCGTTTGTCTAACGACACGACCTTGGTGCAAACCGTGGTCGGCTCTTCCCTATCCATGGGTTTGCGTAATTTGGTGATGGGCACCGGCGCGCTGTTGATGCTGGTGTGGAACCACCCGATGTTGATGGTGCAGGTGATCGGGCTTCTGGTCTTGGTGGTCTGGCCAAGTGTGACTTTGGGTCGGCGTGTGCGCAAACTCTCTCGCGCCAGCCAAGACCGCGTGGCAGACGCGAGTGCACTCGCTGCCGAGGTGTTGAATGCGATTCCTGTGGTGCAAAGTTACACCTCTGAAAAACGCGAAGCCACACGTTTTGTCGACTCGACCGAACAAGCGGTGAAAACCTCTTTGCGCCGCGCCTTGGCGCGTTCGGTGCTGGTCGGCTTCATCATTTTGGCCAGCAGCGCGGCATTGTTGTGGGGCTTGTACCAAGGAACCATGGCGGTGCGTGACGGCAGCATGAGCGCTGGTGAACTCGGGCAGACCGTGGTCTATGTGATTTTGTTGGCCAGTGCGTTTGCGGTGCTCGGCGAGGTCTACGGCGATTTGCTGCGCGCCGCCGGTGCCACCGAGCGTTTGATGGAATTACTCAATACGCGTTCGGTGGTCAGCTCACCTGCGCAGCCACAGCAAGCACCTTGGCCACAAAGCGGCTCGTCCGTCTCTTTGCAAGCGCTGGATTTTCATTACCCGTCGCGACCGCAAACTCTGGCATTGGCCGGACTCAGCGGCGAGATTCACCCCGGTCAAACCGTGGCCGTGGTTGGCCCCAGTGGCGCGGGAAAAACCACGTTGTTTGGTTTGCTGCTGCGTTTTTACGACCCGCAAGCCGGGCGCATTGTGCTCGATGGTGTGGCCATCAACGAAATGAGTTTGCACGGCTTGCGTGAGCGCATAGGCATCGTGCCGCAAGAGCCGGTGATTTTTTCGGGCAGCGCCATGGACAACATCCGCTATGGCAAACCACAAGCCACTGACGACGAAGTGCTGACCGCCGCCAAGGCCGCGTTCGCCGATGAATTCATCGTGCAACTGCCGCAAGGCTATGACACCTTCCTTGGTGAAAAAGGCGTGCGCCTCTCAGGCGGGCAACGCCAACGCATCGCCATTGCGCGCGCCATGTTGAAAAACCCGCCGCTGTTGTTGCTAGACGAAGCTACCAGCGCGCTGGACGCGCACAGCGAACGCATGGTGCAAGCCGCTTTGGAAAAAGCCATGCAAGGCCGCACCACCTTGGTCATCGCCCACCGTTTGGCGACCGTGCAACAAGCCGATGTAATTTGGGTGCTGGACCACGGTGCACTGGTTGAGCAAGGCACGCACGCAGAGTTGGTGGCCAAAGGCGGTTTGTACGCCAGCTTGGCGGCTTTGCAGTTCAATCAGGCTTGACGACCTAGACAAACCACATGAGCCTTGTTTACGCCACCCCCGCCGACATCGATTCACGCAAAGCAGCGTGGCGGTTACTGACCACCTTGCTTCTCATGCTGCTGGGCAACAGCGGCATGTACGCGGTATCGGTGGTGTTGCCGACGGTGCAAACCGAGTTCGGCATCAGCCGCGCCGACGCGTCCATCCCCTATACCTTGTGCATGTTGGGCTTTGGTTTCGGCGGCATGTGGTTAGGGCGATGGGCGGACCGCTTTGGCATCGCGCGCGTGCTGGCCATAGGCGCGGCAGGCGTCACCGGCGGTTTTGTCTGGGCCGGAATGTCGGGCGGTATCGTCGGATTTGCGTTGGCGCAAGGCCTGCTGGGTTTGCTCGGCATCGCGTCCACGTTTGCGCCGCTGCTGGCCGACACCGGTCAATGGTGGAACAAGCGACGCGGCATCGCGGTGGCAGTGTGCGCGAGTGGCAACTACTTGGCTGGCACCTTGTGGCCGCCGATCGCGCAGTGGGGTGTGATGAATATAGGTTGGCGCAGCACCTACATTTGCATAGGCGTGTTTTGCGGGCTAGGTATGGCATTGCTGGCTTTGCGCATGCGCGAGCGCCCGCCGCAGTTGCAACACGCGCCGGTGAGCCACACCGGCGTGGTGGCTTCAGACCGGCCGTTCGGTTTGTCGGTACCGCAAGCGCAATGGTTGCTCAGTCTGGCGGCTGTCGGTTGTTGTGTCGCCATGGCCATGCCGCAAGTGCATATCGTGGCGTATTGCAGCGACTTAGGCTTTGGTGCGGCGCGCGGCGCGGAAATGCTGTCGCTGATGCTGGCCTGCGGCATCATCAGCCGCTTGGTCTCGGGCGCGATATGCGACCGCATTGGCGGCATACGTACTTTGCTGCTGGGCTCGGTGTTGCAAGGCATTGCGCTGTTGATGTTTTTGCCGTTTGACGGGCTGGTACCGCTGTATGTGGTGTCGGCGATGTTCGGTTTGTTCCAAGGCGGCATCGTGCCGTCTTACGCCATCATCGTGCGCGAGCATTTCCCGGCGGCGAATGTGGGTGCGAGCACCGGCACCATCATCATGGCGTCGCTGGTCGGCATGGCCTTAGGCGGTTGGTTGTCCGGCAAAATTTTTGATGTCAGCGGTTCCTACGATGCAGCGTTCATCAACGGCGTGGCGTGGAATGCGTTGAACTTGGCGATCGTGTGGTGGTTGTACCGGCGCTGGAAACAACAATCAGTTGCCGCGATGGCTTAAAAAATTTAGACACGATAGCGTCAAGCCAAAGGTTTGTACGCCACAAACACGTAGCGGTTCAAGCTGAAAAAATAACCACCTGCCTCTGCCATGCTGCTCACATCGGCTTGCCAATCGGCGACGAGTTGCGGGCCGTAGTCCGGCAAACCACTGACAAAGGAGGCGATGAAACCCATCATGCCGCCGCTGAAAGTGTCGATGCTGTAGCGCATGTTCAAGAGCGGAATCGTGTGCACTTGCACATCTGTAAAACCCGCGCGCTGCATGCGTTGAACCAAAGTGCGCGGCAGTTGTGGATGCGGAATATGTTGACTCCATCCTTGCATCATGCGCCGCATGCGTGCTTCATCGCGGCAAGCCCAAACACAAGACTCCCAATCGGTATCGACCAGCAACACCTGCGCGCCCGGCTTCATCACTCGCCACAGTTCGCGCAACGCGCTGTCCACATCAGCAACATATTCATACACCTGCGTGGCTAGCGACACATCAAAGCTGGCATCTGCAAACGGCAGTTGCAACACATCGGCTTGGTGAAACTTCACGTGAGTCTGCGCAGCGCAACGTCGCGCGGCCAAATGCAACATGGGCGGCGCGATATCTATCGCTTCCACATGACCCGCAATACCCACGGCCTGCGCCAGTGCCAAACTGGTGAGGCCCGGACCGCAACCGATGTCCAACGCATTCATGCCAGGTTTGACATCGAGCAGTTGAAAAATCTGTTCACGCTGTTGCACCACGTCCGGTGTGAGGTAAATTTTTTCTAAGCGCTCGGCACCGGCCACGTCAAATTGCGCCAGCGTGCTGTCTTTGTCACTCATGTCAGTAACTCCAAATAACTTTCAAACACAGCCACATGTACTTGTGCAGCCTCTGCGCCTTGCGGCCACAAATGCGCGGCTTCAAACCGCACATCGTAAGTAGGCTCGTCATCAGCGTGTAAGCCGTGACCATGCGCATCCGGAAACGGATAAGCCGGGGATTGGCTGATGACCACGCCGTGTTTGCCACGTATGTAACCAGGCATGCGCACATGACCGGCCACGTGCTCGTCGCGCACACGCACCAGATCGCCGGGCACAAAGGCCACACGGTTGGCGTGATTGCCGCGACCCGGCGATGACGGCATGGCCAGCGGATACGCACCGCCTGCCATTTGCTCTAACTCCTCACGCGAGACCAAACCTTTTTCCACACACAGCGTGGCCAGACTGGTCAGCGAGCGTTCGTAATAACTGGCGCTCAGGTAATGCTGCGGCGTCATGCGCTCGATCGCGTGCCGGTACTCGTCCATGTTGAACACACCGGTTTTCACCGCCAGGCTGTACAAGGCGTTGGCTCGCACTTCCCAATCCGCATGAAACACCGCGGCGTCGCGGCTGTGATTCACCGGGCCGAAACCTTGTTTGCCACCCAAGTCGTGCATACCGTCCATGAGTGTTCCTTTAAATAAGGGCCACGCCGATCAGCGCGTCTTTGCTGATGAGTGCCGTGAGTTGATCCACCGTCATACCTTCAGTGCCAGACGGGCGTTGCGGCATCACCATGTAACGCGTGTCGGCGGTGGTGTCCCAGACACGGATTTGCATTTGCGCGGGCAAGTCCAATCCCATTTCGCGCAATACCGTGCGCGCTTCTCGCACCACACGCGAGCGGTAAGCCAAGTCTTTGTACCAATCCGGCGGCAAGCCGATGATGGTGAATGCGGTGCATGAACACAGCGTGCAGCAAATCACGTTGTGTATGTCGGCGGTGTTTTCCAACACAACGAAATGCCGGTGGTGCGGCGGCATGCTCAAACCCGCTTCGCGCACTGCGGTGACACCATCGGTTAACAGCAATTGTTTGAACGCCGGATCGGTCCAGGCGCGTGCAATCAAACCAGCGCCATTGGCGGGCACCCAGTGCTCGTGCGCGAGTTCATCAAACGTGTCTATGAATTCGGTGGGCTGCATGCCGTGTCGTTGCAGCACGGTTTGTATGGCGTCCAGCCGTTGTTCGATGCTGGCAATCGGTGTGGTGTCGGTGGTCATGGCGTGGCCTTGCGCGAATGTCTGAGAATCATGTTAACGCCACTCACCTAGCCACCATGAGCCTGTCTTCCGTTCAAGCATTTTTTCAGTCACTGCAACTGGATATTCCTATTTTGGAAACCGAGGCCAACACCGCCACCGTGGCGCTGGCCGCAGTTGCGCATGGCGTCGAGCCCGGGCGTATCGCCAAGACACTGGCGTTTCGATTAAGCGATGGCCGCGATGTGTTGGTGGTGGCACGCGGTGACGCGCGCATAGACAACGTGAAATTCAAAACCGCATTGGGCAAAGGCAAGATGTTGTCACCCGAAGTAGTGGCCCATATCACCGGCCATCCGGTGGGCGGTGTGTGCCCGTTTGGGTTGGCGCAGCCGCTGCCCATTTATTTGGATGTGTCTTTGAAAGCCTATGACGAGGTGTTGCCTGCAGCGGGATCGGTCAATAGCGCTGTGAGGATATCGGTGGATATGTTGGCGCAGGTGACGAGTGGGGAGTGGGTGGATGTGTGTCAGGGTGCAAGTTCAACGCTTATGCCACCTTGACCTTGGTTTGTATCTCCACACCTAAGTGAGCCGCGATGGCCGCCAGCATGGCCGACACATGACTGAGCGTGGGGTTACCGGCGGCAGACAACATGCGGTGCAGACTTTTAGCTGGCTTGTCCATGTCGCGGGCGAGTTGCTCAAAACCCATGGACGCATTCACCAAATCACGCAATAACAACTTGGCGGTCTGCGGTTCGCCTTGTAACAACAAGCTGGTGGCTTGCTGCAATAAGGCGCGGGCGTAGGCCGGCTCGGTTTGAACGCGGGTAGTGATGGTTTGTCTGAAGTCGCGCGTGAGAGCCATGTCTAAGTCCTTTCTTTCATCCAAATTTGTAGTCATGCCATCGCGAAACGGCTATCTCAATATCTTTTTGTTGACTGCTTTTGTCCCCACCTGCCAATAAAAGAATGATGTTCAAACCGTCTTTGGCAAAGTAGATCCGGATTCCAGGTCCCCAGTTGATTTTGTATTCCCCGATCCCCCGGAACCACTTCACGTTTGACAAATTGCCTTGCTCCATTCGAGCCAATGCCACTTGTACTTTCACTGCAGCTTGTGTATCCAGATTTAGGAACCAATGACCAAAAGGACTTGAACCATCTTCAAGGAGTAACTCCTTGATAAAGAACAAGCTAGAAGGTAACATATATGTATCCATTCGTCAATCCCATTTAAAACCCCTAACGGCTGAAAGACTAAATGGCAACAATGTGCGCAGTATGTGATTGAGTTAGCAAAAGATATGTGATTTGTTCACGTTATAACGACTGAATTTGAAATGCCAATGTGGCATTTCAAGTTTTATCTTCATTTAAAGTTTCTATTTCAGCCGTATCTCAACCGTCTTACCGACCGCCCTGGCTGCCTTGATGAGCGTATCCAATTGAATAGATAAATTGTTAGGGTCAAGCACACGGTCAAGTTGCGAACGGCTAGTCACCATGCGTACACCATGCAAACGAACCACACGCCCTCAATACGTCTCCAACTGCAACCTGCCCTCTTTCTTCAAACCCTCAGCTACCGCAGTCCAATCCAAACCCGCACCTACGGCAATGTCATGCAAGGCCTGCAACACGCCTTCTTCCATGCTCTTCAAACCGCAGACATAAAAATGCGTTTGCGGGTCTTGCAGTAAAGCGGCCAGTTCGGTGGACGCGTCGCGCATCGCGTCTTGCACATAGCGTTTGGGTGCGCCGGGTGTGCGTGAAAACGCAAAGTGAATGTCGATGAAATCTTTGGGCAGTTTTTGCAGCGGGCCGAAGTAGGGCAACTCTTGCTGCGTGCGTGCGCCGAAAAACAGCATGAGCTTGCCGCCTTGAAATTTGCCGTTCGCTTGCAGGCGTCTGCGCCACTCGGTCATGCCGCGCATGGGCGCGCTGCCGGTGCCGGTGCAAATCATCACCAGGTGACTGCCGGGGTGGTTGGGCATCAAAAAACTGCTGCCGAACGGACCTATCACTTGCACGCTGTCGCCGGTTTTCAAATCGCACAAATAGTTGGATGCCACGCCTTTCACCGCTTGGCCTTGGTGGTCTTGCACCACGCGTTTCACCGTCAGCGACAAGTTGTTGTAACCGGCGCGCTCGCCGTTGCGCGGGCTGGCCACAGAGTATTGCCGCGCATAGTGCGGCTTGCCGTTGGCGTCCACACCGGGCGGCACGATGCCCACCGATTGACCTTCGAGCACCGGAAACGGCATGCTGCCAAAGTCCAGCACGATGTGATGCGTTTCGTTGTCAGTTCCTGCTTCATTGACTTGCATATTGCCGACCACGGTCGCGGTGATGGGCGACTTGGGGCCGTGCAAATTGGTGTACGGATGCGCGGCAGACCATGGCGGCACAACAGCGCCCAAAGATGCCGCGTTGACAACGGGCGCATTGGCGGTTGCAGGCACAGATGTGGCCGCTGTTTCAAACGCTGTGCTGCCAGATACGTGCGAAACCGCTGACACCACATCCACACTTTCCGCGGCCGGTAATTCGTCCCAAGACAACTGCTCTGCCAAGGTGTAAGCCTTGCTGCGCAACACCGGCAACCAGTGATCAATCGAACCTGTGGGGCAAGGTGGCACGCAAGCCATGCAGTGGTTGCACTTGTCCGGGTCGACCACGTAGTTGCGGCTGTCATGCGTGACCGCGCCGACCGGGCAAGTCGCTTCGCAGGTGTTGCAACGTATGCACACCTCGGGGTCGATCACATGTTGCTGTAGCAGTTCGGCGGTTTCACTCATGCTTGAACTTTAATTGAAACGTACGTACTCGAAGTCCACCGGCTGACGGTTGATACCAATGGCAGGCGGCGCGATCCAGTTCGCAAACTTGCCCGGCTCTGCCACACGGCCCATCAGGCTTTGCACAAACGCACGGTCTTCTGCTGTCGGCAACCATTCGCCCACTTTGGCATTCCATTCGTTCTCTGAGACCACGCGACCATCGGGCGACACCTTGGCGCCAGACAAAGCGCCGATGTTGCGATGGAAAGCTTTGTGCGGCACGCTCAAACGGTGCGGCAAACCGGCCTTCTCAATCACACGGTTCCAACGCTCCACACCGCCAACAGAATCTTTGATGTAGTCGTCGCGCAGCACTTCGTTCAGCGCATTCAACATGGGCACTTCTTTTTCCTGCAACTGACCGTTGACCACGTTCAACACTTTGTAAGTCTGGCCTCGCAATACATGGTCGTCATCGCGCTTGGTTTCTTCATAGCGGCCTTTGATGCCAGTGGAATAAAACGTGGCCGCGTTGCTGGACTCGTCAGCGCCAAACAAATCGATGGTCACGCTGAAGTGGAAATTCAAGTAACGCTGAATCGTCGGCAAATCGATGACACCGGCGGCGCGCAGTTTGCCCACGTCGTCGGTTTTCATTTCGTTCATCGCCGCGCAGGTGCGTTGAATCACACGACTGATGCCGGACTCGCCGACAAACATGTGGTGCGCTTCTTCGGTCAGCATGAACTTGGTAGTGCGTGCCAGCGGATCGAAACTGCTTTCTGCCAAAGCGCACAACTGGAACTTGCCATCGCGGTCGGTGAAATACGTGAACATGAAGAAGCTCAACCAATCAGGTGTTTCTTCGTTAAAGGCTTGCAAAATGCGCGGGTTGTCTTCCTGTCCGCTACGGCGCTCGAGCAGCGCTTCGGCTTCTTCACGACCATCGCGGCCGAAATGTTTGTGCAACAAATACACCATGGCCCACAAATGGCGGCCTTCTTCCACATTGATCTGAAACAGGTTGCGCAAGTCGTACATGCTGGGCGCGGTCTTGCCCAAGTGGCGTTGCTGTTCAACAGATGCTGGCTCGGTGTCGCCTTGTGTCACGATGATGCGGCGCAAGTTCGCGCGGTGTTCGCCGGGCACGTCTTGCCAAGCCTTTTCGCCTTTGTGGTCACCGAAATGAATCTTGCGATCGGCTTCGCCTTGGTTCAAGAAAATGCCCCAGCGGTAGTCGCGCATCTTCACATGGCCAAACTGCGCCCAGCCTTGCGGGTCGACGCTGACGGCGGTGCGCAAATACACATCGTTATCGGTCGTGCCTTCGGGGCCCATGTCGTCCCACCAGTTGATGAAGTTGGGCTGCCATTGCTCGAGGGCGCGCTGCAAAGTGCGATCGCTGCCGAGGTCAACGTTGTTAGGGATTTTTTCGCTGTAGTTGATGGCTGACATGGATACTCCAGAGTGTTTAAATGAGAAAAAATAATTGGGGTCAGACCCCAAAGAATCCTTGATTAAAAGCGAAGAGAATTAATTGGAGTCTGACCCCAATTAAAGACCCTAATGAATCAAACGCGGTTCATGTCAAATGCGGCTTTCTCGCCCTTGCCATACACCTTTAACGCGCCTTTGTCGCCGACCGCATTCGGGCGGTTGAAAATCCAGTTTTGCCAAGCTGACAAACGACCGAAGATACGTGTTTCCATGGACTCTTTTTGGCTGAAACGCAAGTTCGCTTCCAAGCCGGTGAGTGAATCGGGCGACATGGCCGCACGCTCTTCAATAGCAATGCGTATTTCATCCGCCCAATCGATGTCGTCCGGCGCTGCGGTGACGAGACCCAGCGCCAAAGCTTTGTCTGCATCCAACGCCTGACCCACGACAGCGCGCACAGCTTCCATCGGCGCAGTCTCTTCGTAAAACCGGCGCTGCAAACGTGACTGGTGGTTCACCATGGGGAACACACCGAAATTCATTTCACTCAAGGCGATGTGGGGTGCGGTGTCGGGTGCATCCGGCAGCGCCAGCATGTAGGCGCGGTCTGCGGCAAATGCCAGCTCAGCCAAGGTGCCTGCAAAGCAAGAGCCTTCATCAATCAACGCAAACATGGAACGCGATGACACATCCAAGCGCGCCAGCGTGCGACGCAGCAAGCCCAAAGTTTCTTTCACCAACCAATGGTCTTGGTGCTGCATCAACACCGCGTCTGATTGCAATGCCAATTTGGCGTCCCCTGTGGTGCGCAGCAACCAAGTGCCGATGTCGAGTTCGTTGGTGCGCAAACTCAAAATCGCGTCATCCAATTCACGCGCCATTTGCAGCGGGTACCAACTGTCACCGGCGGCTTGAATCTCCGACATATTGCTCAACACCTTGCCAACAGGGGCCGACACGCAAACAGTGGCAGTGCGTTTTTCGCGGTCAATGTCCACTTTTACATAGGTGTAGTGCAAGCTGTCAGCGCTGACGGTTTTGTTCAGTGGCTGGAGCTTGACGCCTTGCCCCTTGGCTGCTGTACCTGCGCGCTGGCTCTTCACTGCGAGTTTGGCGGCTCGCTCAGACACCGCTGCTGTGAATTGCGCAGGCTTGGCAATCGCATCAACCAAACGCCAATCGACAGCACGCTGACCGCGCACGCCTTCCACGCTGGTGCAAAAAATATCTGCATGGTCGTGACGCACATGTCGCTTGTCGGTGACGCGGGTCAACCCGCCAGTGCCGGGCAACACGCCAAGCAAGGGCACTTCAGGCAATGACACACTGCTTGAGCGGTCATCGACCAACACAATTTCGTCGCACGCCAAGGCTAATTCGTAGCCGCCGCCTGCACACGCACCGTTCACGGCTGCTAAAAATTTCAAACCGCCGTGGCGGCTGCTGTCTTCTAAACCATTGCGTGTTTCATTGGTGAATTTGCAAAAGTTGACTTTCCATGCATGCGTAGACAAACCCAGCATGAAGATGTTGGCACCTGAGCAAAAAATGCGGTCTTTCAAACTGGTGACGACCACGGTTTTCACCTCAGGGTGCTCGAAACGCAAACGCTGCACCGCGTCGTTCAATTCAATGTCAACGCCCAAGTCGTAAGAGTTGAGCTTGAGTTTGTAGCCGGGCGCAATACCGCCGTCTTCTTGAATGTCCAAAGCCAGCGTGGCGACTTCGCCGTCGATCTTGAAAGACCAATGTTGGTAATGCTCAGGGCTGGTTTGGTAATTGACAGCGGTGAATTGACTCATGTTTTTTTCTTTCTTCGATGTGTTCAAGCAAGTTTCAATGCAAATTTCAATTCATGGGTCAAGGCACTGACACACTCTTTGAGCGGTTGAGCGCTGGTGTCAAAGCTTTGATGGGCTTTGGCATAAAAAGGGGTTCGTTCATTCAAGATAAGTTTCAAATCGTCAAGCGCTTGTGAACTGCCCGCCATGGGTCGCATATCACCTTGCGCCATGACGCGGTTCAAGTGGTCTTCGGGTTTGGCTTGCAACCAAATCGTCATGCAAGTCGCCAGCATTTTTTCCCATGCTTGGAGATCCATCACGACACCACCTGTGGCGGCAATCACCATGGGCAAGTCACTGGCCAAGCACTCTTCAAGTGCGCGCAACTGGTAGCGCTGGTAAGCCAGCGGTCCATACAAGCTGTGAATTTCGTTGGTGGTGCAACCGGCGAGTTTTTCAATCTCCCGGCTGAGTTCGACAAACTGTATTTGCAGTTCGGTGGCAATGCTTTGACCAATAGTGGTTTTGCCGGCACCACGCAAACCAACCAATGCAATTTTGCGTTTGCCCAGATTTTTTTTGGCACTCAACAACTGGGTGAGATAGCCGTGAACCATGTTCAATTCGGACTCATCTCTGGCCATCAACAACTGGTTGATCGCTTTGAGTTGCGGGTGGCGCAAATTGAAATCAGACAGCAAATCGGTAATCTCGCAGTCAAGCGCTTGCGACACCTGCAAAAGAATCATGATGGAAGCGTTTCCCGTACCGGTTTCCAGCGACGCCAGATGACGCTCAGACACATTCGCAGCCACAGAGAGTTCTTTGCGCGTCCACTTGCGCTTGCCGCGCAACCAGCGCACTTGGTTACCAATGACTTGCAGCAAAGGGGAATGAACGGGTGACGAAATGTCATACATGGATGCAGTTTAATACATCTTTCTATTTTCGCGCGATTATTTTTATGCAATATATTGCATTATTTTTTTGTTTTGTGAATCAATTGACTTTCGTCATAAAAAAATTTCATTGTATTTATTTATTACACATTGTTTTAAGTATTCTAAATAGCTATTATTGAGCTATCTATTAACCATTTTGGAGAGACCCATGACTGCTTCCGCAGAGACCAAGCCGCTGTCAAACCACCAAGCGCCACTTCGCCAACAAAAAGGCTACAGCATCATCGAACTGTCCATTGCGCTGGCCATCATTTCCATCATTTTGGTCACTGCCTTGGCAGGGGTTCAGCGGATTTTGCGATCCAACAATGTCAATGAAGACCTGAAAAATCTGAACCTCATGGCTTCAAAAGTCACAGTCATGCTGACGAATGTTGTGAATACTGCGAATATTGCCCAAGCAGACTTAGTCAACCTCAGGGCTTTTGAAGGCTTCAGAGTAGCAGGCAACGTTGTAACCAATGCATTCGGCGGAAATATCACGGTTGCTCCCAATAGCGCTGTTCTTGGAACTGTTCCCATCAATGGCGGTTTGATGGTTTACAGCACCCGTATTCCACCAGAAGTGTGCAGTGACTACATCACCGGCTTGGCCCCTATTGCCAGCCATATTTCAGCCAGCAATGCCGCGAACCCGGCCGTGGCAGGAGCCGCTTATGCCAATGTTGTCAAAACCAATCTTCAAGCCATCACCATTGCGAACCTTGCCACAGCTTGCACGGCTGCTGCTGGTAACACCATCACGGTGGCTGCCCTGATTGGCAGCGGCACCTAATTTCCCACACACTGTGCAGGTAGAGTCGCTTGATAAAAAGTCTTTGTCACTACGCCTTGGTGCTGCCGCTGCTGGCGGCATCGGTGGCATGGGCGCAAGTTCCACTGACCGATTCAGATTTGGAATGGCGCAAATCACCGCGTCCCGCGATTGAATCGCAGGACCGCAAACACACCCCGGCCAAGTTGCCTGACAACAGCAGCGACCCCGTCACGCCTATCTGGTCGATTGAAACCGCAGACTCCACGCTCTCCAACACCTTGTCGCGCTGGAGTCGCCAAGAAAAATGGCAACTGCTGTGGGAAGCCGACCGCGACTTTCCCATACTTGCAACGGTTTACCTCAAGGGCAGTTTCCAGTCGGCGATTTTGTCAGTCATGCAATCGCTGTCCGACAGTGACTATCCCTTACAAGCCATTCTCAACCCCAACACCCGCATTGTTCGCATTGTTCGCTACATGCAAACACCCAACGGTTGAAATTCTTTTAAGCCATGTCTTACCCATACCGCCCTTGGTACCTGAAGACGATCGCCTCGGTCACCGTTTGTTGCATGGCCAGTGCATGCACCAGCACCTTTGACGCCAGCATCAAAGCAGGACACGAGGAGGTCAAAGATAGATCTGCCCAAGCACAAAACAGCTTGCGTCAGGCACAAAACACCGTACCTTTGGTCGCTGAAGACACCACCCTTCGGTTCACCCAAAAATCCATTCCGTTTGTTCGCAGCTCCATGCTGCCAGCCAGCATCGGCAATGTCACACTGCGAGTACCCGGACGACACAACCTGTCCACTGTGGCCGACATGATCAGCAATGCCATTGGCATTCCAGTCATCATGACACCCGATGCCCTGCAAGATCCGACCGCATTTGCCCCTGGCCGTAACCAAGCAGCAGCCAATAATTTGTCCAGAGATGCTGCAACAGATGACGCGGTATACACCAGCCTCATGGCAGCTGGCGCGAGCCGTTTGGCACTGAATGACCAAGTGGCACAAAACACCATCGAATTAAATTACAGTGGTTCTTTGTCTGGGCTACTGAACCAAGTGGCCGCCAAAACCCGCTTGCGTTGGACCTATGAAGATGACCGCATTGTGTTCAGACGGGTCATCACACGCAGCTTTGTGGTCAAGTCTCTTCCAGGCGCGATCAAAAGTTCTGGCAACTTGAGTATGTCAAGCGGTGGGACCAACGGCGGCTCACTCTCCATCACTTCGGATGCAGACACCGACTTCTGGTCAGCACTGGAAAAAACGCTGCCACTGTTGATTTCATCCCAAGGTCAATTTATCGTGGACGCACGCGTCGGCCTGATCACCGTGCGTGACGCCATAGACAACGTGCAAGCCGTTGAAAAGTTGGTGGAACTCCAAAACTCTTTGTTTTTACGACAAATTTCCCTGAATGTAGAAGTCCTGCAAGTGGACTTGTCGCTGGAACACCAGTCCGGCATCGACTGGAACTATGTGTCTGAGACGCTGGCGCAAAGCAATGCAGTCGTTTCCACAACCGGCCCCTCCTTGATCAGTGGCACGTCTACGCCAGCGGCCTTTGGGTTCAAGATGGCCAATGGCTCGTCGAACCAGGTCATGCTGAAAATGCTGGAAAAATTTGGACGTGTCAGCACTGCCTATTCCAGCGTGTTAACCACAGTCAACCGCCAACCGGTGCCAGTAGGCGTGCTCAATTCTCTGGCCTATGTGAAATCCATCACGCCTGCGCAGGTGTCATCTACAACTACAGTTTCGTCGCTTTCAGGTGGGGTCGGCCTGGTGCCAGGAGAAATCACCACAGGATTCAGCCTGAACCTCTTGCCCATGGTGCTTGACTCCAACCGGGTATTGTTGCAATGCTCCATCAGCATCAGCAGTTTGCGTGAACTGACCAAGTTTTCAACTGGCACCGGAGATGCGTTGCAAAGTGTCCAACAACCCAATGTGGACACATTCGCCTCTTTGCAGCGCATGACACTCAATTCTGGCGAAACCATGGTCATCATGGGGTTTGAAAGAGACGAGTCAAGAACCAGCCAAACCGATGTCTTACGCAACAGTATTCCGGGTTCACGCATGGTCAACAGCAACAAAAAAAGCACCATTATTTTGGTGACACCGCGCTTGCTAGGGGTATGACGCGTGGAACGCAAACAAATACTGTCGCGTGTTTTGTTCTGGCAAAAATGGCTGGGCCGCGGCACTCGTTCTGCCAACACCCAAGCCACCCCTTGGCCGCACTGGTTAATCCTCAAAGGTCAGGTGTTTTTATTCGGCATTGACTGGGAATACTCCCCCTTTGAGGGCAGCAAAAACAAAGAGCTTCAGGCACAACGAAAAAATGGCTTTGCTTTTTATGCGGTGTCACGATTTCAAGATGCCATAGGTTATGTGAAAGCTTTGCCAGCAGTCAAAGGCAAAAAATATGCAGCCGCCTTGCACCTCTGCGATCAGCAATCTCAAGGCGGCATCGAAATTTTTTGTTTTTATCTGAACGCAAACAGGTATGCATTGATTGCATTGAATGAATCCAAGCCTGTGCCTGGGCACGATTACATCGGTTCTAAAGAAAACGTCTGGCAACTGGGTCTGGATTTTGCAAATCTGCAAGAAAACCAACCTATTCGGTACGTAGGCAACACCGGCATTTTTGACATGGAAGAAACGTTGACGCTGGAAAAAGCGTTCTCCAATCCTTCACCCAATTCCGAATTCGCATCCATCACCAATCAACCGCTGATAGTGGGATTAGCCTCAGTGATTCTGGCTGTGTTCGGGTCGATATATGGTGTCAATGAATACTTCGCGCACCTCAGACAGCAGCAGGAGCTTCAGCGCCAAGCGATGTTGAATGACCCCAATTTGATGTACGAGAGAAGTATTGAACCGGCTTTACAACAAGTCGCTAGCGGGGGCAGAACCCAAATTGACAATTGGATGCAAACCATTGGCAAGCTGCCTTTAACAACTGCGGGATGGCGACTCAATGCAGTGAGTTGCAATTCGCAGTCTTGCACTGCCACTTGGAACAGACAATACGGCAATTTTTCAGAGTTGTTCAACAGTATTCCGGTTGCATTTGCTTCCCGAACTGAACTTATGGATGCCACCAAACCTGGCAATTCAACAGCTACCACCACTCATCTTTTGCTCGATGAGCCAAAGGAGAAAGGGTTGAGCAGAAGCAACTTGCCAGTGGCCAAAGAGCTGCTGAGCCAATTCAGCAGCCAACTACAGGATTTGTCATTGCTTGACAACACGGTGATTACGCTGGACAAACCCGCCTTGTTTCCAATCACTGCGCAAGGCACACCAGACTCATTGAATCGGGCTGTTGTGCGCGGGAACTGGGGATTACAACTTGAACTCTGGACCATCGGGTCTCTGAATCTCTTTCCCAATGTAGTGCCTGAGACCTTGGACATTCAGTTCTCCGAGGGCAAACAGGGCCCAGCTGTTTATTCGTTAAAAGGAAGCTTTTATGCGCTTTACAAATGAATGCATTCGATTCTGTTGGTTGAGTTGTGTGATGTGCTTAGCAACTAAGGCGTGGGCACAACCTGCAACGGTTGATGACGCTATCGAAGCCGCCAAGAAAAAAAAGTCACAACAAGCTGTCGCCAGCACCGAGCAATTGCCTGCTGCTTTGCTGCCACCTGCCAATGCTCAGATGCTGCCAATCTCATCTGTCCCTCCCAAGCTGTGGTCCATCAAAGGCATCAATGGCGACTACACGGCAGAAATCATTTATGACCAGAAAATTCATCCCGTTAAATTGGTGACGGGTACGCGTTTTCTTCAATGGGAAATCATTGCGTTTGACGATGACAGCGTGACTTTGCTACATAGAGATTCAAAGGCCAAAAAAACAAAACCATTGAACCAGCACGAAAGCGACAGCAAAAAATCGCTTAAATTATTTGTTGCACCGACGGGAAATTCCATTGCCACTTACCGCATACACACTGGCAGCGAACTCAATACCCCGCAGCGACAAGCAGCCGCAGATTTGCCGGCGACACCACCCTCGCGTCCTGCGAACAACTGAGTATGTCTGCCCATCCTTCAACGGTCTCACCCATCCAAACCGATGGAAGGATGGCGCGCTCTTACTTTAAAAATCTGGGCCATTTGAAGTTTTACCAAGACTTCCCCGAATGCAAATCATTACTCACGCACGGGCGCAACCCGAGCATAGTGTTGAATGAGAATAAAAAAGAAATCTTAGTTGCGATATTGTTGAGAGATCGCCAATTTGCCATCATCAGCACCCAAGATGAGCAGGGCAGTTCCGCTTGGTTTTATTTGGCGCAACAAGGCATTCGTTTGCAACTTCAATTTGAAGGCTACTACACCACTGACAATTTGTCGCTGAAATCGTTCATAGAAAAAAAGAAAGACTCTCCGTCGCAGCGTATCCGCGACCAAAATAAGCAAAACCAAGAAGTGGTGCAAAGCATTGTCAATGCTTCAGAGCCTATTGAGTGGTTCCGCTCGGTCATCAAGTTGTGTATAGAACTCAACGCATCCGATGTCCATTTTGAAATCCGTCAAGAAAACGCCTTTTTGCGAATCCGCAGAGATGGGTTGATGCGGGATGTACAAAGGTATAACCAGACCACGGTTACACAATCCTTGTCAGCCATCTACACCTTGATGGCCGAGGAACGCTCACGCTCCGAAGTGGCTTTCAATTTAAATGCGCCGCAATCTGCCTTGATACCGTTGACCATCAACAGCAAAAGTTATGGTTTGCGTTACCAAAGCCATCCGGCAGTGGGCGGTTATGACGTGATTTTGCGCATACTTAAAACCGATGCACGAACGGACGCCAATCAAGATCTCGCACTGGAAAAAATCGGCTTCACACCGTGGCAATCCCATGCATTTCAAGATGCACTCGGAACCGCCAATGGCGGCATATTTGTAGCGGGCATCACTGGCTCTGGCAAGACCACCACGCTAAGTGCACTGCTCAACCAATTGGCGGCTGCGGGCGACAGAAAAATCATCTCCATTGAAGACCCGGTGGAATACCAAATCCCCGGCGTGTCACATCTTTCTATCCAACGTGCTGCAGGCAATGAAAAGTCTGATGCCACCAACCCGTTTGCAAGTTCCATGATGGCTTTCTTGCGCATGGACCCTGATGTGGGTATGTTTGGTGAAATCCGTGATGCTTTGTCTGCGCAGATTGCCTACACAGCCATACAAACCGGTCACAAATTACTCACCACGGTGCATGCCACTTCTGCATTGGGCATTATTTCTCGACTGGTGTCAGCGCAAATCGGTCTGGTCCGCACCGATATTTGCCGCCCAGAATTTATATCTGCATTGGTCTACCAATCTTTGATTCCCAAAAACTGTCAGCACTGCAAAATTCCAGCTGAAAAAAGCATGAGCGCGTCTGAGTTGTTGGTTTATGAATCGATTTTCTTTCTCGACACCAGCAAATTATTTGTCGCCAGTGATGAAGGTTGTCCAGCCTGCAAACCCGCCAACCTGGCGACCATACGCGGGGGTCACGCAGGTGTCAAAGGAGTGACTGTTGCAGCCGAGATCATTCAACCTGATTTGCAGTTGCTGGAATATCTCAGCAAAGGTGAAGACCTGAAAGCATTTGACTATTGGCGCAATTTGCAAACATCTTCTTTCAGCCAACCTGATATGTTGGGCAAGCCGTCCTGGGGCCACGCTTTGTTCGAAATGTCTTTGGGTCATATCGATCCCTACCATTTTCAAAAAGTGTTCGGTTCACCCTTGCGACTCAAAGCCAGTTTGAGCGAGTTAAACCATGGCTAATTTGATTGAGAATTTTTTAATTTGGCAAGGCCAAATGAGTTTACGTTCCAGAAGAGCCGATTTCTATTACGACCTGGGCATGACTTTGGACGACAAAATTCCTTTGTTCACTACGTTGCGCAAATATGAAGCCCGCGCCAGGCAACGAAAGCAAATCACAGCCGCGTTGTATCTGCATATTCTGAAGCGCATGCAAACTGGGTCCTTGTCCGAAGCATTAAAGGGGGTGGCAGCAGACTCCGAACTGATCATGCTCGATGCTGTTCAGGCTTCTGGGGATGCAGCTTTGTCATCCGGCCTGAAATTTCTCTCCAGCACTGTTGAAAAAATCGACCATCTCAAAGGCATTGCGCGCAAAGCGGTCATTTACCCATTGGTCATGATCATTGTTTTTTTTGGCATGTTGTATGGCTTTTCTGTGCATGTGGTTCCTGTACTGAGCGATATATTGCCCCCTGAAAAATGGCCGTTTTTAGGGAAGATGCTTTATGCGACATCGACCAGCGTACAAAAATACGGGCTCTACATATTCGCAGTGTTTGTTGTGGGTGTAGCGGTTTTTATCTACAGCCTGCCACGTTGGACGGGCGCAATTAGGCGATGGCTAGACCCCTATCCGCCTTGGGTGCTGTACCGTGATTTTTCAGGCGCCATGCTGATTGTCTCCCTGTCTACCCTGATGCGTTCAGGCGTTTCTCTGCGATCTTCTTTGGAACGGGCATTGAGGTACAGCTCGCCTTGGCTGGCTTGGCATCTGCGCGAAATTTTGACCCGTTTGTCTCGCCCCAATTCATCCACATTCGGCGAGGCGTTTCAAACCGGTGTGGTCAACCAGTATTTGGAAGACCGAATACAAGACGCTGCCGAACGCCGCAATCCGGTAGAGGCGTTTGTGAAGATTGGTGTGGGCTCAATTGACCGCTTGGCGGCATCCATTGAAGCGTCTGCCAGCAAATTGAATTCTGCACTGCTGGTGATTTGCGGCTTGATCCTGGGACTGATGATGGGCGGTTTTTTTGCAACCGCCATGGAATTGCAGTCGGGAGTCGTGCAGCAAAACTCGCAAATCACCAAATAGTCATCGCCCCTGATTTTTCCATTCCCAACCCAATACACATATGACCATGGAAACACAAAAGCACCAACTCAGGCATAAAGAAAAATGCAGCAATCAGCTTGGCTACAGCTTGATTGAATTGTCAATTGTTTTGATCATCACCGCGGGTGTTGGATTGGGTCTGTTTGCTATTAACCAATTCAAACAAGCGACCGACAAAGCTGACATCATCGCTGAGCAATACAAACGCATCAACATTGCGGTCAGCGGATACCTTTCGCAAAATTCAGATGCTTTGCTGCAATTGTTGAACACCAAGCCGACCTGTGGCGATATCAACTGGCGGGCCAGTACCAATGGTTCCCTTGGTTTGGCGGTAACCCCGGAACCCACAGGCTGTGAATTGAGGAATGCCAATGGGGACATCATTGCGACCAATGGCGCACAGCCAACGCTTGATGAATTGCGCACGCTCAGATTTCTAGACGCAACGACTTCTGCGACATTGGCCATGAGCGCGCAGAGAGTCATGGTGGCAAATGTCGGCGGCACCAACCAATTCTTACCCCCCAGATATGCTGTCCAAATCACACGCACGTGTGTGCAACATGCAGGCGCTGTGGCGTCGGCAGCCAGCCATTTGAACTGTTCCTCACCCACCACCACAGGGTATTGGGACCTCAGTTCCTTGGTTTTTAATTCACAACCGTTTGAAGATGCAGCCATTTACACAACGCGCGGCATCAATCTGATGAATTTGACATTCAATGCAGCCGGAGCAGATGCACTGATGGCCGCACAGGGTTTGCAACGCGTCACCAATGCCAACGGCGCAGACATCACGAATCAATTTCCTTTGATAGCCGCCAACCGCGCGGCAAGCGATTTTGTCGCCAATCCCCTGCGTGATGCGACTGGCAGAGGTATTCCGAATGTACTCGCCATGCGTGGCGGTTATCAAAGCAGTTTGCATTTAAACCGAATGCGAGTGGACGGAGGCACACGTCCTACCAACAACTGGAATTTTGCGGGATTCAGTTTGACCGATATGGGTACCTTGGGTGTGACAACTGTCAACGCCAGTGGCACAGTGAACGCGAAAAACATCACTGCCAGCGCAGACATCACAGCAGCAAACCTGACAGCTACTGGGACTGTATCTGGCCGGAATATCATCTCTGGTAATGAGATTTCAATCGTCGATGGTTCGAATAAGCCTATTTCACTGAAAAAAGACGGTTCAGTGGCTGCAACTTCCTTGACTACCACTGGCAATGTGACCGCCATGGGCAATATGAGCGCCATAGGCAATATGAGCGCCATAGGCAATATGACCGCCGTAGGCAATGTGACCACGGGAGGCGATATTTCCGCTTCCGGCGTCATCACCGCAACCAAAAAGGTGGCCAGTGATTTTTTTCAATTGAAGACGCAAGTGGCAGAGAACTCGTCTTGCCAAGGGCAAGATTTGTCAAACGCCATAGGTTTGAACAGTGCGGATAACAACAAGCTGTTGCGCTGCAATGGCACAACTTGGGTGTCTATGCTGCAAAAGGGTGAAACAGGTGCCCCGGGTGCACAGGGTGTTCAAGGCTCACAGGGGGCAGGTTATCTTGAAAACACGATAACGCCCAAAAGCCTAAGTTTCAAATTCACTGAAGAATCGGGTGCCGCAAATACCCCCTTGAAGTGTTCAGAATGGACCAGACCTGGCTTCAGTAATTTCTCAGTTGGAGACCAGAGAGACGACTACCAAATTAGAATTGATACATATTGTTCTGGAAATATATGGGCCGTTAGATACACCAGAAATGATACTGGTTCAGGAGATATCTCTGTTGAGATTACGAGTATAAAGAAAAATAACGGCTACGGAATCACAGTCAGTGATGACGATTACTTTGAAGTCAAAATGTTTGGAAACAACCCTGCCGTAGCAAAAACAATCAAAAGTAAATATCCTCCTTACACAACACGTTTAGATCCATGGTATTTGACAATTAAAGGAAATTTTTCATGGTGGCTTGATAAATCAAGTGACGGTTCAACCTCTTGGAATTTATTTGCCAGTCAAGTTGCGAATACTGATGACCAAAAAGGCGAGATTGGATGGTCTGCTTTGTCCTTCAATGGTCCCGTCGATGTTGATCACGCTTGGCTTGTCTACACTGACCGCGACGACCATAACACCAACTTGTCATGCACCAATTGGACTAAACCTGTCATCACTGGATTTTGGGGGGGAACACGTTGGAATGCAGATCAATATACATCTTGGTGTAACAACGGATACTGGTATGTCAAAGGCACCCAAGCAGAAGCAAATGTAAAAAGTGGGTGGGTTTCTTACAAGATAAATGCCAAATATCCATGAAAAGATTTGATTTTTAAAAATCCATACCGTGAAGCTTTATTTTTTTCTCGGTTTGATGTTGTTTTCAATTCATTTGCATGCCCACTGCTTTACAGAAGCATCGGCACGTTACAACGTGCCGGCTTCTTTGCTCAAAGCCATTGCAAAGCATGAATCCGGCGGACGCATACATGCAGTCAACACCAACACCAACGGCTCGCGCGACATCGGTCTCATGCAAATCAACTCGGGTTGGTTGCCGGTGCTGCAACGCCATAGCTTGAAGGAGCAAGACTTGTACGACCCGTGTGTCAATGTATTGATCGCCGCGTGGATTTTGTCCAACAACTTTCAACGCCTGGGCTACACCACCCAAGGTCTGGGTGCGTATAACGCGGTCACACCTTGGAAGCGTGAGCGCTACGCCCGGCAAATATTGCAGTCTTTTAAGTATTGATTTTTTTTAATATCTAAGTCAGCATTAAGCATTCTTTTTATATACAAATTTAATTTTCAATTGATATGAAAACACTCAACATCATTTCCCCAGATTCCATCAGCGCTGGCAAATACCTTGGGCAGGGCATCGACCTAGGGGAACAACGCATTGATTTTTTGGTATCCCAAGGCTTTTCAAATGACCAAAGGGCCACATTGGTACAAGGCACTTTTTTGATCGCTTTGAAAACCAATATTTACCAACACGTCATCGGTTACCCCAGACCTGAAAACCTCAGCACAGAAATCATTTACCTGCTTCGGGTCAATAAATCCAAAGGGGTTCCGGATGAAAGCAGTCACTTGTTTGGCCTGAGCCAGGTCATCATCAACAACAGCATCAAAGACCGCGCACCCAAACAGCAAGAAGGCACGGTCCTTGGTACTGATGACACAGAGTTAATGAAAAATTTATTTTTCCTGCTTGAGTGCGAAGTCATGGGAACGTTTGAAGCAAGCACCGACACCCCAGGTGGTGTGAATTTTTCTTCAGATGTGGGACAAATCAGTCCTGCCGTGGTGTTTCATCTGTTTCAGCCAGATAACAAGGTCACCAACTTGATACTCAACGGCATGCTCAACCCTGAAAACCGCATTGATTTCGGTTTGTTGCGTCCAAGCGAAAACAACACTTATTTGGCCAACAAAGAATCTGTTTATATCTCCATGATGGACATCCGCGGCAAGCGCACCGCCATGTTCGGCAAAACCCGCATGGGTAAATCCAATGTCGTCAAGTTGGTGGTGCAAGGCATGTTAGATGTCACCAAAGACGAGCGCAATGTTGGCCAACTGATTTTTGACGTCAACGGTGAATACGCCAACAGCAACCCGCAAGATGGGTTTGAGGCCATTGCATCCGCCTACCCTGACAGATGTACATCGTATTTCTTGACGCCGCGTGGCATGCAATCTGAAGAACCCAAATTATTGCGCTTCAACTTTTACGAGCGCACCTTTGAGGCGCTCAGCGTCATGCGCGAATTGCTGCCGCCTGCCACCGCCGAATCAGAATATGTCGCCAGACTATTGACTTGCCGATTACCCAATCTTGCCCGAACCGAACACGATTCTGAGCGAAAAATTGGCAACCGTGTGCGCAAAGTCATGCTGTTTTGGAGCTTGCTAGATATTTGCGGTTTTGAGGTCAATCCACAGCGTTTGCAAAACCGCATGGAAGCCATTGGCATCACACAGCCTTTCAACCCCAGCTTTCCGCAATTGCTGCGTATGTCTGCATATCAAGCCATCCGCAATTCACCACCGCCACCTCTTCCCACCACGTTTGCAGACATGGTGACCGAAATCAGTGTTGTGGCCCGCTTCAGCCAGTCCTACCAAAATGACCCCAGTTTGCGCCGCAACGGCCAATTCATTTTTGACAGTGATGAAGAGATCATGATCAGTTTCATGTTTCCGCCCACCGGATACAGCCCGTTTGTGCTGCGTCCCTGTCTGCAGTTCCATTCACCGGAGGCTGGAGATTTTGTGGCTGAAATTTTGTACAAACTTGCTCAAGGTGAAACCGTTATCTTGGATCTGGGCAGTGCCAACGAGCAAATCATTCGCTACTTCAGCCGCAGTTTGTCAGAAGCAGTTTTCAGAGAACAAGAAACCAAATTTGTATCAAATACATTGAACAACAACTTCATTCAAATTTATTTTGAAGAAGCGCACATGATTTTCCCGCCCAACGCTGGCAACACGATTGATGTGTACTCGCGGTTTGCCAAAGAAGGGGCCAAATTCAATATTGGTATTGTGTACAGCACCCAGTCCCCTTCAACAGTCAACCGCGATCTGCTGTCGCAAACCGAAAATTTCTTCATCGGTCACTTGTCCAGTTCCATAGACACCGACCAACTGGCATCCATTCAACATGCTTTTCACAATGTTGGACAAATCATCATGCGTCAGAGAACCCGTGGCCTGTTGCATGTGTTGACCCACTCGCACCGATATGTGATTCCAGTGCAAGCGAACCGTTACAACGGTGTTTCTCGCTTGGCGAGTTTGAAAGCGTAAAAAATCAGGCGTCTGCCAGAAGCTTGCCCCAGCACCTGCGTGCTGGGGTTTAAGTGTCTTTGGACACTTTGATGGTCGGGAATTTGGAAGAAAAGTCTTTGGCTTTGGCCGCCACTTTCACAGCCAGTTGTCTGGCCACGGCTTTGTAAATACCGGCGACTTCGCCATCGGGGTCGGCCACCACGCTGGGTAAACCGCTGTCGGCTTGCACCCGAATCGCCATGCTCAAAGGCAAAGCGCCTAAATACGTCATGCCTTCGGCCTGCGCCATTTTTTTGCCGCCCTCAACCCCAAAGATGTGTTCCGCATGACCGCACTGGCTGCACACATGCACCGCCATGTTTTCCACAATACCAAGGATGGGCACGCCCACTTTTTGGAACATGCGTATGCCTTTCATGGCATCAATCAAGGCGATGTCTTGCGGTGTGGTGACGATAACCGCGCCGGTCAGCGGCACGCGCTGGCTCAGCGTCAACTGAATGTCGCCAGTGCCCGGTGGCATATCGACAATCAAATAATCCAAATCGCGCCAATTGGTTTGACGCAGCAATTGCTCTAAGGCTTGCGTGGCCATCGGGCCGCGCCACACCATGGCTTGGTCTTGTGCCACCAAAAAACCGATGGAGATGACTTGCACACCATGGGCCTCCAGAGGCTGCATGGTTTTGCCGTCAGTACTTTCGGGCCTGCCGGACAAGCCCATCATCATGGGTTGGCTGGGGCCGTAAATATCAGCGTCCAACAAACCGACACTCGCGCCCTCGGCGGCCAGCGCCAAGGCCAAATTGGCGGCGGTGGTGGATTTGCCCACGCCGCCTTTGCCCGAAGCCACGGCAATGATGTTTTTGACTTGCGGCAACAAAGCCACGCCGGGTTGTGCCGCATGCGCGACCACTTGGCTGCTGACCGTCACCTTCACCGATGTCACGCCCGGCAGTTGCGACACCACGTGTTCGAGTTGCTGTTGATACGAGGCCCACAAACTTTTGGCCGGATAGCCCAACACCAGATCGAAACTGACTGCACCGCCTTGGATGCTGATGTTTTTGATGGCCTTGGCAGCCACAAAATCCTGGCCGGTCAAGGGGTCTGCCACGGTTTGCAATGCGAGGGTAATGTCTTGTTCGGTCACGGCCATAACTGCTCCAACACTTTCAATGCGAAAAGCGACTAGTCTAGCCAAGCGCTCGCGCGGCATGCTGCAAGTGCGCGCAAGACCGCTTTGGCTTCAAGGGTCTGGCATATCCAGCGAACCATGGGCGCACAGCCAGCGCCGCATAAAATCCCGCTTTCCCCTGAATAAATACACCTACCTATGAGCCAGCGCCGTCTGTTTGTCACCACCGCCTTGCCTTATGCCAACGGCAAGTTCCACATCGGCCACATGATGGAATACATACAAGCGGACATCTGGGTGCGGTTTCAGCGCATGCAGGGGCACGCGGTGAATTTTGTCTGCGCCGACGACACCCACGGCGCGCCCATCATGATCGCCGCCGAAAAGGCCGGTAAAACACCACAGCAGTTTGTCGCTGACATCGCCGCTGGACGCGCTCAGTATTTGGACGGTTTTCACATCGGCTTTGACAACTGGCATTCCACCGACGCGCCAGAAAACCATGCACTGGCGCAACAAATTTACCGCGACCTGCGCGACCTTTCCGCAGAGCAAGGCGGCACGCTGATTGAGCGCAAAACCATTGAGCAGTTTTTCGACCCTGAGAAAAACATGTTTTTGCCGGACCGGTTCATCAAAGGCGAATGCCCCAAGTGCGGTGCCAAAGACCAGTACGGCGACAACTGCGAGAACTGCGGCGCGGTGTATGCGCCCACCGATTTGAAAAACCCTTACTCGGCTTTAAGCGGTGCCACACCGGTACTGAAAAACGCCGAGCATTTTTTCTTCAAATTGTCTGACCCGCGTTGCGTGGAGTTTTTGCAAGACTGGACGCAAAACGGCACACACTTGCAGCCCGAGGTGGCGAACAAGGTGAAGGAATGGTTCAGCGTGCGCACCAACCCGGACGGCTCGACCAGCGAAGGCTTGGGCGACTGGGACATCAGCCGCGACGCGCCTTACTTCGGCATTGAAATACCAGACGCGCCGGGCAAATATTTTTATGTGTGGCTGGATGCTCCCATCGGTTATTTGGCATCGCTCAAAAACCTGTTGGACAAACGCGGTGAAAGTTTCGACGACTACATCGCAGCGCCAGACGTTGAGCAATACCATTTCATTGGCAAAGACATCGTCACCTTTCACACACTTTTTTGGCCGGCGATATTGAAGTTCAGCGGCCGCAAAACGCCGGACAAAGTGTTTGTGCACGGTTTTTTGACGGTGAACAACGGCGAGAAGATGAGCAAGAGCCGGGGCACTGGCCTTGACCCGTTGAAATACCTCAAGCTCGGCATGAACCCCGAGTGGCTGCGCTATTACTTGGCCGCCAAGCTGAATGGGCGCAACGAAGACATTGACTTCAACGCCGAAGATTTCATGGCGCGGGTCAACTCTGACTTGGTTGGTAAGTACATCAATATCGCTTCAAGAGCGGCAGGGTTTATTGCCAAGCGGTTTGACGGCAAGTTGGGCGCGGTCAGCGCGGATGGACAGGCTTTGTTGTTGCAACTGCAAAACGGTTTGAGCGCCATGGCCGATTTGTTTGACCAACGCGATTACGCCAAAGCCTTGCGAGAAGCCATGGCCTTGGCCGACCGGGTGAATGAATATGTGGACGCCAACAAACCTTGGGAACTGGCCAAGAAGCCCAACATGGACGCGCGTTTGCAAGACGTGTGCACCACCTGCATTGAAGCTTTTCGCTTGCTGAGCACCATGCTCAAACCGGTGTTGCCGCAACTGGCCGCGCAAGTGGAGAGCTTCCTGAAAATTGAACCCATGACTTTCAGCAATGCGGCCAAGCCTTTGGGCGCAGGACATGTGATTGGCAGCTATGCGCATTTGATGCAACGCGTGGACGAGAAGATGTTGGATGCTTTGTTTGAAGTGCAGGATAAATTGGGGTCAGAGACCGAATTTTCCTCCGGAAAATCGGGCTCTGACCCCAATTTATCGGTATCTGACCCCCACTTATCCAACCCAGGCGGCGAAGACATTGCTCCGGTCATCTCCATCGACGACTTCGCCAAAATCGATTTACGCATCGCCTTGATCGTCAACTGCGAACCGGTGGAAGGCAGCACCAAACTGCTGCGCTTGACGCTGGATGTGGGCGAAGGCCGCATGCGCAATGTGTTCAGCGGCATCGCCAGCGCTTACAAGCCCGAAGACCTGATCGGCAAACACACGGTCATGGTCGCCAACTTAGCGCCGCGCAAAATGAAATTCGGCGTGTCCGAAGGCATGGTGCTCGCTGCCTCGCACGCCGATGAAAAAGCACAACCCGGTATTTACGTGCTCCACCCCTGGCCGGGCGCGCAACCCGGCATGCGCATCCATTGAGTCGCGCAACATGACCACCGCAGCGGTGTTGCTGGCCGCCGGTTCGGGCTCGCGCATGGGGCTCAAACCGAAGTCATTGTTAGAGCTGAATGGCGAACCATTGATACGCCGCAGCGCGCGCCAACTGCTGGATGCAGGCGTGTCGCAACTGGTGGTGGTGCTGGGGCATTACGCGGCTGATATTGAAGCACCGCTTCAAGGGCTGCCGGTGCACAAGGTCTACAACCCTGACCCGGACCAAGGTCTGGTGTCGTCGCAACGCTTGGGGCTGCAAGCGCTGAGCGACAACACAGACACGGTCATCATGTCGCTGGCCGATCAACCTTTGGTCACCACGCAAGACATTGAAACCCTGTTGCAGGCATTTGCCGAATCCACCCAAGACATGGTGTTCCCTTTTGTCAATGGCCAACCCGGCAACCCGGTGTTACTGAGCGCGCGTGCACGAGTGGAGATATTGGCGGGTGACAGCGGTTTCGGCTGCAAAGAATGGCGGCAAAGCCACGCGGCGCAAGTTCAAAAATGTCCCAGTGACAACCTGCACTTTGTCACCGACCTTGACCGGCCTGAAGATGTGGCGGAGTTTGAAAAAACACATGGCATGAAACTGCAATGGCCTGCACACTGGGCTGGCTGAAATCCCACAATGCGGTGTCAGACTGGCAAACCGCTGTTCGGGTTGCTACTGAGTAGAATCTCCCTCTCAATTGGAAACACGCTTATGTCCCTGTTTAGCCGCCCGGCCTACACCTCTGAAACCACCGATTTTTTGCGGCAACTCAAAGCCGACAAACCCACGTTGGAGGCCGAACAACGCCAAGGACGCGCACTGTTGTGGGACAAAACGGTGAACCGCCAAGACCAAGCTGAATTCAAAGACGCTCGCGTGGCGCAAAAGCCCTACGTCTACCAAACCAACACACCCAAGTGAACACGCCCACCATGGCAAACTGGCCCAGTGGGCCGAATGCCGATTTGCCCCACATGCCCTCGGTCATAGACCATGTGGCGGTGGCGCGTTTGTATGGCGAACCGCTGTTTGCCATGCCCCAAGATTTGTATATCCCACCGGATGCGCTGCAAATCTTTTTAGAAGCGTTTGAAGGTCCGCTGGATTTGCTGCTCTACCTGATACGCAAACAAAACTTCAACATCCTCGATATTCCCATGGCCGGTATGACCCGCCAATACCTGAGCTATGTGGAAGAGATTCGCAAAACCAACCTGGAGTTGGCCGCCGAATATTTGCTGATGGCTGCCATGCTGATTGAAATCAAGTCCCGCATGCTGCTGCCGCCGAAAAAAGTGGCCGAAGGCGCGGAACCAGAAGACCCGCGTGCTGAGTTGGTGCGCCGTTTGTTGGAATACGAACAACTCAAGCTGGCGGCAGCGCGTCTCAATGCCGTTCCGCAACACGGCCGCGATTTTTTACGCGCTCAGGTGTATATCGAGCAATCTTTGCAGCCGCGTTTTCCACATGTGGCCGTGCCCGACTTGCAAGCGGCATGGGCCGATATTTTGCGACGCGCCAAATTGGTTCAACACCACAAAATCAGCCGCCAGGAATTGTCAGTGCGCGAGCATATGAGCATCGTGCTGAAAAAACTCCAAGGCCAACGCTTTCTAGAGTTCGAGCAATTGTTCGACCCCTCACAAGGCGTGCCGGTGCTGCTGGTCACTTTCATTGCCTTGCTTGAATTGGCCAAAGAAATGCTGGTTGACATCACCCAAGCCGAAGCCTACGCACCGATTTATGTCCGTTTGGCATACGCGCCAGCCCATTGACATCTCACCTCTGAAGGAACCACAGCCATGAGCGTTCAACCCTCTGCGCCGCCGGCCGGCAAACGCCCCGCCATGACCCTGCACAGCCTGATGAAAATGTTGGCTGAGGGCGAAAAAATCACCATGTTGACCGCCTATGACGCCAGCTTTGCGGCAGTCGCCGATCTGGCTGGTGTGGAAATTATTTTGGTGGGCGATTCCTTGGGCATGGTCTGCCAAGGCCACAACAGCACCCTGCCTGTGACGCTGGATGACATGCGCTACCACACCGAATGCGTGGCGCGCGGATTGCAAAAACAAAACGGTCGCCCGTTGGTATTGGGTGACATGCCATTCGGCTCTTACGCCACGCCGGAACAAGCGTTTCGCAGCGCCAGCGTGTTGATGCAAGCCGGGGCACACATGGTCAAGCTGGAAGGCGGCGCCTGGCTGGCCCCAACAGTGGAGTTTTTGGTCACGCGCGGCATTCCTGTGTGTGGGCATATTGGTTTGACCCCGCAAAGCGTCAACACCTTGGGTGGGTATCGTGTGCAAGGGCGCACCGAATCTGCAGCGCAACAATTGATGCAAGATTCATTGCAACTACAAAATGCGGGCGCACAAGCTTTGGTGCTGGAGATGGTGCCTGCGGCTCTCTCGGGCGAGATCACGCGCGCATTGAAGACCTGTGCGACCGTAGGCATAGGCGCTGGCGTGGACACTGCCGGACAAATTTTGGTGTTGCACGACATGCTGGGCGTGACCCAAGGCAAAGTGCCAAAGTTCGCGCATAACTTCATGACTGAAGCAGGCAGCGTACTGGGCGCCATGCAAGCGTTTGTGCAGTCAGTCAAAGAAAAACGTTTTCCCGTCAACGAACTGCACGCTTGGTAAGCCATTCATGTTGATAGCACGCACGGTGGCCGAGTTGCGTCACCATCTCATGGCTTTTACAAAACCCGTTTTTGTGCCCACCATGGGCAATTTGCACGAAGGCCATTTGGATTTGTTGCGCTTGGCCAAGCCCTTGGGTGATGTGACGGTCGCCAGCATATTTGTCAACCGTTTGCAGTTTTTGCCCCACGAAGATTTCGCCAGTTACCCACGAACCTTCGACAGCGATTGCCAGCAATTGCAAGCCCAAGCTTGTGATGTGTTGTTTGCACCAGATGAAACACAGTTGTACCCGCAACCGCAAACATTCAAAGTACACCCTGACCCGGCGCTGGCAAATATTCTGGAAGGTGAATTCAGACCAGGGTTTTTCACCGGTGTTTGCACGGTGGTGCTAAAGCTCTTTCATTGCGTATTCAATGGCGGTGCTGGGGTGGCCGTGTTCGGTCAAAAAGATTACCAGCAGCAATTGATCTTGAAGCACATGGTGCAGCAACTTGCCATGCCGATTGATATCGTCACCGCTGCCACCACCCGAGCGCCCGACGGTTTGGCCCTGAGTTCGCGCAACGGCTATCTCAGTCCGCCAGAGCGCGCTGAAGCAGTGCAACTGTCTGTGGCGCTGAACACATTGGCGCAATCGGTACGAACTGCCAAACTTGCGGGATTGTTTGATGTGGCTGCCGCTGAATTGACGGCCATGGAAGCACTGCGTGCACGCGGTTGGACGCCCGACTATCTGACGCTCAGACACCAATCCGATTTGTCTCCTGTGACTGCGTTGAGCCACGCGCCTATGGTGGTGTTGGGTGCGGCCAAGTTGGGTAAAACACGGCTGATTGATAACGTAGAAATTCAGCGCTGAGTCCCGCCTTGGGGTTCAATGCGATGCATTGAATTTTTCTCTACACGCGCCGCTTGGTTTATTCGCCCTTGGCGCCTCGCCCCATCAAGGCAGCCACTGCATCGCGGGCATGGGCCTTGCCCTCTAGCACCGACACCACGGCTTGTGCAATTGGCATGTCAACGCCCAACACATCAGCACGCTGCACCACGGTGCGCGCGCTGTAAACGCCCTCAGCCACATGCCCCAGCGAATGCAACACCTGTGGCAATGACTGGCCTTGCGCCAAACCCATGCCGACTTGTCGGTTGCGCGATAAATCGCCGGTGGCAGTGAGCACCAAATCGCCCAAACCACTCAGCCCCATGAACGTGTCAGCACGTGCGCCCATGGCCATGCCCAAACGCGTCATCTCTGCCAGTCCGCGCGTGACCAAAGCCGCACGCGCGTTCATGCCCAGCTGAAGTCCATCACACAATCCGGTGGCAATGGCCATGACATTCTTGACTGCGCCGCCTATTTCCACGCCCACGACATCGTCGTTGGCATATATACGCAAATTGCCGCCATGAAATGCTTGAACCAACGCATCGCGGACATGGGCATGCCGGCTGGCAGCAACCAATGCAGCCGGTAATCCTGCCGCCACCTCTTGCGCAAAACTCGGACCACTCAACACACCGGCTTGTAAGTTTGCAGCCACTTGTTGTTGCACTTCATGCGCCAGCAACCCATGTGGGTGCGCGTCGGCGCTGGATGCGTTCTGTGGGGCCTCAAAGCCTTTGCACAACCAAGCCACGGGGATATCCGTTGCGCTGGTTGAAATATCTTTCAGCAACCCACGCAACGCTGCCATTGGCGCAGCCAACATCACCAGATCTGCCGCAGGCAACAGTTGCGCCAAGGGCGTGTTGCTCAGGGTAAGTGCATCGGGGAGCTGAATACCGGGCAAATAGCGTTGGTTGACACGTGAACGCTCCATGTCTTGCACATGGTCTGCGTGTCTGGCCCACAAAGTGACCGCATGCCGCTGGCTGGCTTGAATAGCCAGTGCCGTGCCCCATGCGCCCGCCCCGGCGATCAGTAATTTCACTGCAGGTTCTGCTCGGCTTTCATTTGCTGTTGCTGGTCGTACATGGCTTGGAAATTGATCTCAGCCATGTGCACCGGCGGGAACCCGGCACGCTGAATCACGTCAGCGACGTTGCTGCGCAAATAGGGATAAATGATTTGGGGACAAGCAATACCGGTGATGGGTTGTAACTGGCCTTCTGGCATGTGGCGGATTTCAAAAATACCGGCTTGCTTGGCTTCAACCAAAAACATGGTTTGATCAGTGATTTTGGCAGTGACCGTGGCTGTGACTGTGATTTCGTAGACGCCATCAGCCACCTGTTCGGAATCCAACCCAATTTGTATATCTACCGCCGGTTGTTCTTGGGACAACAAAATAGCCGGTGAATTGGGTTGTTCCAAAGACAGGTCTTTGAGATATACACGCTGAATGAGAAAAACTGGTTCGAGGTTTTCTGCCATTTTGGCTTCCTGACATGAAAAACCCGCTGTGCATCAAAGCCTGAGCGGGTTAGGTTAAAAAAAGATTATCTCAGCTTGCTTGAAGCAAAGGCACCAAACCGCCTTGGTTGTCTAACGCCATCAAATCGTCGCAGCCGCCCACATGCAAATCGCCAATGAAAATTTGAGGCACGGTGCGCTTGCCAGTCAAAGCCATCATGCGGTCACGCTCTTGGTCGGACAAATCGATGCGCACTTCTTCGATATGTGACACGCCGCGCGCTTTAAGTAACTGTTTGGCGCGGGTGCAGTACGGACAAACTGCGGTGGTGTACATCTTGACGGGTGGCATGGTCGTTGTGTGTGGGTTGGTTCAGGCTATTTTTTCCAAAGGCAAGTTGGCATCCTGCCAATTTTTCAAGCCACCGCCCAAACTGTGGACTTTTTCATAGCCCAATTGCAGGGCGATACGTTGGGCTTTTTGGGACCGCATGCCGCTGGCGCACACCAGCAACAAAGGCCGTTTTTTATCAGGCACTGTTTTTGTCAACTCTGCGGCGATCTTGTCAACCGCCACATGGCGTGAACCGATCAAATGGCCACTGGCGAACTCTTCGGCACTTCGCACATCGACCACATTGGCTTTTTCGCGATTGATCAAAAGCACCGCCTGTGTGGGGGACAAGCCGGGCGTACCCATGGCTTTGAGAGCAGGAAGAAATAAAGCGGTGCCGGAAATCACAGCCACAGACAATAGCATCCAGTTATCGATTAAAAAATTCACGCCCTTAACCCCTCAGGTAACAGTGGTGCATTCTAGAATCCTTTTGGATTGATTTTTTTTGCAAGGTTTCTCTCTCATGCACAAGCTCGTATTGATACGCCACGGTGAATCGCTGTGGAACTTGGAAAACCGCTTCACCGGTTGGACCGATGTTGAATTGACCGCCACTGGTGTGGAGCAAGCCAAACAAGCCGGCCACACTCTCAAAAGCCAGGGCTATGATTTCGACTTGGGCTACACCAGCATGCTCAAACGAGCCATTCACACCATGTGGCACACCTTGGACAGCATGGAGCGCAGTTGGTTACCGCTTGCCCACCACTGGCGTTTGAACGAGCGCCATTACGGGGCATTGCAAGGCCTGAACAAAACTGAAACCACTGAAAAATACGGCGAGGCGCAAGTGCTCGCTTGGCGCCGCAGTTACGACGTGCCGCCCCCTGCTTTGACGGCAGATGACGCCAGATGCGAGCGCCACGATCTTCGATACGCCAAATTGCAGCCAGGCCAAGTGCCGCTCACCGAATGTCTCAAAGACACTATCGATCGGGTCATGCCGTTTTGGAACGATTCGCTGGCACCCGCTATACGCAGCGGCAAACGCGTGCTGGTCAGCGCACATGGCAACTCCATTCGCGCCATGGTCAAATATTTGGACGGCGTCTCAGACCAAGATATTGTCGGCCTGAACATTCCAAATGGAATACCTTTGGTATATGAGTTGGACGAGAATTTGCGTCCGCTCAAGCATTACTTCCTGTGAGAGTTCTCTAGTGCTTGTTTGTTCAGTCGCACAGGGGTTATGCCCCAAGCCGATGATGATGCGCAGCATATAGGCAGTAAACTATCTTCCTAAATCGCCGTATCAGCGATCGTCAAACATAGGCAAGGCATATATGGGTCAGAAACTCAAAATCGCAGGTTGGTTGACAGTAGGCGCGCTGACTGGCGCGCTCACCACGTTCTCTCTTCAAACCGTGGCTCGCGCCAACATGACTCCCTTGCCGCTGGAAGAGCTGCAGCAACTGGCGGCGGTTTTCAGCATGGTCAAGTCAGACTATGTAGAGCCTGTCGATGAGAAAAAACTCATCAACGACGCCATCTCTGGCATGGTGTCAAGCCTCGATCCGCATTCACAATATTTCGATAAAAAATCCTACAAAGAATTCCGCGAAGGCACCACTGGCAAATTTGTCGGCGTGGGTATTGAAATTTCACAAGAAGAGGGTTTGGTCAAAGTCGTCTCCCCCATTGAAGGCTCTCCTGCTGACCGCGCTGGTCTCAAGCCTGGCGACTTGATCACCAAAATTGATGACGCTATGGTCAAAGGTATGACGCTCAACGATGCCGTCAAACGCATGCGCGGTGAACCCAAAACCAAAGTTGTTCTCACCATCTTGCGCAAAGACGAAAACCGCACATTCCCGGTCACCATCACTCGCGAAGAGATCAAAACCGTCAGCGTCAAAAGCAAAATGATTGAAAACGGTTATGGCTGGGTGCGTGTCAGTCAATTCCAAGAACGCACGGTCGACGACCTGACCCGTAAACTCGAAGAGTTGTACAAACAAGACCCCAAAATGAAGGGCTTGGTGCTGGACTTCCGCAACGACCCGGGCGGCCTGTTAGATGCTGCCGTGGCCATTTCGGCCGTCTTCTTGCCGGACAATGTGACCGTGGTGTCCACCAACGGCCAATTAGAAGAAAGCAAGTTCACCTTCAAGGCTGCACCTGACTATTACCTGCGCCGAGGCGGTCAGGACACGGTCAGCACCTTGGCCAGCAAAACGCAAAACTTCTACAAAAAAGTACCCTTGGTCGTGCTGGTCAATGAAGGCTCAGCCTCTGCCAGCGAAATCGTGGCGGGCGCATTGCAAGACCACAAACGCGCGGTGCTCTTGGGCAGCCAGACATTTGGCAAAGGCTCGGTCCAAACCATTCGTCAACTCGGGGCCGACACGGCGCTCAAAATCACCACAGCCCGTTACTACACTCCCAGCGGTCGTTCGATACAGGCCAAAGGCATCATTCCCGATCTCTTGGTTGACGATACCGCCGAAGGCAGCCCTTATGCCGCTTTACGCACGCGCGAGGCTGATTTAGAAAAGCATCTCAACAGTGGCCAAGGCGCAGAGGTCAAAGACCCAACCCGTGAAAAAGCCCGCGAAGAAGCCCTCAAGCGCTTGGAAGAAGAATCCAAAAAGCCTGCCAATGAACGCAAAACACCCGAGTTCGGTAGCGCTGAAGACTTCCAGTTACAACAGGCGCTCAACCATTTGAAGCGCCAGCCGGTCAAAATCAGTAAGACCCAGACCGAGCGCCCGGTAGAAAAAAAGGAACCATAAGGGGTGAATGACTCCCAACTGCTGCGTTATTCGCGCCATATCCTGCTCAATGAGCTTGGCGACACCGGTCAAGAAAAGCTGCTCAACAGCCATGCGTTGGTCATAGGCGCAGGCGGTTTGGGCAGCGCTGCTGCGCTGTATTTAGCAGCCTCCGGAGTCGGGCGCATCACCTTGGTAGACCATGATCTGGTGGACCTCACCAACTTGCAGCGCCAAATTGCCCATACCACCGCGCGTATCGGTCAACCCAAGGTGGAGTCAGCACGTCTGTCCATGTTGGCACTCAACCCGCACATCGATGTCCAAGTGTTTGCGCAACGTGCTGATGCCGACTGGTTGCAGCAACAAGTTGCCCAAGCCGATGTGGCGCTGGACTGCACCGACAACTTCACCACCCGTCATGCATTGAATGCAGCCTGTGTGGCCCATGCCGTGCCATTGGTCAGTGGCGCGGTGATCCGCTTTGACGGACAACTCACTACTTATGACGCACGCCATCCACTCTCGCCGTGTTATGCCTGTGTGTTTCCGCCCGATGATGCGCCCGAAGAAATCAGTTGTGCCACCATGGGTGTACTCGCACCCTTGGTGGGTGTGATTGGCAGCCTGCAAGCGGCAGAAGCCCTCAAGTTGCTGGCCGGTATCGGCGACTCATTGGCCGGGCGTTTGCAAATGCTCGACGGGCGAGACCTGAGTTGGACCGAGATGCGCTTACAGCGTCAATCCGATTGCCCGGTGTGCAGCTCGCGCGCCAGCACATAGTGTTGCACCTCATAACTCAAACCGCTGTCTGACACCAGCGACTCTGTCTTATCTAGACCAAATCCTGTTTTTTGCACCACGCGCAAGCTCGCGATGTTGCGTGTGTCTATGCGACACAGCATGCGCACTTGCGGCCAATGCTGCTGCACGTAGGTGGTCAAAACAGACACGGCTTCTGTCATGCGGCCTTGTCCTTGCATGGCCTGGCTGCACCAATAGCCCAGCTGCCATGTTTGGGTGTCGTGATTGATGTGGTGAAAACCAATACTGCCCGCCAATTGCGCCGTGTCTTTGTCCCACATCAGTAACGGCCAACGCAAGCCCATCACCCAAGCGGCGTAACAAGTCTGGCAATAGTCTTCAGAGATGTCCGGTGATTGGGGTTGTTGCGCCCACGGCAGCGAGTCTGGCCAGGTTTGCAATTGCGCCAGCGTCTGTTGCACACATTGGTAAAGGGCTTCACCTTCGCCCGGCATGGGGCAGCGCAACCACATGCGCGGCGTTTCAATCACTTGTCCCAACACCTGTTCGCTCATGCGTTGACGATCCATCCTTCTAACCGGTCCATGTCTTGCGGCAAACCATACAAGGCGTCGCCTTGTTCAAACCGCTGTTGCGCCCAAGCCGCTTGCATCATGCACAGCACCGCATCCAGACTGTCGCCACTGGCATCATCCACCAGCGTGTCTGCCATGGCCGAGCTCAGCTTCAAACGCATCGGCACATCGTCGTGGCCCCAGACCAAGGCATGCAACAGGTTTTTGCGCGCCAGCCAGCGCTCAGTGTTTTGTTTGGCCGCTGCATCGTTTTTGTAACTTTGCCGTTGCAACACACGTCGCGCCCACATGCCCGGGTATGCCTCTAAGGCCACGCGCTGCTTATCGCCATCGTGCAAACCCGGGAAATGCACACCGGCTTGAATCAACAAAGGCACGCCGGCGTGCATCATGAACGCCACCGGCGGGTTCACCCATTTCATGGAAGGACTGGAACCCGCAGGCAAGTCGGTGGTGCGGTGCGCGAACTTCCCACCGACCGGACGTTGGTTGCAAAACGCAGCAAATTGCGCGCGTATGTCTTCGCGGCTGAGTTTTGTAAAGTGATGCATGCATGCCAACCAATCGGTGGGCCATGCCAAAGTTTCGACCAACTCGCGCGGCAAACCAAACGGCAAATCGAAACCACCTACCCAAGGACCGGGTGTGTGCAAGCATTCGCTGAAATTTTGCAGAGAAGAAAAAAACTGCAACTGTTTCAATAAAACGCGGTCCCCAGCGGCTTCGCCCCAGGCGATCACAATGTGTTTGCGTTTAGACGGGCTGCTGCTGAAATCGCAACCAAGCAAGCGTGTCATAGGCGGCACTCAAAGGCTGGCAAGCCCGTCATGCGTTAATTTTTTTGCGGGATCAGCGCCAGGAACTCGCGCCGCAAAATCGGGTCTTTGAGGAAAGCACCGCGCATGACCGAGTTGATCATGCGGCTGTCCAAGTCCTTGACGCCGCGCCAGGCCATGCAGAAATGCGAGGCTTCCATCACCAACGCCAAACCGTCAGGACGGGTTTTTTGTTGAATCAAGTCAGCCAGTTGAACAACCGCTTCCTCCTGGATTTGCGGTCTGCCCATCACCCATTCGGCCAGTCTGGCGTACTTGGACAAGCCGATGACATTGGTGTTTTTGTTCGGCAGTATGCCAATCCAGATTTTGCCGATGATGGGACAAAAATGGTGGCTGCACGCACTGCGCACGGTGATGGGACCGACGATCATGAGTTCGTTCAAACGCTCGGCGTTGGGGAATTCAGTGATCTCCGGCGAGCTCACATAGCGCCCGTTGAACACTTCCTTGATGTACATCTTGGCCAAGCGTTTGGCCGTGTCGTTGGTGTTGTGGTCATTGTCAGTGTCAATCACCAGACTCTCGAGCACGGCTTTCATTTTGTCTTCAACTTCATCCAGCAAGGCTTCGAGTTCGCCGGGTTGAATGAACTCGGCGATGTTGTCGTTCGCATGAAAACGCTGCTTGGACGCCAGCACCCGCTCGCGGATTTTGACGGAGACAGGCACGCCTTGGTCTGCTGAAGATTTGCTCATGGTGTCAAGCTACTTTGGCGTCGAGGTTGCGCAAGCGGATGTGCAATTCGCGCAGCTGTTTTTCATCCACCAGCGACGGTGCTTGGGTGAGCAAACACTGGGCGCGCTGGGTTTTGGGGAAAGCGATCACATCGCGGATGGAATCGGCACCGGTCATCAAGGTGACGATGCGGTCCAGGCCAAAGGCCAAGCCGCCGTGGGGCGGCGCGCCGTATTGCAAAGCGTCGAGCAAAAAGCCAAATTTGATTTGCGCTTCTTCCGGTGTGATTTTGAGTGCGTCAAACACTTTTTGTTGCACGTCAGCGCGGTGAATACGCACCGAGCCGCCGCCGATCTCCCAACCGTTCAACACCATGTCGTAGCCCTTGGCCACGCATTTCTCAGGCGCGGTGACCATCCAGTCTTCGTGGCCGTCTTTGGGTGCGGTGAACGGGTGGTGCACCGCGTTGTAACGCTGGGCTTCTTCGTCGTACTCGAACATGGGGAAGTCGACCACCCACAATGGCGCCCAGCGGTTTTCCAGCAAACCTTGCTTTTTACCGAACTCGCTGTGGCCGACTTTCAAGCGCAGTGCGCCGATGGCGTCGTTCACCACCTTGGCTTTGTCAGCGCCGAAGAACAACAGGTCGCCGTTTTGCGCACCAGTGCGTTTCAAGATTTCGGCAATGGCGGCATCGTGGATGTTTTTCACGATGGGCGACTGCAAGCCATCGCGGCCTGCGGCCACATCGTTGACCTTGATCCACGCCAAACCCTTGGCGCCGTAAATTTTCACAAACTCGGTATAGCTGTCGATCTCGCCACGGCTCATTTCGCCGCCGTTCGGTACACGCAACGCGACCACGCGACCGCCGGGTGTGGTGGCCGGTGCGCTGAAGACTTTGAAATCCACATCAGCCATGACATCGGTCAACTCGGTGAACTCGAGCTTGACGCGTAAATCGGGCTTGTCAGAGCCGAAACGGTGCATGGCTTCGCTGTAGGCCATGATGGGGAAGTCGCCGAGTTCAATGCCCAATGTTTCAACGAACACGCCTTTGATCATGTTTTGGAACAAAGCGCGGATTTCTTCCTCGTCCATGAACGAGGTTTCAATATCGATCTGGGTGAATTCGGGCTGGCGGTCAGCACGCAAGTCTTCGTCACGGAAACATTTGGTGATTTGGTAGTAGCGGTCAAAACCGGAAACCATCAACAACTGTTTGAACAACTGAGGCGACTGCGGCAATGCAAAAAAGTGACCGTCGTGCACACGGCTGGGCACCAAATAGTCACGCGCACCCTCGGGCGTGCTCTTGGTCAGCATGGGCGTTTCGATATCGACAAACCCGTTGGCATCTAAAAACTTGCGCACCGCCATCGCCACTTTGTAGCGCAGCATCAGGTTTTTCTGCATGTAAGGACGGCGCAAATCGAGCACGCGGTGTGTCAGGCGTGTGGTCTCGGACAAGTTGTCATCGTCCAATTGGAAAGGTGGTGTGACCGAAGGATTCAACACCACGAGTTCGTGGCACAGCACTTCAATCTTGCCGCTTTTCAGGTTCTCGTTGGTGGTGCCGTCAGGGCGCAAACGCACCAGACCTTTGATCTGGATACAAAACTCGTTGCGCAGTTCTTCGGCCTGTTTGAACATCTCGGCGCGGTCCGGGTCGCAAACCACCTGCACATAACCTTCGCGGTCACGCAAGTCGACAAAAATCACGCCACCGTGGTCGCGTCTGCGATTGACCCAACCGCACAAGGTGACGGTTTGTCCTTGAAGGGCTTCGGTGACCAAGCCGCAGTAATGAGATCGCATTGCCATGGTGAAAATTCTTTCGTTACAAGTTTCTAATAAAAAGGGCCGCCAAGCGATGGCCCCAATCAGGAAGGGAGTTTGGCCGCAGGTGGCTGATCGAGGGACACCGCCCCCATGGAAATCACATAGGTCAAGGCTTGGTCCACACTCATTTCAAGTTCAATCACATCAGCTGAGGGCACCACCAGAAAAAAACCGCTGGTCGGGTTGGGCGTGGTGGGCACATACACGCTGATGTAGCCCTCGCCGAGATGGACCGCCACCTCGCCGCTGGGTGTTCCGGTTTGAAACGCAATGGTCCACGTGCCTTGTCGCGGGTATTGGATCAGCACCGCTTGACGAAATGCATTGCCATTGCTGGAAAACAAGGTGTCAGAAACCTTTTTGACGCTGGTGTAAATGGATTTGACGATGGGAATATTGGTGAACAACTTGTCCCATTGGGTAACCAACCAACGTCCGGCGACATTCGAGGCAAAAGCGCCAGTGGCCACCAGCACCACGAACACCAACACCACCCCGAGACCGCGGATTTGCAGCAAGTGCTGAAAGGAGTCGCCTATGTTTTGGGGCAATACGCTGCTCAAGCCAAACAGCACGTTGGCAAAAATGCCGTCCATGGCACCCACCAACCAGCTCAGCACCCACAAGGTAATGGCCAATGGCAGCCACACCAGCAACCCAGCGAATATGTACTTTTTGATGTTCATGGCAATTAAAAATAAGAATTAATGGCAGGCGCACGACGGTGCGCAGGCGCTGGCGCTGGCCGCAGGCGTATCAGATTTAGCCGGTTCGCTACTCGCTGGGGCATCACTGGCCGGGGCACTGACTGCGTCTGCTGTGGCGGGGGCAGTTGACGGGGTAGTATTTTTGAAATCTGTCGCATACCAACCCGATCCCTTGAGCTGAAAACCGGGCGCAGACAACTGCTTGGAAAAACTGGGTTTGCCGCATTGGGGGCAATCTGTCAGCGCAGGGTCTGAAATTTTTTGTAAATAGTCTTTCGCGAAACCGCAAGCTCCGCATTTATAGGCATAAATTGGCATGGTGTTACCGCAAGGTTCTGGTCAGGGTGGGCAAAGCCGTTGATTGTAAGCTTTTGCGCTTGCCAATAAGGAATTTCCTGCTAGGGTCTGCAGCGATTACATATACTAGTGTTTCCTGCCAGCTTGCGCAGGTTCAGTCCTGACCACCCACCTATTTTTCTGGAGTCAAACTCATCATGATTCATCGTTTTTCACTGGTACTCGTTGCTGTTCTGGCTGTCGCCGCTTGCGGAAAGAAAGAGGAGCCCCAAGCAGTTGCACCGGTCGCCGCTGTCAATGCCGAAGAAAAAGTGCTCAATATTTACAACTGGCCCGACTATGTCGCCAAAGACTTGATCGCGAATTTCGAAACAGAAACCGGAATCAAAGTGAATTACCAGACCTTCGAAAACAACGAAGGCTTGCAAGCCAAACTGGTGGCTGGCAACACTGGCTACGACATCGTGGTACCTGGATCCGTCTTTGTCAAAGCCCAAATCGATGCGGGCTTGCTCAAGAAACTCGACAAATCACAAATCCCCAATTACAAAAACCTGGACACCAACCTGATGGGTAAATTGGTCGGTGTCGACCCCGGCAATGAATATGTCATCCCTTGGGCATGGAGTTTCACCACTGTTGCCATCAACAAAGCAAAAGTAGCCAAAGCCCTCGGCAGCACGCCCATGCCTGACAACGCATGGGATTTGGTATTTAACCCCACCTACACCAGCAAACTCAAATCCTGCGGCATCGCCTATCTGGATTCACCCACCGAAGTCTTGCCTCCTGCGTTGCACTACATTGGCAAAAAAGCCTATTCAGAAGATGCAGCTGACCACAAAGCGGCGGGCGAAATGCTGGCCAAAGTTCGCAAAGATATTCGCCTGTTCTCCAGCACCATGATCGATGATCTGGCTGGCTCCAAAGCCTGTGTCGCGCTCGGTTGGGCCGGCGACTTCATCCAAGCCGCCAACCGTGCTGCTGAAAACAAAAGCGGCGTTGAAATCGAAGTGTTGCTGCCCAAGACCGGTGGCTTGATTTTCTTTGACACCATCGCTGTGCCTGCTGATGCCAAGCACCCGAACAATGCCATGGCCTTCATCAACTACTACCTCAAGGCCGAGGTGTCTGCTTCGCAAACCAACGAACTGGGCTACCCCACTGCCACCAAAGCCAGCGTGCCTCTGGTCACCCCGGAAGTGGCGCAAAACAAAGCCGTTTTTCCGGACGATGCCAACTTGGCGCTGATGGTTGCACCCGAAGCTCTGGGCAATGCCACCCGCGAGTCCTTGACCTCGGTCTACACCAACTTCAAAAAAGGCAAGTGATCCTGGCGCAGCGGTGCTTCCTCTTTATTTGAACCACCGCTGCCTCTTGCTTACCCCGTTGCCCAGTTCGTGACAACCCTAGTGGTTTCTTGGCACCAGTTTGCATTGCGTCATGGACGCAATATGCTGCTGGCTGTGCCGTGGTTTTGGCTGCTGCTGTTTTTTGCGGTGCCTTTTTTCATTTTGTTGCGCATCAGCGTGACCGACATGGGCGAAGGCCTAGACCCTTTCGCTCCCTTGGCGGAAATTCGCGATGGTCACTTATTGCTTCACTTGAAGCTTTCCAATTACCTGACTCTTTTGCAAGACGTTGACACGGGCAACTGGTTGCAAACGCTCTACACCGATTCTTACCTGCTGTCTTTGAAATACGCCTTGTGGACCACACTGCTGTGTCTGTTCTTCGGTTACCCTTTTGCGTATTTTTTGGCACGCAGTTCAGCCGCTGTGCGCCCCTTATTGCTTTTGATGGTGATGCTGCCGTTTTGGACTTCTTTTTTGCTGCGTGTTTATGCATGGAAAGGTCTGCTGACCGAGCAAGGCATCATCAATCACCTGTTGATGGCGGTCGGTTTGGTGAATGAACCGCTGCAATTGCTCTACAGCGATGTTTCCATGCTCGTGGGCATGACCTATGTCTACATGCCATTCATGGTGCTGCCCTTGTATGCCAATTTGGTCAAGCTTGATGGCAGGTTGCTGGAAGCCTCGCAAGATTTGGGAGCCACCCCTTGGCAGACGTTTTGGTTGGTCACGGTGCCGCTCAGCCGCTCGGGCATCGTTGCTGGTTCGATGCTGGTCTTCATTCCTTGCTTGGGCGAATTCGTCATTCCTTCGCTGTTGGGTGGCGCTGAAAACTTGATGATCGGGCGTGTGGTGTGGGACGAAATGTTCAGCAGCAACAACTGGCCGCGCGCCTGTGCCTTGGCCATTGTCATGATTGTGTGCATCGTCATGCCGCTGGCTTGGTACAACCAACGCGTAGAGCGCAAATCCGAACAGGAGTTACGCACATGAGCCTGGCTTGGTGGCGTCAACACTTGGGCAAATTTTGGCTCGCGGGTGTTTATGGGTTCTTTTATTTGCCCTTGGCTTTTTTGGTGGTGTTTTCTTTCAACAGCACGCGCCAAGACAGCGTGTTCACCGGTTTTTCTTTGCGCTGGTACCAGGCATTGGTCAACGACAGCCGCTTGGTAGACGGATTTTTTCTGTCCCTGAAGGTGGCTTTTCTAAGCGCCACACTCGGCACGGTGCTGGCAACGCTGGCGGCCTATGCACTGGTTCGCTTCGGTGCTTTTCGCGGCCGCAATTTGTTCAACGCCATGCTTGCTTCGCCGTTGGTTATGCCTGAGGTCATCATTGGCATGTCCTTGCTGCTGCTGTTCGTCGGCATGGAACGTTTGCTGGGCTGGCCGCCCGGACGCGGCACTTTGACGATCGTGCTGGGGCATGCCTTGCTGGGCATGGCGTATGCTAGTGTCGTGATTCAGTCGCGGCTCAAAGACATGGACCGTTCGATTGAAGAGGCGGCACTTGACTTGGGTTGCAGACCCTTTCAAGTGTTTTTTCTGGTCACATTACCCAATATGTCGCAAGCCTTGGTGGCGGCATGGTTGCTGACCTTCACGCTGTCTTTCGATGACGTGGTGATATCTGAATTTTTAGCGGGTCCGGGTGTGACCACCTTGCCTCAGGTCATCTTCAATTACGCACGCCGCGGCGTCAACCCTTCCATTTATGCTGCCGCGAGTCTATTGATGTTGGTGGTGACTTTGGCAGTGGTGATTTATGGGATACACACTGCACGGCAAGCGCGTCTTAGCCAACGTTTGCCGCAAGAATGATCAACTTTGGCCCAGACTCCACAGGCCCAAGAGCGCGGTAACTACCAAGCCGGCAAAGAAACCCAGGGCCAACAGCAATATGGCTTGCAAGGAACGGTTGGTCCGCTGTTGCATGCGTATCAACTCGTGCAATTGACGTTTTTCTTCCTCGTGGTCGCGGCGCAAAAACGCATGGACCAAACGCGGCAACTCGGGCAGCATTTTGGCCAACTGCGGCGCTTCGTCTTTGAGTTGCTTCCACAGGCGCTGCGGCCCAACCTGTTCGAGCATCCATTTCTCTAAAAACGGTTTGGCCGTGCTCCACAAATCCAGCTCTGGGTCCAGTTGGCGTCCCAAGCCTTCAATATTGAGCAAGGTTTTTTGTAACAACACCAATTGGGGTTGAATTTCAACTTGGAAACGGCGCGAGGTCTGAAACAAGCGCATCAACACCATGCCCAAAGATATTTCTTTCAGCGGCCGATCGAAATACGGTTCGCACACGGCACGGATCGCAGACTCAAGCTCGTCGACCCGGGTATGGGCGGGCACCCAGCCTGACTCGATGTGCAATTCGGCGACCCGCTTGTAATCGCGCCGGAAGAAAGCCGTGAAGTTTTGCGCCAAATATTCTTTGTCAAACTCGGTCAACGTGCCGACAATGCCAAAGTCCAATGACACATATTGGCCAAAAGTAGCAGATGCCAAACTCACCTGAATATTGCCGGGGTGCATGTCGGCATGGAAAAATCCATCGCGAAACACTTGGGTGAAGAATATGGTCACACCGTCACGGGCCAACTTCGGAATATCCACCCCAGCTTGACGCAATGCAGCCACTTGGCTGATCGGCACACCGTGCATACGCTCCATAACGATGACATCGCGGGTGCAGTAATCCCAGACCATTTCTGGAATCAGCACCAGGTTCAAGCCCATCATGTTGCGACGCAATTGTGTGGCGTTGGACGCTTCACGCACCAGATCCAGTTCATCGTGCAAATATTTGTCGAACTCGGCCACGACCTCGCGCGGCTTGAGTCGTCTGCCGTCGTGAGACAAGCGCTCCAGCCAAACGGCCATGGTGCGCATTAACTCGACATCTTTGTCGATCACTTGCAGCATGCCGGGGCGCAACACTTTCACCGCCACCTCACGCTCTTGCCCGGCACTGTTGCGCAAACTCGCAAAATGCACCTGGGCAATAGAGGCACTGGCCACTGGCACTCGGTCAAATCGGCTGAAAATTTCGTCGACCGGACGCCTGAATGCTCGCTCGATAGAGGCAACCGCCACTTCAGAGGGAAACGGTGGCACTTGGTCTTGCAATTTGGCCAATTCGTCGGCGATATCGCTGGGCAGCAAATCTCGGCGGGTAGACAGCACTTGGCCCAGCTTCACAAACACGGGGCCGAGGTGTTCAAGTGCCTGGCGCAAACGTTGCCCGCGCGGTGCGGAGAGGTTGCGCCCAAAGGTGAGTACCCGAGTTGCCCGGATCAACCAAGGTTGCTTGAAGCCGGAGAGCAGCAACTCATCCAGACCAAAACGCAACACTATCCAGATGATGAAAACGCCGCGGTATAAACGGGTCATTTGGCGGCAAACTCGCGCAAGGCGGTGGCAATGCGTTTGAAAAAAGTCGCCATGTGATGCGCTGCGGCATCGCCAAACAACCGCGACAAATCTTCCTCCATGTCCCAGCGTACATGGTCTACCAGCCAATTGATATCGGCGGCCAGCATGACATCGCCATCAATTCGCATGGTCGGCTTTTCACCTTTGGCCAAGCTTTGTAGCAATGACAGCGGTTGGTCTTGGTTGATGTGCAAATGCAAATTGGCAACGGCTTGGGCTTCGGCGCGGTTCAACAAACCAGCCGGGGTGATCACCCATTGCAAACGATAGTCTCGCCAACTGACTTGAATGCATTGTCCTTGCTGCCTGCGCAAGCGTTCTGTGGCTGCCGGTTCCTGACCAATGACATGGTTGAGCACCAGCACCAGTTTGTCCTGCAACTCGTGCAGCAGCCAATCAGGCAAACGAAATGCCAGCATGAAACCGGACAAACGGGCAGACATGTCTGCAAGAGAAGAAGCAATGGCCATGAAAAAGTCCGGTGTGCTGATAAAAAAACTGACAGACCGGATTATTACAAGGCTTGCACCCCTGCTAAAAAATCCGCCCCCTTAAAAGGGGGCGGCAGGGTTGCAAGCACCGGATCCGGGTTATTGCAGAGCTTGCACCCCTGCTACCAACCAACCTGCGCCGCCTGTTTTTGGCTTGGTCATGTTCCATACCTCGCGGAACGGGTTGGGGGCTGCATGGGGCTCCTCTCGGATCATGCCGGAGAACTCAATGCTGGCCATGTAGCCCTCACCCAAGTCCTCAATACCCAATAATTGAGCTTCAATCATGACCACTTCGGTGGAGTTAGGGCCTTGCACCAACTGCCCTCTTTCGGCCAATTGGGTTTGGATTTCAAGCAACATGCTGTCGGTCATCATGGCGCGCAATGCAGGAATATCTGCATGGTCCCAAGCTGCTTGCAAACTGATGAAGTTTTGTTTGGCGGCAGACACAAACCCTTGCACGTCAAAGTCTGCGGGAATGAACCAATTTTGGTTTCCTCCGACCAAAGATGAGCCAATACGCACGCCCCCACGAGGGGCAGCCGAACTGTCAAAAGAGGTGTTTGTCTGCTCCCACGGTCTGGCAGAGGCATCGTTACCCACTTTGGCTGGGTTGTATTGCGGCATATGGCCTGGGTTGATGGACGACCCACCACCACCACCGTAGGCGTAGGGGCTGGGTGTGGCGGTTGCACGACGGCGCATGAAGTAGCCGATCACACCCACAGCCAACATGGCAAGCAAGCCAAACATCAGGATTTGACCGAATTCGCTACCAAAGCCCAAGGAATTGGCCAACCAAGCCAAACCCAGACCTGCGGCCAAACCGCCCAGCATGGCGCCCCAAGGACGACGTGGAGCAGCAGCCGCAGCTGATTGGGAAGGTGCCGCATTGGGCGACGCACCCGGGGCAGGACGGGCGGCATCACGCTGGGTCACATTGCCCGATTGTTTGCCAAAGGATTTGCCTCCGCCCATGCGCTTAGCGGCGTCTGCATGCGTACTGGCCATGGCCATGAACAAAACTAAAACAACACTGATGAATTTCATAAGACTGGAACTCCCCAAGATACGCTGACACACATCAACACCGTATTGCAACATGAAGTGCGACAACCCCCAAGCTGAGGTTGTGTATATCCACATGGCTAAAACCACTATCTTGCATAAGGGCTTTGAGTGTCTGCTGATCCGGATGCATGCGGATCGACTCGGCCAGATAGCGATAACTCGCGTCGTCGCCCGCCACCATTTTGCCTAATCGCGGCAGTACCTCAAAGGAATACCAGTCATAGGCCTTGGCCAAAGGGGGGGCGATTTTGGAAAATTCCAACACCAGCAGCTTGCCGCCGGGCTTGAGCACGCGTGCCATCTCGCGCAGTGCGCGGTCTTTGTGTGTCATATTGCGCAAGCCGAAAGCCACGCACACCAAGTCAAAGTAAGCATCAGCAAAAGGCAGTTGCTCGGCGTCGCACACGGTGGTGGGCAACAAGATGCCTTTGTCGATCAAGCGCTCGCGCCCCTGGCGCAACATGGCCAAATTGATGTCTGTGTGCACCACCTGTCCACGTGCACCGACCTTGTCGGCAAACGCCATGGCCATGTCGCCGGTGCCGCCTGCAATATCCAACACCTTGTGTCCGGGCTTGAGATTGGCGACGAGCAAGGTGTAAGCCTTCCAAGCGCGGTGCAGTCCTAGCGACATCAAATCGTTCATGACATCGTATTTGGATGCCACCGAATCGAAGACACCGCGAACCCGACGGGCTTTTTCCTGCTCGTCGACTGTCTTAAAACCGAAATCTGTGGTGGCCATGTGCTTGTCTGATCCTTATGTTTGGCAGGCTGAACCGCCTTGCGCCGACATGGGTGCATCACGCAAGACACCGGCTTGTTGCAAACGCTGTTCATACTGCGCCCACAAATTCTCTTGGTTGACACCGAGAAAGTGCAGGTAGTCCCAAGAGAAGATGCCGCTGTTGTGGCCATCGCTGAACGAGGGTTGCACGCCGTAATTGCCGACCGGCTCCAAGCTGAGTATGCCGACGTTACGTTTGCCGGTTTGCAGCACTTCCTGTCCCGGGCCGTGGCCTTGCACTTCGGCTGACGGGCTGTAAACCCGCAACAACTCAAAAGGCAAACGAAACGACTGGCCGTTGTCGAACGACACCTCTAGGGTTTTAGAAGCGCCGTGCAACACGATGTCGGTTGGCTGTGGGGTGGTGGATTGCAGACCTGCCATGATTTATACCAATACGCGTTCAATGCCGCCGGTGTTGGCGAGTTGCACATACTCAGACATCCAGTTGTCCCCCAGGATTTTTTTGGCCATTTCAACCACGATGTAGTCGGCTTCAAGCAAACCGTTTTGCAAATCGTCCTGAAAACGGTTCAAACCGATGAGGCAACTCGGGCAAGAGGTCAATACTTTCACATTGTCCTTGGGCGCGACCCAGCCTTTATTGCGCAACTCGGCCTCGCCTGCGAGTATTTCTTGCTCTTTGCGAAAACGGATTTGCGTGGACACATCGGGGCGCGAATAAGCCAAGCCACCGCTTTCACCGCAGCAGCGTTTGCTCTCAACCACTTGTTCGCCGAGCAAGGCTTTGACAGTTTTCATCGGCGCTTGTTGCTTCATCGGGCTGTGGCAAGGGTCGTGGTACAGGTAAGCCTGACCGCCGGGCAGCGTGACGCCTTTGCCGAGCAAATATTCGTGAATGTCAACGATACGGCAACCCGGGAAAATTTTGTCGAACTCGTAGCCTTGCAGTTGGTCAAAGCAGGTGCCGCAACTCACCACCACGGTTTTGATATCCAGATAGTTCAGCGTGTTGGCCACACGGTGAAACAACACCCGGTTGTCGGTGATGATTTTGTCGGCCTTGTCCTGCTGACCCGAGCCGCGTTGAGGATAACCGCAGCACAAATAGCCCGGCGGCAACACGGTTTGCACACCGGCATGCCACAGCATGGCCTGCGTGGCCAAACCGACCTGGCTGAACAAACGCTCTGAGCCGCAACCGGGGAAATAAAACACGGCTTCAGCGTCGGCGCTGGTGGTCTGCGGGTTGCGGATGATGGGCACGTAATCGCGGTCTTCAATGTCAAGCAAAGCGCGCGCGGTTTTGTTGGGCAACCCGGCTGGCATTTTTTTGTTCACAAAGTGAATCACTTGCGACTTGATGCTGGCCGTGCCAATCGAGGCCGGTGGCTGGCGGGTTTGTTTGCGCGCCAAGTTGCTGAACACACCGTTGGCAATGCGTTGCGCTTGCATGCCCAGACGTGTGAGTTGATGTCCCACGTTGATGGCCTGCGGGTTGACTGTGCCGACCAACCAAGACTGAAACGCAGACGCAGGCCTGAAACTTTGCTGACCCATTTTGCGCAACAAATTGCGCATGTTCATGCTGACTTCGCCGAAGTCGATGTTCACCGGGCAAGGGGTGGCGCATTTGTGGCACAACGTGCAATGGTCGGCCACATCTTCAAATTCTTCCCAATGCTTGATGGACACGCCGCGGCGGGTTTGTTCTTCGTACAAAAACGCTTCGATCAACAATGAAGTGGCCAAAATTTTGTCGCGCGGGCTGTAGAGCAAATTGGCGCGCGGCACATGCGTGGCGCACACCGGTTTGCATTTGCCGCAACGCAAACAGTCTTTGATGGAATCGGAAATCGCGCCGATGTCGGACTGCTGCATGATCAGCGACTCGTGGCCCATCAAGCCAAAACTCGGCGTGTAGGCTTGGCTCAAATCGGCGGTGCGCATGTCGTCAGTGCCTGACTTTTGACGCAGCAATTTGCCTTTGTTGAAATGGCCATTCGGGTCAATGCGCGCTTTGTAATCTGCAAACGGTTGCAACTCGGCATCTGTCAAATATTCCAGTTTGGTGATGCCAATGCCATGCTCGCCGGAGATCACGCCGTCGAGCGAACGCGCCAGCGCCATGATGCGATCAACCGCCTGATGCGCGGTTTGTAGCATGTCGTAATCGTCACTGTTGACCGGCAAATTGGTGTGCACATTGCCGTCGCCTGCATGCATGTGCAGCGCCGCCCAGACTCTGCCTTTGAGCACCTGCTGGTGCACTTTGTCGAACTCGCGGCGCAAAGATGCGAATGCAGCACCGCTGAAGAGGTTGTGAAGCTCTGCGCGCAACTGTGTTTTCCAACTGGCGCGCAATTCGTGGTTTTGCAATGGCAATTGAAACTGGTCTATGCCACTCAACCAAGACTGCCACAAGCCGCGCACATCGCTTATCAAGGCCAGCGCTTGCTCGACCCGTTCTTGCAGCAACTCGGGCGACGGGCGATCGAGTTCATCATCCACCGCCGCCATGGGCAATTGGCCTTTGGCGAGCAAATCGCTCAAGGCATCGCACAAAGCAATTTTGTTGCGCAATGAAAGTTCTATGTTGATGCGCTCAATACCGTCGGTGTATTCGGCCATGCGCGGCAGCGGAATGACCACGTCTTCGTTGATCTTGAACGCGTTGGTGTGCCTGCTGATGGCAGCCGTGCGTTTGCGGTCCAGCCAGAATTTTTTGCGCGCCTCGGGACTGATGGCGATGAAACCTTCGCCGCTGCGCGCGTTGGCCAAGCGCACCACTTCAGAGGTGACGCGCGCCACATCGTCGGCATCGTCGCCTGCAATGTCACCGAACAACACCATCTTGGGCAAACCGCCGCGCTTGGATTTGGTGGTGTAGCCAACCGCTTTCAAATAGCGGTTGTCCAAATGCTCCAAGCCTGCCAGCAAGGTGCCGGTTTGTTTGGCGACCTCGAACATATAGTCTTTGATCTCGACGATGCTGGGCACGGCCTGATGCGCTGGGCCGAAAAACTCCAGACACACGGTGCGCGTGTGCGCAGGCATGCGGTGCAGTATCCAGCGCGCGCTGGTGATCAAGCCGTCACAGCCTTCTTTTTGCACGCCGGGCAAACCGCTCAAAAATTTGTCGGTAACGTCTTTGCCCAAGCCAGCTTTGCGAAAACTGCCCCCCGGAATATCCAGACGCTCGGTGCGCAAAGGCGTGACGCCATCGGCTTCAAAGTAATGCAACTCGAAACTGGCCATGTCGGCATCGTGGATCTTGCCGAGGTTGTGGTTGATTCGCACGACCTCCAGCCACAGCGCGTCTGGCGTGACCATGCGCCAGCTGGCCAAATTGTCCAGCGCCGTGCCCCAGAGCACGGCTTTTTTTCCGCCTGCGTTCATAGCGATATTGCCGCCTATGCAAGAGGCTTCAGCCGATGTCGGGTCAACGGCGAACACCAAGCCAGACGCTTCGGCGGCATCTGCGACTCGCTGGGTCACCACACCGGCTTCGGTCCACAACGTGGGCGTGGCTTGCGCCAAGCCAGGCAACACCACGGTTTCCACGGCGTGCATGGCGGTGAGTTTTTCGGTGTTGATGACCACGCTTTGCCAAGTCAGAGGAATCGCGCCGCCGGTGTAACCGGTGCCGCCGCCGCGCGGCACGATGGTCAATCCCAGTTCGATACAGGCTTTCACCAAACGCGCCATTTCGGCTTCGCTGTCAGGGGTGAGCACCACAAACGGGTACTCGACCCGCCAATCGGTGGCATCGGTCACATGCGACACGCGGCTCATGGCATCGAACTTGATATTGTCGTGAGCGGTGCATTTACGCAACACTTTTTGTGCTTTTTTACGCAAACTTTGGATTTGGTCAAACTGCGCGGCAAATTGCGCCACCGCCATTTGTGCGGCGGCCAGCAAACGGCCGACGGTCGCATCCCGCTCACTGTCTGCCAACACCTGCTGCTGCCGACGTATTTGCACGTCATTGAGACGGTGGCGCAAGGCCTCGACCAGCAAACGGCGGCGCGCCGGGTTGTCCAACAAATCGTCCTGCAAATACGGGTTGCGCTGCACCACCCAAATGTCGCCCAGCACCTCAAACAGCATGCGCGCAGAGCGGCCGGTGCGTCGCTCAAACCGCAAACTCTCAAGCATGGTCCAGGCCTGCTCGCCGAGCAAACGGATCACGATCTCGCGGTCAGAAAACGAGGTGTAGTTGTAGGGGATTTCCCTCAAACGATGGCTGTCAGTGACAGCGGGCATCAGTTTGTCTAAAGGGGTTGGCGCATTCATAAATATCTGATGAATGTTAACCCAGCGCCCTCGGGCGCTAAGCTCAAAGGGTTAACAACCATTGGGTGCTGGCACATGCCAACACCATGGCAGCGTAAGTCATGACCTTGCCATCGTTGCCAAACCACAGCAAACCCAGCAGCAGCACGGTCACGCCAATGATGCTGTTGACCAAAAACTGTCGCCGCCATGCCCGCCATTTGGGGTAATTACCCATCAATAGGGGGCTGACCAAGGCCATCCACGCCGCAACCGCACAGGCCGGGGCGATAAAGTTCAGCAAGTGAACCGTAAGCGACATAACATCCATATATTCAAATTTTATAATCTGGCTTATGTCTGTTTGGGCGCTCGGTCTCAACCACACCACCGCACCACTTGATTTGCGGGGGCGCTTCGCCTTTGCCGTCGAACACATGGGTCCAGTGTTGGACGGTTTTCGCCAAGCGGTGGGCAGCCAAACAGAAGCCGCCATTCTCTCTACTTGCAACCGCACCGAGATTTACTGCGCTTCCAACGAAATCCTGATGCCCAAGACCATGGCCTGGTTGGCCGAGTCCGGCGGCGTCAGCACCGACAGCCTGCACAGCCATATCTACAGCATGGTGGATGAACAAGCGGCCCGCCATGCGTTTCGCGTGGCCAGTGGTTTGGACTCCATGGTGCTGGGCGAACCGCAGATATTGGGACAAATGAAAGACGCAGTGCGGGTCGCGCGCGAAGTCGGCGCATTGGGTTCCACCTTGCACCAGATGTTCCAGCGCTCGTTTGCAGTGGCCAAACAAGTTCGCAGCACCACCGAAATCGGCGCGCACAGCATCAGCATGTCAGCGGCTTCCGTGCGACTGGCCGGTCAACTGTTTGAAGACCTGAGCAAAATCAATGTGCTGTTTGTCGGCGCAGGCGAGATGATTGAACTTTGCGCCACGCATTTCGCTGCCAAAGCCCCGCGCGGCATGACGGTCGCCAACCGCACCATGGAGCGCGGCGAATTGCTGGCGCGACAACTCAAGGCCAATGTCATGCGGTTGGCCGATTTGCCAGACCGTTTGCACGAGTTCGATGCCGTCATCAGTTGCACCGCCAGCACCTTGCCTTTGATTGGTTTGGGCGCGGTGGAACGTGCGCTGAAAAAACGCCGCAACAGCCCCATGTTCATGGTGGACCTGGCGGTGCCGCGCGACATTGAGCCCGAGGTCAAGTCTTTGCGTGACGTGTATTTGTACACCGTCGACGATTTGTCTCAAGTGGTGCAAACCGGTCAAGCCAGCCGCCAGGCGGCAGTGGCTGAAGCCGAGGTCATCATCGATGCCGGTGTGCAAAGTTTTGTGCACTGGCTGGACCAGCGCTCGGACGTGCCGCTGATTCAGCAACTCAACCAGCAGGCCGAGGCTTGGCGCAGCGCCGAACTTGCCCGCGCCCACAAACTGATTGCCAAAGGCGAACCGGTAGAAGCCGTTCTCGAGAGCCTCGCCAAAAGCCTGACGCAAAAAATGCTGCACGGCGCCATGACCGGATTGCATGCGGAAGATGCAGATTCAAGGCAACACGCGCGCCACGCCATCGAGCAATTCTTTTTACGCGCCGGCCGTTAGCTAAAGGCGCCCTCCCTATGAAGCCGTTTATGCGCGCTCAGCTAGAGCGCAATGTGCAACGCTTGTCCGAGCTCGACTTTTTGCTGTCGCGCGAAGACATCATGAAAGACATGACGCAGTTTCTGGCGCTGTCGCGCGAACACGCCGAAGTCGCTGCGCTGGTCACGCCTTACCAACGCTGGTTGCAATTGACGCAAGACAGCGCATCCGCGCAATCCATGTTGAACGACAGCGATCCGGATGTACAAGCCATGGCGCAGGAAGAAATCGCCAGCGCAGCGGTTCAAACTGAAGCACTGCTCGCGCAATTGCAACGCATGCTGCTGCCCAAAGACCCGGACGATGCACGCCATGCGTTTTTAGAAATCCGCGCCGGAACAGGCGGCGATGAATCGACTTTGTTTGCGGGTGATTTGCTGCGCATGTACACGCGCTTTTGCGCCGAACGAGGTTGGCGCGTGGAAGTGGTCAGCGAGTCGCCGAGTGAGTTGGGCGGCTACAAAGAAGTAGTGGTGCGCATCGAAGGCAGCGGCGTTTACGGTTGTTTAAAATTCGAGTCTGGCGGCCACCGCGTGCAGCGCGTGCCGGTCACCGAAACACAGGGCCGCATACACACCAGTGCGTGCACCGTGGCGGTCTTGGCCGAACCGGATGAAGCCGAGGCGATCAAAATCAACCCATCCGATTTACGCATAGACACGTTCCGCGCCAGCGGCGCGGGAGGTCAGCACATCAACAAAACCGACTCTGCCGTGCGCATCACGCATTTACCCACCGGCATCGTCGCCGAATGCCAAGACGGACGCAGCCAGCACAGCAACAAAGCGCAAGCATTGCGCGTGCTCACCGCGCGCATCCAAGAAAAAGACCGAAGTGAACGCGCCGCCAAAGACGCGGCCGAGCGCAAAAGCCTGATCGGCAGCGGCGACCGCAGCGACCGCATACGCACCTACAACTTTCCGCAAGGCCGCTTCACCGACCACCGCATCAACCTGACTTTGTACAAATTGCTTGTCATCATGGAAGGTGATTTAGGCGATGTGGTTGAAGCCTTGCAAGCCTATGAAGCGGCGCAGCAATTGGCGGCATTGGAAGATGCGGCGTGAATACCCAGCAGGCATTGCAACACGCGCGCTCCCTAGACATCGAACCAATTGACGCGCAAACCCTGTTACTGCATGTCATGCAACGCTCTTTGCACGACCGCGCCTGGTTGCTACTGAATGACGCGCTTGAACTGTCCGTTGAGCAGCAAACGCAATATCAACAAGGGCTTGCTCGACTGCTGAATAACGAACCGCTGGCTTATGTGACCGGCTGGCAAGCGTTTCACAGATTGGAATTGCAAGTCACGCCGGACGTGCTGGTGCCGCGCGCTGACACCGAAACCTTGGTCGATTGGGCCTTGGCCTTAGGTTTGCCGCAAGCCCGGGTGCTGGATTTGGGCACCGGCAGCGGCGCGATCGCCCTGGCATTGAAGCACCAACGTCCCGATTGGTCTTTGCACGCCGTGGACCAAAGCGCCCAAGCCTTGGCAGTGGCGCAGGCCAATGCCCGCCGTTTGCAACTCGATGTGTTGATGAAACAAAGCGATTGGTTCAGCCAAGTGCAAGGCCACTTTGACCTGATCGTCTCCAACCCGCCTTACATCGCCCAAGGCGACCCGCATTTGCCCGGACTGGTGCATGAGCCGCAAACCGCTCTGGTCAGCGGCCCGCAAGGCTTGGATGATTTGCAAACCATCATCAGCAAGGCTGCTGATTACCTGAACCCGCAGGCTTGGTTGCTGCTGGAACACGGCTACGATCAGGCACCTGCCGTCTGCGAATTACTTCGGCAAAACGGCTTCACCGAAGTGCAAAGCCGCAATGACCTCGCGGGCATCGCGCGTTGCAGCGGGGGCAGACGCGCGGAAGTGAAATAATCGCCGAAGTAAGCATTTTTGCAATGTAGGAGTTTTTATGAGTGATGTTCAGCAACGTATCGACCAGTTGGTCAAAGACAACGACGTCGTCTTGTTCATGAAGGGCAATGCGAATTTCCCCATGTGCGGTTTTTCCGGCCGAGCCATTCAATTGCTCAAGGCCAGCGGCGTGGACACCAAAACCCTGACCACCATCAATGTGCTGGATGATGCCGACATCCGCCAAGGCATCAAGGAATACAGCAACTGGCCGACCATTCCCCAGCTGTATGTCAAAGGCGAATTCATCGGCGGCTCGGACATCATGACCGAGATGTACGAATCCGGCGAACTGACCAAAGTCTTAGGTAACTGAGTCACCGGGCTTGACCCAGCCTTTTTAAGCGTTCAAAGATTCAAGGCTGCCAGCGTTGCTGTGCGGCCAGCACTGCATTCGGGTAAGCGCGCTGGCCTCGCGCACCGTTGTAACGGCCCAGCGCCATGAACACATCCCCTTTTTCTATTCTCAAATAGTGGCGCAATATGACGCAGCCGAAACGCATATTGGTTTGCCACTGAAACAAAGACACATCTTCACCCCTTGCCAGCAAGCGCGGCCAAAAAGGCATGACTTGCATCACGCCCATGGCGCCTGCACTGCTGATGGCGTATTTGCGAAAGCCGCTTTCAACTTCCATCAAGCCCAGCACCAGCGACGGGTCTAAGGCCGCGCGGCTGCTCTCATACCAAACGGTTTGCAAAAACATGGTTTGCAGCTCGGGCGTGGCGAGTTCGGGCAAACCGGCATTGCCGTGCATTTTCCGCAAGCGCGCATTCAATGTTTGTAAATTGTGTTGCAACCATTGTGCGTAAGCCTGTTTTTCCGCAGGAGTAGACAAGTAAGGTTGCGGTGGTGCCAGGCCAGTGACCGCCGCACCCATGGCGGTTCGAACGGAGTCGGCTAAGTGTTCTTCGCGTTGCGGGCCGGCGTGAACCTTGAAGACGGCCATGCCCGTCAAGATCAACGCCAAACTCACCACCGACTTATTCACTTAAAAACACAGGCCTTTCGATGGCACAAGCGTATAAGGTTTTGACTAAACATGGGCAAATGAAAACCGAGTTTTTCAAGCCGCCAACTTGCCCTTGATCAACCCCGCCACTTCCGCCAGCGCCAGCTTGGTCGGCTCGGCGTCCCGGCGGTGTTGGTACTCGACATGGCCTTCTTTCAAACCACGGTCGCCGATGTTGACGCGGTGCGGCACGCCAATCAATTCCCAGTCGGCGAACATGGCGCCGGGGCGCTCGCCCCGGTCGTCCAACATCACATCCACACCGGCTTGCAGCAACTCAGCGTACAAGGCTTCGGCAGCGGCTTTCACCTCGGGACTGCGGTCCGGCCCGATGGGACACACCACCACGGTGAACGGTGCCAACGCGTCCGGCCAGATGATGCCTTTGGCATCGTGGTTTTGCTCGATGGCCGCTGCGGGCAAGCGCGTGATGCCTATGCCGTAGCAACCCATCTCGAACAACCGTGGCTTGCCGTCTTCGGCCAAAAACGTGGCGTTCATGGCCGCGCTGTACTTGGTGCCCAGGTAAAAAATATGGCCGACTTCAATGCCGCGCTCAATCGCCAACGGTCCTTTGCCGTCGGGTGACGCGTCGCCCGCGACCACGTTGCGTATGTCGGCCACCATGTCGGGCTCGGGCAAATCGCGACCCCAGTTCACGCCGGTGATGTGGTGATCGGCTTGATTGGCACCGCAAATCCAGTTGCTCATGACTGCTACATCGCGGTCGGCCACTACCTTTAAGGGCTTGTGCAATTTCAAGGGTCCGAGGTAGCCGGGCTTGCAACCGAAATGCTCGTCAATTTCAGCCAAGGTAGCAAAACGAAACCCTGCCTCAAACCCGGGCAACTTACCGACTTTGACTTCGTTCATGTCATGGTCGCCGCGCACCAGCAACAGCCATACCTGGCTCTTGAGGATTTCACCTTTGTCGTTGGTGTCATCTGTCGCCAGCACCAATGACTTGACTGTGGTGGACAGCGGCACGCCAAGCAGTTCAGCCACGTCTTCGCAAGTGCTTTTGCCAGGCGTCGGTGTCAGTGTGCAAGCCGCCGTGGCCGCGCCGCGCGGCTGTGCAGGTGCCAGTGCCTGGGCTTTTTCCATATTGGCTGCGTAATCGCTGTTCGGGCAATAGACGATGGCGTCTTCGCCAGTGGCGGCAATCACTTGGAACTCTTCGCTCAGGTCGCCGCCAATGGCGCCGCTGTCGGCCGCAACGGCGCGGTAACGCAAGCCGAAACGGTCAAATATGCGGCGGTAAGCCTGCGCCATGCCTTGGTAGCTGATTTGCGCCGAGGCCGCGTCGCGGTCAAAGCTGTACGCGTCTTTCATGATGAACTCGCGCCCGCGCATCAAACCGAAACGCGGACGGCGTTCGTCGCGAAACTTGGTTTGTATTTGGTAGAAATTTTTCGGCAGCTGTTTGTAGCTGCGCAACTCCTGGCGCGCAATATCGGTCACCACCTCTTCGCTGGTCGGTTGCACCACGTAGTCGCGGTCGTGCCGGTCTTTGATGCGCAATAACTCAGGGCCCATTTTTTCGAAGCGCCCGGTTTCCTGCCACAACTCAGCTGGTTGCACCACCGGCATGGTCAGCTCAATGGCAGCGGCGCGGTTCATTTCCTCGCGCACGATGGCTTCCACTTTTCGGATCACGCGCAAGCCCATGGGCATGTAGGTGTAAATGCCAGCACCCAGCTTTTTGATCATGCCGGCACGCATCATCAATTGATGGCTGGCGACTTCGGCGTCTGCCGGGGCCTCTTTGAGGGTGGAAATCAGGAACTGGGAAGCTTTCATGGATTGAATGCGGCGCCAAAAAGTGGCTGTCTGTGTAAGTTGAAACCTATCGGCGTATTGATGCCAGCCGGATGCTGTGCATAATGGCCTCAGTTGAAATTTTTGAGGTTTGATTATGCTTGACCGTGACGGCTTTCGGCCTAACGTCGGCATCATTCTGCTGAACCAGAAGAACCAGGTTTTTTGGGGCAAGCGCATCCGCACCCACAGTTGGCAGTTTCCGCAAGGCGGCATTGACCGGGGAGAGACACCCGAGCAGGCTTTGTTCAGAGAACTGCAGGAAGAAGTGGGACTGTTACCGGAACAGGTGCGCATCGTGGCCCGGACCCGCGACTGGTTGCGTTATGAAGTGCCGGACCGCTACATCCGCAAGGATGCACGCGGCCATTACAAGGGGCAAAAACAAATTTGGTTTTTGCTGCAACTGGTGGTGCCTGACCATGCGCTCAATCTGCGCGCCAGCACGCATCCGGAGTTTGACGCTTGGCGTTGGAATGAATACTGGGTGCCGCTGGAGACTGTGGTCGAGTTCAAACGCGGTGTGTATGAAATGGCGCTGACCGAGCTGTCACGCTATCTGCCCAGACAAGAGCCACGCAGTTCGTTTTTGCGCCAAGGAGTGCGGCAGTCATCCGACCATGACAACGGCGCTGGCGGCGCAAACTCTGAGACTTGACGCAGTTTGCTTCGCTACACCGTGGTTTCATGGCTGTTGGATATGGCTTCAACAGGGCCATGTCCAGCCCAATCCCTTATCGCATCAACACCAGATTATCCCGGTGCACCATCTCGGGTTCTGCCACATAGCCGAGTAATTTTTCTATCTCACTGGACGGTTTTTTGCACAGCAAGCGGCATTCGGCGCTGGCGTAATTCGCCAGTCCGCGTGCGAGCTCCACGCCTTGCAAATCGCAAATCGCGATCACGTCACCACGCGAAAACTCGCCTTTGACCCTGTGCATGCCGATGGGCAACAGGCTTTTGCCTTCACTTGTGAGTTTGTTGACCGCGCCGTCGTCAATCAGCATCGAGCCACGCAATTGCAAATGGTCGGCCATCCATTGCTTGCGCGCCTGTTGTTTCTGGGTCGGTGCCACCAGCAAAGTGCCTATGGACTCACCGGCGCACAAACGCAGCAGCGCATCCGGCTCGCGTCCCCAGGCGATCACGGTGCTGGCACCTGAACCGGCAGCGCGTTTGGCCGCCAAAATTTTGGTCAGCATGCCGCCGCGCCCGATACTTGAGCCAGCGCCGCCAGCCATGGCTTCTAAAGCCGGGTCACCGGCTTGCGCCTGCTGCACCAGCGTGGCGGAGCTGTCTTTGCGCGGATCGGCAGTGAACAAACCGGCTTGGTCGGTCAGTATGACCAGCGCATCGGCTTCGACCAGATTGGCCACCAACGCGCCGAGCGTGTCGTTGTCGCCGAATTTGATTTCGTCGTTCACCACCGTGTCGTTTTCATTGATGACCGGCAGCACATGGTGCAGCAACAAGGTGTTGAGGGTGGAGCGTGCATTCAAATAACGCTCGCGGTCGGCCAGGTCAGCGTGGGTCAGCAACACCTGCGCGCTGCCCAAACCATGTTGGCGCAACTTGGTTTCGTACATTTGCACCAAACCCATTTGACCCACTGCCGCCGCCGCTTGCAATTCATGCACTTCGTGCGGGCGCGTGGTCCAACCTAAACGCTTCATGCCCTCGGCGATCGCTCCGCTGGACACCATGATGATTTCGCGTTTGTCAGCCGCGCCCATGAGGGCTGCGATTTGGCGACACCATTCGCCAATGGCTTGTTCATCTAGGCCACGGCCTTCGTTGGTGACCAGGCTGGAGCCTACTTTGACGACGATGCGTTTGGCGTCTCGCAGTAAATGGGTGGCGTCTGACATAGGGATGGCAAAGCGTTGTCAGGGCAAAGGGGCGAACCGGGGATCCGGCGCTTCTTCGACCTGCGTGGACTTGAATTGTTTTTCCAGATGTTCGTAAATCGCGCGCACCAAGCCTTCGCAGCCTTCGCGGTTGAGCGCGGAAATTTGGAACACCGGGCCTTTGTATTTAAATCGTTTGAGAAAGTCTTTGACCCGCGCTTCGCGTTCGCTGTCGGGCACCATGTCGAGCTTGTTCAGTACCAACCAGCGCGGTTTGTCGTACAACGCGGGGTCGTATTTTTTCAACTCCAGCACGATGGCTTTGGCTTGCGCGACAGGGTCCACCGCGTCGTCAAACGGTGCCAAGTCGATCATGTGCAGCAGCAATCGGGTGCGCTGCAAATGGCGCAAAAACTGATGACCTAAACCCGCGCCTTCGGCCGCGCCTTCAATCAAACCGGGCACGTCAGCGACCACAAAACTTTGTTCAGCGGCCACGCGCACCACGCCTAAGTTCGGGTGCAAGGTGGTGAACGGGTAGTCCGCGATTTTGGGACGGGCGTTGGAGATGGCGCTGATCAAGGTGGATTTGCCAGCGTTGGGCATGCCCAGCAATCCCACATCGGCCAGCACTTTGAGTTCGAGTTTCAGGCTTTTGCGATCCCCCGGCCAACCCGGTGTTTTTTGGCGCGGGGCGCGGTTGATCGAGCTCTTGAAACGCATATTGCCGAAACCGCCGTCGCCACCTTTGGCGATCATGATCACCTCGCCGGGCGTGAGCAATTCGTACAGCACATCGTTGGTTTCAGCGTCGATCATCATGGTGCCAACCGGCATTTTCAAAATGATGTCGTCACCAGCCGCACCAAACATATCCGAGCCCATGCCGTGTTCACCGCGTTTGGCTTCGTGGCGACGCGAAAAACGGTAGTCAACCAAGGTGTTCAAACTGGCATCTGCCACGGCATACACATTGCCGCCGCGACCGCCGTCGCCGCCGTTGGGGCCGCCAAATTCTTTGTATTTTTCATGCCGGAACGAGACGCAGCCATTCCCTCCGTCACCGGCGATGATGTCAATAAAGGCTTCGTCAACAAATTTCATGAGGCAATCTTAAAGAGAAAAGCCCCGACTTGCGGGGCTTTTGCTGATGCGTGTGAACCTTAAGCAGGTATCACATTCACCATGTGCTTGTTCAAAGAACCTTTGATAGCGAAAGACACGTGGCCTTCAACCAAAGCGAACAAGGTGTGGTCTTTGCCGATGCCGACATTGGTGCCGGGGTGGAACTTGGTACCGCGTTGACGCACGATGATGGCGCCTGCAGTGATGTGTTCACCGCCGAACGCCTTGACGCCGAGCATCTTGGGGTTGGAATCGCGGCCGTTGCGCGTAGAGCCGCCGCCTTTTTTCTGTGCCATGGTGTGAAAGCTCCTTAGGCTTGGATAGAGGCGATCTGCAATTCAGTGAATTGCTGGCGATGGCCTTGACGTTTTTGGTAGTGCTTGCGACGACGCATTTTGAAAATGCGCACTTTGTCGTGCTTGCCATGGGCAATGACCATGGCTTTGACAGATGCACCGGACACCAGGGGTGTGCCGACCTTGATTTCTGCGCCGTTGCCGACAGCCAAAACCTGGTCAATCACGATTTCCTGGCCAACGTCCGCAGCGATCTGTTCTACTTTGATTTTTTCGCCGGTCGACACGCGATATTGCTTGCCACCGGTTTTTATGACTGCGTACATACGAACCTCTGAAAGATAGACTCTTCATTTGCTCTGCCAACGGATTTCAGCAGAGCCGAACATTTTAGCATGTAAAAAGGGTTTGTGCCGCACTGTTCATGGCCTTGTCAGTGGCTTGCCTATAATTTGGCCTCCCATGAGAAAAACCCCTTGAGCGCCTCAGTTTCCTCCCCCCCCTCAGCCGTCACCGGTCTTATAGGGCAGGACATGCTCGCGGTGGACCGCATCATCTCCCAGCGTCTGTCCTCCGGCGTACCGTTGGTGGGTCAAGTATCACAACACATCATCCAAGCAGGCGGTAAGCGCTTGCGCCCGGTGCTGTTGTTGCTCATGGCCGGTGCATTGGGCTACCAAGGCAGCGACCACCACAAACTTGCTGCCGTTATCGAATTCATACACACCGCCACCTTGTTGCACGATGACGTGGTCGACGACTCCAAGCTGCGACGCAGCAAACCTACCGCCAATGCATTGTTTGGCAACCCGGCCAGTGTGCTGGTGGGCGATTTTTTGTATTCCCGCGCGTTTCAGATGATGGTCGAGTGCCAGAACATGCGCATTTTGGACATCGTGGCAGAAGCCACCAACGTGATTGCCGAGGGCGAGGTCATGCAACTCATGAACATGCACGATGCCTCACTGGATGAAGACGCCTACCTCAGCGTGATCCGCAGCAAGACCGCCAAACTCTTTGAAGCCAGCACGCGACTGCCCGCTGTTTTGACCGGCAGCCATTTGCATATTGAGGAAGCGTGCGCTAACTATGGCCAAGCGCTTGGTACTGCTTTTCAAGTGATTGACGATGTACTTGATTACGACGGGGACGCGGCCCTGATGGGCAAAAACCTGGGCGACGATTTGCGCGAAGGCAAAGCCACCTTGCCGTTGATATTTGCCATGCAACGCGGCAATGCCAACGAATGCGCCTTGATCAAACACGCGATTGAAAATGGTGAAGTCCAAGCGCTGCAAACCATTGCGGAAATTGTTCGCAACACCGGTGCCATGCAGGCAACCCGAGAGGCGGCGGGTGCGCAAGCCCAGTTGGCACTGGATGCCTTAGAGGTTTTACCTGCGAGCTTGTACAAATCTGCGCTGCAAGAGCTCGCAGAGCAGTTACTCAGCCGTCAAAGCTGAGGTTTATTTCGCCTCTTCTTCGGGGGGCTTGGTTTTTCTCACAATTTTGTAGCTGAGCTCGCGCTGTTTTTGCACCACCTTGGACATGCAGTCGCGGCGCATTTCGTAACTTTTGATCATGTCGCAATAGGTGCCGCTGGCGGCGTAACTCGCCATGCAGTAATTGCGCTTGTCTTTGTCTTCAATTTTGGCGCATTCGGTCATGTCGCCGGCCATGGCATGGGAGACGAAAACACAAAAAAACAGGGCTAACGGGCGTTGGATGGGGTACGGCATAAGAACCTGAGTCTGGAAAAAAGAACAGTGGTGATGGCTGTATTTTGAACCCATCTTGGCGCGCGACGCAAATTCAGCGAGGTCAAATCCATCCTTGGCAAAGGGTAGCCAAGTAAAATACCAGCCCTTTCGGGGTGTAGCTTAGTCTGGTAAAGCGCTACGTTCGGGACGTAGAGACCGGAGGTTCGAATCCTCTCACCCCGACCAGTGAGGAATGCCCATGTCAAAACCCCATTGACACGCCAACGCCCGTCACATAAGCGCCGGGCGAGAGACTGGTTGACAGTTTTCCAATGAGGTTGTCTTTGATGCGCCAATGGGCGCCAAGGGCCCAGGCATTGTGGTGGTTGAATGAACCCCATCCCAGCCCGACATTGAATTGCTGACCCTCTGACAAAGCAGGAAGCTGGGTCATCGCGGTCACCCCTGCAATGCCACGTTCGGCGCCAAGTATTTGGTTCTGCAAATGGCCAACTTCGGATTGCAACGCTTTGAATTGCGCGGTCGAACTGTTCGTCAAGGCATTCAACTGATTCACATTCACGGCGTCGGTGCCATCAGTGCCGGCAGCGACATGTTGCAAACGGTTGTCGTTCAAGCTGATGGTTGAGCCGCTCAGCGTGAGCGCCGATGAACTGCGCAGCAACGTGCCACTGGCGTCCGCCATCAATCCATTGCCCTTGGCATAGGCACTGGTGTCGGAAGACGCGGGCATCCAACCCACAAATGTGCTTTGGCGGCTGCCCTGTGAATACAAAGCCGAATGCGCCGAGGACACATACAAACCATTTCTGGGGTTCAAGGCTGTCAATGTCCCCATTTGATCGATGGTTCCGTGAAAAAGGTGGATGACCTGATTCGATCCGATATTCACACCGCCGGTCTGCACTTCGACAAACGAGCGGGTGGTGTAGGGCAACACATTGGAGTTGGTCATCAGGTAAACCTGATCCGAGTTGCCCACATAGCCTGAGATGTACCCACTGTTGGCCTGCAACAGGTAGTCTGAGCGCACTGCATTGCCTGAGACGTAAACATTGGTCCCCGTGAGATCGGCACATCCCGCGTCGGTTGACAGCAGCGCAAACACAGACGCCAACACGGCATTCAACCACTTAGCGCACAAATGGTTTGTCAGTGGTGAATTCATGGCCTGTCACTTCCTTTTTCATTCGACCTGTGTTGGTGATTCACAAAGTTAGCCTTTATCAATTCTCAAATTATGATTTTTTAGTATTTTATAATTTGAATTTATTATTTTTGAAGTATTTAAAGTATTTTAGGTTTATTTTTATTTATAAATACAACAGATAGGTTAAATAATCGGCACCTGACAAGCCGCCTGGGCCAGCATTACAAGCCGCCAAGTCCGGAATCTTTGGCAACAGGCTTGAAATGCAGAGGTTTACCCTTATCATTAGCACTCTAGCCGGTCGAGTGCTAACAGCACATGCTCTTCCGGTTCGAGTTTGTGCACCGCTGGTGCTTCATTTTTGTCATTTCAGTTTCCCTCAGGAGAACCCATGAAACTTCGTCCTTTGCACGATCGCGTGATCGTCAAACGCATTGAAAGCGAAACCAAAACCGCCTCTGGCATCGTCATCCCCGACAACGCCGCCGAAAAACCTGACCAAGGTGAAGTCCTGGCTGTCGGCCCCGGCAAGAAAAATGACAAAGGCGACCTCGGTGCGATGAGCGTCAAGGTGGGCGACCGCGTGCTGTTTGGCAAATACAGCGGCCAAACCGTCAAAGTCGACGGTGACGAATTGTTGGTGATGAAAGAAGAAGACCTCTTCGCCGTTGTCGAGAAGTAATTTTTTTAAATTGATAGATTTGGAGTCCTAACATGGCAGCAAAAGACGTGATTTTCGGCGGCGAAGCCCGCGCGCGCATGGTCGAAGGTGTGAACATCCTCGCCAACGCAGTCAAAGTAACCCTCGGCCCCAAAGGCCGTAACGTGGTGCTCGAGCGCTCATTCGGCGCCCCCACCGTGACCAAGGACGGTGTGTCCGTGGCCAAAGAAATCGAGCTCAAAGACAAGTTGCAAAACATGGGCGCGCAAATGGTCAAGGAAGTCGCTTCCAAGACTTCTGACAACGCCGGTGACGGCACCACCACGGCTACCGTGCTGGCGCAAGCCATCGTGCACGAAGGCATGAAGTACGTGGCAGCCGGCATGAACCCCATGGACTTGAAGCGCGGTATCGACAAAGCAGTGACTGCCCTGATCGAACAACTGCACAAAGCTTCTAAGGCCACCACCACCAGCAAAGAAATTGCCCAAGTCGGTTCCATCTCCGCCAACAGCGACCACAGCATCGGTGAAATCATCGCCAAAGCCATGGACAAAGTCGGCAAAGAAGGCGTGATCACCGTGGAAGACGGCAAATCACTGGAAAACGAACTCGACATCGTCGAAGGCATGCAGTTCGACCGTGGCTATTTGTCACCTTACTTCATCAACAACCACGAAAAACAAGTGGCTCTGTTGGACAACCCGTTTGTGCTGCTGTTTGACAAAAAGATCAGCAACATCCGCGAACTGCTGCCCACACTCGAAGCCGTGGCCAAAGCCGGTCGTCCTTTGCTGATCATTGCCGAAGAAGTTGACGGCGAAGCGCTGGCCACTTTGGTGGTCAACACCATCCGTGGCATTTTGAAAGTGGTTGCTGTCAAGGCACCAGGTTTTGGCGATCGCCGCAAAGCCATGTTGGAAGACATCGCCATCCTGACCGGCGGCAAAGTCATTGCAGAAGAAGTCGGCCTGACACTGGAAAAAGTCACCTTGGCTGATCTGGGTTCTGCCAAGCGCATCGAAGTGGGCAAAGAAAACACCACCATCATTGACGGTGCAGGTGCAGCCGCTGACATCGAAGCACGTGTCAAACAAATCCGCATTCAAATCGAAGAAGCGACCAGCGACTACGACCGCGAAAAACTGCAAGAGCGCGTGGCCAAGCTGGCCGGTGGCGTGGCAGTGATCAAGGTCGGCGCGGCCACCGAAGTCGAAATGAAAGAGAAAAAAGCCCGCGTGGAAGATGCTCTGCACGCTACCCGCGCTGCGGTGGAAGAAGGCATCGTGGCCGGTGGTGGTGTGGCGCTGTTGCGTGCCCGTCAAGCTGCTGGCACTATCAAAGGCGACAACGCTGACCAAGACGCCGGTATCAAACTGGTGTTGAAAGCCGTTGAGTCTCCTTTGCGCGAAATCGTTTACAACGCCGGTGGCGAGCCTTCAGTGGTTGTCAACGCAGTGTTGGCCGGTAAAGGCAACTACGGTTTCAACGCAGCCAACGACACCTATGGCGACATGATCGAAATGGGTATCTTGGACCCCACCAAAGTGACACGTACCGCGTTGCAAAACGCAGCCTCTGTGTCTTCATTGATGTTGACCACAGAAGCCATGGTTGCTGACGCACCCAAGGACGAGTCAGGTGCCGGCGGCGGCATGCCTGGCGGCGACATGGGTGGTATGGGCGGCATGGGCGGCATGGGCATGTAAGCCACGTTGCACAGTCGCTGCAGTTTGTAAGAATTGCGCTTCCACAAAAAACCCGCACGGTTTGCGCCCTGCGGGTTTTTTCATGGCGACGGATGTTCTGGTTCTGTCGGGCTGCTGTGAAGCACCACCGCTTCGGCCACCGGGAGTTTCGACATCATGGCCAATTGCTCTTCTATTTGAGTCTGACCATGGCTGATTAAATAGTCCATGAACACAGAAGCCACCTGCGACAAAGGTTTGTGCTCCAAATGCACCACATTCCAGCGCCGGTTCATTGGGTTATTTGCCAACGGCAACACAGACAACAACCCGGCGCGAATTTCCAACAAACAAGAATGCAATGACATGTAGGCCGGCCCAAGCCCGGCGATGCACAACTGTTTGATCGATTCATTGCTGGACAACTCTGCCCCGATCGACAATTTGAGTCCAGCACTTTTGAAAATTCGCTCGAGGGATGCCCGTGCGCCAGATCCTTTTTCTCGAACCAGCATGTGGGCATTGGCAAGCATCTCCAAATTCAAACCAGATGTGTGCATCAAGACATGCGCTGGCGCTGATAGAAACGCGGTGGGGTTGTCAGCAAAACTGACCGATTTCACCCTGACTTCTTGCGGCGCTCGTCCCATGACAGCCAGATCAATTTCATCAGCGCTCAGGTACCGCACAATGTCGTCCCGATTGGCCACTTGCAACTTCAATTTCACCTTGGGATGGGCATTCGCAAAATTGACCAACACATGGGGCAACCAGTATTCAGCGGTGGTAACTGCTCCGATACGCAATGTGCCGGTGAAGTCGCCCAAGTAAGACTCCATTTCATCACTGACCTCTTGCCATACATTCAGCACCCGCTCACACAATGTGTAGAGCACCTCGCCGGCCTCGGTAAGCCTGATGCCGCGTCCTGTGCGGCTGAGCAGTTTGGTGCCCACAGCCTCCTCAAGGTTGGAGAGTTGTATGGAGGTGGCGGACTGGCTGAGAAACAGTTCTTCTGCTGCCAGACTGACATTACCCAATCTGGCAACTTTTTGAAAAGTAATCAGCTGTTTGATGTTGGATGTTTTGGCGAGCGTCATGGCTGTATTAAAAAGGTTTATGCCGAGTTTTGATATTGATTTTTTATAACCTTTTAAGTCGAATATTTAATTTCTTTATTTCTTTATCATTGCTTAGACTATGCCATTTTTCAGGGGCTTGCGCATCAGGGGTATCTTTCTGAGAAGCAATAGCAACGACAAAAAGCGCTAAGGTGTTGTTCATTGACCGATGTGATTGCTTTTTGACCCCTCCTCCACTTTATAAACCTGCGCCTAAGCCATGCTGCCCCTTGTTTTTTTTCGTGCGCTTCGATTGTTTCTCGGCCTGACTTGGTTGAGCGTGTTATCCCCTGCACAAGCGCTCCCAGCTTTGGCCGAACATGAGCAACTTTTCCAGGTCGCCAGTGGCAAGCAGATCACCCCTTCTGATTTGTTGCATGCGTTGGACCAAGCCGATGTGTCTGTGTGGGGCGAAGTCCACGACAACCCCAGACACCATGCGTTACGGGCGGATTTGCTGCGCAGGATGTCAACGCGGGGTGTGACCATCGTGGCCGAGCACATGGACGCTGGCAAACGCATCGACATGCAGCAATCTTTGCCAGTTGCGCTGGCCCAAGCCGGCTTTGATGCAAAAGCTTGGCAATGGCCCCTGCATCAGGTGCTGTTTGAAGCGGTGCAGCAAGCTGGACTGGCTTTGTATGGCGGCAATATTCCAGCCGCCCAAACCCGAGATGTCTATAAAAGCCAAGGGGCCAGTGTCTCTAACGAGTTGCAACAATTGTTGCGCCAAGCCACGCTGGACGATACCGGCTTGAAACTTTTGCGCCAGGAAATCGATCAAGGGCATTGTTCGGCCCTGCCCGCCCATATGTTTGACGCCATGATCGCGGTGCAGCGCGCCCGCGACGCCAGCATGGCCTCGGTGCTGCTGCAGCACTTGCCATCGGTCTTGTTGGCGGGCAATGGCCACGCATGGAAACACGTGGGGGTGCCACAAATCATCCGCGCCAATCAGCCGCAGGTGCGGGTGGTCAGTCTGCTGCTGCTTGAACAACGGCCATTGAGCACCGGTACAGACAGGGATGAGTGGCTGCAAAGTTGGCGTGACAAAGCCGATTTCATTTGGGTCACGCCTGTTCGCACACGCGAGGACCCCTGTCTGCAATTTCAAAAAAAGTAACGCGTATCCGGTGTGGACAGGTCAACATTGCCATTCGACCAAAAATTCGGTTGGATTGGCATGTCTGAACAGGCGTTTATGACAAGGTGCTTATGCACTGAGTAATGCGTCGAGTTTGCGGGTATCGGCACAAAACGCTCGTATGCCTTCGGCCAATTTATCGCTGGCCATGGTGTCCTCGTTCATGGCAAAACGAAATTGCGCTTGGTTCAAATGCAACTCGGGCAGGTCCATGGCCTTGGATAACTCTGGCTTCAACGCAGAATGAACTGGCGCGTGGCTGCTTTGCAGTTGAGCCAGCAATTCCGGGCTGATGGTGAGCAAGTCGCAACCGGCCAATGCAATGATCTGTCCTGTGTTGCGAAAACTCGCGCCCATCACCTCGGTAGCGATGCCGTGTTTTTTGTAGTGGTGATAAATGCGACGCACGCTTTGCACGCCCGGGTCATTTGCACCCGCACGGGCAGATTCGTCCCATTGCGCACCGGCGGCCTTTTTATGCCAATCGTAAATTCGACCGACAAATGGCGATATCAATGCCACGCCAGCGTCACCACATGCCACGGCTTGGGCAAACGAAAACAACAGCGTGAGGTTGGTGTGTATGCCTTGGCGTTCCAATTGCGCCGCGGCTTCAATGCCTTCCCAGGTGGCTGCGATCTTGATCAGCACGCGCGCTTTGTCAATGCCCTCGTGCCGGTAAAGCTCCATGATGCGCTGGGCACGCGCGACGGTGGCGGCTGTGTCAAAACTCAGTCGGGCGTCCACCTCGGTAGACACTCGGCCGGGAATCAATGCCAAGATCCGGCAACCGAAATGGACCAGCAACCGGTCCATCACTTCATCCAACGGTGCCCCGTTGTGGGAGATCACCGTGTCTTGCAGCAATTGCTGGTAGGCCGGCATTTGCACGGCCTTCAAGATCAGCGAGGGGTTGGTGGTGGCGTCTTGGGGCTGAAAGCCGCTGATCTGCTGGAAATCGCCGGTATCGGCGACCACCGTTGAACAAAGCTTGAGTGCGTCTAATTGGTTCATGCACAGATTATCGCGAATGGGTTTTTCGCGTCCACCTCTGTATCTGATTCATCAATCAGGCTACATTCGTGGTTATGAAAAATGTTCTGATCTTTGGTGGCAGTGGGTTCGTAGGGCGGCATGTGTGCGAAGCGCTCAACCGCGCGGGTGTGCATGTGACTGTGGTCACGCGCCGCCTGCCTGCGCGTTCGGTACAAATGTTGCCACTGGTCACCGTGGTGCAAGCCGATGTGCATGACCCGCAAGCGCTGGCTGCATTGCTGCCCGGCCATGATGCAGTCATCAACCTGGTGGCCATACTGCACGGTGACCGCGCCGCGTTTGACAAAGTGCATGTGCAGTTACCCAGGCAACTGGCACACGCTTGTGTGCAAACCGGCGTGCTGCGCATGGTACATGTCAGCGCATTGGGGGCGGACCTGCACGGTCCATCGCTTTACCAACGCAGCAAAGCGCAAGGTGAAGCCGCGTTGCAATCCGAAGTGGTCCACGGTTTGCAACTGAGTGTGCTGCGCCCAAGTGTCATCTTTGGCGAAGACGATGCATTCATCAACCTGTTTGCCCGCTTGCAATCTGTTGCACCGTTCGTGCCACTGGCGGGTGCCCGTACCCGGTTTCAACCGGTGTGGGTTCAAGATGTGGCCAAGGCCGTGGTGTATGCATTGATGCACCGCGAAACCGTGGGGCAGGTGTATGAACTGGCGGGGCCGCAGACCTACAGCTTGAAAGAACTGGTGCAACATGCCGGACGCTGGGCCGGTCACCCCCGACTGGTCGTGGGTCTGCCAGAGGCCATGGCGTACTTGCAAGCACTGGTGATGGAACTGCTGCCGGGGCCGCCGCTGATGAGCCGCGACAACCTGGCGTCCATGCAAGTCGACAACATCGCCAGCGGCAAGGCGCCGGGCTTGTCTGCGTTGGGTGTGCCAATCGCCGCACCCCTCGATACCGTGTTTCCTTTGTTGCCGCAGGCCTGACCTTTGGAGAAGACCTATCTCGTCGGAGGCGCAGTTCGAGATGCCATGCTGGGCATCACTGGCGCCGACCGCGATTGGGTCGTGGTGGGCAGCACACCGGAGGCCATGGCCGCGCAGGGCTTCACACCAGTGGGCAAAGACTTTCCCGTGTTCTTGCACCCGCAGACCCACGAGGAATACGCACTCGCGCGCACCGAGCGTAAAACCGCTCCGGGCTACAAAGGCTTTGTGGTGCACGCCTCGCCCGAGGTGAGCTTGGAAGAAGATTTGGCACGGCGCGACTTGACCATCAACGCCATGGCGCAAGCCGGGGACGGCACGCTGATCGATCCTTATGGTGGTCAACTTGATGTGCAACACCAAGTGCTGCGCCATGTGACTGAGGCGTTTCGCGAAGACCCGGTGCGCATACTGCGTGTGGCGCGATTCGCGGCGCGCTTTCCCGGTTTCAAAGTGGCTGAACCAACTATTGCGCTGATGCAAGACATGGTGGCCGCCGGTGAAGTGGATGCCTTGGTCAGCGAACGTGTGTGGCAAGAATTGGCCAAAGGTTTGATGGCCGCCCGACCTTCACGTATGTTGCAGGTCTTGCGCGACTGCGGTGCATTGAAAAAACTATTACCTGAAGTGGACCGCTTGTATGGCGTGCCACAACCCGCCGAACACCACCCGGAAATTGACACCGGTGTGCACCTGGAGATGGTGCTGGACGAAACTGCCCGCGTGCATGCGCCGCTTGATGTGCGTTTTGCTGCCTTGTGCCATGACCTGGGAAAAGGCACCACTGCCAAAGAGCTGCTGCCGCGCCACATCGGCCACGAACAGCGCAGCGTGACACTGCTTCGAAACGTCTGCGAGCGACTGCGTGTGCCGGTGCCATGCCGCGAATTAGCCGAAGTGGTGGCACGCGAGCATGGCCACATACACGGCGCCATGTCCTTCGGCGCAGAAGCCTTGCTGCGTTTGTTGCTCCGGTGCGATGCCATCCGCCGCCCCGATCGGTTTGTGCGCGTTCTGATGACGTGTGAATCCGATGCCAGAGGCCGTTTAGGGCTGCAACAACGCGACTACCCTCAGTCCGCACATTTGCAGAACATGCTGGACGCTGCGCTGTCTGTGGACACCGCCAACATGTCTGCCTTGGCCATGGAGCAAGGATTGAGTGGCATGGAAGTGGGGCAACGCATAGAGCAAGCTCGGGTCAAAGCCATCGCCGCTGCACTGGCAACCATGAAAAATTAATGCCCAGGCCTTGTTGACGGCGATCTTCAAGCGCGATTTTTCACAAGCGCCCGCCCAAGTTTTTCATCAACTGGGTCGCCGCCAACACACGGCGGTTTTGTATATCCAACAAACTGCGCTCGGCGGACAAGGCAGCGGTTTGTGCCGTGACCACATTCAAATAGCTGACGGTTCCGGCCGCGTATTGCGCTTGGCTGATGGACAGATTGCGCTGCGCGGCTTGCAGCGCCTGCGCTTGCGCCTGGCTTTGCAATTGCAACTGGTAAGCCGCGACCAGGTTGTCCTGCACTTCTTGCAAACCTTGCAATACGGTTTGCTTGTAGACAATGCCAGCAGCATCCAGTGCGGCCAATGCGTCGGCCTGCGCCGCTTTGCGTTTGCCGCCGTCCAGCAGATTCAACGCCATGCTCGGTCCCATGGACCACAACAAATTGGATGCGCTGAATAAATTTCCCAAGCCGTTGTTGCTGTAGCCTGCCGTGGCAGTAAAGCTCAAGCTGGGAAAAAAAGCGGCCTGTACTGCGCCTGCATTAGCTTGCGCTGACAACACGCGTTGCTGAGCCGCGCGAACATCGGGGCGACGCTGTAGCAATGCAGCCGGCACCACCTCTGGCAACGCTGGCACCGCCGGCAATGCAGCAGCTGCTGTCAATTGCAACTGCCCGGGGGCTTGTCCCAACAACACATCCATCGCATGCAGCAATTGGGTACGGCTGCTGTTCACCTCGATCAACTGCGCTTGCGTGCTGCTGACTTGCAACTGCGCTTGCGTGACATCAGCCGCAGACACCACACCTGCCTCATAACGGTAGCGTGTCAACTGCAAGGCACGTTCATACGCCACCTGCGCTGAGGTCAACACCGCCGCCTGTTGTTCAGCGGCGCGAATCGCCACATAGGTTTGCACCAGACTGGCTTGCGCCGACAAACGCGCCAACGCCAAGTCCGCGCGACTGGCTTGCAAGCCGGCTTGTGCAGCCGTTGCCGTTGCGTCCAGTCTGCCCCATACATCCAGCTCCCAGCTGAGCGGTGCGGTCACACTGACCGTATTGGCGGGATTGCCGCCTATCGATTGCCCGCGGCTCGCGCCGGTGCTGAGGGTGGCGGTTGGCAACACACTGCTTTGCGCCGAAGCCAGTGTGGCTTGCGCCTGTCGTACACGGGCCGCCAATAACTGCATATTCAAATTGCCCGAAGCCAATTGCGCTTGCAATTGGTTGAGCACAGGGTCGTTGAACAGCGTCCACCAATCCGGGTCGATGCTGGCCTGCGGCAGCTCAGTCTGCTGCATTTCTGGCATGGCCGGTGCGGGAGGTAATTGGGCTGGCTTGAACAACCCACTGCAGCCGCCCAAGAACAAGGCCACGCCTACAAGCAACAAACTACGGGTCCAGCGGTTCATGCAACAGTTCCATTCATGGTCGACGGATTGTGCCTGTGCGTGTCAAGCGGGCGCTGCCCCAACACCCAAGCCCTGGCATTTTCCAACCCGACATACACAATAGGTGTGGTGTAGAGCGTGAGCAACTGGCTCAACACCAACCCACCCAACACCGATAAACCCAAGGGTTGACGCATCTCTGCGCCCACCCCGTAGGCCAGTGCCAGCGGTATCGCGCCCAACATAGCGGCGACTGTGGTCATCAGTATCGGGCGCAAGCGAGATTGTGCCGAGAGAAAAATCGACTGTGCAGCGGTGCGTCCGAGACGTTGCGTTTGCAAGGCCACATCTATCATCAAAATGGCATTTTTCTTGACAATGCCAATCAACAAGATGACGCCGATCATGGCGATGACGCTGAACTCCTTGTCAAACCACATCAGCGTGAGCAAAGCGCCCACACCGGCTGACGGCAGACTGGACAAAATGGTCAAGGGATGCAGCAAGCTTTCATACAAAATACCCAGCACCAAATAAACGGAGATCAAAGCCGCCAGCAACAACAATGGTTGTGTTTTGAGCGATTTTTCAAACGCATTGGCTGTTCCGGCAAACCCGCCACGCACGGACACCGGCAACTGCAATTGCGCCACGGTGTCATTGATGGCCTCGGTGGCTTGCGACAAACTCACGCCCGCAGCCAGGCTGAAACTGAAGGTATCCGAGGGCACACCGGCGTCGTGAGACACAGACAAAGCAGCCCCTGTCATGACCACCTGCGCAAACGAACGCAAAGGAACAGCCTCTCCTTTGCTGTTGATGACATTCAAGTTATCCAGCGAGGAAGGGTTTTGCAAGTAAGTGGCACCCAATTCAAGCACCACCCGGTATTGGTTGAGCGGGTTGTAAATGGTGCTGACTTGTCGCTGTGAAAACGCATTGGCCAAGGTGGTGTCTATGTCGCGCATGGTCAAACCGAAACGGGCCATGGCATCACGGTCAACCACGATAGACGTTTGCAAGCCACGGTCTTCATAGTCGTTGTTGATGTCATCAAGTTCTTTGAGCTTGGCCATGGCACGTCTGATCTTGGGCTCCCACTCGCGCAGTTGCGCCAATTCATCAGCCTTGATCGTGTATTCAAATTGCGAACCACCGGCTCTGGCCCCTATGCGCAAATCTTGCACAGGCGTCATGAACAGTCTGGCACCCGGCTCTTTGGACAGTTTGGCACGCAAACGTTTGACGACTTGATCGGCGCTTGCATCGCGCTCATGGCGCGGCTTCAAGGTCATGAACATTTGCGCCGCATTGCGTTGGCTGTTGCCTGTGAAGCCGGTGACATTGAGCACCGCCGGATCTGCCTGAACAATTGCCAACATGCTGTGCAGGCGCTGCTGCATGGCTTGAAACGACGAACTCTGGTCAGCCCGTATGTAGCCATTGATGCGGCCGGTGTCTTGCTGTGGAAAAAAACCTTTGGGAATGGCGCGGTACAAACTGACATTCAGCAAGACAGTGGCCAACAGCACCAGCCACATCAACCATTGATGCCGCAAAGTCCACGCCAGACTGCGCCGGTAGCACCGAAGAATGTACTGCCGTCGTCGAGGCTTAACAGGCAAAGGAGTGGCTGGCAATAACTGGGCGCACATCATCGGGGTGGTGGTCAGCGAGACCAGCAAAGACATCAAAATGGCGACCGTCATCACCACTGCAAATTCGTGGAACAAGCGCCCGAGCACGCCCCCCATGAACAAAATCGGAATGAACACTGCGACCAGAGACACGCTGATCGCCACCACCGTGAATCCGATATCACGACTGCCTTGCAACACCGCTTGACGCAGTGGCACGCCGCGTTCACGCAAGCGGGTGATGTGCTCAAGCACCACGATCGCGTCATCCACCACAAACCCGGTGGCTATCGTCAACGCCATCAGACTCAAATTGTTCAAACTGAAATTGAGCAAATACATCACGGCACAGGTGCCGGCCAAAGACAACGGCACAGCCACGGCAGGAATCAGCGCAGTGCGCCAGCGCTTTAAAAAAAGTGCGACCACCAAAATCACCAAGCCCATGGATATAGCCAGCGATTTTTGAATTTCTGCCAAGGAACCACGAATAGTGGGCGTACGGTCTGACACCACTTCCATGGCCATGCCAGTGGGCACTTCTTTTTGCAATGCAGGCAACAAACGACGCACGGCATCGACTGCTTCGATCACATTAGCCCCCGGTTGCTGAAACAGCACCAGCAACACCGCCGGTTTGCCTTGCGAGATGCCATCGGTGCGCACATCTTGCATGGCCTCACTGACTTGAGCCACATCCTGCACCCGCACGGTGCGGTTATTTTGATAGCGAATCACCATGCCCGCAAAATCAGCGGGACTGTAGGCTTGGTCGTTGGCTTCGATTTGCCATGCCTGGTGTTCATCTTCCACCATCCCTTTGGGGCGATGCGCGTTGCCCGCGACCAAAGCCTGGCGCACATCTTCCAAAGACAAACCATACGCAGACAAGCGCTCGGGCTGCACCGCGACGCGCACGGCAGGCAAAGCGCCACCGCCAATGCTGACCTGACCCACGCCGTCGACCCGCGACAAACGTTGCACCAACACGGTCGACGCCAGATCCACCATGTCTGCGCGTGAAAACTGGGTGGCGGTCAGCGCGATGATCAACATCGGGCTTTCTGCAGGATTGACTTTGCGGTAGGTGGGTCGGCTTGGCATGCCGCTTGGCAACAGGGTTTGCGCCAAGTTAATGGCAGCTTGCACATCGCGTGCTGCACCGTTGATGTCACGTTCCAAATCGAATTGCAAACTGATGCGTGTGCTGCCTTGCGACGAGGTTGATGTCATCTCATTGACGCCCGCAATGCTGCCCAATGCGCGCTCCAATGGTGTGGCGACTGTCGCGGCCATGGTCTCCGGACTGGCCCCGGGCAAACTCGCTTGAACTGAAATGGCCGGGTAGTCGACCTGCGGCAAAGGGGCCACCGGCAAGAGGGCATAAGACAAGACGCCAGCAATCGCCACACCCAAACTGAGCAAGGTAGTAGCCACCGGTCGGGCGATGAAAACAGCCGACACATTCATGGCTGTGCCAGCGATTTGCGCGCTTTGCTCCAGCGCTCAAGCAACAAGTAAATCACCGGCGTGGTGAACAAGGTCAACCACTGACTGACGATCAAGCCGCCCACCAAAGTCACGCCCAAAGGTTGTCGCAACTCGCTGCCCACGCCATTGCCCAGCATCAAAGGCAAGGCACCTAACAAAGCGCACAACGTGGTCATCAGTATGGGCCGAAAGCGCAACAGGCAGGCCTGCTCGATGGCCTCTCGCGGGCTCAGGCCTTGGCGACGCTCGGCATCCAAAGCAAAGTCAATCATCATGATGGCGTTTTTCTTGACGATACCGATCAACAAAATAATGCCGATGACTGCGATCAAACTGATGTCCATGCGAGCCAACCACAAGGCCAGCAAAGCGCCCAGCGTGGCCGACGGCAAAGTAGACAAAATCGTGACCGGGTGCACATAGCTCTCATACAACACCCCCAGCACGATGTACATGGTCACCACAGCAGCCAACACCAACCACAGGTTGTGGCGCAATGACGCTTGAAATGCCATGGCAGCGCCTTCAAAACGCGACTCAATGCTGGATGGAACATCCTCTTGTTCGCGCATGCGTTGCCATGTCTGTTCTATCGCAGCCACTGCTTCACCCAGCGACACCCCTTCGGACATCTGAAACGATACCGTCACCGCGGGAAACTGATTGACATGCACTTGGCTCAGCACGCTGTTGCGCTGCTCGATGCTGGCCACGCTGCTGAGTGGCACCTGTGCGCCGCTGACCGAAGGCACGGTCAAAAGAGCCAGCGACGAAGGGCCCACGCGGTGTGCGGGGTCCACCTCCAGCACTACACGGTACTGATTGCTTTGCGTGAAGATGGTGGACACCAATCGCTGACCAAATGCGTTGTAGAGCGCGTTATCAACTGCCGCCACAGAAACGCCCAAGCGACTTGCTGCGTCTCTGTCGATCCTGACATAGGCCTGCAAACCTTGGTCTTGCCAATCACTGGCCACATCAGACAAAGATGGGTGCTCACGCAAGCGCTCCATCAAGCGTTGCGACCACAGGCCCAACTGTTCGTTGTCAGGGCCACTGAGTAAAAAACGGTATTGGGTACGCGCCACCCGGTCCTCAAGGGTGAGGTCTTGCAAAGGTTGCAAATACATACGCATGCCACTGATGGAACCAGAGGCAAGCGTCAGTCTGTGCAAGATCTCTGGCAAGGGCGCATCGCGTTGTGATTTGGGCACCAGGTTCAACGTCATGCGCCCCATGTTCAGCGTGGTGTTGGGGCCGTCGACCCCAATGAATGAGCTGAGGCTTTGCACTGCCGGGTCTTTGAGCAACACGTCTGCAAGCGCCTGCTGACGCTGCGACATGGCGGCAAAGGAAGTGGCTTGGGTGGCCTCAGTGATGACTTGTACTGCACCTGTGTCTTGCAATGGAAAAAAACCTTTGGGCATGGCCAGATACACCGCCACAGTTGCCACCACCGTCAACACGAACAGGGCCAGTGTTTGCCAAGGCCGGTTCAACACGGTGCGCAATGCGCTTGCATAACGGTCTATGGCCCAGGACAACCAACGTGGCGTTGTATGCATGCTTGCACCACGGTCGGAGGACGCGGACGCAGACCGCAACACATAAGCGCACATCATGGGTGTGAGCGTCAACGACACGACTGCAGAAATCAAAATAGCCACCGCCAAGGTGATGGCGAATTCATGGAACAAGCGCCCCACCACATCGCCCATGAACAGCAAGGGAATCAGCACCGCCACCAAAGAAAATGTCAGCGAAATGATGGTGAAGCCCATTTGCTTAGCGCCTTCAAGTGCGGCTTGCATGGGCGACATCGGGGTTTTTCGGTCTTGCAAAAATCGGCTGATGTTCTCGATCATGACGATCGCGTCGTCCACCACAAAGCCCGTGGCCACGGTCAAGGCCATCAAGGTCAGGTTGTTGATGGAAAACCCAGCCAAGTACATGACACCAAACGTTCCCACCAAAGACAATGGCACCACTACCGCAGGTATGACAGTTGCCGCCACACTTCGCAAGAACAAAAATATAACCATCACAACCAACGCAACCGACAGCAGCAATTCGAACTGCACATCACGCACCGACGCGCGGATGGTGACGGTGCGATCTGTCAGTACTTGCACCTTGACACCAGGGGGCATGGCTTCGCGCAACCTAGGCAATTGCTGCTGAATGCGTTCAACCGTATCAATCACATTGGCGCCGGGCTGACGTTGAATGTTGACGATGATGGCGGGTGTGCGGTTTGCCCAAGCAGCAAGCTGGTTGTTTTGCGCGGCTTCCACCACATCTGCAACATCACCCAAACGCAGTGGACTGCCTCTGACAAATGCCAACACCAACTGTGAATATTCTTGGGGTGAACGCAATTGGTCATTCGCATCTAAGCTTGATGCGCGTGCAGTGCCGTCCAAACTGCCTTTGGCCATGTTCACGTTGTTGAGGTTGATGGCATTGCGCACATCCTCTAATGACAAGCCCGCGGCGGCCAATGCCTGCGGATTGACTTGCACCCGCACAGCAGGTCGTTGGCCGCCGGCAATACCCACCAACCCCACGCCACTGACCTGTGACAAGCGCATGGCCAATCGGTTTTCAACCAGGTCATGGATCTGCGTCAACGGCATGTCGTCGGCACTGACCGCCAAGGTCATGATCGGCGCATCCGCCGGATTGACTTTGCTGTAGCTCGGCGGCATGGGCAAATCGGCAGGCAAAAAATTGGCGCTGGCATTGACCGCGGCTTGCACTTGTTGCTCGGCCACATCCAGCGGCAGCTTCAACGAAAAACGCAAAGTGATGACGGACGCACCGCCCGAACTCACCGAGGTCATCAAGGCCAGTCCTGGCATTTGTCCAAACTGTCGCTCGAGCGGCGCAGTCACTGATGCTGTGATCACATTCGGGCTGGCACCCGGGTACAAGGTGCTGACTTGAATCGTCGGGTAATCCACCTGCGGCAGCGAAGCCACGGGCAAAAACCGATAGGCCAGCGCGCCCGACAGCAACAAAGCCAGCATCAGCAAAGATGTGGCTACCGGGCGTCGGATGAACAACGCCGAGAGGTTCATGGCTTGGCGGCTTTCACCACCTCGACTTTGCTGCCTGAGCGCAAGCGGTCAGCACCATCGGTGACCACGCTGTCGCCTTCTTTCAAGGCGTCCGATTGGACCGCTTGCCAATCGTCTTGTGCCGACAACAACTGCACGGGCACCGCGTTCACAGTGCTGTCAGCCTGTATCACCAACACCATACTGCCTTGCGCACCGCGCTGCACAGAAGCGGACGGAACCACCAAGGTATTTTTCAAGGTGTCTAATTGCAATTCAATTTGCGCAAATTGGTTGGGGAACAACTGGCCGTCGCGGTTGTCGAGCGAGGCCTTGAGTTTCAAGGTGCCAGTGGTTACATCGATGGCATTGTCCGTGGTGTTGACCCGTCCGCTGGCTAGCCGTTGTTTGCGCTCCCGGTCCCAGGCCTGCACCGGCAAGGCCTGTCCCGATTTGAGTTTGCGCATGATCAAAGGCACATGCATTTCGGGCACGGCAAACACCACGGCCATCGGCTGTGTTTGGGTGATGCTGACCAAGCCGCTGGGGTCAGAGGCTCGCACCAGACTGCCCAACTCAGCTTGCTTCAAGCCCAATCGACCGCTGATGGGCGCGGTCACACGGGTGTAGGAAAGTTGCAGCTTGGCAGCATCCACATTGGCCTGATCCGCTTGCACCGTACCTTGCAATTGGGCCACCAATGCCGCTTGGGTTTCGACTTGCTGGCGCGCGATGGCGTCTTTTTTCAACAGGTCTTGGTAGCGTTGCAAATCAAGTTGTGCATTCAACAACTGGGCATTGTCTCGGGCCAACTGGCCCAATGCCAGGTTCAATTGCGCCTCAAACGCGCGTGCATCGATTTCTGCCAGCAATTGGCCGGCTTGCACCTGTTGACCTTCGGTGAATCGCAACGACTTGAGCACACCATCCACCTGCGAACGCACGATCGCCGTGTTCATGGCTGTCATGGTGCCCAAGGCTTGTACGTTGACCACCATGTCCATGCGCTTGACCAGATCAGTGCTCACCGGTGTCGGCTTGCCCGTGCTGTCACCCATGTCCTTGTTGCCGGGCCGACCGCCGCTGTATTTGGGCTTGTCGCCCGATTTGCCAGATGCGCCTTCACGAACCGTTGCGCCGTCGTTGGCTGCAGGACCGACCCACGCAGGGCGCAAGTCGGGAAAGCCCCACCACAGAACGGCGACGGCTGCCAGCAGCAATGCAATAAGGACTACCGATAACAAGCGAGGGCGAGGCATGTTCAACATGTTTTAACTACTTTGGGGCTGCGCAATCGGCCATATTAACCCCGTCAAATTAACCTTGCGATCAAGGCGCAGACCATGCTCAATATGAGAGTGGTGGTGAGCGGAATAAAAAACTCACGGCCGAACAATCGAAAGCGCATATCGCCAGGCAAGCGACCAAACCCCAGCTTGCTCAACCACGGCGAGAGGCCTTGTATCAGCAGCAACACCAGAAAAACCACCAGCAACCAACGAAACATGTGATGCCCTATAAACGGTGCGACCTGTCGCCTTGCACAAAACCCATCGGCTCCCAGGCCGCTTCAGCACCAAGCGCCAGGACTTTGAACAACTCGCCCATTTCATGGTCTTGGATCAACATTTGCGCCTGCTGACGCTCTGTGGCGGAGGCGCTTTCCAACAAGGTCAGCAAGCCGCTGTTGATCAGGAAATGTGCTTGGCTGGTGTAGCCCAAGCAATGGAGGCCCGCTTGTTGCGCGGTCAAAGCCATGGCGGTGAAATCCACATGCGAGGTGATGTCCTTGCACCCAATGTGGCTCAAAGGATCAGTGTCGCTTTGGTGGTCCTGGTGGCACATGAGCGTGCCCATGTGTCTTTGCACGTGGTAATACTCATGTTCAGGAAAACCATAGTCAATGAAAAATGCCGCGCCCTGGCGCAATCGTTCGGCCAGACTGCTTATGAACGCCTGCGCTTGCAAATGGATTTCACACAAGTAATCATGGTCACCTTCGATAGGGCAAGGCGGCCTGAGGTCGGTGGGTTTGTCTTGCCAGACATAGCGTTGTTGGCCAGCGTCCCAAGTGACGCCGCGTTCATGCCACACACCATTGATACGGTTGAGCAATTTGACAGGCATCGCATCCAAGACTTCGTTGCCGACGACGACTGCATGGATGGTGTCGGGCAAGGCGCTGAGCCATTGCACTTTGTGTGCGAAGTCTTGCAAGCACAACGCTTGTTGTTCGCGCAAATGGGCTGACACCTCAACGATGCAATAACGCTGCACCTGGTCGCCCAAGGCTTGTAGCAACTGCTTGGCCAATGTGCCATCGCCCGCGCCAAACTCCAGCACATCGTGCGTACCTGTGTGTTGCAAAGCCTGCAAAACGCTGTTGGCCAACGCCTGTCCAAAGTACGGCGACACCAGCGGTGCCGTCACAAAATCGCTGCCGCCTGAAGGCATACGTCCAATCGGACGACTGCGCACGCTGTAGTAACCCGCACCAGGGGCATACAGCGCCAAGGCCATGAACCTGTCAAACGGCAACCAACCCGCTTGCGCCTTTAACCGCGCCTGTAGCAGGCGGTGCAGGTCTGTCGCTAAACTCAGTGGCTGTTCATTCATTGCGCCCATTGTCCAACATGTCCTCCGCTGTCAACCCTTCCTCTGTGCCGACGGTGCTGGTCACCGGCGCGGGCAAACGCCTAGGCCGCGCCATCGCGCTGGGTCTGGCCGCAGCAGGCTGGCGGGTCGCGGTGCATTACCGCGAGTCAGCTGCCGAAGCAGAGCAGACCGCCGCTGAATGCGCCGCTTTGTGTGCGGGGGCGCAATGCTTTGCCGCTGACTTGTCCGATGAAAAACAAACCAAAGCATTGGTGCACACGGTGGCTGAACGCATGGGCCATGTGGATGCGGTGGTCAACAGCGCCGCCTTGTTTGAACACGACAGCGCTAAGAGTTTCAGCTATGCCATGCTGCAAAAACACATGCTGACCAACACGGCTGCGGCCATCATGCTGGCGCAAAAACTCCATGCGCACGCTTGCGAACGCGATGGCAGCGGCGTGGTGGTCAACCTGCTGGACCAGAAACTGTGGAATTTGAACCCCGATTTTTTCAGCTACACCATGAGCAAAGCCTCACTAGAAACCGCCAACACCGTGTTGGCCAAAGCGCTGGCTCCGCAATTGCGCGTGGTTGGTGTGGCGCCGGGCCTGACCTTGACCAGCCATATGTTGAGCGACGATAAATTTCAAGACCTACACAAACTCTCGCCGCTGGGCCGTTCTTCAACGGTTGAAGACGTGGTGGCCACCGTGCTTTTTGTGTTGCTCAACCAATCCATCACCGGCACCACCATTTTGGTAGATGGCGGTCAACACCTGATACCTTTTGAGCGCGATTTTTCGCTGATGTGACATGAACACACCGCAACACGGCCACCGCACACTGTCGCTCTCGGGTTTGCGCTTCAAAGCCAACTTAGGCATATTGCCGCACGAGATGGATGCTCCCCAACCCATTCAAGTCGACGCCGAACTCAACCTTGGGGCCCAAGACCTGTTGCCCAGCGATGATGACATCAGCCATGTGCTGGACTACCGCAAGTTCAGACAAATCATCATCAATGAATGCACGGCAGAGCATGTGAATTTGCTTGAGACCTTGATCGGCAAGTTGTCGCACCGCTTGATGTTGTTGCCGGGCGTGATCGGTGTGCGGGTGAAAATAGCGAAGTTAGAAATTTTTGACGATTGTGAAGTGGCAATCCGCATGGAGGCTGGCCAATGGTGATGACAACGATAGAACGCGAAACCCAGAAATTGGAAAAACGGCTGTGCCGCCAAGTGGGTGAAGCGATTGTGCAATTCAACATGATCGAAGAAGGCGACAAGGTCATGGTGTGCGTGTCCGGCGGCAAAGACAGCTACAGCATGTTGGACATTTTGCTGAAGATGCAAATGCGCGCACCGATTGATTTCGAGATCATCGCGGTCAATCTGGACCAAAAGCAACCCGGCTTTCCAGAGCATGTGTTGCCCGAGTACCTGACCAAAATAGGTGTGCCGTTTCGCATTGAAAACCAAGACACCTATTCCATCGTCAAGGACAAAATCGCGCCGGGCAAAACCATGTGCAGCTTGTGCAGCCGTTTGCGTCGGGGCATTTTGTACCGCGTGGCCGATGAAATTGGCGCGACCAAAATTGCTTTAGGTCATCACCGTGACGATATTTTGCAAACCTTGTTTCTAAATATGTTTTTCGGTGGCCGCCTCAAAAGCATGCCGCCCAAATTGATGAGCGACACCGGCCGTCACATCGTCATTCGCCCGTTGGCTTTGGTCGCCGAGCGCGACTTGGTGCGCTGGGCCGCGCACCGCGAATTCCCCATCATTCCATGCACGCTGTGCGGCAGCCAAGACGGTTTGCAGCGCCAGCAGGTTGGCGACATGCTGCGCGAATGGGAAAAGAAATACCCGGGTCGTTTAGACAATATGTTCAACGCCTTGCAACACACCGTGCCATCGCATTTGCTGGACGCCAAGCTGTTCGACTTCAAAGGCATGAAAGCCACGGGCGAGCCGCAAGAAGAAGGCGACATGGCGTTTGACCCGGAGACATTCAGCATGCCCACATTACCGGGCATTCAAACCATCATGGTTTGAAGAAATCACGAGACGAAAAAAAAGCGGCCCGCAGGCCGCTTTTTTCATGCGCAAAGCGATCAATGCTTTTTGTAGGCAACCACTTTTTGGTGTTGCTCGCCCAAACCTTCGATACCCAATGACATGGTGTCACCGGCTTTCAAAAACACAGGCTTGGGCTTGCCGTTTTTCTTCATGCCCATGCCGACGCCCGGAGGTGTGCCGGTGGTGATCACGTCACCCGGCATCAAGGTCATGAACTCGCTGACATAGCTGACCAGCTTGGCGACGTTGAACACCATGGTTTTGGTGTTGCCGGTTTGCATGCGCACGCCGTTGACATCCAGCCACATGTTCAGGCGCTGAGGCTTTGGCACCTCGTCGCGTGTCACCAGCCAAGGACCGATGGGGCCGAAGGTGTCGCAACCCTTGCCCTTGTCCCAGGTCATGCCGCGCTCGAGTTGGAATTCGCGCTCGGACACATCGTTGATAGTGCAATAACCGGCCACATAGTCCAGTGCGCGGGCTTGCGACACATAGCTGGCACGTGTGCCAATGACCACGCCAAGTTCCACTTCCCAGTCTGATTTCACAGAATTTTTAGGCAACATGACATCGTCATTCGGGCCTTGAATACAGCTCGTGGCTTTCATGAACACCACTGGCTCTTTGGGCACTGGCAAATTGGATTCAGCCGCGTGGTCGGCGTAGTTCAAACCAATGGCGATGAACTTGCCCACATGGCTGATCGGGCAACCCATGCGCGGCTTGCCGCGCACCAAAGGCAGACTCGTTGTTTTCAGTCGGGCGATTTTCGACAATTCTTTGTCGCTCAAATGCTCGGGGGTGATGTCTTTGATGACACCAGACAAATCGCGCAATTTGCCGTCGGCGTCGATCAAGCCGGGTTTCTCGCGGCCAACTGCGCCGTAACGTACAAGTTTCATAACTGCTCCTGAAAAAAATCAATACGTGGATCTGCCACCTGACAAATCAAAGGTGGCTCCGGTGGAAAAAGAACAATCATCGGTGCACAACCAGGCCACCATGGCGGCGATTTCATCGGGTGTACCAAAACGTCCCATCGGAATTTTGCTCAGCATGAACTGTATATGCTCGGGCGTGAGCTGATCGAAGATCGGCGTCTTGACAGCCGCAGGGGTGACACAGTTGACGCAAATCGCCGTGTCAGCCAACTCTTTGCCAATGGATTTGGTCAAGGCAATCACCGCTGCTTTGCTGGCACTGTAAGCACTGGCATTCGGGTTGCCGTCTTTACCGGCGACGGATGCAATATTGACGATGCGTCCCTTGTTGCGCGCTTTCATGTGCGGCACCATTTCACGGCAACAGTAGTACAAGCCGTTGACATTGATGTCAAACACCTTGTGCCAATCGTCCAGCGGGTAATCCCAGCTCTTCATATTCGGGCCGCTGATGCCGGCGCTGTTGACCAGTGCATCCACATCCGCCAACGCAATGGTTTTCTTGACCGCATCCACCACTTGCGCGTGTTGTGTCAAATTAACTTGCACAGATTCGATGGTGGCTTGGGGCCAGTGTTGACGCAGTTCAGACACTGCTTTGTCCATGCCTTTCTGGTCGTAGTCCCAGATGGTGACGCGTGCGCCTGAATGCAACAAGCGATGCACAATCGCCAAGCCCAAACCACTGGCGCCGCCGGTGACTACCGCATGGCGGCCTTGCATATCTAATTGGTTCATCTGTGGGTGTCCAAGTCTGTCAAAGAAATAAAGATGATTTATTGTCAACAAGCACAGCTTGCACCAGCATGCAATTTTTCACAGCGTCACTGTGTTTTTAAATCAGGAAATTCAGGCTGGCATCCAAATGCTCCAACGGCGAGCGTTTGTAGCCCGAACGAGAGAAGCGGTGCAACCGCCCCACCGCAAACGCCATCGCCACCGATGCCTGCGCCTGAGCGTCCACCGTGGGAGTGGCTGAGGAACTGGCGGCCTCTCGCAACACCTGTCGCAAACTGGCTTCGACTTTGTCAAAAAACAAATTCATGCGCTGGTGCAAGCGGTCGTTTTCAAACACCAAGGCATCGCCGACCATGACCCGGGCCATGCCCGGGTTGCGCTCGGCAAACTGCAGCAATACGGTGAGCATACGACGCAGTTTGTCAGGTGCTTCATGCGGCCCTTGGGCGATTTGATTGAGCAAACTGAACACGCTGGTTTCAATGAATTCAATCAAACCTTCGAACATTTGCGCCTTGCTGGCGAAATGCCGGTAAAGCGCGGCTTCGCTGACATCAAGTTTGGCAGCCAAGGCCGCGGTGGTGACCCGCTCCGAACCAGGTTGCTCCAGCATGGCTGCGAGGGCCTGCAGTATTTGAATGCGCCGCTCGCCCGGTTTTGGCCGCTTGCGTGCGGTGACGTCGGCGACAGTTGCTGCGGGTTGCTCATCAGCCATAGGACGGTCCTCCTGGGTGGTCAGTGCGAACGGATCATGGTGCCAAAAGCTTGGTCAGTCAGAATTTCAAGTAACAACACATGTGGCACTCTGCCATCGATGATGTGCACGGCTTTGACACCGCTCTTGGCGGCTTCAAGTGCGCCGCTGATTTTGGGCAGCATACCGCCACTGATGGTGCCATCTGCAAACAAGGCGTCGATTTGTCGGGCGCTCAGGTTGGTCAGCAACTGGCCGGTTTTATCGAGTACCCCGGCGGTATTGGTCAACAACACCAGTTTTTCAGCCTTCAACACAGTAGCGAGTTTGGAGGCCACGACATCCGCATTGATGTTGTAGCTTTCATTGTGCACGCCAAAGCCGATAGGACTGACCACGGGAATAAATGCATCGTCTTGCAATGCCTGGAGCAAAGACGGATCGATGGACGTGATGTCACCCACCTGCCCGACATCATGCTCAATCGTGGGGTCTTGGTTATCCAACATCTTCAATTTTTGCGCGCGGATCATGCCGCCATCGCGCCCCGTCAAACCCACGGCTTTGCCGCCGGCTTGGTTGATCAAGCCCACGATATCTTGCTGCACTTCTCCGGCCAACACCCACTCGACCACTTCCATGGTTTCCTCATCGGTGACACGCATGCCTTGGATGAATTCGCCCTTTTTCCCCAAGCGTTGCAAGGCATTTTCAATTTGCGGGCCGCCGCCATGAACAACGATGGGATGCATGCCGACCAATTTCAACAGCACCACATCGGCAGCGAAATCAGCTTGCAACGCAGGGTCTGTCATGGCGTTGCCGCCGTACTTGATGACGATGGTCTTGCCATGGAATTGGCGAATGTAGGGTAGGGCCCGCGCCAAGATCTCAGCCTGGTCGCGGTGCGATTGCGGGGTAGATGGGTCTGAAGTGTTCATGGGTCTGCGTAGATGATGGATGGCATTGTGCACCAAGCCCGTGGAGGCAATAAGGCTGCTTGAATGACGACACTGGCTCGCTTGAAACTGAGATTAATTAATATTATTTTTACCATCCTTTATAAACAATTAAATATTGGCTTAAAAATGATTTAAATAGTTAATAATATGGGTTGGAATATATTTTTTATCAGGAGATTAATATGACCCGTTTAAGTCCGGTTGCCCAATTAGAAAAAGTCCGTGCCGCCAGAATCAAATTGGAAAAAGAAGAACAGCGTTTGATGTCGCGCACCCATGACAAGGCTTTGGCGCAAATTGTGCAGATTGCCCACGCCTCCGGGTTAACTGCTGAAGATATCGCTGCAGCTTTAGGCGGCAAAAAAGGCAAAGCCAGTGCCGCCAAATCAGCCTCGGCAAAAGCCCCGAAAGCCAAGCGTGCCACGGCAGGCCGCAAAGTTGCCCCGAAATACCGTGACCCAGCCAACCCCGCCCAAACTTGGACTGGCCGTGGCCGCACACCTGCATGGGTTCAGGCCCTGCAAACGGCGGGGCAACTCGCCAGCGCAGAAATCAAGGCTGCTTAAACGGCTTGGCCGCTGCGTCCTTGGGCGACAGCAGCGGCTGGGTTTTCAGTGCATGCACAGGCCAGTCGATGGCAATATCTCGGTCATTCCAAATCACCGCATCTTCATCGCTGGCCACCCAGTAGTCGGTGGTTTTATAAATGACTTCTGCGGTATCACTCAGCACCAAAAAACCATGGGCAAAGCCCGCAGGTATCCATAATTGCTGGTGAGATTCACTGTCCAACATATGACCCGTCCATTTTCCATATTGCGGCGAGTCGGGGCGAATATCTACCGCCACATCAAATATTTGGCCTTGCGCCACCCTGATTAACTTGCCCTGGGGAAACTGACGCTGAAAATGCAAACCCCGCAATACCCCATGCCTTGATTTACTGTGGTTATCCTGAACAAATACCAGGTCCAGCCCCGTGGCTTTGTTAAATTCCCGCTGGTTAAAACTTTCAAAGAAAAAACCACGTTCGTCTGCAAATACCAGGGGTTGAAGTAATAAAACTTGCGGCAATTGGGTGGGTGTCACTGTATATGGCATTTGAATTAACCCAATAAACGCAATAAATATTGACCATAACCGGTATTTTTATAGGGTTGCGCCAATTTTTCTAAATCTGCAGCGGTGATCCAACCCTGTGAATAGGCGATTTCCTCGGGGCAGGCAACCATCAAACCTTGCCGTTTTTGCAATGTTGCAATGAATGTGGCGGCTTCCATCAGTCCCTCATGCGTGCCCGCGTCAAGCCAGGCATAACCGCGCCCCATGGTTTCCACGTGCAACTGCTGTTGCGCCAGGTAATGGCGGTTAACGTCGGTGATTTCCAATTCGCCCCGTGCAGACGGACGAATTTGCGCTGCAATGTCGCAAACCTGTGGGTCATAAAAATACAAACCGGTCACTGCAAAATTAGATTGTGGCTGTTTGGGTTTTTCTTCAATATGAACCGCGCGTTGTTGCGCATCAAACGTCACGACGCCATAACGCTCTGGATCGACCACATGGTAAGCAAACACCGTGGCGCCTTGCTCGCGCAAGTTTGAGAGCTGCAACTGCTTGACCAGATCGTGGCCATAAAAAATATTGTCCCCCAGCACCAATGCGCTATGGTGGTGATTGACAAAATCGCGCCCAATCAAAAAGGCTTGAGCCAGCCCCTCCGGCTTGGGCTGCACAGCATATTGAATGTGCATGCCCCATTGCGACCCATCCCCCAGTAATTCTGCGAAACGCGGTGTGTCTTGCGGTGTTGAAATGATCAACACTTCGCGAATACCACTCAACATCAGGGTACTCAGCGGGTAATACACCAAGGGCTTGTCGTAGACCGGCATCAATTGCTTACTCACCGCCAGCGTCAGCGGATACAGCCGGGTGCCGGAACCACCGGCGAGCAAAATACCTTTTCTTTGTACAGGGGTCATGTCAAATCCTGGCTGATAGTGAAGGAGGCGTCAAACCTTTGCAGGCCGTTGCTTAGAGAGTTGTGCAATCACTTGATTGACACCCACTTGCCAATCGGGCCAATCGCATTGCAAACTGCGCGCCAGCAAGCTGCTGTCAAGCAAGCCATATGCTGGCCGCTGTGCTGGCAACGGGTATTGTGCGGTAGTGATCGGGTGTACCTGATCAGCCGTCGCTTTGAATGTCCAGCCCCGGCTGGCCGCTTGCGTCAACACATATTGGGCATAGCCATGCCAAGTGGTTTGACCGCGGGGCGTGGCATGAAATAAACCGTTGAAACCTTCCCGCTCAGCCAAGGACATGGCACGCAGCGCCAACTCGGCCAGCCATGTGGCAGCAGTGGGCACGCCGGTCTGGTCTGCCACCACGTTCAGTTGATCCCGCTCAGCGGCCAAACGCAACATGGTTTTCAAAAAATTTTGCCCATGGGCCGCCACCACCCAAGAGCTTCTCAACACCACATACCTTGCCCCGCTGGCTTGAACGGCCGCATCACCATCACGCTTGCTTTGTCCATACACCGACAAGGGATCGGTTGCATCGGTTTCAAGGTAGGGGCGGGTTGCACGGCCGTTGAACACATAGTCGCTAGAGAAATGCATCAGCGCCGCGCCATTGGCCTTGGCGTACTCAGCGAGCATGGCAGGTATAAGGGCATTCACTAAATGCGCCTGTTCGGGCTCGGTTTGCGCCTTGTCAACAGCGGTATAAGCCGCCGCATTGAAAATCCATCGTGGTTTGAGTTGGGCCACACGCTGCTTGAGTTCGGACAAATGACTGAAGTCGATATCGGCACGGGTCCAAGCAACCACCGGCTGGCCCGCCTGCTGAAGTGCTTGAAAAAGCGCGTGGCCAAGCTGTCCTGCAGCGCCTAGCAACAGAACCGGTTCAGCCGCCATAGTGCAGGTCAACCCATTGGCGATAAGCACCGCTGGTCACACTGCTGACCCAATCGCTATGGTCCAAGTACCACCGAACGGTTTTGCGCAAACCGGTTTCAAAGGTTTCAACCGGCTGCCAGCCCAAGCTGTCGTTGATTTTTCCAGCGTCAATGGCATAGCGCCTGTCGTGCCCCGCGCGGTCTTTCACAAACGTGATTTGCGCTGCATAAGACTGGCCGTCAGCGCGTGGTTGCAATTCATCCAACAAACTGCATAGTGTTTTCACCACTTCAATGTTGGGCTTTTCATTCCACCCACCGATGTTGTAGGTTTCACCGGGTGTTCCCGCCTGCAACACCCTGTCGATCGCACGGCAGTGGTCTTGCACAAACAACCAATCACGCACCTGCATGCCGTCGCCATACACAGGCAATGGTTTGCCTGACAGCGCATGGTGAATCACCAAGGGAATGAGCTTTTCCGGGAAGTGGTACGGGCCATAGTTATTGCTGCAGTGGGTGGTGAGCACGGGCAAGCCATAGGTGTGGTGCCAAGCACGCACCAAGTGGTCTGAGGCCGCTTTGCTGGCCGCATAAGGGCTGTTGGGCGCATAGGGATGGGTTTCTGTGAAAGCCGGCGCATCGGGCGCAAGGCTGCCATAAACCTCATCGGTGCTCACATGCAGAAAACGAAAACTCTGTTGTTGATCTGCGGGCAATGCCGCCCAATAAGCACGTACCGATTCCAGCAATTGGCAAGTGCCCACCACATTGGTGTGTATGAAATCGAGCGGCCCGTGGATAGAACGATCAACATGCGACTCAGCCGCGAAATGCAGCACCGCGCGGGGCTGATATTGCTGTAAAAGCTGCGCCACCAACGCAGTGTCAGCGATATCGCCTTGCACAAACACATGGCGCTGGTCCTGGGCCAAAGATTGCAAATTGCCCAGGTTCCCCGCGTAGGTCAACTTATCCAGGTTGACCAACAACTCATCATGCTCGGCGAGCCAGTGGTGCACAAAATTACTGCCAATGAAGCCAGCACCGCCGGTCACCAACAGGGTCATACGGGCATACTTTCTTCGGTGATACCCAGCACTGTGGTGCGCACCATTTCGCGCAGTATTTTTTTCTCTGGAAAGCTCAGTGGACGGTCTAAGGCGCGGCGTACACGCAGCAACATGTGGCGATCGACTTCTTGGGGAATACCGTGGCTGCCACGCAGTTCATCACGCAAGTCTTCGCGCAAATCCTCGGGCTCATCGTCCCACCATTGGGTGACAACTTCCAACAATTTGGTACGTACGACTTCGGGGTCTTGGGGCGCGACCGGGGCAGCAGGCGCACGAGGCGACGCGGTGAGTTCACGCGCGGCTTGCGGTAACAACAACACACGCCGATCGGCCTGCGCGAGCAAGCGACACCACGCCGGGTCTTCGGTCACCAATTGGTCCATGTGGCGGGCCGACTCGTCAGCCAACAAATACACGCTGATGCCATGCAATTGCGCGTCATCGATGGCAGCGGTCAAGCGGTCGTCATCACTGGCCACCAGCAAATGTTCACAGGCATGGTGTTGTGCCAAGCGCGCAATGTCAGAAGACATGGCTTGAAAGACCACATCGCCGGGTTCACCACCCGCAGCATCCAATTGGCGAACGATTTGGTCATGCGGGAATTGGGTATCGGGGTTGTCGGTGTACCAATACACGCGTTGAATGTCCAAGCCTAAGCCTGCGCCTTTGAGTGCTTGTGCCAACGAAGGAATCAAAGCCATTCGGTTGTATGTTTCGGGTTCGGCAGCTGCGTCGCTCGATTGGCGCAACAGCCAGGCCATGTAATTGCTGTCGATCAATGCCATGCAACGGCCTGATCGTGCAGGGGCATGTTCTTTGCGGTGGTGGGGTGGGCGAGGCTCGTTCTTCATTTATGGTTACCTGTTGCTGAGATAGCTAATGGGGAAATGTGACAGTGGGCGTTCCGTCGGTTGGGCATTGCAGGCACCCGAAACTAATGACTAAGCCTGCATGCTGAATATTAGCTGATATTGAAATGGGGGGGTGACAGCGGGGTTGTGCCTAGGCCTGGTGTGGCCGGTGATTCAGGGTTGGCAGCTACTTGATCATCGGTGCGGCCAAAGCGGCGGACCCTGTGTTCAAACCATTGCGTGGCTTTTTTCAGGGCAGCTGCGTCAAAATCGGGCCAATACACATCGGTGAAATACAACTCCGTGTAAGCGGTTTGCCACAGCAAAAAATTGCTGATGCGGGACTCGCCTCCGGTTCTGATCAACAACTCCGGGTCGGGCAAGTCTGCGGTGCTCAGGTGCGCGGCCAAACCGCTGGCGTCTAAATCCTGCAAGTTTTTGCCCGGGTGCGCCACTTGCCAGGCGCGCATGGCATTCAACACGTCCCATTGGCCACCGTAGTTGGCAGCAATCGTTAGATGCAAACGGTTGTTGTGCGCGGTTTCCTGCTCGGCTTGGTCAATGCGCGACTGCAGCAGGGGCGCAAACGCACTGCGGTCACCAATCACACGCAAACGTATGCCCGCGGCTTTCATTTCAGCCACTTCATTTTCAAGGTATTGCAAAAACAAGCCCATCAATGCGCTGATTTCCTCGGCTGGGCGACGCCAGTTTTCTGAGCTGAATGCAAACAAGGTCAGATAAGTGATGCCGGCATCTGCGCAGGCCTTGACCATGTGGCGAACATTGGCTGCGCCTTTCACATGGCCCACAGTGCGGGGCATCAAACGCTTTTTGGCCCAGCGTCCGTTGCCGTCCATGATGATGGCGATGTGTTGCAGCGAATTAACCATGAATGTCAGAGCGAAGCTGGCCGCAAGTCTTGCATCTGCGTGGTGACTCGGTGCTGCTTGTTCAGTAAATCAATCAACACCATGGCGCGATATTCACCGTCGGCTTGCTGAAAAATACCTTCTATGCCTTTAAGCGGTCCACTGACAATTTTGATCGTCTGCCCCGGCTGGAACAAACGCTCGGGCGCGCGTTGCGGCACCATTTGCAAGGCTTGAATCAAATCATCTGAGACAACCGCAGGACGGTTGCCAAAACTGACCAAACGGCTCACGCCCAAAGTCGAGCGGATCGGTGACCAATTGGTTTGTTCGGTGTCGAGTCGGATGAACAAATAGCGACTGAACATGGGCTCGGTGACATGAGCCAGTTTGCCGCGCAATACCTTCTCGAGAGTGAGCATAGGCAGCCATGCTTCAAACCCCTGCCTTTGCAGGTTGTCCAACGCACGTTCTTCCTGGCGAGGCTTTGAATGAATGGCATACCAATGCATAGGCGTGGTTGAGGTAAAACCTCTGGTGGATTTCGTCCATTGTAAAACGTTTATTTTGACAAACTTCCCAACCCGAGGAGCATTACCATGGCTAGCAAACCACCAGAATTTGACCCCCAGCACATGAGTGAACAAATGAAGCAATCGGCCCAGCAAATCTGGCAGGCAGGCTTAGGTGCCTTTGCCAAGGCGCAGGAAGAGGGCGGCAAGGTGTTTGATTCGCTGGTCAAAGAGGGCAGCAAATTGCAGGAAACCACCATGCAGGCGCAGGCCAAGATGACGGAAGCCGCCGCCAAAGCCAGTGCCATGGCCAGCGACATGGGTCAACGCGCCAGCGGTCAGTTCGACCGCTTAGAAGGTATTTTTGAAGAGCGGGTGGCCAAAGCTTTGCACAGCATGGGTTTGCCAAACGCCCAAGACATGGCCGATTTGCAAGCGCGTGTGGATGCACTGGAAGCTGAAGTGAAAGCCTTGAAATCCGGCGGCAAAGGCTGAACAGGTGAAAAAGCCGCCGCGCCGCACCGCCGAGCGCATCCTCGCGACCGCGCTGGATTTGTTCAACCGATATGGCGAGCCGAATGTGGCCACCACCTTGATCGCCTCGGACATGGGCATCAGTCCGGGCAATTTGTTCTACCACTTCCCAGCCAAGGAACTGCTGGTCAACGCTTTGTTTGACGAGTATTTGCACGACATGGACCAGTTGCTGCCAGCCGCCGCCGACGTGCAGGACATGGAGCACGCCTGGTTTTTCATGCACAGCTTGTTCGAGTTGATTTGGCGACACCGGTTTATCTACCGCGACCTGAATGATTTGCTCAGCAAAAACCGGCACCTAGAGGGCCAGGTCAAAGTGGTGTTGGAACGCAAACACCAAGCGTTTGAAGTTTTGCTCTCAGGCTTGCAAGAACAAGGCTTGCTCAGTCAAAGCCCTTTTGAGCGCCACAGTAGCGCCACGCACATGGTGGTGTTGCTGACCTGGTGGCTCAGTTATGAGTATGTACAAAACCCGCGTCATGCCTTGGAAAACGCCAATGCCGACCACAGTGCTTTGCGCGGCGCGCAACAGGTGCTGGGTTTGCTGTTGCCTTATTTGAGCGCGGCACCCAAGAGCCAGTTGCAGGCCTTGATAGAGGTGTACAGCGCCCGGTGATGGCCGAGCGGTGGGAGGCTTTATTTAAGCGCTAATTACAGTGGATGAAACATATCCATGCTCAGTAGGCATGGATTTGCTGCTTCAAGCCTTGGCTAAAAATTTCTCGACCATGTTCACCCAGATCGTTCCACCGAGCGGAATCAAGTCGTCATTGAAGTCGTAGCTGGGGTTGTGTAAGGTGCAAGGGCCGCCGCCGTGGCCCATTTCGCGGTGCTGGCCATCGCCATTGGCCAAGAAAAAATACGTGCCGGGTTTCTTCAGCAACATGTAAGAGAAATCTTCCGAGCCCATGGTCGGCTCTTGCGCCAGCACGTTCTCGGCACCGATGATGTCGGCGAGCACGCTGCGGGTGAAGTCGGCTTCTTTGGCGTGGTTGATGGTCGGCGGGTAATTGCGCACAAACTCAAACGTGCATGTCGCATCGTGCGCGGCGCTGACGTGTTCAGCGATGGTGCGCATGCGCCGCTCAATCATGTCCAGAATCTCGACGGTGAAGGTGCGCACCGTGCCTTGCAGCTCGCAGCTGTCGGGCACGACATTGGTGGCTTCACCGGCATGGATCATGGTGACGGAGATGACACCCGCGTCCACCGGTTTGATGTTGCGCGACACAATGGTTTGGAAAGCCTGCACCATTTCACACGCGATAGGCACCGGGTCTATGCCGTTGTGCGGCAGCGCCGCGTGGCAACCCTTGCCTTTGATGGTGATTTTGAATTCATTGCTCGACGCCATGACCGGGCCGGCACTGACCGCCGCTTGCCCGACTTTCATGCCGGGCCAGTTGTGCAAACCGAAGACTGCGTCCACTGGGAATTTGTCGAACAAACCGTCCTTGATCATTTCACGCGCGCCGCCGCCGCCTTCTTCGGCGGGTTGAAAAATCAGCACGACGGTGCCGTCAAAATTTTTGTGCTGCGACAAATGTTTAGCTGCTGCCAACAACATGGCGGTGTGGCCGTCGTGGCCGCAAGCGTGCATCTTGCCGGGGTGTTGGCTGGCGTGGGCGAAGGTATTGGCTTCGTGCACGGGCAATGCGTCCATGTCGGCGCGCAAGCCGATGCTGCGTTTGCTGGTGCCGTTTTTGATGATGCCGACCACGCCGGTGGTGCCCATGCCACGGTGCACTTCTATGCCCCAGCTGATGAGCTGCGTGGCCACCAGGTCGGAGGTGCGGTTTTCTTCGTAACAGAGTTCGGGGTGGGCGTGTATGTCGCGGCGCAGGGCAACAATGCTGGCGGCTTCGGTGGCGATCGAGTCGAGCAGTTTCATAGGGGTCACCTGTGTGTAAGTATTGAGTAATCAGTCTACCTGATTGGCCTATGTCGGGTTGTCTTGGGTGCAGTTAGCTTTTGCAAAGCGGCGCATGTGGTTTGGTGCATCGGGTTTGGCGCTTTTGGATTGGCTCATGTGTTTTGGCGCATTTGGTTTGGCAACCACCGCAGCCCGGCCTCGCCTCCATGCTGGCACAACGTCGGCTACGGCCGGGCCTGCGGTGTTTGCCTTGGATAGCAGCACCTTGGTTGACGAACTGGTCATCCGACCCTGTTTTAAAGGAATGAATAAATGTATTCAACTCAGTTTCCAATAGGTAACTGAATCATCCAGGTGCCCATTTCCACAGCCAGTCAAAACAAGCACAATGCCAACATGAACACCACCACCATCCTGGGCGCTTGCCCGCACGACTGCCCCGACACCTGCTCTTTGGTCACCACCGTGCAAGACGGTGTGGCCACCAAAGTGCAAGGCAACCCCCACCACCCCATGACCGACGGCGTGCTCTGCGCCAAGGTGTCGCGCTACACCGAGCGCACCTACCACCCGGACCGTTTGCTGTACCCGATGAAACGCACCGGTCCTAAAGGCAGCGGTCAGTTCACTCGCATCAGTTGGGACGAGGCTTTCAACACCATCGCCCATAAGTTAAAACCCATCGTCGCCACGCGCCCTGAAAAATTGCTGCCCTACAGCTACGCGGGCACCATGGGTTTGGTGCAAGGCGAGTCCATCGCCATGCGTTTTTTCAATCTGTTGGGTGCTGCCAAACTCGACCGCACCATTTGCTCGAATGCCGGTGGCGACGCGCTCAACTACACGCTAGGCGGCAAGCTCGGCATGAAGATGGGTTTCTTTGCCGAATCGAAATTGATCATCATCTGGGGCAGCAACTCCATCACCAGCAACATCCATTTTTGGCGCATCGCGCAAGAAGCCAAACGCCATGGCGCGCGCTTGGTGTGCATAGACCCGCGTCGCAGCGAGACCGCCGACAAATGCGATCTGCACCTGGCCATCACGCCCGGCACGGACGCAGCGCTGGCCTTGTCGTTGATGCACGAACTCATCACGCACGACTGGTTAGACCACGACTACATCGCGAAACACACGTTGGGTTTTGAAGCTTTGCGTGAGCGCGCTTTGCAATGGTCACCCGAGCGCGCCGCTGCGGTTTGCGGTTTGCAAGTCGAAGACATACGCCAGCTCGCCTATGACTACGCGCACACCAAGCCCACAGGCATTCGCTTGAACTACGGCGTGCAACGCAGTCGCGGTGGTGGCAACGCGGTGCGTGCCATCGCCTGCCTGCCTGCGCTCACAGGTGCCTGGCGACACCGCGCCGGTGGTGTGTTGATGAGTGCGTCGCACCATGCACGCGCCAACGCCATGGGTTTGCAACGGCCCGACTTGCACAGCAACGCCCAAGCGCCGCTGATCAACATGAGCACCATAGGTGACGCGCTGAACACACCCGGCTTGGTCGAAGCCATGATCGTCTACAACAGCAACCCGGTGGCGGTGGCACCCGAGTCGGTGAAAGTAGTCAAAGGTTTTGCGCGCGAAGACTTGTTCACCGTGGTGCTCGAACATTTCATGACCGACACCGCAGACTACGCCGACATTGTGTTGCCTGCCACCACACAACTTGAGCACTGGGACATTCACAACAGTTACGGCCACACCGACATGGTGCTGAACCGCCCGGCCATCGCGCCCATGGGCGAGGCGAAAACGAACACACAAATATTCCGTGAACTGAGTCTGCGCATGGGCTTGACTGACCCTTTATTGCAAGAGTCAGATGAAGCGCTGTTGCACACTTCGCTGCAAAGCCCTGCCAATTTGAACAGCGCACATCCGGTGACCATGGACGAACTCTTACAACACGGTTTCGCTGCCTGGCCGGTGGCGGATGCACCGTTCGAGCACGGCGGTTTTCCAACGCCATCGGGCAAGTGTGAATTCGTCAGCGAGCGCCTAGCCGCCATGGGTCTCGAGCCATTGCCTGACTACATTCCGAACTACGAGCCATCTGACGCGACAGCTACTTATCCGTTGGCCATGATTTCGCCACCAGCGCGCAATTTTTTGAACTCTACGTTTGTGAATGTCAAAAGCCTGCGCGATATGGAAGGCGAGCCGCTGTTGGAAATTCACCCGCAAGATGCCGCCGCCAGACAACTGAACGACGGCGACATGGTGCGCGTGTTCAACGACCGGGGCAGCTACGAATGCAAAGCGCAAATCACCACGCGCGCGCAACCTGGCATGGTGGTGGGCTTGGGTGTTTGGTGGCGCAAGCTTGGTGCCAAAGGCACAAACGTGAACGAGTTGACCTCGCAACTGCTGACCGACATGGGCCGCGCGCCAGTGTTTTACGACTGCGCGGTGCAGGTGGCTAGTCTGCGCTGAAACGCTGCGCGGCAATTTGGCGCAAACCGTCGAAGATCAAACTATCAACCAACTCGAATTGCACCGACATGCTCGGTGCCATTTTCCAACCCGCGCCGCCGGTCATGTAGCACAACGGCTCGTCGCCGCAACGGGCACGTACGTGTTGCACCATGCGTTCGACCGCACCGGCAATGGCAAAAGTGCCGCCGCTGGTCAAGGCATCGCTGGTGTTGGTGGGGAACTCGCGCACTTCACCGGTGGGCACGCGCAGTCCAGCGGTGCCCGACTCGAGCGCGCGCAACATGATGCCGTGGCCGGGCAGAATCAAACCGCCCAAAAAATGCCCTTGTGCATCTATCGCCTCCACCGTCACAGCCGTGCCGACCATGACAACCACCATCGGCCGTGGTGCAGCTTGGGCAGTCTGTGCGCGCATGCGCGCCAACGCACCAATCATGGCGACCCAGCGGTCCGCACCTAAACGCGTCGGGTAGTCGTAGCCATTGTGCAAACCCGCTTCACTGGCTGAAGGCACGACCCAACTCGGTGTCAGGTCCCAGAGTTCGAGTTGCTCGTCCACGCGGCGGCGCAATGCGTCCCCGGCAACGATGCAACCCAGCATGCGCGTGGCCGCAGGCAATGACTTCCAGTCTTCATCGGCCAAGCGGTCGATATTTTCTAAAAACACTGCGCCTTGCGACAACAAGCCGGCGTCGGTGCGCGGGCTGTCATACATGGCCCATTTCAGGCGGGTGTTGCCAACGTCTAGGGCAATGAATGTCATGGTTGCATGAGTAGGAAAAATAGCCGCGCATTATGCGCCAGCGAGATGGGCTTCAGGGATGAGATAGTGGGTGGGGCAACAGTCCAGCATCCAAATCAGGACGCAAACACACATAGCAGGTTTCCAAAGCCTTGGCAGCACGCAACACCAACGCATCGCCAAACATGGGGCCGACCAATTGCACACCCATGGGCAAGCCGTCAGCCGTCAAGCCGCAAGGCAGGCTGATCGCCGGTTGTTGCGACAGATTGAATGGGTAGCTGAAAGGTGTCCAGCCCAACATGGCTTCTGAGTTCATAGCGCTGTGTCCGGCGGGCAGCGCTTTGAAAGCGGGAACCGCCGTGCTGGGGGTCAATATCAAATCGTAGCTTTGCATGAACTGTCGCAAATGCGAGCCCAACATGCCGCGCCGCTGGTTCAACTGGTGCAAGGCGTTCGCGTCCAAGGTTTCACCGATGGCTGCTTGCGCCGCAAAGTCGGGGTCGGTCAACGCTTGTTGCTCTTGACTTAATGTGCGCCACACTTGGTAAGCCCCGGCAAACCACAAACCGGTGGTGATATCTAGCGGGTCTTCGATGCCGGGGTCAACTTGCTCTACCACCGCGCCCAGGTCTTGCAAATATTGAGCAGCTTGTGCGGTGGCCGCTGCAATTTCTGGGTGCACATTTGTTGCATAGCCCAAAGTGGGCGAATACGCGATGCGCAAACCTTTCACACCATCCTTCAAGCGCGCCGTGTAGTCCACATGCTCATAGGGCAGCGAGGTCCAATCGCGAGCGTCGGCTTGCGTGATGACGTTCATCATCAATGCCACATCGGTCACGCTCATGGCGTGTGGCCCCAAGTGCGCCACCGATCCAAATGGCGACAAAGGGAAAGCCGGCACGCGACCGAAGCTGGGCTTTAAACCGACGTTGCCGCAAAACGCTGCGGGTATGCGCACACTGCCTGCGCCGTCAGTGCCAATGGCCAGCGGTCCTAGGCCTGCCGAAACTGCAGCAGATGCGCCGCCGGATGAACCGCCAGGCGTATGCGCCAAATTCCACGGGTTGCGGCTGATGCCGGTCAGCAGCGAATTGGTTTCGCCTTTGCAACCAAATTCGGGCGTGGTGGTTTTACCCAACAGCACCGCACCGGCTTCGCGCAATCGCGCAACCACTGGGGCGTCCACGTCCCAACTTTGCTTTGGGTTGACGGTGCGACTGCCGCGCAATGTCGGCCAGCCCCGCGTCAACAACAAATCTTTGATCGATGCGGGCACTCCTTCCAAAGCACCCACTGCGCTGCCATTGTGTCTGTGTGCTTGCCAACGTTGCTCACTGATTCGCGCGCTGGCCAAGGCGGCTTCTTCATCCACCAGACAAAACGCGTTGAGTATGGGATTGAGTCTGGCAATGCGCTGCAACACTTGCTGCGTGACTTCCACCGGCGAGGCCGCGCCCTCACGGTAGAGCGAAAGCAATTGCTCTGCCGTGTGTTGTGTCAAGTCAGCCATGTGTTTTCCTCTGTGTCATGCGCGCGTTCGGGTGTGTGCACTGAGTTTGCGCCAGGGCAAATCACCGGGGTCGGCCGCCATCGGGCCAATCGCCTTGGCCACCAACACCTTACTGGCGATCGGCTCAAAATCGGCACGAAAATGGTTGGAGCTTTTCAGCACAATCACTTTCATGGCTTCAGGCGTGATGCCAAGAATACGCAACATTTCGCGGTCAAACAACTGCGCCTTTCCGCTGACCACAGCGACCCGCACGCCTTCAATATCCAGACTCGCGCTTTGACCCAATTGACTGGTCATGCCGCGCATCATCAGGCCTTTCAAAACGCAACGCCCGTCGCTGATCGCCACCACGCGGGCACGCGCGACCACCGGCGCATCACTCATGCCTGCATACGTCATCACTGACACGCCCAAGACCACATCGATCTCTGCACCGACACCAGCGGCATAGGCCTTGGCCGCCACTTCGGGGTGGTAAATCAAACCGATCGCCACCGCGCCGGGGTAACGCTGTCCCGCGCCTTGTTGCAACAAAGCGTGCAACAAACCAGTGGTGTTGCTGTCACCGCCCGCGCCGGGGTTGTCTTGCGTGTCGGCAATCAACACGGGGCGCTCATGTTGCGCCGCCAACGCCAATGCTTGTGTCACGGCTTCGCGTGCGTCTAAAAAATCGATGCGCCATTGCGCTGGTGGTGCAGCCAGTTGGTGCAAGGTACCGGCGGCGGCTTGGGCCTGCTGTGCTTGCCCGGCATAAGCCCACAGCACCGGCGCACATTCTTCAAAATCGGCGGCGGCAAAGCCCATGCAAAAACTCAACACGCTGTGATGCGCTTTGTCGATCTCATCGATGGCGGCGTAAATGTCTTTGGCTGGTTGCAACCAAGTCGATTGCGCGTTGAGTGAAATCAAGTAAGGCAAGCGGTGCACTGTCAGCGCTTCACGCCGCCCCAAACGCAAACGCCGCTGCAGCAATTCGGCTGCGCGTTCGCCGGTCTCGGCCATGTCGATATGCGGGTAGGTGCGGTAAGCCACCAAAGCATCTGCCGTGCTCAACATGCGCTGCGTGACGTTGGCATGCAAATCCAAACTCGCCACCAAAGGCATGTTCTCGCCGATGAGCGCACGCACACGAGAGAGCAATTCGCCTTCTGCATCGTCTGCGTGTTCGGCCACCGCCGCGCCGTGCAAATCGAGGTAAACCGCATCAACGCCATGCGCCAGCGCTTGCTTCAAATCTTGCAACAAGTCGGTGGCGATGCGCTCGAACGCATCACGCGTGACATAAGACGACGGACTGGCACCTGCCCATACCGACGGCCACAATTGCCAACCGTGGCGCTTGGCCGCATCGATGAATCCACCGACAGGGATATTCACGCCGGTGAACTGGGTTTGCATGGCCTCGCCGCGTATGTAAGCAGGAAACGCGTCGCCCCGATTGAACGCCTCCCAATCTGCCAGACTGGGTGCGAACGTGTTGGTCTCGTGCTGAAAACCGGCGATGAACACGCAAGTCATGCATTCGCTCCGGGCACGCTGGCCAACAAATTGCGCGTGTAGTCGTGTTGCGGACGAGCGTACACATCAGCGGTTTTGCCGTGTTCCACGATATGGCCTTTGTGCATGACGATGACGCTGTCGCAGAGTTGCGCGGCCACACGCAAATCATGGGTGATAAACAGCAAGCCCAGCCCCATGCTGCGCTGCACCTCGCGCAACAAATCCAAAATTTGCGCTTGCACAGACACATCGAGTGCACTGACCGCTTCGTCAGCCACCAACACATCGGGCTGACAAGCGAGAGCTCGTGCCAAGGCAATGCGTTGTCTTTGACCGCCGCTGAACTGGCTGGGGTAGCGCTCCCAAGCGCTCGCATCCAAGCCGGTTTGCGCCAGCAAGGCTTTACCGCGTTCCTGCGCTTGTTGTGTGTTCAAAGCGAAATTGCGCGCGCCTTCCATGATGGATTCGCCGACACGCATGCGCGGATTCAGCGAGCGGTTCGGGTCTTGAAACACCACTTGTATCCGGTGTCGCAAGGGTCGCAATTGCGCTTCAGACAATGAAGCGATGTTGTCATCGCCCCAAAAAATTCCACCGCTGTCCGGGTCGATCAAACGCAGCACACAACGCGCCAGCGTGGACTTGCCCGAACCGGATTCGCCGACGATGCCCAGTGTTTCACCGGCACGCAAAGACAGACCGGCGTTAACCAAGGCATCGGTGCGACGCACCGTCGCCCAGCCTTCGCGGCTGACATAGGTTTTGCGCAGGTCTTGTACCCGCAACACCGGAGGTGTATCTGGCAAGTGGCGCGGCGCGGGCGGCGTCATGTTTGGCACCGCCGCCAATAACTGACGCGTGTAATCCGCGCGCGGTTGTTGCAACACTTGTGCGCGCGCGCCCTGCTCGACCGCCACACCACGGTGCATCACCAGCACCTGGTCGGCGATATCAGCCACCACGCCCATGTCGTGCGTGATGAACAACACCGCCGTGCCGCTGTCTTGCTGCAATTGCTTGATGAGTTTCAAAATTTCTTGTTGCGTGGTCACGTCCAAGGCCGTGGTCGGCTCATCGCAAATTAAGAGCGCAGGCTTTAACACCATGGCCATGGCAATCACAATCCGCTGGCGTTGCCCGCCGCTGAGTTGGTGCGGGAAACTGTCCATCATGCGCTCGGGTTCGGGCAAGCGCACCTGTTGCATGATCTGCAACACGGCAGCGCGGCGTTGCGACAGGGGCCAGTCGGTGTGACAGCGCAGCACCTCGTCGATTTGTTCTCCGCAGCGCATCACCGGGTTCAATGCCGTCATCGGCTCTTGAAACACCATGCCCATGGCACGCCCGCGCAAACCGCGCATGCGCTCGGGCGTTGCATCCAACAAGGCTTCGTTTTGCAGCAAAACGCTGCCTGCGGTGACGCGCAGTTCACGCGCGAGCAAACCCATGACAGCCATGGCCAGCACCGATTTGCCCGAACCGGATTCGCCCACCACGCACAAGGTTTCACCGGCGTTCAAGCGCAAAGCAATGTCTTGCAAAGCATGGCTGCGGTCTGCACCGACTGGCAAGGCCACCGAGAGATTATTCACAGACAAAACAGGTGTGCCCATCAGCCCACCCGCTTGGCAAATTTAGGATCGAGCACATCGCGCAAACCGTCGCCCAGCAAATTGATGGCCAGCACGGTCGGCACCAAAAACAGCGCGGGGTACAACACATTGCCCGGCTGTATGCTGAACTGCACCCGGCCCTCGGCCATGATGTTGCCCCAGGTCGGCACGTCCGGCGGCAAGCCCAAACCCAGAAAACTCAGAATAGCTTCGGTCAACACGGCTGAAGCTGCGACGAATGTGCCTTGCACCAACAGCGGCGCCATGGCGTTGGGCAGGATATGCCGCCACAAAATCACCGCCGTCGGCGTGGCCAATGCGCGCGCGGCTTCCACATAGGCTTCTTCACGCAAACTCAGCACCAGCGAGCGCACCAAGCGCGTGACGCGGGGCACCTCAGGAATGGCAATCGCCACCACCACCGTGGCCACACTCGCGCCCAAGACTGAGACCAAGGCAATCGCCAACAACACCGCCGGAATGGCCATCAACCCGTCCATGAAACGCATGAGCACGGCATCGACGCGGCGGAAATAACCGGCCAGCATGCCGCACAAACCACCGAGTGACAAGGCCAGCAAAGACGTGCAAATACCGACCACCAAAGAGATGCGCCCACCGTACATGACGCGGCTGTACACATCGCGACCGAAGTTATCGGTGCCCAACCAAAACGTGTGTTGCACCACACTTCCGTCGGGCAAATTGAAAGCGCCGCTTTTACCGGCGGGCTGGTTGATGACATTCGAGTCCATGGCCGCTGGGTCCACCGTGCCCAGCCAAGGCGCGGCCAGCGACAACAACAGCACAAACAACAACACCGCAGCGCCAAAGCGCACCGAGCCGTGGTCCCATAAACGTTGGTTCAGCGTGGCCATCAGTGACGAATCCTCGGGTCGAGCCAGACATAACTGGTGTCCACCAACAAATTGATCAGCACATAGCTGAGCGAGAACAACAACACCAGCCCTTGTATGACGGGAAAGTCGCGGTTCAGCACCGCGTCCACAGTGAGTGAACCTAAGCCGGGAATCGCGAACACGGTTTCGGTCACCACCACACCACCGATCAACAAAGCCACGCCAATACCGACCACAGTGACGATGGGCACGGCTGCATTCGCCAAGGCATGGCGAACCAACACGGTGCGCTCGCTCAAACCTTTGGCGCGCGCAGTGCGAATGAAATCTTCCTGCAAAGCCTCGGACACACTGGCGCGTGTGATGCGTGCAATCAAAGCCACATACACGGTGGACAGCGTCAGCCACGGCAGTATGAGTTGGCGCATCCACGCCCAGGTGCCTTGCGACTGCGGGCCGCTGATCGGCTTATAGCCTTGCACCGGTAGCCATTGCAATTGCATGGCGAACACATAAATCAACAGGTAGGCGATGACAAACACCGGCACCGAAAAACCAGCCACTGAAAACGCAGACAAACCACGGTCTAACCAACCGCCCATGCGCCACGCAGCCAGACTGCCCAGTGGCACGGCGATACACACGGCCAGCAGCACCGTACCCAGCGCCAGCGACAAGGTAGGTTCCACGCGTTGCGCCACCAATGCAGTGACGGGTTTGCTTAAATAATATGAATAACCGAGGTCGCCTTGCAACACCTGGCCCATCCACAACACATATTGCACGGCGATGGGTTTGTCCAAACCCATGTGCGCGCGGATATTGGCGATGTCTTCGCTGGTGGCGTTGTTGCCTGCGATCACCGCCGCAGGGTCACCGGGGGCGAGTCGCAACATGAAAAACACCAAGAGCGACACCACCAACAACACAGGCAGCACCGCCAGCAGGCGGCGAATCAGAAAAGATGCCATGGTCAGCGCTTGGCCAGTCCCCACATCACCGGGATGCCGGGGGTTTGCAACAAACCGCTCACGTTGTTGCGCAGCACGGTGGGGTTGCGGTATTCGCCCAAGGGCACATAAGACGCAGTTTCAAAAACAATCGATTGAATCTCGGAGGCGATTTTTTTGCGTTCACTGGCATCTTGGGCACGCGCATATTTGGCTTTCAATTCTTCAATCCGCGGCTCGTCTTGCCAGCCGAACCAACCCGTTGCACCTTTGGTGTTGAGCATGGCACTGGTCAAGGGGCTGTCAATATCGCCCGCGCTCCAAGTGGTGAAAAACATGTTCCAGCCGCCTTGGTTGGGCGGGTCTTTTTTGGCGCGGCGTGCCACCAGCGAGGCCCAGTCCATTTGCTGCAAATCCACTTTGAAACCGGCGGCTTCCAATTGCTGCTTGGCTACCAACGGCAACTTGGTGATGGCCGACAAATCGGTGGGTCGCATCATCACAATCGGCGCGCCGTTGTAACCGGCTTCTTTCAACAACTCGCGCGCCTTGGCAGGATTGGCAACGCCCGTGAAGTTGGGGTTGGTTTGATCTGCAAAAGCGGAACTGCACGGGTAAATGCTGCGGCACAAGCGCCCCAATTCGGGCACACCGACCTGCGTGTTGATAAACGCTTGCTGACCGACCGCGAGCATGGCGGCTTGCCGAATTTTCGGGTTGTTGAACGGCGGATGAATATGGTTGAAACGCATGATGTACTGAAAACCGGAGGGCGCGAAATCATCGATCTTGACGCCTGCGGTTTTCTTCAAGGTCTCGTACTGCTCGAAGCTGGGTTGCTCGATCATGTCGACTTCACCGGCGACGATGGCATTGAACTGGGTTTGCGGGTCGCGAATGATGACCCATTCCACCCGATCAAAATTCACTGGTCTGCCGCCTGCCAAACCGCTGGGCGCTTCGCTGCGCGGCACATACTTGGTGTTGCGCTCATAAACCGCCACCGAGCCGGGTTTGAATTCATCAGGTTTGAAAATGAATGGGCCCGAGCCAATGTGTTCTTTGATTTGCTCGGTGCCGGGTGTGGCCGCGATGCGCGCCGGCATGATGAACGGCACATTCGAAGACGCTTTGCCTAAAGCTTCGAGCACGATGGCGCAAGGTTCTTTGAGCACCATGCGAAAGGTGTTCGCGTCCGGCGTTTCCAACTTATCAACAAACCCGAACAACACGCCGCCCATGGTGTCGCGCGTTGACCAGCGTTTGAGCGAAGCCGCCACGTCTTCGCTGGTCACAGGCTTGCCATCGTGAAACGCCAGACCGCTGCGCAATTTGAAAGTCCAGACCTTGCCATCTTTGCTGGTGCTGTGGCTTTGCACCATTTGCGGCTGGATTTTTCCCTTGGCATCTTCAGAAAACAAGGTGTCGTAAATCATGTAACCGTGGTTGCGGGTGACATACGCCGTGGTCCAAATAGGGTCCAGCACCGCCAAGTTGGCATGCGGCACAAATCGCAATACTTTGTTGGCGGGCACAGCGTTTTGCGCTTGCACCTGTACAAAAAAACCAGCGGCCAACGCTGTGGCGGCCAGGGCTTTTAAAAATACTCGGCGTGTCATGGATTCCCCTTGCGCCCGCGGGCGGCTACATTTAATTCTGTTCTTCAATATAAACGAATTCATTCAGGTGTCCTGCTCTATGGCTATTCACGAACACAGCGCCTTGCAATTGTCTGCCAGTATCCATCGCCGAGAATTATCTTGTCGCGAGGTCATGCAAGCATTTTTACAGCGCATCGCAGCCATCAACCCGCAGGCCAATGCCATCGTCAATTTGCAAGACGCAGAGGCACTGCTGAAACAAGCCGATGTTTGTGATGCGGAACTCTCCAAAGGCGATTCGCGCGGCTGGCTGCACGGCATGCCGCTGGCGTTCAAAGACTTGGTGGATGTGGCGGGCATTCCCACCACATGCGGCTCTGTGCTGCTGCGCGACAACATTCCGGCGCATGACGCGCTGCTGGTGCAACGCATGAAAGCCGCTGGCGGCATAGTGATTGGCAAAACCAATACGCCTGAATGGGGTTTGGGTTCACACACGTTCAATCCGGTGTTCGGCGCCACGCCTAACGCCTTCAACCCCGCTTTCACTTCGGGCGGCAGCAGCGGTGGCGCGGCGGTGGCTTTGGCGCAGCGCCTGTTGCCGGTGGCCGACGGCTCGGATTTCATGGGCAGTTTGCGCAACCCGGCGGCTTTGAACAATGTGTTCGGCATGCGGCCATCACAAGGACGTGTGCCTGCATTTCCGGTGAACGATGTCTGGGTCAGCCAGCTCGGCACTGACGGCCCGATGGCGCGGCATGTCGCCGACTTGGCGCGTCTGTTGGAAACCATGGCCGGGTATGACGCGCGCGCGCCGCTGTCATTGGCCAGCTTGCCTGCCGGTTGGTCATCCGAGTTAAAGCCCAAGGCCCAAGGTTTGCGCATCGGCTGGCTGGGCGATTTGAACGGCTATTTGCCCATGGAAGATGGTGTGTTGCAAGCCTGTGAAAACGGTTTGCAACGTTTGACCGACTTGGGCGCGCATGTAGAGCCTGTATCGCCGAATTTTTCACCTGCGGCCGTGTGGCAAACCTGGCTGGCCTGGCGACGGGTGCTGACCGCGTCGCGCATCGCGCCCATGGTGGCGCGCGGGCGGGATCAGGTCAAGCCCGAAGCAGTGTGGGAGTTTGACCAAGCCGCAGACATGACCGCACCGGATTTTTTGCAGGCCAGCACCGAGCGCAGCGCGTTTTACCAACACATGTTGGATTTGCTCAGCCGCTTTGACATGCTGGTCTTGCCCAGCGCGCAAGTCTGGCCGTTTGCCATAGATATGCGTTGGCCTTCTTCTGTACAAACTCCAAATGGAACTGTACAGATGGACACCTACCACCGCTGGATGGAGGTGACGCTTTACGCCAGTCTGGCCGGTTTGCCTGCACTGAATGTCCCCTGCGGATTCAACCCGCAAGGCTTGCCCATGGGCATGCAGTTGATCGGCCCAGCACGCGGCGACTTGGCAGTGCTCGAATTGGGCTTGGCCTACGAAGAGGCGGTAAGCGATTGGTTGGCCCGCAAACCAGTCTCAGTTCGGAGCCATTAAGTGGCCTCAGCTCGGTTTTGAGCGTGTAACGACTCGGTCAGTGGGTCTTTTCATGGGTTTTCTTGTTGAGGAATGCTTCAGGATATGATTGACGTTACGTCAATTTAAATGCGGCGAATACCCGACATTAATTTCTGTTTTCAATGCTTTTTTTCCGGCTCACACCGCCCGCACACCATGACTGAGTTGTCCGCTGAATACCTGGCATTGGCCGCCTACAAACCTAACCACAAAGTGCGCTTTGTCACGGCAGCCAGTTTGTTTGACGGACACGATGCCGCCATCAACATCATGCGACGTATTTTGCAAGGCATGGGCGCGGAAGTGATTCACTTGGGACACAACCGCTCGGTCGATGAAGTCGTCACCGCCGCGTTGCAAGAAGACGTGCAAGGCATCGCCATCAGCTCTTACCAAGGCGGCCATGTCGAGTATTTCAAGTACATGGTCGATTTGCTGCGCCAGCGGGGCGGCGCTCACATCCAAGTCTTTGGCGGCGGCGGCGGCGTCATCGTGCCGGAAGAAATCAACGAATTACAAGCTTATGGCGTGACCCGCATTTACAGCCCGCAAGACGGCCAGCGCATGGGGCTGCAAGGCATGATCGGCGAGATGATCATGCGCTGCGACCGTGACTTGTGCGGCTTTGCGCCCGCCACTGTGGATGCCATACAAGGCCACACCGAAAGCAGTTGGCGCGCTTTGGCGCAACTCATCACCGCGCTGGAAACACCTACCCCGGCCATCGACGGTTTGCGCACGCAATTGAAAACACAAGCGGCTGGCATGAAAGTGCCGGTCATCGGCATCACCGGCACCGGTGGCGCAGGCAAGTCTTCGCTCACCGATGAATTGATACGCCGCTTTCGCTTGGACCAAAACGACGCGCTGCGCATTGCAGTGATTTCGATTGACCCATCGCGGCGCAAAAGCGGCGGCGCGCTGTTGGGCGACCGCATACGCATGAACGCTATTTCCCCGTGGCAGCAAGGCGCACGCGTATTCATGCGTTCACTGGCCACGCGCGAATTCGGCAGCGAAATCAGCGCCGCACTGCCCGACGTGATTGCCGCCGCTAAATGCGCCGGTTTCGATTTGGTGGTGGTGGAAACATCGGGTATCGGTCAAGGCGATGCAGCCATCGTGCCGCATGTTGACGTTCCTATGTATGTGATGACGCCCGAGTTCGGTGCCGCCAGCCAACTGGAAAAAATCGACATGCTGGACTTCGCCGAGTTTGTCGCGATCAACAAATTCGACCGCAAGGGCTCTGCTGACGCGCTGCGCGATGTCTCCAAACAAGTGCAACGCAACCGCGAAGCCTGGACCACACCGACCGAGAAAATGCCAGTGTTCGGCACCATGGCCGCGCATTTCAACGACGACGGCGTGACAGCGCTTTACCAAGCCATGAAACCGCGTTTGCAAGAACTGGGGTTGGCTTTGAACGATGCGCGTTTGCCGCTGGCGAATGTGCGCCACAGCTCGCACCAGACGCCCATCGTGCCGTCTTCTCGCAGCCGCTATCTGGCTGAAATCAGCGACACCGTGCGTGGCTACAAACACCGCGCCCGCGCACAAGCACAACTGGCGCGCGAAGTGCAGCAATTGAAAGCCGCCTCGGCGATGCTGGCTGAGGGTAAACCGAACAAGCCGCGCGCCTCTGAAGCCAGCTTGGGGCTGGCGCTGGAGCGCGAAGAACGCTTAGACGCAGATGCGCGCGCTCTGTTGAAAGACTGGCCTACTTTGAAAACCGATTACTCGGGCGACGAGTTGGTGGTCAAGGTGCGTGACAAAGAAATCCGCAGCAGCCTGGTGACGCTTTCGCTCAGCGGCACGCCGGTGCGCAAAGTGGCATTGCCGACATTCCACGACCACGGCGACATACTGCAATGGCTGATGCTAGACAACGTGCCGGGGCGCTACCCCTACACCGCAGGCACGTTCGCGTTCAAGCGCGACAACGAAGACCCAACCCGCATGTTCGCCGGCGAAGGTGATGCATTCCGCACCAACCGTCGCTTCAAATTGCTCAGCGAAGGCATGCCGGCCAAGCGCTTGTCGACCGCTTTCGATTCAGTCACTTTGTATGGCAACGACCCCGATTTACGCCCCGATATTTACGGCAAGGTCGGTAACTCCGGCGTGAGCATCGCCACGCTCGACGACATGAAAGTTTTGTACGACGGCTTTGATTTGTGCTCACCCGCCACCAGTGTGTCCATGACCATCAACGGCCCCGCGCCGTCCATCTTGGCCATGTTCATGAACACCGCCATCGACCAGAACCTAGAGAAATTCCGCGCCGACAAAGGCCGCGAACCCACTGCTGTAGAAGCCGCCGACATACGCACTTGGGTGCTGCAAAACGTGCGCGGCACGGTGCAAGCCGACATCTTGAAAGAAGACCAAGGGCAAAACACCTGTTTGTTCAGCACCGAGTTTTCGCTCAAAGTCATGGGCGACATCGCGCAGTATTTCGTTGAGCACCAAGTGCGCAATTTCTACAGCGTGTCCATCAGCGGCTACCACATCGCCGAGGCCGGCGCCAACCCCATCTCTCAATTGGCATTCACGCTGTCCAACGGTTTCACGTTTGTCGAAGCCTATCTGGCGCGCGGCATGCACATCGACGATTTCGCGCCCAACCTGTCTTTCTTCTTCAGCAACGGCATGGACCCGGAGTACACCGTCATGGGACGCGTGGCGCGCCGCATTTGGGCCGTGACCATGAAAGAAAAATACGGCGCAAATGAACGCAGCCAAAAGCTGAAGTACCACATCCAAACATCGGGACGTTCATTGCACGCGCAAGAGATTCAGTTCAACGACATCCGTACCACGCTGCAAGCGCTGATAGCGATTTACGACAACTGCAACAGTTTGCACACGAATGCGTTTGATGAAGCCATCACCACGCCCACCGAAGAGTCGGTGCGCCGCGCCATGGCGATTCAACTCATCATCAACCGCGAATGGGGTTTGGCGAAAAACGAAAACCCGTCGCAAGGCGCTTTCATCATCGAAGAATTGACCGAGTTGGTGGAAGAAGCCGTGCTGTCAGAGTTTGTGGCGATTGCCGAGCGCGGCGGCGTGCTGGGTGCGATGGAAACCGGCTACCAGCGCGGCAAGATCCAAGATGAATCCATGCATTACGAAATGCTCAAGCACACCGGCGAGTTGCCCATCATCGGGGTCAACACGTTCAAATCACCACAAGCCAATGAAGTGCCGCAAAAAATTGAACTCGCGCGCTCGACAGATGAAGAAAAACAAAATCAATTACAACGCCTTAACGATTTCCATTCGCGTCATGCCGTTGCTTCAAGCGCCATGCTCAAGCAACTGCAACAAGCGGTGATCGCCAACGAGAATGTATTCGCGGTCTTGATGGATGCGGTGCGCGTGTGTTCGCTGGGTCAGATCACGAACGCTTTGTTCGAGGTAGGCGGCCAATACCGTCGCAACATGTAAGGCTGCGGTTTACTGCGAACTGCCGATGCGTTTGCCGCGCGATAAATCGACGCCCAACTGTTTGAGCTTGCGGTACAAATGGGTGCGCTCTAAACCGGTTTTTTCAGCCACGCGGGTCATCGAACCACCCTCTTGCGCCAAGTGAAATTCAAAATACGCTTTTTCAAAGCTGTCTCTGGCTTCGCGCAACGGGCCGCTCAGGTCAAAACTTTGTACCGGTTGCAACACCGCAGGCAACACAGGCGCGGCTGAGGGCGTCGCAGACACCGCGCCCAAGTTGCTGTGAGTCAGTCCCGACGCTTGTGGCAGAGTCGCACCGCGCCCTGCGCCGGCCCACTTGCGGTTCAAGCCTTGCTCAACCGCTTTGAGCAGTTTTTGCATGGTGATTGGCTTTTCTAAGAAAGCCATGGCGCCAATACGGGTGGCCTCGACGGCCGTGTCTATCGTGGCATGGCCACTCATCATGACCACAGGCATGTTGAGCAAGCCGGTGGTTGCCCATTCTTTCAACAAAGTCACGCCATCGGTATCAGGCATCCAGATGTCAAGCAGCACCAAATCGGGCTGCAAAGTGGCGCGTATAGATCGGGCCTGTGCGGCATTCATGGCCAGCTCAACCTGATGACCTTCGTCGTTGAGGATTTCAAACAAAAGATCGCGAATGCCGAGTTCGTCGTCTACTACCAGAATAGTTGCCATGCGGTTGTGTCTGTTCAGTTGTCGTGAGAGTCTACAAGGCGAAATGATAGCGACACTTGCGCGCCGCATATCTGCTCGTCTTGCGTACGGTTTTTCAATTCGATGCGGGCATTGTGTTCATCGGCAATTTTCTTCACCACGGCCAGTCCCAAACCAGTACCGCTGGCTTTGGTGGTGACATAGGGCTCGAACGCCCGCTGCAACACCGCCTCACTGAACCCGGTGCCATTGTCTTGCACCGTGAGCCTAAGCCGTTGTGACTGCGGCCGCCACTCGGTCATCACATGCACCTGTGCCTGCGGGTTGGCCATGCTGGCATCTTGCGCGTTTTGAATCAGGTTATGCACGACTTGTCGCAACTGAGCCGCGTCACCCATCATCGCGGGCACCTGCGCATCAAGTTGCCAATGCACCGGCACCCGGGCATTGTCGTTGTCATACAAGGGCATCATTTCAGCCAGCAATTGGTTCAGGTCCAAGGGCTGCAAACGCGCGGCAGGCAGGCGACCAAAGTCGCGAAATTCATTGACCAGTCGCTGCAGCGCATCAACTTGCTCCACAATGGTTTTCACCGACTTGGTCAACAGCGCTTGTTCCACTGCCGGCAACTTTCCTTCCAGCTTCATCGCCAAACGCTCTGCCGACAGTTGTATGGGCGTCAGCGGATTTTTTATCTCATGCGCCAAACGACGAGCCACTTCGGTCCAAGCCTGTGAACGTTGCGCCGAGACAATGTCGGAGATGTCATCGAACACCAGCAACCAATCCCCCTGAGGCAACAAGGCGCCGCGCGCCACCAGTGTGATTTGCCGCGCGGCATGTGCAGAAAAATCACGGGCCGCAACATGGGGCGCGGGATCAAGCTCATAAGACTGTTCCCAATGGTCGACGCGAGCGGGTTGCTCGGCTGCGATTTCCTCAAACCGGTCTATCACTTGGGTGGCAAATCCTTGCAGTCCGTCCACGTCCTCAAACGGCTGTCCCACATACACCGACAGCGGCAATTTCAATATGCGGGTAGCCCCAGGATTGATCGACAAAATCACCCCTTGCCTATCCAGCAACACCACTCCCGCGGTCAAATTGTCCAGCATGGTTTGTAAATGGCTGCGCGCCAAGTCCAGTTGGGCCATGCTTTGCTCTACCGAATTTCTGGCTTCAAACAATTGCTGTGTCATCTCGGCAAAGGAACGGGTCAAGCCATCGAGTTCGTCCTTGCCTTGCAAAAAAGTTTTGGGACGCAAATCGCCGGCGGCCACATCGCGCACACCTTCGGCCAGCAACAACAACGGCCTGGCCAATTGGTTACCAAACAGCACCGCCAACAATACCGCGCCAAACACAGACAAGAACAGGCTCAGCGTCAAGGTGCCGATATACATGCGCTGCAAACCACTGCGTGCCAACGCCCTTTCTTGGTATTCGCGGTTGGCCTCCAGCACCGCGCGCGCGTTGTTCACCAAGGCGGGCGGTAATTTTTTTACCACTTGCAACACATAGGTTTGTCTGTCCAATTGAAACCCTCTGTCGGGCAAACGAAACAACACCTTGATGCGTGGGAATGCTTCCGCATTGCCTGCATCTTCCAGCCCATCGCTGCGCCAAGTCACCCCGGATGTGCGCACTTGTCGCCATTCGGAAGTGCCGGGCCGTTCGGGTTGCAATGAAAAGCCTGATTCGCTGACGCTGGCGACCAATTGAATATTGCCCTGCCAGAGACTGACTTCTGATGCACTCAATTGTTCGCGCGCTTTTTCCAGTGTGACCGACCATTGGTTGCGCAAAGCCGGTGTCATGTTGTTGCCCGCGTTGCGTACGCCTGTGACCAATTCGCTGGCCAAGCTTTCTAGGGTGGAACGGCTCAAATTCAAGCCTGCATCCAACGCCACTTCCACCTTGTTGTCAAACCAGACTTCAATCGAACGGGTGACAAACTGGTAGGAAACTGCGTAAATCAAAATGCCTGGCAATATGCCGACCAGTGCAAAGATAGACGCCAATCTGATCAACAAACGGCTGCCAAATTTTCTTTGGCGCAACCGCACCACCAGTCGCCATCCAATCCAACTGATGACCAGCAGCAAGAACACTGCCAAAACCGTGTTCAAGCCAAACAGCAGTCCGTAGTTTTCTTCGTAGACATCCCAGCGCTGGGTAGCCTGCGTGAGCAGAAACAACAGAATCATCGACACCGAAACCAGAATCGACACGATCACCACCAGCATCCAACTGCGGTGACGCAGATCGCTCCAAGTGGTGTTTGGCGTCATTTGGCCAGTTCTTCGAGCCTAAAGCTTTGGTCGAAGTTGATATTCCAATCGCTGCTGGCCTGGTTGCCAAACTGCAAGGCTTGCGGCAATTGGCTCAAATCCAAACGAAAGCGCAGATCCAAACGCTGCTTGACATCTTTTTGCAGGGCCAAGGTGTCTGCCACTTTCCAGCGGTTGATTTTTTGTAAAGCCGCCAAGGCGTCTGGCAAGCTGTCATAACTGCTGCCCAGCGTCACTCCCAAGCCAATGCTTTGCACTGGCGCTGCAGACACATGCAAGCGCCAGCGCCGCGACAAGGGTTGATACGCCAAGCGGAAATAACGCTGCACCCCTGCGACGTTTTTGTCGTACCAATACCAGCGCTCGCGCATGACATCCGCCTGGAGCACAAAAGTAAGTGGCATGCCACGCGACAGAGCATCTTCAAGACCGGCAGACAGCGCAAAGTCGAGGGTGGCACTCAAATAAACCCCATCTTCTTCGCGCTCGAGCACTTGGTTAGTGAGCAGTACTGACGATTGCGCCATTGCGGGCTGGAAAAACATGGCCAGCACACCGCACATAAGCAGCACGATCGCTATCAGCTTGGATCGTTGTCTGTGGCCGACTGTTTCAAGCATGTTGTTGTTTTTCCAGCAAGGCATAAAAGAATCCGTCGTGCTCCTGAGCCAGATTGTCAGAGACAGCGGCCCCACTTGCTGACAGACCGGGCAATAAATGCCCTGGTGAGGGCATTAATACGGCATCACTGTTGTTTACAAGAAACGCTTGGAGCTGCCCCTCCCCCTCCGCACGGAACACGGAACATGTGCAATATAACAAGCGTCCGCCATGTCTGAGGGTGGGCCACAGGGTTTGCAGCATGTGTTTTTGTATGTCGGCCAAGGCGGCAACATCACTTTGGCGACGCAGCCACGGTATGTCTGGGTGCCTGCGCACAATGCCAGATGCCGTGCAAGGGGCATCCAGCAAGATGGCATCCCAAGCTTGGCCGTCCCACCATTCGCTGGGACGCGCTGCATCGGCACAACGCACCTCGGCTTTCAATTGCAAGCGTTGCAAGTTGTCACGCACCCGCTGACACCGCGCTTCTTCCACATCTATCGCCAGCAGATCCATGTCTGCCATTTCAAGCAAATGCGCCGTCTTGCCCCCAGGTGCGGCACAGGCATCAAGCACACGCAAACGCTGCGTACCGATGGGTTGTAAACCTGTCAACAACAACGGAGCGGCCATTTGTGCCCCCGGGTCTTGCACCGAAAACCAACCCTGCTCAAAGCCAGGTAACGCATGTACGGCTTGCGGTTGATGCAGGACCAAGCCGCTTTCCCCGCAACGCTGGGTCGAAATTCCTTGGGTCTGCCACAGGGCTTGCAACGCCTGCACCGATTGCTGTCGACGGTTGACACGCACCGCCATTGGTGCCGCCTGCAGGTTTGCGTCTAGCAGCGCCTGCCAATCAAGCGGATGGTCTTGTTGGATGGCTTTCACCCACCATTCGGGATGGTTCCAACGGGCAGACAACTGTGCGTCGCTGCGCTGGATCAATTGCCCGCGTTCGCGGTCAAAGCGCCGCACACACGCGTTGATGAACGCGGCTTGCGCACGGGTAGCAGGGTCGCGCTTGGCCGCTTCCACCAACTGATTCACCAGCGTATGCATGGGGTACATGACCTGCGTCACTGGCATTGCCAACGCCAGTCCCACACATAGCAAGTCATCAACCGGGGCGGGGGGTGCGCGTTGCACCAACTCTTTTTGAATGGCGAGCGTGCGGCCCCATTGCCGCAACACGGCAAACAACAAGGCTTGTGCTGCTGGCCGCATGGCGGGCGACACACCGGCCAACGCCTGCACATGGTTACGCCCTTGTCGCACGGCACGCAATGCCTTGGCACAGGCTTGCAATTGCTGCCACAAAGGTGGCGCCAAGTTTGCGCCCTCTGTACGCACGGGCGTCTGTGTCACAACGGGGTTGCTGCCTGGAATTGAAACAACTTGGCCAGCAATGCCGCGGGATATTGGGCAATCGCTTCGTTGTACTCCAAGATGGCCGCATTGAAACGGCCGAGCTCGGGTTGCACCAGCAAATCCAATTCCAGCCAACGCTGCTTGAGGTTTGGCGGGATATTGATGAAGTAGACATCCGGATGAATCAATGCCGCCCATGCGTCCTGTAATTCAGCAGCGGCATCATGCAGGGCTTGCGCACTGTCTTGATCCAAGGCATGGGACTGCATGCGGGCCAAGGCCACGGTTGACAGCCCAGCGGCCACTTGCAACCGAGTCCAGTGGCTGTGGCCCAAGTCTGAACTGCCCGGGTTGTCCCACAGCTGTGGTGCAGCAGCAGCGGCAGTGACCGCTTGCTGCACCACTTCTTGGTACTCCATCAAAACCGCTTGCAACGGACCAAACTGTTGTTTGATCTGTGCGCGCAATCTCACCAGTCTGTTGTATGCCCCCAGTGCCCAAAACACCAGCAGCGCAAAAGCTATCCAGAACCAGTGTGATAGCAACATAACTTCAAGCGACGCTCGACAGCAATGACTGTGTCAACCTGGCCCCAAGGGGCCGGGTTGCTCAGTCTGCCGGTGTCTCTTCGTTGCTGCCTTCTTGCTGTTGCGCCAAGGCGAGTTCTTCGGCTTCGTTCTCGGCAATGGCACGGCGCTCGGCCTCGTCCATCAAGTCCTTGGCTTTGCGCGCCCTGTGGTACGCCATGCCTGAACCGGCAGGGATGAGTCGGCCAACGATGACGTTCTCTTTCAAGCCACGCAGTTCGTCGCGCTTGCCCATGATGGCAGCCTCGGTGAGAACGCGGGTGGTTTCCTGGAAGGAAGCCGCTGAAATGAACGAGTCGGTAGACAACGAGGCCTTGGTGATACCCAACAACAAATTGGTGTAGGTCGCGGGCATCTTGCTGTCGCGTTGCAATGCTTCGTTGGTGTTGAGCATTTCAGAGCGTTCGACCTGTTCACCGCTGATGTAGTTGGTGTCACCGACGTTGTCGACCACCACGCGGCGCAGCATCTGACGAACAATCACTTCAATGTGCTTGTCGTTGATCTTCACGCCTTGCAAACGGTAAACGTCTTGCACTTCGTCGACGATGTAACGCGCCAATTCTTCGATGCCGAGCAAACGCAAAATATCTTGCGGGTCTGCGGGACCGTCGACAATGCTCTCGCCTTTGTTGACCACTTGGCCTTCGTGCACCACGATGTTTTTCTCTTTGGGAATGAGTTCTTCCCACACAGTGCCTTCTGGATCGGTGATCTGCAAGCGGATCTTGCCTTTGGTTTCTTTACCGAAGGACACGGTACCGGTCATCTCAGCCAAAATGCCTTTGTCTTTCGGCGAACGCGCTTCGAACAACTCGGCCACACGCGGCAAACCGCCGGTGATGTCTCGTGTCTTCTGACCTTCCACAGGAATACGCGCCAGCACTTCGCCGGGGCCTACGTCCTGACCGTCGCGCACTTGAATCAGCGCGCCCACTTGGAAGCCGATGGTCACAGAATGGTCGGTACCGGGGATCTTCACTTCTTTGCCGGAAGCATCGATCAACTTGACCTGCGGACGCACCACTTTGGTGGAGCCGCGACGCTTGGGGTCAATGACCACCAAGGTAGACAAGCCGGTGACTTCGTCCAATTGCTTGGCGACCGTCAAACCTTCTTCGACATTTTCAAATTGTGTCTTACCGGCAAACTCGGTGATCACAGGACGTGTCAACGGATCCCAGTTGGCCAATATGGTGCCGGCCTTGATGCTTTGGTCCGGCTTGATCGCCAAAATAGCACCGTAAGGCACTTTGTGACGCTCGCGCTCACGGCCTTGCTCGTCGTGAATAACGATTTCGCCTGAGCGTGAAATGACGACCAATTCGTTTTTGCTGTTGGTCACATAGCGCATGGTGGCGTTAAAGCCAATGACACCGTTGGACTTGGCATCCACGCTGGAAGCGACTGCTGCACGTGAGGCTGCACCGCCGATGTGGAAGGTACGCATGGTCAGCTGTGTGCCGGGCTCACCAATGGACTGAGCGGCGATGACGCCGACAGCTTCACCGACGTTGACCAGACCGCCACGGCCCAGATCGCGGCCATAGCACTTGGCGCACAAACCAAAACGTGTTTCGCAGTTGAGTGCGGTACGAACTTTGATTTCATCCACGCCCAACAGTTCGATGTCGTCGATCAAATCTTCGTCCAACATATCACCGGCAGGAACCAAGGTTTCGCGGGTTTCAGGATGCACCACGTCTTCAGCCACGGTTCGGCCGAGCACTCGGTCACGCAATGACTCGATGACTTCACCTCCTTCAACGATGGCGCGCATCAACTGTCCGTTGCTGGTGCCGCAATCAACTTCAATCACCACCAGGTCTTGTGTCACGTCAACCAAGCGGCGTGTCAGGTAGCCTGAGTTAGCGGTTTTGAGCGCCGTGTCAGCCAGACCTTTACGGGCACCGTGGGTGGAAATGAAGTACTGCAACACATTGAGGCCTTCACGGAAGTTCGCCGTGATCGGTGTCTCAATGATGGAGCCGTCAGGCTTGGCCATCAGTCCGCGCATACCGGCGAGCTGACGGATTTGAGCGGCAGAACCGCGCGCACCCGAGTCGGCCATCATGTAAATGGAGTTGAACGACTCTTGCTCTACTTCGTTGCCATGGCGGTCAATGGTTTTTTCTTTGCGCAACTGGTCCATCATGACTTTGGAGACCGCATCACCGGCCTTGCCCCAGATGTCAACCACTTTGTTGTAGCGCTCACCAGAAGTTACCAAACCGGACACATATTGCTGTTCGATGTCTTTGACTTCTTTTTCTGCACTCTCAATGATGGCGTGTTTTTCAAACGGCACCAACATGTCGTCAATACAGATGGAGATACCGGCGCGTGTGGCCAGACGGAAACCGTTTTGCAACAGTTTGTCAGCGAACACCACGGTTTCTTTCAATCCGCATTTACGGAAAGACGTGTTGATCAGCTTGGAGATTTCTTTTTTCTTCAGCGCTTTGTTCAAGTTGCTGAACGGCAAACCGCGCGGCAAAATTTCAGACAACAAAGCACGGCCAACGGTGGTTTCCACCAGCGAGGTGCTGCTGGAGAATTCACCGGTGACTTTGTCTTTGATCCACTCGGTCATACGCACAGTGATCTTGGCGGTCAATTCGACCACGTTGGCATCTAAAGCGCGTTGCACTTCACCGATGTCGGCAAACACCAAACCTTCGCCTTTGCCGTTGATGCGCTCACGGGTCGTGTAGTAAAGACCCAGCACCACGTCTTGCGACGGCACGATAGACGGTTCGCCGTTGGCCGGGAACAGCACGTTGTTGGAGGCCAGCATCAAAGTGCGGGCTTCCATTTGCGCTTCCACCGACAAAGGAATGTGCACCGCCATCTGGTCGCCGTCAAAGTCGGCGTTGAAAGCGGAACACACCAAGGGGTGCAATTGAATCGCTTTGCCTTCGATCAAGATAGGTTCGAAAGCTTGGATGCCCAAACGGTGCAAGGTAGGCGCACGGTTCAACAACACCGGGTGCTCTTTGATGACCTCTTCCAAAATGTCCCACACCACCGGTGTACCGGCTTCGACTTCTTTCTTGGCCGCTTTGATGGTGGTGGCAATGCCCATCAACTCCAGCTTGCTGAAGATGAATGGTTTGAACAGTTCCAAAGCCATCAGCTTTGGCAAACCGCACTGGTGCAGTTTCAAAGTCGGGCCCACGGTGATCACTGAACGACCGGAGTAATCGACGCGCTTGCCCAACAAGTTCTGGCGGAAACGACCGGATTTGCCTTTGATCATGTCGGCCAAAGACTTGAGCGCGCGCTTGTTGGCGCCGGTCATGGCTTTGCCGCGACGGCCGTTGTCCAGCAAGCTGTCCACGGCTTCTTGCAACATGCGCTTTTCATTGCGGGCAATGATTTCAGGCGCGTTGAGTTCGAGCAAACGGCGCAGGCGGCTGTTGCGGTTGATGACGCGACGGTACAAGTCGTTCAAATCGGAGGTGGCGAAACGCCCGCCATCCAAAGGCACCAAGGGACGCAAATCAGGCGGCAACACTGGCAGCACTGACAACACCATCCACTCGGGTTTGATACCGGATTTTTTGAAGGCTTCCAGCACTTTGAGGCGCTTGGCGTTTTTCTTGATCTTGATTTCTGAACCGGTCAAGTCGTTACGGAGTTTTTCAATCTCCATGTCGATTTCCATGGTCTCGAGCAAGTCGCGCACGCCTTCAGCACCCATCTTGGCCTGGAATTCGTCGCCGAGTTCGATGCGCTTGGCTTCGTACTCGTCCTCGGTCATGATGGCGTATTTTTTCAACGCAGTCATGCCGGGATCGGTCACGACATACGCTTCGAAATACAACACGCGTTCGATGTCACGCAAGGTCATGTCCAGCACCAAACCCAAACGGCTGGGCAGGGACTTCAAAAACCAGATGTGGGCGCAAGGCGCGGCCAGGTCGATGTGACCCATGCGGTCACGACGCACTTTGGTTTGTGTGACTTCAACGCCGCACTTCTCGCAAATCACGCCACGGTGTTTCAGGCGTTTGTATTTGCCACACAAGCATTCGTAGTCCTTGATAGGGCCGAAGATCTTGGCGCAAAACAAACCGTCACGCTCGGGCTTGAAAGTGCGGTAGTTGATGGTTTCGGGTTTTTTGACTTCGCCGAAAGACCATGAGCGGATTTTTTCCGGGGAAGCCAATCCTATTTTGATGGCATCGAAATGCTCATCAGGTGTGAACTGCTTAAAGAGGTCGAGTAATGATTTCATGAACGCTCCAACTCAATATCGATGCCCAATGAACGAATTTCTTTGACCAGCACGTTGAACGATTCAGGCATGCCTGCTTCGATCGCGTGCTCGCCTTTGACGATGCTTTCGTAGACCTTGGTGCGGCCTTGCACGTCGTCGGACTTGACGGTGAGCATTTCCTGCAAGGTGTAGGAAGCGCCATAGGCTTCCAGCGCCCAGACCTCCATCTCGCCGAAACGCTGACCACCGAACTGCGCCTTGCCGCCCAACGGTTGTTGTGTGACCAAGCTGTAAGGACCGGTAGAACGCGCGTGCATTTTGTCGTCGACCAAGTGGTGCAACTTCAACACATGCATGTAGCCAACAGTGGTGGGGCGATCGAACGCGTCACCGGTACGACCGTCAAACAAATGTGCTTGTGTGCGAGCACCGGTCAGCCCCTTGGCCTTGACCACGTCTTCGGGGTAAGCCAGTTTGAGCATGGTGCGGATGTCTTCTTCGGAAGCACCATCAAACACCGGTGTGGCAAACGGCACGCCCAATGACAGGTTGTGCGCCATTTCTTTCACATCTTTGTCAGCCAACTTGGCGAGGTCTTCTTTGTGACCTGTGGTGTTGTACAAAGTCTCAAGGAAGCCTTTGATTTCTGCTGCCTTGGCTTCTTCTTGCAACATGTGTCCGAGTTGCTCGCCAATGCCTTTGGCAGCCCAGCCCAAATGCACTTCGAGCACCTGACCCACGTTCATGCGTGAAGGCACGCCCAAGGGGTTGAGCACGATGTCCACGGGTGTGCCGTCGGCCATGTAAGGCATGTCTTCGACAGGCACGATTTTGGAGACCACACCTTTGTTGCCGTGACGACCGGCCATTTTGTCGCCGGGTTGCAAGCGGCGTTTGACAGCCAAATACACCTTGACCATCTTCAACACACCAGCTGGCAACTCGTCGCCTTGGGTGAGCTTTTTGCGTTTTTCTTCAAATGCCAAGTCAAAACTATGGCGAGTTTGCGTCAATGCATTTTTGATGGACTCAAGTTGTGACGCCACTTCTTCATCGGCAGGGCGGATATCAAACCAATGGAATTTCTCGACGCTGTTCAGGTAGTCTTTGTCGATCTTGCTGCCCTTGGCCAGTTTGTTCGGGCCGCCGTTGGCGGTTTTGCCGAGCAGCAATTTGTGGATACGGTCGAATGCATCGGCTTCCACAATTCGCAACTGGTCGTTCAAATCGAGACGGAAACGCTTGAGTTCATCGTCAATGATTTGCTGGGCGCGCTTGTCACGCACAATGCCTTCGCGGGTGAACACTTGCACGTCGATGACCGTGCCCTGTGAGCCTTGGTCCACGCGCAATGAGGTGTCTTTCACGTCAGACGCTTTTTCGCCGAAGATGGCGCGCAGCAATTTTTCTTCTGGTGTGAGTGTGGTCTCGCCCTTGGGCGTGACTTTGCCTACCAACACATCGCCGGGCTGCACTTCAGCGCCGACGAAGATGATGCCGGACTCGTCCAAACGGTTGAGTTGTTGCTCTGCCAAGTTGGGAATGTCACGTGTGATTTCCTCGGCACCGAGTTTGGTGTCACGCGCCATCACCACCAGCTCTTCGATGTGAATCGAGGTGTAACGGTCTTCGGCCACCACACGCTCAGAAATGAGGATGGAGTCTTCGAAGTTGTAACCGTTCCATGGCATGAAAGCCACCAGCATGTTTTGACCCAAGGCCAATTCGCCTAAATCGGTAGATGCACCGTCAGCGATCACGTCACCCTTGGCGAGTTTGTCGCCGCGCTTGACGATGGGACGCTGGTGGATGTTGGTGTTTTGGTTGGATCGCTGGTATTTGATGAGGTTGTAAATGTCCACACCGACTTCACCGGCTTGTGTCTCTGAGTCATTGACACGCACCACGATGCGGGTGGCATCGATGTAGTCCACCACGCCGCCGCGCAATGCGGTGACCACAGTGCCGGAGTCGATGGCGGCCACACGTTCGATGCCAGTACCGACAAAAGCTTTTTCGGGACGCAACACAGGCACAGCTTGACGCTGCATGTTTGCACCCATCAACGCGCGGTTCGCGTCATCGTGCTCAAGGAACGGCACCAATGAAGCGGCCACAGACACGATTTGCGCCGGTGACACGTCCATGTACTGCACACGTTCTTTGCTGCACAAAATGGATTCGCCTTTTTCACGGGCAGACACCAAGTCGCCGGTCAAGCGATCGTCTTTGTCCAAGGTGGCGTTCGCTTGCGCGATCACGTACTTGGATTCTTCGATGGCTGAGAGGTAATCGATTTCGTTGGTGACCTGTGCATCATGCACACGGCGGTACGGGGTTTCAATGAAACCGTATTCGTTCAAACGCGCATACAAAGACAGCGAGTTGATCAAACCAATGTTCGGGCCTTCAGGTGTTTCAATCGGGCAGACACGACCGTAATGCGTGACGTGCACGTCGCGCACCTCGAAGCCTGCGCGTTCGCGTGTCAAACCGCCCGGGCCAAGCGCCGATACGCGGCGCTTGTGGGTGATTTCGGACAAGGGGTTGGTCTGGTCCATGAACTGCGACAACTGTGACGCACCGAAGAACTCTTTGAGTGCCGCAGAGATGGGCTTGGAGTTGATCAGGTCGTGCGGCATCAGAGGCTCTTGCTCGGCTTGGCCCAAACGCTCTTTGACAGCTTTTTCGATACGCGCCAAACCGGTGCGGTATTGGTTTTCAGCGAGTTCGCCGACGCAACGCACGCGACGGTTGCCCAGGTGATCGATGTCATCGACCTCACCGCGACCGTTGCGCAAGTCCACCAGAATTTTGACCACGGCCAAAATGTCTTCGTTGTTGAGCACCATGGGGCCAGTGGATTCATCACGGCCGACACGGGCATTGAACTTCATGCGACCGACACGTGACAAATCGTAAGTGTCAGGGTTGTAGAACAAACGCTGGAACAAGGCTTGCACCGCGTCTTCGGTGGGCGGCTCGCCGGGGCGCATCATGCGGTAGATGGCCACACGTGCAGCGAATTCGTCGGCGGTTTCATCACTGCGCAAAGTTTGCGAGATGTAGGTGCCTTGGTCGAGTTCGTTGGTGTAGATGCATTGCAAATCTTGCACGCCGCTGGTGCGCAGTTTTTTCAACAGCACTTCGGTCAACTCGTCATTGGCCTTGGCAATGATTTCACCGGTTTCTTCTTCGACGATGTTGCGGGCGATGACACGGCCGATCAAAAAGTCTTCAGGCACGCTGATGTGCGTGGTGCCGGACTGCTCGAGATCGCGGGTGTGGCGCGCGGTGATGCGCTTGTCTTTGGCCACGACCACGTTGCCGCTTTTGTCAGTGATGTCGAAACGGGCGACTTCACCGCGCAGACGCTCGGCCACAAATTCCATTTGTGCGCCGCTGTCCATCAAACGGAAATTGTCATTGACAAAGAAGTTGGCCAGAATGGCTTCGGGTGTCAGACCAATGGCTTTGAGCAAAATGGTGACCGGCATTTTGCGGCGACGGTCGACGCGGAAATACAAAATGTCTTTCGGGTCGAATTCATAGTCCAGCCATGAACCGCGGTAAGGGATGATGCGCGCGCTGAACAACAATTTGCCCGAACTGTGCGTCTTGCCCTTGTCGTGTTCGAAAAACACGCCGGGTGAGCGGTGCAACTGAGACACGATGACGCGCTCGGTGCCGTTGATGATGAATGAGCCTTTGTCGGTCATCAAAGGCACTTCGCCCATGTAGACCTCTTGCTCTTTGACTTCTTTGACCACTTTGGATTGCGGTGTAGAGGAGTCACGGTCGTAAATGATGAGTTGAACACGTGCACGCACGGCTGACGAGAAGGTCAGGCCACGCGTCTGGCATTCGCGCACGTCAAAGGCGGGCTTGGCCAGGTTGTATTCGAGGTATTTCATCTCGACAAAACCGTTGTGCGAGACGATGGGGAAAGCCGCATCGAAAGCTGCTTGCAGACCTTCGTTGGTGCGTTTTTTGGGCGGGACATCTGCCTGCAAAAAAGCGGTGTACGCGTCTTTTTGCATTTGCAGCAGATAAGGAATTTCCAGCACGCTGTCGCGGCTGCCGAAACTTTTGCGGATGCGCTTGCGTTCGGTAAATGTGTAGGCCATGAGTACTCCGGACTTGATTCACTCGGCGACTGGGGCCGCACAGTTTGCTCTGGGCAAGTGTGCGTTGTGCTTGGCCCGCTGGCCACTACCAGCGTTGGCGGACGGTTGTGCATTGCACACAACCCGAACCAAGGTTCTTCTGCAGTCAGCTCAGAAGACACTCGACAAACGGTGAACACCGCTTGTCGGGTGCGCTCTGAGAGCGCCAAAGGCTGGATGCCCCTTGTGAGGACAACCAGCCTTTGTGGGACCGATTACTTGAGCTCGACCTTGGCGCCGGCTTCTTCCAATTTTTTCTTGGCTGCTTCAGCGTCTGCTTTAGGAGCGCCTTCTTTGACAGCTTTGGGTGCGCCGTCAACCAAGTCTTTGGCTTCTTTCAAGCCCAGACCAGTGATTTCGCGAACTGCCTTGATGACGCCGACCTTGTTGGCACCGGCTTCGAGCAACATCACGTTGAACTCGGTTTTCTCTTCAGCAGCAGCTGCGCCACCACCACCGCCGGCGGCAGCAGGTGCTGCCATGGCTGCGGCGCTCACGCCAAATTTCTCTTCGATGGCTTTCACCAGTTCGTTGAGTTCCATGACCGTCATGCTGTCCAGTGCGGTCAAAAATGCGTCTTTATCGAATGCCATGTTGATTTCCTTAACTCGTTCAGGGCTGCCGAAGCGGCAGCAGATTTTTTAAAAGTGCTGCACGCTTTAAGCGGCAGCCGCCTCTTCTTTTTTCGCCGCCAATGCGCCGAGTACCACTGCGGTACGCGACATGGGTGACATGAGCAATCCACACAATTGCGCCAGCAACACTTCCTTGGAGGGAATACTTGCCAGTTGTTTGACACCGTTGACGTCCAGGGACTTGCCTGCAAATGCGCCGCCACGAATCACCAACTTGTCGTTGGTCTTGGCGAAATCGGCCACCACTTTGGCAGCGGCCACAGCATCCACAGAGAAACCATAGATCAGCGGGCCGGTCATCTGGTCGGAAACAGTCTCAAATGACGTACCGGCGACAGCACGGCGTGCCAGCGTGTTTTTCAACACGCTGAGCGATACGCCCTGGCTGCGCGCACTGGCGCGAAATTTGGTCATGTCTGCGACCGTGATACCGCGGTACTCCGCCATCACCAGCGTCTGCGCTTGTGCAGCCAGTGCCGACACTTCTGTGACGACGGCTTCTTTTTCACTGCGATTCAGACTCAAGGTCTACTCCTTCAAAATGTGTCTCGGGTCGCCCCTTGACACGCCGGTTTCAGCGACCTGACTGTCAAGAAAAATTTCTTTTCAGCGGGATCGCCATCTGCGTTGGCTGGTGAATTAAGTGCAAACGGGTTGCACGCCAACGGTCTTGGATGGCTCAGCAGGGTTTTACAACCCGACTGACCCACCGCTTCAGGGCGGTCGTTGAAACCGCCCTGAATGCCGAGCGCTTTAGGCGCTCAGTGTTTGTGTATCGACGCGCACGCCCACACCCATGGTGGACGACACGGCCAATTTGCGCAGGTAAACACCTTTGCTGGTGGCGGGCTTGGCTTTGCTCAATGCATCAACCAATGCGACCAAGTTGCCTTGCAGCTTGTCGCTGTCAAAGGAACGGCGGCCAATGGTGGCGTGAACAATACCGGCCTTGTCGACGCGGAACTGCACTTGACCTGCTTTGGCGTTGCGCACAGCTGTGGCGACGTCAGGTGTGACGGTGCCGACTTTGGGGTTAGGCATCAAACCACGGGGGCCAAGAATTTGACCCAAGGTACCGACCACGCGCATGGCGTCTGGTGCAGCGATGACCACATCAAAGGGCATATCACCGGCTTTGATGCGAGCAGCCAAATCGTCCATGCCGACCACGTCAGCGCCTGCGGCCAAAGCTTCTTCGGCTTTAGCACCTTGTGCGAACACAGCAACGCGAGCGATCTTGCCGGTGCCGTTAGGCAGCACAACCGCGCCACGCACCACCTGGTCGGATTTCTTGGCGTCAATACCGAGTTGCACGGCCACATCGATGGATTCATCGAACTTGGCAGTGGCGCACTCTTTGACGATCTTCAGCGCTTCGGTGAATGCGTAAAGCTTGTTGCTGTCAACCTTACCGGCGAAAGATTTTTGTTTTTTGGTCAGGCTCATACCACGCCCTCCACGGTCACGCCCATGGAACGGGCAGAACCGGCGATGGTGCGCACGGCTGCATCCAAATCGGCGGCAGTCATGTCAACCATTTTGGTCTTGGCGATTTCTTCGAGCTGAGCACGTGTGATCTTACCGACTTTGTCGACGTGCGGACGAGAAGAGCCCTTGTCTAATTTGATGGCCTTCTTGATCAAAGTGATCGCCGGTGGCGTCTTGATGATGAAGGTAAAGGACTTGTCTGCAAACGCTGTGATGACCACAGGCAATGGCAGACCCGGCTCAACGCCTTGGGTCTGGGCGTTGAACGCCTTGCAGAATTCCATGATGTTCAAACCGCGCTGACCCAATGCAGGGCCGATGGGCGGTGACGGATTGGCCTTACCAGCTGGTACTTGCAGCTTGATGAAGCCGACGATTTTTTTCGCCATGCTTTTTCTCCTTACGGGTACAAACGCCTGTTGAGGGCTCCCCGGGGTTAACGACTCACTGACAACAACCTGCGTCGAGTCGGAAAACGCAGATCAATTTTCTAAAGCCGGACAGTCATGCCCAACTTTAAGTTTTTTCAACCTGTCCGAATTCGAGCTCCACAGGTGTGGCGCGACCGAAGATGGTCACCGACACACGCATTTTGTTTTTCTCGTAATTGACTTCTTCGACCGTGCCGTTGAAGTCGGTGAACGGGCCGTCTTTGACTCGTATAAATTCGCCGACCATGAACTCCACCTTGTGGCGAGGCTTGTCTGTGCCCTGCTGCATTTGGTTGACGATCTTCAATACATCTTCTTGTGAAATGGGCGCAGGGCGATTGCGCGCACCACCCACAAAACCTGTGACCTTGTTGGTGTGCTTGATCAAATGCCAACTTTCATCATCCATGATCATTTCAACCAACACATAGCCAGGGAAAAAGCGGCGCTCAGTGGTTTTTTTCTGGCCGTTTTTCATTTCAACCACCTCTTCGGTGGGAACCAAAATACGGCCGAATTTGGATTGCATACCGGCTTGCTGTATACGCTCGTGGATATTGCGTTCCACAGCTTTTTCCATGCCTGAATAAGCATGTACCACATACCAACGCATGTCTGGATGCGCAGGCGCGGTGGTGATCAATGTGTGTTCAAGGGACTCTTCGGTCATTATTTTTTCCATCCCAGAATCAGGTCATACAAAAGCCATTCCAGGGTTTTGTCGGTCAACCACAAAAAAACCGCCATCAACAACACGAATACAAACACGTAGGCCGTCATTTGCAAAGCCTCTTTGCGTGTCGGCCAGACGACTTTGAGGACTTCACGCCAAGCGTCTTTGGTAAATCCAATCAATTGACGCCCTTGCAGGGAAGTGAAAAACACCACCACAGCCAAAACCAAGCAAACTGCCAACGCACCCCACTGGATCAATGCACCGCGGGCAGACAGCGTGTAAAACGCCGCCAAAGCAGCCACCACCAATGCAGCAGCTGCCGCCAATTTGGCTTTGTCTGCGGTGCTGGTCACGGTTTCAATCTGTGCGGTGGACATATCTATCAGTGGTTGGTTAAACATCTATCCATTTAAGCGAACTAAGCCCGCTGGTCAGCGGCGGGCTTTTGTCACCCGGCATTTCTACCGGGTGGCAGGGGCAGAGGGAATCGAACCCCCAACCTTCGGTTTTGGAGACCGACGCTCTGCCAATTGAGCTATACCCCTATGAAACACCAATGTTCACGCGCTTGCCGCGAGAGAACACTGAGATTGGCGCGTCAGGCGATGATTTTGGCAACCACACCGGCGCCGACGGTTTTGCCGCCTTCGCGGATGGCGAAGCGCAAACCTTCTTCCATCGCAATCGGGTGGATCAGCTTGACCGTGATCGACACGTTG
>JAIYBB010000008.1 GCA_027488735.1 Comamonadaceae bacterium | reverse complement strand
TGAACGGGTAGGTCTGTCTATCCGGCATCAAATGCCGCCGGCAGCCACTGCAGCCCATCTGCGCCCAACAGAACCACATCGAAACGGCAGGGCGGCACGTCCCGCAAACCCAGGAGATAGTGCCGTGCCGCAAAGACGATTCGGCGACGCTTGGTGTAGCTCACACTGGCGCCTGCACCGCCGTGGGCGTCACTGGCACGGCTGCGAACCTCCACAAACACCGTGGTACCGTCCACCGTTTGCATAATCAGGTCAATCTCTCCGCCTCCACGGCCCGGTGTCCGGAAATTGCGCTGCACCAGCCGCAGACCTTGCGTCTGAAGGTATTGAAGCGCCAGGTCCTCGGCGTTGTCACCGCGCTGTTTGGTCGTGGGGCCAGGCATTGATAAAAGGAATATCGAGTGAGTGCATCATTTCAATTGGCACGCGAAGCCGCCCGGGAAGCAGCCGGGTCGCAGGATTATCCGCCCGGGTCACTGTATGTGGTGGCAACTCCCATCGGCAACCTGGCAGACATCAGCCTGCGCGCTTTACATGTGCTGTCAATCGCTGATACCGTTGCCTGTGAAGACACCCGCCACACCCAGCAGATGCTCAGGGCCTTTGGCATCGACAAGTCTGGCGGGCAGTTGCTCGCGGTTCACCAGCACAACGAACAGGAAGCAGCGGAACAAACCGTACAACTCCTGCAGCAAGGTCAGCGTGTGGTGTATGTCAGCGATGCCGGCACCCCGGGTGTCAGTGACCCCGGTGCGCGGCTTGTGGCCATCGCCCGGGCCAACGGCTTGCGGTGCCTTCCATTGCCTGGCGCCAGCAGCGTGACTGCTCTGCTTTCAGTAGCGGGTTGCGCAGCTTATACGGGCGATGCGGCCGGTTTTTACTTTGCCGGGTTTCTTCCATCCAAGGCCACTGAACGGGCGACCACCGTGCAGCGTCTCGCCGCAATGGAGTGTGCAGTGGTTCTTCTGGAAGCACCCCACCGTATCGAAGCAACCGCACTGTCGCTTGCCGTTCTGGGTGAACGCAAAATTACGGTAGGCAGAGAACTGACCAAGCAATTTGAAGAAATCAGTACGCAGCCAGCCAACGGACTGAGCGCGTGGTTCGCGGCGGATGCCAACCGGTTGCGGGGGGAATTTGCGTTGGTCATACACCCCTCTGCTGCCACCGCTACGGAAGGCGAAGGACCCCGTGTGTTGCGTTTGCTGCTGGACGAGCTTCCGCTCAAAACCGCTGTCAAACTGGCATGTGACATTACGGGCGAGCCACGCAACGCACTGTACGATCTGGCGCTCAGCTGGAAAAAAAGCTGATCCGGCGCAGGTTCATTGCAGGCTGGCGTCGAAGCCGGCGTTACGCAAGGCGGTCAGCACTTCCGCCACATGGGTGTGACCCCTGGTTTGCACGACCAGTTCCACATCCACGCTTTGTACTGACAAGGAGGTGAACGCCCGCTGGTGGTGTACCTCATCGATGTTGGCGCCGGCTTCGGCAACCGTGGCCGTGATGCGCGCCAGGGTTCCCGGGACATCGCGCGCGCCAACTTTCAGGCGTGCCAACCGTCCTGCACGCACCATGCCGCGCTCGATGATCGACGCCAGCAACATTGGGTCGATATTGCCACCGCATAACACCAGCCCCACGCGTTTGCCTTTGAAGCGATCCGGGGACTTGAGCAAGGCCGCCAGGCCCGCAGCGCCAGCCCCTTCCACGAGTGTCTTTTCCACTTCCAGCAACATGACCAGGGCCTGTTCGATGTCACCCTCTTCCACGAGCAGCATGTCGTCCACACGGCTGCGGATGATGTCCTGGGTGATGGCACCCGGTGAGCCTACGGCGATACCTTCAGCAATCGTGCTGTTGCCTTGCGTGTGCCCTGTACCTTTGATGGCATTGAACATGGCAGGGAAACGGGCGGTCTGCACGCCCACCACTTCAATTTCCGGACGCATGGCCTTGGCTGCCGTCGCCATGCCGGCTATTAGCCCGCCGCCACCCACGGCCACGACCAGCACGTCGAGATCCGGCACCTCTTCCAGCATTTCCAATCCGACGGTTCCCTGCCCCGCAATGACTGCCGCGTCATCAAATGGGTGCACAAAAGTGAGAGATTGCTTCGCCGCCAGTTCCAGCGCATGGGCCTTTGCTTCTTCCAGCGTGTCGCCATGGAGGATGACTTCGGCGCCAAACCCCCGGGTACGCTCGACCTTGACCCCCGGCGTGAGACGCGGCATCACGATCACGGCGCGCAGTCCGAGGCGCTGCGCATGGTAGGCCACGCCCTGGGCATGGTTACCCGCACTCATGGCAATCACGCCGCGTGTGGACTCTTCGGCGGTCAGTTGCGAAAGCTTGTTGCAGGCTCCACGCTCTTTGAATGATGAGGTGAATTGCAGGTTTTCGAACTTCAGGAAAACCTGTGCGCCGGTAATATCAGACAGGGTTTGGGAGGCAACACACGGAGTGCGAAGAACCCGGCCTTGCAGCCGCTGCGCTGCCTGGAGAATATCGGAGTAATCCAGCATAGATGCAAAGTCCGGATGGTGATGGTGCGGCTGGCGGGGATCGAACCCACGACCCTTGGCTTCGGAGGCCAATACTCTATCCACTGAGCTACAGCCGCATCCCATGCATTGTAGGTGGGTGCTTTGGGCAGATGTGCCGAGTGGCCGCTGTCAGTTTGGTGGCATGGGGTGGCTGGCTATAATTTGCCTTTATTTTCTACAGCCAGAAAGTCACCATGAGCGAGCAGCACGAAGAAGCGCACACCGGCCCGGTCAAAACCCCAACACAATTTTTGATGATGATGGTTTTATCTTTCATCATTCCTGTTTTCGTCATCATTGGTTTGGTGTACTACATCACTTCTGATCACAAACCGGCCTTAGGCGCATCCAACCCCGAAGAGGCTATCGCTTCTCGAATCCAAAAGGTAGGGGCTGTTCAAATCAAGGACGCCAATCAGCCGCTGAAAACAGGCGAGGCTGTTTACGCCGCTCAATGTGCCGCATGTCATACAAGCGGTGCCGCTGGAGCCCCCAAACTCGGTGATACCGCGGCTTGGAGCCCACGCATCAAGACCGGCTACCCCGCTTTGCTGAACTCTGCTCTCAAAGGCAAAAACGCCATGGCCGCCCAAGCGGGTGGTGAACATGGCGACGTGGAAATTGGCCGCGCTGTGGTGTACATGGCCAATGCAGCAGGCGCAAAATTCGCCGATCCCGCCCCCGCTGAGGCTAAGTAATTTGTTGGGCCCGCTGCTGCGGGCTTTTCACAAAGCCATAAGTGCTTTCCAGTTCGCTGGACAGCACTTTTTTTTCGTCCCACAGTTGTTGAGCCAGCGCTTCTGCCGCCAGCCACACATCTTGCGTATGCACCAGACCTAAACCTTGCGTGGTCAACAAGTACACCTGACCGAGTTCATCCACCGCGCAATGCAACACCTTTTGCGCTTCATCGGCGCTTGACCAGACGCTCAAGTCGTCGCGAATCCGCCAGACAAACGGCGCTGTTTGCAACTCAACAAACACGCGCTGCGGTCCGTTTTGAAAATACCACTGCCCGTGCGCGTCGGACATGTAATTGCGCTGAATGAACTCAATCAATTTGACGTGCAAAAGTTTGCTGCCTTTGGCTTTGTCAAATGGGCCTAGCGCCTGCGTTTGGTCGTCGCGCATGTACCAGTCGCCGCGTTGATCCAGCCCCAACCAACCGAAACAGTGCGGCACATTCGGCCACTTTTGCATCGCCTGTTTGACCAGATCATCCATGGCTAAAGCACTCCTACCAAAGCGAGACTGAAAACAAAAAGGGGTGGATTCGTCAATGCAATATCGGCGGCAAAGCATCTGAGCGCGCGTGGATTTCCTGCTGTGTGCCCGGACTGGCGTGGTGCGCCACCATGCGCCAGCCTTGGGCGGTACGCACATACACATTGGTGGTCAGCACATACGCCATTTGCGTGCCATCGGGTATGTTCAATTCGATGCGCTCCACCAAATTGTGCATGGCACTGGTGACGGTTTCCACTTTGCGCACATGCTCAGGATGGGCATTGATCACGCCGTTGCTGAACATGGTTTCAAAAGATTGGCGGATGTTGTCTAAACCGACCAAGCGGGGGCCGCCTGGGTGTACGCACACGACTTCATCGTCGTCTGACCAGCAGGCCATGAGCCGGTCTATGTCGCCTTTTTGCAAGGCTTCGTAAAAGGCGGCTTCGATCTCGTCGGCGGAACCGCCGACGGTGGCTGCCCGAAGCTTGGCCTTGGTCAAGGGTTTATTTTTTACTGCGGTATTTGCGCAATGCAGACAGCTGTGCTGCAAATACAGCGAGTTCGGATTGTGCCGCGGCCATGTCCACACTGGACTTGGCATTTTTCAAATTTTCCTCTGCGGATTTTTTAGCGGCGTTGGCGCGCTCTTCGTCCAGGTCTTTGCCGCGTACTGCGGTGTCAGACAACACGGTGACCGAATCAGGCTGCACTTCCAAAATGCCACCGGCGACGAACACAAATTCTTCTTCGCCGTCTGGTTTTTGGATGCGCACAGACCCAGCGCGGATGCGCGAGATCAGCGGCGTGTGGCGCGGGTAAATGCCAAGTTCGCCGACTTCGCCAGGCAATGCCACGAAAGTGGCTTGTCCGGAGTAAATCAGCTCTTCAGCACTGACCACATCAACTTGCATGGTTTTCATGGGGCTTCCTTGTCAGGTGCGGTTGCAGCCCGGATTAAATTTTCTTGGCCTTTTCAATGGCCTCGTCAATCGTGCCGACCATGTAGAACGCTTGCTCAGGCATGTGGTCACATTCACCGGCCACGATCATTTTGAAGCCGCGAATGGTTTCAGCCAAGGTGACGTATTTACCGGGTGAACCGGTGAACACTTCGGCCACGTGGAAAGGCTGGCTCAGGAAACGCTGGATTTTGCGGGCACGTGCCACGGCCAGTTTGTCTTCAGGGGCCAATTCGTCCATGCCCAAAATGGCAATGATGTCGCGCAATTCTTTGTAACGCTGCAAGGTGCCTTGTACGGCACGTGCTGTTTCGTAATGGTCAGTGCCCACCACCAAAGGATCGAGCTGACGGCTGGTAGAGTCCAACGGATCAACTGCTGGGTAAATACCGAGCGACGCGATGTCACGTGACAGCACCACGGTGGAGTCCAGGTGAGCAAACGTGGTGGCAGGAGATGGGTCGGTCAAGTCATCCGCAGGCACGTAAACGGCTTGGATGGAAGTGATGGAGCCGACTTTGGTAGACGTAATACGCTCTTGCAAACGGCCCATTTCTTCGGCCAATGTTGGCTGGTAACCCACGGCTGAAGGCATACGACCCAACAGCGCAGACACTTCGGTACCGGCCAATGTGTAACGGTAGATGTTGTCCACGAAGAACAGCACGTCTTTGCCTTCGTCACGGAAAGATTCGGCGATGGTCAAACCTGTCAAAGCCACGCGCAAACGGTTGCCGGGAGGCTCGTTCATCTGACCGTAGACCATGGCTACTTTAGATTCAGGCAGGTTTTCCAAATTCACCACGCCGGAGTCGGCCATCTCGTGATAGAAGTCGTTACCTTCGCGGGTACGCTCACCCACACCGGCAAACACGGACAAACCGCTGTGCGCTTTGGCGATGTTGTTGATCAGTTCCATCATGTTCACGGTCTTGCCCACACCGGCGCCACCGAACAATCCGACCTTACCGCCTTTGGCAAATGGACACACCAAGTCAATCACCTTGATGCCGGTTTCCAGCAGTTCCTGTGAAGGGCTGAGTTCATCGTAAGCCGGGGCTTTGCGGTGAATAGAAGCGGTTTGTGTTTGGTCAACAGGACCACGCTCGTCGATGGGCGTACCGAGCACGTCCATGATGCGACCCAACGTGGCTTTGCCCACGGGTACGGTGATAGCCGCACCTGTGTTGGTGACCATGAGGCCACGGCGCAAACCGTCAGAGCTGCCCAGCGCAATCGTGCGCACAATGCCGTCACCCAATTGCTGTTGGACTTCCAGCGTGAGCGCCGAGCCTTCGAGCTTGAGCGCATCGTAAATACGCGGCATGTGATCGCGTGGGAACTCTACGTCCACCACAGCGCCAATACATTGGACGACTTTTCCTTGAATACCTGCGCGTGTCATTGCCTGAGCCATGATGATTTGCTCCAAAAATAAATAGGGTTACACCGCCGCCGCACCAGCCACGATTTCGGACAATTCCTTCGTGATCGCTGCTTGACGGGTTTTGTTGTAGATGAGTTTGAGTTCGCCGATCACGCTGCCAGCGTTGTCGGTAGCAGCCTTCATGGCCACCATGCGTGCGGATTGTTCTGAAGCCATGTTTTCAGCGACAGCTTGGTAAACCAACGATTCGATGTAGAGTTCCAGCAAATCATCGATCACGGCGGGGGCATCGGGTTCATACAAATAGTCCCAACCGTAACTGCCTGCGGCCTTGGTTTCTTCGTGCATTTTTTCATGCGACAAAGGCAACAACTGCTCAATCACCGGTTCTTGCTTCATGGTGTTGATGAAGCGTGTGTAGCAAATGTAGACCGCGTCTAACTTGCCTTCGGTGTAAGCATCCAACATGACTTTGACCGGGCCGATCAGTTTTTCCAAGTGTGGCGTGTCGCCCAACTGTGTGAGGTGTGCGAGTACTGGCACACCGACGCGGTTGAGGAACCCCAAGCCTTTGTTACCGATGGCAATGGTTTGCGCAGAGGCGCCCAGCGCTTGCATGTCTTTGAATTTGTGTGTCAAAGCCCGCAAGATGTTGGTGTTCATACCGCCACACAAACCTTTGTCGGTCGTGACCACGATAAATCCACTGGACTTGGCCGCGTGGATTTTCATGAACGGATGGACATATTCCGGATTGGCCTGCCCCAAGTGCGCCGCAATATTGCGCACTTTTTCGCTGTACGGACGGGCCGCACGCATGCGGTCCTGTGCCTTGCGCATTTTGGAAGCGGCGACCATTTCCATGGCTTTGGTGATCTTCTTGGTGTTTTCCACCGATTTGATCTTGCCGCGTATTTCCTTGCCGACTGCCATGAAGTGCTCCTTGCTGCTAGATGGCGGTTAGACGAAAGATTTTTTGAAAGCTTCGATGGCCTTGACCAGTTCAGCTTCAGCGTCTTTGTCCAAGGCCTTGTCTTTTTCCAACTTGGCAAGCAGGGCAGCGCACTTGTCTTTCAGGTAGTGGTGCAAACCGGCTTCGAATTGCAGCACTTGTTTGACTTCGATGTCATCCAAGAAGCCTTTGTTGGCCGCATACAAAGTGGCTGCCATCAAACTGATGGGCAATGGGCTGTACTGGGGTTGTTTCAACAACTCGGTCACGCGTGCGCCACGGTCGAGTTGTTTGCGGGTGGCTTCGTCCAAGTCAGACGCGAACTGTGCGAACGCGGCCAATTCACGGTACTGCGCCAAGTCGGTACGAATACCACCGGAGAGGTTTTTCACCAGCTTGGTTTGGGCGGCGCCGCCGACGCGAGACACGGAAATACCAGCGTTAATCGCAGGGCGGATACCGGCGTTGAACAACGAGGTTTCCAAGAAGATCTGGCCGTCGGTGATAGAGATCACGTTGGTTGGCACGAAAGCAGACACGTCACCGGCCTGGGTTTCAATGATAGGCAGCGCTGTCAATGAACCTGTTTTGCCTTTGACTTCGCCTTTGGTGAAGTGCTCGACGTAATCGGCATTCACGCGGGCAGCGCGCTCAAGCAAACGGCTGTGCAAATAGAACACGTCGCCGGGATAGGCTTCGCGGCCTGGCGGGCGGCGCAACAGCAAAGACACTTGGCGGTAAGCCACGGCTTGCTTGGACAAATCGTCATACACGATCAATGCATCTTGACCGCGGTCACGGAAATATTCGCCCATGGTGCAACCGGAATACGCAGACACATACTGCATAGCGGCTGACTCGGAAGCAGAGGCTGCCACCACGATGGTGTAGGCCATGGCGCCGGCTTGCTCTAAGGCACGAACCACGTTCTTGATCGATGACGCCTTTTGACCGATGGCGACATAAATACAGGTCATGTTCTGACCTTTTTGGTTGATGATGGCGTCGATGGCCACAGCGGTCTTACCGGTCTGGCGGTCACCAATGATCAATTCCCGCTGACCACGGCCCACAGGCACCATGGAGTCAATGGACTTCAAGCCGGTTTGCATAGGCTGATCCACTGACTGACGCGCGATCACGCCGGGCGCAACCTTTTCAATCACGTCGGTCATCTTGGCGTTGATCGGGCCTTTGCCGTCGATCGGGTGACCCAAAGCGTTGACCACACGGCCAATTAACTCGGGACCGACTGGCACTTCCAAAATACGGCCGGTGCACTTGACGGTGTCGCCTTCAGAGATGTGTTCGTACTCGCCCAAAATCACCGAGCCGACAGAGTCGCGCTCTAAGTTCAGCGCCAGGCCGAAGGTGTTGTTGGGGAACTCCAGCATTTCACCTTGCATCACATCGGACAAGCCGTGGATGCGACAAATACCGTCGGTGACGGAAATGACTGTGCCTTGGTTGCGCACATTGGTGTTGCCTGTCGAGCCCTCGATACGGGTTTTGATCAGTTCAGATATTTCTGCGGGATTGAGTTGCATGACTCTTTCCTTCTTCCTATGTAAGGCTGATGTGCAAGAGCGGGATTGCTCAGGCGGTCAGCGCGACTTTCATTTGTTCCAAACGGGCTTTGACAGAGGTATCAAGCACCTCGTCGCCGACCACCACTCGCACACCCCCAATGAGCTCTGGCTCGAGCGCCACTTGCACATTGAGTTTGTGGCCAAAGCGCTTTTCACACACCTTGGTCAATTCTTCAAGGGCTGCGCCCTCGATGGGGAAAGCACTGTGCACCACCGCTTTGCGCACGCCACTTTGAGCATCCACCAGCGCATGGAACTGCACGGCAATTTCAGGCAGCACGGACAAACGGCCGTTTTCAACCAAGGTGGTTAAAAAGTTCAAGCCAGCAGCCGGTAGGCTTTTCGGGCCAACCTGCGCAATCAACTCGAGCACTTGGCGGTGACTGACCTTGGGGTCATGGGCAAATTGCTGCAAACCGGGGTCGGCAGCAACCACAGCCAAGGCATCCAGCCATTCAACAGCTTGTGCAGCCTGCGCATGCACCACCTTGAACAAGGCTTCGGCATAAGGGCGGGCAATGGTTGCGATTTCAGCCATGGGTCGTGTCCTCAAAGTTCCGTTTTGAGGCGACTCAACAAATCGGCATGCACAGAAGCGTTGACTTCTTTGCGCAAAATTTGTTCAGCACCTTTGACCGCCAGCACAGCCACATGGTCGCGCAACAATTCTTTGCTTTTGAGCATGGCCTGTTCGGACTCGGCATGCGCAGCGGCAATGATTTTGTTGGCTTCTTCGGTAGCTCTGGTCTTGGCTTCGTCAATGATGGCCGTAGCACGGCGCTCTGCTTCAGCCAAACGGGTGGCCGCTTCGGAGCGGTTTTTCGCCAATTCGACCTCAACATGCTTGTGCGCATTGGTGAGTTCGATCTGTGCGTGCTCCGCAGCTTTGAGGCCATGGGCGATTTTTTCAGCACGTTCATCCAGCGCATTTGCGATGGGCGGCCACACGAATTTCATCGTGAACCACACCAAAATGGCAAACACAATCGCTTGAACAAACAGGGTTGCGTTGATACTCACGTCAACACCTCTCTATGGGCGGGTGAATGGATTACTTCAGGACGAAAGGATTGGCGAAGGCGAACATCATGGCGATACCAACGCCAATCAGGAAAGCCGCGTCAATCAAACCAGCCAGCAAGAACATTTTGGTTTGCAACTCGTTCATCAGCTCAGGCTGACGTGCGGCAGCTTCGAGGTATTTGCTGCCCATGATGCCAATACCAATACAAGCACCGATGGCGCCGAGGCCAATGATCAGACCTGAGGCGAGTGCAACTAAACCAAGTACGTGTTCCATGAAAAGCTCCTAAGCAAGGTGATGGAAGGTTGAGAAAAAAGAAACGGAAATCAATGAGCGTCGTGTGCTTGCCCGATGTAGACCAAGGTCAGCATCATGAAAATAAAGGCTTGCAACGCGACAATCAAGATGTGGAAGATGGCCCAGATCGAGCCGGCAATGATGTGGCCGATGGGCAGCAAAATACCCGTGAGGCTCAAAGCCGCGGCACCACCCATGAGGGCGATCAGCATGAAAATCAGCTCGCCAGCGTACATATTGCCAAACAGTCGCATGCCGTGTGACACGGTTTTGGCGACAAATTCAATCATTTGGAAACCGAAATTGATGGGCCACAAAATGGGATGGGCGCCGAAAGGAGCGGTGGTCAATTCATGGAACCAACCGCCCAAGCCTTTGATCTTGATGTTGTAGTACAAACAAATCAGCAACACTGACACCGACATACCCAAAGTAGTGGACAAATCAGCCGTAGGCACTACGCGGAAATAATGGATGCTGTGGTCCAAGCCGGTCCACTCAAAGATTTTGTGGAACAGGTCGACGGGCAAAAAGTCCATGCTGTTGAGCAGAAAAATCCAAACAAACACGGTCAAGGCCAAAGGTGACACCAGCTTGCGGCTTTCGGCGTTGTGCACAATGCCCTTGGCTTGGGTGTCGACCATTTCAAACAAGAGTTCAACAGCCGCTTGGAAACGCCCCGGCACACCGGCAGTAGCCGAGCGCGCGGCGCGCCAAAGGAAAAAAGAACCGATAAGTCCCAAAAGCACAGACCAGAAAATGGAGTCCAGATTGACCACTGAAAAATCAATCACGCCGCCCATGGGCTTGCTTTGAAGATGGGTCAGGTGATGACCAATGTAATCTCCAGCAGTCAGCGTACTCGTATCCGCCATGTTCAACTCTTTACAAAGTGGTGGAAGGGGCGGCGGCGGTTGCGGATCTGCCCCACAACAACGCCAGCCAATACACCTTCATCGTCACAACCAGGCCCGCCAACATGGCGGGCCAACTTAATTCGGGGACTATTCTTGGCGCAAGCACCAAGAACAACACTGCCATCATCCATTTCACGCCTTGCCACACCATCAGGCCAAGCGCCGCAGCCATGGCATTCAAAGATGCTGTGCGTGAGGTCAACCCTCTGGCAAACAGCGCGGCGGGAACCACCACTGTCATCGCACCGTACATCCAAGACAGCCAAATTGAGCCGCTTGCAAACCAAAACGCAACCGCTGTGGCAAAAACCAGCGCCACCAGCACTTGCGCCACCAACACCCACCAGACAGAAAAAGCAGGGTGACTTTGTCTCCAAACTTCTGCTTGCTCTGCTGTCCAGGGCGGGCTTATTTCCTCTTGCTGAGCCTCTTCATCCTGAAAGTTCGCTGGCGTTTTGCTGCCGAAAGTTGATCCTGTCTTGGACATCCGCAACGACCCTCAACTGCAGCAAAGTTTTTCATTGTAGGGTATCTTATATAGATTCTCCCGAAACCTCTCAATAAATACCCCTGCAATGAATGCTGATAATGATAGTTTGATTGAATACCCCTGCGATTTCCCTATCAAAGTCATGGGTTTGAATGTTGATGGATTTATCCCGGCGATCAGCTTCGTGGCGCGTCAATTCGACCCGTCCTGGCAGGAAAGCTCCATCGAAACCCGCGCAAGCAAAGGCGGCAAATACTTGGGTCTCACCCTGACCGTGCACATGCACAACCGCGAGCAACTCGATGAGCTCTACCGCACCCTTAGCAGCCACCCCATGGTGAAAGTGGTGCTTTAGTGGCCACGCCTGATTTGCCTGTGGTCAAACACATGGGCACACTCGACTATGCGCTCAGCTTGCAGGAAATGCAGGATTTCACAGCGCGCCGCAACGAACACACGCCGGATGAAATCTGGCTGTGCCAGCACCCACCTGTGTTCACCCAAGGTTTGGCGGCTAAGACTGAGCATCTTTTATGGGCAGGCGATATTCCTTTGATAGCCAGCAACCGGGGCGGCCAAATCACGTTTCACGGGCCGGGCCAGGTGGTGGCTTATGCGCTGATCGACTTGAAACGCGCCGGTTACTTTGTCAAAGAATATGTGTACCGGATCGAAGACGCGGTGCTGAAAACCTTGGCGCATGTCGGCGTCACCGGCCACCGGGTCGCGGGAGCGCCAGGTATTTACGTGCGTCCCAACGCGCCGTTTGACCATGCGCGCCTGCCGTCGCGCCCGCAGCTCGGCCAATCTGCTGGCTTGCCCGATTTCACAGGTCTGGCCAAAATCGCCGCGCTCGGTGTCAAAGTCAGTCGGCATTGCGCCTACCATGGCGTAGCGCTCAATGTGCGCATGGACTTGTCACCCTTTGAGCGTATCAACCCCTGCGGTTACGCAGGGCTGGCGACCACCGATCTTTTTACAATAGGTGTTGAAGTCAGCTGGCAAGACATGGCTGATGTGCTGGGCAGCAAGCTTGCCACCTCTTTAATGCCTTAACCCCAAGGTTTCCATGACAGCACCACAAGTACCAGACACCGCCCCGTCTTATGACGCCAGCGCCAAACAAAAGTCCTCCGACAAAGTCTCGCGCATACCTGTGAAGGTGGTGCACAGCGGCGAAACGCTGAAAAAACCGGACTGGATACGCGTCAAAGCCAGTTCACCGAATTCACGCTTTGGCGAAATCAAAGAGATATTGCGGGCCAACAAACTGGTGACGGTGTGCGAAGAAGCCTCGTGCCCGAATATCGGCGAATGTTTTGGCAAGGGCACGGCCACCTTCATGATCATGGGAGACAAATGCACACGCCGTTGCCCGTTTTGCGATGTCGGCCACGGCCGTCCGGACCCGCTGGACGCGAACGAACCAATGAACCTGGCCAACACGATTGCAGCTTTGAAACTGCGCTACGTGGTGATCACCAGTGTGGACCGCGACGACTTGCGCGACGGCGGCGCAGCGCATTTTGTCGACTGCATAAGACAGACCCGCGCGCTGTCACCGAACACGCAAATTGAAGTCTTGGTACCCGACTTTCGTGGCCGCGACGACCGCGCTTTGAACATCTTGAAAGAAGCGCCGCCCGACGTGATGAACCACAACCTGGAAACCGTGCCGCGCTTGTACAAAGAAGCGCGCCCGGGCAGCGACTATGCGTTCAGCCTGAACCTGTTGAAAAAATTCAAAGCGCTGTTTCCGCACGTGCCGACCAAAAGCGGTTTGATGGTGGGACTGGGCGAAACCGACGAAGAAATACTGACCACCATGCAAGACATGCGCGACCACCACATAGACATGTTGACGCTTGGCCAATACCTGGCACCGAGCAGTCACCATTTGCAGGTGAAGCGCTATGTGCATCCTGATACGTTCAAGATGTTTGAAGAACGCGCGTACGCCATGGGGTTCACGCACGCAGCGGTCGGGCCCATGGTGAGGTCGAGTTACCACGCGGATCAGCAGGCGCATGCGGCTTTGACACACAAGAGCTGAGATGCACAACGCCACCCTGCTTGGGGGGGTGGATTTAGCGCATCAAGCGCGCCAGGCGTGCAGCAAACCATCCCATTGTTCGCGTGCGGCTTTGAGGTGGCGCTCTTTCACATGGCCGTAGCCTTTGATTTTTTCCGGGATGCGGGCGATCTCTAAAGCCAGCGAATGTTTGTCCGGCGCGAAAGAAGCCATCACTTCTGCAATGCTGGTTTTGTATTCTTCAATCAAAGCACGCTCACCGCGCCGCTCTTCGGTGTAGCCGAATACATCGAACACACCGCCGCGCAAAAAGCGCAAACGCGACAGCAGTTTGAAGCCGGTCAACATGGACGGTCCGAATTTTTGTTTGACCAATTCGCCCTTGTCGTTTTTCTTGGAAATCAAGGGCGGCGCCAAGTGGTAGTTGAGTGTGAAGTCGCCTTCAAACTGGTCGGCGATGCGCTGCAAAAACACCGGGTCGGCGTGTAAGCGCGCGACTTCGTACTCGTCTTTGTAAGCCATCAATTTGTACAAATTGCGCGCGACGGCCTCAGCGACTTGCGCCGAGGTTTTTTGCTGCACATCCTGCACGAACGCCATGTACTGTTTGGCGTAAGCCTTGTCTTGGTACTGCTCCAGCCAGCCCATGCGTTTTTGCAAAATGGATTGCAAAGATTCGCGCGCTTTGAAATTCACCACTTGCAAAGGCTGTGTCAGCGCTTGCACTTTGGCCAGATCGTGGGCGCACCAACGGCCCCAAGTGAATGCCAACTTGTTGGCTTCAACCTGCACGCCGTTGAGCTCAATCGCACGCATGATGGCGTCTTGCGAGAGCGGTATCCAGCCGCGCTGCCAGGCAAAGCCCATCACCATCGGGTTGATGAAGATGCTGTCGCCGAGCAATTGGGTTGAGACTTGGTTGGCATCGAACGCGCCCATGTTGCGCGGTTCGTTACCCACCGCTTGCAAAATATCTTCCAGACAGCTGTCGCTGGGGTTGGCCCAAGCGCCGTTCTTCACAAACGCTGCGGTGGGCGTGGCCAAGCCGTTGATGGCGACGCGGGTGCGCCCCGGGCGCATGCGCACCATGGTTTCTTTGCCAGCGGTGACGATGGGGTCGCAGCCCAAAATCAAATCGGCAGCTGCAGTGGACACGCGCGTGGTGCGGATCTCGTCTTGCTGCTGAGCAATCAACACATGGCTCCAAGTCGCGCCGCCTTTTTGCGCCAGACCGGCCGAGTCTTGCGTGACGATGCCTTTGCCTTCGAGGTGCGCCGCCATGCCGAGCAACTGCCCAATGGTGATGACACCGGTTCCGCCGACACCGGCAACTACGATGCCGTAGCCGCCCGGGTAAACACCGCGTGTCAGCGACGGCAGTTCAGGATCCGGCAACTCGCCGAGTTGCGCCGGATCGCGGCGGTTATCGGCTTTGTTTTTCTTGCGCAACTGGCCGCCTTCGACCGTCACAAAACTGGGGCAAAAACCTTTGACGCAACTTTGGTCTTTGTTGCAGGTGCTTTGGTTGATGCTGCGCTTGCGGCCGAGTTCGGTTTCCAGCGGCTCCACGCTCAAGCAATTGCTGTGCGAGCTGCAGTCTCCGCAACCTTCGCACACGGCTTCGTTGATGACCACGCGCACCGCAGGATCGACCATGGTGCCGCGCTTACGGCGACGGCGTTTTTCAGTCGCACAGGTCTGGTCGTAAATGATGACGGTGCAACCTTTGATTTCGCGCATAAAGCGCTGCACCCGGTCAAGGTCATCCCGGTGTTCAATGGCCACGCCTTCGGGCAAGCCGAGCAAGGTGCCGGGCACACCGTTTTGGCCGACCGGCTCGTATTTCTCCGGCTCGTCGGTGACGATGACGATGCGCTTGGCACCTTCGGCGCGCATGCTTTGCGCGATTTGAATCACGCTGTGTCCCTCGGCGCGTTCACCAATCGGCTGTCCGCCGGTCATGGCCACCGCGTCGTTGTACAAAATTTTGTAGGTGATGTTCACACCGGCGGCGACGCTTTGGCGCACCGCCAAAATACCGCTGTGAAAATAGGTGCCGTCGCCGATGTTGGCAAAAATATGCTGGTCGTTGCTGAACGGTTGCTGGCCGACCCAGGGCACGCCCTCGCCGCCCATTTGCGTGAAACCGGTGGTGCTGCGGTCCATCCACAGCGACATGAAATGGCAACCAATGCCTGCCATGGCGCGCGAACCTTCAGGCACCTTGGTGGAAGTGTTGTGCGGGCAGCCCGAGCAAAACCAAGGCTGTCTGTCGGCTTTGACTTCCAGCACTTGCATGGCGTTGTGTTTGGCTTCGAGCACCGCGAGTTGCGCGTCTACGCGTGCGGTGGTGTCGGCGTCCAAGCCCATTTTTTTCAAACGCTTGGCAATCGCTTGAGCGATCAAGGCGGGCGACAAATCGGCGTTTGAGCGCAGCAATGTGTGGCTGATCGGGTTAGGTGTGGACCATTCGCCGCCGCTGTCGCCATCCACCTGATCGAACTTGCCCAACACGCGCGGGCGCTTGGCGTCCGGCCAGTTGTAGAGCTCTTCTTTCAATTGGTATTCGATGAGCTGGCGCTTTTCTTCCACCACCACAATTTCTTGCAAACCTTCGGCGAATTCGCACGTACTTTGAGGCTCTAAAGGCCAGACCACGCCGACTTTGTGAACGCGAATACCTAAACGTTTGCAGGTGTTGTCGTCCAAACCCAAATCGAGCAGCGCTTGGCGCGTGTCGTTGTAGGCCTTGCCGCTGGCGATCAAGCCGAAGCGGTCGTGCGGGCCGCGAATCACGGTGTGGTTCAACCGGTTGGCGCGTATGTAAGCCAGTGCCGCATACCATTTGTAATTGAACAATCGCGCTTCCTGCGACAGCGCATCATCCGGCCAGCGAATGTGCAGGCCGCCGGGCGGCATCTCAAATTCAGGGATGACGATTTGCAAACCTTGCGGATCAATGTCTACCGTGGCGCTGGACTCCACAATTTCCTGAATGGTTTTCATGCCGGCCCAGACACCGGAGAAGCGGCTCATCGCAAAACCGTGCAAACCGAAGTCCAACACCTCTTGCACCGACGCTGGAAAAAACACCGGCAAGCCGCAGGCTTTGAAAATGTGGTCGCTTTGGTGCGCTGCCGTGCTGCTTTTGGACACATGGTCATCGCCGGCAATCGCCAAAACGCCGCCCCAAGCTGTGGTGCCCGCCATGTTGCCGTGCTTGAACACATCAGACGTGCGGTCCACGCCCGGGCCTTTGCCGTACCAAATGCCGAACACGCCATCGAATTTGTTGTTGCCGGGCGGCGCGAAGCCGAGTTGCTGCGTGCCCCACAAGGCGGTGGCCGCGAGTTCTTCATTCACACCCGGCTGGAACACGATGTGCTGCGCTTGCAAATGTTTGCGCGCGCTCCACAAGGCTTGGTCGTAATTGCCCAAAGGTGAGCCACGGTAGCCGCTGATAAATCCTGCCGTGTTTTTACCTGCCAACTGGTCCCGCTGGCGTTGCAACATGGGCAAACGCACCAAGGCTTGCACGCCACTCATGAACGCACGGCCTTGCTCGAGCGCGTATTTGTCGTCGAGCTGAACGGTTTCCAGGGCTTTGCGTATGTGTTCGGGCAGGGGCGCGTTCATGTTTACTCCAACTTCTGTCAGTGATTGGTCAGTTTAGCTGTTCAACAAGACTTCTGACAGTCGGGCTGTCCCTTGTGTTTACGAGACAACTCACTTTTTTTGAATGCGCTTAGATACCGCCAAAACCCTGAAGCGCTAAGCGAGAGTTTGGGTTATGCCACGCCGTAGCGGTCGCGGTAGGCCTGTACCGCTGGCAAGTGAGTTACCGCTTCGCCCAGACCACCTTGTGCCTGAAGATAGGACAGCAAATCGGTGAGTTGCGCCACAGCGCAGACTTTCAGCCCTAAGGTGTCGCGCACATACTGGACCGCGCTGTGCGCCACGTCTTTGATCGATCCGTCCGCCGCCACCTCGGTCGCCATTTCCTGTCGGTCCAAGGCAATCGCCACGCCATAAGCCGTGGCACCGGCTTTGTGTATCAAATCGATGGATTCACGCACCGCCGTGCCCGCGCTGATCACGTCGTCGACGATCAACACTTTCCCTTTAAGTGGCGCACCGACCAGCGAACCGCCCTCGCCGTGGTCCTTGGCTTCTTTGCGGTTGTAGGCAAACGGGAAGTTGTGCCCGAGCCGCGCCAGCTCTATGGCCACCGCCGCACCCAGCGGAATGCCTTTGTAGGCCGGGCCGAAAATCATGTCAAACTGCATACCGGACTGCACCAGCGCCTGCGCGTAAAACCCGGCCAAGCGGCTGAGTTTGGCGCCGTCGTCGAACAAACCGGCGTTGAAAAAGTAAGGCGACACACGCCCGGCCTTGGTTTTGAAGCTGCCGAATTTGAGTACGCCCGATTCCAGCGAGAATTGAATGAACGCTTGCGCCAGCGTGTGGTCTGGCGTGGGTGGCAACGACATGGGGGATTCCTTGTTCAAACTCACCAGCCTCAACCTGAACGGCATACGTTCAGCCAGCAGCAAAGGGCTGGAAAACTGGCTTACAAAAACTTCGCCGGATTGTATGTGTGTGCAGGAAGTCAAGGCGCAGGAAGCCGACCTGGTCGGCAAGTTCGAAACTCTGGCCGGCCTCTCGGGCTATTTTCATTGCGCCGAGAAAAAAGGCTATGCGGGCGTTGGCATGTACACGCGCCATGAGCCCAGCCACGTGATCCAAGGTTTTGACGGCGGCGAATTCGACGCAGAAGGCCGCTATTTGGAATTGCGCTTTGACACGCCCAAGCGCAAGCTGTCGCTGATCAGCAGCTATTTCCCCAGCGGCTCCTCCGGCCCGGAACGCCAGGAAGCGAAGTTCCGTTTTCTGGAGGTGTTTTACCCGCACCTGATGTCTTTGAAAAAAGGCCGCGAGCTGATACTGTGCGGCGACATCAACATCGCGCATCAACAAATTGATTTGAAAAACTGGCGCAGCAACCAAAAGAACAGCGGATTCTTGCCCGAAGAACGTGCCTGGATGACCACACTGTTGAACGACGGCGGCATGGTCGATGTGTACCGACAGCTTCACCCGGACACCACAGACGCCTGCTACACATGGTGGAGCAACCGCGGCCAAGCCTATGCGAACAATGTGGGTTGGCGGCTGGACTACCACTTGGCCACACCGGCCTTAGCCGAGACCGCGCTCTCAGTGTCTATTTACAAAGACGAAAAGTTTTCTGACCATGCGCCGATCACGGTCAGTTATGACATGAGTTTGTGATGCGCTTGCCCACATGAACACCCCCGTCTTCACCATTCCCGACCACGAAGTGGAGCTGAGCGCCATCCGTGCGCAGGGTGCGGGTGGCCAGCATGTGAACAAAGTGTCGAGCGCTGTGCATTTGCGTTTTGACATTCGCGCGTCATCGCTACCGGAAGAGGTGAAAGACAAATTGCTGACCATGTCTGACCAGCGCATCACGGCTGATGGTGTGGTCGTCATCAAAGCGCAAAGCTCGCGCAGCCAAGAAGGCAACCGAATAGACGCCATGGCGCGATTGCACGAGTTGGTGGCCATTGCCGCCAAGCCGGTGAAACCACGGCGCGCTACCAAGCCCACGTTCAGCGCGCGCATGCAGCGTGTGGACAGCAAAGTCTTGCGCGGACAGACCAAGGCTTTGCGCGGCAAAATTACTGATTGATTCTTCCCATGCTCCACTACGAAACCATCCCCGTCACCGCCTTCCAGCAAAACTGTTCTCTGGTCTGGGAGGACGAGGGCATGACCGCTGCTGTCATCGACCCGGGCGGTGATGTCGATGTGTTGCTCGCCACTTGCAAGCAGCTGGGCATCACACTCAAATACATCTGGATCACGCACGGGCATTTAGACCATGCAGGTGCCACCGCCGATCTAGCGGAGCAACTCGATCTGCCCATCATCGGGCCGCACCCGGGCGACCAGTTTTGGATAGACGGTTTGCCCTTGGCTGCATCCACTTACGGTTTTCCGCCCGCGCGTCCTTTCAAGCCCACGCGCTGGCTGGCAGATGGCGACACGGTCACGCTGGGTAAACACACGCTCTCAGTGCGGCATTGCCCCGGCCACACGCCGGGCCATGTGGTGTTTTATTCGGCAGAGATGAACCGCGCGTTTGTCGGCGATGTGCTGTTTGCAGGCAGCATTGGCCGCACCGATTTCCCTCAAGGCAATCACCAGCATTTGATAGACAGCATCACGCAGCGACTGTGGCCCATGGGCGACGACACGGTGTTCATTCCCGGCCACGGCCCGGAGAGCACATTCGGGCGCGAGCGCAAAACCAACCCCTACGTCGGCGGCACCTGAGGTGCAAGAAGAGCTGCACATTCACGCCAATGGCGTCGACTTTGTGTGCCTCGCCCAAGGCAGCGGGCCTTTGTTGTTGCTGGTGCATGGCTTTCCGGATATTCCGCAGTCCTGGTCTTCGCAAATAGAGGCGCTCTCGCACTCGGGCTACCGCGTCATCGCGCCTTACTTGCCCGGCTATTTGCCCTCGCGCGTGGCTGACAACGCCTACTTTGACAAAGCCAGTTTGGTGAATGGCATCGCCGGTTTGATTGAAGCTGTGTCGCCCGGCGAGAAATTGCATTACATCGGCCAAGACTGGGGCGCCATCATTGGCTATGCTTTGTGTGCCGCCCGCCCCGACTTGCTGCGCAGCGCGGTGTTGATGGCGGTTCCGCATCCGCAAATCGTCAACAACTATTTGCTGGTGCCCAAACACATTCAGCGTTCCTTCCACTGGTGGTTTTTTCAGCAAACAGCATTGCCCGAGCAAGCCTTATTGGCCGACGACATGGCGTTCATTGACTACCTCTGGCAATACTGGTCGGTGCCGGGTTATGAAGACCATGAGCACATTGCACAGGTCAAGCAATGCCTGCGTCAACCCGGCGTGTTGACAACCGCGATGGACTATTACCGCGCCATGTTCGACCCATCCAAAGCCGACCCGGCCTTGCACGCACTGCGCGCGGCCATGCAAGACAGCATCACGGTTCCAACACTGGCTTTGTGCGGCGCGGACGATATGCGCGCTGAACTCATGCGCGAGCAAGCAGCATGTTTTGGCGGACTTTATGAATACCGCGAAGTCCCCGATGCGGGACACTTTTTACAACGCGAGCAAAGCGCGGCGGTGAATGCTTTGTTGCTGGATTGGTTGAAGCGGTTTGCTTGACGCGTCAGTTACTGCTTGGCTTGCGCAGATCTTTCATACAAGGGCATGACCTTGGGCAGGTTGTTTTCAATCTCTTTGATGCGGGTGCTGCCCGACGGGTGTGTGCTCAACCACTGGGGCGGCGCGCCCTTGTTGGCGGCACTCATTTTTTGCCACAGCGTCACCCCGGAGCGAGGGTTATAGCCGGCACGCGCGGCCAATTCCATGCCGACCAAATCTGCTTCGGTTTCGTCTTCGCGGCTGAATTTCAAGGTCAGCAAATTCGCGCCTTGCCTGGCCACCGCATCGGTCACGCTCGGGTCAACTTTGAAATACGCAGAAGCCAACGCGCTGCCTATGCTGGCAATCACATTGGTGGCTTCGCTTTTGCCCATGCGCTCGCGTGCGTGTTCGCGCAAAGCGTGCGCGATTTCATGGCCCATCACCATGGCGACTTCATCGTCGGTGAGTTGCAGCTTGTCCAAAATGCCGTGATAAAAAGCGATCTTGCCGCCGGGCATGCAAAACGCGTTGATTTGCGTGGAGCCGATCAGGTTGATCTCCCACTTCCATTCGCGCGCACGCGGGTTCCATTCGTAACTGTAAGGAATGATTTTTTGCGAGATGGCGCGCAAACGGATCACCTCGGGATGGTCATCTGGCGCGAGTGCGTTTTTGTCTTTGGCCTGCTTGAGCAGTTGGGCGTATTGCTGGTTGGCCGAACCCTCGACTTGGGCGGCGGGAACGAGTTTGGTAAAGCCCGAGGTTTTGCCAACCTCGACGCCATCGCGCGCAAACAAAGCGGTGGCAGAAAAGCCAAGAGCGCAACCAGCGCAACGGTGTACAAATTGACGTTTGTTAAGCATGGTGTCTGAAGTGGGGAGTCGCATCACAATACAAGGTATGAACGATACACCAACTGAAAGAACGATGCCATTGCGTTGGACGGATTCCATGCTGATTTACCTCAGCCCCAACAGCTTGCGCATGCTGGCGCTGGGGTTTGCCGCCGGTTTACCTTTGTTGCTGGTGCTGGGCACGCTGAGTTTTCGTTTGCGTGAAGCTGGCATAGACCGCGCCATGATTGGGTTTTTAAGCTGGGTAGGCTTGGCCTATGGCTTCAAGTGGGCCTGGGCACCGCTGGTGGACCGCCTGCCTTTGCCGCTTTTAACCCCCCTACTTGGCCGTCGGCGCAGCTGGTTGCTCTTATCGCAAGTCTGTGTGATCGCCGGTTTGCTCGGCATGGCCATCAGCAACCCGCAAGTCTCGTTGATGCCCTTGGTAGGGTTTGCGCTGCTCACCGCATTCGGTTCGGCCACGCAAGACATTGCGCTGGACGCGTTTCGCATCGAGTCAGCGCAAGCGCGTTTGCAAGCGGTGTTGGCAGCGAGCTACCAGACCGGTTACCGCCTGGCCATGATCTGGGCGGGTGCGGGTGTGTTTTGGATCGCCGCCAAAGCCGAAGTCGGCGGTTTACCGGCCGGCACTTACCAAGACAGTGCGTGGGCGGTGGCCTATGTGGCCATGGCGGTGTCTATGGCTGTCGGCATGGTCACTGTGTTGTTTTCCAAAGAACCGGCGCATGTGGACTTGCCGCCTGCGCACAATTTACGCGAATGGTTGCAAGTGGCCGTTGTCGCGCCATTCAGTGAATTCATTCGACGCTACCGCTGGCATGCGGTGTTGCTGTTGGCGTTGATCGGCTCTTACCGCATCAGCGACATCGTCATGGGCATCATGGCCAACCCTTTTTATGTGGACATGGGTTACAGCAAAGAAGAAGTGGCCACGGTCACCAAACTCTACGGCGTTGTCATGACGCTGGTGGGCGCCTTCATCGGCGGCGTGATGGTGTTGCGCTGGGGCGTGATGAAAGTGTTGATGATCGGCGCGGTGCTGAGCGCCGCCACCAATGTGCTGTTTGCCTGGCTGGCGTTGCATGGCCATGATGTGTATGGGTTGATCGCGGTGGTGTCGGCCGACAATTTGAGCAGCGGCATTGCATCTGCGGCTTTCATTGCGTATTTGTCGTCGCTGACCAATGTGCAGTACTCGGCCACGCAATATGCCTTGTTCAGTTCATTGATGTTGCTGGGCCCTAAGTTTTTGGCCGGGTTTTCCGGTGTGGCGGTGGACGCCGCGGGTTATGCGTGGTTTTTCACTGGCACCGCCATGCTGGGTGTGCCGGTGTTGTTGCTGGTCTGGTTGGCCAGCCGTTTGCATTCTTCAGGAGATTGACCGTGTTTGATATTTCTCCCTCTGGCCGCGCTGCGGAGGTATTGCATGAACTCACGTTTCACTGAGGTTTTTCAACTAACTACACCCATAGCACTCGCGCCCATGGCCTTGGCAAGCGGCGGCGCGCTGGCTTGTGCTTGTGCACGCGCCGGTGCGCTAGGGCTTTTGGGCGGCGGTTACGGCGAACTGGCTTGGCTGCAAACCCAGCATGCGCTGGCACTGCAGTTGCTGCAAGACGACGCGCCCGCGCTCAAGCGCTTGGGCTGCGGCTTCATCACTTGGAAGTTGGATGAGGACGCGAGTGCATTGGACTGGTTGCTGGACCAAGCGCATTTACCGGCGGCGCTGATGTTGTCCTTTGGCGACCCACGCCCTTACGCCGAGCGCATAGCCAAACGCGGTGTTCGATTGGTTTGTCAAATACAGCGGCTTGAACAACTGCCCATGTGCTTGGAAGCAGGCGCGGCGGTCATCGTGGCGCAAGGCGCAGAAGCCGGTGGACACGGCATGAACGGTTTAGAAGGTCGCGCCACGTTCAGTCTGGTGCCTGAGTTGGCCGATGCGTTGGCGGCGCAATCGCCTTCAACCATGCTGCTGGCCGCTGGTGGCGTTGCGGATGGGCGCGGCTTGGCGGCGGCGCGGATATTGGGTGCGGACGGTGTGTTGATGGGCACGCGTTTATGGGCGAGTGCCGAGAGCTTGGCCGCTACAGGCGCGGTGTCGGCGGCGCTGCAAGCGAACGGGGATGAAACCGCGCGCTCTGCGGTGTTTGATGTGTTGCGACGCAAAAACTGGCCGCGCGAATTTGACTTTCGCGCTTTGCGCAACCGTTTGCACATGGCATGGGAATCACGCGTGGATGAATTGCGGGCGGCACCGGATGCGGCGCGCGCGGACTATGACGCAGGTGTGGCGGCGCAAGACTATGCGCGTGCGCACGTCACGGTTGGTGAGGCGGTGGGTTTGCTGCATGACGCGCCGTCTGCGGCAGTGTTGATTGAGCGCATCACTAGGCAGGCTGAGGCGCTGATCGGTTAATTGGGGTCAGACACCAATTTTCTCAGCAACCAATTAATTGGGGTCAGACTCCGATTAATTTAGTGGTGTACTAACGCCATGCCGGCTCGGTCGCCGCTCACCGCCGCTGCGCGGCAACGTTCGCGTCGGCCCAACCGCCATGTCGTTTGTCCGCTCGATGTTTTCTCCGACGGCATTCCGTCTGTCCATAGCATGAGAGTGACTCATTTCAGTAATTAATTGGGGTCAGACACCAATTTTCTCAGCAACCAAAATATTCACTGAAGGCCGAACAGGAGGGGGCGTTTTTTTCGAGCGAAAGCGCAGAAAAAAATCGCACCGGATGGGTCGGCCTAGGCGTGACTTAACTCTTCGACAGCCCGCATGCCCACACCCAACGAATGGGTCGGCCTAGGCGTGACTTAGCTCTTCAACAGCCCGCATGCCCACACCCAACGAATGAGTCAGCCTATGCACGCCTTCAATCTCAATCCACCTCAACAGCAACCCTCGCCGCCAAGGCGCACATCAATTCATAACCCACCGTCCCCGCCGCTGCCGCCACTTCATCGATACACAACACCTGACCCGTGGAAGCGCTGCCCCACAAGGTCACTTCGTCGCCTATCTCCACCGAAGGCAACACAGACAAATCGACACACAACATATCCATACTGACCCGCCCCAGCGTGCGAGTGCGCACACCATTCACCAACACCGGCGTGCCAGTCGGCGCGTGGCGCGGATAGCCATCGGCATAGCCACACGACACGATTCCCACCCGCATGTCATGGTCGGCCACAAACGCACCGCCATAACCCACGCTGTCGCCCACTGCCAGCGACTGCACGGCAATCAGCCGGCTGCGCAAACTCATGGCGGCTTGCAAACCCCAATGCGCGGCATCATTCACACCGTGGTCTGGCGAACTGCCATACAGCGCGATACCGGGACGCACCCAGTCAGCAAGCACAGCTTCTGCGCTTGGATACCGCAACAAGGCCGCGCTGTTGGCCAGGCTGCGCTCACCAGGCAGGTCGCTGCTGAATTGCTCGAACACTCGCTGTTGCGCAGCAATGCCCGACTCGCCGTCGGCATTCGCGAAATGCGTCATGAGGGAAATTTCGTCCACCTGTGGCAAGGCATTCAGCCGTGTCCAAGCCGATTTAAAAGCCTGTGGCGCAAACCCCAGCCGGTTCATGCCACTGTTCATTTTCAAAAACACACGCTGCGGCACCTGGGTTTTGTGGCGACTCAACATGTCAATTTGCGCTTCGTGGTGCACCACATGCCACAGGTCCAGCCGCGAGCACATCTCGAGGTCACGTTGTTCGAACACGCCTTCGAGCAACAACAGCGGGCCGCGCCAACCAGCATCACGCAGAATTTGCGCTTCGCTCAAGTCCAGCAAGGCAAAGCCATCGGCCGCACGCAAAGCCTCATAGGCCCGAACCAATCCATGGCCGTATGCATTGGCTTTGACAACGGCCCAGACGCGGGCGTCGCCAGCGGCCAAGCGCAAGCGTGACAGGTTGTGCTGCAAGGCCTGAGGGTGAATGACTGCATGGAGGGGACGCGGCATGGAAGAGATTGTCGCAGGGGATGGAGGCTTATAAATGGCGTGATATAACCGGTACGAAAGAAGGCCTGCCTCTTGTCTAAACACAACCACTTGAATTTTTCTACACCGCACACCTGACAGGCCATATCAAGCATGAAACGCGGTTTTTACACCATCATGGCAGCGCAATTTTTCAGCTCGCTGGCTGACAACGCGTTATTTGTGGTGGCGGTTGAAATGATCAAAGGGTCGGGCGGCGCCGAATGGCAGCGCGCCGCACTGGTGCCCATGTTTGCGTTGTTCTATGTCTTGCTCGCGCCGTTTGTCGGCGCGTTTGCCGACTCTCGGCCCAAAGGCGAAGTCATGTTCATTAGCAACGGCATCAAGGTGCTGGGCTGCCTGATGATGCTGTTTGGCTCTCACCCCTTGTTGGCTTATGCAATTGTGGGCCTGGGGGCGGCGGCCTATTCTCCTGCCAAATATGGCATCCTCACCGAACTGCTGCCGCCTTCGCTGCTGGTCAAAGCCAATGGCTGGATTGAAGGCCTGACCATTGGTTCCATCATTTTGGGTGTGCTGATCGGCGGCCAGTTGGTTGGGCCAGTGGTCGCGTCCTTTTTGCTGGGGTTCGACCTGCCGATGATCGACACCGGCATCGACACGCCACCGGAAGCAGCTATTGGCGTGATTGTGTTTCTTTATGGTTTGGCGGCTTGGTTCAATACACGCATTCCACAAACAGGCGTGGCCATGTTGCCCTTGCGCAGCGAGCCCGCAAAGAGTTTGTCGGCCAACTTGCTTGCCTTGGTCCCCGATTTCTGGCGCTGCAACATGCTGCTGTGGCGCGACAAGCTTGGGCAAATTTCACTGTCCACCACCACCTTGTTTTGGGGCGCCAGCGGTAACCTGCGCTATATCGTGCTGGCCTGGAGTTCGGTGGCACTGGGCTACAACACCACACAAGCCTCGTCGCTGGTAGGCGTGGTGGCCATCGGCACAGCCGTCGGTGCCGTGATCGCCTCCATGCGCATGAAGTTGGTGGATGCCACCCGCTTGATGGGTCTGGGCATTGCCATGGGCTTGCTGATTTTGTTGATGAATTTCATCGACAACGTGTGGTTGGCCGCGCCGTTTTTTATCTTGCTGGGTGGCTTGGGCGGGTTTTTAGTGGTGCCAATGAACGCTTTGCTGCAACACCGCGGCCACAACCTGATGGGCGCGGGTCGCTCCATCGCCGTGCAAAATTTCAACGAGCAAGCCTGTATCTTGGCGCTGGGCGGCTTGTACACGCTGGCCACGGGATTGGGGCTGAGTGCTTTTTCTGCCATTGTTTGTTTTGGCTTGATTGTGGCGGGCAATATGTGGTTGATTCAACGCTGGCATACTAACAACTGCAAACACCACGCGCAAGAAGTAGCGCGCTTGATGGACATTGCGCGACGCGACCCCGGGCACTGACGCATGCCTGCGAATGTGTGGGGTCCGGTGCTGGGTCTGCTGGCCAATGCCTTGGTGTTTGGCCTGAGCTGGTGGCCGTTTCGCGAAATGCAGGCGCGCGGTTTGCATCCTTTGTGGGCCACCGCACTGATGTACGGGCTGTCTTTTGTCCTCATCAGTCTGTTGCACCCGACATGGTTTCGCCATTTCAGGGCACACCCCCAGCTGTGGTGGTTGTTCATCGGTTCGGGTTTGACCAATATGGGCTTCAACTGGGCTGTGACCATGGGCGATGTGGTGCGTGTGGTGCTGTTGTTCTACACCATGCCCGCTTGGTCGGTGTTGTTCGCTTGGTGGTTGCTGGGCGAGCGACCAACCCGTATGTCGCTGTTGCGTTTATTGCTGGCCCTCGCCGGCGTGGCATTGGTGCTGAAAACCCCAGAGACCCCCTGGCCCATTCCCAGCAGCGCGATCGATTATTTGGCCTTGTTGGGCGGCGCAAGTTTTGCGCTCAACAACACCATGCTGCGCAAGCTCGCCCATTTGCCTGAAAGCGTGCGCATGGGCGCCATGTTCAGCGGCGGCATGGTCATCACCGCCGTGGCGGCGCTGGCACTGCTGCCAACTGGGCAAATAGGGCTTCCGTCCGACACCACTTGGTGGCCGTATGCGCTGGGCTTGGCGCTGTGTTTGCTGTTGTCCAACCTGAGCCTGCAGTATGGCGCGGCACGCTTGGCAGCCAACACCACCGCCTTGGTCATGTTGTCGGAAATACTGTTTGCAACGGCTTCGTCTGTGGCCTTGGGCGTGTCAGAACTGAGCTTGCGAAAAATTGCCGGAGGATTGCTGATTGTGTTTGCCGCCATATTGGCGACAATGCCCTCTGACACCAAGGAGCCCCCATGAACGCCGCATCCATTAACGACTTTCAAGCCAATGACATCCACGGCCAGCCCGTGAAGCTGGCGGATCACCAAGGCAAAGTGCTGTTGATCATCAACACCGCCAGCGCCTGCGGCTTCACACCGCAGTTTGGCGGCTTGGAAGAACTGCACCAAACCTACAGTGGCAAGGGCTTGGTGGTACTGGGTTTTCCTTGCAACCAATTTGGCGCACAAGACCCGGGCAACAACACAGAGATCGGTGCGTTTTGCCAAAAAAATTACGGTGTCAGTTTTGCCATGATGGAAAAAATCGATGTCAACGGCAGCCAAGCGCATCCTCTGTTTCAATGGCTGAAACAACAAGCGCCGGGGCTGTTAGGCAGCGAAGGCATCAAGTGGAATTTCACCAAATTCCTTGTCGGTCGTGACGGCCAGGTCATCAAACGTTACGCTTCATTGGATAAACCTGCCTCACTGGCAGCCGACATTGAACAGGCACTGGGCAACCCATAAGCCCTGACGACCATGTTGGCGCCACTCCACCGCCTGCTTGACCGTTACCGCGACTTACCCGCGGACAGGTTGCTGGGACAGCCGGTGATGTTCGTTTTTTTCATTGGCGTGATCTTGACCAATCTGGTCCTGTTCTTGTTGTTGTCGCAACCTTTTGCCTTTGAAAACGCACTGCTGCTGGCGTTGCTAAGCGTCAGCTTCACCGGCATGGCACACACTCTTTTCAAATGGACGCTGCAACGCACCACCCATTTGTTGCTGCTCCAAACCTATGCTTTGATGTGCTACATCATCTGGGTCACTGGGGGTCTGTTTTCTTCCAGCGCTATGTGGATGATGATTCTGCCGGCGCCCTCCATTTATTTACTCGGCTGGCGCGAATCGTTGCGCTGGATTGTGTTGGTGCAAGTGACGCTGTTGGCCTTGGTGCCGCTCACCGAATACGGCTGGCTGCCCGTCAGCTATGTCTACGGCCCGCGCCATGTGCTGTGGTCGCTGGGCAACCATGTGTTCACCGCCATCAGTTTGCTTGGCGGCTTGTTGGTGTACCAACGTATTTACAACCACCAGCTTGGCGAAATCACGCGTCGCAACAAAGAGCTCAGCGCCAACCGAGCCGCATTGATGCAAGCGGAGGCTTACAAAGATCAGTTTCTGGCCTCTGTCAGCCATGAATTGCGCACGCCGATGAATGCCATCCTCGGCTTTAACGACGTCATTCGCGCCGAGTTAAAAACCGCTGGGAACAATTTACAAACCGTCGACTTGGTGCGTGAGTCCACCGAACATTTGCTGAAGTTAGTGAATCAAATTTTAGATTTCACCCAAATACAGGCGGGGCGCTTGCAGCTTCAGCCGACGCCGACGCATTTGGCTGCTGCGTTTGCTGATTGCAAGCAAACGTTTGCCAGCCGCGCCACTGCCTCGGTGCAATTTCATGCGCAACTCGATCCGGCCTTGCCCGAATGGGTGATGACCGACAGCAAGCGCCTCAAAGAAGTGCTGTGCCATTTGCTTGAAAACGCGTTCAAGTTCACGTCTAGCGGTTCGGTCCATTTGTCAATCCGAAAAGATGGTGCACACATGGAGTTTGAAGTCAAAGACACGGGCGTTGGCATTCACGATGCACAACAAGCCTTCATCTTCAACCGTTTTGAGCATGCCGATTTGCAAACCCACAGCCGCTTTTGTGGCACGGGTTTAGGGCTGGCTATTTGTAAAGGCTTGGTGCAATTGTTTGACGGCGACATCGGTTTGCAAAGTCAAGTTAACCACGGCTCACGGTTTTGGTTTCGCGTTCCTTTGCAAGCCTGCGCGGCACCAGCACCCCCCCTGCTCAGCCAGGAGACATTTCCTGCGCCCCCGCCATTCAGCTTGCTGTTGGTAGACGATAACCTGGTGAATCTGAAAGTCGCTGGGCTGATATGCCAGCAACTCTGGCCGAATGCAGTCTTGCACAGCGTCACCAGCGGCCAGGCTTGCTTGCAACTGCTGCAAACACACACGGTAGACCTGGTGTTGATGGATTTGGTCATGCCCGTCATGGACGGGCTGCAAACCACACGCGCCATCCGCCAGTCTGCTGCACCGCTGAGCCATTTGCCGGTGATTGGTCTGACCGCCAGCAGCCATCCGCAAGACCATGCCGCATGCCTGCAAGCCGGCATGAACGATGTGCTGCTCAAACCTTTGGACCGCGAGCAGCTGCAGCGCGGTGTGCACGCACAGTTGTTGCAATCTGGATCGCCCCATGGTTGATACACGCTCCTGGCGCTTGATTTGGGCACGCTTTAAGCAGCGGCTGCCCACTCACTGGGTGACCCCTAAAGCACAGTTTTATTTGCTCTTCACGTTTTTTTTGGCGGTCATGAGCCACAGCTTGGGAAGCCTGTCACCGAACCCCGAGGTGCAATGGCAAGCCTCTGTGCTGAGCTTGGTGATTTTGTTGCTCATGTGGCTTTACACCTTGGGTGTGCCATTGCGCTGGGTGCTTTATTTGGGACTGGCCTACGGGCATTTTCATTTGTTGCGCGAAGCGATTTGGTCTGGTGGTATTTTTTCCAACGTCCTTAAATGGGTGGTGGTTCTGCCCTTGTTGCCCATGTTTTTACTTGGGCTTGCAGATGGTGTGTTCTGGCTTTTCGTGTGTCTGTTGTGTTTGGGGGGAATGGCTGCCGGCACTTGGCTGGGATGGTTGCCGCCGTTGTATGTAGCCACGCCTCAATTGCTGGTGATGAATGCTTGGAGCAATGTGGCCATCAGCGTTTTTTTATTGTCACTTCCCTTGATTTACCAACGCTTGTATTTGCGCACCCTGCATGTCAGCGAAAAACGCCAGGCCAATCTGCTGCAAACACGTACTCGGCTGCTGCGGGCACAAACCATCAAAGACAATTTCATCGCTATGCTCAGCCATGAATTGCGCACACCGATGAACGCCATCATCGGGTTCAGCGATTTGCTTCGTCAAGATGTGCGGCATTTGCCCAAAGCGCTTGAACTCGCCGATTTGGTCAAGCAGTCCAGCGACCATTTGCTGACCGTCATCAACGATGTCTTGGATTTTTCCCTGTTGCAACGCGGGCAATTGAAAGTCCAACCCGCGCCGTTTGAATTGATGGGCACGGTACGCGCTGCTTTCAATCTGTTTTTACAGCGCGTCAACAGCATGCAAATTGACTACGAACTGCAGGCGGCCGATGACTTGCCGCAATGGGTGGTCAGCGACCGGCACCGATTGATGCAAGTGCTGGTCAACCTGCTGGGCAATGCCATCAAGTTCACCCACCAAGGCTCGGTCGTGTTGCGGGTCACGCGCGATGCAAAGCATCTGTGGTTCACCATCAACGACACCGGCATTGGGATTGCGCCTGAGCGCCTGCAACACATATTCGAACCCTTCGAGCAGGCCAGCGTGACCACGGCCAGTGTCTATGGTGGCAATGGTTTGGGCCTGTCCATCAGTCGCCAATTGGCGCAACTGCTGGGTGGTGACATCGGTGTGGAAAGCACCCCCGGACAAGGCTCAAGCTTTTGGGTGCGCTTGCCGCTGGTTGAATCGACGGTTACCGCGTTGGCCACGCACACGGAAGAGGGCATGACCCGTTTGCAATCATTTGCAGTGCGGGTTTTGGTGGTGGATGACAGCTCGGTCAACCGCTTGCTGGCCTGTCAGGTGGTGAAGTCGCATTGGCCAAACGCCGTGTTGGTGCAAGCAGGCAACGGACAAGAAGCCTTGGACGCTCTCGCGGCCGAGCCGTTTGACATGGTGCTGATGGACATGTTGATGCCGGTGATGGACGGCATTGAAGCCACCAGACGCTTGCGTACCGAGGGGGCTTGGCCCCAGCGCGAGGTGCCGGTGCTGGCCCTGACTGCCAATGTCAACACTGCGGACCACCAACGTTGCACGGATGTGGGCATGAACGGCTTGGCGCTCAAGCCGTTTGAGAGAGAAACCCTGTGCGCACTGATTGAAGAACAGTTACTGTTGTCACCCGCTTTCATGCAGCGCTTGAATGCGCCGCAGATGTAAGCAACGCCGCATCCACCATTTCTATCCAATGGCGCACCGGCACCGCGGTGCCGCTTTGCAAATGCGTGATGCAACCAATGTTGGCGCTCAATATCGCCGTGGGTTGCATTTCGTTCAGGTTGCCGAGTTTGCGGTCCCGCAGTTGCGTGGCGATGACCGGTTGCAGCACGCTGTAAGTGCCGGCCGATCCGCAGCACAAATGTGCCTCGTTGCTGGCCACCCGCAGTTTGAAGCCGAGGGCATTCAAATGCGTTTCCACGCCGCCTTTGAGTTGCTGTCCGTGTTGCATGGTGCACGGCGGGTGGAACGCCATCAGCCCTTGGGCTTGTGCGGCTTGCGGTGCAATGCGTTGTTGCAAATCGGGTAGCAGGTGAGGCAATAACTCGCTCAGGTCTTTCGTCAACTCGCTGATGCGTTTGGCTTTCTCGGTATAGGCAGCATCGTTACGCAGTATGTGGCCGTAGTCTTTGACGGTGACACCACAGCCGGACGCGTTCATCACAATCGCTTCCACCCCTTGGGCCACATGCGGCCACCAGGCGTCGATGTTGTTTTTCATTTGCAGGATCGCGCCGTCCTGATCGTTCAAATGAAACTTCACGCCGCCGCAACAACCGGCCAAGGGCTCGACCACGGTTTGAATGCCGCAGGCATCCAACACGCGCGCGGTCGCGCTGTTGATTTTCGGGCTCATCGCTGGTTGCACACAACCGGCCAGCATCAGCACTTTGCGTGCATGGGTGCGCGTCGGCCATACCCCTGCGCTGCGCGCTTGCGGCACCTTGGCTTTGATGCCGCCGGGTAACAAGGCGCGCACGGTTTGGCCGAGCTTCATGGCGGGTGCAAACAGCGGTGAATTCAAGCCTTCTTTCAAGGCCCAGCGCATCGCTTGTTCGCTGGCCGGGCGCGGTACTTTCTCGTCCACCAGTTTGCGGCCTATGTCGACCAAATGGCCGTATTGCACCCCGCTGGGGCAGGTGGTTTCGCAGTTGCGGCAGGTGAGGCAGCGGTCTAAGTGCAACTGCGTGTCGCGCGTTGGTGTTTCGCCCTCTAACACTTGCTTGATCAGATATATGCGTCCGCGCGGGCCGTCGAGTTCGTCCCCCAGCAACTGGTAGGTCGGGCAAGTGGCGGTGCAAAAACCGCAGTGCACGCATTTGCGCAATATGGCTTCGGCTTCCAAGCCGTCAGCCGTGTGTTGGTATTCGGGAGAGAGATTGGTTTGCATCTTTTAAATACCTAAGCGGCCGGTGTTGAACACACCGTGCGGATCAAACTGTTTTTGTAATTCGCGTTGTATGCGTTGTTGCACGGCTGGCAATTCTGAAAATACCTGCGTGTTGTGCGCACCAGCTTGCGCACGGCGAAACACCGTGGCGTGACCACCCACTGCATGAGCAGCTTCGCGCAACTGCGCCGCCGCCGATGCGGGTGCCCACAGCCAACGCAAGCCGCCGTGCCATTCGATGTAAGTGGCATAAGGCAAATTCAACACAGGCGCGGTTTGCGGCAGACTCAAACGCCACAAGCACAGCTCGGGCGAAGGTGCGTGGAAAAACGGCAAGCTCTGTTCGCGACCGGCTTGCCAATCTTTGGCCGCTTGTGCGTTGTCCATGCGAGAGGCCGAGCCGCCCAAGGCTTGCACATCAGCGATCATGCGCGGACAAGCGGATTCGACCGCAGCCACTGCGCCGCGCAAGCGCACAAACAACATATCTTGCGCGGGTTGCGCCGTGGTGTCATGCAGCCACGCGCTGGCGTTGAGTGGCAGTGCTTGCCCACCCCAGCGGTGTAAGAGTTCGAGCGCATCATGCTGTGACAGCTTGCACACCAAAGTGGCTTCTGCGGATGCGACCGGCAATACTTTCAAAGACACTTCGGTGATCAGACCCAAGGTGCCCATGCTTCCTGCCAGCACACGCGACACGTCGTAACCGGCGACGTTCTTCATCACCTGACCGCCGAAGGTAAGTTCTTCGCCCAAGCCGTTGATCAATTTGGCGCCCAGCACATGGTCACGCACACCGCCGACATTGGCGCGCGAAGGACCGGCCAAACCGGCAGCCACCATGCCACCCACGGTGGCTGATGCGCCGAAATGCGGTGGCTCATAGGCCAAGCATTGGCCTTGGGTGGAAAGCAATTGTTCCAATTGCGCAAGCGGTGTACCGGCGCGCACAGTCACCACCAGTTCGCTGGGTTCGTAGCTGACCACACCGGCGTGTTCGCGCGTGTCAAGCACCGTGTGTGAGGTGTTGTGCTCGCCATAAAAGTGTTTGGTGTTGCCGCCTTGTATGCGCAAGGTTTGACCGGTTGCGATGGCCTGTTTGATGCGTTCTTTGAATATTGAAATCACTGAATCCATGCGTTGATGTTAGCGGTTGAATGTTTTTTGGGTGTGCCGCGCTTTGACGCAGTAAAAAGCGCCCCGCAGGGCGCTTGTTGCGAGAGCTTGCCGGGTGTTACTTGGCGATCACGCGCACCATCTCTAAGCACTTGTTGGAGTAACCCCATTCGTTGTCATACCAGCTGACCACTTTGACGAAGGTGCTGTCCAAAGCAATACCGGCATCCGCGTCAAACACACTGGTGCAAGGCTCGCCACGGAAATCGGTGGCCACCACTTTGTCTTCGGTGTAGCCGAGCACGCCTTTTAATGCGCCCTGGCTTTGCGCTTTCATTTCGGCGCAAATCTCGGCGTAGCTGGCGGGCTTTTCCAACTCAACGGTCAAGTCAACGACTGACACGTCAGAGGTGGGCACGCGAAACGACATGCCAGTGAGTTTTTTGTTCAGCGCAGGAATCACCACGCCAACCGCTTTGGCCGCACCGGTGCTGGAAGGAATGATGTTTTCCAAAATACCGCGGCCGCCGCGCCAGTCTTTGTTCGATGGACCGTCCACGGTTTTTTGCGTGGCTGTGGCTGCGTGCACCGTGGTCATCAAACCGCGCTTGATGCCCCATTTGTCATTCAACACCTTGGCCACAGGAGCCAAGCAATTGGTGGTGCAAGAAGCGTTGGACACAATGGTTTGACCAGCGTAAGTGCTGTGGTTCACACCAAACACAAACATCGGTGTGTCGTCTTTGGAAGGAGCAGAGAGCAACACTTTTTTCGCGCCGGCGGCCAGGTGTTTTTCGGCGGTGGGTTTGTCCAAAAACAAACCGGTAGCTTCGATGACGATGTCTGCACCGACTTCGTTCCACTTCAAAGCGGACGGGTCACGCTCTTGCGTCAAACGGATTTTTTTGCCATTGACCACCAAGTGGCCGCCATCGACAGACACCTCGCCTTTGAAGCGGCCGTGCACGCTGTCGTACTTCAACATGTAGGCCAGGTAATCGGGCTCGAGCAAATCGTTGATGGCAACGATCTCAATGTCGTTGAAGTTTTGAATGGCGGCACGAAACACCATGCGTCCAATGCGACCGAATCCGTTGATACCTACTTTGATGGCCATGGCTACTCTTTCTATCAGAACAAGTTAAACAAGATCGCGCTGCCAGGCAGCGCATGGAACGCTCAAGCCCGCTGCAACACGGCGCGCACGGTGTCAGCGACGTTTTCAGGGGTGAAGCCGAAGTGTTTGAACAACACAGGTGCCGGTGCGCTTTCGCCATAGGTGTCTATGCCGACCACGGCGGACACGCCGTATTTCCACCAACCGTCGGTGCTTCCCATCTCGACCGCGATACGCGGCACACCGGCGGGCAACACGGCCGATTTGTAAGCCGTGCTTTGGCGATCGAACGTGGTGGTGCTGGGCATGGAGACCACGCGCACCGCGACTTTGTGTTCGGCCAACACGGCTTGCGCTTTGAGCGCGAGCTGCACTTCAGAACCCGTGGCGATGATGACGGCTTGCGCTTTTTTGTTCATGCCGACTTCGGATGGTTCGGCCAGCACATACGCGCCTTTGTTGATCGCGTCCAAGCCGCTGGCGTCTTTGGCCTTGCTGTCGCCTTTGGGCAAATACGGCAGGTTTTGGCGGCTGAGCAACAACGCGGTCGGGCGATGGGCGTTTTGCAATGCCACGGCCCATGCGACGGTTGTCTCAGCGGTATCGGCCGGACGCCACACATCCAAACCGGGGATGAGACGCAGTGAAGCCGCGTGCTCGATGGACTGGTGGGTCGGGCCGTCTTCGCCCAAACCGATGGAGTCGTGGGTGAACACATGCACCACGCGCTGCTTCATCAACGCGGCCATGCGGATGGCGTTGCGTGAATAGTCAGAGAACGTGAGGAAAGTGCCGCCGTAAGGAATGAAGCCGCCGTGCAAAGTGATGCCATTCATGATGGCGGCCATGCCGAATTCGCGCACGCCGTAATTGATGTGGCGACCGCCGTGGCCTTGCTCGTCTTTGACGACACGCCCAGCCAGATCGACACGCATGTTCGGAGTGGACTTGGTGTTGGTCAGGTTCGAGCCGGTCAGGTCGGCGCTGCCGCCGAGCATTTCGGGAATGGCGGCGGTGAATGCTTCCAATGCCAACTGGCTGGCTTTGCGGCTGGCGACAGTTTCGGCTTTGGTATTGGCTGCCACCACGGCATCGACCACGGTTTGGTGGAAGTTGGAAGGCAATTCACCGGCCATGCGGCGTTTGTATTCAGCAGCCAACTCGGGGTGTGCAGATGCATACGCTTTGAACAACTGGTTCCACTGCTGCTCTTGCTGCGCACCTTTGGCTTTGCCGTCCCAATCTGCATATACATCGGCAGGTACATGGAATGGCTCGTGCGGCCAGTGGATGGCAGCGCGTGTCAACGCGATTTCTTCCGCGCCCAACGGTTCGCCGTGGGCTTTGGCGGTGTCCACGCGGTTCGGGCTGCCTTGGCCGATATGGGTTTTGCAAGCGATGAGGGTGGGTTTGTCGGCGCTGTGCTTCGCGGTGGCGATGGCTTTTGACACCGCGTTCACATCATGGCCGTCGACCGTGATGACGTTCCAGCCATAGGCTTTGAATCGCGCCGGTGTGTCGTCGATGAACCAAGGCGTGACCTTGCCGTCGATGGAAATGCCGTTGTCGTCGTACAAGGCGATCAATTTATTCAGCTTCCAAGCACCAGCCAAAGCGCAGGCTTCGTGGCTGATGCCCTCCATCATGCAACCGTCGCCCATGAACACATAGGTGTGGTGATCGACGATATCGTGGCCGGGACGGTTGAATTCGGAAGCCAGCAGTTTTTCTGCCAATGCCATGCCGACCGCGTTGGTGATGCCCTGGCCCAGCGGGCCGGTGGTGGTTTCCACGCCGGGCGTGATGCCCACTTCAGGGTGACCGGCGGTTTTGCTGTGCAACTGGCGGAAGTTTTTCAACTCGCTCATCGGCAAGTCGTAGCCGGTGAGATGCAGCAAGGCGTAAATCAACATGGAGCCGTGACCGTTGGACAGCACGAAGCGGTCACGATCAGCCCAATGCGGGTGGGTCGGGTTGTGTTTCAAATGCCCGCCCCATAAGGCGACGGCAATATCTGCCATGCCCATGGGTGCGCCCGGGTGACCCGAGTTAGCAAGTTGAACCGCATCCATTGCCAATGCGCGAATCGCACTGGCCATTTGTTGGTGGTTGGCCATGGGTGGCTCCGTCTGTAGAGAAAGTTAAGGGGAACTGATTATTTTAACTAAACCTTTTTGCCTGACCTCAGCCCTCTGGGCCAAGGGCCAAAGCCGCAGGGTCTGCCCATCTGAGTACGCGGCTTCGACAAGTTGATAGCGCAGATCGTGGGTGCGCTGGCTACACTTGCGCACTGTGTCAAACAAGCCTTTTTTACCCACCAGCGCATTGCCGGCCAGCGCCATGCTGCTGGCTGCTGGGCGCGGCGAACGCATGCGCCCGCTGACCGACCATTGCCCCAAGCCTCTTTTGACGGTGCGCGGACATACTTTGCTGTCTTATCCGTTGCGCGGCTTGTTGCGCGCCGGTGTCGGGTCGGTCGTGATCAATACGGGTTGGCTGGGGGACCAGATTGAACCGGCATTGGGTCACCGTTTTCTACCCGTGGATTCGGCTGTGGAGACAACGCCAAGCCCTGTGGGTAACGGCCTTCAATTGCATTACTCGCACGAGGGCCGTGGCGCGGGTGAAGCACTGGAAACCGCAGGCGGCATTTTGCGGGCCTTGCCTTTGTTGAGAGACGTGTTTTGGGTGGCGGCAGGTGATGTGTTTGCGCCCGAGTTTGATTTTTCGCCTGCTATGTATGAACGGTTTTCAGCAAGTAACGCACTGGCCCATATTTGGTTGGTGCCCAACCCCGAACACAACCCGCAAGGTGATTTTGGTTTGTCGGCAAAGGGATTGGCGTTGAACCTGCCGCGTCTCCTTGAACACGAGTTGTTTACTTTCAGCACGATTGCGCTTTACAAAAAAGTATTTTTCAGCGAAGCCCGATGCGGCATTCCCGCAGGCAACCCGCAATCCGTCAAAGTACCGCTGGCTCCCTTATTGCGACGCGCCATGGACGAGGGTTTGGTGACAGCTTCGCTGTACCAAGGCTTGTGGGTGGATGTGGGAACGCCGGAGCGTTTGGCGCAACTGAATACATAGTCATCCGCTTGACTTGTCGTCGCTGGGGAGGTTTATGACGCACCACGAACATACGCCTAGTGGATAGTCCTTCACGCATGTAGGTTGAGCGCCCCTCCTACAATCGCGCCATGACCCATTTTTACGCTTCACGCCGCGCTGCTTTAGCTGCCCAACTGGGCCCTGGCGGTGTGGCCATCATCCCGACTGCTCCTGAGCGCGCCCGCAACCGCGACGCCGATTTTCCGTTTCGACACGACAGTTATTTTTTCTACCTCACCGGTTTCACCGAGCCCAACGCTTGGCTGGTCATCGAAGCCAACGGTCGCAGCACTGTGTTTTGCCAGCCCAAAGATTTGGAGCGTGAAATTTGGGACGGCATACGTTTGGGCCCGCTGGCAGCACCTGGCACATTGGGTGTGAACCAAGCGTTTTCAGTGGCCGAACTGGACGCGCAAATACCGAAGTTATTGGAAAACCAAACCAGCGTCTGGTACCCGTTTGCCACGCACGATAGGTTGTCCTCGCAAATCGATGGCTGGTTGAACAAAGTACGCGCCCGTGTGCGCATGGGCGTGTCTTGTCCGTCAGTGCAGCAAGATGTGTGTGTGTTGCTCGACGAAATGCGTTTGCTCAAAGACGCACACGAACAAGACACCATGCGCCGCGCCGCACAAATCAGCGCAGGCGCCCATGTGCGCGCCATGCAACTGAGTGCGCGCATGTTGCGCGACCGCCAGGATGTGCGCGAACACCATTTGGAAGCCGAACTGTTGCATGAGTTCCGTCGGCACGGCTCGCAGTTTCCAGCCTACACCTCCATCGTTGCCGCCGGTGCGAACGCCTGCGTCTTGCATTACCGAGCCGATACCGCGCCTGTGCGCAACGGCGACTTGGTGTTGATCGACGCCGGTTGCGAACTCGACGGCTATGCGTCTGACATCACCCGCACGTTTCCGGCCAACGGCACATTCACCGGCCCGCAGCGCGCGCTCTACGACATCGTTTTGGCAGCGCAATATGCATCGGCAAACGCCACTCGCGCAGGTGCCCGCTTCAACGACCCGCACGAAGCGGCAGTGAAAGTGTTGGCGCAAGGCTTGTTGGATGTCGGCCTCTTGTCGCATGACAAACACGGCTCTTTGCAAGACGTGATCGAAAAGAAAGCCTACTTCCCTTTTTATATGCACCGCACCAGCCACTGGTTGGGCATGGATGTGCACGATTGCGGCAGCTATGTCGAGCCTGGCGAGGCCAACACCGAGCCGCCCAAAGCCGACCCGATCACCGGCGTGGTGGTGCAACCGCGCCCCAGCCGCGTGCTGCACCCCGGCATGGTGTTGACTTTAGAGCCCGGTTTGTATGTGCGTCCGGGCGAAGGCGTGCCCGAGCAGTTCTGGCACATAGGCATTCGAATAGAAGACGATGCCATCGTTACCGCCACAGGGTGTGAGTTGATCAGCCGGGGCGTGCCCGTGGATGCGGATGAAATCGAAGCTTTGATGCGGGGTTGACACAGCGCGGAGGAGGGCAATAGCCTCTATCAATGAATTAGTAACAATCAATTGGTATTTTAAATTAATTGGCTCTATCATTCTTCCTGTTCCGATTCATTTCATCAATCACAGGAGTTTTTATGCATACCCAGCAACGCCCCGAGATCAAAACCATGGCCAACCTTGAAGCCGCCTTCGCCGGCGAATCCATGGCCCACACCAAGTACCGTTATTTCGCCCGCATCGCCCGCGCCATGGGCGACGAAGAAACCGCACGCACGTTTGAGGAAACCGCCGATCAGGAATTGCAACATGCTTTTGGCCATTTGGATTTGCTCTACCCCAAAGCCGAGATGACCCCGGCCAAAGCTTTGCAAATCGCCATCGATGGCGAAACCTACGAATACACCGAGATGTACCCATCGTTCCGCCGCACCGCCGAAGCCGAAGGCAATGCAGCTGCAGCAGCGGAAATGAACGAGCAAATCGAAGAGTCAAAAACACACGCTGCGCAATTTGCCGCCACCTTGGCCAAGGCGCAAAAACGCTTTGCTGCATTGGCCAAAGTGGAAGAGCGTCACGCCAACCATTACAAAGCACGCTTGCAACAAGCCACCGCCTGATTCGCTGCGTTGGCGATACTCCACCTTTTTTTCTTCTCTCATTTCAGGAGCAATCTATGAGCAACTCTTTCAACACCTATGTTTGTATCGTGTGCGGTTTCATTTATGACGAAGCCGCCGGTCGTCCCGAAGACAAGATCGCCGCGGGCACCCGCTGGGCCGATGTGCCAGCGGACTGGACCTGCCCGGACTGCGGCGTGGCCAAGGCTGATTTCGAAATGGTCGAGGTCTGAACATGACTGAAGCCCCCGTGGTGGTACTAGGCAGTGGCTTGGCCGGCTGGACCAGCATCAAAGAATTCCGCAAACACGACAGCCAAACCCCGGTGGTGTTGGTCACGGCTTCCTCGGGGGACGCCTATCCCAAACCTGCCTTGTCCACCGCATTTGCCCAAGGCAAGTCTGCCCAGCAATTGGTCAATGGCCTGGCTGCTGACTTGGCGGCAAGTTTGAATGTTCAATGCCATGCCCATTCGCACGCCCATGGCTTGCATCTGGCGAAGCGTGAACTGCATACCGACACACAGGTGTTCACCTACAGCCGCTTGGTGCTGGCCTTGGGCGCCGAGCCGATTCGGCTGCCGTTGGATGGCGATGCCGCTGACCGCGTTTTGTCCGTCAATCAATGGGCGGATTACGCGCTGCTGCGTGAGCGCTTGCAGCCAGGTGCGAAAGTGTTGATCATGGGCGCGGGTTTGATCGGCTGTGAGTTCGCCAACGACTTGGCGGGCGCTGGCTTTCAGGTGCATGTGGTTGACCCGGCAACGCGTCCTTTGGCGGCGTTGCTGCCAGAGGCGGCGAGCGCGCCATTGCAGCAGGCGCTTGGAGATCTGGGCGTGGTTTGGCATTTGAACAACCGCGTCACCAGCGTTTCGCACCAAGGCCCCGCCTTGCTGGCGCATTTGCACAGCGGTGAGGCATTGCCAGTGGACATGGTGCTCAGTGCCATAGGTTTGCGACCCGACACCGCGTGGCTGGCGCAGGCCGGTTTGGCTTGTGACCGCGGGGTGCTGGTGAACCATCAACTGCAAACCAGCGACCCGCATGTTTATGCCTTGGGCGATGTGGCGCAATATGCGTCTGCAGGTGACCGCGTCTTGCCCTATGTCATGCCCATCATGACCGCCGCGCGGGCGTTGGGCGCCACTCTAGCGGGTACGCCAACCGACGTTGTCTTCCCCGTCATGCCAGTGGCGGTAAAAACACCGGCATTTGCCCTGTTGCTGGCCTTGCCTGAGCCAGGCACCGCCGGTCAGTGGCAAAGCAGCGAGGAGCATGTCTGGCAATTTATGACGGACGATGGTCGTTGTCGCGGTTTTGTGCTTGGCGGCAAACAAACCGCCCAACGCGCCAAGGCCATGCAATGGCTAGCCTCTTGATGCCGCCTTCAACTCGATGCAGGCGCTGAAACCATGCGGCAGTTGTTCGTTGTATACTCAGAGAAATTCTCTTCTGTGCCATGCCCGTCCTCCTGAACAATGTACGTTTCGCGATTTTTCTGCTCACCGCTGGCATGTTGGCAGGCTCTGCGATGGCAGAGGCCACTTTATGGGGTGGTCGACCCGAGTTCGGCGTGGAATACGAACATGAAAAAATAACGGACAACGTGAGCCATGGCTATGGCCTCACGCTGATCCCTAGTTTGAGTTTTAAGTCTGGGCCGATTCACCGCATTGAACTCTTGGTAGAAGGTGAACGCGACAAGGAAGTCAGCAGCGGCGTCACCAGTTTCAGCAATGTCTACAAACTTGCTGTGCGGGTGCGAAAAAATGTGCCGCTCAAAGGCGACTTGGGCATGTATTTCCGTGGCTTGGTCGGTCATGCCAACGAAGCCGGCGAAAAATATCTTTACGGCTACAGTGAGGCCGCTTTGCGTTATGAACGCGGGATTTTCGGCTTCATCATGGGGGTCAGGGTGCAACGCGCTTTAGATGGCACCAGCGGTCACGATGTCAACAAGTTCCGTTTGGGCCCCAGCGTTGACATTGGCGAGCACCACGAATTGGAGTTTCGTTGGGCCCGCTCTTGGGAAGCGCGCACCTACATCCATGAAAGCGATTCATACATTGTTGAATACACCTACAAATTTTGAACTTGCCTCGACCGAAAGACACGCATGAGTGATTCCAAAGTGGCCGCCAACGACCACACCAGCCCGCAAGCCCGCGCGCAACTGCGCCGCGCCGCACTCGAATACCACGAATTTCCAACGCCCGGCAAAGTTGCCATTCAAGCCACCAAGCAATTGGTCAACCAGCACGACCTGTCACTCGCGTATTCACCCGGCGTGGCCGCGCCCTGCGAAGAAATTGTGAAAGACCCGAACAACGCCTACAAATACACCAGCCGTGGCAATTTGGTGGCGGTGATCACCAACGGCACTGCGGTGCTGGGTTTGGGTGATATCGGCCCTTTGGCCGCCAAGCCGGTGATGGAAGGCAAGGGCGTGTTGTTCAAAAAGTTTGCGGGCATTGATGTGTTTGACATCGAGATCAACGAAAAAGACCCGGACAAACTGGTCGACATCATTGCGTCACTAGAGCCCACATTCGGCGGCATCAATTTGGAAGACATCAAAGCCCCGGATTGTTTTTACATCGAGCGGCAGTTGCGCCAGCGCATGAAGATACCGGTGTTCCACGACGACCAGCACGGCACGGCGATCGTGGTGGGTGCCGCCATCCTCAATGGCCTCAAAGTGGTGGGCAAGGACATCACCCAAGTGAAATTGGTCGCTTCCGGCGCAGGCGCAGCGGCTTTGGCTTGCTTGGGTATGTTGGTCAAACTCGGCATGCCACGACACAATATTTGGGTCACTGACTTGGCCGGCGTGGTTTACGCGGGCCGCGCCGAGTTGATGGACGAAGACAAAATTCAGTTCGTGCAAAAAACCGATGCGCGCACTTTGGGCGATGTGATCGGCAATGCCGATGTGTTTCTCGGTTTGTCAGCCGGTGGCGTGCTCAAACCCGACATGGTCAAGGCCATGGCTGCTCGCCCTTTGATTTTGGCGCTGGCCAACCCGACCCCCGAAATATTGCCCGAAGAAGTCTTGCAAGTACGCAGCGACGCCATCATGGCCACAGGTCGCACCGACTACCCGAACCAAGTCAACAACGTGCTGTGTTTTCCTTATATTTTTCGCGGGGCTCTGGATGCTGGCGCGTCAACCATCACCCCAGAAATGGAAGTGGCTGCGGTGCACGCGATTGCCGAATTGGCGCAGGCCGAGCAAAGCGAAGTGGTGGCTGCGGCATATGCCGGTGAAAACCTGGCGTTTGGCCCCGAATACCTGATTCCCAAACCGTTTGACCCGCGCCTGATGATGAAAATCGCACCGGCCGTGGTGCAAGCCGCCATTGCCAGTGGCGTGGCGCAGCGTCCGATCACCGACATGGACGCATACCGAGAAAAATTGCAATCGCTGGTGTATGCCTCGGGCGCGGCGATGAAGCCCATCTTCAGTGCGGCCAAACGCGGCAGCAAAAAGCGCATTTGCTTCGCTGAAGGCGAGGACGAACGCGTGTTGCGCGCCGCGCAAATCGTGCTGGACGAAGGTTTGGCCAAACCGATTTTGATTGGTCGTCCGGCGGTGATCAGCCAACGCATCGAACGCTTCGGTTTGCGCATGATCGAGGGCGTTGACTATCAGGTGGTCAATGTGGAGGACGACCACCGCTACCGTGACTTCTGGCAAAGCTATCACCACATGACCGAGCGCAAAGGCGTGACGCAACAACTGGCCAAGATTGACATGCGCCGTCGCCTCACCTTGATCGGGTGCATGATGGTGCACAAGGGTGAAGCAGATGGTTTGATTTGCGGCACTTGGTCCACCCCCGATGCACATTTGAAATATGTGGACCAGGTCATCGGCTTGCGCCCGGGTGTCAGCACTTATGCCTGCATGAATGCACTTTTATTGCCCGAACGCCAGCTGTTTTTGGTGGATACGCACATCAATTACGACCCCAGTGCGGAGCAATTGGCCGAGATCACGGTGATGGCCGCAGAAGAAATGAAGCGCTTTGGTGTCGTGCCTAAAGCCGCGCTGCTGTCGCACTCCAATTTCGGCAGCAGCAACCATCCCACCGCGCTGAAAATGCGCAGCACATTGGCTTTGGTGCGACATCTGGCGCCTTGGCTGGAAATTGATGGCGAAATGCATGCCGATGTGGCGATTGACACAGTGGCCCGTCAAGCACTCATGCCGCACAGCACGCTGTTGTCTGACGCCAATTTGCTGGTGCTGCCAAACCTGGATGCCGCCAATATCACTTACAACCTGTTGAAAACAGCGGCTGGCGGCAATATTGCCATCGGCCCGGTGCTGCTGGGCGCTGCCAAACAAGTGCAAATCCTGACGGCGAGCACCACGGTGCGCCGCATTGTGAACATGACAGCCATCGCTGTAGCTGACTTAAATGCTGCACGCTAAAGGTTTAAACACAAGTGTGCATGCACTTACATAGATGCCTTTTCCATGTCATGAACGGTGCTTCCCTTGACGATCCTTGCAAATTTGGCGGCTTTGCAAGATAATCTTCTATCAAGTTTTTCGGGTTAACCCGAGTTTGTAAACCAGCTGTAGTCTGCCGTAACCGATTTGTTGACAAGTTATCCACAGTTGCAGCGCTTTACAAACTCGACATTTGTGGGAATACCATGGCGATGGACATGCCTCTTCGAACAGTCAAAACAAATATCGTTCAATCTATCCGCGCTTTTCGCGTGGCTGATTTGCAATCTGCGGCCGCCCAGTTGGGCTACCACTTTTTGTATGCCAATTTGGCCAACGCCCAAAGCAAGCAAGACATTCTGGATTTGACGACCCAGCAGTTCACGTTCGCACCGCAAGCAGGCAAAAATTTCGATGCCTTGTTTGACAGCATGAGCGATGCTTTGTACAAGTCTGGCCATCAACCCGGTTTCATTTTGGTGTTGGAGCATATTCCCGCACATGCCAAATTCGACAAAGAAGCTCGCGAGCAATTGCTAGACGTCTTCCGTGAAGCCGCCGAGTTCTGGGCTGAGCGTAAAGTCTCCTTCCGTTGCTTTTATTCGTTCTCAGTTGCCCGTGCGGCAGTCGTCGAACGCGCTGACGGTCTTGAGCCCACCGGCATTGAACTCGGTGACGGCGAAAAAATGCCTACCGACAAGTTGGTGGACGTGTCTCCACTGGCATTGCGCATGAGCAGCCCTTTCAACGCCGGTTACTGGTTGACAGCTGCTTAATTTTTAAGCGCTTTGTTCTTTGCAAAGCCCCGCTATGCGGGGTTTTGTTTTTTAGCATTTGAAGACACGCTTAGGCCGACACGTCCGTTTAGTTTGGGCTTTTCTGCTGTCGAGAAGTTAAGACACGCTTAGGCCGACCCGTCCGGTGCGCTTTTTTTCTCCGCTTTCGCTCGAAAAAAACGCCCCCGCCTGTTCGGCCTCAAGTGGTGTTTATGGTCGAAATTAAAGTTTGATCCCACTTAATTGAATTTGCTGAAGCAGGATTTCTATAACCGCAGAAATGCCGTCGGAGGAGATTTATCGATCGGACAAACGACATGACGGGCGGGCCGACGCGAACGTTGCCGCGCAGCGGCGGTGAGCGGCGACCGAGCCGGCATGGCGTGAACTCTTCTGTCCAATTAACTCATGATCACGCCACCGCCCAAACACACCTCGCCGTCATACAAGACCGCAGACTGTCCCGGCGTCACCGCCCATTGCGGTTCAGGAAACGACAACGCATAGCCGCCGTCACCCATAGCCTCAAATTGACAAGGCGCATCCGCTTGTCGGTAACGTGTTTTCGCAAAACACTCGCTGAGTGCGGGCGATGCTGATGACGTCCAACTCGCATCGTTAAATTTCAAATCTGATGACAACAACCAGGGATGGTCATGGCCTTGCACCACCCACAAGGTGTTTGTCGCCATGTCTTTGCGCGCCACAAACCATGGCGAGTGGTCACCGCCGCCTCGTTGCACGCCTTTTTCTTTGATGCCGCCTATGCCCAAACCTTGGCGCTGACCCAGTGTGTAGAAACTCAAGCCTTGGTGTTCGCCGATTTTTCTGCCCTGATCGGTTTTGATCGGGCCCGGCGCTTTGGCGATGTAGCGGTTTAAAAATTCGCGGAACGGCCGCTCGCCAATGAAACAAATACCCGTCGAGTCTTTTTTGCGCGCATTCGGCAAACCTGCTTCATCGGCAATACGCCGCACTTCGGTTTTTTGCAACTCGCCGATAGGAAACAAAGACTGCGACAACTGCGCTTGCGTCAAGCGGTGCAAAAAATAACTTTGGTCTTTGCTGTTGTCCACGCCTTTGAGCAATTCATACAAACCCGTCTGTGTGTTGTGTCGCACCCGCGCGTAATGGCCGGTAGCCATTTTGTCTGCGCCCAAGGCAAACGCATGGTCTAAGAAAGCTTTGAATTTGATTTCAGCGTTGCACAAAATATCTGGGTTCGGCGTGCGCCCGGCTTGGTACTCGCGCAAAAATTCGGCGAACACGCGGTCTTTGTAATCCGCCGCGAAATTGATGTGCTCTATGTCTATGCCGATGACATCAGCGACAGCGGCGGCGTCAATGAAGTCTTGGTTGGACGAGCAGTATTCATCGTTGTCATCGTCTTCCCAGTTTTTCATGAAGATGCCGACCACTTCGTGGCCTTGGCGTTTCAATAACAAGGCGGTCACCGCCGAGTCGACACCGCCACTCAATCCCACCACAATCCGCTGCTTTTTCAATTGGCAAAAGCCGCTATGCCTGTGATCGCCCGGCCCAAAATCAAGGCGTGTATGTCGTGCGTGCCTTCATAGGTGTTGACCACTTCCAAATTCACCAGATGGCGCGCCACACCAAACTCGTCGCTGATGCCGTTGCCGCCCATCATGTCGCGTGCCATGCGCGCAATGTCCAGCGCTTTGCCGCATGAATTGCGTTTCAAGATAGACGTGATTTCCACTGACGCCGTGCCTTCGTCTTTCATGCGACCCAAACGCAAACAGGCCTGCAAGCCGAGGGCGATTTCGGTTTGCATGTCGGCCATTTTTTTCTGAATGAGTTGGTTGGCAGCGAGTGGCCTGCCGAACTGCTGGCGGTCCAAGGTGTACTGGCGCGCGCGGTGAAAACAATCTTCGGCCGCGCCCAATGCACCCCAAGCGATGCCGTAACGCGCGCTGTTCAAACACGTGAACGGGCCTTTCAAACCTTGCACTTCAGGGAAAGCGTTGTCTTCGGGCACAAACACGCCGTCCATGACGATTTCACCAGTGATGGATGCGCGCAAACCTACCTTGCTGTGTATGGCCGGTGCGCTCAAACCCGCCATGCCTTTTTCCAACACAAAACCGCGAATCGGCCCGACCGCGCCGGCTTCGGTCACTTCTTTGGCCCAGACCACGAACACATCGGCGACCGGTGAATTGGAGATCCACATTTTGTTGCCGCTGAGTTTGTAGCCGCCTTTGACCTTGTGCGCGCGACTCGCCATGCTGGCCGGGTCCGAGCCGTGGTCGGGTTCGGTCAAGCCGAAGCAACCAATCCATTCGCCAGTGGCGAGCTTGGGCAAGTATTTTTGGCGCTGGCCTTCGGTGCCGAATTCGAAGATTGGCAACATCACCAACGAGGACTGCACGCTCATCATGGAACGGTAGCCGGAGTCCACGCGCTCGACTTCGCGCGCGATCAAACCGTAAGCCACATAGTTCAACTCCGGGCCGCCATATTGCGCGGGGATGGTGGGGCCGAGCAAACCGAGTTCGCCCATTTCACGAAAAATCGCGAGGTCGGTTTTTTCATGCCGGAAAGCTTCGGTCACGCGCGGCAACAATTTGTCTTGGCAATACGCATTCGCGGCGTCGCGCACCATGCGCTCGTCTTCGCTCAGTTGCTTGTCCAGCAACAAAGGATCGTCCCAATGAAATGCGGTCTTGGCCATGAATGCTCCGGTTCGCGTTTTGTATGTATGAAGTCTTGATGTTAATCGGCTGCGGTTTGCGCTGATTTTGAGAATAGTTGGGCTGAAGATATTTGGCGCGATGTGCTTTTTAATTGGGGTCAGATACCGATTAATTAATTGGAGTCTGACCCCAATTAAAACCAAGGCATTGAACCACTCAAGCCCCCGCCAAATGCCTCTTCGCCAACTCGATATACCAATCCAAACACGCCGGGTTCGCCATCGCGTCCCGGTTCAACACTTTCTCCACTGGCTGGCCGAGCATCAATTTTTTGATTGGCAATTCTTGTTTTTTGCCTGACAAGGTGCGCGGAATTTCTGCGACCTGGAAGATGTCGTTAGGCACAAAACGCGGGCTGAGTGCGGTGCGTATCGCGCCGTTCAATCGCGCGCGCAAAGCGTCATCAAGCTCCACGCCCGGGCGCAACACCACGAACAAGGGCATGTAACTGTCTTTGCCCAAATATTCCAAATCCACCACCATGCTGTCCAACACCTCGGGCAAAGCCTCGATGGCGCTGTACAACTCGCTGGTGCCCATGCGCAAACCGTAACGGTTGATGGTCGCGTCGCTGCGTCCGTAAATGATGGCGCGGCCCTCGGGGGTGATCTTTAACCAGTCGCCGTGTCGCCACACCGCGCCTGCGTCTGCGGGCAAATCACCGCCGCCGGGTTGTCTGCCTTGGCCGGGCGGAAACGTATCGAAATAACTGCCCAAATAACGCTGGTTGTCGGTATCGCCCCAGAAAAACGGCGGCATGCATGGCAGCGGCTGCGTCACCACCAACTCACCCACCTCGTCGATCACCGGCCTGCCTTGCTCGTTCCACGCCTCAACGCTCACGCCCAGAAAACGGCATTGCATTTCACCGGCAGCCATGGGCAGTTCGCGGTGGCCGCCAACATACGCACCGGCATCGGTGCCGCCGGAAATATTGCACCACCAAATGTCCGGGCGCGGCTCTGCGGCCTTGGCATATATCTGTGCAAATTGATCGCTGCCCCATTGCTGCACTTCGGCACTCAAAGGCGAACCGGTGGTGCCCAAGGCGCGAATAGTGTGTAAGCCCGCGATCTCGCTCAAGGGCACATGCGCTTTCATGCAGTTGGCGAAAAACGCAGCGCCGCCGCCAAAAAACGTCACGCCTTCGCTGGCCGCATAACGCCACAACACGCCCCAATCGGGTTTGTCTTTGGAGCCGCCGGGGTTGCCGTCGTAAATCACGCAAGTGGTGCCGCTGAGCAAACCGCTGAGTTGCGCGTTCCACATGATCCAACCGGTGGACGAGTACCAGAGGAATCGCTCGCCCCAAGAGTTGGGCTCGTAACTGCAAGCCACGTCGTAATGCAAATTTTTGTGCGCCATGCCGTTGAGCATGGTGCCGCCGTGGTCATGCACCAGCGGCTTGGGCAAACCGGTGGTGCCGCTGGAATACACAATCCACAGCGGATGGTTGAAGTCCAGCCACACAGGTTCGAACGCATGCACCGCCGCGTCGTTGCGCTGCACGATCTGCGCCCAGTCGGCGCTGTCGGGCACAGCGGGTTGATCGCCGAGGTTGCGGTAAATCACCACATGCTCGACGCTGGGCAAGGCGGCGCGCAACTCACTCACCACCGTGTGTCGCTCCAGGTCTTTGCCGCCATAGGTGACGCCATCGACCGCGATCAATACCTTGGGCGTGATTTGCTTGAACCGGTCAACGACAGCGTTCGTGCCCATGTCTGGCGCGCACACGCTCCAAATGCCGCCGACACTGACGACAGCCAAAAAGGCGATCATGGTTTCAGCAATATTCGGCATGTACACAGCGACACGGTCGCCGGGTTGCACGCCCTGGGCCTGCAAATGTAAAGACAGCGCGGCCGCTTGGCGTTTCAACTCGGGCCAGCTGAGTTCTCGGCGTTGCCCTTTTTCGTTGTTGCTGATGATGGCCAGCATGCCTGCGGCGTGTGCAGCTTCAACGTGGCGCAACACCTGTTGCGCGTAATTCACTTTCGCGCCGGGAAACCAGCGCGCGCCAGGCATGGTGTTGCGCTCGAGCACGGCGGTGTGAGGCGTTGGCGATTGCAACTCCAAATAATCCCAGGCGGATTGCCAAAAGGCTTCAATATCAGTCACCGACCAGCGCCACATGGCTTGGTAATCGTCAAAATGCAATTGGCGGTGTTCGGCCAGCCATTGCTGGTAGAGACGGATTTGCGGAACAAACGGCGGCTGGGCGTGGAGAGATGTGTTCATGAGTCTGAAGGTTATCAGGATGCCGTGTGAGACAAGGGACAGGTCGTACACCACTAAGATGCGGGATTGTCATTGAAGGAACCGCATTGTCATGGCGATTTGGACCAAGCCCATCAGCACCGAAATATTGACCACCACGCATATCAACACCGCAGCCGACAGGCTAGGGATTGAATTTACCGAGATAGGTCCGGATTTCATACGCGGACGCATTCCGGTGGACGAGCGCACGCGCCAGCCTTATGGCGTGATACATGGCGGGGCCAATGTGCTGCTGGCCGAGACTTTGGGTTCTTGCGGCGCGGATTATTCGACGCCCGTGGGTCACCGCATCGTCGGTTTGGATATCAACGCCAACCATATTCGCGGTGTGGCCAGCGGCTGGGTGAACGGCATCGCGCGGCCGGTGCACATCGGGCGCAGCACCCACGTCTGGCAAATCGACATGACGGATGACCAGGGGCGCACCAGTTGTGTTTCAAGGTTGACTTTGTCGGTGTTGGCGCCGAGGGGTTGAGTGATGCATGGGCCGACCCATCCGTTAGATGGTTGGCATTCCTGCAGTTTGAAGGCACGCTTTGGCCGACCCTATCCGTTAGATGGTTGGCATTCCTGCAATTTGAAGACACGCTTAGGCCGACCCATCCGGTGCGATTTTTTTCTGCGCTTTCGCTCGAAAAAAACGCCCCCTCCTGTTCGGCCTTCAGTGAATATTTTGAGTACTGAAAGTCTTTGATAACTGAGTAATTGGTAACTGACCCCAATTACCTGACCCCAATTAGATTTGTTTATCAAACCGCAGAAATGCCGCCGGAGGAAATATGGCGAGCGGACAAACGACATAGCGGTCGGGCCGACGCGAACGTTGCCGTAGGCAGTGAGCGACGACCGAGCCGTCAAGTCGTGAACACATCGCAAATTTAATCGGAGTCTGACCCCAATTAATTCTTCGGCTTTTCCCGCCCACAAGTGCCTTTGAAAAACGCCCATTCCTCACACACCTCACCAGACGGCAAAGTACACATGCCTTGTTCGCCCTTGTCGGTATAAATTTTCGTCAGCTTGCCGCCGGCCTCCAGGCACGCCACCGCCGCCGGATTCGCCATGGCCAGTCGGATATCGCTTGCCCTGACAGGCAAGACGATGAACACAAAACTCACAAGGCAAAAAACAATCAACTTCATTCATTCACCTGCGTTTTGCATCCGCTCGCTTTTCCAATACACATCATCCCCGCCGTTCATGCGATTGAGCACGCGAGACAGTACAAACATCAGGTCACTCAACCGGTTCAGATATTGACGCGGCGTCGGGTTCAAAGCTTCTTCTGCGCCCAAAGCCACCACCGCCCGCTCGGCGCGGCGCGCCACGGTGCGGCAGACATGGGCCAATGAGGCCGCGCGGCTGCCTGCGGGCAAGATGAATTCTTGCAATTTGGGTAATTCCTCGTTGTATTCGCTCAAGGCGTTGTCCAGCAGCAGCAAGGCCTCTGTTTTCAACAACTCAAACCCGGGGATGCTGAGCTCGCCGCCCAAATTGAACAATTGATGCTGCACTTCCACCAGCAATTCGCGCAAGCTGGCAGACATCTCCTCGCACAGCAGCACGCCAATGTGTGAGTTCAATTCATCCACCTCGCCCATGGCGTGCACACGCAAACTGTTTTTGCTGACCCGTCGGTTATCGCCCAGACCGGTGGTGCCGTCGTCGCCGGTGCGGGTAGCTATTTGAGTGAGTCGGTTTCCCATGGTGAAGTTCCTTTTGTTTGGCGTATTGTCTCAGCACCTCTCAACTTGCCCATGCTTGGGGTTTTCACAGCATTCATCCATTCCAGCGCCTGCATAGAATGCAACTTCTTTGGAGATACATCCCATGAACGCCCCCCAGACCGCACAACACTTGATGCCCGTCATTGCCCAGCGCGATGTGCCTCAGGTTTTAATCGACACGCTCAAAGCGCATTTCGGCGACAGATGCTCCACCGCCTTGTCGGTGCGCGAACACCACGGGCGTGACGAATCTGCCTACACCACGGTGCCGCCTCCTGCGGCGGTGGTGTTTGCCGAAAGCACGGCCGATGTGTCATTCGCGGTGAAGCACGCCAACGAACATTCAGTACCCGTCATCCCCTTTGGCATCGGTTCTTCTCTTGAGGGCCATTTGCTCGCGGTTCAGGGCGGCATCAGCATTGATGTTTCGCGCATGAAAAAGCTGCTCAGCATCAACCCTGAAGATTTGACGGTCACCGTGCAACCCGGCGTGACCCGCAAACAATTGAACGAAGAAATCAAAAGCACCGGCTTGTTTTTCCCGATCGACCCGGGCGCTGACGCCAGTATCGGAGGCATGAGTGCCACCCGCGCCAGCGGCACCAATGCGGTTCGTTACGGCACCATGCGCGAAAACGTGCTGGGCCTGGAAGTGGTCACCGCCAGTGGTGAAGTCATACGCACCGGCACCCGCGCGCGTAAGTCCTCCGCCGGTTACGACCTGACGCGTTTGATGGTCGGCAGCGAAGGCACCTTGGGCGTGATCACCGAAGTCACGTTGAAACTGTTTCCATTGCCAGAGGCCGTGTCAGCCGCGACTTGCTCTTTTCCGTCCATTGAAGCCGCGGTTCACACCACGATTCAAATCATCCAAATGGGCGTGCCGATTGCGCGTGTCGAGTTGATTGACAAAAATGCGGTTCGAATGGTGAACGCTTATTCCAAAGTCAATTTGCCGGTACAGCCCATGTTGTTGATGGAATTTCACGGCTCACCCGCCAGCGTCAAGGAGCAAGCCGAAACGGTTCAAGAGGTTTCCTCTGAGTTCGGCGGCCAAGCTTTCGAATGGGCAACCACACCGGAAGACCGCACCCGCTTGTGGACGGCCAGACACAACACGTATTTCGCGGGCTTGACCAGTCGCCCTGGCTGCCGTGTGATCAGCACCGATACCTGTGTGCCCATATCACGCCTGGCCGATTGCTTGCTCGATTCGATCGCCGAGGTGGATGCCTCGGGCATTCCTTATTTCCTGGTCGGCCATGTCGGCGACGGCAATTTCCACTTCGGTTATTTGATCGATCCGGACAGCGCGGAGGAACGCGCCACCGCTGAAACCTTGAACAACCAGTTGGTCGCACGCGCACTGTCATTGGACGGCACCTGCACAGGTGAACACGGCATTGGGCTGCACAAAATGGATTTTCTGTTGACCGAAGCCGGCGCCGGTGCGGTGTCCATGATGCGCACCATCAAGCAGGCGCTGGACCCGAAGAACATCATGAACCCGGGCAAGATATTTTTAGACTAAGGCGCTCGTTTGTTCAGCAGGCGCTGAATTGGCGCCTCGCTCAATCACCACTTTGGTATCTAACAAGCCACTGGCATGGTTCAGGTCGGATTGTGAAATCAACACCGACAGTTGGCTGCCCTTGAGCCGCGACAGCACCTCTGACACGCGCATAGACAGTGCGGGCGCCACGCCTTCAAACGGCTCGTCAAGCAACAACAAACGCGTGCCTACCGCCAGCGCCCGCCCCAGTGCCACGAGTTTTTGCTGACCGCCCGACAACAACAACGCGCGTCTTTGGGACATGTCTTTCAGCTCGGGCAGCACCTGGTAGACAAAGGCCAGCCGTTCATCGGCGTTCAAGGTTTTGCTGACCCATAAGGGGATCAACATGTTCTCTTCGACCGTCAGTTCGGGCACCAGTCCGCGGTCTTCTGGCATGTAGCCAATTCCCAAAGCGGCACGGGCTTGCGGCGGCAAGGCACACAAGTCTTGGCCCTCGAAATGCATACTGCCTTGCTGCAAACGCAAATGCCCCATGATGCTGCGCATGGTGCTGGTCTTGCCCGCACCATTGCGGCCCACCAGTCCGACCATTTGCCCTTGTGCCACCGACAAGCTAAAGCCACGCAAGACTTGTGCTGAGGCCAATTGCACCTGTAAGTTACGCAGTTCAAGCATGCGCTTCTCCGGTGACATAACGGCGCACATCGGGCTGGGCCAAGGCCACCGACGGCACGTCATCGGCAATCACCCGGCCGCTGTAAAACGCAATCACGCGATCGCAGTAACGGCTGACGATGTCCATGTCGTGTTCCACAAACAAGGTGGTCAAGGGTTGGTCATTCAACGCCTGCATAACGGTGTCCATCATTGGGAATTTTTCTTCGGCGGCCACACCGCTGGTTGGTTCGTCCAGCAACAACAGCCTTGGCTCGCCGGTCATGGCCAGGGCAATGTCCAACAATTTGCGCATACCGCCGGGCAATTCCGCCACACGGCGCTGGCGTTGGTCGTGTAAGCGGAATCGGGTCAGCACTTGTTCGGCTCTTTCACGCGCGCTGATGCTGTGCGCTGTGCGCCACAGGGACAAGCGGTTGTCATGGCACGCCAAAGCCACCAGCATGTTGTCAAGCACGCTCAAGCTGGGATAGAGCTGCGGAATTTGAAATGAACGGGCCACACCAAGCCGCATGATTTGCCGTGGCGTGAATGACTGTATGGCCTGCCCTTGAAAAGTGATGTCGCCGCTGTCAGGTTTGACATAGCCGGTGATCATGTTGACAAACGTGGTTTTGCCTGCGCCGTTACTGCCAATCAAGCTCACGCGCTCGCCGGGGCGAATTGAAATATTCAGGTCGCTGGCCGCCACCACCGCACCAAATTGTTTGTTCAGCCCGCGCGCTTGCAACAACAGTTCTTGGCTCATGGCTTGGTCTTCCTGTTGGTCCATAAAGAACCCAGTCCCTCGGGCAAAAACCGGATCACGAGCAACAAAAACAAACCCAGCGCCAGTTGCCAAGTGCTGGGGAAATAGGCGCTTGAAAATGAGCGCACCATCTCCAACACCAATGAAGACAGCATGACAGCCAAAACGCTTTGGCTGCCCGCCAAAATGGCCACAAACACAAATTCGCCTGATGTGGTCCAGTAGCTGAAGTTCGGATCGATGTGGCCCAAGGCCATGACCGCCAATGCGCCACCCATGCCGCCCAAAAATGCGGCCAAAGAAAAATTGATGGCCATGGTGTTGGCCACGGATCCGCCCATGTACTCGACACGCAATTCGTTGTCGCGAATCGCTTGCGTGACCAAGCCCCGGGTGGAAGAAAAATACAGCTTCGCCAACATGGAACAAACCACGGCAAACATCCATGTTACTGAAAACAACACCATACTGACATGCTGGTCTGCCAAGTTTTGTCCCAACAGCGTGACGCGTCCCATATTGAAACCATCGGAGCCGCCCACGCTGTCGGTCTTGACCAAAATGCCATAACCGACCATCGACAAGGCCAAGGTCAGCATGGAGAAAAAGATGCCTCGGTAGCGAGCCAGCAATGGGCCAAACGGTGCGGTGAGCAAGCACGCCACTAGGCCGCCGAACAACGGCAAAAGCAAGGCATCCTGCCAACCCCAATGCAAGAAAACCAGTGCCGCTGCATAGCCACCCAGTGCGGCCATCAGGCCTTGGCCAAAAGCCACCACACCGCCGCGCATCAGCAACACAATGCCAAGAGATACCAAGCCATTGGCCATGGCCATGGTGAACATGAATTGCAACCACCGCGGCAGAAATGCCCCCGCGGTCCAGCCCAGCACCAACACCAATCCTGTAGAAATAAACAAACGGCCCATGGTTTAAATTTTTCTCGCCTGAATCCGCTGGAACAAGCCTTGCGGACGAAACACCAGCACCAAGGCCATCACCAGATAGACAGAAAACAATTCGGCCACCGGCATTAAATGGACGGCGCATGCACGCGCCAAGCCCACGATCAATGCACCAATCGCCGCGCCTTCTATGCTGCCGAGTCCGCCAATGATGACCACGGCAAACGAAATGATGATGACCCCGACCGACACGCCGGGTTGCACCGAAATCATGGGCGCGGTGAATGCGCCACCCAAAGCCGCCAAGAATATGCCAGCGACAAACGCGCCCATGTAAACCCGGGACACATTGACACCCATGCTGGATGCAATCTCCGGGCTGTGGATCACTGCTGTGACAATTTTTCCAGTGCGGGTGCGGTTTAAAGACCACCACACCACGCCCCCTACCAGGATTGCCAGTCCCAACAAAAACAGGTCATAACCCACATAACTTTGGTGGCCGATGTCTATATTGCCGAACAAGGCGTAGGGCTCTGACACGTAATAGGGATTGGCTCCCCAAATGAGCTTGGTGATGTCCTCTAACATCAAAAACATGGCGTATGTGACGAGCACCAACAACACCTCGTCACGCCCATAGTAAAAGCGCAGCAAGCCGCGTTCTGTGAGTGGCGCGACCAATAAGGCAACCGCCAGCGCGGCCACCAGCATGGTGGGCAATGACCACAGGGGCGGCAAACCAGCACCATTGACCCAAGCCACCGCAGTTGCCGTGGCATAGGCGCCGAGCGCATAAAAACTGCCGTGCGCGATATTCAGGATTTTGAGCACGCCAAAGACCAGCGTCAGTCCCAACGCCACGATGAACAGCCACGAGGCATAACTGATGCCATCTACCAAAATGGTCAACGCAAGTTGCATGGTTTTATCGCGGTCGTAAAAGAGTTGGATGGTGTACGGGGCAGAAAGTCACAGGGTGAATTTGACCCCAAGCTTTATTTTTTAGACTTTTTGTCAGTCCCCGCCATGCTGTCGCACTTGGCACCTGCAAAACCTGATTTCAACCAATCTTCCGACTTGATATTGAGAGGCGGGTTGACACAGGTGGCAGCAAAACGCTGTATGTCTTCAAGCAAGACCATCTTTTTCTCTTCGCTCCATTTGGTGCGGCCAATGGCTGTGTCTTGAATGGCTTGCTGGCCGTTGGACAAGGCCATGCGGATCGTGCCTGCAGGCGACTCCCATTCGCTGCCGCGCAACGAAGCGGCCATGATTTCGGTGGAAGGTTTTTTGCCCTTGTTGGCGACCATGGCTTTTTCAACCGCCAGTTTCAAACCCATCAATGCCTGCGCCATGCGGTAAGGCGCTTGCACGGGGTAAACGTTATAGGCCTTGCTATAGGTGTCCCACCACCAGGTGTTGAGGGGGGAGGGTGGTGCCATCAATCCGTAAGCGCCTCGTGCACCAATGATGGTGCCGTCAGGCACTTTGTTGCCCAAACCTGGCAGCACATGGTCTGCAGCGGTCAACACCACTTGTGATTTTTTAAACATGCCTCGGGGTGCCGACTGCAGAATGAAGGCTTGCAAATCGCCGCCCCACAAACTGGAGTGAATCAAATCAACTGGCTTGGACATCAGTGCAGATATTTCGGTGCCATATTGTCCTGCGCCAAATTTAGGCAATTGGTCCACGACGGGTTTGGCCTGTGGGTACAGGTTGGCCATGGACAACATGAAGTCTTTGCGCGAATCTTGGCCCCATGCGTAATCTTGGTTGATCATGCTGTAACTGTTGACCGGAATTTTGCGGGCTTGTAAATACCGCGCCATGGCGACGTTGTCCATGGTGGCGTGGGCTGCGGTGCGAAACACGTATCGAAAGGTGTTGTCTTCGAAAATTCGTGGCGTGCCGCAGTCGTACAAAATCAAAAACTTTTTCAATTCTTCCGCTACCGGTGCGACAGCCAGGCAATCGCCCGAACCGACATAACCCACCACCACATCGACTTTTTCACGCTCGTACAAATTTCGCAGTTCTTGCACTTGCTTTGTCGCGCCACCCGCCTCGTCAATGTAAATGGCTTCAATCTGCATGCCGCCTATGCCGGGCTTGTTGAAAGGGGCTGGCGCCTGTCCTTTGTTGAATGCATCTATCAGTACCTTGGCGCCATTGACCGCGGGAATACCAAAACTTTCTGCAGCTTGGCCAGACAGAAAACTGACGATTCCGATTTTGAAGGTTTCCTGCGCCATGGCTGTACTGGCCCACAAGAAGCTCAAAGCCACGCAACAAAGTTGGCTGCGCGCAATCAATCGGGAAGGTTTGGTCATGGGAAGGCTCCACAAGATGGGGGTCAAGACGGGAAATACACTGATTCAACAAGCATAGCGTTAAAAAAACGGCCTGCGAATCAACCGGGTTTATTTTCGTTGTAGTTTATCTATCAAGCCGTTGAGCGACTCGATCGATCCGAAGGCAATCGACAACTCTCCTGATTGATCGACTTTGCCGTGGTGTTTGGTCTGCTTTTTGATGCGGATTTCCACTTGCGCGGTCAGCAAGTCTGACAATTCTTCTTCGAGTCGCTTGATGTCGCGGGATTTTTCTTTGGTATTTTTTTGTGAGACCAAAGAAAAGTCTGCGCCGATTTTTTTGACCAGGCTTTCTGCTTCGCGCACCGACATTTTTTTGGCGCTGATCTGATTTGCCGCGGTGATTTGTGCGGCGCGGTCCAATGACAACAACGCCCGCGCATGGCCCATTTCCAAATCGCCGGCAACCAACATGGTTTGCACCGGCTCGGCCAAGTTCAACAAGCGCAATAAATTGCTGGCCGCACTGCGAGAACGACCGACCGATTGCGCGGCTTGCTCATGGGTCAAACCAAATTCTTTGATCAAGCGCTGCAAGCCGATGGCCTCTTCCAGCGGGTTGAGGTCCTCGCGCTGCATGTTTTCAATCAAGGCCATGGCCGCGGCATTTTGGTCGCTGACATCTCGCACCAAGACCGGCACCTCGGTCAAGCCCGCCAGTTTCGCGGCACGAAAGCGCCTTTCGCCAGCGATGATTTCATAACCCCCGCCGGCTATTTTTCTCACCAAGATAGGCTGCATCACGCCTTGGGACTTGATGCTTTCTGCAAGCTCGTACAGCGCGCCTTCGTCCATGCGTTTGCGCGGCTGGTATGTGCCCGCCACCATTTGGTCCAACTGCAATGTGGATGGCGTGGCATCGGCGGCGGCATTCAATACCGCTTCGCCAGCCGTGGGCCCCAGCAAAGCCTCTAAGCCGCGCCCCAGTCCTTTGATTTTTTTCGTCACCATGTGTGCTCTCTTGATACTGCGATGTGTCTGTCAGCTTTGTTTGAAGCGTTGCACCAACTCTTTGGCGAAATCGATGAACGCTTGGCTGCCTTTGGCGGCCGGGTCGAATACCACGCCCGGCAAGCCGTAACTCGGTGCTTCTGCAAGTCGCACATTGCGGGGGATCAGGGTATCGAACACCTTGTCGCCAAAATGCGCTTTCAACTGGTCGCTCACCTGTTGTTGCAAGGTGATGCGCGGGTCAAACATGACGCGCAACAAGCCGATGATTTTCAAATCTTTGTTCAAGTTGGCATGCACTTGTTTGATCGTGTTGACCAAGTCGGTCAAGCCCTCCAGCGCGAAATATTCGCATTGCATAGGGACGATGACACCGTGCGCGGCGCACAAGCCATTGAGGGTCAACAAAGACAATGAAGGCGGACAGTCAATCAGAACAATGTCATAGTCGTCGATCACTTCGGCAATGGCGTTTTTAAGCCGTTTTTCGCGCTGCTCCAGGTTCACCAACTCGACTTCTGCGCCCGCCAGATCGCGGTTGGCGCCAAGCACATGGTAGGTCGCCATGCCGGGTTTGGCAGCGGCTTCGCCCCACACACTTGTGACCCGCGCTTGAGCCAGGCCGGATTCGCCCAGCAAAACGTCGTAAATCGAATGCTGCAATTTGCGTTTGTCCACACCAGAGCCCATCGTGGCGTTGCCTTGCGGATCGAGATCAATCATCAGCACGCGCTGCCCAATGGCGGCGAGCGCAGCGGCTAAATTGATGGTGGTGGTGGTTTTCCCCACCCCGCCTTTTTGATTTGCAATACAAAAGATATAAGCCATGGTGATTTATTTCTGTAAGACCAAGCGCACACTGAAACCCAACAAAACCACGCCTGCTAATTTTTGCAACCATTCGCCGACAAGTGGGTTACGTCGCATTCGTCCAGCCAATTGGTAGGCCAAGAGGGTCAGGCCTGCGCCATAAAGAAATGTCAACACAGCCACAGTGAGCGCCATGCTGGTGAATGTCATCCAGCCCGGTTGTTGCTGCGGGTCGATGAACAAGGGAAAAAACGCCATGTAAAACACAATGGCTTTGGGGTTGAGCAAGGTGATGAAAAAGGTTTGACGAAAAAACCGGCCTGATGACATGTCCAACAAGGGCGCATCTTCTGGTTTGGCGCGGACCATTTGGACTCCCAAATAACCCAAATACAGTGCTCCCGCCCATTGCAACAGATTGAACCATATCGCAGATGCCTGCAAGACGGCGGCCAAGCCTGCGACTGCCGCCCACATCAACACCTGATCGCCAGCGATCACTCCCCATGTTGCACTGAGGCCTGCACGGCGACCGGCTTGCGCTGTTGCCGTCAACAAGGCCAAGTTACCAGGGCCTGGTAGCGCCAAAAAAATAAGGACAGCCCCAGCAAAAGCCGGGTAATCTGATATGCCAACCATGGTGCGTTCAGGTCTTTGTTGGAACAGTGGGGGTCAGAGTGTAACTGTCTGTGGCGCTGTTTACTGTGAAATGTTTCACGTGAAACCTGATGGGCAAGCACAAATCGCCCTTCAGTCGGCCCATTCTCGACAAAAGAGGTCTAGCCATGCGGCCTAAGCCAGACCAAACACCGCTCGGCTTCCAGCCCGGGAACATTCAAAGTTTGGACTTTTTCAACCATAACTCCTGCGGGCAATCTGTCTATCTCGGCTTGCGGGTATTTGCCTTTCATGGCGAGCCAACGCCCGCTTGGTTTCAGAGAAGAGGCGGACCAGCGGGTGAAGTCGGCCAACTCGGCAAATGCACGGCTGGTGACCAAATCAAAGGTCTGTGACAGCGCCTCCACGCGGCCGTGTATAGCGTGTAGGTTTGTCAATGTGAGGCTGTGCGCCACGGTCTGCACAAAAGCGGCTTTTTTGGCAACAGCATCAATGGCCGTGACCTGCCAGTGCGGGCAAGCGATGGCAAAGACAACAGAGGGCAAACCTCCGCCACAACCCACATCCAACACATCACAGCTTGCAGGAAAATCATGCAATAGCTCAGGAATTGCTGCGAGGCAGTCCATCAAATGTTGGGTCAACATCTGCTCTGGGTCGCGCACCGAGGTCAGGTTGTATACCTTGTTCCACTTCAACAGCAAGGCCAAATAGTCCAATAACTGCGCCTGTTGTTGCCCCGTTAACGGCAACGCCAAATGCAACAGGCCCTGGCTCAACCCTTGGGCCAAGGACGGCGTCAATCCGCTGCCTCGTTTTTGTCTGCCGCCCCGCTTCCTTGACGGGCTCGGCGCAAATGCACCAACAACAAGGAAATGGCCACGGGCGTTACGCCAGAAATCCGAGAAGCTTGCCCCAAGGTTTCTGGGCGATGTTTGCTCAACTTTTGTCTGACCTCCATGCTCAGCGCGGGAATGGCCAAATAGTCCAAGCCCTCGGGCAATGCCAGATTTTCATAATGCGCAGCGCGATTGACCTCTTCTTGCTGCCGATAGATATAGCCTGAATATTTGGCAGCTATATCAACTTGCTCGGTGACGGTTTCACGTGAAACATCATCCAAGGCGTTCATTTCTTGGCTGGCAAAACGCCCGCCTTCTAATCCAACCAGCAACTCGTAACTGACATTCGGTCGCCTAAGTAAATCAGCCAAGCTGTGTTCGTGTGAGATGGGCTTGCCCAAAACCCTGAGCGCTTCTGCCTCTGACAGGTTTTTCGGGTTGACCCAAGTACTTGCCAGTCGCTGTGTTTCACGTGAAACCAACTCTCGCTTGCGGCAAAAAATGTTCCATTGGGCATCTCCCACCAAACCCAGCGCCCGACCCTTTTCGGTGAGGCGAGCATCCGCGTTGTCTTCGCGCAATTGCAACCGAAACTCGGCGCGGCTGGTGAACATGCGGTAAGGCTCAAGCACGCCTTGGGTGATCAAGTCGTCAACCAACACGCCCAAATACGCCTGGTCTCTGCCTGGTGTCCATGCCGCTTGTTCACGACATTGCAAAGCCGCATTCACGCCCGCATACAAACCTTGCGCCGCCGCTTCTTCGTATCCGGTGGTGCCATTGATTTGCCCTGCAAAAAACAAACCGTCGATCTGCTTTGTTTCAAAGCTGGGCTTGAGCTCACGCGGGTCGAAATAATCGTATTCAATCGCGTAGCCAGGGCGCAAGATATGTGCATTTTCAAGCCCGGCCATGGAGCGCACCAACGCATACTGCACATCGAACGGCAAACTGGTAGAAATACCATTGGGGTAATACTCGTGCGTGGTCAGCCCTTCTGGCTCAAGAAAAATTTGGTGGCTGGTTTTTTCAGCGAATCGGTTCACCTTGTCTTCAACGCTTGGGCAATAACGCGGCCCCACCCCTTCTATTTTTCCTGTGAACATGGGGCTGCGGTCAAATCCGCTGCGAATGATGTCATGGGTTTTTTCGTTGGTATGGGTGATCCAACATGCCATCTGCGCAGGGTGCATTTCGCGTGTGCCCATGACACTGAACACCGGCATATGTGGTGATTCACCATCCTGCATGCCGTCACCCGGCTGAAGTTTGCAACGATCGAAATCAATGGTTCTTCCGTCCAAGCGCGGCGGTGTGCCGGTTTTCAAACGCCCCTGCGGCAACTTCAACTCCTTGAGCCGTGCCGACAAGCGCAACGCAGGCGGGTCTCCCGCTCTTCCAGCAGAATGGTTTTGCAAGCCGATATGAATTTTTCCATCCAGAAAAGTTCCGGCGGTCAAAACCACGGTGGTTGCAGAAAAGCGAATACCCACTTGCGTGATGGCGCCGGTAACTCTTGAGCCGACCATCATCAAATCTTCCACGGCTTGTTGAAACAACCATAAATTGGGTTGGTTTTCCAGGCGATCACGGATAGCCGCTTTGTACAGCAAGCGGTCAGCTTGCGCGCGCGTGGCACGCACCGCCGGCCCTTTGGAGCGATTGAGAATGCGAAATTGGATGCCGGCGGCATCAGTGGCCAAGGCCATGGCCCCACCAAGCGCATCAACTTCCTTGACCAAATGTCCTTTGCCAATACCGCCGATAGACGGGTTGCAACTCATCTGCCCCAAAGTTTCTATGTTGTGAGTCAACAGCAGCGTTTGGCAACCCATGCGGGCGCTGGCGAGCGCCGCCTCCGTGCCTGCATGCCCGCCGCCCACAACAATCACATCAAAATGCTGCGGATAAAGCATGTGTTTGCCTTGGTAAAACATTCATTTTAGATCGGTGCGCAAAAGTATGACCGCGCACATGGGGGTTGATCAATCCCTAGACATCGATATTGGCGGCTCGCAAAGCATTGCCCTCGATGAACAAGCGCCGGGGCTCCACCTCGTCACCCATCAACATGGTGAACACCCGATCTGCTTCAATCGCGTCATCGATTTGAACCCGCAACAAGCGACGTACCGCCGGGTCCATGGTGGTTTCCCAAAGTTGCTCGGGGTTCATCTCGCCCAAGCCTTTGTAACGCTGGCGTGCGGTGGCGTGTTCTGCCTGTGCAATCAACCACCGCATGGCTTGTCTGAAATCAGACACTTTCTCTTCTTTGCGGCGCTCACCTTCGCCACGTTCAACCCGAGCGCCTTCGGCCAACAAATCGCGAAATGTAGAAGCAGCTTCAGACAAGGCTGCATAGTCAGCACCATGAACAAAATCTTGGGTGATAACGCTGCTTCTCACGTTGCCATGGTGGTGCCGACTGATGCGCAACACTGGCTTGTCAGTACGAATGTCGAATTCGGCAGCAACTTCTGAACCACTGCCTAACTCTCTGAGCTTGGCTTGCAAACTGGCGGCAGACAATTGTGCCGCGTCTAAATTCTCCAAATCCAGAGAGACGCCATCGGCCATGGCGCGCAAGGCCTCTGCGTCCATGATGCTGCTCAAGCGATTGATCACGCCTTCGGCCAACTGGTGTTTACGCGCAAGCTCAGCCAAGGTGTCGCCAATCAATGTCTGCGCGTTGGCGCCACCAGTGAACAAGCTGGCGTCCTTCAAAGCGATACGCATCAAAAAAGCGTCCAAGGCCGGTTGGTCTTTGATGTATTGCTCCTCTTTGCCTACCTTGACTTTGTACAGGGGCGGTTGCGCAATATAAATGTGTCCGCGCTCGACCAGCTCTGGCATTTGGCGATAGAAGAAAGTCAGCAACAAGGTACGAATGTGCGCACCGTCCACGTCGGCATCGGTCATGATGATGATGCGGTGATAACGCAGTTTGTCAATATTGAAGTCGTCGGTGCCAGATTTGCCGGAATCTGCACTGACCTTGCCAATGCCGGTGCCGAGTGCAGTAATGAGTGTCAGAATTTCATTGCTGGTCAGCAGCTTGTCATAACGCGCTTTTTCAACGTTCAAAATTTTGCCACGCAGCGGCAAAATGGCTTGAAACTTTCTGTCCCGCCCTTGCTTGGCGGAGCCCCCGGCGGAGTCGCCCTCGACGATATAAATTTCACACAGAGCCGGGTCTTTTTCTTGGCAATCTGCCAACTTGCCAGGCAGGCCCATGCCATCGAGCACGCCTTTGCGGCGCGTCATTTCGCGGGCTTTGCGCGCTGCTTCACGCGCTCTGGCCGCATCGATGATCTTGCCGCAAATGATCTTGGCGTCATTAGGCCGCTCTTGCAAATAATCACCAAGCACCTTGCCGACGATGTCTTCAACCGGCGCACGCACTTCGCTGGAAACCAATTTGTCTTTGGTCTGGCTGCTGAATTTGGGCTCCGGTACTTTCACGGACAACACGCAACACAAACCTTCGCGCATGTCGTCACCAGTGACTTCCACCTTGGCTTTTTTAGCAAGCTCGTGCTCTTCGATGTATTTGTTGATCACCCGGGTCATCGCTGCGCGCAAACCGGTCAGGTGTGTGCCACCGTCACGCTGGGGAATATTGTTGGTGAAACAAAGCACACTCTCGTTGTAACCATCGTTCCACTGCATGGCAACTTCAACGCCGATGTGTGTCCCTGGAATACCGCCGTAAGTTTCTGCAGGGCGCTCACCTTCTGCATGGAATGCGTTGGGGTGGAGAATTTTTTTGCCCGAGTTGATGAACTCGACAAAGCCCTTGACACCACCAGCACCCGAATAATCATCAGACTTGCCTGTGCGCTCATCGATCAAACGAATACGCACACCATTGTTCAAATAACTCAGTTCTCGCAAGCGCTTGCTCAAGATTTCATAATGGAAATCGTGGTTTTGCGTGAAGATGTCGGTGTCGGGCAAGAAATGCACTTCGGTGCCGCGTTTGTCCGTCGCACCAGAGATACGCATAGGAGAAACTTCGAATCCATCGACCGTTTCAAGTAAGCGATTTTGTACAAAGCCTTTAGCAAACTCTAAGCCATAGACTTGCCCGTCGCGACGCACCACCAGTCGCAGCCATTTCGATAAAGCGTTGACACAAGACACGCCCACACCGTGCAAGCCGCCTGAGACCTTGTAGCTGTTTTGGTTGAATTTGCCACCTGCGTGCAATTCGGTCAAAGCGATTTCAGCTGCACTGCGCTTAGGCTCGTGCTTGTCATCCATTTTCACGCCGGTGGGGATGCCCCTGCCGTTATCTGTGACGCTGATGGAATTGTCGGAATGGATAGTGACCACAATATCGTCACAATGACCCGCCAAGGCTTCGTCGATTGAATTGTCAACCACTTCGAACACCAGATGGTGCAAGCCCGTGCCATCCGACGTGTCGCCGATGTACATGCCAGGGCGCTTGCGAACCGCTTCGAGCCCTTCGAGAATTTGTATTGAACTTTCGCCATAGGCCATGTCATCACTTGCTGGCACGATTGGCGTCTGCTCTTTGTTGTCGTTGTCGTTGGTTGTCATAAATCAATTCAATACGCACCCGAAGGCACTGGTCAATCACAAAAGAAAAAACGTTAAATGCGCATCGGCATGACAACATATTTAAAGAAAGCATTGTCAGGAATCGTGACCAATACAGAACTGTTGGAATCAGCCAAATCCATGCGGACCATGTCTTGCTCCATGTTGACCAAAACATCAATCAAATACGACACGTTAAAACCAATTTCAATAGCATCACCACTGAAGTCGACTTCCATTTCATCAACGGCTTCTTCTTGTTCGGCATTGCTGGACGCAACGCGAAGAACGCCCGTTTCTAAATTGATACGCACACCTTTGAATTTGTCACTGGTCAAAATAGCTGTGCGCTGCAACATGGTCAGGAGTGCAGCTTTACCCACAGTGATGCTGTGCTTGTGGTTTTTGGGAATCACACGGTTGTAATCAGGGAATTTGCCTTCTACCAATTTAGTGACGAATTCTTTGCCATCAAATTTAAATCGCGCTTGGTTGGTGGCGAATTGCATTTCGATATCGCCTTCTTTGTCGCTGAGTAAACGCAACAGTTCAAGCACCGTTTTACGCGGCAATATCACCTCTTGCTTGGGCACATCCACAGCAAGCGTCGCCGATGTGTAAGCCAAGCGGTGGCCGTCAGTAGCCACCAAACTGAGTTGTTTGCCTTCAGCGACAAACAAAATGCCGTTGAGGTAGTAGCGGATGTCATGCACAGCCATTGAAAAAGACACTTGCTGCAACAGCGCTTTCAAGGTCTGTTGCGGTACGCTGAACACGGAACCAAAATTGGCAGACTCTTGAACCAGCGGGAAATCTTCCGCAGGCAGTGTTTGCAAGGTGAAACGGCTTTTGCCGCTTTTGAGCAACAGCTTGTTTTGGTTGCTCTCAAGCGTGACGGTTTGGTCCGCAGGCATGGAGCGCAAGATATCCATCAATTTGCGTGCACCCACTGTGGTGCTGAAATTACCGCTGTCGCCGCCCAATGCCGCATCGGTACGGATTTGAATTTCTAAATCACTGGTGGTCAATTCGACTGACTCACCAGTTTTCTTGAGCATCACATTCGCCAATATCGGCAATGTGTGGCGACGTTCAACGATACCAGCAACCGATTGCAACGAAGCAACGATTTGTGCTTGGGTGGCTTTCAAGACAATCATGTCATCCTCTTCTTAAATTCTTTATTAATCAATAGCAGTAGTAGATAAGCAAGGCCAGTTGGTGTGGACAAGCCTATTTTCCACATTTATATCAAGCACTTGGAGACTGCCAAACACTGTTTGCAAGCGGCACGGAAACCACAAGCTGGAAATGAACAACTTTGCAAAAACTCCTCGGCCTGTGGATAACCTTGTAGTTATTAAAAAATTATCCACAATGTTTGAAAATGCATCTGTCATGGTTCAGCCTTTGAGGGTTTGTTCGAGCACATGCAGTTGTTGGTTCAGTTCGCTGACTGTTTGGCGTTCGGCAGAAATTTTGCGCACGGCATGCAGCACCGTGGTGTGGTCACGGCCACCAAACAATTCTCCGATTTCAGGCAGGCTTTTTTGTGTCAATTCTTTGGCCAAGTACATGGCGATTTGACGCGGTCTGGCGATCGAGGCGGGACGTTTCTTGGAATACATGTCAGCGACCTTGATTTTGTAATAGTCAGCCACTGTTTTTTGAATGTTTTCCACGGAGATTTGACGGTTTTGAATTGACAACAGGTCGCGCAAGGCATCGCGCGCGAGCTGTATCGACACTTCTTTTTGATTAAAGCGTGAATATGCCAAGATTTTACGCAATGCACCTTCTAATTCCCGCACGTTTGATCTCACATTTTTTGCTACAAAAAATGCCACTTCTTCGGGCATTTCAGCCCCTTCAGATCGTGATTTATTGATCAATATCGCTACACGCATTTCAAGCTCTGGCGGTTCAATGGCTACGGTCAAGCCTGAATCAAAGCGGGACACCAGACGTTCATGGATGTCTGCCAATCCTTTGGGATACGTGTCACTGGTCATCACAATGTGTGATTTTTTCGCCAGCAAAGCCTCAAAAGCGTTGAAGAATTCTTCTTGCGTGCGGTCTTTGTTGGCAAAAAACTGAACGTCATCGATCAATAACAAATCGAGCGAGTGGTAGTGGTGTTTGAATTCGTCAAAGGTTTTGCGTTGGTAGGCCTTGACCACATCAGAGACAAATTGCTCGGCATGTATGTACAGGACTTTGGCGTCAGGTTTGTTTTGCAACAGTTGGTTGCCGACAGCATGCATCAGATGGGTTTTGCCAAGACCGACACCGCCATAAACGAAAAGCGGGTTGTACAACTGCCCCGGCACATTGGCCACGTGCATGGCGGCAGCACGGGCCATGCGATTGGCTGTTCCCTCGACCAAGGTGTCAAAACACAGACTGCTATTGAGCCGGTTTTTGAAGACATTGAGCGTCGTGTCGGGCGGCGCGGAAGCCAAGCCGCTGTTCAAATCTTCTGAATCTACCGGAGCTCTCGCCAATAAACTTTTACTGGGCGCGGCTTTCGCAGCCAATGCGAAATCAAGCTGAATCGGTTGCCCGTACAACTGACTCAACAAAGCGCTGATACGCACGGCATATTGGGCGCGGATCCAGTCCAGTTTGAAGCGGTTGACCACCACAAGGGTTAATTTGGAAAAATCGTCCGACACCGAAGCGTGCAGAGGTTTGATCCATGTGTTGAATTGCTGTTCTGGCAGTTCTTGGGCCAGTAAATCGATACAGGACTGCCACAAAGCCTGTCCGGCGTCGTTGGAATCTGCTGGGATGGCCGATGGATTCATGCGCACAAACGCAAGCAGGGGAAACTGTGGATAGAGACGGAGAATAAACGCATGCGACGTACTTTATCAAAAATTTATCCACAGAAACACGCTATTTTCATTCAAGACATGGGATTTCTTTGTCAAAGCCGCACAACTAAAGCATATTTTCGCTGGGGACGGCTTAAAAACAGAGATAATGCACGGTTTACCTTTGAACCTGAGACCTTGAACTTGAACTTGAGATAAAGACCATGAAACGCACATACCAACCTTCAAAAACGCGCCGCGCGCGTACCCACGGCTTTTTGGTACGCATGAAAACCCGTGGCGGGCGTGCCGTCATCAACGCAAGACGCGCCAAAGGGCGCAAACGGTTGGCTGTCTGAGCGGTTTTGACCCGCAGACCAAACATGCTGTTTCTATGGGTGTGATTCGCATTACCCAGAAAACAGATTTTGACGCGGTCATGGATGCCGGCGTTCATGCCACCACCCCCCACTTTGCGCTGCATATCAAAACACCGAGTGCGCACAACCGCATCGGTGCCGTGGTTCCCAAAAGGTGGGCCAAGCGCGCAGTCACGCGCAATGCCATCAGACGTCAAATCTATGCATTGGCCGCCTTTTGCCAATGGCCGCAACCGGCCAGTGACCGCGTGGTCAGGTTGCGCAAAGCCTTTGACACATCTGCTTTCAGCAGCGCTTCCTCTGTGGCGCTGAAGTCGGCGGTGCGAACAGAACTGCAGCTATTGTTTGACAAGGCACACCACACCACATGACACGTTTTTTGATCGGGCTGGTCAAAGCCTATCGCTTGCTGTTGAGTCCGTGGTTGGGCTCTTCGTGCCGCTTTACACCCACATGTTCTGCTTATGGCCTGCAAGCTTTGGCCATGCACGGAGCTGCTGCCGGCAGCTATTTGACGCTTAAGCGAATCGCTCGTTGTCACCCCTGGTGCCATGGCGGCCACGACCCTGTGCCGCTTGAACCTGTGCTCTTTACACCTGCTGTGTTGTCCTCCCAGCGCAATTCTTCTACTTCCTCTGAGTCTCAAACACCATGAACGACATTCGCCGCACCATTCTTTGGGTTGTTTTTGGCTTTTCTTTGGTCATGCTGTGGGACCAATGGCAAATCAGCCAAGGCAAAGCCCCTACATTTTTCCCGCAACCGGTGCAGACCACTTCCGCAACGAACACAGCACCGGTCGCTGCAACCCCTGCGCCGGCGGCTGGCAACGCGCTGACGAACTTGCCACAAGTTGGCGGCGCACAAACGGCCACAGGCACAAGCGCCAAGCGCATCGATGTAGAAACAGATGTGCTCAAGTTGCAGTTCAGCACCGAAGGCGGCAGCTTGGTCAGGGCCGAGCTTCTGAAACACAAAGACGTGCACCGCGCTGGCAGCAACATGCTGATGATGGACGACAGCAAAGAACGCGTGTATCTGGCGCAATCAGGCTTGATAGGTGCAGCCAACGGCGCGCCCTGGCCTACACACAAAACACCCATGCAGTTCAGCGGCGCCACCACGCTCAAAGAAGGTGACAAGGAATTACAAATCACCTTCGAATCTGACCCGGTTGGCGAAGTCAAGCTTGTCAAAACGTATGTGCTCACGCGCGGCAGTTATGCCATGGAAGTCAAACACGACATTGTGAATATGTCTGGCGCCAGCATCTCGCCGCAGTTGTATGTGCAATTGGTCCGAGATGGCAACAAACCCGAAGGCGAATCGGCGTTTTATTCCACGTTCACGGGACCGGCGGTATTCACCACGGCCAAAAAATACCAGAAGATTGAATTCAGCGACATCGAGAAAAACAATGCAGACTTTGAAAAGCAAAGCCAACAAGGCTATGTGGCCATGGTCCAGCATTACTTTGCCTCAGCGTGGTTGTTAGATGACACGCAGCAACGCGAACTCTTCGCCCGCAAAATAGATACCAATTTGTATTCGGTGGGCATGGTGGCGCCTTTGCCGGTGCTCAGCCCCGGGTCTCGCATGTCACAAACCGCGCGATTGTTTGTGGGACCACAAGAAGAAAAAGTGCTGGAAGCCGTTTACCCGGGTCTTGAATTGCTCAAGGACTATGGCTTTCTCACGATTTTGTCCAAGCCCTTGTTTTGGTTGTTGTATGAGTTGAACCGTGTGATTGGCAACTGGGGCTGGGCTATTGTGGCCTTGGTCGTGGTGCTGAAAATCGCTTTTTACTGGCTCAACTCTCAGGCGTACAAAAGCATGGGAAAGATGAAAGCCATCAGCCCGAAAATCATGGAAATGCGCGAGCGGTTGAAAGACAACCCACAGCAAATGCAAACGGAGATGATGAAGATTTACCGCGAAGAAAAGGTCAATCCTTTGGGCGGATGCTTGCCGATTCTGGTGCAAATGCCTTTTTTCATTGCGCTGTATTGGGTGTTGTTGTCATCGGTTGAAATGCGCAATGCGCCATGGGTGGGCTGGGTGCAAGATTTGGCAGCACCTGACCCTTGGTTTATTCTGCCTTTGTTGATGACAGCCACTTCATTGGTTCAAACATGGCTCAACCCGACGCCTCCTGACCCGATGCAAGCCAAGTTGATGTGGTTTATGCCATTGGCCTTCAGCGTGATGTTTTTCTTTTTCCCTGCGGGCTTGGTGCTGTACTGGTTATCCAACAATATTTTGTCGATCGCCCAGCAATGGATGATCAACAAACAGCTCGGCATCAAACACTGATCCGTCACGGCATGTATTGGGTGTTTCGCCATGCTGTCTGAGCGCGACGACCCCATCATTGCGATTGCTACCCCGCCTGGCCGCGGGGCAGTGGGTGTGGTCCGACTAAGCGGCAAACAACTTGGGCCCATGGCCCAGCAGTTGGTCAAGCGCGAACTGCAACCGCGCCAGTCACACTTGGTCAGCATTCGGGATGTGCATGGCCAGACCATTGATCAAGCGCTGGCGGTTTTTTTCCCTGGGCCTCACAGTTACACAGGCGAAGACGTATTGGAGTTGCAAGGCCACGGCGGCGCGGTGGTGTTGAGCATGCTGGTCTCGCATTGCTTGTGGCTGGCCAAACAAACCGACTCAAACCAACATGCACTAATGCCAAATTTGCGCATGGCTCGGCCCGGCGAATTCACAGAACGTGCGTTTTTAAACAACAAACTCGATCTCGCCCAAGCCGAAGCCGTGGCTGATTTGATTGACGCACAAACCCAAGCCGCGGTTCGCAGTGCAGGCCGCTCCCTTGAGGGAGAGTTCTCCAGGCGCGTGGACGAACTCGCTCAGGCCTTGGTCCATGTGCGTATGCAAATCGAAGCATGTTTGGACTTTCCAGAAGAAGATTTGGACTTCATTGAGCAAATGCAGGTTCAGCAACAACTGCAACACATACAGCATCAACTGACAGGCCTGCTGTCGCAGGCGCAGCAAGGCCGCTTGTTGCGCGACGGCTTAAAACTCGTGATTGCAGGTCAGCCCAATGCAGGCAAAAGCTCTTTGCTCAATGCATTGGCGGGTGCGGATGTGGCCATTGTGACCCCAGTTGCTGGCACCACGCGCGATGTGTTGACCCAAACCATACATATCGAAGGCGTGCCCATCCATGTGCTGGATACCGCGGGCTTGCGAGAAGAGGCCGACGCAGACGAGGTGGAGCGCATTGGGATGACACGCGCATGGTCACACATAGAACAAGCCGATCTGGTGGTCTTGCTCGACGACTTAGGTCGCCGTCAAGATGCAAACTACATACAAGCACAAAACCGCTTGCATGAAAAAATTGAACGCACCCGCACAGCACACACTGCGTTGCTCACCGTGCACAACAAAATAGACACGGTTGACCATGCACCACAGAGCGGGCTTTGTATTTCTGCGATAACCGGAGCCGGTATGCCGGCGTTGCGCGAGCAACTGCTGTTGCTGGCCGGCTGGCAAGCTGGGCTGAATGAAGGTGTATTCACGGCCCGTACCCGTCATGTAGAAGCACTTGTTCAAACCACAGAACACGTCGCGCAAGCTTTGGCATTGCTGACTCAAACGGCGCCCGCCTTAGATGTCTTGGCCGAAGAATGCCGCTTGGCCCATCAGGCGCTTTCGGCACTCACGGGTAAATTCACACCTGACGACTTGCTGGGTGAAATATTCAGCCGTTTTTGCATTGGCAAATGAACCGTGCTGACCACACACACGCAACGCATAATAGACAAACCATGACGGCAAAACAGTCTGCACAACATCCTCATATTCTTGCGCTGGCGCGGCAAACCTTGACCATCGAAGCGCAAGCGATTGAGGGCGTGCGAAAAAACTTAGGGGACACCTTTGTTGAGGCTGTGCAAGCTATTCTTTCGGTAAAGGGTCGCGTCGTGGTGATGGGCATGGGCAAAAGTGGCCACATTGGACGCAAAATGGCAGCCACCTTTGCATCCACCGGAACCCCAGCTTTTTTTGTCCATCCCGCCGAAGCCAGCCATGGCGATTTAGGCATGGTCATGCGTGACGATTTGGTCATTGCCTTGTCCAACAGCGGCGAAAGTGAAGAGTTATCGGCGATTTTGCCGTTGATCAAGCGCCAAGGCGTGATGCTCGTGGCCATCACTGGCAATACGCAATCAACCCTGGCCCAATATGCCAATTGTGTGTTGGACAGCAGCGTTGAAAAAGAAGCCTGCCCCATGAATCTCGCGCCTACCGCCAGCACCACAGCGCAATTGGCCTTGGGTGATGCGCTGGCCGTGGCCGTACTGGACGCCAGAGGTTTCAAACCAGATGATTTTGCCCGCTCGCATCCCGGCGGCAGTTTGGGCAGAAGGTTGTTGACCCATTTGAATGATGTGATGCGAACCGGTGACAACATTCCCATGGTGACGGCAGACGCTGGCCTGACGCAGTTGATGCGCGAAATGTCGCAAAAGGGCTTGGGCGCTGCCGCCGTGGTGGATGCGCAGCGGCACGTGCTGGGCATATTCACCGATGGTGATTTGCGTCGATTGGTTGAAAAAGGCATTGATTTGCGCGAACTGCGTGCGGAACAAGTGATGCACCCCAATCCGACCACCTTGGCTGACACCGCGCTGGCGGCACAAGCGGCAGACCTGATGGAACAAAAACGCATCACCAGTGTGCTGGTGGTGGATGCCCAGCAACAACTGTGCGGCGTTGTCAACAGCAACGATTTGATGCGCGCCAAAGTGATCTGACCATGCACACCGATCAACGCTTCGATGATTCGCTGTTGTCCCGCGCAAAACACGTCAAAGTGTTTTTTTTGGATGTGGATGGGGTGTTGACCGATGGCAGCTTATTTATAAGCAGTGAAGGTGAAATTTTCAAACGTTTTCACACACTGGATGGCCATGGTTTGAAAATGCTTCAAAGCGCAAACGTGCAGCCGGTGGTCATCACCGGCCGCGACAGCTTGGCGCTGAGAAAGCGCTTGAACGAGTTGGGCTTGCACACAGCCTACTTTGGTGTCGAAGACAAAAGGCAGGTAGCGCAAACTTGTTTACAAGACATGGGGCTGAGCTGGTCACAAACCGCGGCCATGGGTGACGACTGGCCCGACTTGCCCATGTTGTTGCCTGCAGCCTTGTCGATCGCTCCGCCGCAAGCGCATCTGGAAGTCTTGTCCAGAGTAAACCATGTGTGCGCCGCCGCGGCTGGCGCTGGCGCGGTCAGGGAAGCGTGTGACTTATTGCTGCAAGCTCTGGGTGTTTATGAACGCATGCTAAAAACAGTGGCCCCATGAACAGCCTGCCGCGTCCACAGCCTGCCAACACCATCCACTTGGGAAGGCGCATGTATCAACTGTGGGACTTTGGCTTGGCCTACATGCCCTTGTTCATGTTGAGCTTGCTGTTGTTGTTGTCGATATGGTTGGTGCGTAATGCTCCGACCAACCCGCCACCAGAGGCGCCGCAACCGCTTTCACACACCCCTGACTATGAATTCACGCGCTTTACTTTGAGAAGTTATGACATCAACGGCAAAATTTTGTCGGCCATGAAGGGCGAGAAGGCGCAACATTTCCAAGACACCTTGAACACCTTGGTGCAATCGCCCGATGTCTGGGTTTTTTCCGACAAGCGCTTAACCACGGCCACTGCCAAACAAGCATTGACCAATGAAGATGGCTCAGAGGTGCAATTGATGGGCAGCGCCATGGTCAGGCGAGATGACAAAAACGCAGACGCTAAAACAGAGCAAATCAACAGCGACTTTTTACATTTTTTTGCAGACACAGACACCTTGGTCACCCATTTGCCTGTGAGCATCATTCGCGGAGAAGACCGTTTCTTTGCGGACAGTTTGCATGCTGACAATGTCAGCCAAGTGTTGCAATTGAAGGGCCGCGTCAAAGTCACAATCGTTCCGACGCCATCGCCATGAAAAAAGGCCCCTAAGGGCCTTTTACCAGTGAGCGCAGATCAGTATTCGTTGCGACCGCCGCCGCCATCACGACGACCGCCACCACCACCACCGTAGCCGCCGCCACCACCACCACCACCGTAGCCACCGCCACCTTCACGACGACCGCCGCCGCCGCCACCACCACCGTAGCCGCCACCACCGCCGCCACCGTAGCCGCCGCCACCACCACCACCACCGTAACCACCGCCGCCACCACTGCGTGGGGGACGTGGCTCCATGGGGCGAGCTTCGTTCACTACCAGGCTACGACCACCAAGGGGCTGGCCATTCATGCCGCTGATGGCTGCTTGCGCCTCCGCATCAGATGCCATCTCCACAAAGCCGAAGCCTTTGGAGCGACCGGTGTCGCGTTCCATCATGACTTTAGCGCTTGTGACGCTACCAAATTGACCAAAAGATTGTTCCAGATCGCCATCACGAACGGAATAAGGCAGATTGCCCACGTACAGTTTGTTGCCCATTCAGGGACTCCATAAAAACGAATAAAAAAGCGATGGAGTCCCGATTGCACCTGTCCACGAAAGCCAAGAAGCGAAACTAGCCGATCACCCGCACACTGCGTGTCCACCCTGTGGATTCACCAGTGCGGATCATTATGAAACAGAAAAGGATGAAAAGGCCAAGTATTTGTGGTCGGTAAATGCGTGAAAACCCTAAAAACGACACTCATCACCAACTCGATTCCCTGTCTGGGCTTGCACTGATTTTATGAATGCTCAAATCAGCGCCTTGGAATTCGTCTTCTTGGCTCAAGCGCAAACCCACAAAATACCGGATCAACCCATATAAAACCAATGAAGAAAGCAGCGCCCAGGACACGGCCAACAAAGTGCCCAGTGCTTGTGCCAACAGACTCACGCCGCCCAAGCCACCCAAGGCCTGCTGCCCAAAGATACCTGCTGCCAGTCCACCCCAGGTGCCACATAAGCCATGCAAAGGCCACACACCCAGCACATCGTCAATCTTCCAGCGGTTTTGCGTCAAAGTGAACATGACAACAAACAAGGCGCCTGCAATGCCACCGGCCACCAAGGCGCCCAAAGGATGCATCACATCAGAGCCTGCGCAAACCGCTACCAGTCCAGCCAGCGGCCCATTGTGAACAAAGCCAGGGTCGTTTTTGCCAACCCAAAGCGCTGCCAATGTGCCACCCACCATGGCCATCAAAGTGTTCACCGCCACCAGTCCTGAGACCTTGTCCAAGGTCTGCGCGCTCATGACATTGAAACCAAACCAGCCCACACACAGCACCCATGCACCCAAGGCCAAAAAGGGGATGCTTGAGGGCGGGTGCGCTGATATGGCGCCGCCTTTGGAATAACGATTGCTGCGTGCGCCCAACAATATCACCGCCGGCAGAGCAATCCATCCGCCGACCGCGTGAACCACCACCGAGCCCGCGAAATCATGGAATTTGGCGCCAGCAGTCTCGACCAACCAGGCTTGAAATCCAAAATGCTCGTTCCAAGCAATGCCTTCAAAAAACGGGTAAATAAAACCAACGATCACCGCAGTTGCAAGCAGTTGAGGATAAAAGCGTGCGCGTTCTGCAATGCCTCCAGAAACAATCGCGGGAATAGCGGCCGCAAAGGTGAGCAAAAAGAAAAACTTGACAAGGTCGTAGCCATTGCGTTCAGCCAAAACACTTGCAGAGATAAAAAACCCGGTGCCATAAGCCACGCCATAACCGACTAAAAAGTACACCACGGTGGATACGCTGAAATCGGCCAAAATTTTCACCAAGGCATTGACCTGGTTCTTATGCCGGACCGTGCCAAGTTCTAAAAATGCAAATCCGGCATGCATGGCCAAAACCATGATGGCGCCGAGCAGAATGAACAAAGCATCAGCGCCCTGTTTAAGTGCGTCCATGAGAACTCCTGGGGAAAAATGTTCTAAAAAGGTGCGTGTATTGCTTGAAAAACGAAATGCACCAAATCTAAGCAAAAACCACACCGCACACAAAAACAGCATCGGAAAAGACCGTGTGACAAAACAGAGACAAACAGGCATAACGCTTGGATATACTGAGTACCAGCGCCGATTTGCCACCGCTTGCGGGCGCTTTAACAAATCCAGCTAAACACGTCGTGCCAAGCGCCTGCGTATTTAGCAAGGCCACCACAGATATGACATTTGCCGCGATACCTTTAACCATGCACTTTGACAAACCCTTGTTGCTCAAGGGTGGTGGGGTGTTGAGCGCTTATCAGTTGCAGTACGAAACATACGGTCGTTTGAATCAGAACCGCGACAACGCGGTCTTGATTTGCCACGCGCTCAATGCCTCGCACCATGTCGCTGGTTATTACGAAGGGCAAGCCAAAAGCACCGGCTGGTGGGACAACATGATCGGCCCGGGCAAGCCGGTCGACACGGAGCGGTTTTTTGTGATTGGGGTCAACAACCCGGGCTCGTGTTTTGGTTCTACCGGTCCCATGCACACTGACCCACACACACAGCAGGTGTATGGCGCGGACTTTCCCGTTGTGACAGTTGAAGATTGGGTGAATGCACAGGCCCGGTTATTGGATGCCATGGGCATCACGCAATTGGCGGCCGTCATGGGCGGCAGCTTGGGCGGCATGCAGGCATTGAGTTGGAGCTTGCAATACCCCCAGCGAGTGCGACATGCCGTGGTCATTGCCAGTGCGCCAAACTTGAATGCAGAAAACATCGCGTTCAATGAAGTGGCACGTCGCGCAATCACGACCGACCCGGATTTTCATGGCGGGCATTTTTACGCGCACGGTGTTGTTCCAAAAAGAGGCCTGCGCATCGCGCGCATGCTCGGGCACATTACCTATTTGAGCGATGATGTGATGAACACCAAGTTTGGACGTGCTTTGCAAAGTGGCGAGGTGTTCAAGTACAGCACGCAAGAAATTGAGTTTCAGATCGAGAGTTACTTGCGCTACCAAGGCGATAAATTCAGTGAATATTTTGATGCCAACACCTATTTATTGATCACACGGGCGTTGGATTATTTTGACCCGGCAGCGCAATACCAAGGCAATTTGACGAAAGCCTTGGCGCAGGCATGTGCCAAATTTTTATTGGTGAGCTTCACCACCGATTGGCGATTTGCGCCTGCACGCAGCAGAGAAATTGTGCAGGCACTGGTAGCCAATCAACGCGATGTCAGTTATGCCGAAATAGACGCGCCGCACGGCCACGATGCCTTTTTAATGGACGACCGGCGCTATCTCAAACTGGTGCGTTCCTATTTTGCCGGCATTCAAACCCAATCTGTGGAGGTGGCATGAGCAACCGTTGGATGGTTGAAACCGTGGCCGCCATGGTGCCGCAGGGCAGCCGGGTACTCGACCTAGGCTGCGGTGACGGCGCCTTGCTCAGCCATTTGCAAGAACAACGTGGCTGTACAGGCTATGGCGTTGAAATTGATGACACCAATGTGGTCGCCTGCGTGGCGCGCGGGGTCAATGTCATACAACTCAATTTGGACCAAGGCCTGCGCATGTTTGATGACCAAAGCTTTGACGTGGTCTTGCAAATTGACACCTTGCAACATTTGCGCAATGCGCAAACCATGCTGCTTGAAACCTTGCGTGTGGGGCGCATGGGCATCATCACTTTTCCCAACTTTGCACATTGGTTCAACCGATGGAGCGTGTTGTTAGGGCGCATGCCAATCACACGAAAATTGCCTTATCAGTGGTATGACACGCCCAATATTCGGGTGGGTACTTTTGCAGACTTTGAAGCCATGGTGGATGAATTGCGATTGACCAAGCAACAAGCGTTCGGCTTGCAAGACCAAAACACCGTACGATGGTGGCCCAATCTCAGAGCAACCACTGCGGTTTTCCAACTCACGTCAGGCAGTAAATTACCCTTATGAGCAAGATTGCAGCACAACACAGCTTTCACCACGAAATCACTTACACAAACATAGACCACCACACTTTGGCCCGTTACGACTGGCCAGTGCCGACGAGTTCAGCCAAAGCGCTGGTCTTGTTGGTGCATGGCTTGGGAGAACACATGGGGCGCTACCAACATGTGGCGTTTACCTTGCAGCAAGCGGGCTATATCGTCATAGGCTATGACCATGTGGGGCATGGCTTGTCTAGCGGCAAGCGTGGCGACACCGACACCCCCGACCAATTGACAGCGCATTTGCAACACATGGTCAAAGATGTGAAGTCGCTGCACCCAGGATTGCCTTTGGTGCTGTTGGGGCACAGCATGGGAGGCTTGGTGGTGCAGCGGGCGGCCTGTTCAGACAGATCGCTGGCCGATGCTGTCGTCATGAGCTCGCCGGCATTGGCGACATTTGCCAACGCCGTGCAAAAATTATTGCTGGCCACCTTGCCGAAATGGTTGCCCCATTTGCGTCTGGACAATGGCTTGAAGTTGGATGGACTGGCCCGTGACGCACAAGTCGTGCGTGATTACAAACACGACCGCTTGGTGCACCCCTTGATTTCTACGTCATTGGCCGCTTGGATCGTGCAAGAAGGCATCAAAGCCGTGCAACAAGCCGAACAATGGCAAGTACCGTCATTGTTGTTGTATGCGGGTCAAGACAAACTGGTCAATCCGCAAGGCAGTGCAGACTTTTCAAAGCGGGCATCTGCAGATGTCTTGCAGTCACATTGCTTCAATGTGATGTACCACGAGATATTCAATGATCCCGAAAAACAAGTGGTGTTGCAAAAGCTGGTCCATTGGTTGGACGCACGCTATGCAGGCGCTCACAGCAACTGAGACAACACCACCAACGGCGCTGTTTCCGCGCGCAACGTGTGTGCACCCAAAGACACAGGCACAAACCCGTTGGCGATCGCCAAAGATTCTTCTTCTTCGCTCAAGCCGCCCTCGGGTCCGCTGAGAACGCAAACAGCAGCCGCAGGTGTGCGTGCCAATTCACGCCAAGGCCGCGCGTGTGATTGCAGCGAAAGCACAAACTGCTGAGTATCTGAGCCGGGTTTGTGCTGCGACCACCATGCAGACCATGTTTGCGGAAGATCAATTTGAGGGACACGGTTTCTGCCCGATTGCGCACACGCCGATTGCGCGATGCCCAGCCAATGTTGCTGGCGCTTGAGCGCTCGCTCATCTTGCAGTTTCAACACGGTTCGTTGCGTCATCAGCGGTGTAATGCGTGAAACGCCAAGCTCCGTGGCTTTTTCTACCAGCCAATCCATGCGTTCATTGGCAGGCATTCCAACCACCAATTGGGTGCGGCACGCAAGGCTAGCAACATCCGGCGAAAAAGAGTGCACATGCACTTGCACCTGTTGCCGCCCCATGTGCTGCACTTGCGCTAGGTAGCTGCCATCATCACCGTTGAACAATTCCAACCACATGCCGGGCTGAAGCCGCAACACTTGCACATGTCGGGCGGCCTCTTCATCTAGTGACAACACGCTGTCGACATGCAAAGGGCTGCGCACGAAAACGCGGACTTTGGCGCTCACAGGCGACCAAAAGAAAAACCCACCGCCGACGAAGTGTCTTCGATCTGGTCAATCAACCTCAAAAGTGGGAACAATTCACGGTAACGCGATGCGGTGCTTCTCAAATAAGCAATGAACCTGGGCGTGTCAGCCAGGTATTTGGGCTTGCCATCGCGAATACCTAAGCGCGCAAAAATACCAGCCACCTTCAGGTGTCGCTGTAAACCCATCCACTCCACCGCACGGTAAAACGCACCAAAGTCTTGGTGCCAATCCTCGAAATCGAGCAAGCCTTGCCGGCGCGCCTTTTCCCAATAACGCACCGTGACATCCAAGCAAACATCTTCATCCCAGCTGACAAATGCGTCACGCATCAAGCTGGCAATGTCATAAGTGATGGGGCCATATACCGCGTCTTGAAAATCCAGCACGCCCAAAACAGGCGATGCATTCGAAGAAGAGCCGACCATTAAATTGCGTGGCATGAAGTCGCGGTGAACAAATACCTGAGGCGCTGCCAAGTTGTGTGCGATGACACGTTCAAACACCGTTTGAAGACGGTTCAATTGCTCATTATCCAAAAGCACTTGCTTGTGCTGTGCCACATACCATTGTGGAAAAAGCATCAATTCGCGGTGCAGCAAGGCGTTGTCGTACACAGGCAATATGTCCGGGCGCGAGGCCTGCTGCAGCAGCAGCAGTGCATCGGTGGCTTGCTCAAACAGCGAGTGGCGCATGGGCTGGTCTGCGGTGTCAAGCATCTGCATCATGGTGTGCGTGCCCAGATCGTCCAGCAACATGAAGCCGTGTGTCTCGTCCCATTGCAGTACCCGTGGAACACGCAAACCGGCTTGCCCAAACAATTGCGCGATCTGAACGAACGCCGGGTTGTTTTCTTTGTCAGGCGGTGCATCCATCAAAATGCAACTGCCGTTGGCCGTGCGTGCGCGAAAATAGCGACGAAAACTCGCGTCAGCACTGGCGATACACACGCTGTCTGGTGCCAGCCCGTGGCTTTGGGCCAATGATTTCAGCCAATGGTCAAAGGCCATTTCACGTGCAGCGTCGGGCCATCCCAGTGCATGCACGGCTGCTGAAACAGGTGTCTGGGGGTCAGATTCGGGAATGTGTGTGCTCATGGATAATCTAAATTCTACAAACTGCGCTTTGCCCTGCGTTTATTTCCCTTATGTTCCCGTGTTTTGCGATATCAAGGATTGTCCTGTGTCTGTCTGTCGTTGGACTCTCGCTGGGCATGGGCCATGCACAAACCGCAGCCCCGCTGTTGCAGTCGGAAGAAGCCGAAGTGCTGTTGCCATTCGACAAGCCGCCAAGCGCTGGTGAAGAAATGCAAACCACAACCTCGCCGGCCTTGACCCTCAAACCTAGCAATGTAATCAACAGCAAACCGGGTGGCTCGGCGACACGCAAATCACCCACCTATATCAACGCACAAAGCATAGACGGGCGCAGCGATATAGATTTACAGATGCAAGGCGAGGTTGAAATTCGCCGGGGCAGTCTGTTGATTCGTGCAGACCGAATCGATTATTACCAGCCCAATGACCAAGTCCGTGCCTCCGGTGGTGTGTATATCAACCGCTCCGGCAACCGCTATTTGGGTAGCTTGCTTGATATGCAACTAGACGCCATGGATGGCTATTTGCTAGACCCTATATTTTTCTTTTTACGCGGCAATGGCCAAGGAACCGCTGAAAAAATTCAGTTTATCAACGACAAAAAAGCGGTGGCCACCCAGGCGCGCTTCACCACTTGCAAGCGCAAACCGGGACCAGACTGGTTTCCTGATTGGTTCATGAGAGCTGATCGAATCAGTTTTGACCAAGATGCCAACCAAGCCGTGGCTACCCATGGCAGTTTGGTGTTTCAAGGTGTGCCTATCTTGTATGCGCCAAGATTTAGTTTTCCACTGAACAACGAGCGTCAATCCGGGTTCTTGCCGCCGACTTTTTCGCTGAACAATCTGGGCGGCTTGGAGATGAGCTTGCCGTATTACTGGAACATCGCCCCTAACCGGGATATGACGGTGACCACAACCCCGATGACGCAACGTGGTGTGTTGTTCAGCAACGAGTTCAGGTACTTAGAGCGCAAAGAACCGCAAATCCCGCTCCAAGGCATCGCCAGGCTTGACCTGATGCCGGTCGACAATTTGCGCGGCACCAGCCGTTGGGGGCTGAGTTACCAGCACACCGGCATACCTGATTCGGCCCGCCCGATCGCGTTTAATTTGAATGTCAACCGGGTCAGTGACAACAATTACTGGCAAGACTTCACCACCAACACCGCCAATCCATTGGTTCAGCGCTCCCTCAACAACACGGCGAGCGTGGCATGGGCCAACGGCAGACTGAGCACCAGCGTTGCGGTTTCCAAATTGCAGACCTTGCAAGGCACAGACGCCACCACCGCCATCGCGCCGTCTTATGACCGGTTGCCGCAGATCAATGTCAATTACCTGCAACAAGACTGGAGCGGCTTTGATTGGTCGGTGAACAGCGAAATCACGCACTTCACCGTCGACCGTGCGTTTTATTGTGCTTTTTACCCGTCCAGTGCGTATTGCTACCAACCCAACGGCTCGCGCTTGGTTGTCAATAACCAATTGAGTCGACCCTTTATCACGTCCTATGGCTACATCACCCCCAAAATCTTGTTGAACGCCAGACATTACGAATATGAAAAGGCCTACTATGGCACTTTCCAACAAAACACCGTGGGCAGTGATGCCGCATCCGTGGTGGTGCCTTCATACAGCTTGGACACGGGCGCCACATTTGAACGGCCCGTGTCTATATTTGGTTTGAATTGGAGCCAAACCTTGGAGCCAAGGGCTTTTTATGTGAAGACCGCCTACCGTTACCAAAGCGATTTGCCAAATTTTGACTCCGGCACGAATGATTACAACTTCGCCTCTGTGTTCACCGAGAACACGTTTTCTGGTCAAGACCGCATCTCCGATTCGCACACCTTGACTTTGGGCGCTACTTCGCGATTTATCAATCCCGACACCGGCGCAGAAGGTGCGCGGTTTGGCATAGCGCAGCGCTACCGCTTGAGCGACCAAAATGTGCAGCTCACGCCCACCACCAAATCGCTGCAAAGCGGCAACAGTGATATTTTGGCCGGCGCCAGTGTGAATGTGACACAGCGACTTTCTTTGGACACATTGGTGGACTACAGTGAGCAGTACAAGCGCTTGGAAAGGCAGTCGGTCGGGGCGCGTTACAACCCCAGCGGATACCGGGTAATAAGCACGGCCTACCGTTTCCAAAGAGAATCTTCTGAGGTGGTGGACCTTAGCTGGCAGTGGCCGTTGAACGATTTGTGGCGCGATGTGGGCATAGACCGGCAGCAAGGACAGGGCTTGGGCGGCGGCCGTCTCTACAGCGTCGGCCGTTTCAACTACAGCTTGCTTGAAAAGCGCTTGGTGGAGTCCATGCTGGGCGTGGAATACGATGGCGGTTGCTGGGTCAGCCGTTTTGCTTTGCAGCGTACCCAATTGACACTGAACACATCAACCAGCAGCTTGATGTTCCAATTGGAATTCAATGATTTTTCACGATTGGGATTTGGCAATATGAACGCCGCCAGAGAAAATATTTCTCGCTACCAAAATCTTCGCGAGCCGTTTCAGTTCGCGCCCAGCCCTTTTGCCCAATATGATTGACCCCATGCGCATTTTCACTCCCCCTTTCACTGCGGCGCTTTTGTGTTTGTCTTGCATGGCTTTATCTGGCGCGGCTTTTTCTCAGACGCTCAAGCCGACGGTTCCCAAGCCGGGTGCTGAGCGTTTGAACTTAAAGTTGGCGCCGGCGGCGTCGCCAGTTGATGCCATGGACGATGATTTACGTGCGCTTGATTTCATCGTCGCCGTGGTCGACAACGAGCCGATCACCAACCAAGAGGTGAACAATTTAGCTGCCATGGTGGACCCTGCGGCCAACAAACTGGGACGCGAAAATTTATTGCGCGAAGCATTGGAAAACTTGATCAATGAATCTGCGCAATTGCAAGTGGCCAGGCAAAGCAATATGCAAATCTCCAGCGCCGAGTTGCAGCAAGCGATTGAGAACACGGCAAAACGTAACCAAATCGGCGTGCAAGAGATGCAGCAACGCCTGAACTCTCAAGGGGTTTCTTGGGAGCGTTACCGTAACCAGATCAAGCGCCAGATGCTGCTGCAACGTGTGCGCGAAAGAGAAGTCTCCAGCCGCATCAAAATCCAAGACCATGAGGTGGAGGCCTTTTTACAAGAAAACAGCAAAGAAGCGGACAAAAGCAAAGCAGACATCCACATTGCTCACATTCTGATAGCGGTGTCAGAAAAAGCACAGCCCGATGAACTGACTTTGGCACTGAGCAAGGCAGAGGAAGCATTGCGCTTGGCCAAGGCGGGCGAAGACTTTGGCAAACTCGCGGCCAAGCTTTCACAAGCGCCTGACAGGGCCAATGGCGGCCAACTGGGCATGCGCAGTCCAGACCGTTATCCCGCCTTGTTTGTCGACGCCGTCCTGTCCTTGCCGGTGGGCGGACTGGCCGGACCGATCCGTTCGGGCGCCGGCTTTCATGTGCTCAAACTCTTGGAGCGTCAATCACCCAACGCCTTGCCCTCTTCCATCACACAAACACGCGCCCGACACATTTTGCTCAGACCGGGCAACCAACTCAGTCAAGATGCGGCCCGCGCCCAGTTGACGGGTTTCAGAAAAGAGATTGAATCCGGTGTCGCCAAGTTTGAAGAGTTGGCAAAGCAGCATTCACAAGACGGCAGTGCTACCCAAGGCGGCGATTTGGGCTGGGCCAATCCGGGCACCATGGTGCCTGAGTTCGAAAAAGTCATGGACTTGTTGCAGCCGGGTGAAATCAGTGACCCGTTGGTGTCACGTTTTGGGGTGCATTTGATTCAGGTGCTAGAGCGACGCGAAGAACCACTGACCATCCGCGACAAGCAAGACATGGCTCGCAACATCTTGCGCGAGCGCAAATTTGATGACACGATGAAAAACTGGGAACGGGAAATCCGCGGGCGCGCATATGTGGAATACCGTGATCCGCCACAGTGATCGTTTAGCCCGACCATGACACAACACCAAGCGCGCAAACGCTTTGGGCAGCATTTTCTGACGGACACCGCCGTCATTGAGCAAATTGTTCAGTCAATAGCCCCACACGCGGGCGACATCATGGTTGAGATCGGCCCTGGCCTGGCCGCCATGACACAGCCCTTGGTTGAACGGCTGGGGCATTTGCATGTGATTGAACTCGACCGCGATTTGGCCCGTCGCTTGCGCCTGCACCCCAGTTTGCACGTCATTGAGTCTGATGTGTTGAAAGTGGATTTCACTGCCTTGGCGGCCAGCTTAGCTGTGCCGCGTTTACGGGTGGTGGGAAATTTGCCATACAACATTTCCACGCCCATACTGTTTCATTTGCTAGACCATGTGTCGGCAGTGGCGGACCAGCATTTCATGCTGCAAAAGGAAGTGGTGCAGCGCATGGTTGCCGCACCCAGCACCGCGCACTATGGGCGCTTGAGTGTGATGTTGCAGTGGCGCTATGAGATGGAAATGTTGATGCTGGTCGGGCCGCAAGCATTCGACCCGCCACCGCGCGTGGACAGCGCCATTGTGCGCATGTTGCCGTTCTCTCAAGCGGCACAAGTCAACCAAGGCGTACTCAGCGAATTGGTGCAGGTGGCTTTCAGCCAGCGGCGTAAATTGCTGCGCCATACCTTGGGCCGTTGGCTAGAGAACAAAGGGTTTGACGGTTTGTTTGATGTGCAGCGCCGCGCCGAAGAGGTGCCCGTTTCCCAGTATTTAGGCCTTGCTCAACAACTCAGCCTTTGAATAAAGTCAAGCCGAGCCGAGTGACTGCAGCAGTTGCTCACGCATCAAGCGTTTCATCAATTTCCCATTGGCGTTGCGCGGCAGGGCATCGCTCACGATGGTGTAGCTTTCAGGGACTTTTTCGCGCGACAAACGGCTGCCACAAAACCCGCTCAAGGTGTCTGCGTCAACAGGTTCACGCACACTGACAAAGGCATGCACTCGTTCACCTAATACCGCGCATGGTTTGGCCACAATGGCGCACTCCACCACCGCAGGATGTTGGTACAAAGTATTTTCTACTTCAATGCAATAAATTTTGTAGCCGCCACGGTTGAGCATGTCTTTTTTGCGGTCCAAGATGCGCACATAGCCTTGCGCATCAATGCTGCCCATGTCACCCGATTTCCAGTAGCCATCGGTGAATTCTTTCGCAGTGGCTTCGGTGTTGTTCCAATAACCGGCCACCACCATCGGACCCTTGATGCAGATCTCTCCCATGCTGCCGGCGGGTAATTCTTGGCCATCGTCGTCCACCACTTTCATGTCAGCACAGACCACCGCTTGCCCGACGGTGTCGTTGTGCCGTTGTGTCATGCCCGCTGGCATGATGGTGGCGGGCGAAGTGGTTTCGGTGGCGCCATAGCAATTCATCAACACCAATTGCGGCTGCGTTTGCGACAGCGCCTCTATGCTGGCCACCGGCATGGGGGCGCCACCATAGGCCCCCACACGCCAATGGCGCAAATCGGTGGTGCTGAAATCGGGCTGCAACAGGCACAGGTTGTACATCGCTGGCACCATCAAAGTGTGTGTCATCTGCTCGCGTTGCGCCAGTTGCAAAAATTTGGGGGCTTTGAACCCCGGCAAGATCACCAACTTGGCAGCGCAATGCAGCATGGTGGCCACCAATGCCACCAAGCCGGTCACATGGCTCAGTGGTACAGCGGCAATGCTGACATCATGCGGACCCAAACCCATCCCTGCTTGAAAATGCATGCATGAATGGACCATGCCCAAATGACTGAGCATGGCACCTTTGGGACGGCCCGTGGTGCCCGAGGTGTAGAGAATGACTGCCGTGTCTTCTTCACGAACGGGAACAACTTCGTCAAGCACATCAGCGCCACACATATCCGTCCAAGACAGTGAGCCTGGACATGGCGCGACCGCCACACGCCAGCGCAAGCTGGGCAAGTCTGCCGCTGCGGGCAGTACGTCCACCAACTCAGCTTCATGCACCAGCATCACCGCTGCGCAGTGTTCCAGCATGTAATGCAAACCAGGGGATTGCTCCCGAATGCTCATCGGCACAGTGATGGCGCCCAGTCGTGTGGCCGCGAGCAGGCACAGCACAAACTCGACACGGTTGCCCAGCAGCAGGGCAATCCGATCCCCGGCTTGCACGCCGAGTGCGCGCCAACCCGCGGCCAATTGGCCCACACGCTGGTTCAGTTGTGCATAAGTCAGCCGCGTGTCTTCACACACCAAGGCTTCAGCCTGTGGGCGGCTGGCAACCGCGTTGGCAAGCAGCGCATGCAAACTGCGCGGCCTGTCGGCAAAGCAGCGCAGCGTTCGGGGTGGCTGGAAATGCTGCTCCAGTTGTTGCGCTGGCCAATGCACCTGAGCGTCAGTCATAAGACGGTTGGCCACGAGAACAAGCCGGGCTTTTGGTCTGCATGCGCATGAATTTCAGGCATCGAGTCGCAAGGCAATCGCGCTTTTGGTGGCAGGCAACTCGGGCGGCAAGTGGTAAGCCAATTGTGTGAACAAGACTTCATGCAAACCCAGTTCTTCGCGCCATGCGTCCTTGTCGATATGCATCACTGATTCGAATTGCGCGGCAGAAAAAGCCAATCCGTCCCACGTGATTTCCTCGTAGGCCGGGCTGATGCCAAACACGTTTTCACGGCCTTTGGCAGCGCCCTCAATGCGGTCGATCATCCACTTGAGCACGCGCATGTTTTCGCCGTAACCCGGCCAGACAAACTTGCCGTCGTCGCCTTTGCGGAACCAGTTGACGCAGAAAATCGCGGGCAAGGTCGCACCCGTATTTTTGAGTGTGTCGCCCATGTTCAGCCAGTGCTGGAAATAGTCGCTCATGTTGTAGCCCATGAACGGCAGCATGGCGAACGGGTCGCGTCGCACCACGCCTTGTTGACCAGAGGCCGCAGCCGTGGTTTCCGAGCCCATGGTCGCGGCCATGTACACGCCTTCGGTCCAGTTGCGCGCTTGCGTGACTAATGGCACGGTGGTGGAGCGGCGTCCGCCAAAAATGAACGCATCAATTTTCACGCCCTGTGCGTCATCCCATGCGCTGTCGAGCGCCGGGTTGTTCGTGGCGGCCACGGTAAAGCGTGCATTCGGGTGGGCGGCTTTGGCGCCGGTTTCTTTGGCGATCGCCGGTGTCCAGTCTTTGCCTTGCCAATCGATCAAGTGATCCGGCATGTGTCCTGTGTCTTTTTCCATGCCTTCCCACCAGACGTCGCCGTCGTCGGTCAAAGCCACATTGGTGAAGATGACGTTCCTGTCCAGGCTGGCCATGCAGTTCGGGTTGGTGTGGAAATTGGTGCCGGGCGCGACGCCGAAATAACCGGCTTCCGGGTTGATGGCGCGCAACTCGCCGTTGGCGCTGGGTTTGATCCAAGCAATGTCGTCGCCGATGGTGGTGACCTTCCAGCCGTCGAAACCGGCGGGTGGCACCAGCATGGAGAAATTGGTTTTGCCACAAGCGCTGGGGAAGGCCGCAGCTACGTGGTATTTTTTGCCTTGCGGGTTGGTCAGGCCCAGGATGAGCATGTGCTCGGCCAGCCAGCCTTGGTCGCGTCCCATGTTGGAGGCAATGCGCAGGGCAAAACATTTTTTGCCCAGCAAAGCGTTGCCGCCGTAGCCAGATCCATAAGACCAGATTTCGCGGGTTTGCGGGTAATGCACGATGTACTTGGTGCTGTTGCAAGGCCAGGCCACGTCTTTTTGCCCGGCGGCCAGTGGCGCGCCAACCGTGTGAACGCAAGGTACAAAGTCACCGTCTTCACCCAGCACATCGAACACCGCTTTGCCCATGCGGGTCATGATGCGCTGGTTCACCGCCACGTAAGCGCTGTCGCTCAACTCGATGCCGATGTGGGCGATGGGCGAGCCCAGCGGGCCCATGCTGAAAGGCACCACATACATGGTGCGGCCTTTCATGCAGCCTTGAAACAAGGGCTGCAAAGTACGGCGCATTTCAGCGGGGTCCATCCAATTGTTGGTGGGGCCGGCTTGTTCTTTTTTCTCGGAGCAAATGTACGTGCGGTCTTCGACACGGGCGACATCGCTGGGGTCTGAACGCGCCAAAAAAGAGTTTGGACGTTTGCTGGCATTGAGGGAAATAAATGTACCGGCAGCCACCAATTGTTGGCACAGTTGTTGGTATTCAGTGTCTGATCCGTCGCACCAATGCACCTGATCTGGTTGGCACAAATCTACCATGTCTTGGACCCAGGACTTGAGCTTGGCATGTGCCACATACTCGGGTGCGTTCATCTCTTACTCCTCATTCAAAAAAATTAAGGTCAGTACCTTGTGTAAAAGGCACTGACCTCAATCCTCTGATGCGGTCGGCGTCACTGGCAGCGGGGGATTCTAAAAAAACTGGCCGTGGCCGCCTGTCATCTGTGTAACAACGGCAAGCACACCCTATTTCAGTCACTGAAAGTCAAAAAACGCCAGAAGGGCGTTTTGGCAAACAAGCCATGTGGTCCAGGGTTCGCCCATTCAGGGGGTCAGGCCATGAAGATCGCGATGAATGCCAACATGAAAATCAAGACAGCACCGCCAATAGGTAATACAAAGTGCATCAAAGGGACAATGGACTCAACCACATCTTCTTCAGGTTGCGGGGTCGGGGTATGGTCTGACATGGCGGCTTCCTTGCTACAAAATTGAATACCATTCTAAGACAAGCATGCTGACCACAAACTGTCTGTGAGAATACATGGTTTGTTGAGCCGCCTGCCGACGCAGGCAGTGCATTTTCCTTTTCGCTAGGCCACCCATGCGCGTTTTTTCACCACAGCCATTCACCCGCGGCCAGGCCTTGCCTGGAATTTTGAACTCGCGTATCGCTATCTTGGACGGGGCCATGGGCACCATGATTCAGCGCTTCAAATTGACCGAGGCGCAGTACCGTGGCCAGGGCTACACGGGGAAAGACAGTCAGTCTGAGCGTTTCAAAGACTTCCCACGCGACATCAAAGGCAACAACGAATTGCTCAGCCTGACCCGCCCGGACATCATCCGCGACATCCACGAAGGCTATCTGGCCGCAGGCGCGGACTTGATTGAAACGAATACCTTTGGCGCGACCACCATTGCCCAAGCAGACTACGACATGGCGGACTTGGCGGTGGAGATGAACTTGGCCTCGGCGCGCATTGCCCGCGCCGCTTGCGATACATTTTCCACGCCGGACAAGCCTAGGTTTGCGGCCGGCGCACTCGGCCCCACGCCGAAAACCGCCAGCATCAGCCCGGACGTGAACGACCCCGGCGCGCGCAATATCCATTTCGAAGAACTGCGGGTGGCTTACCTCGAGCAGGTCAAAGCCCTGGTTGAAGGCGGCGTCGATGTGTTGCTGCTGGAAACCATTTTCGATACCTTGAATGCCAAGGCGGCTTTGTTCGCCATTGATGAGTATTTCGAGCAAAGCGGCGAGCGCCTGCCCCTGATCATCAGCGGCACGGTGACCGACGCGTCCGGGCGAATTTTGAGCGGACAGACCGTGACCGCTTTCTGGCACAGCGTGCGGCATGCCAAACCGCTGGCCATCGGACTCAATTGCGCACTCGGCGCGGCGCTGATGCGCCCCTACATACAAGAGCTGGCCAAGGTGGCCGGTGACACGTTCATCAGCTGTTACCCGAACGCGGGTTTGCCCAACCCCATGAGCGAAACCGGTTTCGATGAAACACCGGATGTCACCAGCCGCTTATTGCACGAGTTCGCCGCTGAAGGCCTGGTCAACATCGTCGGCGGCTGCTGCGGCACCACCCCGGAGCACATCCGCGCGATTGGCGATGCGGTCACGCCTTTGAAGCCGCGGGGCGTGCACAGCGCCGTGTTTCCAAAGGCAGCCTAAGCGTCTAAGTTCAGCGCCATGGTTTTGCCCAGTTCCACACCCCATTGGTCAAACGCGTTGATGCCCCAGATGGCCGCTTGGCAAAACACTTTGTGTTCGTAAAGCGCGATCAAGGCGCCGAGGTTGTAGGGGGTCAGGCTGTCCATCCACAAGCTGCTGCTGGGGATATTGCCGGGAAAACTGCGGTGAGGGGCCAGTTGTTGAGCCTGCGCCAGAGACAAACCATCCCTTAGTAATTGCTGCACCGTGTCCTCGGGGGTTCTGCCCAATGCCAGCGCTTTTGCTTGTGCTTGCATATGAAGCAAGGCTAGGCGTTGGTGATCGGCAGACAAAGGCATGCCTGCGTAGCCCTCTCGCACGCCGATAAAGTCAACCGGCACGACATGGCTGCCTTGGTGCAACAGTTGGAAATAGGCATGTTGACCATCGTTGCCCAATCCGCCCCACAGCACAGGCGCGGTGGCCACGGCACAAACACTGCCGTCAATATGCACCCTTTTGCCGTTGGACTCCATGTCTTGCTGCTGCAAAAACCCCACCAATTTGCCAAGCGCCGAGTGATAAGGTGCCACATGGTGGGTACAAGCGCCTAAAAAGTTGCGGTTCCAAATGCCGAACAAAGCCATCATCATAGGCATGTTGTCGGCCACGGCTGTGTGCAAAAAATGTTGGTCCATGGCGTGCGCACCGGCGAGCATCTGCGCATAAGCGTCTTTGCCGATGGCCACGACCAATGGCAAGCCGATGGCAGACCACAGCGAATAACGACCGCCCACCCAATCCCAGACGCTGAAACAACACTCGCTGCTGATGCCATGCGATTGCGCTAGCTCAGGCCTGGCGGTCACTGCCGCCAGATGCAGATGTAAGTCGGCCGGCGGGCAACCCGCGTCTAGCAGCCAACGCCGCGCGGACGCGAACAAGGTCATGGTCTCTTGCGTGGTGAATGATTTGCTTTGCACCACAAACAAAGTGCGTGCGGGGCGCAAAGCAGACAGCGTTTTGGCTAATTGCCAAATATCCACATTGGACACGAAATGCACGTGCACCGGCGGTGGTCTGAAGCCGTCTGCGCTGGGCCATAACGCTTCGGTCGCCATGCGCGGGCCCAAGTCCGAGCCGCCTATGCCCAGATTCACCACGTCGGTGATGGACTCGCCGGTGTGCCCCTTGATCTGCTGCTCACGCAGTGCTTGGGCAAAAGCGGAGTAACGCGACAACTCATCGGACACGGCGCGCGAAATGTCAGCGCCCCAAGGAGGTGTGGCTTGTGCGCTGCCACGCAAGGCCACATGCAACACTGCGCGGTTTTCCGTACGGTTGATGAGTTCACCCCGAAACATGGCGTGTGCTTGGGCCAATACATGCGATTCGTCAGCAAGTGCGTGAAGCGCAGCCAAAATATCGGGGTTGACGCGCTGGCGGGAAGCATCCAGCGATAAACCTGCGGCATGGTATTGCAGCGAATCAGCGCGGTCAGGCTGCATGAGCAAATCCCGCAGATGCACGGAAGATGCGTTGGCCAGTGCTTGCAGCTCTTGCCAAGCTTTGCGTTGCTCAGGACGTACAAATAAAGACGTGTTCATGGGGCAATCGATTGAAAACGCCATTCAATAGGCGCGGGCATCATGTGTCACTGACGCATCATATAAAACGTTTGTTGCGCTTTCGTTGCGATGGAATAGTTTACGCAAAGGCCCTATGCAGATTGTGCATTGCATATCAAACCAGAAGCACGCATAGCTTCACGCTAAAATATTTTCATTCCAAGGAGCGTTGCAGCTTTTCACAAAGCCAGGCTTGGGACATTTGTTCGCAACGACGCTCACCTGTATTGCATCCACCAGGTGAGTCTATGAAATCCGTTACCCGTGTTGTTCCGCCCATGAAGCTCTCAGGCTTGGAGCCTGTGTTCATCGCTTCCAGCCAATCAGACAGATCTCCACAAGACAGCGACGACGAATTAAGCGCACAGCCGCAAGCCACGTTTGTGAACATCGGCGAGCGCACCAACGTCACCGGCTCCAAAGCCTTTGCCCGCATGGTTTTGAACGGCGAGTACGAGCAGGCCTTGGCAGTTGCGCGTCAGCAAGTAGAAAACGGCGCACAAATCATCGACATCAACATGGACGAAGCCATGCTCGACAGCCAGGCGGCGATGGTGCGGTTTTTGAACCTGATCGCGTCAGAACCCGATATTGCGCGCGTGCCCATCATGATCGACAGTAGCAAGTGGACGGTGATTGAAGCCGGTTTGCGCTGCATACAAGGCAAAGGCATTGTGAACTCCATCAGCATGAAAGAAGGCTTGGACGAATTCAAACGCCAGGCTACTCTGATCAAGCGCTATGGCGCAGCGGCGGTGGTCATGGCATTCGATGAAAAAGGCCAAGCCGATACCTACCAACGCAAAGTCGAAATTTGCGAACGCGCTTACCGCGTGTTGGTGGACGAGGTGGGTTTTCCAGCAGAAGACATTATTTTTGACCCGAATATTTTTGCCATCGCCACCGGCATTGAAGAACACGATAACTACGCCGTTGATTTCATTGAAGCCACGCGTTGGATCAAACAGAATTTGCCCGGCGCAAAGGTAAGCGGCGGCGTGTCGAATGTGAGCTTTTCATTCAGAGGCAACGACCCGGTGCGCGAAGCCATACACACGGTGTTTTTGTACCACGCGATTCAAGCCGGTATGGACATGGGCATCGTCAACGCGGGTATGGTTGGTGTGTACGACGACCTTGAGCCCACACTGCGCAAACGCGTTGAAGACGTCGTGCTGAACCGTCAACCTCAATACAAAGACGGCGAAGAACACCTAAGCCCGGGCGAGCGTTTGATTGAGATTGCCGAAAACGCCAAAGGCGCAGCGCGTGACGACAGCGCCAAACTCGCCTGGCGCGGCACGCCGGATGCACCGGTGGCGGTCGCGCAACGCTTGAGCCACGCGCTGGTGCACGGCATCACCGACTTCATCACCACCGACACCGAAGAGGCCTACCAACACACACTGTCAACAGGCGGGCGACCGCTGCATGTGATCGAAGGGCCGCTGATGGACGGCATGAACATCGTTGGCGATTTGTTCGGCCAGGGAAAAATGTTTTTACCGCAAGTGGTGAAAAGCGCGCGCGTCATGAAGCAAGCGGTCGCGCATTTGATTCCCTACATCGAAGAAGAAAAACGCCAGCAGGAAGCCGCGGGCGAAGAGGTGAAAACCAAGGGCAAGATTGTGATTGCCACCGTCAAAGGCGATGTGCATGACATCGGTAAAAACATTGTCACGGTCGTGCTTCAGTGCAATAACTTTGACGTGGTCAACATGGGCGTGATGGTGGCCTGCCACGACATATTGGCTCGCGCCAAAGTTGAAGGCGCGGACATCATCGGCTTGTCCGGTTTGATCACGCCAAGCTTGGAAGAAATGCAGTACGTCGCCAGCGAAATGCAAAAAGACGATTACTTCCGCGTGCGCAAAATCCCGCTTTTGATCGGCGGCGCCACTTGCAGCCGGGTGCACACCGCGGTGAAGATCGCGCCGCATTACGAAGGCCCGGTGGTGTATGTGCCAGATGCATCGCGCAGCGTCGGTGTGGCGCAAGGACTGCTGAGCGATCAGGCCACGCAATTCATTGCCGACTTGAACGCCGACTACGACAAAGTGCGTACCCAACACGCGAACAAAAAACAAACCCCGTTGTTGCCTTTGGTCAAAGCGCGCGCGAATGCCGCGCATATCGATTGGGCAACATACGCTGCGGCTACACCGCGCTTCATTGGCAAACGCCTTTTCAAAAACTTTGATTTGGCAGAGTTGGAAACCTATATCGATTGGGGACCGTTTTTCCAGACCTGGGATTTGGCCGGTCCCTTCCCTGCGATTTTGAAAGATGAAGTGGTCGGCAGCGAAGCGCAACGGGTGTTCAGTGACGGCAAGCGCATGTTGAAGCGTTTGGTCGAAGGCCGGTGGTTGAACGCGCATGCGGTGGTTGGTTTGTACCCGGCCAACAGCATAGGCGACGACATTGTGTTGTGGACCGATGAAACCCGCACGCAACGCGCATTGACCTGGTGCGGCTTGCGCCAGCAAACCGAAAAGCCGGTGCACGACGGCGTGCAAAACCCCAACCGTTGTTTGTCTGATTTCGTCGCACCGTTCACGGACGCGAATGGTCAACCTACCGGCTACAAAGATTATGTGGGTATGTTTGCGGTCACCTCGGGTTTAGGTGTTGAGGCCAAAGAAAAATACTTCATGGACGACCATGACGATTACAGCGCCATCATGCTTAAAGCTTTGGCGGACCGTTTGGCCGAAGCGTTTGCCGAATGCATGCATGCGCGCGTGCGGCGCGACCTGTGGGGCTATGCCGCCAACGAGCAGTTAAGCCATGAAGAATTGATCAAAGAAAAATACCAAGGCATACGCCCCGCGCCCGGCTACCCGGCTTGCCCGGACCACAGCGTCAAACGCGGTATGTTCGAGGTGCTGCAATGTGCGGACATTGGCATGACATTGACAGACAGTTTGGCCATGACACCGGCGGCCAGCGTCAGCGGTTTTTACATCGGACATCCGGACGCGTGTTATTTCAATGTGGGCCGCATTGGCGATGACCAGGTGCAAGACTTGGCGCACAGACAAGGCGTGTCTGACAAAGATTTGCTGAGGTTGCTCGCGCCCAATTTGTAGCAGCTTGCGCAAACAGCCGACGGAAACGGCAAGGGTGTCGTCTGGTCACCAACGCAGCAAGCGTGGACCGATCAGCGCTCCCATCAGACTGAGCACAAGCATGGCTGAGCTGGCGCTGTAAATATGAAAATGTGCAACGCCCTTGATGTCGCTGACCAATAAAAGCATGCTGGCCAACGCGCAGGACACCATACCTGCGAATGCGCCGATCAATACCAAACGGGTGGGCGCCATAGATCGCAAATGGTTGAATAACAAGATTAGCCAAGGCAGCGCGAACACTACGAGCATGAAAGTACTGGACATCCCGTGAGATAAGGATAAAGCGGGAACAGGCATGCCGAATTTGGGATTGACAGAAACCAGAAGAAACGGCATCCACAGCAGCAACACACTCAAAAAAACCCAAACCAAAGCCGCAGCACTGTAGCGACCCGGATTGCTGAGTGACACCAGTACTTTGCCGCTGCTGATGTAGAGCAGCAGCAGACAAATCGATACATACTGAAAGTAGGTTTGGTTCATCAAGTTGCGTAATCGCGCGAGATCCAAGGCGTTGAGCAGGAACAAACTGGTCACAATTAAACCGCTGATAGCGATCACAGTCGAGAAGCGCAAGCTGCCAGAACGCGCGGACAGGCGGTCATTGCAAATGATCTCGATGAATTCTTTGGTCAGCATCATTTGCGCCAGTGCTTGTACAAAACACCCAGCGCGGCATGCAGGTGCAGGTCGTGATTTTTCTGCGCTAGTTCGTTGCTCAAAACCGATGAATCACCCAGTCTGGCCAGCTCTAATGCGGTGCGTTGATGAGGCGCAAAAAGCTTGGAAGATTTTCCCAGATCGAGTTTGGATGCATGTTTGGCATGTGCTTGTTGGTGCAAAGTGATATCTTCCCAACCGTCGAACGAAGACACAGACCGGCTCGAGCGCCCGCGCTGTTGTTGGTGTCGTTGCCATTTGAAAAGACAGATGTCGTAAAGCCAGTCAGTGATCCAACCGGTGCCTTGGTAGGTATGCCGTTTCATATGCGCAGCCAACAGACAAGCCTGCAACACATCTTCAACTTCATCCGAATGATCCGGCATGAGGTGAAGTAAATACGCGCGCAGCACAGTGGCCAATTCGCACAGCAATTGCCTGTAGCACAGGGCATCCCCAAATTGCGCATGTACCCAGAGTGAGTTCAATTCTTGTTCAATGTCAGATTGCGTATTTGACATGGCGGTCCATATGAAAGGGCCCGGTGAACTTCAAACCGAGAAAGGCTAACTCTAAGCGAGATTACGAGCAAAAATGTCAGGCATAAAAAAACCACCCGGCTTTCACCGGGTGGTTTTGAGTAGCGCTAAATACGCTCTAGGAATAGTTATCTGTGATAAGCCGTTTCGCCGTGGCTGCTGATGTCCAAACCTTCGCGCTCTTCTTCTTCGCTCACGCGCAGACCGATCACGAGGTCAATCAGTTTGTAGGCAATCAAGGACACCACAGCAGACCAGACGATGGTGGTGCCGACCGCTTGCGCTTGGATCCAGACCTGACCGAGGATGTTGTAGTCAGGGTTGGCGGCATTGGCCACGTAATCATAGACGCCGGTGCCACCCAATGAAGGGGCTGCGAACACGCCGGTCAACAAGGCGCCGACGATACCGCCGACACCGTGCACACCGAACACGTCCAAGCTGTCGTCAGCGCCGAGCATGCGCTTCAAGCCGTTCACACCCCACAAACACAGCAGACCCGCAACCAAACCAATGATGATCGCGCCGCCGGGGCCAACGAAGCCGCAAGCCGGCGTGATGGCCACCAAACCAGCCACGGCACCGGAGGCTGCACCCAACATAGATGCTTTGCCTTTGCTCAGCGCTTCACCGGCAATCCAAGCCAAGGTCGCAGCAGCTGTCGCCACCAGCGTGTTGACGAATGCAAGTGCCGTCAAACCGTTGGCTTCCAAATTGGAACCGGCGTTGAAACCGAACCAGCCCACCCACAACAGCGCGGCACCGACCATGGTCAATGTCAGGCTGTGAGGCGCCATGGATTCTTTGCCGTAGCCCATGCGTTTGCCGACCATGTAAGCACCCACCAAACCAGCGACCGCTGCATTGATATGCACCACGGTGCCGCCTGCGAAGTCCAAGGCGCCTTTGGCCCATAACCAGCCGGCAGCGGCAGTGACTTTTTCCAGCGAAGCAGCATCAGTGATGGCGTCAGGACCGTCCCAATACCAAACCATGTGTGCGACCGGCAAATAGCTGAAGGTGAACCACAGCGCGCAAAACAACAGCACGGCTGAGAACTTCATGCGTTCGGCGAATGCACCCACGATCAAGGCACAAGTGATGGCGGCGAACGTGGCTTGGAAGGCCACAAATGTCAATTCAGGAATGTAAACACCCTTGCTGAAGGTGGCGCCCAAGGATTCCACCGTCACGCCTTTGAGCATGATTTTGTCGAAGGTTCCAAAGAACGGATTGCTGGAGGTGAATGCCACAGAGTAGCCATACAACACCCACAGCACATAGATCAGTGACGACACGACGAACACCTGCATCAGCACCGACAACATGTTCTTCGAGCGAACCAGGCCGCCGTAAAATAAGGCCAGACCGGGAATGGTCATCAGAATCACGAGGATGGTGGCAACGGTCATCCAAGCGGTATCGCCTTTGTTGGGAACCGGCGCGGGGGCGGCGGCAGGCGCTGCCGCCGGTGCTTCGGCCGCAGATGCTGCTGTTGCCGCAGGTGTGGCGGGCGCATCTTCGGCCATGGCAACGCCTGAGGCGAAGACCAGACCCAGGCCCAAGGCCAGCGTGGCTAAGAGTTTTTTCATGGTGTGTGTCCTTGTCGGTGAATCAAATAGCCGCAGTGCCGGTCTCGCCGGTGCGGATGCGCACAACCTGTTCCAGGCTGGTCACAAAAATCTTGCCGTCACCGATCTTGCCGGTACGTGCCGAGGTTTCGATGGCTTCAATCACTTGATCGACCAGATCGGCAGCCACGGCCGCCTCGATCTTGACCTTGGGTAAAAAATCCACCACATATTCCGCACCCCGGTACAACTCGGTGTGTCCTTTTTGTCGTCCAAAGCCTTTGACTTCGGTGACGGTGATGCCTTGTACGCCGATGGCCGACAAGGCTTCGCGCACCTCGTCCAGCTTGAAGGGTTTGATGATGGCCGTGATCAGTTTCATAGGTTCTCCTAAAGTCATGGGGCTGCGTCATGTGAATACACGGCATTCAAAAAAACGCAGTGCAGCTACTCTTAGCAGTCTCTGTGCCAAGCAAAATCTGCTGCACTATTGCCCTCTAACAGGGCTTGTCAGCATGTAAACACGGGCAGGCGCTCTTTTTTGGTGCGGTGTTGATGCCGGTCTCGCACGGTTTTGGTGAGCATTTGGAATGAAAGGCGGTTCAGATGTCGTATGCGCAGGTGCACAGTTGCACGGTTTGGGGCTTGAAAGCTCCCGCGGTGACTGTGGAAGTGCATTTGGCCAATGGTTTGCCGCAATTTGCCTTGGTGGGCTTGGCCGATACCGAAGTGCGCGAAGCCCGCGAGCGGGTGCGCTCGGCCATTTTGAACAGCGGTTTGGAGTTCCCTTCCAACAAGCGCATCATTGTCAATCTGGCCCCGGCCGATTTACCCAAAGATTCAGGCCGGTTTGATTTGCCTATCGCCATGGGCATCCTGGCGGCCAGCGAACAAATCGACGGCCAAGCGCTGCAACAGTATGTGTTTGCCGGTGAACTGTCACTCTCCGGCGAACTCAGACCGGTACGGGGCGCCTTGGCCATGTTGTTGGGCTGGCAGCAGCACCATCTGCCACTGGCCTGGGTGTTGCCCGCCCAAAGCGCCGAAGAAGCGGCTGTATTGCCTGATGCATGTGTGTACAAAGCCGGTCATTTGCGTGATGTGGTGCAGGCGTTTGCGCCTGCGGGCAGCGCGCCGTTTGAGCCGCCAGCCGAAGGCTGGGCCAAGCTGAGTGGCGGTGCACCGGTACCCCCCATCGGGGGTGACTCGGCGCTGGACCTGCAAGATGTCCGCGGCCAAGCCGGGCCAAAGCGGGCCTTGGAAATTGCCGCCGCCGGGGGGCACAGCGTGCTCATGAGCGGGCCGCCGGGAAGCGGCAAATCCATGCTGGCGCAACGACTGCCCGGTTTATTGCCAGCCATGGCGCAGCAACAAGCGCTAGAGTCGGCCGCCGTGCTCAGTCTGGCGGGTCAATTTCAACCGGCGATGTGGGGCAGGCGACCTTACCGGCAGCCCCATCACAGCGCCACCATGGCGGCCTTGGTCGGTGGCGGGGCGCCACCCAAGCCGGGGGAAATCTCTCTGGCACACCACGGGCTGCTGTTTTTGGACGAATTGCCCGAGTTCCCCAGACTGGCGCTGGAAGCGTTGCGTGAGCCTTTGGAAAATGGTCGCATCACCTTGTCACGCGCCAGGCACCAGGCCGAGTTTCCCGCGCAGTTCCAATGGATAGCCGCCATGAACCCTTGCCCGTGCGGCTATTCGGGCGCCTCGCAACCCGCATGCCGCTGCTCGCGCGAGCAAATCGCCCGGTACGAAGGAAGATTAAGCGGCCCCTTGCTTGACCGCATTGACATGCAAGTGCATGTGGCCGCGTTGTCGCCGCAAGAATTGATGCAAGCCCCGACCGGTGAAAGCAGCACGGTGGTGCAAGCACGTTGTCAGCAGGCCTACGACCGTGCAGTGTCTCGGCGCGGTGTCAGCAACCACCGCCTGACAGCCGCGCAGTTACAACACTTGCGCATAGACCAGCCCGCGCAGCAGTGTTTGCAGCAGCAAGCCATGAAATCGGCTTGGTCAGCCCGCACGGTGCACCGTGTGATGCGATTGGCGCAAACCATCGCAGATTTAGCGCAGGCCGACGCCATTTTGTTGCCGCATATGTTGCAAGCCCTGTATTTCAAAATGCCTGTCGAGCCATGAATACCTGGTCTGCCCGATGCGCTAGGTATCTGGAAAGATGCAAGCTTGCGTTGTTGCTTGACAATAGCTATTCCCATCCATTTATTGTCACAAGGAGTCATGGCCATGGCGCACACACACCGTATCGCAGTGATTGCCGGAGACGGCATCGGCACTGAAGTCATGCCCGAAGGCTTGTTGGTGTTGGACGCAGCGGCGCGTAAATTTGGTATCAACTTGCAATTTGACCATTTCGATTTTTCCAGCTGGAACTATTTTGAAAAGCATGGCCAGATGCTGCCCGACGATTGGAAAGAACAGATCGGCGGCCACGACGCCATCTTCTTCGGCGCGGTTGGCATGCCCGACAAAATCCCCGACCATATTTCGCTGTGGGGGTCGCTGCTGCTGTTTCGGCGCGAGTTCGACCAGTACATCAATTTGCGCCCGGCGCGGCTCATGCCCGGCATCATCGCGCCAGTGGTGCGACGCGACGGCACCGCGCGCCAGCCCGGCGAGATCGACATGTACATCGTGCGCGAAAACACCGAGGGCGAATACTCCAGCATTGGCGGGCGCATGTTCCAGGGCACGCCACGCGAAATCGTGATGCAAGAAAGCGTGATGACGCGCATTGGTGTGGACCGCGTGTTGAAGTTTGCGTTCGAGCTGGCCATGACGCGCCCGAAAAAACATTTGACCAGCGCGACCAAATCCAACGGCATCGCCATCACCATGCCTTACTGGGACGAGCGCGTGGCCGAAATGGCCAAAGCCTATCCAGACATACGGCTGGATAAATTCCATATCGACATTCTTACCGCGCATTTTGTGCAGCGCCCGGACTTTTTCGACGTGGTGGTGGCCAGCAATTTGTTTGGCGACATTTTGAGTGACCTCGGACCTGCTTGTACTGGGACGATTGGCATTGCACCGAGCGCCAACCTCAACCCAGACCGCGTGTTTCCGTCATTGTTCGAGCCGGTGCACGGCTCGGCGCCGGACATCGCGGGCCAAGGCATTGCCAACCCCATCGGACAAATTTGGTCCGGCGCCATGATGCTGGAATTCCTTGGGCACAAGGACGCGCATGACGCCATGCTGGCCGCGATTGAAAAGGTGCTGGACCCGAAAAGTGGCGCTCCTAAAACCCCAGATATCGGGGGCAAGGCCAAGACCACGGATATGGGCAAGGCGATCGCGGCAGCGCTTTAAACAAAAAAGCAGACCAAGGTGGCTACACCCGGTCTGCTTGTCGTCAATAAAAATGTTTATTTGGCGGGTTTGAGCGCCATTATCAATTCGGCCATGGTTATGGCATTTGCGTCAGAGACTTGGGGCTGAGGCGGCATGTAGTCTTCGCCCCAAACACCGGTGCCGCCAGCTTTGATTTTGGCAGCCAGTTTGGCCACAGCGGAAGCGTCGTTTATGTACTTTGCAGGGATCTCATCGAACTGAGGACCGTACTTGCGCTTATCAATCTGATGGCAGGCGAGGCAGTTGTTGGTAAGCATGAGTTTTTTCAGCTGTTCATTTTCCGCATAAACAGGTTTGGCACAAAACAACAGGCCGACAAACACCGACATGCCGAAAAAACGCAGAAGAAAGGAAGAATGAGGAGAAGTGGATAAGTTGTTCATGATCACAATTTAAAAAACCATGTGCTGACAAGTCAAACAACAAGGACGCACGAGAAACCGTTGTTAAATGAAAAAAACGCGCTGCACGAATGCAGCGCGTTCCAGAGGCGTTAAGCCAGAGACATTACTGAGGAGTTACCTTGAAGATAGCACCACGAGCCTCATCACCCACATACAAAACACCTTCAGTTGAGTGCAAGTGACGCACGCGACCTGCGTAGTCAGGGTATGACATTTCGATCTTCTTGGCAGACATACCGTCTTTGCTCACGTCAAGGATGTCGATACGGTTACCAACGGGAGTGCCGTGGATACCAATACCTGCATAACCGACGGCCAAACGACCTTCCCATTCTTTCCACTGTTTGCCAACCAGCCATGCGCTACCGCACATGCCTTGTGACAAGCCGTTGTTATTGAACGCTGGCTTCAGGGCTTTGGGATAGGCTTTCAAGTCGGTCATAGGCATGAACGCAGCGCGTTCTTTCTGAGGCATGGCACCCATTTGGTTAGGTGAGTAACCGCAGTAGCCATCTGGACAAGCTGGACGTCCGTTGACTTCGCCACGTGGGTCCCAGCCACCATTGCCGCCGTTGACGAGCTTGGTGACTTCATCGCTGTGCCAAGGTCCATTTTCCGAAATGTAAACATCGTTACCACGGAAAGTGATGCCTTGAGGATTGCGGTGACCGTAGGTGAAGATACGCTGGTCGAAACCTGCTGGTGGCTTGTTTTCTGCGGCACCTTTGCCATCACGGTCAACGCGCAACACTTTGCCGACCAGCTTGGTGCCGTCTTGTGGGCCAGGGCCGCTGTGGTTGTCGCCAATGGTCACGTACAAGTAGCCATCAGGGCCGAATGCCAAAGCGCCACCGTTGTGAGCGCCAGGGCCACCAAAGGGGTGGTTGGATTTCTTGGGCTTGTAACCCATGTCGTTGATGATTTCGGTAACGTCAGACACGCTCTTCATGTCAGCGCTGACCTTCATGCGCATCAAAATGTTGGCATAGCCGCCAAAAGCGCGGTTGTCACCTTTGGAAGTAGAACGCAGGTAGACATAACGGTTTTTGTCAAACTCAGGGTCAACTGCTACGCCTAAAACGCCAGCTTGTCCGTCGCAAAACAAATCATTTTTGACAGATGAATAGCCGGCTGAACCGCCGATGCCCAACAATTTGTTGATGCTTCCTGATGGGGTACGCACTGAAAGGCCGCCGCATTTTTCAGTGAAGAAAAAGGTGCCGTCTTTCATAGCGGCCATGCCCCAGGGGTCTTTGGCTTCGACGAATTGTTCTACTTTGACGCTGACGGCCAAGGCAGACTGTGCGCCCATTAAGCCGGTGGCGGCTAAAACGAGGGAAGGCAGCAAGTAAGTGCGAGCTTGCATAGCATTTCTTTTGCTCTGTGTGTTTGGCATTTCTACTCCATAAGGATGTGAAAACCAGCGGTTGTCCGCCGGCAACTGTTGAAGAACTCATTTCAGTTGAATGGTTGCAGCTGCGAGAAACACGAATGAAACTATGCAGGCACAACCAAACAACTTGCAAGCATCGTAGAGAAGGCTGTGCAGCTTCGTATAGTAAAAATACCTAGGCCTTGTAAGTTGTGAAATATTCCCACAACAAGATCGGCAGAAGGTGAGTGTGCGTAAAAAAGCCGGTCAGATCTGCACATTCGAATCGATGATTTGATGCCGTTGGGCCAAATGCACCATGCCCGCCAAGGTGTCTACTTGAAGCTTTTCTCTGATTTTTGTTTGCCGGTTGTAAACCGTTTTTTCATTCAAGTTCATGGCTTTTGCGCAATAGCTCACGGTTTTGCCCAAGGCCAACAAGCGAAACAACTCCAGTTCGCGCAAGGTGAGGGAGGCAATGCGGTCAAGCTCTTTTTGCAACTCGGGGTCTTCGCTTTGCATGTCGGCTTGTGGGTCCGCGGGGGCTTCGCCCAAATTCACGGCGTGTATCGCAAGCAGCAACTTTTCTGGCGCCACATTCTTCGACACGAATGATTTTGCACCCGCCTCAATGGCTTTGCGCTTGACCAAGGGCGCGTCATACATCGAACAAATCAAAACTTTGGCTTGGTCATCGCGGAGCATTATTTTTTGCAGCAAACTCAAGCCACTGACACCCGGCATGGACAAGTCCAGCACAGTGACGTCCGGTTGGTAAACCACGAAGGCAAGATAGGCCGAGTCGGCATCGCTTGCCTCTGCCGCCACTTCTATAGAGGCATCGGCTTCAAGCAAGCGTTTGTAGCCCGCTCTTACTACCGGGTGGTCGTCGACCAATAAAACTCGGATCATTTGTTTGGTGTGTGAGAAATCAACTTCAATCGCTGGTGAGCGACAAAAGCTTATGTTCAAGCAAACACTCAAAAGGGAATTATTCCCCCATCCAAAGAATAGAAACCCAAAGGGCCTTTAGGTTTTATGGTCAATATTCACGGCAATATGTGTTGCTGTGCAGGCTCAGAAGGCATAAGCCAAGCTTGTCAACCCCAAACCGCGGGTGCAGCTTAAAACGGAATATCGTCGTCCATGTCATCAAACCCGGACTTCGCCGCTGCCGGGGCTTTGGCTGGCGCGGGTGCTGCCGCGCGCGGTGCGCTGCGCGCGCCGCCGTCTTCGCCCGAGGGTGCGCCCATGCCTTCGCGTCCGCCGAGCAATTGCAATTCGGTGGCGATGATGTCGACGGTGTTTTTTTCCACGCCGGTGGTTTTGTCGGTGTAGACGCCGTATTTCAAGCGGCCTTCGACGTAGATAGGGCGACCTTTTTTCACATATTCACCGGCGATTTCGGCCAGGCGGTCATAAAACGTGACCCGGTGCCATTGGGTGTCTTCAACCATTTCACCGCTGGTTTTGTCTTTGCGCTTGCTGCTGGTGGCGATGGACACATTGGCCACGGCTTGGCCGCTGGGCAAATAACGGACTTCGGGGTCGCGGCCGCAGTTGCCGAGCAGTATGACTTTGTTGACGGATGCCATGGTGTTCCTCTTGGTGTAACAGTGATTAAGTGGTGTCTTGTGACGGATTATGCGGCTTCGGCCTTGGTGGTTTCAGTGCCCTGCAGCCTGTCAATCCGGTGCGCTACGCACATAACGCGTATGCCAAGCCACGGCCAACCAAATCAACATCAACAGCACACTGGCCAGAAACACACCGTGTGCCCCATTGCGCTTGACCAGCCAACCGCCGATAGCCCCGCCCGCGAAAATACCCAAGGACTGCAAGGTGTTGTAAACGCCCAGCGCCGCTCCGCGTGAACCTGCAGGCGCAAGGCGAGATGCCAGGCTGGGTTGGCTGGCTTCTAGCACGTTAAAACCGCAGAAAAAGGCAAACAGCAAGAAGGCGAGCAGCCCTAAGGAAGGGGCGCTGTGCCAGGCCATCCAAGCCCATGCCAGTTGCACAGCCAGCACCAAGGCAATACACCCTAAAAACAAGGGCCTGAGCAAGCCGCGACGTTCCATGGGGAACAGCGTCATGCCCATGACCACAAAGGACAGCAACACGGCAGGCAAATACACATAGCCGTGGTCGGTGCTGACGACACCGGCTTGCACCAGTAGCGCGGGAATCGCCACCCAAGAAGCGAGTTGCACTGCGTACAAAGCGAACACGCCAAAATTCAAGCGGATCAAATCGGGATGCACCAGCAAGCCCCACAAGCTGTGCGGCGATTTGACGTTTTTTTTCAAAGGCATTTCGGTCGGGGTCCACCAGCGCACGATGGCCATGCCGCCGATGGCCAACAGCAGTGTGACGGCGAAGATCGCTGACATACCGCCCCAGCCGGAAAGCAACGGACCCAGCAACAAAGACAACGCAAACATCAAACCAATGCTGCCGCCGACAAGCGCCATGCCTTTGGTGCGCACCGCGTCGCGGGTCTGATCCGCCAACAAGGCAGTGACTGCGGCAGAGATGGCGCCAGCGCCTTGCAGCGCGCGCCCCAAGGCCAAGCCGTTCACGCTGGTGGCCATGGCGCCGATCACACTGCCCAAGCCCAGCAAACCCAGCCCCAAATAAATGACACGTTTGCGCCCGAAGCGATCCGCCGCCAGCCCGAATGGAATTTGCAACAGCGCTTGCACCAAGCCGTAAATGCCCATGGCAAAACCCACCGCACTCGCGTCTTGTCCGCCTTCATAGTGTTGGGCCTCGATCATGAACACCGGCAGCACCATGAACAAGCCCAGCATGCGCAGCGCGTAAATGCTGGAGAGCGAAAACGCCGAACGTTTTTCGTCAGGCGTCATGCGGGCGTCAGCGACGTTATCTGTTGTGGGAAGAGAGGACAAGTTCGAAGTACCTGTGATGAAACCAAAGTAAACAGCGCACATTGTCACCCATGACCCACCCGTATCATGCAAACCATGGCCAAAGACAAAACTCTCTTCAGTTGCAGCGAATGTGGCGGCACCAGCCCCAAATGGCTGGGCAAATGTCCGCATTGCGAGGCTTGGAACACGTTGGTGGAAAGCCGCGTCAGCGACAGCGGCGCGAGCAAAAACCGTTACAGCGAACGCGCCGGTTTGGCGCCTGCCTCACCGGTGATGGCGCTCAGCGACATCGAAGCGCAAGAAGTCGACCGCACGCCCACCGGTCAGGATGAACTCGACCGGGTGTTGGGCGGCGGCATGGTCGAAGGCGGTGTGGTGTTGATCGGCGGCGACCCGGGCATTGGCAAATCCACTTTGTTGTTGCAAGCCTTGGACGGTTTGCAGCGCAGCGGTCAGCGCACTTTGTATGTGACCGGCGAAGAATCCGGCGCGCAAGTGGCATTGCGCGCGCGCAGACTGGGTTTGGACAACAGCCGTGTGAACGTGCTGGCCGAAACCCAGTTGGAAAAAATCATCGGCACCTTGCAGGCGCAAGCGCCGCATATCGCGGTGATTGATTCGATTCAAACCGTGTACTCAGATCAACTGACAAGCGCGCCGGGTTCGGTGGCGCAAGTGCGCGAATGCGCCGCGCATTTGACGCGTTTGGCCAAGTCCAGCGGCACGGCCATCGTGTTGGTCGGCCATGTCACCAAAGAGGGCGCATTGGCAGGTCCGCGCGTACTCGAGCACATGGTCGACACCGTGCTGTACTTTGAAGGCGACACACATTCCAGCTTCCGGCTGGTGCGAGCCATCAAAAACCGTTTCGGTGCGGTCAATGAAATCGGCGTGTTCGCCATGACCGAAAAAGGCCTCAAAGGCGTCAGCAACCCGAGTGCGATTTTTCTGAGCCAACACGCCGAGCCGGTGCCTGGCAGTTGCGTCATGGTGACCTTGGAAGGCACGCGGCCATTGCTGGTGGAAATACAAGCCCTGGTAGACAGTGGCGGGCCTTCGCCGCGCCGTTTGTCGGTGGGATTAGACCGTGACCGCCTGGCCATGTTGCTGGCAGTGTTGCACCGCCACGCCGGTGTGGCTTGCATGGACCAGGACGTGTTTGTGAACGCCGTCGGCGGTGTGCGCATCAGCGAACCGGCAGCCGACTTGGCGGTGTTGTTGGCCATACAAAGCAGTTTGCGCGGCAAGCCGCTGCCCAAAGGCTTTTTGGCGTTTGGCGAAATCGGGCTGGCCGGTGAAGTGCGGCCTGCGCCGCGCGGCCAAGAGCGTTTGAAAGAAGCCGCCAAGCTGGGCTTTAGCGTGGCTTTGATACCCAAGGCGAATGCGCCGAAAAAACCCATAGAAGGCATGACGGTGCACGCGGTCGAGCGGGTGGACGAGGCGATTGCGGTGTTGCGTCAGTTGGATTGAGCCGCCAATTGCAGTGCCTGTCATGCCCAAGCCGCCGCTGGCGAATTCAACAGTAAAACCGCCAAGGCACCCAAAAACAAATGACGGCGGGGTATGCGTCAAAATGCGCGCATGAACTGGCGATCTTTGACACTCACCTTTGGCCTGGCCGCGCTGCTGTACTTATCTTTTCGCGCCTTTGGCTGGTGGGGCTTTTCATTGGTTTCGAGCGGCATCATTTTTTGGTTGTTGCAACACGTGACCCGTTTGATGAAAACCATGGAGAGCGCCGCCGAACGGCCCATGGGCTCATTGAACAACGCGGTCATGTTTCATGCGCAATTGCACCGAGGGCAACGCTTGCTCAAGGTCATCGGCATGGCCGGTAGTCTGGGCAAACTGCAATCCGACAAAGGCGTCCAACCCGAAATATTCGCTTGGCAGGACGAGGCCGGCGACCGGATCGAATGCACGTTCCAACAGGGGCGATTGACCAACTGGAGTCTGCAAAGAGCAGCCATGGATCCCGCCGAGTCTGGCGGGACGTAAAATCTAAAGCTTTGACTGCTGAACAGCCCCCGAAAGGATTTCCATGAGCGCCCTGCCACCCCCCATGCACGACCGTGACGGCAAGATTTGGATGGACGGCGAGTTGGTGGAATGGCGCGACGCCAAAATCCATGTGCTGTCACACACCTTGCATTACGGCTGCGGCGCATTCGAAGGCGTGCGCGCTTATGACACCGTCAACGGCACCGCCATCTTCCGTTTGCAAGAGCACACCGAACGTTTGTTCAACAGCGCGAAAATTTTGCGCATGAAAATCCCGTTCACCCAAGACGAGGTGAACGAAGTGCAGCGCACTGTGGTGCGGGCCAACAACTTGAAAAGCGGTTACATCCGCCCCTTGACTTGGATCGGTTCACAAAAACTCGGTGTCAGCCCCAAAGGCAACCGCATACACCTGATGGTGGCTGCATGGACCTGGGGCGCTTACCTGGGTGAAGACGGCATGAAGCGCGGCATTCGCGTCAAGACCAGCAGCTTCACACGCCACCACGTCAACATCACCATGACGCAAGCTAAAGCGGTCAGCAATTACACGAACTCCATTTTGGCCAACATGGAAGCGCTGGACGACGGTTACGACGAAGCCTTGTTGCTCGACGCTTCCGGTTTTGTGTCTGAAGGCGCGGGCGAAAACCTCTTTATCATCAAAGGCGGCGTCATTTACACGCCTGACTTGTCCGCCGGTGCCTTGAACGGCATCACCCGCAACACGGTGTTCCACATCGCCAAAGATTTGGGTTTGGAAATCGTGCAAAAGCGCATCACGCGCGACGAGATTTACATCGCCGACGAGGCTTTCTTCACAGGCACTGCTGCCGAGGTCACGCCCATCCGCGAACTCGACCGCATTGAAATCGGCATCGGCAGCCGCGGCCCGATCACCGAGAAAATCCAAAGCGCGTTCTTTGACATCGTCAATGGCCGCAACCCCAAGTACGCCCACTGGCTGACCAAGGTTTGAGGAGCGGCAACATGAGCACCCAAGCTGTTGAACTGCTGGCCGCCGACCTGAACCCCCAGGGCGGCGTGTTTTGCCCCAGCCCCAAAGCCGACATGAAAATCTGGAACAGCCACCCCAAGGTCTATTTGGATGTGGCCAAAACGGGTGAAGCCAAGTGCCCTTATTGCGGCACTGTGTACAAACTCAAAGCCGGAGAGGTGGCGGGGCACCACCACTGAGGCACAAGCAACAGCCATCCTTAGGATGGCTCGACATGCCCACGGCGAACCCTCAGGTGTTCGCCGTTTTGCTTTTGGGCAAATCCACCTCGAAGCAGGCACCGCCGCCGGGACGGTCTGCGCACCGTACCCGCCCGCCATGGCGCTCGGCAATCGACTTGACGAGTGAGAGTCCCAATCCCACGCCACCTACACGCTCACTGGCACCTGGCAGACGGAAAAACGGCTCAAAAATTCTCTCGCGGTAGTCAGGGGGCACTCCAGGCCCATGGTCACACACCCCGATGCGAACCGACTCGCCATGCTGAGTCAAGGTCAGGGCGATGCCATCGCCTTCCGGGGTTTCATGGCGGCTGGCACCATACCGCCGTGCGTTTTCCAACAGGTTGCGCACCAGGCGGCGCAGCAACTTGGACACGCCGGTCACCTCCAGCAGGCTCAGCCCTGGTGGCACGTCCAGCGCAGCCCCGACTCGCGCGCACTCTTCAGCGCACAAACCGACCAGTTCGACCGCCTCGAAGGTGCCGATGTCAGCTTCTTTGGCGTCGAGGCGGCTGGCCAGCAGGATTTCGTCGATCAGCTGATCGAGCTCAGCCATGTTGCGCAAGATTTCTTCGCGACTTCGGGACAACATTGAAGGGTCGGCTGCAGGCGTGCTCATCAGCTCCAGCCCCATGCGGATACGGGCCAGGGGTGAGCGCAACTCATGAGAGGCATTGGCTAACAATGACTTTTGCGAGGCCATCAGGGCTTCGATGCGCTGCGCCGCCGCGTTGAAGCGCTCGGACAGGTCGGCCACTTCGTCGTCGCCTTGCACGGGCACGCGCACCGACAAGTCGCCTTCACCCCATCGCTGCACGCCGCGCTGCAGGCTTTCAAGGCGCTGGGTCAGTCTGCGAACCACAGGGTAAAGGCCCAACGCCACGGCCAGGCCAATCAGGCCCAGCATCCAGAAAAACCCCGAGGGCCTGGCCCACCAGGGAATGTCCTTGCGCATGTGGGGGGGCACGCGGCCTTCAGCGCCAGGGCCCATCCCCGGCATACCCTGCATCGCATGAGGTCTGCCGCGCTCACCCAAACGGTCGCCGCTGCGCTGCACTTGCAGGGGTAGAGTCTGGCCATCGGGCAAGGGCACATCAAAGACCAAAGGCGCGCCGGGTCCGGCGCGGGTGGTGCTGGCCAACACCTCGCCTTGGGCATTCAGTACCACCCATTCACGCGGGGCCGGCGGCGCGGCATGGTGTTCGACGCTGGCCCGCCAAGCCCAGCCGACCACCAGCATCAACAGGGTCACCACACCCACGACCGCCAGCCAGATGCGCAGGTACAGGTGGCGTGACCAGTGGTGCGATAAGGCTTGTATTGGCACGGGTTCAGTCTTGTTGTCGCGCAAACACATAGCCCACGCCGCGCACGGTGAGGATGCGCTGCGGGGCTTTGGGGTCGGCTTCGATGGCAGCGCGAATACGACCCATGTGCACATCAATGGATCGGTCAAAGGCCTCCAGTTCACGCCCACGCACGGCCTCCATGATCTGGTCGCGCGTGAGCACACGGCCTGCACGTTCGGCCAGCGCCACCAAGAGGTCGTATTGGTAAGAGGTCAATTCACAGTCTTGACCATTCACGCTGACACGTCGGGCGTCGCGGTCGATCTCGAGCGATCCGAATTGCATGCGTTGTTGAGTCGTGTCAAGGGTGGTGTTTTTGCGTCGCAAAATGGCCTTGATGCGGGCCAGCAACTCTCGGGGCTCAAAGGGTTTGGGCAAATAATCATCGGCCCCCATTTCAAGGCCAATGATGCGGTCCATGGGGTCACCTTTGGCCGTGAGCATGAGCACCGGCACCTGACCCAAAGCGCCAGGCAGGGCGCGGATGCGCTGGCACACCTGCAAGCCGTCCATGTCGGGCAGCATCAGATCGAGAATGACCAGGTCCACGCCCACGCTTTGCAATCGGACCAGACCGCTTTGAGCATTGGGCGCATGGCTCACACCAAAACCGTTTTGCCCCAAGTAATCCGCCACCATGCCCGCGAGCCGCGCATCGTCTTCGATCATCAACAATTGATTCATGGATTGATCATCTCTTGTTGTGCCTGGCCACAAGTGTCCGCCTGGTAAAGTTTGGTAAAAGCAACATGGATGGCCACGGCGCTGCGCGCCTCGCCATGACAGATAAATCGTCTTCGCACACGGAACATCCGCATGACGCTCTTGATCTCGTCATGGCGAGGCACGAAGCCATCCATTCCAACGCACTACAAGGTGCGCGCATGCACCCGCGACGCCAGGGCGACCAGCAACAGCACCGGCACACCGAGCCAAGCGGTGGCCGTGAAGAAACTGGCGTAGCCGTAGGCATCGACAAAATCACCCGAAAACCCGGCGATGAACTTGGGCAAAAGCAGCATCATGGAGCTGAGCAGGGCGTATTGCGTGGCCGAATAGCTGATGTTGGTGAGCGATGACAAATAAGCGATGAAGGCCGCAGATGCAATGCCACTGGCCAGGTTGTCGGCCGAGATAACCCACACCAGCGCCTGCACATCGTGCCCCACGCCGCTGAGCCAAACAAACAGCAAGTTGCTGGCCGCACTCAGGGCCGCGCCCAGCATGAGGATGCGCATGACCCCCAGCCGCGCCGAGAGCAGACCGCCGACAAACGCGCCGACCAAGGTCATGATCACGCCATACACTTTGCTCACGCCGGCCACTTCGCTTTTGGTGAAGCCCATGTCCACATAAAACGGGTTGGCCATGATGCCCATGACCACATCGCTGATGCGGTACACCGCGATCAGCGCCAACAGCAGCACCGCCTGCCAGCGGTAGCGGAGCCAAAAATCGACAAAGGGCTCGACCACCGCACCCTTGAGCCACTCGACCAGGTTGCGCGCGGGGGCAAAGGGCGCAGGCACCGGCTCGGGCGAGCTCAGCACCACCAGCATGCCCGGCAGCATGCTCAGCGCCATCACCAAATAGGCTGCCTGCCAGGCCGACTGGGCATAACCCGTGGCTTGATCACCTTGAGCCCAGGCCGCGATCCACAACACGCCCGCCCCCGCCCAAATCATGGCCAGGCGATAGCCTGTTTGGTAGCTGGCGGCCAAGGCGGCCTGGGCGTTCACCTCAGCCGATTCGATGCGGTAGGCGTCCAGCGCAATGTCTTGCGTGGCCGAGGCCACTGCCACTGCCAAGGCACAGGCCACCAAAGGTCCCAGTAACTGAGATGGGTCATTCAGAGCCATGCCCACCAAACCACCCGCGATGACGATTTGCGACAAAAGCAACCAGCTGCGTCTGCGCCCCAGTTGCCTTGTGAGCCACGGAATGGGCAAGCGGTCCACCAGCGGGGCCCACATCCACTTGACGCCATAGGCCAAGCCGACCCAGCTGAGGTAACCGATGGTGCTGCGGTCGATGCCCGCTTCACGCAGCCGAAAACTCAGCGTGCCCAGCACCAAGAGCAAGGGCAAGCCCGCCGCAAAACCCAAAGCCAGCATGCGCAAACTGGCGGGCTGCAAATACAGACGCAGTGCCTCGCGCCAGGTGCGCACGGTGGCGGACGACGTTTTCTCGGTGGGTGCGGCAGTAAGAATGGGTTCTGACATTCGCGGATTATCAACTGCTGGGTCTCCCTTGGACCAGGGCATTGATCCTTGAATGGCTTTTTGTGTAAGCTCTCAGCCATTCACAGCATTCGTTATGATTTGCTAACCATGTGCTTAATTTGCAACTTCAAAACCACGACCGCCCACACGCTAACCGACGCCGGGGGCCATCCGTCACCTCGCTGGCAAGCCCGGCGTGCCTTCCTTTTGACCGCTGGTGCTGGCGCAGCAGGATCGGCGCTCGCACAGGTTGACGTGGGCTCATCCTCGAGCTTGCGCAAATTGGTGCCTGCCGAGACTCTGGAAAACTCGGCCCGCCAGCAATATGCGCAGGTGCTGGCCGAAGCCCGTGCCCAAAACGCGCTGGCACCCGATGGCCATCCCCAGCTGCAGCGCCTGCACGCCATCGCCCAAAAACTCATTCCCTTCACCACCCCCTGGAACAAACGCGCACGCGACTGGAAGTGGCAGGTCAACCTGATCAACAGCAAACAGATCAATGCCTGGTGCATGCCCGGCGGCAAGATCGCGTTTTACACCGGCATCCTGGAGCAATTGCGCCTGAACGATGACGAAGTGGCCATGATCATGGGCCATGAAATGGCGCATGCTTTGCGCGAACACGCCCGTGAGCGTCTGGCCAAAACCCAGGCCACCGGGATGGGCTTGTCCATCGCTTCGCAATTGTTGGGGCTGGGCGCACTAGGGGATGCGGCGGCCAACTTGGGCACCCAACTGCTCTCCCTCAAATACAGCCGCGACGACGAAACTGAATCCGACCTGGTGGGCCTGGAGATCGCCGCACGCGGCGGCTACCGACCCGAAGCCAGCGTGACTTTATGGCAGAAGATGCAAGCGGCCAGCGGCAATGGCGGACCCTCTTTTTTGTCGACCCACCCCAGTGGCAACAACCGCATTGAGGAACTGCAGGCCAACCTGCCCAAGGTGCAACACCTCTACGAACAAGCCCGCAGAGGCTGAGCAACGGTCATAGCGCCAGATAAGCCACAAGGCACCATAGACTGCCGCTCATTCCGGCATTGCGAGGCACGAAGCAATCTATGGACTGCCGCGTCGCTTCGCTCCTCGCAGTGACGGGAGCGCGTGCTCGCCAGCTGCGATGGGCAGCAGCAAGGCCTCACCTGTCCCGAACGTATGGGTTGCTCTGTCGCTCACGCCCAAAGTTACTCTCTGGCCCATGCCCAGGAATGAAGACCGTGTCATTGCCCATGGGCCAAAGCCGCCGGGTAATGCTGGCAATCAAATCGTCGTGGTTGCCCTGTGGGAAGTCGGTGCGCCCAATGCTTCCCGCAAACAGCACATCGCCCACAAAAGCGCGCTTGATTTCGGGCGAGTAAAACACCACATGGCCGGGTGTGTGTCCAGGGCAATGGCGAACTTGCAAAGTGTGTGCGCCCAGTGACACAGTATCGCCATCGGCCAGCCAGCGCGTGGGCTTGAACACCCGCGCTGGCGGAAAACCATAGGCCGCAGCCGCCTGCGGCAAACCATCGATCCAGAACTGATCCGCCGGGTGCGGGCCGATGATCGGCAAGCCGCCCAGTTGTTCGGCCAGATCGGCCGTGCCTGAAGCATGGTCCAGGTGGCCATGGGTGATCCAGATTTGCTCCAACTTGAGGCCGTGCTGGCGTACGGCATCCAAAATCAGATCCAGATCGCCTCCTGGATCGATCACCGCCGCTTGGCGACTCTGGTCGTCCCACACGAGTGAGCAGTTTTGCTGAAAGGGCGTGACGGGAATGGTTTGGTATTGCAACATGGGCAAATTATAGGAAGCCGTCACAGCGCCTGTTGAGTTTCCACCCCAGTGTGGCCCAACCTGACAAAGCAGGCCAAGTTGCTTTTTTAGGTGCTAACTGGGTCCATGCATTGGGGGCTTCTTGAAGGCAGCCCCTTTAATGCGGTTTTTTTTCTTGCAGCCACCGCTGCAGCAGCAACAACCAGGCAGGGTCGCGCAAGGCCTGCGCCAATCTGGCCCGTGAAATGGCCAAACGCTGCGTGGGTGTCAAGTCGGCATCGGAACTCATGCGGAATGCACTTGCCGGATGGCCTGAAGGTCGAGCGCAATTTGCGCCTGAATGTCACTCAGCAAGGGCTGCAGGCGCTGGGTGCGCGCCCACCACCAACACAAGCCACTCACAAGCAGAGAAAGGGTTGGCAGCGCAATCAAAACCCACGCATGGGGGGCATCGCTCAGCGGCAAGGCAGCCCAGAGCAGCAATGCGACACCACCAAAAATCAACGCCAACAACAAAGTCAAAGCACTCAGCCCGTACATCACCCAACGGTTTTTGAGTGTGCAAAGGTACCGTGCGCTCACCTCACTGGCCAAATCGACATAGCCCTGAGCGTGCGACTTGAGCAAGTCAGGTGGCAGCAGCAACATTTTCAGCAGAAGCCGCAACATCACTGTGAACGTGAACGCATGAACCAAGAAGCGGCCAAGGCGATGGCTGCTCCCGTTCCTGCCGCGATCAGGACCGAGCGGATCGGGTCGTGCTGGATGATGTGTTCGGTGGTCACCCGCACATGGTGCGCTTCTTTTTCAAGCATGTGTTTGGCGTCTGATAACGCCTCTTGGCCTGACTCGCTCAGGTCGTGAAATTCGTCTTTAACTCGATGGGTCATGCGTTGGAGTGCGGGCTGCGCCTCATCCACCAGACCTTGGACCTGGCTGTTCACGCGAGCGCCCAGTGATGAAATTTTTTCCTGTACGGTTTTGGAGTCTGACATAGGAACCTTTGGGTGAATTGAAATCAAAACGAGGTTTCACTTTAAGCCGCTTGCCAGTTGGCGTCTGTGTGTCAGCGCACCGACCGATCTGATTGCACCACCTACGATGAAATGTCTTGAGAGGACGTTTTCAAGGCGCTGCTTCAGGCTCAGGGTCAAGCTCAGCTCTGACCGATTTGACGAATTGCAAGAAAGGACTTCATCATGATTCATCCATCCACGTGGGCCACTTTGGCCGCCTCTCTGGTACTGGTTCTGGCTTCTGGCTGTGCGGTTTCGCGCGGGCAGGAATCGGTGGGGGCTTACATCGATGACACCGGCATCACCACCTTGGTCAAATCACGTTTTTTTGAGGACAAGGACGTAGCGGGATCATCCATCAGCGTGGAGACGCTGAAGGGCACCGTGATGCTCTCAGGCTTTGCCAAGAGCGCCTTAGAGCGCAATAAGGCAGAGGCCATTGCACGCGGCGTCAAGGGCGTCACCTCGGTGCGCAACGAGATCGCGGTTCGCCCCTGAAGGGGTGCTCACCGTTGTTGTGCCCGATGCGAACCACGCAACCTGATTTCGGGGTCCATGGTTGCACCGCTGCGAGTCACAGGCTGAGGTCGTAGCCGATCGTGATCGGGGCGTGGTCCGAGAACTTCTCGCCCTTGTAGATATGCTCGCTGCGCGCCTTCTCGGCAACAGCGGGTGTGGCCAAGTGGTAGTCCAGCCGCCAGCCCACGTTCTTGGCGTAGGCCTGGCCGCGGTTGCTCCACCAGGTGTAGCAGTCGTCGGTGGTGTCGGGTTTCAAGCGGCGGTACACGTCGACCACACCGCCCTCGGTGGTGAGCTGAGTCATCCACTGGCGCTCTTCAGGCAAGAAGCCGCTGTTTTTGAGGTTGCCCTTCCAGTTCTTGAGGTCGGCCTCCCTGTGAGCGATGTTCACGTCACTGCAAACAATGAATTCGCGCTCGCTCTTGAGCGCCATCAAATGGGGGTACATCACGCTCAGAAATCGGAACTTGGCCTCTTGCCGCTCGGGGCCGGATGAGCCGCTGGGAAAATAAACGCTGATGATGGACAGCTTGCGGTGAGGCGTGTCGAAGCGCGTTTCGATATACCGGCCTTCGGCGTCGAATTCGCCGCCGTCAAAGCCCACCACCACGTCGCTGGGTTCGTGGCGGGTGTAAACACCCACACCCGAGTAGCCTTTTTTCTCGGCGAAGTGAAAGTACCCCTTGAGGCCTGCAAGCTCTTCAAACTTGCCCGCCACATCGCTCGCCTGGGCTTTGACCTCTTGCACACAAATACAATCGGGTTTCTCTTGCGCCAGCCAGGCTTCGACCCCTTTGGTCGTGGCCGAGCGGATGCCGTTGAGGTTGAGGCTGGTGAGTTTGAACAAGGATTTCCCCATGGTGACAGGACAGGCAAGCAGCGCCGAAATGCAGGCGCTCGCTCAGGAATTTGTGCAGTTTGCAGTGGATTCAGGCGTTCTGCGCTTTGGGCAATTCAAGACAAAAGCCGGTCGCATGAGTCCTTACTTCTTCAACGCTGGTTTGTTTGACGATGGTGCCAAGCTCGGTCGACTGGCGCAATTCTATGCAAAAGCCTTGCTGGCCAGCGGTATCGAATTCGACATGATTTTTGGCCCCGCCTACAAGGGCATCCCGCTGGGCGCGGCCGTGGCCATCGAACTGGCCCGCCTGGGCAAGAATGTGCCCTTTGCCTACAACCGCAAGGAGGCCAAGGACCACGGCGAAGGCGGCGCCCTGGTGGGTGCGCCACTCCAAGGCCGGGTGCTGATCGTGGACGATGTGATGAGCGCAGGCACCGCGGCGCGCGAGTCGATTGCCCTGATCCAGGCCGCCGGGGCCACGCCCCACGCCATCGCGATTGCGCTGGATCGCCAAGAAATGGCCACCGAAAAACAAGCCGACGGCTCTGTCCGGGATGTGCCGCACAGCGCGGTTCAATATGTGCGCAACACGCTGGGCATGCAGGTGTGCACCATCGCCCAACTTTCTGACTTGCTGGCCTTCCTGGCCCATCAAAGCCAACCCGAGTTACAGGCCCACTTGGGCCATGTTCAGGCCTACCGTGATCGGTATGGGGTCTGAAGCAGACAAGTTGGACTTTTGCTTATCGCGTGCCGCTCTCTGAGCTAAGAGCGGATTGAACAGCTTCGGCGCCGTCTTGACCGAGCAGGCCCCTGCTCGGTTCTCATACAGCTTGCACCTTAGCCGCCCTTTATGACCAGGTGCGGGAAGCGAAACATTTTTTGCACGAAATCACCATTTACGTCTATTTTTTCGGCAGGTATACGCCAATTGGTGGATTCGCCAATCATTTTTTGTGGCGAGAATTTCATTTTTAACGTAGTTGGTATTTCATCCGCCATGATTCATTCCGAATGTCAAAAATACATTCTGAGGTCTTCGCAACAGCTGAGGCCGTTTTTTGGATCTTTTACCACTTCCAAGACCGCTTGCCTCGTGTTGGTGGCTGCCCTCGTGCCTGTTGCGCTGCATGCGCAAACATTGCCACAGGTGGTGAATCAGGCCTTACAAACCTACCCCACTGTTTTGTCTGCTTCGGCACGAACCGCAGCTGCCCGCAGTGACATCGCCCGTGCGCGCAGCGCACACTACCCCCAACTCGGCATCAGCGCGACGGCCAATGCAGCGGGCACGCTGCCCGTTGGCACACAAAGAACGGCCATCAGCCCAACGGCTCGACTCAATCTCTGGTCGGGCGGAAAGATCGAAGCCGAAGCACAGCGGGCCGAAGCACTGACGTTGGCCTCCGAATTTCAGCAAGCCGAAACGCTGGATGAAGTGGCGCAATTGGCTGCTGAAGCTTATATCAATTGGGACAAAACCGCCGATTTGTACAGCCTTGCTGTTCGCAACGTGAACGCTCATCGGGAAACACTGAACGACATCGAAAAAATTGCCCAAGCTGACTCCGGGCGGCGGGTGGATTACGAGCAAGCCTTGGTGCGCATGGAGAACGCCACCTTGGCATTACAGCAACGCAAGTCAGACTTTGCGCAAGCCATACAGCGCCTGCGTCGCTTCTGGAAGGGCGATATGGATGCACGGCCCGTGAACCTGGACGCGGCCATGTCTGAATTTGGTGTCCTGGGCCGTATCCCCACCTCTTTGAGCAAGGCCATGGACCTGGTCTCTGAGGACTTGGCACCCATTGCGCAAGCTCGCGCCCAACTCCAGGCGGCACAGGCCAGCGTGCGTCAGGCCAAGGGCCAATATTGGCCCACCGTCGACTTGGCGTTTTCACGACAGAACAACGCCATCACCGGCAAACAAGAGGCCTTAACCCAGCTTCAGGTCAATGCTCCCTTTTACAACGGCGGAGGCACTGCGGCATTGGTTGAAAGTGCCGTTAACCAGGTGAAGTCCGCAGAATTTGCATTGGAAGAAGCTCGCCTGTTGGCCCGCGAAAAAGCAGCGCTTGCCTGGCAAGAATGGGCTTCAGCCAAGTCCCGGTCTGATACGGGCAGCGCCCAGACCCTTGTAGGCGACAAACTCGTCGACGCCTATCGACAGCAGTTTCGTGTCGCCAGACGTTCCTTGTTGGATCTTTTGAACATTCAGGCCGACACCTTCGGTTACCGCAGTGCAGCAAGGGCCGCTTTTCACGATGAGCGCCTCGCTCGTGTGCGCTTGCTGGCGGCAACTGGTGAACTGGCCAAACGCTTTGCAGACGAGCCCGGTCTGGTGAGAGCACCAGCTCAATGAACGACCTACGGATCCACATTCATTCAACATGGCCAACTTGATTCCATTGCCCACCACGGGCGGTGCCTCATTGCCCAATATGGACAACACGCCCAACCGCCCCGCACCGGGTTCTGACGCGATGGCTGACCCCTTGCTGCTGTGCATGACCATGGCCGCAAAACTGCTGGGGCGCCCCGTGCACTTTCAAGTCATGCGTGCGGGATTTGCACTCGACAGTCGAGGTCGAGTCCCTTTGGCTGCTTACCCGGACATGGCCCACAAAAATGGCTTGATGGCCGCGTGGTCACGGGTTCGCTTGTCCGAAATTCCTCACTACGTTCTTCCTGTTTTGATGCCCTTGATCGATGGGCGAGCCTGTGTACTGCGCAGCATTCAGGGCAATGACGCGATCGTCCTATGGGCCGACAAAGGCATGGAGGACCAGCGCATCCCTCTGGCGGAATTGCAAGCATTGGCACGCCCCGAGGTCTTGGCCTTGAAACTGCCCCCCTCGCGCCATGACCAAACCTTGACCCCCATGCAAGGCTCGGCCTTCAACTGGTTTTGGGGGACGCTATGGCGCTTTCGTGCCTTTTACGTGGAATCCATGGTGGCCACTGTGGTGGCCAACATCCTCACATTGGCCGCCATCTTTTTCACCATGAACGTCTACGACCGTGTGGTGCCTACGGGTGCCTACACGTCCTTGTGGACCTTGGCCATTGGCACGACCATCGCGATTTTTCTGGAATTCATCATGCGTTGGCTCAAAGCCCGCCTGGTGGATTTGGGCGGCAAAAAGGCTGACTTGGCGATCAATGCCACTTTGCTGCGGGAAATCATGGCCATTCGCCTGGAGCACAGACCACAGTCGGCGGGAATTTTTGCCAGCTCGATGCGGGACTTCGAATCCTTAAGGGACTTCTTTTCCTCGGCTTCTCTGGTCTTGTTGGCAGATATGCCTTTTGTTTTGATGTTTCTGGCCTTGATCGCCATGGTCGGAGGTCCCCTGGTCTGGATCCCCGCATTGGCCGTGCCACTGCTGATCATCATCGGTTTGGTGGCCCAAAAACCATTGATGTCCGCCATGCGCGAGAACATGAAGGAGTCAGGCGATAAGCAAAGTGTTTTGGTGGAGTCTGTCCTCAACCTTGAATTGCTCAAGGCTCACAACGCCGAAAGCTATTTGCAGCGTCGCTGGGAAATGTCCAATCTGGCGGGTGCCGACTCCTACAAGCGCATACGCAGTTTGACCAACTGGATCATGGGGCTGACCACATCGGTTCAGCAATTGATCACCGTGGCCATGGTGGTCGGTGGCGTGTACCTGATCCACGCCAACCAGTTGACTCTGGGTGGCCTGATTGCATCGGTGATTTTGGCGGGACGTGCCATTGCGCCTTTGGCCAGCGTCATGTCCTTGGCATCGCGTTACCAGCAAGCTGCCACATCGCTTGAAACGCTGGATGGACTGATGAAACGACCTCGTGATCGAATTCATGCGCGAAATTATTTGGTCCCAGAGAGTATCCAGGGGGGACTGCAAGCTGAGGCGCTTGAATTTGCCTACCCAGGCGAATACAAGATACCGGTGATTAAAAAGCTTTCCATGCAAATCGCACCGGGTCAAAAAGTGGCCATGCTCGGCCGAGTTGGCAGTGGCAAAAGCACCTTGTTGCGGCTGATAGCGGGCCTTTATGCTCCTGGCGCCGGCAGTATTCGTCTGGATGGTGTGGATTTGCAACAAATCGAGCCCAGTGAAGTTCGCAGCCGCATGGGTTACGTGGGCCAGGACCCTCAGTTGTTCATGGGCACTGTGCGCGACAACCTGATCCTGGCCGACAGTTGGATCAGCGATGTCAAGATCATTGAGGTCCTCAAGGCCTTGAACATTTATGACATCGTCGCCAATCACCCACTGGGCTTGGACATGCCCGTCACCGAAGCCGGGGGTGGTTTGTCAGGCGGTCAACGCCAATTGCTCTCCATCGCTCGCATGATGCTGCGCAACCCCCAATTGGTTTTCATGGACGAGCCCACCTCCAACATGGATCAAAACACCGAAGCGCGCGTCATTGCGGTCCTCAAGGATTGGTTACAAGGTCGAACACTTCTGATGGCCACCCACCGCCCCCAGCTTCTGGAATGGGTTGACTTGATCGCCGTCATCGACAGCGGCCAATGTGTAGCCATTGGACCCAAACAAGAAATGATTGACAAGCTGTCACGGGGCATTGATGTCAATGGTGCCAAGAGCCAGGGAGCATCGACATGATCAAGTACAAAGCCAGCCGTTCAGGCTTTGGCGTCAATACGGTTGAAGATGACGAACGCCGCGCCAGTCAGATACTGGTCTGGTCTACCGGACTGACTCTGGTTTTGGCCTTGGTTTGGGCCGCCATGTTCGAACTGGACGAAATTACACGCGGTCAAGGCAAGGTGATCCCCACCAGCCGCGAACAAGTCATCCAAAGTCTTGACTCTGGCGTCTTGAGTGAATTGCTTGTCCGAGAAGGCAGCGTGGTGGAAAAGGATCAGGTTTTGTTGCGCATCGACGATGCCCGCTCGGGTGCCGTTTTCAGGGAAGCCCAAGAAAAGTTCCTGGCATTAACCGCTTTATCCGCTCGACTCAAAGCTGAAGCGTATGGCACTGCACTTGTTTTCCCCCCTGAACTCAATGAGCACCCCGACTTGATGCAGCAAGAGTTGCAGGCGTTCAATGCACGAAAGCGCTCCCTGACCCAATCATTGCACGCCTTGGACACTTCCTTGGCCGCCGTCACTCGGGAGTTGACCATCACTGAACCCATGGTGCGCCAGGGCGTGATGTCTGAAGTTGAATTGCTCCGGCTCAAGCGACAGCAATCGGAGCTGATGGGGCAACGTGCCGAACGACAAAACCGTTACCTGACCGATGCCAACAACGAACTGACACGGGTGGCTTCAGAACTCTCTCAGACCAAGGAAAACGCCTCTGCGCGTGAAGACGCTTTCCTTCGCACCACAATTCGCTCCCCCGTGAAAGGGGTCGTTAAGAATGTGCAAATCACCACCGTAGGAGGCGTTGTCCAAGCCGGTCAACCGATTTTGGAAATCGTACCGACTGAAGATGAAATGCTGGTGGAAGCTTATGTCAAACCTTCCGAGGTGGCTTTCCTCAAAGTCGGGCAGGCTGCAGTGGTGAAGCTCACCGCCTATGACTTCAACAAGTATGGCGGACTCGAAGGTGTTCTGGAGCATTTAAGTCCCGACACCTTACGCGATGAAAAACAGAAGAAGCCCGGCAATCCCGTGGAGCTGGAGGAAGGCTTCTACCGGATCATTGTTCGTGTGAAAGAGCCCACGGATTTGCGCAACGGTTTGCGTCTGATTCCTTCACCGGGCATGACCGCTTCCGTAGAAATTCGCACAGGCTACAAGACCGTTCTTGAATACATCTTCCGACCACTGCAGAACGTCACGCAAGCTTTGCGTGAACGGTGAAATGACCACTTAGCGCTGGAGCATCAGCATGTCCGTTGAAACTTCCCCGGTGATCGATAAAAATCGCCCACAAACATCCAACAAAACCCGATTCATATCCAAGGCGGTGACTCATACACCTCAGTTTTTGAGTACTGCTGAAGCTGCGCGCATTCTGGGTTTATCCACCACCTTGGTGCAAACTTTGGTCGATCAGGGTGACCTTAAAGGATGGAAAACCCGTGGTGGTCATCGCCGAATATCGATTGAATCGATCCTGGATTACCAAACAGTTTCACGACATGTGGTGGGTTATCCAAACAAATCATCGCTCAAGCCCAATGTCACGGTCGTGATCGAATCACCCCCTTTGTTCTTGGAGCTCAAAGCGGAATGCGCGTTATGGCGTTTGCCGATTGACGTGAGTTTTTTTGATTCGGTCACCGAAGCCTTGCTGGAGTTGTCAAGCCAAAAACTCGACATGATTGTGGTGGATATGTCCATGCCACGCCCCCAACAAGAAAAGACTTTCCAGGCTCTTGAGAACTTTAATCAACGCGTTCACACGCCTTTGTCGGTAGTGCTGATCACAGCCGAAAAAGATTTGAAAGCCAGCATGCCTTCTGGCGCCAGTTCATCGATCCAGGTTGTATCTGGCCCGATGTCGGCAGTCTGGTTGCATGCCTACTTGACCGGCGTGATCGCCTCCCGCAGAAACTGACTCCTGACGCAGTTGACTTGACCTTGCAAAAGGCTCATGGACATCATTGGGCGAAGTGCTCTTTGATCCCACTGCTGCTTGATAGAGCTTTTCAGAAGCGCAGTGGTGCGGCTGGCGGGGATCGAACCCACGACCCTTGGCTTCGGAGGCCAATACTCTATCCACTGAGCTACAGCCGCACTTGAAGTTTGCATTATCTCACGCCACTACTCTTGCTTGCGTGATTTGAAAGATCAGTGAAGGGTGCAACGCTATAATCCGGGGTTGTTTTTGATCTATACATTGGCCCTGACGGCCACGCCCCAACAGAGGATCTCATGAGCGACAACAGCCACGATCAGCACGAAGCCCACACTGGCCCGGTCAAAACTCCTAAGCAGATGCTTTTGCTGAGTTTGGCTTCTTTTGTTATCCCAGTGTTCATCATCATTGGCTTGGTTTTCTATGTGACATCGGCCAATAAACCCGCCGCTGGCGCGGTCGATACCGAAAAGGCGACGGCCTTGCGCATTCAGAAAATAGGGGCTGTTGAAGTTCGCGATGCCAATCGCCCACTCAAATCTGGCGCTGAAGTCTACAAAGCACAATGCGCAGCATGCCATGAGGCCGGTGCTGCAGGCGCACCCAAGTTTGCCGCAGCGGGCGCATGGGGTGCACGTTTGGGCCAAGGCTTAGAGGCGCTGGTGAACTCAGCTCTCAAGGGCAAAGGCGCCATGGGTGCGCAAGGTGGTGGTGATTTTAATGACACCGAAATTGCCCGTGCTGTGGTGCACTTGGTCAATTCCGCTGGTGGCAAGTTTGACGAGCCCAAGGCCCCAGAAGCGGCAAAGTAAATTTTCCAACCTCACCCCTTAAAACCGACGTTCAACGTCGGTTTTTTTATGCCGGCTTTTGATGCATTTTTGCCTTCAAGGGGCTCAGTTCAAAGGCATACCGAACAGGCAATTCTTGCGACGCAGCATCCTCCAAAATCCATCGCCCCATCTCCAGGGCTTGTGCTGCCCTTGGCACATCCAGTGTGTGCACCAGACCCAGGCCCCGCGTGGTGTCCAAGTAGACTCGCCCGTTTTCGTCCACGAGCATCTTGTTAACCTCTGTCATGACCCCGGAGTGGGCGACCACAGCGAAATCATCTTCAATGCGCCAGATGTAAGGCGTTATTTCAAGTTCAATGTAGACCCTTTGCGGTCCATTCTGGAAATACCAACACCCTTGCGCATCTGACTCATAGTTGCGCTGAATGAATTCGATCAGTTTATCGTGACGCAACAGCGAACCCTTTGCATCCGGCAAACCACTTTGGAACGATCCCCTGGCCTGCACCCGATCGTCGCGCATCCACCACTGCCCCCGGCTGTCCAGACCCAGCCAACCATAACAATCCGGGACATTTGGCCATTTGGCCATGGCTTGCCGAACGATGTCATCCATGTGCAACCTCCCCTGTCTTGACAGCAAGACCTGTGGCCCTCAACAGCCAGCTACCGACCGCGTCAGGCATTCCCCTCACATGACCTGGCCATCGTCCCTTTGCGAATCCCACATGCCCGCCTTGCGCGGGTTGCCACAGGGTCACGCTGTTGGATACATCGCTTTTGTCAGGCAAACTGCAGGCAGGTACAAATGGATCATTCAAAGCATTGAGCGCCAGAGCTGGCAAGCGAATGTCTCGAAGCAATGGTTTGGCTGATGCCCTTGTCCAGTAATCTTCGGTTCCTTTGAAACCATGCAATGGCGCGGTGAAGACATTGTCAAAGGCATAGAGATCTTTGGCTGCCAGCATGGCCTGCTTGTCAAAGAGGCCCGGGTGTTGCGCCCATTTGGCCAGCGCCTTGGGCTTCATGCTGCGCAAGAACATGGGCGTGTAGATGTACCGATTCAGACCCTGGCCTATTGCCATTCCACTTTTCATCAGGTCAAGTGGCGAGCAAATGGAGGCTACAGCATCGGTCTTGAAATGGGCTTGGTGACCCGCTAAAGCGGCCCAACGCATCAATGCATTGCCGCCCAATGAGACGCCAACGGCTACCATTATCTGACCGCCTGCGGCTTGGTGATCGCTGCGAAGTCGTTGCATCACCCAGTTGATTTCTTCATGATCCCCGGAATGGTATGCGCGTGGCGCGAGGTTCATCTGACCACTGCAGCCCCTGAAATGGGGCACAGCAAAATTCATGTCTTGCTCGTCCGCCCAATCGGCAAATGCCTGTGCATAGTGGCTCGAAGACGAGCCTTCAAGACCGTGGAACAGAACCAGCATGGGACGATCTGCGCGACTGGCCCTCTGCTTGTCGATGTCCAAAAAATCAGCGTCAGGTGTGGTCCATCGCTCTCTGTGCAAGGTCTTGACATGACCCCATCGCCTGCGTGCATAGAGTGCAGGCCAGATCGTCTGGACGTGGCCACCTGGCAGCCAGGCGGGTGCTTGGTATTGCATGCGCTGAATTAGTGCAAGACCGGGGGTTTGGCCCCCACATCAACGGCATCTTTGGGTGTTCCTGGACTGGCATGGTGGGCCACCATTCGCCAGCCTTGCGGGGTCTTGTGGTAAACGTTGGTGGCGATCACATAGGCTTGCCTTGCACCTTGCGGTGTGATGACTTCCACCCGCTCAACCAAGTGATGAACTGAACTGGCCAGCGATTGCACTTTGTGCACGCGCTCTGGAAAAGCCTGAACACTGCCATTGTTGAACATGGCCTCAAATGTGGCGCGAATGGCCCCAGCCCCGATCAAGCGTGCTCCACCTGGATGCACGCAGACAATGTCATCTTCTTCTGCCCAGCAAGACATGAGTTTTTCGATGTCAGCGTTGTGCAGGGATTCATAAAAGGCTTGCTCAATGTCATCAGGCGTGCCACCGACCACCGCCGCTTGCAATTTAGAGCGTTTCATGGGCTTTTCTCTGTGCATCGGTTCATCGTGATATTTTGCACTGTTTAATTGATCTTGCGCTGTGTGTTGTTTCACCTTGGCTTCTTGACCAATGAGTTTGCCCCCGTGCAAATGGATACAGTACTTGCAACAAAAAACCCGGTCACAGGAGGCTGTGCCGGGTTTTTTCTATCCCTTGATCCCAAGGTTCGAACTGCTTGATGCAAAAATCATTTTTTACGGTACTTGCGCAGAGCTGCCATCTGAGCAGCCAGCACCGCCAATTCAGACTGAGCCATAGCCATGTCAATTTCGCTTTTTGCGTTGCGCAGAGCTTCTTCCGCCAATTGCTTGGAGGCGTTGGCTTTTTCTTCGTCGAGGTCTTTGCCACGAATCGCGGTATCGGACATCACGGTCACACAGTCGGGCTGCACTTCCAGAATGCCACCGGCCACGAAAACGAATTCCTCGCCGCCGTCAGCCTTCTCGATGCGAACCGACCCGGCCTTGATGCGGGTGATCAGTGGGGTGTGGCGTGGGTAAATGCCCAACTCGCCAGACTCACCAGGCAAGGCCACAAACCGGGCTTCACCCGACCAGATGGACTCTTCGGCACTGACCACATCAACGTGGATGGTGTTCATGTTTACTCCTGAAAAAAGGTGCATTCAAGCGAGCAGCGGGGAAACAAGAACTGCTTCCCCAAGCCACTGCTTTAAGCTGCCTTTTTGGCCTTTTCGAAAGCTTCGTCGATGGTACCGACCATGTAGAAGGCTTGCTCTGGCAGATGATCGCATTCGCCAGCCACAATCATCTTGAAACCACGAATGGTTTCTGCCAAAGTGACGTACTTGCCGGGCGAGCCGGTAAACACTTCAGCAACGTGAAATGGCTGCGACAGGAAACGCTGAATCTTACGAGCTCGGGCCACGGCCAGCTTGTCTTCAGGCGCCAAGTCGTCCATACCCATGATCGCGATGATGTCGCGCAATTCGCGGTAACGCTGCAATGTGCCTTGCACTGCGCGGGCTGTTTCATAGTGGTCTTGACCCACAACCAAGGGATCCAGCTGACGGCTGGTGGAGTCCAGTGGATCAACCGCGGGGTAGATACCGAGCGAAGCAATGTCACGAGACAACACCACGGTGGAGTCCAAGTGAGCAAAAGTGGTCGCTGGCGATGGATCGGTCAAGTCATCGGCGGGCACGTAAACGGCCTGGATGGAAGTGATGGAGCCCACTTTGGTCGAGGTAATACGCTCTTGTAGGCGGCCCATTTCTTCGGCCAGCGTAGGCTGGTAACCCACAGCAGAAGGCATACGACCCAACAAGGCGGACACTTCGGTACCGGCCAGTGTGTAGCGGTAAATGTTGTCCACGAAGAACAACACGTCTTTGCCTTCGTCACGGAAGGATTCGGCGATGGTCAGACCGGTCAAGGCGACACGCAAACGGTTGCCTGGTGGCTCGTTCATCTGACCGTAAACCATGGCCACTTTGGACTCTTCGAGCTTCTCGAGGTTCACAACGCCGGAGTCGGCCATCTCATGGTAGAAGTCGTTACCTTCACGGGTACGCTCACCCACACCTGCGAACACGGACAAGCCGCTGTGCGCCTTGGCGATGTTGTTGATGAGTTCCATCATGTTCACGGTCTTGCCCACACCGGCGCCACCGAACAGGCCCACCTTACCGCCTTTGGCGAAGGGGCAGACCAAATCGATCACTTTGATGCCGGTTTCCAGCAGCTCTTGTGAAGGCGACAATTCGTCGTATGCAGGGGCTTTGCGGTGGATCGAGGAAGTCAATTCTTGGCTGACAGGACCACGTTCGTCGATGGGTGAACCCAGCACGTCCATGATGCGGCCGAGTGTGGCCTTGCCCACGGGCACGGTAATGGGGTGTCCGGTGTTGGACACCATCAAACCACGACGCAAACCGTCGGAAGAACCGAGCGCAATGGTGCGCACGACGCCGTCGCCGAGTTGCTGCTGCACTTCCAGGGTCAGCGCTGAGCCTTCCATTTTGAGTGCGTCATAAACCTTGGGCATCTGGTTGCGTGGAAACTCCACGTCGACCACAGCGCCAATACACTGAACAATTTTTCCTTGGGCTTGCATTTTTCGCTCCAAATAATTTGAATTTGCTGAACTGGGGATCAGCCGCTGATGGCCGCTGCGCCAGAGACGATTTCCGACAGTTCTTTGGTGATGGCGGCTTGACGGGTCTTGTTGTACACGAGCTTGAGCTCGCCGATTACATTGCCGGCATTGTCGGTCGCAGCCTTCATGGCCACCATACGAGCGGCATGCTCGGAGGCCATGTTTTCAGCCACAGCCTGATAGGCCAGAGCTTCTGCATAACGGACCAACAGCTCGTCAATGACCGTCTGGGCATCGGGTTCGTAGATGTAATCCCAAGCGTGCGTGTGGCCAGCAGCTTCCGTTTCGGCCTTCATGTCGACGGAAGACAAGGGCAGCAGCATGTCGATGGTGGGCACTTGAGCCATGGTGCTGACAAACTTGTTGTAGCACAGGTACACAGCGCTCACTTCGCCTGCCGCGTAAGCATCGAGCAACACCTTGACGGGGCCAATCAGCTTGTCCAGGTGAGGCTTGTCACCCAACTGCGTCACGTGGGCCACCACTTTGGCATTGACCCGGTTCAGAAAACCCAGACCTTTGCCACCGATGGCCACCGCCATAGGCGTTTTGCCTTGAGCTTGTGTTTCACGCAATTGACTCGTCACAGCACGCAACAAGTTGGTGTTCAAGCCACCGCACAAACCTTTGTCCGTGGTGACCACAATGAAGCCCACCGACTTGCCGTCGTTGCGCTGCATGAAGGGGTGTACGTACTCCGGATTGGCCTGGCCGAGATGGGTCGCAATCGTGCGAATCTTCTCGCTGTAAGGCCGGGCCGTGCGCATACGCTCCTGCGCTTTGCGCATTTTGGAGACGGAAATCATCTCCATGGCCTTGGTGATCTTCTTGGTGTTTTCCACCGATTT
>JAIYBB010000010.1 GCA_027488735.1 Comamonadaceae bacterium | reverse complement strand
TTGCTGGCATGAAATACTCCTTTGACGTTGTTGAGGAACAGGTGTCATTGGAGATTTCGGGTGGCGAACATACGAGGGACCAATTGGCGAACCATGCGGAAACTTCTGGTTCGCCAATGGATCGCCACAAATGAAAACGGCGAGCACTTGGCTCGCCGCTGGTGAAGTTGCCTGATGTTCAGGCAGTTAGTTGCTGCTGTCCGGATGTTCTTTGACGGACACTGTCAGGTATGTCTCCGTCCGACCTATTACGGTCGTTCATGGGTGCGCGAAGCGGACATTTGCGCACCTCAAAATTAGACCGCCAGTGCCACACATCAATGCGAGTGTTGATGGTGAATATCAGGGTAATGTGTATGTTTGTGGGTGATTGCGGAATGTCGATGCCAATGGGCATGTGGCTCTTTTAAATCCATCCCAGTGTCGTGCTGATGCTGATGGTGCTCACCATGGGTATGTGCATGTGAGTGTTCCAATGGCTCATGGGTGTGTTCGTGCTCGTGGGTCTCGGTCAGATGAAGCCACACTCCGAAGCCCATCAGTGCTGAGGCGATCCAGAACGAAGCTGTTGCAGTTTCTCCAAGAAGCAACAATGAGACGGCAGAACCAATGAACGGTGCCGTTGAGAAATAAGCCCCCGTGCGAGCCGTACCCAATCCTCTCAGCGCCAGAACAAAAAACACCAAACTGACACCGTACCCCAGCAAGCCAACAGCCATCGTCAGCAGCGAGATATAGGGAGCGGGCAGACTGGCCCCCATTCCCAGGGCAACGGCGCAATTCACCAGTCCAGCTAATAAGCCTTTTGAGCTGGCAATGAACACCGAGTCAGATGCAGACACTTTGCGGGTGAGGTTGTTGTCAATGGCCCAGCACAAGCATGCGATGGCAATGGCGGCAAGACCGATAAGGGAGGAACTGCCAGCGCCTCCGGGTTGCCAAGAGAGCACCGCACCTCCGGCCACGATGGCGAGCATGCCCAAGACGATTCGCCTGTCGGCGTTTTCTTTGAACACCACCCATGCCAGCACTGCGGTCAGCACCGACTCCAGGTTGAGCATCAAAGAAGCGACTGATCCCGATGCTGTCGTCAAACCATACATCAAGGCTACGGGAGCTAAGACACCCCCAAAGAAGATGGCGCCCAGCAGCCACGGCCACTCACCTGCTTGAAGTCCTGACGGCTTCCAGGCTCTGTCTCGCAGCATCCTGAATAGACCCAGTCCAAGCCCACTCCCAAGATAAAGCAGGCCACCGACTAGCACAGGCGAGACATCACCCACCAGAATTTTGGCAAGCGGCGTGCTGGCACCGAACAAAACAGCGGCAGCGATGGCAAAGGTAACGCTCTGATTCACGGTTGATTACATGTTGGGAGGCCATTTGTGGGTCTCACCTTGGCAGTGACAACACCACGCATACAGCGCATCGTACATAACCAACCCGTGCTTGAGCATTTCGTGGTCGTCGTTGAAGACTTCAGAGAGTCCCAATGAGATCGCATAAAGACCCGATGACTGAGGCGTTAAATCCAGTCGTGAGGTATCGGCTCCACGCACAATTTCAGCCAATTGCTTGAGCGCCGGTTGCTCTAGCTTGTACGCCGACAAAAAGGCATCGAAGCTGCAAAAGTCGCCCACGTGAGAAAATGCCACGTCAGGAATGTCATAGGGCGTAGCCTCCAGTTCGCTTGCCAGTCGCAACACATCCTTGGCAGGGACATAGAGAAACTCAGGATCCTTGTCGATGAACCTGGTGATCAGCCATGGACAGGCAATCCGGTCAATCTTTGGGCGCTCGCGTGTGATCCATTTCATGATCTAACCTCCTGATAAAGACCGACACAGGGTCAGTGGGTTGTATGACTTGGAACAAGGTCAACCAGCTTCCCTCGGAACACCAAGCCGCCACGGTCCAGCATATTGACCTCGCGCCCATCGGCATGGACCTCAAAGCACTCCGTGAACTTCCGAGGTTTTTCCCGATGGAGACAGAGTAGCTTCTTTTCGACAGCCCAGGTGCCGCGCACGTCCTTGGCCATTTCGACACCACTGAGCGAACCATCGGACAGAAATCGGTAGCTGTAATGGAACCCATCGCCAAGGGTTTTATCCCTGAACAAGGCCTCTATGTCAGATGGCTCCAGGGCTTTCCAGCCCGGCAATGGTTTGGTAGCCCAAGACAGAGCACTGACCAATAGCAAAAACACTGCGATCCAGCGTTTGCGATACACGATCAGTCCTTGCGGAACGCTTTGTGACAGGTGTTGCAGGCATCTCGCATCTGTCCTACAGCTGCCCCAAATCGTTTGAGATCACCCGACTCCGCTGCCGAGGTCACCGCAATCGTCTTAACTTGCAAGTCAGTGGCATACCGCTTGAACTTCTCGTCCTCAAACCAGATGTCATCCTTGGCGCGGGTGTCGCCCCGTTCACTGCCTTCAACAAATCCCTCCCACGGTAACTTGCTGAGCAACTCCACCGCTTTGGCATCTTGGGCCATCTGCTTGGCATCGAATGGTCGGTGACCATCCACGGTCTGCACCATCCGGTTGACATAGGTCGCCATCAAGGTGAACGCCGCCTTGCGGTGCTTGATGGCTTGTTCGATCTTGCGGTCTTGCGCGTTGGAGAGGCTAGGCAGAACCAGTAATGCAGCACTCAACATCAGGAGTTTGAATATGGATTTCATCAATGACTCACCAGGGGGTAGATCGCCAATCCGATCAGTGCTGCGCCAATGACCAGTACAGGCTCAGGAATCTTCTTGAACTTCCACAACAGTGCCGTGGCGCCCAAAGCCAGCATTGCGGTGGGGATGTCACTGATGGATCGCTGTGCGATCACCACCACCGAGCCTGCAATTGCGCCGATGGCCGCTGCCGTAATGCCATCCACAAACGCGATCACCGAGGGATTCTTGCCCCACTTTTTGAAATGCGGCGCAGAAACGATGGTGATCAGGTAGCACGGCAGGAAGGTCGCCACTGCCGCCATGACTGCGCCAGGCAATCCTGCGACCAGATAACCGATGAAGCCCGTCGTTATGACCACCGGACCCGGCGTGATCATGGCTACGGCCACGGCATCCACGAACTGGCGGTCAGTGAGCCAGTGGTGCTCGGTCACAGTGCCCGCATAGAGGAACGGGACAATGGCTAGTCCTGAACCAAAGACAAAGGTTCCAGCCTTAGCAAAGAACAGTCCGATCTGAGTCAGCAAACCTGGATCAAGTGACGCAGCGTTGGATTCAATGGCGCTTTGGCCAAAGTAGTTTTCGTAAAGCATCCATAGGGCAACACTCAATGCAATAAGCCCTAAGACGACCTTGGAGGTCACAAACGACAGCATGTCCTTCAGGTTGGGCTTGCAGCGGATCACCCAGACCAGCAAACCTGCGGCAATGAACAACCAGGCGATTTCAGACTGGGTGATGATGGTTACTGCGGCCAGAACACCAAAGATGCCCCACAACAGTTTGTCCTTGCCGATGCTCTTGGTGGAGAGCTTGTGGGCTCCAATGGCCATGATGCCAAGCACCGCAGCACCCACGCCATAGAACACCGCCTGCATCCAAGGCAGCCCCCCATAGGACACATAGGCCATGCCCAAGGCAACCACCATCAGGAAAGATGGCAACACAAATGCCAAGCCCGCTAACGTTGCACCCAGGATGCGGTAGTGCACATAGCCCAAGTAGATCGCCAACTGTGCCGCAAGAGGGCCTGGTGCGATTTGAGCCAACGCAAGACCTTCCTTGTAGTCGGCTTCGGTGATCCAATGGCGCTCTTCCACCAGATCGCGGTGCATGAAGCCGACTAGCGCCACAGGGCCACCAAAGCCAAGGGCTCCAAGCCTCAGGAAGTAGAGCGTCAGCTGCCAGAGGGAATAAGGGGTTAGGTTCTGGGGGGCGGTCATGGCTTGGCGTCCTTGTCGGCAGGTTTCTGGAAAGTGGTCAGCAGACCATCAAAGATGGCGCTTGCCAGGTTGAGCAACTGGTCGTCGTCGGTGATCGTGCTGCTTAGGCCTTCCAGCGCGGCTTCGACGCCCACAGCTTCAGGGGGCTGCACTCCCCCGACATCCAAGTAGTGGACAAGCAGGCCCAGACGGTGGATTGCAGGCTCCATCAATCCAAAGCTCGCTGCAACCACCTCAAAGGTGACTTTGGCACCCACATGAGAAAAACGAGCTCCGTCGAAATCAAACCCCAACGCATCCTTGGGGCAGTCTTTGGGACTCTTGAGCCAAAGGATGCGGGCGTTGGGATCAATGAAACGGCGAATCAACCAAGCTGTAGCCAACCTGTCCACCCAAGGTTTGGCACGGGTAGCCCATGTTCGACCTTGAAAGTCGCCAATGTTCAGCGAGGAAATGGCACCGACGGCGGCGTGCGGTTCATCGGGCGAGATCAAACGGGCACAGTCCCCTTCCAATTCGACCAGTACGGTTTCGGTCTGAGCCCTCTCCTGCCCAGGGAAGAAGTCAATCTGGCTGAGTTGATCAAATGTCTTGCGCAGCTTTCTGGCTTGCTTAAGAACGTCTGGTGCCGAGACGGGTGTCAGTTCGCCTGCGGCCTTTCCAAGTTCAGCCAGCAATGCCGCGTACTCTTCAGATCGGTTGAACAGGCTTTTGAAATCAGTCCCGGACGGCTCCACAGTGTCCAGCACCATGGCCGTGCCGCCGCCCGACAGCACATCCTGGGCGATGCCATCTAAAAGTGTCCGGTTGCTAAGCAAATCGGGGAGCAAATAGACGCCATCACGCAGCACCGAGGCACCGGATGACTTGAGGGCCCGCCAGGCACGTTGACGCAGGGTGGCGTTTTCTGTGGGCAGGCTGGTGATGAAGCAGAGCCAATTCATGATGTAGATAATTCTACATCTCGAATATGTTTCTACAAATTACTCCTGCTAGCAGAGGAAGGTTATCCAGCAACTAAGCTTGCCTCAGATGGCCTCAGATGACCTCAGTGGGGGTATATGGGCTGCGAATGACGTCCATCAGAAATGTCGATGATTAACTGCAAATGGCCGTTTGCAGTCAAATCAAGCTGAACCAAATCACACAAACGCAAGCATCTTTTTCTGCTCTTCCCAGTCACGTGGCAGAGGCTCATGCCGCCCACGGATCGTCTGCAGATTCAGATGCCTGGGCTGAACACCTTCCAAAATGGCCTCAACAATGTCTGGAGCCAGACTGGTCATGCGAAGGACCTCAGCCACCCACCCAGGCTCCAAATTGAAAGCACGCGCCAGATCCCTTGCCGTCGCATATTTACCATCCTCGAGCAGGCGCTGCCAGTAGAACGCCTTACCCAAGGTCTTGATCATCGGGATATCCACGCCGCCAGACATCACGTTTGACATCGTTCCCGATGGCGGCGTAAGCAGCTTTCTGTTTTGCTTGCGCCGGATTTTGAGAGGGATCATCGTCACTCTTTGACTGTCGGTCATGAACTGACAACTCTTGCCGTCGACATCGATTCGCACGCTGCGCAACCTGGGGTTGCCTTGATAAGCCTCTGTTGTCATGCCATCACCTCCTTCGCATATTCCTTGGCTTCCTCCACATAGGGGTGGGCCACGATCTCAGGATCCAGACCGATCCAGCCATCCTCACGCCAATGGATGTCCAGGCTGCCATCCCTGAAGTTCACGCGCTCAATAAGTAGTTGTGCAACGCGTTGCTGCTCAGCCGGGAAGAGTTGTTTCCACACATCCGCGATGCGTCGCATGGACACCACCACCTGCTCTTCTTGTAGATCTGCTCCTGCGCTGTGGCGCAAGCATGAGCGCCAGACACCAATCAATGGCTCTGGTTCCATGAGCGCCAGCTCGATCTCGTTGAGTACTGCACCTTCAATTTCCGCCGCAGGCAAAGCCCCCAGGCTCTTGGTTTTCCCGTCTTGCGTTGCACCAGCTGAGCGCCGCCTTTCCAAGTACGGCACGTAGTACCGATACATCCGACCATTTTTTTTCTTGGTGTAGTGATGGATCATGCGTTGCCCGTCTGGCGCAAACAGCAACCCACCCAATAGCGCTGGGTAGTCCTCCTTGCGCTCTCTCGGCCCTTGCTTGCGACGGTTCACAAATGCATGCACTCGATCCCATAGTTCCGACGACACAATGGGCTCGTGCTGCGCGGGATAGAACTCACCCTTGTGACTGATTTCCCCAAGGTATATGCGATTGCGCAGCAGGGAAAACAGATACTGCTGATCGATGGGTCGCCCCTCTCGGTGCTGACCCGACTGGGTCACCCATGACTTGGTAGTGTGACCTTCGATATCCAGTTCACGAACCAATCGCGCTGCCGAACCGTGCTCTGCGTACCGGCTGAAAATGTCTCGCACCAGCGTAGCCTCACGTTCGTTGATGACCAGTTTTCGATCAACGACGTCATACCCGAGTGGAGGCGTTCCGCCCATCCACATGCCCTTGGCTTTGCTGGCTGCGATTTTGTCTCTGATGCGCTCACCCGTGACCTCACGCTCAAACTGAGCGAAGGACAGCAGAATGTTGAGCGTGAGTCGCCCCATCGATGTTGTCGTGTTGAACTGCTGCGTGACCGATACAAACGAGACGTTGTTGCGGTCGAACACCTCCACCAGTTTGGCAAAGTCTGGAAGGCTACGCGTGAGGCGGTCGATCTTGTAAACCACCACAACGTCGATGCGCTTGGCTTCAATGTCCTGCATCAAACGCTTGAGCCCTGGTCGATCAATGTTGCCGCCGGAAAATCCTCCGTCGTCATATGTGTCATCCAGCGCCAGCCA
>JAIYBB010000002.1 GCA_027488735.1 Comamonadaceae bacterium | reverse complement strand
TGCTTGAACTCTTGAAGCTTCATGTACGGCTGCTCCCCAACGCACCAGACGGAAGCAGACATATCAATACCAGTCCACTCCTGGGCGATGCTTGGATCGGCAGCTACGGTGTCTCGCAAGGGCTCCACTGGGTCGCTCAGCCTACGAATGCGTGTGTTGCTGAGTACAGCACTTCTGCTGCGCCATTCGTACTTGAGGAACCCGTTGTCCCAGTGCAGCAAGATGGCTCGCTTTTCTGTGTACTTGATGAAACGAATACACAAAGCCTCGAAAGAGACGCCAAAGGCTTTGGCCAAGCCACTGAGCAAGTGCAAGTCGATGTCTTGACTCGTAATGCGGTCACGCAGCACATCGCCAGGCATCAGTAGGTTGCTGGCAAATTCATCCGCCTCGCGCTCGATGACGCCTGCACTTTCCAAGCTCAGATGCACTGCTGCTTTGTCGCAGTTGAACGTGCGCCGCTTGGCTCTGTGGAGGACAAAGTGACCCAGCTCGTGAGCAATCGTGAAGCGACGACGTTCAGGGCTGGCATCCTCATTAACGAAGATGCCCCATTCGGTTGGATCGTTCGGGTTGCACACCAGCATTCCCTCTAAGCTTCTCACTGGAGACGCCATGGGGGGCTTGATGATCTTGACGCCTTCTCCGTAGGGAGTGCCAGGCAACCCCTCTCGAACCATGTCGAGGTCTGTGTACGCAGCCGCCTCCCCACTGGCCAAGCGAATCCATCGCAGGATGGTGTTGGCTGCCTTGCTCGGGGTCAGTTGAGCGCTGTCACTCAACTCTTGGTTTCCTCTTGCCCCGCAGTTGGGAACATCAGTTTGAGGGCTTGTTGATAGCGCTGCTTTTCTTCTTCCGTCATGCCAGCGTACTGGCGAAAGAAGGCCACGTCTTCAACGGATGCTTGGGGAACCTGCTCATTTGATTCGTTCATCAGGTCCTCCATCGTGACCCCCAGAACCTTGGCCAGCAGATGAATCCGCTCGGCAGAAGGGCGTTGCCCCTCCTTCATTTCCAGTTCCCAGATGTACGCCTTGGTACAGCCAACGGCGTCGGCTACCTGCTGCAACGTCAGCTTTTTGGCCTCTCGTAAACGCCGTAAACGCGCTCCTAGGGTCGATGCCATGGAAAAGCTCCTGTCTGAATCAAGTCAGCCTCAAAGTATAGCACTGAGATACACATTCACCCAGATGTTCTACGTAGTTTGACAAGCGGAAATAAGCGGGACACAATTACGCTGTATCTCGCCACTTTACTTTGACGGGGTATTTGTTTACCACCCGTCGGCCAGCGCCAGCATCCCCTGCACGCAGAACACCGACATTTCATAAGGACCAAGAAAATGAAAAAAACCTTTGTCGATGTGCTGCTGGAGCTGCCCGTAGACAACACTCTCCAAAACTTCCTGGCAGCTAACGGTCTGCCGTTGCCCGACGATCTGTCTTGGTCGGATGGCCAAGAGGTCACCCGGACCGTAATTGAAGCGATCCGGACATGGCCAGACGAAATTGCTCGAGACGCGCTCATTGCCAAATTGATGGCCAGTGTTGCACTTGGGGATGCGGCTGGTAAACAAGCGATGTTCCAGGTTGCAAGGCAGGATGGCGTCGCCCTTATGGGGCTCGTTTCCAACCAAAGCGATATCCATCGTTCGTTCTGGCTGTATGTGAATTACCCAGCACTCTTTGACCTGGCCGGTGACGTTGACTTCTTCGAACGCCATGGATCACAGGCTCAGCAGAATGAACTTGGGGTGAAACGCAAACCCGACACGTCTGAGGCAGCCTTGCTCGGAATGCGGCAGGCCATCTCGGCGTTCTACCAGCGGGAGTTGCAGTGCGGTGACGGCAGCGTGGCTTATGTCCTGGAGCGCTCCCCGGATGTCTACCTGTTGACTGTTCATGTGAAGGACCTGGCGATGTTGCGCCTCGAGTTCGAAGGCTCGAACCTGACTCGCCGCGTCGGCAATCCCAACATTCACATGGTGCTGGAGTATTCAGCCAAGACCGGTGTCGCTCGCTCACTGGTTAAAGGCGGAGTCAAGTACCACACCATGCTGCTCGAGGCCTTCTCAGAGCACCTGCTGGGCGTCAAGGTGGAGGCCCACCGCATCAAACCGCCCACCCTTGATCTGTCTGCACTCCGACTGGGTTTCGATGTACCTCAAGCCTTGACGACCGACGGCTTCATGGCTGTTCAGGTCAAGACACTGTCCCTGCTCAGCCCACATGGTGATCTCAAGATCGAATGCACCGCAACAGCATCAAGCGACCAACAGTGCGTGACCGAATTGATCGCTGAAGCATTCCCCAGCGAGAACCCGCTCAAGCGCAACTGGCAAATCAATTCGGCGCACATCAATCTGTACTACCCCCCACAGCCGGGCAAGATGCGATCCAAGGTCATCACCATCGAGATCACCCGCAAAGGGCGGCTGAACCTTCACAAGTTCGACGCCAAGATGCAAGCTCAACTGGAGGGCTACCTCGTGACCCTTGGCATCCTTGATGCGGGTCAAACGCTCAGTGCCAACGAGCAGCAACCCGGTGAGGACGCATTTCAGTCCGAACCGGCGTTCCAGGAGTGAGCGTGACTGCGCATCACGCATGGTCATTGGTGTGCCGCTTGTTCGCTGAGGGACCGCCCGTATTTCGGTACGCGCTGTCTCCGAACGAGCTTGCGGCATGCTCACTGCTAGGCTCCGCTATAAAGCCTGCTACCGTCAATCAGCAATACGCACTTTGCCCATACTGCAACTTGCATCGGGGGCAGGTCGTTGCTGATGGCAAGGGGGGCAGACTTTGCCAATGCCCTGAATGCGGTCCGATCCAGCTCGAGCCACAGGACATGGCAGCCGTCACGCTCAACGAGGATTGGTTGCGACAAAGATTGCGCATGGCAATGGAGATCAACAGCCGCGATGGAATCGATCAAGTCGGTCCTGGCGTCTGGCGGCTAGGCGATGCACGACAAGGACCTGTCATTCTGGCTCGCAACTTGTCCGGCTTGGTTCACGCACCGGCGACCCTCGATGCGCTGCGAGTCAACGCCTCTAGGTTGCGGGTGATCACGCCCAAACCTATCGACCAGACCGCACACCCATTTGCCGCTGACATAGATTGGCTGCCGCTCCAGGAGCGGTTTGCCTTTTACGGCGGCGGAATCTCATTTATTGCCCCACAGGGCCAACGCCCCACAGAAACGCAACGTGAGCCCGCTAAACCGGTTTACGGCCCCTTTGCTGAGGACTTCCGCTCGGTGCTGTTACCAGAGCTTGGCCACATCAACCTCACCGAGGCTCAGGCCTCCGTTTTTGGGTCGCTTTGGTCGTTCAAGGGTGAGCCCATGCGAGCCGAGCGAATCATGGAGCGCGCCGGTTTGCAAAGCGACAAACCGATCGATGTGTTCAAGGTGAAGTCACGTGACAAGGGAAAAGCTGGAGCTGACCTTCCGTTGATGGCTTATAAAAAGTTGGTGATCACTCAGCAGCGGCAAGGTCTCTACGCGTTGCCTTGTGCTGCGGAGTGACTACTTTTTCGGGCATTTTCTCAACGCGTTGTGTGTGACAACACACAAACCACATGGTTTGCCTCAGCAAGTCGAACGCAAAACCTTCGTATGCGACACACGCATAAGTCATTGCCACATAAGGCGTTCTGCGTGTGCCACTTCGTCAGTGTTCGCAGAAGTTTTGTGAGAAGAGAGAGCGGAGTATGAGATTCGGGGGCCGTTACCGGCTCGGATGCTGGAGGGGCATGGCACACGTAGAATCGCGCCGGACCCCGCACCAACTTGCGGTCGCCAAAATGAAAACGCCCAACTGAGAACAGTTGGGCGTCTTGATATGGTGGCCTGGAGTGGAATCGAACCACTGACACGCGGATTTTCAATCCGCTGCTCTACCAACTGAGCTACCGGGCCGTAAGGGTTGAAACTATACCACCGTTAGCGGCTTGGGCCATCTACTGGCCGCATGCTCTCAAGCGCCTTTGCAAGGCACAATCACGGATTGCTTTTTCCACATGACATGAACCTTCCCCAATTGCACTGCCAACACTTAACCAAACGGTTTGGTGACAACCTGGTGGTGAACGATCTGTCTTTTGAGCTTTACCCGGGCGAATGCCTGGGTGTCATCGGGCCCAATGGTGCGGGCAAAACCACCACGTTCCGCATGTGTTTGGGGCTGACCTCTCCTGACAGCGGCAGCGTCACCATTTTTGGTGAAGACATGCCCCAACAGGCCTTGTCCATCAAATCCCGCTTGGGTGTGGTCAGCCAGTTCGACAGTCTGGACCCCGATTTTTCCTGCGCCGAAAACCTGCTGGTCTATGGCCGTTATTTCGGCATGAAGCGCGCTGATATTGATGCACGTATTGAACCCTTGCTGGAGTTTGCCGCACTTAGCCACAAGGCCAACGCCAAGCCCGGCGAGCTCTCTGGCGGCATGAAGCGACGATTGAGCTTGGCGCGTTCCTTGATCAACGACCCGCAGTTACTTTTACTTGATGAACCGACCACAGGTCTGGACCCGCAGGCGCGCCACTTGATGTGGGAGCGTTTGCAACAACTGTTGCAACAGGGCAAATCGATTTTGCTGACCACACATTTCATGGACGAAGCCGAGCGCTTGTGCGACCGCTTGCTGGTGGTGGACCATGGCCGCAAGATCGCCGAGGGCAAGCCGCGCGACCTGATTGCCGAGCACCTCGAGCCGGACGTGGTCGAGGTGTTTGGCGGTGACCCGCAGGCCTTGGCCAACGGCGAGTTGCGCTCGCAAGCGCAACGCATCGAAGTCAGCGGTGACACGGTGTTTTTCTACACACAAACCGCGTCTTCGTTGTTGCAAGCCTTGGCGGCTTACCCCGGGGTGCGCAGCCTGCACCGACCTGCCAATTTGGAGGATTTGTTTTTGAAACTGACCGGGCGGCAAATCCGCGAGGAGGGTTGATGCGCTTGCGATTTTGGCCCGTTTTTTTGCGCAATTTTTTGGTCTGGCGCAAGTTGATCATTCCCAGTTTGATTGCCAATATCGCCGAGCCGCTGATGTGGTTGGTGGCGTTCGGTTATGGCTTGGGCGCGCTGGTCGGTGAGGTATCTCTCGATGGGCAGCAAGTGCCTTACATCATATTTTTGGCCAGCGGTTCCGTGTGCATGAGCGCCATGAATGCTGCCACTTTTGAAGCCTTGTATTCAGCGTTTTCTCGCATGCATGTGCAAAAAACCTGGGACGGCATCATGAATGCACCGGTGCGTCTGGACGATGTGCTGCTGGCTGAAATGCTGTGGGCCGCCTTCAAGGCTTTGTTCACGGCCTCGGCTATTTTGTGTGTGATGCTGGCCTTGGGCATTGTGCAATCTTGGAAAGTGTTGCTGGCTTGGCCTATCTTGGTGGTGGTGGGCATCACCTTCAGCTGTCTGGCATTGATATTCAATGCATTGGCCAAAGGCTACGATTTCTTCACCTATTACTTCACGCTGTTTTTGACACCAATGATGTTTTTAAGCGGGGTGTTTTTCCCGCTGGACAACCTCCCCGACGCGGTACGTTGGCTGGCCATGGCACTGCCTTTGACCCAAGCCGTGGCTTTGGTCAGGCCTTTGTTCATGGACCAATGGCCCAGTCACGCACTGCTTCACTTAGGGGTACTGGCCGCTTATGCATCAGTGGCTTGGGTGATTGCCCTGCACCTCACCCGCAAACGCTTCAAACAATAAATGCGCGGCCGGCTTGGGCTTAAAACTGCCGCTCAGGCAGATACACGCGCAGTCCGTCCATGAAATATTCCATGGTGATTTGACAGGCCAAGCGGCTGTGGCCTTCTCGCGCAATGGCGGTAAAGCCCAGCATCGCTTCTTCTTCTTCGCTGGGTTCGAACAACTCTTTCAGGTGTTCAGGTTCAATGAAGCAGTGACAGGTGGCACAGGTGCAGTTGCCGCCGCATTCGGCCACAAAACCGTCAATGCCGGCCTCTTGCGCCGCACTCAACAAGGTTTGGCCGTTTTGCGCCATGGCTTCTCGTATGTCGCCATCAGGTTGGATAAAAAATATCTTGATCATCAGTCTGCGTAAACCCCAGCCGCTTTGATGACGGGGCCCCATTTGTTGATTTCAGAAAGCACAAATTTTCGATGCTCTGCCGGTTCGGTGCGTTTATCGGTGATCATGACTGCGCCCAAGTCTTGCTGCTTTTTCACAAAAGCCGGATCGCTCAACACCGTGCGCAAGGCGTTGTTCCATTTCATCTGCGTGGCATCCGACAGGCCTTTAGGGCCATAAGCGCCATGCCAGATACTGATTTGAAAACCTTTGACACCCAACTCTTGCATGGTGGGCAATTGGCTAAGCCCGGGCTGACTCAGGCGTTTAGGGCTGGTCACCGCATAGGCTTTGACTTTGCGCGATTCGATGTATGCCATGGTGTTGCTGGTCTGGTCGCACAGCACATCGATTTGCCCGCCCATCAAATCGGCAATAGCCATGGACACGCCTTTGTAGGGGATGGTGGCGATTTCGGTTTTCATCGCCGCCTGCCACAACAAACCACACAAATGCGAGGCTGAACCCACACCCGCGTTGCCCAAATTGACGCGTTCTTTGTTCTGGCCTATCCAAGCTGACAACTGTTTGTAGTCGTTGGCTTGCATGGTGGGCCGCGCCACGATGGACATGGGCACTTCGTGGATCATGCCCAAAAATGTGAAGTCTTTGTCGACCTGAAACCCGGGGTTGCGGTTGAGCGCAGGCATGGTGGCCATGCCAATGTGGTGGATCAAAATGGTGTGTCCATCGGGCGCGGCGCGGGCCACTTTTTGCGAGGCGATGACACCACCTGCGCCCAGTATATTTTCCACCACGATGCTGCTCACACCCAGTGGCTTGCGCAAGGCCTCGGCCATGTCACGCGCCAATCGGTCGGTGGGTCCACCAGCCGTGAACGGCACCAGGATGGTGACGGGTTTGTCCTTGATGGGGAAACTTTGCGCGAAAGCGCTGCACACAGCCGACAACGACAGCGCTAGAGCACAAGACACAAGCGCACAAGCTTTTTGCCTGATCGCGTGTTGTCGCCGCAGGCCCTGTCTCAGGGCCGCGGGTACTCGCTGGTTATTTGTAGCTGCGCGCATCTTCAATCACCTTGCCGTCATTAGGCAAGCTGCCCGGTTGCACGGTCACGATGTCCGCACGCAGCTTGGTGATGTCGCGTACCGCTTGTTCAACCGATGCAATCAGCTCTGCATTGTGTTGCAAGGTCTCAATATGCAAATGCATTTGGTCTTGCGCCATCTCGCCGCTGATCACCAAACGCGCTTTGCCGATTTGTGCAAAGCGTTTGACGATTTGATCAACCTGACCTGGATGCACAAACATGCCGCGCACTTTGGTGGTCTGGTCAGCGCGTCCAAGCCAGCCTTTGATGCGCTGGTTGGTGCGACCTGTCGGGCACATGCCGGGCAATAGGGCGGTCAAGTCGCCGGTGCCGAAACGTATCAGCGGGTAATCCGGGTTCAGCGTGGTCACCACCAATTCACCTACTTCGCCCTCTGCCACCGGGTCGCCAGTGCCAGGTCGCACGATCTCCACGATCACGCCTTCGTCCAACACCAAGCCTTCGCGCGCTGCGGTTTCATACGCGATCAAACCGATGTCTGCCGTGGCATAGCACTGGTAAGCCGTGACCCCGCGCTCAGCCAGCCAGTCGCGCAATGAAGGCGGAAAGGCTTCACCGCTGACCAGCGCTTTCTTCAACGACGGCAAAGCCACGCCGGTTTCAGCTGCTTTGTCGATGATGATTTTCAAAAAACTCGGTGTGCCGCAATAGCCTGCGGGGCGCAATTCAACCATGGCTTGCAACTGCTGCTCGGTCTGTCCGGTGCCGCCCGGAAACACGCTGCAACCCAGCGCATGTGCGCCGCTTTCCATCATAGAACCAGCAGGCGTGAAGTGGTAACTGAAACAGTTGTGTACCAGTTCACCTGTGCGAAACCCGGCGGCAAACAAGGCTCGGGCGATGCGCCAATAGTCAGCGCGCGTGCCCTCGGGTTCGTAAATGGTGCCGGGTGAAGCAAACACACGCGGCATGGCTTTGCCAAATGACAACGCAGAAAAACCGCCGAACACATCGCTGGCGCGGTGCGCTTGTTGACGCTCAAGCAACTCGTATTTACGGGTCACGGGCAACGCGGCCAAGGCTTGGCGCGAGGTCACGGCAGACGCATCGACACCACGCAAAATGTCCGCAAACGCCTTGGTGTGTTGTTGGGCGTGCGCGATCTGTTTGGGCAAAGCTTGCAGCAACTCAGCTTCACGCGCAGCCGGGTCGCGGGTTTCTAACGCATCGTAGCTATCGGTCATAAGGTTCAGGCAAGCCAGCGCTTGCGGCGTTTGTAACTTTTCACATCTTTGAAGCTTTTGCGTTCACCGCCGCCCATGCCCAAATAAAACTCTTTCACGTCTTCGTTGCTGGCCAAGTCCGCAGCAGCGCCGTCCATCACGATGCGGCCTGACTCCATGATGTAACCGAAGTCGGCATAACGCAGGGCCATGTGGGTGTTTTGCTCGGCCAGCAAAAAAGTGACGTGTTCTTTTTGGTTCAAATCCTTGACGATGTTAAACACTTCTTCAACGATTTGCGGCGCCAGTCCCATGGACGGCTCGTCGAGCAACACCAAACTGGGGTTGGCCATCAAGGCGCGGCCAATGGCGCACATTTGCTGCTCGCCACCCGAGGTGTATGCGGCTTGCGAGGTGCGCCGAGTTTTCAGGCGCGGAAAGTAGTTGTAAACCTTCTCGAGGTTGGCGGCGATCTCGCCTTTGTCGGTGCGCGTGTAACTGCCGGTGAGCAGGTTTTCTTCGATGGTCAGGTGGGCAAAGCAATGCCGGCCTTCCATGACTTGCACCACACCGCGTTGCACCAGATCGGCGGGCGTGAGGTTTTCAATCCGCTCACCGCGCAACTCGATGCTGCCCTTGGTGACGTCACCGCGCTCGCCTTTGAGCAAATTAGAGATGGCGCGCAAGGTGGTGGTTTTGCCCGCACCATTGCCGCCCAGCAAAGCGACGATGCCGCGTTCGGGCACCTGCAAGGACACGCCCTTCAACACCAAGATCACATGGTTGTAGATGACCTCGATGCCATTGACATTCAAAACAATGCGGGGCGTACTCATGGCTGTATCCTGTTTAACGCTTCAAATCAAGACTGACAATCCGCACCGGTGCGGCGCGTCAGCTTTTTCTCAGCCGCATATTTGTCAGCCGTGGCTTTGACCAATGGCTTCAAAATTTGTTCATCGGCTTGCATCCAGTCGGAGGTGAATTCCCAGGCTTTGCCATTCCAGGTGTGAACACGTGTCCAAGCCGCCCCCATGTGGTCCATGCAAGAGGTGCTGATGGGGCGCATCACGCCTTTGAAGCCGAGTGCATCGAGTTTGGCTTGTGTGAGGTTCAGGTTTTCCAAGCCCCAGCGCACTTGCTCGCCGGTGACGACCTTGCCTTTGCCAAAACGCTCTTGCGCCGAGCGAATGCCTTCAATACCGATCATGGCACTCATCACACCACGCAAGTACAGCACCTGTCCCACTTCTTCTTTTGGACCGGTACCTTGGCCTTTGCCATGGACTTGGGACAGCAAAGTTTTCACGATGTCTGAATTAGGTTCTGCGCCATGCTGAATCGTGATGGCGTTGTAACCTTTGGCGCCATCGGCCACATCTTTCACATCGGGTTCAGCGCCAGCCCACCACACGCCGTACATTTTTTCGCGCGCATATCCGGTGGCTTGTGCTTCTTTGATGGCAGTGGAATTCATCACGCCCCAGCCCCACAGCACCACGTAGTCGGGCTTGGACTGGCGCACTTGCAACCAAGTGGCTTTTTGTTCAACACCGGGTGGCGTGACAGGCAACAACTGCAAATCAAAACCGTGGATGCGCGAACGCTCTTGGATCAACGGAATCGGCTCTTTGCCAAACGGGCTGTCGTGGTAAACCAGCGCGATTTTTTTGCCCTTGAGCTTGTCCCAGCCACCTTCTTTTTTGGCGATGGCTTGCAAGATGGTGTCGGCTGCCACCCAATAAGTGCCCGCGATAGGAAAATTCCACTTGAACACCGCGCCATCTGCGCTTTCACTGCGGCCATAACCAACGGTCAGCACCGGGATTTTGTCGCCGGGGGCTTTTTCGGTGATGGCAAATGTGGCACCCGTCGACAAGGTTTGTACAAAGCTGGGTTTCTTGCTTTTCAGGCGTTCATAGCATTCGACACTGCGTGCGGTGTCGTAGCCGGTTTCGCATTCTTCATAAGCGATCTTCACGCCGTTGATGCCGCCTTTGCTATTGACGAGCTTGAGGTAGTCGACAAAGCCGTTGGCCCAAGGCGTGCCGTTAGGCGCATACGGGCCGGTACGGTAAGACAGCACCGGAACAAACTGTTCTTTGGCTTGCGCTTGGGCTTGCGAGACCACGCCCATGCCCACACTTGCCAACAGGGCTGATAACAACAAAAGGGATTTCTTCATCTTTGTCTCCTTCAAATTTGGTTTACAAAACACAGCAGACACGCCCATCAATAAGGAAAAGGCCACACACGCATCTTCTGCTTGCCAATGGCCCACAGTCGTGCCAAGCCATGCGGTTCAACGATCAAGAACCACACGATCAAGGCACCAAAAATCATCAACTCGGCATGCGAGACCACGGTGGTCGACAGAGCCACGCCCACAAAAGACGCCACGAACGGCAAAAACTGGTTGAGAAAGATCGGCAGCACCACGATGAATGCCGCGCCCAAAAAACCACCCATGATCGAGCCCATGCCGCCAATGATGACCATGAACAACAAGCGAAAAGATTCATTCACGGAAAACGCACTCGGTTCCCATGAGCCCATGTAAATGAACGCCCACAAAGCACCCGCCATGCCGATGATGAATGAACTCACCGCGAACGCGCTTAACTTGGCATACATGGGACGGATACCGATGACAGCCGCGGCCACGTCCATGTCGCGAATGGCCATCCACTCGCGGCCAATCGCACCACGCACCAGATTTTTTGCAAGCAAGGCCACCACGCACAGCAGCGTCAGGCAAAACAGGTATTTGCTGACATCGCTCTCGATCGGCAATCCAAACACTTGCAAGTTGGAGACCGACACCGAACCGGAAGGCGTGTCCAAGGTGAACCATTTGATGCGCAAAAACATCCAATCGGCAAAGAACTGTGCGGCCAAAGTGGCCACGGCCAAGTACAAACCGCGCACACGCAAACTGGGCAAACCGAACAACACGCCAAACGCCATGGCGCACAAGCCCCCCAAAATCAATGCCGGGACCAAAGGCATCTCTGGTATGCGGGCGTAAAAGTTGTATGCGCCATAGGCACCAACCGCCATGAATGCCCCCGAACCCAGTGAAATTTGGCCGCAATAACCGACCAATATGTTCACCCCAACCGCCGCCATGGCCATGATGACAAAGGGAATCAAGATGGCGCTGAACATGTAGTCAGAGGCGATGAACGGCACACCGACAAAGGCCAGCAGCAGCAGCGCCAAAATGAACCAACGGTCCTGCACGATTGGAAAGATCTGCTGGTCCGCTTGGTAGCTGGTTTTGAATTGGCCGTTTTCTCTGTAGAACATGTTCAGACGCGATCGATAATTTTCTCGCCAAAGAGCCCCTGAGGACGCACGAGCAAGAACAACAAAGCCAACACATAGGCAAACCAAATTTCGATGCCACCACCGACATAAGGACCCAAATACACTTCGGAGAGTTTTTCACCGACACCGATGATCAAGCCCCCAATGATGGCGCCAGGCACCGATGTCAAGCCGCCCAAAATCACCACTGGCAGGGCGCGCAACGCGACCGTGGCCAAGGAAAACTGCACGCCCAGTTTGCTGCCCCAAATCATGCCAGCGACCAAGGCCACCACACCCGCCACGCACCACACAATCACCCAAATGCGGTTGAGCGGAATACCAATCGACTGCGCCGCTTGGTGATCGTCGGCCACCGCACGCAATGCCCGGCCTGTGCCTGTTTTCTGGAAAAACACCGACAGGGCGACCACCAGCACGGCGGCAATCAAGGCGGCGATCAAATCTTCTTGGTTGATCAAAATGCCGCCTTCAAACACATTTTGAAAAGCGATGACCGGTTCTTTGGGCATGCCAATATCGATTTTGTAGATGTCGCTGCCAAATATTGACTGGCCCAAGCCTTCTAGAAAATACGTGATGCCCAAGGTGGCCATCAACAAAGTGGTGCCTTCTTGGTTGACCAAATTGCGCAGCACCAGTCGCTCGATCGCCCAAGCCACGCAGAACATGACGGCCCCCGCCATGGCAAAGGCGATCAGATTGACCACCCATAAATTGCCCACGCCCGCTTCGTTCAACCATTCGGAAAAACGCGCCATCGCCAAGGCCGCAAACAGCACCATGGCACCTTGGGCGAAATTGAACACGCCAGAGGCTTTGAAAATCAGCACAAAGCCTAAAGCCACCAGCGAATACAGCATGCCGGCCATCAGGCCATTGAGCAAGGTTTCAAGAAAGAATCCCATGGCAGTCAATGTCCTGTACCGAGGTAGGCGCTTATCACCTCGGGGTTGTTGCGCACTTCATCGGGCGTGCCGTCGCCGATTTTTTTGCCGTAGTCCAGCACCACCACGCGGTCTGAAATATCCATCACCACCCCCATGTCGTGCTCGATGAGCACCACCGTGGTGCCGAACTCGTCGTTCACATCCAAAATGAAACGACACATGTCTTGTTTTTCTTCCACATTCATACCCGCCATCGGTTCGTCCAACAGCAGCACTTGCGGTTCAAGCGCCAGCGCACGCCCCAAGTCCACACGTTTTTGCAAACCGTACGGCAGTTGTCCCACCGGTGTTTTTCGGTAGGGCTGGATTTCCAAAAAGTCGATGATTTCTTCGACCCGTTGGCGGTGTTCAAATTCTTCACGCTGTGCAGGGCCAAAGCGAATGGCCTGCAAAAACAAGTTCGACTTCATGCGCAGATTGCGCCCGGTCATGATGTTGTCAAGCACGCTCATGCCTTTGAACAAGGCCAGGTTTTGGAACGTGCGCGCCACACCCATGACCGCCACTTGGTGGCTGTCCATGTGGCTGAAGGTTTGACCGCGGAAAGTGATGCTTCCTTGCTGCGGCGTGTACACGCCGTTGATGCAATTGAGCATCGAGCTTTTGCCCGCGCCATTGGGCCCGATGATGGCGCGTATCTCGTGTTCGCGCACATCAAAGCTGATGTCCGCCAACGCTTTGACACCGCCAAAGCTGAGCGATATGTTTTGCACATTCAATATGACGTCGCCTATGTGTTTGCTCATGCGGCACGCTCCACAGCGTTGAATACTTTGGCGTCTGACAAGGTCAACGTGGCGCTGACGTTGCCGCTTCTGCCGTCTTCAAATTTGACAGCGGTTTCAATGAATTGCTGCGCCATTCCTTCGTACAAAGCCTCCACCAATACCGCGTATTTTTCGGCGATATAGCCACGGCGTACCTTGTTGGTGCGCGTGAGTTCACCGTCATCTGCGTCGAGTTCTTTGTGCAGCACCAAGAAGCGGCTGATTTGCGAACCGGCCAGCAATGTGTCGACCGACAAATCTGCGTTGACTTTTTCCACGCATTCCAAAATCAATTGGTAGACCTCGGGTTTTTGCGCCAAATCGGTGTAGCCGGCATACGGCAGGTTGCGTCGCTCGGCCCAATTGCCCACCGCATCAAAGTCGATATTGAGCATGACGCACACTTTGTCGCGCCCGTCGCCATAGGCCACGGCTTCTTTGATGAATGGGAAAAATTTCAACTTGTTTTCCACATACTTGGGCGCGAACATGGCGCCGTCGTTCGCGCCGCCTTGGATGCGGCCCACATCTTTCACGCGGTCGATGATTTTCAAATGCCCGCGACTGTCGATGAAGCCCGCGTCATTGGTTTTGTACCAACCTTCGGCGCTCAGCACTTCGGCCGTGGCTTCGGGGTTTTTGTAATAGCCTTTGAGCAAACCGGCGGACTTGACCAAAATTTCGCCGTTCTCAGCCACTTTGATTTCCACACCATCGCATGGCACACCGACGGTGTCCGCATACGCTTGGTGGTCCGGTTGCAAACACACGAACACCGCAGTTTCTGTGGAGCCGTACAACTGCTTGAGGTTGATGCCGATAGAGCGGTAAAAGCTGAACAGGTCAGGACCGATGGCTTCACCTGCGGTGTAGGCTACACGCACCCGCGACAAACCAAGGTTGTTGCGCAAAGGGCCATAAACCAAGACATTGCCCAAGCCGTACAACACGAGGGGCCACATGCCAATGGCTTTGCCTTCCATGCGACGCGGTCCATATTCACGCGCGACGTCCATGAAGTACTTGAACATGCGGCGCTTGATCGGGCTGGCATCTTCCATGCGGATCATCACTTGCGTGAGCAATCCTTCGAACACACGTGGCGGCGCGAAGTAATAAGTGGGTCCTACCTCTTTCAAATCGATGGTCACCGTTTCTGCTGATTCGGGGCAATTCACCACATAACCGCAATACAACCACTGCGCATAACTGAAGATGTTTTGCCCGATCCAAGCAGGCGGCAAATATGCCAGCACTTCTTCACGGCTGGTCAGTGTGTCAAAGTCAGCCCCGGCTTTGGCGCGGTCAATCAAACTGCGGTGCGTGTGCACCACGCCTTTGGGGTTGCCGGTGGTGCCCGAGGTGAAAAACATGGCCGCGACATCATCGGGCTGACCCAGTGCCAATTGTTCTTCGACAAACAAGGGGTGTTCTGCGGCCCGTGCCGAACCATCGCGCAACACCTGCTGCAGTTGGCTCAAAAATGTTTGCGGGTAATGGCGCAAGCCGCGCGGGTCGTCGTAATAAATACGTTGCAGACAGGGACAGTCCGCATGTATTTCCAGCAATTTATCGACCTGCTCTTGGTTTTCCACCACCGCAAACCTCACCTCGGCATTGTTGATGGGAAACACATATTCCGTGGCAACCGCGTCCTGGTAAAGCGGCACCGGTATGCCGCCCAATACTTGTACCGCCAGCATGCTGGCATACAGGCGCGGGCGGTTGGCGCCGACGATGACCACATGGTCACCGCGTTGTAAACCGTCTTTGGCAAACGCATGCGCCATGTGCCCAACCATGGCATACAAATCAGCCCAGCCGAGGGTTTGCCAAATGCCGTATTCCTTCTCGCGCAACGCTGCGTCGCCGGGGCGTTGCCGGGCGTGATGGGCCAAAAGTCGGGGGAAAGTCGTGTCCATGTGCCATTCAAATCACAAAGCACGCGGACTCACGCCCGCGCAGAGTTGCGAATATTAGGACCAAGTTTGACGCTTTTTTGTCTTTTGAACGACAATTTAGGGTAGATACCTAGACTTTATTGACCCCTTTTTTTGCCATGTCCCACGACCTGACCCTGCACCAGCGCCGCCGCGTACCCACAACCGCCGAACTCGACGGCATTCCTTGGCTGGGACTGCTCAACCCGCAGGAGCGGGCGCACACCTTGCCCAGACTGGTGGTCGGCGATGCATTCGGCGGCGATGTGGTGTGCCGCATCGGCCGCGCGCCCACGTATTGGTTTGGCGTGATCGACGGTCTACTCAAAATGAACATCGACACCGACAAAGGCGACAGCTTGACTTTCACAGGCGTGTCGCGAGGAGGCTGGTTCGGTGAGGGCACAGTGTTGAAACGCGAGCCCTACCGCTACAACGTACAAGCCTTGCGGCCAAGCGTGGTGGCCGGTTTACCCATTGAGACTTTCCATGGCTTGCTTTCTGCCTCCATTGGCTTTAACCGCTTCATCATGAACCAGTTGAACGAACGACTCGGCCAGTTCATTGCCGCGCGTGAAATCGACCGCATCAACAACCCGGACTTGCGCGTGGCCCGCAACCTCGCGGCCTTGGTCAATCCAGTGCTGTTTCCGGGCGTGGGTGAATTGCTCCACATCACCCAGCAAGAGTTGGGTTATTTGGTGGGCTTGTCAAGGCAACGCGTGAACGTGGCATTGAAGCGTTTGGAAGCAGCGCAATGGATCAAGGTCACTTATGGCGGCATACGCATCTTGAATTTGCCCGCGCTGCGAAGCCATACACTGAGCCTCACATGAACGACACCACCACCATCAGACTGAACAAGCGCATGGCCGAACTCGGCATTTGCTCACGCCGCGAAGCCGACGATTGGATTGCCAAAGGCTGGGTGAAAGTCAACGGTGAAACGGCAGTGCTGGGCAAACCGGTGAGCCCGCTCGACCGCATTGAAGTGGATGCATTGGCCCGCGGTCAGCAAGACAAGCAAGTGACGATTTTGTTGCACAAGCCCATGGGCTATGTCAGCGGCCAAGCCGAAGACGGCCATGAACCGGCGATCAACCTGATCGAAGCCCGCACGCATTGGCGCGATGATCGATCAACCACACGCTTTGCGCCGCGCCAGCGCATGGGCTTGGCACCTGCCGGTCGATTGGACATTGATTCGGTGGGTTTGCTGGTACTGACGCAAGATGGTCGCGTGGCGCGCCAACTCATCGGCGAAAACTCCGGTGTGGAGAAAGAATATTTGGTGCGGGTGCAATACGGACGCTTGCCCGCTGGTGAGGTGCAAACCGATGTGCAGTCGCTGTTTCCAGAAGACAAACTGGCTTTGCTGCGCCACGGTTTGTCGCTGGACGGGCAAGCGCTGAAAACCGCGCAAGTGGATTGGCAAAACCCCGAGCAACTGCGTTTTGTGCTGACCGAGGGCAAAAAGCGGCAGATACGCCGCATGTGTGAACTGGTGGGCTTGACCGTGGTTGGCTTGAAGCGGGTGCGCATAGGCCGGGTGAAATTAGGCCAACTGCCTGTCGGTCAATGGCGCTATTTAGGGCGGGACGAAACCTTTGCCTGAGCTTTATGGGATTTTGACAAAGCGCAAATTGGTTTCTTCAGACACGTGCATAGGAATGATTAAGAAAGCCATGCCTGTAGCGCTCATGTTTTGTCTGACCTTGCCATTGCCTTGAGAATCAAGCCCAATAACAATTTTTTCGCTGGCAACCCCCACCATTGGCTCACCGGCTTGAAAGCCTGCCACTTGCGACCTTGAGAGGATTTCAAGTTGCCCGTTGCGAAGTTGAAAATGCTTTCCCCGGACAAATGAGGCGGCTTTGAGCTGGCTGCCACTTGATGATTGAGCCACCACTTCCACCGTGTCTTCATTCAACACAGACACCTTGATGGTGTCAATGTCAGCAGGATTGATTGCTGAGTCTTCCGGCCACAAAATTGCACTCAGGTAGGCCTCTTTGTCTTGTGGTTTGGTTTTTTCCGCCAGGTTTTTATAAGTGCCTGCCAACTCTGTCAGGCTTTGTGCTTTGGAGAACTGACCGGTGTCACCGCTTTGCGAGACGGCGCATGCTTGCAAACACAAGACACACGACCACAAAATAACACTTATCGGCCTCATGAATGTCTCCTTAACAGTTAATAAATTTTAAAATGCATGAAAATAATAACCTATTTTATTGATTTTTTCGTCTTTCGTGATTTTATTGCTAACGAGTTTCACTTGATTTCGCACCGTTTTGCCCCATATCCCCTCATCAGATCCATTTTTCTTTGGTAGCCCATGTCAAAACACACCCATTCCTTCCAAGCCGAAGTTGCCCAGTTACTGCACCTGGTCACGCATTCGCTGTATTCCAACAAAGAAATCTTTTTGCGCGAGCTGGTATCCAACGCGTCCGACGCTTGCGACAAACTGCGTTATGAAGCCCTGAACAACACCGGTTTGTACGAAGACGCGCCAACATTGGAAATCAAAGTGGCTTTTGACAAAGCCGCCAAAACCTTGACCATCAGCGACAACGGCATTGGCATGAGCCAGCAAGATGCGATTGACCACTTGGGCACCATCGCCAAAAGCGGCACCCGCGACTTCATGAGCAAGCTCTCCGGCGACCAACAGTCGGACGCGAAAGACCAAGGCGCGTTGATCGGTCAATTCGGTGTTGGTTTTTATTCCGGCTTCATCGTCGCCGACAAGATCGTGGTGGAAACCCGCCGCGCCGGTTTGGACGCCAAAGAAGGTGTGCGCTGGACCAGCGGCGGCAGCGGCGACTTCGAGGTGGAAACCATCACGCAAAAAGAGCGCGGCACCCACATCATTTTGCATATGCGTGATGACGCCGACGAGTACCTGAGCAGTTGGAAACTGAAGTCCATCATTGGTAAATATTCAGACCATATTTCCCTGCCTATCCTGATGCGCAAAGAGGAATGGAAAGAAGGCGAAAACGACCAGCCGGGCGAAATGGTGGTCACCGACGAATGGGAAACCGTCAACAAAGCCAGTGCTTTGTGGACTCGCCCGAAAAAAGACATCACCGAAGAACAACACGCCGAGTTTTACAAAGCCATCAGCCACGATTTCGAAGCGCCGCTGGCTTGGAGCCACAACCGCGTGGAAGGCAGCACCGAGTACACACAGCTGTTGTATTTGCCGGGCAAAGCGCCTTTCGATTTGTGGAACCGCGACAAAAAAGCCGGTATCAAGCTGTATGTGAAACGCGTGTTCATCATGGACGACGCGGAAGCCTTGATGCCCACCTATTTGCGCTTTGTCAAAGGCGTGGTGGATTCCGCCGACTTGCCTTTGAACGTGAGCCGCGAGTTGCTGCAAGAAAGCCGCGACGTGAAAGCGATTCGCGAAGGCAACACGCGCCGCGTGTTGTCTATGTTGGAGGACTTAGCCAAGCACGATGCACCCGCAGCAGACGCCAGCGATGAAGACAAAAAAGACGCTGGCAAATTCAGTAAGTTTTACGCCGAGTTCGGCGCGGTGCTCAAAGAAGGTTTGGGCGAAGACTTTGCCAACAAAGACAAGATTGCCAAACTGCTGCGTTTTGCCAGCACCACCAGCGACACCGTGAACGTGGGCTTTGGCGATTACAAAGCGCGCATGAAAGAAGGCCAGGAAGCGATTTACTACGTCACCGCTGACAGCCTGGCGGCCGCCAAAAACAGCCCGCAACTGGAAGTCTTCCGCAAAAAAGGCATCGAGGTGTTGCTGATGTCGGACCGTGTGGATGAATGGGCCTTGGGCTTTTTGAACGAGTTCGACGGCACGCCACTGCAAAGCGTGGCCAAAGGCGCTTTCGACTTGGGCAAGCTGCAAGACGAAGAAGAGAAAAAAGCCGCTGAAGCCGCTGCCGACAGCATGAAGCCTTTGCTGGCCAAGCTGAAAGAAGCGTTGAAAGACAAAGCCGAAGACGTGCGCATCACCACGCGCTTGGTGGACTCACCCGCTTGTCTGGTGGTGAAAGACCATGGCGTGTCTTTGCAAATGGCGCGCATGTTGAAACAAGCCGGTCAAAATGCGCCGGAGGCCAAACCGATTTTGGAGATCAACGCCGAGCACGCGCTGGTGAAAAAAATCGACAGCGATGCCGGGCAAATTCACTTCCATGACTTGGCGCATATTTTGTTTGACCAAGCGCTGCTGGCCGAAGGCGGTTTGCCGGATGACCCGGCGGCGTATGTGAAGCGGGTGAATGCTTTGTTGGTTTAAGTCTTCACGGCCAATCTGACGAATAGCTGTTGGCTGTTTCGTCAGATTGCATGGCCTCTATTTGCTCACGCAAGGTATCGCACTGACCGCGCCAATAGTCTGACGTACCGAACCACGGAAAGTGCATAGGGAACGCCGGGTCGTCTTGCCGCCCGGCCAGCCACGCGCTGTAGTGAATGATGCGCAAGGTGCGCAGCGGTTCTATGCATTGCAATTCACGCCGGTCAAAGCGGCGCACGCTCTCATAACCCTCCAGCACGATTTCCATTTTCTGGCGTCGCTCTGCCGTGTCGCCGTGCACCAGCATCCACAGGTCTTGCACCGCAGGGCCTGTGCGCGCATCGTCCATGTCGACAAAATGCGGCCCGGGCTCAGGCATGCCCTCAGGTGTCCACAAAATATTGCCGGGGTGACAGTCGCCGTGCAAACGCAACAATTTGAGTTCTGGCGGCATTTGTTGTTTCACCAACGCCAAGGCTTGATCGCACAAAGACAGCCATTGCTGCTGCACTTCCTCGGCTATTTGTTGTTGCGACATCAACTGATCGCGCGACTGCTCGCCAAAGGTGTGCAGGTTCAACGCAGGCCTGACGCTGAAGGCGTGACGCTCGCCGACCAAATGCATGCGCGCCATCAAGCGGCCTATCCACATCAACACCTCGGGGTCGTCCAACTCGGGCGCGCGACCGCCGCGGCGTGGACTGACGCTGAACCAGAAATGTCCGTCCACGCCATCCTGCACCACGCGGGCTTCATGCAGGCTCATGCTGTTGAGCACCAAGGGGCCGACCACAGGAATGTCCTCTGCCACCAACTCTGCGGTGAAACTGTGTTCCTCGCGTATCTGCACTTCGCTCCATCGCCCGGGTCTGTAAAACTTGGCGACCACGGATGTGTCGTCGTCTAAATGCGCCAAGTACACACGGTTTTCATACGAGCTGAGTGCGCTCAAACGTCCGTCAACCGCCAAGCCCAAACCGCTTAATGCATCTAAAACCACCGACGGTGTGAGTACCTGGTAGGGATGCGCCATTCACACGCCCCAGACGATGGGCTGTTGTTCGCGCTGGCAACGGGTAAGCATGTCGATGATGGGCTTGCAACGCTGGCGCAAACTGATGCTCTCAAACACCGGCGCGGGCTGCCCTTTTTCTTTGGCTTGTTCTTTGGCAAGTTGCTGCTCGGCTTCTTGCGCTGCAATGGCTGCTTGCAGTGCGGCGATGGCTGCAAGCATCTCTTGCGGTTCGATGATGCCTTGGGCTTGCACCGGCTTGCCTATGAGTTGTAAAAACTGTTTGCCTTGGGGTTCAAGCAGTATCAAGTCACCGGCGGCTTTGGATTTGAATTTGTAGAGCATGCGCGTATTGTGCGCTTGCTTGGGCGCAGTCAATCCGACAGACAAGATTGCAGCACAGCATGGAACGCTTGCGGTCTTTCATATTGCACCCAATGGCCTGCTTCTGGCACCACATGAAAGGCGCGCAAATCGCAACCCGACAACAAGGCTTTGATCTGATGCAAACTGCCTTGGTAAAGCGCATCGTTTTCGCCCCAGATGCCGTACACCGGACACTGCCACATTTTTTGCAAGGGCAACATCGCGTCACTGCGTGCAATGCGTCTTTTGCGCAAGCGATCGCGCTGCACATTGTGTTCTTGCATTTCCAATAATTCGTCTGTGATGAGTGTGTCATCAAACAACATGATGGCTAGCAAGTTATTGCGATGCACTTCATACCGCTGCTGCTGCGTCATGTCTGCGCGAAAGCCCCGCATGTTCGCTATCTGGTTGGACAAGCCCAAGCCCGGAATTCCCACCAACACCAAGCGCTTGATGCGCGTTGGGTATGCAGCGGCCAAAAATCCTGCGACCAAACCACCGAAAGAAAACCCCACAATGTCTAACGCTAGGTCTGCAAACAACAATTGCAAACCTTGCTCTAGGGGATGGTGTAAATCGTCAGCGTCTGCCGCGCCTGGTGGCAACTCTGAGTCACCCAAGCCCGGTGTGTCCAGGGCCCATACCGCACGCTGTTGGCTGAGTGCCTCTACGTTGCGCACCCAATGGTTCCAACTGCCACTGCCACCGTGCAACAACACCAAGGGATGGCCTGCGTCCCGGTTCCACACATGCCAGACTTGCACGCCGCTAGGTGTTTGCAATTCAATGCGTTGGGCTTTGGCTTGAACCTGTGTCAGTGTGTGTGCCATGGGGTTTGTGAATGGCTTGTTCCACGCAACGCCCACTGAAAGTGGGCCCTGATTCAATGCAAAACGCCCACTGAAAGTGGGCGTCGTGTATTTGGTTGCGCGAGCAAGATTTGAACTTGCGACCTTTGGGTTATGAGCCCAACGAGCTACCAGGCTGCTCCATCGCGCGTCGTGTTCTTCATTGTAACTGTTATTCGCTTGCAGCGGGTGTGTCTTGCACTTCTGGGCGGTCAACCAACTCGACCAAGGCCATCGGTGCGTTGTCACCGACGCGGTAACCCATCTTCAAAATGCGTGTGTAGCCGCCTGGACGTGTTTTGTAGCGTGGGCCTAACTCTGCAAACAACTTGACGACGTTGTCGCGGTTACGCAAGCGGTTGAAGGCCAAACGCTTGTTGGAGAGCGTGGGCTCTTTGCCGAGTGTGAGCATAGGCTCAATGACGCGACGCAGCTCTTTGGCTTTAGGCAGTGTGGTTTTGATGACTTCGTGTTCGATCAACGAGTTCATCATGTTTTGCAACATGGCCAGTCGGTGTGAGCTGGTGCGGTTGAGTTTGCGAAGTCCGTGTCCGTGACGCATGATTTTTCCTTTGTGACGTTGTTTTGCCGGCCGCCGTATCAGGTACGGCCAGGGGAGGCGGTGTGAACACCGCTCTGTTTTGTTTTAAATACGCTTGGCTTCCAAGCCGCTGGGCGGCCAGCCTTCGAGTTTCATACCCAAAGTCAAACCGCGTGAAGCCAACACTTCTTTGATTTCGTTCAAAGATTTGCGGCCCAGGTTTGGCGTCTTGAGCAATTCGTTTTCGGTGCGCTGAATCAAATCGCCAATGTAGAAAATGTTTTCTGCTTTGAGGCAATTCGCAGAGCGAACTGTGAGTTCGAGTTCGTCCACGGGGCGCAGCAAAATCGGGTCAACCGGTGTGCCAGAGCGTGGGGGAGCTGAATCAAAATCTGGCAGTTCGGCGCCTTCCAATTGCGCAAACACGGCCAATTGCTCAACCAAAATTTTGGCGGATGAACGCACAGCATCTTCTGCGGTGATAGCGCCATTGGTTTCGATTTCAACCACCAAACGGTCTAAGTCGGTGCGCTGTTCTACGCGGGCGTTTTCAACGCTGTAGCTCACGCGCTTGACCGGTGAGAAAGAAGCGTCCAGCACAATGCGGCCGATGGATTTGTTGACTTCGTCAGCATGACGGCGCATAGAGCCGGGCACATAACCACGGCCTTTTTCAACTTTCAATTGAATGTCGATTTTGCCGCCGTGCGACAAATTGGCAATCACATGTCCGGAGTTGATGATTTCCACGTCGTGCGGTGTTTGTATGTCTGCTGCTGTGACTTGACCTTCACCGTCTTTGCGCAAGCTGAGCGTGACTTCGTCACGGTTGTGCAGTTTGAAGACCACGCCTTTGAGGTTCAACAAAATGTTGACCACGTCTTCTTGCACGCCGTCAATGGATGAGTATTCATGCAACACGCCTGCGATGGTGACATCGGTGACTGCATAGCCGACCATGGACGACAGCAGCACACGGCGCAATGCGTTACCCAATGTATGTCCGTAACCGCGCTCAAAAGGTTCGAGTGTGACTTTGGATTTGTTGTGGCCGAGTTGTTCAACCTGTATGGCTTTGGGCTTTAAAAGATTTGTTTGCATTCGTTTTTTTCCTCTCAGTGCCCTCGGTTCGTTACACCGGTAAGGCTAGATGATGACCTCCGCATAAAAGTATGCGAAGCGGCGGATTCAGGAGGCGGCGATGCCTCGGTTAACGCGAATACAACTCAACGATCAATGATTCGTTGATGTCAGCCGCAAATTCGTCACGGTCAGGTGCTTTCTTGAAAACACCTTCGGCTTTGTCGATATTGACATCGACCCAAGCTGGCATGCCCACCTGAGTGGCCAATTGCAAAGCTTCGAGCACGCGTCCTTGTTTTTTGGATTTTTCACGCACGCTGACGACGTCACCCGCCTTGACCAAGTAGGAAGGAATGTTGACCGAATGGCCATTGACCGTGATGGCTTTGTGAGAAACCAACTGGCGCGCCTCGGCACGGGTAGAACCAAAGCCCATGCGGTACACCACATTGTCTAAACGTGACTCAAGCAATGAGAGCAGGTTAGAGCCGGTGTTGCCTTTTTGTTGGTCAGCCATGGCAAAGTAGCGGCGGAACTGACGCTCTAACACGCCGTACATGCGTTTGACTTTTTGTTTTTCGCGCAATTGCAAACCGAAGTCAGACATGCGCTGACCAGAGGTACGGCCATGCTGTCCGGGCTTGCTGTCGAACTTGGACTTGTCGGCGATAGAGCGGCGTGCGCTCTTCAAAAACAAGTCGGTGCCTTCCCGGCGTGAGAGTTTGGCCTTGGGGCCTAAGTAACGTGCCACTTGAACTTCCTTTTTGTCATCTGCCCGTTAATGAAAACGGGGAGCCGTAGCTGCTTGCAACAACGGCGGTGGGCTTGGTTGAAATCAGATGCGACGGCGCTTTTGCGGACGGCATCCGTTGTGAGGAACCGGCGTCACATCAGAAATGGAATTGATGCGGATGCCCAGAGCTGCTAACGCACGAACTGAAGACTCGCGGCCGGGGCCGGGTCCTTTGATTTCGACGTCGAGGTTCTTGATGCCCTGATCCATGGCTGCACGGCCGGCCACTTCGGAAGCCACCTGAGCGGCAAACGGTGTGGACTTGCGTGAGCCCTTGAAACCTTGACCACCTGACGATGCCCATGACAACGCATTGCCTTGGCGATCGGTGATGGTGATGATGGTGTTGTTGAATGAAGCATGCACGTGTGCAATGCCATCCGCCACATTTTTGCGGACTTTTTTGCGCACGCGTTGTGCGGCTGAGTTGACGGGTGCTTTTGCCATGGAGGTCCCTCTTTATTTCTTCAGCGATTGAGCCGCCTTGCGGGGGCCTTTGCGGGTACGTGCATTGGTACGGGTACGCTGACCACGCATGGGCAAACCACGGCGATGGCGGAAACCACGGTAACAACCAATGTCCATCAAACGCTTGATGTTCATGGTGGTTTCACGGCGCAAATCACCTTCAATGGTGAAGTGAGCAATTTGATCGCGGATTTTTTCTAAGTCAGCATCTGACAAATCTTTGATTTTTTTCGCATAGTCGATACCGCATGCTTCGCAAATTTTGCGTGCGCGGGTGCGGCCGATACCGAAGATCGATGTCAAACCGATTTCAGTGTGCTTATGGGGCGGAATATTGATACCAGCGATACGTGCCATGAGTAACCTCTTGAATGCGTTGTTCGATCAGCCTTGACGCTGTTTGTGACGCGGGTCGGTACAGATGACCCGCACCACGCCCTTGCGGCGGATGATCTTGCAGTTGCGGCAAATTGTTTTGACCGAAGCCGAAACTTTCATTTCATTCTCCTAAAAACCAGGGACACGCACCTTGCGTATCCCAACAAACTCTTTCGTTCAACGCCTCACTTGGCGCGGAACACAATTCTTGCCCTGGTTAAATCGTAGGGCGTCATTTCCACTGTCACTTTGTCTCCCGGCAGGATGCGGATGTAGTGCATTCGCATCTTGCCGGATATGTGTCCGAGCACCACGTGTCCATTTTCCAGTTTGACCCGGAAAGTTGCGTTGGGGAGGTTTTCAACAACCTCGCCTTGCATCTGGATGACGTCGTCCTTCGCCATGCGCCCAATCAGCCACCTGGAGCCATCTTGAAGTTGGCCTTTTTGAGCAACGATTCGTACTGCTGACTCATGAGGTAGTTTTGCACTTGCGCCATGAAATCCATGGTGACCACCACAATAATCAGCAAAGACGTACCGCCGAAATAGAACGGCACGTTGTACTTGAGGATCAGGAACTCGGGAATCAAACAGACAAAGGTGATGTAGATCGCGCCTGCAAGCGTCAATCGCAACAAAATTTTGTCAATGAACTTAGCGGTTTGGTCACCGGGACGAATGCCGGGAATGAAGCCGCCGCTCTTTTTCAAATTGTCAGCTGTTTCACGGCTATTGAATACCAATGCTGTGTAGAAGAAACAGAAAAAGATGATCGCTACGGCATACAACAAGATGTAGAGCGGCTGGCCAGGAGACAGGGCAGCGGAGATGTCTTTGAGCCAGTTGAGGCTGGAGCCTGCGCTGAACCAACTGACGATGGTCGAGGGCAACAAAATGATAGAAGACGCAAAAATAGGCGGGATCACACCCGACATATTGAGCTTGAGCGGCAGATGTGAAGACTGCCCGCCATAGACTTTATTGCCGACTTGTCGGCGCGCGTAGTTGACCAAAATTTTTCGCTGGCCACGCTCCACATACACCACAAAGTAAGTGATAGCAGCCACCAAGAGAACAATCAGCAAGGAAACAATGATGCTCATGGCGCCTGTTCGGACCAATTCCAGCAAGCCACCGATAGACTGCGGCAAGCCGGCTGCAATGCCTGCAAAAATGATGATGGAAATACCGTTGCCTAATCCACGCTCGGTGATTTGTTCGCCCAGCCACATCAAAAACATGGTGCCAGCAGTGAGTGACACCATGGCGGTGACTCGAAAACCGATGCCCGGGACATTGACCAGACCGGCAGAAGATTCCAGCGCCACAGCAATGCCTAAGGACTGGAACACAGCCAAACCCAGCGTGCTGTAGCGTGTGTATTGGGTGATTTTTCGGCGGCCCGCTTCGCCCTCTTTTTTCAAGGCTTCCATGCTGGGCACCACATACGACATCAGCTGAATGATGATCGACGCAGAGATGTAAGGCATGATGCCGAGCGCAAAAATACTGAAACGCGACAAAGCCCCACCTGAAAACATATTGAACAGGTTGAGAATGCCGCCTTCTTGTCCCTTGAAGAGTTGTTGCAATTGGTTGGGATCAATGCCCGGCACGGGAATGTGCGTGCCAAGGCGATACACCACCAGCGCGAGCAGCAAAAAGACGAGCCGGCGACGCAAGTCTCCGTACTTGTCTGATTTGACTGTGCTTGAACCGATTGCCAATTGCTTCTTCCTTGTCTTTAAGCGATCGAGCCGCCAGCGGCTTCAATGGCCGACTTGGCTGCTGCTGTGGCACCAATGCCGTTCAATTTGACCGCGCGGGAAATCTCGCCAGTCTTGATGACTTTGACCACTTTGGCCATTTGGCTGATGAGGCCAGCGGTTTTCAAGGTCAGCATGTCAATGTCTGTGGCTTGCAAAGTTTGCAATGAAGCCAAAGTGACTTCTTCGTTGTAACGCAAGGTGCGTGACTTGAAACCGCGCTTGGGCAAGCGACGTTGCAAAGGCATTTGACCGCCTTCAAAGCCCACCTTGTGGTAGCCGCCTGAACGGGACTTTTGACCTTTATGGCCGCGACCTGCGGTTTTACCCAGACCGGAGCCGATACCGCGGCCAACACGGCGGCGGTTTTTGCGAGAGCCGTCTGCGGGCTTGATTTCGTTGAGTTGCATGGCTGTGGCCTTTAGAGAACTTTGACCAGGTAGCTGATCTTGTTGATCATGCCGCGCACCGCAGGTGTGTCCTGCAATTCGCTGGTGCTGCCGATTTTGCGCAAACCCAAACCACGCACTGTGGCGCGGTGGGACTCTTTGGTGCCGATGGGGCTACGCACCAATTGCACCTTGACGGTTGAAGTAGATATGGTCATGTCGCTGCTCCCGGATTAGACGAAGAGATCTTCGACGCTCTTGCCACGTTTGGCCGCCACTTCGGAGGCTGTGGTGGATTTGATCAATGCATCCAACGTGGCACGCACCATGTTGTACGGGTTGGATGAACCATGGCTCTTGGCCACGATGTCTGTGATGCCCATGACTTCGAACACCGCACGCATAGGACCGCCCGCAATGATGCCGGTACCTTTGGGGGCTGGCGCCATTTGCACATTGGCTGCACCGTGGTGGCCAGTGACGTTGTGGTGGATGGTGCCGTTTTTCAATGACACTTTGTGCATGTTGCGGCGGGCCTCTTCCATGGCCTTTTGCACCGCAGCAGGCACTTCTTTGGATTTGCCTTTGCCCATGCCGACGCGACCGTCGCCGTCGCCAACCACTGTGAGTGCAGCGAAGCCGAGAATTCGACCGCCCTTGACCACTTTGGTGACGCGGTTGACCGCGATCATTTTTTCCTTCAGACCGTCGTCACGACTGTCGTCTTGCATTTTTGCTTGAACTTTTGCCATGTTGTGTATCCGTGACTGTTAGAACTGCAGGCCGGCAGCGCGCGCGGCATCTGCCAATGTTTTGACACGACCGTGGTAGGCGAAGCCTGAACGGTCGAAAGCGACTTTTTCAACGCCGGCAGCTTTGGCTTTTTCAGCGATGCGCTTGCCGATCACTTCTGCGGCGGCTTGGTTACCGCCTTTGCCCACAGCGCCCAAGCTCTTGCGAACATCGGCTTCGGCTGTGGAGGCAGAGGCAATGACCTTGGTGCCGTCGCCGGAAATAACGCTGGCATAAATATGTAAGTTGGTGCGATTGACCATCAAACGCGCAACGCCTTGCGTGGCGATACGGATACGGGTTTGACGCGAGCGACGCAGACGCTGCTGTTTTTTGCTTAGCATGTGGCAGCTCCTTATTTCTTCTTGGTCTCTTTGATCGTGATCTTTTCGTCCGAATAGCGGATACCTTTGCCTTTGTAAGGCTCAGGTGGACGAACAGCGCGAATTTCAGCGGCGATTTGACCCACACGTTGGCGGTCTGCACCTTTGATGATGACCTCTGTAGGTGTCGGTGTTTCGACCTTGATACCAGAGGGCATATCAATATTGACAGGGTGCGAGTAGCCGACGGCCAGGTTCAATTTGGCACCTTGTGCAGCGGCTTTGTAGCCCACGCCAACCAAGTTGAGCTTTTTCTCAAAGCCTTTGGTGACGCCAACCACCATGTTATTGACCAATTGACGAAGGGTGCCACTCATGGCATTGGCTTCGCGGCTTTCGTTGGCGGCTTCAAACGTGAGGGTGTCGGCTTGACGCGCGACTTTGACCAACGCATTGTTGGCGACAGAGAGTTGACCACCAGCGCCTTTGACGCTGATGTGCTGTTCATTCATGGTCACGTCCACTCCTGCGGGGACGGTGACGGGCATTTTGGCAACGCGGGACATCTGTGTTTCTCCCTTAAGCCACGTAGCAAAGAACTTCGCCGCCCACGCCAGTGGCGCGTGCTCTGCGATCGGTCATGACACCTTTGGGGGTGGTGACAATCGCCACACCCAGACCGTTCATGACTTGCGGAATGGCGTTGTGTCCCTTGTAAACACGCAAACCAGGACGTGACACGCGCTCAATGCGCTCGATCACGGGACGGCCTGCGTAATATTTCAGGGAAATTTCCAATTCGGATTTGCCGTCGTCGGTTTTGACGCGGAAGCCATCGATATAGCCCTCGTCTTTCAACACTTGGACAATGGCAATTTTGACCTTGGACGATGGCACCGACACGGTCGGCTTGGCCACCATCTGCGCGTTACGAATACGCGTCAACAGGTCGGCAATGGGATCACTCATGCTCATATTGAATTTCTCCTGCCTGCTTACCAGCTGGCTTTGGTGATGCCGGGAATATTGCCTGCGAAGGCCATTTCACGGATCTTGGCGCGACCCAAACCAAATTGACGGAAGGTGCCACGAGGGCGACCGGTGATAGCGCAACGGTTGCGCTGACGTGTCGGATTGGCGTTGCGTGGCAACTTTTGCAGCTCCAGGCGGGCTGCTGCGCGCTCTTCGTCGCTGCGCTTGAAGTCGGTAGAAATCGCTTTCAGTTCCGCGTGTTTTTTCGCGTACTTGGCGACCAGTTTGTCACGCTTGAGCTCGCGCTCGATCAAAGCTACTTTAGCCACAGGACACCTCAGTTCTTGAACGGGAAACGGAAAGCGGCGAGCAGTGCTTTGCACTCTTCGTCGGTCTTGGCCGTGGTGGTGATGCTGATATTGAGACCGCGCAGGGCATCAACTTTGTCATACTCGATTTCGGGGAAGATGATTTGCTCTTTCACACCGATGTTGTAGTTGCCACGACCGTCAAATGCACGGCCGGAGATACCACGGAAGTCACGCACTCGGGGCAAAGCCACGGTAACGAAACGGTCGAGGAATTCATACATGCGCACACCACGCAATGTGACCATACAGCCAATGGCTTGTTGCTCACGAATTTTGAAACCGGCGATCGCTTTGCGCGCCTTGGTCACCACAGGTTTTTGACCGGAAATTTTGCCCATGTCACCCACCGCATGGTCCATGACTTTCTTGTCAGCCACCGCTTCTGAAACACCCATATTCAAGGTGATTTTTGTCAGACGAGGCACTTGCATGGGCGATTTGTAGCCAAACTTGGCGGTCAAATCGGGGACCACTTTTTCACGATAGTGTTGTTGGAGACGTGCCATGTTTATGCAACCTTGATAGCTTCACCGTTGGACTTGAAGACGCGAACCTTCGAACCATCGGAATTGATCTTGATGCCCACGCGATCGGCTTTGCCGGAGGTGGCGTTGTAAATGGCGACATTGGACTGGTGAATAGGCATGGTTTTTTCAACGATGCCGCCAGTGGTGCCAGCCATGGGGTTGGGCTTGGTGTGCTTTTTCACCAAATTGATGCCTTCGACCAACAGATGTGAGTCATCTTGGCGCGATGCTATTTTGCCGCGCTTGCCTTTGTCGCGACCTGCGATGACGATGACCTCGTCGCCTTTGCGTAATTTGTTCATGGTCAGGTCCTCAGAGAACTTCAGGGGCCAGAGAAACGATCTTCATGAAGCGCTCGGTACGCAATTCACGCGTGACCGGTCCGAAGATGCGGGTGCCAATAGGCTCGAGTTTGGCGTTGAGCAAAACGGCTGCATTGCCGTCAAACTTGACCAACGAACCATCGCTGCGGCGGATGCCCTTGGCGGTGCGAACCACCACGGCGCTGTAGATCTCGCCTTTTTTGACGCGACCGCGAGGCGCAGCCTCTTTGATACTTACTTTGATGATGTCGCCCACGCTGGCATAACGACGCTTGGAACCGCCGAGCACCTTGATGCACAAAACGGACTTCGCACCGGTGTTGTCGGCGACCTCTAATCTGGATTCTGTCTGGATCATTTCTGTTTCCCAACTTGTATCAAACCTGAACAACCCGAAAAGGTTGACCTTGCTCGATCAGTCTTGGGCCCGTCATCTGCACAGCAAACCATTTGCGGCGCATTTGTTTGGGCGTGATTTCCCAGCTGTTTGAAAAGCTGAGCCCTCAATTATGGCATAGTTTGTATCGGGTTTGGGAAATTTTTTCTAAGACTGTCCAATTCACACCGGAAAGAGTACTTATGAAGTATTTAATGGCCATGGACCAGGGAACATCCAGTTCTCGCACGGTGATTTTTCGCCCTGACGGCTCGGTCGTCGCCATGGCGCAACAGGCTTTGACCCAAATTTTCCCGCAACCCGGCTGGGTGGAGCACGACCCGCAGGAAATCTGGGCCAGCCAACTCGCCACCGCCCGCCAAGCCCTGCAACAAGCGGGCATCAGCGCCGGCGATATCGCCAGTCTCGGCATCACCAACCAGCGCGAAACCACGGTGGTTTGGCGGCGCGACACCGGCCAAGCCATTCACAAGGCCATCGTCTGGCAAGACAGACGCACGGCAGCGGCTTGCCAAACATTGATTGCACAAGGCGCTTCGCCCGTGGTTCAGCAAAAAACCGGTTTATTGATAGACGCGTATTTCTCTGCCACCAAATTGCAGTGGATATTGAATAACGTCGCTGGCGCACGCGCCATGGCCGAGCGCGGTGAATTGGCTTTCGGCACGGTCGACAGTTGGTTGATGTGGCAACTCAGCGGCGGCGCGGTCCATGCCACCGATGTGAGCAACGCGGCGCGCACCATGCTGTTCAACATACACACCAACCAATGGGATGACGAGTTGCTTCAACTGCTCGACATTCCTGCATCTGTGTTGCCCCGGGTACACCCTTCGGCCAGCGACTTCGGTCACACGCAAGCCCAATGGTTGGGTCATGCCTTGCCCATCGGCGGTGTGGCCGGTGACCAGCAAAGTGCGCTGTTCGGGCAGGCTTGTTTCAGCGCCGGTCAAGCCAAAAACACTTATGGCACGGGTTGCTTTATGTTGATGCACACCGGCGCGCAGTATCAAACCAGCCACAACGGTTTGATCACCACCAGCGCGGCTCAGGCCGACAGCACACCCGCCTTCGCCTTGGAAGGCAGTGTGTTCATTGGCGGCGCGGTGGTGCAATGGTTGCGCGATGGGTTGCGCGCCTTTGACCAAAGTGCTGATGTGCAGGCGATGGCCGAGAGCGTGCCCGACTCGGGCGGCGTGGTGCTGGTACCCGCCTTCACCGGCTTGGGTGCGCCTTATTGGCAAGCCGATGCGCGCGGCGCGATGGTCGGTTTGTCGCGCGGCACCACCATGGCGCACATTGCGCGTGCAGCGTTGGAGAGCATTGCTTTTCAAAGCACTGCGCTGTTGCAAGCCATGAACCGGGATGCCGCCCAACCGGTCACCGAATTGCGGGTCGATGGCGGCGCTTGTGTGAACGATTTGCTGATGCAGTTCCAAGCCGATTTGCTTGGCATTCCGGTTTTGCGCCCCGAAGTGATCGAGACCACGGCGCTGGGTGCGGCCTATTTGGCAGGCTTGAGCGCAGGCATTTACCAAAGCCCGCATGAATTGGCACAGCATTGGCGGGTAGAGCGGCGTTTCGAACCCCGCATGTCGCGGGATGAAGCCACCAGCAGAATGGCCGACTGGGAACGCGCGGTGCGACAAACCATCGCACATTGATTGACAATCACCGTTTGTGCGTTTTGCCTCAATCAGGTTTTCACCATGACCGCTACTTTTTCCTCGTTGCTGCCCATGACTTTCATCGGCGGCGGCAATATGGCCCAGGCCTTGATCTCGGGTTGGCTCAAACAAGGCATTTCAGCTTCACAGATTCATGTGGTTGAACCTGCAGCCGCTACGCGCGAACACTTAAGCCAGCACTTAGGGGTGACATGCCATGAGCAAGCCACCTCGGCTTTGAACGCTTCTGGCATGGTGGTCTGGGCGATCAAGCCGCAGGTATTCAAACAAGTCGCTTTGTCGTTGAACGGCATGTTCCCGCAAGCTATGCATGTGAGCGTGGCCGCCGGTGTGCGCAGTGACAGTATTGGCCGCTGGTTGGACACGCCAAGCGTGGTCAGGGCCATGCCCAACACGCCTGCCCTGGTAGGACTCGGGCAAACCGGTTTGTATGCCGGTCCGGCTGTCAACGCCTCACAACGCGAACAAGTGCAAGCATTGATGCAAGCGGTCGGTCAATCGATTTGGGTGGAGCGCGAGGAACTGCTGGACGCAGTGACTGCCTTGTCGGGCTCGGGCCCAGCCTATGTGTTTTATTTCATCGAAGCCATGACCAAGGCGGGGGTCAGCATGGGTTTGACGCCTGAGCAAGCGCAGCAATTGGCGGTGGGCACATTCACAGGTGCGGCAGAACTCGCTCGCAGCAGCAGTGAGTCACCCGAGGTTTTGCGCGAGCGTGTCACCTCCAAAGGCGGCACCACTTACGCCGCCATCACCAGCATGCAAGAACACCAGATTGAACGTTTGATTGCACAGGCGATGGAAGCCGCCCGCCAACGTTCCATTGAAATGGGCCACCTGTTTGACCAAACCTAGCCCTCTTTTTCACTGCGCTTTTTGGGTGTGATCTGACAAGCCAATCTAAGCCAAAGGCGCGGCCAAGTTTTTCAAATACAGCCCGCCTGCAATACCGGCGAACACGGTCGCGCCCAACCAATGGTTCATGCGAAAGGCGCGAAAACAGCCTTCGCGCTGGCGTTTGTAAATCATGCCGAAATGCCAAAACGCCTGTACCGCGCCGATTTCAATCGAAAACCAATGCGGCCAACCCAGGTTGAGTGGTTTGAGCAGCAACAACATGCCTAGTAAATAAACAATATAAAAACCCATCACGGCGGCCACGTCGTATTTGCCCAGCGTGATCGCCGAGGTTTTCATGCCGATGCGCAGATCGTCATCCCGGTCCACCATGGCGTATTCGGTGTCATAGGCCAGCACCCAAAACATATTGATCACTAACAAGGCCCAGGCCAGCGGCGGTACCGCCTGCCAGACACCCATGGGCGTGAGAGGACCGCCGTTGACCGCGGCAAACGCCATGGGAATGCCGAAACTGAACGCAATGCCGAGCACCGCTTGCGGCATGGCAACAAACCGTTTGGCATAGGGATAAGCCAAGGTGACAGCCAAAGCGGCGAACGACCAAACCACGGCCACCGCATTGGTGGTCAGCACCAAACCGAAAGCACACAAGGCCAATACTGCACCCGCCGTCAACGCTTGGCGCACAGACAAAGCGCCCGAGGTGACCGGGCGGTTGGCGGTGCGCTTGACGTGTTTGTCAAACTCGCGGTCCGCCACATCGTTGACACAACAACCGGCGCTGCGCATGAGCACCGTGCCCAGCACAAACACGATGAGCAAATGCCAACCGGGAAAACCACCTGCGGCCAGCCACAAGGCGCTCAAACTCGGCCACAACAACAGCAACCAACCGGCGGGACGGTTCCAGCGAATCAGGTGCAAATAGAGCGCGGCCTGTTGACGCCAGCGCGGTGTGTGGTCGTCAGATGCCGCCTGGTTCATGACAGTCGCATCACGCCGGGCAACTCGCTGGCGACGATGGCGTTGCGCAAAGCGGCAATCGCTTCGTAACGTGTAAAGCTGCGCCGCCAAGCCAGCACCACGCGGCGCGTCGGTGGTGCGTCCTTGCCTTCGATGATGGGCAAATAGCGCACATAGGTGTCCAAAGATTTTTTCTTTTTACCCGAAGACAACAAGGCATCTTTAGGCACGCTGAGTCTTGGCACCAAGGTCACGCCCATGCCTGCGGCCACCATGTGTTTGATGGTTTCCAGCGACGAGCCTTCAAAACTTTTGCGAATGCCTTCGGTGTGGTTGGAAAAGCGCGCGAATTCGGGACAGACTTCAAGCACATGGTCGCGGAAACAATGGCCATTGCCCAGCAGCAACATGGTCTCGGCCTTCAACTCGGTGGCGCTGATGGAGTCGTGCGATGCGAGCGGGTGGTTGCTGGGCAGCGCGGCCATGAACGGCTCGTCGTACAAAGGTGCAATAGCCAAGCCGGTGTCGGGAAACGGCTCGGCCATGATGGCGCAATCGATCTCACCGGTACGCAGCATCTCGAGCAATTTCACGGTGAAATTTTCTTGCAGCATCAGCGGCATTTGCGGCGACATGTCGATGCTGTGGCGCACCAACTCGGGCAGCAAATAAGGCGCGATGGTGTAGATCACGCCCAAACGCAGCGGGCCCGCCAACGGGTCTTTGCCGCGCTTGGCAATCTCTTTGATGTTGGCGGCTTGCTCGAGCACACTTTGCGCTTGGCGGATGATGTCCTCGCCCAAGGGCGTGACCGCCACTTCGTTGGCGCTGCGCTCAAACAACTTGACTTGCAATTCCTCTTCGAGGTTTTTGATGCCGACTGACAGCGTCGGCTGCGACACAAAACACGCGTCGGCCGCGCGGCCGAAATGCTTTTCGCGCGCCACCGCCACGATGTATTTGAGTTCGGTGAGTGTCATGGTGTGTTCAGGCTTTCAGAAAATCGGATTTTCCACCTAACCAGCGTTCCACGTGCCGCGCCGCGTTTGACGGGTACTGGTCCAGCATGACAGGTGCGAGTTGTTGTGCCCATTGCAGCAATTCGCCGTCCACCGCCAAATCAGCAAACCGCAACATGGCCGCGCCGCTTTGGCGCGAACCTAAAAATTCTCCCGGGCCGCGAATCTCCAAATCGCGTCTGGCAATTTCAAACCCGTCGCCGGTCTCGGCCATGGCACGCAAACGCGCGCTGGCCGTGTCGCTCAAGCGCCCGTGCTCGCCCAGCGAATACAAGAGGACGCACGCAGACGCGGCGGCACCGCGACCGACCCGCCCGCGCAACTGGTGCAACTGGCTCAAACCGAAACGCTCGGCGTGTTCGATCACCATCAGCGATGCGTTCGGCACATCCACACCGACTTCAATCACCGTGGTGCTGACCAACACGCCCATTTGCCCTTGCACAAACAAAGACATGACGGCTTTTTTCTCGGCCTGCGGCATGCGCGAATGCAATAAACCGACCATGACGCCGGGCAAGGCGTTGCACAAGTCTTGGTGCGTGTCGGTGGCATTGCGCAAGTCCAGCGCTTCGCTTTCTTCGATCAGCGGACACACCCAGTAAATCTGTCGGCCCTCGGTCAATTGCACGCGTATGCGCTCGATGATTTCATCCCGCCGGGTGTCGGCCACCAGCTTGGTGACGATGGGCGTGCGCCCGGGCGGCAACTCGTCGATGGTGGACACATCCAAATCGGCGTAATAGCTCATGGCAAGCGTGCGTGGAATCGGTGTCGCACTCATCATCAGCAAATGCGGTTCCTGCGGCGTGCCCTCGCTGTGTTCGCCAAAGGTTTCAGCATCCGACAGCTTTTGCCGCAGCGCCAGCCGTTGCGCCACACCAAAGCGGTGTTGCTCGTCGATGATGGCCAAGCCCAGCGCTTTGAATTGCACTTTGTCTTGAATGACGGCGTGCGTGCCGACCACCAGCGCAGCCTCGCCGCTGGCCACCAAAGCCAACATGGCATCGCGTTCTTTTTTCTTTTGGCTGCCGGTCAGCCAAGCCACTTGCAAACCCAGCGGCTGCAACACAGGCGCTAACCAGCCCACCAATTTGGCGAAATGCTGCTCGGCCAAAATTTCAGTCGGGGCCATCAAGGCGCATTGCCAACCGGCGTCTATGCATTGGGCGGCGGCGAGTGCAGCCACCACAGTTTTGCCCGAGCCCACATCGCCTTGCAACAAACGGTGCATGGGCACGGCGCGCGCCACATCACTGGCGATTTCAGTCACCACCCGGGTTTGCGCACCGGTCAAGGTGAACGGCAACACGGCATGCAACTGCGCGCGTACGCCATCGGCTCGCGTGCTGTGCGCCAGCACCGGCGCATTCAACAACTGGCGTTCACGCTTGGCCTGCAATTGCGACAACTGTTGCGCCAGCAGTTCTTCGGCCTTCAGACGTTGCCAGGCCGGGTGGCTGCGGTCTTCCAATTCGTCCAGCGACACATCTGGCGACGGGTGGTGCAAAAACTGCAAGCTCTCGCGCAAGCCCCAAGTGTGAGGCGGCAAATGCTCGCGCGGAATCGTCTCTGTGAAAGCGTCGCTTTGTAACGCTCGCGCCAAGCCACCCAGCACGGCTTTGCGCAAATAGGCTTGCGGCAATTCTGCGGTGCTGGGGTACACGGGTGTCAACGCCGCAGCCAGCGGCGCACCGGCGGCTTGCACCGTCGGGTGCATCATGGTGTAGCCCATGAAGCCGCCGCGCAACTCGCCACGCAAACGCACTTTGCGCCCGACCTCCAAGGCCTTTTGCATGTTCGGGTAGAAATTGAAAAAACGCAGCGTGCAGATGTCGCTGCCGTCAGTCACCACCGCTTGCAATTGGCGGCGCGGCTTGAACACCACCTGACAGCTTTGCACCACGGCTTCAAATTGCAAGGTGTCACCGTCCCGCGCTGAGCTGAGTGTGCCCAAGCGGGTTTCGTCCTCGTAACGCATGGGCAAATGCAAAGCCATGTCCACCGGGCGCAGCAAGCCCATTTTGCGCAAGGCTTTTTGCGGCACGGACAGCGGTTTGCGCTCGGCGACGGTGTTGGAAGTTGTATCGACAGACATGGGTGAGCGGATTGTGCCTGTTGGCCTGTCTATGCTGTGGGCAAACTTTGCACCACACAGCGTGCCGCCGCCAAATCCCACCCGGCCCAACCGCAGCTTTTGAAAAACACCGGTCCTGATGTGGTCGTGAATTTGTGCGGTTGCTGAACCAGGTCTTGCAAACTAGCAAAGCAGGGCACATCCAAACCGGCTTGCAATAAATCACCGGCCTCGTGGTCGGCGTCGCGGGTGTCGACAACGATGCGCCCATGCTGCGCCATGTGCAGACACACCTCGGGTGACCACTCGACCATGCGCGGGCTGAACGCGCCCACCGCGCTCACGAACGCGTCGTCTCTGGGGCGAGCCCGCATGGCGATGTGCTGCGCGCTGGTGGCGGTGACGACCAAACTGCATTCAGCCAATGCTTCATCCGCGTTGTTCACGACTTGCGCTTGCAAGCCTAGGTTGATGGCATGTTGCACCAATGCCTGCGCGCTGGCACGGCTGCGCGAAGCGACCATCACTTCTTTCACGCCCAGGCCTTGGGCAAACGCTTCCAAGTGCGAGCGGCCTTGCACACCTGCGCCGACGATCATTAACTTGCCACTAGGGTTCGGTGACAGCAGTTGCGCGGCCAGCAAAGACACGGCTGCGGTGCGCCGCGCCGTCACCGTCGGGCCGTCAAGAACGCACAAACGTTTTCCATTGATGGCATCAAACACCACCACATCGCCTTGAATCGCAGGCAGTTGACGCGCCGGGTTGTCAGCGACAAAGGTGATGAGTTTGGTGATGGCTAAGCGCTGGTCTGAGGCGGGCATCACGAACAAACTGCCACCGCTGAACAAGGGCTGCACCAAGCGCGGCGGCACATTCACGGAAGCATCTAACAGCAAAGCATGTATGGCTTTGGCCAACGGCAAATAGGGCAGCGCGGCGGCGGTTTGTTCAGCGTTGAATATCATTGGCTTCATTCTGACACGCGGGTTCAGGCATGCTTTCTCATCCGATTGATTCACTTGATCTCGCCAGAATGTTTACTGCCACAATCTGCCCTCTGATTCACTCTTGGAACGGGCCCGTCCGGCCCTCAAGCACATGCCCTCTTCTTCTGTTCGCCAGTTCACACTCAGCGATTTCGATTTCCAACTTCCCCCCGAGCTGATTGCCCAAAACCCTGCTGCTGAGCGCAGCGCTTCGCGCTTGCTTGACGCGCGTGACCCTTTGCAACCTGTGGACCGCATTTTTCGCGACCTGCCTAGTTTGTTGAACCCAGGTGACCTGCTGGTGTTTAACGACACGCAAGTGGTGAACGCGCGTTTGTTCGGTGAGAAGGCCAGCGGCGGGCAACTCGAATTGTTGGTTGAACGCGTGCTGGCCGATGAACCCGGCCAGGCGCCGAACCGTGTGGTCGCGCACATGAAGGTCAGCAAAAAACCCCTGCCCGGCGCGCGCCTGATGTTGTGGGACCGCAGCGGTAGGCGGCCTGCGTTTGAAGCCTCGCTGCTTGGGCGCTGGCCGGATGAGAACGGTGCTTTGTTTTTGCTGTCGTTCAGTGACGAGCCGCACCATTTGATGGCAGCCCACGGCCATATGCCACTGCCGCCTTACATAGAGCGCACGCAAAAATCTGCGACTGACGAGCACCAGCTTGCAGACCGACAACGCTACCAAACTGTGTTTGCCAAACACCCGGGCGCGGCGGCAGCGCCCACCGCAGCGCTGCATTTTGATGAGACGGTGTTGCAAGCACTTCAAGCGAGCGGCGTGCAAACCGCGAGCGTCACGCTGCATGTGGGTGCGGGCACGTTTTCGCCGGTGAAAACAGAAAACCTGAGCGAGCACCGCATGCACAGCGAGTGGTACCGCATCCCACCGGCTACGTTACAAGCCATCGCCGATTGCCGCGCGCGCGGCGGGCGCGTGGTGGCGGTAGGCACGACCAGTGTGCGCACTTTAGAGTCGTGGGCGCAAACCGGTCACACCGAGGGCGATACGCGCATCTTTATTACGCCGGGGTTTGCGTTTCAAGTGGTGGATGTGTTGATCACCAATTTCCATTTGCCCAAATCAACGCTGTTGATGCTGGTCGCGGCGTTCAGTGGTTTTGAGCATATGCACCGTGTGTATGCGCATGCGATTGAGCAGAAGTACAGGTTTTTCAGTTATGGGGATGCGATGCTGTTGTCCCGTATGGTCAGTAAACTGCCCGCATGCTGACATTTGAACTCTTAAAAACAGAAGGCCAGGCCCGCCGTGGCCGCCTGACCTTGAACCACGGCGTGGTGCAAACGCCTATCTTTATGCCGGTGGGCACTTACGGCACGGTCAAGGGCGTGATGCCGCGCAGCCTGCACGACATGGGCGCGCAAATTATTTTGGGCAACACTTTTCATTTGTGGATGCGCCCGGGGCAAGACATCATGAAAAGCTTTGGCGGCTTGCATGCGTTTGAGCAATGGCACAAACCGATATTGACCGACAGCGGCGGCTTTCAAGTGTGGAGCCTGGGCGCGATGCGCAAGATCACCGAAGAAGGCGTGCATTTCGCGTCACCGGTGAACGGCGACAAACTGTTCATGTCGCCCGAGGTGAGCATGCAAATTCAAACCGTGCTCAATAGCGACATCGTCATGCAACTCGATGAATGCACGCCTTATGAAACCAAAGGCCAGTTGACTACCGAGGCCGAAGCCAATACATCGATGCAAATGAGTTTGCGCTGGGCGAAACGCTCGCAAGAAGAGTTTGCACGGCTGAACAACCCGAACGCGCTGTTTGGCATTGTGCAAGGCGGCATGTTTGAGTCGCTGCGGCAGGAGTCCTTAGAGCGTTTGGTGGACATGGATTTCCCCGGCTACGCGGTCGGTGGCGTGAGCGTGGGCGAACCCAAAGACGAGATGCTGCGCATCATGGCGCACACACCGCACCGCTTGCCCGCGCACAAACCGCGTTACCTGATGGGCGTGGGCACGCCGGAAGATTTGGTCGAGGGCGTGCGCATCGGTGTGGATATGTTTGATTGCGTCATGCCCACACGCAATGCGCGCAACGGCACATTGTTTACCCGCTTTGGCGATTTGAAACTGCGCAACGCGCGCCACAAAAGCGACCCGCAACCCATAGACCCGAGCTGCAGGTGTTATGCGTGTGCGGGCAGTTCAGGCGTGAGCTGGAACGATGGCGGGCGTGAAGGATTCAGCCGCGCTTATATGCATCACTTGGACCGCTGCGGCGAAATGCTCGGCCCTATGCTGGCCACGGTGCACAACCTGCATTACTACTTGAACCTGATGCAAGAAGTGCGGGACGCACTGGATGCGGGGGATTTTGCGGGTATGGCGGCGAGGTTTAAGGGAGATAGGGCGAGGGGGGTTTGATTTGCTCACAACGCCTTTTTTTCATCTTCGTTCTTGTCTTCGGTGAGGCGGAGTATGGGCTCACCTTCCAACTTGAGAAACTGAAGGGTCTCTGCCGCATCGACTATTCGCGCGTAATGTTTTTTAGTATCTTTGCCCGACTGACCCTCTTGCTCATTTGCTTCCGACTCTGTTGGCTCGGGCTCATTCATACGAACCTCGATATTGAATCCGCGGTCGACGCGATTCGCAAGCTTTTTTAATGTGTATTTGAGTGAGATGCTAAGCTCAGATTTCCGTCTATGGTCTGCTCCATTGTGGAACTCTGTCAGAAGTTCTGAAACAATTTTTTCGATTCCCTGTTCCATATGGCTGTTCACATGATTTTCTATGCCCTCAAGACTTTCTTTTGCAAGACCTTGCTTAACTAGCTCCCCGTGCAACTTACGGATTTCTAGGAGTTGTTTGTAAAGCGCAATGATCCGCTCCATTGCAAACGCGATACAGGCACCGACCATAGAAGCAGTGTCAAAAAATATTGAGAGATCAGACGAGGAAATTGTGCGAATTTCAAATCCTGGACGTTCACCTGTAGCAACTTCTGCAAAATCACCAAAAATCAAATTGAGTTCCGATAGTTCTTTAGTGAACTTGTCCAGCCTGTTATAAACAAACATCCTTGGAACCAGAATCCCTACCTCACAGCCACCAGCGGTAAGTGCCTCAGATCCGATCTTAAGTTGCTGGAAAGCTACGACCATTTGGTCAATAGAAGTCGATAGTGCTTGAAACTCAGTAAATATGGCTTGCAGTTCCTCAAGCGCTACAGACGGGGTGATTTGATTCCTCAAAAAGATTTCACCAACACGCTCACCAAGCTTTAGTCCAATCAGTGGTGAAGCACCTATCTCTTCCAATACCTGAAGCCAAGTAGGACTAAATTTATTAACTTTTGAAATGTTTAGTGCATTTTGTAGGGCTAGGCGTGACTGACCGACCTGATGTTGGTATTCTGGTTGACCCGGTTGATAAATTTGGTTCTGAAGCGCTGAAACCAACTGCTGCATGTGGCTTGTAATATTTGCAATCCGAAGATCGTCTTGAAGAGCCAGGGCTATAGAGTGCAATCTTTCTACGTTCACAAAATGTCTCCTAGAGAATTTAATTTGTTTTAAAAGGCAAAACCACCTGAGGAAATTCCTCATTGCCTGATGCTTTGCCACCAATGAAAGTAATTAATATAAACTAAAATAGATAAAGTAATAAGTACAAATTAATGTAATTTTTCGCCTTAGCTTTAGAGCATCTCTACAAAACAATGACCCGCTTAATTTGCCTAACTCTAAAACCTCGCAAAATCAAAGGAAAGCTGTGGATGGTGTCTTATGCGCCCCCACGAAAATAACCATCTACATTACTACGCCGTGTGCACCCAATTTTCCACTTCCAATGCAGGCACCCGCGCAAACTCCCCCACGTTGTTGGTCACCAGCACCAGGCCTTCGCTGCGGGCGTGCGCTGCAATGTGCAGGTCGTTCACGCCGATAGGCTGGCCGAGTTTTTCCAAGGCTGCGCGAATGGCTCCGTAATGCTGCGCGGCCTTGGGGCCATAGGGCAGAACTTCCAAGCGGCTGCAAAAGTCCTCGATGGCGGATAGGTTTTCGCTCACGCGGCTGCTTTTCTATGCACCGTGCAAGAGTTCGGCAAGGGTGATGGAGGACATTGCCATGCGGCTGGCGTTGGCGTTGAAGGTGGAGAGCACCTCGATGGGGACCCGCTTCAATACATAGATGATGATGTTGGTGTCTTACAGGTAAAGCAGCATCAAAGCGCCTCTCGCTCCGGCTGGTGCTGCGTGGCGCGCTCGGGCAAAAAGTCGTCGCTCACTGCGGGGCCATCAACAAAGAAGCTGTCCCAGCTTTGGCCGATGGGGGAGATGATGCGCTCCTTGCCTTTGACGCGAATGTCTACCTTTTGGACACCCTCGGGTAGACCCACGTCCAAAGGCAGGCGCACGGCCTGGGTACGGTTATTGACGAAAACGGTGCCGATGGACATGACTACCTCCTAGAAAATATATATAGCAACTGTAAATGGCGCCTGGAAAGCAGTCCATTTGACGCGGTGTGCCCAGGAAACTGGCTGTCAGCTCTACCCGATGCTACTGATCTGACATGTGCTTGCACTTGCTTTAATAACTTCCGTCAATATTCATACGCCGCAGCCACACTGCCCTGACGAGTTTTATCGTCCTTGAGTTTCAAACTATTGCGCTCACCCAGCAGCGAGCGCGAGTCCCACACATAAGCTGTGGCGGTGAGCTTCCAGTTTTTGTTCAGTCGCTTGCTGAATGCGGTTTCCCAATTGGCCCAACTCACGGTCTTGCCGCTGACTTTGGCCAAGGCATCCCAACCACCAAAGTTTTTGTAAATACCCACACCCGGCTCGGCGAATTTGTCTCCACGCACCACGTATTCGTAAGAGCCAAGCAATTTGGTGGTGTCGTTCCACTCGTAGCCGCTGACCCATTTGCGGGTGATGCCGCGCGAGCTGAGGTAGTTGTATTGGTTGGGGACCAGAAAACCGTTGATGGTCCAGGGCTTGGTGATGTAGTTTCCGTTGACTGCAAACTCATACAACGAACGTGCGAATGTGATGTTGGCGCCGCTGATCAAACTGAGCTTGTTGATGTTTATCAGATCACGCTCGGTGATTTGCTTGTCAACACCTGTAGCCCTGTAATGAGAGGCCGCCTGTCCGACATCACCATTCGGTCCCTTTGGGCTGTAAAGCGCTATCGATAAATTGCCAGCGCTGGAACCAAACAAATGACCGGAGCCATTTAAAAAATGCTGTTCAGCGTATTTGTCCGCCACCAACTCGTCGTTATTCACGCCGCCGCCAATGTCAATGCTTCTGAAGGCTTTTCCCGAGCTGGCATTGGCTTGGTCAATTCGTCCCGAGGATCGAACTGATCCACCTTCGAAAGTGTAAAACTGTGAAGCGGCATACCCAAAGAAGTCCCGGGGAGCCGGGCAGCCTCCACCCAAACATTTGGACATCGTCGCGGTGCCGCCTAAAGCCACAACACGGCTTGCATGGCCCCACTCGTGGTAGGAGAGGCCCACTCCCATGAATCCAGTAAGTAATCCTGTAGCCCCGACATAAGCCACGCGTGACCACGGCCCATTCAATAAATCTGCAAATTTGTCGTACCCATACATAGCCAGCCTGCCAGAGGCTGAATGGGCATCAATGGTGAATTGCGCGTAATCAACATTGTTCGCATAGTTGTTTTCAAAATACGCACTGCTGATGCTGAAAGTGTCCCGTACCGCAGGCGATGTGTCCGCCTCTTGCGCCTGCGCGGTTTGGCATGTTGCACCTGCCAGCGCGACACAGCCCACCACCAGCAATGATGAGAACAAGCGCCGCGATTTAGGGCTTGTTGCCAGCCGATGAAAACCAGACGAATGAAACGTTTGAACTTGCATGCCAGTCTCCTGAAGAGAGGGCGCAAGCTGTTGCCGCACCCGCATGCAAATACTAATTCTTAAATATTTAAATCAATCTATTTAATGATACTTAGTGCAGCTTTTAAGTGGTCTTATAGACAGTAAAACAACCGGCATACTTGCCGCTATATCAAGGGGTGGTGAACACGGTCAATACCCCGGTGTAGCCGTATACCTGTTGGTTGGCGATTTCACCCGCCGCGAGAAAACCCACCAGCGGCACATCCCCCAAGGCGCGGCGGATGATGTTCAATTCCGCGTTCGGTGCGCCGAAATGCGACCCGCCTCTGCCGGTGCAACTGATGTAGATCGCACCCGCAATTCGGCGTCCTTGGCGAGACATGCCAAGTGAAGCGCCTGTCGTCACCCAAGGCTCGGCCTCAGCCTCTAGCGGCTCCAGTGATTCCCGAATTTCGGTGGCCATGCGCAGCAAATCGGCCTTGGCCGATGCTGCGTCTCGTTTGCAAAACACCAACTGCATACCTTCGCTGACAGCATGTGCCACAGCCACGCCGTGGCGCACCGGGTCCAAACCAATGATGTGCCTCACCATGGCCGCATCATCCAAGCCCCCCGTGGCACGCAAGACGGCTTGGTCGGGCAAGGACAAACCCACCAGTGTTTCGCGCACCTTGTCTACCGCTGAACGCGGGTTGTCGATGGGCACATGCAAGGCCTGCATCAATGTGTAAAGCGCCGGGGCATCGTCCAAGGTCAGCACCACATGCTCTTTGGCGGAAGTGATTTGGTGTATTTCGCCAAACGGCAAACAGCCTTGCGTGACCCGTGTCAGCATGGCAACGCTGGGGCTGAACGCCACGCCACTCAAACCGCCGCTGTAAACACCTTGGCCGCGCTTGGGCGCGCTGTCGCTCAGGCTGCGGGCAAACTGCACCACATCACCTCTGCTGGACGCCAAACCACCAAACACTGCGCCAGTCTCGGTGCGGTCGGCCAAGTCCACGATCAATTCGCTGAGCTCTGGCGTGTGTGAATCTGCATGGACCAATGCCGTGTGCGCCTCAAAACCTTGCACCATGGCTTGTCCCAGCGGCGCGTTACCACTGAACACGCGAAACTCTGACGCAGGCACATCGCACAACATCACGCTCAATGCAGGTGTGTCTACGTACTCTGTGCTGTTGCCAAAAATGCCCACGCCAACGGTGCCACTCCATTGCTGAACGTCGGGCAACTCGTCGGCCAAATGGTCGAGCAGCTCTGGCGCATAAGCCGCGAAATGGTCGGTGATGTAGACCAAGCCCAATGCAGGAAGCCCGGCAAAGGCGTCTTGCTTCATGCATGCGCGCAATTGCGCCAGCACCATATCAGCCGCCATCTGCCAATGCGGATGGGTGGCATGGCCGTTTGGGAACAGTTTCATCAAGGCTTGGCTTTTCGGGGCTGCGAACGCGGTTTTGCGGCGGGGCGGGTGGCGCGGGTCGACGCAGTTTTACGGGGCCGGGCTGCGCGAGGTTTGGTTGCCGAGGCTGGTGTTGCCGAGGCTGGCGCGGCCTTGTCCGTGGCGGTAGCAAAAGTGTTGGCATGCTTTTGCATGTCAGCCACAGCCTGCGAGGCAATGGTTTGAAACTGCTGACCGATGGCGCCCCACCATTGCATCGGGTCCACGGTACTTTGACCGGTTGAAGCTTTTGTTTCAGCAGAAGCCGTGGCGGCCTGTGCGGGTTTGCCAGCCATGGCTGCGGCCACATCGGCCATGCCGACATTCATGCTTTGCAAGGTAGACAAGGTCATGCGCTGCACTTCCAGCGCCTGAATGGTGGCGCTCAATGCTTTGGCGTTTTGGTCTAGCCAAAATTGCACCGATTTCAAATCTTGAATGCGCTTGTCCAATTCGACCGGGTCCAAAGTGGGCGTGACCCATTGCGCTCCAGCAGGCATGGTGGCGGCTGGGTTGGCTTGGGCGAATTGCTTCAAAAAATCAAAGCCCGGTAAAAAATTGTCGAAATTAAAACCTGTGGGGTTTGCCATGGTGTGCCTTGGATGGGTCAGTGGTTGGTTTCAGCGGACATTGTTGTCTGTGATGAAACCGATTTGTGTGATGCCTGCGCGTTGCGCCGCAGCCATGGCTTGCGCCACGCGCTCGTAACGCACCGCGCGGTCGCCCCGGATATGCAAGGGCGATTGCGGTTGTTTGGCGGCGGCTTCGGCCAAGCGGGTTTGCAGTTGTGCATCGTCGACGGCTTCGTCGTTCCAGAAATAACTGCCTTGCGCATCCACGGTCAAGCGGATGGTTTGCGGCTTGGCATCTTGCGGTTGGTTGCTGGCTCGCGGCAACTCGATGTTGACCGAATGTTTCATCACCGGAATGGTGATGATGAAAACGATCAGCAACACCAACATGACATCCACCAACGGTGTCATGTTGATTTCGTTCATCACCTCATCGGTATCGTTTTGGGTACCAAAAGACATGGTTTAAGCCCCTGTTTTCACGCGCGAACCGGTGATCAGCAAGGCATGCAAATCGTGGGCAAAACGGTTCATGCGTGCCACGATGGATTTGTTGGCGCGCACCAATGCGTTGTAGGCCAGCACCGCCGGAATCGCCACCGCCAAACCCAGCGCGGTCATGATCAAGGCCTCGCCAATCGGGCCTGCCACTTTGTCGATAGTGGCTTGTCCCGCCATGCCAATTTGCATCAAGGCATGGTAGATGCCCCACACCGTTCCAAACAATCCCACGAATGGCGAGGTCGATCCCACCGACGCCAAAATGACCAACCCCGACTGCAATTTGCCCACCTCATCGTCGATTGCGTTTTGCAAACCGCGGGTCACCCAGTCGCTGGTGTCGAGTTGCTTGGACAGTTCTGTCTGGGCAGCATTTGTCTTTAAATGCGACAAGGCTTGCTGTCCCTTGCTGGCCACTTCGCGAAACGGGTTGTGCGCCTCATCGCCCAAGGTCTTGATCGCGTCGTGGATATTGGCACTGTGCCAAAACGCTTCAATGCGCTGTGCTTGCTTGCGCGCCGACAGCAGATTGAGTGTCTTGACAACAATCACCAACCATGACGCCAGCGACATCGCCAACAGCAGCAATGCCACCGCGCGGATGATTGCGTCGCCTTCAATCCATACATTCATCAGTCCATGGTCAATGTTCATAGTTACTCTTTTTTCAAGTTAAAGGTGATCGGCACCTGATACCACATGGCTTCGGCCACGCCACCGCGCTTGCCCGGCACATAGCGCCATCGCATGGCGGCGTCTAAGGCCGACTTGTCCAGTCGCGCAAACCCGCTGCTGGTGTGCAATTCCACTTTTTGCGGCACACCGTCTGCGCCAATCAACACCTTCACCACCACCTGTCCTTGCTCGCCCAAGCGCACACTCATGCGCGGGTAGTCTGGTGGGGGATTGTGCAAGTAATCCGCTTTGGAAGAAGGCAACTCGACTTTAGCCGGTGCAGGCGCTGCGACTGGCGCAGGGGCGGGCGCGGGTGCCGGGGGTGTAGGCGGGGCAACGGGCACCGGCGCCGCAGGAGCCACAACCGGTGGTGGTGGGGCGGGTGCGGGCGTAGTCACTATCGCTGGCGCAGCAGGGGCGGCTTTGGGCGCAGCCAATACCTCTGGCGCGGGTGGCGCGCTCTGCGGCGGGGCAGCGGGCGGCGGCGGCACTGGGGTTGACACCGGTTTGGGCGGTGGTGCTGGTGGCTTAGCCTCTGGCGGCGGTGGCTCCTGCTTGGGAGGCGGCTTGACCTCCGGCGGCGGTGGCTCCGGCTTGGGAGGCGGCGGTTCCTGTTTGGGTGGTGGCTTGACTTCAGGCGGCGGTGGTTCCGGCTTGGGAGGCGGCTTGACCTCAGGCGGCGGTTGTGTGGCGCTGACCAGCATCACGGGGACAACCACCTCGACCACGCGTCTGATCAAGCCGATGTGCAATGCCCATAAAGCAAGCAGATGCAGCGCAACCACGCTGCTGACAATGGCCCAGGTTCTGGCGTTCATGTCAACCGAAATGCGGCGGCCTTTTTTCTTTGATCGAATTCACGCCTTCGCGCACATCCGGTCCGCCAAAGCCCATGAATTCCAACGCCAGCGAGGTGTCAAACGACGGCCCGGCTTGGCGCAACCAGTTGTTCAAGCTATATTTGGTCCAGCGGATCGCGGTTTGGCTGCCAGCGGCGAGTTTGTCGGCCACTTCATAGGCTTTGTCCAGCAACTTGTCGTCGTCCACACACAGCGACACCAAACCGATGCGCTCGGCCTCTTCGCCGCTGACCGGTTCGCACAACATCAAATAGTATTTGGCTTTGGCCATGCCGCACAGCAAAGGCCAGATGATGGCCGCGTGGTCACCGGCAGCAACACCTAATCGCGTGTGGCCGTCAACAATCTTGGCGCTTTTGGCGGCAATGGAAATATCGGCCAGCAAACCGGCCACCAGACCCGCACCGACCGCCGGGCCGTGCATGGCGCTGACCACCGGCTTGTCGCAGTTGATGATGTTGTAAACCAAGTCACGCGCTTCTTTCCACACGCGGGTGCGCACTTCGAAGTCTTGGGCCATGTCTTGCACCAGCGCCATGTCGCCGCCGCCGGAAAACCCCATGCCTTCGCCGCGCAGCACCGCACAACGCACGCTGTCGTCGCGGCCGATGTCACGCCATATCTCGCACAAATCGGCATGCCCCTGGTGCCCGGCGGTAGGCAACTTACCGTTCGTGGCTTTCATTTGGATATCGAGCACGCTGTCGTTCGGCCCGCGACGGGTGATGCGCAGTGTGTCGTAAATGCTGTAGTCAATCTGTTTCATGGTGCCATTGTCCTGTTTGCCATGGACCAGATTGTGCCTTGCGCCCAACCAGCAGCGGCTTTGTTGACAAAGATCAAGCCCACATCGGGAAACCCAACTCATGATGGGTACTCTGAGTGACCGAAAGTACCCCATGAAACCCGCAGCCACACAACCCTACCGACAAACCTTGGAGCGCATGCGTGAAGACTTGCTCGAGCGCATGTCAGAACAACGCGACGGCAAAGTCAGTCGCGCAGAACTGGCGTTCGAGCAGTTTGACCACATTCAAGACGACCCGGGGCTGATCAACAGCCAACGCGACTTGGCATTTGCGATTGATGAAAACGAAATTGCGCAATTGCAAGCCATTGACGACGCGCTGGTTCGCATCACCCAAGGCGTGTATGGGCTGTGCCAGAAATGCGGCAGCGCGCTGTCTGACGCGCGTTTACAGGCCGCACCCCAGGCTATTCGTTGCGCGGCCTGCCAAACCACTTTTGAAAACGCACACGCGGCCCATTAAGAAAGCACACCATGTCCACCTACCACGCCATCGTCTGGATAGACCACCCCAGCGATGCGCAGTTGGTGGCCATGGCACGCCAATATTTCAAAAAATTTGACCAAATGGCCGCCGACCCGGGTCAGGTGTAACAGGCTGTCGTCAGCGCCAACAAACCGTGTTTAGGGGCGATGCATCAAATCCGCAGCGGCGAGACTTTTTGGTCAATGGCGCCAAACACGCTTTGGCCGTCTTTGTCTTTCATTTCGATGCGCACGGTGTCACCGAATTGCATGAATTCGGTCTGCGCTTTGCCGTCCAAAATGGTTTCAATAGCGCGTTTCTCGGCGATGCAGCTGTAGCCTTTGGGCCAGTCTTTGCGGCCCGTGGATTCGACCGCTTGGTTGCTGACCGTGCCGCTGCCGATGATGCTGCCGGCCCTTACATTGCGGGTTTTGGCCAAGTGAGCGATCAACTGGCCGAAGTGAAATGTCATCTCGGGACCAGCGTCGCACATGCCCACGCGTTTGTCGTTCCAATCGACCCGCATCGTCAGGTGCAAGCGGCCGTGCTGCCAAGCACTGCCGAGTTCATCCGGTGTCACCGCCACGGGGCTGAACGCGGTGGCAGGTTTGCCCTGCACAAAGCCGAAATTTTTCGCCAACTCGCCCGGAATCAAACGGCGCAATGACACATCGTTGGCCAACATGACCAAGCGGATACTTTCCAAGGCTTCGTCTGCGTTGCACTGCATGGGCACGTCGCCAGTGACCACGGCCACCTCGGCTTCAAAATCAATGCCGTGCTCGGTGCTGACCGCGATGATGTCATCACACGGGCCCAAAAAGTCATCGCTGCCGCCTTGGTACATCAACGGGTCTTCGTAAAAATTGGCCGGTACTTCGCTGTTGCGCGAAGCGCGTACCAACTCAACATGGTTCATGTAGGCCGAGCCGTCCGCCCATTGGTAAGCACGCGGCAGCGGTGCCATGCACATCTTGGGGTCAAACGGGAAGGCATGCCGGGCTCTGCCTTGGTTCAATGTTTGGTCAATGTCTTGCAGCTGCGGCGATAAAAAATTCCAGTCGTCAAGCACCTGTTGCAAGCGCTGGGCGATACCGCTCGCATAATGGGCACTGCTTAAATCTCTGGAAACCACCACCAGTTGTCCATCGCGTGACCCGTCTTTGTATGTTGCTAATTTCATGCATGCATTCTATCCACCGACCCTGAAACACCGGCTTGTGCTGGCAGCTTTGCTGTTGTTGGTGCTGTGTGTGCACCTGGCCGGTTTGCGCGCCTTGTCGGTGTCGTGGCCGACCCAACCGGGCGACACCACCCGCCTGAGCTTGCAATGGCAAGTCGCTGCCCCCTCCGTGGTGACCGCCATTGCAGCGCCGACCGTTGCGCCGCCTCGCAAACCCGCCAAGCCTCGCCCCACTCTCAGCGAGCCTGAACAAGGGTTTTATGCCCCCAGCCCTGCCCCGGAGTCCGCGCCAACTGAGCCCGAGCCCGCGGCTTCATCCGAGGCCGTGCCCAGTGAAGAGCCGCCGTTGGCACAAACAGAAACACCCCCTGAAGAAGCCATCACCAGAGCGCCTTCTGTGGAGACGGCTGACACCCTGCCCGAAGCCACGCAAGCCGCAACATCTGACGCACCGCCGCCCACTGAAACCTCAGTGCCTGTGCCTGCCACTGAGACTGCAGACATCCCCGCAGCACCGGCCTGGCTGACACAAGCCCGTTTTGTGTGGCCGCAGCCGGTTAAATTGCAATATGACGTGCTGGGTGAAAGCAAAGGCATTCGCTTCAATGCCAATGGTGAATTGCTTTGGCAACACGACGGAGTGAATTACCAGATGAAGCTGGACATCAGCCACATGCTGTTGGGTTCGCGCATACAAACCAGCGTCGGCCAACTCGGCCCCCAAGGGCTGCAACCCAAACGCTTTGGCGAGAAAAACAAACAAGAGGTGGCCGCGCATTTCGAGCGCGAGAAGGGGCAAGTGGTGTTCAGCGCCAACAGCACGCCGCAAGCTCTGCAAGTGGCGGCGCAAGACCGTTTGAGCATGTTTGCACAACTCGCCGCAGTGTTGGCAGGCACCCCCGAATTGCGTCAAACCGGACAACTACTGAGCTTTCAAATCGTATCGTCTAAAAGCGCAGAGCTGTGGTCCTTTCAAGTGGCACGCAGCGAACTATTGGACTTGCCCGCAGGCAAATTGACGGCTTTGAAAGTCAGCCGATTGCCGTTGCAAAACCACGACCAGACCGCCGACATATGGCTGGCACCTGCTCACGGTTATTTACCGGTCAAAGTGCGAATCGTCCAATCTAACGGGGATGTGTTCGAGCAAAGCTTGCGAAAAGTGGTGGGGCCATAAACCCAGCGTCAAGGGTTTTCGTGGCCCCTGTTCCATCGATTTAGGCAACGCGTTTGATCGCCTGCGCCAGCACACCGACCATCTGCTCTATTTGCGCTTTTTCCACCACATAGGCAGGCGCCAGCACCAGGTTGTCGCCTGCGCTGCGCACCAACACACCGTGCTTTAAGCATTCCAAGAACACCGCATAGCCACGCGCGCCCACGCCTTTGTCAGATGGACTCAGCTCCACCGCAGCCGCCAAACCCAGCGCGCGGATGCTGATCACATGCGGCAAGCCTTTGATGGCGGCGTGTACCGCGTTGCCCAGCACCGGGCCCATGGCAGCGGCGCGTTCAAACAGCTTCTCATCAGCCAAAAGCTTCATGGTGGCCACTGCTGCCGCGCACGCCACCGGATGACCCGAGTAGGTGTAGCCGTGTGAAAACTCGATCACGTGGGCAGGTGTGGGCACAGACATGATGGCGTCATGCACATGCTCGCGACACACCACGCCGCCCATGGGCACCACGCCGTTAGTGACGCATTTGGCAAAGTTCAACATATCGGGCACGACACCGAAATAGTCGGCGGCAAACGGCTTGCCCATGCGACCAAAGCCGGTGATGACTTCATCAAAAATCAACAAAATGCCGTGCTTGTCGCAAATCTCGCGCAAGCGCTGCAAATAGCCTTTGGGCGGCAGGTACCAGCCCGCGCTGCCCGCCACCGGCTCGACGATGATGGCTGCTACGTTGCTCGGGTCATGCAAGGGCAACAGGCGTTGTTCGAGTTCGAGCAACCAGTCCTCGGCAAACACCGGCAACTCACCATTGATATACGCATGGTTGACCGGGTCATGGATGAAGCGCAAATGATCCACATGCGGCAACATGGCCGAGCCAAACAACTTGCGGTTGCCGCCAATGCCGCCCACACTCATGCCGCCAAAACCCACACCGTGGTAACCGCGTTCACGTCCTATGAATACGCTTCGTTGTCCCTGACCGCGCGCGCGGTGGTAAGCCAGCGCCATCTTCATGGCGGTGTCTGCCGCTTCCGAACCTGAGGTGCAAAAAAACACTTTGTTCAAGTCGCCGGGGGCGAGCGCGGCAATCATGTGCGCGGCTTCGAATGCGCGGTCATTGCCGAATTGAAACGCCGTCGAATAATCCAGCGTTTGCAATTGTTGGTAAATGGCTTCGTTGATTTCGCGCCGGTTGTGTCCTGCGCCCACACACCACAGGCTGGAGATGCCGTCCAATACTTTGCTGCCGTCTGCTGTCGTGAAGTACATGCCATCCGCACCGGTGAACACACGGGGCGACTGGTGGAAATCTTTGTTCGGCGTGAACGGCAACCACAGGTTGCCAAGTGTGATGTTGTTGTCGCCCATGCCGTGTGTCTCCTTGTATGTGCAGACTTTTGCGCAGTGATGCGCTGACTGTCAAGGCATTCTAGGGCGCATGCTGTCTGGCAGTTGCAAGCTCACGGTTTCTATGTTGGTGACCAAGCCCAAGGTGAACGCATCCAAACGCGGGTACTCGGTGCATCGCCAGCGCGGCGTGCCAGCGGTCGGGCAATGCAAGGTGATGCGGTCTTTGGCTTGGTTGCGGCTGATTTCTCGCACCAAGACAAAACCCGTGGCGTCTTTCATCTCATACAAAGCGGTGTGGAGCAATTGCGCGTCGTATTTTTCTCCCATGCGTTCTTTGTAAAACGCCAACATTTCGCCAGCGCGCTCGGGCAACAGTTGCCCGGTTTGCGGCAGGCTTGGTCCGTGGATACCGATCACCGTCAGACGCGGCTCGAAACCCGTGGCATACATGCGCTCTTTGCCCGCCATGAAAATCAATGAGCAGGCCGACAAGCACGGACCGACCACCAAGGTCGTGACTGGCCGGGTGGCGAGCCAACGCGCAATATTGAGGCTGGCAGTCAAATGCCCGCCCCGAGAATTCACCAGTATCAAACGTTTCACTGGCGCGGTGTCAAACTCCGCACGCAATTTCAGGTCGTCGTTGGCGACGATGTCACCACTGACAAACACATCGCCCTCGATACGTTGTATTTGTATCGCCAGCGCTGGTGGCAAGACAGACCACAACAAAAGACACCCGCCTAGCGCTTTAAAACCGATGCGGGTGAAAACACAATGCAACCATTTGCATGCATTTGATGACTTGAACATGATGACCTCCAAACAATGACTGATGGGTCTTCATGGGCAAATCGAATGCCAATTCGCAGTTATTTTTTATAAATGCTTTTCGAATAAGAAATGCATGAAATACACACCTTGGCATTCACGCTTTACAAGGTGTTTTTCGACAGCAACTCAACTACCGGTATTGACTCGCTGTGAGTTTCTTGACACTGCAGCTGATGGACTTGTGAGCCTTGAAGCAGCACTTGAATGCCTCCTTCTTACAAACGATGTATTTGCACCGTGGCTGTTTTTTCGCTGCGCAAACAGGGTGAATACAGGGCTGTTTTCAAACCTAGGCTCACACGGTTTACAGTAGCGGTATGAACGCTATTTCTTCCCCCGATATTCAAAGTTTGCAAAACGCTGCAAACGCAATTGCCGCACGCAGCGCGCAAGTGGTTCAAGCATTGCGACAAGTGTTGCCCGCGCACGCAGTTTTGTCTTCATCTGAAAACACCACGCCTTATGAATGCGATGGTTTGACCGCGTACCGCCAGCGCCCTTTGTGCGTGGCCTTGCCTGAAACCTATGAACAAGTGCAAGCGGTTTTGCGCACGTGTCATGCGCTGCAAGTGCCGGTGGTTGCGCGCGGTGCAGGCACCGGTTTGTCGGGAGGTGCCATGCCGCATGCGCAAGGCGTCACCTTGTCACTCGCCAAGTTCAACCGCATATTGAAAATGGACGCGCACAGCAGAACCGCTGTGGTGCAAAGCGGTGTGCGCAATTTGGCCATCAGCGAGGCCGCTGCCCCTTTGGGTTTGTATTACGCGCCCGATCCGTCCAGCCAAATAGCTTGCAGCATAGGCGGCAACGTGGCGGAAAACTCCGGCGGCGTGCATTGTTTGAAATACGGTTTGACCTTGCACAATGTGATGAAGGTCAAAGGCCTGACGATCGAAGGCGAATGGATAGAGTTCGGCGGCGATGCGCTGGACGCGCCCGGTTTGGATTTGTTGCCGCTCGTGGTTGGCTCTGAAGGCATGCTGGCCATCACCCTTGAAGTGACCGTCAAGCTCACGCCCAAGCCGCAACTCGCGCGTTGCATCATGGCCAGCTTTGACGATTTGCGCAAAGCCGGTGACGCGGTGGCTGCGGTGATTGCGGCAGGCATTATTCCTGCTGGCTTGGAAATGATGGACAAGCCCATGACCGCCGCCGTGGAAGATTTTGTGCACGCGGGTTACGACTTGAACGCCGAAGCGATATTGCTGTGCGAGAGCGATGGCACACCCGAAGAAGTGGAAGAAGAAATCGGCCGCATGAGCGCTGTGTTGCAAAGCTGCGGCGCGACCGCGATTGCGGTCAGCAAAGACGAGGCCGAGCGATTGAAGTTTTGGAGCGGACGCAAAAACGCGTTTCCTGCAAGTGGTCGTATCAGCCCAGACTACATGTGCATGGACTCGACCATTCCGCGCAAGCGTTTGGCAGACATCTTGTTGGCGATTGCCGAGATGGAAAAGAAATACGGTTTGCGCTGCGCCAATGTGTTTCACGCCGGCGACGGCAATCTGCATCCGCTGATTTTGTTTGATGCGAACGACCCCGACCAACTGCACCGTTGCGAACTCTTTGGCGCGGATATTTTGGAAACCAGTGTGGCCATGGGCGGCACGGTGACTGGTGAGCACGGTGTCGGCGTGGAAAAACTCAACTCCATGTGCGTGCAGTTTTCAGCAGCTGAAAACGAACAAATGTTCGGTGTGAAACGCGCGTTTGACCCCAGCGGTTTGCTCAACCCTGGCAAAGTGATACCGACCCTGCAACGCTGCGCCGAGTACGGCAAGATGCTGGTGCGGGGCGGGCAGATGAGTCACCCGGAGTTGCCGAGGTTTTAGAAGAGTAAGTTAACGTCTTCCAAACACCGCCGTCCCCACCCTCACCATGGTGCTACCGGCCTTAACCGCCGCTTCCAAGTCAGCGCTCATGCCCATAGACAAGGTATCAAACTGAGGCAAAGCGAGCGCCGCATGCAAGTCTTCAAACAATCGCTTGGCTTGCAGATGCACCGCCACTTGTGCGTCAAAACCATCCACAGGATCGGGAATCGTCATCAGGCCGCGCAACACCAAACGCGGCAAAGCTGACACAGCCTGCGCCAGCGCCAGCGCATCGCTTGATGACACACCGGCTTTGGTCGGGCCGCCGTCAATGTTCACTTGCAAACAAATATTCAGCGGCGGTAAATCTGCCGGTCGTTGCTCGCTCAAGCGTTGCGCGATTTTCAAACGATCGACGCTGTGCACCCAATCGAAATGCTCGGCCACCGGTCGCGTCTTGTTGCTTTGCAAAGGCCCTATGCAATGCCACACCAAGCTGGGCACATCTTTCAATGCAATGATTTTGTCCACGCCTTCTTGCACATAGTTTTCGCCGAAATCGCGTTGCCCTAAAGCGGCCACTTCGCGCACTTGCTCAGCGGCAAAGGTTTTGGACACCGCCAGCAACTGCACTTGTGCTGCCGCTCGGCCTGCTTGCAACGCCGCTTGTGTGATGCGTTCACACACGGCTTGGTAACGCTGTTGAATCTCACTCATCATGTGGCTAACTGTAACAAGCAACCGCCACGCATGAACCCGCTTTTGCTCGAATGGCTTTCACACACGCGCCACTTAGGCGCCTCGGACCTGCACCTGAGCGCCGGCCTGCCGCCCATGGTGCGCCGCCTCGGGCAATTGCAAGCGCTGGACGCTGCGCCCGTCAGTGCGGACAGCATGCACACACTGCTTGCCAGTGCATTGCCTGATTGGCCTTTGGCATCTCGCGCTGTGTCCGATGCACACGTTAACGATAAGCACAGCCAAGACCACGACACCGCAGTGTCAGTGCCCGAACTGGGCCGCTTTCGTGTCAACGTGTTCGGGCAACAACGCGGCTGGTCCTCGGTGTGGCGCGCGATTCCCTCACGCATCCCGGCCTTAGCTGACACAGGCGCACCTGCGGTGCTGCGTGATTGGGTGCAGCAACCCCACGGTTTGCTACTGGTTACCGGCGCTACCGGTTCGGGCAAATCCACCACCTTGGCGTCACTACTTCACCACATCAACACCACGCAAGCGCTTCACATACTCACACTCGAAGACCCGATCGAGTTTGAACATGCCAGCGCGAAAAGTTTGGTGCAACAACGTGCCGTGCCCGGCCATAGTCACAGCTTTGATACGGCATTGCGCGCAGCCTTGCGGCAGGACCCAGACGTCATCATGGTTGGCGAGTTGCGCGACCTGACCACCATTCGCCTCGCGCTGAGCGCCGCCGAAACCGGGCATTTGGTATTGGCCACCTTGCACACGCGAAGTGCCACGCAAGCGGTGGAGCGACTGGTTGATGTGTTTCCGGCCGAGGAAAAAGCCTTGGTGCGCAGCCAACTCAGTTTGTCCCTGTTGGCGGTCATCACGCAAACTTTGTGCTTGCACGCGGATGGTCAACGCCGCGTCGCCGCGCATGAAGTGTTGTACGCCACACCGGCGGTGCGCAACCTGATTCGCGAGAGCAAAACTGCGCAACTGCCTAATGCGTTGCAAACTGGCGCGCAGTTTGGCATGCAAACCATGGCGCAGTCGATTGAGAAATTAATGATTTCAAACGTGATCACTGCCGAAGAGGCGGCACGTCATGTGTCATGAAGCTTAGTTCGGAGCTGACAACGATACGGAATGTGTGAATCGAGGTGGTGCGGGCTGTGTGTATTGCGCGCGATGATGCACTTGAGTGCGGGCTTTAGTGACAGAACTGACGACGTTACGTACTGTGTGACTCGAGGTGGTGTGGGCTGTGGGGGCGGGGCTGACGACGTTACGTAAGTGTGGAGGAGGCCCCGCCCCTACAGCCCACACCACCAAATCCAGCAGCACCACAGACCGCGCCCCCACATCCAGCACCACGACCGACACATTAAGATCAGAAAAACACAAGGACACAGCCATGCCCCGCACCAACCCCAAAACCTACGAACCCTGCGCAGCCACCAAAGTCGCCTTCATCGGCTTGGGCGTCATGGGCTACCCCATGGCCGGACACTTGGCACTCGCCGGCCACCACGTCACCGTCTACAACCGCAACCCCGCCAAAGCCAAAGCATGGTGTGCCGAATTTCCCGGCCACACCTCAGCCGCCACACCCCGCGAAGCAGCCCTTGGCGCTGACATGGTGTTTTGCTGCGTCGGCAACGACAACGATTTGCGCGCCGTCATGCTCGGCGCCGACGGCGCATTGGCCGGTACAAAAAGCGGCGCATTGCTGATTGATCACACCACCGCCTCCGCCGATGTGGCGCGCGAGTTGTTTGCAGCGGCCATTGCCCAAGGCGTGCATTTTGTCGACGCTCCCGTGTCAGGTGGCGAAGCCGGTGCCATCAACGGCATGCTCACCGTCATGTGCGGCGGTGAAGCGGCCGCTTTCGAGCGAGCCAAACCCGTGGGCATGGCCTTCTCCAAAGCCTTCACCTTGATGGGCGACAGCGGTGCTGGTCAACTCACCAAAATGGTCAACCAAATTTGCATCGCCGCTCTGGTTCAAGGCTTGTCTGAAGGTGTGGCCTTCGGCCAAAAAGCCGGTTTGAACATGGAGCAGGTGCTCGACGTCATCGGCAAAGGCGCGGCGCAAAGCTGGCAAATGGACAACCGAGGCAAAACCATGGTGGCTGATAAATTCGATTTCGGCTTTGCCGTGGACTGGATGCGCAAAGACTTAGGGTTGGTGATGGACGAGGCCAAACGCAATGGCGCTCGCGTGCCAGTCACCGCTTTGGTGGACCAGTTTTATGCGGATGTGCAAGCCATGGGCGGCAACCGCATGGACACCTCCAGCTTGATCAAACGTTTGCGTTGACCATCAAAAAAGCCACGCCTGATAAGACGTGGCTTGTGAGCCATACAACCGTCTGAGATTATTTTTTGGCTTTGTCCGCGTCTGCTTTTTCAGAGGGTGTGGGCAGCTGGCGACGCAACTCTTCTTCAGAGATGATTTCAAACATGCGCACCACTTTGTTGACGCCGCCTACATTGCGAATCAGCGCTGTGGCGCTGTCCGCTTCGCGTTGCGTCACGCGCCCCATCAGATACACCGTATTGCGTTCTGTCACCACTTTGAAAGCATTGGCGAATAAATCGCGGCTGTCGATCAAGGTAGCTTTGATTTTGCCGGTGATGACCAAATCATTGGAACGACTGCCTAAACTGGCATTGGGCATGGCAGACAACTCATTCGCTACCGACTTCACGTTTTCCACTTTTTCCACAATAGCGGCCACAGCTTGGCGCTCTCGGTCTGAGGGAACCTCACCCGTGAGCAGCACTTGGCGGTTGTAACTGGTGACATTGACATGCACTTTCTCACCAAACATATCGCGTACTTTGGCTGAGCCACGTAATTCGATGGTTTCGTCTTCGAGTTGAGTGCCTGATGTGCGGCGGTCGGTGGCAACCAGGGCAGAGCCCGCCACGCCAGCGACCAAAAAGGGTGCGCATGCCGTCATGCATGTCGCCAACACCAGCACAGCACTTGTGGTTCGTAAATGTACAAATTTCATTCTGTAGTCTCCTGTTCACCCAATAATTGACTGTCCACTCCGTCACACAAACCGTGCAAAACCAGCAAATGAACCTCTTGTATGCGCACCGCTTTGTCGCTCGGCACACAAATATGTACATCGGTTTCGCGCAACTCCTGTCGGATCTTGCCGCCGCTTTGACCCGTCAAAGCCACGACCGACAATTCGCGCTCGTGCGCTGCGCGTATCGCTTGTAATAAGTTGTCTGCCTGACCGCTGGCAGACACCACCAACAACACATCACCCGGTTGGCCCAATGCACGAACCTGTTTGGCAAACACCTGTTCGAAACCGTAATTGTTTGCAGCGCCAGTCAGCAGCACCGCGTCGGTATTCAAGGCAATAGCGCCCAGTTCTGGCCGCTCGCGCTCGTGGTGTCCGACAAAGGTGGCGGCAAACAACTGTGCCAATGCGCCCGACCCCCCATTGCCGCAAGCCAAGACTTTTCCGCCGCCCGTGACGCTGACCAAAATAGATTGAACAGCCGCCGCCATGGGCTTGCTCAAAACTTGCGCGGCTTGGTACTTCAAGTCGGCGCTATCGATGAACTGCTGTTCAATGCGTTGTTCTAGCATGGCACGATCATACCTTTGCAATATGACGGCCTCGCGATCGTGCTGAAAGATTATCAACACCCAAATGCCGCTTTTATCCATTGCAGCTCGCCCGACTGAACCACCACCACATCAAAGCGGCAGGCCGGCAAATGTTTCATGCGGCCCAGATAGCAACGTGCCGCGTAGACAATGCGCTGGCGTTTGGTGGCGCCGATACTGGCCAGCGCCCCACCGAAGCCGGCGCGACTGCGGCTGCGGACTTCGACAAACACCACTGTGCCATGGCCGTCGCGCACAATCAGGTCTATCTCGCCGCCGCCACGCCCGGGTGTGCGGTAATTGCGCTGCAGCAACTGCAATCCTTGGGTTTGCAAGAATGCCAAGGCCTCGTCCTCGGCTGCATCGCCCTTGCGTTTGCTGCTGCGCTTATCTGTTGACACCGTTGGCTGGTGTTCATGTTGAAAGGTTGCCATTGAATCATCGCTTTGAAGCTGCGCTCCCGGCGGCGCTTGCCGCCTGTGAAGGCCAAGAACACCCAGGGGCTTGTTTGTATGTGATGGCTACGCCAATTGGCAACTTGGCGGACATCAGCTTGCGCAGCTTGTACCTGCTGCAACTGGCCGATGTGCTGGCCTGCGAAGACACTCGCCACAGCCAAATGCTGCTGCGCCAATATGGCGTGGACAAAACCGGCAGCCTTTGGCTGGCAGTGCATCAGCACAACGAAGCCTCGGCAGCCGAGCAAGTGATTGTGCATTTGCAACAGGGCAAACGGGTGGTCTATTTAAGTGATGCAGGTACACCTGGCGTGAGCGACCCCGGTGCACGTTTGGTGGCGCTGGTCAGACAAGCCGGTTTTCGCACCATGCCCTTGCCGGGCGCTAGCAGCGTCACAGCCTTGCTCAGTGTCAGCGGCTGTGTACAAGACAGTGGGTTTGTCTTCGTGGGTTTCTTGTCAGCCAAAGCCACAGAGCGCCAAAACCAGTTGCGCCAGATGGCGGCAGAACCCAGGGCACAGGTGTTTTTAGAAGCCCCCCACCGCATCGAAGCGCTGGCCAAAGATTTGGCGGTGTGCAGTGACCGCTTGTTAACCGTCGGGCGTGAATTGACCAAGCAATTTGAAGAAGTCACAAGCCTGCCAGCGCAGTCATTTCACCCATGGTTGCAAGCCGACTCACAACGCAGCAAAGGAGAATTTGCTTTGGTGCTGCATGCCTTGCTGCCACAGCCCGATCGGTTGTTGCATGCCGAGCGGATATTAGATTTGCTTTTGTCTGAATTGCCAGTGAAAACCGCGGTGAGGCTGGCCGCAGATATCAGCGGCGCACCACGCAATGCTTTGTATGCCTTGGCTTTGCAAAAACAACCTGTCAACGACGGCGAATAATCTGCGCACTGCATGGGCACGCGCAATGCGTGCCTATCCCGTGGTCAAGTCACCAAATGTTGCGGCTTGTGGGCTACAAACGCTTCGATGTTGTCTATCAACTGGTTCGCCAAAAACTGCATGGCCTGTTGCGAAGCCCAAGCCACATGTGGCGTAAGAATGAAATTCGGTGTTTTGATCTCGAGCAACGGATTACCGTTTTTCGGCGGCTCTTGCGTCAACACATCAAACCCGGCACCGGCGATCACACCGGTTTCAAGCGCTGTTTTCAGGGCTTGTTCATCCACCAAACCGCCGCGCGAGGTGTTGATCAGCAAGGCGCTGCGCTTCATTTGCTGCAATTGCGGCATGCCAATGAAATGCCGAGAAGCAGGGGTCAGCGGGCAGTGCAAACTGATGATGTCGGACTCGGCAAACACTTGCTCGGGAGACACAAAATCCACGCCAGCCGCTTTGGGCGGCGCATGGTCGGCAAACAGCACTTTCATGCCTAAGGCGCGCGCAATGTTGGCGGTGGCTTGGCCCAACACACCTTCGCCAAAAATGCCCAGCGTGCTGCCATGCAAATCTTGGATCGGGTAATCGAAGAAACAAAACTGCTCTTCGGTTTGCCAGCGGCCGTTCAATACGTCGTCACGGTAAGCCATCAAATTACGACGCAAAGCAAATATCAATGCAAACGCATGCTCGGGCACGGTATGCACCGCATAGTTGCGGATATTGGCGACGGCCACACCGTGCTCGCGGCAGGCGTCTATGTCGATCACGTCATAGCCGGTGGCGGCCATGGCGATCAACTTGAGGTTTGGTAACTGAGCCAGCGTGTCGCGGCGAATCGGCACTTTGTTGCTGATGGCAACGGTCGCATGCTGCAAACGCTCGACCACTTGATCGGGTCGGGTTTGCACATGCTCTGTCCATTCGTGCGCAAACGACGGCGCTCGCAGCTCAGCCCTTAACGATTGCCTGTCCAGAAATACGATTTTTTGCATGTTCATCCTTGCTGATCACAGGAGCACCCAATCCTGCAGGTGCGGCATGTTGACGCCAGTAATTGCCCGCTGCTGCCGCGCCACTGCCAGGCTGCACCTTCACGCCACAATCTAGCATGGCCATTTCAGCACCGCTGATCGCGGCCATCAGATGCACTTCGTTCATGTCGCCCAAGTGGCCGATGCGAAACAACTTACCAGCCACTTTAGACAAGCCGCCGCCCAAGGACAAGTTGTAGCGACGGTATGCGCGCGCAATCACTTCTGTGCCTGCAATGCCTTCAGGCAACATTACCGCCGTTACTGTATCGGAATACCACTTGGCCTCAGCTGCACACAGCTTGAGCTGCCAACCTTGCGTCACCGCTGCACGCACACCTTCTGCCAGGTAGTGATGGCGCGCAAACACATTGTCCAAACCTTCTTCTTGAATCATTTTCATGGATTCAATCAGGCCGTACATCAGCGTCAACGCAGGTGTGTAGGGAAAGTAACCCGTGGCATTGCTTTGCAACATGTCTTGCAAATCAAAATATGCGCGCTTGAGTGTGGCGGTTTTATGCATGTCGAGTGCCTTCGAGCTGGCACACAAAATACCCAGACCGGCGGGCAGCATCAATCCTTTTTGTGAGCCACTGACCGCCATGTCAACGCCCCATTCGTCGAAACGGAAATCGATACAACCCAACGAGGACACACAATCGACAAACAGCAATGCGGGATGCGCAGCATCGTCCAATGCCTCACGCACACCGGCGATGTCAGAGGTCACACCTGTTGCGGTTTCGTTGTGGCAGGCCAGCACCGCTTTGAACTGGTGTTGGGTATCGCTTTTCAAAATGTCCGCGAATTGTTGCAGCGGTACGCCCGTGCCCCATTCGCATTCGACGATGTGCACGTCCAAGCCGAGGCGTTGGCACATGTCAATCCACAAATGGCTGAACTGGCCAAAACGCGCTGCCAGCACTTTGTCGCCCGGGGACAAGGTATTGGTCAGCGCGGCTTCCCAGCAACCGGTGCCAGACGAGGGGAAAACAAACGGCGTGCCGTTTTTACTGCGAAAAATATCCTTCAAACCGGCCATGATGGCATGGGTCAGGTGGGGGAAATTGGGTGAGCGGTGATCCTCCATGGAAACCATCATGGCGCGTTGGATACGCTCTGGCACGTTGGTGGGACCGGGGACAAATAAGAAATTACGACCAGCCATATGAACTCCCTTTGATAGATAAACGGTTTCGGATTTGCTTGAACTGAAAAAACAACTGCTGCGCTAAACCTGCATCAGGGATGCAAAACGGTCTTGCCATAAACAGGAAACGGCGCCACCAAATCAGCCACTTTGGCGAGTACTTTGGCGATGTGGGCGCTGTCTTCGGGCGCCTCAAGCACATCTGCAATCAAATGTGCGGTCATGCGTGCTTGTACCTGGCCAAAGCCGCGCGTTGTCATGGCAGGTGTGCCTAAGCGGATGCCACTGGTGACCATGGGTTTTTCCGGGTCATTGGGAATGCCGTTCTTGTTGCAGGTGATGTGTGCCTGACCCAATGCGATTTCGGCAGCTTTGCCGGTGATGCCTTTGGCCCGCAAATCCACCAGCATGACGTGGCTTTCGGTGCGCCCGCTGACGATGCGAAAACCTCGCTCGACCAAAGTGTTGGCCAAGGTGTCGGCATTCAACAATACCTGTTGTTGGTAACTTTTGAACGCGGGTTGCAGCGCCTCATGGAACGCTGTTGCCTTGCCTGCGATCACATGCATCAAAGGACCGCCCTGCATGCCAGGGAAGACGGCGCTGTTGATTTTTTTCGACATCTCTTCGCTGTTGGTCAAGATGATGCCGCCACGTGGGCCGCGCAAACTTTTGTGGGTGGTGGAAGTCACCACATCGGCATAAGGCACGGGGTTGGGATAGGCGCCGCCAGCGATCAATCCAGAGTAATGCGCCATGTCAACCATCAAATAAGCGCCAATGCTTTTGGCCACTTGCGCAAATTTTTCCCAATCAATCTTCAGCGCATACGCAGAAGCACCCGCAATGATGAGTTTGGGCTTGTGGGTGTGTGCCATGCGCTCCATGGCGTCGTAATCGATTTCTTCGGCAGCGTTCAAGCCATAGCTGACCACGTTGAACCATTTGCCACTCATATTCAAGTGCATGCCATGCGTCAAATGGCCGCCTTCGGCCAAGCTCATGCCCATGATGGTGTCGCCGGGTTGCAGCAAGGCCAAGAACACGGCTTGGTTGGCTTGCGAGCCTGAATTGGCCTGCACGTTGACGAAGTTCGCGCCATAAAGCTCTTTGAGCCGGTCAATGCACAGTTGTTCAACGATGTCGACAAACTCACATCCACCGTAATAACGCTTGCCCGGGTAGCCTTCGGCATATTTGTTGGTCAGCACCGAGCCCTGCACGCGCATGACGGCAGGACTGGTGTAGTTTTCTGAAGCGATCAATTCGATGTGTTGTTCTTGACGGTTCGCCTCTTGCAACACCGCCGACCACAACTGCGGGTCGCATTGAGAGATGTCGCCATGGTCAGGAAATGCCGTCAAGGCTTGGGTGGTGGTGTTCAACATAGGATTTAGAAATAGTTGTGAAAAACTGAAAAAGGACTGTCACTGGTAGCGGCTGGCCATGGCATCCAAGCTAACCGGCTTGATGGCTTGCGCGTGACCGGCACAGCCGAATGCTTCAAAACGTGCTTTGCAAATGGCGCGAGCGGCTTTGCGTGCAGCGATCAAGGCTTTGCGTGGATCGAATTCGCTGCGGTCCTGCGCAAAGGCCTGGCGCATGGCGCCGGTCATGGCCAAACGGATGTCGGTATCGATGTTGACTTTGCGCACACCGGAGCGAATACCGCGCTGGATTTCTTCCACGGGAACGCCGTAGGTTTCTTTGATGTCGCCACCAAACTCACGGATGATGGCCAACCATTCTTGCGGCACGCTGCTAGAGCCGTGCATCACCAAATGGGTGTTGGGTATGCTTTTGTGGATTGCCACGATCTGGTCCATGGCCAAAATGTCGCCCGTGGGCTTGCGGGTGAATTTGTAGGCACCGTGGCTGGTGCCGATGGCAATGGCCAAGGCGTCCACGCCGGTGCGTTCGACAAAATCTTTGGCTTGCACCGGGTCTGTCAACAACATGTCGTGGGTGAGTTTGCCGACCGCGCCAATGCCGTCTTCTTCACCGGCTTCACCGGTTTCCAATGAGCCCAAGCAACCGAGTTCGCCTTCGACAGACACGCCAACCGCATGCGCCATTTCGCAGACACGACGGGTGACATCGACGTTGTAGTCGTAGCTGGCCGGTGTTTTGCCGTCTTGCATCAAGGAGCCGTCCATCATCACGCTGGAAAAACCGGAGCGAATCGATTGCTGGCACACCGCAGGTGACACGCCGTGGTCTTGATGCATGACCACAGGAATGTCAGGGTGAGATTCGATGGCTGCCAACACCAAGTGACGCAGATAGGCTTCGCCCGCGTACTTGCGCGCGCCGGCCGAGGCTTGCAATATCACCGGACTGTGGGTTTCTTGTGCCGCCTCCATGATGGCTTGCACTTGCTCTAAATTATTGACGTTGAATGCGGGTATGCCGTAACCGTGTTCGGCAGCGTGGTCCAGTACTTGGCGCAGTGAAACGAGAGCCATATTGAAATCTCCAAATAAATATTTAAAAAAGAGCAGGCCTCAGGCCTTTTTCTTGCGTTCCATCATGCGCCATACAAAAGGCGTGAAGATCAGTTGCATGGCCAGCTCCATCTTGCCGCCCGGCACCACCACGGTGTTGGCGCGCGACATGAATGAGTCGGGGATCATGTTGAGCAAATAAGGAAAGTCGATGCCTTTGGGGTTGGCAAATCGAATGACCACCATGCTTTCATCTGGCGCTGGGATTTCACGCGCAATGAAAGGGTTGGACGTGTCCACACAGGGCACGCGCTGGAAGTTCACATGCGTATGCGCAAACTGCGGACAAATGTAATTCACGTAATCGGGCATGCGACGCAAGATCGTGTCGGTGACGGCTTCGGTGGAATAACCGCGCTTGGATTTGTCGCGCCACAATTTTTGAATCCACTCGAGATTGATGACAGGCACCACGCCAATTAACAAATCGGGGTGTTTGGCGATATTGACCTCGGGCGTGACCACCGCGCCGTGCAAGCCTTCGTAAAACAGCAAGTCGGTGCCGCTGGGCACATCTTCCCAAGGCGTGAAAGTGCCAGGCGGCTGTTTGTAGGGGGCGGCTTCCTCTTCATCATGCAAATATTTACGGCGAGTTCCGCTGCCGTTTTCGCCATAGGTGCGAAACAAGGTTTCAAGCTCTGCAAACAAATTGGTGGTCGGGCCAAAGTGGCTGAAATTTTTATCGCCCTGTTTTTCCGCCTCGGCGGCTCTTTTGCGCATTTCCAATCGGTCGTAGCGGTGGAAACTGTCGCCTTCGATGGTGGCTGCAGTGACTTTTTCGCGGCGAAAAATATTTTCAAAAGTGCGAGTGACAGAGGTTGTTCCGGCACCGGATGAGCCGGTAATAGCGATGATGGGATGTTTGACTGACATGGTCTTCTTTTTTTTCGAGGAGGGAATTCAAATGCGAAACAAACTACGCTCAGAAAACAGGGGGTTGTCGTTATGCTTTTCAGTCGGTTCATTGTGGTAGAGCTCAATGCGCTCGACTTCGTTTTTGGAACCAAACACCAAACCGATGCGCTGGTGCAAACCATCGGGCTTGACCGACAACATAGGTTCGCGGCCAGTACTGGCGCGGCCACCCGCCTGCTCCATCACCATGCCAATCGGATTGGCTTCGTAAAGCAAACGCAAGCGACCGGCTTTGCTTGGATCTTTGTTGTCACGCGGGTACATGAACACGCCCCCGCGCATGAGAATGCGGTGCGCTTCAGCCACCATGGATGCGATCCATCGCATATTGAAGTCTTTGCCCCTGACCCCTGATTTGCCTGCCAGGCATTCGTCGACATAGCGTGTGATCGGAGCCTCCCAAAACCGGCTGTTGGATGCGTTGATCGCAAACTCCTGCGTATCTTCCGGCACTTGCAATTTCGGGTGGGTCAACATGAACTCGCCCAAATTTGGATCCAAGGTGAAGCCGGCGGCGCCATTGCCCACGGTCAACACCAGCATAGTGGTGGGTCCGTACAGCGCATAACCGGCAGCCACCTGTTGCACCCCAAGCTGCAGAAAATCTTGTTCTGTCACATCGCGGCCAGTGTCGATGGCCTCTTGCGGTGCTCGCAGCACTGAAAAAATACTGCCAACCGATACATTCACGTCAATATTGGAAGATCCATCCAAGGGGTCGAAGACCAACAGGTATTTACCGCGCGGAAATTGTGCGGGTATTTGGTAGGGATGGTCCATTTCTTCGGACGCCATACCTGCCAAATGACCGCCCCATTGGCTTATGCGTATGAACATTTCATTGCTCAATACATCCAATTTTTTTTGTGTTTCGCCTTGTACATTCACCGCTGCACCAGCGACACCCGCTTGGTCGCCATACATGCCGCCGAGTTCGCCCATGGCCACCGACCGCGCTATTGCTTTGCAGGCCAATGCCACATCCAAAATCAACGAATTGAAGTCGCCGCTGGAACCGGGGAAACGGCGGCGCTCTTCGATCAAATACTGGGTCAGTGTGGTTCTGTTTCTGAGCGGCATATCTCTCTCTTTGTATCTATATTCTGATTAAACAGCCGAATGCCAGCGGCGCAATTGATCCACGGTGACCTGGCCCAAATCGGGCAAATTCTGCATCGAACCCGAGAAGTCGTGGTGCGCGGTAAAGCTGTTGGGTGTGATGATCACCGGCAGGCCGGCGCTGAGTGCCGCGCGCAATCCATTGGAGGAGTCCTCAAACGCCAAACAGTCTGCGCCATTCAATCCCAAACGCGACAAGGTTTGTGTGTAGACCTGCGGATGCGGTTTTTTCTTGGGCGCGGTAGAAGCGTCTTCGATCACGGCAAACAAGTCTTTCCAGTCCGGGCCAATGGCGTTTCTCAACAACACAGCGATATTGACAGGCGAGGTGGTGGTGGCAATGGCGAGACTCAAACCAGCTGCATGCGCGCTTTGAATCAGCGCCAGCACGCCGGGACGCAGTTGCACCGCTCCGGATTGCACCGCGTGTTCATAGGCCGCGGTTTTCATGGCGTGCAAACGATCGATCGTGTCTTTCAATCCGCCGCCGTCTATGTCTTTCATATCCGGATGCACCTGTTTCCAGTGATGCATCATGCGTTCTTTGCCGCCCGAAATTTCCAACAGTTTGGTGTATCCCGCCACGTCCCAGCGCCAATCCAAACCTTCTTCTACAAAGGCCTGATTGAATGCCGCGAGATGTGCCATTTCCGTGTCAGCTAAAGTTCCGTCCACATCAAACACCAATGCCTTGAGCGCGCCCATGTTCAACCTTTTGTGTTTTGAAAAACTCGACTCGCCAGTATGTCCTGGGCATTCAAGGTGCTCAGGTCATCGGCGGTCAGTTCTTTGTCCGGATTGGCAAACAGGCGACTGGCCTGACGCAATCGGGCGCGCTCTAAAGCATTGCGAACGCTGCGGGCGTTGGCGAAATGTGGTTGTTGTTTACGCAAATGCAAATAGTTGGCAAATGCGGTTTGCGCTTCGTCGTCGAAGCGGTAATTGTGTTCGTTCAGCATGTGTTGGGCGATTTGCTCGAGCTCGTCTTCCTGGTAATCCGGGAAGTCTATGTGGTGGGCAATGCGCGAATTCATGCCGGGGTTGGACATGAAAAACGTGTCCATGCGGTCTTTGTATCCGGCCAGTATCACCACCAAATCATCGCGCTGGTTTTCCATCACTTGCAACAAAATCTCGATGGCTTCCTGCCCATAGTCACGCTCATTTTCTGGCCGGTACAAATAGTAGGCCTCGTCAATGAACAACACACCACCCATGGCTTTTTTCAAAACTTCTTTGGTTTTGGGTGCGGTGTGGCCAATGTACTGACCGACCAGATCGTCGCGGGTGACCGCCACCAAATGACCGCTGCGCACATAGCCGAGTTCGTGCAGGATTTGCGCCATGCGCATGGCCACCGTGGTTTTGCCCGTGCCCGGGTTGCCGGTGAAACACATGTGCAATGAAGGCGACTGCGCTGCCAAACCCAGGTTCAAGCGCAAGCGATCGATGACCAGCAAAGCCGCAATGTCGCGGATGCGTGACTTGACCGGCTTTAAGCCGACCAAATCACGGTCCAACGCATCCATGACTTGCTGTACCTGCGTTTGCGCCATGACTTGCGCCACCGTACGCGCACCGGTGTCGGCCACCGCAGTGTTGATCACCGGGGTGCTTTCTGGGGCGCTTGCTTTTCCAGTGACGCCAGGCAGGTTATACGCAGATGCATTCATGGTGTGGCCGGCTGATTTTATTTGCCGTAACGGGTGTTTTCAGGCTTGTCCATGGCGTAACCGTGCGTGGTGTAGCGCATGCTACGGCCTTGCATCTCTTGACGCTCCAAGCGGTAGCCAGGTTCGTTGGGTGGACGATGCACGATAAAGCTCATGGCCACAGATTCAATGCCGCGGGTAGAGTCAAACGCCATCAAACGGATGTAGTGTTTAGGAAAGCTCTTGCGGCAATTGTTGACTTCCAACAAAACCCCTGCAGGGTCTTGCAAGTCAAACATGGGCATGCCAAACATGTCCCAATAGGTGTTGCGTGGATGGGCATCGTCTGTGTATTCCACACTCCAAGCGAAGCCTTTGCCCAAACCATATTTGATTTGCAAGCTGATTTCTGCGTCTGTCAATTCAGGCAAAAAGCTGAATTGGCCCTGGGTAACTTTTCCGGTGGGGTTGCTCAACATGTTGTGTGCTCCTGTGTATCAAGCGACGGATGGGGTGACGGCATAGTCGCTGCTGTCGGTGGATTGGTAGTTGAAACTGATGTCGCCCCAAGTGTCGAGCGCAGCCTGCAATGGCGAGCAGTTTTTGGCGGCATTCTTCAAAATGGTCGGGCCTTCTTCCAAAATGTTTTTGCCTTCATTGCGTGCCTTGACGATGGCTTCGAGTGCCACACGATTGGCCACCGCACCGGCTTGAATACCTTGCGGGTGACCGATGGTGCCGCCGCCGAATTGCAACACCACATCATCGCCAAACAAGTCTATGAGTTGGTGCATTTGACCCGCGTGAATGCCGCCGGAAGCCACTGGCATCACCTTTTTGGTGTCTGCCCAGTCCATGTCAAAGAACAAACCGCGCTGCAAATCGGTTTTGGTGTAACTGTCGCGGCAAACGTTGTAGTAGCCTTGTACGGTCATGGGGTCGCCTTCCAGTTTGCCCACCGCTGTGCCGGTGTGCAAATGGTCGCAACCTGCCAAACGCAGCCATTTGGCAATGACACGGAAACTCACGCCATGGTTTTTCTGGCGTGTGTAGGTGCCGTGGCCGGCACGGTGCATGTGCATGATCATGTCGTTCTTGCGGCACCATTCAGCCATGGATTGAATGGCCGTGTAGCCAATCACCAAGTCGACCATGACGATCACACTGCCTAAGTCACGGGCAAACTCTGCACGCTCATACATTTGTTCCATGGTGCCAGCCGTCACATTCAGGTAAGAACCTTTGACTTCACCGGTCACTGCCTGGGCTTTGTTAACGGCATCCATCACATACAAAAACCGGTCACGCCAATGCATGAATGGTTGTGAGTTGATGTTTTCGTCGTCCTTCATGAAATCCAAACCGCCTTTGAGGCCTTCGTAAATCACGCGGCCATAGTTGCGCGCAGACAAGCCGAGCTTGGGTTTGGTGGTGGCACCCAATAATGGGCGACCGAATTTGTCCAAGCGCTCGCGCTCGACGATCAAGCCAGTGGGCGGGCCCTTGAAGGTTTTGACGTAGGCCACAGGAATGCGGATGTCTTCCAAACGTGCGGCTTTGAGCGGCTTGAATGAAAACACATTACCGATCAGCGAAGCGGTCATGTTGGCAATCGAACCTTCTTCAAACAGAATAAGGTCATAGGCCACATAAGCAAAATATTCTCCGGGACGCCCAGGTACTTCTTCAACTTTGTAAGCTTTGGCACGGTAGCTGTCGCAATCCGTCAGGCGGTCTGTCCATACAACTGTCCAAGTTGCTGTGGAAGACTCTCCGGCAACAGCAGCAGCAGCTTCCACCGGGTCCACCCCCTCTTGTGGTGTGATGCGGAACAAACAAATGGTGTCTGTGTCTTTGGGCACATAGTCAGGCATCCAATAGCCCATTTGCCGATATTTGAGTACGCCTGCGCTGTAGCGTTTCTTTTTGTCTGTGATTTGTGTGGCTTCGGTCATCTAAAAAACTCCGTCGTGGTGAGAAGATGGAATGAATGTATAAACTCCGACCAAATAAGTAAATTCATTTATTTTTGATTTTGAATTAAGGAAAACTTAATTGAAGAACGCCACCTTTCGCCAATTGCGGTTTTTTAATGCGGTCGCCAAGCATCTGAGCTTTTCCAAGGCGGCCGAGGACATGCACGTCTCGGCACCCGCCGTCACTATGCAAATCAAGGACTTAGAAGCAGAAGTCGGCATGCCGCTGTTTGAACGCCAAGGCCGCAAGATCAGCCTGACCACCACTGGCGAATACATGCTGGTCTACAGCCGCAAAATGCTGGCCCTGCTCAAAGACGCCCAAGACGCCGCCGCAAGGTTGCAACGCATTGAAACCGGCACCCTGACCATCGGTTTGGTCGGAACCGCTACTTACTTCATTCCGGCCTTGCTGAATCAGTTTTTGAAAGAACACGAAGGCATTGAAGTCAAACTGCTGGTGGGCAACCGTCGTGAGCTGGTTCAATGGCTTCAAAACAGCGAGGTGGACATCGCCGTCATGGGCAAAGCGCCTGATGATCTGCCCACACGCGCCGAACCGTTTGCCGCCAACCCGCTGGTGTTTGTGGCCAGCACTGAGCATTCTCTGGCCGGTGAATCCGGTTTGCGTGCTGAAGACCTGCGTCAACAGTCTTTCATCGTGCGCGAACCAGGCTCGGGCACTCGCAATGCCATGGAGAGTTTTTTTGTACAAGCCAGAATGCAGCCCAAGTACAGCATGGAGTTGCAAACCAATGACGCAATCAAACAAGCTGTCATGGCGAATCTGGGTCTTGGATTTTTATCGCTGCACACCATAGGTTTGGAATTGCAAGCCCGCAAATTGTGTGTGTTACCAGTGAGCGGTGCGCCTCTAGTGCGCGCTTGGAACGTGGTACATCCGCTCTCGAAACTGCTGTCACCGGCGGCGGAGGCTTTCAGGTATTTTGTGTTGGAGCATGCAGAAATCTATTTGTCCAAAACCTTTGGTGGCATTCACGACCTGTCGGCTTGATTTTTTCGCGCAGCGGTTTGCTTTAGAGTATGTGCAATCGGCGCTGTTGCGGGCTTGCTGTAGCGATCAGCAATGTCTGCAAGTTGAGGCTCAGATGGTTTGAATCTGGTGCGGCTGGCGGGGATCGAACCCACGACCCTTGGCTTCGGAGGCCAATACTCTATCCACTGAGCTACAGCCGCTTCGGAAAAAGTCGCCAATTCTACCGCGCCGCGGGCTTGAATCCCCCAGGGACCGGCCCCGAAAGGCCGGTGCAAGCCGCGCGGCTCTTATAATCAGAGGCTTTGCAGGAGGGGCCGCGCGCGGTCACGCCACAGGCCTTCTGCACGCATCACCCCCGCAGTTCCACCGAAGTTGAGGACCGAGATGAGCCACCACGACCACCACGATCACGCTGCCGACGGCCACGACCTGCCGCACGAAGGCCCGATCAAGACGCCCAAGCAGCTGGTGGCTGCGGTGGTGGCGTCCTTCGTGGTGCCCATCGTGGCCATCATCCTGCTGGTGAACTACGTGGCCACCCAGCCCAAGGAAGGCGCAGGCACTGCCGTGCTGGACGCGCAGGCTGTGGCCGCGCGCATTGCGCCGGTGGGCAAGGTGGAAGTGCGTGACGCCAGCAACCCAGCCACGCTGAAGACGGGCGAGCAGGTGTATGCGGCCCAGTGCGCCGCCTGCCACACCTCGGGTGCCGCGGGCGCCCCCAAGCTGGGCGACAACGGTGCTTGGGCTGCGCGCATCAAGAGCGGCTACGACCACCTGTGGGAATCGGCCCTCAAGGGCAAGGGCGCCATGGGTGCCCAGGGCGGTGGCGACTACAGCGACTTTGAAATTGGCCGTGCGGTGGTCTACATGTCCAACCAATCCGGTGGCAAGTTCCCCGAGCCCAAGGCGCCCGAGGCTCCGGCCAAGCAGTAATCGGGGTCACCGGGCCGCGGGCTGCGGCCTGGTCACAAACCCCCACAGCCGCGCAATCTCCTTAGCCGCCACCTCCCGCGGCTGGGTGACACCCCAGTCGGCCTGCTCCAGGGCCTGCGCAGCGGCACCCACATCCAGGCTGTGCACCAGCCCCGGCCCAATGTCCGTGGTCAGGTACAGGCGCCCCGCTTCATCCAGCCAAGCCTGCTGCACCACCGCCGCACGGCCGGTGTGACTGACCACTGCATGGCCCGGCGTGTCCATCACGCGCCACACCCAGGGCGTGCATTCCAACACCACGTACACCCGCTGCGGCCCGTTCTGGAAGTACCAGGCGCCGTGCTCGTCGCATTCATAGTTGCGGTGAATGAACTCCCGCAGTTTTTCGTGCTCGATGCGGCTGCCTTTGGCTTGCGGAAACGGGCCCGCCGCCTGCGTGCGTTCGTCGCGCATCCACCATTGGCCGCGCGCGTCGAGCGCCAGCCAGTCATAGCAGGCGGGCACGTTGGGCCACTTCTTGAGGGCCGCTTTGACGATGTCGTCCATGCGCCTATTGTCCCAACCACGCCGCCACCGCCTGCGGCATGGTCAGCACATGCCCCGGTGGCGCGCCGGCGGGGAAGCCCACATGCCCGCCGTGCGCGGGCTGCCAGAGTTCCACATGCGAGCCCACGGCCGATGCATGTGGCAGTGAATCGGCCGGAATGAAGGGGTCATTCAGCGCATTGAGCGCCAAGGCCGGAATGCGGATGCGGTGCAGGAGCGGCTTGGCCGAAGCGCGGGTCCAGTAGTCGTCGGTGCCCTTGAAGCCGTGCAGCGGACCAGTGAACACGTCATCGAATTCGCGCAGGTCGCGCGCGGCCAACAACCGCTCCTTGTCGAACAGGCCCGGGTGCTGCGCCCACTTGGCCATGGCGCGTGGCTTCATCGTGCGCAGGAACATGCGGGTGTAGACCAAGCGGTTGAAGCCGCGCCCGATGGCATCACCCGAGGCCATCAGGTCCAGCGGTGAACACACGCTGGCCACGGCCGCCGCGGTCTGCGAAGCGCTGTGGCCCGCTTCTGCGGCCCAGCGCATCAGGGCGTTGCCCCCCAGCGAAATGCCCACGGCCCGCACCGGCGAAGACGCGCGCGCACGCACGCGCTGAAGGATCCAGCCGATCTCTTCAAAGTCCCCGGAGTGGTAGGCCCGCGGCGCCAGATTCAATTCGCCCGAGCAACCCCGGAAGTGCGGCACCGCGTAGTTCCAGCCGCGCTGCCGCGCCACATCGGCGAAGGCCAAGGCATAGCGCCCCCGTGAACTGCCTTCCAACCCGTGGAACAGCACCAACCATGGCGCATCGGAAATGAGTTCTCCCCCAGGCCCCGCACCCTGAAAGTCGACGTCAATGAAGTCGCCATCAGGCGTGGCCCAGCGTTC